>NZ_JBWXPA010000001.1:0-2239021 GCF_056678885.1 Sporolactobacillus sp. PKPK-6 | reverse complement strand
TCTTAATTTATGTGAGAAAAAACAGCCCCCGATTAAAACGGGAGGCTGTTTTCTCTATTTCGTCATTACATTTTTTCCGGAGCATGTACACCGATCAATTCCATTCCGTTCTTCAATGTCGTGCGAACGGCTTTCATTAAAGCAACTCTAGCCTTGCTGAGCGGCACATTACTTTCATCGAGCACCTTCTCTGCATTGTAGAAGCTGTGCAGATATGAAGCAAGTTCAAATAAGTAGGAAGGAATATGCTGGATTGACAATTTTTGCGCACTGTCCGCAACAACCGCAGGAAAATCGCCAAGTTTCTTCAACAGATCAATTTCTTTTTCACCTGAGAGCAGATTCAAGTCAAGTTCTGCGACATTGTCATGCTCAAAGTCTTCCGCGCGTTTCAGCATACTCGTGATGCGTGCATAGGCGTACTGCACATAGTAAACCGGATTTTCATTTGAATGAGAAATAGCCAAATCAAGATCGAAATCAAGATGGCTGTCCGAGCTGCGCATAGCAAAGAAGTAGCGTGCGGCATCGACACCGACATCCTCCATCAGTTCGCGCATCGTCACTGCTTTGCCTGTACGCTTGCTCATTTTGACCTTTTCTCCGTCCTTAAATAAATTCACAAGCTGAATGATCTGGACGGTTAATTGATCCGGGTTGTAGCCAAGCGATTGAATGGCTGCCTTCAGACGCGGCACATAACCATGGTGATCTGCACCGAGTACATCAATCAGCTGTTCAAAGCCGCGATCAAGCTTATCTTTATGGTAGGCAATGTCCGGCGTAAAGTAAGTATAGCTGCCGTCCGATTTGACGAGTACGCGATCCTTGTCATCACCGTATTCAGTGGTTTTCAGCCACAAAGCGCCGTCCTTTTCATAAGTTTCGCCCTTATTTTTCAAATAATCGAGCACAGCTTCAACTTTATTATCCTCATACAAAGAACGTTCAGAAAACCATTTATCAAAATGGACACGGAAATCTGCAAGATCCTTTTTGATGCCGCCCATAAGATGTTCGACGCCGAAGTTGCGGAAGAAACGCATGCGCTCTTCCTCCGGTTTTGCTGATAATGAATCGCCGTATTCTTCGACGAGCCGTTTCGCCAAGTCAATAATGTCTTTACCGTGATAACCGTTTTCCGGGATTTCTGCACTCTGCCCCAATTGCTGGAGATACCGCGCTTCAAGTGAGACCGCCAAATTTGTGATTTGGTTGCCGCCGTCGTTGATGTAATATTCCGGTACCGCTTGATATCCGGCCTTGTTCAGCAGCTTGCATAACGCATCGCCGACTGCCGCACCTCGCCCATGTCCCAGATGAAGACTTCCAGTCGGATTGGCAGAAACAAATTCGACAAGAATCTTCTTTCCGGCACCGGTATTCGATGCACCGTACGCATCGCCTTCTTCAATAATTGTTGGAATTAAATCCGTCAGGTATTGATTATCAAGGAAGAAGTTGATGAAACCCGGTCCTGCAATTTCAATTTTGCGGATATGTCCCTTTTTCTTATCAAAACTTGCAATTAATTCTTCGGCAATCTTTCTCGGCGCCTTTTTCGCAATCCGCGCTAGCTGCATCGCCATATTCGTTGCGAAGTCCCCATGAGCTTTGTCTTTCGGTGCCTCAAGCACAACATCCGGTACCTGCTCTTGTGCAGCAAGCCCCGCCTTGACCACTGCTTCTATAATTTCTTCCTTTAACTGATTCTTGACTTGTTCCACGATCGTCATTCTCTATAACCTCCAAAATTGCGTCTGATGCATCGCTTGCATTGTTTTCTATAGTTGCACAGGGCAAAAAAAGAAATTGCCCTCGCGTTTATAAGCTGGCCCTATAATGATAGTCGAGCGTCATTCTCCCAACCGATTGTCCTTGAATGCTCAATGCATAGACAATCCGTACTGATCCCGAATCACCCGAAGAGTCAGTGATGGAATCAATGGTTTCGGCGGCAGCCTTTGTTTCCATGCGGCCATATTCCGTGTCGTATGTACCTGCTATGGTTTGCCCGACCATGAGCGGCTGCCTCATCGGCAAAGCACCTTTGCGCAAGATCAACGCTTCGCTGCCGCTGACTCGAATGGTATAGTCGGCCTGGCCAACGTCCGCGATCTTGGCACTGAAGACAAGATAAAGGCTGGATCCGCTTTCCCCAACCTTTCCCCGAACCACTGTGGTCGTTTTCTGCTGACGGTTCGATTCGCCCGGATCACTCATCCGGCTTGTAAAAACGATTTCAGCATTGCGCGTCTTCATGCGGCCGCCTTCCTTCATCCGTGCTCGTCTCCATACTTATACTACTATAAAAGATTGACTATCTGTGAGCAAGGTTAACCCGCTATTTTTCCCAGGATTCTATTTTTTTCTTGTATTTATACTCTAATTTGCACTTTATGCCACTCAATGTTTAGAATACAGCCGCTTTTTCCATAATGAGTACTAAAAATTGAAAGCACGCACGGCACCTCAAGGCTGCCTGCTTTTTCGGATTGAGGAGGTACTGATCGATGCACTTTGACATGAGGATCCGAAAAAGAAAGCATGTGATTACGCGATGGACGTTCTTAATCGCAGCACTTTGTCCCTTGCTCCTGCTGATTGGTTTCGTCGGGCTGCTCATATCTGCCAAGATTGCCGGGCCCATGGACATTCCCGTTGCCCGTCCCGCTGTTTTCTATGACCATAGCGGCCAATATATTGGAAAATGGGATACGACCAATAAGGAATGGATCGACAATGACAAGATGGCCCCATCGATTAAACTAGCGACACTCGCTATTGAGGACCGGCGTTTTTTCCGCCATCATGGATTCGATATCCGGCGAATCGCTCAATCCATTTTCATTGACATGCGCAGTTTCAGCAAAGCACAAGGGGCAAGTACAATCACGATGCAGTATGCGAAAAATGTTTTTTTAACCAATGATAAAACATGGCTGCGTAAATTCTCCGAAATGTTCTACACGGTTCGTCTGGAAATGAATGAATCGAAAAAAGACATTTTGGAGGGCTACTTAAACACGATCTATTATGGGCACGGTGCTTACGGAATTGAAGCCGCCTCGCAGATCTATTTTAATAAAAGCGCAAAGGATCTGTCCCTTGCCGAATCGAGTATGCTTGCGGGTATTCCGAATGGTCCCAGTCTTTATTCACCGTTTCAGAATTATAATCAGGCGAAAAGTCGGCAAAAGGTCGTCTTAAATGCAATGGTAAAGGCCGGATACTTGACAAAAAAGAGAGCGGAAATTGCCTTCCGATCGCCACTGCAGCTTGCGCAGAAGAAAAAAGCGAAGACCGTGGAGAAAGCACCCTATTTTCAGGATGCAGTACGGCATGAGCTGACCGAGCAGCTTCACATCAGTCGAAAAGAGCTGGCATCCGGAGGCCTCAAGGTCTACACAACATTGGATAACGAAACACAAGCAACAGCCGAGTTCTGGGTCAATCACACCATTCCGGACAAATCCAAACTTCAAACGGCTCTCGTCGCATTGGACCCTAAAACCGGAGGAGTTGTGGCAATGGTCGGTGGGCGCAACTATCAAAACAGTCCTTATAACCGGGCAACGAATGCAAAACGCGCACCCGGATCGGCATTCAAGCCTTTTCTGTATTACGCGGCTTTACGCAACGGCTTTACGCCTGCAACTCGTTTAAAAAGCGCGCCGACAGCGTTCACCTTTGACAACGGACATGCGAGCTACGCACCGAATAATTTCGGCGGTTATTACGCCAACAAGCCGATTACGATGGAACAAGCACTTGCCCTTTCCGACAATGTCTTCGCCGTTAAGACCCATTTAGCCATTGGCATGCAAAAAATGGTTGCGGCTGCTCGCCAGGCAGGCATTACAAGTGCACTCGCACCGATCCCGTCACTTGCGCTCGGTTCAAAACCGGTCAGTGTCCTGGAACTCGCCCGCGGTTATGCAACGCTCGCAAATCAAGGCGCACGTGTGAAGCCTTCGTTCATTACAAAGGTGACCGATGCCAATGGACGAACCCTGTATGAATCTGAGCCATCAAAAAAGCAGGTACTCAATCGGCAAACCACATTCGTTCTGTCCCAGATGATGACCGGCATTTTTGATCGTCGTTTAAATGGGTACACACATGTAACCGGGAGTCAAGTATCCGGATGGCTGACCCATAAAATGGCCGCGAAAACCGGTTCGACATCTACGGACAGCTGGATGGCAGGATTTACACCGGATCTGGTCTCCACCGTGTGGGTCGGCTATGATCAAGGCGAAACAATCAGTACATACCCGGACACAGGCTATGCGAAAACGATTTGGAGCCACTTTATGGAGACGGCGCTTGAGGGAAAGCCGAAGAACTCGTTCAGACCGCCCAAAGGCGTTGTAAGTGTCAGCATTGATCCGAAAAGCGGGCTGCGTGCCGGCAAGGGCTGTACCGGGCGGCCAACCTATTTTATTAAAGGAACCGAGCCCACTGCCTATTGCGGTCAGGCGAAATCAAAACCTGAACAAAAACAGAAGAAGCAGCGCAGCTTTCTAGACCGCTTGTTTCATTGGTGGAAATAAACACGGTCATGCGAGCTTTGAAATTATTTCAGTTCACTGGCAAGTAAACGGTTCCGATAAACCAACAGACCTTTTCGTTCAATCGCGAGAAGGTCTGTTTCTGTTTGAATTTGAAAATTTTTTTCCAATCATAATTCATTTTATTTCTCAATTGCGAAGATCTTCTCTTATACTTAGACCATTAAGCAAAAGATGAGAGGTCACAACAATGATCATTTTATTTTTAATTGGCGGTTTAATTGCCGGTGGCATTATACCCGTCCAGACGTCAATTAATTCTCGGCTTGGCAAAGAAGCCGGTTCGCCATTTCTCGCTTCGTTTATTTCTTTTTTCACCGGGACACTGACTTTAGTGATCCTATCACTTGCTATCGATCATCGTCTGACCTTCGCTTCGAAGTCTTTCCTCACTCACCCGTGGTGGATCTGGATTGGGGGCGGCATACTGGGCGTCTTCTATTTGACAACAAATATCCTGCTGCTTCCACGGCTTGGCGCAGCCTTGACTGTAGTCGCTACATTGGTGGGGCAAATGATTATGGCGATCGCCATTGATCAATTCGGCTGGTTCAACGTGCCTGTGCACGAATTGAATATTCCCCGCCTGATCGGTATTGCCTGTATGTTCGTCGGCGTGTTTTTAATCAAGAAATTCTAAGGAGACAGCATCATGAAACAACAAAACAATTCAAGTACGATGAGTCGCCTGCAAGATAATGGAGACAGCATGAAGCAAAGAAACTATTTGCTTGGTATCTTATTTCTCCTATGGGGAGTAGTTGCGGGAATGGCATCCCCTGTTCAGACATCAGTAAATACACAGGTCCGCTATGCCGTTCAATCGCCATTTATTGCCTCGCTTATTTCATTCACGATTGGGACATGTATTCTGGCATTGCTCACGCTGCTCGTCGATCACAGGATAAAAGTAGATCTGAAAATGATCCCGCGTGCACCGAAATGGATATGGACGGGCGGCATGCTCGGCGTCGTCTTTGTCACATCCAATATTCTGCTGCTTCCGGTACTCGGCTCCGCATTAACTGTGGTGTCGGTACTTTGCGGACAAATGATTCTCGCCATGATCGTCGACCACTTCGGCTGGTTCGGCGTCGCTGTGCACCGGTTGAACGGACCTCGTGCCGCCGGTCTCGTGTTGATGATCGTTGGGATTCTGCTGATTCAGCATTTTTAATCTTGACAGCCGTTATTCTGCATTAAGCTGAGCTTTCAGTTCAGGATTTGCCTGTTCCCATTGCTTCGGCGCGACACTGATTAAAAAGTCACGGAGTACTTTTTTCGATTGAGCATCCATCTCATCAAGGACAACTTTGCCTTTGAGCGCTTTATCCATTTTATTCACATGATCGGCGAGTACTTTATATCCGCGCTTAATTTCGCGGTGAATGATCATTTCGGCAGCTGCGGCGCCTGAGTAGCGTGGTCCGTCTTTTGTCACTTCCGTGTTCACCCAGACGAGCCAGTACTTTTTCCCGCCGCCTTGAAGATCTTCTTTATTTGCTGAAAAACGGATTCTCCGCTCAATATCACTGCGGGCATGAAGCGCTCCAATATCAACTTGGGCCGTACCTGCTTCGACATCAACGATAACGGGAGACATATTATCCAAGTTAATTAATCCGGCACCAAAACCGCCGTGTCCCTTCGTTGAATCGCCTTTAATTATATTAAAGCCTGATTTTTTACCATCTTGATGAAAAATATCCAAATGGTTCACCCTTTCTAAACGTGATTAATCTCACTGAGGTTATTTTATCATATTGGTGTCCTCAGCGCTCACTGAGCGAAATGCACCATGACCGGACACCTTTTTCACTGCTGAAGCATTATTTAAGATATATTATAAACTGGGTGTTGAGAAAGGTAGCGGCGCACCAATCGAAATTATTGAATCATGATGCCGCATCCTATAGACTCGAAAGTAGTATAACACCATAAAGGCTTACTAAAGAATGAGAGGGAATACTATGCGCATGAAAAGGCCATTCGCTATTGCTAAATTATCTGCCTGCGGACAATTCGGCTTGGAGCGCGAGAACTTGAGAATTGATAAAAGCGGCTCACTTGCGCTGACCCCGCATCCGCATGTGTTCGGCAGCAAGCTGACCAATTCTGAGATCACAACTGATTTTTCAGAGAGTCAAATTGAATTAGTCACGCCGGTTGCATCGTCCATTGAGGAAATGCTCGCCCTTGAAGAACGATTGACCAAAACGGTCTATGCAGGTATTGGTGATGAGCTGCTTTGGCCGCTGAGCGCTCCCCCTTCCCAGCTTCCACCCGAAGAGCAGATTCCGATCGCTGATTTCGGATCGGAAGGCAAGGATAAAACAGACTATCGGATCTATCTTTCAAAGAAATACGGACGCAAGAAACAACTCTATTGCGGTATTCATTTTAATTTTTCTTTTCCGGAACATCTATTTGCAGGTCCGGACGCTCGCAGCCGTTTCTATCTTAATCTTGTCGCCGCTGCGCTCCGTCATCGCTATTTTCTCGTCCATCTGCTTGCGGCGAGCCCGGAAAAGATTGGGTCTGTCTGTTACCGATCGGTGAGACTAAGCGCACACGGCTACAAAAATATTGATCCTGTGTACCCTGATTATTCAAGTCCGGAGGCATACATTCAATCACTCCGGTCTGCTGTTGAACAAGGGCTGATTGAAAGTCCTCGCGAACTCTATCAACTCGTCCGGATTAAAGGAGATGGCTTTGAAGATCTTACGAACCGCCCAAACGCCAGCCGTGTCGAGTTACGGATTGCTGATCTCAACCCTCTTTATCGAACAGGCATTAATCTAAACGATCTTTATTTAATGCATCTTTATTTGCTTTGGTGTGCGCATCTTGACTATGACGCATTTACTATAGCCGATCAAAAAGATGCGGAAGCGTTATCGGATGAAGCAGCACACATCCACGTTTCCAGTCAATTTGTCAGCAGAATGGACGCCGTGTTTGACGCATTGCGAACGTTCATCAATGAACACAGCTTATTGCCCGTTTATGCAAAAGCACTTCACGATGCGGAAGCCCGCTGGAACAATGAACAGCTGAGTTATGCAGCACGCGTTCGTTCTGAATATGCGAACGATCCGTCGGCACCCATGAGCTGGGCTAAGCGCATGAAAGACGCGTACTTGAATCCTTCACGTTCATGCCGATAACTCACACGAACTCATTTACGATCAGATATCTCAGTCATTGCCAAATACGGATACAACCCTTATTCTAAATGAAGGAGTGTCCCGGAATGCGGAGAAGCCTTCTCATACTCAGGCGTTTTGCCGCAGTATGTTTGCCAGCTTATCGGGCATAGCTATGTTTGTTTTCTGGAGGATTCGTAAAGCATGATCTTGGTGAGATGCATCAAAAGTGTGTATGGAGAAACGGTTGAAGTACCCATTGATTTTTTTGAAACACGGCTGCTTTTTAAGGTAAATAATTTTTACATGGCTGAGCAAGACACCGAAGGCCATTTGATCACGCAAGACGAAGAGGGCGAGCCGCATATTATCGCCGACAGCAATGAACTTTTAAGCGGCGGGTCTTGGTTTCATGAGCATTTTATTCTTTTATAACAGCAGCACTTTGTCTGCCTGATTGAACCATTACGCGTTGGGGGATATGGAAATGAGCAGCATCCAGTTTGAAATCGTTAAGAAGATCGGACAATTGACCGAATCATCAAGCGGTTGGTCGAAACAGCTGAACATGATCAGTTGGAACGGACGCGCACCAAAATACGACTTGCGCGATTGGGCTCCGGACGGAGAGAAAATGGGCAAAGGTATTACACTGAATGTAGAGGATCTTAAAGCACTCAAGCAGCTACTGAATCAACTCGACGAACTGAATTAACCTAAACAGGCGGATGGCTTTTTGCCATCCGCCTGTATTTAATCGAGTTTCTTTTTTCTCTGTATTTTCATGCCAAGCAAAAGTTGTCGCCGTTTTATTGTGAAACGGGCATTTCAATAGATTGGAGCATGTGAAGTTCATCAATGAAGGCAAGCACATGCTCCAAATTTTCCCCCACTGATTCATTATTCAATGCCTTTGCTTTTTCGATAGCCTCAATTCGAGGCAGATAATCGAAGTAAAGCAGAATGGCAACCGCTTCCAGGAACCAAGTATTTTGGTTCATGACTTGCTCCGTGAGCCTGCGCACAGTCGGCAATACATTTTTATAATGAGTCAAAAATCCTTCACCGGCTTCTGAGAGCCGATAAAAGCACGTCTCTTCCTCTTCGTTACGATCCTCTCGATCTTCGATTAAAAATCCGAAATCACATAATTCCTCAAGCTGAATCGACAATTCTTCTGAATAAGGTCCGCTGAAGTGAAAGTGAAAAATCTGCTGAAAAGGATAGCCAAGCCTTTGAAAGATATAGACCGCTTTTTGAAGTTTTTTACGTCCGGAGATTCCACCTGTTTGATTAATTAATGCAGCAATTTTTGCGTGGTCTTCCAACATGTTTCATTTTCCCCCATGTAACATGATCTCTTTTTTTAACACATGACCTTGTATGCAGCTTCTTAGATGCCTAAAATTTCTTGTATCCGTTCTCTATATGGCGAGTGCTCCGGCAAATCAAACACTCGATCCTTCGGATAATACAATTTGACGTCGGTACGCCGCTTGCCGGTAATTGATCCGACAACATCGGATTCTTGAGACAGTTCATGAAGTGTTCCGTCCGGCATGAGCAATTGAATCGGCTGACGCTCCCCTTCTTCACCCGGCCGATAGAGATCATAAGGTGAATTCGACGATGAATCAATCTCCAAATAGTAGTCTGGATCAATTCCTGCGTCTCGAAAAGCTCCTGCAAGCTGATCCTTAGATTCGATCAATGAAGGTGTAAACTCTACATATTTAAACAATCGGCGATTCATGAAACGGAAGCACAAATCGCTGAGAATCGGATCTTTCTCCTCCTGCCAAGCCTGAAAAAAGTAAAGGATCACAGACTCGTCCAGTTTCAGATAGTCTTTGAGCGTCATTTCCCCTTTAAAGATCTTTATCAACGGATACGGCGCATATTTAAAACGAAATCCCTCATGATACAGCACTTTTGCTCGGTGGAGAATTTGTGTGAGAATAACTTCTGCGCTGCGCGTCACCGGATGGAAATAGACCTGCCAATACATCTGGTAACGACTCATGATATAATCTTCTACTGCATGCATCCCCGAAAATTTAAAAACAATTTGGTCATCCTGCGTGCGCATCACGCGCCAAATACGTTCCATGTCAAAATGGCCGTAGCTCACACCGGTGAAATAGGCATCACGAAGCAGATAGTCCATACGGTCAGCATCAATCTGACTGGAAATCAAACTGACAACGAGTCGATTGGGATACGTTTTGCCAATCACATCGGCAACTTTTTCAGCAAATCCTTCGCCCTGCTCTTCTAGCAAACGATGTATTTCCGTATCGCCCAGGATTATTTTTTGCGTGTATTCTTCATGGTTCGTTCCAAACACTTTCTCAAAGGAATGGGAAAAAGGCCCATGGCCCACATCATGAAGAAGCGCCGCGCAAAGAGCGATCATCGTCTCCGAATCATCCCAATGATTCCTGTATTTAAAAATATCGATGACACGTCTCGCAATTTCATAAACGCCCAGTGAATGACCGAAACGACTGTGTTCTGCTCCGTGAAACGTCAGAAATGTCGTACCGAGCTGTCGAATTCGCCTTAAGCGTTGAAATTCCGGTGTTCCGATCAGATCCCAAATCAATCGATCACGAACATGAATATAGCGATGTACCGGATCCTTAAACACCTTTTCTTCATTCAATTTCTGAAATGAGCGGGTCAACACCATCACGTCCTATTTGCAGCTCGTGCAGACAGGATCCTCGTCCCAGTCAATCACGATGTACTGCGATCATTATAACTTGATTGGACAGAAAATGAAAACAGAGTATTCACCGAAGCACTTCATAATCAGCTCATCGGTTCATCGACCATTCGTTTCCTGTTTTTAAAATAAACAGGGGTCAGACTATATTCTTTGGCCATCGCTGCGCCAAGCGGGTACTTGATGCCAATGGTGTCCGGAGAATGGTTGTCGCCGCCAATGGTTACATACTGGCCGCCTAATTCTCGATAGCGGCGGACGATGCTTTCGAGCCCCTCACGAAAACCGCTCTGATCAATCAGACGAAGATTGATTTCAAGACAAATATCGTTTTCAATCAGCGTGCTGAGAAAATTATCGATTAAAAGCGGGAAATCTTCATAACGAAGCACATTGTCGGAATAATTCAGGTAGCGGCACGGGTAATCAATATGAGCAAATGTATCGATATATGGATTGCGATGGATCGTGTGCTCGGCATAGATCAGATACTGCGTAAAGAAGTCCTGTTTGCTTAGAAAATTCTTCGCGCGGTCCGTATAAAGGTCAAAGTCCTGCAGATTATGCACGGAACCGATAACCATATCAAACGGATGAGCTTCGATAATTGCACGATTGCGTGCGACATAGTCGGGACGATTGTCCAAACCAAGCTCAATGCCCAGTAGAAGATGCTCGCCTCTGTAAGCTGAGTAGGTATCGAAATATTGCTTAATCTCAAAATCAACCGGAGTGCCATCATCCTGGCGTTCATTTAAATCATAGTGTTCTGTAACTACCAAATTCATAGCATAGCGGGAAGCTTTCTTGAGCGCTTCCTCAATATCCATTTCCGCGTCAAATGAAAAACGGGTATGATTGTGTGTATCAAAGACCATGTTGATTTGTTCCTCCATTCATCGGTTCTTTTTTGCTGAAAATTCTGGTGAACATGTGGCGATCCAAATAGATATGATGAACATTTTTCACGTCAAATCGGAAGAGCTTGAAGGTCGCCTGTACAAAAATACCGATCAGTGACACCATGACCACTGTACCGATACCAACAGAACCGCCAAGCAGCCAGCCGATAATCAGCGCCACCCCTTCATTCACCGTTCGAATCAAACGCACGGATTGATGTGTTTTGCGAGCCACAACAACCATAAGACCATCTCTTGGCCCAGCACCAAACCCTGCGCTTATGTACAAATAGGTTCCTAAGCTGATAATGGCCAAACCGATAAGAACCATCAACAGCTGCTCGACAAAATGAGAGGCAGTTGGAACGAGGTGGCCGAGCATCAGCATATCCATAAATAATCCGATAAACAGCATGTTCGCCAATGTACCGAAACCGATTTTTTCTCCGAGTATTCTGTTCAAGATGACAATAATAAAGGCTACGAAAATATTGGCCAAGCCGATTGTTATGGGAAAGGTTCTTGAAAGTCCTTGATGGAGCACGTCCCATGGCTGCAGACCTAAATTAGCGTTAATGGTACATACCGCCCCAAGTGCGAATAAAAAAAGGCCAGCAAATAATTTTATTAGATTAACGATTAGTTTCAAGAAACAGCCTCCCGCCGTCCACCATTTTGCCCGAACAGATTATATGCTCATCAGTACTGCTTATATCTTTCCAGTATAAAAGTAAATAGAATTTGAAACAACGAAAGTGAAAAATTAATTCGTCTAAGATGTGCCTTACCTGCAAAAAAATTGCATCTATTTTGATCAGTTTCGTTCCTCCATCAGCACCTATCCCGTTCATCCTTTTAACAATTATTGTCCGAATTCCCTTTGCATATGAAAAGCAGTTTCAACAAAAATGATGTTGACGGATCATTTCGCTAGTGTTATATTTTGTTGTACAAAATTTCTTAATATTTAAGAGGTTGATCACTATGTCATTTCTATCCTACCTACGAGTCTTGATTATTACCTAGGGCCTTGGCAATCGTTGAAAAAATTCAATCGATTGTCCGGGTCCTCCTTGGCGTAGGTGGGAGTCGGACAGAACTCCCATTCATCTTGAATGGGAGTTTTTTATTCGGCAATTTCCAAAAACAGAAAGGATGAGAGAGATTGAGAAGCGATGAAATCAAGAAAGGCGTGGATCGTGCTCCTGCAAGAAGCCTGCTCAGGGCTACAGGCGTCGTAAGGAATGAAGAGGATATGCACAAACCCTTTATTGCGGTATGCAATTCCTATGTGGATATCGTTCCGGGGCATGTCCATCTTCGCGAACTTGCCGATGTAGCAAAAGAAGCCATTCGAGAAGCAGGCGGAATTCCATTTGAATTTAATACCATCGGTGTCGATGACGGCATCGCCATGGGCCATATCGGCATGCGCTACTCGCTCCCCAGTCGCGAACTAATTGCAGATGCGGCAGAAACAATGATCAACGCTCACTGGTTTGACGGTGTGTTCTACATCCCTAACTGTGACAAAATCACACCAGGCATGATGCTGGCGGCTGTTCGCACCAATGTACCATCAATTTTCTGTTCCGGCGGGCCCATGAAGGCGGGACTGTCTGCTCAAGGCAAGGCACTGACTTTATCCTCGGTCTTCGAAAGCGTTGGCGCATTTAAAGAGGGACAGATAACAAAGGATCAATTCTTAGATATCGAAGCCTCTGCCTGTCCGACCTGCGGATCGTGCGCCGGCATGTTTACGGCCAATTCCATGAACTGCCTGATGGAAATGGTCGGCGTCGCGCTTCCCGGCAACGGAACCGCTCTCGCCGTTTCTGAGGAAAGGCGCGACTTAATTCGTCAATCCGCGTCCAAGCTCATGGAGCTCATAAAAAAAGACATTCGTCCGCGTGACATCATTACCCCGGAAGCAATCGACGATGCTTTTGCCCTTGATATGGCTATGGGCGGATCGACAAATACCGTCCTCCACATGCTTGCCGTAGCCTCTGAATCAGGTATCGATTATGACCTCAATCGAATCAACGAGGTTGCAAAAAAGGTTCCGTACTTGGCGAAAATTGCCCCGAGCTCAGCGTTCTCAATGCAGGATGTGCATGAAGCCGGAGGCATCTCGGCTATCATCAAGACACTGGTTGATATGGGCCATGTTATCCATCCCGACCGCATCACAGTATCCGGTCAAACGCTCAGAGAAAATGTGGCTGAGGCAAAAATCAAGAATCCTAAGGTCATTCATCCGCTGGAAGATGCCTACAGCAAAAACGGCGGCCTGTCCGTTCTCTTTGGCAATGTCGCGCCAAAAGGCGCCGTGATCAAAGTCGGCGGTGTTGACCCTTCTGTAAAAACGTTCACAGGAAAAGCAATCTGCTTTAATTCCCACGATGAGGCCGTCGAAGCGATTGACAACCACACCGTGCGCAAAGGTCATGTTGTCGTCATCCGTTATGAAGGACCAAAAGGCGGTCCGGGCATGCCTGAGATGCTGGCACCGACCTCATCAATTGTCGGACGCGGTCTTGGAAAAGATGTCGCTTTACTAACCGACGGACGTTTTTCCGGTGCAACGCGCGGTATTTCCGTCGGTCATGTATCTCCGGAAGCTGCATCCGGCGGGCCAATTGCTCTTGTCAAGGACGGCGACACCATTACGATCGATCTGACCAACCGCACGGTACATCTTGATGTGACCGATGAAGAACTGGCAGAGCGTCGCCAAACATTAAAGCCGTTTGTTCCTAAGGTCCGTTCCGGTTATCTTGCACGTTACGCTGCACTCGTCACCTCTGCGCATACCGGCGGCGTGATGCGACTGCCTGAAGCTTGGTCTGAAGCCGGTACAACAGAAAAAGAAAAACAACCGGTCAAATAAACAGAAGCGATAATCTTAAAAAAAAACAGAGGATTATCAGCTAAAAAATATAAAGGATGCACGAAAACAGAGAGGATGTTTTAATAATGAAGGCTATTGTCGCTACAGGACAATTTTTAGGTAAATATTTTTCACTATTCGTGTTAGCTGCCGCAGCTGTCAGCTATTTTCAGCCAGGCGTCATCACATGGGTGCTCCCATATGTCAATTACCTACTCGGCATCATCATGTTCGGGATGGGCATGACTCTGAAAAGATCCGATTTTGCCGCTGTATTTAAGCGTCCAAAGGATGTCATCATCGGTGTCTGCGCACACTACTTAATCATGCCGCTCATTGCCTTTGCACTTTGCTTTGCATTTCAACTGCCGCCCGCGGTCGCTGTCGGCGTAATCCTTGTCGGCTGCTGCCCAAGTGGAACGGCGTCCAACGTTATGTGTTTCCTTGCAAAGGGTGATGTCGCGCTTGGTGTCTCAATTGGCGCAGTGTCCACATTAATTGCGCCGGTCATGCTGCCTTTTATTCTTTGGCTGCTTGCAGGACATTGGGTTAAAATCCCGACCACCTCGCTTTTCGTAAGCGTCGTTGAAATCGTCATCGTGCCGATCGTTCTCGGCGTTCTTGTCAATACCTTCTTTGGCAAAAAAGTACACAAGGTAACAGAAGCGTTACCGCTCGTATCAACGGTTGCTATTATTCTGATCGCAGGCGGTGTGGTTGCAGCTTCAAATAAAAACGGCGATTTGCTGACCGCCGGTACATTAATCATTATACCTGTTGTCATGCTTCATAATCTGCTTGGCTACGCATTAGGCTTCTTCTTCAGCCGCCTGCTCGGCATGAATCACCCGAAGAGCCGGGCAATTACATTTGAAGTCGGTATGCAGAATTCAGCACTTGGTGTCGCTCTTGCCATGGCGTTCTTCTCGCCTGCCGCCGCAATACCTGCAACACTGTTCAGTATCTGGCACAACATGTCTGGTTCTCTGCTCGCTTCTTATTGGGCCGGAAAACAAAAGGCTGAGAAAACAGCACCAAAGGTTGATGCTGTCACAACACAATAATCGGTGTAATGAAACGCCCTATAATTTTGATGGCCTAGCAAGGATAAAGACAGTTTGTTCAGAATATGCTAAATTGCGTTGACTTTGTCTTTCGCAAATGCTATATTCCTAGCACCAAATTTATTCTTTAAAAGTTTTACCGGATCCGCCCAATCAGATACAAGCCAAAATTGTTTGATTCCCTAAGAATCAAGGCATTCGTTGACTAAATTACGTATGACTGGGTTTTCATCGCAATAAGGGGTTCGGAAAAAGTCCCCGTTCACAGCAAACGGGGACTTTTTTAGCAAAGGGAAAGGAGTGTCTGGGGACGATTTTGACGGAAAAAAGCAATTCTTGGTACGTAAGTTTCTGAGTGACCAAAAACAGACGAAAACAGAAGGGATGTATTTTCATTGAAGACAATCTCTAGAATCGGCGCCTTTTTAAGCGCTCAATTTATATGGTTTGTTCTCGCCGCTGCCACCATTGCCTATTTTCACCCAAGTCTTGCCGCATGGGTCGTTCCTTATGTTCCTTACTTGCTTGGTGTTGTCATGTTCGGGATGGGTATGACACTTAAACGATCCGATTTCTCAGGCGTGTTCAAGGCGCCGAAAGAAGTAACTCTTGGCGTCATCGCTCACTATCTGATCATGCCTGTCTGCTCATTTGCTGTTTGCGCCATTTTTCAGCTGCCCGATGCGGTCGCAGCCGGAGTTATTCTCGTCGGCTGCTGTCCAAGCGGAACGGCTGCGAATGTCATGTGCTACCTATCCAAAGGAGATGTCGCACTTGGTGTTTCAATCGGTACAATGACAACATTCATCGCTCCGGTACTGCTCCCTGTTCTTCTGCTCTTACTAGCAGGACATTGGGTGAGCATCCCTGTTCTCTCATTGTTTATTAACGTGCTTGAAGTTGTTGTTCTGCCGGTCGTTCTCGGCCTTGCCGTAAATGCCTTTCTGGGAGAAAGAATTGCAAAAGCAACTGCCGCTCTTCCGCTTGTCTCAACATCAGCCATTCTTCTGATCATTGGTGGTGTTGTAGCGGCAAACAGTGCGCGTCTGTTTGCACCGGAAATGCTCGTCCTGATCCCGGTTGTTATACTCATTAATGTGCTTGGCACAGCGCTCGGCTTTCTTGTCGGCAAACTGTTCGGCGTCAACCAGGTCAAAAAACAGGCGATTACCTTTGAGGTTTCTACTCAAAATTCCGCACTCGGTCTTTCGCTTGCTCTGCTCTTCTTCTCTCCGGCTGCAGCCGTGCCCGGCACTCTGTTCAGTGTTTGGCAAAATATTGCCGGGCCCATGCTTGCCTCTTATTGGGCAGGAAAAACGGCTAAAGATGAGGCTTTAAAATCCGGACCAGCACCGGATCCGGCTTGAAAATAAATAGAATACAAAACCCGTGAACCGATTTGGCTCACGGGTTTTGTTTGCTTTTATTACTTATTTATAGATCCGAATCAACGCTTCTTCTGAAGACGCTGGTTTTCTCGTTTCAGGAACAACAGCTTCATACTCATTTGTATTGGTAACCAAAATCATGGTCGTCGTATCATAACCGGCTTCTTTAATTTTGTCCGGATCAAAGACTACCAGAACATCGCCTTTTTTTACCTTTGCCCCAGCTTCAACCTTTGGAGCAAAATGTTCACCTTTGAGTTCAACCGTATTAATGCCAATGTGGATCAGAAGCTCTGCACCAGATTCGGCTTTAATTCCGTAAGCGTGCCCTGTTGGAAACGCCACGGTCACTTCACCGTCGACCGGAGATACGCATGTGCCGTTTGCCGGAATCACTCCGATTCCCGCACCCATCGCTCCGGAACTGAAAACCGGATCATTGACCTTCGCAAGCGGTACCGGTTGACCCACAATTGGACTGAAGACCGTATCAACTAAGGTTAATTTTGATGTATCGATCTCTGGACCTGCTGATTCAACGGCAGCAGCCGCCTCATCCTGATCGTCCAATCCGAGTTTAGCCGTTTTTTTCTCAGTAAGACTCTTCTTTCCGGAAGTCACCTTCGCAAATAATTTCTCCGTGTTGTTCTCGTTAAATCCAAAGATGAGGACAAGCAGAAATGAACTGAGCAGAGCAACAACAAAGCCGATGCTTGCCCAAACAATACTCGAATTTTTACCAATGAAAAGCGGCATCTCAAAAATGTTCATAATCGGTGTATAGCTAAAACATTTCACACCGGCCGCACTGACTACGGCACCGCCAAGCGCACCGCCGACAAGCCCGAAAATAAAGCCTTTTTTATATTTTAAGTTAATGCCGTAGATGGCCGGTTCAGTAATTCCGAAAAATCCGCTGATTGCGGCCGAAATGGCAATTTCTCTGTTCTTCATTTTTTTCGCCTTAAAGATCGATCCGGCAACCGCACCGAACTGTCCGGCGACGGCAACCAGCATAACTGCAAGCAGCGTATCGTAACCATACGTTTGAACATTGATCATCGATATCGGCAAAATGCCCCAGTGCAAGCCGAAAATAACAAAGATCTGGAAGGTTGCACCCAGAATACCTCCGGCAATCAGCGGGCTTAATTCATATAGAAATTTATAGCCGTATGCTAAACCCGTTCCAAGAGCTGTCCCGAGCGGGCCGATCACTAAGAATGTCAGCAGGCCGGCAACAATCAACGTGAGAAAAGGAACGAAGACGAGCTGCATCACTGCAGGCAAATGTTTTTTAAACCAGCGCTCAACATGACTTTCCAGCCAAATGGCAAGAATCGTCGGAATAACTGCTCCGCCATAAGTCTTAAAGTTAACCGCGTAGTCCCATAGATGAGCCACCTTAGGAATTTGACTGTCCGTAAGCGGATAAATCATCGCGGCCGCAAGAGCAACGGCAATATATCTATTTGTGTTGAACTTATCTGCAGCAGTGATCGCAATAAAAATCGGCAGCAAGGTGAACACGCCGCTTGCTAATGTGTTGATGATAAGAAAAATCGGTGAGTTTGCCGGAAGCCAATGAAATGTCGCAATGAGAATCGCGACACCCTTCAATACGCCGACACCTGCGAGAACGGAAATAAATGGTGTAAAAATACCGGAAATAACAGCAACAAAACGCTCAAACCAGTTTTCCGATTGAGCAGGCTCTTCGTCGTCGGATTGATCCGCGGAAGATTTACTGTCCACCGCACTAAAACCGTATTTTTCCATGATCGCTTCATAGACAGGCACTACTTCGTCGCCAATAACAACCTGATACTGGCCGCCGGCACTGACTGCTGTGAGTACATTGGGCAGATCTTCAAGGATTTCCTTATTGGCCTTGCTTTGATCGTTAAGCCTAAAACGCAGCCGTGTCGCACAATGGATCAAGGACTTGACGTTCTCCTTGCCCCCGACATTAGCGACAATATCCATCGCTAATTGGCTGTAATCCTTCTTACCCATTTAAGAGGCCCCCTATTAACCGTTTTCATTAATGAGTGATGAAAAAAGATCCGCTCATATCATCTTTGTTTTAAATAGAAGTTCATGAATCAAAAATGTGCCCAAATGGCTGTTCAGGTGATTAATTGAGCGAGTTCAGTGTAAAATAAAAACGCTTTCGTGTCAAATTAATTTTCATGAAAATTATTTTTTTATTATCACTCAACTTTCGCAGTGTAAAAGTCTGGGAGAATCCTTGATGTAACCTGTTTTGTGAGCTATTCATTAGGGATCTTGACAAAATAGAAAGACACCTTCCTTTTTGGTATAGTGAATTTGACGAAAACACTACCAAAAGAAGAGGTGTCCTCTATATGATAGCGAAAAAGGGTCTGAATAATCAACTGCCAAAAGAAATAAAAGTGACTTTTGATGAGTTGGGTGTGCTCAAACATTTACGTCATGCAGGTATTACGAAAGCGTTTGGCTTTACGTGTGCCTATCTATTTCAACTGGTGTTCTGTCTCATCTTTGAACAGAAAAATTGGTATCGCCTTTTGGAGAGTAAGAAAACAACCCATTATCCTGGAAAAGATGCCGTTTATCGTTTTCTGAATCATTCTCAGTTTGCTTGGCGTCGGTTTCTTCTTTTTTTGAGTACGAGCACGATTCAAAAGGTAAGTACACTGACGGATCATCATCGTCCGAAAGTACTCATCGTTGATGATTCCTCTTTCTATCGACAACGGAGTAAAACAGTTGAACTGCTTGCCCGATGTTTTGATCATGCCTCTCAAAAAATGCGGTACTATAAGGGATTCCGGATGTTAACTTTAGGCTGGTCTGATGGAGCTACATTTATGCCTATTGATTTCTCATTGCTGAGTTCAAAGAAGGCACAAATTAACGGCATTTCTCAGAAGATTGATAAACGCTGTTCCGGCTATAAACGGCGGATGGAAGCTCTTCAAACAGCGCCTGAGCAGATTCCTGCTATGATTGAGCGTGCATTAAAGAGCGGAATCGAAGCCTCTTATGTGCTCATGGATACCTGGTTTACCCAACAGCCTTTGATTCAAGCCATCCGGACAAAAGGAATGGACGTCATCGGTATGGTCAAGGACACTAATCAACGTTATCAGGTGAAGAACAAGCTGGTTGGGTTAAAATCGTTATACCATGCCGCCCCGCCGGTCACTGGTCATCGAACCCTTTTGCGTTCCATCCAAACCACCATGGCCAATGGGATCAGCGTAAAGGTTGTTTTCGTGTCGAACCGCAATATGAAAAGCGAATGGTTGGCCATTTTGAGTACGGATTGTACGCTAAGCGAACAAGAGATCATTCGTATTTATGGCATGCGATGGGATATAGAAGTGTTTTTCAAAACCACAAAATCCCTGCTGAAGCTTCAAAAAGAGTTTCAAGGCCGATCTTATGATTTGATGATCAGCCATACCACCATTGTCTTTTCTCGTTTTATCCTCTTATCTTGGCAAAATCGCTGCCATACCGATCACCGCACACTCGGAGGCATGTTCTATGAACTCTGCGATGAGGTGAACGAATTAGATTGGGCCGCAGCGCTTGCAGATCTATTCAAAATTTTTGATGATGTGCTTCAGCAGACAAATAAGAGGCTCAACAAATTAATTAAAAGTCAACTCGTACAATGGATGGCTGGTTTACCTAACTATATCAAGGTTTATCTACCTAAATTGGGGTGCGAAAGTTGAGTTATCATTTTCAACAGATTCTTGAACAAGCAGTTTCCGAGAAAAACAGTCCACAAGTACCAATTAAAAAAATCACCGGTCTCCCGATGATCTGAACTAACCATGTGATTGATTTATGCCTTTTCAGTGAAAAAATGATGGTGGGTGCTGACCATCGCCTGCGAAGGCGCGTCAGGATCCAGGTCATGCTTCACACTGTTGACTGCTGTCGGACCTTCCACAAATCCGGCTGCTATTAAGTATAGCTTCTGCGGATATAAAGCGGCATTGCCGATCGCAAAAATGCCTTTAATCGAGGTTTCCATTCGCTGATCAACCAGAATTCCGTTATTTTCAATAGCCATGCCCCATTGTTCAAGCTCTCCAAGACCCAATTGAAAACCGTGGTTCACAATCAACGCATCTGCTTCGATTTGTTGCGTTTGATCTGCCGCATCACGCACTGTTATTCTTCGTAATTGGCCGTTTTCACCGGAAAGTCCTGTTACTTCACAGGCAAAGTTCACTTGAACCGCGTATTGATTCATTCGTTCAATATTGTGCTCAAGTGCATGTGTGAACTTTTCGCCTCGGTACACAACAGTGACCTGTTTACATATCGGTGCGAGCTCTGCCGCCCAGTCAAGTGCCCCGTTGCCTCCGCCTGAGATGACAACATTTTTCCCGGTAAATTGCTGTGGATGACGTACTGCATAAAACAGACTGGTTTCTTCGTAATCAGCAGCTTCCTCTAATTGAAGTTTATTCACTTCAAATGTCCCGCTTCCGACTGCCAGAATGATCCTGCGTGTATAATGAAGATCGCCGTTTGTACTGGTCAACTTAAACGTTCCGTCCGTTTGTTTCTCCATTCGTGCAATGGTCTGATTTTTGACGATTCTCGGTTGGAATGTTTCGGCCTGTGTTTGCAGCTGACTCACCAATGCTTCTCCTTTAATTCCGGGAATGCCGCCGAGATCATAGATCGTCTTTTCAGGATAAAAATGTGTGACCACGCCGCCCAAGTCATTCCTAGCTTCAATAAGTTTTGTCTTGAGTGACCGCATGCCGCTGTAGAAGGCGGTATAAAGACCGGCCGGTCCCCCACCGATAATGGTTACATCATATAAATCGATCATTGATAAACTCCTTTATTTGAATGATTATGAACAGTATCATAGGGAATGCAAAGTGGCAGATTGGTTCTCTGATCAATAATAATGTCTGCTTTGACGCCAAAGACATGTTCAAGCATAGACTCGGTTATTATTGTTCGCGGCTCACCTTCACAGACGACAGTTCCGGATTTAATGGCAATCATGTAATCTGCAAAGCGCGCCGCATGATTTAAATCGTGAACGACCATGACTACCGACCGGCCTTCCTCACGATTAAGCTTTGAAATCAGTTTTAAAACATCAAGCTGATAGGTCATATCGAGAAATGTCGTCGGCTCATCCAGGAAAAGCCAGCTGGTTTCCTGTGCCAGAGCCATGGCGATCCATGCGCGCTGCCTTTGACCGCCTGACAGGTTATCGACCTCCTGGTCCGCGAGTTCAGAAAGTCCTGTGGCCTCAACCGCCCAGTCGATCACCTGACGATCCGTATCATCGATTCGTCGCATTCCCTGCTGATGGGGGTAGCGTCCGTAAGCTACTAATTCGCTAACCGTTACACCCTCAGGCGTCAGCGGATGTTGCGGCAGGATTGCCAGTTGTTTGGCAACTTGCTTGGTCGGCTGTTTGTGAATATTTTTTCCATCTAAGAAAACGCTGCCGCCTGACGGACGCATTAATCGTGCCATTGTGCGAAGAATTGTTGATTTTCCCGAACCGTTCGCACCAACCAGCGCCGTGATTTTGCCAAATGGAATGTCAAGATTCATCTGATCAACAATCTTCTTCTCCCCGTAAGCAATATCCAATTTTTCCGTTCTCAGCAGCCCCATCAAGTCTCGCTCCCTCCACTGGCGTTAATTTAAATTAATCTGCGTGTTTATTGCCGGACCTGAATAGCGTCAGCTTTTGTTTGCTTCGTATTCATTCGTAGGCATGGTGATTTTTAACAGCGGGCATGTTCTTCCTTAGCGGATCAATGTTGCTGTTTACTGCTTCTTCTATGTAAATAATCCTTTCACTTAACAAATGCTCATGTACTTTTTTATGATAACGATATTCATTATCAATTACAACACTATTAACATATTTTTATTAGTGAATCATTTAATTTTAGTTGAAATTAAAAAGGCTGTCGGCAGTTTGCCGAACAGCTTTAACAGTGCACATAGATCAATACTTGATCATCATCCATTTTTCAATTGGTACAAAACCAAGCCTTTCATAAATTCGTCCTGCCGCCGGATTATCGTAAAACAGGCAGGGCTGTTTATGTTCTGCAGTAAGTGCGCTGATCGTTTTAATCAGACAGCTTGTTGCAAAGCCTTGATGTTCATACTCCTTTTTCGTGCAGACGCCAACGATCATCGCCGCACCCGCTGTCTCGGCCACTGTTGAAACACTGCTGACCGGCTCATTATTTCTTTCAATATAATAAGTTCGTGAAATACCCTTGTCCATATTCTTCTGCAATGTTGATGGCGTCTCGGAATAGTTTGTAAATATTGAATTTCGAAGCGCAACGACTTTCTCAGCTTCTTCAGGGAAAAGCATCTTCACATCTTTGCGTATGAGCGTCTTATCAATTGGAAGCCGGGTATCCCGTTTCGCATAATGGCATAACTGTTTTTTTAAAATCGGCACGTCAATATGCGGCATGATTTTTTCAACTAAATTCTGCAGTCCGGAAAAGTTCTTCAATTGGCCGCTCTCCACGATCACTTTTGCCCACTCTCGGCCATCCAAAAGTTCAGGATCACGCGCATAGGGGATAAAATTACCTAGATAACGCAGCAAAATGCTAATCAGTTCCCCCTGTTCATTAAAATCGCCCCACAAAGTGATTGCATCGCCTTCCATACCGAAGGCTTCAATATCTCCAAGTATAAATAAGTTTTCTGCCGGCCGATTACCAGCGAATGTTATAACTAGCTCTCTGTCTTTCTCTGTGAGTCGCCGAATCATACGCGCGAGCCCCCCTCTATACTCAATTTTCTGCACTAAAGATACAACACATTTTCAATAATTCCATCATTATGTCAATGATTACATCCATGCAGCTGTCGCATCCAACCGCATTGTGCGGACAAATGTTTGCCTTACATTTTAATTCATTTACGAATAAATAGTTGTGACCGGCAGCACATTTAAGAATCGAATTTTGTGACCGGGCAAATCATTGCGGCATGGTCGCGATTATCTATAAGGAAAACAGGGAAAAAAGCGCCTAGTTCTTACTTCCGCAGGATGCGGTGGCTTTCGCGTTGCATACAGGACCTATGTATGTAGCGAAAGTTCCTGCATCATCACCTCTGTTTCATTAAGCATTCTGTTCCTTAATTAAGTAACGAGGAAATAAGCGGAGATATTCCGGTTATTTGCATCATCGTGCGTGTTCCGCCGGAAAATAAGGGTAATTTTTCCGCTTATGCAAAGCAAAACCCTCCATTTTCACGTTTTTCGATTCGATAAGAGGAATTTCTCCATCTATTTAAGGTCTTTTTCCGTTCGTTTTCTAAATAAGGGTAATTTTTCCGTCTATTTATCGGATTTGACGCTTAACCTGATCGCCCAAACGGTACGATCGGACCCTCTTGATCCCAGATGCGGGAAACAGCATCTTTTTATCGACGAGTTGAGAAAGTACTTTTTTTACCGTCTTGTTACTTAGCTTCAAATACTTCTCGACTTCTTTAGGGGCTATGGCTTCTCCTTTTCGAATCGCTAGTCGGAGTACTTCCTTTTCGGCAATGGACAAAGCGGTCTGGCCCAGTTCATCACCCAACCATTGGCCAATCACTTGCTGAACAATCTGTTGGCATCGACGAGGCTGCTCTTTAACTTGGTCATAAGAAAAGCGGATCACAGTCCAACCGTCAATGATTAACTGGTTTTGACGTTCCAGGTTGTCAGAAAATTGCCATCTGCTTATATTCTTTAGATGAGGGCCATACCCGTCGATCTCAAGACAGATCCGGATGCCTGGACGAATATAAGCAAAATCCAAATATCTTTTGCCATCTTTGAAATCATCGACTTCATATTCTGGATGAAGGTACCTGAAGTGAAAAAATAGTGGCCACCACACTTGCTTTAAAAACAACAGCTCAGCCGCATTGTGACCTTCTTGTAAGCGCCGCAACCTTTCTCCGGTTCTTGCATCTGAGTGAGCACTCAAAAAGGCCTGGTATTCTTCTTCAAATCCCATAGGATTCCCCCTCTACCAACGTTTGGTGCATATTCATTTGAACTTCTGACAGATTTTAATATTAATGATGTTCATGCGCGTGAAAAAAGAGAGTGATTGTGGTTTAAAATTGTAGAAAATAAAAAAGCGGAGGAGCAAGGTTAAAAAGAATCAGAGATTAGAACTAATTTTAGTTTAATAAAATTCTTACCTTTGTCAATCCGTTTTCTTTATCTTTCCTCTATTTGTGATACGATTCTGCGTCACGTATCCAAATGAAGGGTTCTTTGAAGAAGAGAATGGTGCTCATACGACTTATTAGACTTTAATAAAATTTGGCGAGAGGAAATAAGCGGAGATATTCCGGTTATTTGCATCATCGTGCGTGTTCCGCCGGAAAATAAGGGTAATTTTTCCGCTTATGCAAAGCAAAACCCTCCATTTTCACGTTTTTCGATTCGATAAGAGGAATTTCTCCATCTATTTAAGGTCTTTTTCCGTTCGTTTTCTAAATAAGGGTAATTTTTCCGTCTATTTATCGGATTTGACGCTTAACTTGATCGCCCAAACCGATAAGTCCGGATTGGAAAGCAGCTTCTTATGACCCTATCATCGTGCGAACAGGTCAAAGCGCTAAACTTTACCTTGTAAAAAAAGAGCAGAATCCGCTTCTGCTCTCCACCATTTCTATGTTATTTCATCCAGTCAATTGCAATTTGATAAGGAATCGGATCAATCAATCCTGCTTCTTTAAAACCTTTGATCCGCAACCGGCAGCTGTCACATGTCCCGCATGCTTCCTCCCCGCCATTGTAGCAGGAGGTCGTCAGTTGGTACGGTGCACCGAGATCCATTCCTAAACGGACGGTTTCTGCTTTTGTCAGGTGCATCAATGGTGTTTTGATCGTCAAATGATGCGCACTGACACCTGTTTTTGTCGCCAGATTAATCGTCTGATTCATACTTTGAATAAATTCAGGCCGGCAATCCGGATATCCGCTGTAGTCAACCGAGGAGACACCGGTGAAAATTGTTTCCGCACCGATGACCTCGGCATAAGCCGTCGCAAGTGATAAGAAAATCATATTTCGTGCAGGGACATAGGTCACCGGTATCCCCTTCTCCGTTCCTTCTTCAGGAACATCAATCGAGACATCGGTCAAAGCACTACCGCCAAGCTGTTTGAAAAAGTCGAGATCGACAATACGATGTTCCCCAACCTCGTAGAACGCAGCAATTTTCTTCGCCTGCTCAACTTCGCGCTGATGGCGCTGACCATAGCGGAATGTGATCGGGCAGAGAACATAGCCCTCGCTTTTGGCAATGCTCATACAGGTTGTGCTGTCGAGCCCGCCACTGAGTACAATAACTGCTTTTTTCACAACTGATTGCTCCTTCATATTAAGCTGTCCTTAGCGATTATCAATGTGTTCCGGATATAAATCATGCTTGCTCAGCCGGTCAAAAGCAACCTGCTCCCAGCGTGTGCCTTTTTTACCGTAATTGACATACGGATCAATGCTGATGCCGCCGCGAGGCAGAAACTTCCCCCAAACTTCTAAGTACTTCGGGTCCATAAGCTGAATTAGATCATTTGCGATGTTATTGACACAGTCCTCATGAAAATCGCCATGATTACGAAAGCTGAATAAATAGAGTTTAAGTGATTTGCTCTCAACCATGCGTTCCGCAGGGACATAGCTGATATGCAGCGTTGCGAAATCCGGTTGATGGGTGATTGGGCAAAGACTCGTAAACTCCGGAAAGTTAAATTTAACAAAATAGTCACGCTCCGGGTGCTGATTTTGAAACGTCTCCAGCAGGTTCGGATCATAATCAAACGTGTAGGTAGTCCCTTTATTCCCAAGCAGGGTTAATCCTTCATTTTTTCGATCGCTCATCACAAACACCTCTTAGTCCTGATTTAGTATTGTGTTCACTCGAACGTTCTTCTGCATGCGAATCCAGTGCACGATCAAATAGATCACCGGCACTCCGATGACCGCATAGGAAAATTTAAGTACATATTCAGTGCCAATTGTTGTCAAGATGGCACTTACCGGCAGAATGCCTGCAAATCCGACAAACATGAATACTGTCGAATCAGCAAGCTGGCTGATTGCTGTACTTGCCAGACTGCGCAGCCAGAGCATCTTTCCCTTCGTCCGTTTCTTTAGTCCGACGAATAAAGCGATATCAAGTGTTTGGGATAGGCTGTACCCGCAAAGAGAGGCGGCAACGATACGCGGCATCGCGCCGAGTGTTCCGGCAAAAGCCTCCTGCCCCTTCCAAAAAGGCGCCGCAGGTAAATGAATCGCTGCCTGAAGAAGCAGGGTAAACAGAACATTTGCGAGCAAACCGATCCATACGATCTTCTGGGCGACCGGTTTGCCCCAGCATTCGGTAATACTGTCCAGTACAAGAAAAGTGAGTGGATAAATGATGATGCCCGACGTCATGGAGTAACCGCCGATGGAGAAAAGCTTTGACGCAACTAAATTTGCGGCAATGAGGCAGGTCATAAAGACCATTGATAAGAAAACGAGTTTGAAAGGAATGTTCACTTTCAATTGCTGTTGATTCATTTTGATCACTCCCGTAGTTTTTTTGGTACGGCAGAGGAGGGTTTCGAACTCTGCCAAGTTTGCAACTTCTTGATTATAGATTTGCTTTGCCGGATTGACAAGAAGATAAAGTATCTTTTTTGCGAGTTTCGGACTCGTTTCACTGAAAAAGCGGAAGCTGACTCAGCTTATTTATCAAGCTATTGTAATAGTTTGAACTGTGAGGCACGCACTGCTCCCGATCTATGATTTGTTCCCGCCAAATGCGTGCTCCATTCGACTCGTCAAAACCTGCTAGATTCAATTCTTGTATTGTGCCTTGGACAAATGCTGCAAAATCCGGATAAGCGGCTTTATACATTCCGGCAACCTCTTCCTTTTGAAGCTTGAATGCACTCATTTTATAGTAATTGGCACATAGAAAGACATGACACCGTTCGCGATCAATAAAATCACCTCGCACAATTTCATCTCGAATCACGCCGAGCGGCATCAGTGCTTCCATTTGAACCGGCACACCGAGTTCTTCATGAATCTCGCGAATGGCATCCGAAACTGTTTCATCCGCCTTGATATGCCCGGCTGCTGTGATGTCGTATAAGTCGGGAAAATCCTTTTTCTCATGGCAACGCTGCTGCAAGTAAATCATGCTGCCCGAGTCACTTTTTTCCACAAACCAGCAATGAAAGGTCTCATGCCAATAACCTTTTCTATGGGCTTCATCACGCGATTTTATTCCAATCGGTGTTCCCTGTTCATCGAAAATCCGAATCTGCTCCTCATTCATCTGCTCTTCCTCCGTTATCAAACAGTGTGTTAAGTATTTGTGCGTGCTTTGCATTTGTTTCATGAGACTCTTCAAAAAAACGATTCAGAAATTGGATCATAAAAAGATGGCGCTGCTCTGCAAGTTTTTTCCCGGTTTCTGTGTTCATACGATCCCGCAGGAGCAGCAGTTTTTCATAAAAGTGATTAACCGTTGTCGACTGCTGCGCCTTATAGTGTTCCGCCGTTTGGTGCAAGACCGGCAGAATAGTCGGATTGAACATTTCTCTCTTTTTATAACCGCCATAGGCAAAGGCACGAGCGATGCCGACTGCTCCAATCGCATCAAGCCGATCAGCATCTTGTACAATTTTACCCTCCATGCTCGACATCGGCGTCCGCACACCGGCACCCTTGAATGAAAGCTCACGAATGATGGTGCATACTGCTTCAATGACGGAGGCGTCAGCATTTTGTGAATGAAGCCACTCTGCTGCTGCGAGCGGTCCCGCCCCATCATCACCGCCATTGAACTTCCAATCCGCAATATCATGAAGTAAAGCAGCAAGTGCGACGACATCCGCTCTAATGTTCTTCACAGCTTCACTTTCCATAATTTGTATACTCGTCTCGTAAAAGCGATGTATATGCCACCAGTCATGACCGCTGCCCTCACCAGACAATTTTTCTTGTATATAATTTGCCGTACGTGTTACAAGATCCATTTCATCCATCCTTTTCACCGTCCGCTATTTTTTAATTATACCTTGTCAATTGAAACAAGAAAGGTGCCACCAGATACATGGAAACACTATTTTTATCATCGTTAATTAAAGTTTTCATGAACCTTATCCGGAAACCTGATTAAAGTCAATGCACATGCAACTCGCACAGCATTTCTTAATCAGCAGTTTCCTCAATGCCTGCTATAATAGACGTAGATATTGCAGTTTCGAAGGAGGTTTTCCTTGTGTCGCTACTTGACCAGCCACTTTGGCGTGTGATTGATCAATCAACGCTTGGCAGCGGATTCGACGGCAGGCAGTCATTCGCTATTGATGATGCAATCTGCGAAGCAGTGGGTTCAGGCGAGTCACCGTGTACCGCCAGACTGTGGGTACATCATCAAACGGTGATGCTTGGCATTCAGGACACGAAACTCCCGCACATCCAGGACGGATTGACAGTTCTGCGCGATTATGGATTTACCTATATCGTGCGTAATTCCGGCGGTCTCGCTGTCGTTCTTGATGAAGGAGTCCTTAATCTTTCTCTGATCTTTTCTGAAAAGGAACACTCACTTTCTATAGATGACGCATTTCAAGCGATGGTTGATTTCATCCGAAAAATGTTGTCGCCACTCGGCATTTCTTTCGAAAGCGGTGAGATCACCCGATCCTATTGCCCCGGAAGATATGATCTCAGCGTTCGCGGCAAAAAATTTGCAGGCATTTCGCAGCGTCGTGTCAAACAAGGCGTCGCTGTGCAAATCTATCTCTGCGTCTCCGGCAGCGGATCTGCTCGTGCACGCATCATTCGCAACTTTTACCTGCATGGATTGAAAAAGGCAACAACACGTTTTGCTTATCCGGACATCGATCCGGACGTGATGGCCTCCCTTGAAGAAATAACAGGGAAGTCATGCACCACACCGGAGATTGCAGGTGCCTGCCTCCGAACCTTGCAATCGATTGCGCCGATTCGCTCATCTGCTTCACTTTCAGATGAAGAAATTCGCTATTTTGGGCAATACTATGATCGCATGATTCGCAGAAACGAAAAAATCCTTGGTGCAAATTGAATGAATTGCCCCACCTAGGGCAACACCCTTCGAAAAATATTACTGGCAGAACAACATGATTGAAGAAGAAAGAGGGTAACGATGAACGTGTTGATTAAGGGATGTGGCATCATTGCTGCTCTGTTTCTGTCCTTGACGTTAACTTCCTATATGCCCTCTTTTCAGGCAAACAGTGCTTCGGGTCATACAGATAAAGTTAATGTCGGCCGTTCAGAGCAAGAAAATGGCCAAACATCCAAGCAAGAAGCGATCCCAGTCAATTGGGACAAGCCCTCAGGCGGAAGTTATCCCGTTCTGACACAAAATGAACCCGTTTGGATTGATGTTTCGATAAAAAATCAAAGAGTGTATATAAAGAAAGGTTCGCAAACCTTGTACACGATGATTGCTTCAACGGGAAAAGACACCGAACCGGATATGACGACTCCGACGGGCACTTACTACATTCAGGCTGAGCGCGGCAAATGGTTCTATTCACCAAAGTACAAAGAAGGCGCGAAGTATTGGGTCTCATGGAAAAACCATGGTGAATTCTTGTTCCACAGTGTGCCGATGGATGAAAACAAGCGTATACTGACAGCGGATGCACAGAGATTGGGCGAGAAAGATTCGCACGGATGCATTCATCTGACTGTCCCCGACGCAAAATGGATTTATGAGCATATCCCATACAATACAAAAGTTGTTATTCACAGTTGAATCTAAAAATAAGCAGCCGATGCTCCAATCAGAGCCGGCTGCTTATTTTTTACTTTTTACGAACGGTTCAGGCCATTGAAAATGAGTTTCTCAATTGACTGACTCTGCTGCCTTCCACAACAACCAGACATTCTTCGCCAAGAGACAAATTCTCGATCAAAACTGTTAGCCAATCCGACATCTTGTGTATTTGCTTGACTTGGTTTTTTCCATAAATGTATACATCTTGACCTAACTTTTCACAGTGTTTGTAAAACCGAATCATTTGCTTAACGCGAAATGCGGCAGCATAGACTTTAAAAGAAAAGATATTCTTCATGATTCGTTCTCCTCCTTGAATCTTTCGCAAGCCTTTTCTTTAGCATACTTAAAGCTTACATTCTCATTATGAATATTTTATTAACGAAAGGGGGAGCATGAGAGAATTTCACCACTCATGAAAATTTTCCCATAAGAAAAACCGGGCAAAAAACGCCCGGTCCTTAATCTCCAGCCATGTGTGATTGGTTTGTGTCTTTACAGTGTTGAATCATCGCTTCGGTTGCTCGCTTGCCGCGGGCGCACCGCGAGCCTCCTCAGACAAGCAGAAATCTGCGGGGTCTCGCTGGCACGCGATCAACAGAGCCGCACCCGCAGGCGTCTCGCACCTCCGCTTTGATTCTCGGTCAAGACACTGGTTTATTCGTTTAAATATGGGGTAAAATCTTATACTTTCTTTACTTGTTAGAAAACTTGGCTTCGCCTAGCCTCTGACGAAGGCGAAGACTTAGTTGCACTTATACTATTTTCCTTAAAATCAGTCGAGTAGGACAGCGATTCACATCTTCTGTCCCCTCACGGAACCGTGCGTGCGCTATTTACGCACACGGCTCTTCTTGTTCATGGTTCACAGAATGTAGCTCAGCTCCGACCGAAGTTGATAAATATTGACCTTGATTCGCGGTTGCGGCAGAGGGAAGCGTTTGAGAAATTGATTAAATTTTTCCCATGTGAACGATCGTTTCTGGCTCCTTCTGTTTAACCATTTATACAACAACCGAATCACCTGCAATCGAAAAGCGCTCACGCTTAGACTGTTATCGGTGATACAATAGTAGTTGTAATAGCCGGTCAATGACCTCTTGAGCCGATCCATGATGAAGTCAATCTCTTGGGTCCGATGGCCTTTCAGCCACTGCGAATAGGCTTTGAGTTTGGCACCCACTTTCTTTCGGCTGCTTTTCCTCTTGACTCGAAAATGTCCGCTTTTACTTTGCCCACAATAGTGGGTGAATCCCAGGAAGTCAAAAGTCTTTGGCTTCCTGTTTCCATTTCTCTTGGCATTTTCCTGAGCGAATCGTCCGAAAGGGATGATCCTCGCTTTCTCCTCCGCAAGCGCCAAGTTAAATTTTTCTAGGCGCCGCTTCAGATCGCAATAGAATCGTTGGGCTTCCTGTTTATACTGAAAACAACAGACAAAGTCATCGGCATAGCGCACCAGATAAGCCTGTCCCTGGCACTGTTTCTTCACCGCTTTCGTAAACCATAGGTCAATCACATAGTGCAGATAGACGTTAGCTAGGATCGGCGAGATCAGTCCGCCTTGCGGCGTCCCTTGTTCGCTTGCGTGCCAAGTTTCCTTCTCCATGTAACCCGCTTTTAGAAAACGGGCAATGAGCCTCAGAAAGCTTGGATCCTTGATCCGTAGCTTGAGAAAACGCATCATCCATTGATGGTCGACATGATCGAAAAAGCCCCTGATGTCCACATCAACAATGTAGTTCGTGTACTTCTTTTCAATGAAGACATTCAGGACTTTAAGTGCATCATGGCAGTTCCTATTTGGGCGGAAACCGAAGGAACAGTTAAGAAAGTCTTGCTCATAGATGGCATTAAGGATCTTCGCCAGACCCCGCTGAACAATTTTATCCTCATAGGCAGGGATGCCCAGTGGGCGTTTCTTCTTTGTTCCCGGTTTATCAATATATGTCCGCCGGACAGGGAGCGGCCGATAGCTTTTCTGCTTCAGGCGCTTATCCAGATCGGCAAGGTGTTCATCAAGATGTTCTTGATAGCTTGCCTTCGTCATCTGATCGATGCCCGCTGCTTTGTTTCCCTGCAGTTCCCGGTGACAGACCCTCAATTCCTCTACGCTCAATAAATGAGCCAGAGAGGTGAAGGCCATCTTCGGATTTTCCTTCGCTAGCTCTGCTATTCTTACCTGTTTTGTAGTCATCTCTACTGTCACCTCTGTGTGTGCCGATGTGTCCCAGATAAGATTCATAAACAAGGGAAAACACCTTCCCTCAACCGGCATTACCCGATATCATGGGTACTATGTGCTTCCTCCGACTTCCCAGCAGACATTTAACGTCCTTACATTTGATTGCTTGGTTCGCTATACTTTCTTTCGAAAGACCCGCTGGGATCTCCCGAGTTGCCGTACCTTATTGATGCTCAGCGTGCCATGGTCTCTGACCCCGGGGAACCCCCAGACCTCTTGCCTTAACGATGTCTGGCGTGTTGCCTTCTGGAAGTATAACGCCATCGGCATTCCCATTTCATAAGTTTTCGAGGCTCAATCCCTTCAACCACTTGGCTTACGGCCCACTGGCTCGCTGTCTACGCTTAAAAACCAAAGTTGCCTTTCGTTCTCCAAGACTCGCTACGGATGAGTGGCTAGCTCTTTTCCGACGGGCTTCCCACCCGCTATAAGGCACGACCTTGCTCGGTCGCTCTATACTTTCTTATAGTATAAGAAAAACCGGGCAAGAAGCGCCCGGTCCCCCTCCTGTAATTTATTACAATCATGCTTTAATATCGCGCCGCGTGTAGAAAGCCCAGCCGACGAGCACAAAAATGGCATAATAAACAGCAAGCACAGCAAGTGAAAAGCCCAGAGTCATTTCATCGTGCAACGGTGTTCCGGTTGTATATTGTGTCAAATCCGTATTGGCAAACAAAACATACTTCACCCAATCATACCGTTGCAGCAAACCCACAACCATCGAAGAGGCCATCATTGTAAAGATTGATAATCCGATCGCAAGGCCTCCGTTTCTGAATGCGGCAGCAATCATGCCGGCGAAGGTAACCATCATGAAGAGTGAGACACAATTCAGCAGGTAGTCCTTCCAGATGGCAAGCAACCAGCTGGACTGATGGACCGCTCCATTGTCATAAACCAGGTAAGCCTCGCCTGCACCGCCAAAGCCAAACAAGATACCTCCAAGCAGCCATGAGGCAATAAAAAGTGTGATCAGGCAAACCACCGTGAATAGCAGTGCGGAAATATATTTGGAAAGCAGAATCTGAGTACGGTATATGGGACGGATTAGAAGCAGTTTAATCGTCCCCGTATTAAATTCGCTAGCGATGGAAGTTGATACAATGATGATAGTGAAGATACTGATTACCATGATCATCAGACTACCGCCTGCACCTTGGACGAAGCTCCAAAGCGTTTCGCCTTGCTCCGGCTTCAAGTTATGATCAAGCCGGTATTCGTTCATGGCAATCGATTTCTTAAAGTAGTAGGTCATTTGATCATTGCCTTTTACGGATACTAATTGCTTGTTCAGTTCTTTATTTTCTTGAACCAATGTTTGTTTCCAGTGCGGATCATCTTTAGGCTGATCGCCGGAAAATTTGATAATCAAACCTGCAGCAAGGATCAGTCCCAACATAATGATGATCATGACTTTTGCAGAACTTCTGCGGTAAATTTTCATATTTTCATTTTGAAGCAATCCAAAAAAGTTACTCAACGCTCTTCCCCCCTGTTACTTCCAGGAATCTGTCTTCCAGTGATTTGGCGACGGTTCTAACACTGTAAATCTTGATTTTCGAGATGACTAAGGTGTCAATGACCACCGGGATTTTTTCATGGTCAACCGGAACCTCAATGGTTGTTTCATCGGGAGCTTCCGCATCGATTGCAAGTTTATCCTTTAAAATTTGTGCAGCAAGCCTGCTGTCATCGACTTGTATCCGTACTTTAGCGGCACCTTTTTCGATAAATTCACTGACTGTCTCAACGCCGATCAGCTTGCCCTTTTGCAGAATACCGATTCGATCACACATCAGCTGCATTTCCGCGAGCAAGTGACTCGATACGATAACCGCCACATTTTCCTCACGCGAAAGCTTATGCATATAGTTGCGCAAATCATGGATTCCTTGAGGATCAAGCCCGTTTGTCGGTTCATCTAAAATTAATACCGACGGGTGGTGCAGCAGTGCCTGGGCAACACCGAGCCGCTGGCGCATTCCAAGTGAATAGCGTTTTACCTTTTCGTGAATTCGATCCTGCAGTTCGACCAGTTTCACAACTTCCATAATCCGATCCTTGCTGATACCGGGAATCATGCGTGCATAATGCACCAGATTTTGATAACCCGTAAGGAACTTGTACATCTCCGGATTTTCCACAATCGCGCCGACCTGACGGATTGCTTTTTTAAAATCGCCTTTGATACTGTGTCCCTGTATGTAAATATTGCCTCGGGTCATCCGCATCAGGCCAACAATCATTCGAATGGTTGTTGTTTTCCCTGCTCCATTGGGCCCGAGAAATCCAAATACCTCGCCGCTGTAAATATCAAAACTCAAATCATCAATAATCGTCTTCCGGCCGATCCGCTTGCTGACATGCTCCAGCCGCACAGCCGGTTTGTTTACTTCGGCATTACTGCTCATACTTTTCCACCATCCAATCCACTAGGCTCAAATTTTCATTACAACGAATGTCTTCGACGCTTTTCTGCTCAAGGATCACTCCGTTCTTGATTAGAACAACAGTGTCAAGCAGCGGTTCAATTTCCTGCAATTCATGTGTCGTTAAAATTACGGTCTGCTTTTCCAAATCAATAAATGAAATCAAACCTTTAATGATTGAGCTTCGCACCATCGGATCCAGTCCGGAAAGTGGTTCGTCCATAAGAATGAACGGAACTTCACGGGCAAGCGTCACAACAATTTTTAACCGGCCGCGATTTCCTTTCGAAAGATGCTTGACCTTTTGATTGCGGTCAAGCTTCATAAAATCGAGCATTTCTTCAGCCTTCTCACGGTTAAAATCGCTGAAGGTCCGAGCATAGAAGTCGACGGTTTGAGCTACTGTAAAAAAAGAGTAATACGCGTCAAGCTCGGACAAATACGCGACCTTCCGGCAGATTCTGCGGTTTGAGACTTCACCGTCAACCAGAACTGTACCGTGCGTCGGCTGAAGAAGCCCCGCGATCAGTTTCAATGTTGTCGACTTACCGCTCCCATTTGATCCGATCAGACCGACAATATGTCCGGGTTCAATTTGAAGACTGATGCCGTCCAGTGCTTTTTTCGTTAAATAGCGCTTCACTACTCCTTCTAACTGAATCATTCTTTTTCCTCCTTTGTAACTAAATAATCCTTCAATCCAGCTAGCATTTCCTTGTCTGAATAACCCATTTCACGCATTTCAGAAACAAAAAGATTAATATGACTGATCTTTAATTCCTCACGCATTTTTTGAAGAATGGCCGGATCCTCGGTCACAAAAGTCCCCTGGCCTCTTTTTTTCTCTACGATTCCGCTTTCTTCTAATTCTCTATAAGTTCGCTGCACCGTATTTGGATTCACACTAGAATCAATAGCCGTATCGCGCACGGACGGCAAGCGCTCGCCCATTCCGATTTCTCCACGGATGATCTTATTTTTAATCCGCTCGCATAATTGCAGGTAGATGGGAACTGATGTATTGAATGATTGTGCCATGCTCGCTTGCCTCCTTAAAGTTGATCTCTATATTCCTGTTCACTTATGATGCTTCCAACTCGTGATCCGTAAGCCATGACGTAATGAGAAAAACAATCAGCGTAATCAGCAGATCGAAGACGATGCTTCCTAAATAAAGGGTATCTGAACCTAGTGAAAAGTCACTGAAAAGGCCCGATGTTCCGCCGTCCAATCCAGCCTTTTGAGGAAAAACGAAGCGAATTAAAGAAGCGTCTGGTATATGACCCCAGTTGGTGAGAAAATCGAAAATTCCTGATTGTGTCAGTTTGTTATCGACGTAACTATAGATGCCAATCCCAACAATCAGTACGAGCCATGACCACTTCCCAATCCGTGAACGCATCGTGCGCCGAGCCGTCCAAAGGAACAGGAAAGTCACACCGCCTCCGATTCCGCACCAAAGCAGAACCAATGCGGCCAGAACAGCCACGCGGAATAAAGAAAGCTGCGGCGGCAAATTTTTGCTTTGAGCAAGCGCGATGCTCGCCCATGTATAGCCGCCAACCACTGCCGTGGTCACAATAAAATAGACCAATGCCCCCGCCAACTTTGCCAGCAGCATCGACCATGCGGGCAGCGGATTCTGCATCCAGAGATGAAATGTCTTGCGCTCTTGTATCGCATTAAAGAGCAGATAGACCGGAACATAGAAAAGCAGACAAATGGTCAGCATCATGCCGATAATCATTGGAGCTGCGTTCGAATGATCACCGAAACGCATATTCAGAAAAATACCCAGTCCCATTAATAAGAGCTGCAGAATTAGAAAAATCATGAATGCCATCCAGCCCAGCCGTAATTCCTTTTTAAATAATGTAAACCAAATTGCCATAGCTCTTTCCCCCGTTTTTATATCTCTGTATTAGTTTAACAGTACACTAGATCAATAGTATTATCAAGCTCCGATGGTGTATATTTACAATTTTTCAATGCCGAGAATAGTCACCACAAAATTAGTAAGAAGCAGCAGGATCACTGGAATAGACGTAAAAAAGTATAGCCACAAACGTTTTTCCGGTTGCTTTTGACGTATGTCGCTTAACCATTTTTTTAAGTGATGCTTATTTTTATAAAGGAAGATACCGATTGTGCTCATTAAAACAGCAGACATAATTAAGTCAAAAACAGTTGACCACACGGCTGAAGGAAGTGCGCTGTACAATTCACTGAACAGATTATTAGCAATGTGAATCAGTACGGTCAACCAGATACCATAGGTTTTGGCTAAGTAGCCAAGGACGATTCCTACCGAGAAGGCCATAGGAATCTGGATGATATTCCCGTGCATCATACCGAATAACAGCGCAGAAATCGTAATCGCAAAAACAGAACCGAACCGCTCCAAGCTGCGCATCACCGCGCCTCTATAGATAAATTCTTCAAAGATCGGCCCGATCAAGCATGTATATATGAACATACTTGTTGTCCTGGAACCTTCCAAGATCTCTCTTGACGGTTCAGCCGTGTATCCGAAAAGATTGAGCATCCACTCCACAGGATACATCACCGGTGTAATCATGGTATTCACCCCAAGCACTGCGAACAGCCCAAGAACAAATACCTTCACCGTCATCTTTCGCTTCGTCGTTCTCAGATCATAAGTAAAGAATTTCTTGCTCCGATAAATCAATAATGGGATAAAGGCAATCAAAACTGCCACAATCATCGGCCATCCGCTCTCACTCAAAGGTGTTACTACCTGCGCTTCAAGCTGCTGTTCCGTTAAATGAGGATGAAGAAACATCGTTTGTACAATCAAAGCAATTAGATAAATACCAACAACACCCCACAGCGTTCCCGCCTGAAACAGAAGCGTAATCGCCAAGTGACGAAAGTATTTTTTCACTTTTTTTCGTTCTTCCTTGCGCGCGTTCATCTTGCATCCCCTCGATTCTCATTGTACTAGTAATATAGCACACTAGTTCAATTAGATCATCAAAGATTTGTTAAACCGTATTTACGCCATTATCTTTAAAGACCTGTGTATGCTATAATGAACCGACAAATTTGAATAAATGGAGTTGAAGAAATCTTTGCTACTTGATTACAATCAAAAATTATCGATTTTCGAATCGTTTCCTGAACTAGAGCGCAAATCTGTCTCACTGGGACGTGTGAATTTTCAATACCCGGGAAGTGCTGCAGATAAAAAAACCATCGTGTACCATTTGCATCCGAATGGCAACGGCTATGTATATGCAAAGGGCATTGAAGGCTACGAGGCTGATCCGAAAGGCATGGTCAACATTCGCGACTTCTCCGAAGAGGAGCTTCGCACACTGCTGAAAAAAGCAATCTTTGCCCTTTCTCCTGAAGGTGTTTATGAAAAAGAAACAGCAGACGGCAATGATCACGAACGATGGGTGACGCCAAGCGGACGCCAAGAGCTTGAAATCATTTATGACAACGAGCTTTGGAACGTCTATGCAGGCGACCAGCTCGATGGAACGTTCCGTACCTATAAAGAAGCAGTAGAATATTTAGTTGAAGAAGGATTTATTAAGAAATGAAGGAATCGCCGCATAGCTGCGGCGTTTTTTTTACATGAGTAAAGAAAAGCTTATGATTTTTGCAAAACAAAGGATTGGGAACCAAACACGAAGGATGTGGGACGCCCGCGGTAAGCGAGCATTCGCAGCAGATTCAAAATCCGGATAGGTTTAAGAAGCTTTCGCTAAATATGCATATGTCCTGTGAAAGTAAGGACCGGGCGTTTTTTGCCCGGTTTTTTCTTACTAGAAAAGAAAACACCGCTGGTACGACGATAAGCCTCATAAGCTGCTGATTCCCAATCTGCTCTTATCAGTTGGGCGATGAGGTAAGCGTCCAATCTGATAAATAGAAGGAGAAATTACCCTTATTTAGAAAATGAACGAAAAAATAGCTTAAATAGGCGGAAAAATTACCCTTATCGAATTGAAAAACATGAAAATGGAGGGTTTTGCTTTGCATAAGCGGAAAAATTACCCTTATTCACCGGCGAAACAAGCTCCATGGTGCAAATAAGCGGAAAATGTCCGCTTATTTTACTCGTTACCTAATGAAGGATCAGGATAATGAAACAGAAAAGTGATGAAGGAGCTTTCGCTAAATATGCATATGTCCTGTATGCAACGGGAAAGCCACCGCATCCTGCGGAAGTATGGACCGGGCGTTTTTTGCCCGGTTTTTTCTTATGAAATCAATAGTCGATGCAAGCACGCAACATTTGTGTGAATATGCCTCGATTTGCCTAACCGATCCTGCATCATCAATTGACACCTTCTGATTCTGATTTCCCACATGAATAGCCAGCCAATTAACATGCATATTATTAATCTATACTATTTGTCACAATATTGATCATTTTATTTAAATTTATATTGACAGTATGTCTCTGGGCTACTAAACTATACTTGTTTAATTGAAAATGATTATCATTACCGTTTTGGAGGTGCTTCACTATGAAATTCGGTCGGTGCATCGGAGCATTTATACTGATTTCCTTGATCGCGATGCTGTCGATGTATCCGCTACCAGCACATGCAGAAAAGGCAATTGATGTTTCTCCAGCGCTCAAGGATCTAAATCATGCAATCACTGCATTGCAGAACAATAAATCGGCAGAAGCAGATTTTTCATCCTTTAAAAAATGGTGGCAGAACAATAAAACTGCCGTTTCGAAGAGTTCTCTTGACGCCTCGATCCAATTAAGCCAGGATATAAGCTCTGCGTCGTTGGATCTGCTCAATGGTGATCGAACAGAAGCGATAAAAAGTGTCGGCGCACTTCGACAGACACTCCAAGACTATCAAAGCGGTTTGTACGGCGGAGCCGCCAAGTCGGGACATCACTCTCTGTCTTCTTACATAACCGAGCTTGGCAACGCGAAACAGTCGATGAGTCAGAAGGATTGGGTCACCGCCGCATCTCAGGTCAAGCAGCTTCAACAGGATTGGCTGTCCGTTGAAGGCGATGTTGTCAGCCAATCGCAAAGCATCTATACCGAATCTGAGAAAGATTTAGTTATGATGGATGCGTACCTCGCTGATTCAAAAACACGAACAAAAGCGCTGCCGCTGGTCGATGAAATGATCACAAGTTTGAAGCCGCTCGCATCAGCAAACTATGGAATGTGGGATGCTGCTCTGATTCCGATTCGCGAAGGTCTTGAGGCACTGCTGGTAATCGGTGCACTGCTGACCTTTGCGCGCAAAGCAAATTCAAAGCCGGCAAAGGTGTGGATCTGGAGCGGAACAAGCCTCGCTGTGATCGTATGTCTTGCGGTCGGCGCGCTCGTTTCCTTTCTGCTCTCAGTCGCTGCCTTTGGAAACAACAATTCATTGATCAACGGTTGGTCCGGAGTGGTCGCAAGTCTGATGCTGCTTTATGTAGGCTATTGGCTGCACCGGAATGCGGACATTAAACGCTGGAACGCGTTTATCAAATCCAAAACAAGTCAGGCGATCAGTAAGCGAAAAATGATTTCCTTCGCCGTGCTTGCATTTATCGCCGTACTTCGCGAAGGAATGGAGACGGTCATCTTCTTAATCGGAATGGCCGGACGCATGCCGTACACGCAATTGGCAACAGGTATTGCCGTCGGTTTCGGCGTACTCGTTGTCATCGGCTTTCTCATGCTGAAGCTTGGCGTTCTGCTGCCGCTCCGTCCGTTTTTCATGATTTCAAGTTTTGTCATCTTTTACTTATGCTTCAAATTTATGGGATCAGGTATTCACAGTCTTCAAATGGCAGGCGTCCTCCCCTCAACGGTTTCAGAGGCCCTGCCGTCAATCAACAGCCTGAGTATTTTCCCATCATGGTACAGCACAGTTCCGCAGGCTATATGCTTACTGCTCTTCATCTTCATCATACTTAAAGAACAGCAGACAGCGTTATCACATAAAACACAAACACATGCCAAGGAGGCTTAATAATCATTATGAAACATCAAAAGAAAATTGTCTTTCTACTATTAATGGCAATCTTGCTTCTTCCGGTCATCACTGCATGCAGCAGTTCGCAACAGTCAGGCAGTACGAAAACATCGCAGACAACAAGTGACCCGGTCAAGCAGGGCACGAACAAAATGAAACAACTGAACAGCAAGCTCCAGACCGCTTTGAAAAAGAACGATACAGATGAAATTAAAAAATATGGCAAGCAAATTAATACACAATGGCTTTCCTATGAAAATAACGTACGTGACCGATTCCCGCTTCAATACGCGAAAATCGAACGCTATCAACAGCCGATTTACGCACAATCCAATCTTGCTGATCCTGATGTTGCACAGATAAAGGAAAACAGCAGCGCGCTGACTGAGCAATTAAATGATCTGCTTACTGCCAAGGAAACCAAATCAAAACCATCGAAACAGATGGATCAAGCCGTGGATGATTATCTCAAATATGCCGATGAACAAATCGACATGCTTGTGAAAACAACTAAGCCTTTTGTGAAAGCTGTTAAAGACGGCGATATTGAAAAAGCAAAGAAGCTTTACGCTGAACCACGTATTTACTATGAACGTGCCGAACCGATTGCTGAAAGCTTCGGCGATTTGGATCCCGCAATTGACGCACGCGTTAATGATGTTGATGATCTCTCTAAATGGACCGGCTTCCACGAAATCGAACGCGCATTGTGGGAAAAGAACAGCCTCAAGGGTCAGGGCAAATATGCCGATAAATTAATGGCCGATGTTCTTGATCTGCAGAAAAAGTCAAAGACATTTAAATTAACCCCTAAAGCAATGGTTGCCGGGGCTATGGAACTGCTTGAAGAAGCCGCAACAAGCAAAATTACCGGTGAAGAAGAACGTTATTCTCACACCGATTTAGTCGACCTGCAAGCAAACGTTGACGGCTCCGAAGCCGTTTATCAAGCGGCCATTCCTGCCCTGAATCAGGGACATAAGGACCTGGCAAACCAAATCGATAAACAATTCCAGGCATTTGATAAGCAAATGCTGAAATACAAAAAGTCCGATACGGAATACGAAGATTACACAAAGCTCAGCAAAGAACAAATCCGAGAAATCAGCAACGAGCTCAGCAAACTCTCGAAGCTGATGGCTCAAACGGCGAAAATTTTCTAATTAAGAAAGAGGTCGATCCCGAATGGATAACGATGAACTTGGTACCCCGCAGCAAAAAAAGGGATACTCCAGGCGGGAAATGTTAAAAATGACGGCACTTGCCGGCGGCGGAATTGCCCTTGGTGCAAGCGGATTGGGCACGGCACTTGAACTGCTTGGTGGCAAAACAGCAGCGGAGCCTGCGAATCAATCCAAAGTTCCCTTTTTCGGAGCACATCAAGCTGGTGTTACAACCGTACATCAAAGCTACGGTTATCTTGCGGCATTCGACATTGATCCGTCGATTCATGACGTAGCGAAGATCATGGCACTCTTTATCTCCTGGACACAGCTTGCCGCAACGCTGACGCAGGGCAAGAGGGAAATCAACAGCAGCAACAAGGAACTGCCGCCGAACGATACGAATGAGGCGCGTGATCTTGGCGCCGCCAATCTGACCATCACCTTTGGTCTCGGTCACTCCTTTTTTATCAAAGGTGGAAAGGACCGCTTCGGATTGGCGAATCAAATGCCGAAGCAGCTGACAGAGATGCCGAAAATCGCTCACGAAACGCTCGATCCATCCATCTCAAATGGCGACATTTGCGTCCAGGTATGTGCCGACATCCAGCAAGTCGCTTTTCATGCTCTGCGCAATCTGATCAAGGAAGCACTTGGAACAGCGAATATCCGCTGGATGGAATCCGGTTTTCTGAATGGAGCAAAGGGAAAAACGCCGCGTAACCTATTTGGCTTTAAAGACGGCACGGCTAATGTAACCGATGCCGTCGATCAGGAAAAAGTCATCTGGGCCGGCAATGATGAACCAAAATGGATGCGTGGCGGTACCTATCTCGGCTATCGTAAGATCAAGATGATTATCGAGACTTGGGATCGTGACTCATACAGCGATCAGGAAAATGTTTTTGGTCGAAAAAAAGATTCCGGCGCAGCCTTCGGACGAACTCATGAGAAAGAACCGGTGATTATGAGCAAGCAGCCGGTAAATTCACATGTTCGGCTGGCACATGGAACCGGCAAACAGATTTTTCGACGCGCTTATTCTTATACAAACGGTATCCAGCCGACAACAGGAAATCTTGATGCGGGCTTGCTGTTTATCGCTTTTCAAAACAAACCGCAAGACAGCTTTATCCCGATGCTCCGTGTACTCGGGAAAAGCGACGCACTCAACGAATACACCGATCATGTCGCAACCGGCCTTTTCGCTATTCCAGCCGGTATTAAGAAAAACGAATATTTCGCTCAGCATTTATTTGAATAACATCTGTATGATGGCCATCGCGCAGAAATTTGACGCGATGGCTTTTAATCTATTCGTACATGACCTACATGTAGTCCTAATCAATTTATACTTTTATATGATTAATCAATCTATAGATTTTCACACAGTTCGTTTATAATAGTCTTAAAAGTCTGTCAAGGAGGATTCCGTCATGCGCTATTATCTTGATCTTTTTGAAAATGATCAACCTGCCCTTCGCTCCTGAGCAAGGGTACCGGCGAATGATCTGCCTCTTACCCCTTCCTCGGGATACTTCACTTACAAAAAAATCCCATAAAAGAAGGGCTATAAACCATGAAATCATCAATGATCGGTGCTATTTATCTGGCGCTTGCGGCAGCAATTTGGGGCTGCATGTATGTAGTGAGTAAATATGTTTTACAGTTCGTCACTCCGCTTGCACTTGTATGGCTGCGCTACCTGCTTGGATCAATGCTTTTGTTTATCCTTCTGTGGATTCAGCAAAAGAAAACCGGCAAACGACTCCGTCTGAGCAAAGGGCAATGGTGGATGCTGATTTGGATCGGCTTTATCGGCTATTTTATCTCAATCGCCTGCCAATTTATCGGCACGAAGCTTTCCGATGCTCACACCGGTGCAATGATCACCTCAGCGACACCAGCCTTTGTCGTCGTGTTCGCACGTTTTGTATTGAAAGAAGCCTTTTCCATTCGGAAAATCATGTCGCTTGTCGTCGCGACCAGCGGCGTCATCCTGACCATCGGATTACCCGACAAGCTCGGTAATTACTTTTGGGGCTGCATCACTTTAGTCATCGCCGCGATCACCTGGGCGCTGCTTTCCGTATACGTCAAGAAGGCGGCTGAAGAACTATCATCGCTTGTGATTACGACCTACTCGATTTTCTTTGCACTGATTTTCACGACACCATTTATGATCCGAGATTGGTCAATGGGTACCATTCATTTTGCCAATGGACCGGTCATCGCAGGCATACTCTATCTTGGCATTGTGTCGACAGCCGGGGCATTTTTTCTTTGGAATAAAGGACTGACCATGATTGATGCCGGTGCCGGTTCACTCTTTCTGTTCTTCCAGCCGATTGTCGGCACTCTGCTTGGCTGGCTCATTCTCGGCGAAAAACTGTCAATCAATTTCGCCATTGGCAGCATCTTAATTCTCGGAGGAGTCGCGCTCGCCACTCTTGAACGAAAGACGAAGAGCGAACAGCCAAGAGTTGTAACGAAGTTATGAAATCTTGTAACGAATCAAGGAAAAGTTGTAACCAATCATCGAACTTGTAACAAAGTCATAAAAACTAGTAACGAACCTAGGAATAATGGTAACGATCACTTAGAAAATGGGGAATGACTTATGAAAATATGATTGAATCGGTTTTAGACTTGTGCGCGACCTCCTCCACCATTCCTGCTTTTACAGGATTAAAAATTAATGGAGGATAATAAAAATGAGAAATGAGCAAGAAATGAAGGCATTGATTTTAGATAAGGCAAAGGCAGATGAACGAATTCGCGCTGTGATTATGAACGGATCACGAACCAATCCTGATGCACCGCGCGATTGTTTTCAAGATTACGATATAGTCTATGTGGTCCGCGATGTTCCTTCATTTACGGCAAACCATCATTGGGTTGATCAATTCGGCAAGCGAATCATCATGCAAATGCCTGACCTGATGGATATTGGAAATGGACTCGGCGATATTGCTAAGGATAAATTCGCCTATTTAATGTTGTTTGATGACGGAAATCGGATTGATTTAACGCTGATGACCTTGGAAAGAGCAAAGGAATGGGTAAATGGAGACAGCCTGAGCATCATCCTGCTTGATAAAGATAGACAATTTGCATCTGTTCCTTCATCAGATGATCGGGATTATCGAATGATTCCACCGAGCGCAAAACAGTTCGTCGATTGCTGTAACGAATTCTGGTGGGTGTCGCCTTATGTGGCTAAAGGATTATGGCGCGGGGAAATACCGTATGCCAAGACCATGCTCGAACACTATGTCCGCGAGATGTTGCTCAAAATGCTCGGTTGGCACGCAGGTGTACGCACTAATTTTACAGTGAGTGCCGGAAAATGCGGTAAGTACTTGTCCCGCTATGTTGAAAAATCAGTATGGCAAAGCTATCTGCTCACCTATCCGGACGCTGAGCCCGAGCACATTTGGCAGTCGCTGTTTCAAATGGGCAATCTGTTTCGCATTTTGGCAAAGCAAGTTGCCGACCATTTCGGTTATATCTATGCAACTGCTGATGACCAACGTGTCTCCGCCTATTTGAAACACGTGCACGATTTGCCCTCAGATGCTAAACAGATTTATTATTAAGTAAACAGGTACACAAAAATCGGGAGAATATGTATGTCTTCCGATTTTTATTTTACAAATGTTCTTTTTGGAAAAATGTCCAGCTTCCAGATTTAGGATTTATTGATAGTCCTTTTGAAAATAAATTTCTGACAAGGTATAAAAAGAGCACGAACCGCAATAAGCATCGGCCGTGCTCCTTATTAGATTAAAATCAGATTGGATTATTACGCGTTCTGTGGCTGAGCAGCACTTAACGCTTGTTTTGCCGTAATCAGCGCCAGCTTGTAGACATCATCGGCAGAGCAGCCGCGCGACAAATCGTTCACCGGCTTGTTCAGGCCTTGCAGGATCGGTCCGATTGCTACATAGCCTCCGAGCCGCTGCACCATTTTGTACCCGATGTTCCCCGCATCAATATTTGGGAAAACAAATACGTTTGCCTTGCCGGCAATTGGTGACCCCGGTGCCTTTTTCGCAGCAACTTCCGGCACATAAGCAGCGTCAAATTGCAGTTCTCCGTCCACAAGTAATTCCGGCTCCCGTTCCTTAACAAGTTTTACTGCCTCTGTTACTTTATCGATCGACGGATCCTTCGCTGATCCCTTTGTCGAGAAACTAAGCATGGCTATTTTCGGATCAATGCCGAACATTTTTGCTGTCTCCGCAGATTCAACCGCAATCTCCGCCAAGGTTTCACTGTCCGGCGAGATATTAATACCGCAATCAGCGAAAACAAATTCTTTATCCCCTTTAACGAGAATAAAAGATCCCGAAATGCGTTTCTTTCCCGGCTGGGACTTGATAATCTGCAATGCAGGGCGCACGGTTTCCGCTGTTGAATGGGCCGCACCGCTGACCAACCCGTCCGCTTTGCCCATATAAACAAGCATTGTACCGTAATAGCATGGATCTTTTAACCAATCCGCTGCCTTTGCAGCATCGGTTTTTCCTTTTCTGCGCGCAACCAACGCTTCAATCATCGCCTGTAAATTCTCGTCCGTCTCAGGATGCATGAACACAACCTTTTTCTCATCAGCAAGCTCTTTTAAGGCATTGGAAGCATCCTCGACTTTTCCAATGAGAATCGGCACGATCAATTCTTCTTCCGCTAGGGTTTGTACCGCTTCGACAATCCGTTCATCTTCACTTTCAGGAAAAATTATGGATGGTTTGCCCTTCTTTATCTCAGGCTTCAATCGTTCAAATAAATCCGCCATTTGTCAATCCGCCCCCTCATTAAATTTGATCTATAATAAGTATAAACCAATTAGGCTTATCCTACATTGGGAAAGTTATTTTCATGCACTCCTTGCTTACTTTATCTATGCTATATTAAGTTAAGCGAAAGAAAAACCAGTCAAGCCATGATGGCAACTTGCCATAGGTTTTTCTCATGCGACACATGAGCTGATCTATTATTTTTTTAGAATAAAAAAGAGGTGTTCACTATGTCTGAAGCAGCCCAAACGCTGGATGGATGGTACTGCCTTCATGATTTTCGAACCATTGACTGGCAGGAATGGAAAACGAAATCCGAGTGGGAACGGCAGCAGACTTTGATGGAATTCAATCAGTTTCTGACCCAAGCGGAACTGAATGAAGATGCACGCGGCGGCAGCTTCGCCATGTATTCGGTACTCGGACAGAAAGCGGACTTCGTCATGATTTCGCTTCGTCCGACCATGGACGAGCTTAGCGATTTGGAAACTGAATTCGATAAATCCAAGCTGGGTGAGGTTGCAAACCCTGCCTATTCCTTTGTTTCTGTTGTTGAATTGAGCAACTATCTAGGCAAATCCGGCGGTGATCCCTACGCCAATCCGCGTGTACAGCAGCGTTTAAAACCAATTTTACCGAAAACCGATTACTTCTGCTTCTACCCGATGGATAAAAAGCGCGAGCACGGCGACAATTGGTACATGCTTCCGATGGAAGAACGACGGGAAATGATGAAAAGCCATGGCCAGATCGGCCGCAAATATGCAGGCAAAATTCACCAGATTATCACTGGTTCCGTTGGATTCGATGATTGGGAATGGGGCGTCACACTTTTTTCAGATGATCCCCTGCAATTCAAAAAGATTGTCTACGAAATGCGCTTTGATGAAGCGAGCGCCCGCTTTGGTGACTTCGGGCCCTTTTTCGTTGGCACGCAACTATCACAAGAACTTTTTAATCAAAAGTTTTCATTATAATTGTTTCACTTTATCGAAAGACCTGAAAACAGGTCTTTTTTTATTTACGATTCGATTTTCCGGTATCCATTGTCATTATTTGCTCTGCCTGGCATAGGCTTTAAGGTACGAATATCGGAGAGCTCATACCTATTGAAAATAAGTTGTATTTTCCTTTCACAAAGGAGGTATTTACGGCTATGGCCGTGGTTCAACACACTGCTAATGATGTTTCACTGCTCGCCCGGCTGATGCGTGCGGAGGCTGAAGGCGACGGTCAGCTCGGCATGCTGATGGTCGGCAACGTCGGCGTGAATCGCGTGCTCGGAAACTGCCTTGACTTTGAGGGATTGAGGACGATCCAACAGATGGTTTTCCAAAGTCCCGGTGGATTTGAAGCGACACAAAAGGGCTACTTTTATCAAGCGGCGCGTAGCGTGGACAAACGCCTTGCCCAGCGCACGCTTAATGGTGAACGTTTTCATCCCGCATCCAATTCGCTTTGGTTTTTCCAGCCTTCGGGCGCTTGTCCCGCCCAATGGTACAATCAATGGAACACCGGACGATTTAAAGCACATTGCTTCTTTGCCCCAAGTGAATCCGTCTGCCCAAGTGTTTATTGATCATTTTATTGCTAAGGAGTGACTTTACTTATGGGTGTTCAATTTCCGCCAGACAGCTGGCCTTATGGTGCATCATTCAGTCCTGATCCCGGCGCGCAGCCGGGCTGGGACGCTTCAAGACAGCAAGTGGCACCGCAACAGCAACCGAGCGGTACCTTTCCATTCCAAGGGCAGCTGACACAGGCTCCCGGAGTCCCGCCTGCTGCGCAAACGGTTCCTTATCCGTATCCTGCATACACAATACCCGTACCGCAAACCGGTCAGCCAGTTGCGCCTGCAGTACCGCAAGTTCTGCCGTTGCCGTTCGTTGAGCAATCCTACATCGAAAACATTTTAAGGCTGAATCTCGGCAAAACAGCGACGGTTTACTGTACCTTTGAAGGCAACAGCCAATGGAATGCCAAATCATTTACCGGTACGGTCGAGGCCGCTGGGCGCGATCATGTGATCATTGAAGATGAGGAAACACGCGTCCGTTACCTAATTCCCATGGTTTTCGTCAACTATTTCGAGTTTACCGGGCCGCTCAGCTATGAATATCCTTATGGTCCGCAATCTCCGACCGGAAGATAATTTTCTAACAAAAACGGAGCACCTCCGCCCAAGGAGATGCTCCATTTTGTGTCCAAGTGATTCCGTAGCTGCCAACTACGAATCTGCTATTTTTCGTATATATGTTTCAAATAATTTGCCAGTTCTTCTTTTAATTTGCCGTGCTTATGCTCATTAAAATGCTTTTCTTCGTCGTACCAATTTGATGAGTCATACAGCCAAACAGGCATTTTTCTTCTCTCATCTTTTTCCCATTCATATCTTGGAAAAATATGTGCATGTAAGAACGCGTCTGTATTCCCCAAGATATCATAATTGATTCTTAGAGGATGGCACACGTTCATAATCGCGTCTCCTACTAAACTCATGTCTGTGAGAAACTGCGACCGCTCATCAATTGTCAGATCATTGAGGCTCAATACTTCTTTTTTGGGCAGTAAGACACAATAGCCGGGTAAAAATTGTGTATCTCCGATAACTGCAAAGCCGCTCTTCATTTTTGCTAGAACCATTGGATTTGTCCCGTTTAGAGCAGACTCAACCCTATTTTCTCTCCAATCCATTGCAAAAGCCTCCAGTATCGTTCGAATTAAATAATACTGTGTGCCATTACGCGCGCAATGCGGCCATAACAACAAGCAGCCAGCTTGCGAGAAAGGCAACGCCGCCGATCGGTGTAATGGCTCCAAGCATGCGAACACCGCTCAACGTCAGCGCATACAAGCTGCCGGAAAAAAGCAGAACACCGACTGCCATCAACCATCCGGACCAAGAAAGCAACGTGCTCTGCCCGCTGAATACGGTCAGTGCGAGGATGCCGATCACAATCAGTCCCAGCGCATGGTACATCTGATAATGAACACCCGTTTGAAATACCGCCAAATCTTGTTCGGTGAGCCGCGTTTTCAATATATGAGCCCCGAATGCGCCAAATGCTACAGACAGGAAGGCTAATACAGCGCCAATTACTATAAAACTTTTCATGAGTTCAGTCCTCTCAACAACGATTCTTTTCTTATTCTAGCATCTGTCCAATGACTCGTCTCATTTGCGGCTCAGAGAGGTTTCTATTAATTAGTGGTGTGAAATTTTCATCGAACATTTCCGTTTTTTATAGTTGAGTTTTTATCACAGCTACTAGTATAAAAAATGCTCCCATTCATCTCACTTCTGTTTCATTATCCTGATCCTTCATTAGGTAACGAGTAAAATAAGCGGAGATTTTCCGGTTATATGCACCATGGAGCTTGTTTCGCCGGTGAATAAGGGTAATTTTTCCGCTTATGCAAAGCAAAACCCTCCATTTTCATGTTTTTCAATTCGATAAGCGGAATTTTTCCGCCTATTTAAGCTATTTTTTCGTTCATTTTCTAAATAAGGGTAATTTTTCCTTCTATTTATCAGATTGGACGCTTACCTCATCGCCCAACTGATAAGAGCAGATTGGGAATCAGCAGCTTATGAGGCTTATCGTCATACCAGCAAGACAAAACCTTAACTTTCTTTACTTGTAAGAAAAACCGGGCACAAAACGCCCGGTCCTTAATCTCCAGCCATGTGTGATTGGTTTGTGTCTTTACAGTGTTGAATCATCGCTTCGGTTGCTCGCATCAACAGAGCACGACCGCGGGCGCACCGCGAGCCTCCTCAGACAAGCAGAAATCTGCGGGGTCTCGCTGGCACCTGATCCCGCAGGCGTCTCGCACCTCCGCTTTGATTCTCGGTCAAGACACTAGTGGTTTATTCGTTTAAAAATGGGGTAAAATCTTATACTTTCTTATCTTGCAAAAAAGGCTGCGACATCAGCCGCAGCCTTTCCTTTTCACTATTTATTGATTCCAATATTTTTTGTAGATTGCTTGTGTTCCGCTGTTTTCTTCGCCTTGTTCGGCGAGCTCATCATAGATCTTCTTGGACAATGCAAGTCCCGGTGCATCCATGCCCATTGCTTCGGCCGATTCGAGCGCGATTCGTTCATCTTTAATTAAATGCTTGATATAGAAGCCCGGTTCAAAATCGCCTTTCAGCATTCGTCGGCCGAGATTGGTCAGTGACCAGCTGCCGGCTGCGCCTGTTTCGATGCTCTCCATCACCGTATCGGTATCAAGTCCGGCATGCTTTGCATAGGCTAATGCTTCCGCAACGCCGATCATGTTTGAGGCGATGGCAATTTGATTCGCCATTTTCGTATGCTGACCCGAGCCTGCTTTTCCCTGATACACGATTTTCTGCCCCATGGCTTGAAAAACCGGTGCCAGTGTCTCAGCATCTTTCGAATCTCCGCCGATCATAATCGACAACGTACCGTTCTTCGCGCCGACATCGCCGCCGGAAACCGGAGCGTCAAGTGCGTGCAAACCTTTTTCCGCGGCTGCCTTATAAATTTTTTCCGCAAGCTGAGGTGATGAGGTTGTCATGTCAATTAAATAGGCGCCTTTTTCAGCATGATCAATGATCCCGTTATCAAAATAAACGGAAGCGACATCCTTTGGATAACCGACCATCGTAATGACTGCATCCGCTCCTTCTGCCGCTTCCTCAGGGCTCGATTTCCAAACAGCTCCCTCCGAAACAAGATCATCTGCTTTACTTTTCGTTCGATTATAGACCTGAAGCGCAAATCCTGCCTTCATCAGATTGCGAATCATACCCTTGCCCATGACTCCGGTTCCAACAAATCCAATCGTTTTCACTGCCATTCATCCCACTCGCTTTCCTATGTGTTTACCTAGGATTAACCATAGCATGAAAGACGTGCGTTTTCACGTGATATGCAGGCCGATTAAACCTTGCGAATCTGGAAAAAGTGGGTGAATACCCATGGATACTGTGGCATCGCAAAATTAATTTGCCAGGTACCAATGCCGCCGATCCGCGAATTATAAACAATCTGCGCTTTTTCAAACAGGCTGCGCACATCTTCAAACCAGACAACACGGTTTTGCCCACTGTCATCTGTATAGTAGAAGTATGCTGCCTGATCTGCTGTCGAATAGTTAATCGGCACTTGTTCACTCATGGCAAGATTTACCGCTGCTTGATACGTAATCGCTCTGCCCGGATTTTGGCTGGAAAAAGGAATCGGCCAGTCATAGCCATAAAACGGCGTACCCATGATAATCTTATTGCGATCCATCACACTAGCTGCATAATTGACTGTAGCGATGACATCTTGAATCGGTGCGGTAGGTCCCGGCTCACTGCCTGCATAATGCCAATCATAAGCCATGATAAAAAATTGGTCGACAATGGCTCCGATTGCTGCATAGTCATAGCCGCGCACCCACGGCACCGTATCGTCGGTCTTGGCCGGAACCGCAATACTGAGATTCAGCCCGGCTGCCTGCGTGCGCTGCTGCAGCGCTTGGAGAAACATAACAAAAGCATTCCGGTCAGCCGGAAGGACACCTTCAAAATCCACATTGATGCCGCCGTACCCATCAGACGTGGCATAATTAATCATGTTGTCAATCAAGCGCTGCTGAACATCCGGTGTGTTCAGAACGCGTTGAACAAGAGCTGAATTAAATCCTGTCTCGGTCAAATTGGTAACGGTAATGACCGGTGTCACCCGTCCGCGCCAAGACGCAAGTACGGCTGCATTGTCATTGAGCGGACTCAAATCGCCGTTCCAATTAAAATGAGTTTCGAACAAACCAATATAGGTTAGATATGGTGCATTGTCCGCAATTACCGCTTGATCAATTGCCGGTGTCCGAAGCTGCGAGTAGCTGAAATGGGTCGCCACACGGCGTTCAATCGCCGGAAGATTAATTTTCTGACCGGGACTTAAGCGATCAGGATTAATCCCTGGATTCGCTTGACGCACCGCGCTTAACGGAACATACGCCATGCGCGAAATCGTCCAAAGACTGTCGCCCGGCTGTACTGTATAAACATCACTTGTCACGAGCAGCGACTGACCGGTGACGATATTCGTCGCCGTCAGTCCATTTACTGCTCTTAATGTATTCACAGGAATATCAAATTTCTGGCTGATTCCAAATAATGAGTCACCAGCCCTCACTGTATAGACAAACATAGTTCCACCCTTCCCGCTCCTGTCATTTGCAGGCCTATTCATTCTGCAGATGCATAGGCATTTCACACTATTTTATTCAGCATGTTCGGAACGGTTCCGGCAGGTAGATAAGAAGACAAAAAAAGGTTATTATAGGATACGTTGCGTGTCTGAAAGATTGATAGACCGCACCATGGTTTGCTCAATTCGCAGCGAACGATTTTACTTAATAGGTCATAGTGTATAGAAAGAATGTAAGGAAAAGAGGGTTATTTATGGCTGAATTCATCCCATCCCGGCAGGTTCAAGCACTTCCCGCCAATTACTTTACAAGCATTGATCATCGGATCAATTCGGTGGTCAAGCAAGGCATTGATGTCATTCATCTTCATACCGGAAGTCCTGATCAACCGACCCCCAAACCAATTATTCAGGCAATGAATAAAGCTGCTCAGCTTCATGAAAATCAAGGATATCCTCCTGCGGGCGGTACAGCAACACTCAAAGAGGCCATCAGTGAATTTTATATGCGCGAATACGGTGTTTCCGTTGATCCGGAGACGGAAGTAACCGTGTTTGACGGCGCAACCGTCGCTATTTCAGCACTTCCGCAAGCGATGCTGAATCCGGGCGACGTCATGTTGACAACCGATCCCGGCTATCCGCTCTATTTTGTTTGCCCGCACTTGGCCGGCGCTGAAACCTATGGCATACCGGTTCATGCTGAAGACGGATTTTTACCAAACTACCAAACGATTCCTGAAAAGATTCTGCAAAAGTCAAAGCTTCTGATGCTGAATTATCCGAACAATCCGACCGGAGCGATGGCTACAAAAGAATTTTTTGCGGATACCGTTGCTTTTTCACAAGCGCATCATATTCCGGTTGTTCATGATTTCGCCTATGCAGCATTCGGCTTTGACGGTAAGCGCCCGCTCAGCTTTCTGCAAACTCCTGGTGCAAAGGAACAAGGCATTGAAGTTTACACGTTGTCAAAAACCTATAATATGGCCGGATTCCGCATCGGGTTCGCAGTCGGCAATGCCTCAATTATTCGAGCTCTCAGTCAGTTCCATGACATTGATCATTCGGACGTGCCAAGCGCCATTCAAGATGCAGCCGCAGCTGCTCTGCTCGGGCCGCAGCAATCCGTTCAAGAATTATGCGCGCTGTACGAGCATCGTCGCAACGTACTCGTCTCCGGCATACGCGCGATCGGTTGGGATGTTATCGCACCGCAAGGCTCGTTCTTCTGCTGGTTCAAGGTTCCAAGCGGTTATACCTCCGAAACCTTTGCCGACGCTCTACTTGAACGTGCTCATGTTGCGGTGGCACCGGGTGCCGGATTTGGTACCCATGGGAATCAATTCGTCCGAGCCGGACTGCTCGAATCCGAGGAACGCCTGAAGGAAGCCGTCATACGGATCAAAGCTTCCGGAATTCTCAATGAAACCCCTGTGCAAAATTAACCAATAAATGAAAAGAACTTTTCCCAGCATTTATCGGGAAAAGTTCTTTTTTAGATCACATGATAACCCATCAGCAAAATCAAGATCAGAAGCACGGCAATCAAAACAAGAAAGATCCAGGATGATTCTTTTTTCTTACGTTTGCCCATCGCCACTTCCATGAGTCCGATTAAGGCGAAGGAAAGCACGCCTTTAATCGTCGGCACCAGTGGGAAATGGATTAAGAAGAGCATGACTACTCCGGTTATAATCATAACCAGATAAGCCGTCCGCAGAATCATACTCCACACTTTTTGCTCCGTGAGAAGATAGCTTAGGATAAAAAGGATCACGACAAGCCCCCAAACGAGGCCATGTATTTGCAGTAGTACATGCATGTTTTTTCCTCTTCTCTGAATCATTTACTAGACTTGTCTCTATTTTAACACGAACAAATGCTTTTCCCAGTATTTGCATGATGGCCTATCTCATTAAATATCGAGTTTCTCAAATTTCATCGGTGTCATCCGAATGACGCGACAGATCGCATTGATCAAGCGGAATCAATTTTGACTTCATCTTCCATTTGGCGATCAGCCAAACAGCAAGAAAAATCGGAATACCAATGTAGGCGGCAACAATTCCGCCCCAATCGATCCGGCCGCCGGAAAATGCGCCGAAGCTTTGTCCGATCACGACCACCATGCATACCGCAAAAGCGAACAACGGACCAAACGGGAACCACTTTGCCCGATAAGGAAGGTCACTCACTTTTCCTCCTTGTGCAACATAGGCACGGCGGAAACGATAGTGACTGATCGCGATGCCGAGCCACGCAATAAAACCGCACATGCCTGATGCGCTAAGCAGCCAGTTATAAACAATGCCGTCACCGAATCCGGAGGCAAAGAAAGCAAGCAGACCGAACGCAGCTGTAACGACAAGCGACCAGATGGGAATACCATGCGTTGTCACATAGCCAAGGAATTTCGGTGCTTTTCCTTTTCGAGCGAGTGCATAGAGCATACGCGTCGATGCATACAGTCCGGAATTTCCTGCCGAGAGCACCGCCGTTAAAATAACGGCATTCATCACCGACGCGGCAATCGCAAGCCCCGCCCTCTGAAACACAAGCGTGAAGGGACTGACCATAACCTGATCGGTCGCAGACAAATTATGACTCGTATAAGGAATGATCATGGCAATAACAAAGATTGCTAGAATATAAAACAGGAGTATCCGCCAGAAAATCGTGTTCATTGCTTTCGGAACACTTTTTTCCGGATGCTCGCTTTCACCGGCACTCACACCAAGCAGCTCCGTTCCTTGAAAAGAGTATCCGGCTGCGAGGAATACACCGAACGTCGCCAGAAATCCACCATGAAACGGCGCGTCACCAACGGTAAAGTTATGAAATCCGGGCACACCGCCGCCAAGAACACGGAAAATCATCAGCAACCCGACAACAATAAAAAGGATGACTGTTGCGACTTTAATAAATGCAAACCAATATTCCGACTCACCGTAGCCCTTAACCGTTAAAGCATTAAGTAAGAAGATAACAAGCAGAAATAGACCGCTCCAAAGCATCGACGAACTGTTGGGAAACCAGAATTTCATGATCAGTGTTGCGGCGGACAATTCGCTCGCAATGGTAATCGCCCAATTGTACCAATAATTCCAGCCAAGTGCGAAACCGAACGACGGATCGACAAAGCGCGTCGCGTAGGTGCTGAACGATCCGCTTGTCGGCATGTAGGTCGCCAGTTCGCCAAGACTGGTCATCAGGAAATAAACCATGATGCCTGTTAATCCATACGCGAGCAGTGCACCGCCCGGACCGGCCGTATAGATTGCGTTTCCACTGGCGAGGAAAAGCCCTGTTCCGATTGCTCCCCCAAGCGCGATCATCGTCAAATGACGTGATTTTAACCCGCGCCTTAATTGATTATTTCTCTTCTGCTGCACTTTTTCTCTCTCCCTCTCTGTATTTCGGGGAGATATGTGAAGAATATAATTCATGGTTACTAAAAACGCCCGCCAAGGCAAGATCATGCCTTCGGCGGACGGGAAACTTTTATAGTAAAAAAGAATAAGATCTGTTTAAAATACAGGCTTATTGATCCATTTACTCCTCGCACATCTTCCACCGATAGCACACCACATGCCTAAAAAACATGTGACAGTCCCGCCCCTTTCGAAAACGGACCCAGCACACTCGGCAAGAGAAACCGAATGTACTTCGGCAACAGTTCCTTACGCGCACCGTCCGGCTTCTCTTCGCCTCAGATGCGCTTATCTTAACTGCCGCGCCTCTACCCCCTCGTGATCTTGTGAGGAGATTTGTTAACAACAGGACTCATTGTACCTGTATCCGATACTATTTTCAACCTAGGCAAGCGCATTGCATTTTCTCATACCGGGTCCTTCTCCTCAGAATGTTCGGTCTGATACTCGGCAATTGCTTCCATGAAAGCTTGTCCGTATTTTTCTAATTTTTGCTGACCGACCCCCTTGATCATCAGGAAGTCATGGTCAGTCGCCGGCAGTCGCGCACTCATCTCACGCAGGGACTGATCTGAAAAAATGATGTATGGAGGAACAAACTCTTTCTGAGCAAGCGTTTTGCGGACCTGCTTCAACGATTCGAAGAGTGCATCGTCTACAGCCAGCCGTTCTGCACGAACGCGTCCTTTTTTGAGGACCTTTTCCTCTCCTTTAAGTACCGGCAGCGACCGCTCGTTTAAAGCGAGAACGGGAAAGGCGCCGCCCTGTTGCACAAGGTATTGCTCGGCTGTCAGGAAGTCGATAAATTCACTGATCTGCTTTTGCGTTCGGTCCTTCATAATGCCGTATGTGGGCAACCGGTCAAGCCGAAAAGAGAGCAGTTTTTGATCTGATGCGCCGGCAAGCACCTTGGCAACCATCATTTTCCCATAGCGTTCACGCAGACGCTTGACACACGAGAGTACCTTCTGTGCATCAACCGTTACATCTGATTTTTCACGTGTATCGAGACAGTTGCCGCAATGGGCGCACGGCTCAGGATTCTGCTCGCCGAAATAGCGCAAAATATAGCCCTGCAGACAGGTCTCGGTATGACAATAGCCAATCATCTGATCTAGTTTGTGGTACTCTGCTTGCTTCAGCGTATCGTCCATCTCAGATTGATCGATAAAAAACTTCTGCAACCGGATATCTTGCGGCGCAAACAAAAGAATGCAGTCACTTTTTTCTCCATCGCGCCCCGCACGCCCGGCTTCCTGATAATAGGCTTCAATGTTTCGCGGCATATTGTAGTGAATGACAAACCGTACATTTGATTTATTAATACCCATTCCAAACGCATTGGTTGCGACAAGCACCGTCAAGTCATCATAAAGGAACCGCTCCTGACTTGAAGCACGCTCCTGTTCGGAAAGACCGGCATGATAGCGTCCGACAGCAAGCCCCTTCTGCTCGAGTCGCGCATAAAGCCGATCCACTTCCTTGCGCGTCGCCGCATAAACAATTCCCGGCTGATCTTGATTCTTCTTCAAATAGTCAAGCAAAAAGGTATCCGCATTCTGACCGCGGATCACCTGAAAATTCAAATTATCACGAGCAAAGCCGGTCGCAATGACCCCGTTCGGCTCAATACCGAGCAACTGACAAATATCCGATGTGACGTTCGGTGTTGCCGTCGCTGTAAGGGCGACAACCGTAGGTCTTTGCTCAAATCGAGTAATCATTACGGGTATAGACCGATAACTGGGACGAAAATCATGACCCCACTGTGAAATGCAATGCGCTTCATCAATGGCCACGAGCGAAACATGCATACGTTCCAGAGCACGGACAAAATCCGGAACCTCTAAGCGCTCCGGTGCAATGTAAACTAATTTATAGTCTCCGTTCGCTGCAGCTGCAAGCCTCGACTTTCCTTCTGCAAAGCTTAGCGAACTATTTATGTAGGTTGCGTGAATCCCGGCGTTGCCAAGCGCGTCAACTTGATCTTTCATCAAGGAAATCAGCGGCGAGATCACCAGTGTCACTCCAGAGAAAAGCAGCGCGGGGATCTGGTAGCAAAGCGATTTTCCGCCGCCCGTCGGCATAATGCCGACCGTATCCCGACCATCCATTAACCGAGAAATGATTTGATCTTGGCCCTTCCGAAATTGGTCGTAGCCAAAATATTTTTTCAGCGCTTGATGAGCCGCGTCGATCATCGATGAAACCACCTTTTCGTCCTTAATAAACTAGTTTTATCTTATCACAAATTTAAAGGAGAAATAGGAATCGGATCATCACAGCTCAATATCCGTTTGTGCGCGTGTATCCGCGCCAAGCACCTGATTCATCATGCGCAGCGCATACTCATTGTCCTCTTGAACATTCGATGCGCAGCAATCCTGTGGAACGATCAGCTTATAATCACGCATGTATGCATCGTTCGCCGTAAAAAGCACACAGATATTGCCTGCCACACCGGTAAGGATCAGCGTCTCCGCACCCAGATCATGCAGCAGTGCATGGAGTGGTGTAGCAAAAAATCCGGAATGCTTGGGTTTAATAATGAAATAGTCGGAAGAATCAGGAAGGATGCGTCGAACAACTGACGCTCCCGTTCCCTTTAATGCCTCACGAATCAGATAATCACGATCAGATTCCCATCTGCCCGAATTATCATTGACGTAAATGATCGGGATGCCTTCATGGCGTGCCCGCGTGATCAGTTCCACCAGAGGGTCAATCATATGCTTCATACCGTTTAGCAGCAATCCTGCCTTGCTGAATTGAAGCGGATTAATCATATCAATGACCAGCAAAACCTTATCTTTTTTTACCATCGTTTTCTCCCCCTCTGCTCACCCATTATTTCCAAATCGCACGCTGAGCATTCGATCTGGTTCCTTTAAAACCATGAAACAAAAAGCATCCTAATTCATATGCTGATGTTAGATAAGCATTCAGGAGGAGGGGATCATAGTGGATAACAAAGACCCTAGAGAACCGCAGCAGCCAAAAAAAAGAAATCTGATGAATGATCTCGATGCGTTTTTTCAAAGTAATCCGTTCGGCGATGTGTTGAAATCAATCGACGATTTTTTCAGCAATCATTCATTTACCGGGTTTCCGGTCAGGCTCTATGATACAAAAGATGAATGGGTAGTTGAAGCTGAACTGCCCGGTGCAGATCGTGACAACATTCATATCGAGCTGCTTGGCGATAAGGTGAAAATTGCTGTGGAAAATGATGTGGAAATGGAATCGCAGCATCAGGAAACCGGCGCGTACAGTCATGAGCGCCGCTTCGATCATGCTGAACGCGTGGTGACTTTGCCGTATGCCATCAACCGAGCACAAACACAGGCTTCCTACACCAACGGCATTCTCAAAATTCACGGACCGAAGTCACCAAAAACCGGACATAATCTTTCCATTGATTAAAAAAGAGAATCGGAGCAAGCTCCGATTCTCTTTTTTGGTGTCCTTTTATTTAAAACCGCGCAACAAAACGTTCCAAGCGATCCAAGCCATCCTTCAAAACGTCCATTGAATAGGCGTAAGAGAGTCGCAGGTAGCCCTCACCATATGAAGAAAATGCGCTGCCGGGAACAGCTGCCAGCCGTTCTTTATCAAGCAGCTGCAGGGCAAAGTCCTCTGAGGACAAGCCGAACTTTTTAATTGAAGGAAATACGTAAAAAGCACCTGCGGGACGCACAACGTCAAATCCCATAGCCTCAAGTCGGCCAATCACATAGTCCAGCCGTTCCTTATACGCTTGCCGCATCGGCTCGGCGTCATCCTTGCCGACCGTCAACGCCTCAATCGCCGCATACTGAGTAATGCTTGTAATGCAGGAAATGCCGTATTGATGGACTTTGATCAGTTCATTGGCAATCGGATTATCAGCCAAAATATAGCCCATACGCCACCCCGTCATTGCATGTGATTTTGACAGACCGTTAATCACCAATGTCTTTTCTTTCATGCCTGGGAACGTTGCAATTGAAGTATGCCTTTGTCCATAGGTCAGTTCACTATAAATCTCATCCGACACGACAAAAACGGATTTATCTTTTAACACCTCGGCGATAGCCGCGACCTCCGCCTCGCTGAGCACACATCCGGTCGGATTAGACGGATATGGAAGAATAACTGCCTTCGTTCGCTCAGTCAGATGTTCGGCAATTTGTTGCGCAGTCATTTTAAAATCCGTCTCTCGCGTGTCAATGTAAACTGGAATGCCGCCGGCAAGTGTGATCGGTGCTGCATAGCCCGGATATGCCGGTCCCGGAAGAATGACCTCGTCACCTGGTTCCAATAAAGTGCGAAACGCAAGGTCAATGGCCTCGCTCGCGCCAACCGTTGTGATGATCTCAGAAGCAGGGTCATAATGCAGATCATATTTTTCCGCAACATACCCGGAAATAGCTTGTCTTAGCTCAAACAGACCCGCATTCGCCGTATACGTTGTCTTGTTCTGATCAATTGCAGTCTTTCCTGCTTCCTTCACATGTTCCGGTGTGGCAAAATCCGGCTGACCAATTGTCAGTGATACCGCTCCGGGGTAGTCCTTCACTTTATTAAAAAATTGTCGGATACCACTGATCTGAATAGCACGAACCCGTCTGTTAATCAAGTTTTCCATTGATGCCAAATCTCTCACACTCCCGTTAATAGAGAAAAAGCCCGCGCGTTTGCATGCACGCGAAGGCTTGGGTTCCCATGACCGTTAATCAGTAACCACTGCTTTTTTTTCCTTTGGTTTTTCTTCTGCTTTTGCTTCTTTTGGCTTATCTTCCGTTTTTACGGCTTCTGGTGCTTCTTCCGCTTTCGGTTGGACTTTTTCAGTTGCTTCTTCATGATCAACCTTAACTTCTTGAGTCCAACCCAGCTTGTCTTCGATCTTACCGGTCTGGATGCCTGTGAGTGTGTCGTACAATTTCTGAGACAGCTTGCCTGTTTTCCCGTTGGCAACCTTAATCACATGGTCTTCCCATTTCAGAAATCCGACTGGAGAAATAACAGCTGCCGTTCCCGTGCCGAATACTTCTTTAAGCTTCTGTTTTTCCGCTTTCTTGAACAGCTTATTTACAGAAATTTTCTTTTCTTTGACGGTTACGCCCCAATGCTGGAGCATTTCGATCACCGAAGCACGCGTAACGCCGGGGAGAATACTGCCGTTCAGTGCCGGGGTCCATACTTCGTCGTCAAATTTGAAGAAGATATTCATGCTGCCGACTTCTTCGATGTATTTGTGCTCCACACCATCGAGCCACAGCACTTGATCAAAGCCCATTTCTTCCGACTTAGTCTGAGCCTTGAGGCTGGCAGCATAGTTGCCCGCAGTTTTCGCATAGCCGACACCGCCCTTAACAGCGCGGACATATTCGTCTTCAACATAGATTTTCACAGGACTCATTGAATTGCCGAAATAGGAGCCGACAGGGGACAGAATGATCAGCAGCTTGTAGGTCGCTGAAGGATGCACACCAAGTGCTGAATCCGTACCAATAATGAACGGACGAATGTACAGCGATTGTCCCGGCTGAGATGGAATCCATGCCTCTTCAATGGCAACCAGTTTCTTAATTGCTTTAATCACAAATTCCTCATCAATTTCCGGAATGTTCAGCCGTGCACAGGACTGATTCATTCGTTCCATGTTCTTGTCCGGACGGAACAGCAGGATACGCTTGTCTTCAGTTCGGTAAGCTTTTAAGCCTTCAAAGACTTCCTGTCCATAATGAAAAATCGTTGCTGCCGGATCAAGAGTAATCGGTCCGTAGGGAACAATCCTCGGATCATGCCAGCCTTCATCCAAAGAATAGTCCATTTCAAACATGTAATCAGTAAAATGCTTGCCAAAACCTAACCCGCTGGCATCAGGCTTCGCTTTTAGTTGATCAGCTTTATGGAACGCGATCGTCTGCCCCATGATTCGAATCCTCCTAAAATTTGTTTTCCTTCTTTGATTATATCAATCCGTTATCAAGTGCGCCACTTCACGTATAAAATCGTTAAGGAGAATCAGACACACCGAATCTGATCCATTTCATACATTATTATTCATGTTTCGCTGCATTAATATTCCATACGTTTATAGAGAAACTTCTTGCCCAGCTTTACATAAAAAAAGCTTTGAAAACAAAGTGTAAAAAAAGCAAAAAAAATGAGTTAAAAAGCTTCTCTTACCGAATTGTTCCTGCTACAATGTTCTGGTTGACTTAAGAAGACTGTGACATTTCTATTTATTAATCTTTATTTTGAAAGGAGCGCTTGCTATGCGCCAATTTACCTTTGCCTCCTGTGCCCTGTATTTTCTTACCGGATTGACTGCTATTTCAATCGGATCCGTGATGCCTGAACTCTTAAGTTATTACCATGTATCATACACAATTGGCGGAAGGCTGATTTTTGTTGGCGCAATGGGATTTCTTGCAGGCGTTCTGCTTACTTCATATCTGAATCGCCGTTTTCACCCGAAACCGATCTTGACCATTTCTGCCCTGATTATTGCCTTGGCGCAATTCAGTATTTTACTGCTTCCGCCGTTCCCACTGTTCATGGCTCTTTATTTTTTGAATAGTGTCGGCTCGGCTGCGATCGGTATTGTAGTCGCAACGATGTTCATCGAAGTGTTCATTGGCCGGCAGGCAGTTGCGATGAGCTATTTGGAGGTTTCTTTCGGGCTAGGCGCATTCACGATGCCGCTGCTTGCCAGCTTCTTCATTGCACATGGCATCTGGCGTTACCTGTTTGTGGTTACCGCTGTGCTCGCCGTTGTACTTGCCATTGTCTGGACGCGAATTTCCTACTCCAAACAAATGGTGGATAATAGCGAGCCCTTGGACGCTTCCGGTTCAAGTGATACACAGCGGCCGCTGAGCACGCATCTAAAATGGATCGTGCTCGGACTGTTTGGTCTCATCGTATTCCTGTATGGTGGATTTGAAGGCAGTTTGAATAACTTCATGTCATCGATTTTTATGCAGTATCTGAACCAAGCTGCGTACTACGCCTCGATCAGCGTCGGCATTTTCTGGGGTGCGATGGTTATTGGGCGCGCGGCTACTGCACTCATTATCCGCAAACTTACGTACAGCACATATTTGCTGATGAGTATCTGCGGCTCGATTGTTTCACTGCTTTTGTTTATTTTTTTAAAAAATGCGCTGATGGGTTACGTCTTCGTCGGCACCCTGGGACTCATGATGTCCGGCATCTATTCCATTACGCTTGTCTATGCGAACTATTCCATTCCGAATAGCGCGCAGCTGGTCACGCCAATCATATCAGGATTGTCTGGCCTCGGTTCGGCCATTTTCCCGGCTGTCACCGGAGTAGCTATCGACCGCGCAGGCATGTCTGTGACTTTGTGGTATATCGTCGGCATAGCGACCGCTTATTTAGTCTTCCTGCTCGTAATCAATCGACTGCGCAGCGGACGTCCTACCCGCCTTATTTTACGATTCAGTCATCATCGCCGGATGCAGCCAGCCTTTGCGATGCGGCGTTCACGTTATAAATAATTGAAAAGATACGAGACTCGCACGGATTGATCCGTGCGAGTCTTTTTTATATTGTGACCCTTCCGTTAACTGCGAGCATCTCCTTTGAAACCAGTCTAAACGAACACTATGATGAACTTGAATCAAGAAATTCACCAAAGTGCATTTCCTGATAAATATACCTAGGAGGAATAGGAATGGCTGAAAAACCCGCTAAAGAAGTATTAAATCAATATGTGCGTCGGTATCTTGCTTGATCAGCTACAACGAGTGGACAAGCTGATAAATCGGATTGTCGATACGATAACCTGAAAAAAATATATATAGATGTAATAAAAAGTGGCCATGAATCCAAAAGGAATTACAGCCACTTTATTAAATTACTATGAGATTTTATCTATCTCTTCATATTTCTCTTCAACAAAGTAACTTTTAAATTTCAAATTTATCCCCCTTATGTTTTTTAACTCTATTCAGTTATAAACATAATAAACGCTATGAAGTCACCATCTTTATGAAAATTCATGTAAGAAATTCTCTGAGTGCAGTTAAAATGGGGCAATTGACGTTTTAATTGAGGGTTTTCTGAAGTAGCGTAAATACAAAGGAGATAAATTTTAGATTACTCAAAAAAACATCACGATTATGTGAAACTATGGACGTAAATATTGTTTTAAGGATTAATATGGTGAACTTCTGCTGTCACTCCACTTTCTTTTGCTTTTTTTGATAATCGTATCAGATACCCATCCTTATTATATTTTTCCACCTCTTCCGGACTTAAATTGAATTTTTTCCCTTCTTCTTGAGTCATCATATGGGCCTTTGAAGTACTATTGTTTTCTGCACCCACAACATGAACTGATATTGTAGAAATTAAAGCTATTAAAAGAATTGTAACTATAGGTTTCTTGAGTTTCAATGCCAACACTCCTCATTTTTTCTTATTATATGTATGAGATATTTTTTCTAATTAAATATTGAAATAATTCACATAAGATCACTAGCGTTGCAGTAATCAAAACTGATGATTCAAAATACTAGGAATAGTCGAATTTAAAGAGGCTAGCCAACAAAAAAATCCTTTACAATGGAAGGATAGGTGATTCTATCCAAATCCAAAGAAAAGGATTCACGCATGGATAAGAATACACATCTCTCTTCATTTTCGCAATGGTTAAATCAGATAAACTTTAAACAGCTTGACGAAACCCTCGGACAAACCGGCGGTGACAAGTACGTGAAAAAGCTGACGACAAAGGCTTATATGACCCTTTTTCTGTATGCTCATCTCCAGAAAGAAGACAGTCTGCGTTCGATTTCGGACTGCGTCTTAAGTGAAGAGCTTCAGAAAGCAACGGGTCTCTCGTCGATCAGCGCCTCACAACTCTCAAGAAAAAATAACTCGGTTGACCCGCAACTGTTGATGATGCTCTTTCTTGATCTGGTCGCCAAGATTAAAGGCAAACGAGCACCCCAAATGGATGAACAGCTTAGGGTTGTGGATTCGACGACGATATCCCTGAATGCTCAGCGCTATCCATGGGCTCACTTTCGCAAAACCAAAGCCGGCGTCAAGCTGCACCTTCGCCTTGTCTTTATGGGAAAAGGGCAAGTGTTTCCGGAAAAAGCAGTCCTTACATCCGCTCAAGTCAATGACCGCTCGCAACTCGATGTGCTCGTTGACGAGAAAGAAGCCATGTATGTCTTTGATCGAGGCTATGTGGATTACCAGGCCTTTGATCGTTTTTCCGAAGAGGGGATGTTCTTTGCTTCCCGTTTAAAAAAGAATGCCGTTATCCATGTCCTGCACAACTATAAAGTCCCCGAGAAAAGTTCTCTTTTATCGGATCAAATGATCCTGCTGGGCAGCATTCAAAACCAAACGGAAAATGCCTTCCGTCTCATCGTGGCGCAAGACGATCAGGGGAAGAACATTCGGATCATCACCAATCGTTTTGACTTGTCGGCGACAGAAATCAGTGATGTCTATCGTCATCGATGGGCCATCGAACTTTTTTTCAAATGGCTGAAGCAACATGTTCGGATCCAAACATTTTACGGACAAAGTGAGAAGGCTGTCCAGAATCAACTACTTTTGGCGTTGATTCATTACAGTCTATTCGTTTTGATTCAGCAGAAACTTAAAACGACGAGTTCAGTACTTCAACTGAACCGATGGTTCAAAGCTGTGCTTTGGAAATCCTGTGAGCAATGGTTCCGCCGTATTCGTTTTCAAATGAATAAAAGGAAACGAGTAACCTAAAGGCACCTTAAAGGCTGTTGACACTTGGACACTGATTAACTGGATAAAATTGTAAAATGGATCGAGTCACCTTTTAGGTGGACATTAACTTTTTTGGCTTTGGTAGAAAAAATACAAATTCTGAATAGTTCGTCAATATTTATGCAACGCTAGTGACATAAGATAAACAATACGGTCGGTCAAAGAGTAATAATGGCAATGTCCGCCTTGCCTGCATCGAATTTTTGTATTGCCTCTATATAGTGATCTTAATGTGTCGATCGTTCATCCTAGTGACAACAATCACTTGAAGCCCATCATCTTAGCACAAGCACTTTGCACGTTTAATGCATCCATCCTTTGCAAGTCCATGCAGCGTCTTGTAAACTTCAGAACGCGCGAGATAGTGATCTTCGTCTTTATCAAAGGCTTGCAAGGGCGAATGTTCTCATAATATGAGAAACAGTTTTCTCTAAAAATGATAAACTTAAACTAATTCAAAATAACGTCTGAGGTGATGACATGTATTGGAAATTGAGAATCCCGCTTTTCTTACTTACAATCGGTGTAATCTCAGGGCTTTATCAAAAATTCCCTTGGTTATTTCTTGTTGATACAAACTACTTCATACGCAGTGCTTTATTCATCGGAACAGTCGGACTCCTTTACATTCTGCTGGAGAAAAACAAAATAAATGATAAAAAAGTTCATTTTACAATTGGATTGCTTTTCATCTGTATTGGTTTTGCCTTTGATCATTTCATGGTCTGATGCCCCGCAACCATTTTAGTGGATTGAATAAACTAGGCATATAGAAGTGATTGGCTTGGGGGAGCGTTCGATGAACGAGCAGATGCAGGAGGCAGAATATGCGCTGATCAACGCGATCGGCACCATTGTCGCTGCAATTGGAGCAACACCCGATTTAACAATTCCCGACAATCTAAAAGATGGCCTGGGCATTACCGGCAATGCGCTTCAGGCCGCCGGAAGTGCACTGGACGCGAATATAAGCGACGGACTGGACGCGATCGGCGGAGGAACCCAGGCATTCGGCAACTCACTGGTTATCTATGGTTCAATCGCCCAATGTTCCGATGAGGAAAACCTTCGCGCAATCATCATCGGTAACTCGCTTCAAGCACTCGGCGGCTCACTGTCACTCCATTCGGGTCTCATTTCGGCAGAGCGGAACCGAGCAGTCGCTCTATCGGTTATCGGCAATCTCCTTCAGATCGCCGGCAACTCGCTTCAAGCCGTCTCCACCATTTTTCAATTGAACCAAACCGTTGATGATAAAAAATCAGGCCAGATTAATGCGACCGGAAGCTGGGTACAAGCCGTTGGCGCATCACTGTCGTTCTTAGCTGCGCTTGATCAAGTGGATAGTGGTGAAGGATGAGTTATTCATCACCCGCTGATCAGCTTTCGCTATTTTTTGTCAGCAGCTTGCTGAACAATTTTTCAAACAAATACGGAACAGCATAAAACAGAATGACTGTAATAAATCGAATATCTGCGTTACCGATTATAAAGAGCGCATACAACGATATATTTATAAGCACTTGCATGGTTGCATAGGCTTTAACCATTGATAAACGTGACGGTTCAACTTTAGCTAACGCAACATGAGTGATGACTAAAGTCAGATGTGATTTAAACTGTCCAAGATATATGTATATCAGCCCTAACATTTGAACAATAGTCAAAGTAGTGAATACTAAAATTAAAAAATAGTTCAGTACATCATGCATGGATATCCCCTTCTCGTTTCATCACATAAAATGAACTACTTCCCCCATTTTTCATTAGCCGTTTGCATTTGCGGATACAGCGTTTTTTCCAACAAACCGTCATCATCGATTACATTTATTGCGACGACCTTGCCATCGTCAGTGGTATTTATATCTCCCATGATAGTGGCAGTGTTTGTTTTGCCATTTTTAATGTAGTCCACATCAATTTTGAACGTGTACCCTCCGGACTTAGCTTTTTTTACTTCGATTGGTGTTGTCGCTTTCAATTGATAATCAGCCATAAATGCCGTTTGCAGAAAAATGGTTCCTTGATTAGAATTTATGAACTCTTGAAGGTACTGTTTTGCGATGACAGACTTATATTTTTCTTCTAAATAGGGGGTCAATGCTTGCGGATCTTCTGTAGCCTGTATCTTAAACAATTTCTTTTGTTCTGCATCCGGACCTGTGACTATACTTTTCAAAACCGTTCGGATTGTTTTCTCACTTTTATTATGCAGACTTGTGTCCTCACTTGAACAACCCGCAACAAAAATAAAAACAGATATAAGAATTGCCCATTTCGGTAAAACGCTTTTCATAGATTAGGTCCTCCTTGCTTTAGAAAAAGGTTAAATATGAAGAAAATCGGTGGATGTGATGATTTAAAGGCTGCATGTCGAATCGTAGATGCAGGCAATAACAGATCGTTTTGCAGAAAAGGTTTAAGCTGGGGTTGGTTCAGTTTAATCATTGTGACTGGTCTTACAGACTATTTTTCTAAATAATAACATTATAGGTAATAGTGAGTAAACAAAAAATGTAAGGTGATTCAATGAGTGAGCGATTATATTTACACATTCCTCTATTCAATGAACTCAATTATCGGCAAAAAATACTTGCGCAGCCTGACACGATGTCCTACAACAAAGGCTACGACCTGCAGCTTGACAATTATGATCAGAAAACCGGATGTATTGATTTTAGCAAAGACTATTGGACAGACTGGTATTCACGATGGGGCAGCCAAGCATCGAAGCGTTATTACGCGTATATCATTCAAAAAAATGAGCAACTGCCTATCGGTGATGCCGCACTTCGCTACGATGAAGAACAACGGGCCTACTGTGTCAGCTTAGTTATCGAGGCCAAATATAGGGGTTATGGATACAGTGAAGAAGCCTTGCGCTTACTTCTTGATGTAGCATTCAATCAGTTAGATGCAGAAAAGGTATACGATGATTTTCCTAAAACAAGAATATCGGCAGAGAAAGCGTTTCAAAAGGTGGGGTTCAAAAGAATTTCTGATGAAATTGTCGAGCTGACCAAAGATGATTATTTTAGTAAACTTTAACTCAATCGGTACATGAAAAATACAACTAGTTTTTTACCCAAGCAGATATTCCGTAATTCACCTACATACTTCATGATAAAGTAGTTTTTTCTGCTCTATAATTGAGGAAAATGACTACTGCGTGGTTGACGGAAGATGTGCAGCAAGGGCTGATTTAAATCAGCTAAAGTTCAACCTAACGAACGAAAAGATGAACCGAATTTCTGGAAATTTCAACCGAAGAGAAGGAGTTAGACCGAACGCCCAAAAAGTTAGGCCGAATCCGATAAAAATTAGACCAAACCCGTGAAAGGTTAGTCCGAACCCGATAAAAGTTAGACCGAACCTGGTGAAAGTTAGACCGAATGAAGCAGAGTAACGCAATTTTCTCATACATTTTGTGAATTTAGTAATTTTGCTTTAACTTTTGGAGGATTGGCTTTAAGTTTTCCATTGTTGGCTTTCACTTTTCTCAAATTAGCTTTAACTTTTGAGGTTAGCTTTCACTTTCGGTAGGTTGGCTTTAAGTTTTGCATCATTAGCTTTCACTTTTCACGGATTAGCTTTAACTTTTGTATTTCACCACTTTTCTCATTAACTTCACTGCATACTGCGCAGTGCGTAATTACTGCGCACTATCAAAAATGAAATGACCTCATTTGTAATGAACTATCTTCATGATCATTCAACACTCTCTTCAGCCCTTATAACAACAATCGTTGTCTATTGAGAGTAAACGTTAAATATCGTAGTCGTCAATGAGCGGACAACCCACAACACTGCCTTATGCCCTCGGAAAAATATTTTTCTACGCTCTCAAAGTAGTCCCGTCCATGAAAAGTCTTGTCCATCTCTGTATAATAGAGACAACTTGTCAGAATGAGATGTGAGCGTATGAAACCATTAACCGAAGAGGCGCACCGTCGTCTGATTGAAACTGCGCGTAAAAAAGAACCGGCATCCGTATATTTTCCAGATGCTTCTGTGCTTCATGTCTATTCAGGAATCGTTCAAAAAGAAAATGTATGGATCAGTGGCGATCGGATTGCCTATGTCGGTCCGGATGAACCGCTGATCTCAGATAAAACGGATATTTTCCATTTAAAAGAGAACCAGATAATAGTACCCGCTTATATCGAGCCTCATGCTCACCCGTTCCTTCTCTATAATCCGCTCACTTTAGGCACTTATTTAACGGAAAAAGGAACAATGATTTCGGTCAACGACAATAGCTTCGCATCTGCGCATTTAAATGAAGAGCAAATGCGTGCTTTTGTTAATGAACTGGATCAAACCGGGCACCACACATGGCTTTGGTGGGCGTATTTCGAAGAACATCTCCCCTCTACGGCTACACTGGAAAAGTGGCTGGATCAGCCATATGTGATGCAGGGCGGAGAACTCAGCCACTGGCTGCCGTTCAAATTAGGTTCACCTGATTTATATGAGAAGCTTTTCGCAGTCAGGCATTCTGGAAAACGGATGGAAAGCCACCTGCCCGGCTCGTCGGTCAATACATTAAACCTGTTCGCGTCCGCCGGCATTTCGGCTGACCACGAATCCATGACTGCGCGTGATGTCATCAATCGACTGAATCTCGGCTACTACACGGCGATTCGTTATTCTTCCATTCGTCCGGATCTTCCGGAGATCATGAGTGGATTAGCGGAACATCCGGGACTTGATTTGTCCAAATTAATGTTAACCAATGACGGTGCCTCACTCCCTTTCTTGAAGCAGGCAACACACGCCTCGATGATCAAGCTTGCAATGAAAAGTGGAATTTCAATGCCGGACGCGTACCGCATGGCGACTTTGAATCCAGCCGTGTACTACCGCATGGATGACACCATCGGAAGCATCTCTCCGGGAAGAATTGCGGACATCAATATCATCGAACGATTGGATGATCCGGAACCGACAAGCGTTCTTTTCGAAGGAAAATGGCTTGTGCGTGATGGGGAAAAAGTGGCGAACCCAGCAAGCTTTGCATGCGAACATTACTTTAATCAAGCGAATCTCGCGCACCTGCCAAACCATTGTCCGGAGCAAGAAACGACAACCATTGGTCTTGAACTCCAGAACAGCGTCATTACCCGCCCGTACACCTTTGATCCGAAGAGTACATTAGCGGAAAACGAGTGTTATTTAACGTATGTTTGCCGTACAAACGGTGCACATCTGAGCACGCGAATCAAGAACTTTTCGCATTCTCTCCGTGCTCTTGCAAGCACCTATTGTGCCTCCGGGGATATTTTGATTATTGGACGAGACAGAAAGGCAATGGCGCATGCTTATCAAACGATTCGTGATGGATTCCAGGGCATTACCGCGCAATTTGATGAGAGCGGCGCATTCTCAATTAATCTCGATCTACTTGGTGTCATGAGTAAAAAGTCGATGAACGCACTGAGTTCCGAGGCCGAGCAATTCATCGAACACATGAAAAAGAACGGATTCGCCTTTGACGATCCGTTCTTCTGCCTGTTTTTCCTGACCGAACTGCATCTTCCTTTTATTCGTCTTACGTCAAAAGGAATCATCGAGATCAAATCAAACGAAATTATTGCCCCAAACATTAATAAGTGATCTTCTCCAAGTACAGTGGTTTTGTTGTCATATAATCACCTTAACTATATAATGAATGTATAAAGAACATGCAGTGATGAATAATAAAACCATACGGATCTATTCATCCGTATGGTTAACAAGGAATCAAGCAATATCCGCGTTGAGCGGATGCAGCGCAAAATCAAAGCAGCACTACAGTGAATGATTCACTTCAATTATTGCCACTGCGAATGGCATATGAAGCGGATCATTTCTTTTTGTTAGACAGCATGAGCACCAGAACACCGAAAGAAATCATCAGAGTCAAGGATTGAAACACTGTCATGGCGCCACCCCCTTTCACAAGGGTGCTACCGTATCCGCTCATATGCACAGCTATTACTTGATCCTGTCATTATAACATCTAAAGAGCCTAAACCTGCTATTTACGGGGTGCGTTTATTTAATAAGTAATCTTCTCCAAATACAGTCCGCAGGCTTCGGCCATGCGGCCTGTTTGTATGCGTTCATTTGACGCCAGAATTTGCGGGATCGCAGCTGCATCAATCGCACCGAGTCCGACCTCGATTAATGTGCCGACCATTTTCCGAGCCATGTTGTAGAGAAATCCGTCGCCTGTTAATCGAATGTCGAAGAATCCGTCATACGCATCGATCGTAATCGCTGAGATTGTCCTCGCCATCGACTTTTTCTTTGATTTTGCATTTGCGTAAGCAGTAAAATCATGCGTGCCAATGAAGTCCTGGCCTGCCTGCTTCATCAACGCGACATCTAAGTTTTCAGCCACATGCATGCTGTATTTTCTCATAAAGGGATTGCTGATCGGTCCGTTCCAAATTTTATATAAATAGGTCTTTTCCTTAGCATTATAACGAGCGTGAAAACGTTCGGGCACAATGGCCACGTCAATCACGCTGATGTCCTGAGGCAGCTGATGATTCAAATGCGTATAAATATCTTCCTCAGTCAACAATTTCTTCGTTTTAAAATTGGCGATCTGACCAAGCGCGTGAACGCCGGCATCTGTTCTGCTGCAACCGACGATCTCAACCGGTTCGCCGACGAGCACCGTAAGTGACTGTTCGATTTTTCCTTGGATTGTATTCTTATCATCGCCCAGCCGCTGCCATCCTTTATAGCGGCCGCCGTCGTACTGAATCGTTAATTTGTAATTGTTCATATTTTGCACCCTCTGCGGTTTCAATGGTGACCGGCGCTTATGCTCGGTCTTCCGCATTGTCCCCCAATATCAACCTCCTGTCAATTTTCCCTCATTGACCTCGTTTCTAAGTAAGCTCCTTAATCGGAAAAGCTCTATGAGTTGTGCTACAATATGAGTGTTACTTTTGACAAAACAGTGACAAATCAACCTATTTATGAGAAAGCCAGGTGAACTCATGTCCACAATCGAGTGGAAAAAAGTGAAAGACTATGAAGACATTTTCTTCGAAACCTACGAGGGAATTGCAAAAATTACAATTAACCGACCGCATGTCCGCAATGCGTTTACACCGAATACAGTAGTTGAAATGATCGACGCATTCGCTTGGGCACGTGATGATGCATCCATCGGCGTCATTATCCTTACCGGTGCCGGAACGAAGGCATTCTGCTCCGGTGGAGATCAGAAGGTGCGCGGCAATGGCGGTTATGTAGGAAAAGACAATATTCCACGTTTGAATGTGCTTGATCTGCAGCACCTGATTCGAATCATTCCAAAGCCGGTTATCGCAATGGTTGCCGGCTACGCCATTGGCGGCGGAAATGTGCTTCAGGTCGTATGCGACTTAACGATCGCTGCGGACAATGCAGTCTTTGGCCAGACAGGACCGAAAGTCGGCAGCTTCGATGCAGGTTACGGCGCAGGCTATTTAGCGCGTATTGTCGGCCATAAAAAAGCACGTGAAATCTGGTACTTATGCCGCCAGTATAACGCGCAGCAGGCCTTGGACATGGGACTTGTCAACACGGTTGTCCCACTCGACCAGCTTGAAGAAGAAACCGTAAAATGGGCGCGCGAAATGTTGTCGAAGAGTGCCACAGCGCTCAGATTCCTCAAAGCGTCGTTTAATGCGGATACGGACGGACTCGCGGGTCTCCAACAATTCGGCGGAGACGCGACGCTGCTTTATTACACAACTGACGAAGCAAAAGAAGGACGCGACGCCTTTAAAGAAAAACGCGATCCTGATTTCAGCAGATTCCCTAAGTTCCCATGATCTCAGATACACAGCCGTCCATGCCGCAGTGGCTTAGCCAACGGGCTCGACTGACTCCGGATCGGATCGCATTTGAAACGGAGAATGAGCAGCTCACGTTCAAACAATTGCTGGCGCGCGTCCATCAAGCTGTATCAGCGCTCCGGTCCGCTGGGGTTCATCCTGCCGATCACGTCGCGTCGCTTCAAGGCAACACCTTGCCTTGCGCCATTACGGTCCATGCGCTTATGATGCTTGGCGCGGTTATGGTGCCTCTGAATACCCGATTATCTGTGGACGAGCTTGCCGGACAAATTGAGGATAGCGGCTGTCAACGCCTAATCACGGATCAGAAGTACGAACAAAAGGCAGCGCAAGCTATCGAACAAATCAACTGCGCGCTCATTCATACAGATAAATGGATAGAATGCGACCCCTTGCTGGACGATTTCGATACAGAAATCCAGTTAGGGAATCCATGCACGATTATTTTCACCTCAGGTACAACCGGACATCCGAAAGGCGTTGTGCTCACCTATGGGAACCATTGGTGGAACGCGAACGCCTCTCTAATTAATCTCGGGCTTACACCTGATGACAAGTGGCTCTGCTGCGTCCCGCTTTTCCATGTCAGCGGCCTATCCATTTTAATGAAAAGTGTGATTTACGGTATGCCGGTATATCTGCAGGAAAAATTTGAACCGCAGGCCGTCAATCAATTAATTACGGATAGCGGAATCACACATATCTCCGTCGTTGCCTCAATGCTACAGCGGATGATGGACGAGCTTGATGATCATTTTTCCTATCCAAAAACTCTGCGCTGCATCCTGCTCGGCGGCGGGCCTGTGCCCAAATCATTGCTTCAGCGTTGTCTCGATCAAGAGATGCCCATCTATCAAACGTACGGCATGAGTGAAACCGCCTCGCAAGCGGTCACTTTGCCGCCTGAGTATATGCTTAAAAAAGCGGGTTCGGCGGGACAGCCGCTTTTTCCGCTCCAAGTTCGCATCTCAGCGGAAGCACCCAATGAGCCTGGAGAAATTTTGATTAAAGGACCAACCGTTTTCAGCCACTATTTAAATAATCCTGAAGCAACCCATGAGGCTTTTGATGGTGAATGGTTTCACTCAGGTGATATTGGTTATCTGGATGAGGATGGATTTCTGTTCGTTCTGGATCGCCGAAAAGATTTGATCATTTCCGGTGGGGAAAATGTTTATCCTGCTGAAGTTGAATCCGTTTTAAATGGTTGCGCGGGGATTTTGAGAGCCGGAGTGATTGGTGTTCCGGATACGCAATGGGGATGCGTTCCCATCGCTTTCGTCAGCCTTAAAGAAGGCACTGGTTTTTCCGAATCAGAACTCATCAACGAATGTAAGCAACATTTAGCATCTTACAAGGTGCCAAAGCGTATTTTTACTCTGGCGGAATTGCCTGAGAACGCTTCGCACAAACTGCTCAGGCGCAAGCTTTATGAAGAATATGAGAAAATGAATAGCATTAAATAAAAACCGGGACAAGCCCGGTTTTTTATTTTAGCAATGAACGATCTCTAGCGATTGGAATCTCACGGACAACAATTTCTGCGTGGCAGACCGGACAGTGAATTTTTTTTACGGCCCACTCGCTTGAACGATGTACACGCATGTCCGCTCCACTTTGGTAACCATTATAGTGATGACATGTATCCATGACTGTTTCCTCCCTTCATTATCTGCTATACCCGCATTAAACCGATTTTCATGGATAACATCGTTATTTTCAGCACTTTCCTGTCTGTATCGATTACGACATAAATATGCCACAAATACCACTTATTTCCTTTTAAGATCATTTATCCGGTCATGTTATACTTTTACTAGATAGAAAAAATTGACTGTTGCACGAGCCTTCCAAAAAGGGTCAAATACTGCCTCAGTATCAATGAAAGGTGGGAACTATTTGGAAAAAAGACAACTCAATCCTAGAATTCTAACGATTTGGCGCCAAAGGGCAATTATGACACATCTCATTGTTTGGCTAATTATCGGCGGATTCGTCACAAGTATCTTCTTTTTTGACTGGCCGCACTTCCTGTTCTATATTGCCGGCGCTCTAGCCGCGCTCAACATTCTCCAGCTGATCCTTTACGTGTTTGTTTTTCCAAGCATCAATTACCGAACGTTTTTCTATGCAATTAGACAAGAGGATCTATTAATTCAAGATGGCATTTTTATCATTACTCAGACTGTTATTCCGTTTACCCGCGTGCAAAATGTAGAGACCGAACAAGGACCGCTGCTGCGCAAGCATCACCTGACTGCCGTATCCGTCACGACTGCGGCCGGTGAGCATGAAATTCCGGCTTTGGAAGAGTCCGATGCACTCGCTCTTCGCGATCAAATAGCGGAGTTGATTAAGGAGAATCCTGCCAATGAAATCTAAAGGCAAACATCTCCATTTCTTCGCAATAATCAGTGATGCCGTCTCAACACTGTGGAGCATCATCGTTCCGCTCGGCTTCGGCTTTGCATGGGGGATGCGTCATCTCGGTCAAATTACCGGCTATGCCCTCATCATTCTGCTTGTTATTATTGTCTTTAACTTTTTTAAATGGCTGCGGTTCAAATATGAATTCGTCGATGATCAATTTCATATCCGTTCAGGGGTTTTAGTGCGCAGCGACCGTTACATTCGCATTCAGAGAATTCAATCGGTGCAGATCAAAACGAATCTGCTGCTTCGTCTGCTCGGTGTGGTTCAATTAAAATTCGACACCGCGGATCAGGCATCCAAAGGCGACATGGTCCTCTCCGCGCTCAAGCTTGAGGAAGCGGAGAAAATCAAGGCAGAGGTCAGCCGTGGAAAAACGCAGAAGTCGATTATCTTTGCTGTAGAAGATCCCACCGAGGCTCCAAAGGTCGTTGATGACTCACCAAAAAAAGTCTATGCGCTCTCCGGAAAACGGCTGCTCGGCGCCTCGCTGCTCACCTCTAAAGTCGGTGTCGTACTTGCGGCAGTATTTGGTCTTTGGTCACAGGCCGATGACTTTATACCCGACAGCATCCAAGGGCAGTCATTGAGCTACCTGGAACATGCTTCGCTGGTCGGAATGATCATCATCATCGGTATGGTGATTCTTATGCTTTGGCTTGTTTCTTTAGTCAGCGCGCTGCTTCGCTGGGGCTTCTTCAAACTTTCCGTGCATGAAGGAGAATGGCGAATCCATCGCGGCGTGTGGGAGACCAGCGATGAAACCTATAAAACCGACCGAGTTCAAGCAATACGTATCAAAGAACAATGGCTGCAGCAATTATTCGGTTGGTGTACGGTCTATGCTGATTGCAGCGGCAGTATTGATTTGGAGAAAAGCAACGGCGGATCAGTTCTCGTCTTCCCGCTCCTTCGAAAAAAGGAATTGCCTGATTTTCTTGAAACAGCTATTCCCAGATTTTCCGGACCGATCAAGCGCCATCCATTACCCATGCGTGGCACGCTCTACCGCATGATTCTGCCGGCAATCTTTTGGATTGGTTTATGCTCCGTGCTTACTTGGCGGCTGGACTGGGGAAAATACTCACTTATTGCCCTGCCGTTCATTCTTGCCTATTTCTGGTTTAAGAATCGCTCAGAAGGCTGGGCACTTATGGACAAACGACTCATTGCGATCAACCGATGGCTGACAAAAACCACCACAATTACACGAAAAGAACATATTCAATCGTTTGCGAAAAGGCAATCGCGGATCCAAAAGAAGCTTCATTTATCAACGTGCTCGGCAACCATTCGCGCATCCACTGCTGAAATCATTACCATTCATCAACTCGATGAAACAGATGCGGACAAGTTATTTCAATGGTTTAGAAAAAAATGAGGGTCAGAGGAGGAAGCGGTCAATGAATGACTATTCTTGGATTATAATGACCGTAATTATTTTGTTTGCTCTCTACCGCCGCATTCGCCGTAACATTGGCTGGCAACTTTTTAAAGTCAGACGCATGATGATTCGACTATCATTGTGCACAATAATTGGTTTATTTTTTCTTTTAGGCAGCTTCTCTCATCCGATCAGTTTTATTTCGGATCTTATCGGGTTACTGGCCGGAGCATCTCTGGCTTATTACAGTTCAAAGGTGACACAGCTGGAGCATCGGAATGATCGTTGGCATTACCGGACCAATGTATGGATCGGAGGTTTGGTCAGTGCTCTATTTATCGGCCGACTTCTTTACAGATTCTATGAAGTTTATTCGAGCGGCGTACTCCAAGGAAGTACCGTCACCGCGCGGCAGCTGAATACGAACAGCACATGGACAGCCGGCTTGCTCCTAATCATGTTTGCCTATTACGTTGTCTATTATCTTCTGCTCCTAATCAAGCAAAAACAAGTCAGTCGCGCTTTAGAAAGTGCCGATCAATAATACTTGAATCTTTAACCCAATGAGGTAATGTTTCTGTAAAACAACAGTCCGCCGAGGCGAATCGCCTTGACGGACTGTTTTCATGACTTAGAAAGTTCCGGTTCTTCAATGGAAACCTGCCAGTTAATCGGCGTTTCGCCAACCGATTCCAGGAACTGATTGGTTCGCGAAAAAGGATGACTGCCGAAGAAGCCGTAACGAGCAGAAAAAGGGCTCGGATGCGGCGATTTAATGATGAAATGCTGTTTATTGGTGATCAATTCTTCCTTCGCCTGAGCATTCCGCCCCCAAAGAATGAACACGATCGGCTGCTGCCGCTCGTTCAAATCGCGGATCACAGCATCGGTGAACTGTTCCCAGCCCATCCCTTTATGCGAATTGGCAGCACCACGACGAACGGAAAGCACTGTGTTGAGCAGCAGCACGCCTTGGCGCGCCCATTCGATCAGGCATCCATGTTTCGGAATCTCGCAGCCGAGATCATCCTTTAATTCTTTAAAAATATTTTGCAGCGACGGCGGCTGTCTCACGCCGGGCATAACTGAAAAGCTGAGCCCATGCGCCTGACCCGGTTCATGGTAAGGGTCCTGCCCCAGGATAACCACCTTCACCTTTTCGTATGGCGTGTAATTAAGGGCATTGAAAAGATCGTACATATCAGGATAAATGGTTTTCGTCGTATACTCTTCTTTGAGAAACTGCCGCAGCTTCTGATAGTAGTCCTTTTCAAATTCCGTCTTCAGCAAGGGTTCCCAGTCATTTTTCAAAATGTTCTTTTCCAATTTTGTGCACCTCTCTGGTTATGATGAGCGCTAATCGCTAAAGGGTCTTCTATTAATAAATAAGCTTCCAGTTATGATCAACGGTTGCCTTGATTATTTTTTTCTCAAGTACTTCATTGGCAATCAGTTCCGTCACATCAACCGGAATGTCCTTGACAACCGGCTTGTTGCAGAACATGAAATAATCACCGCCACCGACTGCACGGTAATTGTTCATCACCACATCGTACTGTCCGTCCATTTTCACCGGAGTTCCATGATAGTTCAGTTTAACGACACGTTCTCCCGCGGGACGTGAGATGTCGATGATATAGTTAATGCCTTCCCACATATCATAGTTGTAATGCTGCGGTTTCGGATCGGTAAATGCCTTGCTGACCTTAATTGGACCGCCGGTATACGTCTCGAAATAGGAGGCTGAACGTTCGAGTGCGTCCAGCATATCCTGTCCGCTGATCCGCAGTACGCGCAGGGTGTTCGGATAGATGTAATTTGCGACGATGTCGCGCATCGACACATTCTCAGGCATCCCTGGTGACTCGTTATTAAAAAGTGCGGTTGAACTGATATCCGCACCGGATGCTTTCATTTGAAGCCGATTAATAAATTCAATCAGCGGATGATCTTGAGTACGCACCTTCATCGGATCGCGAACAAGCATATCGCCTTCAATCTTGCCAAGCGGATGATCCAGCCAGGTCTGCGCATCTTTTTCATAGGCATCCACATAACTGAGAAGCTGCGTATCTGCCTCTATTCCCTGGACGGGAAGGAGTTCGGATTTTTTCGATGTGATTTGCCAACCTTCAGCGACATTCTCCAATTGGATAGTTACTTTTCCCAAATGTGTGCCGTTGCATCCTGGCTGAATGACAGTCACTCCGTTAATTGTCTTTCCATAGATCATCCGATGCTGGTGTCCTGTAAGCAATACATCGATGTTCGGCACATCCTGACAAATTTGGTACGCTTGATTTTCGCCCTTCAATTCTTCAATCGCTTCGCCTGTATCCAAATCGCGTCCGAATCCGCCGTGATAAGATAAAATCACGACGTCCGCTTTCTCCTCATTTTTTAAAAACGGAACCCATTTATTGGCCGTATCCACCGGATCATCAAAGCGCATACCTTTAATGTGTTCCGGTTTCTCCCAGTTCGGAACATACTTCGTTGTCAGACCCAAGACAGCAACGCGAAGACCTTGAGCATAGTTTTTTATGATATAAGGTGTGCCAAAGAACGGTTCACCTGTTGATTCACGAACAATATTAGCAGCCAGCCATGGAAAGTCAGAGGCAGCAACCGCCCGATTCAGCACATCACTTCCAAAATTAAACTCGTGATTGCCAAATACCGCACAATCATAATTAAGCTTATTCGCAATAACCGCCATCGGATTAGGACGTTTATGATCAAATCGCGCATAATAATAAAGCAGCGGTGTACCTTGGATCATGTCGCCATTATCCACTAGTAAAGTACACGGATTCTCAGTACGCTCTTTATAAATAAGTGTGGCAATTTTCCCCATCCCAACATCCTTCGGACTGTTATCTGCGTATCGAATGGGGTAGATGCTCCCATGAACATCGCTTGTCTCCAAAATAACTAGTTTCATCGTCTCAGTGTCACCTCTCGTTCCACTACCATACTAACATGCTATGAACGATTTGCGTCAAAAAAAATACCCTTACATAAAATCATCAAAAAAGTGAGAAATTACACGTCAATGTAAAAAATTTGATAACTTTGTCACATTTAGTATTCTTTTGGAAAAAAATGAATTATGATTGATGAAGACGTTTTATGTCTACATCATTTAAACCCTCGGAGGCGATTTTTTTATGTTCAAGAAAAGCTTCACACTGTTTCTCGCTCTCGGTCTTATCGTTAGTATTCTAGCTGGATGCGGAAACAGCAACTCTGCCGAAAAATCCAAATCATATGTGCCTAAAAAGCTGGTCATCGGATTTGTTCCTTCTTCAAACGCAGATACCCTCGAAGCAAAAGCGAAACCACTTGGAGATCTTCTCTCTAAGAAACTCGGTATTCCGGTAAAGGTTCAAGTTACTACCGACTATAACGGCGTTATTGAAGCTATGTCATCAAAGAAAATGGACATCGGATTCTTGCCTCCTACCAGCTACGTTCTTGCCCATGAAAAAGGTTATGCAGACGTATTGCTGCAAGCACAGCGCTATGGTGTCAATCCAAAAGACGGATCAAATACAACTGAAAAAGTAGACTACTACTATTCTGGTATGCTTGTACGAAATGACTCAGGAATTAAATCAATCAAAGACTTGAAGGGTAAAAAAATTGGTTGGCAGGATGCTACGTCAACTGCCGGTTATGTATTCCCTGCTGTTGCAATGAAGAAAGCAGGAGTTGATCCGCAGAAAGATGTTACCGGTGTAACTCTTCAAGGTCATGATAAAGGCGTTCTGGCTGTTCTTAATAAAGATGTTGATGCAGCACCGGTATTCGTAGATGCGCGTAACATTGTTAAAGCCGAAAACCCGAATGTATTCAAAGACACACACTATCTCTTCCAAACAGAAAAAATTCCAAACGATACAATCAGTGTACGTCCGGATATGTCTAAGAAATGGCAGAAAAAAATCTCTGATGCATTTGTTTCGATCGGCAAAGATCCTGAAGGCGAAAAAGTCATCTATGCTATTTACAGCCATGTTGGCTATGCACCTTCCAAGGACTCAAACTTTGACACCGTTCGTAAATACAACAAAGAAATCGGCGAATAAACACAATAAAGCAAAAACAGCCCCGGTTCACTGCTTAGGCAGCTCGCCGGGGTTTTATTTTACACAAACAATAAAGTATAAAGATTTAACGGAATTTAGTGTAAGTGGTCCGGTAAAACGCCGCGTCCTGCGGCTCACCGTACCTAGGCCATCCATGGTCGTCGCAACTAAGCCTTCATCTTTATCAGAAGCTTGACGAAGCCAAGTTTTCTAATGTTTAAATATTGATAGGTTTAATCTAAGAAACTATAAAAAGCAAGGTCAAAGACGACTCATCGTCTCCAGCCTTGCTTTTATCTCATTACCGAACTTCATTCGTTTCCACTTTTCGTGATTCCGTTTCAACTTTTTTTCCGATTCGTTACAAGTCCGGACATCCGCACATCTTACGAGTTATTGCACCTCTTTCGTCAACGATGCAATAAACTATAATTTTTCTTTATCGGACAGAAAATATGTTTCAATTAGACCAATCGTTTGCGGATCGCACCCGAGATCAAGTCAATAATTGATACCATAACGATGATACCGAGCAGAATAACACCGACTCGATCCCAACGATGCGCGTTCAGTGCAAAGATGAGCGGGGCACCGATACCACCGGCGCCAACCATACCCAAGATAGCCGCGGAACGAACACTGATTTCAAAACGATAAAGCGTATATGAGAAGAATTGTGGCATGACCTGCGGGACAATCGCAAACCATAAGGTCTGAAATTTATTTGCACCACATGCCCGCAACGCCTCTGCAGCGCTAAAATCCATATCTTCAATGGATTCGCCAAACAACTTGCCTAACATACCGATTGAGTGAAAGCCCAGCGCAAGTACGCCGGCAAAGGCTCCCAGACCAACAGCTTTAATAAACAGAAGTGCCATGATTAATTCCGGAAATACACGAATCGCACTCAGAAAGATCTTTCCTGCCGAGGAAACAAAACGATAGCGGTTCATGTTTCTCGCTGCCCAGAATGCAAAGGGAACGCAAAGAATTGCGGAAATAAATGTACCAAGAACGGCGATATTAAAGGTTTCAAGTAATGCATGCAGTAAATCTTCACCGCCAGGCTGGCTGACATAGCCCCAATCAGGATGAGACATGCCGGAAAAAATAGCCTTAGCTGCTTGCAAAGCGGTTGGTTTTAATTCGAAATTTTTGAAGAAACCCGTAAATGCCCAAACATAGATAATAAGCACAATAAGAGCAATCGTCCAATTTCTGAGACGCTTCATAAGCGGTTTTTTCATCGTTGTATTCATCATATCAGCTTCTCCCGAATTCTATTGCTGAGTCCGTCAATGATCAAGACAACAACAAAGGTGTAGAGGATAATCGACATGACACGGTCGTATTGAAGAAAACCGAGTGTCCGGCTGAGATACAGTCCTATACCGCCGGCACCGACGTAACCGAGAATCGTTGCCGCACGCACATTGATTTCAAAACAGTAGAGGAAATAGGACATATATGGAGCAACTACTTGCGGGATAACACCGAGAAAAATCCACTGTAATTTATTTGCGCCAACGGCAGTCATCGCTTCAAGCGGGCCCTTGTCAATCGCCTCGATCGACTCGTAGGCAAGCTTGGCTATAACCCCAAAAGAAAAGACAGCCAGAGCAAATATTCCGGATACAAAACCAATGCCGAAGATCGGAACAAACAATGCCGCAAGTAGCAGTTCCGGTATCGTTCGTATTAAATTCATGACAAATCGGAAGGGAATAGCAATCCATCCTTTTTTCACAATATTTCGTGAAGCAAACAACGCAAAAGGAATCGCGACGATCCCGCCGAAGGTCGTTCCGAGCACCGCCATTCGAATCGTCTCCAGCATGGCCGAGGTTACATAGTTAAAATAGCTCCAATCGGGCGGAAACATTTGTGCGAGCAACGCACCCATATTCGATAAATTTGAAAAAAGTTCAACCAGCGACACTCCCGTCTGCTTCGAAGCACTCCAAATAAGCAGAATAAAAAATAGTATGATCAGACTTAGCTTGAGCTTCGCTACTCTCCGTTTTGCTAGATTCACCGACTATTCGCCTCCGCTCCCTGCCCTTTGCCGGAGCGTTGATAGATTTGATCGAACGTTTCATCAACTGCCTCGTCCACAGAACCGTCAAAGACAACTTCACCGGCGCGAATGCCGATAATACGCGTCGCATATTTCTTTGCCAAATCAACGGAGTGCAAATTGACGACCGTTGTAATGCCAAGTTCTAGATTCACGCGTTTCAAATCATCAAGAACCTGAACCGTTGTCACAGGGTCCAGGGACGCAACTGGTTCGTCAGCGAGAATAATAGTCGCCTCTTGGGCTAATGCGCGTGCAATCGACACACGCTGCTGCTGGCCGCCGGAGAGTTCATCTGCTCGAGAATAAGCCTTTTCTTTAATATTTACACGATCCAGCGCCGACAATGCCAGCGTAACATCCTGTTTCGGCCAAAGGCCAAGAATCGTCCGAAGCGTTGAATGATAGCCAACCCTTCCCGACAGGACATTCTTCAAAACTGAGGAACGTTTTACGAGATTAAAATTTTGGAAGATCATGCCGATATCGCGCCTCATGCGCAAGAGCCGCTTGCCTTTTGCCCTTGTGATCGAATTTCCTTTAATCACGATTTCCCCTTCAGTGATCTCATTCAAACGGTTAATTGAACGTAACAGCGTCGACTTTCCGGCGCCGGATAGACCAACAATGACAACAAATTCCCCTTTATCAATCGATAAATTGACATGCTTTAGTCCTTGAGTACCGTTTGGATATGTTTTCGATACATTCTTGAACTCGATCACTTTTTCCATATTGCTCGATCACTCACTTCCATTTTCATTTAAAACGAATAAATTATAATGACTATTCATGTCAAAATCATGATCATTATACGCAAAATACTAGATAAAATCTATGTTTTCAACCAGATTATACATTTTTTACAGAGTTTTAAAATTGTTATTAGCAAGTTTATCGGCATTTCGACATTCTATCCTATATAATAAGAATTGAGTAGCTAGTTGGACAACCCGCATGGAATCAGTATTGCTGGAATATATATGAGATGAATTGACCCCGTTCCGAACTTTATGGAGGTGTTTCCCTTAATGAATAAATATCAATTTAAGCTCCCCGTCCTCTTGATCATTTTCGCTGTCTTACTTCTCACACTCTCATCTTGCGGAAATCAGCCGACAGCAAAGGATCGTATGGAAGACTATGTCAAAGCATGGCAGAAACAAGACTTTTCCAAAATGTATAACTTTCTTTCAAACCAATCGCAAAAAAGCGTTAGCAAAACAGACTTTGTTTCCAGATACAAACGAATTTATGATGCAATAGAAGCAGGAAAATTGAAAACCAGCATTAAAGAAAACACGAAAAAAGAAGGAATTGTGCAGCTGAATGCAACGCTCAATACGGTAGCCGGCCCGGTAAAATTTTCTCAATCGGTACAATTAAAGGAAGAGAAACGTAAGGAAAAGCAGAATTGGTACGTCAGCTGGAAACCGAGCATGATTCTTCCGGGTATGAGCACCGGTTCCAAAATACGTGTCGATACGTTGGCCAGTACGCGCGGAGAAATCGTCGACCGCAACGGCAAACCATTGGCGATCAATGGAACTGCCGATCGGATTGATCTTATTCCCGGCAAGATGGGTTCGGACAGTGACAAGGCAGCCACAATCAAAAAATTGACCGAGCTGCTTGGTGTCAGCAAAGAACAAATTAATCAGGCTCTTGCCGCTTCATGGGTCAAGGTGGACAGTCTTGTTCCTATTACTACCATTGATGCGTCGAAAACCAAGCTGGTGAAAGATGTTACCGAATTGCCTGGTGTGGTTAAAACAGACGTTGCAAGCAGGGTCTATCCCGATAAAAATGCAAGTGCACATTTAACCGGATATGTTGGCAAAATGACTGCCGAGCTTTTGAAAGAGCATCCAAACGAGGGCTACAACGCCAACTCAGTGATTGGTAAAACCGGACTCGAGCTGCTGTTTGAAAAACAGCTCCGTCAGCACAATGGCGCAGCAATCCTTTTACTTGATCCAACAGGAGCAGCAGCCGGAACTATTGCGAAAAAAAATCCGGTTAACGGTAAGAATATTCAGCTGACGATCGATCGAAACGTTCAGGATGCGCTGTACGGCCAGCTTAAAAAGGATGCGGGAACCGGAGTTGCTATTGATCCGAGGAACGGCGATATACTCGGACTGGTCAGCGCACCATCCTATAATCCCAATGATTTCGTCCTTGGAATCTCATCGAGTGAGTACCAAAAATTGAGCAATGACAAGGAACAACCGTTAAGAAATCGTTTTACCGCTGCATCCGCACCCGGATCAACTTTTAAACCACTGACTGCGGCGATCGCTTTAACTCATAAAGCAATTAGTCCTGATACGCAGATTGCAATCAGCGGAAGCAAATGGCAGGAGAACAGTTCTTGGGGAGACTACTATGTCACTCGAGTCAATCATGATCCTAAGGTCAATCTGCAGACTGCGTTGTTCAAATCGGACAATATTTATTTTGCGCAGGCAGCACTCAAAATCGGCGGCTCAACTTTTGCCTCCGATGTCAAGAAATTCGGGTTTGGCGAATCCTTGCCAATTGAGTATCCGATGCGCAAATCGACCATCTCAAATGACGGAAAACTGGACAGTGAATCGCTTCTTGCCAATTCCGGATATGGTCAGGGCCAAGTCAGTGTCAACCCGCTTCATTTATCATTGATTTATTCAGCATTTGTTAATGACGGAAGCATGATCAAGCCGCGACTGATCAAAACCAATAATCCGCCAACTTTCTGGAAGAAAAATGTGATGTCTGCAGGTATTGCTCAACTGTTAAACAAGGATCTGATCCAAGTTGTTGACAATTCTTCAGGAACCGCACATGATGCGAAAATAAATGGTTTGACCCTTGCCGGAAAAACAGGTACTCCGGAATTCAAACAGAAACAGGGTGAATCCGGCCGGGAAAACGGCTGGTTCGTCGCCTATAATACGGATGACCCTAAACTGATGGTCACCATGATCGTTGAAAACACCGAAAAACACGGCGGCAGCCACTATGTCACGCCTAAGGTTAAAAAGGTCTTTGAGCAAATTCTGAATAAATAGTACGTAACAGATTTATGATGTGCACCGCAAAAGTTAGGCTAAAAAACTAACTTTTGCGGTGCTTTTTGAATTCTAAAAATGCATCCTCTATAAAACTTCGCCATTTTGGAACAGCATCTTTTTGTTGCTTTGCTATACTAAGCTTACCGTACGGTTGGAGGGAATGCTTTATGGACATGACAGCAATTTTGCAAGATACTCTGGAATATGTTGACGAGCATATCACAGACGATATCAACGCAGATCATTTAGCAGCACGCGCCGGGTTTTCGACTTGGCATTTTTGTCGGCTCTTTCAATGGGGCGTTGGTTATTCAGTGATGGCCTATGTACGAAACCGCCGCCTTGCTTTTGCAGCTTATGAGCTGACTTCCGGCCGGAGAATTCTCGATATTTCTCTGAACTATGGGTTTGAGACCCACTCGGGGTTTTGTAAAGCTTTTCGTCGTTATTTCGGCTGTTCGCCGGGAACCTACCGTTTGCATGCGCATTGTGATCGTCCGTTCCCGCCAAGCATTCCCCGCACAAACAAATATTTGAATGGAGGAATTATTTTGGAACCGAGATTTGTTACCCTTTCCGCTGTAAAACTCGCAGGATTTGCCCTCAAAACGACTTCATCCGATGGAGAAAATAGTAAAGAAATACCAAACTTTTGGAACAACTATATGAATGATGGGCGTATGGAAAAGCTTCACGCCGAGGGCTTTATCAAAAAACACGATGAGTACGGTGCGTGTTTTCCGGAAGATCCTGAAACCGGTGCATTTGACTATGTCATCGGTGTTGAACCCAAGGATGACGCAACAATTCCGGATAGCTATCACGTTTGTGAATTGCCGCCTGCAACTTATGCTGTGTTTTCAACACCGGCATGCAATGCCGAAACCTTCGTGGCTGCCATTCAGGGCACTTGGAACTACATCTTTAATGAGTGGTTTGCTCAATCCGGATACGAGTATGCGCCGGGGTGTGCCGACTTCGAACTGTATGATGACCGATGCATGTCGGACACGGGAAAGATATGTGACATTTATATTCCAATAGTAAAAAAACAAAGATAAGAGCTTCATACAAAAACGGATACCTCAACTTACAGGTATCCGTATTTTGCATTGCGCCGTACCAAAAAAATATTTTAAAAAAACGGACAAGCAGCCCATAATGGGCACCTGTCCGTTTTCTTTATTACTTAGAATCAGATCATTTTTGTTTTGACGTAGTCAAGCACTTCTTCAGCCGTATCAAGGTTGAGGAATGCTTCTTTGTGTTTTGCCAAGTCTGCCTTGGACAATTTCAGCAGCTGGCTTCTTGCCGGCAGAATCGATGTGGCACTCATGCTGAATTCATCAAGACCAAGTGCGAGCAGCAATGGAATCGCGGTTGCATCGCCGGCCATTTCACCGCACATGCCTGCCCAATGTCCTTCCGCATGTGCTGCGTCAATGATTTTGCTGACAAGGCGCAGAATGGATGGGTTACATGGCTGATAAAGATAAGACACGTGCTGGTTCATTCGATCCGCAGCCATCGTGTATTGGATCAAGTCATTTGTGCCGATGCTGAAGAAATCTGCTTCCTTAGCAAAACGATCTGCCGATACAGCAGCAGCAGGAATTTCCATCATCATGCCGACCTGAAGATCATCCGAAATCTTTGTCCCGGCGTCAACGAGCTTCGCTTTCTCTTCAAGAAGAATTGCTTTTGCCTGACGGAATTCGTCAATCGTCGCAATCATCGGGAACATGATGCGCAGCTTGCCATAAGAGCTTGCTCGAAGCAAGGCGCGAAGCTGTGTACGGAAGATGTCCTGACGTTCCAGGCAGAGACGAATCGCACGGAAGCCAAGGAATGGGTTCATTTCTTCTGGAAGCGGAAGGTAGGAGAGTTTCTTATCTCCACCGATATCGAGCGTACGGATAACGACCGGTTTATTCTCCATTTTTTCTAGAACTTCTTTATACGCATCAAACTGTTCGTCTTCTGTCGGGAGTTTATCGCGGCCCATGTACAGGAACTCAGTACGATACAATCCGACTGCCTCGCCGCCGTTGTTCAATACGCCGGTCACATCGCCAGGATTGCCAATGTTTGCACCAAGAATAACATGTGCGTCGTCCTTTGTTTTCGTTGTTTCATGAACAAGCTTCTTCCATTCCTCTTGCTGTTCTTTATAAGCAGCTTGTTTCGCTTTGTATTCTTTAACTTCTTCTTCGCTTGGATCAAGAATAACTTCACCATTCAATCCGTCGATAATAGCGAGTTGTCCTTCTTTAGCCTGCGCCATAACGGTTTTTGTTCCGACGACAGCAGGAATTTCCATTGAGCGGGACATGATCGCTGAGTGCGAAGTGCGTCCGCCGATATTTGTTGCAAAGCCTTTAACATATTTGCGATTCAATTGTGCGGTATCTGAAGGTGTCAGATCTTCGGCAATGATCACCGTTTCTTCAGTGATGCTCGCCGGAGACGTGAAGGAAACACCGAGCAAATGAGCCAGCAAACGTTTGGATACGTCACGAACATCAGCCGCGCGTTCTCTCATGTATTCATTATCCTTCATGCCTTCAAACATTTGAATGAAGAAGCTTGATACATCGTCAAGTGCTGACTCAGCACTCAGACCTTCATCATCAATTTTCGATGCAACCTGACCGACAAATTCAGGATCACTTAGGAACATGAGGTGTGCGGCAAATACTTCCGCCTTGTCTTTTCCTAGTTCCCTTTCAGCCGTTTCTTTAATGGTCGTCAATTCTTTTTTGGATACTTCAAGAGCGTCGTTCAGCTTTTTCTTTTCTGCTTCTTTATCGGTAACTGTACTTCTTTCAAAGGACAGATCCGGATTTTTAAGAATGAAAGTCTTGGCAATAGCAATACCTGCGGAAGCAGCAATACCAGTAATTTTTTCTGACATCTTTTCGTTCACCCTACCCTTCAGATATAAAAAGTTCAGCGATTCATTAATCGCTCATTCTTGTCACAGCGTATACGGCCCATTTGACATCGAACCGTTCTCATCAACACTCGCAACAGGAGATCATGCTGACATAACTTCACTTACACATACAATTGTAGGTCAAATGTATCTGCAAGAACTGATAAATCCGAAAAACCTCGAATTAATTTTCCCCAATAAACAAATGTTAGGAAAACGTAACAGTTATTATTATATCAAGAGTTTTTTCAAATTGAAAGCGAGTACAATTAATGTGTTTTATTTGTCAAAATTAACTGTATCAACTTTTTTTCTGTTTAATCATAAAAAATTAATTTATATGAAACCGCAGAGTGCAGGCGTGCTGCTCTTCTGCGGTTCATAAGCAATACTTTTAAAAAATCAAGTTACAACCAAATATTAAGCACTTTTCTGCTCTTTAAGTGGCTTTTTCCAAATGCCGTAAATAATTGCAGTGACGACCGTTCCAATGATAATTGCAAGTGCATAAAGGAACGGGTTTCCATTGCTGACCAGCGGTATAACAAAGATTCCGCCGTGCGGTGGACGAAGTCCGATGCCGAACAAAAGTGCTAACCCGCCGGCGAGTGCAGAACCGATCGTTGTTGACACCATGACCCGGATTGGATCTGCTGCCCCAAACGGAATGGCTCCTTCGGAAATAAAGGCTGCGCCAAGCACATAAGCTACTTTTCCAGCATCACGCTGAGATTTATTGAATTTATGTGCAAACAGTGTTGTGGCAAGTGCCATACCAAGCGGTGGCACCATACCGCCGGCCATAACTGCCGCCTGAGGGTAGAAGTTGCCGGCACTAATCATTGCAATGCCAAACGTAAAAGCAATTTTATTAAATGGTCCGCCAAGGTCAATACCCATCATACCGCCGAGAATCAAACCGAGCAGAACGAGATTTCCTGTGCCCATACTGTTCAACAGATGAGTCATTGCCTCCATAAAATCGCTTATCGGTTGATTAATTAGGAACATGAGTGCACCGGTAATAAAAATACCGAATACCGGATAAATCAGCACCGGTTTTAATCCATCAAGCGATTGCGGCCATTTCTGGAATGCCCATTTCACCAGTTCAACTACATAGCCTGCCAGGAATCCGGCAATCAAGCCGCCAAGAAAACCGGCATTGCTAGTCAGTGCCATCAGTCCGCCGACCATACCTGGCGCAAGTCCGGGACGATCAGCAATACTCATTGCAATAAAACCTGCCAAAATCGGTATCATCAAGTACATCGCGTTGCCGTTTCCGATAAAACTGAGCAGAGTTGGGAAATCATGAACATCCGCAACACTGGCTACATGTCTCAGTTCAACCCCGGTAAGTGATGCGATCAGATAAGAAATAGCAATCAGAATACCGCCGCCGACCACGAAGGGCAGCATATAGGTAACACCGTTCATCAGATTCTTGTATATATTTATCTTTTTTCCTTTTGATTCTTCTTCGGCAGCTGCTTTAGGAGCACTGCCGTCGCCTTGATAAACAGGCGCTTTGCCTTCGATTACTTCATTAATCAGTTCTTCCGGCTTACGGATACCATCAGTAACCGGTACCTGAACAAGCGGTTTTCCCTTAAATGGTTCTACGTCGATTTTAATACTGGCGGCAACAATAATACCCTTAGCTTTTTCGATTTCGTCCGCTTGAAGTCTGTTTTTAATTCCTGTCGAACCATTGGTCTGTACTTTAATTGATACGCCCATTTCTTTTGCTTTCTGCTTTAAGGCATCAGCAGCCATATAGGTATGCGCAATCCCGGTCGGACATCCGGTTACGGCTAACACTTCATATCCGTCCGTATTGTTTTCTGCTGCTTTTTTCTCTTCGGCAGCCACATTTTCGCTTTCTGATTCCTGCTCGTCAAACAAGGAAACTATCTCTTCGGAAGTTGCTGCATTCATCAGTTTTTCACGAAATCCTGCATCAATCAGGAAAGTCGATAAGGTCGACAGCGCTTCAAGGTGCGTAGCGTTGGCGCCGTCTGTAGCGGCGATCATGAAGAACAGGTGTGCCGGCTGTCCATCTAAAGACTGGAAGTCGACTCCTTCTTTGGAACGACCGAACGCAATTGCAGCTTCTTTAACAGCAGCTGTCTTTGAGTGAGGAATGGCAACACCGTCGCCGATTCCCGTTGTACTTTGTTCTTCGCGCTTGTCAAGAGCTGCGCGATATTCGGTCAGGTCGTTTAATTTGCCGGCCTTGTCCAGTGTTGACGCCAGTTCGTCCAATACATCTTTCTTAGTCGTGCTTTTCAAATCCAAATTAACGGTCGCTGCCGTTAACAGGTCCGTCACTTTCATTATGATTTCCCATCCTCTCTTATCTAACAATGGTTCCCAGTTGATTCTTATCAGTGGCGGAGTCCTAATGATTTCTCTTTAAAACTTTATGCCCATCTTTCTCAGCCACAACAGAGCTGCCTTTAGATCGTACTAATTTTAATTTGCGGCAGCATTTCTTCTACTTTTTCTTTTGTACACAGGTCAACAGAGAATGCTGTTGCACTACCTGATGCCGCGCCTTTTTGGAATGCTTTCTTGAAATCGCCGCTCACGGCATACTCAGATAAGAAGCCGCCAACCAAAGAATCTCCGGCACCGACTGAGTTTTTCAATTCGCCTTTAGCCGGCGGAGCATAGAGGTATTGATCCTTGTCTATGTAGATCGCACCTTTGCCGCCCATCGAAACGATGACATGGTCAATTCCTTTTTCAACAAGCTTTTTGCCATAGACTTTGACTTCATCGAAGCTATCGATTGTTACACCGAAATATTCGCCAAGTTCATGATGGTTCGGCTTTACAAGGAATGGCTTTGCTTCAACAATTTCACGGAAGGCCTTGCCACTCGTATCCACAATGACCTTTGCTCCACTTGCAGCCACGTGATCCATCATATCTTTATAAATGGTAACAGGGAGAGTGGCAGGAGCGCTCCCGGAAAGAACAAGGATATCATCGGCAGTCAGCTTTTCCAGCTTTGCAAAGAGAGCATTCAACTGTTCGTCAGTAATCTGCGGTGCAACACCGTTGATTTCTGTTTCTGTATCACTCTTCAGCTTTACATTAATTCGCGTATCACCGTCAACAGGAACGAAATCAGCTTCAATTCCCTCTTCAGCGAGCTTTCCTTTAATAAATTCTCCCGTAAAGCCGCCGATAAAACCGAGGCAGATGGAGTTCTGTCCTAAATGTTTTAAAACTCTGGAGACGTTGATGCCTTTTCCACCGGGCATTTTACGGTCAGCTTTGACATGGTTCAATTCACCGGCTCTGAAATTGTCCACTTGCAGAAAATAATCAATCGCCGGATTCAGTGTGCACGTATAGATCACGAATGATCAGCTCCTAATTAAAATTTTTATTATAATCACGAATTGCGGCCTAAAGTTCAAACGATCAAATAGAGAGCGGATTCATTACTAAGATCGGTTAATCTTTTGTATTGTCTGCCGCTTGACACAGATCCATACCCTTCAGGCCGCGATTTCCCGGTTTCCCAGGGAATCGCTTGCATATTTACAGACCGCCTCTATTAAAAACCCGAAAGGTCTCTCAAGTAATTAATTATAAAGTGAAAAACGTTCATTATCAATCAAATAAATTCATAAGTATTCACAAAATGCCGTTTTTTGACTGATTTATGAACTTACCCATATATTTTCTTTGCGCAGAAAAGGCGGGGCAACAAGCGCTCCGCCTTAATTTTAACATAGTGCGCCTTTTTACAGCGCGTAGGCTAATATCCATAATGTTCCGCCAACAACGGCAAATGCAACATAAATACCAAAAAGAATGCCAATGAGTTGATGGACAGGCTCAGTTCCTTCTGTCACATGCATAAACATGAACAGCTGAATGAACGCCTGAAAAATTGCTAATCCAACAATAATTGTTAGGGTAACATGCACCGGCAACGACAAACCAACAGCAATCCACAGGGCGATAAAAGTAAGTGCCAGTGAAAGCAGCAGCCCAATGACTTGCTTCCAAGGAAAACCTGCCCGCACCTGTTCCGACATTTGATTCTGATTTTCATCCATTTTAAATCACCAACCCTGTCAGATAAACAGCTGTAAAAATAAAAATCCAGACAACGTCAAGAAAATGCCAGTAGAGACCGGCCATGAATGCCTTACGTGCTGTGACCGGCGTAATGCCTCGCTTTCCAAGCTGCAGTAAAATACCGATAATCCATATAATACCAAGCGACACGTGACAGCCGTGTGTACCAAGCAGAACAAAGAATCCGGAGAGGAACGCGCTTCTTGATATCGGTGCCCCTTCATGAACTGCATAGGTATAAAATTCGTTGACCTCAAGTCCGACAAACACCAGACCAAGCAGAATGGTTACAATCAGCCATCCGATCAGTCCTTTTTTATTATGACGGCGAAGTTCTATTGTGCTTAATCCGCATGTAAAACTGCTTACCAGAAGTACAATCGTTTCAGCCATAACCGGACCGATCTCAAACAAATCCTTTGCCGTCGGACCGCCGGCTGTGTGACTCTGCAGCACAAGATAGGTGCCGAACAAGGTGCCGAACAGGACCAATTCGGCCGCAAGGAAGATCCAAAATCCGACAATACGAAGGTCGCCTTCCTCTGTCGTGTATTCAAGAGGCATTTTGCTTCGATCTTTTTCATGCAGGCTCAGTGTTGATTCCGTCATTAGGATAACCTCCCCGTGGCAGCTTCGGTTCGTTTAATTTCCTCAACTGAGATGTAGTGATGATCATTGTATACAAAGGAACGTGCGATCATACACGCGATAACACCGATAACGCCTGGAATAGCCATCCAGTACCACTCAAAAACACACCCGAATCCGGCCACAAACATAAACGAAGCCATGATGACCGGAATACCGGTATTATTCGGCATGTGGATCGGTGCATAAGATTTAACTGTTCCTGCATTTCCTGCTTTGCGTTTTTCCTTTGTCACAGCAAATGCGTCTCGTTCCGAAACTTCAGGAATATGTGCGAAATTATACTCTGCAGCCGGTGAAGCAGTTGACCATTCCAAAGTGCGGCCGTTCCACGGATCGCCGGTCGCATCCTTTTTCCCATGCATCGCGCTCCAAATAATATTGTAGGCCATTAGGACAAATCCTGCGCCCATACCAAAGGCACCGATGGTCATCACCACATTGATCGGAGTCCATCCAAGTCCTGCAGGGTACGTATACATACGACGGGTCATGCCCATCAAACCGAGGAAATACATCGGCATAAAGCAAACATTAAAGGAAATCATGAAAATCCAAAACGACCATTTTCCCTTTGTCTCATCCAGCATGTAGCCGAACATTTTTGGCCACCAATAATGCAGACCGCAAAAGATGCCGAACACGGTACCGGCAATCAGGGTACTGTGGAAATGGGCAACCAGAAAGTAGCTGTTATGATATTGGTAATCGGCAGGCGCCATCGCCAGCATTACGCCGGTAACACCGCCAATTGTGAAGTTCGGAATAAAGGCCAATGCCCAGAGCATCGGAGTTGTAAATTGAATACGCCCTTTATTCAAGGTAAACAGCCAGTTAAAGATCTTCACACCGGTTGGTATCGCGATGAGCATCGTCGATATTGAGAAAAAGGCATTAACAGGAGCCGTATTGCCCATGGTGAAAAAGTGGTGCAGCCAAGTAATAAAACTGAGCAAGGAGATTGCTACCATTGACCAGACCATGACGGCATACCCGAACAAAGTCTTATGTGCAAACGTGGCAATGACCTCGGAAAAGATGCCGAATACCGGCAGCAACACAATATAAACCTCCGGATGCCCCCAAAACCAGAACAAATTGGCCCAAAGCATCGGAGAACCTCCGGCAGCAATCGTGAAAAAGTGAGCACCAAACAATCGGTCAATAGTCATCAGAGCCAGCGCAACCGTGAAGGCCGGAAATGCGAAGACAACAATAACCGATGTAATCAATATGGACCACGTGAACATTGGCATTTTAAACAACGTCATGCCCGGAGCACGCATTTTTAAAATGGTCACAAGGAAGTTGATTCCCGTAGCCAGCGATCCAATCCCGGAAATCTGCACACCGAGCAAATAGTAGTTCTGTCCAACGCCGGGGTTCATTTCCACATCCGCATACGGAGCATAGCTTGACCACCCTGCATCCGGTGAACCGCCAATGACGAACGATAAGTTAAACAGCATTGCTCCGACAAAGAACAACCAAAAGCTGAGTGCGTTCAAAAATGGGAAAGCAACATCGCGCGCGCCGATTTGAAGCGGCACAGCTATGTTCATTAAACCAAAAATAAATGGCATGGCAACAAAAATAATCATAATTGTGCCATGGGTCGTGAATACTTGATTATAATGTTCAGCATCAAGAAAATGCAGATTAGGCAAAGTCAGCTGTGTACGCATCATCAAGGCATCAACACCGCCTCTGAAAAGCATCAGCAGCGCTGCAATAATGTACATAATGCCGATTTTCTTATGATCAACTGAGGTCAGCCATTCTTGCCACAGCCATTTCCACTTTTTAAAATAGGTTAAGACAGCAACAATGCCAATTGAAGCTAAAGCGATTGAAGCGTCCGCGCCATAAATCATCGGATCTCCGGTGACAAAAAACCAACCCATAAACGATTTAATGGAATCAATCATTGTGGTCATGCCCCCCTTTCCCGTTGTTCTCTTTATCCATATCCATACCATTCATTTTGTCTGTTTCGACCGGATCGCCATTCATCAGCGCTTCCATCTGTGCTTTGTTCAAATCCTTCGAAACAAGTTCCGGATAGGACGAAAACTCTTGCGGTTTCACCGTATTCGGCTTAAGCAATTCCATATATTTTTCATGTGTCAGAGCCGGTTTATTGCTTTTCACAGACTGTACCCAGCTGTCAAAATCCGTGGCTGATCGCGCCATCACTTTAAAGGTCATGTGTGCAAAGCCCTTGCCGGAATAGTTGGAGCTGCGTCCATCATAGTTGCCAGGTTTATCTGCCTGCAGCCATAACTTCATTGGCATATCAGTCATGGTATACTGCTGGCCTCCCAGTTCCGGCACCCAGAACGCATTCATTGCATCATAGGCATGGAGACGAAATTTGACCGGTGTACCTGCCGGAATCACAACATAATTAACGGTCTCAATCTTTTGATTCGGATAACGGAACAGCCATTTCCACTGGACCGAGGTCACGTCGATCGTGAGCGTTTTGCCCGCCGTTTTTGACTGCATCGCCGTGGCCTTCGGAGGATTACTCAACGAAAATAGTGTTTTCACCGTTGGTACTGCAAGCAGCACGCAGATGACCACCGGAACAATCATCCAGATTATTTCAAGTTTCCTGTTTCCCGTATCATCAGGATCGTATCCGGCACTTTTTTTACGTCCATACCGTGCCAGCACATAAACAAATAGTATAAGAACAATGGCGAGAACGAAGCTCATCATAATTAATGACCAGATAATCAAATGATATTGTGATCTGGCTACAGGTCCCTGCGGATTCAGCACAGCAATCTTGTCTGAGCACCCAGTGAGCATCGGTACCGCCAGCAGGAGAAGCATAGGTTTTATGAGTATTTTTAACTTCTTCACGTTTGCTCTTCCTCCCCTCTTTTTCTCTCTTCGTTTTACGCACAAAGTAAACATTGACATTATAGCATAAACTTTAAATTATAACTTTAATAAAACTGTTTTAAAGTGATTTTTGTTACAATATGTTGTCATATTCTTTATTTTATATATTATTACTGTTTTAGACACATATCGTTCACTTATTATTCACATTATAGAAGGTTTTCTTCAAATTTTAAAGCGTTTTCACTCGTTTCTGGTTAGAAGCAAACCGTCTGTACATACGAACAACTTCATACGCGGTTAAGGCAATAAATGTCGCTTCACTAATGATACGGTTCAGCGTCACGTATCCAGGGTCGGTCGATCGGAGTATGCGCCTATTCTGATAATAGACGGAAAATTTTCGCTTAAGAACCCGAATGCTTTATGAGTCAGAAGTGAGACGGATGACGGGCATTTTTTATTAGCTCAAAAACACCTTTCAGGCGGGTCATGACTGTTATTTACCTGCCAAAAAAGCCCGGGACGGATATGTCTCCGTCCCGAGCTTTCTCTTTTATTTTATTTCACAGTCACATGGTGCCGGGAATAATCAAATGCTGTCCAGGATAAATCAGTATGGATGATAGATTATTCGCTCGCATTAACTGATTCACGGTTATGCTATGGAGTGTTGCAATTTCCCATAGGCTGTCGCCTTTTTTCACTTTGTAATCGCCGCTTGAACTGGATGACGATTTTTGCGTTGTCGTTTTGTATGAGGTCTGTGTGGCAGTTGAAGCAGACGATGCTGCTGTCTTTGAGAGCTTCAAGGTTTGTCCGGGAAAAATCAGATCCGATGTCAATCCATTAGCAGATTTCAACGTGTTCACTGATATTCCGTTCTTACTGGCTATTGCCCAAAGACTGTCACCGCTTTTCACCGTATAGGTTGAAGCAGACGAGCTCTGTTGATTCGATGAAGTCGATTCGGACGATGGCACAGAACTCGCACTTTCTGTTGCGGCAGATGCGGATGCTCCTGATAATTTCAACACCTGCCCCGGATAAATCGTATCTGACTTCAATCCGTTAAGAGATTTCAACTTAGATACCGACATACTGTTGTGATTCGCAATTGCCCAGAGACTGTCGCCGCTTTTCACCGTATAGGTTGAAGACGCAGTGCCCTCTGTTGATGATTGTGCCGCGTTAGAAGTTTGGCTGCTGCTTGAAACACTCGAAGCACTGCCTGTGATCCGGCGAGCCGTTTTGAATTTCGGTTCCCAGTACGACTGTGAACCTCCTCCGCTGAATACATTTGTGACGTGAACTCCAACTGTGACTTCAGAACTGATCATCTGCCCGTTACCGACATAAATGCCGACATGATGAATACCTCCGTCACCTGATGTATCGAAGAAAAGCAGATCGCCTGGCTGCAATTGACTTCTCGACACGCTTACTCCTTCCGTTGCCTGCGCCGCAGAAGTTCTCGGCAAGGTCACATTCATAACCTTTTTGAATATGAGCTGAGTAAACGATGAGCAGTCAAATACAGATTCAGAATAAGCCGGTGCACCATACTCATATGACTTCCCCTGATAGTTCAACGCTTGATTCACGACATCCTGCCCTGACGCAGCCAGAGCCTGCTGTCCGGTCGCTGAAAGTAATAGTCCGCTCACTAAAGCGGTAGGCACAATCATTTTTTTCATGAAAAAAGCCTCCTAATTATCTGCGTACTTGAACACGCACACTATTAATAAAGTAATAGTCCCATCTTCCGCTCAATTTTCCAACGTAGTCATCTCACTGATTTGCTCATGAATCGGGGCGAGCTGTTCAACAAATCGTTCAGCATTTAAAGGACGGGCAAACAGATATCCTTGAGCAAGCGCGCAATTTGTTTGTTTCAAAAACTGCACATGCTCAACCGACTCGACACCTTCAGCGACCACTTGCAAGTTGAGCTCATTTGCAAGCGCAACAATCATTCGGACGAGCGCAACATCTTGATGATCGTGGCGATTGCCCCGGATAAATGATTGGTCGATTTTAAGCTGTCTCAGCGGCAATTGTTTCAGATAGTTTAAAGAATTGTACCCTGTTCCAAAGTCATCAATGCTGATACCGACTCCGATCTCCTCAAGCGCCTGAAGTTTCTGAGACATCACGAACAGGTCTGCGCCGGCCGTCTCCGTAATCTCAAGCTGCAAGCGCTCTGCCGGAAGACCTGATTCGGTCAAGGCCGACTGAACTAAATCTACCAGATTCTCTTGGAACAACTGCTTCGGTGACAGATTAACAGATACATTAATTAAAAGTCCTTGGTCATTCCATTGCTTGGTCTGCCTGCAAGCCGTCCTCATCACCCATTCGCCGATTTGCTCAATGAGTCCTATTTCCTCGGCAAGCGGGATGAATATACCCGGAGAGATAACCCCTCGAATCGGATGAATCCAGCGGATCAGTGCTTCGGAACCGACAACCGTTCCCGCCTTAAGATCAATTTGCGGCTGATAGTGAAGTGTAAATTCACTCCGCTTCACCGCATGACGCAAGTCCATTTCCAATTCAAGCCGCTTGCGCAGACTATTGATGATTCCCGGATTGTAGAATTCATATTTGCCACGGCTGTTTTTCTTTGCGTAATGAATCGCTGCAATAGCAGAATCAATCAATTTACCTCCGCTGTCGGCATCCTCCGGAAAAAAGCTCACACCCATCGTGATGGATTCGTACCAAGGAGTATTATGTATCTGAATCGGCGCTGTAAACGAGTTCATGATCCGTTTCATGTGCATTTTCAAATCGGCTCGCGTACGATTTTTGAATAAAATAGCGAATTCATCGCCTCGATAGTGATAAACGCGCTCCCCTTCGCATTCTTTCAACCGTTTCGCCGCTTCTTGGAGCAGCTTGTCCCCGGCATCTCTACCAATAGTGTCGTTCACTCTGTTCATGCTGTCAATATCGACAAACACCAGTGCAAGCGAAAGGGCCGTATTTTCAACCGTTTCGTGTTCTAGTTGTTTACGCAGCGCGAGGCTGCCCGGGAGTTCGGTTACCGGATCGATAAGGCTTTCTTTACCGTCACCGCTCTGTAGATAAGCGCGATCCTCAACATCAGCGGTCCCGACATAGACGAGCGAATGACGCATATCGCTAATTTTTTGGCTTTTGACAACCAGCGAGACTCTTAATCCGTCGCCGCGGATCACAACAATTCGTTCCTCGATCGCGTTGGTGCGTCCCTCTCTCAAATCATTAATGACGGCTGCCGTTCCTTCAAAATTTTGCAGCGAGACGACATCTTGCCATTTCATCTGCTTCAATGTTTCGGCAGAATAGCCCGTTAACTCACAGAGCCGATTGTTCACGTAAATGAAAGTCCCGTTTTTTATAATAAACGCACCGATATGCAAGGTATCGGTTATTTTTTTTATGATTTTTTCCCCTTCCTCTTTCTTCCTTAATCTCTGAATGCGAAAAAACATCAGCAGAGATACAATTGAAAGAAGAATCGCCAGGAAGGCGGCAAAAGTTATGAGCCAATCACTGTCTCCAGACATAATCCAGAAAGCACCTGCCTTCCACCACCAACCATTAATCCTCTGTTAGTGACAGTAGTCTACATCTTTTTTATCGGCTCGCATATCCATCGATTTAATGCATAATCACAAAAAAATTTCGACAAATATCCTCCAAATGATTTGAAATACAATTGGGACAAATACTGAACATAGTTTTTTTAAAAAATACTTACTATAATAGTAAACAAAGATAGGTACGAGGAGGATGGTTGATGAACACAATTCACAAAGCAATGACCATTGCAGGGTCAGATACCAGCGGCGGTGCAGGGATGCAGGCCGATTTAAAAACATTTCAGGAGCTCGGTGTTTACGGCATGACCGCTCTGACCTGCATTGTAACGATGGATCCGTACAAGCATTGGTCGCACAGCGTCACCACGCTTGATACGGAATTACTAAAGAAACAGCTGGATACGATTGTTGTCGGCATTGGTGTTGATGCGATGAAAACCGGTATGCTCGGCTCACCGGAAATAATAAAAATCGCTTCTGACACCATTGAAAAGAATCACTTAACACGTGTGGTCATTGATCCGGTCATGGTCTGCAAGGGTGCCGAAGAGGAAATTCAGCCGGAACTGCAGCCGGAGAATACGGCCGCAATGCTTAAGCTGCTGATTCCAAAAGCACTCGTCACCACTCCGAATTTATATGAAGCTGCACGGCTGACCGGCATGCCAAGGATTACAACTGTTGATCAAATGAAAGAGGCGGCACAAAAAATCGTCGCACTTGGAGCAAAAAATGCATTGGTGAAAGGCGGGAGCCGATTACCCGAGACGGATCAGGCCATCGACGTTCTTTATGACGGCAAGGATTTTCATATCATTGCCGATGAACGCGTGGACACACCAAATATTCATGGAGCAGGCTGCACTTATGCGGCTGCCGTCACCGCGGGACTGGCTAAGGGTCAATCGGTACTTGAAGCTGTTAAAGTAGCTAAGGCATTTGTCACTGCTGGAATCCGCGCTTCATTCAGCCTTAATGAGTACACCGGCCCAACTGATCACAGTGCGTATAAAAAGGAATTAGCAGCGAAAGGTTAATGAATGATTGGATACAAAAGAGTAAGCGCATGGAGTAAGAAGTCATGATGTGTTTCCGATCGGCCGAGACGCATGCCGTCGTTTCAATGAATAGCGAAGTATAGTCTTGCACTCTATATATTAGATAAAAATCGCTTCACAATTTGTGAGGCGATTTTTATTTGCGTTCATCTGGAAAACCAAGGCCCAACGCTCTGAGTGGCCCGCGAGTCATAATAAGAAAAAGCTTTTCCGCCATCTCCCGCTCTGAAATCCGCATTTGATTTTCAAACCACCAGCTGACGAGCCCGATCATCGCTGATGAGATAAAGATCGGCAGGATTTCAAGTATCAAAGAATCCGCTTTCTCGGACGGAACCTGTAATGGTTGAATCTCTGTTCGGAATTTTGCTAGAAAAAGCGATTGCATCCGATGACGGAACATCGGGATTCCCTCGTTAAATAACATCGCTCGAAAGAAACGATCATGCTTCTTAAAGTGTTGAAAAATGGTTAATGCAAAGCCGACGACTCGTTCGGGGATTACTTTGTCATCCACAAAATACTCATGCGGGCGAAATTTATCGACAGTCTCTGCCAGACCTTCCTCCATAACGATTTCCAGCAAGTCATATTTGTCTTCATAATGAAGATAAAAAGTGCCGCGTCCGATTTTAGCGGCTGAAGCTATATCTTTAACTGTAATCTCATTAAAATTCTTCTGCAGCAGCAAATCGAGAAAGTGTGATTGAATGGCCGCACGTGTTTTAAGTACGCGCAGATCTGTTGAATCGGATGCCATAAATCCCCCTCCGGAATCATTGACGTTCAAGACGATGATCAAACAAAATAAGACAGATAATCAACGTTTTGCTTCAAAGTGTTCAATAATGACCATTTTCTCAAACATTGACTATTGAACATTTTCCCCACCCATTCTATCATAATTAATGAACACAGTGTTCAATAGCATGCATACAAAGGATGTGATGACAGTGAGCTACCCAATCAAGGGAGACCATCTGCACAAACGGTTCAAGAATCAAATCGTACTGGATGATGTGTCTCTCACGCTTCAAGAAGGGGAAATTTATGGCCTGATTGGTCCGTCCGGTGCCGGAAAGACGACGCTTGTCCGGATCTTGCTCGGCCTTGAAAAAGCAGACAGCGGCAAGGTTGAATTGTTTGAACAGCGCCCGACCCTGAACGCATTCCGTTCGCTCGGCTATATGGCTCAGTCCGACGCTTTATATAACGAATTAAGTGCTTATCAAAATCTTGAATTCTTTGCCTCCATTCAAGGGATGCGCGGCAAGGAGAAAAAGCAGCGCATCTACGAAGTGGCCAAAGCAGTTGATTTAGAGAAGGATTTGAAAAAAAATGTGTCCAATTTTTCTGGAGGTATGAAACGACGCCTCTCACTGGCGGCGGCTCTCGTCCATCGTCCGCGGCTCTATTTGCTTGACGAACCAACAGTTGGCCTCGATCCGATGATCCGGCGCAAGCTGTGGACTCTTTTCCATTATTTAAAAGGAAAGGGCGCAACCATTATCGTGACCACTCACGTCATGGATGAGGTCGCACAATGCGACCGGGTCGGACTGCTCAGCGAAGGGAAAATAATTGCTGAAGGCGCCCCGAAAGCATTAACCGAACAATACGGCGTTCCTTCTGTGGAAGATATCTTTATCACGATTGAGAAGGAAGGCGCAAAGAAATGAGAAATCTGTTTGCTATGGCGCGGCGCATCATTCGCCAGATTGTCCGCGATAAGCGCACCCTGGCTCTATTGATTATCGCGCCGCTTCTGATCCTGACACTCGTCTGGTATATTTTCGGAGCGAAAACCGCCGAGCCGAATCTTGCCATTATTCATTATGAGTCTTCCGATTATCTGTCTGCTTTTAAAGCATCCGACTACATGCGGATGAGTCCGCTTCAAGCGCGGCAATCTCTTGCTGACAAGAAGATCGATGCCTATGTTGATTTGAAGAATCCGATTAAAGTACATTTAGAAGGCAGTGATCCGTCACGTAACGGTCTCGCGATGAGCAAGATCCAGAAGTCGATGCAAACGATTCAACAACTGAACGTTACATCCATGAAGAAGCAGCTCACGGATGTCATTAACGCACAGCAGAAAGGAATTCAGGCCCAGCAACAAACTATGAAGCAGATGTCCGAAGCGATGCAGCGCTATGCGCCTTCAGCGCTTGCCTCAATCATGCAGAATGCACCAAAAACGGAGCAGCCGAACCAGGCAAATGCACCAGACAAAGTGAAGCTGGATGTCTCCTATCTGCATGGCAATGCCATTCTGAACACCTTTGATTCCTTTGGACCCGCCATGGTCGGTATCTTTGTCTTCCTATTCATTTTCATGATCGGTGGCGTGTCCTTCCTTCGTGAGCGGACAACCGGAACCTTAGATCGTTTGATGGCTTCCCCCATAAAGAGCTATCAGATTATCTGGGGCTACATGTTCGGTTTCGGACTGTTTGTCATCGTCCAGTCCTTTGTCCTCACCTGTTATATTGTCTATGTGCTGAATATCTACAACATCGGACATCTGCTGGACGTACTGATTATCGTGTTCATCCTGTCCTTCAGTGCGCTTTCGCTCAGCATCCTGCTTTCGACCTTTGCATCGAATGAGCTGCAGATGTTCCAGTTCATTCCGCTTGTCATTGTTCCGCAGGTCTTTTTGTCGGGACTGTTTCCAATTGATACCCTGCCCAGCTGGGTGCGTGCGATTGGCAATCTGATGCCGATTCATTACTCGACCGAGGCCTTGAGAAATATCATGATCCGCGGCACCGGCTTTTCCGGGTGGTGGCTCGATGGATTGATTCTCCTGCTTTTCTCTGTCGTCTTTATTGTTATCAATGTTCTGGTCATCCGCCGTTCGCGACCGATTGCCGATTAATTACAGATATGTTTAAAGACCGAGCTGCTCGCTCGGTCTTTTTATTGCATCATTTTTCATTTTTCAACAGAAGCGAATCATTGATTTAATCGTTTCGTACGAATTATATGCCGTTCGGCAATGGTTTTTCAAGATTCATTACCATTTATGATTGAATCGATACTTTATTATTTTCCACAACAACATGCTCACCATCATTCAAATTGGTAAACACAACAGAAGTAATCGTCGACGGAACCTTATCCGAAATCTTGGAGAAATCGACCTGCAGCAGACGATCCCCCTTCTTCACAGCAGTACCATCCTTTACAAGCGATGTGAATCCCTCTCCTTTAAGAGAAACCGTTTCCAATCCCACGTGTATTAAAATCTCCCGACCATCGTCCGACTTGAGCGAGATCGCATGTTTCGTAGGAAATATATTCGTTATCTTACCATCGACAGGAGAACGGACAATATCATTTTCCGGAATAATCGCAAAACCGTCTCCCATCATTTTTTGAGAAAACACAGGATCCGGCACCTCTGTTATGGACACAACTTTTCCCTTTAACGGGATATAAAATTCGCCGGAAGCAGCAACTTCTGCATTACTTGGTTCCGCTTGATTCGCATTCAATTCACTTTTCTTAAATAACTTTTTTAAAAAACCCATCCGTGCTCACCTCCGAAAACAAAGTGCAAAAAGATTTCTTAATATAACTATACTGTTCGTCATCTATGAACGCAAACATGGCGCATTCCCTAACTATTTGTTAGATTTCTAAATATGTATGGGCTTTCTTTACTTAATTAATCTCATCTACTAAAATCGATCTATATTAAGAAAAATCTCAGATGCACCACAACAAACGACGTCATCATGGAGGTTTTGTCGTGATCAATTATGATTCGAAAAACAAGATCTTTCATCTGCAAACCCAAAAGGCCAGCTATGTAATGCACATAGACAGCGGCTATCTGCTTCATCTCTATTGGGGTAAGAAAATAAACAGATACCGCGGAAGCAGACCACTCACCGAGATGCCCAGATCGTTCGCACCTTATACGGATCCTGCGCGGCGCGGATTCACGCTGAGCACACTGCCCTTAGAATATCCGGCATACGGGAATGGCGATTATCGTCATCCCGCCTACCAGATCCAGCTTGAGAACGGATCGACAATCACTGATCTGCACTATGCAGGCCATGTGATCTACTCAGGAAAGAAGAAACTGGATGGTCTGCCCGCTACCTATATAGAGCAGGAACAAGAAGCTCAATCACTGGATATCATGCTGCAGGACCCGGTGGCCGGTCTGTCCGTTGTGCTCACCTATAGTGTGTTTCGCAATTTCGACGCGATCACCCGATCCGTGCGTTTCGAAAACATTGGAGCCGGCGTCCTTCGCATTCTGAACGCGGCAAGCGCTAGTATCGACTTTCGTGATGATGAATATGACAGCCTGAGTTTCTATGGCTCTCATAATAACGAGCGCAATATGGACCGCCGGCCGCTCGCACCGGGCAGTCGTGTGATTGAGAGCGTACGCGGCGCCAGCAGTCCGCAGCATGATCCGTTTTTCGCCTTAATGCGCCAAAATGCAGATGAAGCGAAGGGGGAAGTGTTCGGCTTCAGTTTCGTATACAGCGGCAATTTTCGATCACAAATCGAGGTCGATCAATACAAGACCACACGCGCATCAATTGGATTAAACCTCTTTGATTTCAGTTGGAGGCTGGATCCGGATGATACCTTTCAAACGCCTGAAGCAGTTCTTGTCTATTCCGATCAAGGACTTGGCGGCATGTCACGAACCTATCATCACCTATATCGGGAACGGTTAGCCCGCGGGAAATACCGTGATCAGTTGCGCCCGATCCTGATCAATAATTGGGAAGCCACTTATTTTAAGCTGAATGAAAAAAAATTGCTGGCAATTGCCAAAGAAGCGCAAAAAGTGAACATCGAACTTTTCGTGCTGGACGACGGCTGGTTCGGCCATCGCGATAATGACAAAAGCTCACTTGGCGATTGGTTTGTCGATAAACGCAAGCTGCCGCACGGACTGGCATGGCTTTCCAATCGCATTCACGAAATGGGGCTTCAATTCGGTCTCTGGTTCGAGCCCGAGATGGTCTCTCCGGACAGCAATTTATACCGTGCGCACCCAGACTGGTGTCTGCATGTCCCGAATCGTCCGCGCAGTTTAAGCCGCTACCAGTTCGTACTTGATCTGTCGCGCAAAGATGTGCGCGATTATCTTGAACATTCGCTATCCTCTATCCTCTCAAACGCGAATATCAATTACGTCAAATGGGACATGAACCGCCATATGACCGAAATCGGCTCAGCACTGCTGCCGCACGACCGCCAACGCGAGACAGCTCACCGTTATATGCTTGGGCTTTATGAATTGATCGAACGTCTCACCAACGCATTTCCAAATATTCTGTTTGAGAGTTGTTCAAGCGGCGGCGGACGCTTCGATCCCGGAATGCTCTACTACATGCCGCAGACGTGGACCAGTGACAATACTGACGCCATTTGCCGATTAAAAATTCAATACGGAACCAGTGCTGTCTATCCGCCGATTGCCATGGGTGCACACGTCTCCGCAGTACCCAATCATCAGGTCGGCCGTATCACATCGCTTGCCATGCGTGGAGCCGTCGCCATGTCTGGAAACTTCGGCTATGAGTTGGATCTCACGAAACTGACCGATGAGGAAAAAGATGCAGTAAAAAAACAAGTGGCTTTTTATAAAGAAATTCGCCCTCTGATTCAATTCGGCGACTTCTATAGGATCACAAGCCCATTTGAGCGTGGCGATGCCGCTTGGTGCTTTGTGTCACCAGATCAGTCCGAGGCGATCGGCTTCTATTTTACCGTGCTCGCCAGTCCTTCTCAGGTGCAAAAGTCATTTCGTTTTCAAGGCCTCAATTCGGAATTTTTGTATGAAAACAACGAAACTGGCCATGTGTACGGGGGCGACGAACTGATGAACACAGGACTGAATGTGCCGATTGAAAAAGGTGATTTCCGCAGCTATGTGTGGCGGTTCAGGAAAGTGGTGGAGTGAACGGGGTCGCAACAAAAGATGCACCTGCATAAAAAAAATTCACTAATAAATGATCCTGGCCCAAGTGCGCTGCTTGTGCTAGGATCATTGCTTTCTTATGGGTGTTGCGTAGTAAATAGGTACTGTGCAGCAATGGACTACATGAAAATCACCTTTACAAAAAACGGATCAAACCAACGTTATGGCTTAATATATGCGTAGCCACTGCTTTGCTTTTTCACTAATTCCACAACTCCTGCCGGAACGACAGATACAAATTCAGGAAGATCCTCTTTCAGGATATGTTGCGCATTTAAAGCGTTCTGACAAGCGACGAACTTGGCTCCTTGATCACTCAGCTCTCTCATCTGATCGATGAACGCTCCAGACCGATAGCCGTTGACTGCCGCTGCATTAGCCAGCACTTCAATTTCAGCGGCCATATGATCTGCCATGAAATTTTTCACATTACCAAGCACCAATGGCCACTTTTCTTTTTCATCAATATGGAAAATAACATGATACATTATTAATCTCCTTCTTGCTTGTTTTTTCTGACAGCCTTCATTGATCATCTAAATTTAAAGAAAGCAAAAATCCGTACAATGGATTTTTGCTTTACATTTATTGATTTTCAATTTCTTCCACTTTTAGCGACAGCTCGGTCCATCGCTCCATCGCCTGATCCAGTTCGGCTTCGGTACTCTGCTGCTCGGCAAAAAGATCTTGCACTTTTCCGGCGTCGCTGCCTGCTTCGACAATTTCTTGCTTCAGCTGCTCTACGCGGTCTTCAAGAGCAGCGATCCGATCTTCAATCCCGTTCCACTCCTGCTGTTCTTTATAGGTCAGCTTCTTTTTTTGAGACGTTTGCCTGCGTGCCGGGGCTTCCGTTTTTTCTGATTTCGCTTTGCTTGCCGCTGCCCGCTCAATTTTCCGTTCATCCACATACTCGCTGTAGTTACCTTCATAGCGGCGAATGATGCCGTTACCTTCAAAGGCAATCAGACGATCCGCAATTCGGTCCAGAAAATAACGATCATGGGAAACCGCAAGAACAGTTCCTGGGAATTGAAGCAAATAGTCTTCCAGAATCGTCAGTGTCTCGGTGTCCAAGTCATTGGTCGGTTCATCGAGAAAGAGTACATTCGGCTCGGACATTAGGATACGCAATAAATACAGCCGCTTATGTTCGCCGCCGGACAGTTTGCGGATAAACGTACGCTGCCGCGGTCGTGAAAAAAGAAAGCGTTCCAGCATCTGTTCGGCCGTCACTTGTTGTCCGTCATCTGTCCGCATCACCTGTGCAGCCTCTTTAATATAATCGATGACCGTCAAATTCTCATTCATTTCCGCATGTTCCTGCGTATAGTAACCGATTTTTACCGTCTCGCCAATTTCAACGATGCCTGAGTCCGGTTCGATGCGTCCCGCAAGTATATTGAGCAGTGTGGTTTTACCGCAACCGTTGCTGCCGATGATCCCCAAGCGTTCACCCGGGGTCACGAGCAGATCAAAGTCATGAATGAGCGGCTGGCCGTTAAAGCGCTTAGACACCTGCTTCGCTTCAATGACCTTCTTGCCCAAACGCGTGGATCCAATCGCGAGATCCACCGATTGCTTTAACTCCGGGCCCTTTTGCTCCTGCATCTCATGCACGCGTTCAACTCTTGCTTTTTGTTTCGTCGACCGAGCTTTGGCGCCACGTCGAAGCCAAGCCAATTCCCGGCGCAGCTGGTTCTGATGCTTTGTTTCCCCAGCAACTTCCTGCTCCTCGCGCTCCGCTTTCTTCTCAAGAAAGAGTTCATAATTGCCGTCATAAATATAGAGATTGCCGTGATCCAATTCAAAAATCTTACGTGTTACGCGATTAAGGAAATAACGATCATGCGTCACCATCAATAACGCGCCAGGATATTGATTCAGTGCTTCTTCCAGCCAGTCGATAATGTCGTTGTCTAAATGGTTCGTCGGCTCATCGAGAATCAACAGATCTGCAGGTTGAATTAATGCCCTGGCCAGCGCAATGCGTTTTTTCTGCCCACCGGATCCCTCGCTTGCCGGCGTCTCAAAATCATGAATGCCAAGACGTGTTAAAATGCTTTTCGCCGCTGCTTCAGCGTCCCAGGCACCGGCCGTATCCATTTGCTGCTGACATTTCAGCAACTTTTCCTGAAGCGACTGATCACTCGTATTCTTCTCCAGATCACGAAGCGCTTGTTCATAACTTCGCACCGCTGCCATGATCGGTGAGGTCCCACCGTAAATATAGTCCAGCGCGGTGACTCCCGGTTCAAAAATAGGTGTCTGCGGCAGATAAGCAAGTCGAAATGCATTGGCGTGGCGTAAGTTTCCGCTTTCTGCCGAGTCCTTTCCGGCAAGTACATTCAACAAGGTCGATTTGCCTGTGCCGTTGACACCGATCAATCCAATCCGTTCGCCCTCCGAGATCGAAAATGAGAGATGATCAAAAAGTGTTTGCGTTCCATACGTCTTATATAAATTTTCCACATCGAGAATACTCAAGCTGTATCATCCTGTTCTAAAAAGCAATTATCAATCACTATTTTTTTGATATGGGCCACAAGTTACTTATGAACTGCCTCTCGCACTAATTTCCCAGTAACTATAAGTCGATTCGGAGTTCGGGTCGGTTTGTCACAGGTCACGAGTGTAATCTGTTTCTTTTTCGTTTGCTCAATAACATCGCCCTCAGTCTCTGAAACCACTTTTCTGTTGACAATCCGGTAAATATAGTCCTTTTTCAAATCAGTAATTACAATTTCATCGCCGATTTTCGTCTGCATCAACGGACCGAAAAGCAGATTTTCTCTGCGCATATGGTGACCGGCGAGTGGGTAATTTCCCTCTCCCATTTTCTGATCCGGCCGCATGGTCGTCGCGCCGATCAATAAATTGGCACTGGTCGTCCCTTTTAAAATGGGGAGGTTGATCCCCACACGCTTCACTTGGATACGGCCGATCACAGATTTAGAATTAAAGTTCGTCCCCGCTTTTACCGTCTCAAAAAACGAAGGAGGCTGGATTTTACTGAAATCATAGGATGCACCGCGCTGATTATTTTTTTCCAGCTGCGTCGCCGTTAGTTTATCCGTATTATACTTTGCACTCAGGAATCCAATCAAACTTTCCTTTAAAAAAGGAGAGGCAATCAAAAGAAGCCCTGCTGCAATCAATACGGTGATTAGCACTTTTCGCCACATATACACAATCCCGCCTTTATCCAATAAAAAGCACCTGATCAAATCTTACCATGATCAGATGCTAAATGTTATCTTAACCATTCAATCAACGCATTTTCTTTGTTTTTCTTCTTCTCGCAAAACCGATGATACCAGCTGCAAAAATGAGCAGTGCACCGAACCAATACACAATTGAATTGCTGCTGTCTCCGGTGATCGGCAGCGTGCTTTCTTTTGTCGGCACAGAATACTGTGTTTCCGCTAGAAAACCTCGTTGCATCATTGGTGCCTGCGTTGCTTGATCCGTTGGCGTTTGACCGTCAGGCTCGGAAGCAATCGGCTGATCTTGTACTTGTTCTTCACCCATAACGCCGCGTTCAAGTGTCGGTGTCTGAGAAGGGACCGCCGGCGTTAACGGCTGAAGTGGAACGATAGGCTGTGACGGCGTTGGTGGTGTCGGTGGAACCGGCGTCACCGTTTCAGAAATTATCGTATTTTCAAAAGTTATACTGAATTGCTGATTGCTTTGAGTCAGAGTGAACTGCTCAGGTTTTGCGGATAGCGCATAACCAGTGGGTGCCTGGATCTCTACCCATTGATAGGTGCCTATCTCCAATCCACTCTTTGTTATTTTGCCGTTCTTATCGGTTGTCAGGGTATACAGTGTTTCCCACTTACTTTGATTGTTCAGCTTTTGAAGCTCGAACACTGCTCCTTCAAGCGTTTGATCCGGATTCGCTGCATCTACTTTTTTCAGCGTAACAGTGCTAAGGACTTCTTCCGGTTGTTTCGTGTTTTCAAAGATGGTGCTTGCTTTCGGGTCGCTCTGGGTCAAGGTCACTTGTTCTGTCTTAGACGACAAGACATAACCCGTTGGTGCGGTCTTTTCTACCCAGCGGTATGTGCCTAGTTCAAGTCCGCTCTTTTCAATTTCGCCTTTGTCATCAGTGGTCAGTGTGTACAGCGTGTTCCACTGACCGCTTTCACTCAGCTGCTGGATATCAAATACCGCTCCTTCCAACGCCTGATCCGGATTCGCTGCATCTACTTTTTTCAGCGTAACAGTGCCAAGGACTTCTTCCGGTTGTTTCGTATTTTCAAAGATGGTGCTTGCTTTCGGTTCATTTTGGGTCAAGGTTACTTGTTCTGTCTTGGACGACAAGACATAGCCTGTTGGTGCGGTCTTTTCTACCCAGCGGTATGTGCCTAGTTCAAGTCCGCTCTTTTCGATTTCACCCTTGTCATCCGTAGTCAGCGTATAGAGTGTGTTCCACTGTCCGCTTTCATTCAACTGCTGCAGGTCAAATATCGCTCCTTCAAGTATTTGATCTGGGTTCGACGAGTCTACTTTTTTCAGTGCAACAGTGCCAAGGACTTCTTCCGGTCGTTTCGTATTTTCAAAGATGGTGCTTGCTTTCGGTTCATTTTGGGTCAAGGTCACTTGTTCTGTCTTAGATGACAAAACATAGCCTGTTGGCGCTGTCTTTTCTACAAACCGATACGTTCCTAGTTCAAGTCCGCTCTTTTCAATTTCGCCTTTGTCATCCGTAGTCAGCGTATAGAGTGTGTTCCACTGACCGCTTTCATTCAACTGCTGCAGGTCAAATACTGCTCCTTCCAACGCCTGATCCAGATTTGTCGAATCAACCTTCTTTAGTGATAACGAGCCGAAGACTTCTTCCGGAATCTTGGTATTTTCAAAGGTAATGTTTGACGTCGGGTCGCTCTGGGTCAAGGTCACTTGCTCTGTCTTAGATGACAAGACATATCCTGTCGGTGCTGTCTTTTCCATCCAGCGATATGTGCCTAGTTCAAGTCCGCTCTTTTCAATTTCACCTTTATCATCAGTGGTCAGCGTGTAGAGCGTTTCCCACTGACCGCTTTCGTTCAACTGCTGGAGGTTAAATACCGCTCCTTCCAACGCCTGATCCGGATTCGCCGCATCTACTTTTTTCAGTGCAACAGTGCCAAGGACTTTTTCCGGTCGTTTCGTATTTTCAAAGATGGTGCTTGCTTTCGGTTCATTTTGGGTCAAGGTTACTTGTTCTGTCTTGGACGACAAGACATAGCCTGTCGGTGCTGTCTTTTCCATCCAGCGATATGTGCCTAGTTCAAGTCCGCTCTTTTCAATTTCACCCTTGTCATCCGTAGTCAGCGTGTAAAGCGTGTTCCACTGACCGCTATCATTCAGCTGCTGGAGATCAAATACCGCTCCTTCGAGCGTTTGATCCGGATTCGCTGAATCTACTTTTTTCAGCGTAACGGTGCCAAGGACTTTTTCCGGTATGTTTGTGTTTTTAACCGTAACTGTCTTTTCGTTGTCACCCTTAGTTAGATCGAACTGCTGTGGATTAGCTTCTTTTTCATAACCGTCAGGAGCTTTTGTCTCCACTAATCGGTACGTTCCTAAGGGCAAATTATCTTTGGATATCGTGCCATCATGTCCGGTTGTCAGCGTGTCAACCCTTGTCCAGCTGTCTCCGTCCTGTTTCTCAAGATCAAATACCGCTCCTTCGAGCGTTTTATCCGAATTTGCAGCGTCTACCTTTTTTACAGTGATCTTACCGAAGACTGGGGTCTCCGCGTTTTCCACCGTGATCGATTTCTCATTGGCGGCCTTGGTCAGATCAAAAGCCAGTGGATTAGCTTCTTTTTCATAACCGTCAGGAGCTTTTGTCTCCACTAATCGGTACGTTCCTAAGGGCAGATTATCTTTGGATATCATGCCATCCTGTCCGGTTGTCAGTGTGTCAACTTTTGTCCAGTTGTCTCCATCTTGTTTTTCAAGATCAAAAACTGCTCCCGACAAGGTTTTATCCGGATTCGCTGCATCCACCTTTTTCACGGTAATCTTACCGAAGACTGGGGTTTCCGCGTTTTCCACCGTGATCGATTTCTCATTGGCAGCCTTGGTCAGATCAAAGGCCGCTGGGTTGGCTCCTTTTTCATAGCCGGTTGGTGCTTTGGTTTCCACTAGTCGGTACGTTCCTAAGGGCAGATTATCTTTTGATATCGTGCCATCCTGTCCGGTTGTCAGTGTGTCGACTTTTGTCCAATTGTCTCCATCTTGTTTTTCAAGATCAAAAATTGCTCCCGACAAGGTTTTCGAATGGTCTGCTGCATCTACCTTTTTCACAGTCACTTTTCCTAAAACAGTTGTTGGGGGAAGGGTGGGCTTGAAAAGGGCAAAGTGGACCTCCATGCTTCCATTTGTATTATTAAAATTGTTGGCAATCAACGTACCATTCAGCTGTCCCCAGCTTGCATTAACCGTGGCTTTTGGTGCTAAGACAGATCCAAAGATCCCGATGTTACCTAAATTAATCGTTGTGGCATCGGGAAAATTGAACAAAATTTTAGCTGCTTGATCATCTCCATAATTCATGCCTGATCCATTAAAAAATTGTTGACCACCGGGCCAATTGATCGTTGCGCCTGTAATATTGATCACAATTGTTTTCCCTCTAGGGACATTAAAATTTATTTCTCCCGCTTGACTAAATTCCGAGGAAGACAAAGAAAATACAACAAGGTCTGAGCTACCACTGTAGCTGAACGTCAGTCTGCTTCCAGATTTATTGATTGTTCCGTTTGGTTGGGATGCTGAATAGCTCTGGTAGTTTTGACTTATCCCAATTAATTGAGTTCTCGCTTCCGCGAAACTTGCAACCTGATTATCTACAAAATCCTGGACATCCGAAACCTTTTTATCGGTCACTTGCTTTGCGCGCAGGTAATCACTCACATCAACAATTGGCGCCGGTCCGCCGTTTTCACCAATAACAAAGTGTCCTTTCAATTCGCCGTTCTTGTAGTGCAGCTCATTTCCCACGACAAGATTCACGTCATCATTGTTGCTTAACTTCGAAGCTATACCGTAACTGCTCACATTCAACGAGTTGCCAACTGCCAATCGTCCTTCCGAATCCGTGTTAGGCATGGTCATGTTATTTAAAATAAACGCATTAAAATTACTTGCCACCCCTAACGAGTGATTTACATCAATTGGCGCCGAGGGATCAGCCGCTTTAGCATTTTGTGGATGAAAGGTGCTATTGAAAATCAGTGAAAAGAACAGCAACATAGTGATCAGGCTTCTCAAAACAATTATGCGTTTTCTTTTGTTTTTAAACATAATTTTCCCTCATTTCACCTTAATCGAATGTTATAAAATGCGGCAGAGGCAGATAAACAATGTTGAGAACAGATGATTCCGATGACACTTTTTACTATTCATTGACAATCTATGAATAATCGTCCATTCACTCATTTCTCCACTATAATTAATGTAAATTGGAGTAGTATTCAATTAATTCAGAACAATTTTCCTACGACTCAACACCCTCTCATCTATCAATTAAAACTATTTCTTAAACTTGATGTTTTTTGTATAGTAACTCCATTTCATTTACAATCGATTTTTTCCAGAACGATTTTTACTCTATTCGGAGACAAAAGAAAATATGCTGGATCTGAACACAACTCTGCAAGTTCATTTAAAAAATTTACAAGAATATGCAAAGAGATCAAGGAATATAGGTTTCGTTTTAAGTGGGATGGGACACGTCCATGTTAACGTTTACATTTGAGGCGATAGATCTATTTATAGTTTAGTGCTGTCCTCTATACAATTTCTGAACAATATCTGAAATTTGTGTTTATACTAATCGTGATAAATGCAAAAAGGCACTCGATCTCTATTTTGATCGAGTGCCTTCAATGTACCATTAAGCTATTTTTTGATTCTCTTAGTTATTTTTGCGTCTTCTTGAGAAGATGGTTAAGAATCCACCGCCTAACAAGAGAATCGCTCCGGCTGCCATCGTCATAAAGTCATTAACATCACCGGTAATCGGAAGACCCTTAGACTTCTTAGTCGTTTGCACTTCCGCTTCGACACCGCGTACGAGTACAAGATGGTATTTTCCAGTTGCAAGACCCTTGAAGTTGACATTGCCCTCTTCATCAGCCATCACACCACGAGTGATCACATGGCCGTTTTCATCAACGACATTATACGTTGCACCTGGTTTGCCGTCCAGACTCTTCGTTACTTCGAGCGGTTTATCGGTTGCCGTAATTTCAACTGCCTTTGCCTGGCCTTTTTCAATGACAAACGAGATTGGTGTATCATCCAGCGCGTAATTCTTTGGTGCCTTTGTTTCAATAAAGAAATACTTGCCTGGAGCTAGCCCCTTCACTACGAATTGACCGCTGTTGTCAGTTGTCAAACCAGTTTTCAGTGTCTTTCCATTGCTGTCGGTTAACTTGAATACCGCACCTTTGAGCACTGCATCTTTGTCATTCCGATCAACCTTAGTCAAGCGCACATCACCCGGCGTCAGTTTATCCGTTGCTGTGATTTCGATCGCCTTCACATCCGTAGCCGTCACTTGGAACGGAATCGGTGTCGCATCCAGATCATAATCCTTCGGTGCTTTCGTTTCAATAAAGTGATAATTGCCAGGTGCAAGACCATTGATCGTAAATTGACCTTGGTCATTCGTCTTCCATACATTTGGAAGTGCTTTTCCATTTGCGTCTTTTGCGACGAGGTTGCCATTAATGTCGTACAACTTAAATTCAGCTCCGGCAAGAACAGCATCCTTATCATTCTTATCCGCTTTGGTTAGTATGATGCTGTTAATCTTGTCAGTTGCTGTGATCTCAACCGCCTTCACATCCGTGTTTGTTACTTCGAACGGAATTGGTGTTGCATCCAGTTCGTAACCATTTGGCGCCTTGGTCTCAATAAAATTGTATTTCCCAGGAGCCAAACCGTTGACCGTGAACTGACCTTGATCATTTGCCGTCCAAAGTTTTGAAAGTGCTTTGCCGGTCGCGTCTTTTGCGACTGTGTTTCCATCTTTATCGACAAGCTTGAACTCCGCACCTTTTAGAACGGCATCTTTATCATTTTTATCGACCTTGGTTAGAACAACGCTGTTCAGTTTATCCGTTGCTGTGATCGGAATCGCCTTAACATCTTTATTCGTTACCTCGAACGGAATTGGTGTTGCATCTAATTCGTAACCGTTTGGTGCTTTAGTTTCAATGAAGTTGTATTCACCTGGTGCAAGACCATTAACGGTGAATTGGCCTTTGGCATCTGTAGTCCAAACCTTTTGCAAATCTTTTCCTGTTACATCTTTTTCTACGACCTTGCCATCCTTATCAACAAGCTTGAATTCTGCTCCTTGGAGCACAGCGTCTTTATCATTCTCATCAACTTTGGTAAGTACGGCACTGTTTAGTTTATCTGTTGCTGTAATCTCATGCGCTTGAACATCTGTATTCGTTACCGTGAACGGAATTGGTGTTGCATCCAGTTCGTAACCATCCGGCGCTTTTGTTTCAATAAAACTGTAGCTACCAGACGAAAGCCCACTCACTGTGAATTGACCTTTGTTGTCTGTTGTCCATGTCGTTTGCAGCGATTTTCCGGCTACATCTTTATCAACAACATTCAGGTTGCTGTCAATAAGCTTAAATTCAGCACCTTTAAGTACTGCATTCGCATCATTTTTGTCAACCTTAGTGAAGACAACTTTATTTAGATTATCAGTTGCCGTAACTTCTTTTGCCTGTGCATCTGTATTTGTTACCGTAAACGGAATTGGTGTTGCATCCAGTTCATAACCGTTCGGTGCTTTTGTTTCGATAAAATTGTAATCTCCTGGAACAAGTCCACTGACTGTAAACTGACCTTGAGCATCCGTCGTCCAGACTTTCGGTATCGTTTTGCCGGTTGCATCTTTTTCAACTGTGTTTCCATCTTTATCAACGAGTTTGAATTCGGCCCCCTGAAGGTGGATGTTGTTGTCGTTTTTATCGATTTTAGTAAGGACTGCGCTGTTCAGCTTGTCAGTTGCCGTAACTGGAATTGCCTTTGCATCCGTGTTGGTCACGGTAAACGGAATTGGTTCTGCATCCAATTCATAGCCATTTGGTGCTTTGGTTTCGATGAAATTGTATGTTCCTGGTGTAAGACCATTGACGGTAAACTGACCTTGATCATCTGTCGTCCAGGTGGTCGGCAGTGTTTTGCCTGTGATGTCATTTTTAACTACATTATTTTTGCTGTCGACAAGCTTAAATTCTGCTCCCTTGAGAACTGCATTCTTATCATTCTCATCAGATTTGGTTAGAACAACACTATTCAATTTATCTGTAGCTTGCAGTTCTTGAGCTTGAACATCTTTATTCGTAACCGTGAATGAAATTGGTGTTGCATCTAGTTCGTACCCGTCTGGCGCTTTCGTTTCAATAAAGCTGTATTCACCCGGTGCCAACCCGTTAACCGTGAACTGACCTTTGTTGTCTGTGGTCCAGGTTGTTTGCAGCGATTTTCCGGATGCATCCTTTTCAACCGTATTTCCATCTTTATCGACAAGTTTGAATTCAGCGCCTGTAAGAACGGCATCTTTATCATTTTTATCGACTTTGGTTAGGGTTACGCTATTAATAGCATCCTTTTTACTCTGAGAAATGGTTTTCGGTTCCCCAGCAAATGAGTTATCAATAGTGTATGAAACCGGTGTTTTGTCCACCAGATACCCGTTTGGTGCTGTTAATTCGATAAATTGATATTGACCAGATGCAAGTCCTGATATTGTCGTTGTTCCTGTATCTTTTAAAATATCTAATTCGTTATTTAAATAAGGATAAGTTTTCCATGTTCCATTTAAATATTGTTGAAAATCAAAAGTTGCCCCCGTTAAAACTTTGCCATTGACATCCGTTTTTGAGAAACTTATTGATCCTTTATAGTCCGTTGCTTTTACCGAAACCGGATCCGGTTCACCTTTTGCGTTACCTGTAATGACAAATGAATCTGTTGGTGTATTGTTGATCAGGTACCCTGCTGGTGCCTTGGTTTCTGCAAAGCGATAAGTTCCTGGTGCAAGGCCATCTAATGTAAACTTACCATTAGCATCTGTGGTCATTTTGTTCTTATCAAATTCTGTCTGTGTGTCCCAATCTGAATCCTTTGCTGTCTTTACATCTAGCCCATCTTTAAGCTTTTGCAGCGAGAACTCTGCTCCCGTTTCTTTAATCGCAGTTCCTGCTTTGTCCTGTTTCGTTAGCGTGACAGATCCTTGATAGTCAGTTGCTGTTACCGAAACCGGATCTGGTTTATCTGCTGCACGATCCGTAATAACAAATGGATCTGTTGGTGTATTGTTGATCAAGTAGTCTGTTGGTGCTTTGGTTTCCGCAAAGCGATAGGTTCCTGGTGCAAGGCCATCTAATGTAAACTGGCCATTAACGTCTGTTGTCATCTTAATATTTTGGTCTTCCCAATCAGAATCCTTTGCCGCATTTACATCTACCCCATCTTTAAGCTTTTGCAACGAGAACTCTGCTCCTGATTCTTTAATCGCATTTCCTGCTTTGTCCTTTTTTGTTAGCGTGACAGATCCTTGATAGTCAGTTGCTGTTACCGAAACTGGATCTGGTTTGCCTACTGCATGTTCCGTAATGACAAATGGATCTGTTGGTATATTGTTGATCAGGTACCCTGCTGGTGCCTTGGTTTCTGCAAAGCGATAGGTTCCTGGTGCAAGGCCATCCAATGCAAACTGACCATTGGTATCTGTGGTCATTTTGCTCTGATCAATTCCTGTCTGTGTTTCCCAATCAGTGTCCTTCGCTTTCTTTACGTCCACTCCATCCTTAAGTTTTTGAAGTGAGAATATTGCTCCGGACTCTGTTATTGTATCTTTATTCACTTTTTGCTTCGTTAAAGTCACTGATCCCTTAAAATCTTGAAATTGAATTGGATTGGTTATTATATTGCCAGTCGAGTTGACAATCTGGTTATTTTGATTTACTGAGAATGAAATTTTGTTGTCATTAATTAAATATCCAGTTGGCGCTTGAGTTTCTGATAAATAATAGTCACCTTGAGGTAATCCGGCTACCACAATTTTTCCACTTTCATCATTAATAGCAAATACTCCGTTATTCCCCATAGTGGTATCTACACTATAGTCGCCATTCAAGTCCTTCTTATAAAGTGTGAATTGTGTTCCTTTTGCTGAATCTCCATCATTTACTAGCTTTTCAACAGACAACTGATTTTGATTATTAACTACAGATACCGTACTTCCACTTGCAACTTTACTAGTATCTATTTCCTGTGGAGCGTTAACTACATAGCCATCTAAAGTAGACGTTTCTATCAATTTGTACTTAACAGAACCAAAAACTAATTCACTGAAGGTTAGATTACCCTTGTCATCTGTGGTGCCCGTTCTAAGAAGTGTCTCAGGCGTTCCGTTTTCATCTTCACTCCAAAGTTCAAAAGTGACATTTTTAAGTGGAGCATCACCTAGCACTGTATGCCCTGTCTTGTGAATGGTTAAATTACCGGTGGTTCCTACAGCCCATCCACCTGCGCTTAAGTTAACTACATTAGTGTTTTGGTTATTTGTATCTTGGGTAACCTGCGAGTTATTTCCATTAAATTCAGCACTATTTGTTAACGTGCCAGTAGACTTAGAAATATTAATTAACGATTTGTATGAAACAACATACGCAGTCGCATTAATTTGTTTATTAAACGTTATGGTAAACACTTGCTTACCTGATGAATCCGGTGCGGGAACATTAACAGAGTAATCACTTGCGCTTAACGGATGATCCGTATCAGCGACTAACTGACCGGAGCCCATTTGAACGACTCCATTAGTTACCTTTGCTGGATAAATCTTAAGCGAATTCTTATCTACAATTTGACCGGACGAGGAAGTATCCGTGATTACAAGTCCCGGATCAATAACTGAAAGACTTTTATTGACTTCCAGTGTCCATGCAACATACTTTCCGTCTTGAGTTCCGTACTTTCCAAGCCATTGTCCACCATTCTTTGGTTGGACGGAATCGATTAAGGTTCGAGCTGGATAGTCACCATTTTTAAAGGTTGCATTATTGGTATAGCTTGACTGAACTACTTGCCCGCGCAAGTCTGTCGCGAAGCTGACCATATAATGTCCCTTATCACCGTTCAAGCCACTAAAATCTACTCTTAAGGCATTATTTTCTGAAGTAGGTTTCGTAATGGTAAAACCTGAGGTTATTTCCCGTTCATTTGTTACGCTTCCATCACTGTTAATATCATATTTATAGACCTTAACTGGTACTGTATCATCAAACTTCATTCCATCTGGAATTGGATCATTGATATAAGCATTATCAAGTGGTTCTTCATTGTAATTCACATAAACCTTCCACAGAACATTCTGATTGACTGGATCATAGTTCTCATGAGTTTTGAATCCATTTGTTTGTGTATGCTCATTGGGCGCAAAGTTATCATTTGTCGTCGTTTCATGTTTTTTATTTGTTGTTACTTCATACCAATCTAATATTGAATTATTAGAAATTGTCGTAATGTTGCCAGAATCATTTAAAGGTGTATACCCATTAAAGTTGGTTGTGTAAGTGATCATAAATGTTTCATTAGTATTGTAATAGGTAGAGCCTGATTTAGGTGCTATTGTAAAACCTGGTTTTCCTTTACTATTTGAAGAACCAATATTGAAATCACTTGTTACGTCAGAACCTTTAGACCAAGTAACTGCTCCATTTGATTCGGTGGAAGATGTTGCCGTATAAACTTTCAAGTTGGACAAATTAGACAGTGGGTATGAGAATGTATCATCTAGAGACCAATTATTCAGTGGATAATTCTTCTCATTAACCATAATTTTCCAGTCAACTGTTTTTTGTTTATAATCAACATTGCTATGTGACTTTATCAAGCTTTGCTGATCAACATGACCTTTTATACCACCAGTTGAAACAGTTCCAGTCCCTGCTGTGTTATAAACGTCCATACCTTGATCAATATATACAGTTCCTGGTTTCACAGCAAGATCATAAGTAATCTTGTAGGCTGAGGTAACACCCTGATCGAAAATAATTTGAAAACCATTTGAAATTGAATTTACGTGAAAGCCAGTTGTTATCTCAGAATAAGTTGCTGGGGTTCCACCACTATTCCAAGAAGTAACTTTTTGTATTTTTATATTTAAATATTGAAATGTATTTGTATCAAAGGTATCTGTTATTACCGCTTGATCTTGCGAAATTGTCTTTTCACCATAATTATAATCAAGCTCCCAGTGTGTGAGCTGCTTATTATTAGCATCCTGTCCAATAGATGTCTTAGTGAGCAACTTACCATAGGTTGCTGGAGCTTGTGCTGGATCTGACCCTAGCGTTGTCTGACCGTCTTTAAGTGTAGCCGTATTGGTGAATGTCTTTGATCCACCATTACTAGGTATCTGATCATTATTGATCTTCGTTTTATAAACAAGTCGATAAGCTCCGGTTATATGGCCCAGCGTCACTGTACCTGTACTTTTATCAACTGCATATTTACCGTGATCTCCATCAGCACTTGTGCTTTCTGATAAAGGATGAATGGTATCCACACTATCAATGGTACCATTTACCGCATTTGTTGATAGGGGATATACGGTCACAGAGTCAAATGATAGACCTTCACTCGCTAAATCTTCAACTACCTGTGCGTCTTGTAATTCATTCTTATTAAGATTGACATCGACTTGCCAAGTAATTTCTTTTGGGTTATTGCTACTATCGAAGTTAAGAAATTTTTTCTGAATTGGCGTTGAAAATCCATCTTCAAAATATATGGTTGCTGTTTCAGATTTTCCATTAATCGGAAAGTTTATTACCTTTGTTGTTGAATCACCTGTATTTTGTTTATTAATTTGAGCTGTAACATACATACCAAATGAAACATCGTTATGGTTTTGGAATTCCTTACTAAAAGTCATAGTTACCTTACCACTTGCATCAACAGTAAATGAACCATAGTCGACTTTATTTTTGTCAAGCAGTTCCCCGCTTAGCGGTGCTTGATTAGAAGGAATTGAGAATATGTCGGGTAAAGTAAAGGAGAGTGTGTCACCTTCTTTTATAGTTTGTCTTACACTTTCCGGAACATCCCAGGCATATTCGATTTTCACTGATGAGTCAGGCGTTGCTGGATAATCTGCGGTATATTCCTTGTCACCATTATCAGGGTCGACAAGTTTAATACTGCTTGGTTGCAGAGTTGATACTGATTCTGTTTGCGCAGAAAAAAGTGAACTTTGTTGTTGTGAGGATACATTTTTTGTGCTTGCATCAGATGAACTTGCCTGCCCTTCATCCGACCCATCTTTATTCGCCTGCACACTTGAACCATCTGTGCTGCTGCCGTCTTTACTGCTCGATGAATCACTTGCCTTTGCTTCATCAGTGCTTGACGCATCCGCTTTTGTCTGATCATTTGTACTTGAGCCATCAGATGATTTGCTTGAGCCTGAACTTGATGCATCGCTTGCTGCCGTTTTACTATCCGATGATGCAGTCTCAGTTTGCTCAGCCTCTGCCTTTACCGCAACGTTAGCGGTCTGCTTCTGGTTGTTGCCTAGATCAAAATCAATGGTATCCGTTGTTTGATCGGCTTTAATTTCGTCATCGAATACTGCCGGGATCACAAGCTTTCCGCTGGCACCGGTGAGATTTTGTGTTTTTTCGCTATCAAAATGAATGGTCAGCTTGTTGGCATCTGCCGCAGCATCGCTTGCTTTGACTGTATAGGTGCCGATGACCGTTGTGTTATCGGTAAGCTTAACATCACCTGTTGCATCGGCGGTATATTTTCCATTAGCATCCTTCGTCCCAAGCTTGAACTGGCTTGGAATCTGGATCGTAATATCCTTATCAGCGGACAGTTGTTGTCCTGCCTTCTGTGTCCACGAATAATCTAAATTAACTGCGTCGCCTTTTTTCAATGGATTGTCAGCACTGACATCTTTGGCTGTATCATTCTCACCGGTTGTCAGTTTCACAGAATCAAGAAATTGCTGAGTGTTGCTGTTATTATCCTCAGCAAATGCTTTTCCCAGTGGCGACAATGACATTTGGCTGAAAATGACGAACAGCGACAGTGCGGCGATCATCAGTCGCTTAATCACTTTTTTATGTTTCGTTTTCTTAAGTCCGAGCGGCAGTCTTTTTGCTCTCAATAGTCTTCTCCCCTTTTTCTGTTCTCTCAGTCCCAGTGCAATGATCTCTGTGTTCGTATAGTAGTGAGTATTTTGTGGATAATCTTACGAAGTCGTAAGCAAGATTCCTCATTACGGAATAGAGCGATATGGCTCAGGATTCTCTATTCGTTCTATGTAAAAACCGCGCAATAATGCCGGGAATTTTGCTCATGATTAGTTTACGTTCAGGTCCTATACAATTTCTGAACAAATGGTGAATTTTGTCAAATAAGCGCTTTTAGTGTAAAAAAAGTCATATACAAAAAGCCGCAAATCCTCTTTCATGGATTTGCGGTCCTCATATTTTATATATCTCGCAATCAGTTCATCGCGTCTTTTACTTCTTTGTAGCGTTCGTACATGCGGATGGCGCCGTCAACATTGCCCATTTCATTGTAAAGCTTGATTGTCAGCTTCATGTTGCGCTCATCATCGGGTTCGATGCGCGCGACCTGTTGGCAGATGTCCAGCGCTTCCGTCCTGTTATCTTCTTTAATCAGAAATTCAACAAGCGTATAGGCGTGCTCAAGCCAAAGCTGTGACAATCGGACACGCTCCGGTTCTGCCCAAAGATAGCCGTACTCGTTAAAATAATGATTTTTATAAGCCTTGAATAATTGAATATGTGTTTTATAATTACGAGAATCAATCGGGGGCAATAATGCAAGATCTCTTCCCCATTGTTCAACATCAATAGTTGCTCCTGACAGGGTAAGTGAGTAGCCGATATCATTTTTAATAATGTGATGATCAAATGGCAGTTTTTCCATGAGTTTGCGAATCTGGTAAACTGTTGTGTACAGTTGCGTCGTTCCCTTCGCATCATCCACACCTGTCCATAGCAAATCGATCAAAGTTTCTTTACTGACAAAACGATCATGTTCTTTTAACAAATACGCATAGAGTTCGCGTGCGCGCGATGTGCGCCATTTGACCGGTATGTATGTCTTCACATCGTTTTCGATTTTATAAAATTTAAGACTGTCAAAGCATTCGATACCGAACGCTGTCTGCAACGGCTGAGCGGCGGCAGCCTGAACCTTCTCACGATTTTTCAACAGACGCTCTACAGCCTTAGTCAACCGCGGCTTCATGATGGGCTTCAGTAAATAATCAATCGCATTTAATTCGAAAGCCTTGATTGCAAATTCATCATAGGCAGTTGTAAATATGATATCAATATGCTCGTCCGTTGCTTGCAACGCCTCCGCAAGTTCAATTCCGTTGAGTTCAGGCATCTCTATGTCTAAAAAAGCGACATCCGGGTTCTGCTTCTGAGCTGCGTCAAGCGCTTGCTCGGGATCAGTGAACGATTGAATGGATCGAAATTTTCCTGTTTCCTGCAGCATTTTTCTGAGCTGGTTGCATGCGAGTTCTTCATCATCGACTACAAAAGCTTCCATTGTTTTCCTCCTTTGCATTGAGCGTGCAAACGGGCATTTTCCGAGTATTACAATTTTGTTACATTGATTATACCACTAGCCATGAAAACAAGAACGAACTTAAGTTATATTTATCTTCATACGGCTATTCAATTTGCGAAACCGAACTGATAGAATTACAAGTAGTCGAACAAGTTCAGGAGTGACCCTACTATGCATCGTGTGTTTGCCTTTTTTACCGTCCTCTTTTGTTATATCGGTCTCTTTTTAATTTTTTTATCTTTGGCGCATTTTTACGATGTCAACGGGCCCACGGCAAAGAATGGAGTCATCAACCTCGATCATTGGAATTTTGAAAAAAGCGGCAATGTCCGATTAAATGGTATGTGGCAGTTCTATCCCAATCAACTGCTTACACCCAGGGCTATTCATTCCGGACAAGGCAAAAATCCATTGATGGTAAATGTTCCTGAAAACACGCGAAATCCTATATCGAAAACCAGTTCTGAGACGCAGGCAGGCACGTATCGGCTCTTAATTCATTCGGAGCGCGGCGGTCAAATCTTTGGTCTGCGCACAATCGTCATTTACAGCTCAAATCGGGCTTATATGAATGGGCATTTAATTGGGCAAAGCGGTAAACCATCTCTTGACAGCACCATGCAGGCATCGCTTCGCCCCTATGTGACTTACTTTCCATTAAAAAAAGGAATAAATGAACTCGTAATCCAAGCTGCCAGAGCGGAGGGCAGCAGCGGTCAAGGAATAACGAAACCGATTGTATTGGGTACACAAGAAAAAATGGCGCGCAGTCACGACTTTGCTTTATTTAATGATATGCTAATGATCGTCGCCTTCTTTTTCATGAGCCTGTACTTTTTCGGTTATTACTTTCAGCGCAGGAAGGATATTCATCTGCTGTTCTTTTCAATATTTTGCTTATTCTTTGCAGTTGTTATTTCCTGGATCAGCCAGAGCCGTGTTATCTATCTTTTTAACCCAAGTCTCTCATTATCAGACCTGACAATAATAGAGTGCGCGACCACGATCGGCATTGGTATTTCAGTTCTTCTCTACCTTTATTACGCCTATCCGAAGTTGGTTTCCAAGAAGATTTTGATCTTTGGAGCAGCACTCTCGCTTTTCACGCTGATCCTGGATTTTTTGCCTTTTGATTTTCTGTCATCATACTTGGCCTACTATCTTCACTCGTTTTTGGCCGTATTCATATTAGCTTATGCTTCCTATATTTTTGTTCTTGCGATCATCCAGCGCATGGAAGGGAGCATTTACCTGACAATCGGCACATTTTCAATGAGCACCTTTGTCATTATCACCACCATTAGTGCTTACAACTCTAAAAACTCTTTTTCGGTGTACTCCATCTTTTCATTAATTTTCCTGCTCATGCTTTCACTCATGATGTCCAAGCGGTTCTCGAACGCTTTTGCGCGGAGCGAGACATTGGCCGAGGAACTAATTAAAAACGACAAACTTAAGGATGAATTTATCGCCAAGACCTCCCATGAGTTCCGGACACCGCTCAACGGAATCATTAATACTGCGCAAACTCTGCTGGCAGGAAAACGCGATCGAAAAATTAGCGAGGAAGCCGATAAAATTCAAATGATCACGCGGATCGGCTATCGACTGTCCGCCTTGGTCAACGACATTCTGGATATGGAAAAGATCAAGCAAGGCAGTCTGACGCTTAACCTTATTCCATTAGAAGTCGCTACAACCGCGAAAACAGAGCTGGCTTTCTATAAATTGCTTGCTGAAAAAAAGGGATTGACGATTGTCAATGAGATTCCTTCAAACCTGCCGCTAGTCTATGCCGATGAGAATCGCTTTCGACAGATTCTAAACAACCTTGTGGAAAATGCGGTCAACTACACTCAGAGCGGACAAATTACTTTACGTGCTTGGCGAAAGGGACGCGCAGTTGAAGTCACGGTTTCCGATACCGGCATCGGTATTCCTTCCTCAGAATACGAGCGGATTTTTAACTCCTTTGAACGAAGCGATGAACTCAACCAAAGCGAAGGCGCTGGGCTTGGTCTCAGCATTGTCAAACAGCTCGTTGAATTGCAACAGGGGACAATTTGGTTTGATTCGGTAGTTGGAATTGGAACGACTTTCCATTTCACCATTCCTGTTTTTGATCGACATCAAACGATCAAACCCGGAGCGGCAGTCCGTCTTGTCCCAACGCAGTTGAATTTGAACGCAACCAGTGATTCAGCTGTTCCAATTCTTGTTACTCCTTATCACTCACGTTCCGTTCATGCGCCTACCATTTTAATTGTTGATGATAACTTGGAGAATCTCAAAATATTGATTGATATGCTTGAGAATATTCCATACAATGTCGTTGCTGTGAAGAATGGAATGGAAGCACTGACGAGCGTGTCACATGCCAAGCCGGATCTTGTTATTCTCGACTTAATGATGCCGGGCATGTCCGGATTCGATGTTTGCCGAAAAATCCGCGAACAGTACAGCCTAATCGAATTGCCTGTGTTGATGCTGACCGCGGCAATCATCAATGATGACAAGCATTACGCATTCCGAGCAGGTGCCAACGATATTTTGCAAAAGCCTTATAATTTTTCCGAGTTTTCCGCTCGTATTCGCGGATTGATCTTGATGAAACAGGTAGCCAATCAAGCGACAAACATGGAGGTTGCATTCCTTCAGTCACAGATTCGCCCCCATTTTCTCTATAATGTCCTTAATTCAATCATTGCGCTGAGCTATGAGGATATTGAAAAATCACGTGAAATGACGGCTCAGTTCGCGGCCTACCTGCGCGGGAGCTTTGACTTTCAAAACACCTCCGCGATGAGCACATTCAAAAAGGAATTAGCACTGGTGGGATCCTATTTAAAGATTGAGAAAATGCGTTTTCAAGACCGGATTCAAATCAGCATGGATATCGATGAAACGATCGATTTTCCATTGCCTCCGCTGATGATCCAGCCGCTTGTAGAAAATGCCGTTCAGCACGGCATCGGCAAACGAAAAACAGGCGGGCGGATTACACTATCTGTCGCGCAGCATGATCATGAATATGAGATTTCGGTAACAGATGATGGCGTTGGTATGAACGAAGACGAGATAAAAAGCATCCTGTCACAAAATCACGGCCGAAGCGTCGGTTTGAAAAATATTAACGAACGACTGAAGCACTATTTTGGATCTAAGCTCATGATTCAAAGTGCCGTCGGTCATGGGACAAGCGTTTCTTATAAAATAAGTGTTAATCAACCATCAGAAGAATCGAGCAACTGATTGCGAACGGGACAACTTAGATTTTTACAGAAGCAAGGGATGCCGCAATGAAAAAAATAGCAATCTTAAGCTTTATAATACTCGGCTACACTGCTTTGTTCTTAGTCTTTCTTGGTCTTTCAAATTTATCGGAAAACAGCCATTTCAAAGCAAAGCGCGGCGTACTCAATCTGGAACATTGGAATTTCGAGAAACAAGGAAACGTACAATTAAATGGTGAGTGGACCTTCTACCGTAATCAATTATTAACGCCAAAGGACATTCATTCCGGCTCAGGGAAAGATCCCATTTTCACAAAAGTTCCTTACAACAATATTGGTGATCCTTCTAGCAGACAGCGTCCCGATTCCGGCACCTATCGACTGATTATACGGACAGATCTGGAGCATCAACTATTTGGAATTAAAGTGCCAATTATCTACACGGCTAATAAAGTATATATAAACGGTCAATTAATCGGTCAAAGCGGGCAGCTCGACCCGGAACATTTCGAGCCGAAAACCGCCCCCTACGTTCGCTATTTTCCAATTAAAAAAGGCAATAACGAACTGATTATTCAATTTTCCAATTATAAAATTATAAACGGCTGGGGGATTGCCAAGCCGGTCTCGTTTGGTACAGAGCAGCATATTTCTCAAATGAGAGACTTTTCACTGCTGGCAAGCTGTCTGGTCATCGTGCCCTTTCTCATAATGGGTTTATTTTACTTTGGTCATTATCTCCAAATGAGAAAACAGAAATCCTTTTTATACTTTTCCTTGATGAGCTTGTCTACCGGAATTATGCTCGCCACGTTCGATCTCGAAGGAATTCTCTATATTCCTTTCCCGTGGCTTCCCTTTTGGCTGCACGCACGTTTGGAAGGCACGTTTACCGTTCTAGGCTTGATGATGATCATAATGAGCCTCGCCTCCTCATATAAAGAGCTGACTTCAAAGAAAGTCATCCTAGCTGTTCATAGCATTGGCAGTGCTCTGATCTTTATCAACCTGGTTTCTATAAAATTGACAACCAGTTATTTTTTAATTTTCTTTGGTTTGCTTGCCGTATTTACTCTGATTTACACCACCTACATATTTATATTAGCCGTTATGCGTCGAATGGAAGGCAGCGGTTTCCTTATTATCTGTGCCTTTTCATTGAGTTTCAGTACACTGACTTCCATACTCAATGCATACAATGCTGGACAAATTCTTGCGTTGAACTCAATTTCGGCCGTCGGCTGCATTCTTTCGCTATCTCTTCTGATGTCGCAGCGTTTTGCTCGTGCATTTCATCAGACTGAGGAGTCGACACAGAAACTGTTGCGAATTGATACACTCAAAGACGAATTCATCGCCCGCACTGCCCATGAATTTGAAAAACCGCTTGGCGGAGTTCTTACAACTTCTCAAGCGTTGCTGAAAAGCAAGGGCAGCCATTTGGTGAGAGAAGAGCACGATAAAATTGAAGCCATCATTCATATGTGCTACCGCCTCTCCGATCTTGTCGGCGATATTCTGGATCTCGAAAAAATCAGTCAAGGAATGATGACGCTGAATAAGAGTCTCATTGACATTTCCTCCTTGATCAATCTCGAGATGTCCTTTTACATACAGCTTGCTGAAAAGAAAGGATTGCATATTGAGAGCATCTTGGCCGATGACCTTCCACCTGTGTGGACTGACGGCAATCGATTGCGGAAGATCATAAACCATCTATTGGATAACGCTGTAAAATACACCCATCAAGGAAAAATTACAATCACTGCAAAACGGCTGGACAATGAGGTGGAAATCATCGTGGCCGACACCGGAGTCGGAATTCCCAGAGCAGCATATCAAGCGATCTTTGATCCTATACAGCAGGCAGAGACCCATGAAAAAGAGGGAATAGGTCTCGGCCTAAGTATTACAAAAAAACTAATTGAACTTCTGGGCGGAAAAATTTGGTTTCATTCCATGATTGGTACTGGTTCTGATTTTCATGTTACAGTACCGCTCTTAAATCAAAAAAAGGAAAAGGTCAGCAAACCGAATCGGATGAATCATAAAATCACAGAGCCGGTTCCGGTAAAACCCTTGACCACACCTTACTATTCTCAGCAGACAAACGCACCGACTCTCTTGGTGGTCAATGATGATCCTGAAGATTTAAAAATGCTTGTCACGATGCTGGAGAAAGTTCCCTATAACATTATTGCTGTAGAAAATGGCAAGGAGGCTCTTTGGGTCATCTCCCATGAAAGTCCGGACCTCGTTATTCTGGATTTGGTCATGGCCGGCATGTCCGGATTTGATGTCTGCCGCAAAATTCGCGAACAGTACACCATGACCAGCCTGCCCGTATTAATGCTGACTGCCGCAAGTATAAATACAGACAAACATTATGCGTTCCGCTCGGGTGCAAATGACATTTTGCAAAAGCCTTATAATTTTTCGGAGTTCTCAGCGCGCATTCGTGGACTCTTACTTATGAAAAACGCAGTGCGTCAAACAACAAATATGGAGGTTGCTTTTCTCCAATCACAGATTCGTCCGCATTTTCTATACAACGTTCTTAATTCAATTATTGCCCTCAGTTATGAGGACGTTGAGGAGTGCCGTGAAATGACTGCGCAATTTGCTGCGTACCTGCGCGGCAGCTTTGACTTTCAGAACACATCTGAAGTAAGCTCGTTTAAAAAGGAACTGGCTCTCGTCCAATCCTATTTGGCAATTGAAAAGATGCGATTCAAGCACCGGATTCACGTTACTGTTGATGTCGATGATTCGCTTGATTTCCCGTTTCCGCCACTTATGATCCAGCCCCTTGTCGAAAATGCCATACAACATGGGCTTGGCAACCGCAAGAAAGGCGTTCAAGTAGCTTTGACCGTTCGCCGTGAAAGCAAAGCCTGTATCATTCAAGTTACGGATGACGGCGTTGGCATGACCGATGAACAGATACAAAGCGCGCTAAGTAGAAATAATGGACACAGCGTCGGATTGAAAAGTATAAACAGCCGAATGCAACATCTCTACGGCACCGGATTGCTGATCAAAAGCGCGGTTGGACACGGTACAACGGTCACACTGCGTATACCAGAGAAGTAAAGGATGTGCCGATCGAAACACGTATTCTTCAAAAAAGAAGCCATTCACTGCATGCAGCGAATGGCTTCTTTGACTATCTATAGGATGAAACATTTGATTCGTTCTAAGTATTTACGCGGGCTGGTTCTGTTCTTTACTTGCTGAGGATCTTCTATTTGTTAAATAAACACCAATGACGACCAGTACACCGCCTAGGATTTGCGGTATCGTTATCGGATTGCCTAGGATCAAGCTGATTAATGCAGTAAACACAGTCAGCAGGTTCAAGTAGATGCCGGAGCGGCTGGCGCCAACAGTGTGCACAGCACGGTTCCAAAAAATAAACGAGCAGACCGATGGAAGGAAGGCGATGTACATGATGCCTACGGTGGCCGTACCACTCAGATGGTAGGAAAAACCCGACACCAAAAAAAATGGAAACAGCACAATTAATCCAAGCATCGCTGACACTGCCGTTGCGGCAATCAGCGGAAGCTTTTCCATCTTCTTACCAATTAAAGTGTAAAAAGTCCAGACGGTTATTGCTAGAATCATAAGCAGATCACCCTGATTATAGTGAATGGTGAACACATGCAGCAATTCACCGCGTGTCAAAACGAGCAGCACACCAATTAAGGAAACAAACAGACCAAATCCGTTCACATGCGACAGCTTTTCCTTCAGTAACCACACTGCAAAAATAGCAATCATCGCCGGATTTATTGAATTTACAAGGGCGGCATTTAACGATGTTGTGAAACGAAGTGCTTCGTACAGCAGCACATTGTAGCCGACAATGCCGAGCAAGGAGAGAATCAACAAGATCTTCCAACGTTTCCAAACCTCGCGCCATTTTGGTTTTTCGATCACCTGTGCCAGAGGGAACAAAACAAGTATGGCTAGTGCCCAACGCACAAAGGTCATCTGAATCGGCGTCATTTCACTCACTACGTACTTGCCAAATACATAATTTCCCGCCCAAAACAGGTTGGCGAGGATAAGAAAATACACAGCTTGATACTTCTTCACAAGTACAGTTCCTCCCTAATGTAAAGTTTGCAAACATGCAGACCCTGCGAACGGCAATTGAACGTGCCCTCCGCCTTTCTAGTGTATTAAAAAAGGGAGTGGCAAAAAATGCCACTCACCAGTTAGCCTAAATAAACTTGTCCCTTCAAACAATCAAAATGCTACTCGCTGATGCGTGTTCGCAAATAGTGTTCGGTTGGAACCGAATCAAGGAACGGACTCGCCTCGCCGCTGGAGAGCAGAACCAGTTCATGCATCGCACGTGTACATGCTGTATAGAAAATGGTTCGCTCGCTTTCACGACTATAATTTTCGGATGAAGCGTCATAGATAATCGCCGCGTCGAATTCAATTCCCTTTGCCAAATAAGTAGGAATGATGATAAAGCCTTTATCAAATTGATAAGTCGCTTGAGTAATCAATTTAACATCAATCTTCTTTTTCAACAACCTATAGGCTTCCCGGCATTCCTTCATTGTTTTTCCGATTAGGGCAAAGGTTTCAAAGCCATTCTGCTGAAATGAAGCAATTTTATCCAAAATGATTGATACTTTATCCGATTTACCCGCTGCATCAATCCATTCAGGAAGCTTTCCACTGCGATCAAAGGGTTCGATTTGTTCGCCTCCCGGCACAATTTCCCGGGCAAAATTCATAATTTCCTTTGTCGAACGATAGCTGCGCAGCAGCGTCAGCTTCTTCACATCCTCAGCATTATAGAGATGTTCCGAAAGCATTGTGTCTGCGTCTAGACTCTGTGCGTAAATCGCCTGATTCAAATCGCCGAGAATCGTCATCCGGCAACGTGGAAAAGCGGCTTGAAGGTAAGCTAATTGCGCCGGTGAATAATCTTGCGCTTCATCAATGATCAAATGGCGGATTTCGTGGTTCCCTTTTCTTCCTTGAATCTTTTCTTTCATATAGAGATAGGGTACCGCATCCTCCCACGGACAGTCGCCTTCCTCAAAGCGCATCCGTGTTGAACGGCAGATGTCTGCCCAACGGTCAGGTGCTGAATCCTCGTTATAATTCTGATAGAAAATTTCACTATACACTTTTTGGCAGTTCACAAAATCGAGCTGCTTTACTCGTCGTCTCAACTTTTTCATTCGCCGATTCATGACAATTTTGCGCAGCAACTGTTCTTCACGATCATAATCATCAAATGTTTCCTCACTGAACTGCTTTTGTTGCTGCAGTTTCTCGAAGATGCTCGCATAGTCCGATTTGTCCAGCAGTTCTGCCTCTTCAAGTACCCAGTCTTCTTTTCGTTCACGTTTTGAAAAAGCGGCCATGCGGCGCAGCAGCCAATCACGCACTTGTTCCAAACGGTTCAGCAGTGTTTGTTCATGCGGCAGCGCATAGAAATAGTTCCCGACTTCCTCCCCGGAAACAATCACTTGATCGCGGAATGTAATGTTTCGAAAAATCATTCCTTCAGACTTCAAGTGCTCCAACCAATGATCAATCATATCTCGATAAGCAAGCGACGCTTTAAAACGAATACCGGTTAGTCTCGTCTTTAATTGTTCTCCATCGGCCATCGTTAGGCAGCTTTCCGTTTGATCAAATGGATTTTCCAATTGAAGATCACTGCCGATACGTTCCTCAATAAAATCCTTGAACGTTGTCTGCACCACATTTTCTTCACCTAATTCAGGCAATACATTAGAAATAAAGCTGGAAAAGAGTGGATTTGGTGAGAAAAGCAGCATATTGTCCGAACGCAGTGTTTTGCGGTAACGATACATAAGGAATGCGACTCGCTGTAATGCAGCAGATGTTTTTCCACTGCCCGCAGCTCCCTGCACGATGAGGTAACGATCCGTTTCATTTCGAATAATTTGATTCTGTTCTTTTTGTATTGTTGCAACGATACTCTTCATTTGAGAGGAGGCACGACCGCCGAGTACAGCTTGAAGCAATGCATCGCCAATCGTTAGCCCCGTATCAAACATGCCCTTTATTTTGCCTCCGCGAATAATAAACTGGCGCTTTAACGTCATATTTCCACGCACTTCTCCATCTAATGAGGCATACTTCGTTGGACCCGGTGCGTAATCATAGTACATACTTGCAACCGGCGCCCTCCAATCATAAATTAGAAAGTCCTCATTTTTCGCGTCCATCAGTGACCCAATTCCGATATAGAGATGTTCTGCCCGACGTTCATCTTCTTCACGGAAATCAATACGGCCAAAGTAAGGCGTGTCTTGAAGTCTGAACAACGTCTTTAACTCCTTATTCATTTGCCCGTGGCGGCGTTCGCGTTCCGACAGCAATTCGGCTTGCTGCTTAATGCTTGCCTGAGTTTCATATACGTCGTCTGTTTCATCCAAGTTGACTGTGACGTCATCCCAGAAATTTTTTCTCAAATCAACGATTCCTTGCTTAACATCGCTTTTTTTCCCCGTGATCTTCTCAACTTTTTCTCCAATAACATCTATAACCTCATTAATGCGCTCTTGTTCTTGCTTTCGTTCACTTTGAGCCATAAAAGGAACACCTCTTATTGTTTGATCTTTATAAAAAATGGTATATTTTATGAAAATCAATCTATTTCACTTGACTTAAATAAGATATTATGGTATATTAAACTTTGATTTTTTAATTTATAAATTGACCCTTATTGAGTTATAACTATAACATGCACCGACGGAAACTTCAATATCCGTGCACATTCCGATGTGATTTTTTCGGTCAGTTTCTTTACTATATTCGGTCACCAGCCGGAATGAATCATAAGGCGCGCATTGAATAAAAAGAATCATTTTACAGCGTGCTAAAAAAAGGTTACTCTTAATGTGTAACCTTTTTAGAATAGGCTTCAGCAAGTCATTGTTTAGAGAAATACAATTATTGATGCAGTTTAGTAATAACGGCATCGGTTTATAATAAGATCGCTTAAAAAGCAAACGCTTTCTTTTGGCGAAATGATGAATTTAGGACAGACAATGTTTCGGTATGCCAGACGAAGGCATATAATTAGAAGGGATCTTTTCCGCGAGGATCCAATTGACGAGGAGGGTTTCATTCGATGAAAACAATCAGCAGCATTCAGGATCTCAGAAAAGCACAAACTGCCATTGAGAATTTCAAGGAAAGCTACCCGAACACATTCTATCGGCTGTTGCATCTTGTGAATTTCACACGGCAGCTTCAATTTAAATATGAGTACCTTTGCGGTCTGATGCTGGGAAAAGATGCCTATGCCCTGCAATACGCCCCCCACTTTGTTCAAAGATCAATTATTGATCTGTATAAAAATGAAATTGAAAAAATTCACAAGCATCCTCAAGGACTGCGTGCTTTGGAACAACTGATGAACGCCCATCTTGAGATCGGCTATGAAAATTTTTGTTTGCTTGTTCGCGGAAAATCACCTGAAGAAATTAAAGGAATTTATTCAAACAATCGAATCATTAATTGATTTTTTATATTTGGAGCTAAGAGAAAAAGAAATTCGGTTAGAGGGGCGCTCCTCCGGCGCCAAGTTTTCTCATCTTTTGTTTTTAACCCGGGAGCGCGCTCCCATTGCTGCATTGGAAGAAGGAAAATGATATGATTTGCGCTCCTGTATTTTTTAATAATGCGACGTTCCCAGTCTTCATGTTTTATTTCCTTCCGCCTTTGTTCGGTTTGGCTGCAATAGCAAATTTGGTTCTAAATGGTATCGTTTTTTTTCTGTCCACTAAATTTTTCAGTATTAAAGCTCGAGGTACCGAGTCATTTCGCATGATCTTCGGTCTCTGGCTGATCAGCCTGATTGCTAACTTATTTGGATCACTGTTTCTTGCCTCTGTCGGTGTACTCAGCAAAAGAATTCATGTAGCGCTCATTGATTTTGACACCATCTATTCATCACCGATAAGTACCTTGATGTTTGCCGTTGCCGTTCTGCTTTCCGGTTTGATCATCTATGCATTGGACTATTTTTATTTGAGTACCTATCTCACAAAAAAACAAGCCGCAAGAGTTGCGCTTTTTTTCGCAATTCTTACGGCACCTTATCCGTTTTTAATTCCTGCATCTCTTATTTATTAAATGTTCATTATCTAATAATGTCTGCCAATTCAGCATGTGCCGCCTTCACTAAGTCGTCAACATCTAACAGGATTTGTACGCCTTTTTTACCACCACTGACAATGATGGGATTAATGGATTGTGCCGAGGCATCAATCACTGTTCTGTATTCCTTCTTCATCCCGATTGGCGAGCAGCCTCCTCGTACATAGCCCGTATGTTTCTGAATATCTTTGACATGTATCATTTCTACCTTTTTTTCAGATACTCTTGCTGCTGCTTTTTTTAAATTGAGCTCTTCAGCAACAGGAACAACGAATACGTAGTATTCGCCGCTATGGCCTTGCGTCACGAGTGTCTTGAACACCTGCCGGGGATCTTGTCCCAGCTTCTGAGCAACAGACACACCATCAATAAGTCCATCACTAATGTCATAGGTTTGCACGTCATAGCTGATCGCTTCTGAATCCAATAAACGCATGGCGTTTGTTTTCGCTTTTGCTTTCGCCAACTTCTCACATCTCCTCTAATACCGGGTGCTGCCTCTATATTATCACCATATATTCCTATATGTGTCCAGCCCATATCAGCTAAAGTCACAGACGATTTCTGCGAATGAATTGAGCCTCTTTTAGGCATTGGTTTGTGTCTTTACGGTGCTGAGTCATTGCTTCGGTTGCTCGCATCAACTGAGCGCGACCGCGGGCGCACCGCGGGCCTCCTCATACATTTTCGTATCTGCGGGGTCTCGCTGGCACCTGATCCCGCAGGCGTCTCGCTCCTCCGCTTTGATTCTCGGCCAAGGCACTGGTTTATTCGTTTAAATACGGGGCAAAATCTTATACTTTCTTATCTTGTAAGAAAACCGAGCAAAAAATTCATTTTCTAATTAAACGGAATTTTTCCGTTTAGTTCTCAGATCAGCCGCTTACCTGATCGCCCAACCGAATCTTATGACCATATCATCGTACCAACAAGCCAAAACGATAAACTTTCTTACCTAAAAAAAACTGCAGCGATATCCTTGATCGCTGCAGTCAACATTTTCTCTCTGTAGTTTTTTGTTCGATTAATTATTGCACTTCCATGTGGAGGTCGCCGGCTTTAACCCAACCGAACAACTTGATCACACGATAGAGCACGATGGTGATGACACCGGGAATTAAGACGCCTGCGACAACAAATGCCATCAGACCTTTAACTCCTTGTAAGGCCAGTATGTTCAAAGGAGCGATGAATGAACTGAGGCCGAGTCCGCCAAGTTCGTAAGGCACCTGGAAATGAAGGAGCATGGTTGCGATTGGTGCACTGACTACCGCCGCAACGAACGGAGGAATAACAAGCTTCGGATTTTTCACGAGATTAGGGAATTGAACCTTAGGTGTAACAAGAGCTTGTGCAAAGAAACCGCCAAAGTCATTTTCCTTAAATGACATCACTGTAAATCCAACGAATTGAACCGTACATCCGATCAGCGCGGCAGCACTCGAAACCGGATCAAGCTGAAGCGCAATCGCCAGTGCCGCTGATGAAGCAGGCGACATCAGGAATATGCTCCAAACCAGTGCGATAACCATCGAAGCGATGAGTGGGGAACCCTGTACAGAATGGGTAATCATCGCACTTACTTGGTTCAGCGCCGGTGTTACGACTAGTGCAAGACCGTATCCGCAAATTCCGCCTACAAAAATGGAGGCAAACGGAATCGCCATCATATCGAATTTCGTTCTTCCACTGATTTTCTTACCGACAAAGACCGCGATCACGGCTGCGATAACACCACTGACCGGCTGTCCGGGAGCTATCGTTAATACTTGGGGTACGGCCGACTGAATCACGATAGCATTGGCACCAACTGCCGCGCAAGCCATCGCGCTAAACATGGTCAATGTATTTGCCCTTAATTGATAAGCAATACCTGCGCCGATCGCCGGAGCAAGCAGTACTTTGGCTGCGCCGCCGATTACCATAAACGGATGGTAGCCGGTAAATTTGCCCAATGTTTCAAAGAGAAGCCCCATACCTAATGTTACTAAGATTGCGTTGGCAATACCCGCCGAACACTTATACATTCGATCCATAAAATAATCCTTCATTTTCTGTTTCCTCTCTGCATTCATCCTTTTTCGCTCCTTAATAATTTTTTTCTCTTATGATTTAAATAATCAAAATATTCCGCCACAAAAGACCCCAATTAAGAATAGATATGACACTTTGCAACCCACTTGACTGATACCACTGATCGAACACCGAAAATCCGAATAAAAAAACCCATCCGTGATTTTCTCGGATAGGCGCTTCTTCGCGATTGCTTGAGCGCCTATTTTTGACGATGATAAGCTAGACTCAAACAATTCCATTTTAATTAAATGGTCTTTGCTTCAGTCTTTTATGTGCGCAATCGCAAAATAATTCGAATCAAGCCTTTCACTCGTATGTTGTTCACAACGTGTGCCATTATTCTCACTTCCTATTTTTCTGACTTTTTGTGGTTGACACTGATATTATCAGACTTTATCAAAGTTGTAAATACCTAATTTGCAATTTAAATTAAAATTTTCTGTGAAAGCCCTTTTAATTAAAATTTCCCATTCTATCAGCATTTTTACTTATTTTTACTGTTAGATTATCTAACATTTCTTTACTTTTCGTGTTTTGGAGACATAAGGATTACCGGAAACCCAATAGCGCCATGGATAAAATCGTGCATCTCCCGTATTGTCAATGCCGACACGCGGACCGCTTTCAATTTGGTCGGGAACAAATCCCGCCGCAATATAAATTGGCGCTTCCGTTAACAGGCGTCCATAATCTTCCTTGGTAATATTCAGCGCCTCGGTCAGCTTGCCTGGCCCGTTGGTTCGATTTACAGCCTGTTTCACGCGATGCCGCCTTGATTTAATGAGTTGCAATCCGTCGCACGGCTCTACAGCACGGATCAGAATCGCTTCCGGAATATTCGTCAGCCCGCTTACAACATTGACCAGTGTATGTGTGTGCATCATAAAGGTATAGACATGTCCTGCAGATGCAAACATAATTTCCGTTCGCTTCGTTCGTCTGTTTCCAAAGCTGTGCGCTGCACGATCTCCAGCGCCCATGTAGGCTTCCGTTTCAACGATATATCCTGAAGCTGCACCCTCCGGCGATTCTTTAACAAGCAGACAGCCAAGCAGCGCCTTCGCCAAATCTAGAGTCGGCTGTTGATAGAATTCGATTGGCATAGGTTGGTAAATCATGTCTGATCCTCCAAACATTGTGAACGATTTGTTCAGCGTACAGGTTCGATGCCTCGGTACAGGGGAGCAGATCGATGCTCCTCGGCCCATGTGCGGTCGCCATATGAATAATGCCACCATTCCGACGGATTATGCGTGAATTCGGCGCCCTCCATTATGTTTTTCAGAAAACGGCGATTGTCACGAGCTCGCCGTTCTTGGTCAGAAAGACCTTCTTTGTCTTCATAAAAATCCAGATAAGCCTCTTGGTGAAAATCATCGAAATCGGTCCCCATCTCCAGCCACCCATTGTTATCAGCAAGGGTCAGATCGATCGCAGAACCGGTGTAATGAGGTGCCGGCTTAAGCGGATCCGTTGAGGGATAGGCAACAAAACCCGGCATTTCTCGAGTAATTTTCTCTTCGGAGTACCCGGCGTCCCGAAATTGGGAAATGGTACGGTCATAAATAAATCTCTGCGTCTCGATCGACCGCCATCCATCGATCAACACAAAGGACATGCCTTCCGGAAGCCGTTCGACAAGCGTAATTATTTTTTCTGCTACGCCTTGACGAAGAAATAAATCTTGCGAGGTTCCCGGCATTTTTTGTAAAAAATAAGAAGGATAGATGTTAATTTTTGATGAACAATGTGCCATAGAAACCAGTGGCTCGTCCTGCTTCATCCATGTTTGACGCTCATTCATGCAAAACACCTCCGACTATTCAGTAAATCAAATTCCCATGATCCATCACTTTTTGGCCATCGATCCATAGGTCCGGCTTGGAAAATACACAATCAATGTGCACACCGGCATCTACCGTACCGCCAAAGGTTAAATTGCTGCCAAAGGCAATATGCACCGTTCCGTAAACTTTCTCGTCCTCCAGCACATTCCCGGTGATACGTGCCCATTTGTTTGTTCCAATACCGAATTCCGCTACCGAACGGCCCTGGTCTTCCCCGAGAATTCGGAGAAGAGTCGCTTCACCTTCACCGTTTGCATTTATCAATCGGCCATTCTCAACCGTCAAGATAAGCGGGTGCGTCAATTTTCCAACACCGACAACTGATGCGTCGACAAAGATTTCGCCGGATGCACTGCCTTCGATTGGTGCAATAAACGCTTCGCCCGAAGGTAAATTGCCTGATTCTCCAGGATTTAAATAAACACCAGGACTGGGAACACCTTTTCTGTCCTTTATTGAGAAGGTGAGCGCATGCCCTTCCTTCTCGATTCTTACGGAACTCCCCTGATCCAGCAATTCCGTCATATGCAGCGTCAAATCGCGAACCTTTGCGTAATCAGCGGTGATTGCACCGTTCACAAACATGTCTTCAGTAATACCCGGCATCGTCGCCAGCCTTGTTCCGGCTGCTACTGCCTGTTTCCGTGCCTTGGTATGCGTCATTGAATACTGCGTGATACATACAGCTGCATCGGCAGCCGTAAGAGCTGCTGCCACAGCGATCGGAGGTTCCTCACCGGAACGTTTCCGCTCTTTTATCACCAGCAGCAAGGATTCAGCACCGATTTTCTGACCCGCACGATAAAAGGGCTCCGCTAATTTCCGCTCCAGCTCATCGGTCACGACCAAAAACTGCTCACCATCTTTTAAGCCCAGACATTTTCTAAGCAAATGTTCACATACTTGATCTAGATCCATTTATTCCATCTTCTTCCATTTTATTTCCTGTCATGATCGCGCCGCCATAACCTGTTCATATGCGTGCTTGATTCTCGCTATCTTACTGTTAGCTTCTTTAATACTGGCTTCAGAAGCCCCCCGGCTCATCAATCGATCCGGATGATTTTCTTTAATCAGTTCGCGATACTTTTTCTTTATTATCTGATCCGAATCATTAGGGGTACATCCAAGCAGCTGATAACAATTCTCCAATCCAGCTCCTCGTGTACTGCTGCCTTCTGATGAAGATGAGCGTCCAAAAAACTGTGCCTTGATCGATTCATATTGATCAGCAAGACCAAAGATTAAAGCCGCCGATCGAATCATTGTCTCTTCTTCCGTGCGTAACGCGCCGTCGGAGGCTGCAATGGCCAGTAAAGCGATAATTGTGTCGACGAGTATGTCGCTTCGACCGCGAACCGATGCATATAAATTTTGAGCGATAATCTCAAAGGATTCATCTGAATAGCGCGATTCGTTAAAGAGCGCCATAATTTTCCGAAGCTGCTCCTTGGTTGGCCTGAACGCTTGTCGGACGATCTGATCGACTTGGCGCACTTCGTTTTCAGAGACAACTCCGTCCTTCTTTGCCATTTTAGCAAACAATTTGACCATCAATTCCATTTGAGGCATTAATTCATCTTTATTTGACGCGAAAACGCGACCGTCCGAACTATATGTAAAAGTCTGTCCACAATTAGGACATGTCCAGTTTCCAGGAATATCGTCAAAGGTAACAGGATTGCCGCAATACGGACATGAGCGCGATACTTTTTTGTGCCAGTGAGCCCCGCTGTCTCTGCTGCCCCCTCCTCCGACAAACATACGTCTCCCGCTGCCGCCTGGGAGGATAAGGATGACGATCAACGCAATCCACTCAAAAAAGAATCCCGCGATAAACCAAAGTACTGCATTTCTTTTCTTTGCCACAGCCAAAACAGCCACGGCGATAGCGAATAATAATCGCCACGTCACATCAATCAAACCTTTCTGTCGCTCCGATATTTCCAGGCAGATTCTAATTTAATAATAGCAGAAATCGATGACCGGTCGCGCAGAATACGGTCAAGTAAGACCGTTCCATTGTGTCATGGTCTCATATTCACAATTACTTATCACAGTAGTATTTTTTTCAAGGTTGCGCAAGTTAAGAAGACTGTACATCGATTGCTTGCTGCTCAACGATTCACAGGACACCATATCAGTAAAAGTAGGAGGGATCACATAATGTCACGAACAATCTACATATTGGCCATGATCAGCTACATTCTCGCAACACTATTTGTACACGTGCCCATTTTTAAACTCTTCGTTTCAATCATGTGCCTTCTTGCCGTATGTACCGGTTTGCGCCGCGCCAAAGGCCTTGCTCTTTTATTCGGACTGTTCTTCTTAGGAGCAGGCAGTCTGATGCTTGCAATCAGCGGTGCCGGTCCCAATCAATTTGTCCGCTCCTTTGGAGAAATGATTCAGATGGTCACACTTTTCGCGCTCATCCCTATTCTGTCATTGCCTATTCAATTAGGCCGTTATGCGGATGAAATTCAGATGCTGGTCCAGAGAAAAGTAAGCAGCCGCAGTCAATTCTATGCACTCATTTCGGGTATCTCTTTCTTTTTCAGTTCATTTCTGAACTTAGCTGCCCTTCCGTTGACGTACCACGCGATTGGCCCGTCATTGTCCCATTTCTCGATTGCACGTAAAAATCGGTTTCTTAGTCAGGCAATCACGCATGGCTATGCCATGCCCTTGTTATGGAGCCCGATCACACCGATCGTGGGAACTGTCTTATATTTAACCGGGACAACTTATTCGCGTGTTCTGCCCCCGCTTATCTTATTAAGTATTTGCGGTGTTGTACTTGACTGGACAACATCAAGACATTCGCACATCAATTATCATTCACAAAACAAAGTGATCAGCGAAACCGCAGCAGGAATCATGGCACCGGCAGACAAGGGGCATCCGGAAAAATTATGGCAAATCGCATGGGTGATCCTGCTTCTGAACGCCATAATCATCGTGCTTGATCATTTTCTTTCATTCAATTTTTTGTTTCTCGTCAGTTTGATTGTGATTCCGTTCGCCTTTGTCTGGTGCGCGATGCTGAGCCAAGTTCCCGCTTTCTTTTCAGGAGTTCGTCATCATTTCCGGACCTATATTCCACGCATGCAGAATCAATTTTTTATTTTCCTTACCGCCGGATTCTTCATCACCGCACTTCGTATCTCGCATATGGATACCTTTGTGACGCGCGGGATGGACTCCGTCATTCAGTTTACCGGTTTGCGGCTTTTCCTGATCATGCTGCCGCTCATTCCATTCGCACTCGCTTTTATTGGGCTGCATCCTGCCGTCGGCCTCGCATTGATTTCGGAAGCCCTTCGTTCGCAGGCACTCCACCAGGCTCCAATTATCGTGACCGTAGCCATGCTTGGCGGAGCGGTCCCCGCTTTTTTAATGGGACCTTATAATGCTACACTCGGCATGATGTCCGGACTGATCAATGAAAAACCGACGACGTTATCTCATTGGAATCTTCCATTCACTTGGCGCTATCTCATTTTACTGACCGTGTTTGTGCAAGCCATTTATGCCAAATAAGCTGTACCTGTTTTGCGGCAGTAGTCACTACACAAAGCATCGTAACACTTATGTATTCGAAAAACCGAGCAATAACCGCCCGGTCCTTACTTCCGCAGGACGTGATGGCTTTCGCGTTGCATACAGGACGTACTTTCACAGGACGTGATGGCTTTCGCGTTGCATACAGGACGTATGCGTATTTAGCGAAAGTTCCTTTACTCCTTTACATACAAAAGTCTTACACTTGTGAAAGTTCCTTTTTTAGCATTGGTTTGTGTTTTTACGGTGCAGAATCATTGATTCGGTTACTCGCATCAACTGAGCGCAACCGCAGTGCACCGCGAGCCGCTTTGGCCATACTCGTATCTGCGCACCTGAGCCCGCTAACAGCTTCTGGCGCGCCTCACTTCCACTTCATCATGCATTCTGGTTCTTCATTAAGTAACGAGTAAAAAATAAGCGGAATTTTTCCGGTTATTTGCATCATGGCGCTTCTAGCACGAGTAAATAAGGGTAATTTTTCCGCTTATTCAAAGAAAAACCCTCCATTTTCACGTTTTTCAATTCAATAAGGGTAATTTCTCCGTCTATTTAAGCGATTTTTCCATTCATTTTCAAATTAAGCGGAATTTTTCCCTCTATTTCTCAGATTGGGCGCTTGCCTGATCGCCCAACTGATAAGTGGGATTGGGAATCAGCCTCTTATGACCTTATTGTCGTACCAGTGGGGCAAAATCTTAAACTTTCTCTATGTATAAGAAAAACCGGCACTGTTGAATGCCGGTTTCCTGTTTACTTCTTATCCTGTGCTTTCTTCACAAATTTCATATCCACAAGCTTGCTGTACTTATAGCCGTGCGTGTAGATGCCCGTTTTCTTGACAACATCCAATGGTTTAGCAACTGATGCCTTGGTGATGTAGCCATCCTTGCTCCAAAGATTATCCTTATAGGCGCGATCCATCGCTGCCTGCAGGCTCGCTTTCGGTGTTGTTGGGAATTCCTTTTGCAGGACTTTGAATGCTTCTGCTTTGTTATCATTGACAAGCTTCAAGCCTTTCAGCATCGCATTGACAAATTTTTGGACGGTTTGCGGATCTTTTTTAATGGTTGATTCCTTAACGCTGACTACGGAGTACGCATAATCGCCGAGACTCGGGAATCCGTAGAACGGTTCGCCCCACGCACCCTTTTTGATGCCTTCGTTGATTTGCGGTTCGGCACCGTTCGCCATATCTGCTTTGCCTTGAGAAACAAGCGAAACCACAGCCGCCGCATCCGCAGGTTCATCGAGCTTCACATCTTTATTCGGATTCAAGCCAACCTTCATCAGCAAATAGCGAGTTAATAGGTTCGGACTGCCACCGTAACGTCCGGCAGCAATTGTTTTGCCTTTCATGAAAGCAGCAAGATCCTTATCACTGTCACCCTTTAAAGTCAGCTTCTTATTAGCCATCAAGTAGACATTGGCGCGGTTAACCACATTGACGACAGAGGTAATCGGATCCTTGCTCTTATAATTTGCAATCTGGTTGGATTCAGGGCCGCCAATTACGCCCCAAGCATCGCCGCTGACCACCGAAGTCACATGGGCACCGCCTGTCGCAGTGATTGTTTTGACATCGAGGCCTTCATCTTTAAAATAGCCCTTATCAATCGCAACGTATAGCGGAAGATAAGCGATCAGATGCACCGGTTCGGCGATCACAATCTTTTTCACTTGTTGTTTGGAGCCGTTTGAAGCGCATCCGCTCAATACCATAGCAAACAAGAGCAGAAGACTCAGCGCCCATTTTATTTTTTTCATCGTGCAAATCCCTCCAATTATGATTTTGGTGTTCTTCCTTTCATCAGTGCATGCTCAAGCCAAACCGTCCCTAAGTACATCACAATCGATAATAGGGAAAGAACAACGACGCCTACCCATACGAGATCGATATCAAGCACTTGGCCGGCATATAGGATCATGCGCCCGATGCCTTGCCTGGAGCTAATAAATTCACCGACAATCGTGCCTGCCAGTGCAAGTGAAATATTGATTTTCAGAATGCTGACGATCCATGGAATCGTCGTCGGCACAACCACCTTCATAAAAACGTGCCGCCGCTTCGCTCCGAGTGATACCAGCATTTTCTCAAGATCACGGTCGACGCTTTGCACGCCGCTGTATGCAGCGATCGCCGCAACGATAATAGTCATAAGGAATGCCAAAATGACCTTGGAATCAAACCCAATCCCGAACATGATCACAAGCACGGGTGCGAGCGCGAGTTTGGGAATCGCGTTAAATGCGATCATATACGGCTCGAAAATTCTGGAATAAAGCTCCGACCACCAAAAGGAAAGGCCAAGGATGTAACCGGCTGCCGTACCCAGCACGAACCCGAGAATGGTTGATCCCGAGGTATAGGCTAAGTCCTGAAGCAGTGTTCCTTGGGTGATCGCTTTCCACCCGGTGTGCACGATCGTGCTCGGGCTGCTCCAATAATAGCTGTCAAGCCAGCCGATACGGGTCAGAAATTCCCACAGAAAGATAATGATGACACCAACCAGAACCTGCCCAACAAATGCTCTTCTTCCCAATTTGGTCGTCTGGATAGTCGGGTCTTCAATAAACGGCTCATTGTTTTTTAATTTATCCGGCAACGTTTTCACCTCCGTTCACCATACATGTAACATCTCAATCAGACGAAACGCGCTCTTCCCTCAGCATCAGAAGCAATTCTTTTTTTAATGTAAGAAAACGGTCGTTCATGAGTGTCTTTTCACTGCGCGGCCGCGGTAAATCGACTTCGATCGTTGCCTTGATTTTTCCCGGACGATGAGTAAACACGTGAATCTCATCCGACAAATAAATAGCTTCATCAATGTCATGCGTGACAAATAGAATCGTTTTCTTAAAATCCTTCCAAATCTCAAGCAGCCAATTCTGCATTTGCATGCGCGTCTGCGCATCAAGCGCTCCGAACGGTTCATCGAGCAAAATGACATCCTTGTCGTAAAGAAGCGTTCGAATCAACCCGGCACGCTGCCGCATGCCGCCGGACAGTGCATCCGGATGATCATATTCAAAGCCGCCTAATCCGTAATTTTTGAGCATGGGCAATGCCCGCTTGCGTGCCTCTTTCTTGGGGATGCCGCGAATTTCCAGCCCGATAATGACGTTGTCGAGAATCGAGCGCCAGGGAAGCAGCAAATCCTTCTGAAGCATATAGCCGACATGGCCGCTTTCCTGTGTGATGTCTTTGCCATCGAGCAGGATCCGGCCGCTGGACGGCTTAATCAGTCCGGCAATGATGTTGAACAAAGTCGATTTTCCGCAGCCGCTCGGACCGATGATGCTGACAAAGCGGCCGTTTTCAACACGCAGATCGGTGTCCGCCAGCGCGCACATCGGCACACCGTTTTTTTTATAATATTTACTGCAACCTGCAATTTCGAGCTCGCTCATCGATGACCACATCCTTTTCGTGGTTTGCGGGAAATAGGGGCCGAAGTATACTTAATCACCAAACCATCGCCTCCATAGTCAAAATAAAACCCGCATCTTTCTGTTGAATAAAGCAGCCGGATCAGCCGAACCGCCGATCCGGTTCATGTTACTAAAATTGGGCTCTGATATTGATATATGCTCTGGGCTCCTGCCGTGACACATATTTGATAAAACGAAAAGGCATTCATTTTAAAAAAAGGCGGTCAAACGTGTCCTTTGTCAGAATTTCGGCGATTTGTCACGGACAATACGCTTAGGAAATGATAATCTAGAATTAATCATTCAGCTCGGGAGATGAGGACAATCGAAACAAAACAATCCGTTGTTTTATCTTTGGAAGATTTAACGATGAACTACAGCGGGAAATTGGTTCTGAAAGGGCTCAATCTTGAGGTTAAACGCGGACAAATCATTGGTTATATCGGTCCGAACGGGGCTGGAAAAAGTACAACGGTACGAATCTTGCTGGGGCTTCAACAAGGCTATGGTGGAACGGCGCGTCTGTTTGGCGAAGACATTCGAACAAGCGGCGTTGCGTATAAAAGCCGGATCGGCTATGTCCCTGAAACAGCCGAGGTTTATGACATGCTTACCGCCCATGAATATCTTGTTTTTTCCGGCGGGTGCTATGGGATGGACGAACAAAGGGCGGAACGCAAAGCCCGTTTGCTCATGGACCAATTTGGTCTTGCCGATGTCTTTGATACCCGCCTCTCTTCTTTTTCAAAAGGCATGCGGCAAAAAGTACTGATTATCTCCAGCCTGCTTCACAACCCCGATCTGCTTTTCTTCGATGAACCTTTGAGCGGATTGGACGCCAACAGTGTTCTTGTCTTCAAAGAGATACTTGCCAAGCTAGCCGTGCAAGGGAAAACCATCTTTTACTCATCACACATCATGGATATTGTTGAGAAAATCAGCCACCGCATTGTGCTCCTTTACGATGGACAAATTGCAGCGGACGGTACGTTTGAAGAATTAAAAGCACAAAACAAAGAAGGTAGCCTGGAGGAAATATTCAATCAGCTGACCGGCTTTCATCAGCACGCGCAAATCGCTGAGGACTTCGTTTCCATAGTGGAAGAGGTGTGATCTATGGAAGAGAACTTTTTCTTAAAAGTGCTTGATCGTTTGAAATGGATGTTCAATCGTATGCATGTGGATTATCCGGTCATGCGGAAGGTGCTCGCCGCCAAATTGCTGATGGATGCTCGACGAACGCCAGTTGTGCTCGGCAGCAGAGCTCGGAATAAGGAAAAAGAGGGCAATTTGTTTCTTAAATCACTTTGGGTCTATGCACTAACCGGGCTGTTTATTGTCCCAATTAATTTTCTCGGCAGTGACTATTTATTCAAAATGAGTCTCGTGTTCAGTATCATTCTTTTCATGGTCATGACCGCGATGATTGCAGACTTCTCAGCGGTGCTTCTCGACACGCGTGATCAATCCATCCTAGGGACGAAACCCATTGATTCCAGGACACTTCACGCGGCGAAAACCGTCCACATCTGCATCTATCTCATCTTATTGACCGGAACAATGGGCCTCCCTTCGGCAATTGTCGGTCTGATGCGCAGCGGTCCGCTGTTTTTCCTTCTATTCTTATTAAATCTTGTACTGATTGACTTGATCGCCATTTCCTGCACAACATTCATCTATCTGATTGTGTTAAAGTTCTTTGACGGCGAGCGACTGAAGGATGTCATCAACTATGTGCAGATTTTCCTGTCATTCGCGATTGCAATTGGCTACCAGCTCGTTATTCGCGCGTTCGATATTACGGTAAGCCACATCAGTCTGTCTCTGTCCTGGTGGCAGTTCTTCGTTCCGCCGCTTTGGTTTGGCGCAATGACCGAATGGCTGATTGGCGGGCATCATGAGTCGCAATTTATCTTTCTAGGTATCCTCGGTTTCGTTGCGCCTATTGTGCTCATTTTGATTTATCATGGATTCAGCGCATCCTTTGAACGCGCCATCATTAAATTATCCGTGCAAACCGGAAAAAGCAGACAGAAGCTCGGGTGGTTCAACCGATTTCTCGGCAGACTGCTCTGCCGTAAACAAGAAGAGCGCCATTTCTTCCGATTCGCTTCCTTAATGATGAAGCAGGACCGCATGTTCAAGCTGAAGGTCTACCCCTCACTCGGAATGTCACTGGTCTTTCCCTTCATTTTTTTAATGAATGGCTTACAAGGCTCATCATTGGATCAACTGGGTAAAGGATCAGGATACTACTATGTCTATTTCAGCTTGCTTCTGATTCCTACTGCTCTATTCATGCTTAACTATTCAAGCGCATATAAAGGTGCATGGATCTACGGAACCGCGCCGATCGCCAATCGCACGGCTATTTTTTCCGGAACACTCAAAGCAGCTCTCACGCAGCTTTTTCTTCCGGTGTTCCTAATTTTATCCGTTCTGTTCCTGTTTCTTTTTCATTGGCGCATTCTACCGGATTTAATTGCGGTACTCTTAACCGCTTCGATCTTCACCGTCATTAGTTACCGATATTGTTTAAATGAAGCGTTCCCATTCTCAAAGCCTTTTGACGCCACTCCAACGAGCGGAAATATAATGATTTTCTTCTTGTTTCTCATTGCCGGATTGTTCGCCGCAGGTCACGCCGTCATTCGCTGGGCTCTTCCCGGATACGGTATATTGATCTATATTGTCTGCCTACTGATCGCGAATGTGATTGTGTGGAAAACGGGGCTGAGGAAGGAATTTTAACTATGAGGTGTCCAGTAAAGATGCAGTGAACTATTCTTAAAACATAGTCATTCTATAGAAAATAATCTGACGGTATTTTCAAATGTCCCTATCAAAGCACTAAAAGCCTATATAATGGGCTTAACTATACTATATTGACTGGTGGAACACAATGAAATTTATCTTCGTTTCCGTTGAAGCTCTATTAAACTTCATTCTCGGTTTGTTATTCTTTTATGTCATCTGTTTTTGGATTCTAGGTATACCTTATACTGCTCAAGATTTAGGTTTAGCATTTGTTGATCCCAATTCAGAGCAAGGAGACGGAATTTTATTCCTTTTGATCGCTTTGTTCATCAGTTTGTTTTACTTTCCATTATTGATATTTGCCAATAGAGCACTTTATAAAAAAATAAAAATGAAAAAGAGGTATTACTTTCTTACCCTTTCTCTTAGCTTCCTGATTGGATTTTCATTGATACCTTTTCTTCAACTACATTCTTTCATTCAATAGCTTCTTTCTCCTCAATATCGCGAGAAATCGAGGGTACGTGTCACATTGATCAACGCTCCGCTGCAATGGAGCGTTGTTTATCTATTCATCTCAAGATTTTTACTGCCCTTGATAACCCAAATACATTAGGAAAAAAATAACAAGAACATCCAGAAAGCATTTTCTAACACACTTTTGAATCAAAGAACATATAAAGAAGCACAAGCGATAACGCAAAAAAAGAACTCCCGATATTTTTTGATATTTAATCACCCATTTTCTTTATTGATGAATTATCTATATTTCCATTATTTTCGTAGATTTTCAATCGTCTTCCGTTCGTTTGTAAGTTGTGAAAAGTCATAATTATTCTGCCAACGAGTCAATATGTCAGCATAAACTTTTCGATGTTTCAGTCTGGACTTGTTAAGAAACACAGCATATGTAAGCCAGTCGATACGTTGTCTTGTCCGTTCCTTTGGGTTATTGATCATGCTCAATAAATATTTTTGTGCACGTTCATCGGTAATGGTAGCGCGATTAATCATTTTGTCCCCGAAAGGATTCGGTGCCTGCACACCATCAAGGCCGACTTTCTGATACTTTTTGTCAGAGTTATAAATGGCGTTGGCTTCATAAAATGACATAATCTCACCATTCGTTTTATTTCGGTTATATTTGTATGAACCAATAGGTTTCGGTTTAATCTTCCAATTGGATAATTCTGAAAGAGCATTCTTAGTTGCCAAATTTTTTTTTGTTTTCTTTTTAATCGATGCTAATTTTTTGGAGTAATCGTCAACCTTTTTGGCGAGCACACTAGCATTCTTTGTACTATTCGACCAGTTAAGAGCAAGAGTAACATTCACAGCAAGGCTAATTATAAGGATGATCAGAATCGTTAAATGGATTTTCTTCATTTTGATATAAGCACCTCTCATTGATTAGAACTATTTTAAAGGCAGCAAAGCGGATCGTTGGCGTACAAAAAAACAAAAAAAGCTCAGATTTGCCGAATCACTGATTGTAGAGTCGCAATGTCTCAACTGATTATCTCATGCTGTATTCCTCTAATTGTAATTGAAGTCAGAAAAGTTTGAAATGGGTGGACGCACGCACTTTAACTATGTTTATTCGTTTTGCTTATACATCAGCCTTCTCACCGAATTTATTAGGACCCCTTGACGGAAACAGTGAAAGGACAATAAAAATCAAAGCCCAAAATGGGACAACTTGCCTGAGAGAGTGAAAAATAAAACTGAAAAAGATTAGAGTGATCGTACCAAGCACATACCACCAAGCAGTTAAACCGATATCATGAAGGCGCCGAGATGTTAGACTCATTGAAGGAATTAAAAAAACGTATGTTAAGACTGCATTCAGTAATAGAATACTATAGACAAAGATTAGAAATATTCCAAAGGTCAAGTTGGCATTTTCCGCTTGTACTGTTGAAGCTGACGGTATCTTTATAAATCGAGGGAGTTGCGAAATAATAATATGCGGTGCTAACCATAATTGTACCCACCAATAATCCGCTCTGCTACTTCTTCCTTTAAAATTAAAGTAATTTTTCCAATACGATACAAATGATTGCCATGGTCCCAAGTCATTCACCTCTTACATCTTTTTCATCAACAGATCATATACCATTATAGTAGATTCTTCTAACTCTAAACCAAGATTCAGTATAATTAAAAGGTGTCTCATAGTCGAAAATCGACTTTGAGACACCCTCCTCATTCAATGGACTTTTGCGACTTCCTGAGCAGATGATGGATGTTTATTAGTTCATCATGGACAAGAAAATTCGTCAAATATGAAAGCTCTTAGTTCTATAGATTAAGGACTTTCTGCTTGTCTGATCCAAGATGCGAAAAGTCTTCGTGTTTCCAACGGTTCAGTATTTCACTGTAAACGTCTTTGTGCTTCAAACCTATTTTATCAATTGCCAAGGCGGACAACAGCCATTCAATTCGATCATCCGTTATTTTCTTCTTATTGCCTGCCATTAACAATAGGTAACGCTGAAAGTCACTATCATCGACAACGCCGCGATTTTTATTTTCATCACCGAAAGGATTTGGATTCTGTATCCCATCAAGCCCTTTCTTTTCGACCTCTTTCGGAGTCTCAGGTGATGGGAACTTTTTCACATATTCTTCCGGTGTCATTCCTAATTGCTGCGGAGACAGCAATTCTGATTTGGTTGCATTTTGTTCTTGTGCGCTTTCGGAGTATGCGTTCTGATGATCGTAAGTCACATGCTCTTTCTTTTCGTTCACTTGTTTATCCGCTTTTTCCTGGTCATTGTCGGGTAGGTTGAATACGAGGAAAAATAGTGCGGTGAAAACAGCTGCTGCTGATACTCCGGTTATGATCAATGTTTCTTTTTTCATAGTTACTCCTCCTATTTTCATCCGGTATAAAAAATCATCGATCAAAAATAGAGAAACAAAAGCCGGCATCCTTTAAGTTATTGGACCAAATCCAGTATCTCGTTTTTAAAAAAGATAGGCAATGAAAATCCATAGTATTTACAATACTTTAACTTTATTCAACATATTTCGACTTTACCTTTTACTACCGTCCGCCGGTTTTAATCGATGCGTTTAATCACTGTCTAAGCCCACCTCAATATCTAGCTGTTTACATAGCTTGGAATAATAATTGGCAGTGTCCTGATAGTTTAAATTGATAAACAGCTGTAGACGTTCTTCTAGTTTCGTTCCAGACTCTTTGCCCAACAAAATGTTCGCCATGTGTTCCAGGGTCTCACTGATCAGTTGATTGTACAGATCATGGTTTTTAACCGTGTAGCCTTGCGAAACCCGGCAATACGCCAAAGCGGTTTCATATTCATGATTCATTAACGCCATTTCAGCTAGATTGTTGAAGAACATGGGTATTTTGTATGCGCCGGAATGAGAGCGGCGATCATTGAATTTAGAAATAAATTGTTTGGCCAGTACTTTTGCAACGGAATAGTTTGCAAGGAAAATAGAGTTACTTAATAGAGCGAGCTCATAGTGACGCCAATTTTGACATTTTAATAAATAGGTAAACAACGACTCATATTTGGCATAGTTAATATGACCGTTGTGTCGAATAAAATCGACTAGTCCCAACATATTTAAACGCTTATGTTCGAGACGAAGTGAATGCTTCGCAACGCTCTCTGTAAACTCTGCTTTCAGAAACGTTGCCAGCTCATCAACTTTACTTTCTGTTGAAAGATCATTCGCACGTTGAATATAGTAGTCCTCAAAAAAGAGCTCGTTCTGATGCAGTTCGCGTTCAAACTCTTCCAAAGACAACCCCATTCTATTAATTAGCAGGATCATTTTGTCATAGGTTGGGTAGTAGTTATTATGTTCAAGCTCCGATAAATGGGAACGCGAGAGAATACCTTGAGCCGTTTCTTTTTGTGTCATGCCCTTATCCAATCTGATCGTTCTGATCAACGCTCCGATTGTCATCATATTTATCTCCTCACTTCATGTCGATATAAGTAACACGATGCTAAGCTCATTATGCCAACCCTTTAAACTGTTAGCAACACATGAACAGTATTTAGGAAGAGGTTGGGCGTCTTAATGGTTGGGAAAGAGGAAAAGTCAGCACCACTCACGCATAGTCATTGGCGCAGATTAATGCTTATTTTGTTGTTTGGCAATATGGTTGCGGGAATTGCTTTTAGTGAAGTAATGCCGTTTTTGCCCTTTTTCTTGCGCGATTTGGGGAATTTTTCAACGCATCAGCTTAATAGCTTTAGTGCCCTAGTGTTCTCATCCACTTACTTTACTGCCCTTTTTCTCTCACCAGTTTGGGGGAAACTGGGCGATCGGTTTGGAAGAAAACCGATCCTGTTGCTAAGTGCTATGGGGGCCGCACTAACAATCGGTGCTTTTACTATGGTGACCAATGTATGGGCATTCATTGGCTTGCGCCTTCTACAAGGTGCGTTTGCCGGCTATTTCAGCAATACGAATGCTTTATTGGCGGCGGAAGTGCCTAAGGAGAAGGGCGGTTATGCCCTAGGTACACTGGCGATCGGCTTCATAACAGGCTCACTGCTTGGTCCTTTAATAGGAGGCGTGATCGGCTCACTGGTTGGTTACAGATTAACTTTCTTGCTCGCCAGCTTTTTATTAATTGGCGTCTTCTTTATCAATCTGTTCGGTGTTGACGAAACGAACCGTCGCCCATGGAGAAAGCGCTCATCGCTGCAGCACGTGAGATTTAACGATTTTCCGAAGAAGAAAATCATTGTGAATTTGTACCTGACCGCCCTGCTGATTCAAATCGGAAACAATTCGATCAGTCCAATACAGCCCTTGTACGTGGCACAATTAATGAATAATACCGGAAATGTTAATTTAATGAATGGCTTGGTTGCTTCGGCACCTGGTGTTTCTTGTTTATTGATGTCATCCTATTTTGGCAAGCTAGGGGATCGTATAGGTACGGAGAGAATCCTTAAAGTGAGCTTGCTGGCATCCATTTGTTTCTTGCTGCCAATGGCTTTTGTCACGAACATTTGGCAATTAGTAATTCTGCAACTGCTTATTGGGCTCTCCGACTCGGCATTAATGCCGGCAGTTAGCATTCTGCTTGCTAAAAATACACCGGTCTCAATTTCCAGCAGTATTTTTGGATATAACCAATCCTTTCAATCTGCGGGAATCGTAATCGGTCCGTTTCTCGGCTCCTATACAGCTAATTTATTTGGGTATCGGGGTGTGTTTCTCATGGCGGTTCTAATATTCTGCGCTCTTGTAGTAGTCAATAAATCCACAAGATATCAGTAATCATCAATTTTGAAAGGAAGGTTGGATATGGCAGATTATATTAAAAGCATCAGAAAGTTCGTAGGACATACACCGATTATTTTAAATACAGCGACCGGAATTGTTATGGATCATGGTAAGTTGCTCCTGCAAGAACGGGCTGGTGGTGGTTGGTGTCTGCCTGGAGGCTATTTGGAGTATGGTGAATCCTATTCGGAGGCATGTAAAAGAGAACTACTTGAAGACACCGGATTTAATGTCAAAGTTGTTCGGCCACTAGGTGTGTTTGACAAGTATTTCATGGAGTATGCAAATGGAGATAAGCTGCAAAACATCGGTATGTTATTTTGGTTAAACCAATTGGTGGATGTCTGCTCAGTAAACAAACCAAGGAAACTTGGGGGCTCAAATACTTTGATATAAATCATACCCCCGATCTCGTTTTCAAACAAAATCAGGACATGCTTGATTTGGTGAGAGACTTAGTTCTTCATGACAACTTGATGTAGCATGCTCATTTAAATTAAACGAGAAAGGCTGGGGAAACATTGGATTACATTAACTATTTGAGATCAATGGTTGGTCACGAAAAGGTGTTAATGGTTGTTTCAGGTGCAATCGTTTTTGATAAGGAGCATCGTGTGCTGATGCAAAGACGTTCTGATAATGGACAATGGGGATTCCCAGGCGGATTTATGGAATTAGGGGAAAGCATTCAGGATACAGCTAGGAGAGAGGTTTATGAAGAGACAGGGCTTCAATTAGGAAAGCTTGAACTCCTTAGTATTCATTCAGGTCCACAGTACGATAAAACTTTTTCTAACGGCGACCAAGTTTCATTGGTTCTTATTTCTTTCACTTGCACGGACTATACAGGTGAATTCATTGAGCACAACGAAGAGTCACTGCAAAATAAGTTCTTTTCACTTGACGCATTACCCGACAATCTATTTACGGAACATAAAATGTTGATTAATGCGATCTTGTCAAACAGACGTTATCCCATTATTGAATAACTAATTCTTATAGAAGGGGTTAAAAATGACTAGCATCTGAAGCAGTTATTAACGAATGCATCAGATTACCGCCACAAGGTTGCATGCACTTTGATCCAAGTACTGATGTCCTGGATCGCTATTTTATTTTGCTGATCAGATAATTCAACAGTAAAATTCTCTTTTTCTTTTTGACTTGCCTGGATGACATAGCCATTTTTTCGCAAAAATAATTCCAGGGCAGCATAGGCAGTCCGTTTGTTGGCATTGTAAAACGGATGATTCTGAGCTAAGCTCTGAAACAATGCAGCCGCTTTTTGACAGAGTGTTGGATACGCATCTTCGCCCAAAACCGATTGCTTTGGGCGGTTAATCGCGCTATCCAACAAACTTGGTTCTTTAATGCCAATGTCCTCAGATGGCGAAAAACGCTTAATCAATACTGCATTAAGATAAATAACTTGGTTTTTATTTAAGTATTCGGTCATCGATCCACAAGGCCTCGAAACACTGCATCATTATCCTTGATTATTTGATCCACCATTTTAATGAACTCCTGATCAATACCAACCGGAAGGTTTACCGCCTTGCTTTTGCGGATCTTCACAGTCCCGTCATCCAAATTCTCAAAAACAATTTCGTCCCCGGGTTTGACATGCAAATGTTCGAGCACTTCTTTCGGGTACGTTGATCCATAGCTGTTGCCCATCTTAAAAATTTTCCGTTCCAAAGCTGCAGCACTCTCCATAGTTTTTCCTCCTATTCTATGCAAATGTTATTATGTGTATACGTTATCACGTAATCATTGTAACTACAATATAACCATTTTGCATTTTCAATGTTTTTACTTGCGCTCGTAATTCCTCACTGCCGCGCTTTCTTCGCAAGGTCAACGATTGATTCAAAAAACGCATCAGCGTTCACGTCATAAACAATCTCAACCTCACGCCCATCCACGGATTCTTCAATTCGTCCTTGGCTAGGTTCCTCCGTATGGACAATTGTGCGCACCTTCTTCGTCTGTACCAGATCAGGATTTCCTGCGGCCATTGTCGTCAGAACATCCCACAGGTAATACGTCGAATTGGTTTCAAAGTGAACGAGCGGCGGCACCGCTGCGTAGCATTGGCCGAGAAAATCGATACCTGTATATTTTCGGAGTGACGCCCAGTGATTGCGAATCGGCACGGTCAAAGGCACTTGATTGGTGCTCTCAAGTGCGACCATGCGCACAGGAATACTGCTTTGCCATACACGCGCCACAGCTTCCGGATCCCAGAATGCGTTCCACTCGGCTGTCCCGTCATGCTCCGGCTCTTGCACGTTACCCACCGGATTCAGCGTACCGCCCATCCAGATTAACCGCTCGATTTTCTCCTCAATATCAGGGGCGAAGTCGAGGGCACGCGCCACGTCAGTCAATGGTCCGGTGCATAGGAGTGTTGTTTTTCCCGCACTTTCTTTGACCGTCTGCGCTAAATGCTCATGCGCAGGCAGCGTACTCAGCGGTGCTTCCACCTTTCCCGATTCATTCAATAAAGGAAGCGCGTCAACGAAAAACGGATGCATGCGCCATTCCTTCGGAAACGGATTGTGCCCGCGTGAGTTTGATCGCGCAACCTCAATAGGTTTTCTTCCAAATCGATCAATGATTTTCCGGCTTGCCTCAATGCCCGGTGTTAAATAGCCATCGGCAGGAATGACCGATACGCCGGTGACCTCCACCTGATCCATTTGCAGTAATAAAAATAAGGATACAAGGTCATCAATCCCTGCATCATGATTAAAATAGACATTCATTTGTTTCATCCCAGCACGTCCTTTTGTCTGATACACCCTGTCCTTTAAAGTAACAGATCATCTCATCCGGGTGCAAGCAAAAAAGCAATTGAATCTCTTTTTCGTGCATAGGAGCATCGGTTCCATTCATAGAGTCGGCTCCGATTCGCGTTCGTGCATTGGATCACTGGTTTCGTGCATAGTATCGACTGTAGAACGCGTTCGTGCATTGGCCTCTGTTTTTCGTGCATTGAATCACATTTTCCGTGCATAGGAGCACCGGTTCCATTCATAGATTCGGTTCCGTATCGCGTTCGTGCGTTGGAATCTGATTTTCATGCATTGAATCACGATTTTCGTGCATTGGATCACTGGTTTCGTGCATAGTCTCGGCTCTAGAACGCATTCGTGCATTGGAATCTAATTTTCATGCATTGAACCTTGATATTCGTGCATTGAATCCTTTTTTTCGTGCATGGGAGCATCGGTTCCATTCATAGAGTCGGCTCCGATTCGCGTTCGTGCATTGGAATCTGATTTTCATGCATTGAACTCTAGTTTTCATGCATGGGGGCCACACGGTGCCCCTTGTTCGTGCGCTTATATCGCGGTTGTGCTTTGTCGCGATTCAATTTTACACAGCTGCCTCCTGCTGACATGATCTGACGCCTTTGAAGTGGTAAGATAGAAAAAGATTATTAAGGAAGGTGACCCTTTTGAAAGAAGATCTGATTAAACGCTTCACTTCATATGTAAAAGTCAATACACAATCCGATGATGACAGCCCAAGCTGCCCATCAACGCCAGGACAGCTGACACTTGCTCGCCAGCTTGTTGCCGAACTGAAAAGTATCGGCATGCAGGAAGTCACAATGGATGAAAACGGCTACGTTATGGCCACCTTACCCGCAAATACGGAGAAGAATGCTCCTGTTGTCGGCTTTATGGCCCATGTTGATACAGCTACCGATTTCACCGGCGATGGGGTTAACCCGCAATTTGTCGAAAACTATGACGGCGGCGACATTGTCTTGAACAAAGATCTGAACATTGTCCTCAGCCCGAAGACATTCCCGGAATTGCTCAATTACAAAGGCCATACGCTGATCACAACCGACGGCACCACACTGCTTGGCTCCGATGACAAATCCGGCGTTACTGAAATCATCACCGCCATGGATTATTTGATTCAGCATCCGGAAATCAAGCACGGCAAAGTCCGCGTCGCATTAACTCCGGATGAAGAAATCGGCCGCGGTCCGCATAAATTTGATGTTAAAGCTTTCGGTGCATCGTTTGCTTATACCGTTGACGGCGGCGCGCTTGGCGGACTTGAATACGAGAATTTCAACGCCGCAGAAGCGAAACTGATTTTCAAGGGCAGCAATGTCCATCCCGGTTCCGCCAAGAACAAAATGCTCAATTCAATCAAGATGGCTGTTGATTTCCAAAACCAACTGCCTGCTGAAGAAGCACCTGAGCTTACTGACGGATATGAAGGCTTCTACCATCCGCTGACCTTCACCGGAGACGTGGAACGAACCAAAGTCGTTTACATCATCCGAGATTTCGACAAGGACAAATTCGAAGCGAAAAAAGCATTCGTTCAAGAAACCGTAAAGAAACTCGAGAAAAAATACGGTGAAGGCACGATTGAACTCCAATTGAAAGATCAGTACTACAACATGAAAGAAATCGTTGAACAGCATAAAGAAGTTTTTGATGTTGCGTATCAGGCCATGAAAAATCTCGACATTGAACCGCAAGTCCTGCCGATTCGCGGTGGTACTGACGGCGCGCAGATCTCCTATATGGGACTTCCGACACCGAACCTGTTCACCGGTGGAGAAAATTTCCACGGCAAGTACGAATACCTGTCCGTCAACGATATGATTAAAGCGACCCAGACAATTGTCGAAATCGCTCGTTTGTTTGAAGAACAAGCCTAAATATCGAAAAACGCCGCTGAATCCTTTTTAAGGATTTTAGCGGCGTTTTTTTATCCCCACGTTTCGATCATCATTGCTTACACAATCTTCCCACGTTTAACCAACGTCTTCTTCACCGAATGAATATCACGAACATTATATTTAGCCATAAACACGTAGCATAGTGCTGACGGGATGAGTGGGATCTGTAAGAGGCTCATCGTCAGAATATAATCACCGGGACTATGCAAATAGATCGAGACAATCGCATAGACCGCCCCCATACCAAGGTTTCCTACCGTTCTCCCCAGGCTGTTCGCCAGATTGGCAATACTGAATACGGTACCCCGATGTTCCGGCAGATTCACATCGGTAATCAAAGCCAGCCAATTCGGCGTATTCGCTGATTGCGCGGCCGACGCGAACAGAGAAATGACAAAAAGCGACAGAATCCAAGGGTTAGAAATCAAGTCCCCAAGCAAACTAACTAAAACTTGAAACATCAAAATTAGTCCTCAACCCTAGTCACATAAGGGTTTAATGCAAAAATAAAAGCATGAACACCGACAACTCGGTATAATTGAAGTGTCGAGTCCCAATTAATCGAGGAGTGTTCATGCCATGAAAATTATATCACGAAACGACCATCCATCTCTTGGAATTTTAGCTTCAGTACAATCATTTTTTGCTCGATTTCACTTGGCTCAAATTGCGCGAGCTTCAAATGTCACAAAGGCAAAGGGGGTTCCCTTTCACGTGCTGTTCTGCTATTTGCTCAGCACAATTTTTTCAAACAAGTCTACCTATCGTGATTATCTGAAACATCAGGATCAACTAAATTTCTCGGATAAGACCTTCCGTAACTTGCTTAACACGGGCAAGATTAACTGGCAAAAGTTCCTGATTCTGCTCTGTCGTCAGATCATTCAGTTCCTCAAACCCTTGACGGATCAGACACGTCGGAATGTGTTCATTGTCGATGATTCCATGTACGAGCGTACCCATGCGAAGCGAGTGGAACTGTCAGCGTTTCAGTTCGACCACGCCAAACATCGGCATGTGCGCGGTTTTCGTTTTCTCCAACTGGGTTGGAGTGACGGCAACACCTTTCTTCCGGTGACCTTTTCCCTGCTTTCTGGACGGAACCAGGTCTGTGGCATGAACTCGGTCGATGGCCGAACCTATTCTGGAAAGCGTAAGCTTCAGGCCCAGCGTAAAGCAACCGATGTGGTTCGTGAACTGCTTTCATCCGCAATGAGTCAGGGTGTTCATGCTTCGTACGTCTTGTTTGATTCGTGGTTCTCAAGTCCCAAGATGTTTCATCAACTGCGTGTGATGAAGCTTCATACCGTTGCCATGGTGAAACGATCGAAAAAAATTTATTATCGATTCAACGGTCAACTGATGGATGTCAAAGACATCTTCAAGACTCAGAAGAAACGTCGTGGCCGTTCACGCTATCTGCTCTCTGTCAGGGTTGAAGCAGTTGTTGAAGGGGAAAAGGCCTTCCCACTCAAATTGGTTTATGTCCGTAACCGCCAAAAACGGAATAAGTACCTCGTTTTGGCATCAACCGACACCCAGCTTTCCGAAAATGAAATCATCCAACTTTACGGAAAGCGCTGGTCAATTGAAGTGTACTTCAAGATGTGTAAACAGTATCTCCGCCTGGCGCGCTATCAAGGATTATCTTATGATGGCATCTTTGCGCATACGGCTTTAGTTGCCATAAGTTACTCACTTCTTGCCGTACAGCATCGTGAACAAGCCGATGATCGGACTCTTGGTGAACTCTTCTACCTGATGGTCGATGAGTTGGCTGATCTAAGTTTTACCGAAGCCATCCGGCAATTACTTAACCTGTTTCAAGAAGCATTTGAAGATGAGTATGTGCTCTCTGAGAGAGTCGTTGATCAGATTATCGAAAAGTTTCTTGGAAAGTTGCCTGTCAGCTGCCAAAAAGTGCTGGCGAAGGCGGCATCCTGACCTATTTTTTTCATCGAAACCGCAGTGCTGTCATGGGGTTGGAATACTTTTTCAACTTTCAAGTTTTAGTAATAAATAAAGTTACCGAATTTGTTGTGTCCGGGAGTGATAATTGATCGATTGGAAAAATAAATAATAAGATATAGAGAGGCATGGTCAGAAAAACGAACACCGCAGTAATCAGTGCGCGCGCCTTATAACTCCTTCTCTGCATTTTATCCCCAAGGTAACCGAAAAAGGAGGACAGGGTACCGCCGATTTGAAAAATACCGAACAGGAAGGCGGCGACAATCATCGCAATTTTCGTTCCGTAACCAATCTCTTCAATTTTAGATATGTAAAGAGTGGGCAGCCAGATCAGACTGCCGGTTGCGATATTCATGAAGAACCCTTGCAAGAAGAGCAGCAGATTGCTTCTCTTACCGATCATCGTTAAAATTTGGCTCATTCCGATGCGGTATGTATAGTTCATGCCGCGATCCATCAGCTTCTTTAGTTCCGGTTCCGCACTGCCAAAGCGTGGTTCTTCCACAAAAAAATAGAAGACAATGAGCAGCAAGCCGATTATCGCCAAGAGTTCAAAGGGAAATCTCCAGCTGGACATAGTCGAAATAATTGAAGCAATGAGTGCACCGGCAATGCCGCCAAAGCCCTGAGACATGCCCCACAAACTTAGAATCATGCCTCGAGAGTGATAGGGAACATAATCAGTCAGCGCGCTGAAGCCAATAGACGCAATGCAGCCCAAACCAACGCCTGTGATAATTTGAAAGATCATGAGATGGATATACGAACCACTGAGTGACGTTAGGTAAACACCGGCCACCCAAATCAATGTACCGACAATGACCAGCCGTTTACGGTGATGCTTTCCGGACAAATAACCCCAAAACAACGAGGAAAAGGCAGTCACCAGAATATTAACCGCTGAAACGACACCCATGGACGAGATCGGCACCTGCAAATCGTGTGATATGATTTTGAAAAGCGGCGGAAACAAACCAATAACAATATTGTCAAACGCCGCCAGACTGACATAGACGGATATAGCGTACACAGTCTTAAATTTCTGAAGTGACATACAAACGTGATCTCCTTAAGTTTATGTTGCGTTATAGTAAGCTTTTTGTTACGATTGTTCAATAACTTCCAAAAAAAATTGTTTCTTGTCCCAGTTTAGCATACAATGTAAGGTAGACAGAAGAGACTGCTTATCTAGCGAGTCAGTCCAATTGTTAGAGAAAGGATATCTTCGATGATTAAAAATATACTCATCATATCTTCAAATTACACCGGACACGGCCACAAAAGTATTACAGAATCCCTTAGTGAAAAATTTGATATTGTTCCGGATGTAAAGATTCATGTGGTTGATGGCTTTTCATTAGGCGGTAACACATTGCTCAGAGTCGGCAAAATGTACGGACCCATCACCAGAAATTCCGAACATCTCTGGAAAGTCATTTGGGATATCACTTCCGTTAAGGTGCCATTTGTTAATCATTTGATTGAGATGAAAATTCGAACCAAATTTCTTGCTCTACTTGACAAAGTTAAGCCTGATCTCATTCTGACCGTCCATCCGAATTTTAACGGTTCTATTCTCAATATTCTCGAAAAAAATGACATCCATATACCATTCGTCACACTGATCGCCGATTTGATCAGCATTACACCGCTTTGGGCGGATGCTCGTGCCGATTATGTGATCAGCCCGACACAAGAAGCCAAGGATAAATGTATTGAATTTGGTGTGCCGGCTGAAAAGATTAAAGTGTTTGGGTTCCCTGTGCGCGAACGCTTCTATAACCACGCTCAGAAAGATGCCGAACATTATGCACCGAACAAACCATTGAATTGCTTGCTCATGAGCGGCGGCGAAGGCGTTGGCAATATGGGCAAAATGGCCAAAACATTGATCGAAACTTTTGGTTTCAACATTACCATTGTTGCCGGAAGAAACGAAAAATTACAAGCACATCTCCAAAAAACTTTGGGTAAAAAATACGGTGACAAAGTCAAAATCTACGGATTCACACGAAATATCCAAGACTTGATTGCAAATTCCGATATCGCATTTATTCGGAGCAGCCCAAATGTCATGATGGAAGCTGTTTCCTGCAACACGCCAATCGTGATTACCGGAGCTCTTCCCGGACAAGAAGCAGGAAATCCAAGATTTGCTGAAAAATATCATTTGGCAATTACATGCGATTCAATGGGCAATCTTGTTCCGACAATTAATGAACTGTTGGATAACAACGTCGCGATGCTGAAAGAAATTAAGAAATCACAGCAGCAGTACGTTGATCCGCAAATTCCGGAAAACATCGTTAACTTTATTTTGAAGATCCCAAATAAAGAACTCCAGCCGGCCGGCGTGGCGCGCGATGTATCGTTTAATAACATTAATTACGAATCTTAACCTTTTTATACTAGCGATGGAAAACCCAAGCGGTTTTTTATCGCTTTTTTTATTTATTTCTTGCCAAAGCGCGTCAATGTAAAAAATTTCGCATTAGCTGTATAATAATGAAAGAAACTTTCTATTCTGTTAAGCGAATAAATTTTGAACATTGGGAGTGAGATCAACGAAAAAAATATTAGCTCCTGTCATTGGTACATTAGGCGCCGGCGTTATCATTGTTTCAGGCATGTCCCAATTTGCTCATGCTGATAACCCCTTTTCTTTGTCCCAGCCTTCTTCCGACAGCTCAACCTCATCTGTCTCGTCATCTGACACTTCTGCAGTCCATGTCCCTGATGTAAAAACGCTCGGTCTTGTCGCTATAAACTATCGACTGTTTCACTTGGATCAGTTGGCAAGCAATCAGATCGCCTTCTGGATCGAAGATGAAAAAGGCCATTATGTTAAAACGCTGCGTGCCTCAAGCTTCACAGCAGGCGGAGGCTATAAAATGCGGGCTGAGGCATTGCCGGAGTGGCGCAAGGCATCAAACTGGGCCCATGCGTCCAAATCCGAAGTCAATCAAGTCAAACTTCCGGAACAAGACGCCGGTAACCATACTGTATATTGGGATTGTACCGACGCCGCGGGAAAGGCGGTAAAACCCGGCACCTACGTCTACAAAGCTGAAGGCAACATTTACTGGCAGAACCGAGTCGTGTTCACCGGAAAAATTACCATTGGCAAAGACAACACACAATCGACCGCTCAGGCCGTTTACAAACCATCCGGCGCAAAATCACACGGTGTTCTCCTAGATCATGTACGTGCAGGATTTAATACTGGCAAAAGTATTGCTTCGGTCAAACAAGATCCAACGACAAGTACACAAGGATCGTAATTTTGCCTGAATTTCACAGTTTTCATATGAATACTCAGGTACATATCTCTGGATTAAACGCGCCGGACGCGTCTAGAGTTTTTAAACGAATGACCGAGACAGAAGAACAATTTTCCAGATTTCTAACGAACAGTGAGCTTTATCGGGTAAATCAGAGCGCTAATATGCCTGTAACCGTATCTCCGCGATTTGCCGAACTGCTATTTGAAGCACTGCGTTTCTATTCGGAAACAGATGGTATCTTTGATCCGTTTCTCGGCCGCCTTATCCAAGAACTTGGCTATGATCGTTCATTTGATGAAATCGATCGTTTACATGCTCAGCGTACCCGTCGTGTTATTTCTTCCCCAATCCAAGCAGCTTCTTTTGAATTTGATCTTGAACAGCGGAGCGTAACACCGCATTCAGGCTGTACTTTGGATTTCGGTGGTATTGCAAAAGGCTGGGCAGTACAAAAATCGGCCTTGGCTCTTATTCATGATGGTCGCTCGAAAGGATTAATCAATGCCGGCGGCGATATCATGGGCTGGTCCGACAAGCAACCATGGGTCATCAACATTGCCCACCCTTTTTCCGATGACCAAATCATTGGGAAACTTACTGTCAAAGACCGTCGCTTCGGCATCGCTACGAGCAGCAAAATCAAACGCAGTTGGAGCGACGGGAAGCACCGGCTTCATCATCTTATTGATCCACGAACCGACTTGCCCTCAGAATCGGATATTATTCAGGCAACCGTTGTGGGGCCGGAACTCCTGCCATGCGAAATCTATGCAAAATGCCTTCTGATTATGGACAGCCATAAAGGGCCCGCGTGGCTCAAGGCGAAGCGTCCGGATCTTGCCTACCTGTTCATTAAAAAGGATGGTCAATTGACCATCTCATCCAATTTGAAGAATTTGTGCAGCTATAAAAATTTCCCAGAAAAAATATCCTTTCCACCAAATAAGGAGAGATGAACTGTGGACCAAAAGCATAAGGTTTTAAAGTGGACCGTTGGATTTTCATTGATGATCATCATCAGCTTATTTATTGAATTCGAACGCCGGACAGGCTTTTTATCTGCGCATGCACCGACCTGGCTCATTGTCCGCGTGCTCGGCATCAGTGCGTACCTGCTCCTTTTCTGCGGCATATGCTTAGGTATTATGGCCGGCATGCCCATTTGGAGAGGAAGAAAAAAAGCTCGCGACCTGCTTTTAAGCATACATTTTTTCTTCAACACAACCGGCGTATTTGTTGCCATGCTGCATCCGCTGCTCCTTGTCATTGATCCCTATGTTCCTTTCTCTTGGATGCAGCTGCTTGTTCCTTTCACAGCACCGCGTGAGCCGTTTCTTTACGGACTCGGAACACTCACACTTTATGGATTGCTGTTCGTACTTCTGACGACTGACCTGAAAGAGAAAATGCCGAGAAAAATCTGGCATAGTTTCCATCTGATTGCGTATCTGCTTTTTCTGCTGGCGCTCACCCATGGCATCATGGGAGGAACGGATTCTAAAAACATACTGATCTTTTCCATGTACGTCCTCACGTTCTTAGTTGTTATGGTGCTCATGGTTGCGCAAATCCAGATGATGAGTGCTATAAAGAAAAGAGCCTTGCGAAAGCAACATGCCGCCCAAAGCAGCGTGCATCAATAATTGTTGGAGTGTGGTCTCTGGTGGAACATTATCTGCTTTTTATTATTGTCTCTATTTTTTTGATTCTGCTCCCCGGACCGGACATGGCGCTTGCCACACGGAATACACTGCTTTACGGTCGATCAGTCGGCTTAAGTACTATTACCGGGACGTCTCATGCACTTTTCATTCATACGACCGCGGCAGCACTCGGTCTGTCCGCCCTACTTGTCCAATCCGCTTTTTTCTTTTCCATTTTCAAATACATCGGCGCATTGTATTTGGCTTATCTTGGCATCCGAACATTATTTAGTCTTAGAAATCAGACCGCAACGCAAATGAATGGACAATCTGTGCTTTCGAAAAAATACCTTTCAAAAAAAATGGGCTACTTCCAAGGATTTCTCACCAATTTGACCAATCCTAAAGTCGTCGTTTTCTTTTTGACGTTTTTGCCTCAATTTGTTCGGCCGGACAATCACTCAATTGTCCCCTTTTTTATACTTGGAATAACGCACATCCTCATCAATTTTCTCTTGTTCAGTACCTATGTGTTCCTCATCGGAGCATTCAATCAATGGCTGCAGAAACCTTCAGTCCAATTTATGCTCCAAAGTGTGACCGGTTCAATCCTAATTGGGTTCGGCATCCATCTTGCACTGTGGGCTCAGAGATAAAATCGATAACAATTACTAACTTGAGAACGAATTGTCGTTCCATTCTTTCCATTTTGGAAGCTGAGAGTTACATAGAATTTATGTCTGAATAAGAAAAACCGGCAGAAAGGAAACGTCCTTTCTGCCGATTTAGTACTCTTTGAGCCTTATCGCTTAACCACGCGTTCTTTCTTGATCTGCTTACTGCGCAATTGACCGCAGGCGGCGTCAATGTCCGTACCGAATTCTTTACGAACAACGGCGTTTATGCCTCGCTTTTTCAACGTTTCATAGAAGGCAACCACAGCGTCTTTCTCACTCCGTTGGTATTCCGAATGTTCTTCGACCGGATTGTAGGGAATCAGGTTGACGTACGCCAGATGACGTTTCTTTTCGAGCAGTTTGGCAAGCTGCAGAGCTTCTTCTTTGTGATCATTAATGTCTTTAAGCATAATATATTCAAACGTGATACGCCTATTGGTTTTTTCTAAATAATAGTCGACAGCTTCCATCAACTTTTCAATCGGATAGGCACGATTAATTTTCATGATTCTACTGCGCAGTTCGTTATTTGGTGCATGCAGCGAAATGGCCAGATTAATTTGCCAGTCAATATCGGCAAATTCATAGATTTTCGGTACAATACCGCTGGTGGAAACGGTAATATGGCGCGCACCAATGGCGAGACCTTTGCCATCGTTAATAATCTTGAGGAAATCCATAACCGGTTCAAAATTATCAAATGGTTCACCTATGCCCATGACAACAATATGACTGACACGTTCATCTTTCTCACGTGCATCAAGGCTTTGCTGAATTTTAACCAACTGCTCCACCATTTCCCCGCTTGTAAGGTCACGGTTTTTCTTCAACAATCCGCTCGCACAAAAGCTGCACCCGATGTTGCAGCCCACCTGAGATGTGACACAGACGGATAGTCCATATTCATGCGGCATCAAAACGGTCTCAATTAAATTACCATCAGAAAGCTTGAACAGAAATTTTGTCGTTCCGTCCTTCGCTTTCTGCTCAATCTGCGTTTCCAGTGTTCCCATAACGAAATGGTTCTCAAGCAGCTGAATTGTCTTTTTGGAGAGATTGGTCATTTTCTCAAAATCATCGACACGTTTGACATAGATCCAATCCCAAATTTGTGCGGCTCTGAATTTTTTCTCGCCTTGACTCACCAGCCAGCCTGTTAATTTATCCAATGTTAATCCATAAATGGACGTTCTGCTCATATAAAATACCTCTTTTTAAAGATTGCGTGATGCTTCAATCATACTGAATTCGTGACGATCGTGCAAGGAGCGATACCTGTAAAAGAAAAGGCAGAGCGCTCCCGCCCTGCCTTATTGGGTCTATCATTTATTTTTTTGATCGGTTCAATGACAGTTTTTTGATTGGTTTTTTGTATTCAACACCGAGCACATCAATAAGAAAGACAAAGACCGGCAGACCGACAATAAGTCCCCAGATGCCAAAGAAATGTTCGGAAAAGATCAGGACAACAAACGTGTAGAAAACCGGGAGTTCCGTTTTCGCTGACATCAGCTTAGGATTCAGTACATAAGCTTCGACCGTATGCACAGCAAGAATCGTCAGCACCATATAAATAACATCCTGTATTCCACCGATCGTATAGCCAATCATACAAAGCGGAATCAGCGAGATGACAACGCCGGCAACCGGAATCAGACTCAGAACAAAAACCATCAGAATCAAACTGAACAGCTGCGGGAAATGCAGCAACGCAAGAATAATCGCTGTAATGGCCGTATTGACAAGTGCGATGACAAATTGAGCTTCAATCACCTTGCCGAAGGTCTGTACGAAACGAGACCCGAAGAAAGCAACCTCATCATATAGGAACCCGATTTTACTCGTTTTAAATCCTCTTGAGAACTTAAGCAGCCGCTCTTTTTCCAGAGAAAAGAACAGGCTGAGCAGCAATGCCAGAAACAGGTCGATCGTAAATGAACCAAAGGAAGAAAACGAATCAATCAGAAATTTGACACCCGATTTCAGATAGGATTCGACATTATACTTTTGCAGCTGATCCAAGAACGCATTGACCACGACGGATCCGCGAAATTCCTTAATTGTCTTCATGATCGAGTCAAACAGCTGTACCGTCTGATCGGCAATAATTGGTAAGTAAATGGTCAGTGCCGCATAGATGCCTAGCGCAATTAACAAATAAAGAACAATGACCACAAACCGTCTGGGCAATTTCAATTTTTGGTGGACAAAGGTTTCTAAACGGTCCACAAGAAAACAAAAGATAAATGTAAGCAAGAGCAAATCAATCAAACTTCGACACAGGTAAATAATAAATACCAGCAGAGCAAAAATAAGGACGCGTCTGACTGATTGTTTTTGCAAATAGCCGATCAGTAAATTCATAGTTTCTGTTTCCTTTTCTCCTTTTATTCCTGCCCCAAATGTATATCTAGTATTAGGAACAGATTATATTTTCATTTTAGTGTTTTTCTAGTGCAGATGCAAAGGATAATCTGTTTCAACCATATATTTACATCCGGCAAGAAAAAAAGTTTCAATAAAAAAGGTGTCCAAACAGCTGAAAAAGCCGTGGGCACCTGTCTCATCCTTTTATTTATTTTTCAATATACAAATGATGATCTGCAAATCCGATCACTAACTTACCGTCCATCATGGTCAATCCTTCACTCTCCTGAGGAGTTCCGCCATTCGGAATGGAGAAATGGAAACGATCCGCAATAGTCCAATTGTCATTAAGCACAGTCAAATAATTGTTTGCCAGGAAGTATAGTTTTCCATCCTCATACTGCATACCTTGAACAATACCCATTTTCTGCATGCTGTGTCGTTCAGAAAGTTTCCCTGTTTTCAGGTTATAAGTGAAGAAAGAATCATCACCAAACGATTCGGTCAGTAAAATCAGCGTATCCTGATCCCTCACTGCCATCATGGCAACATATGGAATACGATTTGTATCAAGAGATATACCAGTTTCCGATCCCTTTTTCGGTCCTGTCATTTCAAGAGAATCCGGATCAATCGTGTAAATTGTTGGTGCATCTCCCGCACTACTTACTTCATATAACTGATCATTATAAGGATTATAGCTGAGTGCACAGGCATGACCTAAAGTCATTGACCCTGATTCGTTCACTTTTTTCCCGCCGCGATCATAGGCTGCGATCTTACCCAATCCGTTTCCAAGGTCGTATCCGACATAGTAATAATCTCTCTTGGAGTCATAGGCAAGCCCTTGCTGTTTGCCGTCAGAGGCATTGCCTGTTTGCATATGATACTGAAAGTCGTCTGTTCGTGTCTGGAGTTCACCAAGACTTGCATTGTTAACCCAGCCGATGTCAATATCCTTATCCGCCTGTCCGAACCAATCGTTATATTTAATAAACGACCAATCATTCCATGTCTTCGTGACTTCCAACATGCGCCTGCTGTAATTGGATAAATTGCCGATGCGCGCATTACTGTCAGGAGCATCTCCATTACTTTGACCATTGTATATGCCGAATGTCGTATTTAGGTCACGCGCCTGCATATACGCTTTTGTTGGGTTCACAAGATTCATCGCATTGCTGCGCACCCAGCCAATGACATGATGATTGTACGAAATGCGGTACATTTCCTCATTCTCTACCTGCTTCTCTTCGTTAATTTGAACGACACGATTGTCCGCGTTGTACTGGCCGCTATACCCGACAAAGCTTGATTGATCATCAAAAATCGGTGCGGTACTGCTGGAGATGGTTGCGTTGTAATTCACATTGATTAATCCGGACGCATTGGCTTCCTGAATCGTCAAGTCATCACTCTTTACCCAACCGAGACTCGTACCTGCCGTATATTTCTTAATATGAACCCATCGGCCATTGTCCGCGATTTGATCGATTTTCAGCTTAAGGTTTGCATAGATGTTCAGAAATACCGGGAGCGGAGAATCATTCACCTTCGCATAGAGTTGTCCGTTTGTATTGTGTACATTGGCCACTGCCACATGCGGGATGCTGCCGTCCTCGGCTGCTTCAGAAGTCACTTGAACCGTATCCTTATGAATCCATCCCAATGTCTGTCCATCGACACCTATTTGGAACCATACTGTACTGCCTACCTTTGATTCTCGAAGAATATTAAGCGGCAGACGTTCATAGTCCGCAATTCTTCCAACAGATTTGGCTCCGGCAATTCCATACGGCTGATCCCAGATTCCATGATTTCCGCCGACTGAAACCACTCCATAAGTATTTGACGGAATAGAATTGTCATAGGAATAATTCAATGGTTGACTTGCTAAATTAGAAGCATATACGTAACAATTGACGCCATTATAGTTCACCCAGTAGAGTTTATTCGACTGAGGGCTCGTTGTCGTGAGCACAGTATTTACAGGTATGTTACCCTTATAATTTTTGGTATGCGCATAATTTTTATAACGTTTCGACGCCTTTATAACATATTTTGTGATCGGAGTTTTTTTAGTAGACAGATTAACGGCATAAACATAGCCGCGTTTTCCTTTATAATTCACATGATACATCTTATTGCCGAGACTGCTATCCGTTGTAAGGCTTTTGTTAATCGCAATTTTCTGCACACGTTGTTTTGCCGCATTTGAGCTTGTATACAAGTACGAGGTCTTTTTAATATATCGCGTTACCGTTGTTCGCCTAGTCCACAAATTCGACTTATATACATAACCCGTTTGGCCTGCATAGACTACCTTATACATTTTACTCTTCGTTTTACTGGCCGTTTTCAGCTGTGCATTAATTGGAATGAACCCCATCACCTGCTTCGATGAACCTGAAGTAGAATACAGCTTGGAGGTCTTATGTACATAATAAGTACGAGAGGCTTTTGCACTTGTCGGATAATAAGTCAATAAACTAAATATGAATACACATACAATTAATAAGGTGGTCGACCTTACTCGATTTTTCACTGTAAATTGTGCTCCCTTCCCGCCCTTTATCTAAATATAAAAATTCTCTATTCTCTGCATTCGCTAAAAATCATAGTTTGAGTATAGCCTCACTTCACGCGGCAAAACAATAGTTGATTCGTCATTTCAAAAAAAGATGCCCAAATGGCCGTATGAGCCACGGGCACCAGTGATTGTGTTTAATTTTGAATGTAGATAGTATGATCTGCGAATCCGATCGCTAACTTACCGTTAACCATCGTCAACCCTTCACTCTCTTGAGGCGTTCCGCCATTCGGAATGGAGAATTGGAAACGATCTTCAATGGCATAATTTCCGTTTAAAACAGTTAAATAGTTATTTGCTAAGAAATAGAGTTTTCCATTCTCATAATGCATGCCCTGAACAATACCCATTTTATTCATTTGCGCCGTCTGAGTCAGTTTTCCTGTGGAAATGGTGTATTCATAGAACGTATCTTTCCCGCCGACCGATTCAGTCAGTAGAATTAACGTGTTGCTGTCCTTCGCCGTCATCATCGCCACATAGTATGGAAAACTGGTAAGGGTCGTCGTCTTTGTAATGCTTAGATTATTTGGATCAGGGTTAATTTCATGAAGAATCGGCTTTTGTCCGGCACTGCTGACTTCATAGAGTTTACCGTCTATATAACTGAGTGCACAAGCATGACCAAATGTTGTCACTGCTGATGAACCTTTGTAGTTGCCGTTTTGATCATAAGCAACAATTTTTCCGGTCCCGTCTCCGGTATCATAACCAACATAGTACAGTCCCAAATCAGGATTGTACGCCAGTCCTTGCTGATTGCCTCCGCCAGCTGTAAATAAATGGCGAAAATCGGCGGTACCCGATCTAAGACCAGACAAATCGCTGCTGCGTACCCAGCCAAGGTCAATATCCTTGCCCATCTTTCCATACCAATCGTTGTACTTAATAAACGACCAATCACCAGATGTTTTAATGACTTCAAGCATGCGATTCGTGTATGCAGACAAGGAGCCGAGTGCCAATCCTGTATCAGGAGCATCCCCATTTGATTGTCCGTTGTATATTGCGCCTGTGTTCTTCACGATTTGATAACTCATGGTCGAGTTATTCAGATTCAACGCCGTGCTGACGACCCAACCGATCACATGGTTATTGTAAGAAATACGATATCTTTCTTCGTTCTCTACTTGTTTTTCCTGATTAATTTGAACATGTCTGCCGTCTGCATTAAACTGTCCGCTGTATCCGACAAAATGATCTTGATCATCAAAAATCGGCGCTTTGCTGCTGGCTATGGTCGCTCCGTAGTTGACGTTCAAGGCTTTACCGGCACTTGTCGACTGAATGGACAAATCACTTGCTCGGGCCCAGCCGAGCGATGTTCCTGCCGTATACTTCTTAATATGAACCCACTCGCCATTGTTCGCGATCATATCAATTTTGAGTCTCAGGTTAGCATAGATGTTAAGACTGGTAATAACCCCATTGCCCGGCGATTGATACAGGAATGAATTAGGCTTCGCCACACTTGCTACAGCCAAATGTGGAATGCTCCCGTCACTGGCCGTATTTGATGTCAATTGAACAATACTCTTATGGATCCAGCCAAGCGTCCGTCCGTCAACGCTGACCTGATACCAAACCACACCGCCGACTTCCGACTCGCGCAGTACATTCAGCGGCACACGCTCATAATCAGCTATGTTGCCGACTGATTTTGCATCCTTGATTCCGTAGGGTTGATCCCAAATTCCATGATTTCCGCCTGTCGAGACCACGCCATAGGTGTTAGCTGCAACAGGATTGTTATACGTGTAGCTTAATTCGGCATTAGTCAAATTGACCGCGTAAACATAACTCTTCCGTCCTTTATAAGAAACCCAAAACAGTTTATTTGACTGTGGGCTTTGCGTTTCCAAACGGGTTCCGAGCGGAATCGTTCCTGAATAACGTTTCGTCCGGCTGTAATTTTTGTATTGCTTAGACTTCTTTTTGACGTATTTAACAATGGTCGTCTTATACGGAGACAAATTCGACTTGTATACATAGCCGCGTTTGCCTTTGTAGTTTACATGATACATTTTATAGTTTAAATTGCTGTCCGTGGTCAGTTTCTTATTGATTGCTATTTTCCAGGTGCGTTGTTTCGATGCATCTCGGCTTGAGTAAAGATAAGATGTTTTATGAATATATCGGGTTTTCGTGGTTCGCTTTGTCCATAAATTCGACCGAAAAACATAGCCGCTCCTTCCGCCATAGGTCACCTTAACCATTTTACTTGTCTTCTTACTTGTGGTCTTCAGCTTGGCGTTAATTGGAACATAACGTATGAATTGTTTGGCACTATTCGAGCTTGTGTACAGTTTGGAAGTCTTATGAACATAGTATGTATAAGATTTCTTCGCTTGCGCAGGATAGTAGGATAATAGACTTAAAAACAAAACAGCAACAAGTATGATTGAAAATTGCGTGTACTTAATACGAGATTGACCGTTCACTGTGAAAAACTCCTTTCGAGGTAACTGCTCCATGACCTATGAGGCAAATAATTGAGGAAGAACATTAAATTTGTATCTCATCTATGTAAATCAAAATTTATTTTAAGCTTATGTCTAAGTATAACGCTATTCTTAGATTACGAACAATAGATTCGCAACAAACCGCCTGTTTTTTTTCTGCCTTTTGCCATCCAAAAGACCTCCGATTTGCTAAAAAAACAAAAACCGTTCTGAACGATCAGAACGGTTTTTTTAAAGTTCATATTGCATAGTCCTTATTGCATGATTGCAAGAGCACCCATCGGATCCCAAGGTTTCAGTTCAATTGGCTCTTGTTCAAAAGCGGACTTTAACTCATCGGAAAGATACTTCTTATTGATCACGACTTGATAAGTATATTCATCCATCCACGGATCACTCATGACAAAATAGCCTTTTGTGCCCCATTTCTCGCCCCAGCTGTTCTCCACTTTCCAGCGGTTTGGTTTACCATCAACAAGATTCACGCCAGTCAGTACCATCGCATGGGTTAGACAGCTGTGCTTGTAATCGAGCCGTTCCGCTTTCGTCATCTTGAACTCTGTACCGAATGCCGTATCAAAGTCATACAAAGCTGTATCCATAATGCCATGTGTATTGTCCGAATATTTGCCTACATCGCAGCCGAACCATACGGATTCATTATCCTTGATCTGGCTGACGGCGAGTGACTTCAGCGTCTCCATATCAACATTCAAATATTTAATCTTGTGACCGCCGACAACGGTACCGAGATATTGTACTGTATATGTTTTCTTGTAGGGTTTATCTTGTGTCGGTGCGTTGATAATTGCAACATAATCATTCAGATCAAGGCCGACATATTTTTTGAAAAAGTCTTGTGGTGTCATGCCAAGATCTCTGTGAAACTTCTTATCTTCATCCCTATATTCAAAATCAAAGGCTTTCGGCGGTTCACCTAGTGAGAATGCAAGAATACGATAGATATCGCCCAGCATTGCTGTTTTCGCTTCTTCAAGAGCATCCCTTGACTTTCCGTCCGCACTCATCGTGCGCAAGACACCGGCATCCTCGCGCAGCTTTGTATTCAATATGCCGTTCAGTTCAAGTGTCCGGCTGCTTTGGAACGTTTCCGGCATCGCTTGCTTCGGAACCACACCATATTTCTCAATAATGGCTACGAGCATATCCCATTGTCCGCCATCCTGCTGCGGCGTATCCATTAGCCACGAAACGAGCCGGCCATCTAGTGGTTCAGCAGCCGTATCCAAAATACTTTCGAGAAAATAATTGGATTTCTCAAACTTATCCCAGAAAAGCGTATAATTTTGTGAGAGTTCGAAGTCTTTAAGATTAAAAGCATCGCTGAATTTATGACGGAATGTATTCAAAGCAGCGAACATCCAGCATCTTCCGCTTTGCTTCTGGTCAGCAACTTTGCCCGTCTCAATTTCTTCTGAAAATACTGGATTCATTGATACAATTGCATTGCTGTTTAAAGTCGCCGCTTTAATTCCGCTTTTCATTACCGCGTCTTGAACAACCTTATTTTCAGCAACACTGTGGATTTTGTCTGAAAATGCGTCAATCATTGATGTCGAAATTTCCTTTGCCACTTCAATGTCCCCCTTATAAAAAGTAGGCTTTGTTAAAAAATTATGTTGTCTGTCACTGTTTATTGGCTCATTCGTGAAAAGCCCTGCATTTCACGCCTTCCAGCTTACTGAAAGATCCATCGATTTGATGAAATGATGTGTGAACGCTTGCTTTCACCCTCCCGACGTTCAATAAACCGGCGGTAGAGGAGCCACTAAACAACAACATTGTTTAACATCACCTATAAGTAAAACCGTAACAAAACCATTATAGGTCTTAAATGACGGTCCGCAAAGGTCTACGCATGGTAATGTTATTTTTTTTAACATGATTTTTGAACATTCATCGCGCAATCCTGTCTAATTGCATAGTAATTATGTTATGAAGTAATTCAAGATTTTTCACTTGCCGCACGAATTGTTTCTCCGCTTCCTTGTTCGAAATCAGCTGAAACCTCAACTTGCTGTTCGGCGGCAGTTGTGAAAGCAGCGGCACATCCACCGATGCTACCTGAGCAATTCTTGGATAGCCGCCGGTCGATTGGTGATCGGTCATCAAGATAATCGGCTGTCCGTCTCTTGGCACTTGAATAGAACCGTTTGTTACTGCTTCCGAAAAAAGCTCAATAGGTCTGTCAAGATCTAATCCCGCACCTTCCAGACGGTAGCCCATTCGATCTGAAGATGCAGTAATCTGATAGTCGGTGTTCAGGAACACCTGCCTGCTCGTTTCAGAAAAACGCGGCCATAATGTATCCGGGATGACGCGAATGGGCTGGACATCTCGATAAGTTCTTTGTATTGCAGCGAACCATCTGATCACAGATTTCTTTTCAGCCAATGACGCCATAACATGTTTTGCTCTTTTAGAAGGTTCACCGACCGGGATTCGGTCTTGCTCTTTCAGAAATCGCCCCATGAATCCTCCTTGTCCTGCCTTTTCAAAGGTGGACCGACTGCCAAACCACAAAGGTGTATTCACTCCGCCGGCCACAGCCAAATAGCCCCTGCTTCCGGAGACCAAACCGCCGATCGTTAGGATTTGCCCTTCACGTGCGAGGTATGGCTTTCCGGTGCCGATTTTCTGTCCGTCGAGGCTTGGATGGCAGACAGCCCCTGTTATAGCAAACAAGGCATCTTCGGGAAAAAGAATACTTGGTCCGAGAAAAGAATACTCAATGACCGCATCTGATTCATCATTACCAACCAGCCAGTTTGCCAGTTTTGCCGATGGCGGATCCATCACTCCACCGACAATCATGCCGAATTTCTGATATCCCAATCTCCCCAGGTCCTGCACAGCAGAGGCAAATCCTTTTCGAATTAAGATCAAACCCATGACTGCCCCTCCTTAATACCCATGTACTCTTGTCTCGATATCGGATCGAATTTCACGAGATCTCCGGCAGCAAGCAAAGTCGGCGGATCTGACTCCGGCATAAAAAGAGGCAGTGGTGTGCGCCCAATAATTTGCCATCCTCCAGGAGAATCAAGCGGGTAAGCTCCTGTCTGTTTTCCGGCAATACCGACCGATCCGGCAGCGATTTTCAATCGCGGAGTCGCCCTCCTTGGTGTGGCTAATTGTTCCGAAAGCCCACCCAAGAATGGAAAGCCCGGAGCGAAACCAAGCATGTAAACCAAATAGTCCGGAGCAGAATGCATGTCAATAACTTCACGGACACTCAAGCCGCGAAGTTCAGCCACTTCGTCCAAATCCGGCCCAAAGTCTCCCCCATAACATACCGGTATATGCACAGTACGTCTTTCCATTTTATGATTGACGCTGCCGCTCACACGTTTCGCCATGTTCGCTAAATAATTGATGACTTGCTGCTGCGCCGTGATCTCTTTTCTACCGCCACGCAGCACCTCTATTGGATTATAGAAAAACACGATATTCGTGTACGAAGGTACATATTCAATAAATCCAGCAAAAGGCGCCAGGTCAAATTGTTCCGTAAACCGTTTAATTTTCATTTGGATTTCAGGTGCTATTTGATCGCCGAAAATGACACGAACCGCTTGATCGCCAAATGGCTCGATTCTAAGCATAGGGCACCTCCGACCGTAATTTCTTTTGTCCTGTGAAGCGATTCAGGTCCAGGATTTAATCTTAACTCCACAATTCTGCAACTCTTTCCGTATGGTCGCAGCAAAAGCAAGCGCTGAAGTTCCGTCTCCATGAACGCAAAGGGTTTCAGCACGCACACTTACCTTGCCGCCATTCACCGCTGTCACTGTTCTGTCTTGAAGCATTTGCATCACTTGTCTCAGCGCCTGATCCGTTTCAGTAATGAGTGCCTTTGGTTCCGATCTTGGCGTCAGCGATCCATTGGGCTGGTAGGTACGATCCGCATAGGCTTCATAAATGACATGCAGCCCCACCTCCTCACCTGCAGATGCCAAAAAAGTTCCGTCCATAGCAAATAAAAGCAGATTCGGATCTACATCAGATACTGCCTGAACAACTGCTTTCGCATATTTTTCCTGATCTGATGCCATATGATACAGCGCGCCATGCGGCTTCACATGATTCACTCGAATATTTTGTGCTTTAGCTACCGCTTGGAGCGCGCCAATTTGATACACAACCATGTCATAGACTTCAGTAGGTGAAACGTGCATCTCTTTCCTTCCAAATCCTTTTAAGTCTGGAAGACCGGGATGTGCGCCGATGGCCACAGCATTCTTTTTTGCACGAGCGACTGTTCGGTGCATTTCAGAAAAATCCCCCGCATGAAAACCGCAGGCTACATTAGCCGATGAGATGAGCGGCAAAATTTTTTCATCATTTCCAATCACATAATGCCCGAAACTTTCTCCTAAATCACAGTTTAAGTCAATTTGATTCATCGAACGATCAACCCTTTTCCAAGGTCATGATGTGAACGTCAACAATGCAATTGCGTTCCTATATTTTAGAATAATCTAACAAATGAATTCAGGCAAGAAACAACCAAACCATAACTCTTCTAACTAAAAAAGCAAATCCAGATTTATCCTCCCAGATTTGCTTTAATATAAGTCCTATTAATTTTTAATTATGTGCGCTGCAAAATTCGGCTCAGAAACCGGCGTGTTCGTTCATGTTGCGGATGCTGAAACAGTTGATCAGGAGTCCCTTCTTCCGAAATGACTCCTTGATCAACAAAAATCACTTTATCGGCAACTTCCTGAGCAAACTTCAGCTCATGAGTAACGATAACCATCGTCCACCCTTTTGTCGCCAAATCTTTCATAACCTTCAGCACATCAGTTACAAGCTCAGGATCCAGTGCAGAGGTTGGCTCATCGAACAACAGCAGCTTCGGTTTCAGTGCAACGGCACGGGCAATGCCCACGCGCTGCTGCTGTCCGCCGGAAAGTTGGAAAGGGTATTGATTTTGATAATCGATGAGCCCGACCTGATCCAAGATTTCTCGTGCCTCATCAATCGCTCGGTCTTTGGGAATCTTTTGTACAATGACCGGGCCTTCAATCACATTTTCGAGCACGGTTTTGTGAGGAAACAAATTATGGCTCTGAAACACCATTGCTGACTGACTTCGAATATCGCGTGTTTCTTTTTTTGATAGTCTTTTGCTAAAATCCACGTGTTTTCCATTGATTTCAAGCGTTCCTTGTTCCGGAAGTTCAAGCAGATTCAAGCTGCGCAGCAGGGTCGTTTTACCGGAGCCCGAAGGTCCGATAATGACGAGGACCTTCCCTTCATCCAGAGTTAAATCAACGCCCTTTAAAATTCGGCTTTCGCCAAATGATTTGTGAATATCCATAGCTTGAAGCAACATCTACCTGCCTCCCTTCATTAATGAGTTGCCACATAACGATCAAGTCTGCTTTCAATGCGTCCCTGAATAATTGAAAGGATGAAACAGAAGACCCAATAAATGAATGCCGCTTCTGAGTAGAGCAGCAGAAAATCATAACTTGTGGCGGTAATTTCCTGTGCGCGCCGGAAAAGCTCCGTCACCGTAATCGTTGATGCCAATGACGTGTCCTTGACCAAGCTGATAAATGTGTTGGACAGCGGCGGCACCGAAACACGTGCGGCTTGCGGAAGAATGATCCGCCGCATGACCTGTGCATAGTTCATGCCAATTGTATAGCCCGCTTCCCACTGTCCCTTAGGAACAGAGAGGATTGATGCGCGAATCGTTTCCGCCGCATAACCGCCGACATTCATCGACAGCGCGACAACGGCTCCGGCAAACGGACTGACTTCAATACCGAGATCCGGCAGGCCATAAAAAATAATCGCCAATTGAACAAGCAGCGGCGTACCGCGAATAATCGAGATATAGACGCGAGCGATTCCTTGTGCCACCTGCACTCTCGACAAACGCAAGAGTGCCATCAGCATGGCAAGTGCAAGGCCAAAAATAAATGAAATGATGGCAAGCGGAATCGTGTAAATCAGACCGCCTTGGAGAATCGGCCAAAACGAATGAAATGCAAGCGGCCAGTCAATCGTGATTTCTCCTAATACAAAGGGTGCCATTTATTTACTGATGTCCTTTCCAAAGTATTTCTCAGATATTTTCTTTAGTGTACCGTCTTTCTTCATTGCCTTGAGCTGCTTCGTAAATTCTTTGTCCAAATCGCTTCCCTTAAGCACAGGAAAAGCGATGTCTGCCGCATTGGACTTAACGAGTGCCGCAATTTTGAGATTGCTGTCGTTCGTTTCTTTGAAATATTGCAGCACCGCTCCTTGGTCATTAACGGTTGCATCGACACGTCCCTGGCTCACAAGCTTCAAGGCTTTGGACAATTCGTCCTGACCCACAATGACCGCCCCTGCCTTTTTCGTCATTTCCCCATAGTTACTGGAGAGACCTTGGGCAACCTTAACTCCCTTCAAATCGCTCAGTGCTTTAATCTTATTATTATTCTTACGTGTGACAATGACGGACTGGGATGTTGAGTAGACACGTGAAAAATCATATTTCTTCACGCGCTCGGGTGTCACACCGACATCATTAGAAATCGTGTCAAATCGTTTCGCATTCAGGCCCGCAAACAGTGAATCCCAATTTGATTCCTTAAATTGTACTTTTACACCCATTCGTTTGCCCACTTCGCGAATCACATCAACATCGAAACCGACCAATTTATTTGTTTTGCTGTCATGATAGGTATAAGGTGCATAGGTACCTTCAGTTCCAACCTTCAGCACACCTTTTTCCTTAATCTGATCAACTGCGCTTTTGTTTTTGGATGAATGACCTGCCGCGCTGCATCCAATTAATGAAAATGCAAGTACCGCCATTAAAAAACCCATCAATAATTTCTTCATTGTTTTTCCTCCTGCTACGTATATCCTTGCTCGTTTCATCAAGCCGGATTTGTTTGTCTCCCGTTGCCTATTTTTATATCCGAGTAATTGAATATGTTTTAACGGAATTTCATTCTAACATTTTTCCGAAAAACAAACAACACAATTAAAATATGCTTCATTAAAGGTCTTTTATTCACTTCTGGTTGTCAGATCAAATCAGCACAATAATTTTTTCACTATTCTGCTTCTGCCGAGGACTATTGTTTGAACAGTACATTTAAGCATGGTATACTTAAGCCATTAAATAGCACATATTCTTTATATTCGCACATATGTGCGATCGGTGGTGATGAAAACGAGCGCTTTTGATATTAAGAAAGAATGTGCCAAAGAAGCTTTGGCGATCATTCCCAATCATTCGATCATTGGCTTAGGCGGAGGCAGTACGATCAGTCATCTGATTCATTTTATTAAAGAAAAAGATAATTTTGAGGTGCAAGTTGTCACGCCCTCAATGCAAACAAAGCTACTCTGCTTAGAGAATGGTCTGCAGGTACTCCATACAGAGTGCGTCGATCATATTGATTTGGCCTTTGACGGATGCGACCAAGTTGACCAGCAGCTTTTTGCCCTAAAAAGCGGCGGAGGGATTCATGCATTAGAGAAACTCATCGGTTCAATGGCTGATGAGTACATCCTTCTCGTTGATGAATCCAAATACGCACAGACATTAACCTTCGAAAAGCCAGTTGTCCTAGAACTTCTGACCGAGGCTATGGCCTACGTACGCAGCAAGGTTGAACAATTAGGTGGAAGACCGGAGATGCGCCGCAGTGCGGCAAAGGATGGATTCACGATCTCCGATAACGGCCATCTTTTAATGGATGTCTATTTTGATCAGGTTAGTGATATTCGAAAACTGGACGACGATTTACAAGCTATCCGCGGCGTCATTGATACATCTCTTTTCGTCGATGTTGCAACAAAGGCATTGATCGCCGGCGAAAACGGCATGCGCTGGCTAAGCAAGACATCTCGTGAGGTGAACCATTAATGAGTGATCGAAAATGGGCGATCATCGGTCCCGGAGCCATTGCTGCTGAATTTGCGCAGACGCTGCATGCGAGCGGCCGCAAAATATATGGGGTCGGTTCGCGAAGCTTGGAACGTGCCCAAGCCTTTGCCGACAAGAATCATATTGAGAAAGCTTACGGAAGTTACGATGAACTTTTAAGTGACCCTGCCATTGACATCGTTTACCTTTCAACACCTCATTCCAATCATTACAGCTACCTGCTTAAGTGTTTGGAATCAGGCAAACACGTCCTATGCGAAAAGGCAATTACAGTCAGCAGCAGGCAACTGGATCCTGTCATTCGTTACGCAAAGCAAAAGAATTTGATTGTTGCCGAGGCAATGACGATTTATCACATGCCACTTTATCAAAAGCTGAAGGAAGTCGTCGAGAGCGGAGCCATTGGCGAAGTCAAAATGGTGAACGTTACCTTCGGCAGCCTAAAACCATATGACGTAAACAATCGTTTCTTCAATATGAATCTCGCAGGAGGCGCACTTCTTGATATTGGTGCATACGCCCTGTCCTTTGCGCGTTTCTTTCTCAGCAGCCAGCCTAATGAAATCTTGACCACAGTCAAACAATTCGAGACCGGTGCCGATGAACAATCCGGCATTATTTTAAAAAATCCGGATGACCAAATGGCTGTTGTTACACTCACGATGAGAGCGAAATTGCCGAAACGGGGAATTGTCACCGGAGATAAAGCTTATATAACTGTGGACAATTTTCCGCGAGCTGATCAAGCGACCATTACCTATCCGGATGGTCGCACGGAAACACTTAAAGCCGGAAGCACTGATCAGGCAATGGTTTATGAATACGATTACATGAATGCTGCAGTAAACCGAGAAATTGATGAACAAACACTTCCGCTGACCGACAGTGTGATGAAAATTATGACCAACGTGCGTGATCAATGGGGCATCCGCTATCCATTTGAGTAACAGTCGCATCCGTTACAATTAGCATTTTGCATTTGTTTTAAAAATAGAGAGCGTTTTCTTTTTATTTTTTGAAACTCTGCATTACAATAGACATGTGATATTAATTACACTAAATTTTGAAGGGAAGATGTGCAATGAGTATTAAAGACACAGTCCTGGAACACGCAGTAGATACTGAATACAAACTATATATCGGCGGTAAATGGGTTGAAGGCTCTGAAGGTAAAAAAATAGCAAGCTACAATCCTAGCACCGGTGAAAAGCTGACTGAATTCACTGACGCGAGTCATGCCGATGTAGACGCAGCTGTGGAAGCAGCTACAAAAGCATTTGACACATGGAAGGATGTCAGCGTTCAAGAGAAAAGTACTCTGTTGCTTAAGATCGCTGATTTAATTGATGAAAACGCTGATCACCTGGCACTTGTTGAAACATTAGATAACGGCAAACCGCTTCGTGAAACAAAGGGAATTGACGTTCCGGCAAGTTCAGATCACTTCCGCTATTTTGCCGGTGTTATCCGTTCCGAAGAAGGCACGGCTAACGCACTTGACGAAAATACATTGACCATCAATCTAAAGGAACCTATTGGTGTCGTTGGGCAAATTGTTCCTTGGAACTTCCCATTGCTGATGGCCGCTTGGAAGATTGCTCCTGCAATTGCAGCAGGAAACACGGTTGTCATTCACCCATCTTCTTCAACATCACTGAGTCTGCTCGAATTGGCTAAAATTTTCGATCAGGCACTCCCAGCAGGAGTCGTGAATGTTATTACCGGACGCGGCTCTGATTCCGGCGATTATATGCTGCATCATCCCGGCTTTGCAAAGCTTGCGTTCACCGGCTCAACCCAAATCGGTTATGAAGTTGCCGCGGCAGCTGCAAAGCGCTTGATTCCGGCAACCCTTGAACTCGGCGGCAAATCGGCCAACATTTTCTTTGATGACGCTCCATGGGAACGTGCCATTGAAGGCGCACAGCTCGGCATTCTATTCAATCAAGGCCAAGTATGCTGTGCAGGTTCACGAATCTTCGTTCAAGAAGGCATCTATGATAAATTCGTTAGCGCACTAAAAGATGCATTCGAGAAAGTTAATGTCGGTTTGCCTTGGGAAGACGGCGTTCAAATGGGTGCTCAAGTCAACAAACGGCAACTGGAAAAGATCTTGGAATATGTTAAGATCGGCCAGGATGAAGGCGCAAAGCTTGTGACCGGCGGATGCCAGCTGACGGACAACAACCTCGATAAAGGTGTCTTCATGGCCCCAACGCTTCTTGCAGACGCAAATAACGACATGCGAATCGCTCAGGAAGAAATCTTCGGACCGGTTGCAACGGTTATCAAATTTAAAGATGCAGATGAAGCAATTAAACTCGCAAACCAATCGGATTACGGTCTTGGCGGTGCGGTATGGACACAAGATATCAACAAGGCACTCCGTGTCGCTCGCAGCGTACGTACCGGTCGTATGTGGGTCAACACCTACAACCAGCTTCCTGCAGGTGCTCCATTCGGCGGCTACAAGAAATCCGGTATCGGCCGTGAAACGTATAAGAGTATTCTTGATGCTTATACGCAAACGAAGAATATCTACATCAGCACAAAAGAAACAGTTGACGGTCTCTATTAATCAGGTCTGTCATTCTATCAGAAAGAGACGAATGCTTCACGCATTCGCCTTTTTCTTTATTTTTGATTAAACATATCAAATTACTTGTATTTATTGCTTGACAAATAAAACACAGCACGATAAACTGTACACAATTAAATAAATCTTATCAAGAGTGGCGGAGGGACTGGCCCGACGAAGCCCGACAACCAGCACGTTTGATGTGTATGGTGTTAATTCCAGCAGATTAAATTCTGGCAGATAAGAAAAGAACCGGCGAATAAGGCCGCTTCCCTATCTACTCTGCGGGAAGCGGTCTTTTAATCTGCGCACCCTTTTTTCTAAGATTTTATTTAATGTAAAACTTAAAGAACATAGGGAGAGATGAACATGGCAGAGGAAAGAAAATATGGTTTTGAGACTTTGCAGGTACACGCAGGTCAAGTGCCTGATCCTGCAACAGGTGCACGTGCCGTACCAATCTATCAGACTACTTCATTTGTATTCAAGGATGCAGACGAAGCAGCAGACTTCTTTCAATTGAAAAGGCCGGGCAATGTGTATGCACGCATTATGAACCCAACTGAAGATGTCTTTGAACAGCGCGTTGCTCAGCTTGAAGGCGGATCCGCAGCTCTTGCCACCTCTTCAGGACTTGCGGCGATTACGTACGCCATTTTGAATGTTGCAAATGCCGGTGATCATATTGTTGCTGCCTCTACCTTGTACGGTGGTACGTATGAATTGTTCAATGTCACTTTGAAAAAACTCGGTATTGATGTCACATTCGTTGATCCGGATGATCCGGAAAATTTCCGCGCAGCAATCCGTGATAATACAAAAGCACTCTACGGTGAAACGATTGGTAACCCGAAAATCAATATTCTCGATATCGAAGCCGTTGCCAATATCGCACACGAAAATAAAATTCCTCTCATTGTTGACAACACCTTCGGAACACCTTACCTCGTTCGTCCAATCGAATTCGACGCAGATGTCGTTGTCCATTCTGCTACGAAATTTATTGGTGGCCACGGAACTGCTATCGGAGGCATTCTCGTTGACGGAGGAAAATTTGACTGGCGGGCAAGTGGCAAATTCCCTGATTTCACGACACCGGACAAAAACTACGGCGGCTTGGTCTATGCTGATCTCGCACCTGCTTCATTCGCTGCAAAAGCACGTGTTCAGCTGCTGCGCAACACAGGCGCAACAGTCAGCCCGCAGAATGCATTCCTGTTCCTGCAAGGCTTGGAATCTCTTTCCCTGCGTGTGGAACGCCATGTTCAAAATGCACGCAAAGTTGCTGAGTTTTTAAACAATCATCCGAAAATCACATGGGTAAACTATCCTGAACTTGATGGCAACCCATACAAAGAACTGTCAAAAAAATACTTTCCAAAAGGTCCCGGATCCATTTTCACATTTGGCGTGAAAGGCGGACTACAAGCGGGTAAGACATTAATCAACAATGTAAAGCTGTTCTCATTGCTCGCCAATGTGGCCGATGCAAAATCGCTGATCATTCATCCGGCAAGCACGACACATGCTGAATTGACTGCGGAAGAACAGGCCTTTACCGGTGTAACACCCGAACTGATTCGTGTATCCATTGGTATCGAAAGCGTTGACGACATCATCTATGATCTGGAACAGGCATTGGCAAAAGTTCCGGACGCGGTCGCAGCTAAATAATAGAATAGACAAAGAGTAAAGCTATCGGGGGTTATTAACTAGAAGGAGCCTGCAAATGATTTAGTTTGCAGGCTCCTTATTATTTTTTATTTGTTCAGGCTGAATCTCCCTTTTTTTATCATGGTTTCAACACCGCCGATTTTTGCCAGCGATCGGTTTTCAATCACTTTTTTCATAATGGATGCCGGTCGGCCTTTGAGATTTCTGCCCATAATTTCTCCGACCGCATCATTGCGGCCAAGCGAACACACGGTGCCCATAAATTTAAAGACAAACGGCTTTGTCGACGCTTCCTCAATCCTTGCATTCAAGTTATATGCCGCACAATCCGCTTGCTGCATCGCAATTTGCGCGGTGGTCGGATAGGGACGACCATCTTCCGGATTAATGACAGCTGAACAATCGCCTATAATCAGAATTTCCGGATGATCAGGAACAGATAAGTCATCGTTAACAATCACGCGACCGCGGCGCTGCGCAAATCCCGATGCACTGACAACAGAACTTCCGCTGACTCCCCCGGTCCAAACAAATGTACCGGCCTGAAGCGTTTTGATTTGATCACCTGATTTGTAATAGATCCGTTCAGCATCAATACCGCTGACCCTGCCGATTATAAATTCAACACCGTTCTCGCTCAGCTTATGCGCGCCGTATTCCGCCAATTTTCGATTGAACATCGGAAGCGCATGAGGCGTTGGTTCAATACACAGGATACGTACTAAACTCCGATCCACTTGGAACTGTTCAATAAGTTTCGGAATGCGATGAGTCAGTTCTCCTAAAAATTCAAAACTTGTAAACCCTGCACCGCCGACTGCAATCACCAAATGCTCCGGACGGTGATCATTACTCCATTTTTCAAACTGATTTTCAATATGATCTTTTATTTTCGTTACAGAAGGAATATCTGCGATGGACAGACCATAGCGATTCATGCCTTTGATACCGAAATATTCCGGTTCAAAACCCAATCCAATCAGCAAATAGTCATAGGAAACAGGATCATGATCCTTCAGGAAGACCTGTCTTGCTTCCTTGTCCACATGCAGGACAGTACCCTGAATAAATGTTGTCTGCTTCTGATCAATAACAAGATTAAGTGAATAGCAAATTTCATCTGAATTCGATGTCCCGGCTGCAACCTCATGAAGTGAAGTCGTTTCACAATGGTAATTGTTCTTATCAATAAGAATAAGGTCTGCATTTGGTTTCATTTTTTGCAATTTCTTTAATGTGCGCAATCCTCCATAACCTGCTCCAAGAATGACAATTCGTTTTTTAGCCAAAATCATCACGTCCTTTCATTATTTTTTTATATGCTCAAAAATTACTCATTGCATCGTCACATTCTGTTCACATTTTCCTTCTTTATTGTAGCTCAATATGTAAACGCTTACAATAACGAAAGTAAAAATAAATGCCATCCGTCTTAACCGGATGGCTGCTTTTCGTTTATAGAGGGCGTACGGGAATTGAACCCGCGATCATGGAATGAGAATCCATTGGCTTAACCACTTGCCCAACGCCCTATAATCATCGTGCAACAGTTGAACGGGAACAATCCCACTCATTCGGCACGACAAAAAGTATACCACACTATACACAATTAATTCAAGTCTTTATTAAAGCGTATTCCCGTTTCCGTTTGCCTCAGCAATGATTTTAACCCCTGAGCTTGCACCAATCCGAGAAGCACCAGCAGCGATCATTGCTTCGGCATCTGCTTTCGAATGAATGCCGCCTGCCGCTTTGACGCCGACATTTTCACCCACCGTCTGACGCATGAGCGCAACATCTTCAACGGTTGCACCTCCGGTAGAAAATCCGGTTGATGTCTTCACATAATCCGCTCCCGCCTGAACAGCTAACTGACAAGCACGTGCCTTCTCATCATCGGTTAACAAACAGGCTTCGATGATTACTTTAACAAGCGCCTGTTTTTCGGCCGCTTGCACAACGGCATGAATGTCTGCCTGAACTTTTTCTTCTTTTCCGCTTTTCAAAGCGCCGATATTAATGACCATGTCTACTTCCTCAGCGCCTTTGGCGATCGCATCCCTTGTTTCAAATGCCTTTGCTTCGCTTGTTGCCGCTCCGAGCGGGAAACCGATAACCGTACATACCTTCACTTCAGAGTCTTTGAGTTGTTCTGCGGCGAGCGGAACCCAGCATGGGTTCACGCATACGGAGGCAAAATCGAATTTTTTTGCCTCCTCAGTCAGCTTCAGGATATCCTTCTCCGTTGCATCTGCTTTTAGTGCTGTATGATCAATATATTTTGCGAGCTGATTCATGTCTGTCTCTCCTTTTAGTGAATGATTCTGTGGATGAGCGCCGGCTTGTCTGCATGGCCGGCAATGGTTATATTTTGATTCAGTTTCTCTATAACTTGGTCGATACGCTTAGAATCCGAGTGAATGGTGAGCAGAGTTTCTCCCTCGGTCACAGAGTCGCCAACCTTTTTGTGCAGAACAATGCCTGTTGCATGGTTGATGGTATCTTCCTTCGTCGCTCTTCCGGCACCAAGCAGCATGGCCGCAAGACCGATCTGGTCCGCCTTCATTTCAGCGACCACCCCGGATGATTGGGCGGGAAGCCGGATCTGATATTCGGCCTTCGGCAATCGCTCCGGATAATCAGCGATGCTCGGATCCCCACCTTGATTTTTAATAAATTGTTTAAATTTATCAAATGCCTTGCCCTGTTCCAGCGCTTGTTCAAGCAGCTGTTTTGCTTCATCCGGATGCGATGCCTTGCCGGCAAACAGAACCATTCGGCTGCCTAGCTCAAGCACAAGCTCGCGCAAGTCACTGGGACCATGTCCTTGCAGCGTATCGATGGCTTCTTTCACTTCAAGCGCGTTGCCAATTGCAAAGCCTAGCGGCTGATCCATATCCGTAATCACAGCCGCCGTCCTTCTGCCAACATGCTTGCCGATCTGTACCATCGTTTCCGCAAGGCGGACGGCATCTCCCTCGCTTTTCATAAAAGCTCCGGAACCGCACGTCACTTCTAGAACGATCGCATCGGCACCTGCCGCGATTTTTTTGCTCATGATTGAGCTCGCAATCAGCGGAATGGATTCAACCGACCCGCTGACATCACGTAATGCATAAAGCTTCTTATCTGCCGGAACAAGGTCGCCGGTTTGACCAATAATCGCAATATGGTCACGGTTCACATGCATGACAAACTGCTCACCGCTCATCTCAACAGAAAAACCGGAGATCGATTCCAGCTTATCAATGGTTCCGCCGGTAAAGCCCAAACCGCGTCCGCTCATCTTGGCCACAGGAACTCCGACTGCGGCGACAAGCGGCGCCAGAACCAGCGTGGTTGTGTCGCCAACACCACCGGTCGAGTGTTTATCGACTTTTATTCCGGTAATCGCTGACAGATCTACAGTTTCTCCCGAGTCAACCATTGCCCGTGTCAGTTCAGCAATTTCCTGGTCGGTCATATCCTTGAAATAAATAGCCATAGCCAGCGCACTCGCCTGATAATCAGGAATGCTGCCATTGACATAACCATCGATAAAAAAACGGATTTCTTCCGGGGACAGCGCAAATCCGTCCCGCTTTTTCGTAATGATGTCGACCATTCTCATTCCGCTCACCCCGGATTCATTTTAGATCATTTAAAAAGCTTGCTCCTACTTTTGGTTTCTCCGTATTAAAGTTATCAGCGATTGTTGCGCCAAGATCCGCAAAGGTTTTGCGAACCGGGAGTGCCTTGCCTGCTGCGAAGGAAGGTGAGTACACCAACAGCGGAACGAACTCGCGTGTATGGTCTGTTCCTCGGAACCCGGGATCGTTGCCATGATCTGCGGTGATCATAAGCAGATCGTCATCTTTCAATTTATCAAGTGCCTGGCCAAGCTGCCGATCAAAGGTTTCGAGTGCTTTGCCAAAGAGCACCGGTTCGCGGCGATGACCATATTTCGCGTCAAAGTCGACAAGGTTGGTAAAGCTTAGGCCATGAAAATCTTGATCTAAAAGAGCAATGAACCGTTCCATGCCGTCCTCGTTGCTGACCGTATGCCAGCCATCCTTAATTCCTTTTCCACTGAAAATATCATTGATTTTGCCAATTGCTAATGTATCAATACCTGCATCCTGCAAGAGATTAAGCACAGTTTTTTCCGGCGGTACGAGTGTGAGGTCGCGTCGATTAGCCGTACGCTCAAAATTATCGGCATTATCGCCAACATAAGGGCGAGCGATCACGCGTCCGAGATGATATGGCTCAGGAATCGTCAGTTCACGTGCATATTCACAAATTTTGTACAGTTCATCAAGCGGTATGATTCCTTCATGAGCGGCAATCTGCAGCACGGAATCACCGGAAGTATACACGATCAGTTCTCCCGTCTTCATCTGGCGCTCACCGAGTTTTTTGAGAATCTCCGTACCGCTCGCCGGTTTGTTCCAGATCACCTTTCGGCCGCTGAATGCTTCAATTTTATGAATCAGTTCATCGGGAAATCCGTTTGGAAAGGTATGAAGCGGTGTACGCACGGGAAGACCCATCATTTCCCAATGCCCGTCCATACTGTCTTTCCCAGCTGAAATTTCGTGCATCTTCGTATAATAGGCCAGCGGTTTTTCCTGAACCTGCACACCTTGAATGGGTTGTTCGGGCCGAATATTAGCTAAGCCTAACTTTTCCAAATTCGGAACAGCTAAACCGTTCATCGCCGCTGCCGTATGTCCGATTGTATCGCAGCCCTCATCATTATACTTTGCTGCATCGGTTGCTTCGCCAATGCCCACCGAATCGAGCACAATTATATGAACACGCTTAAATTTTTCAGTCATTTTATCCTCCTATGAAATCAAGTGATTGTTCCGCTCATTTTTATACGCACAAAATCTATAGTCCATTTTACCCCAACTGATAAAAAGCCGCAAAAAACTCCGGCGCATGCACAAAATAGCATCATATCCCGGAGTTTTTATCTTATATTTATAATTTATCGATGCAAAGAATCAAGAAATGGATCAGATTTTTAATTATTCTTCGTTATATTTTCTCGATTCTTCTTTCAGATGCACAAGGTCAACGAGTATTGAGTGGTACGGAGCCTCCAGTCCGTTCTTCTCAGCAAGACGGACAATGGCGCCGTTGATGTAATCAACCTCTGTAGGACGGTTCGTACTCATATCCTGATGCATTGAAGGATAGTGCAGCGGATTGCTGACTTCGGAAACGTACATGACTTGATCGACAAGTTCATCACGAGAGACTTCCAGTTCAAACCCTTCCGCGTCAATTGCATCATAAGCTTCATAGATCAGCTTGCGTGACATTTCCTTTGCATTCTTATAAGCCGCAAATTGACCCATCTTCATATTCATGAGTGTACATAACGTGTTGACAACAGAGTTGAACACGAGCTTCGTCCAAACAGTACCCATATAATCCTTCTGAACAGTCGGGTGCATCAGTGCCTTTTCCATTTCATCAGCGACTTTATAAATAAAGTCATTAGGTTCACCCGCTACGCGGACGATATGCACATGACCTGCGCCACGCTTACCGATAAAGTCGACTTTTCCAGGCCCTTTCATGACGGTTGCAATCATTGCGGTACCTGCGATAATACGCTCACGAGGAACAAACTGAGCAATGTATTCAGCGCCGCCGAAGCCGTTTTGATTAGTCATGACATAGGTGTTCTTGCCGATGAAATGCTTACACCTTTCCATCGTCTCAACCGTATGCATGTCTTTAACAAACACAATCGCAAGGTCAGGTTCTTCATGATAGTCTTCAGGATAGCTGCAAGAGACTTCAGCAAACCGTTCATCCTTACCGTCACGCCATACGTGGACACCGCCGTTTTTTTTGATCTCTTCAACGTTTGGTTCCCACGTGTCTACAAAATGAACGTCATTCCCTGCTTCCTGCAGCAGCACCCCATATCTCAGACCCATAGCTCCTGCTCCGATAACAACAATCTTCATCCTTCTCGTCTCCTTTTTCTGTACATCTGTCTCATTCTTTGTCTTCCATGCCTTTTTTCTGATACGCAGCATGCTCGCTTCTCACCTAAACGAAAAGCCCCATCCAGATGATTCTGAATGGGGCCAGCTCCGGTCCCGATCAGAACGAAGAGGACTCGAAGCACATACGATCGATTGAACGATTGATGCACCTGAGTCCTAGCTAATCAAAATGACGACTACTTCGTACGCTTTTGAACGGAACATTATATTTACCTTCTTGGAAGACTTTTTTTTAGTGAGTGATGTCAGTTTACACGATCAATTTATCAGTGTCAATAGAATGTTGCGAATATTTATATTAGACACAGTAGAATTAATATTTTGTTCACATCTGGCAAAACAACTATGCGCGTATAAGAAAAACCGAGTAAAAAGCGCCCGGTCCTTAATCTCCAGTCATGTGTGATTGGTTTGTGTCTTTACAGTGTTGAATCATCGCTTCGGTTGCTCGCATCAACAGAGCACGACCGCGGGCGCACCGCGAGCCTCCTCAGACAAGCAGAAATCTGCGGGGTCTCGCTGGCACCTGATCCCGCAGGCGTCTCGCACCTCCGCTTTGATTCTCGGTCAAGACACTGGTTTATTCGTTTAAATATGGGGTAAAATCTTATACTTTCTTTACTTGTAAGAAAAACCGGACAAAAAGCGCCCGGTCCTTAAATCATGCCGGATTTTGATTACGCTCCGGTTGCTCGCATCAACTGAGCGCGACCGCGGGCAGTCCGGGAGCCTCCTCAAGCAAACTAATACCTGCGGGGTCTCCCCTGGCCTGCGATCAACAGAACCGCTCCGCAGGAGTCTCGCACCTGCGCATTTGGCTCACAACCTTTGGCTTTGGCGAAAATTATATGCTTTCTTTCCTTGTAAAAAAGACGCCTGCTCAAATACGAGCAGGCGCGTTTTTTGAATCAGTCTTTTAAGTCGTCAATTGAATCGATCTTTACATAGGACGGAACGACAAGTCCAAGCTTTGTACCTTTTAAATTAGGACCAAGATCGGTCACTTTATTTTTAAATTGTTTCATATAATCAGCGTGTGTGGAAGGAAGCCATGCAGCAACAATAGCATCATCGCTACCCTTTGCCAGTCCGGCCCACATTTGTCCGGCACCGAGCTGCTCAAGCGTTACGTTGTAACCAAGATCCTCAAGCACCGTTGCCACAACATTGGTACTGGCAATTTCAGAAGCCCACGCGACATAACCGAGCTTAATTGTTTTGCCGCTGACTTTGTCGGCACCTTTTGTCCATGCACTGACCTTGTCCTTATTATCCTTCACCCATTGCGCGGCCGCCTTTTTCGCGTCGGTACCGCCTTGAATCGACAGCATCACTTTTCCCATATCATCGGCAGTCCAAGAGAATTGATCCAGAACCTTAGTTGCATTCGGGTCTTTCTTTTCAAATCCCTTATGAACCACTGTATGAATGTTCTCCGCCGCTCCATAAGAGCCCTTTGGATCCTTCAGATACTTCAAATCATACTTTTGGAACATCCAATGCGGTGTCCAACCTGTGACCACGATGGGTTCTTTTTTCTTTATCGCCTTATCAAGTGCAGCAATCATCGTCGATTCCGAACCGGACTGTACGGTCCAATTGTTCAGCTTATAATCCTTAATCGCTGTATCGGTCAGCTTCATTAGGCCTGCACCCGGATCAATTCCAATAATCCTGTGATCGACTTGATTGCCGAACGAATCGGCATTTCCTGAACTCTGACTTTGGCATCCCGCCAGCGTCAAGGCAGCTAATAGAAACATACTCATAATAATACGGTTAATTTTCTTCAAGTTAGGATCCCCCCGTTTTTTTATTTCGTGTATTTTGTGAAATACGATCCAACATGATCGCAATGATAACGATCGCCAGACCCGCTTCAACACCAATATCTGTGCGCAACGATGTTACCGCAAGATAGACATCGGCACCGAGTCCCGGCGCACCAACCAGTGACGCAACGACAACCATTGACAGCGAAAGCATGATGCTTTGGTTAACACCGGCCATGACCGTCGGCGCTGCTATTGGAATCTGCACTTTAAAAAGTTTTTGCCAAGTTGTCGAACCAAATGCATCCGAAGCCTCGATTAGATCCGATGGAACCTGACGAATGCCTAGTCCAGTCATGCGAATTGTTGGCGGCATGGCGAAGACAATCGTCGCCACAACACCTGGAGGCATGCCGGTACCAAACAGAAAAATGGCCGGAATCAAGTAAACAAATGAAGGCATGGTCTGCATAAAATCAAGAATCGGCGTTGTAATGCGATGAAATGTCTTATTGATTCCAGCTAGAATTCCAAGCGGAAATCCAATTACGATCGACAACACAACTGAGGTTAAGACAAGTGCGAACGTCTGCATGGCGTGTGCCCAATAACCTAAATCATAAATTAAAACCAAACCGATCAATGTGAATAAAGCGACTCCGATACCGCGGCGCCAAAAAGCGATCGCCGCTAAAAGAAGAATAAAGACAACCGGCGTCATAAAAGCAAACAGCCAAACCAAACTATCGACAAAACTTTGTATTCCGGCAGCAATATAGCCAAAAAAGCCTTCAAAATGATTGGTAATAAATTGAACAAGCAAATCCGCCCAATGCCCGATCGGTATCTTTGGCATAAAAGTCTCACTCATGGGTTCTGCACCTCCGTTGTTCTCGTTAATGGTGTGTTCCCTGCGAGCGCATTAATGATTGCCCCGCGACGAACCAGCCCGAGCAGTCTGCCTTGTTCGTCGACAACAGCCAGCGGAAGCGGTGATTTTGAGATATCGTCAAACAAATCACTCAGATGTGTATCCACTTGTACCGATTGCACTTTTTTAATAATTTCGCCCAAAGGTGTCTCCGCCTTAATTGCTGCTGCCGCATCATCTGCATCAACCACTCCAAGCAGCTTTTTAGTACGATCAACCACGAAAATACTGGAGATGTCATTATCATTCATCAGCTGCAATGCAACACGTGCTCCGCGATTATTGCTGACAGCCTCAGCACGTGTCATAATATGACCTGCAGTAATAACCTTGCTCAGATCGACATCTTCAACGAAGTGCTCTACATAATCATTGGCAGGATTCATCAGTATTTCTTCAGGAGTGCCGATTTGAACAATTTGTCCGTCTTTCATCAACGCAATACGATCACCAATGCGCAACGCTTCATCTAAATCATGGGTTATGAACACGATCGTTTTTTTCATATCACTCTGCAAATCCAGCAATTGATCTTGCATTTCTCTGCGGATCAAAGGATCAAGCGCACTGAAAGCTTCGTCCATGAGCAGGATGTCTGTATCACTAGCTAGAGCACGTGCCAAACCAACACGCTGCCGCATCCCCCCGGATAACTGGTTCGGATAGCTGTCCTCGTATCCTTTAAGCCCGACACGTGTAAGTGAATAACGTGCACGTTCGATTTGCTCCTTTTTACCAACTCCTTGAATTTCAAGACCAAAGAACGTGTTCTCGAGAATGGTTCGATGCGGAAATAATGCGAATCCCTGAAAGACCATACTAATTTTTTTACGGCGTACCTCGCGTAGGTGCTCGACATTCATTTGCGTAATGTCTTCTCCATCGATCAGTATCGTTCCGGATGTCGGATTGATTAGACGGTTTAAGAGTCGAACCAATGTCGATTTTCCACTGCCTGACAAACCCATAATCACAAAAATTTCATTAGATTCCACGTGAAAGCTTGCTTCAGAAACACCGACATTCAAATCTGTCTTTTTCTTAATCTCTTTTTTGTTTAGCCCTTTTCTCAAAAGCTCCAAACCGCGTTTCGGGTTTTTTCCAAATATTTTTGTCGCTTGTTTCACTTCAATTTTTTTCATTGAAACACCTCGCTCGTTTCTTTTTATAAAAGCTCTTAAAAGCAAAAAAAATCAGAGCTTCCTCAGTTCCTCAAAGATCCATGCATCTATTTGTACTCGGTACGCCGCAAGGGCAGGCAGTGCACCGCAATCAGAACAGCCTTGATAACCCGCACCTTTTCATGTGATGCCTTCAGTACTATCATGTTAGCATAATCGTTTATACAGTTCAAACTGTACAAACAGATAAAACTCTGTATACTGAATAAATAGATGCTCAATGAATTCCTTCTTTTCAGAGAGAATAGCAAAAGGTACAATGAACTATAGTTAATTTTACAATGAAGTTGGTGAATGAAATGGAGCACTCTGAGATCGTTGATACTATAAGGGAACGCGTCATTGAGTCGGTGTCGCAGAATATGTATCTTTACGGTGTTTCGCCCTCTATTGGACGGTTGTACGGCACTTTGTTCTTTAACGGCAAACCCATGACTTTGGACGATATGAAAGAAGAATTAAAGATGAGTAAGACTAGTATGAGTACATCCGTTCGCACCCTTATGGAACTGAATATGGTTGAACGTGTCTGGAGAAAAGGCATTCGAAAGGATCTTTATGAAGCACAGGGTGACTGGTATCAGATCTTCACTGATTTTTTCTCAAATCAATGGCGAAAAGTGACTGCGATGAATACAAAAGCTGTACAACAATCCTTGAACGAACTAACCCAGCTTATGAGAAACCCTGAGCTGTCAGAAACCGAGCGCGAACTAATCCAGGCGGACATGGACAAGTACCGCTATATAATAGACTATTACAACTGGCTGAATCACCTTTTTGATTTCCTTGAAAGCGATGAATTGTTCCAAATTGTAAAGAAAAAAATGGACCAGGGAAAAAGCGAACCGCCTGCAGATCTTGGCAGCTAATCTCTATTTTCAAAGAATTTAGAAGAGGGTATCTCAGAGTCAAAGATAGACTTTCTGAGATACCCTCTTCTTGCTTGTGTACATACATAACGATCACCCTAATTGATGACACCGTCAACATGCGCGTTATTTCAAAAAAACAGCCCCGCTCATGAGCGGGGCTGCCTTATTGAAATCAATTATTATTTTGCAGCTGGTTGCGGAAGTTCAACTTCAGCGCGGCCGAGGCTTTCGCCTTTGACTGCAGCATTGAAGTTATCATAGCTTGTTGAAATCATGTTTGAAACGGCTACGTCCGTCATTGCAGCAACGTGAGGTGTGATCAATACCTTAGGATAGAGTTCAACCAATTCTTTGATCGTAGCATCTGGGAATTCAGTGCCGTCAGAGAAGTCTTTGCCGAAGAAACGTGCTTCGTCAGTCAATACATCGGCACCGAAGCCTTCGAGTTTACCACTCTTGATTGCTTTAACGACAGCAGCTTCGTCAACAATTTCGCCACGTGCAGTGTTGACCAGAATGGCGCCCTTTTTCATTTTGCCGATGAAGTCTTCGCCGACAAAGTTTTCGTTCTTGCCAGGGAAGTATGGAAGGTGCAGGCTGACAATATCAGATTCAGCAAGCAGTTCATCCAATTCCTTGAATTCAACCAATTTCTTAGCGAAGTCGCTTTGGAAAATATCGTAACCGAGCAATTTCGCGCCGAGACCTTTATACAATTCTGCTTCAACGCAGCCGATATGGCCTGTTCCGACAATACCAACAGTAACTTTATGAACTTCGTGGCTGAAATTCGTTTCCGTTACAGTAAAGTTCAGTTTCGAAGTGCGGGCAGTTGTATAAACTGTGTGGCGAAGAAGTGCTGTTCCAAGATAAACAGCCAGTTCTGCAATTGCGTTCGGTGAATAAGCAGGAACACGAGCAACTTTCAATCCAAGATCAGAAGCTGCTTGCAGGTCGATATGGTTAAAGCCGGCGGTACGTGTAAATACGTATTTGATGCCGTATTCACTGAATTTTTCAAGGTTTGCACGGTCTGCGAGACAGTTAACGAAAAGCAGTACGCCGTCGTGACCCTTTGCAAGATCACCGTTGTCGGCAGTCAGCAAGTCATTAACCAAAGTCAATTCATAACCGTATTTGTTCAATTCACTGTACAAATGTTCTTCGTAAGGTTCTACACCATACGCAATGATTTTAAAAGCCATGCTTAAACATCCTCCTAAAGAAAGTTTATTCTACACCCGATGTTTCTGAACAGCGGGAGTTGTAACCTGAACAGCTTGATTCGTGATTCCTTTCACAATAAAGAAAAAAGTTTTCTACCTACTCATCACATACTATTCCAAGAATCTTAGTTTAACCACTTTTATGTGAATGATTAGGAAATCTTATTTCACGTTAAAAGTATAACATTGCCTCGTTAATGTCACAATTAGAAAAAAATGATTTTTTTGTGAAAACTGCACTTGTTTATCTTTACCGGCTCATTTTCAATATCATCGTTACCTTAAGCTACCCCAAAAAGCATAGTTACAAACAATTGTATGCTTTAACCGACACAAGGTGCGGCGAATCGATTAAAATTTATTTTCAGCTTCCTTCCTTTATCCACCTTGAATTATTGCACGATTAAATAAAAGAACCCACAAGCAACGCTTATGGGTCAAAACAGTATGATCAATACCGATCAATTTTAAGAATTAATTCATTTAATTTCCTTGTACGTATTACTGAGCAGATCAAGCTGAGTGACCTTTCCCGAACTTTTATAGTATCTGAAAAATCCTGCGGACGGAGCAGTATTGGGATCCGCCGCACTGTCATTCGTATGGTTTTCGCGCAGCTCCATTGAATAATAAGCCCCATTGTCAGTCGTATCGACGTAAACTTCATCCGGCGTATAGCCTGCTGCCTTAATCACAGCCGCTTCCGCTTGCTTCTGCGTCACCGTTTCACCAGAACTATTTGAAGTATTGCTCGATGAACTGCCCGATGATGCAGAAGATGACGACGATGATGAACCATCTGTACTGCTCGACGAAGCAGCCGTCGAGCTGCTTTCTGACGAGGTTGACGATGAGCTCTGGGAAGCTTGACTCGATGAAGTTCCCTCAGCATTCTGTTGTTTTGCCGCCATCACTTTGTCTCTTAACTCCCTTGCATCTTTTCTCAATGCACCTGATCCATTTTTTTGAAGAATGACTGCATTTAATGACGTAATCGCTTGATCCGGATGATCCATCATTGACTTTGCAACCAGAAAATTATTGGTTTGAGCGGATAATATGGTTGCCTTTTGATCTTTTTTCTTATAGCTTAATGCCTTTTTAAAATAGCCTGCCGCAGCATCATAATCCTTTGAAACAAGAGCAGCCTGTCCTTTTTTCATTGCCTGATCATAGGCTTGATCTTCCTGATTGGCGCAGCCGCTCAGAACAAGGGCTACAATCATCGTTATAACTAACAGTGTCTTTTTCATGTCTGCCTCCAGCTCAAATGACGTTGTGTCTTCTATATAGTATCATTTTTCTCTCGTTATTTGACCTCTTTCTCTGATTATCGGCAGATTTCGGGAATTTATCAGCCGCTCAATAATAATAGGCACTTACCCCATTCATTTGCATATACTGTGTGAAATCAATAGGGAGATGATTTGAATGATGAAACCTGTCATTCCATATTATGGTTCAATGACTGATTGCAAAGAAGTCCCGATTACCTTTCCACCGCAGCATCAGGACCGGCAGCCCGGACTAGAATATCTCATGAATCCGCAGCCGATTTTTGACAATCCAAATTATATTGGTACTGGAAAATTAACAGGTAAAATTGCCATCATTACCGGAGGGGACAGCGGTATTGGTCGTGCCGCTGCCGTCGCTTTTGCAAAAGAAGGTGCCGATTTGGTTCTGGTTTACCTAAACGAAAATCAAGATGCAAAAACAGTTCAGGATGCGGTGCAAAAAATTGGTCGGAGATGCCTCCTTCTTCCAATTGATTTGCGTGAACGAAATGCCGGCGAACAAATTGTCACCCGAACACTGGAAACATATGGGCATATAAATATTTTAATTAACAATGCAGGTGTTCAGTTTCCCCAGCCTTCACTTGAGGCAATTACAGATCAGCAGCTTGAAACAACCTTTAATGTTAACATTGAATCGTTCTTTCGGCTCTCGCGAGCAGTTGTGCCGCATCTTCACAGCGGAGACAGTATTGTCAACACAACTTCCGTGCAAGCGAATATCGGAAGCAGCCAGTTAATTGACTATGCCTCGACAAAAGGCGCGATTGTCAGCTTTACACGGGCACTTGCCCACAATCTTGCCGACAAAGGCATTCGCGTGAACGCTGTCGCTCCGGGACCGATCTGGACTCCGCTTCAACCTGCTTCATGGTCGGCGGACGTCGTTAAGACTTTAGGCGCAGATACACCAATGAAACGTGCCGGTCAGCCCTACGAACTTGCACCTGTTTATGTTTTACTCGCTTCCGATGACGGATCCTATATTACCGGACAGACCATCCATGTGAACGGCGGACAGACGATGGCTTCATAACTTAATTTTCACCGCTGTTTTCTCTAGACAACAAAAAAACTCTCCCAGTGAACACTCAACACGCGTAAGAGAGTTTATTTTTTGATATCTTGCCTATCTTCTAGACACTACTCATTTGATGGACTTCAGCACCTTCCGTATGAGGTTGCTGAAGCTTCGTTAAACCAGCCCCCTACCTTCTCTTGATAAACGTTTAAGCTGTTCCATGTTCCACGATTATAACGTAGTTTAAGCATTGAAGGAACCGAACGCTCCATGCAAAGGCAATGAATTACTGATAATCCTTTGCCAGCTTTTCAAATGCAGCAAGCGAGCGTTCCACTTTTTCCGTTGGAATGCAATAAGCCATACGGAAGTAACCCGGGCAGCCGAAGCTGTCTGCCGGTACAAGAATCAAATCGTATTTTAATGCACGCTTGCAGAAGGCGACCGCATCCTCTTCCAAGGCCTTCGGAAAGATATAGAAGGTACCGCCCGGTTTCACGCATGAGAAGCCGAGCTTCGTAAGCCCTTCATAGAGAATGTTCATATTTGTTTCGTAAACCGACAGATCGGCAGTCATATCGAGCACTTCAGCAACTGCCAGCTGAATCAGCGAAGGCGGACAATTGTGGCCAATGCCGCGCGAGATTTGGCCGCACATGTTCACGATCAGCGCCGCATCCGGACCATTCGGATTGACGGCTACATAGCCAATGCGTTCTCCCGGTAGCGACAGTGATTTACTGAATGAATAGCAAGTGATTGTATGTGTATAGTATTTGGCCGTGTAAGGTGCATCCACATGCTCAAAAACAATTTCACGATAAGGCTCGTCCGAAATGATATAAATATCGTGACCGTATTCCTTTTCTTTCTGTGACAAAAAGGACGCGAGTTTCTTGATCGTTTCCGTCGAATAAACTGCTCCTGATGGATTGTTAGGTGTATTGATTAATACGGCAGAAACCTTCGGCGAGAGCATTTTTTCAAATGCTTCAAAGTTAACTTGCATTGTTTCCGTATCCGGCGGAACAACCTTCAAGACGGCACCAAGTCCATGCACGTAAGGTGTATATTCCGGGAAAAACGGTGCAAATGTGATCACTTCATCGCCTGAGGTCGCAACCGCACGCAATGCGTGAGCAAGCGCGCCTGCCGCGCCGGACGTCATGAAAATATGCTCTTTTTTGTAATTCAGGCCGAATCGTCGGGAAAGCGAAGCCGCGACCTTCTCACGAACAGAGGTGATCCCAAGACTCGGACTGTATCCATGGACAGCCATAGAATCCTTGCTTGATGCGAGTTCTACCAGCTTATCGGTAAATGCTTGAGGAACCGGTACCGACGGATTGCCTAAGCTATAATCAAAGACATTTTCATAACCTATTTGTTTCGCTCGTTCCGTGGCATATTCCGCAAGTTCACGAATCACCGACTTCTGACTGAGCATCTGCTTAAATTCTTCAGCAATCATGTATGAATCCCTCACTTTTTTACAGTAGCATTTCTATTGCGGCCGGCACAAAAGCCGTCTTACTCTTTACCCAGTACTGTTATTATACCGATCTTAACAGACGATTTCTATCAAATCCCAAGAAATAGTTTCGCAAATTGACGCGATAAAGCGTTCGGCATCATGTTTGAGGTTGTGCATCAGCGCCTTTTCCCGTATGTTTAACTTAAAACGAATGGTGGACAACATTCAAGTGAGGTGCCGCAAATTGAAACTATGGATGAACGGAACATTCTACATGATGAACAAGCCTGGGCAGACTGTGACCCGTGTGCTTACCGATAAGGGCAAAATAATTGCTTTAGAGGAACAAGCAGCCGCTATGGCTCAAGAGTGGGGTGCAGAAAGGATTGATCTTCACGGTGGGATCGTTTTTCCCGGCTTCGTTGACAGTCATCTGCACTTGCTCTGGTACGGCCAGGCATTAGATCGCCTGAATCTTTACGGCTATTCAACGAAGAAGGCATGCATGGAGGCAATTACCGAACGCGCAGCTCAGTTAAAGGACGGGGAGTGGCTGTTTGTCGAAGGTTATGATGACAACAATTTAAGCGACAGCTCGCAGCTGCTGACACGGCGCGACCTTGATAGGATCAGCGATGTGCATCCGATTCTCGTGCGCCGGATTGACTACCACACGGTCAGCATCAATACTCCATTTATTAAAAAAATCGGTCTCAAGCGCGGCCAAGTATTTGAAGGCGGCGGAAAGATTGACTTGGATGGAAAGGGAGTGCCAACCGGTGTTTTGCGCGATGAAGCTTCGATGCTTGCCATCGATCGATTCCCGTCCGAAAGCCAAAAAGAGCTGGAGCGGCTGATTAAACTAGCCGTCAATGATTTGTGGAAAAAGGGGCTTGTCGGCGCACACTCTGAAGATCTTCACTATTTTAATGGCTTTGAAGGTACCGTTTGCGCATTCCGCAGCACCCTCAACGAGAATTACCCGTTTCGAGCACATCTGCTTGTTCATCATAGAGAATTAAATGCTTACCTTCAGGCCCCGGAAGCGCTCAAAACATCCGATCCATTTGTTGCGCTCGGCGCTATGAAAATCTTTTATGACGGTACGGTCGGTTCTCATACTGCCTTCATGACTGAGCCATATGCTGGGGAACCGCACAACCTCGGTTTAAAATTTCATCAGGATGATGCATTTGAACTGCTTGTGCGTCAGGCGCGCGCCGCGCAGCTGCCTGTCGCCATTCACATTATTGGCGACCGCGCCTTCGAACAGGTGATTCGCGTTCTAAAAAAATATCCACCGCTTCCGGGTCAAAAAGATCGCATGATTCATACGCCGTGGCTCCGTCCGCATATGCTGAACGCGGCCAAAGGCATGCCGCTTGTTTTTGACATTCAGCCCCAATTCATGAGCAGCGATATGCCATGGGCGCTGGACGTCCTCGGGCCGGCTTTCCCGCCGCTCGCTTTTGCATGGAAATCCATTCAGAAAAGAGGATTCACGATTGCCGGCGGCAGCGATGCGCCGATCGAAGTGCCAAATCCCTTTTTGGCCATTCACTCAGCAGTAACGCGTACATGTAATACAGACTTAAATGGAAAACGCTATTTTCCCAACGAAGCATTAAGTGTTTTTGAAGCGATCGCACTTTACACAACAGGAAGCGCCGCCGCATGTGGTCAGGAAGAGGCGCGCGGTACAATAGAGATTGGCAAAACAGCTGACTTCACAGTTCTCGATCAAGATCCCTTTTCGCTTGATCCCGCCGACCTGCGCAGCATTTCCGTGAGCAAAACGATTGTTAACGAGCGCATTGTCTTTGAAAAATAGGCATCCTTATTTATATTTTCTTATCCCGTAGAGGTGTTCCTTATGAAAATAATTCTATTTTCATTGTTGGTTTCATTCTTTTCACGATCGATATGCTTGTGGAGCACTACCTAAAGAAAAAGTATAGCATCGTGAAAAGCAAGGGCTGGATCTATCACACGTTTAATAGAATTCATTCCGGTTTGAAAGCTATTTTGTTCATTCTACTCATCGTTGCTCTTTTTTTCTTCAATGCTGCGGCGATCGGCATCATCGTCTATGTAACATTGATTAATGCGCTGCGTGCCTTGATGGAGTGGAGATATGAGCATGAGAAAAAACACTATCTGCTTTCGCTGTCTTCGACGGTTTTTCTGACTATTTTTTGTGGCGTGGTTGTTGCGATGCGCATCCTTCCGATCTAAGAGCGTTCACAAGTAATTTTTAATCGTCGACCATTCTTCGATCTTCTCGTCCAGTGTTTTCGGATATCGAGAAGGCGTCGGACTGGTCGACGGCATCTTAATTAAGTCTATGCCGGTTGGGATCAACGCTTTAAAATGCTTTTTAAATACGGAAAATGACTTACTTCCGTTAAAAGCGATCGCTCGGATGTCCGGATATGCGCGAAGCAAGCCGGGAATATTGTTAGGCTCTTCGTCTTTAATTGCAGAGTCAAGGCTTCCTTGGCGCTTGCAATAGTGAATGGAATCCCACAGTGCAATCTGATGTTTCTTAACAAAATTCGTTTTCTGAGCATAGGACGGGTTCAAGTATTCTTGGTTAAAAAGTGCGTACATGATCCGCCAAAATTGGTTGCGCGAATTGGCATAGTATTGCTGCTTCGTCAAAGATTCAACGCCGGGCATCGACCCTAAAATCAGAACACGCGCATCTTTTCCAATAATTTTCGGCATCGAATAGATCGGCTCATTCGTGTTCATCAACTTTCCCCCCCTCTGATTCCCGTTATTCTTTCACCGCAGATTGCACTGTAGCTTTATCATCTTTTTTATAGTCACTCTTATAATACACTCGTCCAATGGAACAGCCTGCGCCAATGGACACGTGATTACCTCTTACGACTTTCGCTTCGGTATCCTCAAGAACAATATTGTCGCCTTCAATCGTATCGGCAATCAGTTTTCTTTTGCTGAACGCATTCAAAAGCTGGCCGAACAGAGCGGATGTAAAACGAGAATGGACGTTTAGCGTCCCACATCCGATCTCCTTAATATGAGAAGCCATGCCGGACAAGGCAATATCAATACGCTCTGCGCTGCATAATCCACCGATTTTCACCGGCCCCTCCGCAATAAATTCCTCAGCCTCTAAATCGCCGTCGACCGACAAAATGCCTGAAACACGTACATTTTCACCATGAATGGAACCAAGCACCTTGCCCCTGCCGTTAATTTGAATGCGTTCGCCCGAGACATCTTCCTCTGTTTTGCATGAGCCATTGATGATGATTGACTCAGCAATTAGTCGTTTTTCAACGACTGCCGAACCGCTGATCACAACGTTCGATGCCTTTGCGTCACCAGTGATGCGGCCTGAACCATTAATATTAATACTGTTGCAAATCAAGTCGCCTTGAATCTTGCCGCTGCCGCTGATCTTTACATCCTCATAACAGCCGCCTGGCGCGCTTCCGGAACCGGAGATTGATAAATTTTTCTTTTCCTCAGTCATTCTCATTTTCCCTCATTTCGAAATTAAATTAATTCGTCTGATTGTCTAAACGGACGACCTTTCCAACATCAAAATGGCCGCTAGTCTTATAGGAACCGGAATACTCAACACGGTCAATCGCGCAACCGTCCGCAATTTCTACATCAACACCGCGGACAATTTTGGCTTCGGTAAATTCCAAAGAGACATGATCGCCTTCAATTGTTTCCGCACGAAACCGCTTTGTAGGCGCGGCACTGAAAATCGCATGTTTTCGTTTCACCGAGACACGTCCGGCACCGATTTCGTTCACATAATTATCTGTATTTATTTTGAGCGTAATGTCGATATCATCACAATTCAGCATGCCGTCGACGTTTATTCCACCGCGCATATCAAGCGTTTCCAAAGACACATCGCCCGCTGCATGAAGCATTCCGCGTATTGTCAGGTCTTCGCCTGTGAGATTCCGCTCGGCAAATAATTCCCCATATATAGATGCCTGCTTTAACGCGCAATCACCCTTAACGCGCGTCTCACCCATAAACCGAGATTCTGCTGCAGCCAGCCTGCCGCCAATGGTTACTTCACCCATATTACGAAAATAATCGCTGCTAAGATCGCCTGACACCATGCACTCGCCCATCACTTTACAAGAATTCGCCTCAACGGAACCGTTAATGGTGCATTCACCCATTATGCTCACCTTATCAAACACACCGCCGCTTGATTGTGTCTCTCCCATTACCTTTAAATTCTGCTTGTGTTCCTGATTCATGACTGCACGTCCTCCTTTGAAATTTCGTCTCGACTGGATTTTTCAATACATGCTTTGAGTGCCTCAACACCAGCAGAAATTAACTGTTTGTCAATAACCTTCACGCCGTCATCAAAATAAAGTGCGACATCATCTGCGGCAATGAAAACCATGGAAACGCCCATTTTTCGAATGAAATAGAGACAGCTGTTCTTATCATAAATTTTATGGCTGCTCTCTTTGAGCACGTTCAGCAAATCGTTTGCCTCAGCGCGATTCATTTGACCCGCTTTCAGCATGTGATCAAGAAAGAACATCGCCAGCAAATCATGAAAGTCAAAACGATGCTGCACGGACCCGAATTCCTTGAAAATAGTGAGCGTAGCATTCGAAACAATGTTTCGATCAAGCAGTTCAGTCTCAGATAATACAATTTTTGTTACCGACTGCGGTGAAAACCGTTCAGCAAGCTCATCCAGCGACAGTGTATCTTTCATCTCGGAAATGGATTGAACACGTTTTAGAATCTTAACTTTCGGGAAAAAGGTTTCCTGACCGGTAAATGTTGCTTTTCGAATGAACCATGCCTCTGGAATAAGCTGTTTTCTTTTCCAACGATACAGCTGTCCATAAGAAATCCCGGTCATTTCCAGTAAATCTTTCTTGGCAATCAATTCATCTTCCATATACAACCCCACTTTCTTAGCACTTCCAACAATATAACATAACACTGTTACGTTGTAAAATATTTCTTTATACTTAAACTTCAATCAATTTTTTCATTCAATTTGCTATAATGAAAAAACGCTGTCTTTACACATATTTCTTTAAAGACACACAAAAAATAGAGACTGTAAACAGGAAGGAAATGAAGAAGTGACACAACAACTAGAAAGAAAGCTGAAAAATCGCCACATTCAGTTGATTGCAATCGGTGGCGCCATTGGTACCGGGTTATTTCTCGGATCGGGAAAAGCAATCCATTTGGCCGGACCATCCATTTTGTTTGCCTACTTGATCATTGGCGTTGCATTATTTTTCGTCATGCGCTCGCTAGGTGAACTGCTGCTGTCAAATACAGGTTACTCATCGTTCACAGACTTTGCTGTAGAGTATCTTGGCCCGTGGGCTGGTTTTGTAACCGGTTGGACCTACTGGTTTTGCTGGATTATGACAGCCATGGCTGATATTACTGCCGTCGGTAAGTACATACAATTTTGGTTTAACGTGCCCCAGTGGCTCCCAGCCTTTCTATGCCTCATCGTTCTGACCATTTTGAATTTGCTCACGGTGAAAATGTTCGGCGAAATCGAATTCTGGTTCGCCATTATAAAGGTTATTACAATTATCGCCCTTATTGTTCTTGGTTTGATTATGATCATTACCGGATTCAAAACAGATACCGGACATGCGTCTATTCAAAATCTTTGGTCGTACGGTGGATTGTTCCCGCATGGCATTAACGGATTCTTTCTCGGCTTCCAGATGGCGGTCTTTTCCTTTGTGGGCATTGAACTTGTCGGTGTTACCGCTGCTGAAACCGCAGACCCGGAGAAAAATCTGCCGCGCGCGATTAACAGCCTGCCGGTTCGTGTCCTACTCTTCTATATTGGTGCACTATTTGTCATGCTCTGCATTATTCCATGGACACAGCTGAATGCAGACAACAGTCCCTTTGTTAAGGTCTTTACGCTTGTGGGTATTCCCGCCGCAGCCGGAATCATTAATTTCGTTGTTCTGACTTCAGCGGCTTCGGCATGCAACAGCGGTCTGTTCTCAACGAGCCGCATGCTCTACTCACTCGGCCGTGAAGGCAGCGCACCGAAGAGCTTCTCCGTCTTGGGCAAGAGCGCCGTGCCTAGCACGGCGCTCATCAGCTCAACGCTCGCGCTCTCAGTAGGTGTTGTTCTGAACTACTTCCTGCCTGATATTGTGTTCACACTCGTAACCAGCATTAGTGCCATCTGTTTCATCTGGGTGTGGGGCGTTATCTTGGTGTCCCACATCATTTATTTGAAAAAGCGTCCTGATCTTGCAGCTGCTTCCAAATTCAAGGCGCCGCTTGCACCGTTCATCAACTGGGTCATTCTCGTTTTCTTTGTCTTCCTGCTTGTCTTGATCGGCATGGCTTCCGACACGCGCGTCGCACTCTTTGTGACTCCGGTCTGGTTTTTGATTCTTGCCATCGCCTACTTGCTTCATCGCAAAAAAATGATCAATTAACACGAAAGATCATTATGAAAAAGTTTCTGTCTGAACCGGCAGGGACTTTTTTATTTTGTTATCCCTTTCATTAATGGAAAGTCAATGACAATTCCTTTTTTACCGGTAAATTAAGTTATACTAGTAAAAGGTGGAATTTCATCCATTTATTTAAAAAGATCAGCAGGACACTCGCGCCAATGAGGAGGATTTCGATTGTGACAGAAAAACCAAAACTAGAAGATGTGGCGAAACTTGCCGGCGTCTCACCGACAACCGTTTCACGTGTGCTCAACAACCGAGGTGCAATCAGTGATAAAACGAGGCGGCGCGTGAATAATGCGATCGAGCAGCTGAACTATCACCCAAATGAAATCGCACGGTCGCTCTTTGTCAGTAAGACACATTTCATAGGGCTCATTTTTCCGACAACCGGACATCCCTTTTATGGTGAACTTGTCTTTCAAATTGAATCTATTTTATCCGACAAAAATTATAAAGTGCTGATTTGCAATACAATGGATCAGGCCGAAAAAGAGAATAAATACTTAAATATGCTTCTCGCCAATCAAGTAGACGGCATGATTGTCGGTGCACATAATATCGGCATTGAAACCTATCAACGTGCGCATCTGCCCATTGTCGCGATTGACCGCAAGGTCTCCGATACGATTACGGTTGTCAGCAGCGATAATTATCAAGGCGGCCGAATGGCTGCGGAGGAACTGCTCCGCCAGGGCCGGACCAAGATTATTCACATTAACAGTGTGATGCAGCGTGAAGCACTGTCCAGCTATCAGCGACGAAAAGGCTACGAAGATGTAATGACGGAGCACGGACTGCCTTTTAAAACGTATACAATGGATCTACCTTTTGATACAGAAGTAAAGAAGCAGATTCTCTCATCAATTTTAGACAAACATCCCGACCTTGACGGCATGTTTCTTGGTGACGATATAACTGCGGCTATTGCATTGAGCATGGTCAGAAAACGGGAAAAAGATATTTTCATTGTCGGGTATGACGGAACGGAAACGATCACGACCTGTCTGCCTGAACTGACAACCATCGTTCAACCCATTCGATCCATGGCTCAATTAGCCGTCGATCTGCTCTTAAAAGAAATCAATGACGATTTCAATGATATTAAGAAAAATTACGTTTTGCCGGTGACTCTTAAGCGAGGGGAATAGCACTGATCACCTCACTATCTGTACTTGTTAACAAATTTCAACCGTTTTTTTGGGATATATCCCAAAAAACGGTTTTTGTTTTTTGGTGAATTTTCTGTATAATTCGTATTTTTACTCATCTATAATTTAGATATCAAATTTTTATAGAGGTGGCGTTTAACTCAATGAAGAAGTTGTCGTTCTTAATGTGTTTCTTGCTTTTATTCGGTATCTTAACCGCATGTTCCTCAAGCAATACGTCCAGCGGCGGTACAAGCACATCCAAGTCTGATCAAAAACCCGTATATGGCGGAACACTGACTATTGCCGATCTTAATGACGCAAAAGGGCTCGATCCGCATAAAGAAACCAACGCTCAATCATTTCATTATATTGAAAATATGTATGACACACTCTTTCAATACAAGAAAGGCAAATACGGTGTGATTGAAAAAGATCTTGTGAAGGATTACAAAATTTCGAAAGATGGAAAGATCTACACGCTGCATCTTTATAACAATGTTAAGTTCCACAACGGCGATCCGCTGACATCAAAGGATGTTAAGTATTCGATTAATCGAATTAAAAAAATGGGTGTACGCGCGCAGCAATTTGAGGCTGTAAGCTCCATCCAAACACCGGACAAAACAACCGTAGTCATCACATTGAAACAAGCGGTAGCCCCATTCCTGACATTTCTGGCTAATCCGATGAACGCAATCGTTAACCAAAAAGTGGTTGACGCACACGGAGGAAAGCTTGATCAGACTGACGCTGGAAGCGGTCCTTTTAAACTGGTTTCATGGAAGAAAGATCAAGAAATGGTCCTTGAAAAGAATAAATCCTACTTTAAAAAGGGACTGCCTTATTTGAACAAAGTTGTTTTCAAAGCTATTCCCGATGATACCGGCCGTACAACAGCCATTCGAAACAAGGAATTGAACATTGATCTCCAACTGTCGTCCAAGGACAAGCTGCTACTTCAGAAATCTCCAGGCATTAATGTGAAATCTGTAACCGGAACCTACTGGGAATACATTGGCTTAAACGTTACAAAAGGACCGTTAAAAAATAAGGATGTACGCGACGCAATCGCTTGGGCTGTTGACCGGGACGCACTGAACAAACAAGTGAAATTCGGTCAAGCAACACCGCTTACAGGTGGACCTATTCCTCCGGGACACGCTTATTATGCCAACTTGAATACGTACAACAAACGAGATGTCTCAAAGGCTAAACATCTGCTTGCCGATGCAGGTTATCCGAAAGGGTTCTCGGTCACATTGAAAGTCGGTCAAACTCAGGATCAAATCGACGCTGCGCAAGTCGTAAAGGCCCAACTGAAAGATGTTGGCATCAAGGTTAAAATTCAGCAGCAGGAAGACAGTGTATTCTTCAATGCTTTAGGTAAGAAACAATTTGAAATGACGATTGTAGGCTGGGTTGGGTTTGTAGATCCGGATGAATTTTTCTACAATATTTTCCATACAGGCGGCGCTTACAATCAACAAGGCTACTCAAATAAGAAGGTTGATCAGCTGCTTGATGAAGGACGCGTGACCATGGATCAGACAAAACGCAAACAAATTTATGAACAAGCACAAAAATTGATCGTGGAAGATGCGCCAATGGTATTCCTTTATGCCAACAATCAGTCTTCTGCCATGACAGATAATGTTCATGGATTCGATGTGAATCCAACCGTTACAACAAAGTCGCTTGAAAGTACTTGGTTGAGCAAATAATTATAATTTCCACCTGGAAAAGACAAGAAATCAACTTGTCTTTTTCATACATAAAAAAATCAGAGGCGGGCTTATGGGTAGATATATACTTCATCGATTGATTATCGCTGTTCCTATATTAATTGGCATTTCGATTCTGACCTTCTTTCTTATTCGTCTGGTTCCGGGAGATACAGTCACAGCCATGCTTGGAACGAATTATAACCCTGAACAGGCGGCTCGGCTTCGAGCACAAATGGGACTGGATAAGCCGGTCATTATCCAATACTTTATTTGGATCGGCCATGTGCTTTGTGGTAATCTCGGTTATTCTTCATTTACCGATCAGCCGGTGTTGACTGCTCTGCTGCAGCGTCTGCCTGTAACATTGGAGCTTGCCCTGCTCAGCGTTCTTGCCGCCCTGCTTATTTCCATACCGCTAGGCATCTGCGCCGCGTCCAAAAGAGGTACAGCCGCCGATTATGGTTCCGGTATTCTGGGTATGTTCGGCATTTCAGTCCCTAACTTTTGGCTCGGTACATTGCTTATCCTAATCTTTTCATTACATCTGCACCTGCTTCCATCCAGCGGTTTTCAATCGCTGAGTAAAAGCGTGCCTGGAAACCTTCTTTCCATGATCATGCCGGTGATTGCACTGGGAACAGCGGTCGGAGCAGTTACAATGCGATCGACGCGATCAGCAATGCTCGATGTCCTTGAAGAGGACTACATCAAGATGGCAAAAGCGAAGGGCGCGGGGAACTTAAGAATCATCTGGAAGCATGCACTGCGAAATGCCATGGTCCCGGTCGCAACGATCGTCGGCATTCAAATCGGTTACCTGCTCGGCGGCTCAGTGATCATTGAACAGATTTTCGGCTTACCGGGAATCGGTCAGCTTGCACTTCAGGCGATTTCCAACCGCGACTACAGTCTGCTCCAAGGAACAATCCTGTTTGTCGCGCTTACGTTCATTGTGATCAATCTTGCTATCGATGTCATCTACGGGTTGATAAACCCAAGAATTCGTTATAAATAAATGCAAAAAATAAGTCCTTCCAGACGGACGACTTGCAGTTAATGCTAAATCAGCACTATGTAAGTGAAATGGGGTAATGATGCATGATAAAAATTTGGGATCGATTTCGACATAATCCGGCGGCAGTAGGCGGTCTGCTGTTTATTCTTTTGTTGATCGCCTCCGCTCTATTAGCAAAACAAGTGGCCCCGCAAAGCCCGTACGCAATGAGTACAACAGCTCGTTTGACCGGCCCCAGTGCCGTGCATTGGTTCGGTACCGATCAATTTGGCCGAGACATTTTCAGCAGAATAATTTACGGATCGCGCATTTCCCTTCAAGTGGGCATCATCGCCGTTGGTTTTTCTTTTGTGTTAGGCACGCTCATGGGCGTTATTGCCGGGTATGCAGGCGGATGGATTGATCAGATCATTTCACGAATTACTGATATACTCTTTGCCTTGCCTGATATTCTTCTTGCGCTGGTCATCATGGCTATTCTTGGTCCAAGTCTGAATAATCTAATGCTTGCCATCGGTATTGTCTATACACCGATCTTTTCCCGTATTGCGCGAGGAGCTGTTTTAAACATCAGGGACTCTTTGTTCATCGAGGCAGCCTATTCAATGGGGGTCAAGCAGTATAAAATCCTGCTGCGGCACCTGCTTCCGAACATCTTATCCCCGCTGATCGTACAAATTACGCTTTCCTTTGCTTTTGCAATATTAGCTGAAGCTTCACTGAGCTTTCTTGGACTCGGCGTCTCTCCGGATACCCCATCATGGGGAATCATGCTGAGCAGCGCCAAGGATTGGATGGAATTGTCATGGTGGACCGCAGTCTTCCCAGGGCTCGCGATCACACTCGCTGTCCTGAGTTTCAACGTCGTCGGGGACGGCTTACGTGATGCACTTGACCCGAGAATCAACAATGGACAATGACAGATTGGAGGAAACAGAAATGGATGATCTGCTTCTTGATGTACGGCATCTCAAGGCATATTTCAAAACAAACAAGCGAACCGTCAAGGCAGTCGATGACCTTTCCTTCACCTTAAAAAGAGGAGAGATTCTCGGGTTGGTTGGAGAATCAGGTTGCGGAAAAAGCACGACGACGCAAGCGCTCCTCAGACTAATCGGCTATCGAAAAAATGAACATTTGGAAGGCGAAGCTTTTTTTGAAGGTGAGGATCTTATTCAGAAAAGCGATAAACAAATGCAGAAAATCCGCGGAAATAAAATCGGCTTTATTGCCCAAAATCCAATGTCATCACTGAATCCGGTCTATACAATCGGCAATCAAATTGCAGAGATACCACAGATACATCAGCGCACCTCGAAAAATAAAGCATGGTCAATTGCTTTAAAAATGCTGCAAAAGGTGGGCATTCCGGATTATGAGACGCGCGCCAAGCAATTTTCACATCAATTCAGCGGTGGCATGAAGCAACGGGCCGTGATTGCCATGGCGCTAGCCGGCAATCCTTCATTGCTTATTGCCGATGAACCGACTACAGCGCTTGACGTAACCATACAAGCACAGATTCTTGATTTAATGGTCAAGCTCAGAGATGATACTCAGGCCGGCATTTTATTGATTACCCATGACCTTGGCGTTGTTGCAGAAATCTGTGACCGCGTTGCTGTTATGTATGCGGGGAAAATTGTGGAACAGGCGCCTGTGGCTGCACTTTTCAATAATCCCCTGCATCCTTATACGAAGGGATTGCTGGCATCCATTCCGAAAATTGGTTCAAGAAAAAAGCTAATCCCAATCAGCGGCCATCCGCCTAACTTGTATGAGCAGAATGCAGGCTGTCTGTTTAAAGACCGATGCCCCTTTGCATTTGATAGATGTCAGCAGGTATACCCCGATCTGCATAGATCAGCGGAGGATCATCACGTAGCATGCCATCTACACAGTGAGGGGATGAATTCCATTTGAATTCACAAAAAAAAGAGTTAATCAGAGTCAGCAATCTAAAAAAGTCTTTCGCAATTAATAAAGGTTGGCGGCGGAAGAACGCGCAAGAAGTCAAAGCAGTTGATGACGTTTCATTTTCTATTTTCGAGGGTGAAACGCTTGGCCTCGTCGGAGAATCAGGTTGCGGAAAATCAACGACCGGCCGCTTAATCTTGCAGCTTCTCGCGCCTACCGCGGGCACGGTCTCCTTTGACGGCCATGATTTGACTAAACTGTCAAAACATGACCTATGGAGACGGCGACGAGATTTACAGCTTATCTTCCAGGATCCTTATTCTGCATTGAATCCAAGAATGACCATTAATGACAGTCTTAATGAACCGCTCAAAGCGTATGGTGAAAACAGCAAGAATAGAAAGAAGACTATTAATCAATTAATAGATGCAGTTGGGATTCCTTCACAGTATCTGAACCGATATCCACATGAATTTTCTGGTGGGCAGCTTCAGCGAATCGGCATCGCACGCGCACTTGCATTAAAACCTAAATTCGTTGTTGCCGATGAACCGGTCGCCTCGCTGGACATGAGTATTCAAGCACAAATTCTGAACCTCATGACGGATCTTCAAAAAGAATTTAATTATACTTATTTATTTATTTCGCATGATTTAAGTGTCATCGACTACATGAGCAACCATATCGGCGTCATGTATCTTGGAAAAATGGTAGAATTAGCAGATCGGGATTCACTTTATCGAACACCGCTTCATCCTTATACTCAGGCTTTACTTTCGGCAATTCCAATCGCAGATCCAAACCGGGCAAAAAATAAAATCATGCTTAAAGGAGAAATTCCAAGTCCTGTTGATCCGCCATCCGGATGCCGTTTTCGAACACGATGTCCCTTTGCTAAAGATATTTGTGCAACAAAGAATCCCGAATGGGTTGAACTAGAGAAAGATCATTATGTTGCATGTCACATTGTACAGGAGGCGCGACAATGACTTATTCCATTGTGGCGAAGTGTAAAGAAACAGGATTATTCGGAGCGGCAGTGACTTCATGCTTTCCCGGGATTGGCGCCTATTCGCCGACGATAAAAGCCAACATCGGTATTATCGCTTCGCAAGGCTGGGTCAACCCTGCTCTCGGTCCGATTGGAATGACCTATTTGGAGGAAGGAAAGACCGCCAACGAAACGTTAAATACACTGCTGATGAAAGATCCGGGAAGAGAGCTGCGTCAGCTCATCGTTATGGATCATTTCGGTAATAGTGCCGTCTATACCGGTGTTGAAAACGATGATGCCAAGGGCCATATCATCGGGGATCAATTTGCTGTTCAAGGAAATATTCTTACCAGCCTTGATGTTCTTTACGCCGTGGCGGAAACCTTTGAAAATACAAAAGGTCCGATTCAGGAACGTTTACTTGCCGCTATGCTCGCAGGAGACAAAATTGGCGGTGACTCACGTGGAAAACAAGCAGCGGCGATAAAAGTTGCTGCCGAAGAAGGGTTCCCATACGTGGACTTTCGCGTCGATGATTCTCCGGAACCTGTTCAAGAACTGTACTCAATTTATAAAAATAATAAGCATGTCTTAATTGACCAATATTATGAGTGGGTCAATGCAGTAAAGGCAGGGATTAAGCTTGAGGATCACCAGGCATCCATGAACAAAGAAAGAGGAATATAAATTTGACGTTCAAACACAGCAACTCAGAACAACAGCATAGCCGCCACTATTTCAATGAGCTGCTTAGAGAGTGGTCTGTTCATTTTCAATTGGAACACCTTTCACTATGGGAATGCCTAAACAAACAAAGTTATTGCATCTGGGTTGTTGATTCAAAATTTTTCAAAAAGACAGACACAGAAAGAGCAAGCCATTTTTCTGTAACTGAAAATTATGTTGTTACCTTTATTGCCGACAAACCGGAAGCTTTCCTCGCTCATTTGCGTAAACAAAGGCACTGGTTGCCGATTTTGTTTGAATCCGCACTTGCCTCACAGCAATATGCTATTAATCGGACACTATGGCGCGAACTGACAGATGATCTGGTCTCTGTTTTCGATGGTTCCTTTTATGAGAAACTATTAAACATACTGATTGATAGCATTCCAAGTGCCGATTCCGGCTTGTTCCTGCTCTATAATCAACGGACACGCAAACTCGCCGTCCGATCAGGAATTGGTTTTGATCAAGAATATTACCAGAAGATCCAGATTGCTCCAACCGAATCGATTGCGGGTACGACGTTCACCAAACAAGAGTTACTTGTCTTCAATGATGAAGGTGCGCTGTGCAAAGGGATGGAATCACTTTCTCCGGATAATAAACGCTTGCTGATACAAGCGAACAAAATGAGCCAGCCTCCTCATGCCGTGCTCTCTTTTCCGATCATTAATGATGGCCGGACACTCGGTGTCGTCGTCCTCCAAGGATCCAGCGACAAGGCTTGTTTCCCACATGAAGTCGCGACAACCATGTACCACATTATGGATTATGTATCCCTTTTGTTTGGCCGTTATCAGAATCACCGTGACACCCAAAAAACGAAACGTGAACTTGAGATTACCTACCGGGCGCTCCGAACTGAGCATAAGCAACTGCAGAAAACTCTTGATTTGTATAATATCTTGACAACACTAATCCGTAATAACAAAGGGATTAAAGAAATTATGCGCGCCATGTACGAAATGACGCTTACGCCCATCACTTATTATGATGAGTTGCTTCTCCCGATCGCTTCATGTGGGACGAATAATAGCCATGTACTGCCGGAAAACTTTCTGAAAACAAGAGAAGCACGCTACTCCATCCGTGTAAAAAAATGGCAGCTTCTCAAATTGGACCACGAAAACCTTCTTCTGATTATTCCTGTCGTTGGTGCAGAGAAAGTAATTGGCTTTCTCTGTGCCTGGATTAATGTACAGACATTCAATGACAGTGATCGAACCCTTTTGGAATACAGCGCGTCCATTCTTGGGCTGGAATCGATGAAAAGACAGGCCATTGATAATACGAAACGACAATTGTTCGGTGATATTTTCGAGCAAATAATTTCGAATAATTTTAATGAAACGATGCTTCAGCAAGCTAAAAATCTGGATTTAAACGAAAAAGATTTTTACACCGTTTTGGTCTGCGAATACGGACATGATGTTTCGTCAAGCATTAATGAAAAGTTTGCGAGCGAAGCCTGCATGAAGTGGCTTGAGCAAGCAATGAGAGAAATGAGCATCAAGGGGCTGGTTACTCACCGGAGAGGCAACATAGTCGCCTTTCTTTCATTTCCATCGGAGTCCGATAAACGCGCCATCGATCAGAAATTGACACGTTTCTGCGCACGCATGAATCAATTTCCGTCCCATATAAAAGTCGGAATTGGCCGTCTTGAACTGGGCTTTATTCGGATTAATCAATCCTATAATGATGCGAAGCAGTGCATCCGTCTGCTCCACAAAAAGAAAAGCGGAAAAATTTATCGCTTCTCAAGCGGCGGCATTGATCATTTGCTGATGAACCACGATTCTGATGAACTGCATTTATTTGTTGATGATCATCTTGGGTTGCTTCTGGAATACGATGTGCAAAAAAACAAAGACTTGCTTCACACACTCTTTGTCTATTTGGAAAACAATCGTAACCTGCAAAAAACAACAGAAGCGCTTTCAATTCATCACAATACCCTCTACTACCGAATCAGTCAAATCGAGCAGATTTTGTCCGTCAAGCTCTCCAGCACAGAGGATTGGATGAATTTGGCGATGGCTTGGAAAATCTATCAATTTTTGCATGACTGAGTACAAAAAAGAAGCTGTTAAATCCCCTTGTTTCTCATTTCTGCAGCTCCGCCAATCTGCGTCTCAGCCCTGGATCGCTTGCATAGATGTACAAGCCGTGGACAGCCCGCGTCATCAGGACATTTATGGAGTTCAGTATGATTTTTTCTTTAATGCCATCAAGATTTTTCAGATCGTCTCGTTTTACAAACGCAGCGCCGTCCTCATAGTTTTCGGTACGAATTTCGATTCGATCTTCGTGTTCGTCATAGGACACCGATGGACCGAGGATGACACCGGCATAGTTCAGGTCGAAACCTTGAATGGTATATACCGAGCCAACCTCATCAATCGTATCGGCGCGTTCCGCCCATGCCTGCTTTTCTGTCGGCTTCGAACGGTCCCACCGCACATGAAAATTCGGTTCGTCGATATAATAATCGCTGCCGTCTAAGGCATACGGATAGTCATAGGTTGCGATCAATCGTGAAAGATGGTACTGACTGTTTCGTGCCTTGATGATCTGGTACAGTTCGCCGGCATCCTGAAAAATGCGAAAATCAAAGTCTTGCTTCTTAGGAAGCGGTAAAACTTCTTTATGTACAAATGCATGAATCCAGTTAAGAACATCCTTATCGGCGCGCATGCGGAACTGATCAGTCAAATAGAAAATTTCGTGCGGAACACGCCTCATGAATTCCTGAACCCTGCTTTCATCCCAATAGCTTTTCAGTTTCAGTACTTGTTTTTCATCGAAGACCATGATCACTGTGCGGCTGCACTTTAAAATCTCTTCAAGCTGATTGTCCTGATTAAACCGGTTGTAGCGATCACTCTTGGTCAGGAGAAGGTGAGTCTCGTCAATCAGCACCACATCCGCGCGTTTACCGGATTTCTGCATTTGATTAATAAATGATGTAGGCCTTATAAAGTCTTTTTTTCGAACACTCGGAAGTTGCTCGGCGATTTCCTTGTACAATTTGATCATTTCCGAATGATTGACAATCAAGTAATTATTGGTATGCGTGAGCGAATCATCGGCACCTCCTGCTCGTGCCGCCGTCTGGATTTCATTGAACACCGAATTGAGCACGACGCTCTTTCCAGTTCCCGCATCCCCCTGTATTATAAACAAGGCGGTTTGGTCATTGGATACATGTGCTCTGCAGAAGTCCATAATCCTTTGTTTCAGCTCCAGTTGCTGTTCCGAAAGTTTTTTAAATGGCGAAAGCTTAAATACCGCCTGGTTATGATCCTGTTGGTTCTTGTTCCTCTGCAGCATTGATTAAACGCCCCTTTTTTCCAATACTTTTCAGTGTAGACGTTTTTTCATCAGAAAAAAAGAGCAGCCTCAAGACCACTCATTGCGCATCATTCTATTTAAAAAACGCTAAATATTCACCGTAACCTTCCACCTCCAAGTCTTCTTTTGGAATAAATCGCAACGCGGCGGAATTAATGCAAAAACGATGTTTCGTCGAAACAGACGGCTCAGGGAACACATGCCCTAAATGCGAATCGCCAAGTTTGCTACGTACTTCATTGCGATGCATGAGAAAGCTGTTGTCCGGAACCGTTACGATACGGTGCGTGCTGATTGGTCGGGTGAAGCTCGGCCAACCGCAGCCGGCATCATATTGATCGGTGGTTGAAAATAATGGTTCGCCGGAAACAAGATCCACATAGATTCCGGGACTTTTATTGTCCCAAAATTCATTGTGAAACGGCGGTTCCGTTCCTTTTTTCTGTGTCACTTTATACTGAAGCGGCGTCAGCTTTTCCTGTAACTGTTTACGATCTTTTTTTACGCTCCAGTGCTTCGCAATAAAATCCTCCCGCCCGGAGTTCTGGCGATAAAGCTTATAGCTCATCGGATCCTTGCGATAATAATTTTGATGAACGTCCTCTGCTGGATAAAAAGGTTCTGCCGGAACAATTTCGGTCACAATCGGTTTCCGAAAGCGCCCGCTTTCCTCAAGTGCTTTTTTGGACGCTTCGGCAAGTGCCTTCTGTTCATCACTATGATAAAAAATAGCTGTACGATACTGACTGCCCCGATCATGGAACTGTCCCTTGCGATCGGTAGGATCAATCTGCTGCCAGTACAGCTCAAGCAGCTTAGCGTATGGAAAAACATCCGGATCAAACGTAATCTGGACCGCTTCGGCATGCCCGGTTTTTCCATAACATACTTCACGATAGGTCGGATTCTCCACATGGCCGCCGGTATAGCCGGACACGACGTCAACGATGCCCGGCTCCTGATCAAAGGGCTGCACCATGCACCAAAAACACCCGCCGGCAAATGTCGCCTTTTCCGTTCGACTCATCTAAATCACCTCATAATTGAAATCGGTTTCTTTATTAATTATTATATCATCCCCAAGGGCAAATCAAGAAATACGGGGCCAGGAGGTGTCGCATCCGTCACAAAGCGCGCAAAAAAAAGCGCTCCGCGGGAGAACGCTTCTCTTTACTTTCAGTTTTATTTACGGCTTCAGCTTCATTTTCTTGTTCGGTGTAAGGTTAAGTTCCTTGCCGCCCATCGATACTCGTGTTTCTTTTGGAATAAATCCGTGGGCGCGCGTCAATGGGAACACCCATGTATACGGCCCGATGCACGTTCCAGGTAAGGTTGCCGAATTGGCACCGATTCGGCTGAAATCGCCAAGCACACAACCGAAGAAATCAGTATCAAACTTTGTATACGTATCGCCGACCTTGACCCCGATGATACCCTGATCAAAACGCCTATTTGCAATAATCGTACCGGAACCGACACGTGCGCCTTGTCCAATGACCGAGTCGCCGGCAAACGTGAAGCTCTGTACCTTAGCACCGTTGCTGATAATTGCATGCTTCACTTCGCAGCCATGGCCGATCACACAGTTATTGCCGATCATCGTATACGGACGAATCAGCGCCCCGGACTGAATTGTGACGTTTTCGCCGATAATGACCGGTCCTTCAATGGTGACTTGCGAATGAATTTGTGTCCCCTTGCCGATCGAATAATTGCCGTGCAGATAGCTTCCCTCAGCAAGTTCTCCGTCATTCTTTTTCAGATTGTTGTTTTCCACACGTTGCTTTATAATTTCCGTCGCCTTTTGCAATGCTTCCCAAGGATACTCAACCCCTTGGAAAACTTCCGGAACGTAGAAGCTATCCATATTCTCAAAGAAATAGCTAAGCTTCAATTGTTCTTCACTCATGCTCATAACCTCCATTGCTTATGTTGAGATCTGTCTGCCATCTGTATTTTTAATAAGTGCGGTCATCAGAGCGTCCACGCCTATTGCTGCCTTGAATCACTTAACGGATCCTTCTCCATTATATCCATAACACGATATGTTTCACAGTGCTTTCATTGATAAGGCCAAGTACGCAGAAAACCAAACAGGAATCTGCTTCCCATTTAGCGAAAATAGACTTATGGTAAGAATAAAGCATTCCATGAATTAACCAGCATTTACTTATTTTTTTATCCCGCTTGACGAACACTATACTATCCGCACTATTGTACCAGTCAAACTTATTCCCGCTTTTGAAAGGAGCCGCGTATGATGAATGAATCAGTAGAAAAAATAGTGGACTACTCTTCTGAATCCTATCTGGATAAAGTTGATAAATACTGGCGTGCCGCGAACTATCTGTCCATCGGTCAAATTTACTTAAAAGACAACCCGCTGCTTGATCGGCCGATTGTGCCAAGCGACATTAAAGTTCATCCGATTGGACATTGGGGAACGATCTCCGGTCAAAATTTTATCTATGCCCATTTGAATCGAATTATTAACAAGTATGATGTGAACATGTTCTATATTGAAGGACCCGGTCACGGCGGACAGGTTATGGTTTCGAATGCCTATCTTGACGGCAGCTACAGTGAAATTTATCCGAATATCTCGCAGGATAAAGCAGGTATGCAGCGTCTTTTCAAACAATTTTCCTGGCCGGGCGGTGTTGCGTCGCATGCCGCTCCCGAAACCCCCGGATCCATTCACGAAGGCGGCGAACTCGGCTATTCCATTTCACACGGCGTCGGTGCCATTCTGGATAATCCGGATCAAATCGCTGCTGTCGTAGTGGGTGACGGTGAGGCTGAAACAGGACCTCTTGCCGCCTCGTGGCACGCAAACCATTTCATTAACCCAATATACGACGGCGCTCTTTTGCCGATTGTCTATATTAATGGGTATAAATTAAGCAATCCGACCCTGTTTTCCCGAACTTCCGATGAGGATTTAAGAAGCTATTTTGAGGGATTGGGTTGGGATCCTTACTTTGTCGCAGGCAGCGATCCGCAAGCCGTTCATCCGGCCATGGCAAAAGTGCTGGACCAAGCCCTTGAAAAAATTAAAACCATCCAGAAAAATGCCCGAGATCATAACGATGCAGCTATGCCAAAATGGCCGGTCATCATCTTCCGAAGCCCTAAAGGCTGGACGGGACCGAAGATGTGGGAAGGCAAGCCTGTTGAAGATTCTTTCCGGTCTCATCAAATTCCCATTCCGGTTGACCAGCATCATTTGGAGCATGTGGATGCACTGATTCAGTGGCTGAAATCTTATAAACCGGAAGAACTGTTCAACTCGGACGGTTCCTTAAAAACTGAGATTGCTTCGATCATTCCTAAAGGAAACAAGCGGATGGCGGTCAATCCGATCACGAACGGAGGAATCGAACCGCGAGCGCTTCGCCTGCCGGATTATCGTCATTATGCGGTCGACATCCGGGAACGAGGCAGTCAAGTTACTCAAGATATGATTATCTTAGGGAAGTATGTCCGAGATATCATCCCGCTCAATCCGCATAATTTCCGCATTTTCGGTCCTGATGAAACGGCATCTAATCGGCTGACATCTATTTTCGAAGTCACAAGCCGACAATGGTTGGGTGAAATTGATGAGCCTCGCGATGAATTCGTCGCGCCTTCCGGTCGGGTATTGGATGCACAGCTCTCCGAACATCAAGCCGAGGGCTGGCTTGAAGGATACATTTTGACCGGCCGTCATGGATTTTTTGCCAGCTATGAAGCGTTCCTGAGAGTTGTGGATTCGATGCTCACACAATATTTCAAATGGCTGCGCAAATCGAGTGAACTTGCTTGGAGAAAGTCGTGTCCATCGTTAAACCTTATTGCTTCTTCAACGGTTTTCCAGCAGGATCACAACGGCTACACACACCAGGATCCGGGACTGCTCTCGCATCTCGCTGAGAAAAAGCATGAATATATTCGTGAATACCTTCCGGCAGACGCCAATACACTGCTCGCCGTCGCGAATAAACTGTTCCGGAGCCGAGACAAGATTAATTTAGTCGTGGCCTCGAAGCACCCGCGGCAACAATGGTTTTCCATTGATGAGGCCTCCGAATTGGTCGATAACGGATTGGGAATTATCGACTGGGCCAGTACCGATCAAGGAACAGAGACCGATCTCGTTATTGCAAGCTCCGGCACCGAACCGACACTGGAGAGTCTCGCCGCCATTCAATTGCTGCACCATGCTTTCCCTGAAATGAAAATTCGCTTCATTAATGTGGTGGATTTGTTGAAGCTGAAAAGTCCTAGAAAGAGTCCGAGAGGATTAACGGATGAAGCATTCGATCACTATTTTACAAAAAACAAACCAGTACTTTTTGCTTTTCATGGCTATGAGGACTTAATCGAAGATCTGTTCTTTGGCCGTCACAACACAAACCTGACCGTACACGGCTATCGTGAAAATGGAGATATTACAACACCGTTTGACATGCGCGTGCTGAACCATTTGGATCGGTTCCATCTTGCCAAAACGGCAATTATGCTGCAGCCGAGCTATGCAGAGAAAGGCGATGCGTTCATTGCGCAAATGGATCGCATGATCGCCAAGCATAATCGCTACATCCGCGAGGAAGGTGCAGACCTTCCGGAAGTAGTGAATTGGGAATGGACACCGTTAGACTGACAACTTCGCCGGCAAATTTAAGATCATCATTTGAAACTCCCTCCTTCACCGGTTTAGTACCGGTCTAGGAGGGATTTTTGCATGCAAACCTATTTATTTTTCCAATTGATTTTTCGCCAGCAAAAAGCCGCCGATAATTCCTGCCTGATCGTTAAGTCCAACAGGCTGGATGTAGTTTTCTAAGTCAGGCAGATCCACATAGTCGTTAAGCATGTTCTTAAAATGCGCTCTGATCAGCTGAAATATCTGCTTCTGTTTCATGAGCCCGCCTCCCAGAATAATCCGTTCCGGACGCAGAACAAGTGTGTAACTAATCAGTGCTTGAGCAAGGTAATAAGCTTCAAGCTCCCAGACTTCGGACCGTTCGGCAAGATCAACACCCTTTTTCCCCCAACGCTTTTCAACTGCCGGACCGGAAGCCATCCCCTCCAGACAATCCTTGTGAAACGGACAATTTCCCTCATAGTTATCGTCCGGATGGCTGTATGCATTCAGAATTTTGCCTTGATTGACAAAGCCTCCGCCGATCCCGGTACCGATCGTCAAATACAGACAGCTTTTCGTACCCTTGGCGTTCCCCAAAACATACTCAGCATAGCCTGCCGCATTCACGTCCGTATTCCACGCGATCGGCACTTCATAATGACTGCTCAGATTCCCGACAAAATTAAAATTTTTCCAATGGGGTTTCGGAGTTGATGTAATATACCCGTAGGTGTTCGAATCCTGGTTAACATCAATTGGGCCAAAGGAACCGATACCGACCGCATCGAGTTGAAACTGATCGAAAAAACGAAAAATCGGCTTCATCGTTTCTTCCGGTTTCGTTGTCGGAACTGTAATCGTGTCGATGATATTCATTTGATGATCACCGATCGCCGCGATAAATTTTGTTCCGCCTGCTTCAATTGAACCTAATACCATATGCTCCACTCCCAAATGAATTTGTCATCACTCGATTACAAAGAAGCAGCCCCGATGTCGCACCAAGGCCGAATTCTTTATTTTTCTCCATACTACACGAGAAGCCTCTCACTTTTTTGATCACCACTGGTTACTTTGAGTACTGTGGTCCTACTTTTCGTTTTAAGTTTACCGTATCAAGGAGAAAAAGCGTAACTATTTAGGCTCGGAGCATCGCAAATCATATGTATACGTGATTAATACGTCTCACGTTCATTGTTTGGCCCATAATAAAAGTAAAGATCTTAGTGACCTTCATTTTTGATTCCTTTTCTGCTTCTGTGTCAGCATGACCGTTATGATCGCCGATACAAGGATGCCTGACACAAGGCACGGATACACAGCTTTAAAAACCAAACCTGTAATCATCCCTCCGATGACCCCAATACCCAATATTGTTGCACGCTCTTTTTTATCCATGTTCATTCCTCCATTTTTATTAGCAGCACATTGCCTTTATTTATTGTGTCATCTTTCAACGATTCCCTTGTTAAACACTAGTGTATTAATTGCCTCTTGTTGAACCTGTATCCTATAATGAGCATACATAGATTTTTTTGCAACAGGAGTATGAATTGCGATAGGGGGACCACGTTTGACTACTTATTTACGTAAGGCAACAAGCCATGATTTTCCTGAGATTAAAAAGATTATTGATGAGGCTAAGCTCTTATTGAAGGCTGATGGAATTGATCAATGGCAGGACGGATACCCAGACGACGCAACCTTGAAAGAGGATATCGCCCAGGAGATCAGCCATGTGCTCATCGTTGACGGACGAGTTGCAGGTACCGGAGTTCTTTTTGCGAAAATAGAACCTGCCTATGAGGCCATTGAGTCCGGCTCTTGGATTCAAACGAGTGCATCCTCATATGCATCCATTCATCGAGTAGCGCTCTCTCCTGATTATCGCGGCCGTCATTTGGCTTCTTCGCTCATGACATTTCTCATTACTGCCGCTGCACTGAATGGCCATACTGACATCCGCATTGATACGCATCCTGAAAATCCCCGCATGCAGCATGTCATCAAGCAAGCAGGATTCGAGTATCGCGGCGTTGTTCATTTGGATATGCCGAACGGAAAACGATGGGCCTACCAGTTGGTATTAGCTTAATCTGTAAGACAGGAACATGACAAAAGAGCAGATCGCCTCGTGCAGATCTGCTCTTTCAATATGGAAATCGCGAATAGTTTTCCAAAAACAAGTAGTGACATTCTCTCAACTGCTTTCGGAATTATCTCGTGAACATCCATTTCACTAATTTCCAGATAGCTACAATGATCAAAATGATCAATAACCATTTCAGCATAAACCCGAAAAAGAGAAATAAAATCAGTGCAAGAATACCGACCGCAATCCACGCAAAGGCTGTAATTAACGCGCCGCCAACCACGATAAGCACGACAAAAACAATAATCGCTGCAATGAATCCAAAGATCATTCCCATTTTCATTCGTTCCTTTCGTGACACATTCGTAAGCCCTGTACGAGCTTGATCAGCGAAAAAATAATCCATTACTTATGCAGATCTAAGTCTATATGCTTACTATAATGCACGGCTGGAGTTTTGATAATGAGCGTGAGGCGGGGAATTCGCTACGCCTTAAGACTTATTTTCACGGATTCCATCACCGGCATATAAATGAATCAAATGATCGCAGGTTTAAAAATTAAGTTCAAGTACGGCGCATATACGCGCGAACTGTAAGCGGCGCAAAAATAACCACAATGACCGCCGCCCCGATAAGCGTCAACGCAAAATCCCAGCCAAAGGTCCCGGAGTTCGTCAAATGCCGAACCGCTGTAATTAAATGTGAGACCGGATTGATGTCTGCAAACCAGCGGAGCCAGCCTGGCATTGTTTTTACCGGTACAAACGCATTAGAGAGAAATGTGAGCGGAAACAACACCAGCATTGAGATTCCCTGTACACTTGAAGCCGTTCGCGCAATCACGCCAAAGAAAGCAAAGATCCAGCTGATTGCCCAGGAGCACACAATGACGAGAAGAGCGGCAAGAATGACATATGCCAAACCCCCGTCAGGCCGATAGCCCATGATATATCCCATGGTGAATGTGAGTACGGTCGCAATGGTATAGCGGATCGTATCCGCCAGCAGCGCGCCGGCCAGTGGAGCAATACGCGCGATCGGCAGCGACTTAAATCGATCGAATACGCCTTTATCCATATCCTCACGCAGCTGCACACCGGTAACAATTGATGTCGTGATGACTGTCTGTACGAGGATGCCGGGAATAATAACCGGAAGATAGCTTTGTACATCTCCGGAGATCGCCCCGCCGAAGATATACGTAAACATCAGTGTAAAGATAATGGGCTGGAGCGTGACATCGAATAATTGCTCAGGTGTGCGCCGGATTTTCAATAATCCTCTGTAAGCCATCGTTAATGAATTGCGGAAGGTCTGCCCAAGGCTCGTGTTATTTTTCATCCCGCGTTCGGATACCGGTGTAATTGAAGCGCTTTTCATTGCTTAACCCCCTCGTTCATTTTTTCTTGCGCATCCGTCTCCTTCGATGCGTCCTCCTTAACCCCATGACCGGTGATGGTCAGAAAAACCTCGTCAAGAGTCGGTTTCTGCACACTCATTTCAGCCAGCTTGATTCCGGCTTCTCGAAGTGCAATAAGAAGATCGGTAACCTTGTCTGCGTCAGCCATTGGCGCGGTGATCTTAGCGCCTTCCGGTGAAACGGTGGAATGAACACTAAGCACCCGTTCGACAGTCCGCCGCGCAAGCTCAGTATCTTGAGACTCTTGAATCCTCAATTGCAGCGATGATCGGCCAATCGAAGCTTTCAGCTCATCTGCTGTACCTTCCGCAACGACTCGTCCGCGATCAATGACCGCGATCCGATCCGCCAGTTCATCTGCTTCTTGCAAGTACTGCGTTGTCAAAAGCACGGTTGAGCCTGTTTTGACCAATCGACGAATGGTGGCCCACATTTGATTGCGTGTTCGCGGATCCAGTCCTGTTGTCGGTTCATCCAAAAAAATGAGCGGTGGCTGGGCGATCAGGCTTGCCGCCAGATCGAGGCGGCGGCGCATGCCTCCCGAGAAATTTTTCAACGGGCGTTTTGCAGCTTCTGTTAAGCCGAATTCTTCAAGCAATTCCGCTGATTTATGCTTTGCCTCTGCACGTCCTAAGCCGAGCAGCCGAGAGAAGATCACCAAGTTCTCGGTCGCCGTGAGCGATTCATCAACTGAAGCATACTGTCCTGTTACTCCGATCAATTGACGCACAATCTGTGGTTCCTTGACCACATCGTATCCGAATATTTTTGCTGATCCTGCATCTGGCCGCAATAAAGTCGCAAGCATTTTAATTGTTGTGGTTTTCCCTGCTCCATTCGGCCCGAGCACACCATAAATAGCTCCCGGCCTCACATTAAGATTGACGCCGTCAACAGCATAGTTGCTGCCAAACTTTTTCACTAATCCTTGCGCCTCAACGGCCCATTCGCTATTGTCTCGCATATTTTTATTTACGTTCATTTTCATTCCTCCTCTTTTTCCTACTATAATTGGAATCCAAATTTTTTATAATGAACGCGCGACGGGAATGTTCTCAACCCACAGACGGATCTTTTGTCGCTTCTTCTTCAAAAAAGATGATAGTTGCTGATGATGAACGGGAGATGAACACAAAGCAAGCTCACGCGCAGCAAATTTCTTATGATCACCTATTGTATAAAAAAGAAGCAAGACAATGAGATTCTCGCTTCTTTCTAGACCATGTATGAGGTTCACAACCTGATGCTTTGTTGAATTTCATTCACTATTTGTTCCGGAGACTTGTCATCTGTGACAACAACCAAATCAGCCGATTGTTCGTAATCATGTCTTCTGCGCTGATAGAGATCTTTTAATGCTTCGGTACCCTTTTGAACAAGAGGACGCGTTTGATCGCCGTTCAGTCGTTCGATAATCGACTCAAAGGAGGTTTTTAAGTAAATCACCGGAGCTTCGTTTTTCCCGAGCAGTTGTTGATTTTTTTCATTTCCGATCGTTCCGCCGCCCGTTGATAAAACGCCGGATTGACCGAGAGCTGCCGACAGGAGTTCTGTCTCCAGCACTCTAAAATAGGCTTCCCCATGCTCGGCGAAGATCTGATTTATTGTTTTTGATGCATGCTGCACGATAAGATCATCCAGATCAAGATGCCTTCGATGCGCACCATTTGCCAGCAATTTGCCTATCGTCGTTTTTCCGCTTCCCATAAAGCCGGTCACTATTGCTTCCACCATTTTTTATCACCTGAAACGATCTGAATTATATGTTTTATCTTGATCTAAGTTTATTCGTATCGCCTTCGCCTGACGAAAATAGCGGCAGATGTATTCCATATCACCCTTTTGAAGTGCCGTTTTCATTTCATCAAGATAAGATTCAAAACGCTCAATATCTTCAATCAGTATGTCCGAATTACTTTGCAAAATGGCTGTCCACATCTGTGGATCGGATGCGGCAATCCGCGTCGTGCTTTTAAATCCGCTGCTTGCATACTGGATTGGGAAATGCATTTGCTCCGCTTCACACTTTGTCCGATTAACGAGACCTGCCGCAAGAATATGCGGGAGATGGCTGAGCTGACCGACTATTCGATCATGTGCTTCCGCTGATAACTGTTTCCAGCAGACGCCCAATCCGTTTAATAGTTCTTTTATTTGTCCCATGGCCTGCTCGCTCATTATATCCTCGTCATGCGGAATCAGGAAATAATTTGCCTCCTGGAACAGATCCGAACGTGCGGCATGGATGCCGCTTCGCTGCGAGCCTGCCATCGGATGCCCACCGATAAATGATATTCCTTGATGTATAAGCGGTTCCGAATACTCCATGATTTCCTTTTTTGTACTTCCGACATCCGTGACGATAGCGCCTCTCTTTAACTTAAGCTGTGACAATACGTTCAGATGCGTGAGGATTAAATCGACCGATGTCGCAAGAATGATGAAATCTGCTTGCCTCGTAATATCTTCTAACGTATCGCAGCCATCATCGATAATGCCTTGTACTTTGGCAAATTCAAGAGATGCCCGATTGGTATCAACTGCATAAATTTTAGCATTCGGCCATTGCTTTCTGATCCCCATCGCGAGCGATCCGCCGATCAGACCTAAGCCGTCAATAACGATCGTTATCATCGGACCAGAACTGCTTTCTGATTATCCGCTGTGTCCATGAGGCGATGACCGATCATACATAAGACAAAAGAAAACAGTGCGATCACGCCGTCCGCACGCATGACGGCGGCAAAACTGTATTGTGAGAGCATACCGGTAATAATTGGGATCGTAAATGAAGCAAGACTGCCAAAGGAAAAATAAATACCTGTTATCTTTCCTTTTTTCTCCGGGAAAAGCTTACCGAAAATATTCAAGCCCACCTGCATGACACCGCCTGCGGCTGTCATACCGAAAAAGAACGAGCAAAGCGTAACGAGCATTGCATTGCCGGAGAAACAAATCACAAGCAGGATCAGAAAAGAAAGGCCATTCAAAATCGCTACAAATTTCATTTCATCAGTAATCCGGTGGAGCAAAATAAAGATCAGCAGTACACCCGTGATTGATCCTATGCTGTAGAGCGACAAAAGAAAATGAGCGGAAAAATTGCTCATGTGCAGAACGCTAACGCCGAATAAGGTAATCCATTGCGTAAAGAGAATCATCATCGCCATGGAACAATATCCGTATAACGAGAGAATGATGAATAAGCCGATTCGTGCCCGCGAAATTCTCACTGCTCTCGTATTCGGTGAGGCCTGACTTTTTTCCTGATACACTCGTTCTGGGAATCGAAGTTTAATCAGCATCAGCAGATTGATCAGAACAATCGCTCCGACGAAAAGAAAAATAATGCCGTACCAACCATTAATGCTTTCATTAAAGGCAATCATGATCGGCAAGATGAATTCCCCAATCGACATTGCTGCTTTAATCAGAATATTGGCTGACCCGTTTTCTCCCTTTAATTCAAGAAATGTAGGGTAAGTTCCGGAATCCAGTGCAGAGTTAGCAACTCCGAGGAGAATGGCTAGTAAATAAGCAATCTTAAAATCAGTGGTCACTGCCATGCCGAAAAGAGCAACCGCGTAGCTGATCATACCAAAGGCAATGAATGTTTTCCGTCCGTATTTGTCAGACAATGTGCCTAAAATGTAATACGCAAGCAAACGTCCGATTCCGATGCCGGAAACGACATAGGAAACCGTCGCGAGCGGCGTCTGCCAGCTCTCCGCCAATGCCCTCATGTTCTGCGTCAGGATGATTAAGCCCATTCCATGCACCAAATAATTCAGGTACAACACACTTTTCAAACGTAGATGCCTTGCGTTCTCCATCTTTTCCTCTCCTATCCCTTATCTATAATGAAAAATAAAAACCAGCCAATAGCGATCCGGCTGGTTTCGAGAAATCTCAAGATAATGCTGAAGCTTTCTGACCAGTCGGGTTTTCTGCCTTACTGCATCCGGCTGGTGCTGTATTATTAGCTCCCCAACTCTAGATACAAACGAATGACTCGTTCGTACACAGAGGGGTACGAACGACTATCTAAAGTAATAGAAAGTATAATAATACCAGTCTTTCGTCTTCAGCTGGTTCATCATCTTCGAGATCCTTTCTGTTTAAGGTTGTTTTTTATTATATCATGGCCAATTAAAATAGCAACCGAAAAACAGAGCTATTGCCAAACGGACATCCGAATCAATCGTTGCACATACTAGCTTTTTGTTCCCCTATTGTTTGACGCTTACAAATGCGCAAGATTATCATAGAACTATACGTTGCAGCATACACACAACGATAATTAAATATGGCTTGAGGAGGGTTTCCATGAACTATCGTCGTCTTGGCAACACAGGTCTTAAGGTCAGCACCGTCAGTCTCGGCAGCTGGCTAACTTACGGTGGCTATGTCGCCAACGAAAATGCAGTGAATACGATTCTAAAAGCTTATGATCTCGGCATTAATTTCTTTGATACGGCAAATGTCTATATGCGCGGAGAAGCGGAAAAAGTGGTTGGCAAAGCAATCAAAGCCTTTCCCCGCGAATCAATCGTACTCTCAACAAAAGTCTACTTCCCAATGGGCGACGGACCGAATGACCGCGGTCTGTCTCGTAAGCATATCATGGAGCAAGCGAATGCCAGTCTAAAACGACTGGATGTCGATTACATCGATCTGTACTACTGCCACCGCTTTGATAACGAAACACCAATTGAAGAAACCTTGCGCGCGTTCGATGACCTGATCCACCAGGGCAAAGTCAACTATATCGGCGTCAGCGAATGGACCGCAGCTCAGATCACCGAGGCCGCGCAGATTGCCGATCAGAAATTGCTCAATCATTTTGTCGCCAATCAATCGAAGTACAATATGCTCGCACGAGAAATTGAAAAAGAAGTCATTCCCGCGAGTCAGGCACATGGAGTCAGCCAAGTATGCTGGTCTCCGCTCGCTCAGGGTGTTCTGGCCGGAAAATATACGTCGATTAGCGATTTCCCATCCGGAAGTCGGGCAGCTGAAAACAAAGGCGGTATCCGAGAGTATTTGACGGAAGATAACTTGAATAAAGTTGCTGAGCTTAAGAAAATCGCTGCCGAACTTGGCATCAGCATGGCTCAGTTGGCACTCGCCTGGATTCTTCGTCAAGACAACGTTGCCAGTGTCGTTGTCGGCGCCAGCAGGCCCGACCAAATCGTGGATAACGCTAAGGCGGCTGATGTCGCACTTAATACAGAAACATTAAATCAAATTGAAAACATACTGAATCCTTAACAGGACAAGCAGGCTGACCAACCGTGTTCAGAAATCTGAACACGGTTTTTTATGCCCTCAAGCATTCAATTACGAATCACCGATTCGGGCCATTGTCATAGTGTAGATTGAATAAATCTGCAGAGAATCCGGGTGATTTAAATGAACATTAACTGGCAATCCTTTCAAGGCGTGGTCACAATGATCAGTGATTTTATGATCGGACCAAGCGAAGAAGGTCAGGGCTGTTACAAACTATTTACCCTAGAAAATCATTCCGGTACCGTAAATTTTGTCGTATCGCCTACGACCTACTTTGTGGATCATGTCCGAGTAGCCGTGGGCGACAGGATCACGGGTTATTATGACGGAAACGTACCTGTTCCACTGATTTATCCTCCACAGTATCGAGCGCTCATCATCGTTAAAGATGATCCGAATCAAAATGTCAAAGTCGATTTCTTCAACGATCATCTTCTGAGCAGTGACGGACAATTAATCTTGACACCGGCACCTTTTACACAAATTTTACTAACAAATGGACAGTATTTTTCGCACAATCCCGCCAATCGGAATTTAATTGTGATTTATGGTCCCTCGACAAAAAGTATCCTCGCACAGACCACGCCCTACAAAATCATCATCTGGTGCTAACGTTGCAAGAAAAGCCAGGCAAAAACCGCCCGGTCCTTCATTAAGTAACGAGTAAAATAAGCGGAGATTTTCCGGTTATATGCACCATGGCGCTAGTTTTGCCTGTAAATAAGGGTAATTTTTCCGCTTATTCAGAGAAAAAACCTCTATTTTTACGTTTTTCGATTCAATAAGGGTAATTTCTCCGTCTATTTAAGCGATTTTACCATTCATTTTCAATTTAAGCGGAATTTTTCCGTCTATTTCTCAGATTGGGCGCTTGCCTGATCGCACACCCGAATCTTATAACGCTGATCATTATACCAGCAAGGCAGAACGACATACTTTCTTTTCTTGTAAGAAAAACCGGGCAAAAAGCGCCCGGTCCTTACTTTCACAGGATGTGATGGCTTTCGCGTTGCATGCAGGACGTATGCGTATTTAGCGAAAGCTCCTTTTTTAGCATTGGTTTGTGTCTTTACAGTGTTGAATCATCGCTTCGGTTACTCGCACCAACAGAGCACGACCGCGAGCCTCAGACAAGCAGAAATCTGCGGGATCTCGCTGGCACCTGATCCCGCAGGAGTCTCGCACCTCCACTTTGATTCTCGGCCAAGACACTGGTTTATTCGTTTAAATACGGGGCAGAATCATATACTTTCTTTACTTGTAAAAACCCTCACGCGCTGCATGAGGGTTTTGTATACCTGTATTAAGCCTTTTCCAGAACGAGCTTCGGCTGCGGTTCCGGTTTTTCTTTTTTAAATTCAGCCATTTCTGTCCCGTAGTCTTCAGATTCATACAGATGAAGCACCCTGCGACAGACCCATTCGAAGAAAAATCCGCCTGCAAAAGGTACCGCAATGAATACGAGACCGATGATCAGCAGGTTAGCAATCGTCGCTCCGCCGGGCATAAAATGGATAGCATTGATTGGACCGACCATTCCTGAAAATCCGAATCCGGCACTGATCGGTGTCCCCTTGATTTGAAAAGCGGCACCGAGTGCGCCTAGTAGAGCACCGTTAAGTATAATCGGCACCAAAATTTTCGGCTGCCTAACCATTGCTGCGATCATAATCTTAGGTGTTCCGAGAACAATAGAAAGCGAAAGACCGATTTTATTGACACGCAGTCCACCAACAAACATACCCACAGCCGCAGCAACGCAGCCCAGATTGCCTGCACCCGAGGCAATACCGCTCATACCAATTGCCGATGCGATGGCTACTGTTGATACAGGCGAGATCATAATTACTGAGAATGCTGACGCAATCAAGACGCCCATCAGGACTGGCTGTAGCGCTGTGAAACTATTGATCATCCCGCCAAGTCCGGTTGTTACCGTGTGTACAAGAGGATAAACAATCAGTCCCATGCCGCCTCCGACGATACAGATAATCGGCGGCATAATGAGCGGTTCAAAGGACTTCAGACGTCCTCCAATAAGCAAGACGAGCCCGCATGTTAAACTGATCGTCACCAATATATTAACTAAGTCACCCATGCCTCCGATCACAATACCGTTTGGTGTGAATTGCAAGGCACCTGATCCGGCCCAAGCCGCCGCGGCCACACAAACCATCGGAATCGGCTTCAATTTGAATTGATGCGCTACCGCTGCGCCGATCAACAAAGGAACGGCCAGCATGAAAATGGTGACCAATTGATAAATGCTTCCAAAAACCGGTACCGTTCCCATCAGCGCTTTGCTTAATTCACCAAGCAGCGCTGATGGAATCAATGCTGCGACAATTCCTATGGCATGCCCGACAAGGACATGGTTTACGAATGCTTTCACCGTCATCTTTTCTGTTTTCAAACGTCAACACCCTCTCCGTTTTTTCTATCTCTGTTTTCTCTCCAAAATTGTGAGTGATGTTATTCTAACACGTTTGTTTTCTCAATGCAACGCGTTTATTTGCTAAAGTGATTTGTCCCTATTATTCCTGATGTTGTTCTATAGAAATCATATAATGGACACACTACAAGTTGCATCCAAACAGCTTTCTCATATTAAATAAATTTATAACAGCAGCAAGGTTTGACTATAAACAGCTATACTTTCTATGATTGATCTGTGAAATTAAAACAAACCTGGAGGCCTTTTTATGAGCCCAATAACTCTTTTGAATGATCCCTTTTTGAACAAAGGAACAGCCTTTACAAATGAGGAACGCAAAAAATACGGTTTGGAAGGATTGCTTCCTCCTAAAGTTCAGAGTTTAGAGGAGCAAACCAAACAGACCTATGCTCACTATCTGACGAAATCATCTCATTTAGAAAAAAGACTCTTTCTCATGCAGATTTTTAATGAAAATCGTGTCTTGTTCTTTAAATTATTCAGCCAGCATGTTGTCGAGTTCATGCCCATTGTTTATGACCCGACCATTGCCGACACCATAGAGAACTACAGTGAACTGTTTGTACAAACGCAAAACGCAGCATTTTTATCTATTGATGATCCTGATTCTATGGAAGCAGCATTAAAAAATGCCGCGAATCATCGGAATATCCGCCTCATTGTTGTCACCGATGCAGAGGGAATTCTCGGTATTGGCGACTGGGGCACCAACGGCGTGGATATTGCGGTAGGTAAATTAATGGTCTATACGGCGGCCGCCGGAATTGATCCGAGTCAGGTACTGCCCGTTGTTTTAGATGCCGGCACCAATAATAAGAAATTATTAGACGATCCACTGTATCTTGGAAATCGTCACGAGCGGATAAAAGGTGAGCGTTATTACGCATTTGTCGATCAATTCGTTGACACTGCAGAACGATTATTTCCAAAGCTGTACCTGCACTTCGAAGACTTCGGCCGCGACCACGCAGCCAGCATTTTAAACAAATATAAGGATAAGATCACGACATTTAATGACGATATTCAAGGAACAGGCATTATTGTTCTCGCAGGTATTTTAGGAGCATTAAACATTTCAAAGCAGAAAATGACCGATCAAGTGTACATGTCCTTTGGCGCAGGTACAGCTGGTGCGGGTATTACAAAACGCATTTATGACGAATTTCTGCAGCAGGGATTGTCTGAGGAAGAAGCGAAAAAGCACTTCTATCTTGTCGATAAGCAAGGCTTGCTTTTCGATGATGATCCGACGCTCACACCGGAACAAAAACCGTTTGCCCGCAAACGCACTGAATTTAATCATCCTGAAATGCTGACCAATTTAAAGGCTGCCGTTCAAGCTGTACACCCAAGTATTCTGGTCGGTACGTCCACACAGCCCGGAACTTTTACCGAAGAAATTGTGAACGAAATGGCGGCACACACGGAACGTCCGATCATTTTCCCGCTTTCCAATCCTACGAAACTCGCCGAAGCCAAGGCTGAGGACCTGATTAAATGGACAGACGGAAAGGCACTTGTTGCGACCGGTATTCCTGCACCGGATGTTACCTATAATGGCGTTACATACCAAATCGGACAGGCGAACAATGCGCTGGTCTATCCGGGACTGGGCCTTGGCGTGATTGCCTCTACAGCCAAGGTATTGAATGATGAAATGATTTCCAAAGCCGCTCATTCGCTCGGCGGCATCGTTAATCCAGAACAGCCGGGTGCAGCCGTGCTCCCACCCGTTTCTAAGCTGGATGCATTTTCACAAACGGTCGCCTTGGCTGTGGCACAGAGCGCCGTGGATCAGAATCTTAATACAGAACCGATTTCTGATGCGGCCCGGGCAATTGAGGATGAAAAATGGGCACCTGAATACCGAGAACTAGGCGACCTATTATGAGCCTGGAAAAAATTAATTACAAGAAATTTCTTATCCCTGTGATCGTGGGAATCATTATCTGGCTGTTGTCGCCAGTTAAGCCGGCAGGCATTTCTCTTACTGCCTGGCACATGTTTGCGATCTTTGTCGCAACCATTATCGGCTGTATTACCCAACCGCTCCCCATTGGAGCAGTCGCTGTTATCGGGTTTACGATGACGGTCATTACCGGCGAGGTACCGATGGACACGGCCATTGCCGGATTTGGAAACAACAGCATCTGGCTCATTGCAATGGCTTTCTTCATCTCGCGCGGATTTATCAAAACCGGCCTCGGCACACGTATTGCGCTGAACTTTGTGAGGCTTTTCGGCAAGAAAACGCTGGGACTTGCTTATTCATTGATTGGCGTTGATTTGGTTTTGTCACCTGCCACGCCGAGCAATACAGCTCGAGCAGGCGGAATTATGTATCCGATTATTAACTCTTTGTCGCGTTCATTCGGATCCAGCCCCGAATCCCATACCGAACGGAAAATGGGTTCCTTTTTGATCTTTTCGGAATTCCACGGCAATACCATTACATCGGCCATGTTTCTAACAGCCATGGCAGGCAACCCCTTGGCGCAATCCCTGGCCAAAAGTGCCCATGTCTCGATTACCTGGATGAACTGGTTTACTGCCGCATTCATTCCCGGCATTCTGTCTCTGATCATTGTCCCTTATATCATCTATAAATTGTATCCGCCCGAAATCAAAGAAACACCTAACGCCAAGGAATGGGCAGAAAATCAATTGGGCGAATTAGGCAAAATGGCACGTTCCGAAAAATTCATGTGCGGTATCTTCCTAATCTCACTGATTTTATGGGTCCTTGGCGGCACTCTGAACATTGATGCTACATTAACCGCCTTTATCGCACTGACATTACTATTAATTACCGGTGTTCTGTCCTGGAGTGACATACTGCAAGAGAAAGGCGCATGGAATACGCTCGTATGGTTTTCCATATTAGTGATGATGGCCGGTCAGCTAAATACACTCGGCTTTATTCCGTGGTTGAGCCATTTTATTTCAGGCGGTTTGAACGGAATGAATTGGGCAATCGTGTTAATCGTGCTCATCCTTGCCTATTTCTACAGCCATTATCTATTCGCAAGTGCAACCGCACACGTCAGCGCTATGTACAGTGCTTTGTTAGGTGTTGCTTTGGCATCGGGTGTCCCGGCATTACTCGCTGCACTGATGCTCGGATTCTTCGGGAACCTGTTTGCATCAACGACACACTACAGTGACGGGCCTGCTCCGATCCTATTCTCATCCGGTTACGTCCCGCAAAAAACCTGGTGGAAATTGAACGCAATCTTGGCCATTGTTTATTTCATTATATGGCTCGGATTAGGGTCGCTTTGGATGAAACTCATCGGTCTTTATTAATCGAATTTTTGCTTAAAACCTCTGAATCGTTTTTGATTCAGAGGTTTTAATTTTCTTTGAACAGCCTCCATTCAGAAGCATTTCTTCCCTTGTGCATTCGCAGAAATCGGGATTTGCGATGGTTTCCGCCCCAAATAAACCCATTCCCGTGGATCAAACTTTTTCCAGCGTTAGATTTCTATTGACAAAAAGAAATAAGATAATTATATTGAAAATAGTTCAAATAAATATATAAAACTTAAAATTAATTTCATTTTTGAACCGTAGAGAGGTGGACTCTCGATCATTCACTCTTTACACACGAAACATCGCAAGACTCGGAAAAAACTAATTAATGATTGGAGGATGGATGGAATGGCTGATGCGTTAGTCGAACGTTCGAAACCTTTGGGCATGAAGTACTCAATTAATTATACGGACTATAAATTTTGAAATACGAGCAAATGTAAGCGCTTCGCGCGGATGTTCTGTCAAAGAAAATCCTGAAAAAGATCCATTAGATAGGCTGTTCATTTTAGAATGAATTGTAATCGTTTTCAAATTTTGCCGAAATAATAAAAATTGGAAGTCTCACATTCTTTTGAATGAACGTTGATTGACACAAACAGAATCGATACAGCAATTAAATAATTGCTATGAACGGTCGGGTCTGATGATTTCATACAAGAATACGAAAGGTGAGTATAAAATGAAGATAACTGATCTGATGATTCAACGTGCAATGGTGATGGATATGCAGGCAACAACAAAAGAAGAAGCCATTGACGAACTCGTTGCCAGTATGGAAAAGAACGGGAGGATTAATGATACGAAGTTCTTCAAAGAAATGATTCTGAAGAGAGAAGCTGAATCAAGTACAGGGATCGGTTCCGGTATTGCCATGCCGCATGCGAAAACCAAAGCGGTTAACGAAGCAACCGTTGTGTTCGGACGCAGCAAGAAGGGCATTGATTACAAAGCGCTCGATGGCAAGCCTTCTTATCTCTTTTTTATGATTGCTGCTCCCTCTGGCGCAGCCGATGTGCATTTGCAAACACTGGCAGCGCTTTCTCGATTACTGATCGATGAGGAATTTGTTGCCAAAGTGAAACAAGCTGAAACACCTGCAGAAATTGCTCAATTATTTGACGACAAGCAGGCTGAAAAAGAAGAAAATGAAAAAAAAGAATCGTCACGGACAACTGCTAGAGTAACAGACAATGAGAAATTTGTCGTTGCAGTCACCGCGTGCCCGACAGGGATTGCCCATACCTATATGGCAGAAGATGCGCTGAAGAAAAAAGCCGAAGAGATGGGCGTTTCAATCCGAGTCGAAACAAATGGTGCTGACGGTGCGAAGCATGTGCTCACCCACGATGAAATCACGCGCGCGGCCGGAGTCATTGTAGCAGCAGACAAAACAGTGGAAATGGCCCGCTTTGACAACAAGAAAGTACTGCAGACGCCGGTCAGCGACGGTATCCGTAAACCGGAAGAATTGATTTCAAAAGTAGTGAACGGTCAGGCACCGGTGTACCATGCAGAAAGCGGTGCGAGCTTTACTGATACAGATAGTGCAAACAGCGTTTGGAACAGAATATATAAAGACCTGATGAACGGTATTTCTCATATGCTTCCCTTTGTTGTCGGTGGTGGTATTTTACTCGCCATCTCCTTCATGTTTGAACATTTAGGCAAGGACAATACAGTGTATCAAATGCTGAGTGCAGTTGCCGGCGGACAAACCGGTGCCTTTCACTTTCTGATTGCGATTTTGGCCGGCTATATCGCCGTCAGCGTCGGCGACCGTCCCGCTCTAATGCCCGGTGTTGTCGGAGGATTTATGGCGTACTCATCGAACGCCGGATTTCTTGGCGGTCTTGCTGCCGGATTTTTGGCCGGATGGGTCATTATCCTCCTGAAAAAAGTGTTTACCGGCCTTCCCAAAACGCTAAACGGTTTGAAAGCAATTCTGATTTTCCCAGTGTTCGGTTTACTTATTACCGGCGGACTTATGTACTATATTCTCGATCCAATCTTTACATGGATCAATACGGGAATGATTGGCGCACTGAGTCATCTTGGCACGGGTAATGCTGTATTGCTTGGTCTTGTTCTTGGCGGAATGCAAGCTGTTGATATGGGCGGTCCTGTAAACAAGGCAGCTTATACTTTTGCGATCGGCGTATTCGCCAGTGGCGCGTCAAACGGTGGGTTGATGATGGCCGCAGTAATGGCCGGCGGCATGGTTCCCCCGCTTGCGATCGCTCTAGCGACAACCTTCTTCAAAGCGAAATTTAATGAAGAAGAGCGTAAAGCAGGAATCACGAACTATGTTCTCGGGTTATCTTTTATTACGGAAGGCGCTATTCCGTTCGCTGCGTCCGATCCTCTGCGGATTATTGCATCAAGCATTGTCGGTTCGGCGACCGCGGGTGCTCTGACGCAATTATGGAAAGTCAACATTCCGGCACCTCATGGCGGTATCTTCGTGGTTGCCTTGAGCAATCAGCCATTTTTGTTTATTGCCGCCATTCTGATCGGTGCCATAATCTCCGGCCTGATGATCGGCTTCTGGAAGAATCCTTTGGAGAAGCGGACAAAGCAAGCATCCCAATCAGCAAACTCCTTGTACTAAAGATTCCCGGTCATAGCTTGCAGGGAAAATTAACCTCGCTTAATCGGATAAATCGGTACGAGACAAAACAACGGTTTTCCGAAAAGCGAGCACAAATAACCATTATTATGCAACAGAAGATTAACCGGTCAATGACCGGTTTTTCTATTGCGTTCGAAATGGGCGAACGGATAGGCAATGAACATCCGCTACAGAGTTATCATCAGGCAGTGTCCAAAAAGTATTTGAAATTCGTTGATCGGCTCATCATCTAAATAAAGAACCAAATTCGAACACCAACGACAGTAAACGAAAAGTATCTCTATTTTTCACAGGGTTGTCACATATTAAAAATTCCCCATTGCCATACAATATATAGTGCTTTTTATGAGTTTTTCAGACTTTTATTTTCTATATATTGATTGAAAGATGTCCAATATTCTCCTATTATAGATTGAGTAATTGTTCAAAAGGGGGTATTCATAGTGCTAAATACAAAACAAAAAACACTAACCAAACAGCTGACGATCAACGTTCTGAAACGTGATGGTCGTATTATAGATTTCAACACCGAGAAGATCACAACCGCGCTGCTAAAAGCAGCGAAGCATGTACTCGGTGAATTAGACCCGCTGACTTACCAATTAATCAATGAAATTACTAATGATGTTATCGCTGAAATCGAATCGCGTTTTCACAATGACGTTAAGATTTACGAGATTCAAAATATCGTTGAGCAGACACTTCTGACCCATCACCAGTATGACATCGCTCAAGAATACATTAATTATCGGACCCAACGCGATTTCTCGCGCAACCAGGCAACCGATATCAACTTCACGATTCGCAAATTACTACATAAAGATAAAACCATTGTGAACGAAAATGCGAACAAGGACAGCCATGTATTTAATACGCAAAGAGATTTGACCGCAGGTACCGTTGCCAAGGCGATCGGACTGAAAATGCTTCCGCCACAGGTAGCCAATGCTCAACTAAAAGGCGAAATTCATTGGCATGACTTAGACTACCAGCCATACAGCCCGATGACCAACTGCTGTCTGATCGACTTTAATGAAATGCTCAATCATGGCTTTAAAATTGGCAACGCTGATGTCGAGCCGCCGCACTCCATACAAACAGCCACAGCTCAAATGGCGCAAATTATAGCCAACGTTGCTTCCAGTCAATACGGCGGATGTTCAGCCGACCGCGTGGACGAGCTTCTCGCTCCATTTGCGAAAAAGAACTATGACAAGCATTTAGTCGATGCCAAAGAATGGGTCGATGGCGACGAACGGCAGCAAGCATTTGCTCGCAAAAAAACTAAAAAAGATATCTATGACGCAATGCAGGCATTAGAGTATGAAATTAATACTTTGTACTCTTCTCAGGGGCAGACTCCTTTTACGACTTTAGGCTTCGGGCTTGGAACAAATTGGATTGAACGAGCGATTCAAAAAGCAATTCTGCATATCCGTATTGATGGATTGGGAAAGGAGCACCGCACGGCAATTTTCCCAAAATTGGTATTCAGCTTGAAACGTGGGCTCAACCTTAATCCAAGTGATCCGAATTATGATATTAAGCAACTGGCTGTAGAATGTGCCACCAAACGGATGTATCCTGACGTGCTGATGTATGACAAGCTCATTGAACTGACTGGGAGCTTTAAAGCGCCGATGGGCTGCCGATCTTTCCTGCAAGGCTGGCATGATGAGAACGGCCAAGAGGTGAACTCCGGGCGAATGAATCTCGGTGTCGTTACCGTTAATCTGCCTCGCATTGCCATGGAATCAAAGGGAGACAAGGAAAGCTTCTGGAAAATTCTCGAAGAACGGCTTCAAATCTGCAAAGAAGCGCTGGTCTTTAAAGTGGAACGCGCAAAGCAGGCAACACCGGAAAACGCACCGATTCTTTACCAATACGGAGCTTTCGGTAAACGATTAAAACGAACGGACTCTGTCGATGAACTCTTTAAGAATTCTCGTGCGACCGTGTCACTTGGCTACATCGGCCTTTATGAAGTCGGTACTGTTTTTTACGGCAGCGCATGGGAAACCAATCAAGAAGCGAAGGATTTCGCAATCAGCGTCGTGAAAAAGCTTTGGGAACATTGCCGGGATTGGGAAAATGAATACGGCTATCATTTCAGCGTATACAGCACGCCAAGTGAAAGTCTGACGGACAAATTCTGCCGCAAAGACACCGAGAAATTTGGTAAAGTAAAGGATATTACCGACAAAGAGTACTATACCAACAGTTTTCACTATGATGTTCGAAAAGCGCCGACACCATTTGAAAAATTGGATTTTGAAAAAGATTTCCCGCCATATTGTGCCGGCGGATTCATTCACTACTGCGAGTATCCAAATCTGAAACAAAACCCAAAAGCTTTGGAAGCTGTCTGGGACTATGCCTATGATCGTGTCGGTTATTTAGGGACCAATACGCCGATTGACCAATGCTTCAAATGCGGATTCAAAGGTGAATTCAAGCCGACGGATCGCGGCTTTGAATGCCCGGAATGCGGCAACAACGACCCACAAACATGCGACGTAGTGAAACGTACCTGCGGCTATTTAGGAAATCCGCAGCAGCGTCCGATGATTCACGGCCGCCACGTTGAAATCGCATCACGCGTAAAACATATAACGCTTGGTAATGACAGCAACACGATTGCTCGACAATAAAAAGGGGGAGCACCTGATGGTCAAAAACATAGAAAGAACAGGGCCACGAAATCCGAACCCAAAGACATGGCTGGCAGAAAAATTAAGTCAGAACTATATTGCCAGCTATAAACCATTTAATTTTGTCGATGGCGAAGGCGTGCGCTGCAGTCTCTATGTCAGCGGCTGTCCTTTTGACTGCCCCGGATGCTACAATAAAGCGGCTCAGAACTTTCGCTATGGACAGCCGTACACCAAGGATTTAGAAGATCAAATTATTGAAGATATAAGTCAGCCTTATGTTCAGGGACTGACCCTGCTCGGTGGAGAACCTTTCTTAAACACGGAGGTTTGCCTGTCCCTCGTAGATCGACTCCGCAGCGAATACAAGCATACTAAAGATGTTTGGTCATGGACAGGCTATACTTGGGAGGAGTTGCAGCAAGACTCTGAAGACAAGCGCAAACTTCTGTCAAAAATTAATATTTTGGTAGACGGCCGCTTCGAGCTCACTCAGAAAGACTTGACCTTGCAGTTCCGCGGCAGCGCCAACCAGCGCATCATTGATGTTCAAAAATCATTGAAAAATGGACAAGTCGTCCTTTGGGATCGGCTTGTTAAATAAATCATTTTCTTCCATTCAGCTCGTACCTTGGATCAGGTGCGGGCTGTTTTTTTAACATTTTTCCTATTCCTCAATAGGAACCATGAAATCACATTCAGATTCCCCATACTTCGCAAACATCTTTTCCTTGTAGTCTTCAAATGACAGATGAAAATTTTCAGGGGGATTGCCGCCCAGAATGGAAAATACTCCATCTTTAAAAGAGACTAAGTAGCTTTTTCCCTGATCAACAGTATCATCCTCGAATAAAGCCTTATGCTCTTCTAAATGCTCATCTGTAACCTTATTCAACAACATACTTTTACGGCTTCCGTCTTTATTGACCAAAATAAAGATACCATTCCCATCATACTTTTCTTCCTTGTATTCAACACTTTGAGCAGTTTCGCTTACAATTAATTTGGTGTGATTATAACCACAGCGCAAGCAATAGATATAATACTCATCCGTTTTGTAATAATCATCTTTAATTGCGGAACGTCCGCAGCAGGGGCATTTTATTGCATAAATCATCGAGGCCACTATAAACTCTCTCCTTTGTTTATTCAATTAGAAATGAAATGGACTGCGAAAAAATGGGCATCTAAGAAAAAGAGGTTAAAAAAAGGATGGCGGCATAGAAGGTAAATTAAAGCGGTAAAATCGAGTTGGAAACAGCAACAAGGTTCTTTCATCCGAAAGTATTCATTATTCTCACAATTTATAATAGGCCATATGTTCGTATTTGTCTACTTTTTTTTAGGTCACTTCATAGAGCTGATGCTCAGATCTAACAAAGCAGCGGCGACAAACCAATTCACGAGATGGTAAACTATAGAAAATGGGACAAGCTGAGAGCAAGCGAGGCGGCAATACTGATGAATATACGAGATCTCAATTATTTTATACAGCTCTTTCGAGAAAATAATTTCACAAAAGTCGCACAGTATTTCAATGTCAGTCAGCCTACCATCACGGCAGCTGTTCAACGGCTCGAAAAAGAGCTGGATGTGCAGCTGGTCATTCGTGATCAATCGCATAAAGAGCTGATTTTTACAGAAAGCGGCAGACAATTCGAAAAGCATGTCATCCAAATTTTGCAGGAACTTGATGCTGCCAAGTTGGAACTTACAGCAATCAAGCAAGAACGCGTTCGCTTTGGACTTCCCCCTATAATTGGCAGTTCACTTTTTCCCGCTCTTTCAGCCAAACTTTTAGAAAAGAATTGGCTTTCTCATTTGGATACACGCGAAGACGGGTCGAAATCGCTTTTAAACCAATTGAAAAGCGGCAAGCTGGATTTGGCCCTTTTAAGCTCTACCAAGCCGATTAAGGACTCAAAGTTTACCGTCCATTTGCTCGCAAGAAAAAAATTTAAAGTCATTGTCAGTCCCAATCATCCCTTAGCACACGCAGGTTCAGTTGCATTTCAAGATCTTAAGAACGAGTCTTTCATTCAGCTCAATGAACGCTTTGTGCATTCCATTGCCTTCCGTCAGTTCAGTGAGCAGGCGCAAATTAAGCCGGCCATCATCTATCAAACAAATGACGTACCAATCATTAAAGGCATGGTTTCCAGCGGAGTCGGTATCAGCCTGCTTAGCGAAACTGCGCTTCTGCCGCAAGATCCTGTTGCCGTACTCACCCTAAAGGATCAGCCGCAGCCTGAATTTTTAATTCAGCTTGTTTATCGCTCGAACCATCTTCTGACTTCCTTGCAGCAGAACATAATGCATTTGCTTACTCAAGGAGATTTTTAAACGGCTGTATTTCCTCTTTATAAGACGATAAATTTGAATCAGCCGATTACCTTGGAATGACAGCGCTGAACTAATATTTGCTCAACCACTACCAAAATTTTTTTTGATATTGACGATATTGTCACGTTTTGGTAACATTTAATGAAAATGATAATCATTTTCATTAAAAGGAGCCAATAAAATGAATCTTTTTTCACATAAAAGAAGATTATTTACTGTAGTGGGCAGCTTGGCGCTGATTCTAGCCTTGCTGTCTGCCTGTGCCGGACAGCAAGATACCAACAATGCCAACAGCCAATCTTCTAAGCAAAGAACAATTACAGATGCAACGGGCAAAAAAACTATTCCCGCACATCCCAAAAGGGTAGCTGCCACCAGCCAACAACTCATGGAATATCTAATTCCTCTCGGCATTCCTGTCAAAGCAGCACCTAAGGCCACCATTACCGAAAAATTCTACCCCTACTTTCCAAAAGACAAGCAGAAAGGAATTCATGTGGTTGGTGATTCCGCACCTCTGAACTTCGAAGGCTTTTTAGCCCAAAAGCCGGATTTGATTTTCGTCAGAGAAGATACTCAATCCTATGACAAAATGTCTCAAATTGCACCATCAATTATGATTAAAGAAACACAGAACTGGCGCACCGATTTCAAGGCATATGCAAAGATCATGAATAAAGAGCAAGCGGCAAAGGACTATTTAGCCAAGTATCAAAAACAGGTTGATGCATATAAAGCTCAACTGAAAAAGTCTGTCGGAAATAAAAAAGTGGTTTTCATTAGGCTTCTGGACAAGCAGGTCCGTATCTATAATAATTTACCGACAAGTGTCGGCGGTGTGCTCTACCATGACCTCGGTCTGACTCCTGTTGCAGGTATTGAATCTAAGGATCTCTTTGCTGCGATATCCTTAGAAAAACTGCTTGAAATGAATCCTGACTACATCTTTGTGCAAACCGGTAAACAGGATGAGAAACCGGAAGTATCAGAAAAACGTCTGAAACAAATTACAAGCGGAGCGATTTGGAAATCACTTAATGCATTTAAAAATCATCATGTTTTTGTTGTCGACTCCAGCTTCTTTAACAATACACCAATGTCACAGCTTAATACGGCCAAAATTGTCACTGAGAAGTTAAGCAAATAAAACCGGACGCACTTATCTGGTTCCTGATCAATGTTTCGACCCTATATGATCTTTAGAAAGAACGGTGGCAAAACTGGCAGTATCAGCGTCCAAACACATGAATCGACCAATCAAAAATAGCCTCATGAAAAAGTGGGCCTTCCCAATCATTTTAATGATCGGACCGGTTTTACTGGTTCTGACTATGGGATTGTCCATCTCTTTTGGTGCGACAAACATTGATTTGAAAACGGTATGGGATGCGGTCTTTCACTATGACCCTCATCTTGTGTCGCATAAAGTTATTTGGGACCTGCGCATGCCCCGTGTACTTGGCAGTGCCATCATTGGTGCCTGCTTTGCCGTTTCCGGGGCATTGATGCAAGGCGTAACCCGAAATCCGCTCGCCGATTCAGGAATTCTAGGAATCAACGCGGGGGCAGCATTTGTTCTTGCTCTGTGCTATGCATTTTTCCCCGCACTCCCATTTTTCTATCTGATCATCTGCTCTTTTATTGGCGCAGGTATTGGTGCAGGCATCGTCTATGGGATGAGTTCGCTGTCAAGGGATGGAATGTCGCCGGTCCGTCTCGTCCTGGCAGGAGCTGCAGTCAGTGCTTTGCTCACCGCACTGAGCCAGGGCTTAGCTATTTATTTTCAAATCGGCCAGGATCTTGCCTTTTGGTACGCAGGGGGAATGTCCGGCATCCGCTGGCCTGAGCTCATGATGATCACCCCTTGGGTCGTCTGTGCATTAATCGCCTCACTGATCCTGTCACCTTCCATCACCATTCTCAGCCTTGGAGACAGCGTGGCATCCGGACTCGGCATGCACACAGGCATCATTAAAGCTGCAAGTGTCGTCATTGTGCTTATTCTTGCCGGTTCAGCTGTGTCTGTCGTCGGGGCCATTGGCTTTGTAGGATTAATCGTCCCGCATCTGACGCGCTATCTTGTTGGTACGGACTACCGCAGAGTCCTTCCCTGCACAGCGATTCTCGGCAGCCTATTGCTAATTTTGGCTGACCTTGGTGCGCGCAGCATTAATCCGCCTTATGAGACGCCCATTGGTGTTTTAATTGCACTCATCGGCATCCCATTCTTTCTCTATTTAGCCGGATCGGAAAGGAGTGATCACTGAATGACTCAACTAACGACAGCAGAACGAAGCAAAAGAAACAAATGCCTCCAAATAATGATCTTCATCAGCGGACTTATTGTTGCAGTCTTTATAATCAGCATGAATACCGGGTTTACGAAACTGGCCCCTCTTGATGTGATTCGTACACTGCTTGGCAGTGGTACAAAAGCCCAGTCACTTATTTTGTTTGAATTCCGAATGCCGCGCATCCTCATTTCCATACTCGCTGGCGCAGGTCTGGCCGTATCAGGATGTATTATTCAAAGCGTCACGCGCAGCCCGCTCGCCGATCCGGGAATCCTAGGCATAAATGCCGGTGCCGGCCTTTCGATTGTCCTGTTTATCTCTTTCTTTCAAAGTCAGCAAGCCGTTCCGGTCTTCATGCTCCCAATTGTTGCACTCATAGGGGCAGCCGCTGCAGCTGTACTTATCTATGTGCTTACACTTAAACGGCAACAAGGTTTTTCATCCACCCGTCTCTTACTGACCGGTATTGCCGTCGCATCGGGTATTAGTGCGCTCATGGTTATCCTGACGCTTAAATTCGATCCGAATCAGTATCAATTTGTGTCAACATGGCTTGCAGGAACCATTTGGGGCTCGAATTGGCACTTTGTGCTTGCGCTTCTGCCTTGGGTCCTTGTTATCTTTTCCTATGTCCTGTATCACACGCGAACACTGGATATTTTGAAGCTTGGTGAATCAATAGCCATCGGACTTGGCGTACCCATCGAAAAAAATCGACGGAGACTCCTCCTTGCTGCAGTCGCACTTGCTGCTGCCTGTGTAGCAGTAAGCGGCGGAATCGGATTCATCGGACTGATTGCACCACATCTCGCACGCCGACTCGTAGGAGCTCAGCACCTGAAGCTGCTCCCTGTTTCAGCACTAACCGGCGCACTTTTGCTGCTTGCGGCTGATACTCTTGGCCGGTGGATGCTCCAGCCGGCAGAGCTTCCGGCCGGAATTATTGTATCCGTAATTGGTGCGCCCTATTTTCTTTATTTACTGGCACATGCAAAGTGAATAAACGATTTTCTGGAGACTGCAATCCCCATCAAATTGTTGGCGTGCACTCTTATAAGATTCAGCCACTTACTTGTTTTTAATTCGGAGTTAACTCATAATATTAATTATATTTATTAGCTGTTTATCGGCTAAGATAAAATGACTTTGCTTGCAACGGGGGAATTTTTAATGAAAAAGGTGTTCTTTTTAGGACTAATTATGACGATCATTTTTACATTGACTGCTTGCGGTAGCAACTCTGCTACGTTAAGTGAAAAAGAGATTACTGTCGGCGTAACCGGCGGACCGCATCAACAAATTATGGAACAGGTTGCCAAGATTGCTAAGAAAGATGGATTGACCATCCACCTGAAAGTTTTTAATGATTATAATCAGCCGAATACCGCACTGGATACCGGTGACCTAGATGCCAGCAGTTATGAAACCTTACCCTTCCTGAAGGCACAGATTAAAGACAGAGGCTATAAAATTACCGATGTTTTTAAAACCGTCGCGTTGCCGATGGGGATATACTCAAATAAGATCAAAAACTTAAAGGATTTGAAAAAAGGGGATAAAATCGCAATACCGAATGATCCGTCCAGCCAACCGCGCAGTCTGACCTTGCTGGAAAAAGCAGGCGTAATTAAGATGAAGAAGGGGACACAAAGAACCGGCTCAACCCGTGATATCGTCAGCAATCCGAAGCATCTCGAATTTATAGCTATGGATCCCGCTCAGATTACTTCTCATCTCGATGAAGTGACCGCTGCAGCAATTAATTCGAATTTTGCTATGGGTGCTAACCTGACCATTCTGAACGACTCCATCTACCATGAGTCGCTCACTCACAATAGTTATCCAAACTATTTCGTCGTTCGAACAAAGAATAAAAATGATAAGGTCGTTAAGCAAATAAAGAATTACTATCATTCGCCTCAAATCAAAGCATACATTAGTAAAACATTTCATGGTTCTGTAGTTCCCGCTTGGTAAAAAGGGTTATGAATTAAAAAACGATCCGGTTCTTGCCTCATAATGGCATGAATCGGATCGTTTTATTTAGCTATACCCGTTCATTGACCGATGCAGACTATTTTTTAGGTCAAATAAACAACTTTAACCTTCCCTGTATTACTCATCGCTTAACAAACGTAGTACTTCATCGCATGTCCGAATTCTCCCAATCCGCGGGAAAATATAGTGACACACATAATCATGTTCTTCTTTGGTTGAAGCGGTCATTGCATCCTCAACAAAAATTTGCGAGTAGCCATGCTGATAAGCTTCACGTGCGGTCGTGTCGACACCAATTCCTGTAGAAATGCCGCAAAGCACAACAGTTTGAATACCGCGACGGCGCAATTGCGCGTCAAGATCTGTGCCATAGAATGCGCCCCATTGCCTTTTAGTCATCGTATAAGCGTTCGTAAAGTCTGCTAACTCAGGTACCCATTGATCCCAGCCCTCACTGAACCGGTTGAAACGGCTGCTTTGATCAGTATTAGGCCTCAGCATATCTTTTCCATCAAATGTGGCAACACGGACAAGAACGACAAAGGCACCTTTTTCCAGAAATTTACGAACCATGCTGCTCGCCTTTTGAACAACCTGCACACCTGTATAAGGCGCACGCGGACTGTTGACAATACCATTCTGCAGATCAATAACTATAAGAGCCGTTTTAGCCGCTGTTAAACGTTCCGTTCCTGCTTGTTTCTTATCCATAATCATTTCCTTTCCTATTTCAAATGGCCTTGTGTGATACACGATGACGATCATTGATGCTTATTTTTCGATAAATTCTAAAATAAACCCATAATGCATTAATGAGCAGCAACGCAGCAGTCATATAAAATACAGATCGGATGCCGAACCAGGCAGCAGCCTGTCCGCCAAATACGGACCCGCTGAATACACCAAAATACATTGCAGACATGCTGAATCCGAAAATTCTGCCTGTGAGTGCATCAGGGGTGATCTTTTTCACCAGAATGTTAATGGAGGGCATCAGACCCGCCGCGGTTAAGCCGAATAAGAATCTAAGGCCAATTAATTGCCATGGATTGTTCACGAATGCCATGGGAATAAAAAGGATTCCGGCAAGAATAAGCGCTGCGAGTATCACTTTTTGAGCACCGATTCGATCCGAAAGTTTCCCTAGTCTAGGCGCCGCCAGAATGTTTGCCAGTCCGGAAGCAGAGAAAGCCATGCCCGCAAAAAGAGCAATATGACTGGTACTATGAGCAATGTGTGCCACGTACACAGTAATAATCGGCTCCGCTGAATAGAGAGCAACCGTTAAAATAAAAGCAGTGACAAACAAGGTAACGGTTAAGCTTTTTTCCGGAATACTTGCCCACACTTCCCCGCTGCGCAGTACCTTATGATCCTCACGATGAAATTCCTCTTTCACAAAGAAAATTGTGGTTAAAAAGGCAACAAGCATCAGTGCACCGGTAATAAAAAACACATTTTGAATACCGGCGAATTCCGATATGAATCCACCGATCATTGGACCCAGTAAAGAACCGGCAATGTTTGCTGTTGATAACGTACCCAGCGCCCATCCGGCATGCTCATTATCTGTCTGAGTGGCAATTAATGTTGTGCAAGCCGTGCTATAACCGGTGATCACTCCTTGCAGCAGTCTCAAGCCAATGAGCACATAGACATTAGGCGCAAAACCCATGCAGCCAATCACAAGTGCCATACCGAGGCTTGCACGCAAAAGCATTGGTTTTCTCCCAAACCGGTCAGCCGCCGCGCCCCAAATGGGTGAGAAAATTGCCGAAAGAATAAACGTAATGCCAAAGGCAATCCCAGATAATTGGGCGATTGCAGCTGCATTGTGGACACCAAGATGCCGAATATAAAGCGGCAACACCGGAGCGATTTGACTCATGCCGATACCCGTGGCAAACATGCCAAACCAGCAAAAAATTAAATTTCTTTTCCAAATCGGCAAAAAAAAGCCACCCTTCTGCTGATGATTCATTGATCGTCCCACATAATGAACAATAACATCCTCATACTAGCTGAAGAATGGCCTTTATTACATGAACAATATTAGATTCCATGGACATTTTTGCTATAAAATTCTGAAGGACTCATGCCTTCAATTTTTTTAAATACCCTGCTGAAATAAAATTCATCGGTGAATCCCAATTCTTCTGCGATTTCTTTTATCTTTTTATCGCTCTCTACCAACAATGCTTTTGCCTTATCAATTTTCATCCTGTTGAAAAAAGCAATGACGGTATAGCCAGTTGTATCCTTGAAAATTCTGGATAAGTAAGCTGGTGACAATTTCACCAGATCTGATAAACCTCTTAAAGTTATGCGACAATCAATATGTTGCTGCATACATTCGATAACCTGTTCAATTTTTAAAAACGCTGTGGCCTTTTGATTCTGCTTTTTCATGGTTTCAAAAATGACTGCGATCAATTGCTGAAGCAAGATCTTGGCTGCAAATTCGTACCCAGGTTGTTTCGCATACCAGCGACTTACCAGCTTATGAAACAGATCATTCACTTGATAATGATCCTTTAATACCTGCGCCTCATGCAGCGGCAGTAGTCGTGTTTCATTTTTTATTTCCCAATGATTATCGGCAAGGTACACATGTCCATAACTAAAATGTACAGATTGAAAACAAAGGGGTTCACTACCATCGATCTCAATGGAATGCATAACAGCAGGACAAATATAGAAAAGCATGTCCTTCTCTAGAAGGTACTTTTTCTTCCCAATAGCAATATGACCTTTTCCCGAGGAAAAGCAGATCAATTCATGATGTTGAAGCGTTCTGGTGATGCTTCTCGTTTCATTTCCAGATTCACGACCTTCTCTGCTGTTGCAATAATGAATATGAAAGAAGAGATCTTTTAGCCACATGGTGCCTCCATCGTTTTCAAGCTTTATCTATTCTAAGTATTTGCTAGTAGAAAACATAATCGAAAAAATTAAATCGTCTCACTCATATGATTGAACAATTGGAGTCATACTCTGTTCTCCCTAAGCGTCTTCATTCAATTACGGATACTCATATGTTTCTCAATAAAACGGAAGAGTGTTGAAAAATACAAGTCGGGGTCGACAAGTGACGAGGCGGCATGCGTAGCATTCTTTACGAGCAAAAGCTCCTTTTCTCCGGCTGCAGCTTCGTACACGCGATGCACCATGCTCGTTGGAACAAACGTATCCTGTTCACCATGAATGAACAAAATCGGTACTTTTGCTTTTTTCAATTGCTCAACAGCCGATGCTTCAAAAATGCCATAGCCGGCACGAGACCGTGTGACCCGATCGGCAAATCGAAGGATAGGGAACGAAGGCAGACGAAAAAGATTACGTAATTCATAGGAAAATTCATCAGCCACCGATGTATAACCGCAATCCTCAACAATGCAGACCACATGATCAGGAAGCTTCTCGCCAGCCGTCATCATCGCGGTCGCGGCACCCATTGAAACGCCGAAAATGACAATCTGTGCCTGCGGATCCCATTTGATGATCTCATGAATCCAGCCGACCACATCCAGCCGGTCGTTCCAACCCATGCCGATATAATCCCCCTCGCTCTGCCCCGCTCCGCGCAGATCCGGAACGAGAGCATTAAAACCATGGTCAGCAAAAACTGATGCATAGTAGAACATATAGGAACCTTCATTCATATATCCGTGCAAAAGTACGACCCAACGATGGCCTTTCGGATGAGCATCAAACCGGCAGGCATGCAGCTTCAAACCATCGGATGCATTTAAAAAAGCGTCGGTCGGCGGACACTCCTGGAGAAAGCGTTCTTTCACAGCCTTTCGCTCGTCAATCCGTGCTTTAATAATCGGTGAAAAGTGCTCCTTCGATACTGCCGGATCAAGATTTTTCCGATGAGGCGATTGCTCCCGCGCAATGGCCAGACGATAAAAGTAACGACCGACCATACTTTCCGTCACCTTGAAAACAGCAGCTGCGGCCGTCAAAATTCCCGACACCACAAGGATCTTTGTTTTCAATTTCCCGTGCTTAATCTTTGCCTTTTCTTTTTGATCACTTGGATCACTCAGCAGCCGCATAAAACAACACCCTCCTCTCATGATTTTGCTCTACTTTAATAATAAATGAACAGAACATAAACTGACAAAAAAACGACTGAAAAATTTTTCATTAGTGATACCATACAGTGTGAGTGAGGTTTTTTAGTGTCCAAGTATGGTTCGTCTCTTCCAAGCTCTCATTATCTTGCACAAAAATGGGTTAATCAAACAGAATTTAAAAATCATGAATGATTGTTGCGTGTCAAACCTATTGAAATAGTTAAGCAGATGAACTAAAATTAGTTCAGTAGATTAACTATATTGAGGTGACATCATGGACGAAATGTACCAAAGTGCAGAAATTATTGCACAATTTTGCCGAACACAAATTAACGTAAAGAAAAATATTCCGATTCGCAATAGTGAAATGGGTGTTTTAATCTATTTAGTCAGAAGTGAAGAAGCGGTAACCCCTTTACAAATTGCTCAATTCTTCGCAGTATCAAAACCAATGGTTACTGAAATGATCAATTCCTTGAATAGAAAAAAATACTTAATAAAACACTCTGATCAAACAGATGGGAGAAGTTATAAAATATCTCCAACTTCACTAGCTAAAGAGCTCGTCAATGAATCTTATAAAGAATACTTGAAAATGCTATACACCTTAGAAAAGAAGATGGGGCAAGATGATTTTAGACAATTGGTTCACTTAATCAGTAGAGCAAATCAGATATTAGCAGAGGAGAAATGAAATTGGGTAAAATTTTAGTCACTGGAGCATCAGGGAACTGTGGTACATTTGTTTCGCATACATTAGTGAAATTAGGAGAAATTGTTGTCCGTACCTACACAACAAATAATCGATTACCTGCCTTAGAACATTCAACAGATGTTAAATTTGATTTCACTGACCCTTCAACCTTTGAAAATGCGTTAAAGGGTGTAGATCGAGTCTTTTTAATGAGACCTCCTCATTTAGGAAAGCCCGAAGCTCTTTTTCCATTCATAGAATGTATGAAGAATCATGAAATTAAACTTGTATGTTTTCTGTCATTAATGGGAATCGAAAAAAATAGCATTCCTCCGCATTACAAAATAGAAAAATATATTGAAAAACTAGAAATTCCTTATGCTCATATTCGACCAGGATTTTTTATGCAAAACATTTCAGGCGTTCATGCTGTAGAAATTCGTGAACAAGACACTATTTTTGTACCCGCAGGAAAAAGTAAGACAAGTTTTATTGATGCAAAGGACATTGGAGAGGCCACGGCGGTCATCCTGCATAACTACCAGAACTATGTAAACACAGCACATACAATTACAGGACCGGAAGCATTAGATTATTACCAAGTTGCAGAAATTCTATCCAAAGTTTTAAGCAGAAAAATTACCTATGCAAAGCCCTCCTTTCTTAACTATCGAAGCGTGTACATTAAAAAAAGAAAGCTCAACAAAACGTATGTAAACGTTACTGTGGCTTTATATTTTATGACCCGAATGGGAACTGCTAAAAACGTAACGGACGATTTTTATCAAATTACTGGTAAACAGCCCAGAAGCTTTGAATCATTTGCAATGGACAATAAAAATGATTTTTTGAAAGTATAAATCTTGAGACATCTAATACTTTTCTTTTAGATCTTATAAGGTGGAAACATAGCAGGTGCAGATAATTTATTCATCTTTTTCTCTAAGCAATGATATCGCTATCGAAATAGTGTCTTTCCTTTGATTCGGCCAGCCTAAATATTTTGGTTAACTGCTTTTTAAAACCTTGCTGATCATATATGTCACTAAATAGTAGCCCACGCATGGTGTCAATTTAGTAAAAGAAATGTCCATTTTTTCGAATCCATTTGTTGGTCTATTTGACCACTTACTTTCCCCATGTCCAAGAGGTTAGTTAACGACTGGGGGGATAAATAAAATACCCTGGGTGACTACGTCTTATCCGATCACGAGTGACATAACAACTTTACTGTTTGGTAAGCTTGGTGGTTTATTTGGTCACATAGGTTAGGTACAAGTCCAGACAGAGAATGAACCGCCATTAACCGGAAAGATTCCCTGTCCGTCTTCATCAATTTTTACTTGAGCCTGCTGATGACCCATTTGATCGGCATATTTTTTTCCCTTGTTTTCTGAACCGACATTCATTGGAATCTGATTCTCATCGCCTGTCGAAAGAATAACGACGAGTCCACCTGGATGCTGGTCCGTGCCGGAACGGGTCCAGCCAATACAATGTTCATCCTGAAAGTAATCCATTTGATCGCCATAGGCAAATTTTCTGCGCAGATTCATCAAGCTATCCAGATCCTTCTGAAATCCTTTTGATGGCTTCGGTCCTTTAAGGCCGTAATAGTCACCATAAAAGATAACCGGAAATCCTTCCGCACGAAGCAGAATCAGACTGTACGCCTGCAATTTGAACCAAGGCGCGACACTGGACTCGAGTGATTGTCCCGGCTGGGTATCGTGGTTATCGACAAAGGTGACGGCAAGAGATGGGTGCTCCTTCATCAAAGTCCCCTCCAAGATTTGCCGCAAATCATAGTCCCTCCCCTGCTGCGCTGCCTGATAAAAATTGTTATGCAGCGTCACATCGAATAAATCAAGTTTAAAGTCGGTATCTTCAAGATAATTCTCCACCCCCTGCGTCTCATCCTTCCAAAACTCGCCAACCAAATAAAAGGAATCGCGGTAGGTCCTGCGAATATGCTCAGCCAATTGAGCAATGAACGCGCGGTTAATATGCTTCACCGCGTCAAGCCGGAAACCATCAATTCCAGTCGTTTTCAAAAACCAGTTCGCCCACTCTTTAATCTCCCGGATAACGTCGGGATGACGATAGTCAATATCTGCATACATCAAATAATCATAATTGCCGTTTTCATTATCCACCAAATCGTCATCGGCCCATCCCTTATTAAGTCCTTCAATCATATAAATGGCCTTTTTGCTGGTCAGCTGATCATAATCAACCCCAGAAAAGTGCTCCCACGTCCATATAAAATCGGAATACTTTCCTTTACGCCCAGGAAAGTTGAACCGTGTCCATCCTTCAATTTCGTGGGCCTCGCTGAGCTTTTCTTGGCGGTTAGTCGGATTCACCTCGTAGGCTTGAAAACGTTCGCATGCATCGGCACCTGCTTTGTGATTCAGCACGATATCGGCATAGACCGATAGACCGTGATCGTGCAACTCCGCGATTGCAGCCAGATAATCTGCTTTTGTTCCGTACTTGGTTCGGACGGTTCCCTTCTGATCGAATTCTCCCAGATCATAGAGATCATAGATGCTGTAGCCAACATCTTCCTGCTTGCTACATTTGAACACGGGCGGCAACCAAACAGCCGAGATCCCTATCGTTGCCAAATGCTCAGCATCTGCCTTTAAGCGTTCCCAATGTTTCCCATCATTGGCCAAATGCCATTCAAAATATTGCATCATCATTCCATTTTCCATCACGCATCCCTCTTTACCAGCTGGCCCTTTGTTAAAAAATCTTTACTGCCTATTCCCATTTTCTGGTTTGGTAAAACTTTTTTTGCGTGAATGGCTATTTTTATCTCGTTCTTTTAGCGATGCGAAGCGATCGTATAAAAGAACCAAATGATCCACTAGAACATCCAAATTATTTATATCTAAGGGTTATCGTGCTTTTGTTCACTCATCCGAGCGTGATTGGCTAGCAATGTCCTGCCGTCCCTCTTTTTACTTACGCCCAAATACCTTGCCCTCTTAGTCTTTCTTAGATAACTTGAAAAAACATTCTCTTCAGAAGCAGCTTCAAGATTTTCTGTGCACGACCAGGTGAACCTTACGATCCTGACCGACGCCAAAAGCCAACACAGTCAGGAGGACAGCACAGATAAGAAGAAAGATTTTAGCCGCTTCCCAGCTGCCGGAAAGATCATGAATATAGCCTGTGATGACCGGGGCAACAGCAGCCATCAGATAACCAACAGATTGTGCCATGCCGGAAAGCTTTATGCTTTCCTCTGCCGTATTTGTCCGCAGGCTGAAAAGTGAAATAGCAAAACTGAACGAAGCACCACTGCCGATGCCGATCAGAACCGACCAAAGATAGATCCAGTGTCCGCTAAGCAGACCGCCGAATGCAATCACATAAATGGCGCAAGCTGATACAACAAGCTTCGTCTGGTTTTTGAATCGACTCGCAAGGACAGGTGCAAGAAAAGAAGTGGGCAGGGAAACAATCTGGATGACCAGAAGCAGAAAACCGCCCTGACTCATCGACAGTCCTTGCGCGTTCAACATCGAAGGAAGCCAGGCGAGCACGGTATAAAAAAGAATAGATTGAATGCCCATGTAGAGAGTCACGAACCAGGCCAGCCCGGAGCGCCAGATTGAGCCAGTAGGTTCCCTGTTTTCTTCTTCTGATGAAGATACCTTTGATTCTTTCCTACGTAGGAGGGGCCAGAGGGCAATGAGTGCAGCCAGGGACAGCAAACACCATATAAGCAGACTCCCCTTCCAGCCCAGATGCCCGTTCACGGCAAGCGGCAGACCAAAACCCGAACTGATACCTGCCCAAAGCGACATAGATACTAAATAAACTCCGGTCATTAAACCGATGTCCTGCCGGAACTGAGATTGAATAAAACTGGGCAGAATCACGTTTCCGGCCGCAATAGCGACTCCCACAACTGCCGTACCGACGAACAGACCAAATATACCCGGTACAAGAGAGCGAACCAGAATGCCTGCAGTCAGCCAGGCCATACTGAAAAACAGCATGCGGACCATGCCCCATCGGCGAACGAAACGAGGCGTTATCGGTGCAATAAAAGCAAAGGCGAGCATAGGAAGTGACGTTAGCAACCCGCTCAGCGTTCCATTAATGCCTGTATCCCTCTGAATCAAATGAATAAGAGCACCGACAGCGGTAAAGGGAGCGCGAAGGCATGCAGATATTAATAAAATTACTAATAGCAAGATGAATCCTGTTTGCTGATGATGTTTTTTTACCATGTTACTTATCTCCATCTCCGACTTCCGTCTTTATTTATTCGTGAAAAAAGCACACGTATTATACAAAATTGTTACTTACAAACTGTTATATCAGCTCACGTTCCTGTATTTTGGTGAAGAAATTAACTTCCTTCATCTACTTATGATACGGTTCGTTTCGCATAATCTTAAACGCTCGATAAATTTGCTCGATCAAGATCAAGCGCATGAGCTGATGCGGAAACGTGAACTTGGAGAAGGAGAGCTGGAAATCTGCTCTGCTCAGAACTTCATCGCTCAGGCCGTTTGATCCGCCGATGATGAAGGCAATGTCACTGTGACCATACGTTGCCAGTTCCTGAATTTTTGCTGCGAAGTCTTCGGAAGGCATCTGTTTTCCCTTGATAGCCAGTGCGATTGCGTAGGCATGATCGGGCAGTTTCTTCAGCAAGCGTTCACCTTCGGAACGTTTCACCTGTTCGATTTCCGCTTCGGAAAGATTTTCCGGTGCTTTCTCGTCGGTGACTTCCATAATAGTTACTTTTGCATAGGGACCCAGCCGTTTTGCATACTCATCAATTCCTTGTTTAAAATATTTTTCTTTTAGTTTTCCAACCGTTAAAATACTGATATTCACAACTTATCCCAACCTTATTAAGAGTTATGCACAGAAGTTATGCACATATCCACAGGTCGTTTCTATATTCTGTATGGAATCATTCGTTTGCCACAAGATATGCGCATCGAAAAATGTTGTATTTTGACGAATGTGGATAACTATTTTCATCATAAATACTCAGAATTTGTCACAATTCACTATTTATTCATTCATTGCCTTTTTCATGTGCCATTGTGTTCTGCATATACGAATAACTCCCGTGATACCGGACTTTTCCCTGTTTTTACTCTTTTTACAACTATGTTTTCTTTATATTTTATCATAGTTGAATGTGATGAATTTTCAGAGTTATGAACAGTTTTTCCTCAAATGTGGATAAGCTGTGGATATTTATTCGATGATGCACACAAATTGTCCACAGACCTGCTTGTATTTGTTCACAACATCTGTCCACAAGGTTACGCACATTGCGCATAAGAAAAACCGAGCAAAAAGCGCCCGGTCCTTCATTAAGTAACGAGTAAAATAAGCGGAGATTTTCCGGTTATATGCACCATGGCGCTAGTTTTGCCTGTAAATAAGGGTAATTTTTCCGCTTATTCAGAGAAAAAACCTCTATTTTTACGTTTTTCGATTCAATAAGGGTAATTTCTCCGTCTATTTAAGCGATTTTACCATTCATTTTCAATTTAAGCGGAATTTTTCCGTCTATTTCTCAGATTGGGCGCTTGCCTGATCGCCCACCCGAATCTTATAACGCTGATCATTATACCAGCAAGGCAGAACGATATACTTTCTTTCCTTGTAAGAAAAACCGGGCAAAAAGCGCCCGGTCCTTACTTTCGCAGGATGTGATGGCTTTCGCGTTGCATACAGGACGTATGCGTATTTAGCGAAAGCTCCTTTACACTTGCGAAAGTTCCCTTTTTTAGCATTGATTTGTGTCTTTATGGTGTGAATCATCGCTTCGGTTGCTCGCATCAACTGAGCGCGACCGCGGGCGCACCGCGAGCCTCCTCAGACAAGCAGAAATCTGCGGGGTCTCGCTGGCACCTGATCCCGCAGGCGTCTCGCACCTCCGCTTTGATTTTCGGCCAAGACACTGGTTTATTCGTTTAAATACGGGGCAAAATCTTATACTTTCTTATCTTGTAAGAAAAACCGAGCAAAAAGCGCCCGGTCTTTAATCTCCAGCCATGTGTGATTGGTTTGTGTCTTTACAGTGTTGAATCATCGCTTCGGTTGCTCGCATCAACAGAGCACGACCGCGGGCGCACCGCGAGCCTCCTCAGACAAGCAGAAATCTGCAGGGTCTCGCCGGCACGCGATCAACAGAGCCGCACCCGCAGGCATCTCACCTTTCGTGTCTAGTTTCTTACTTTTTGTTAATTCGAAAATCATATACCTTCTTTACCTGTAAAAAAACGGGCTCAATAACCTTAATTTCGGTCATTGAACCCGCCTGATATTTACCTATTACGAAAATGTCTTGCTTCCTAATGTTAACTTGGATGTGTGCACTTTGCCCATCCGATAATATTTAATATTCACTGTCTGTCCGGCATGAAGCTCCGTGTACATGTACGTTGAAAATTCAATATAGCTTTTGATTTTATGTCCATTGATCTCCGTAATGACATCGCCTGCTTCGAGCCCGCTCTTGGCAGCAGGACTTGAGCTTTGAACATCGGTAACAACCAGTCCGGTCTTTACATCGGACGGCAGCTGTAGTTGCTTTGCTTCTTCATTCGGTACCATGGAAAGGTCGACGATACTGACGCCCAGCATCGGCCGTTCAATTTTGCCCCCGGATTCAAGTTTGTTGATGACCGGTTTCGCAACATTAATTGGAATTGCAAATCCGATACCTTCAACGCCCTCATCAGTACCGCTTCCTGTCGACGCAATTTTTGATGAGTTAATACCGATGACCTGACCTGCAATATTCACAAGAGCACCACCGCTGTTCCCAGGGTTAATGGCCGCATCTGTTTGGAGAACCTGTGCCTCGATTGAAGCGTTGTTGCTTTCAACCGGAATCGTTCGGCTCGTCGAACTGATAATTCCTTCAGTTACCGAACCGGAAAATCCGAGCGGGTTGCCAATTGCAATCGCCGGCTCGCCTCGCTTTAGTTTGGACGAATTGCCGAACTCTGCAACGCTTTTAACGTTCTTCGCCGGGATTCGCAACACTGCCAAATCATAAAGTGCATCTTTTCCCAGAACTGTAGCATTTGTTTTTAATTCATCATTCAAGCGAACTTCCACTTTTTCCGCACCAGAAACCACATGGTTGTTCGTTACCACATAAGCATACTGATTATCCTTTTTATAGATAATACCTGAACCGATTCCTGATTCAGTATACTTATTATCAAAGAAATTTGCCTTTTGCAGATTAATGACGGCTACAACTGCAGGTGATACCTTGTCTACCGCCTCAGTAACCGATGAGGTAACATTAACATTCATTTGCCGATTGAATGTCGGATTGCTCACATTATTGGAATTCTGTGCGCCTGTCGACACCTGATAGGGAAAGACGCCTAGATCCGAAAGTATAGGAGCAAAGATCAAAAGACAAACCATACCGACGACAGCCCCGATGAAACCCGAGAAAAACCAACCGCCACGCATGCGGGTTTCTCGTTTTTGGCGGGAATTACCTTCGGATTCCGAATCGCTCCCTATGTGGTTGTCATCATAATACCCCATACACATTTCCCCCTCACAACATTTACAATGATACCCGGAACCAAAGAAACGCGCACGATCTTCAAAACGATCTGAAGTCCCAGTAATCACATAACTTCTTTATCAATAATTTACCACTGAATATCTTGCTAATAAAAATTATGTGACTATTTCTATATGCATCGCAAAATTGCCGTTGTTCTATGTAAAGAATAGCCAAAGTCACCATCAACTAAACCTAAATCGCGGTTAATTCCGTTGCGTGATCAGGATCGGTATCATGAAGAGCTACTTCCCTTCCTAATTTAAGCCCAATGCTTTCCAAACGCTGACCGACACTCATCCGTGCCAATTCTTTCATATTATTATCCTTGCTCAAATGGGCAAGATAAATTTTCTTTGTCCGGTCTCCAAATACATCAGTCAGTGCGAGCCCTGATTCTTCATTTGAAATATGACCGGTATCGCCCAAAATACGCCGTTTCACACTCCATGGATAGCGCCCCATCATGAGCATCTCTGTATCATGATTTGCTTCCATAATATATGCATCTGAGTTATTAATTAACCCCTTAATATGCTCGGAAACATAACCGAGATCAGTCAGCAGTGTCAGCTGCTTCTCGTGATCATGAACAACATAAAACATCGGATCAGCAGCATCATGGGAAACAGAGAACGACTCAAGAACCAAGCCTCCGAATTCCTTCGTTGTATTCGGCGCAAACTCAAATTTCTGCTCGACTGGAATCTCGCCAATTCCGGCCGACATCGCCTGCCATGTCTTCTTATTTGCATAAACCGGCGTATGAAAACGGCGCGCGAAAATGCCAAGCCCTTTGATATGATCACTGTGTTCATGGGTGACCAGAATCCCATCGATATCTTCTGGTCGGCGTCCGATTTGCCCTAGTAATTCAATCATTTTCTTGCCGCTTAATCCGCAATCAATTAATAAATGTTGCTGCTCCGTTTCGATATAGAGCGAGTTCCCCGTACTGCCGCTTGCCAGTACACTAAAATGTAACGTCACTTCTACCCCTCCCAAGGGTGAAAAAATCGACCTTTAATTGACTGATTGTACGTTGCCAGAGACCGCGTTAACAAAGTAATCACTTGTATGACCGTTCGTACGAATCGTAATATGCCATGCCGGAACGAAGATGAGCGGGTCAGCGCTGCCATCACCCACCGTATTTAGGTAGCATAGTTCAATTGCTTTAATGTGCAAGGTACTATAGCCCACTAGATCGGTTCGATCTGCCAAATACTTAATAGCTTGTTCAGCATTAATCAGATCCACTTGGTTATTCTGATTCGAGCTTAGTTTAAAATAGTTTTGATGAAAGCCTGTCACCTGATCACCTTGAACGGTAAAATCAAGCATCTGCACTCGATTTCGAGTGCTGACATACACTGGCCGGTTACGGTAAGTCTGGACAAATTTCACAGTGCTTTTATCGGCCCCAAGCTCCCAGAATTTATAATCCTGCCCCTGATAAACCATGCTGAGCAGCGTGTTTTGTATATCTTCATTCTTCTTAACATTGCCAAGCACTTTAGGAGTCGAAAAGAGCCCCGTCAATTGCCGACCATCCTCTTCCAAAGTGATTTTTTGCTTTTCGGCATCCTCTTTACGATCCGTTAACTGAACAAGCGCATCTTTCTGTTGATTAAAATCAATTCTTGTTCCACGAAGGAACGTGACATCTTTAGGCAGTGATGGAATCACGGTTTCTGCTTTGTAATTATTGTATTTCGAACCGCTGTCTGAGACGTCTTCAACACTCTCATCCTGCTGTCTCATGTACATCTCAAAGACGAGAAAGACGTCGAGAAGAAGAAAACAAATAATGAAAATTGATTTTGTTCTGCTCCAATTCATGACGGATCCTCCTTCCCGTTAATACCATGGGCAGGCAGAAGCGCATCGGTCACTGAATACCAGCGGCCGCCGATTTTATAAAACCAATCCGGCGTTGCCACTATGGATTGGTCTGAACCTGTGTCCGGATTTTTCAATTCATAGCCAATAGCCAGATCTTCAATAGACTTTACATGTACATTGGCTTGGCTCAATTGATTAAGTATATCTTTACCTGAGTCAAGTGTCATGCTTCCCTGACTGTCAACAGGATTCAAATCAAGAAGCGTGCCTTTATAGTTGCTTAATTCACCGCTTCGCCAAGTAAGCTCAATCATACTCAAATACCAATTGGGGTACTCCGTATTGAATACCATATAGTCGCCTATGGTCATACGAAAGCTGACTGTTCCATCCCCGCGAAAATTTTTCAATGTAACACCTTGGTAAATATAATCATCAGTCCATAATTTAACGCTGTTCACCCAGTCAAAGCTGCCGATAATCGGATCCTGTTTTTGTTCCGATGTACTCGTAATTCCCGGATTCACAAACTGGATAATATTATTCGTGCGTTCTATTTGCCGCTCGCTGTCCGTGTATTCTGTTTTTCCTTTTGCAGCAAATACGTTATCGGGATCGGTAAAAAAAATCGGTATGAATTTTTCTAAGGAAAGTCGTTCATAATAGCTGACTTCTGAATCTACTGCTGTCTTTTCCTGGGGTAAATAGACGACCTTTCCTTTCAAAGCCGTACGCTCATAAGGGCGAAGATCCACATCAGCAAATAAAGCTTTCAAACTGTTAATATTCAAATGATCAACCGTTGTATAGAATTTACTTTTTTCATCTTGAGAAGAGAAAATTGCCGTAACATTTTGTCCGTTCGAGGAACTGAATACGTCAACACGATCTACAAGCACATGATTTGTACTCTGTGACTTATCATTGTCAAATTGAAACACTTTGCTCAACGCATCAAATGTAAGCGGCGCCGGAAAAACAAGCTTATAATGAGTGCTATCACTACCGTTGTCATTGTCGGAGTCATCACTTGATAGGTCACTAAAAACGCACTGGCGAAGCAGCGTGTACACCTTTTGTATCTGACTGCTGCTGGTTTGACCAAACTCACCATTCTTATTGCGTTCCAGCATCAAATTAGGGCGAATCACTTCAGGTATTTTTTGCGCCTTTGCGATGGCGACCTGTTTCGTTGAATTCGGATTATAATTCCGGAAATCAGATTTATAGAAAAGTATATTGAAGGTCATTGCGACGCTCGCAAGTACGAGCACACCCAACAATACGGATTTGAATACTTCACGATGCATCTTAGAGTTCCCTTCTATCCAGCGGGAGTACAAAATGAATGGTTGTGCCTCGGTTCCAGTCACTTTCCGCCCAGATTTCTCCGCCCAGCGCCTCAATCATTTCCTTGGCGATGGCGAGTCCCAGTCCTGTACCGCCTAATTTACGTGAACGCGCACGATCAACACGATAGAATCGGTTAAAAATCTTCGGCAGATTTTCCTTCGGAATACCGACCCCCTGATCACTAATCATTGTTCGGATATTTCGTCCTCTGCGTGTGATGCGGATCGTAATAATACCGCCCTCAGGAGAATATTTAATCGCGTTGGAAATAATATTATCGATCACCTGCGTCAGTTTGTCGCGATCGACCTGAACAAAGAACGACCCTTTCGGAAAATGGCGGACAAACTCAATATTTTGTTTTTTGGACATTTCAAATCGATCAACAATACTGCCACAGAATTCTATATAGTTCGTTCGTTCAAGACGAAGATTATGGTTTTTGGAATCCAGTCTGGAAAGTTGGAGCAGGTCGTTGACCAAGCGGATCATACGCTCCGTTTCACGCTGGGTCACGCCAAGGAACTTCGTTGCGAGTGCTGCGTCTTCAACCGCTCCGTCCTGCAGCGCTTCCAAGTAACTTTTCATTGTGGTCAGCGGTGTACGCAGTTCATGCGAGACATTGGCCACAAATTCGCGCCGTTCCATATCTACTTGCTCTTGTTCCGTTACGTCATGAATCACCGCGATTAACCCATTGGCAAGCCCGTTGTCCTTTTTAACAACTGAGAAGTTCGCACGCAACAGGATTGTTTCATCGTCTGTGCTGAAATCAAGCACAATGGAATCATTTAACTCATAGAGATCCATGATTTTGTGCTCTTTGCGAATCTTGAGCAAATCTAAAATCGAATTGCCGGTCACATCGTGGCGATAAACATTGAGCAGCTGCTCAGCGCGGTTGTTCATCAAGATAACGTTCCCTTTGCGATCAGTCGCAATGACCCCGTCGGTCATATAGGTAAGGACCGACTTCAATTTGCGCCGCTCTGATTCTGTTGTCGCATTCGCTTCACGCAACTTCATTGTCATGTTATTAAACGAAGTGGCGAGCTGACCAATCTCATCCGGCTCACTCATTTTCACCTTTCTCGTAAAATTCCCTTGTGACACGGCAAGTACTTGACGCTGCATTTGTACAAGCGGACGTGTTATGGTGCGTGCGAGAAAAAAGCCTAAAATCGCTGTGACCAATAATGCGAAGATGGTCGCCGATGCAAGAATCTGATTGACTTGCTGCAGCTGACTATAGACACTTTCAAAGCTTTTCTCGACATAAAGCGTACCATAATGCATGCTGTCTACTTGAATCGGTGTGGTCACAACATCGACGCGTTCACCATTCTTATTGTCAGTAGTTCGGTATTTATTGGTTACCTTTGATGACAGATTCTGAATGACCAGCCTGTTGGTTGTTCGTTTTCCTACGGTACTCTGATGCTTCTCATCTGCAGCAATAATAACCATGTTTGGATCGATGACTTGAATCTCTCTAATATTACTATCAAGCTCCAGCAATTGGTTCTGAATCTGATCCGTCACATGATTCGAATCATCGGCATTCGTTTCCTTTGCTTCACGTATGGCTTCGCCGACATTCCATGCAATTAACTGGCTCTGACTTTCAAGCGACTTCTCAAAGCTGTCAAGAGTTATCGTTTTGACGCGATCTGTAAAATACACACCGATCAGTTGCATGGCAAGCAGAATAAGAAGTACATAGATTAAAACGACTTTAAATTGAATCGATTTAAAGAAACCGACCTTATTCATCACTAGACTCCTGATTTGGTTCTTTCAAATAGTAACCGACACCGCGCCGTGTTATAATCCATGCCGGCCTACTTGGATTGTCCTCAATTTTCTCGCGCAGCCGTCGCACCGTAACGTCCACGGTACGCACATCGCCAAAATAGTCATAGCCCCACACCGTCTGCAGCAAATTCTCTCGAGTCATTACTTGTCCGATATGATCGGCAAGATAATGAAGGAGCTCAAATTCACGATGCGTCAATTCAACCATTTTCCCTCGTTTTGTAACCACATAAGCATCGAGATGGATCACGAGGTCACCGATTTCGATATTATTCTCTTGTTTTTTCTCTTCTTCCGCACCTTCTTGCCTGTGTCGCCTCAAATTGGCCTTAACTCTTGCGATCAATTCACGGTTGCTGAACGGTTTTGTGACATAGTCATCAGCGCCCATTTCAAGACCAAGTACCTTATCAATTTCCGAATCTTTAGCTGTCAACATGATAATCGGCATATTATGCGTTTTTCGTACTTCACGGCATACTTCCATACCGTCTTTGATTGGCAGCATCACATCAAGCAGAATCATATCCGGATTTTCTTCTTCAACCTTTTGAAGTGCTTCCTCACCGTCATAAGCGCATATAACTTCATAGCCCTCTTTTTCCAAATTAAACTGTACTATATCCGCAATCGGCTGTTCATCATCGACAACTAGAATTTTATTTTCCAATTCGTGCAGCCCCCTTGTTGAATTCTTGTGATTTATTTCCCATGCAATATTTTCTTTGTCCCACTATCTAATCGTTCGATCAGTATCAGAGTAATGGCGAGCTGCGTTTGCAATTTATGATCCATACTCTACTCTCTGAATGGAACCACTTTGTTCCGAATTAACCCTCGTTTATCGATCAGATTGTTTCCTGTTTATTTTAACATAATCATGATCTCGATGTCATAATGACAGAAACAGGAAAAAGCCTCTGATTGATCTCAGAGACTTTTCCCACTTAAGTACCATTTCTATTAAGAGCGTTTTATCGCTTATGTTTGGCAAAACATGGCTCGAGGCGGAATCGAACCACCGACACGAGGATTTTCAGTCCTCTGCTCTACCGACTGAGCTACCGAGCCATAATAATGGCGGATCCGAGCGGATTTGAACCGCCGATCTCCTGCGTGACAGGCAGGCATGTTAACCCCTACACCACGGATCCATTTGGTTGCGGGGGCAGGATTTGAACCTACGACCTTCGGGTTATGAGCCCGACGAGCTACCAGACTGCTCCACCCCGCGATATTATTAAAAAGAAAAGCATGTCTTTTTGCGGCACAAGAAATATTTTACCATGGTCGCTTTATTAACGCAAGTTTTTTTTGAAATTGATTCTTTGAACCTCGAGGACAGGCCGGGAATCTCGAACCTGATAAGCAGCTTTCTGCTTTGAAAAATAATATTAAAAATGCCACAGCCTCTTTAAGGATGGCCATGACATCAACTTTTATTCCATTAATTTTTAGATTAGCGGAAGGGATTGCGCACTTCAATGGTTTGCGTACGGTCCGGACCGACAGAGAACAGTGACAGACCAACCTGAGTTAACTGTGCAATCCGTTCAATATAGTGACGAGCATTTGGAGGAAGATCAGAAAGCGATTTTGCTCCGGTAATATCTTCTTTCCAACCAGGCATTTCTTCGTAAATCGGTTCGCATTCAGCAAGAACATTTAAACTGGCCGGGAATTCTTCAATCAGTTTTCCCTTATATTTATAAGCTTTGCAAATTTTTACCGTTTCGAGTCCGGTGAGGACGTCCACACAATTCAGCGAGAGATCCGTCAGACCGCTGACACGGCGCGAATGACGAACGACTACGCTGTCAAACCAGCCGACACGGCGTGCACGTCCGGTTACTGTTCCATATTCATGACCGACTTCACGAATCTGATCACCAATTGCATCGGTAAGTTCTGTTGGAAACGGACCGTCCCCGACACGAGTTGTGTATGCTTTCGCACAACCGACAACGTGATTAATTTTTGATGGACCAACACCAGCGCCAATCGTGACGCCACCGGCTACCGGATTGGAGGAGGTGACGAATGGATACGTGCCTTGATCAATATCCAGCATGCATCCTTGTGCGCCTTCAAACAGGACGCGTTTACCGGCATCAAGTGCATCGTTCAAAACGACAGAAGTATCGCACACGAGAGGTCTCAAGCGTTCTCCGTATCCAATGTATTCATCATAAATATCATCAATATTGAAGCCTTCGGTATCATAGAACTTCTCAAGAAGTCGATTTTTCTCTCTTAGATTTTTCGCCAACTTCGCTCGGAAGGTCTCCGGCTCCAGAAGATCAGCCATCCGGATGCCGACACGCGCCGCTTTATCCATATAAGCAGGACCAATGCCCTTCTGCGTTGTACCGATCTTGGACGCACCCTTGTTTTCTTCTTCAAGCATATCCAGCTTCAAGTGATAAGGGAGGATCACATGGGCACGGTTGCTGATACGCAAATTATCCGTGCTCACACCGCTCTCCTTCATGTAGTCCAATTCTCTGCACAGGGACTTAGGATTGACAACCATTCCGTTCCCAAGAACACAGATCTTTTCTTTATAAAGAATTCCTGATGGCATTAATCGTAATTTGTACGTCTTGCCGTTCCAGACGATTGTATGCCCGGCATTATCTCCGCCTTGATAGCGTGAAACTACTTCCGAGTTCTCAGAAAGGTAGTCGGTAATCTTTCCTTTCCCTTCATCGCCCCACTGTGCGCCAACAACAACAACAGAAGACATTCACTTAGCCCCCAACTTCTACAAAATAATATTTTAGTTCACTAAAGCCACTATTAAGTCTAACAGGAATTAGTTTTAAAAGTCAATGAGGAGACGAACATTTCGAGCTCCGTTTTATTAATTGTTCGGATTAGAACATGTAGAAAACCATTATGCGCCTCTTGGTATATCATCATCACTGTGTTTCCGATCAATATTGACGAATTTACTGTATTCTTTAACAAAAGCCAGTTCGACGGTACCTACCGGACCATTACGCTGCTTAGCAATAATGATTTCTATTATGTTCTGCTTTTCGCTTTCTTTATTGTAGTAATCATCACGATATAGGAACGCAACAACATCAGCATCCTGTTCAATACTTCCGGATTCGCGGATATCGCTCATCATCGGACGTTTATCTTGACGCGCTTCCACACCACGCGACAGCTGCGAGAGCGCAATAACCGGTACATCCAGTTCTCTTGCCATTGCTTTTAGTGTTCGCGAAATTTCGGATACTTCTTGCTGACGATTCTCTTGTCTTTGACCGCCGCCGGAACCCATGATCAGCTGCAGGTAGTCAATCATCACCATATCCAGACCTTTTTCCTGCTTCAGTCTTCGGCATTTGGAACGGATATCGTTGACACGAATACCCGGAGAATCGTCAATGTAAATACCCGCACGTGACAGGCTGCCCATTGCATACGTCAGCTTTTGCCAATCTTCATCCTCCAAGCTGCCTGTTCGCAGCTTCTGAGCATTAATATTCCCTTCTGCGCACAACATACGCATTGCCAGTTGTTTTGCTCCCATTTCCAAACTGAAAATCGCGACATTTGCCTCGTTTTTAATGGCAACATTCTGCGCAATATTAAGAGCAAAGGCTGTCTTACCTACAGAGGGACGAGCGGCGACAATAACAAGATCGCTTTTTTGGAAGCCTGCGGTCATCCGGTCAAGTTCAAGAAAGCCGGTTGGTGTGCCGGTGACATCATCCTTGCGTTTTTGCAGCATTTCAATATTGTCATAGGTTTCAATCAGCACATCCTTGATCGATTGAAATTCACCATTCCGCTTTCGCTCAGCTACTTCAAGTATTTTCCGTTCTGCATCATCTAGAATGCCCTCGACACCATCATCACGCGTATAGCCATCGGAAACAATTTGTGTTGCTGTTCGTATCAAACGGCGAAGTGTTGCTTTTTCAGAAACAATGGAGCAGTAATACTCAATGTTGGCAGCTGTCGGTGCAGATCCTGCCAGCTCCGCCAAATAAGATACCCCGCCGATCTCCTCAAGCCGCTTTGAATTCTGAAGTGCATTCGTTACTGTGACCACATCGACCGGTTCGTTCCGTTCTGAAAGATCCAGCATCACCGAGAAAATAAGCTGGTGGCTTGTCCGGTAAAAGTCGTCCGGAACAAGTAGCTCAGAAGCAGTAATCACCGTTGAAGGCTCAAGAAAAATTGCACCGAGCACCGCTTGCTCCGCTTCCATATTGTGCGGGGGAATCCGGTCAGCAAATAAATCGCTCATATCGCCCCTCCTTCTAAAACATTGATATTTTATTGGCCGCTCCGCTTACCGCTTTTTTGATAACAACGGTTAAGAACTTACTGCATCAAATCGACAAACTTTTCAACAGTTTGAAAGGCGCGAAAATCCCTTTTCACGGATAAGCCAATAAATAATGACAAGCTGCATAATCCTTTAATAAGACCAAACCGTTAAAATCCGCCGAGGTGCGCCGGCACCGGGCGGATAGAATTTTTCATTCTTCTGTTACATGTACTTTAACCTTTGCTGAAACCTGCGGATGCAGCTTCAATGGAACATCTGTATAACCTAAGCTGCGAATCGGTTCCGGTAAATCAATTTTCCGTTTATCAATAGAAATCTTCGCTTTTTTAAGAGATTGCGCGATTTGTTTACTGGTAATTGAGCCAAACAGTCGGCCGCCTTCTCCGGATTTTGCTTTCATCTCGATCGTCATGTTTTCAATTTTTTCTTTCAGCGCGATCGCTTCAAGGCGCTCATTTTCCTCAACTTCTTGGCGCTTCTTCTTTTGCGCTTCCAATTGACTCATGCTGCCCTTATTTGCTTCTACTGCCACTTTCTTTGGCAACAGATAGTTACGGGCATAACCTTCTGATACATCCTTGATTTCCCCTGCTTTTCCTTTTCCCTTTACATCTTTCAGAAAAATAACTTTCATTTAGGATAGACCTCCTTCAAGATACAGATCAATTGCGTGAGTGACACGAGTGGTCGCCTCTTCAATCGTTGTGTCTGCCATCTGTGTCGCAGCATTGTTCAAATGGCCGCCTCCGCCGATACTCTCCATGATTACCTGGACATTCAAATCACCAAGTGAGCGTGCACTGACGCCGATTTGTCCATCGGTTCGTTTGCCAATGACAAACGAGGTACGGATTCCTTCGAGCATCAACATTGTATCGGCCGTTTGTGCAAGAAGTACCTGATCATAGACTTGATCATCTTTACCCACGGCAATTGCAATATTCGTTTTATAGAGCTGTGTTCTGCGAATTAATTCCGCACGCTGATTGAACTGGTCCAAATCATCGCAAAGAAACTTCTGCACTAAGATTGTGTCCGCACCATGCGCACGCAAATACGAAGCGGCATCGAATGTTCGAAAACCTGTTCGAAGTGTAAAATTTTTCGTATCAACAGCAATGCCGCCGAGCATGGCTGTCGCTTCAATCAGATCCAAAGGACGCTCATTGGGCTGATATTCAAGAAGCTCAGTAACCAGTTCGGATGTTGACGAAGCATACGGCTCCATGTAGACAAGTACTGGATCCTTGATAAACTCCTCAGCTCTGCGGTGATGGTCGATAACCACTACACGATGAACGCTGCTGAGCAGCTGTGAGTTAACGACCATCGACGGACGATGCGTATCAACAATGACCATAAGCGTTCGTTTCGTTATTTGGTCAGCTGCCTGATCAGCACTGATGAGATTCGACCATAGATTCTTTTGTTTTTTCAATTCCTCAAGCAGTTTCGAAACACCGGAAACATTATTTGCTTGATCCATAATAATTTTGGCACTCCGCCCATTCGCATGAGCGATCTTTAAGATGCCGATACACGAACCGATTGAATCCAGATCCGGAGCACGGTGACCCATAATCATCACTTGATCGCTTTCCAGCATGAGCTCAGACAATGCATGTGAAATCACACGCGCGCGCACTCTTGTACGTTTTTCCACCGGATTCGATTTACCGCCGTAGAAACGTACATCACCGTCCGGACGTTTAATGACTGCTTGATCACCACCGCGTCCAAGCCCCAGGTCCAAGGCTGACTGAGCATAACTTCCCAAATCCTCAAGCGACACCGTGCCTGCTCCGACACCAATACTCAACGTCAAAGGAATGTGGCTGAGCGGAACCGTAATCTCTCGCACTTTATCCAAAATTAAAAAATGCTGTTCCTCTATAGAGTGAAGCAATCGTTCATTCATGACCGCGAGAAATCGATCTGAAGCCGTACGGCGGAGATAGATACCATGTTCTGATGCCCAGTTCTTAATGATCGTCGTTGTTTCATTATTAATCGTGCTGCGCACCTGATCTTCAAGGCCCTGTGTTACTTCATCATAGTTATCCAGGAAGATGAGTGCGAGAACCGTTTTTTCATTGTAATAGTGTTTCTTAATTTCCAGAATGTCCGTAATATCGGTAAAGTAAAGCAGTTTCTCCTGCCGTTTTAAACGCACGCGGTATTGCCGTTCATTTAACGCAATGATCATTGATTCCTTATCAGACGCGATTAATTTGCTTAGCGGTTCGGCAATTTCATTTAATGGCCGACCAATGGCCGTATTTCCATCCTCTTCAGTAATTTGATTCAAGTACGGGTTGCACCACTGCACACGTTCTCCCCCATCATACAGCAGAATACCAATCGGCATATGAAGCAAAGCTTCATTGCCTACCTTCTTCAACCGGTATGACAAACCCGCTGCATACTGAATCAATTCCTTGTCAAATTGACGCTCATTAATTAAAAACCACAAAACGGACAAGGCAAGAAGCACAAGTCCGGCAATAGCCAACAGCCAATTTAAAAAGGCAATGAATACGAGGAACAGAAGAAACAGCAGACCGATTACGATTAGCAAATCGCTGCGCCAACGATGTTTAAATTGGTTTGCCAAGATTATTCCAGCTCCCACAGGCCGCATTTTCCGTACTCATCGTGCGAGTAACTTCAATTCCCAACACGAATCAATCAGCTTTGAAAGATAAGCCTGACCATTTTATTATTGAGAAAAAAGGCTGTATCTGTTCGTGATTAAACTACTTACAGCTTCTTCTGGCCAATTCTTTTCCGAAGATTGAAACCTAGATCAATTATACCCAATATACATACCAATTGCAGTAACAAGAATCCAAAAATAAGCGTCAACAAAGTCACTGTAATTGGAATTATCAGCGGGAATTTCCGCATATATGTGTAGTAAAAAATAAGACTGAATCCCTGAACAGCAAGCAAAATACGCAGGATAAAGTCGACATTAAGTACAGCTGTATAAATCGGTGCCGTCTGATCTGCACCTCCGAACCATCCGATAAACAATACGGCTAAATAGAGCCAGATAATGCTTCTCGGCACCTGCCACATGCGGAACGGCACCCAATGCGGCGCCTCAACCTTCAGTTTGCGCAAAATCGGCAGACTGATTAATTCAACAACCAAGGCGTAAAAAACTCCTGCAATGATAATGACCAGTGGTGTAAGATGTACAAGCGTACCGCTCAGCAGCTTGTATTGTGTCATCAATTCATCTGTACTCTGATTCAGCATCGGCTTCATTTGCGTTACGGTTTGCTGAAATGAATCATTAAGAGCGGATTGTACCGCTGTTGCCGGATTAAAGCGAAAAGCCAGCACGGACACTGCCAGACAGATAATTAATACCGCAATGTTGGTCAAACTTCCAGCCAACAGAAGTGCGAAAGCGGATTTTTTCAAATAAACCATATAACCAATTACAACTCCGAGTACCATGAAAAAGAGTGGGAGTAACAAATAAAACGAGTGATCCAAGATGACCAGAAACAAAAGTCCAAGCCCAAAAACACCCAAGGCAGGTTTCCAGCCGTCCTTAGCCGCTAGAAACATGAGCGGCAGAGGAATAAGCCATATGGTCAGTAATGACACATAGGGCAAGAAAAAAGTTAAAACAATTAACAAATATAATGAAATCGTTGCAAGCGCTCCGCGAAGCAAAGCGTTCCGATCACTCATAGTGACACCTCTCAGCTTGGGCTGTGCAGAATTATCTAACCTGCATTCCGTATTACAAACATGATGAGCCATTTGCCTAAGATTAAGTGGAATTTTCGCTAATCAAGATTTTACTAGTCCGCTTAAGGAGGCGTTAATTTGCCTCTTTATCACCAACACAACTTGGCAACACCATAATTTTTATTATAATACAAAAGCACTTTTTAATGAAAGAGCGATCTTTTCCTTGCAATTTACATTAGACCTTCTATAATTGATAATGTTATCTTAAAACAAAAAGAAAGCGTTTTATTTAAAAGCTCAACCTCGCTTTCCTTGCTATAATTAGTGACCAATTTTATCAACGAGAGTTGGTACCATCATGAATACATTAACAGTGAACATAAATTTTTTTAAAAAGGCGGTCCGCTTGCGGATTGCCTTTTCTGTTTCCCGACTTGCCTCGGGCAAACAATTTAAGGAGTGTGAATCATTATGACCTATGAAGGACCAAAAGCCCTGCTAACCGCATGGGTCAGTCTCGTAAGCAACCTGCTTCTAACGCTAATAAAAATCATCTTCGGATTGATCTTCCATAGTACAGCTCTTGTGGCTGACGGCGTGCACAATGGAGGCGACGTTATTGCATCCATTGCCACCATCGGTTCTATGAAGTTGTCTAATCACCCGGCCGACCGGGAGCATCCTTACGGACACGGAAAAGCAGAAGACATTTCAACCGCATTCATTTCTATTGTCCTGATCGTTGCCGCATTATTTCTAACGTATGAGGCCGTCAAAGCGTTGTTCGGACCGATATCATCCGTAAGCATCTGGGCATTTGCTGCTGCTCTTTTCTCTGCTTTGGCAAAGTGGATGCTGTATATTTACACAAAAAAGGGAGCTGATCGCTATCACAGCAAGAGTCTGCATGCAACCGCTGCCGATCACTTGGCCGATATCTATGCATCAATTGCTGCAGCACTTGGGCTCGGGATCGGCTGGATCGGGACTGTTTTTGATCTTCCCTACACACATTACGGCGATCCGGTAGCAGGTATCGTTGTATCTATTCTGATTTTAAGAATTGCTATTGTGATGATTATTCAAGCCACCAATGTGCTTATGGAAAGCAGTGTTGATGAAAAAGCACAGGAGAAATATCGTCAAGTTTTCCTTTCATTTCCAGAGGTCAAAGTCATTGATATTTTACGCGCACGCGAACATGGAAATGCAGTGCTCATTGATGCACAAATTCGAATCCCAGGTTCTTATACCATTCAAGAAGGCGACGACCTTACCGAAGCTATTCGTTCAAAAATGATTCGTACTTATCCCGATGTGGAAGAAGTCCTGATCCACATCAATCCCTGGTATAAGGATCAAATATTAGTCGAACCGGATTCCGTGCCTCATTTAGGAAAAAAATGACGCGCACGAACTTTTCGTTTATAGTATTAAGTAATTTCTGATCCTGTTCGAAATAGATACTAGAAGGTTATAATCATTGACCTTGCCTAGACAGAATAATTTAGTGAGGTGATCAATATGGTGATGAGTTCAGAAGACTGTATAGGTATTTCATTATTTGTTGGCGCTCAAGAAATTGGTGTTTTAATTAAAGACATTCAGGAAATCCTTGAGCCAGTCCAGATCCTGCCCGTCCCGGTTACCCATTCTTTTTTTGCAGGACTCATTTCCGTGCGAGGATCAATTATTCCCGTTCTTTCATTAAACCTCGCTTTTCATGCATCAGAGAATCCGTTCTCGAATAAAGATAAAAAATACGTTGTCTGCGTTTCAGGATCGGAGACCGCAGCGCTGAGCATCGATGCGGTCGGCGATACGTTTACTTTCGAACCCGGACAATTGGCCGATGCGACAAAAGATGCGACAAATCCCTACGGTCTGATCACGAAGACTGTTGCATTTCAGGATAAAGAAATGCCGCTGCTCAGCATCAAGGAATTGATACGGTTTACCACCGGTTTGAATGCAAAAGAACGGGAAGTTGTCGGATACTAAGCAGTTAACCAGAGCTTACAAATCAAATAGTTACTAAGCGGGAGGAGACATTTATGGGCATTCATAAATACTTTCAAAGCTTATCTGACCTGGAAGGCATTTACCGCTGTCCAGGCGTTTTTAAATACCAAGAACACTCCGTTGCCAGTCACTCATTTAAAGTAGCCACCATTGTGCAGTTCCTAGCAACAGTTGAAGCCGAGGACGGACAAGATGTGGATTGGAAAACGGTCTATGAAAAGGCAATCAACCATGATTATTCTGAATTGTTTACTGGCGATATTAAAACACCGGTAAAGTATGCATTGCCCAAACTTCGAGAGCTCTTCTCTCAAGTTGAAGGGTCCATGACACAGGAATATCTGGATAAAGAATTTCCCAAGCAATTCCGCCAAGTTTACGAGGCACGATTTAAGGAAGGCAAGGACCGGTCTTTGGAAGGACGAATCCTTGCAGTAGCAGATAAAATAGATTTGCTGTATGAAGCTTATGGAGAAATTCAAAAAGGAAATCCTGAGCCCTTATTTTTCCAAATTTACAAAGAAGCACTCACTTCAATCATTCAGTTCAGCGATATGGCATCGGTTCGTTATTTCATCCATGTAATTCTTAAAGAAATGATTGAAGAAGAAATCACCTCGCACACGCGAATTAAATCAATCACAGAACATTTGCTACGTGCTGACAAAAATGCATCACCATCGGAAGATTAAGGTTTTGCTTCATCTGAACTTTTTCCTTGATTCCTCTTTGCTTCTCTCCTATGATTAAGTAAATGTGTCTGTTTTATGACAAAAGGAGTTGCCTAGCTATGCAGAAATCAATGGAATCGCAGAATAGCAAAGACAAGGCGAAGAGCAACAGACGCTATGTCGTATCAATTCTTGCTTTTTCCGTGGTCGCTGACGTATTAATCCTCTTGCTTTTCTTTGCACCGTTTATCGGATACAAGGGGCACATCGGATTTGATGTCTATCTGCTTCCACGATTTAACGCGATTTTTAACAGTTTTACTTTTATTTTTCTCATCGCTGCACTTGTAGCAATTAAGAATAAGAAGATCAACGTGCATCGTGGGTTCATTCTCGCGGCCTTTACTTCAACATTGCTCTTCTTAGTATCCTATTTATCTTTTCACTATCTTGCGCCGCCTCCTCACTACGGCGCTTCGGGTATCATTCGTCCCATCTATTTTTTCATACTGATTACACATAGCGCGCTGGCTGCATTTGTTGTACCGCTCGCCTTGCTCTCACTCGTGTGGGGTTGGACCATGCAGATCGGGAAGCATAAGCGAATTGTCCGTTGGACGATGCCAATCTGGCTTTATGTAAGCTTAACAGGAGTCATTGTCTATGTGATGATGGCACCATACTATTAATCATCAAGATGAGGATGTCTCAAAGTCAAAACCGGACTTTTGAGACATCCTCTTTTTTTATTAAAAAAAGGGGGCAAAGGTCAACGAATATCACGCATCTTAGCTATAAGGTAGTGAAAAATTGCTATACAACAGGGATACGTTTGTTTATAATAACTTTTTATATTAACGAGGGGGGATTTTATATGTCTGAAAGAATTGGAATCATTGGAGATTTCAATGAAAACTTAAAAAATCACACTGCAATTAATGAAGCTCTGACGGCCAGTAGACAAGAACTATATCCAAATTTGGAGTTTGAATGGTTATCCACTAAAAATCTACATAACAGTGAACTAAGTCTATATAATGGGCTTTGGTTAGCACCCGGCGGACCTTATCAATCAGATGGAAATGTGTTAGCTGCTCTGAAATGGATTAGGGAATCAAAAAACGTGCCCTTCCTCGGAAATTGCAGTGGTTTTCAATATGGGATTATTGAATTCATGAAAAATGTAATAGGATTAATCGATGTAAACACTGAAGAAGTTGATGCCCACGCAGAAAATAAAGTTGTGTCTCAATTATCCTGTTCACTCCATGGAAATATTAGACAATCTGTATTTATAAATGAAGGCACCGAGGCTTATAAACTCTTTCAAAAGAATAAAATTACTGAGACCTACAATTGTAATTATGGATTGAACCTTAACTATCAAAAAATTCTAAACGATAGTGGATTCATTGTCGCGGGTGTCAATGAGGATGGAGAAGCCAGAATTCTTGAGCTGCCTGATCATGATTTTTATTTCTTAACATTATTTCAACCTGCAATGAATACAAGCAAAGAGCAACCGCATCCACTAATTACTCATTTTCTACAAACATGCCTATAAATAATGAACAGATAGGCGACTTTCCAGCTTTCCCTCTTCATATTCATAGGTACAAATTGCGGAACGCAAAAAAGAGGCCGTCTCAGAACTTCATCAAGCTCTTGAGACAGCCTCTTTAGTTTATATCATCATTCCGTAGTGTACGGAAGTAAAGCCATTTGACGTGCGCGTTTGATCGCTCTTGTCAGTTGACGTTGGTATTTCGCGCTTGTTCCGGTTACACGACGAGGCAAAATTTTTCCTCGTTCAGAAATGAATCGTCTGAGCAAATCAACATCCTTATAATCAATGTAAGTAATGTGATTAACGGTAAAGAAACATACCTTACGGCGCTTACCACGTGAGCGGCGTTCTGCCATATTCGGCACCTCCTTAGTTTTCAATTGAATTCAGCAATTAGAACGGCAGATCGTCATCCGATATATCAATCGGCTTACTGTCGCCTGCGAAAGGATCTTCAAAAGAAGGAGCGCCCTGGTTCTGACCTGAGCTGTTATTTTGGTTACTGGACGGTGAAGGCGCATAGCCGCCTCGCTGCTGACTTGAAGATGCTGCCGATGCACCGCTCGGGGCATAATTGCCGCCGTCTGCATGTCTAGTGCTTTTCGGTTCAAGGAACTGCACACTATCAGCTACCACTTCCGTCACATAAACCCGTCGACCTTCGTTATTCTCATAACTGCGTGTCTGAATGCGACCGTCTACGCCTGCCAAACTTCCTTTTTGCAGGAAATTGGCTGCGTTCTCAGCTTGTCTTCTCCAGACAACGACCGGTATAAAATCAGCCTCTCGTTCTCCTTGCTGATTCGAGAACGGGCGATTCACAGCGATCGTGAAGCTAGTCACAGCAACACCATTCGGCGTATACCGCAGTTCCGGATTTTTCGTCAGCCGGCCAACCAGAACAACACGATTGATCATCAGGATCTAACCCCTTTCTTTTTTAAATCAATTATTTCGCTTCTTCAGGTTTGCGTTCGTCTTTAATCGTCATGAAGCGGAGTACATCTTCATTGATTTTGACCAGACGATCAAATTCATTGATGGCTTCGCTGCCGGCGGTTACATACAGAACAACATAGGCACCGGTATTCACGTCATTAATTTCATAGGCTAAACGTCGTTTGCCCATTTCCTTAACTTCGTTGATTTCGGCGCCGTTATCCGTCAGAATGGAAGCCAGTTTTTCCTTAACGGCTTTTTCCTGTTCTTCTTCCAGATCCGGACGGAGAATGTACATAATTTCGTATTTGCGCACAATCATTCACCTCCCCTTGGACTAAGCGGCTCCATTAAAGGAGCAGAGAGCAAGTTTACTCACTCATAGATCAATATGATAGCATAGTTCGCCCGTCGATTCAAGTTATTTTCAAAATTTCGTTATACGTTGAAACGGAAGTTAACGATGTCCCCATCCTGCATCACATAATCTTTTCCTTCAAGACGCAGACGTCCCATTTCTTTTGCTGCAGATTCCGAACCGGCCGCAATAAGATCTTCATAAGAAACAATTTCAGCACGGATAAAACCGCGTTCGAAATCTGAATGAATAATACCCGCTGCCTGCGGTGCCTTCGTTCCTTTTCGGAACGTCCAAGCCCGTACTTCCTTTTCTCCTGCTGTAAAGTACGTTGCGAGGCCAAGCAGATCATAGGCTTTGGCAATTAAGCGATCAAGACCGGAGGAATCCAAACCTAATTCCTCAAGAAATACTTTCTTTTCTTCTCCATCAAGTTCGGCAATTTCAGATTCAATGCGGGCTGAAATGACGACAACCTCTGCCCCATCTTTTTCAGCAAATGCTTTAACCGCCTGTACATATGGGTTTTCATCAGGGGCAGATACATCGTCTTCTGAAGTATTGGCCACATAAAGGACAGGCTTCTTCGTCAGAAAGTTAAAAGCCTTGATTGCTGCTTCCTCATCCTCGGTTAGTGCGACATGCCTTGCCGGTATGCCCGCTTCAAACGCATCTTTTAACTTTTTCAAGGCAGCATACTCAACGATTGATGCCTTATCTTTCTGCTTTGCCAATTTTTCTACACGGTCAATCCGTTTATTCACCTGTTCCATATCTGATAGAACCAGTTCGAGATTAATCGTTTCAATATCATCGATTGGATCAATTTTTCCGGATACATGAGTGATGTTCTTGTCTTCGAAGCAGCGTACAACATGAGAAATCGCATCAACTTGGCGAATATTTGCCAAAAATTGATTACCAAGTCCTTCTCCTTTACTTGCACCTTTAACCAATCCGGCGATATCAGTGAATTCAAATGTCGTCGAGATGGTTTTCTTCGGATGGTACATCTCAGTTAATTGATCAAGTCGTTCATCGGGTACACTAACGATCCCGACATTGGGCTCAATCGTGCAGAATGGATAGTTAGCCATTTCTGCTCCAGCCTGTGTAATTGCGTTAAACAACGTTGATTTGCCGACATTCGGCAAACCGACAATACCTGTAGTCAAGCTCATTTACCTTCAACCCCCTGGGTTTTTCTTACCACTTCAACAAAGATGCCGCTTACCGCAGCCTTATCCCTTTATAGGCGCCCTTTAGGCTTCGGAACCATGCTCAAGAATCTTCTTAACCTTACGTTGAAATTCACTTCTCGGCATCATGACGCTGTGTCCGCAGCCGAGACACTTGATACGAATATCCGCACCCATGCGTATAACTTTCCATTGATTTTCACCGCATGGATGAGACTTTTTCATCTCTACAACATCATTCAGATCGAAACTGATACGAGGATTCGGCATAGTCCTTCCTCCAATATTGGGAAATTTCTTCAATGCTATAAAAAAGGTTACTGGTTTACCATAAATCAAAGAGCACGATCTGTGTCGTTAAAATGCAATCTTTTCTTTAAGAAAGGCTGATAATTCGTCGATTGGCAACCGAACTTGCTCCATCGTATCGCGGTCACGTACGGTTACCTTGCCGTCTTCTTTTGAATCAAAGTCATAAGTGATACAGAACGGCGTACCGATTTCGTCCTGGCGACGGTAACGTTTGCCGATCGAGCCGGTTTCATCATAATCAACCATATAATCTTTTGCCAGTTCCTGATAAACAGCCATCGCTTCTTCGCCTAGTTTCTTAGAAAGCGGCAAAATTGCTGCTTTATATGGTGCCAAAGCCGGATGGAAGTGAAGCACAGTTCGCGTATCCTTTTCACTAATCTTCTCTTCTTCATAAGCTTCGGCCAGAAATGCTAGTGTCACGCGGTCGGCGCCGAGTGACGGCTCAATGACATAAGGAATGTACCGTTCATTATTGTTTTGATCAATATACTGGAGATCCTGACCCGAAACCTCCATATGACGGCGAAGATCATAATCAGTACGTGAGGAAAGACTGGATAATTCGCCCCATCCGAATGGGAACAAGTATTCAATATCCGTTGTCGCGTTGCTGTAGTGCGGTAATTCTTCTTTTTCGTGATCACGCAGACGCAGATTTTCTGCCTTTACATTTAATGATTTCAACCATTCATAGCCAAAAGTTCGCCAGTATTGAAACCATTTTCCATCTTCTCCCGGTTTGCAGAAGAATTCTAGTTCAAGCTGTTCGAATTCTCTTGTTCTGAATGTAAAGTTTCCTGGCGTTATTTCATTTCTAAATGATTTTCCTACCTGGCCGATACCGAATGGTATTTTTTTACGCATCGTCCGCTGCACATTTTTGAAATTGACGAAAATCCCCTGTGCTGTTTCGGGACGAAGAAAAATTTCATCTTTCGCTGTTTCTGTCACGCCCTGATACGTTTTGAACATGAGATTGAACTGGCGAATTGACGTGAAATCATGCTCGCCACATTCCGGGCAAGGAATATGATGCTCCTCGATAAGCTGTTGCATCGTTTCGAAAGTCAGACCATCTACCGGTCCAGGAAGCTCTGCCTGTGGAATATTGCTTTCAATAAGCTTATCTGCACGGAAACGTGATTTGCACTTTTTGCAGTCGATCATTGGATCGTTGAAATTCGTGATATGTCCGGATGCTTCCCATGTTTTCGGATTCATCAGGATGGCAGCATCGAGTCCTACATTATAAGGCGATTCCTGCACAAATTTTTTCCACCATGCTTTTTTGACATTGTTTTTCAATTCAACACCGATTGGACCATAATCCCACGTATTAGCCAATCCGCCGTATATTTCCGATCCTGGGAAGATAATGCCCCTTTGCTTAGCCAAGTTCACAACCTGTTCCATTGTTTTACTCATGTCTTTTGCTCCTTTGACAAAATAAAATAAGCTTCCATCCACTAGGCTCCTGCCTAGGGACGAAAGCTTTTGTTTGCTCACGCGGTTCCACCCTAATTGGTGCGAATACTTCGCACCCGCTCGATCATGCAATGGCTCAAGAACGCCTTCCTCATCTGCCGCAATCAGGCTTGCACTTTTCCTGAATCGCTTAATACGGCTGCAATGAGTACTTCTTTCCTTCATCGCCTTCTTATTACATTGTAAAGCTTGCTTTTCTGATACATAGTATATCCTATTTCTTATGAAAAAGACAGATTTTTAGCATACTCAACAGTAAAATTTATCTTATTATGTGGTCCAGCATATCACTTTTTTTCTGAGTATTTTGCATTTCCGAACAACTGATCAGGCGAATGGAATTGAAATGCAACTTAACGTAAAAACTATCTGCCTTTTCATCCTGTTTTCAGATGTATAAATGTCTTCCCTTTTTCATATACTGTTGATACTTGGGAGGCGAATCTATGAATCTGAAATTCGATCAAGGATCAGGGCAAAAGCTCACAGCGCAAGTTCATTATCAGGATCTAGGCAATCACCATGCGCTTATCCAAGCCATACGTCATTTGTTGCCGGCAATCGGAACGTCGTCAATCGTTATTGTTTGCATCGGCACGGACCGTTCAACAGGCGATGCGCTCGGTCCTCTTGTCGGCTCTTATCTTGAACGACGTCATCTGCCAGATGCCTCTATTTACGGAACCTTGGAAAAACCGGTACACGCTATGAATCTGCAGGAAACACTTGCCCTGATCACAGCCACCCATAAAAATCCATTTATTATTGGTATTGACGCTTGTCTTGGAAAGCAAAAGAACATTGGTAAAATTAACATAGCAGAGGGCCCGGTTCTTCCTGGCGCGGGGGTTAAAAAAGAGCTTGTGCCTGTCGGTGACATGAACATCACCGGTGTTGTCAACATCAGCGGCTTCATGGAATACTCAGTTCTTCAAAATACACGTCTTCATATCGTTATGAGTTTATCTCAAGTAATCGGACAATGCCTTAGTGTCGCTCTCCTTTCAAATAGGAAGGGACGACTATTATCAAAGCTACTTTTAATGGATTAAAACGATGAGAACGTTGAAGAATACGTATACTTGCAAATCGGTTGTGGGAACATAATGTCATCAGATTATAGTAGATAACTGGGGACCATCTCAATTTTACAGATTACCATATTTAAAATAGTGTTTTGTTACAGTTATAGGCAGCTCATGTCATTCCTTATAATGGGCTTATTTGTAAAAATCCCGTACCTCCGTACTTTTAGCTTACTAAAGATGCACCGCTTACTGAAATGAGAATGGAAGTCCACGATAAATAAAAAAAGAAGAAGCGACTGCTCAGAGTCGTCCTTCCATAATATCAATTAAACGATATAAATCCTCTGCAGAATAGTAATCCAGTTCAATTTTACCCTTTCCCTTTTTCAAACTAGGTTTTACTTTTACTGCAGTACCGTATTTTTCTCTTAATCCATAGACCCGATCCTTTAACTCAGCGGGCATTGCCCATTGTTTCTTTTTCGATGTTTCACGTGGAACATGATGGTTGAGCTGCTGGATAAGTGCTTCGAGCTGACGGACATTCATCTGCTCCTTGATGACTTTGTCAACAACCGGCGCCATTTGTTTTTTATCCTTCAAACCAGCAAGCGCACGGCCATGACCCATTGAAAGTTTTCCCTGTTCAATCAATGCTGCAACTGCCGAATCCAGTTGCAACAGTCGTAAATGGTTCGTAATATGAGGTCTGCTTTTCCCAAGTTTTTTTGCCAATTCGTCTTGAGTCAAGTGCAGACCATCCATCAATTTTCTGTAGGCCTCTGCTTCCTCAATCGGATTAAGATTCTCACGCTGCAGATTTTCAATCAACGCGATCTGCATCATTGCTTCATCGGACAGTTCCTTGACCACAACGGGTACAGTCGTCATTTGGGCTTGTTTTGCAGCTCGAAAGCGCCGTTCGCCGACGACAATATCATAGCCTTTTATACTTTTTCGAACAACGAGAGGCTGAATAATCCCATGTTCTTTGATCGAGCTTGCAAGTTCATCCAATGCCTGTTGATCAAACTTTTTCCGTGGCTGATATGGATTCGGACGCAGTTCGTTTAGCTTAACATGCTCCACCGCATTATCTAATTCTTCATTAAACGCCGTGGGAAAGAAAGCATCTAAGCCTTTTCCTAATGCTTTAGGCATTCGTGATCACTTCCTTAGCGAAGTCTAAATACACTTCGGCCCCTTTTGACCTGGAGTCATACATAATAATTGGCTGTCCGTGGCTTGGCGCTTCACTCAATCGTACATTACGTGGAATAATTGTTTTAAACACTCGATCTTGGAAGTATTTTTTTACTTCTTGAATGACTTGCAGTCCAAGATTTGTTCGCGCATCAAGCATTGTCAGCAAAACGCCTTCAATCGCAAGATGATGATTCAAATGCTTCTGGACAAGGCGGACCGTGTTCAATAGCTGACTCAGTCCCTCCAGTGCATAATACTCGCATTGTACCGGAATAATTACGGCATCAGCAGCTGTCAATGCATTAATGGTTAGCAGTCCAAGCGACGGCGGACAATCAATGACTATGTAGTCATATGAGTCCTTCACCTTTTCTATGGCATGCTTTAGGCGAATCTCTCTTGATATTGTTGATACCAATTCAATCTCCGCACCTGCCAGTTGAATAGCCGAAGGAACAACGTCAAGATTTTCAATTGCGGAACTATGGATCACTTTTGAAATTTCAACCTCATCTACGAGAACATCGTATATACATTCATCGACATCGCCTTTGTCTACACCTGAGCCGCTTGTTGCATTTCCTTGAGGATCAATATCAATCATTAATACCTTGCAGCCTAATGTAGCCATGCAGGCACTGAGATTAACCGCTGTCGTTGTTTTGCCGACACCGCCTTTTTGGTTGGCAATTGCCAATGTTTTACTCACACTTCCACCTACTCTCAATCTTCAATCGCTACACTTCATTTTATCATGAATTGATTCAATCAGGGCAGTGTTACACGAATTTAACCATAAGAAACCTCGGTTTGAGCAAGATTTTGACGAAAGAAAGGGGGAAATTTATGCAGCAGCGGCGTTTTTTCTAAAAACAGTGCTAAATTGTGCTAAAGCTCAGTGCATATTTAGTCATCTATACTTGAATTTTCAGCACCTAACAATGAATAATTTTAAATCATTTACACTTACTAAGAAAAACCGGGCAAAAAACGCCCGGTCTTTAATCTCCAGCCATGTGTGATTGGTTTGTGTCTTTACAGTGTTGAATCATCGCTTCGGTTGCTCGCATCAACTGAGCACGACCGCGGGCGCACCGCGAGCCTCCTCAGACAAGCAGAAATCTGCGGGGTCTCGCTGGCACGCTGATCCCGCAGGCGTCTCGCACCTCCGCTTTGATTCTCGGTCAAGACACTGGTTTATTCGTTTAAATATGGGGTAAAATCTTATACTTTCTTTACTTGTAAGAAAAACCGGGCAAAAAACGCTCGGTCCTTACTTTCACAGGACGTGATGGCTTTCGCGTTGCATACAGGACGTATGCGTAGTTAGCGAAAGCTCCTTTACACTTGCGAAAGTTCCCTTTTTTTAGCATTGATTTGTGTCTTTATGGTGCTGAATCATCACTTCGGTTGCTCGCATCAACTGAGCGCGACCGCGGGCGCACCACGAGCCTCCTCAGACAAGCAGAAATTAGCGAGGTTTCGCTGGCACCTGATCCCGCAGGCGTCTCGCACCTCCGCTTTGATTCTCGGTCAAGACACTGGTTTATTCGTTTAAATATGGGGCAAAATCTTATACTTTCTTAATTTGTAAAAAAAGAACCATCATCATTGATGGCCCTCCTTAAATCATCTTTATTTTTTCTTTGGAATACGTATGGTAAATTGATAATAATCGCCCATATCTTGTTCTTGTGTGTCAATATCCAGTCCGGAGTCAGTGACCATATGAACGGATTGTCTAATTGTATTGACTGCAATTCTCGAGTCTCTGCTCAGTGAAAATCGTCTATTCTTTTTTTCATCGTCCGCTTTATTAACAGCACTTTTCTCCAGGTAGTGCTTCACTTTCGCTTCGGTCTGCTTCACGTTTAGCTGCTTTGATATGATCTCATTAAGCATTTTTTCCTGCATACCTGGATCCTTAAGAATAATTAACGCACGTGCATGACGTTCAGAAATCTTCTTTTCGAGTATGGCACTTTGAACAGATGATGGTAATTTCAACAATCGCAGTTTGTTTGCAATTGTTGACTGTCCCCTGCCCAGTTTAGTCGCTAGGCTTTCTTGAGTCAGTCCGTGTATATCAATGAGCCGTGCATAAGCCATTGCCTCTTCAATCGCCGTTAATTCTTCTCTCTGCAAGTTTTCAATTAACGCAATTGAAGCCGATTGATCATCATTTAAAGGTTTAATAATTGCGGGTATTGTTTCCCAACCGAGAGATGAAACAGCCCTCCAACGACGCTCGCCGGCAATAATTTCATATTTATCTCCGGTTGGTCGAAGCACAATCGGTTGAATCACTCCATGTTCTTCAATTGTAGCCGCTAGTTCATGAATTTTTTCTGGATCAAAGACAGAGCGCGGCTGATACTGATTCGGTGTTATTAATGCAACCTTGATCTCCTGGACCCTTGCTTGCTCAAGTTCCTGCTCCGCATCTAAAGCAGCTGCTGTTTCTTCCTGTTCGTTATGATTGAAAATCTTTGAAAAATGATTTTTCATGCTCGCACCACCACCTTAGCTCTCTGACTTTACTATTCTTCTCGCAAACAACAATTCCTGCTGTGAATGTTCCACGTGGAACAATTAAAGTGGACTTTTCATTGGAATACCCGGTTTTCTAGGGTATTTTTTTGCAGTTGGTGAAATTTTATCAATGCGCACCAGTGATCTTTTTCCATTATTTTCTGGAAGATCAAGTGTTACGACACGAATTAATTTTCCACCTAGTTGCTTCATTGCATTCTCCGCCTGTTGAACCTCATCCTCCGCACTGCTTCCTTTAAGCGCAATAAAACTCCCGCCAAGGCAAACCAGCGGCAAGCAGTACTCTGAAAGTACGGACAATTTAGCAACCGCCCGCGCAGTCACGAGGTCAAAACTTTCACGTATGCCCGGCTTCCGCGCAAAATCCTCAGCGCGATCATGGCAAAGTGTTACATAGTCCAATCCAAGTTTGTCAACTACTGCCTGCAGAAAGGTTAATCTTTTTTGCAGCGAATCAACAATGGTCAGCTTAAGCCTAGGAAACAGGATTTTCATAGGAATTCCGGGAAAACCGGCACCGGATCCAACATCGCAGAGCGTTTGCACCTCTTGAATCGAAAAGTAAAAACAAGGGGTCAGTGAGTCGAAAAAATGTTTAATCATAACTTCATTCGGATCCGTTATTGCTGTTAAATTCATTTTCTTATTCCATTCAATCAGCATTTCATAATAGAGTTGAAATTGATCAATTTGCAACTCAGATAATTGAATGTTTTTTTCACTCAACAGTTTTTCTAAACCGTCCATAGCATCCTCCTGCAAACGATCAGCCTGTTCTTCTCGCTAATTTGCCCTCTTCCAGATAAACAAGCAAAATGGCAACATCACTCGGATTGACACCGGACACACGTGATGCCTGTCCCACAGATATCGGCCGCACTTTCGCTAATTTCTGCCGAGCTTCTGTAGCAATACCGTCAATCTTCTCGTAATCCAGATTCTGAGGAATTTTCTTCTTTTCCATTCGTTTCATCTTTTCAACCTGCTGCAATTGCTTACTGATGTACCCTTCATACTTCACTTGAATTTCAACCTGTTCGCCAACATCTGCAGGAATTTCACCATGTTCGGGAAGGAGTGAAGCCACATCTTGATAAGATAACTCAGGCCGTTTCAGCAATCGATCGGCTTTCATCGGTTCTCTTAGTGAAGCAGCTCCCTTATCCTTAAGCAGTTCGTCCACTTGCTCTGATGGCTTAATGGTTGTTGCAGAAAAATAATGCCGCTCCTGCTCGATCAACTTCCTCTTGACAGTAAAACGTTCATAGCGTTCTTCAGGGATTAAGCCAATATCATGTCCAATTTCCGTCAAACGCAGATCTGCATTATCATGTCGGAGCAGTAAACGATATTCAGCACGTGAAGTGAGCAAACGATAAGGTTCTTTTGTTCCCTTTGTTACCAAGTCATCAATCAGTACACCAATATAAGCCTCAGAGCGATCAAGAATCAAAGGCTCTTTGCCGAGTGCTTTTCTTGCTGCATTAATTCCGCCCATCAGGCCTTGTCCGGCCGCTTCCTCATATCCGGAAGTACCGTTAATCTGTCCGGCAGTAAACAGACCGCTGATTTTCTTCGTTTCCAGCGATGGCCAAAGCTGGGTCGGCACAATTGCATCATATTCAATTGCATAGCCTGGCCGCATCATTTCGGCTTTTTCAAGTCCTGGAATGGTTGCAAGCATTTTTCGCTGAATTTCTTCCGGCATGCTTGTCGATAAGCCGTCCACATAAACCTCTTTTGTTGCTTTTCCTTCTGGTTCAAGAAACAGCTGATGCCGGTTTTTATCATTAAATCGAACAATTTTGGTTTCGATTGACGGGCAGTACCGGGGACCCGTTCCAACAATTGCTCCGGAGAAAATCGGTGAACGATCTAGGTTCTCTTGTATAATTCTATGTGTCTCCAAATTCGTGTACGTCAGCCAGCAAGGAATTTGTTCTTTAATAAATTCCTTCGTGTCAAAGGAAAAAGCGAGCGGTGCTTCGTCACCCGGCTGAATTTCCGTCTTGGAATAATCTACTGTACGCCCATTCACCCGAGGCGGCGTCCCAGTTTTAAAGCGTACAAGATCAAAACCAAGCTCCTTTAGGTGATCGGACAATTTAACGGAAGCCTGCATATTATTCGGTCCGCTCTCATACTGCAGCTCGCCGATTATAATTTTTCCTTTTAGATAGACGCCTGTTGTTAGGACAACAGCCTTCGCGCGATAGGCTGCTCCCGTTGCAACAACCACACCTTTGCAGACGCCGTCTTCAACAAGCAGATGATCGACCATACCTTGCCTCAAGGTAAGATTCTCTGTTTCTTCGATCGTTTCTTTCATGGCGCGTTGATAAAGTTGTTTATCTGCCTGTGCTCTGAGTGCACGAACTGCAGGGCCCTTTCTTGTATTCAGCATTCTCATCTGAATATAGGTCTTATCAATATTGTGCCCCATCTCACCGCCGAGCGCATCAATCTCGCGAACAACAACACCCTTTGCCGGGCCTCCGACTGACGGATTGCATGGCATAAAAGCCACACCTTCCAAACTGATCGTCAACATCAGCGTTTTCGCACCGATTCGTGCCGACGCAAGTCCAGCTTCAACTCCGGCATGTCCGGCACCGACAACAATCACATCATAAGTACCGGCCTCATATGATTTCATTTCTGATCCTCCATTCTCTTTCATACACAATAGTATCGTTCTATTTAAAACTGCAGAGCAGTTTATTTCCCTAAGCAAAATTTCGAGAACAACTCATTGATCAGACTGTCCGACACCGTGTCGCCAACAATTTCGCCAAGCAGATCCCATGTCCGCTTAATATCAATTTGAGTCATATCAACTGGTATACCTTGTTGGGCCGCATCAATCGCGTCCGTAATCGCTGAACGTGCTTGTTTCAATAATGCAATATGACGTGTATTCGAAACATATGCCTCACCGTTTGACGTTACACTATTACTGAAGAACAAGGAAGCGATCGCTTGTTCCAACTCTTCCAGTCCTTTATCATCGATCATTGACGTTCGGAGTACCGGGTTGCTCCCGGCGAGTTCCCTGACCTCATCAATGGAAACATTCATTGTCAAGTCAGCCTTATTTAACAAAATAATTGCAGGCGTTGTCCCGATCAGTTGAAACAGCATGCGGTCCTCATCTGTAAGTGCTTCATGACTATTAATCAATAACAGAACAAGTTCTGCGGTTTTCAATAGTTCCTTTGAACGTGACACACCGATTTTCTCAACCAAATCTTCGGTATCGCGGATTCCCGCAGTATCCACCAGCTTTAACGGAACACCGCGGACATTGACATACTCCTCAATCACATCACGTGTTGTCCCCGGCACATTAGTGACAATGGCTTTAGACTCATGGACCAACTGATTCAGCAAAGAAGACTTGCCGACATTCGGTCTTCCGATGATTACCGTAGATAATCCTTCGCGTAAAATCTTGCCCTGTCTTGCTGTTGAAAGCACACGATCAAGCTGATGACGAACTGCAGATGCTTTTTCAAAAAGAATATTATTCGTCATCACTTCTGCATCATCATATTCCGGATAGTCAATATTCACTTCTACAGCAGCTAATATATCAAGCAATTGCTGCCTAAGCTTTCGAATCAAGATCGACAGCTTTCCTTCCATCTGATTCAACGCAACATTCATGGCTTGATCGGTCTTTGCACGAATCAGATCCATAACTGCCTCAGCCTGTGACAGATCAATACGCCCATTTAAAAATGCGCGTTTTGTAAACTCTCCCGGCTCCGCAAGACGGACGTTCTGGTCCAACACGAGTTCAAGAACACGGTTGACACTTGTCAGACCTCCATGGCAATTAATTTCGACCACGTCTTCACGAGTAAAGGTTTTCGGTTTTCTCATCACTGAAACCATAACTTCCTCAACCGTCTTCTTCGTCTCCGGATCCACAATCTTGCCATAATGAATTGTGTGACTGCCTACATCGCGTAACGCTTTCCCACCTTGAAAAAGCCGATCGGCTGCGGCAACGGCTTCAGAACCGCTCAGTCTCACAATGCTAATCGCTCCCTCGCCAGTCGGAGTCGAAATAGCGGCAATCGTATCATAATCCAATTTTATCACTCCTTTCTCATTCCGTCTTTCATTAATCGCTTCCTATAATTCATCCGTGAATCATGAAACAAACCATTTTTATATTATTAACGTTCCCCTGATCCGAGTCGAGGAACGATTTATTACAAGGGAAACTTTTTCAAAGACTATCATACATTATTTACCCAATAAATGAAAAATCTTAGAGAATTCTTGTTTATTTTCAACTAAAACTCCTTAATACGAAGCACCACTAATCTCTTATCTATTAGTTACTTCCTCTTGTATAAGAAAAACCGGGCAAAAAGCGCCCGGTCCTTAAATCATGCCGGATTTTGATTACGCTCCGGTTGCTCGCATCAACTGAGCGCGACCGCGGGCAGTCCGGGAGCCTCCTCAAGCAAACTAATACCTGCGGGGTCTCCCCTGGCCTGCGATCAACAGAGCCGCTCCGCAGGAGTCTCGCACCTGCGCGTTTGGCTCACAACCTTTGGCTTTGGCGAAAATCATATACTTTCTTTGCTTGCAAAAAAAGCGCACAATTTGCGCGCTTTTTCAATTGATTTGTCATTTATGAACGCGGAGCAACTGTTAAGTAACGTCTTGGTTCCTCACCGTTTGAAAAGGTCCGTACCTTGTTGCACTTAGCCAAAGCATTGTGCACGATCTTTCGTTCAAACGCAGGCATCGGTTCCAAACGATGTGGAAGACCTGTTTTCACTGTCTTTTCCGCAATACGCTTGGCAAGCGTAATGAGTGCTTTTTTGCGCGTGTCTCGATAATTTTCAGCATCAAGTATAATGTTCATTCGGTGCTCAGCATCGCTGTTCACAACACGATCAACTAAAAATTGGAGTGCGTTCAATGTCTTACCGTGCTTACCAATGAATTGAGCCGCATCTTTCCCAGAAAGTGTACAACGGCAAACACGTCTGCTGCGTTCCTCAACCTGAACATGAACTGTCAAACCGCTTTTCTTAATGATCTCGTTTAAATAGTCAATACCGTAATCAAAAGGTGTCTTAGTCATAGTAACCTTGACAAGCGCTTTCCGCGCACCAATTCCGAAAAAACCAGGTCTCGGTTTCTCAAGAATTTGAACATCTGTTTGATCTGAAGTCGCGTTTAATTCATTAAGGGCGCTGGAAACCGCTTCTGCAACCGTCTTTCCATACTTGGTTACTTCCCTCACTTCTGCTTGGCGCCTCCTGCAGGCTTTTGATCCTTTTGGTCATCGTCTTTCTTTTCATAGATAATGTAAGTCTGGAAAATCATGAAAATATTACCGACAACCCAGTAAAGTGCCAGTGCCGATGGAAAATAGAACGCCGGAACGGCAATCATAATTGGGAACACATACATCATCATCGCCATCTGAGGATTCGTATTCCCCATTCTGCCCATCATAATCTTCTGCTGCAGGAATGTCGTCGCCGCAGCAATGACCGGCAAAATGTAGAACGGATCTGCAGAACCGAGCTGGAACCACAGGAACGATTGTGTCTTGATTTCCGACGTTCTCATGATTGCCTGGTAAAAAGCAAACAAAATCGGCATCTGAATCAAGATTGGCAAACAGCCTGCAAGTGGATTCACATGATTTTGTTGGAAAAGCTTCATCTGCTCTTCTTGAAGCTTCTTCTGTGTATTCTGGTCTTTCGAACTATACTTTTTCTGCAATTCTTTAATTTTAGGTTGCAATTCTTGCATCGCACGCGAACTTTTAACCTGCTTGGCCATCAACGGCATCAAAACCAGACGGACGATAAGCGTTGTTACAATAATGGCAAGTCCGTAACTGTTCCATAAAAGGTGTGCAACTTCAATGATAAATTTTGAAAGCGGCAAAACAAACCACTGACTCCAAAAACCTGTACTTTCATCATTAATTGGTTTGTTAAGATCGGTACATCCTGCAAGCAGTAATGCCATAAAAATCAATGAACTGACAGCAAAAACCTTTTTTTTCAAAACACTACCTCCTCGATCGATCCGAACGATGTCTCAACATGCCCGTCTGTTTATGGGAGCACTTTTCGGGGACAGGATCAATCCCTCCCGGATGAAAAGGCTGACATTTTAATAAACGTTTGATCGACAGCCATCCCCCTTTAAATACTCCAAACCTCGTTAATGCCTCAACTGCATAGTTTGAGCAGGTGGGGTAAAAACGACAGGTTGGCGGTGTATAAGGAGAAATAAACCGTTGATACAAACGAATAATAAAAATAAATACGTGTTTCATACTTGCGACACCTTGCCAGAATTTGAAAGGACACGTGCTTTCTTCAGCACATGTTCCAAGCTTTTCTGCATTTCATCGTGAGACATGGTACTGACAGGTTTTCGTGAGATAATAATATAATCATTTTCTACCTCAAGCCTGTCCGCAAATTCGCGAAAAATTGCTTTTATATAGCGTTTAATATGGTTTCTCATAACGGCATTGCCCATCTTTTTACTCACCGACAGACCCAGTCTTGAATAAGGCTTGCCGTTATGTTTAAGCACATAGACGACAAACTGCCGGTTTGCAAAAGATTTGCCCTCTTTAAATACCACTTGAAAATCTTGATTCTTTTTTAATCGTTTTAATGTTTTCATGTTGTCCCTCCATGTGGGACGCCTCAACTTATGAGTTAATCGCAAATGTTATGAGAGCGGCCATGAACATTGCATTTGGTCTATTCAAAAACCGTTCTTATCCTTTTATACTACCTTCAGTATAAAGAAAAAGATCGGAATGACAAGGCTGTTTAAAGGAAAATGCAGACGCAAATTGATTGATCGAATCACAGCGCGAACACAATCCTCTTTAATCCCCCACCCGACCCATGATACTCAATTCTGCCGACGTTTAATCATCTATTAAATAGCAAGCTTTTTTTAACAAGCATAATGCCCTCTGTCCTATACACGAGATCAGTCCATCTTTTCCCTTTCTTCGTGTAAAAAAACCACTGCTCTTCACACAGTGGCTTTATGCAGACAGAACTTTTCTTCCCTTGCGGCGGCGAGCTGCTAAAACCTTGCGGCCGTTAGCTGTTGCCATACGCGCACGGAAGCCGTGAACTTTTTTCCTCTTACGGTTATTCGGTTGAAAAGTACGTTTCAATGGATACACCTCCTGTATTAATTTTAGATTGCCGACAAATCAAATGTTTGATCGCGAATTAATCACTCGCTCATTTTATCCATTCAGCCGACCTGTCAAAAGTCACCATGACGAGAATGAGATCCAGTAGGTTGTGGTTTTTCCGCCGCCCATGCATCTTCGACTGGATTCGCCATGTCTCTTTTCTCTCATTCTTCAGCCTCAATCGTTCATCGGCTTATTTGTAAAACCAGTCTGACTCATTATAAATAGTTCATGCCAAAAAGTCAATAAATAGCCGTTTCTGATTTATCCATCGCAATCTGTGGATTATTTTTTGACAAATTATTTTTTCCACACCATTTATCGACATTTTTTTCACATATCAGCCCCCTGTGCATAACCTTATTGTGCGTAAAGATATCCACTGTGGATAACATTTGTCGATCATTGCTTTAAAAGCAAATTTTTGATATGATCATAGTGCATTTATTTAGGCAAAACAAGGAATTCAAATAAAGTTTTCCACCAGCTGTGGATAATTTTGTGGACAGATGCTAACACCTGTGATTCACAGTTATCCACAGCATATGCACCATGTTGATAACTTTCAAACTTTCAAGTTGCTTCGAACTTTCTTCCCACTTGGGCGCTTGTGGATAAATTGGGAACTAAATGAATGAGAAAATTTTTATGATACGATTGCCTGCATGGAAATCCCTGTATGTTTTCTGCCCGAATAGTGAACTAGCCGCAAGACGCCAACTGGGCTGCTCGGCAAATTTTTTATTCCTTTTTTTCGGTTGCAGAGCCGTAACTTGCCGCAAGACTTCGGCTGGGCTGCTCTCAAGCAGGTTGGATTTTCAATGTGTTGATGCAATTTTAGGGAGGGCAGCTATACCTTGAACAACCTTCAAGAACTATGGGTTCAAACACTGGATATCATTAAAAAGAAGCTGAGCAAGCCCAGTTTTGAAACTTGGCTTAAGGAAACGCGCGCACAATCAATTAAGGGGCAGATCATGATTGTCAGCGTTCCAAATGAATTTTCACGCGATTGGCTTGAAGAGCATTATGCCAAACTCATTTCCGACATTCTTTATGAGATCACAGGCTCACGCTACAATGTCCAATTTGTCATCCCAAGTCGGCACAACAACAGTGACGCCTCGCCTGCCACACAGAATAAAGGAAAGAGTGATGAAATGAATTTCAGCCCAAATGGCCATGGCAATCCTTTCGGGGGTATGAGTCAAAGGAATCAGCATCGTATGGAAGATTTGGGCAATAGTATGCTCAATTCAAAGAATACGTTCGAAACCTTTGTCATCGGCTCAGGTAACCGATTCGCCCATGCCGCTTCTTTAGCCGTGGCCGAGGCTCCAGCCAAAGCTTATAACCCTCTGTTTATTTATGGAGGCGTTGGTCTTGGAAAAACGCATTTGATGCATGCGATCGGTCACTACGTGATCGAGCACAACCCATCGGCACGCGTTGTCTATCTTTCTTCCGAGAAATTCACGAATGAATTTATTAACTCGATTCGTGACAATAAAACCGTCGAATTTCGCAATAAATATCGAAGTGTTGACGTGCTCCTGATTGATGATATTCAATTTCTTGCGGGAAAAGAACAAACTCAGGAAGAATTTTTTCATACGTTTAATGCGCTTCACGAAGAATACAAGCAAATTGTCATTTCCAGCGATCGGCCGCCAAAAGAGATTCCAACGCTTGAAGATCGGCTTCGTTCCCGATTTGAGTGGGGTCTGATTACAGATATTACGCCGCCTGATTTAGAGACTCGAATTGCGATTCTGCGCAAAAAGGCGAAAGCGGAAGGCCTTGATATTCCGAATGAAGTCATGATCTACATTGCTAACCAAATTGATACGAACATTCGTGAACTTGAAGGCGCGCTGATCCGTGTGATCGCATTCTCTTCTTTGAACAACCAGGATATAAATGTCGATTTAGCAGCGGAAGCTCTAAAAGATATCATTCCGTCTGCTCGTCCCAAAACAATAACCATTCAAGATATCCAGGTTGCTGTAGGCGAGGAGTATCATTTGAAATTAGAGGATTTTGCTGCGAAAAAACGGACGAAATCGATTGCTTTTCCACGGCAGATCGCTATGTATTTGTCACGGGAGCTGACCGACTGTTCACTGCCCAAAATCGGCGAAGAATTTGGCGGCCGCGATCATACGACCGTTATCCATGCTCATGAAAAAATTACAAAACAGCTCTCGGTTGATCGTGACCTTCAGAAAAAAGTGAACGCGCTCATCGATCAGTTAAAAGCTCCGATTAAGGCATAACTGATTTAAAATTTAAACAATGAAATGCATTTTTTTACTGACAGGGGTGTGTATAATTATCCGGCACACCCCCAATTTTATCCACAGCTTATCAACATGTGGATAAAAAGAATCATCACAGTTTATCGGACTTACTAACATATTCACAAGCCCTACTATTATGATTACTATTTTTTAATTTCTTAATATAAGATTTGGAGGCAACAAGGATGCAAGAAATGCAAGACACAAATCCAAATGCAGCGCTCGCTATGGAATGTACCGTACAGAAGGAAAAACTTGTCGATGCAGTAAATCGCGTCATGAAAGCTATATCGTCGAAAACAACAATGCCAATACTTACCGGTGTAAAAATTACATCCGGATCAGACGGCATTACCTTGACTGGCAGCAACTCGGATATATCAATTAAATCATTCATTCCTCTTGAAGAAGATGGTAATGAAAATGCGACGATCAATACTCCGGGACAAATTGTCTTGCCATCTCGACTTTTTTCCGAACTTGTACGTAAGCTTCCTGATGACGAAGTTCATATTGAAGTAGACAGCAGACTGATCACGAAAATTATTTCAGGAGCAACGGAATTCAGCCTGAACGGACTTGATCCGGAAGAATATCCGAATCTGCCGATTATTAACGAAAACGATGTGTTCAGAATTCGAAAAGATCTGCTGAAAGATTTGGTCAAGCAAACCGTTTATGCCGTAGCAGTTACAGAAACACGTCCTGTCCTAACCGGAGTGAAATGGATCATTCAGGACGGTCGATTGAGCTGTGTCGCAACCGACAGTCATCGGCTCGCTCAGCGCTCGGTAACGATCGAAGATGCTGAAGAATCCGGTACTCATACCCTTGTCATTCCGGGTCCAAGCTTGAATGAGCTTTCTAAAATCCTTGATGATGACGATGAACAAATGGTGGACATTGTCATGACGAACAATCAAATTCTATTTAAAAGCCATAACGTACAATTCTATTCGCGTCTGCTTGATGGAAATTATCCGGATACAAGCAGATTGATTCCGAATGACAGCAAGACGACCATTGATTTGGGAACCAAGGCACTGTATCACGCAATCGAACGTGCATCTCTTCTCGCAAAAGAAGAGCGGAACAATGTGGTTAAACTGCGTGCAGAAGGTAATCAGGTAGAAATTTCATCCCAATCTCTTGAACTGGGGCGTGTCTATGAAACACTCGTTACAGAAAAATTTGAAGGTGATCCGCTGCGTATTTCTTTCAGTGCCAAATTCATGATGGACGCGCTGAGCAAGGTCGACGCTCAAACCGTTCGCATTCATTTTGCCGGACCAATGAGACCGATTATTATCCGTCCAATCGGTGATGAAAATATATTGATGCTGATTTTGCCGATCCGAACCTTCTAAAGTGAATGAGAACATCGGATGGCGGTCAGTTTCATGCCATGTCTGCATTCTATGTTCAATAAAAAAAAACGATGCTTATGCGTGGACAGAATTAAAGACTAGGTTGGCAAAGCAAAATCTTTGTTGTTTAGCCTTAGATATTTCTGATTTGAATAAGAAAAGAGGCAAAACGTTGAAGAACGTTAAATTAAATGCTGGAGAAACGTTCATTACACTCGGACAATTGCTGAAATTTGAAGGATTAATCCAAACAGGCGGAGAAGCCAAACATTTTTTAGCTGAAACAGAAATTTTTGTCAATGATGAACACGAAAACAGGCGGGGAAAGAAATTACATGAGGGAGACCGGATTAAAATTGCGGATTCGGCCGAATTCATCATCAGCCGCGATTAGAGGGGAGACGCCCCACTGTGAATCTTGAATCGATTGAACTGGCACATTATCGAAATTATGACAGCTTACAGCTGTCTTTTTCTAGCTCTGTGAATGTTTTTCTAGGTGAGAATGCACAGGGGAAAACGAATTTGCTTGAAGCGATCTATGTCCTGGCGATCGCAAAATCGCCGAGGACCTCTCATGATAAAGATTTAATCCAATGGGACCAGGATTATGGTAAAATAAAGGGTAGAATAGGCAAACATGGTCAATCAGTACCGCTCGAACTAATTATTTCCGGTAAAGGGAAAAAGGCAAAAGCTAATCATCTTGAGAAGCGCAGATTAAGCGATTATGTCGGTCTGTGCAATGTGGTGATGTTTGCTCCGGAGGATTTAAACCTGGTCAAGGGGAGCCCTGCTGTGCGCAGACGGTTTATGGACATGGAAATCGGACAGATTGCTCCTGTTTACATGCATCATTTAGCTGAGTACCAAAAAGTGCTTCAGCAGAGGAATGCACTGCTCCGCAAGGCGTTCGGCAATTCCCAAGGCGACAGCAGTTTTCTCGATATTTTGACTGACCGGTTGATCTCGCTTGCAGCGGAAATCATTAATCGCAGACTGGTTTTTGTCCGACAGCTTAATGAGTGGGCGGCACCGATCCAGCAGGAGATCAGTAACGGCAGGGAACACTTATCTATTGTCTATCAATCTTCAGTCCCTGAGGTATTAGATAGCGGTGATTCGTCAAAAATAGAAGAAGCCTATCAGAGCAGCTATCAGCGCTTGAAGAAAAGGGAAATGGACAGGGGAACAACCTTAATCGGACCGCATCGTGATGATCTGTGCTTTTTAGTGAATGAGAAGGATGTGCAGGCATTTGGATCTCAGGGGCAGCAGAGAACGGCAGCCTTGTCTGTAAAGCTAGCGGAAATTGAATTGATCAAACATGAAGTAGGTGAATATCCGATCCTCCTGCTTGATGATGTATTGAGTGAACTGGACGATATTAGAAAGACGCATTTGCTCGGCGTATTTCAGGAAAAGGTTCAAACCTTTGTCACGACTACATCGGTCGACGGATTGGATCATAGTTTGCTTGATCGGGCAACGCTTTTTGAAATACATCAAGGAAACGTAGAATGTACAAAACAGTAATTGGATTTCCGCCCTCTTCGGCGGAATGTATCTGAATGACGCAGGCAGCAGAAGCGGCTGTTTGAAAGAACTCAAAATCAAGGCTCTGTGCCATGAGACTATGAGTTTCTCAGATAACACCAAGTTAGGTGGGTTAAGATGAGCGAGAATCAGGAACAAAAACAATCTTATAATGCCAGTGAGATTCAAGTACTCGAGGGACTTGAAGCTGTTCGAAAACGTCCGGGCATGTACATAGGAACGACCAGTGAAAAGGGCCTCCATCATTTGGTTTGGGAAATTGTGGACAACTCGATTGATGAAGCACTTGCAGGTTATTGCAGCCATATTCAAGTAATCATTGAAAAAGAAGGCGGCATCACCGTTATGGATGACGGCCGCGGTATTCCGGTTGACATTCAAAAGAAAGTGGGCCGTCCCGCAGTTGAAGTTATTATGACCGTTCTTCATGCCGGAGGAAAATTCGGCGGTGGCGGATATAAGGTTTCTGGGGGACTGCACGGCGTGGGGGCATCAGTAGTTAATGCCCTTTCAACGACAATGTGGGTCAAGGTTTATCGGAACGGACATGTCTATTATCAAGAATATCATCGCGGGAAGCCGGCAGCTGATCTGAAAATCATCGGTGATTCTGACAAAACCGGAACGACGACTCATTTTGAACCGGATCCGGAAATTTTTACGGACACAACGACTTTTGATTATGACACACTTCGTGTACGTGTACGCGAACTCGCCTTCCTGAACAAGAACATACGGATCTCGATTGAAGACAGGCGTGCGGAGGACAAAAAAGAAACATTCCACTATGAAGGCGGTATCCGTTCTTACGTGGAATTTTTGAATCGTTCGAAGGAAGTCATTCACCAGCCGATTGATCTGGAAGGTGAGAAAGACGGCATTAAGGTTGAAATCGCGATGCAATACAACAGCGGTTTTTCAAGCCAGCTCTATTCCTTTGCCAACAACATCCATACACATGAAGGCGGCACACATGAATACGGCTTTAAGGTCGCCCTGACCCGTGTCATTAATGATTATGGACGCAAAAATCAATTTATAAAGGGCAGCGATTCCAATTTGACCGGGGACGACGTGCGCGAAGGCCTGACCGCGATTGTGTCGGTCAAGCACCCGGATCCGCAATTCGAGGGACAGACCAAAACCAAGCTTGGCAACTCTGAAGTACGAACGATCACGGATACACTTTTCTCAGAAGCATTTTCGCGGTTTTTACTTGAAAATCCCGATGTTGCACGAATCATCGTTGAAAAAGGTATTGTAGCTTCACGAGCAAGATCGGCGGCAAAAAAAGCGCGTGAGTTGACACGGCGAAAGAGCAGCCTGGAAGTATCTTCGCTTCCGGGCAAGCTTGCGGACTGCTCATCGAAAGACGCAAGCATCTCGGAATTATATATTGTCGAAGGAGATTCAGCCGGAGGTTCGGCAAAGCAAGGCAGAGACCGCCTGTTTCAAGCGATTCTCCCGCTGCGCGGTAAAATTCTTAATGTTGAGAAGGCCCGTCTTGACAAAATCTTGTCCAATGCGGAAATCCGAGCCATGATCACAGCGCTCGGTACCGGCATTGGCGATGAATTCAATTTGGAAAAGGCAAGATATCATAAAATTATTATTATGACCGATGCGGACGTCGATGGTGCGCATATCCGTACACTGTTGTTAACGTTCTTCTATCGCTTTATGCGGCCGCTGCTTGAGAATGGCTATGTTTATATTGCTCAGCCACCTCTCTTCCGCGTCCAATACGGGAAAACACTTCTGTATGCATATGATGATCTGGAATTAAAAAGGATTCAGAGCGAGCTGCCGCCAACTGTAAAGCCGGCATTGCAGCGCTACAAAGGTCTCGGTGAAATGAACCCGGAACAGCTGTGGGAAACGACCATGGATCCGGAAAATCGTCTTGTCCTGCAGGTAAATCTTGAGGATGCGATTGAAGCGGATCAGACGTTTGAAATGCTGATGGGCGATCGGGTTGAACCGCGTCGTGATTTTATCCAGCAAAATGCCCGTTATGCAGAAAATCTGGATGTTTGATCAGCAGCAGTATCTGCAGAGTTAATTTTTTGAGTAAAGCAAGGAGGAAACAAAATGGCAGAGCAAGATGAACGGCGAGTCAAGCCGGTCAATATAGGCAAACAGATGCGTGATTCGTTCTTGAGTTACGCGATGAGCGTTATCGTCAGCCGCGCATTGCCTGATGTGCGCGATGGCCTGAAGCCGGTGCACAGGCGAATTCTTTTCGCCATGAATGAACTCGGCATTACGTCGGATAAGGGCTATAAGAAATCAGCGAGAATTGTCGGCGAAGTCATCGGTAAGTATCATCCGCACGGTGATTCGGCTGTTTATGATACGATGGTGCGTATGGCTCAGGATTTCAGCTATCGCTATGAATTAGTAGACGGTCATGGTAACTTCGGTTCAGTCGATGGTGATCCGGCAGCTGCGATGCGTTATACGGAAGCACGCATGTCGAAAATATCCATGGAAATGGTACGCGATATTCGCAAAGATACCATTGATTTTGTTCCGAACTATGACGAGAACGAAGAAGAACCGGTTGTGCTTCCTTCACGTTTCCCTAACTTGCTGGTCAATGGCGCTTCAGGAATTGCCGTCGGTATGGCGACCAATATTCCTCCTCACCAGTTGGGTGAGGTCATTGATGCCGTTCTGGCACTCAGCAAGAATTCGGAAATTCCGGTTGAAGAATTAATGCAATGTATACCGGGACCTGATTTTCCGACCGGAGGATTGATCTTAGGACGCGAAGGTATTCGCCGCGCGTACCGTACTGGTCGGGGATCAATTATCGTTCGTGCGAAGGTTGAAATTGAAGAAAACGCGAATGGAAAACAGAGCATTATTGTGACTGAACTTCCATATCAGGTAAATAAAGCGAAACTGATCGAACGAATTGCCGAAATGGTTCGCGATAAGAAAATTGAAGGTATTACCGATCTGCGCGACGAATCGGATCGCCAAGGCATGCGTATGGTGATTGAAGTTCGCCGCGATACGAACGCGAATGTACTTCTTAACAATTTGTACAAGCATACTGGGTTGCAAACAAGCTTCGGAATTAACATGCTGGCGCTTGTAGACGGCAGACCGCGTGTTCTGACATTGAAGGAATGCTTGCACTACTACCTTGAGCATCAGGAAACGGTTATCCGCCGCCGCACAGCATTCGAACTGAAAAAGGCTGAGGCACGTGCGCATATACTTGAAGGATTGCGTATTGCTTTGGATCATTTGGATGAAGTCATTGCCTTGATCCGCGGTTCGAAAACGGCAGACATTGCGCGTCAGGGATTAATGGAGAACTTCTCACTCAGCGAGATTCAGGCTCAAGCAATTTTGGATATGCGCCTGCAGCGTTTGACCGGACTGGAACGCGAGAAAATCGAGCAGGAATATGCAGAGCTTGTCAAGAAAATTGCCGAGCTTAAGGAAATTCTTGCTGACGAGCAAAAAGTACTGCATATCATCCGCAAAGAATTACGTGAAATCAAAGAAAAATACAATGACGAGCGCCGAACAGAAATCACAGTCGGCGATGATTTAATTGAGGATGAAGATCTGATCGAGCGTGAAGACATTGTCATTACCGTCTCGCATAATGGATACGTAAAACGTATGCCGGTAAATACGTACAAGAGTCAGAATAGAGGCGGACGCGGGATTCAGGCGATGGGAACGAATGAGAACGACTTTGTGGAGCATCTGTTCCAGACCAACACGCATCATCATATCCTGTTCTTTACGAATAAAGGGCGCGTCTACCAACTGAAGGGGTATCAAATCCCTGAACTAGGCAGAACGGCAAAGGGTATTCCAATTATTAATTTAATTCAAATCGAAAAAGGCGAAAAAATTACAGCCTTCTTCCCAGTCGAAGGATTTGATGAGGAACATTACCTTGTTTTCCTGACAAAGAATGGTATCACAAAGCGCTCACCTCTTTCCGATTTCTCAAATATCCGAAAGACCGGCTTGTTCGCGATTACAGTTCGTGATGAGGATGAACTCATCGCCGTTCGCCTTACAGACGGAAGTCATGACCTAATTGTCGGAACGAAGAAAGGAATGGCCATCCGCTATCATGAAACCGATGTGCGCGCAATGGGACGCACAGCGGCAGGTGTCAAAGCAATTACCTTAGACGCAGGCGATGAAGTTGTCGGCATGGGTATTGCCGATGTCGGTATGGACGTATTAATTGTTACGGAAAATGGATTCGGCAAACGCACGGCAAGTGACGAATACCGGCTGCAGACGCGCGGCGGCAAAGGGCTTAAGACATGCAATATTACGGAGAAAAACGGTGAATTGGTTGCCCTGCGTACTGTTGAGGAAACGGAAGATCTCATGATTATTACGGCGAACGGTGTCATCATTCGTATGCCTGTATCCGGGATTTCCAAGCTCGGAAGAAATACGATGGGTGTAACCTTGATCCGAGTTGATGAAGGAGACAGCATTGCAACAATCGCCCGCATTCAAAATAATGATGATGAAGAATCGGAAGCACCCGAGGATAGTGAAGAGTAACGACACACAGACCTGAATGGCGAGGTGAGCCGGCATGATAGTAAATACCGATGAACTTAAAGCTGGGTGCATCCTGAGGAAGGATGTCTATTCCAAATCGGTTAAACCGCTGATGAAAGCAGGAACGGTGCTTAACGAAACACATATTGCGTTTCTAAGAGCCTTTTTAATTACACATGTTGATGTTGATCATTTTGTGCGGTCTTCCGTAAAGCGTTCGATCGAGAAAGAGTCAAATCATGACCCTGAGACCAGTCCTTTGACTGTTCCAGAGCCTGAAGCTGCGCTCAGCCCATTGGACAAGAAATATCAGCAGTCGGTTAGCGACTATCAGCATTTCTTTCATCAGTGGCAGTCAGGTGCAGGAGTGTCCATCGGTGATTTTAGAGCTGCCATGATGCCATTGATCACTGGCGTGTTTGATGATCCGATGTGGCTCGCTTCCCATTTTATTAAGCATAGGCGAATTCGCAATATTGCTGAACGCAGTGTTCTTTTTGGATTATTGGCTGCTTTTTTTGCCAAAAAATCAAATTTTGGTTCCGGCGAAAGTATTCAGCTTGGACTTGCAGGCATGCTTGCCGATTGCGGGCTTGCCAAACTTTCTCCATCGCTGCTTGTGAAAAAAGAACGCATCGGCAGTGAAAAAAGTGCTTTTGAAAGGCATGTAATCGACAGTTACAAGATGCTTAAAGGGATTCCGACACTTAAGGATGAGACATTGGTTGCCGTCATTCAGCACCATGAACGTGAAGATAAGAGCGGTTTTCCGCTCAATATCGACGGCTCTCAGCTGAGTATGAATGGAAAGATTCTGGCCATTTGCGACAGTTTATTAACTCAAATGACAACTGAACGCACCGGCAGCCTGCTTACTGTTCTTGACCATTTAAGAATCTCATCTTATGGAAAATTGTCTCGCTATCTTTTGGATAAATTTTGTTATGAATTAATGACCTTGTTTGTTGGCATGAATGTCCAGCTCTCGGACGGTCAGACCGGAGAGATAACTTTTATACCAGCGAAAGAACCAACACGGCCGATGATTCATCTCGCTGATAATCGTGTGTATGCTTTGACTGAATTCAACAACGTCACCATTGATCGCTTTCTGTGATTATGGTGACGATTCTTTTTAACCACTAGAGATGCCGTTCGTCGAAAAATGATTGGAAAAAGAAACTACCTGCGCATGGCTCTCATTCGGTTTATAATGAATGGGTACATTCCATTAATTAAAAATTTTTGCGGGATTTTGTGTGAACGTGAGTTGCTATGAGTGGCAATAAATAGAATTAAAACCATTATTTTATAAGATTGTTATTAGAAAAATTCAACTTTATCTCGTATTCTTGACAGGTGCAGGCGCACTTGATACGCTATCAATAAATTTTTCGGATAGTAAGACAACCATACTATGGGGGTAATCTAACATTGATGAGAGAAGATAAGTTTGTAAAAGAGTCATTGACCTTTGATGATGTATTGCTTGTTCCGGCAGCTTCTGAGGTTTTGCCAAGAGATGTTTCCGTTCAAACGGCACTGACTCGTACACTGAATCTGAACATACCGATTATCAGCGCAGGTATGGACACAGTCACTGAAGCAGCAATGGCTATTGCAATGGCTAGGCAAGGCGGCATGGGTGTTATTCATAAAAATATGTCGATTGAAGAACAAGCAGAACAAGTCGACAAGGTGAAACGCTCTGAAAGTGGCGTCATTACCAATCCGTTTTTCTTAACTCCGGAAAACCAGATTTTTGATGCGGAGCATTTGATGAATAAATACCGGATCTCCGGTGTTCCGATTGTTGACAATACAGCAGATCAGCATCTTGTAGGTATTTTGACGAACCGTGATATGCGCTTTGTCAAGGACTATTCAGCTAAAATCGGCGATATGATGACTAAGGACAACTTGGTTACGGCGCCGGTCGGCACGAGCTTAAAAGAAGCCGAAGAAATTTTGAACAAGAACAGGATTGAAAAATTGCCGCTTGTTGATAATAATGGCGTGCTTAAAGGATTAATTACAACGAAGGATATTGAAAAAGTTGTTGAATTCCCAAGTTCGGCAAAAGACGAACACGGAAGATTACTTGTGGCTGCCGCAGTCGGGGTAACAGCTGATGCGCTGTTGCGCGTTGAAAAGCTCGTTGATGCCGGTGCTGATGCCATCGTGATTGATACGGCGCACGGGCATTCTAAAGGCGTACTGCAAAAAGTTGCCGGCATTCGTACTAAATTTCCGAAGGTCAGCTTGATCGCAGGAAACGTGGCGACTGCAGAAGGCACAAAAGCATTGATTGATGCCGGTGTGGATGTTGTTAAAGTGGGGATTGGACCGGGATCCATTTGTACAACCCGTGTCGTAGCAGGCGTCGGTGTTCCGCAAATTACAGCGGTTTATGACTGTGCAAACGAAGCAGATAAACACGGTGTGGCGATTATCGCTGACGGTGGAATTAAATATTCAGGAGATATTGTTAAAGCCTTGGCAGCGGGCGGCAGTGCCGTTATGCTTGGCGGACTTCTTGCCGGTGTAGACGAAACTCCGGGAGAAAAAGAAATTTATCAAGGAAGACAGTTCAAGGTTTATCGCGGCATGGGTTCGGTAAGTGCGATGGAACACGGCAGCAAGGATCGCTATTTCCAGGAGAATGCAAAGAAATTAGTTCCGGAAGGTATTGAAGGACGTGTTCCTTACAAAGGCCGGCTGGCCGACTCGATTTATCAGTTGATCGGCGGTTTGCGTTCAGGAATGGGGTATTGTGGCGCAGCGAATTTACAAGCATTGAGAGAAAATGCGCGTTTTACAAGAATTACTAATGCAGGATTACTTGAAAGTCATCCGCATGACGTTCAGATAACCAAAGAAGCACCGAACTATTCTATTAAATAATTATAGATTGTGCTTCCGTACTGATATGTTAACGACCATTGCTTTGCAGACGGGCGGACTGCATAACCGTCTATTATCAATTATTTAGAAAAAGAGATACGTAGTAAAGAAAAGTCGAGACGGCATGTATCGCCTCGGTTTTCTATGCTTGCGCTGATTGATTTCGCATGAATACTTTCGGGGGTGTAGGGGTTGAATTTCAGAAAAAAGCTAGGTCGCTTTGCGGCGGCAAGCCTAGCATTTGTACTTGCTTTGACGCTGACCTTTCAAGGGCAGTTTGCTTCAAAGGCCGAGGCGGCATCAGATCCGCTTGGGTTAAAAGCCAAGTCAGCGATTCTCGTGGATTATAACAGCGGTCAGATTCTTTATGAGAAGGATGCAAGCAAAGTTTATCCACCAGCCAGTATGACAAAAATGATGACCGAATACTTGGTCATGCAGGCACTTCATTCGAAGAAACTGACCTGGAATACGAAAGTATCGATCAGCGATTATGTCTACCAGATTTCTCAGAACCGTGCTTACTCCAATGTGCCGCTTAAAAAAGACTATGAGTACACGGTTAGAGAATTATACGAAGCGATGGCAATCTATTCAGCAAACGGAGCGACAATTGCTCTTGCGGAAAAAGTCGGCGGAACAGAAAAGAATTTCGTAGATCTCATGAATAAAACGGCGAAGAAATTCGGCATGACCAGTGCCCACTATATTAATAGTTCTGGTCTTGAAAATGAGGATTTAGGCAAGTTTGCTCCGTATGGCGACAGCAAAGCAAGCAATCAACTCTCTGCTTTGGATCTTGCCAAGCTGGCCTATCATGTGATTAAAGATTATCCTGATGCACTTGAAATATCCAAGATTCCACTAAAGAATTTTACTGCCGGAGTGGATGCTCCAATTCAAATGGTGAACTGGAATTATATGCTTCCGGGATTCGGCGCGAATATGAGTAAATTTAAATATGACGGTGTTGACGGCCTGAAGACGGGGCATACCGATCTTGCCGGCTATTGTTTCACCGGAACAGTTAACCGCAACGGCCATCGCCTGATCAGTGTTGTGATGGGTACGAATTCAGATGCTCAGCGTTTTGAACAGACACGTGCACTCTTTGACTACGGCTACCAGCAATTTACTGATAAAACAATTGCTAAGAAGGGCCAACTCATTAAAGGCAGTAAGACAGTGCCTGTTCACAACGGTAAAAAAGGCGAAGTGAATGTTGCGTTTGGTGATTCCTATAAAACAGCTGTTGCAAGTGGCGAAAAGGTTGCCACTAACTTCAAAGTCGTATTGGATAAATCAAAGCTGAACAAGGACGGTTCCTTGGAGGCTCCGGTAAAGAAAGGCGAGAAAGTCGGTTATGTAACACTTTCTCATAAAGGAGATACACACTATGGTTATCTCTACAATACAAACAGCAAGGTTCCGGTTATTGCGGCGGAACAAGTTGATCGAAACAACTGGTTTGTTCGTATGTTAAAAGGAATTGGCAGCTTCTTTTCATCCATTTTTTCATGGATTGCAGGACTCTTTTGAGAGAGCTGATTAAATTAAAATAGAATTATAGGTAGTCGTAAAAAAGTCGGGAGAAAATCCCGGCTTTTTTTTGCTAATCATAAATGAAAATTTTCTAAGAAACGACTAGTGAGTCGCGATATAATTTGGTTGATACAGCGAAAAAAATTACTCTCCTTCCTCGCACATGTATATAATAAAAAAAGAAAAATGAACCAATTACCTTTTATACATATTTATTTACTGGGTTTTATTGTACACTATAAATAATTGAAGAAACATAACTTTTACAAAGAAACAACTGGAGGGATTATGGTGGTACAGAAAGGTACGGAGCGCGTAAAGCGCGGAATGGCTGAAATGCAAAAAGGCGGCGTGATCATGGACGTGGTCAATGCTGAGCAAGCGAAAATTGCGGAGGAAGCCGGTGCAACAGCGGTAATGGCATTGGAGCGGGTTCCTTCTGATATCCGCAAGGCGGGTGGCGTTGCCCGGATGGCTGATCCCACAATTGTAGAACAGGTTCAGAATGCAGTTTCCATTCCGGTTATGGCGAAAGCAAGAATCGGTCATATCGTGGAAGCACGTGTTCTTGAAGCAATGAAAGTCGATTATATCGATGAAAGTGAAGTGCTTACTCCGGCAGATGATGTTTTTCATATAGATAAAAAGGCATTTACCGTCCCGTTTGTTTGCGGATGCCGCGATTTGGGCGAAGCAGCACGCAGAATTGGTGAAGGTGCGGCTATGTTGCGGACAAAGGGCGAACCAGGAACCGGAAACATTGTTGAAGCCGTGCGCCATATGCGTCTCGTGAACAGTCAAGTACGTAAAGTTGTAGCGATGGCTCCGGACGAATTGATGGTGTTTGCAAAAGAACTTGGCGCTCCTTATGAAATACTTCTGCAAATTCGTGAGGCAGGACGGCTGCCGGTTGTTAATTTTGCTGCCGGCGGTGTTGCAACTCCTGCCGATGCTGCATTGATGATGGAGCTCGGCGCGGACGGAGTGTTTGTCGGCTCAGGTATATTCAAATCGGAAAATCCGGCTAAATTTGCACGTTCAATTGTAGAGGCAACCACATACTACCAGGATTATGAACGAATTGTTGAACTGTCCAAGGGACTCGGAACGCCGATGAAGGGCATTGACATGAGCAAGCTTGAACCTGCGGAACGCATGCAGGATCGCGGAATCTGAGAGGTGAGGAACAATGTCTGTTAAAATTGGCGTGCTTGCGCTTCAAGGTGCCGTCAGCGAGCATGTTCACTCGCTTGAGGTATCAGGTGCAGAAACAGCTCTAGTTAAAAATGCCCGCGACCTGGACGGCCTGGATGGACTTGTGCTTCCCGGCGGCGAAAGTACAATGATGCGCAGAATCATGGACCGCTATGATCTATTTGAAGCAGTCAAAAATTTTGCTGAACAGAAACCTGTATTCGGCACATGTGCAGGCTTGATCTTAATGGCGAAGCAAATTGAGGGCAGACGCGGTCCCCATTTGGCTTTACTGGATATTGATGTTAAGCGAAATGCTTTTGGCCGCCAAGTCGACAGCTTTGAAGCGGATTTAGAAATAAAGGGGATTAGTGAAACGTATATCGGCGTGTTTATTCGAGCACCTTATATCAAAAGTGCCGCTGAAAATGTGGACGTGCTCGCTACGTGTGAAGGCCATATTGTGGCATGCCGACAAGGCAGATTTCTTGCCTGTGCCTTTCATCCTGAATTGACTGATGATCCCGCAATGCATCGTTACTTCGTTCGAATGGTGGAGGAATACAATTAACCGCTTGCTTTTTTTTTAACAGTAGTGTAGATTTTATGTAAGTCGAATTTATTCGCTTGATGACGGGAAAAAGTAACATTTGTCTCCTTGAATAGAGAGCCGCAGTCGGTGGAAAGCGGTGAAGGAGCAGATGCGAATCCATCCCTGAGAGTTGGATCGGAGAAGGCACCGATCACACGGATCATTACCGTTATCAATGACTAAAGCGGCCGACAAACCGCAATGCGGCATGTCGGCAATTTGGGTGGCAACGCGGGTTAAGTCTCGTCCCTTTTATTACAAGGGACGAGATTTTCTATTTTTATCTAGGAAAAGAAAAACTAAGGGCTGGCAAGGTCCAAGGTTTTCTTTAGGAGGCAGAAAACGATGCTCGATATGAAACGATTGCGAGATCATTATGATGAAATCAAGGAAAAATTAAATAAGCGGGGTGAAGATCTCTCCGACTTTCAGCGTTTTCCTGAATTGGACGACAAGCGCCGTGAACTAATCAGTCAAACGGAAGTTTTGAAAGCAAAGCGCAATGAAGTATCTGCGCAGGTTGCTGCAAAAAAAAGGGCGAAGGAAGACGCACAGGAACTGATTGTATCGATGCGCGAAGTCAGTGCCAGCATCAAGGAACTAGACGGAAAGCTAAGCCAGGTTGAAGAAGATTTGAAACAAGTGATGCTGTCGATTCCGAATGTTCCACATGAAACAGTGCCAGTAGGTGAGGATGAGAATGACAACAAACCCATTCGTTTTTGGGGAGATCCTGTAAAATTTGCTTATGAACCAAAGGCGCACTGGGATCTGGCCACTAATTTAGGTATTCTCGATTTTGAGCGTGCCGCAAAAGTAACGGGCAGCCGTTTCGTCTTTTATAAGGGACTCGGCGTTCGATTGGAACGCGCACTGATCAGCTTCATGCTTGATCTGCACGAGGATCAGCATGGCTATGAAGTAATCATGCCGCCTTATATGGTCAATCGCACGAGCATGACCGGTACCGGTCAACTGCCGAAATTTGAAGAAGATGCGTTCAAGATCGCGGATGATCGAGACTACTTCTTGATCCCGACAGCCGAGGTACCTGTAACGAATTATTATCGTGATGAGATCTTAAACGGTGATCAGCTTCCGGCTGCCTTTGCTGCCTACAGCGCCTGCTTCCGTTCTGAGGCAGGATCGGCGGGACGCGATACACGCGGAATCATCCGCCAGCACCAATTTAACAAGGTTGAGCTCGTTCGGTTTGTAAAGCCTGAGGATTCTTACAATGAACTGGAGAAGCTGACAGGTCACGCGGAAGAAGTTCTGCGTCTGCTCAATCTCCCTTACCGCGTTGTCGCAATTTGTACCGGAGACCTTGGTTTCACGGCGGCGAAGAAATACGATCTTGAAGTATGGATTCCGAGTCAGAACACATATCGTGAAATTTCTTCTTGCAGCAACTTCGAAGATTTCCAGGCACGCCGTGCGAATATTCGCTTTAGACGTACGCCGAAAGCAAAGCCTGAATTCGTACACACACTGAACGGCTCTGGTCTGGCAGTTGGACGTACGGTTGCTGCAATTCTGGAGAATTACCAGCAAGAGGACGGCAGTGTTATTATACCGGAAGCGTTGCGCCCATACATGAGAAATGTGGAGAAAATCACGCCAAAAGACTAATTTTAATTTGCTCAAAATCGCAGGAGGTGCGCCATGGCTCTTCATCAGAAAGTGAACACGGACGCCAGATTAACGAAGATGATTGATGATCTTGGTATTACCCTTAATCCCAACGAACCAAAGGCTTCCAAAGATAAGAAAAGCCAGGATGAAAAAAAGAATACCACAGACGAAGATACAAAATAAAAAACGTGCAAATACGGTTTTAACCCGTACTTGCGCGTTTCATTTTTTTTTACAAACAGAAATTAGCGATATCTAGGAAAGAAAAACTAAGGGTTGGACGAGACGTCCGAACCTTGGTTTTTCTTTAAACATTGCACTCTGCTTTATCTTTCAACAAATCCTGGATATGTGCTGCAATTGCATCCGCAGATTTAGGATCATTGACGATGTCGTAGTCTTCGATATCAATTTTCAGTACCGGGCAGATTGAAAAATGGCTGATCCATTGCTCATAGCGATGAAACATTTCCTCCCAGTAACTGCGCGGCGTTTCTTTTTCCATTCCGCGTCCGCGTCGGCCAATTCGATTGATGGTCGCGTCCAATGAACCGTGGAGATAGATTAATAAGTCTGGATGGCGGAAATAAGGTGTCATCACCATGGCTTGAAAAAGGCTGGTATAAGTCTGATAATCTGCTTCAGACATTGTTCCTTTATCATGATGCATTTTCGCAAAAATACCGGTGTCTTCATAAATAGAGCGATCTTGAATATAATTGTCGGCGCTCGTCATGATCTTCTGCGTTTCCTTGAAGCGTTCCCCGAGAAAGAAGATTTGCAGATGAAATGCCCAACGTTTGAAATCCTTATAAAATAGGTCAAGATAGGGGTTTCCGTCAACTTTCTCAAAAGAGGTACGATATCCCAAACGACTTGCTATAGCAGTGGCGAAAGTTGTTTTACCGATCCCGACCATCCCGGCGACCGATATTAATTTATTCGATGATGTTTCGGAGTTGATCATTCATGACGTCCTCTCTTATACGATTTATTAAGTGTATCACCTAAAAAGTGCAAAAAAAAGTGAAAAAAGTTGAATAATGTCGATTGACGATGTATAAAAAATGCGAATTTGGTCGATTATGAGAATAGCGCAAGAACCAAATTAATGATCGAAGCACTTGACAGCAAAATGTTGATACATCAAGGTAGTATCCGCTTACAAAAATGTGATTTCATTGACACATAATGGTGATTGTGCTATATTGTAATAAACCATTTTACTACTTAATATAAGATCTGGATGTAAGAATGAAGACCCTTCCTCGAAGTGTAGTAGTTTTTACTTCTGGAAAGGTCTGTTTTTATATGCAAGCTTTTTGTTAACTGGTGGATGGTTTTAGTTCACGCGCGGGCAGCGCAACGTTTTAGGGAGGCAGTTACACATGCAAAACGGTAAGGTAAAATGGTTCAACGCAGAAAAAGGCTACGGTTTCATTGAAGTTGATGGCGGAAATGATGTATTCGTACACTATTCTGCAATCGAAGGCGACGGTTTCAAAACGCTTGAAGAAGGTCAAGAAGTTAGCTTCGACATTGTTGAAGGCAACCGCGGACCTCAGGCAGCAAACGTTACAAAACTGTGATCTTCGGCCATAACCGATGATGCGGAAGCAGTCCTCTCTAAAAAAGGGCTGCTTTTATTTGTGCCCCAAAGGCTGCGCTCGATTCAAGTCTCTTTAAATAAGTATGAGCAATCTAGAAAAACGTCATATCTGCAATTAATTTGAACACGAGACAGTCTTGATGTGTAGCAGCTAACCTCTCCTACCCTGCCTTAGGGCTTGCCATCGATCCGTTTTCTTCATATAATAGTCTATGTCGCAAAAATAGCGAGCTGCGGCTCTGTAGCTCAGTGGATAGAGCGTCGGTTTCCTAAACCGTGCGTCGGAGGTTCGATTCCTCTCAGGGCCATCATGAATAACCACGAAACCCCTTGAAACCAAGGGGTTTTTGCTTTGTATAACAAGTGATACAGATTTATCATTTTTCACTGATACAGGGATAAGGTGCAAAATGGGTGCAAATTTGATAAATACAGATGCTTGCTATCTGATGTGGCATGTAATTTCATGCAAAAATGAATTCAAACAAATCGAGTAAAATCAGTAAATGAGGTCGAGTTGATGAGTGGAGAAACAGTAAATCTTAATGTATGGGCAAGTCCATTTAAGAAACAAGATTATATTAGAATATTTGAGAATATGAAGGAAAAATACTCTGAAGCCATTAAGTCACTATTTCCCCCTTCTCCAGATGCACAGAAAATATATTATAAAAAAGTCATGGATGAAATCAATCGGACAGTTGTTTGGACAGAGGATACAGACCCAGCTGATATCTTTGAGGATGTTGGGGAAAAGGCATATGAACTATTTGCAGCAGACGAATTGATGAAACATAATCTACATCTTTCTTTACTTTCTACCATGTATCAAATCTTTGAGCAACAGCTGAGAGGCTTATTATTGTTTTTGTCAATATGAAATTGAGCCAGAGTGATCACATCAAAAGTGAGCCACTTTATGAAGCCAAAATACCATTAATGGGATAATATGGGTGTAAGGGGGCGCTGGCCCGGGGAGGGCCAGCGCCCCCTTACACCTCCGCCGATTCCAGGCTTACCCTTCGTCTTCCTTTTGCCGTTTCATACTCTGCCTGAATCGGTAGGATTCACCGTTAAGCAGATGGATGTGACAGCGATGCGTCAGCCGATCTAGGAGTGCGGCAGTCATCTTTTCATCGCCAAACAGGCTGGTCCATTCGTTAAATTCCAGATTGGTTGTCAGAATTAGACTGGCTCGCTCGTATCGGCTTGAGAAGAATTGAAACAGAAGTTCGGCCCCAGTTTTGGAGAAGGGGACATAGCCGAGTTCATCCACAATGACCACATCAAACTTCAGCCATTTTTTCTCTAGCGTATTTAATTTCTGCTCCTCATAGGCTGTAAGCAACTCTTCGACTAATTCAGAAGCCGTGATAAATTTGGTTTTAAAACCGTTTTGAATCATTTCAATACCCAGCCCAATAGCTAGATGGGTCTTTCCGGTACCGCTGTTGCCGAGAAAGATCACATTCTCTTTCTTTCGGGCGAACTCGCCTTTCGCCAGAGTAAGAAAGTGGTTTCGGTTTAAACTGGGCATCAAGCTGAAATCATAGGTGTCCAGCGTTTTATGGACGGGAAAGTGGGCCTGTTTCAATCGCCTTTGGCGCTGATTCTCTTCTCGGCTCTGAGCTTCAGCTTCAAGCAAGGCTAATAGATAATCCTCGTAACGCAGATTATGTTCTTCCGCTTCTCGTGCCAGAGACCGGTACTGCTTGGCCAGAGTCGGCATTCTAAGCTGACGCGTCAGATGATCTAATAAAAGTTCCGTAGTCATCCGTTCGCCCCCCTTACAAGTTGTCGGTATTGATTGATATCGGTCACTTTCACCTTGTAGCCCTGTAGGGCTTCCGGAGCTTGACGAGCCAGGCGAGTCACGTTGCCGGTCATCTGTTGGATGATTTCATAAACCGATTCGTAGGTGAAGCTCTGCCTTCGTTCCGCTTCGGTCAGCGCCTCAGTCAATGGGTCCATACCCAGGTCCCGGTGGAGGAGAAGAAGTCGAATAAATTTGCGGTCTCCATTCGCACCTTCAGCCTCACGCATTTTGCGATGAAATTGCCGGAAGACTTCAGGGATCTGCGGACTCTGAAAGGGAAGCGCATCCCGGATGGCACGCGGTTTTTTCAGAAGCGCCTCCAGATAGTGATCCAGACGGGTGAACAGCTGATTTCGCGCATAAGAACGAGGATACTCCGCGATCACTTGATCCTGAGCTACAATGACCAGATGATCCACGAACTTTTTGACCCAGACGGCCTGCCCCACATAAACGCAAGGAACGGAATACTGATTCGTTTCCACATGGATTAAGGAAAGCTGATTGACCTGGCAAGACACCAGCTGGCAGGCCTCAAACGGTGTTTCCGGAAGAGGATGGAGCGTCAGCTTTTCCCTGGCCCAAACCTGTGCCACCGTTTCATCGGTATGTGGAACACGGACGCGTTCAGCTTCTTTCTGGCACCACTCCAGAAGGTAGTCATTCAGTTCATCCAGGGACTGTACGTCTGGAAAAGGAACAAGTGCGTTACGCCGGACATAACCGACCGTTCCTTCAATCCGGCCTTTTTCATTTCCCCTCCGGGGATTGGCGAAAGTCGCTTTGAATCCGTAATGTGCCTGAAGCGCGATAAAAGCTTCCTGTTCCAGGCGATGTCGGCCTTCCAGAATTTTCTCTACGGCTGTCTTCAGATTGTCCAAGAGGCCTTCGACAGGCACACCCCCCAGAAATTCAAAGGCGTGTACAAAGCCATCCAAAAAGGCCTCCTGTTTTTGATGGGCATAGGCCCGGACAAAACGTAAACGGCTGGATGAAAGCTGGAGGCAAAATAAAAAGATTCTCTGCGTCTGTCCGCTTAGGATGACATCCGCCTCGCCCCAGTCGAACTGGAATTGAAGGCCCAATTGAAATTCAAGGGGGATGAACACTTCCTTGTGTTTCTGCCTTCTCCGGGCGACAAGTTTACGAATGTTAGAGGCCGATCCTTTGAAGTTGTATTCTTCTACCAATCGTTGATAAACTCTCGCCGCCGTATGTTTCTGCTTGACCCAGTGCTTTTGATCCTCAAGGAGCCACTGGTCGATGACGGGCAGAATGCGTTGGGTTTCCTCCGAGTATTCTTTCTTCCCGTACGAACGTTGCCGAACCGCAAGGGTCGGAGGCTCTTTCTGTTTGAGATACTTACTCACCGTATTTCTTGAAATTCCTAGATTTCTCGCAATCTCACGTTGAGAAAGGCCTTCAACCTCCTTCATAATTTTGATACGATCATAGAGAGCCATATCGATCATCCTTTTTTCCCTCTCCCCTATGTAGAATTGCTGGTTACTTTTCTATCATAGGAAAGATGGGCTAAAAATTGGAAATCATGTGGCTCATTTCTATGCGATCATTTTACCTGTAAATGGCTCAATTCCAAGTTATCAAAAACAATTATACAGTGAATTGAAAAAGAAATTTAATGGGGTAGATCCCGGTGAACTGAAAAACTTTGGCACAGACATGGGCAAGATTAAATTGCTGTACAAGCAGTGTGCCGGTTATGATCTAAAAAAAGATGAGCACTGGAATAGAATTGAAGAGCTAAGTTTAGTGAGCAATACGTTTAAGCATGGCGCTGGAAGAGCCTCAGAAAAACTCCGAGAAAACTATCCAGAAGTATTTGAATTGGGCTATGATCATACCCCAGTGATGGATTATACATATACCACTAATTCAGAGATCACTTTTAATCTTAAAGCGTTGAATTTTAATGATTTTGCTGATACGTTAATTAGTTTTTGGAGAAAAATTCCTGAACATTTAAATGGTTCTTATACTTTTTATGATGAAAAGCAGCCAAAAAAGAAACGAAGATGATGATGGTCAAAGATAATCCCTTTTATTTACTAATTTCATTGAAGGCCTTGTCAAGGGCCATAGCAGCTCGTCTATCAGAATCAATGAGCAGGTGGCCATATAGATCCATTGTGATGCCAATTCCTGATGTATGGCCAGCACGCTCGCTTATATCCTTCATGGGGACTTTCTCGTCAATGAGAAGTGAAATAGAAGTGTGGCGAAGCGAGTGAAATTTAATGTGCTTCAGACCTTTTCTCTTTAAAAATCTACGCCACCATTGCCCAATACTCTCAGGTCTAATTGGTTTGCCGAACCCTCCGTCAGGAGCAAATACAAAATTGCATGGCTTTCCGTTCCATTCTCTAGTCCATGTCTCCGCGCATAGCAGCTGTTCTTTTTTTCTCTCCACATTTAATTGTTTTAAATACGGGATGACGAAATTAGGAAGAACCTCAGAACGTTCATGCCCAGATTTTGTTGATTTGAGTTGGATGCCTTTTCCTTTTACACGGATAATTGCCTGTTTGATTTTTGCACTAGCTGAATCAGCTTCTAAATTTAAACTATTCCATTCCAGTCCAGCTATCTCCCCCTCTCTAGTGCTTGTGGCAATTGCAAAGAGAATGAGCGACTGCCAAAATAGAGGCTCCTCACGCAATGCATGAAAGAGTTTTGCTAGGTCAGCCTTCTCATATATCTCAACGTGCTTTTTCCCCACAGAAGGCGTTTTAACACCTTTCATAGGGCTTTCCCTGATATACTCTCTTTCAACTGCATAAGTAAAGATGCTATTTAGTACAATTTTATGATTATCTATTGTTTTTGCAGAAAGGTTATATGATCTACCTGCAAATTCGCAGTTCTTTTGTTGGAGTTTATCGAAAAAATCAAGCATGTGATATTTCTTGATTTTTCCAATGCGAAGTTTGCTGAATGTAGGTAAAATGCGTAGCCTTAAATTAGATTCATATCCTTCTTGTGTTCGTGGTGACAAATGAGAAGCGTGTTTTTGCCACCAATCTTTGACAAGTTCACTAAAAAGCATGTTCTCCCTATTATCAATTAAGCCATTTGTTAGTTCGTAAATAAATTTTGCCTTAGCCTCTTCTAATTGTCCTTTGTTTCTGATATCATCTACTCTTTTTGTTTTTCGAGGATAGTGGCCGGTTCCATCATTACCCATTGATACAATGAGTTTGTATTTATATTTACCGATCTTTTGGGCATCACATTTCATTAATTTTCACTCTCCCTTCTCTGTATGTATTCTCTAACTTCTTCAATCGGCAGATTGACTTGCATATCTATTTCCTCAAATGTTCGATGATCTTTTTTGTACAAGTTCCAAGCTTTTTTCATCCGATTATTGTATGCCATCTCGCAGCTTGAACGTCCTCTAAAAGGGAGCGGAGGACAAAACTTCATACCTTCATATGTCACTTCAAATGGATGACCACAGTATTTACAAGTTCTTAGTTCAGAATGATTAAGTATAGCTTTCATCATTTGAAAGTAAGCAAAATCGAACAAACAAGAAATATTAATTTTTGGAATTATTTCTTGTTTATTGTTCATTGACAATGCTATTTGAGGTTGATGTAGGTTGCTTATTTCAAAAGGTAAATCTTCAAAAGAGTTTGGTTTCATCATGTATTTTAAAAATACATTGAATACATTCTTATATTCAATCAAGTCGATATATAAAAAACTAAGAAAATTTGATGGATAAACAAAGCCCGTTTGATAAGAAAAATCATAAAGCGAGGTATTCTCACCAGGTAATCCAAAGTTATTAGTAAAGTTCATTAGGGATTTGCGATTAAACGGCTCTATCTTTGATAATTCGGTAAAAATATTTGGATAATCAGATAGTTTATAGAAGTTACCCCATCTTGAATGAATTATTGAAGGTGCTAAGATTTCATTTTTGTAACTGGCTGCCCCTATTATCTTTTTAGGTAGTACTTCTGTTATCCAGTTATCTATTTCGTTTATTTCACCATCGGATAGGTCTTCAGGTTTGTTAAACAACTTCTTCTCAACATTACTAGGAATCTCAATCGAATAATAGCTAAGGTATTTCTCAAAATACTCTTTACTTTTTAGTGAAGGAACTCTTTTACTTTCAATTCTTGCATGCCAATCAGATATAAGTGATTGGCATACTTTGTTTGCGAATGACTTTGATTCCTTTTCCTTATTTAAGTCACTAATATTTCTCTCGATAAGAAATTTTTCAACATATTTTTCGACAGTGTATATTTGATAATCTTTTTGAACATCACCGTTATCTTCAATAATTATTTGATTAAAAAAATTACCTGTTATTTTAGACACTGTTATGCTCCCATCTTAAAATGATTTTTAATAACTACATATTTATCGGCTTATTTACATAATATCACGTGTTGACAAAAGCGAATTTATATTATACTTTTACTATATCATACAACTACAACTACACAAAGTGATCGATTAATATGTTTATTCGTGTGTTTTAAGGAGCGATAAAAATGAAAACATCAAACATGGACATCAGAGAAGCAATTAAAAATGCTGGCGTTACACATTGGCAAGTAGCAGATGAATTGGGGAAATCGAAGGATACGTTCTCTGTTTGGCTCCGTAAACCTTTGGAGGGTAGAAGGAGGATGGAAATTTTAAAAGCAATTGAATTGGCAAAAAAAAAATATGGGGAGGATGCAGAATGATAAATGTAAATAGAACAGTCTTAACAGCAGATGAAGTAGCAGAGCTATTGGGGTTACGGCGTGATTACATATATGATCTATGCCGGAAAAACGAGATTCCCCACAAAAGAATTGGAAAACGTTATTTGCGCTTTAATATTGTAGATATAGAAAAATGGATGCATAGCGGTACTGAATAAATGACTTTTCATTAAAATTTACTTGTTTTAGAAGGTGGGAGGTGAGTTGAAATACAGGGTTATATTAAGGACTATCGTAAGGAGTTAGAAAGTGACATATGGATGATGCCCCCCTTGTATGGCCGCGTTTGGCAATATCTAAAGTATAAAACAAATTATCAGTTAAAAAGAATACCTATGCGCGATGGAAGCCATTTTGAAATACAGCCAGGTCAACATTTAACGTCAATCAGAAGCATAGCAAAAGGAGTTGGTTATATTGAACGTAATACGTTTCATGAACCAAATCCGAGAACAATTAGAAATATTTTAAACTGGTTAGAACAGCAACACATGATTTCAATAAATCATGGTTTAGGTAACAGACAATACACATTGATAACACTGTTGCAATGGGAAAAATATCAAGCTGAAGAAATGAAAGTAACAGAACATGCACAAGGTCGTGCACCAGTAGGTAAACAGTTAGTGCTTATAAACAAGAATAATAAAGAATGTATTAAGAAAATAGATAAAAAAGATATTACTACCGAACGCTCTAAAAATTTGTTCAGTGGAGAAAGTGACGGGATGTTATCTCCCGACTCATTGCGTAGTGATCGGCTATTAAAAAAGACTGCTGAAGAAATATCACAAACTCCTGAACGTGGAAGTGCCGAACTGGACAGACTATCCGATCGATATGTTGAACTAAGAAGCATGCGATCTAGTAGCAAGGTATACCCTAGAACCAACGATTATGCATTAATGACTAATTTGCTTAAACAAGTTCCGATTGTGCCTACTCTTGAACTGTTGGATCAATGTTTTGAAGATTATGACACTAGGTATGCCAAATCACCAGGTAAAAAAATCACATCGTTCAAATACTGTGAAACTTATATTTTAGGGCACTTTAATAAATTACAAACTAAGAATCTGACTAAAAAGGAAGGAGCGCTAAACAATGCAAACCATCAACGACTCTTTAAACAGGGTGGTGTCGAATATGAATTACCGTTCTGAATTAGTTCGCCAATATGTATGTCCGGGCTGTCACAACGAAGTTAATATTTTCCGATTGACTGATCTTAAAGGGAATGTTTTTGAGCGATCCTTTGGCTGTGATTGTGAGCTGTTAAACGCCATCAAAATAAAACAGCAACAGGTAAATCAGCAACGAATTGATCGCATCTTTAATCAATATAGTCTAGTTAATAAATCGTTGCTATCTGCTAGTTTTGAAAGCTTTAAAGCATATTCTCAGGATCTAGTTAAAGCGCTACAACAAGCAAAAAAATTTGCTGCCGAATTCAATCAAGAAAACGGGAAAAATTTGTTGCTTCAAAGTACAGGATTTGGAACTGGAAAGAGTCATCTATCTATGGCGATTATCAAAACTGTAAAGCAAAAAGGATATACGACAATATTTACATCAACTCCAAAATTATTAACAAAGATCAGATCGACTTACAACCGGAATACTGAAACATCAGAGGATGAAATGATTAATAATATTGCTGCAGCTGATCTAGTTGTTTTTGATGATATAGGAGCTGAAAATGCAAAGGGTTGGGGGCATGAAAAACTGTTTGAGATCATCGATCAACGCTCAGGAAAATCAAATATTTTCACCACGAATCTAAATAGCAATGATTTTCAAAATGATCGAGATCTTGGAAGATTATTTTCACGAATGATGGAGAATTGTTCCGTAATCTCTTTGAGTGATGTTCTGGATTATCGAATGAAGAATTTTACAAGAAAAATAGATCCAGGAAAGTAAGGTTCGTAATATGATTTGTTTTGAAAAATATATTCATCACTTAGTACTCTTCTATTAATTTTCAATGGCATTTTCTTGGGTAATATTTGAATTAATAGAGAGAGTCTAAGTACCAAGTGCCCATTTATACACCCTATCGAGTGAACAATGGGCTTATCCTCAAAAACAACCTTCGGATAAGTTGTTGCCTGCGGCAATCGCCCTCCGGGGGAGCAAAGGAGCTTCATCGGCATGAGCCTCTTCTACCTGAATGTAAGAATATTAAATAGATCTAAACAATCTGCCGTCGCTGCTGCTGCTTATCGAAGTGGGGAGAAGCTATATTCTGAAAGAGATATGGAAACAAAGAAGTATCGAATACGTGAGGTAGCACCAGAAAGTTTTATCATGGCTCCGGACAATGCCCAGGAGTGGGTAAATAATCGAGAAAAGCTATGGAATGAAGTTGAAAAAATAGAAAAGAATATTAATAGTCAGCTTGCACGAGAGATTAAAGTGGCACTCCCACTAGAACAAAGTAACAGTGTTCAAAAAGAGTTACTGGTCGATTTTGTACAACGGAATTTTGTTGAAAAAGGCATGGTTGCTGACTTGTCCATTCACCGAGATAAAAAAGAAAATCCTCATGCACACATTATGTTGACGATGCGACCATTTATGGATAATGGACAATGGGGAAATAAAAAGAAAAAGATTTATCTAAAAGACGATAACGGCAACAAAATATTAGATAGCAAAGGAAAACCAAAATATAGAACGTACTCTCTTACCGATTGGGACAAAAGAAATAACATTTTGATTTGGCGCAAAGATTGGGCGGATACAGTTAACAGGTACTACGAACAGGAAGGCTTAAATGAACGTATTACCGAGAAAAGTTATGTAGAACAGGGATTGGATAAGATGCCGAAACATCGGTTGACTGTCGAAGAATATCGTTTTGAAAAAGCCCAAAGGGAAAAGGCGGAGAAAGAAGGAAAAACCTACAAACCGAAGTCCTATTATGCGCAAATAAATAAAAAGATTGATACCCTAAATAAAGCAATAGAACTTAAGAAACAGAAAATCGTAGAGTTGGCAGAATATAGACAAGCCATGGACGAGCCGGATTACAAAGAACTGAACAAAATTCGGGACATTAATAACCTCTCTCCGGATGATCGGTCTGCCATACGTGCTATTGGCAAGCACATGAAAAGATTTGTTGACCTTGAAACGGCAGAGAAGAATATGGAACGTATGCAGCATTTCAAGATCACTTTGGAAAAGAAATACTATGCAGCTAATGGTTTAGATGATTTGTTAACGCGAGCCAAAAACACCTACGTAAAGAACCCCAAAAAGGTCAGAGGCTTTGGTATTAATCCAGCAACTTTTGAAAGTGAACTGTTGCCGATTCAGAGGGAAAGAGATGAAGCCATAGATAATTACTTGAAGACCAAGAATCACTTTGATCATGACTGGAAACAAGGCGAAAAAGTCTTAGAGATTCAGAAAATATTTGTAGAAAAAGAGTTTGCTTATTTGTACCCGGAGGAAAGTGATAAATTAAACAAGGTCTTCCTAGGTAATTTAAACCGGGATTATGCTGTCAAAGTAAAGGCAGACTATGTAAAGCAATTCCGCCAATCTAGGAAACTTGCTAATAAAATCGTCGAATTTGAACCACGTAACCGACAATTGCTTAAAGAGTATGCAGATCTACAAAGTATACAAACGAAACTGCAAAAAGTTCGGGTCGATCTGAAAGTCCTTAAACGAACAAAGGACAAAAGAAAAGATGAATATCTCGCAACAGTTAAAGATTCGTATGATAAAGAAAAAGTTAAGAAAGCGGCAATCAGTTACCTCACTGCTTACAATCAGTTTATCGATAAGAAAAAGGAACGTGTCAAACTTGACACTGAGATTGATCATTTAGTGACAAGTATTTATCCAGAAGATCAGGCAGGTGTGCATAGGCTGTCATCTAATGAAAATCTCTCCCTTTTACAAATGTACATTGACGGCAAGGGGAGCGGTAGCTTCAGGGTAGACAGAAAATTAGTTCGTGAACTAAATGAGAAGAAAAATGCTGAGCAAGAGGTCAAAATACAGCGCATCCGAATTCAGAAAGATACTGAATGGAAGGCCATACGGAGTAACCTAAACAATGCAGTGTATCGGTTGCTAAGCGATCAAGAGCGTCAGGCACTTGAAACTGTTGAAAAAATGATTGGAGAGAAGCCAACGATTGGAACAGTCGAACAGCAGCTAATGGCCGCTGACAAACGATTTATGAAAGCAAATTGTCAATTGACTGAATTTTATCGAAATCATCCCAATGACTATCTTAGCAATGATAATGCACCTAATTTAAGCAAATTAAATAGGCGGAGAAACAAGATAAAGGACGAGCAGATCATTTTGAACACTGCAAAGGAAGCACTTAGTAGGCTCAGAAAAGCCGATGACAAGCTAGATTTATTAGAAAGACAATTTAAGGCCGGAGAGCAACCCCAGATCACCCTGGAACAGGAACAAGCTTCAGGCAAGGGATTCATAGAGCAAGGGCTCAAAGTTCTTAATGAGGCATTTACAGCAGCATTGGATGAGCAGGAAAAGCATAAGAGGAATAAGAAAAGAAATAAGTCAGAAGTCAAGTATCGTGGTAAGGATGATCGGGATCAACTTGATATGTAATTTTCTACAACACACTTTGAGCATTGCTGTTAACTCTGATGGGTTATTTTAGTGCTGGGTGTGATTCAATGACAGAAGCGGGTGAAACACTCTATATGGAAAAGCATAAACATACACACTTTGAAATTGGTGGCATGGACAAGCAAGTGATACTGAATGAGCACGCCATTCCAACACGACAGGCCACAAGAAGGTCTGGTGATATGCAATGGGATAATGAAACTCTCCGCGTCTTTGTGGATGCGTCAGAGTTAAATGAACAGGGCATTTTCGGCCTTGCAGGCTGTTTTGTCGGTCAGGGCGAGGTTTTCACTCGAATGAAAAAGCATTATAATCTCAAGTTTAAGGGACAAAATCCCTACGCTGAGTGTATGGCAATTCTATTTGTCATACAGCTCCTTCCCCCGTTATAAAAAAGAAATATACTAAACCAAAGAAAATTTTTATTTTTAGTGACCTTGTTCAATTTGATTGGTTTGATAAAGTGGAGACCCCTTTTCACGATGTAGAAATGAACCAAATTATTATTCAGATAAGAGATAATCTGAAAGCCATTGGAAACCTGTTCCCAGATATACAATTTAATGTCAGATACTAAAACTTGAAAGTTAAAAAAGCGCACCCATCCCTTGCCTGCTCTATGATTACTATGAATAATTTAGGTCAGGCCGCCGCTTTTGTCAGCTGTTTCTGGTAGCTGGTAGGTAGCTTCTCTAGAAAATTTTCGATGATGTGATGGACTGCTTGCTCAGAAAGAACATACTCGTCTTTGAAAACTTCTTGAAATAAGTCGATCAACTGCTGAAGCGTTTCGACGAAGGTCACATCCGAAAGCTCATCGACCATCAAATAAAACAACTCACCCAAAGTGCGATCGTCCACCTGTTCACGGTGCTGAACCGCAAGAAGGGAATAACTGATAGCGACCAGGGCGGTGTGCGCAAAAATCCCGTCATAAGACAAACCCTGGTATTTAGCGAGTCGAAGATAGTGCTTGCACATCTTGAAGTACACTTCAATGGACCAGCGTTTTCCATAAAGCTGGATGATTTCATCTTCAGAAAGTTGGATATCGGTTGACGCTAAGACCAGATACTCTTTGCGTTTACGACGGTTGCGGACGTATACGAGTTTCAGGGGTAAGACCTCTCCCTCAACAACCGCTTCTACAACGGTAGAAAGTAGGTAGCGTGAGCGTCCACGACGTTTTTTCTGAGCGTTGAAGATCGCTTTCACGTCCATCATTTGACCATTGAACCGGTAATAAACCTTTTTCGACCGTTTCACCATAGCGACGGTATGAAGGCCAAGTTGACGCAGCTGCTGAAACATTTTAGGACTAGAGAACCAAGAATCAAACAAAACATAGGATGCTCGGACGCCATGCCTCAGGGCAGAAGAAAGCAGTTCTCGAACCACATCAGGCGCTTTACGCTGGGCCTGAAGCTTCCGCTTTCCAGAATGGGTGCGAGCATCAGCTTTTGTACCGCATACCTGATTCTGACCCGAAAGCAAGGAAAAGGTGACCGGCAAAAAAGTGTTGCCGTCACTCCAGCCTAGTTGAAGAAACCGAAAGCCGCGCACATGCCGATGGTTGGCGTGGTCGAATTGAAACGCCGCCAGCTCCACGCGTTTCGCATGGGCGCGTTCATACATGGAATCATCCACAATGAACACAGGCTTCCGTGCCGAATCCGTCAAGGGTTTAATGAACTGAATGATCCGGCAACAGAGCAGAATCAGAAACTTTTGCCAGTTAATCTTGCCGTTGTTGAGCAGGTTGCGAAAGGTCTTATCCGAGAAGTTCAGCTGATTTTGATGCTTCAAATAATCGCGATACGCTGACTTGTTTGAAAAGACCGTGCTAATGAGATAACAGAACAGTACCCGGAAGGGGACCCCCTTTGCCTTTGTGGCGTTTGAGGCTCTCGCAAGTTGACTCAAACGAAATCGTGTAAAAAATTCCTGGACTGAAGAAGAAATTCCAAGAGATGGATGGTCATTTCGTGATATACTTTTCATGGCATGAACACTCCTCGGTTAATTGGGATTCGACACTTCAATTATACCGAGTTATCGGTGTTCTTGCTTTTATTTTTGTGCTAATCCTTTACAGGATAAGCTGTGAAGCCCATTTTTGATGTTTCAAGTTTTAGTCAGATATATGAGCAATACGTTGAAACGGCATAATCCTTTCTACAGAGCAGCCCATAATGCTGCACGTAGAGCTATACAAATTAATAGGTAATCATTTGAACTGAGAGGGATTTTTAAGATCAATAAAGATTTTATATTGGGATGGTGATCATATGGATGACAAATTAAAGATCCTTTATGACCAGGCAGTGAAATTATTTGAACGGTCCGGCATTGAACCGCACAGAATGGAAGGGGAACGGGATGGTCAGGGGATTCGCCTCGACCTAAATAACCCACAAGACCGGGACTGGTACGAGAATGATGAGGCCTACGACAGACAGGTTGATCAGCCATGAAAATGACCGAGGAAGAGATTAGAGATGCCATGAAGTATGCAAAACATTCGTTATACCTATCAGGAATGCCATTGACAGCTGATGACGAGAAGGATTGCAATGCTGTTCTGTCAGGGAAAATGACGATCGAACAACTTATAGAAAAGTTAAAGCAGCAAGGCTGAAATAAAGGTGCTAGGCGTTACCAAATCAAGCAAAAAGACGACTTCTACCGTTAAAAGATAGATGTCGCTTTTCGCTTCAGTCTTAAATGGGCCAGGAATTAAATTTTTTTGAGGTATTCATCTAAATCCTTGTCCAAATTTGTCGTGTCAAAATAGTCTATAAGGTTGTTGTCAGTAAGCCAGCTCCATATAAAGTCTTTAGCAATAACCTTCATACAACCCTTGGAGCATGCTCGATCAGAAAAGTAATCTTCATGATTTGGAATAGGGTTGGTTGGAATTATTGTGAAATATTCATTATCTTCTCGGCTTGATACTTTTCTGGAGCAATTTCCACATGTAAATCCCCAATTTCTTTTTATATTGCTCCTAAACTTTTTTCTTCGAATGCGTAATGCATCAACTGGTATAAAAAATTTTCCTCTTTCCTTCGCGGATTCTGGGAATAGTTCTCTTAGGTACTCTATAAAATTCTCCTTTTTAATAAATTCATCGAGGTCAGGCAATTTAACTGTTTTTAACAATTCTTCAGCAATTAATTTTAATTCGTTTGTATGAAGTATTTCCCCATGATTATCAGTTAAAATTAAGTATTCTTTGTCGTTAGACGTTAAAGTGCCTATCATAAGTGCAGTCATCTTCATTCGATCTACAATATTCTCCAATTTTGTAGGAGTATATTCAGGTACGTTTTCTAGGCTGTACTTTTTAATGCAAGATGGGCAAACATGGCTATATCCAGATAAATGATGTGAATAAGGAGTTCGTATTTTAATGGTCTTGGTTTCTGTCATCATTCTACAATAAGCACACCAATGCATTGTCTCCAAACTTATTACCTTCCCTCAAAGCAGATATGTATTTTATAAATTTTCCCTCGCAATAGGATTCTATGACAATCATACTTTTTCCTTGCTTTTTTGGCGATTATAGACAATCAAATTTTTTTACAGGGAATAAAGTAACCTAACTAAAATGTATAGATGAATTATGGCTCTTAAATCGTAATCATTACGTAAACAGTTGTCATATGAAAACGATTATAGTTAATAGCTTGTAAACAACTGTATTGCTTGTAGAACGAATATTGTAAGCGCTATATAAAAATGTTGTAAACACGTTTACAGGTTTACTCGGCAAGAAATACATGAGAGGTCAATATCTTGATATATACAAAGTTTTGATTAACCCAAAAGGATCTCCAATGATTATACACACACCTCCTCTGACATTTTCAAATCATTGATAAAAATATTCGCACAAATGTTATAATCAAAATGACAATTTCACAAAAGATAAAGGCTTGGGTAATTGTTTTAATTTACTCAATACATAACAGCATTACGTAAGTAACGAAGCAAACGAGTATCTTTGAAACAACTTTGCTTTATATGTCAGAAAGTTAATTTAATAAGTGGAGTGAACTATACAACAAATAGAAATAATAATACAAATTGTGGCTAAGGATCCGTTACCAGTTCAAAGAGTTAAGAGAGATAACAAAGTATTGCTGGGGGAAATGAAATGGCGATTATTGACTTGGAAGATAAGATTGTCAAAATAGTGAATCGAGAAGATCATTCGGATTTTTTATACGAATTACTCAATGTTTATGATATTCCGCATGCTACTATTACACGACTAAGAAAAGGTAATCTGAACCTAACAAAACGAGCGGGTGAAGTTCACCTTAAAAATAAGGTGTGGTTTAAGAAAGCTTGTAAAGGAAGGCTTTTTGAGGGTTTTGATGATGTAGAAGAGCAAGTAGCTAATATTTCAGCCAAGCCACGCTACCTATTAGTTACTGATTTTGAAAGACTTTTGGCGAAAGATCTAGTGACACAGGAAGCACTCGATATTAAATTTAAGCAACTTCCTCAATATTTCAGTTTCTTCCTTGCTTGGAAAGGCATTGAAAAAGTCGAGTTTGAAAAAGAAAATCCAGCTGACATCAAAGCAGCTCAACGATTTGCACGTCTATATGATGTACTTCACAAAGAGAACAACATAAATGACGACGATAGAGAATTAGATCTGTTTCTTATTCGCTTGCTGTTCTGTTTATTTGCAGAAGATACCGATATTTTTAAAAGGAATAGTTTTACGAATTCAATAAAAACACTGACTGAAGAAGACGGATCAGATCTAAATGAATTCTTAACTGACTTGTTTGTTGTATTAGATAAGACTGAAAGAGATGATGTTCCGTCCTATCTAATTGAATTTGAATTTCCTTATGTAAACGGACATTTGTTCACCGAACCGCACGATGAATTGAGGTTTTCAGCAAAGTCAAGAAAATTAATCATTGAATGTGGTGAATTGTTAAATTGGTCAAAAATTAATCCTGATATTTTTGGTTCAATGATTCAAGCTGTGGCATCGGAAGAAAGCCGCAGTCATTTAGGTATGCATTATACGAGTGTCCCAAACATTATGAAAGTAATTAAACCATTGTTCTTAGATGACTTGTATGATGCTTTTGAAAAGGCGTATGACAGCATGGATAAACTTGACCTTCTTTATGAGCGAATTGGAAAAATGAAGTTTTTTGATCCAGCATGTGGCTCAGGAAATTTCTTGATTATTACCTATAAAGAATTAAGAAGATTAGAAATCAAAATCCTGTTAAGACAAAGGGAATTGTCAGAATATGTCATGTATCTCCCATCTGTGACACTTGATCAATTTTATGGAATTGAGATTGACGATTTTGCACACGACGTTGCAAGGTTGTCGCTGTGGATCGCTGAACATCAAATGAACATGGAGTTAGACGAAATCTTTAAAGATAAGGTTCGTCCTACTCTCCCACTTCAATCCGCTGGTGATATACGCTGTGCAAATGCATTACGAGTGAACTGGAATGAAGTTTGTCCTCATACAAAAGATGAAGAGGTTTATGTATTTGGCAACCCACCGTATTTAGGCTCTAAGAAACAAAACCCGAGTCATAAAAAAGATCTTATGAATGTCTTTGGATCAAGAAGTAATTATAAGCAAGTCGACTATATTGCTGGCTGGTTTCAATTAGCAGCGAATTATATGCAGGATAGTTTGGTTCGAGTGGCCTTCGTTTCGACTAATTCTATTTGTCAAGGTGAGCAAGTTGAATTGATATGGAAACGACTACTAATGAATACTCAAATATCTTTTGCGTATACTTCATTCAAATGGAACAATAATGCAAAAAAAAATGCTGGTGTAACTGTAATCATCGTTGGATTGGATTCAAGTGACAGAAATGTTAATACTAAGAGACTATTCATCGGAATGAATGAAAAATGTGTGAAGCATATTACCCCATATTTGACTGAGGGGGAGGATGCAATAGTATCTAAATTGGATAAAAGTATTTCTGGATTCCCAAAAATGGAATTTGGCAGTATGCCCCGTGATGGAGGGGGATTAATCTTTTCTCATGAGGAAAGAGAAAAAGCTATTGAGAGATACCCTGAGTTGAAACCATATATTTGGAAATATATCGGTGCTGATGAATTTATTAATAACACTTATAGATTTTGTTTATGGTTAAATCCTCAGACTTACGAAGAGATTAAAGACAATCCAGTTGTTTGTGAGAGAATGGAGCAAGTTAGACGAGCAAGGTTGTCATCCAAAGCAAAATCTACTCAAGGTGCAGCTAAGACTCCTTATTCATTTGTTCAAAAAGGTCCGGAATACTTTTATTCGAAGGACAACAAACAAATAAGTGTTATTGTTCCTGCGTTTAGTTCTGAAAATAGGTTTTATGTGCCAATAGGTATTGAGAAATCTTCAACCATTCTATCTAATAAAGTTTATGTAATTCCTAATGCTGATATAATTCTATTTGGAATTTTATCATCAAGAATACATATGACTTGGATGAGAGCTGTTGCTGGAAGATTAGAGACACGTTACGGATATTCATCTGGTATTGTGTACAATACTTTCCCCTTTCCAAGTATTTCGACACGAACGAAGCAAGAAATAGAAGCAGCTGCATTGGGTATTATAGATATTCGTGAAGAGCTTGGTAGTACTTTAGCAAAATTATATGATCAGAAAACAATGCCGACAGTTTTAAAACTAGCCCATGAAAAATTAGATAGAATAGTAGAAAGAGCATACCGTCAGAAAGATTTTGAATCCGATGCGGAACGTTTAGAAGTATTGCTTAAAATGTACCAAGAAATGAGAGAACGGTAAGGTGGCAGTATGGAAAATATAGTTGAAATTAATTACAACCAAACTGGAAAAAGTAAGAAAACAAATGAATATGGTATGCGTGAAATGCAGGCACGAGCGTTTGAAAAACGTAATTCGCAATATTTGTTAGTCAAAGCACCACCTGCATCAGGTAAATCTAGAGCGTTAATGTTTATTGGCTTGGATAAGCTCATGAAACAAGGTTTGAAGAAAGTGATTGTAGCTGTACCTGAACGATCCATCGGCTCTTCGTTTAAAAATACTGATCTGAAGAGTTATGGTTTCTTTGCAGATTGGGAAGTGAATCCTAGAAATAACTTAACAACTGCTGGTGTTGATAGTTCAAAAGTAAAAGCTTTTGTCCGTTTTATGGAATCGAATGATCAAGTGTTGATTTGTACCCATTCGACATTGCGATTTGCGTTTGAAAAAATTGATGATAAAGTATTTGATAATTGCTTGCTTGCGATTGACGAATTTCACCATGTTTCAGCTGATTCTAATTCTCGATTAGGTGAATTGCTTCGTAATATTATTCGCAATTCATCAGCGCACATTGTTGCGATGACTGGTTCATATTTTCGAGGAGATTCTGTACCAATTCTTTTACCTGAAGATGAGGAAATGTTTGATAAGGTAACGTATTCGTATTATGAACAGCTTGATGGTTACGAGTATCTAAAAAGTTTTGGGATTGGGTATCATTTTTATCAAGGAAAATATACATCAGCAATTAATGAAGTTTTGGATACAAATTTAAAAACAATTATTCATATTCCAAATGTGAATTCTGGTGAATCCACAAAGGATAAATACGATGAAGTGAATCAGATACTTGATTTGATCGGTGAAGTTGATTATCAAGATGAAGAAACTGGAATTATTTATGTTAAGCGCCATACTGACGGAAAAATATTAAAGATTGCCGATTTGGTGGATGACCAGGCTGAACGAGAAAAAGTCGTTTCGTATTTACGCAATATTAAAGATCTAAAAGATTTAGATCTAATTATTGCTCTTGGCATGGCAAAAGAGGGATTCGATTGGCCCTTTTGTGAACACGCTTTGACAGTTGGATATCGAGGCTCACTCACGGAAATTGTACAAATCATCGGTCGCTGTACTCGTGATAGTTATAACAAAACCCATGCTCAATTTACGAACCTTATTGCACAACCTGATGCAAAGGACGAAGTAGTGACTTATACAGTTAACACGATGCTTAAAGCTATTTCTGCTTCTCTGTTAATGGAACAGGTTCTTACACCTGACTTTAAATTTAAGCGCAGGAGAAATAATAGCGATAAATCTTCTACAACAGGGGAATTGTTCGTAAAAGGGCTGAGGGAACCGTCAACAGAAAATGTAAAAAAGATTATTGAAAATGATATTAATGACTTAAAAGCAAAAATTATACAAGATACGCAAGTCCAGAAAACATTCACTGGTGAAGTTGATCCAAAAGTTTTGAATAAAGTATTGATTCCGAAAGTAATTCAAAAAGTTTACCCGAATTTGTCAGATGATGAGATTGAGGAAGTTAGGCAGCATGTTGTATTGGATACAGTGATGAAAGGTGCTAAATCGGAAGTCGTTGGAAACAAAGAATTTATTCGTATGGCGGATAAATTTGTAAATATAGAGGACTTAGACATTAATCTCATTGATTCAATTAATCCATTCCAAAAGGCGTTTGAGGTCTTATCAAAAGATTTCAGCTCACCAGTATTGAAACTGATTCAGGAATCGATTGATGCGAAGCGGATTTCATTTGATGAAGATGAATTGGTCTTTATTTGGCCAAAAGTTGAGGAATTCTACCAATCAAAAGGAAGGCGACCAGATCCAAAATCTGAAGACCCGATGGAAATGCGTATGGGTGAAGCAGTAATTTATATGCAAGAGTTAAGGAGGAAACGTGAAAGTGGCAAATAGATACCATTCGATTAATGAAATCATGGATAGTTCACTATTTACCGAAATCACAACACCACCTAAGAATGCTTCGAAAGTTTATTATGATCCAGCCCTTGAAAAGTTCCTTGAGATTGTTGATTTTGTGAAAGAACATGGGCGTGAACCGTACAAAGTTCCTACAGATTTGGCTGAACGAAGTCTGGCGAGTCGATTAATTGGGATTCGTAAAGATCGTGATCGTATGGAACATTTGAAACAGTATGATGAACTTGGATTGCTGGATACAGAAACGCAGGAAATCAAAGCTCCTAAAATTTCTTCCATTGATGATATCCTAAACAGAGGCTCCTCTGAGTTGCTGAGGAATAATCTGATTAATGATAAAGCCTCTTCGATTTTTGATACAAGCTCACTTCAAAAGGTTACCACAATGCCTGATTATGTTGCAAAACGCAAAAAAATAAAGGATTTTGGAGAGTATGAGGAACTGTTCAAGATGTGCCATAGGGAAATAACAGAAGGAAAACGAAAAATAGTAAAGTTCGAAAATGAACAAGACATTCTTTCTAATAGTTTCTTTGTATTAAAGGGAGTGCTTCTCTATGTTAAGACTGTGGGGAAGAGGAAAAAGATAAAAAACAAAACCAATGCCCGCCTTCAGTGTGTTTTTGAAAATGGAACAGAATCGGATATGTTACTCCGTTCACTTTCTGCTGAGTTATATAAACATGGAAGACGAGTAACTGACAATGAAGATACATTATTGGATAATGTTAGGGTAGATGATATCTCGACAGGATATATCTATGTACTGAAATCATTGAGCACTGATCCACAAATTAGTTTTATTAAGGACTTATACAAGATCGGTTTTACAACAGGACTGGTAGAAAACAGAATTAGAAACGCAGAAAATGAATCAACTTATCTATATGCGCCAGTGGAAATAGTTTCAACATATCAGGTGTTGAATATGGATGCCGGTAAGTTTGAGACAGCAATTCATCATGCACTAGCAAATAAAAATTTGGACGTTTCTATTTTAGGGGCAAATGGGAAAATGCTTGTTCCTAAAGAATGGTTTGTTATTAGTCTTGAAGAGTTACAAAGAATAATTGATCGGATAGTTATGGATATTAAACTTTAAAATTCTGGCTATTCAATATTTATTTGTGTTAGATTGCAATTATAATGCCAACGGGACAACAACCGGAGGTACTAACGGGTTTGTTCTAGTTTGAAATCTTAGTAGGTTTCGGGTGGTTAAGAGCTGATCTCTCGAATGATCTGGCTATGCTTCCATATATTGCAAACTGTAAAACAGATAACAAAGAGGCGATATGTCAAAGTCAAGCCACAAGGGATTATTTTCTAAACGAATACTATTAATCTAGAGGCACCTACAAAAAATATACCTTTTAAATAAGATTAAATGGGTAGATAGTCTAAAGTATTCGTTAAATTTATTTCTTGACAAAATGGTGCATGGAGGTTTAATATAGTGAAGTCAAAAAACGAATAATTTTTATAGTTTAGAGTACACTAATAAGGGACATTTGAGCCCAGATTATAAAATATGGCCATTGAGCCATGGGGAGTTTGTATTTGTGCTCCCACTGAAAAGGATCCAGTGAGATATCTCGCTGGATCCTTTTCAGTATTTGATTTAAGAGAAGTATTTTGAAAGTCCATGATGTAATACAAACGATTCTGAAAAGTTTGGCTCGCTATACGCATCATCTCTATAGCCCCATGAGTAATGATAAATAGTAGGCTTATTTTTACGGCTTTTGTAGACCCATGAGTTTCCAATAACACCATATTTGTAAAGCTGTGCAATAGTTTGTTTGAGATTGACTATTTTAGGATAATCTTCTTTATGTTTAGCTAAAAATTCCTCTATCTGCATATAATATAAAATCGGATTTCTCATATCCGTAACTAGTCTAAGTCCGTCAAGTATTGACTCTTTATTCTTTAGAATACTTAACTCATTTTGAAGTTCTTGATAAAACCATTTTGAATATTCATTTGCAGACGTTTTAAAGAAGTTTGGTTCAAAGTATAGTGCCTTTGGGTTATTTTTTCTAATTAAATTAAGATATTGAACTATGTCTCGAGGTCTGCCAAAACTATTGTTCAGAAGAAAATCCAATATTGGCTTATTATTTAATTGTTTAGGAAATATAGTTCTGTAAAGCGTTTTTCTATCTAGACTTGAATATTCTGGAATAGAATTCTGGATTTTATATAAAATTAATTCCATTAATGGGTGATCTTCAGGATTTTTATGGTTTTTTTCAATCCAATATAAACGAACATCTCCTTCAGTTGTTAATTTATTCGAGTTACTCGAATATTTATGTATTCCTTCTATTATGTCACTTCTAAGAAGTAAGATGATTTTTGCTGATCCATTTTTTATACTGGAAAATTCAAGGTTTAATTTTTTAGCCGACTCAAGCATGCATTTTAAAAGTGCATAGTAATTTATCGTTTCAGTTACTCTTTCATCTATTTCATCTAAATCATCAAAAATAAGGACTATATTGTTTTTCTTTATTAAGCAACTGGAGACCAGCTTATGCAGCCTTGAAAGTAGTTCAAAATATTCTGCGTGCTTGTAGTTTTGGCCAGTATTGACTATGTTTGTTTGTTCTTCAGAGAATTGAGCTTGTTTCGGGCCCAAGAATGAACTGTTTTTTTGTCCAGTTGAAGTACTTTTGTTGAAATCGACTAATTTAAATATATTGTCTGGATATTGAAGTTTAAAAAAGTTTTTCAGCTTCTTCTCAGCTGAAAATGGGATAATTGATTTAATAGTTTTCCTTTTAACTAGCATCCTGCCCATTTGTAATAAAAAAAACCATTCCCAAAATATAATACGTTCATCAACATCAAAGTCTCTATGATTTAAATCTAGAAGTTTCTGAAGTTTAAAATCATTTTTCTTGTATATATGACAATAGTAATTCTTTTTTTCATTTGTTTTTTTTAATATGTAATTGGCTAGGATTGTTTTACCTGTTCCTTTCCTTCCAGAGATGATAAATTTTTCAGGTTGCATAATTTCATTATATTTACTGTTTTTAGTGTAAAATAAACGTTCAAAATTATCATTAGTCGATTCTTGTTCACCGTCAGTACTGCCGATATATAAATCTATAAGAGGTATTCTTTTCGTCGACAAAATACATCCCTCCTTAATAACATTCAGCATTATATCATAATTTTTAATCTTGGATGTTTTTAAATTTTGATGGTGAATAATGTAAGCTAACTTATTAATTAGCGAGCAGACTAGGTGTGTCAGAAGCACAAGTATCTAGAGATGAAAGAAATGAATATTACGGAGCTACAACAGAACGAATTCAGCAAGTAATAGAAGCAATGGAAGTGGTGACAAAAACAAAAATTGAAGTTGCAAGTTAACTAATTAGGTGCAAATCAGGTGCAAAAACAATGAAAAATAGTGGAAATTAGGAGGATACAATAAAAAAAACAAATAGTGGAATGCCAATTTAAAGGGGTTTGTGGCAACTGTAACAATATAATACAGCCTAAGATATCCCTTTTCCTAAACCGTGCGTCGCAGGTTCGATTCCTGCCAGGGCCATTATAGAAAATCGTGAGAACCCTTGATAATGAAGGGTTCTTTTTTTGTGCAATAAGAACGTATAGTGCATTCGGGCATGGGCATTTTAGATGTCAGGATTGGGGATTATTTTGGAACATTTCAGAAAAGGTAAGTTAGCTTTAGTGGAACTCAAAGAATTTATAGATAGAAATTAAAAAACTTAAAAATGTCAGTTGAAGGTTTATTCATCACAGCGAAAGGCATAGATAAGAGCTGGCAAGAATTCTCTGCCTAAACCGTGCACCGAAAAATAGTAAGGTTTTAAGAAAATAGTAATATTTAATTTTCTGTTATAATACAGAGCTTATCTGTGATATAGTATTGATGTTTGTTTTTATTTTATATTGGAGAGCTGGGTTTATTCATGACAGTTAGTTGGTTAGGAGCTATTATCGGATTAATTTTGGCTATTCTACTAATATTAAAGCATTTGAATCCGGTTTATGCTTTATTTACAGGGGCCATTATTGGTGCCCTGATTGGCGGTGCGAATTTTACAGAAACGGTTAATCTTGTTGTCAATGGTACGGCTAGTGTGACCGGTACGATTGTGCGTGTTCTCGCTGCCGGTGTTTTAGCCGGTGTGATGATGGATACAGGCGCTGCCGAACGGATCGCACGGACGATTGTTGATCGTTTTAGTGACCGTATGGCTTTATTTTCACTCGCTCTAGCGACAATGATTATTACGGCGGTCGGTGTGTTTATTCCTGTCGCAGTAATTATCGTTGCTCCGATTGCACTTGCGGTTGGCGAAAAATTAGGTTTTACCAGATTGAGTCTGCTTTTGGCGCTCAGCGGCGGGGGCAAGGCGGGCAATATTATTTCTCCTAATGCAAACACGATTATGGCCGCTAAAGGATTTCATGTTGATTTATCGCAAGTCATGCTTCATGGCTTGATTCCTGCCATTTTTGGCTTGATTGCAACCGTCATGATCGCCTCAATCATTAAGCATCGCGGTGTAAAAGCAGTTGCTCCTGCCCAGAAAAAATCAGATGATTCGAATGATCATCTGCCAAGTTTTGGACAAGCCATTGTAGCTCCGGCAGTGGCCATCATTGTTTTAATGCTGAATCCAATTGGTGATATTTTTCACATTGCTCTATTAAAGAGCTTTCAGATTGATGCAATGTATATTCTTCCGATTGCGGGTATTATCGGTTTAATTGCTATGAGAAAAACAGGCCGCATGATGACTTATATTTCTTCGGGTGTCGAGAAAATGACGGGTGTAGTCATGATCTTAATTGGTGCCGGAGCACTGGCCGGACTGATCGCCTCTTCGGATCTCAGCACGGTTATTGTGAATGGCGTGAACTATTTCGGAATTCCCGGCATTCTGCTTTCCCCCATTTCAGGGATTATGATGGGAGCCGCTGTTGCCTCGACATCTACAGGTGTCATTATTGCAACGCAATCGTTTGCACACTCAATTCTGAGTTTCGGTGTATCGCCAGTGGGAGCCGCTGTGATGATGCAGACCGGAGCTGTGACAATTGATCAGCTTCCTCAAGGTAATTATTTCCACGTAACACGTGCTTCGATGGGGATGAGCATTAAAGAAAGACTGACACTTGTTCCTTATGAAGCGCTCGTCGGGTTAACGATGGTTGTTGTATCAACGATTATATACGGTGTCATTCTGTAAAGAGGTGGAAACGATGAAATCAACATTTGTGCTAGCACCAGATTCATTCAAAGAAAGTATGACGGCAAAAGAAGTTTGCAAGGCTATGGAAAAAGGATTACGCAAGGTTTATCCGAATGCCCGCTATATACATGTTCCGATGGCTGATGGCGGAGAAGGAACAACACAATCGCTTGTTGATGCGACGGGTGGGCAAATCATTCATCAGGTAGTTACAGGTCCCTTGGGCAGGCCTGTAACGGCTTCGATCGGCATTTTAGGAGATCAGCCGGATACGGCAGTCATTGAAATGTCGAGCGCAAGCGGTATTCAACTTGTTCAGCAGGAAGAAAGGGATCCTGAAGTAACGACAACGTATGGAACAGGAGAACTGATTCTTGCATGCTTGGATAGAGGCATCCGTCATATTATTATCGGACTTGGCGGCAGCGCCACCAATGACGGCGGTGCGGGTATGGCTCAGGCACTTGGGGTGAAGTTGCTTGATGATAAAGGAAGAGAATTGCCTTATGGAGGAGGAGCACTGGCACGATTGGCTCGAATAGATCAATCAGGAGTTGACCCGCGCATAGAGCATTTGAAAATTGATATTGCATCCGATGTGAAGAATCCACTTTGCGGGCCGCAAGGTGCCTCCCATGTTTTCGGCAAACAAAAAGGCGGAACGCCGGATGTCTTAAAAAAGCTCGATGCCAACCTCGCTCATTATTCGACGATCATTAAGCGTGATGTGCATCGAGATATCGTTGATGTTCCAGGCAGCGGCGCAGCAGGTGGGCTAGGTGCGGGAATGCTGGCATTTACCAGTGCATCGATCGCTTCGGGTATTGAATTGGTTATAAAGTATACGCATCTGGAACACTATGTATCAGATGCTGATTATGTGTTTACTGGTGAGGGAAGTATTGATGATCAAACGCAATATGGCAAAACGCCGTTTGGTGTTGCACAGGTGGCAGTCAGACATGACAAACCGGTCATTGCACTTGCCGGTCATGTAGGTGAAAAAATTGACACACTGTACGAGAAAGGATTTACCGCGATTTTCGGCATTGTTTCCGGTAGCATGTGTTTAGAAGAAGCACTAAAATCTGGGTCTGAAGCGGTTACCAGAACCAGTGAAAACATTGGTCGTGTTATTAAGACCGTGCGCAAATTTTAATTGAGTAAATTACAGATTTTCTATTAAAAAAGTGATCCGGTATAGACTGGATCACTTTTTTAATACGATTGGACAAGTGGGCAAAAAAACATACTGCTATTCATGTTAGATGGATACAGAAACTAACTCAGAATGATTATTTTTTTGCTGGAAGGTGTTTATTGAACCATAATAATTCATCATGTCTTTATTAAAACGTTGATATTCACTTGGTGTCAATGTAAGTATATATCCTGAAGTTTTCCCAGAGGAGCTGTATCTAGAGATGCTGCCTGGAATACGACGGAATGCATTTTTCGTTCCGACAGTAACATTAAGCGGCGTAGATGTGAGATCTAATCGAATAACATAACTATTTTTCAAGTGCACCAAAACTGTTCGATTGCTTCGAAAGGAGTATGAATCAACCGCCTGCTCCGATTTAATACTCTGCGCTGCTTTATAGTCGATCACTTCTCCGTAAACAGCCAAAATCGCGATGACAAAAGCAGCTGCCACTAATAGTGCAATACCTATACGCTTGCTAAAAAATGTACTTTTCATGTTCGATGAATGCCTCACTCTGATGGATTTCAATGTCACAAACATTATCACAGAAATGACAAAAAATCTACACAAAATGTACACAATTTTATTGATGATACTTATAAGTTTTTTTCATGAGTTATTTGTGATGATAAAATTAACTATTATTTTAAAGCCTGAATGCTTCGAAGCACGCGCTCTGCTTGTACGATTTGATCTTTTAGATAGGACGGTGTTTGCGGATGAGCCAGTATTTCTTCAGTTGTCATCCAATAGAATTCGGCGACTTCATCGGCACTGACTGCGTGCGGGGTGCCGGATTTTGGGATGCACAAGAAGATTGTTTCAAGTGCGCATCGTCCATCGTGCAGAACAAAGGATGCACTTTTTACGTATGTGAGCTCGCTTACTTCAATCGCAATTTCTTCTTTAATTTCGCGGCGCAGCGCGTGCTCCAAAACATCATTCGGCTGATCGCTCAGGTCAACTTTTCCGCCGACGAGCGCAAGCAGTCCGGCAGCGTGTTCTTCCTTCTCGCTGCGCTTAATAATCAGCCAGCGCCCTCCTTGATAAATTGCAGCTTCGACAATGACGAGAAACATTATAATCCCTCCGTTCGCAGCAGATTAAGTCTTTCTTTATTATAAAGCTGTCTGCGCTTTTCTTGAATGTCGATTGTAACTTTGATAAAGTCAAAAGTAATTTACTGGTTTGTTTCAACGAGGGGGCGTGAAAATGGCTGATCGTACATTTTTTGTTTCTTTATCGGCTCAAGAGGCAGCGACTGGTTAAAAAAAAGCAGGAGAATGCCGATCAAGTGTTTGAATCGCATTCAAACGAAAATGGCGTTGAGCAATGCATCCTTGTTTACCAAAAGTATTTCTTTCGCAATAGCAATTATGCTGCATTAACTGCGGTCATTGATAACCTTTTAGGGACGACAAAGGTAACGGCTGTTGTCACAGGAGGATCAGGTTCGTTATTTACCTCCTGGGATTGGGGTGCAGCAGGCGATTGGCTGGAGGAATTCTCTGAAGGCTTCACGAAATACATTATTAAAGAATAATGGACGGTTGTCCATTAAATGAATCAACGTGTAACAATTCGAGATATTATTTCGTTTGTATAGATATAAGGGCAAAGGAGGAGGCAGACGATGAACAGCCAATTGGAAAATCAGGCTCGGGATGATGCATTTGCGCAGCGCATCCGCCCATATATGACGATGATGCACAGGCAATGCGTGAGACTGGCGGGAAATGTGTGGGACGGCGATGATCTTTTTCAGCGTTCGATGATGAAATGTTTCAAAGCATGGCAGGAACGAGCGACTCGTTCGATCACAAAGGCATATCTCTATCGCATCATTTCAAACACATGGATTGATGAGCATCGGAAAGTACGTGTGACGGAACATAGTCAAGAATCCTTTGATGATATCGCTGCGCGCAGTGAAGAAAAGAACACAAGTGAACATTTCGCTTCAGCGATGAAAATCGTGCTTGAGAAGTTAAATGCAAGGCAAAGACTGGTATACTTAATGCAGGCAGGTTTGGGACTGACTGCACCTGTGGTCGCCAAGCGATTGGGAGAAACCGAAGGCAATGTGCGTGTGATTTATCATCGAGCGAAAAGGCGCGTTGCATCTAATCAGCCTGGACCGGATGCGCATCCTGATGAACGGCGTTTGGTCCGCTATATCAATGCATTTCAAAGCGGCGATCCTGATCGGCTGCTTGCCCTCTATCATGAGGAAACACGCCTGCACCATGCGCGTAAATCCGGTTTCGGCGGCTCTGGCATTACCTGCCGACTGGCTGCTTAATAATAAAATAATTGAATCGAATTACAGGGAGGAATTACTGTGTCATCATTTTTTATTCCATATGTCATTGAACAATCAAGCCGTGGGGAGCGCTCCTATGACATTTACTCACGTTTGCTGAAGGATCGCGTTATTTTCCTTGGTTCGGAGATCAACGATGAGGTTGCAAACAGCATTGTTGCTCAGCTGCTTTTCTTAGCCTCGGAGGATTCGGAGAAGGATATCTCCATTTATGTCAACAGCCCAGGCGGCTCTGTGTCTGCCGGCTTTGCAATTCTGGATACGATGAATTTTATTAAGCCAGACATTCAGACGATTTGTGTCGGCATGGCTGCATCAATGGCTTCAATCATCCTGACATCGGGAACCAAAGGCAAACGTCTTTCGCTTCCAAACGGCGAAGTGATGATTCATCAGCCGCTTGGTGGTGCGCAAGGTCAGGCAAGTGATATCGAAATTAGCGCACGTCATATTTTGAAGACGAAAGAAAAGCTGAATAAGATTCTATCGGAGACATCGAACCGGAGCTATGAACAGATTTTGAAGGACACGGATCGTGACAACTTCTTAACTGCTGAACAAGCGAAGGAATATGGCTTTGTCGATAAAATCATCGAAAAATTATAAGTAAATGATTCAGCCTGGCACATTTTAGCGCCAGGCTTTTTATTTACCAGTATTTTCTGTTTTGTTCTTGTGCATTGTGCCGATCTCCAGTACCCTAAACATGGGGGAGGCGCGACAATGAAAAAGGTTCTTTTTACGATCTTAGGCTGTTTGATTATCTTTGCTGTAATTGGCGGAGCGGGTTACCTTTATTATCAGAAACAGCAGCATAACGAAGTACGTCAGCAGACAGCAGAGAAAATGATTGAAAAAATCAACCAAGCGGATCCTAGTGACAAGAAAAATCCCTTTGGCAAGGATAAAAAGATAAATGACTTAACCGATGATGACATGCAGCTGTTCATACATGAAATGGCACATCAGAAGGTCAAGGCAGATCAAAAATGGGGCTTTATTTTAATTTCGAAAAATCGTATTGATTGGCTGAACCGTGCACTGGATAAGAATAAATTTACCCATGAAAAGACGTACCGCACCATTTTGACCCGCTGGAAAAACGGCGATTTTTCCAAGGCAGTCCAAGATCATAATACAATTTGGAAGCTTCAAGGCGGGACGATTGGCAAGGCAACAGGATTATTATCTGCGTCAGAGGAAAAACAGTACATAGAGGAGCAGAGCAAAAAATAATCCTTTTTTAGTGAATAGAAAAAGTGATGCCGCACATAATAAAACCACCTTTTGAAAAGGAGGTTTTGACCTTGGTGGATAAGCCGGGAACACGATACAGCGTGCAGAATGAAGAGGAACTTTGGCCGGCGGCGGATCCTTCGCACGTATCGAAGCGTACGGACGGGAGCATAAATACCCGCCCCGGGCAGCGGATGTTTTCTGCACATGAAAAGCAGCGGAATAGCGATCATACGGAGGGATGACAGGTGAAAGAGCCGGGCAGTACCGATGAATTGATCAAACGTTTTGGCATGTCACATGCCAAGCATTCGCCCAATCAAGTGAACGGCGAAACGCAGCAGACACAATCAGGAAAAATTCTTGAAGTCAATGCAAGGCGACACCAAAAGTAAAACCGGGTCAAAAGGTGAGGAAGGCGGTTCTCCGAAAAGGAAACCGCCTTTTCCTTATTTTTGATTTTTCAAATTTTCTTTGTATAATGGATGTAAGCCTTTTAAAATGGTTAATAAAAGCATAAAGATATGTAGTGGACAACGGAAACTTTTGATGAAAATCAGACGTATGTATATTACAAGCTTTAAGGAGGATGACAGCTTATGGTTGAATTTGCATCGAACGCGGTTCGCAAACCGTACTCGAAATTGTTCGCAGCGTTTTTTTCCGGGTTGCTGGTGACAACAGTCGGACTCTATTTGGGACAATACGTCTCTGATGCACTGCGCTTGCCGCTGTTTATTGTAGAATTTGTGATGCTCTTTATGATGATGGGTGTAAGAAAGCGTAAAGCGGTCGGCTACTCATTGATGTATGGGTTCATGTTTATCTCCGGTGTGACCTTATATACGGCAATTAATCACTACGTAAGCTTGCTCGGCGCGTCGCTCGTGATGCAGGCATTCACGGTAACAACGGTTTCGTTTGCCGCTATTGCGATTTATGCCATGGTAAGTAAACGCGATTTTTCCTTTCTCGGCGGATTCTTATTCATTGGCCTAATTGCGCTGATTGTTTTATCACTTTTCAGTGTTTTTATCCCTGTGTCTACGATGACGGCGCAGATTTATTCAGGACTTGGCATTCTTATTTTCGTCGGGTATACATTGTTTGATTTCAGCCGATTGACCGTGCATGGATTTACGGATGAAGATATCCCGATGATTGTTGTGTCGATCTATCTCGACTTTATCAACTTGTTCCTTTATATTCTGCAATTCATCGGTATCGGATCCAAAAACTAAATGTGAGTATATAAAGAAGACGTTGCGGCGTCTTCTTTTTTTGGAAAAAATTTTCGGATATTTGCTCATTTTATTCTTTTGCATGTCATGGAACATCCGTTATACTTAACAAGTTGGACAAATTATACATAGTTGGAGGAGTTGCACGTGGCAGGACGCATCGTTCAAACAGACGAGAAGCTTCCATTAATTGAAAGTATTCCTTTAAGTTTTCAGCACTTATTTGCGATGTTCGGGTCTACGGTTCTTGTACCGCTTATTTTCAAGGTTGACCCGGCAACCATTTTACTGATGAACGGAATTGGCACGCTGCTTTATTTGGCAATCTGTCGTGGGAAAATTCCGGCTTATCTAGGCTCAAGCTTCGCGTTTATCTCGCCGGTGCTTGCGGTAATCGGAACGAGCGGCTATCAAGCTGCGCTCGGCGGATTTATCGCCGTCGGCTTGGTCTTCATTATTGTTTCATTTATTATTCATCTCGTTGGTACAAAGTGGATTGATATTGTTTTTCCTCCGGTCACGATGGGATCAATTGTTGCGATCATCGGACTGCAACTGATTCCGACAGCAGCAACGAGTGCCGGATTAATTGCCCCGGCAGGAGTCGCCAAGTGGGCAATGGATCCGAAAACGGTTCTTGTCTCGCTCCTGACGATTTTAATTACCATTCTCGGATGGGTACTGTTCCGCGGATTCATGAAAATTATTCCGATTCTGATCGGTATTGTTGCCGGATATTTTATTGCTTGGGGTGTCGGTATTCTGGATTTTAAACCGGTTGCGTCGGCAAGCTGGCTTTCTCTGCCTCACTTCTATACACCGACTTGGGATATGGCAAGCATTTCCATTATTCTTCCGGCAGCACTAGTCGTCATTGCCGAACACATCGGCCACTTGATTGTTACCGGTAATATTGTCGGCAAGGATCTGATTAAGGATCCGGGACTTGATCGTTCGATGTTCGGTAACGGTATTTCAACGGTCATTTCCGGATTTGTCGGGGCGACCCCGAATACGACTTACGGCGAAAACATTGGTGTACTCGCAATTACGCGCGTTTATTCCACATGGATCATTGGCGGAGCGGCGGTTATTGCCGTTGTTCTTTCCTTTGTCGGTAAGCTTTCGGCACTGATTTCATCCATTCCTTCGGCTGTTATCGGCGGCATTTCGCTGATCCTTTACGGTGTCATTGCATCCAACGGCTTCCGTATTTTTGTCGAATCGAAGGTTGATTTTGCCAAAGCGCAAAACATCATTCTCGCAACGGTAATCTTTGCGACCGGGCTTAGTGGTGTGACGATCAATGTTGGCAAGGTTCCTCTGAACGGCATGGGTCTTGCGACGATCGTTGGCGTGCTGCTCAGCTTGTTCTTTGCACTGATTAACAAGTTGCATCTTTCTAATGAAGAAGAATAATTGGTTTCCGATTTTTAATGAAGAGGCGTGCTCTTTAATGAGGCGTCTCTTTTTCCATATTTGAATTATGCCGCATCATTGGGTATACTGCTGTTCAGACAGGAGGGATATCTGTGTGCACGGATGACGAACGTTTTATGGAGCTCGCAATTAATGAAGCCGGTAAGGCGGAAGCGATCGGCGAAGTACCGATCGGCGCGGTAATTATTCAGAACGGTGAAGTGATTGCACGGTGCTATAACAAACGCGAGACGCTGCAGGAGCCGACAGCACATGCCGAACTGATGGCAATTGAAGAAGCAAGCCGAGAACTCGGAACATGGCGCCTATCAGGATGCACACTCTATGTCACTCTGGAACCGTGCCCGATGTGTGCCGGCGCCATTGTCTTATCACGCATCGACCGCTTGGTCTTTGGCGCGGCAGATCCCAAGGCGGGATGCGCAGGCACTCTGATGAATCTGGTCCAGGAGCCCCGCTTCAACCATCGTACCGAAGTCGTCGCCGGAGTGCTTAGTGATCGGTGTGGCCGGATGCTCACAGATTTCTTTCGAAAGCTGAGAGAGAAAAGGAAGAAAACAAGTAGTGAGTCCCAAAACGGTAGCTCCTCTTAATGATGGACGGAAAAATAATATATGTGTTGATTGAAACCCCTCTAGAAAAAAATAGAGAGGTTTTTTGGTAGAACCAAGCTTGATGTGCTACGTTTTTTGACGATCGGCGTCTTTAATGTTCATTGAACCTGAAATTGAATCCTAACGATTGATTATCCGTACAATACTCTCTAAATTTGTAAAAGATGGGATGCCATTTTGCATGAGCGATGTGCTGACCATCCAGCAAGCAGGAATCGACATAGCTGGTTAAAACTTGTGCTTCAATAATGGCAAAGTCTGTTCTTGAATTAATTTTATTGACTGCCAATTCAACTTGAATGCCGCATTCTTTAATTTTTTCTGGCTTGACGAACAAACTGTGGTCTGCCGTGAAACCGCCCAATTCAAATTTATTCGAGCAGTAGTGATAGCCGCGTTTTTTCTTATACTCGGGAAGACTTTTTTTACCAGTCGTTTTCGCAATAGCTTCGACCTGGGTCCACAATTGTCGGTCAGGTACATTTAAGACCAGTTCCGGTGTATTTTGCAGATTATCAAAACATTTACTGTTTTGGCTGATTCCCAAAACGACTTGATCACTTAATGACCAAACGGAAGAAACGGGTGTGATGTTGGTCGTGCCTGTTTTCTGGTCCCAACTCGTCAATAAAGCTACAGGAAATCCATAGTAAAGACTATTTAATTGTGTTTTGATATGCGCCATCGGTATGCTCCTCTTCATTTAACATGGTATGCTTTATTTTATAAAGGAAACATATCGAATGCGTTCGAGATGAGGAAATGATCAATGCAGACACCAGATAGTTCAGTAGTTACCAATCTATTAGGAAATACCCATCGTACAAAAATTTTGGTTTTTTTGATGGATAACCGTTTTCATACGGTCAATGAAATTACTAGAGCAACAACCTTAAAGGCAAATACTATTTCCTTCCATTTGGCTAAATTAACAGCTCAAAATTGGTTAGAAAGTTATGTTCAAGGACGCTGGCATTATTTTCGACTAGCCGATCGACAAATTGCAGATTTAATTGAGCAGATTTTAGTGGTTTCCCCACAAAAAAACGTACATTCTTTTAGGGAAAACCAACAGCAAGCCGCTTTGCAGAATGCTCGAACGTGTTACAGCCACCTTGCTGGAAAACTGGGTGTCGTGCTCATGCAGCAACTAGTGGAAAAGAACTGGATTACTCAAGAGCGAGCTGGACTAACCATAACCTCTAAGGGCTTTGCTTTGCTAGAAAAACACTTTGAGATTGTTTTTACTGATCATGAATGCCGGCAAAATGATTTAATTCTGCCATGCATCGATTGGAGCGAACGTAAATTTCATTTAAAAGGCTTAATGGGCAGGCGTTTGTTAGAAGCCATGTTTGATCAAGAATGGCTCTATCGCCCTAATCAAACTCGAGCTGTGGCCTTAACGAAACGGGGAAAACAGCAATTTAACGAATTATTTAAATGAATCTTCGCGAAATCAGGCATCATCAATTTCTTGGGTGGCAAATCTTTTAATAAAAGAGACGGATTGTGTTGTAAAAGTGATTTTATAATGGGGATATACAGTTGTTGTGCCTTCTTGCTCTCTCTTAATTTTTATGTTAAACTAACCATCGTCGTAACGATTTATGAAGCAAGCATGAATCTGAATTGAAGCAGTTACGGTATTTGGCTGTGGAGGCGTACCCAAGTGGCTGAAGGGGACTGACTCGAAATCAGTTAGGGCGTCGTTCGGCGCCGCGGGGGTTCAAATCCTCTCGCCTCCGCCATTAATTTGTTAGAAAATTAGCCGTGCTAGATGGGGAGGTAGCGGTGCCCTGTAACTCGCAATCCGCTGTAGCGAGGTTGAATTCCTTTCACGAGGTCTCGGCATTGTGGGGCAGCCTCAAGTACGTGGTGTTGACGCTTGGGTCCCGCGCAACGGAAACTCATGAACCCTGTCAGGTCCGGAAGGAAGCAGCAGTAAGTGAGACCTTTCGTGTGCCGCGGGGCTGCCTGGGCTGAGCCGGCGGCTTGAGAAGCGCTCATGATGTCTTGATCGACGAAAGGTGCACGGCGTTAAAAATAATTTTGCAAGAGCTGTCGAAGCTGATCTTCGGCGGCTCTTGCTTTTTCGTGCAGAAAGATTTGTGCCGCAGTTTCTTTCAATCACAGTAACCGTTATAATGAACGTATATCATTAACGCCGAGCGTATTCGGTAAAAGGGGGAAGAAGATGGCTTATCAGGCGCTTTACAGAGTCTACCGGCCTCAAACTTTTCATGATTTGGCCGGGCAGCAGCACATTGCCCAGACTCTCCAGAACGCGCTGACAAAACAGCAATTTTCTCACGCTTATCTATTCACCGGACCGCGCGGGACAGGGAAGACAAGCGCCGCTAAGATTTTTGCGAAGGCGATTAACTGCGAACATGCGCCGGCTGCCGAACCGTGCAATGAGTGCGCGGCCTGCCGGGGCATCACGAGCGGGAGCATTGCCGATGTCATTGAAATTGATGCCGCGTCGAACAATGGCGTGGATGAGATACGTGATATTCGCGACAAGGTAAAATATGCGCCGAGTGAAGTCCGTTACAAAGTTTATATCATTGACGAAGTGCATATGCTGTCAACAGGTGCCTTTAACGCGCTGCTTAAAACGCTGGAAGAACCGCCGGAACATGCTGTTTTTATCCTTGCGACAACTGAGCCTCAGAAAATACCGCTCACGATCATTTCTCGCTGCCAGCAATTTGATTTCCGCCGCATCCCTTCATCTGAAATTTTTGAGCGGCTGCGTTTTGTCGTCCAAGATCAGAAAATTGATGCGGAAGACGAAGCACTTCAACTGATTGCTAAGGCAAGTGAAGGCGGAATGCGTGACGCACTAAGTGTATTGGACCAAACTGCCGCTTACAGCGAAGCAACGGTTACCGTTCAAGATGTTCTTGATGTGACGGGCATGGTTGCCGACCAGATGGTTCGTGAATTAATTGAATTCCTTGAGGATAGCAATGCAGCAGGAGCGATTGGGAAAATCGGCGAACTTTTGGAACAGGGCAAGGATCCGCTGCGGTTGATGGAGCAAATGATCTTCTATTATCGAGATCTTCTGCTTTATAAAACGTCTCCACAGCTTGAAGACTTGTTGAGTCGTCCACGAGTTGACGATGATTTCCGCAAGCAAGCGGAAAATGTTCCGTCCGACAGGCTTTTTCAAGTCATCAATCAGTTGAACAGTGCACTTCTTGACATGAAAAGGACCAACCATCCGAGAATTTTGCTTGAGATGGCTGTTGTTCGATTGTGCGAGCATTCAGAGACAATGAGTGGGGCGGCAGCGGGTTCTTCCGACTCTTCTGCCCTGCAGAAACGGCTCAACGCGCTGGAACAACAGGTTCATCAATTGTCCGTTGCATCTCCTGCTGCGTCTCGTCAAGATCCTCAACCGGAATCAAATCATGCGCGCGCGCCGCGCAGAAACAGCAGTCTGCGCATTCCGACCGCGCATATTAATCGTGTCCTTGAGGATGCGACAAAAGAGGATTTAATTGAACTGCGATCGGTATGGGCAAAGGTGATGGCGAAGATTCGTTCGGAAAATGTGGCGGCACATGCTTGGATGCTGGAGAGTCAGCCCGTAGCAAGCTCCGCGGAAGGTTTTGTGCAAGCTTTTAAATATGATTTTCATTGTCAGATGGTCATGGAAAACAAAAGTAATATCATGGGGTTAGTCCAATCCATTGTTCAGGACGTGACAAAGAAACAGAAAACCATGTATCCTATTCCTGAGGATACATGGAAAACCCTGAAGAAAGATTTTATTGAACGTTCGAAATCAAATCCGGACAATGACGGCAAGAAAGAGGAGGAGGATCCTCTTATTGCAGAAGCAAAAAAGCTGGTCGGTCCCGATTTGCTCGATATTAAAGATTAATCAATAGTGGAGGCGATTGACATGATGCGAGGAAATATGAACAACATGATGCGTCAGGTACAGAAAATGCAAAAACAAATGGCTGAGGCTCAGGATAAATTAAAAGAAGAGATTGTAGAAGGAACAGCCGGAGGCGGCGTTGTTACGGTCAAGGCAAGCGGACAAAAGCAGATTGTTGACGTGGCAATCAATCCGGAGGCTGTAGATCCGGACGACGTGGAAATGTTGCAAGATCTCATTGTGGCTGCAGTAAACGATGCACTTGCGCATGCGGATGAACTGGCGCAAAAGCGGCTTGGCAAGTTTACTCAGGGGTTGAATCTTCCTGGAATGTAATTGAGTCAATCGATCGGGCGGCGAATTCCGTGACTAGATAAAACGGAGTTCGCTGTCCGTTCATTATGAGCTTTCTTGACAACAAGCGGAAGGAGATCGGTGATGCAGTATCCTGAACCGATTGCGAAATTGATCGACAGCTTTATGAAGCTTCCGGGAATCGGCCCGAAAACAGCGGTGCGCCTCGCGTTCTATACAGTTGATATGAACGAAGAGGATGTCATGGGCTTTGCGCGCGCGCTAGTCGATGTGAAACGAAAATTAGTCTATTGTTCGGTATGTCAGAACATTAGTGATCATGACCCGTGCCCGATCTGCGATGATTCTTCGCGAGACCATTCTACCATTTGTGTTGTACAGGATCCAAAGGACGTGGTAGCCCTTGAGAAGATGCGTGATTACCATGGCTTATATCATGTGCTGCATGGTGTTATCTCACCAATGGACGGCATTGGTCCGGAAGATATTAAGGTCGCCGAACTGATTCGCCGACTTGAAGATGAAAAAGTTAAAGAAATTATCCTTGCAACCAATCCAACGGTTGAAGGCGAAGCGACGGCGATGTATATCTCGCGTCTTGTAAAGCCGATCGGCGTCAAAACGTCACGTATTGCTCATGGACTGCCGGTAGGCGGTGATTTGGAATACGCGGATGAAGTGACACTTTCTAAAGCATTAGAAGGGCGAAGAGAACTCTGATTAAGGGTATCGTTCGCGGCTTTGATGTTTATCAGGAAGGTTAAACGGAATTATTGGAGATGTTAGCGATGTTTGGCCGAAAAAAAGGTGTATTGCGTAAGGAAATGAATGAATCACTCCTTGGACTGCTCGAACAATGCAAAACCGAGTGGATGACAAAGAAAAGAGTGATTGATGCCAGTATTGATCCATCCGATGAGGTCATGCATCAGCTGAAACTCGCGGAAGCTAAATATTTCTACTTACTAAAGGAAATTCGCGCGCAAAAACACTTCATAAATAAATAAGGTTCTAAAAGGGACATGCGTTCATACCTTTTATAAACGGGAATCATTGGGGACAACCTATGGCTTTTCTATTATATTAGGTGAGGAGGCGTGTCTTTTGACCAATTATATCTATATAATTGTCGGCATTATTATTTTGTTTCTTGTGGTCATGGCCGCAGGTGCTTCGTTCCATCCTGTAAAATGGATAGGCAAGTTGGCAGTTCGTCTTGTGGTCGGTGCATTGCTGCTCTTTCTGCTGAATGTTATCGGCGAATCATTCAGCATGCATATTCCAATTAATTTAGCGACGTCGGCAGTCAGCGGACTCCTTGGGCTACCTGGTATCGCTGCATTAGTTATTATTAAGTTCTCGCTGGGCGGATAAGTGGGGGCTTTTTATTTATAATCTATAGATTGCAGCATGCTGGCTATAAACGATTCTAAAAAAGTTTCTTCTAATGTATATGCACGCTCATGTAGCTGTTCATTGCCGTCACGACAGAGACTTTGCCAGAGGAGAAGTTATTTTTTTTATGTTTATTGTTTTTGATAAAGGGGTATTGACTTACTATACATCGAATGATATGATGTTTCTTGCCGTGTTTCGGAGGACAAAAAAAGTTGTTGACGAGATATTGAATCTATGTTAAGATATTTCTTGTCGCTGAAACGCGATGAAAATGAATTAAAAAAAGATGTTGACTTCCTGATAGAAACGTGTTATTATTTAAAAGTTGCTGTTAGGAACGATGCAACGAAGAATGTTCCTTGAAAACTGAACAAAAGCCAAGCGTGATATAAGGGTTTTAAACCCCATAATCAATTCAATTTTGCTATGGATCTTATGAACGAAAAAGTAAGGCCGGATCTAGTATCCGACATCAAGTAACACTTTTTGGAGAGTTTGATCCTGGCTCAGGACGAACGCTGGCGGCGTGCCTAATACATGCAAGTCGAGCGCATAGAAGGGAGCTTGCTCCCGGAAGTGAGCGGCGGATGGGTGAGTAACACGTGGGTAACCTGCCTGTCAGACTGGGATAACTGTGGGAAACCGCAGCTAATACCGGATAATCCCCTGCACCGCATGGTGCAGGGCTGAAAGATGGTTTCGGCCATCACTGACAGATGGGCCCGCGGTGCATTAGTTAGTTGGCGGGGTAACGGCCCACCAAGACAGCGATGCATAGCCGACCTGAGAGGGTGATCGGCCACATTGGGACTGAGACACGGCCCAAACTCCTACGGGAGGCAGCAGTAGGGAATCTTCCACAATGGACGAAAGTCTGATGGAGCAACGCCGCGTGAGCGAAGAAGGTTTTCGGATCGTAAAGCTCTGTTGCCGGAGAAGAACGTGCGGGAGAGGAAATGCTCTTGCAGTGACGGTATCCGGCCAGAAAGCCACGGCTAACTACGTGCCAGCAGCCGCGGTAATACGTAGGTGGCAAGCGTTGTCCGGAATTATTGGGCGTAAAGCGCGCGCAGGCGGCTTCTTAAGTCTGATGTGAAATCTTGCGGCTCAACCGCAAACGGTCATTGGAAACTGGGAAGCTTGAGTACAGAAGAGGAGAGTAGAATTCCACGTGTAGCGGTGAAATGCGTAGATATGTGGAGGAATACCAGTGGCGAAGGCGGCTCTCTGGTCTGTAACTGACGCTGAGGCGCGAAAGCGTGGGGAGCAAACAGGATTAGATACCCTGGTAGTCCACGCCGTAAACGATGAATGCTAGGTGTTAGGGGGTCCAACCCTTAGTGCTGAAGTTAACACATTAAGCATTCCGCCTGGGGAGTACGACCGCAAGGTTGAAACTCAAAGGAATTGACGGGGGCCCGCACAAGCAGTGGAGCATGTGGTTTAATTCGAAGCAACGCGAAGAACCTTACCAGGTCTTGACATCCTCTGACAAGTCTAGAGATAGGCCGTTCCCCTTCGGGGGACAGAGTGACAGGTGGTGCATGGTTGTCGTCAGCTCGTGTCGTGAGATGTTGGGTTAAGTCCCGCAACGAGCGCAACCCTTGATCTTAGTTGCCAGCATTCAGTTGGGCACTCTAAGGTGACTGCCGGTGACAAACCGGAGGAAGGTGGGGATGACGTCAAATCATCATGCCCCTTATGATCTGGGCTACACACGTGCTACAATGGGTGGTACAAAGGGCAGCGAAACCGCGAGGTCGAGCTAATCCCATAAAGCCACCCCCAGTTCGGATTGCAGGCTGCAACTCGCCTGCATGAAGCCGGAATTGCTAGTAATCGCGGATCAGCATGCCGCGGTGAATCCGTTCCCGGGCCTTGTACACACCGCCCGTCACACCACGAGAGTTTGTAACACCCGAAGTCGGTGCGAGAACCTTTATGGACTCAGCCGCCGAAGGTGGGACAAATGATTGGGGTGAAGTCGTAACAAGGTAGCCGTATCGGAAGGTGCGGCTGGATCACCTCCTTTCTAAGGAAACGATCAATAGCGAAGCGCTTGGACTTTTGTTTGGTTTTGAAGGAATCATTCCTTCACCGGCGTGCCGAAAGGCAGCCTTGAACCTTGAAAACTGGATAACGAAAGCAACGAAAGAAAGTCAAGAAACATCCAAGAAGATTATTGAATTGATCTTACGATCAAGAAACTAATCATGAATGTGGCGGATGAGGAGCAATATTTTCATCGTCAGTGGTTAAGTTTTAAAGAGCGCACGGTGGATGCCTTGGCACTGGGAGCCGATGAAGGACGGAACGAACGCCGATACGCTTCGGGGAGCTGTAAGTAAGCTTTGATCCGAAGATTTCCGAATGGGGGAACCCCCTATCTTGAACAGATAGGATGCTCTGCTGAATCCATAGGCAGAGTAAGGCAGACCCGGGGAACTGAAACATCTCAGTACCCGGAGGAAGAGAAAGCAAATGCGATTTCCTGAGTAGTGGCGAGCGAAAGGGAAACAGCCCAAACCAAAGAGCTTGCTCTTTGGGGTTGTAGGACACTCCACATGGAGTCAGAAATGCACGTTTCAGGCGAACGACCTGGAAGGGTCGGCCAAAGAAGGCAAACGCCCTGTAGCCGACGGAACGTGCACTCCGGAGTGGATCCTGAGTACGGCGGGACACGAGAAACCCCGTCGGAATCCGGGAGGACCGTCTCCCAAGGCTAAATACTCCCCAGTGACCGATAGTGAACCAGTACCGTGAGGGAAAGGTGAAAAGCACCCCGGAAGGGGAGTGAAAGAGATCCTGAAACCGTGTGCTTACAAGTAGTTGGAGCCCCCTTCGGGGGGTGACAGCGTACCTTTTGTAGAATGGACCGGCGAGTGACGATTCTAAGCAAGGTTAAGCTGAAGAGGCGGAGCCGCAGCGAAAGCGAGTCTGAATAGGGCGTTTTAGTTTAGGGTTGTCGACCCGAAACCGTGTGATCTACCCATGTCCAGGGTGAAGTTCAGGTAACACTGAATGGAGGCCCGAACCCACGCATGTTGAAAAATGCGGGGATGAGGTGTGGGTAGGGGTGAAATGCCAATCGAACACGGAGATAGCTGGTTCTCCCCGAAATAGCTTTAGGGCTAGCCTCGGATGAGTGAGACTTGGAGGTAGAGCACTGATTGAATAAGGGGTCCCCACAGGATTACCGAGTTCAGTCAAACTCCGAATGCCAAGCCCTTACGTCCGGGAGTCAGACGGCGAGTGATAAGATCCGTCGTCGAAAGGGAAACAGCCCAGACCGCCGACTAAGGTCCCTAAGTTTGTGCTAAGTGGGAAAGGATGTGACGTTGCCCAGACAACCAGGATGTTGGCTCAGAAGCAGCCACCATTTAAAGAGTGCGTAATAGCTCACTGGTCGAGTGGCGTCGCGCCGAAAATGTAACGGGGCTAAGCACAGCACCGAAGTCGCGGATGACCGTAAGGTCATGGTAGGGGAGCGTTCCAAGGGCATTGAAGATGTGCCGTGAGGCATGTTGGAGCGTTTGGAAGTGAGAATGCCGGTATGAGTAACGAAAAGAGAAGTGAGAATCTTCTCCGTCGAAAGCCTAAGGGTTCCTGAGGAAGGTTCGTCCGCTCAGGGTTAGTCGGGGCCTAAGCCGAGGCCGAAAGGCGTAGGCGATGGACAACAGGTTGATATTCCTGTACCAGCGTTTCACGTTTGAGTGATGGGGGGACGCAGGAAGGTAAGGCGAGCGCACGGATGGAAGTGTGCGTTCAAGCCGCGAGGCCGGCAGCGAGGCAAATCCCGCTGCTATCCGCCAAACGGTGATGAGGAGGGAACTTAAGTACCGAAGCGCCTGATCCTACACTGCCAAGAAAAGCCTCTAGCGAGTGAAACGGTGCCCGTACCCAAACCGACACAGGTGGGCAAGAAGAGAATTCTAAGACGCTCGGGAGAACTCTCGTTAAGGAACTCGGCAAAATCACCCCGTAACTTCGGGAGAAGGGGTGCTCGTCGGACCTACGGGTCCGATGAGCCGCAGTGAAAAGATCCAAGCGACTGTTTACCAAAAACACAGGTTTCTGCTAAACCGTAAGGTGATGTATAGGGGCTGACACCTGCCCGGTGCTGGAAGGTTAAAAGGAGAGGTTATCCTTCGGGAGAAGCTTTGAATTGAAGCCCCAGTAAACGGCGGCCGTAACTATAACGGTCCTAAGGTAGCGAAATTCCTTGTCGGGTAAGTTCCGACCCGCACGAAAGGTGTAACGATTTGGATACTGTCTCAACGAGAGACCCGGTGAAATTATAGTACCTGTGAAGATGCAGGTTACCCGCGACAGGACGGAAAGACCCCATGGAGCTTTACTGCAGCTTGATATTGGATGTGGGTATCGTTTGTACAGGATAGGCAGGAGCCTTGGAAACCGGACCGCTAGGTTCGGTGGAGGCATCGGTGGGATACTGCCCTGACGATATCGACATTCTAACCCTGAACCGTGATCCGGTTCGGAGACAGTGTCAGGCGGGCAGTTTGACTGGGGCGGTCGCCTCCTAAAAGGTAACGGAGGCGCCCAAAGGTTCCCTCAGAATGGTTGGAAATCATTCGCAGAGTGTAAAGGCACAAGGGAGCTTGACTGCGAGACCTACAAGTCGAGCAGGGACGAAAGTCGGGCTTAGTGATCCGGTGGCACCGCATGGAAGGGCCATCGCTCAACGGATAAAAGCTACCCTGGGGATAACAGGCTTATCTCCCCCAAGAGTTCACATCGACGGGGAGGTTTGGCACCTCGATGTCGGCTCATCGCATCCTGGGGCTGAAGTAGGTCCCAAGGGTTGGGCTGTTCGCCCATTAAAGCGGTACGCGAGCTGGGTTCAGAACGTCGTGAGACAGTTCGGTCCCTATCCGTCGCGGGCGTAGGAAATTTGAGAAGAGCTGTCCTTAGTACGAGAGGACCGGGATGGACACACCGCTGGTGTACCAGTTGTTCCGCCAGGAGCATACGCTGGGTAGCTATGTGTGGACGGGATAAGTGCTGAAAGCATCTAAGCATGAAGCCCCCTTCAAGATGAGATTTCCCATGATTTTAAATCAGTAAGACCCCTTAGAGATGATGAGGTTGATAGGTCTGAAGTGGAAGCACCGTGAGGTGTGCAGCGGACAGATACTAATCGGTCGAGGGCTTAACCCAGAAGAACTTGGATTCACTTGTTTTGTTTCGATTGCTTTCGTTACCGGTTTTGAAGGCTCATGCGAGCCGGAAGTCTGGCGGTCATAGCGAAGAGGTCACACCCGTTCCCATCCCGAACACGGTCGTTAAGCTCTTCTGTGCCGATGGTAATTGGGGGCTGTCCCCCTGTGAGAGTAGGTCACTGCCAGGCAATTGAAAAACACGCATTTCTCAATTTTGAGAGGTGCGTGTTTTTGCTTTCAAAAAAACCAATTTTTTATTTCTGAAAGGTTGAGTGCATCCCCAAGTTTGTAAACGACTTTTATGCTTGATATAAAGCCTTTACTATAGTTGTTATGTGGTGAGTCGGTAAAAATTAGGTTAAATTTATTTTTGGACTCTAAATAAAGCAGATTTTTCCCAGATCAAGATGTTTTAAAAAGCGGGTTTACCTTTGTGTACCCAGACCATTATAGTGTGAAGCGAAAAATTCAAAGGAACTAAAAAATTTTGTGCATGGATTCATAATTGGTTCACAGAGACCAGTTACACTTAGAAAGTCATCATAGTATGATTCATTTAAGTATTGAAATTATGTTTTATGAAGAATGGAGATGAAGTATATGATTCGTTTGGCTAGATATTTGCGGCCTTATCTGTGGCCGGCATTGTTTTCCGTCCTCTTTGTATTCCTGCAATCATTGGCTAACTTGTATCTGCCGACCCTAATGGCAGATATTGTTGATACGGGCATTGTCAGAGGCGATATGCCCTATATTTATAAGATGGGTGCATATATGCTGCTTGTGACGCTTGCTGCAGGGGTTCTGACCGTTCTCGCTAATTATTTGGCGTCCAAGGTAGCTTCCGGATTCGGACGCGATGTGCGAAATAAAATGTTTGCACATGTCGAGACATTTTCATTAAAAGAATTTGATCAAGTAGGTACGAGTTCACTGATCACGAGGACCACAAATGATATTGCACAGATTGAACAGGTTTATATGATGATTCTCAAGATGATGACGATGGCACCGCTGATGTGCATCGGGGGAATCATCATGGCAGTGTACAAGGATGCAAAGCTTTCGCTTGTGTTAGTGGTGACGCTGCCGCTCTTGATTGTATCAATTCTTTTGCTTGCGCAGAAGGGTCTGCCTTATTTTAAAAAAATCCAGAAAAAAATGGACCGGCTTAATTTAATCTTGCGTGAGGAATTGACAGGCATTCGTGTCATTCGTTCCTTTAACCGAACAAAACATGAGATTGATCGCTTTGATGATGCAAACAAGGATATAACGCAGACGTCTATTCGTATCAATCAAATTATGTCAGCTGCGATGCCGCTCATGATGCTAATTATGAATCTATCGATGGTTGCTATCGTCTGGTTTGGCGGGTTGCGAATCAACAGCGGGTCGATGCAGGTCGGTGATCTAATGGCATTTATCCAATATGCGATGCAAATTATGTTTTCGGTCCTCATGGGAGCGATGATGTTCATCATGATCCCCCGTGCGCAAATTTCTGCGACACGTGTCAATGAAGTACTCGATATTCGGCCGGATATTAAGGATGCAAAGAGTACTGCATTAGTGAACAATGATGATAACACACAAGGCGTGGAATTTCGAAATGTCACGTTCAGTTATCCGGGGGCGGAAAATCCGGCATTAAACGACATATCATTTATGGCACGAACCGGAGAAACAACTGCCATTATCGGTGGAACGGGTGCCGGAAAATCAACACTGCTTAATCTTATCCCAAGGTATTTTGACGCAGTGAGTGGCAGTGTGCGAGTCAACGGAGTCGATGTAAAGACCATTTCTATTGAAAAGCTTCGTCGAATGATTGGTTATGTCCCACAAAAATCAGTACTCTTCTCTGGAACCGTTGCGGAAAACATTCGCTATGGAAATGAGCGGGCTACTGATGAAGAAATTAAAGAGGCAGCGCGCATTGCCCAGGCGGACGAATTTATTCAGGAGATGAGTGACAGCTACGATTCGGTCATCGCACAAGGCGGTAAAAATGTCTCCGGAGGCCAGAAGCAGCGTCTGGCAATCGCTAGAGCATTAGCACGCCAAGCGGATATCTATCTTTTGGATGACAGCTTCTCCGCACTCGATTATCGTACCGACGCGCGGCTCAGGGCGGAGCTTGGACGGATGACGCAAACGGCAGCTTTAATTATCGTTGCGCAGCGAGTCAGCACCGTTCTGCATGCGGATAAGATTATTGTCCTCGATGACGGAAAGATTGTTGGTGAAGGCACGCATGCCGAGCTGATGGAAACATGTGCCGTATATCAGGAAATTGTCGCATCGCAATTGGAGAAGGAGGAACTGGCATGAGTGATACTAAGAATAATCGACGTGCCGGCGGATTTGGTCCCGGACATATGAGGATGCCTGTGCAAAAGCCAAAAAATTTTCGGAAGACATTTCGCCGTCTGATGGGTTATTTGAGACCGCATTATGCGGTGCTGATTGCGGTATTTATAACGGCTGTTCTCAGCACAATTTTTACCATTATTGCCCCAAAATTAATGGGGAATGCGACGACAAAGCTTTTTGAAGGCATGATGATGAAAATGAAAGGTGTACCGGGCGCCCATATTGATTTTAATTATATATGGGGGATCGTGATCACACTTGTTCTTCTCTATGTACTCAGTTCATTGTTCACGTTCATCATGCAGTACTTGATGAGTGGTGTTTCGCAAAAAATGGTCTATAAGCTGCGCAAGCAGGTCAATGAGAAGCTGGCTGGGCTGCCTGTCAGCTATTATGATGCGCATCCATACGGGGATGTGCTCAGCCGTGCAGTCAATGATTCGGAAAACATCAGCAACACATTGCAGCAAAGCCTTACGGCGTCGATTACATCGATTATCACGCTTGTCGGTGTTATCGTGATGATGCTGACGATCAGTCCGCTTTTGACCTTAGTGCTGCTTGTGACGATTCCGCTCAGCTTTATTGGGATCGCGCAGATTACGAAACGTTCACAAGGCTATTTCAAACAGCAACAGGAGCAGATTGGGAAGCTCAACGGTCATGTTGAAGAAATGTTCACCGGTCATCAAGTGATTAAGGCATTCGGAAAGGAACGCGAGTCGGTAGGGAAATTTGAATCGATTAATGGTAAGCTTTACAATTCCGCATGGAAGGCACAATTTTTGTCTGGAATTATGATGCCGATGATGATGTTTGTCGGCAACATCGGCTACGTTCTGATCTCAGTGGTCGGCGGTATTTTAGTGATCAATCGGTCTATTCAAATCGGCGATATTCAAGCGTTTATTCAGTACGCTCGTCAATTTGGCCAACCGCTCAACCAGATCGCTAATATATCCAATATTATTCAATCGACGATTGCGTCCGCAGAACGCATCTTTGAGATTCTTGATGAAGAAGAGGTATCGAAGGATGATGAGGCATCGGAGCCACTGCAGCTGCCGAAAGGGCATGTCGCTTTCGATCATGTAAACTTCAGCTACAAAGAAGATCAGCCGCTGATTGAGGATATGACGATTGACGTGAAAGCAGGTCAGTCAGTAGCCATTGTTGGACCAACTGGTGCGGGCAAGACAACGCTCGTCAATTTGCTCATGCGCTTCTATGAGGTGCGCAAAGGGAAAATTACTGTTGACGGCACAGATATCCGATCGATTAAACGGGAACGGCTGCATCAGCTCTTCGGCATGGTGCTGCAGGACACTTGGCTGTTTAAGGGGACCATTCGTGAGAATATTGCTTATGGACGCGCGGGAGCGACGGAAGAAGAGATTGTGCGCGCTTCTGAAGCAGCTCATGCCGATCATTTCATCCGTACCCTGCCGGAGGGCTACGACACTGTTTTGAATGAAGAAGGCAGCAATATTTCTCAAGGGCAGAAGCAGTTGCTGACGATTGCACGGGCAATCCTCGCTGATCCGGTCATTCTCATTCTTGATGAGGCGACCAGCAGTGTTGATACGCGTACTGAGGTTCATATCCAGAAAGCGATGAATACGCTCATGAAGAATCGCACAAGCTTCGTCATAGCACACCGTTTGTCGACCATTCGAGAGGCAGATCTGATTCTCGTGATGAATCACGGTCATGTTATTGAACAAGGCACGCATCATGAACTGCTTGAGAAACAAGGATTCTATGCTGATCTGTACAACAGTCAATTCACTGATGAAGAGAAGCATTTGGAAATCGGATAATTTCATGTAATCTAAGCAATCGGACTGCGTTCCGGTTGCTTTTTTTTCTGTCTGCAATCTTTTTTTCGTTTTTTGTTTTACTTTGCGGGCAAGTATATTAAACTCTTTACAGTGGAGTAAAGAATAAAGCGAGGCAAATCAATGGCAAAAAAAATTGTGTTTACCGGCGGCGGTTCAGCGGGACATGTGACCCCGAATCTGGCGCTTATTGATGAATTGAAGGACTGCGAGGTTACGTATATCGGTTCAAAGACCGGGATCGAAAAAAATTTAGTGCAGGCACATGGAATCGACTATCGTGCCATTTCCAGCGGCAAATTACGCAGATATTTTGATCTAAAAAATTTTAAGGATCCGTTCAAGGTGCTTGCGGGTGTAATGCAGGCATATCTGATTTTGAAAAAAATTAAACCGGATGTCATCTTCTCTAAAGGCGGTTTTGTATCGGTACCGGTAGTCATCGGCGGCTGGATGAACCGAATTCCGGTTTATATTCATGAATCGGATATAACGCCTGGACTGGCAAATCGAATTGCGATTAAATTTGCCACCAAACTTTTTGTGACGTTTGAGGAAGCCGGGGCGCATCTTCCGAAGGACAAAGTCGTGTATACCGGGGCGCCGATACGCGATGTACTGCGCAAAGGGGATCGAAGCAAGGGTTTGGAATTTCTCGGTTTTCAAGGAGAAAAACCGGTGCTGCTTATTATGGGCGGCAGTCTTGGCGCAAAGAAAATCAATGATGTAGTCCGTCAGCTGCTGCCTGAACTACTGAAAACGTATCAGATTGTACATCTGTGCGGCAAGGGGTATATAATTCCCGAACTTGGGTCCACAGAAGGATACAGGCAGTTTGAATTTATCGATAAGGAACTGCCGGATGTCATGGCAGCTGCCTCAATTATTTTATCAAGATCCGGTTCCAATGCAATTTTCGAGTTTCTGGCACTAAAAAAACCAATGATCTTAATACCGCTGCCGCTGCGCGTCAGCCGCGGTGATCAGGTCCTTAATGCTAAATCCTTTAAAGAAAAAGGATTCTGCGAAGTACTCGACAATGATTCGCTGACGCCCGATGAATTGAAACAGACCCTTTCCATGGTTTATAAAAATCGATATGACTACATTGATCGAATGGCAAAGGCGCAAAATGCGACACATGGAATTCAGAATATATTAAAAGAACTAAATCAAGATTAAAAAGCAGGCGCCGGAAAATCCGAGCGTCTGCTTTTATACAATATCAGCTAATTTTTTTACGTCCACATCAACCTTAAGATTTTGCCGCGGGGTGCCGTGGTAAACACCTTTGACGGGTACGATATCCTTGTAATCCCGTCCATAGGCAAGTATGATGTAGCGCCAGCCGACGGGCACATCGTTTGTCGGGTCAAATCCTGTCCAGCCTACATCAGGGATGTAGGCCTCGATCCAGGCATGCGAGGCTTGTTCGAAGTCCGCGTTGCCGCCGCTTAAATCCGATATGTATTGATAGCCGCTGACATACCGCGCGGGAATGCCGAGGCATCGGCAGAGCGCAAGCATCAGATGAGCGAAATCCTGGCAAACCCCTCTGCGGATTTTGATCATTTCATCGATTTTCGTTTGTACTTGTGTTGCGGCGGGATCGTAAATGTATTCCTTCTTAATTGCCGTTGTGACTTCAGCCAACAGCTGTGATAAGGATTCAACTGAACCGGACAAAAAACGATGAGCGATCTGCTGAACATCAGTTGTGTTTTGCGTGTAGTCAGTCGGTGCCAGATACTCGGCAAACTGATCCTGGAATGCATCGCTTTTCATGATTGCTTGCTCTTGTTCAAAAGGAAGAATGCTTGTTCGAGGCGTCATAGCATCGCTGGTGACGACCACTGAGCGTGCGGTAATGGTCAGTTCCGTATGCGGCTCTGAAATGGAAAAGGCATGCACACGGTTTCCAAAATAATCTTCATAGACAAAGAGCGGCGCATGGGGATAGGTCGTAATCGAGTGCTGATAGCAAGACTGACTTCCATTCGTTCGCGGAGAAAGACGAATTTCATTGACACTGTCTGCCACTTCGCCGTCGTATTGATAATGAGTTGTATGCTGAATTTGAAATTTCATTGTTTGGCGTGGCTGCTTATTGAGAAGAATGGATCAAAAAGACAGCACGCTGACCCCCTTTGCAGAAAACATTTGACCGATCGCCGCTCCGATCATGTTGCAGCGTCGAACTTCAAGGTCGAGAAAATCGGCTACTCCTGTTCGAGCGATTTCGGAAGGATCCATATAATCGAGTTGGGCGTGCATCTTACCAATTGATTTACGCACATTCTGAATAGTAGGCGAGATACCGCCGCGGAATTCGGAGAGCTTGGCAAGGTGTTCGTTCAAGTGATAGAGCGAAAAACGTGTCGATCTCGGAAATACGGGACTGAGCATTAAAAATTCGAGAATGCTGTTCGTCGAAATTTTATTGGAGAGGCACTTGCGGAAGGCTTCGTAGCCGCTGACAGATTTCAGTAGAGCGAGCGCATCGCCGTACGGCAGTTCCATTCCATTTTGGCAATAGACGACGCGCAGGATGCGCAGCGTGTTCTCGGCGCGCTCTAAATATTTTCCCACCTGAAGCATCTGCCATTCCTGACCACGCAGCATGGTTGATCCGGCTATACCTTGAAACAGTGCGGTCTGGTTCTTGATCTGCTCAAAAAATGTGTGCGGGTAGATGAGCAGATTCTCCAATTTTTGTTCATTCAACCACAGGTGAAAGCTGTTGATTGCATCCCACAGTTCGCTCGGGAGACGTTCACGAATTGCCTGCGCATTCCCGCGTGCGCTCGTCACGCAGGATCGTATTGAATTTGTATTTGCTTGATCAAAAATAATGGTGTTGAGCACGGAGGACTCGTTATAGGCAAGATTCTGCTCTTGAAAAGCGTGCACATCCGCCAGCGTTTCAATAAGTTCCTTCCACGGATATTGTTCCCGCTCAGTGTGTGTGGATTGGCGGTGGTAGTCGACATCAATGAGGCGGGCGTGATTTTCGATACGCTCCAGATAACGCCCCAGCCAGTATAATGATTCAGCGATTCTACCGATCATGCGGATCCCCTCTTATTTGCTTCTGAATTTTATTTCTTGCCCATCTATCTCCGCTTGAGTGGAAAATGGGATGGAGGTGAGCGTTCCGGTATTTCTGTTTTACACAAGATGAGAAACAATCCCTTATTTTTTACCGCTCTCCGGGACAACTAGAGTCGCGCAGAAGGGATTAAACGATCCAAGTGTCTTTGCTGCTCCTAGAACTAATGAGTCGCGCAGAAGGGATTAAACGATCCAAGTGTCTTTGCTGCTCCTAGAACTAATGAGTCGCGCAGAAGGGATTAAACGATCCAAGTGTCTTTGCTGCTCCTAGAACTAATAAGTCGCGCAGAAGCGATTAAACAATCCAAGTGTCTTTGCTGCTCCTAGAACTAATGAGTCGCGCAGAAGGGATTAAACAATCCAAGTGTCTTTGCTGCTCCTAGAACTAATGAGTCGCGCAGAAGGGACTAAACGATCTAAGTGTCTTTGCTGCTCCTAGAACTAATGAGTCGCGCAGAAGGGATTAAACAATCCAAGTGTCTTTGCTTCCTCCGCCTTGCGACGAGTTAACAACGAGCGAACCCTTCGTCATGGCGACGCGAGTCAGTCCACCGGAAATAACAGAAATTTTCTTGCCCTGGATGATAAACGGGCGAAGATCGATGTGCCGATCTTCGATGTGGCCGTCGGTAAGCGTCGGAACGGCAGAAAGATTGATGGTCGGCTGAGCAATATATCGATCCGGATGTTCCAAAATCTTTTTCCGGAACAGGGCAACCTTCTCAGGCGTGGATTGCGGACCGATCAGCATGCCGTAGCCGCCGGATAACGATGTTTCTTTGACCACCATTTTTTCCAATTGATCCAGAACGAATTCTCGGTCTTCTTTTTTCTCTAAATGATAGGTGGGAACATTTTTCAATATCGGTTCTTCATGCAAATAATAGCGGATCATGTCCGGAACCTTGGTATAAACGGCTTTGTCATCAGCAACGCCCGTTCCCGGTGCATTGGCGATGGCCACATTTCCTGCTCGATAGGCGTTCATCAAACCGGCTACGCCAAGCAGTGAATTCGGGTTGAAGGCAAGCGGATCAAGAAAATCGTCATCAAGCCGGCGATAGATCACGTCCACTTGTCTCAATCCCTCAATCGAATTAATGTACACTTTTTGGTCTACGACGCGCAGATCTGGTCCCTCGACGAGTTCGATGCCCATTTGCTGTGCCAGGAAAACATGCTCAAAGTAGGCAGAATTGTATCGACCCGGAGTCAAAAGGACAATGCAGGGATCCTGCTTATGATGCGGTGCCAGATCGTGCAACGCTGTAAGCAGATCCTGAGTACCTTGCTCGATGCTTTGAACGTTTGAGGAAAAATAGAGTTCAGGGAAATAATGCATCATAAGCGAACGATTTTTAAACACATAAGAAAGACCGGACGGTGTCCGCAGGTTATCTTCAAGTACATAGTAGGCGCCGTGTTCATCACGGATCAGATCAATGCCCGAAAGAGCGATATAGACATTCTCAGGCACTTCGACATTGGCCATTGCCGGCAAAAAATAGGGATTATTCACGATATGTTTTCTAGAGATCAAACCGTCCTTTATAATCTGCTGCTGATGATAGACATCATGAATAAAATGATTCAGTGCACGTACTCGCTGTCTGAGTCCGGCACTTAGTTTTTCCCAATCATCATGTGAAATAATTCTTGGTATGATGTCGAAAGGAATGATACGTTCACTTGCTTGATTTGCCGTGTACAGTTGAAAGGTAACGCCTTGACGCACCATCTGTTGTTTGATTTCTTTGGAGCGATCCAAAAGCTCGTTCTCTCCAAGTGTCTGCAGACAATCAAACAATTTCTGATAGTGCGTCCTGATCCGACCGTCCGGCAGAAACATTTCATTAAAGCAGGTTGTTTTCGAATGGTCGATCGTAAACATGGCAAACTCGTCTCCCTTAAGGAGGGCTGTTGCGGCAATATTAGTTGTGCCGCAATGCGAACAGACGCAAACCCAATGAATTTTATTGAATTTTTAAACACAGATATAAATAAAAGGACTTAAAGAAATTTAGGTAAGTGATCGGATAAATAAAGGATCTTCGACTAACAGTAAAGGATCTTTCGCTAAGTACGCGTACGTCCTGTACACAACGCGAAAGTCATCACCTCCTGTGAAAGTACATCCTATGAGCAACGTCGAAGCCACCGCAGCCTGCGGAAGTGCATCTTGTAGCATATCCGGCATTTGGCCATCCCCGCGGGGACAATTAAATTTTCTAATAATTTTAATAAATTATAATCATTGTTCTACCATGCTGTCAATGCTTGTTAACCAGTGTGAATGATTAATTGTGAGCTTTTGTGCCACATACACGGGGCAAGCCCAAAAAACATACATTAGATAAAGCAGAGACGCACATCATTTTATTAAAATAAGACGGGAAACTAGTTTGCTAGCTGATTGATGAATAGTTTTTGAATGAATGGAGAAACTGAGTGTGGAGGTGACGAAAGATGGCAATGCGCGAATTGAATCAGGCGAAGGAAGCATGCTTGATTTGCGGACGCGAAGATGTTAAAGGTATTCATATCTGCAATCAACTAATCTGTGACTCTTGTCAGAAAAAAATTGTGGAAACCGATGTGACGGATTGGAAATACAAATTTTATATGAATAAATTAGCAAAGCTTCAGATCGGCCAAAAGGGACAGTTGATGGAAACAGCAGTGGGTCATGCAGGATCGGGAGGAGAAGCAGGCAAATGATGATGCTTCTTTTTTTTGCAATGAAGACGCATAATTATAATTACATCTTATTAATGAAAAACCATGGACATTCCTTATATTCTAACCTCTGAAAGCCTAAGAGAACAGCCCCAGACAGTAAGCAGAGTAGCAAAAGAGGCTCGAGACCCTTTCTATTCTCTCATATCAATGATTCATCTCTTCCAGCAAAATAAATGTATATTCGTATCCGACTTTTCTTTTTTCCTGCGTGATTGCTATTTTATGAGCGGCTCATTTTTGCTACACTGAATGCAAAGGGGGCCTCCCGCATTATGGAGAAGAGGTTCTCTAGTAGTACGGAGGTGCGGGCAGTGGCTGTCAATTCAAAACTAAGAAAACAGATGATGCCTTTGGCAAGTCTGGTTTTTTCCCTGCTCGCGGCGATGGTTCTGTTAACGATTAGGCGTCAAAGCAGCGACCCGATTCTCGACAATGTCCTTCCTTTTTTCTTTTTCCTTTTTTGTTTTAGCCTTGGACTCTATTTATGGTTCATGAATAAGCGTGCGAAAGGCGAACGTACGCTGATCCTGTGTTTAGCGGATATCAGCCTGTTATGGTTTGCATGGGGTGCCGGCCGTACGCAACACGAACGTTTTTTTTGCCTTATTCTCTATCTAGTTATCTTTTATTCTGCACTTATCTTGTTCATGCAGGTGCTTCAAAACTATTTTTCCTATTGGGGCCTTAACTGGATGTCCGGAAAAGTCAAAATTGCCCTGATCGGCAGCGCTGCATCAACGTTTGTGCTCTTTGTGTTTGCAAGCATGACACATTATGCAGGTGTACGATCATTAGGTATGCTTTTTGTGGCGGCAGTGATGATTCTTGCGATTGTCTTGGCTATTCACGCTTCCAGACACTATAATGAACCCGCGCACAGGCCGATGCTGCAGACACTACTGCTGGGCTTGGTGGTTTCATTGATTCCCAATCTTGTGCTGTCGATTATTCCTTCAATTATTCAAGATGAGTTCATTTTTCGTCCGCTCGCGGGCATTTTTCTATTCATACTGCCCCTTGTCCTTTTTTATATGATCGTCTCTGATCGCTTCTTGGACCCTGCCTTTGTAACGACTAGCGTCATTTACTGTGCGATGATCGCGGCACCGTCATCTTTTTTACTTGGAACAGCCTTTTATGCACTGAACAGATGGAATTTAATTACCTATGACGGTGTTAATGATTACCGCTTCGTTATTGTTTCTTTTTTTGCCATCTTTATGATTCTTTATATAAAGCAATACCTGGATTATTCACTCAGGAAGAGACTTTATCCCAAACAGCAGGATGCGCAAACGAGTATAAACAGATTTTTGCAATGGATGAAAACGGATTATGATTTGGGAGATATCGACAGAATTATCAAACGGGAGATGGAGGCAACCCTGCCTGTGGAAGACGTCCGCATGTCACGGACCGAACATAATGAATCAATGATGGGGACGTTTGACACAGAAAACGACTCAGCAACCAATCAGACAAAGGAGGGTCTGGGCAAGCTCTTCGCGACTCAAGATGGATTCCGTATTTTGCTGTACGAGAATGTCCGTAGAAAAATTGTACTTATGGGTAAATGGAAAATGCCAAGGAGGCGGTTAAACCCCGATGAACGTGTCTGGTTGGAGACGTTAATTAATTATATACAGATCGTCATTGAAAATTTGGCAAATACAAAGGATATGCTGGAAAACCTGGAAGGTTCCTCCGTCTTAAGTACATCCGTGCCGCTCACCGTTAAAAAAATGATGCTGCGCATCTCAGAACGTGAGCGATGGAAGCTGTCGCGCAGTCTTCATGATCAGAATATGCAGGATCAGCTTGATATTGCCCGTCAGCTTGATGCATGGGGGGCAGGCGCCGATAATCCGGAGTCAAAGGCGCTGATGGTGAAGTTTCGCGAGCAGATTCTGGACAGCATCTATGTGCTACGTCAGGTGATCAATGATCTTCATCCGGAGTTTATCTATCGAACGGGTCTTAGAACAGCACTTATTGAACTCTTTAATAAAGTGAATTTGCGAGCCGATTTTACACTTCGCTGGGCGGTTGACGAACACTTGGACGGATTTCAGCGTGAATGGGAAATGGCCGTTTATCGTGTGGTTCAGGAGCTTTTAAATAATGCGCGAAAACATTCGCATGCCCGTCTTGTTACGTTAAGTCTGAAAAAAGAAGGCGGTCTGTTTACGCTGAATTATGCTGACGATGGCGTTGGCCTGGATGTCGCTAAAATCGGCAAATCCTTCGGAACAATGGGTTTTCCGGGGATGATCGGTCGAGTAGAAGGTCTTGGCGGGCGCATTAATATTCGCTCGGAAAAAGGAAAGGGCGTAGAGATTATCATGCAATGGACAAGCAAAGAGGTCTATGCCGGATGACTGTGAGAGAGGCGGGACACATGATTAATAACATTTGGAAACAATGGAGGCGCTCCATTCTGTTTCTAGCTGCGCTTATCTATGCGCTGACTCTTGCCGCTCACTTTATGTGGGTTATTCTTGATCGGCCGTATGTCGGTATCTATACCGTGCAAGAGGACAATCAGATCAAGGTCAGCGCCGTTGCTCCCTACAGTTGGGCCGAATCTGCGGGTGTGCGAACGGGTGATGTCATTTTAAACGTTGATGGCAGGCAGCCGGAAGATAACAGAAACATCACAACCTTTGGTATGGTTGGACAGGCAAAACAGGTCACTGTGGCGAGAGGTGCAGTTGTTCGCAACCTTAACATTGACAACGGTGCATCCGAATGGGCACTTCTTTTCTATTTAATTATCCCGCTCGCCTTTTTTGCAACGTGTTTTGTAGCGGTTTTGTTCCTTTATTTGCGCAAAGAAAGCAGTCCCGTGGTGCGTATCTTGATTGCACTACTGATCACGGTTAGTCCGGTGCTGTTTGAGATGTCGGCTAACGCCCGGCATGACAGCTGGAGCTTGCGGCTGACTAGTGTGGCAATCGTATTCACACTAATTTTTCTCGTACACTTTCTTCGTAATTATTTTTCGGTGTGCGGATTTCTTCTCGTGTCCAACTGGCTGCTTGGCTGTCTCTACCTGTGCGGGACGTTGATCGTCATCAACAGCTGTTTTTTTACCTCGAGAGAAGTCAGTGCCTATTATCAGCAAGAATTGGTCTTTTCCGTTTTCGTGTTCGGATTGTTGTGCATTCAGTTAACGCGGCTCTATTATCAGATTCGGGCATCTGAATACGGCCGTATCATTCATTTGCTGATGGCTGGCTTTTTTCTTGCGTTATTTCCATTTGTTGCGCTTTATGCGCTCCCAAATATGTTCATTGGGACATCATTAGTCCCTGTAGAGTGGACAACACCATGGATGATCATGCTTCCTGTTACTCTGTGCTATATCGTCTTGTCCTCAGCACTGATCGACATGTCCTTTTATATTGGGCAATTCGGCTATTACTGTGCATTGAGTTTCGCAATTACATTGCTGATTTTGATCAGCTTTCTCGGATTGGTACAGCGGCATATAACTGAGAGTCCGGCGGATGTAGCCAGGCTCGGGGCACTATGCTTTGTCGTTGGACTGATTATTTTTTATATCAAAGAGTACACCGATTACCATTTGATTCAGTTTCTTCATCCAAAGCGCAGAAGGCGACAGGAAACGCTGAATCGGTTTCTGCAGAAATCCAAGACCGAGTACACACTTCGTCATGTTGACTTAATGCTGCGGCGTGCTGTTTTGTCTCAGCTCCCGGTTGAAGAAACGGCACTTTTTCTTGTGAATTCGAAAGGCCGGATGCGTCAAGTGAATAAAAAGACAACGTTGTTGATGCGTCACATGCCGATCATTGCTGATCATGATTTTGATTTAAAGAAAAGCAATATTGGATTTACCGTTTTGCTTAAAGATGATAAAACCAATAAAGTTGTACTTGTCGGAAAGTGGATGAAGCCGGGGCGTAGTCTTAATCTTGATGAAAATATGTGGCTTGAGACATTGGTGAGCTACGCACGGGTCGTTATCGATAATCTCTATAAAACGGAAGGACTCTTGCAAGCCTTTCATCATCTCGAGAATGATCGCAAAAGAATTCCACATGCCATGAATCGATGGCTGTTCTCCATTTCAGAACAAGAAAGAGCGCATTTATCAAGGGATATGCATGATACAAATATTCAGGATCAATTGGCGATTGCCCGCGAAATCGATGCGGCGGTTAAAAAGATTCATCATCCGGAGACCGTCAGAAAGCTCAGCTATATTCGCGAACGCATTCTCGATAATACTGAAGAAATGCGCAAAATGATTCGAGAATGGTATCCGGCAGATATTTTCAACGGAAAATTGGAAAATGCGCTCGATGTGTTATTTCAACGAGTCAATCTGTCGGCAGACTTTCATTTGGAAACGCACCTTGCCGATATACCCCATGGACTCTCCAAAGAAATGGTACTCTGTCTTTATCGAGCGATTCAGGAATTGCTGCACAATGCCATGAACCATGCGCGAGCGTCCAGAGTTCGATTGGATCTTTCTTTTGAAGAGGACAGCTGTCTGCTCTGCTATCAAGATGATGGTGCCGGTTTGGCCAATACTGCTATTGATCCTTTTTTCAGTACTACAGGATTGACCGGAATAATGAGCAGGGTTGAAGGTCTGAATGGGAACGTCTTGTTCAGAGAAAGAAAAATTGAGGGAACAGATGGAGGATTATCTGTGCAAATTCATCTGCCTATTTAACAAGAAAAGAAAGTCGGATTAGGAAACCAGACACGAAAGCGCGAGACCCGGCTGATACGAGCATGTATGAGCTCGCGGTGCGTCCGCGACAGCGAGCGGCTGGAGTGTCACTTAAGGGAGTTGGAATCTATGACATCAATATTAGTAATTGACGATCATGCAGTAGTTGCAAGCGGAACAAAAGCGGTGCTGAAAAACGCAGGTTTTGAAGTCGATACGGAGCAGTCGGCAAAAATGATTCAAGCCATTTTAAAGAAAAAGAGCTACGATCTCTTCTTAGTGGATCTTAATATGCCAGATATGGACGGTATGGCAACAGCCGACTTAATTTTAGATCTGGATCCCGATGCCAAGATCATTATTTACACAGGTTATGAAACAGAAATCGAGCCACTTTTTGCATCCATGATTCAACGAGGCATTGCAGGTGTTGTCAGTAAATCAGCCTCCATCGATTCGCTCATTGCTGCACTGCATGCGGCACTCCGTGATGAGGTGCTGCTCCCGGTCTGGCTTTTCCAGCGCCTGCAGGTCGCTGATGCAGCGCGAACAGGAAGGGCAAAAGTGCATTTAAATCAAAATGAGCGAGCTATTCTTTCTGCAGTGATGCGTGGCGAGACCAATCGCGAAATCGCTCAAAATTTATTGATTGGTCAGAGAACCGTTGAAAAGCATCTGACCGGCATCTTTCAAAAACTAGGTGTCCATTCACGAATTGAAGCCGTTGAAAAAGTCAACGAGCTGGGAATCGGGAATGAACTCCATAGAACAAGAGCTGCCCAACAGACGAAAACAAACAGGTAACAGTCAAAATCCTCTCTTTTTTCAAATAATGCGTGATACCGCATCAAAAATGCGTGATCACGCATCAAAAATGCGCGTTTATGCGGCCTAATCTATATTATGATGGGTACAAAGAAAAATGTAGGCGAGAGGTGGCGACTTGGTGGACCATATACTCAATCCGACGATCTTTGACTTTTTTGTGACCTACAGTCTTTTGCTCTCTGCATGTTTGTTATTTGAGAAATATATACGACATACGCTGACTTATAATCGCGGTGTTTTCCTGTCTCTGTTCGTTGGTTACATTATGATCACCGCCCTGCTGACCGTTCAGCCGATGGGCGCTGCAGAGCAGTCGGTCGTGAAGCCGGACAGTATATTGCTCAATCTGCAGCCGTTTCAAACGATTGGTTTGCAGATTCAAAGTACTCAAGGACATTGGCTGCTTATGTGGCGGATTTGTCTGCCTGTTCCCTTTATGTTTTTTGTCGGCTTTATGACGCGAGGCCGGTTCGCTCTTCCGGGTCTCATAATGATTGGTATGTCTGCTTCTTTTGCAGTTGAACTTGCCCTTTTTCTCATGAATGGAATTCCTCAATTTCCAAAACACCTTTTTGATGTCGATGCCTTGATTCTTAATGGAATTGGTGTTTTCTTCGGCACATTGTTTTTCCGCTGGATGGAAACCAAACAATGGATGAAAGATTATATTTCAGAAACAATGTCCACTCGATAAAAACCTCAACTGTCTTATTAGCTTAGGCTGTTCCTATTTTGCAGCGGCGGCGTTAATCTACCTCATTGATCTTCCACAAGCTGCGATCACGCTGCGTCTCATGGAGTTGATTCTTATGAAACAATCAGCCGGATTCATAATCGGCGTTCTTCTCTTATTACTCAGCCTCGTAATCTTTAATGTTGGAGCGTCTGATAATACTACTGCACTTTCTCTTTTTGTTGCTGCATTGCTAATTATTGGCGTCACGGAGCTGACGATTAAGATAGGGAAAAAATAATCGATACACGCATTTATACTTCTCAGTGAGAATAAGCTCATCTCAATAAAAAACCCTCGAGTTAATAATGGTTGAAAAATCCTTGACTATGCTAAAATGAAGATATTAAACGTCAAGGAAGTTCAACAATGAATCAGCAAAGTACCCCCGTCTATGACGGATTAATCAAGTATCATCGAAAACAGGAATATTCCTTTCATGTTCCCGGACACAAAGATGGTCTGGTTTTTCCTGAAAAGGCGGAGTCTGTTTTTAAATCAATCCTGTCCATCGATGCGACGGAAGTGGCAAATCTGGATGATTTGTACCATCCGGAGGGGATATTGCGTGATGCGCAGCGGCTTCTTGCAGCCTATTACGAGACGCGTGCCAGCTATTTTCTTGTTAATGGATCAACAGTTGGGAACTTGACGATGGTTCTTGCCACGTGTGAACCGGGTGATGTTGTCTTGGTTCAGCGGGACAGTCACAAGTCTGTTTTCAATGCTTTGAAATTAGCGCAGGTTCATCCGGTGTTTCTCGCTCCGTCCGTTGATCCGTCGTCTGGACTTGCGGCGGGAATCGAACTCCAGGCGCTTGTTGAATGTATGAACCGTTATCCGCAGGCAAAAGCACTTATCTTGACGTATCCAAGTTATTATGGAATCGCGTCTCAATCAATAGGTCCATTAATTGCCTGTGCCCATCAACAGGGACTGTACGTCTTGGTGGACGAGGCTCATGGACCGCATTTCAAAATCGGTGCGCCCGTTCCACCGTCAAGTTTGGATCTGGGTGCCGATCTTGTGGTTCACTCGGCACATAAAATGCTACCGGCAATGACGATGGGTGCCTATCTGCATGTCAACTCAACACGCGTTTCACTAGAAAAAATTGAGAGCGTTCGTGCTATGCTGCAAAGCTCAAGTCCGTCTTACCCGATCATGGCCTCGCTCGATTTGGCGCGTTATTACATGGCGGCTCTTGATGACATACGAATCGACCGGATGCTTGCACGTCGCGATGCTTTCGTTCGGCGTCTGTGTTCAATTGACGGGTTAAGCGTTCTGCATGCAGATTCAAATCGCTTCATGCTTGATCCATTTAAGGTGGTGCTGCAGCTGGCTACTCGGGAGAATGGGTTTGAGGTACAGCGGCAGCTGATCGCTTCGGGAATATATCCTGAAATGGCTGATCCGCGTCACATCCTCCTGGTTCTCGGCTTAACTGAGGACATCGATTACGACGAGGCGTTTCGGTGCATCAACCAAGTCATTGGCCAATGTGCCTCGGGTACCTCTGCCGAACAAGGACAGGCGCCTTCGTTTCCAAAATTCGATTCCCTTGTCGATTCGTACCGGAATTTAGCGGTGCTGAGCAGTGAACATACAGAGCTGAATCGGTCGGTCGGACGAACTGCAGCGGAATCGGTAATTCCATATCCACCGGGGATTCCTATTGTTGTTGAAGGCGAACGTGTGACGGAGCATGGTCTGGAGCTGATCCGGTATTGGCAAGAGGCTGGGGCAGTCTTTCAGAATGAATGGATTAATCAAGGGAAAATCAAGGTTTACCAGTTGAGGGAGCATCATAAGAATGACACATAAAGGACTTTTTATTACATTTGAAGGCCCGGATGGTTCCGGAAAAACAACGCAAATTCATCGATTGGCGGGAGAGTTGGAACGCCGAGGCCTTCCCTATTTGCTTACAAGAGAGCCGGGCGGAACAGAGATCGGTGATAAAATTCGACAGCTCGTTCTGAATCCTGATCAAGAACTGGCCGAAAAGACAGAAATTCTTCTCTATGCTGCCTCAAGAAGTCAGCATGTGATAGAAAAAATTGTGCCGGCTGTTAACGCCGGACAAATCGTTCTTTGCGACCGATTTGTCGACGCATCCATTGCGTATCAGGGCTATGGCTTAGGGCAGCCCGTTAAAGTTGTAAAACAAATTAATGAATTTGCTACCGGTGGCATTTTGCCGGACAGGACGTATCTGATCGATGTTTCACCGGAGACTGGCAGAAGTAGAATGAAGAATCGAAGCGGGGCTCCGGAAGCAGGGGTCACAAAATCTGCGGATGATCTGGATCGAATTGAAATGCGTGCGCTGACCTATCATAAACGCGTTCGAGAAGGATTTCTCTCAATCTATGAAGAAAATAAATCACGTATCCGTTTAATTGACGGTGAGCAGGATCATGACCATGTTTTTCAAGATGTTATTGCTGATTTTTTCCAATTTATCAATCGTGTTCATTAATTTTTGGTCTTGTTAAAGGATTATGTTGTTGGGCACTTATTATTAGAATCATAATATGGATCGTGCGGAAGGGATGATTGCGATGAAATTGATTGTTGCTGTTGTTCAAGATAAGGATAGTAATTTTCTGCAGCAGGCACTTGTGGATGAAAATTACCACGCGACAAAGCTGGCGAGCACAGGTGGATTTCTGCGCTCAGGCAATACGACCTTTATTATCGGCACGGAGGATCACCAAGTAGACGCACTTCTTGAACTAATCAAGGAACATTGCCACAGCCGTAATCAAGTGATTTCACCTATATCTTCGCTTGACGCGAATGCAGACGGTTATATGATGCATCCGGTAGAGGTTGAAGTCGGAGGGGCGACGGTGTTCGTTCTTGATGTTGATCAATTTAAGCATTTTTAATGCACATGCTTGGGTGAGAGGGGGGCATTGTTTTTCATGGCGATTAAAATTAATCAGCATGCAAACCTGGGCGAATCTGTGTCCAAACGGGAAAGTACGGCCGTGCAGCCGCGTACCTCGTTTGAGCGCACTTTAAGCACTCAAAAGGGCGCAATGCAAGACGATGCGCTGAAGGCACTGCTCAATAAGGTCGGCGAACAGGCGAAGCGCGTATCGAGCTCGCGTACAATCCGTGATTTGCAAGTCTACAAAAAATATGTGCGCTCCTTTCTTCAGGAAGCGGTACAAACCGGACTTGGGACATCGCAATCTCGTTCGTGGCAGCAAGGCGGTGCTCAGCAGACACTGGTTAAGACCGTGGATCAGAAACTGATTACACTGACGAATGATTTATTGGATAAAAATAAAGATGAACTCAAACTGCTTGATCAGCTTGATGAAATTCGCGGCATGCTGATTAATCTTTATATATAGTTGTTAAAAATGATTGGAAAGTGAGCAAAGCATGGACTGGCAGGAATTAAGCAAGCAGCAGCAGACTGTGGCGAAGGTGCTTCGGCACGCCATCAAAAGAGATGAATTGGCGCACGCGTATTTGCTGGAAGGACCGCGGGGAACCGGAAAACACAAGGTTGCCCTGCTTGTTACGCAAACCTTATTTTGTGAATCACCTACCGATCAGGGCCCATGCATGACGTGCAGAAATTGCCGCAGAATTGCTTCGGGAAATCATCCGGATGTCATCTGGATTGCGCCTGAAGAAGGGGCGGCGTCGATAAAAAAAGAGCAAATCGCTTATTTAATGAAAGAGTTCGCCTATCGCGGCGTGGAATCTGGGCGCAAGGTATTCATCATTGAGCAGGCGGAAAAAATGACTGCTCAAGCAGAAAACAGTTTGCTGAAATTTATTGAAGAACCACATCCGGGAACGCTGGCTCTGCTTGTGACCGAACAGATTCATCAGCTTCTGGACACAATTATTTCCAGATGCCAAGTGCTTTCGTTCGTGCCGCTCTCGGATCATATGCTGTGTCAGCGTATGGTGCAGGAAGGACTGCCGGAGCCGTTGCTGAAACCGGCAGTCGCCTTAACGCATGACTATGAAGAAGCCTCTCGTTTATGCAAAGAGGAATGGTTTGCCGAGGCGCGTTCGCAAGTGTTACAATTAATGCAAAGGCTATTTAAGTCTGTAGAATCCGCACTGCCTTATATTTATGAAAAATTCTCTCCCAACTTTGATGATAATCAAAAAATGGCTATCGGCTTAGATTTGATCCTTTTTTGGTATAGAGATCTTCTGTCGCTTCATTTGAATCGTCAAGAGGAAATTGTCTTTGAGGATCAGATGGACAGGCTCAAGGAGCAGATGCTCTCGCTTTCATCTGATCAAACGATTCGGGCGATGTCACTTATTCTGGACGCCCGAGGACAGCTGGACGCTCATGTCAATGGCGTAAGTGTCATGGAGCGGCTGGTGATCAGGTTAGGAGGTAACGTAAATGAATTATGAAATTGTCGGCATTCGTTTTAAGAAAGCCGGTAAAGTCTATTATTTTGACCCGGATCAGTTGTCCATTCCGGTAAATGCACAAGTCGTTGTTGAAACAACGCGCGGGATTGAATGCGGGACAGTTGTCATCGGAAAAAAGACGGTAGACGAAGAGGACGTTGTTCTGCCTCTTAAAAAAGTCGTACGAATCGCAACAGATTCCGACGAATTGCAAGTGCGTAAGAACAAGGAAGATGCTCAGGCTGCAATGGATATTTGCCTTCAGAAAATATACAATCACCACTTGGAAATGAAGCTGGTGGATGTTGAATATACATTTGACCGCAATAAAATTATTTTTTACTTTACCGCTGATGGACGCGTCGATTTCCGCGAGTTGGTTAAGGATCTCGCCGCAGTATTCAAAACAAGAATCGAATTGCGGCAAATCGGTGTCCGCGATGAAGCTAAGATGCTTGGTGGTATCGGCCCTTGTGGACGAATGCTCTGCTGCTCGACTTTTCTCGGCGATTTTGAGCCGGTATCGATTAAAATGGCCAAAGATCAGAATTTGTCTTTGAATCCTGCAAAAATTTCAGGCGTTTGCGGACGGTTGATGTGTTGCCTGAAATATGAAAATGATCAGTATGAATCGGCGAAGAAGGCACTGCCGGATATCGGGGCACCAATTAATGTAAGCTATGGCGCGGGCCGTGTTGTCGGGCTGAATATCTTGGAACGCTTGGTTCAGATTGAGCTTAAAGAACAAAATAAAGTCGTTGAGTATACATTGGATGAGCTTATTGAAGAAGGGGTTATTTCTTCGCAAGCCACTAAATAAGAGGTGGATGAACTTGGAGAAGAAGGACATTTTCTCACAAGTCAGTCATTTAGAGGAGCAACTGGGACAAATTTATGTGGACTTCGGCAATTTGAAAGCGCAGCTTGCAGCATTGCTTGAAGAAAATCAGAATCTCACTCTAGAGAATGAGAACCTGAGAAAACGCATTGATGATGCCGGGAAGCGTGCTCAAGGTTTGAAAAGCCAGACTGCTCCGAAATCGGGGATTGTTTCCGAGCCGGATGTGGGTGAAGGCTATGACAACTTGGCGAGACTCTATAAAGAGGGCTTTCATATATGCAATCTGCACTACGGCAGTGTCCGCAATGATGGCGACTGCTTATTTTGTCTTTCGTTTCTTAATAAAAAATGATTGCTGATTCAGGCAATGCAATCGGAACGCATAATTTGGGTGAAAATAATGAACGAACAGCACATAAACAATAATGAGCGAGTCGATTATTTGTTCGATACCGATCTGAAAATTATTCAATCCAGTGACCTTTTTCCATTCTCACTGGATTCTGTTCTATTAGCCCGCTTTGTCTATGTGCCGATTCAGAGAGGCAGGCTGGTTGATTTATGTGCCGGGAACGGTGTGATTTCCTTTCTTTTATCAGCAAGGACAAAGGGGAAGCTTACCGGCGTTGAAATTCAGCCTGAAGTATGCGCTCTGGCGGAACGAGGCGCGTTGCTGAATCATTTGGAAGAACGCGTTGATTTTTTATGCGAAGATGCCAAGCATATCGATGAAAAAATAGGCCGAGGCACCTGTGACGTGGTGACCTGCAATCCGCCTTATTTCACAATTGATGCGGCGCGCGACATGAAAATCAATAGACATTTGGCGATTGCCCGTCACGAACTTCTGATTAAGCTCGCGGATGTGCTGGCAGTGAGTGCACGCCTGCTCAAACCGGGCGGAAAGCTTGCACTTGTGCATCGCCCGGAGCGGCTGGTTGATATTCTGGAAGGGATGCGTGCGGAGGGTATAGAACCGAAAAAAATGCAATTCGTGCATCCCCATCGGCACAAACCGGCAAATATGGTGTTGGTTGAAGGAACGAAAGGCGGAAGGCCGGGACTTGCCGCGCTTACACCGATCGTTGTGTATCATCCGGACGGACGCTATACAGAGGATGTGTGGCCGCACTCATGAGTCACTACAGTGTGTACATTTTAGAATGTGCGGACGGCAGTCTTTATACAGGATATGCGGCTGACGTTGCGAAACGGTTCGCGCTTCATTGCAGCGGAAAAGGCGCGAAATACACGCGCAGCCATAAGCCGGTTCGCGTTGTTTATCAGGAAGAACTTACAGACAAGTCCGCAGCGATGCGACGCGAATGGGCAATCAAGCATTTAACAAGACAGGAAAAAAAGGTATTAATTCAAGGGAGCGGCACAGATGTGGGAGCAGCGCAGTTTTCAAGGCGATCATGAAGGAAAGGGGAGTTTGTTTCTTGTTCCGACCCCGATTGGCAATCTGGATGATATCACATATCGGGCACTGGACGTGTTGAAAAGCGCTGATATTCTTGCAGCCGAGGATACCCGGCACACGATGAAACTTTGCTCGCATTTCGATATCCATGCACCGCTCTTCAGCTATCATGAGCATAACAAGAAAACAAGCGGTGCAAAGCTGATCATTGAACTTGAAAACGGCAAAAATGTGGCGTTGGTCACCGATGCCGGAACTCCGGGTATTTCCGATCCCGGCGCAGACCTCGCTGCGGCCTGCATCAAACATGAGATCCCGGTTGTGCCTCTTCCCGGAGCGAATGCGGCGCTTACCGGCTTAATTGCATCCGGCTTGTCAACCGATCATTTTTTGTTTTATGGCTTTCTGCCGCGAGTAAAAAAGGAGCGCAGCCAAGCACTTCAAGCACTTGGTACGTTTCCGTACACGATCATTTTTTATGAATCGCCGTTTCGCGTGAAGGATACCTTGAAAGATCTTTTTGAGCTCTTCGGCAATCGCCAAATGGCATTGTCACGCGAACTGACGAAACGCTACGAAACATTTATACGCGGGACAATCAGCGATATGCTTGATTTTCTGAATGATGGAGAAGCGCAAAAAGGAGAATTTTGCCTGATCGTTGATGGAAGCAGCGAATCGGAGGCGCGAGCAGATGAACTTTGGTGGTCGGTCCTTTCAGTACATGAACATGTTGAATATTACATCCGTGAAAAACAATTGAGCGTAAAGGATGCAATTAAACAGGCGGCGGTCGATCGCGCGCAGCCGAAGCGTGATATTTACCGCATTTATCATCAAATTGAATCGTAATTTAAAAGGATTCGCATAACAGGTGCGAGTCCTTTTTGAATAAGCTGATTTATTCGTGGAAATGATTGGTCTTAAAAGGAGCAATCATGTGCTTTAAATTCAACCTTTATGCGCGCTTTGCTTTCTTGACATTCAATCCGGTGAAACGTATAGTTTTTAAAGATAGGGATCTTTTGGAAACGGTATTAAATAAGGAGGCTGCACGGATTTATGACTGAGGAACGCAAATCTTTTTATCTGACAACGCCTATATACTATCCAAGCGGTAGACTACATATTGGCCACGCTTATACGACGGTGGCCGGGGACGCGATGTGCCGCTACAAACGGCTGCGCGGTTATGATGTCATGTTCTTAACAGGAACGGATGAACATGGCCAGAAAATTGAGGAAAAAGCCAAAGCCAAAGGGATTTCACCGATTGACTATGTTGACGGTATGGTCGCACAGATCAAACAGCTGTGGAAGAAACTGGACATTTCTTATGACGACTTCATCCGCACGACACAGGAACGCCATACGAAGGTCGTTCAGAAAATTTTTGCTCAGCTGGAACGCCAGGGTGATATTTATCTTGGTGAATATGAAGGCTGGTACAGTATTCCTGATGAAACGTACTATACGGAATCTCAGCTCGTTGACATTGAAAAAAACGACAAGGGCGAAGTGATCGGCGGGAAAAGTCCGGACAGCGGTCATCCTGTCGAAAAAGTTAAAGAAGAATGCTACTTCTTCAAGATGAGCAAGTATGCGGATCGCCTGCTGAAATATTATGAAGAGCATCCGGATTTTATTCAACCGGAATCGCGTAAAAACGAAATGATCAACAACTTTATTAAACCGGGACTGGAAGATCTTGCGGTATCAAGAACCTCTTTCTCTTGGGGTATCCAAGTGCCGAATAATCCGAAGCATGTGGTTTATGTATGGCTGGATGCATTGACCAACTATATTACTGCCCTCGGATATGGATCTGAAGACGATACGAATTACAAGAAATTCTGGCCGGCCGATGTGCATCTGGTAGGTAAGGAGATTGTTCGTTTCCATACCATTTATTGGCCGATCATGTTGATGGCGCTCGGTCTTCCGCTTCCAAAAAAAGTGTTCGGTCACGGTTGGCTGCTGATGAAAGACGGCAAAATGTCCAAATCAAAGGGCAACGTTGTGGATCCGGAACCACTGATTGACAGGTACGGACTGGATGCGCTGCGCTATTATCTGCTGCGCGAAGTGCCATTCGGGTCAGACGGCTTGTTCACCCCGGAGGCGTTCGTGGAACGCATCAATTTTGATTTGGCAAATGATTTGGGCAACCTGCTGAATCGTACGGTTGCGATGTGCAGCCAATATTTTGACGGTAAGGTTCCTGCTTATGACGGTCACGTGACTCATTTTGATGCAGGACTCGAAAATGCGCTCGCAGAGGCTGTATCTGTGGTCGAAGAACAGATGGAAAATCTGCAGTTCTCCGTTGCGTTATCCGCAATCTGGAAGCTGGTTGGTCAAGCCAATAAATATATTGATGACACGCAGCCTTGGGTGTTGGCAAAGAATGCAGAGAAGAAGGATGAACTGGCTTCGGTCATGGCACATTTAGTGAATACGATTCGCAGTGTGGCCATCATGATTCAGCCGTTCTTCACGTCGACTCCGACAAAAATATTCCGTCAGCTCGGTGTAGCTGAGCCAGCAGATCAGACTTGGGATTCGATCCGCGACTTGAACCTCAACAAGGGTCAATGGACGGTACGCAAGGAAGAACCGATTTTCCCGCGTCTTGATATTAAAGAAGAGGTAGCCTATATCAAGTCGCAAATGCGAGGCGCATCAGGCACGAAGCCGAACGGCAACAAGGAAAAAAAATCGAAAGCAGTTGCAGAAGCACCGGCGCAAATTCATTTGGAAGATTTTCAAAAAATTGATTTGCGTGTCGCCGAAGTACTGCAGGTAGACAAAGTCAAAGGTGCTGATAAGCTGCTTAAGCTCCAGCTGGATCTCGGCTATGAGAAGCGGCAAGTCGTATCCGGCATCGCTGAATTCTATAAACCTGAAGAATTGGTCGGTATGAAAATTATTGTTATTGCTAACCTGAAACCGGTGAAGCTGAGAGGCGAGCTCTCCCAAGGAATGTTGCTGGCGGGCGACGCAAACGGTACGTTAAAGGTGGCGACGGTCTCGGGACCGCTGCCAAACGGCACAAAGATTCGTTGATTTAGCGATATGTAAAACAAAGCAGGCGGGAGATGAGCGGGTGCGCGCAGATCTCGCCTTTTTGCTTCATGGTGACAGTGAACAGTTAGGGGGAGGCACGATGCTTTTTGATACACATACTCATATAAATGATGAGGCGTTTGACGCAGATTTTCCTGATATGCTCAATCGAGCTGAGGAAGCGGGCGTTACGCAGATGGTTGTGGTCGGCGTTGATCGTCCGACCATTGAACGCGTCTTTCCGATCATTGATCAGCATAAATATATTTATGGCGCAATCGGCTGGAATCCTGAAGATGCTATTGACATGACTGAGGATGATTTTCAACTGATCCAACGAAATTTGACCCATCCCGGGATTGTCGCACTTGGCGAGATCGGTTTGGACTATCATTGGGACAAATCGCCTAAGTCGGTGCAGCATGAGGTGTTCCGCAGACAGATTCGGTTGGCCAAAAAAGCGGGTCTGCCTCTGATTATACACAATCGCGAGGCAACCGAAGATACTTGGCGCATTCTTAAAGAAGAGCATGCCGAATCAATTGGCGGCGTCATGCATTGTTACAGTGATGATTGGGACTGGGCACAGAAATTTATTGATTTGAATTTTTACATTAGTTTTGGTGGTCCGGTTACTTTTAAAAATGCGCAGCTGCAGCGAGATACGGCCACCATGGTCCCGCTTGATCGTTTGTTAATTGAAACGGATTGCCCGTTCCTCAGTCCGCAACCGTTCCGAGGTAAACGCAACGAACCGGCGCGTGTGCGTCTGGTTGCTGAAAAAGTAGCAGAGCTTAAAGGTCTGTCTCTCGAAGAAATGGCAAAGATAACAACGGAAAACGCACGACGTTGTTTCCGAATTCACGAAAATGGCTGAGCAAGGAGAAATCTTATGATTGTTAAAGAAATAATCGTCGTTGAAGGCAGAAGCGATACGGAGGCAATTCATCGTGCGCTCGATGCCGATACGATTGAAACCAACGGATCGCGTGTCAGCAAGCGCACTATTCGCGCTATTCAAAATGCACAGGCTCGCCGCGGCGTGATTGTGTTTACAGATCCCGATTATCCTGGTGAACGAATTCGAAAGATTGTCAGCCGCGCCGTCCCCGGATGCAAACACGCATTTATTACACGTGCCGAGGGTCAGGGCGGTACAAATGAAAGCCTTGGAATTGAACATGCCTCGCCGCGTACCATTCTGCGGTCACTCGAAAAGGTCTATACGCAATTCGAGGAGCCTGAGGAGCAGATCAGCATGCAGACGTTGAGGAGCCTGGGACTGCTCGGCGATAAAACGTCGCGGTCGTTGCGTGAACAGCTTTGTGAGCTACTTAATATCGGCTATGCCAATGGTAAACAATTATATAAACGACTGCGTATGTTTCAAATTGCTGAAAGCGACCTGAGGCAGGCGCTTGATGTCATCCGATCGAAGGAGTGAACGTCATGAACAAAAGAATATCATCACCGAAGACCATGCAGGATGTCATTCGCAAACACAAATTCACTTTGAAAAAGAGTCTTGGACAGAACTTCCTCATTGACGAAAATATTTTAAATAACATCGCCTTGTCAGCCGGTATCGACGAAGAAAGTTACGTGCTGGAGATTGGACCGGGAGCGGGTGCGCTCACTCAAGTACTCGCAGGTCAGGCGAAGCAAGTGCTTGCTGTGGAAATTGATCGTAGATTGGAACCCGTATTAAATGATACACTGCACGATTTTGACAATGTGGCCATTCGTTTCGGCGACGTGCTGAAGCTTGATCTTCACCAAATAATCAGTGAGGAATTTCCTCCGGGTGCAACGGTGACTGTAGTGGCCAATCTGCCTTACTACGTGACAACTCCGATTTTGATGAAATTGCTGACCGGCGATTTGCCAATCAATACAATTGTTGTGATGATTCAAAAGGAAGTCGCGAGCCGGCTCCAAGCTGAACCGGGAGAGAAAAGTTATGGATCGCTGTCCATAGCCGTTCAGTACATTGCCGAAGCAAAGATTGTGATGACGGTCCCGAAGACGGTATTTGTACCGCAGCCGAATGTGGATTCTGCTGTGATCCGTCTAGATGTTCGCCCTGAGAAAAAAGTGCAGGTTGTCGACGAAGCGTTCTTTTTTAAACTGGTTCGCGCAAGCTTTGCGCAACGTCGAAAGACCTTAATGAACAACCTCATCAATAATTTATATGACAAAGACCAAAAAGAACATTTGCTGTCGATATTAGAAAAAGTCGGTATTGACCCCGGTCGCCGCGGCGAAACACTGTCAATCGAAGAGTTCGCTCGATTGAGTGACGCACTGAGCAATGAATAAATAGATTGTCCGAAAAGAGAGCCGATCTGCGGCTCTTTTTTCACAAGTAAAGACACCAACCATTGCCGCATAAAAAAGGTAAGTAATGTTCCATGAAACTCGGTATGCAAGTAGCCAGCGTAATTCACACCATTAATTTTACATGATAATATGTCAGTACCATAGTGAAACGGAGTGATGATATTGAACAATACAAATGTATTTGGCACAGCAGAGGTGAATTCAAACTAAGTAAGGGAGATTAGAGCAGGCATGTATGAGAATCTTTTTAAAGGTCAATTGGTAAAACTTTGCGCCCACAGAGCGGAAGATATTGAGATTATGGAAAGATGGTACGAAGATGATGTCTATCTTCGAAATGTGGATACGGAGATCGCAGTGCCAAAATCTAAAAGTCAACTAGAATCCGAAGTAAACAGTCATTCTAATACTGTTGAGTTTAAATTAAGGACGTTGGAAAATGATGAATTAATTGGCTTTGTCGCCATACACAGTATCGAATGGAATAACCAGAAAGGTCTTTTAGCAATTGGAATTGGGGAAGCCAAGAATCGTAATAAAGGTTACGGTTCAGATGCTTTAAAAGTCATTCTGCGTTACGCTTTTCATGAATTAAATTTGAATCGTGTCGGCTTAGATGTGATCGAATATAACTCCGGAGGCATTCGCGCTTACGAGAAAGCCGGATTTAAGCATGAAGGAAGACAGCGATCCGCAGTTTACCGGGACGGAAAATTCTACGATCTCGTTAACATGGGCATTTTACGTTCAGAGTGGACTTCTGCAAAACAAAATAATCTTAGCGAGTAATAATTGTGTGATTTTCTGGACACCGTTCGACGTAATAAGCGTCGGTCAGTGTCCTCTTTATTTTCTTATAAGAAGTGTGTAAACATACCAGCGAATTATTTTTGACGGAACTTATGTACAATGCGGCATTCATCGCGTCCTGCGGCAGTACGGACCGGTCAATGCCAGATTTTTCTAAGAGGAAGTTAAAGGCTGCGATCATGTTCAATTGTTGAAGTGTCCCTTCATGAATATTCGTTTCTGCACAATCATAGATTGAAAAGGATGACTCTGATTTTTTACGGATCCGGATGTGCTGAAAAGAGGGAGTGGAACATGACGGTTCAAGTAGGAGATCTCGTGGCGCGAACTTCATACCATTGCGACCTTCCGTTTCGTGTGGTGGCCATTCATGAAGAGACAAAAAGCGCCGAGTTGAATGGCCATGACTTGCGCTTGTACGCAGACGCGCCGCTCGATGACTTGGTTCTAGTAACTAAAGATGAACGGGAAGAGTATGAAAAAGTGACGAGTTCGAAGGAAGCGGAGTCCTACAAGCTTTTCAGACAGGACTATAAGCAAATGAAATTGAAAAGAGGATATACGGCAACAAATGGTTATCGGGAAGGGGCTTCGTATTTTGAAATGCCCGGACGTGTGCTTCACATTGACGGAGATCCGTATTATTTAAAAAAGTGCCTTGCTTTTTATGAAAAACTGCATGTACCTGTAATCGGCAAATATATGCAGGAATCGGAAATGCCTGATCTTGCTCCGAAGCTGGTCGCGCAGATCCGCCCGGATATTCTTGTACTGACCGGACATGATGCATTTATGAAGAATAAGGGAATGCCAGACGAGATTAAGGCCTACCGCAATTCGGGGTATTTTATCCGAACAGTCAAAGAGGTTCGCTATCACTGGCCCAGTCTTGATCAGATGATTATTTTTTCCGGCGCTTGCCAATCTAATTTTGAATATTTAATTCGGGCGGGATCGAATTTTGCCAGTTCGCCTGACCGCGTAAATATTCATGCGCTTGATCCGGTTTATCTTGCCGCCAGGATCAGTTTTACGTCTTTTATGGATAGTGTCAATGTGTGGGAAGTGCTCAGAAACACGCTGACCGGTGCAGGCGGCTTGGGCGGGGTGGAAAGTCGGGGGATGCTTCGCACGGGTCTGCCCTACCCCTCGGAATAAAAATAATTTAGTAGGAAATTCAGTCGAATTTTGAGAGAAAATAACGCCTGTTCTTCGCAATAAATGTATTGACAGCAACAATGGTTTCTTGATATAATTCATACTATTTGATTTTTTGACGTCCATTGTGGTATACTTATAATTAAGCGAGGTGGATTGTCGAGATGGGAAAAACCATTGATGATATCAGAGGCGCTCTAGACGAACGTGTCGGCGAACGTTTGACATTAAAGGCAAACGGTGGCAGACGCAAAACGATTCAACGCATTGGTGTTTTGGAAGGTACCTATCCGTCGGTTTTTATTGTGAGGCTGGATAAAGATTCGAACGCGTATGACCGCGTATCGTACAGCTACACTGATGTGTTGACGGACTCGGTGGAACTCACCTTTTTGGAGGAAATGGCGAGCGGCCAGTAATGAATTGCTTGTTCGATTTCCATGATGACAGACCATTTATTTATAGCGGATGCGCGCACCCTTTTTGTTCGAAATTCACGGACAAAACTGGAGATGCGCGTTTATGCTTTTCATAAGTCTTTCGTCAAAATTCATTTTAGCACGTTTGGCGAATAGAAGAAAGTAAATTAGTGCAACCTAATTTCTGCTCGACCATTGGAAAGGAGTTGTGCCGATCATGTCCAGACGCAGAGGCATTATGTCTGAAGCATTTAAAGAGGAACTTGCCAAAGAGCTGGGGTTTTATGATACGGTCAAGAATGAAGGATGGGGCGGCATCAAGGCCCGCGACGCAGGCAATATGGTGCGCCTCGCTATTCAAAAAGCTGAAGCGACACTTGGTGACGCTGATAAACAGCACCATGATTGAGCACGAAAGAAGGGGATTCTGTCCAGAAACGGATGGGACCCCCTTTTTCTTCATGCTCGTTTCCTTTAAACTATAAAGTGTAAAAAAACGGAGTAGGTATTATAGATCAGGATCCAGCTAAGAATGCTGTTCTGGGGTGAACGGGATACTAGGGCATCCATGAATGTCGGTCCGTCAAAGCGCCACGTTCTGTGGCAATCCGGACATTAGATCATCCGTGATCGTCGCATCAATTGCTTTTTATTAAAATTGGACATGTATACGAAAGCAGCTTGTTAATTGGAAGTGGGGGAACCGTTTGAAAGTACTTGAGAAAGCACCGGCAAAAATTAACCTTTCCCTTGATGTTGTTGGGAATCGAAGCGATGGTTATCATGAGGTCAAAATGATCATGACCTCAATTGATTTAGCAGATCGGGTGGAATGCGGCGATCTGCATGAGAATCGAATTATAGTCCGTACATCAGCCCCCTATGTGCCCGAGGATGAACGTAATTTCGCATATCAGGCTGCTAAGTACATCAAAGAATGTTATGATATTCGCCGCGGTGTAGAAATAACGATTAAAAAAAATATACCAGTTGCTGCAGGACTTGCCGGAGGAAGCACGGATGCCGCGGCAACGATCCGTGCCCTGGACAAGCTATGGCATATTGGTATGTCCTATAAAGAAATGCTGGAAATTTCAGCGAAAATCGGATCTGATGTCGCTTTCTGCATTAAAGGAGGAACGGCACTCGCCACCGGAAGAGGCGAACAAATTACGCCTTTGCCGTCCTTGGCTCCTTGCTGGGTCGTTCTTGTTAAGCCGGACGTGTCGGTATCAACGGCGCAGATCTATAAAGATTTGGACAGTCAGCCGATTGTTCATCCGGATGTTGATGCCATGATCCAAGCCATCAAGAAGGAAGATTTTCAGACAATCTGCGGACTGCTCGGTAATTCTCTTGAGTCTGTGACCATGAGAAAAGTTGCGGATATCGCAAAGATAAAAGGTCATATGAAAGCGATCGGTGCGGAAGGGATATTGATGAGCGGAAGCGGACCAACCGTGTTTGCACTTACTCAGCATGAATCACGAATGTTGCGCTTGATGAATGGGATGAGAGGTTATTGTTCGCAGGTATTCGCCGTGAGGCTTTGTAAACCGTTTACCCTCTTGTCTGAATACGAATAATGGTGTAAAATTGCTTTAAAATATTCGGATTTGGAGGATTATCATGAAACTTAAGCGAAGCAGCAGACTGGTCGATATGACAGAATATTTGCTGCGGCATCCTCACCAGGTGATTTCGCTTTCCTATTTTTCGGAACGGTATGAATCTGCCAAATCCTCGATAAGCGAAGATCTGACGATTATCAAGGAGAACTTTGAATCTCAAGAAATCGGACGGCTGCAGACGCAGGCGGGGGCTACGGGCGGAGTATGTTATATGCCATCCATGGGCTGCGAGGAAGCCGAACAATTGCTTGGACGATTGCAGGAACAGATGACGCGAAAGGAGCGGATTCTACCTGGAGGCTATCTCTATATGACTGATATTCTGGGGAAGCCGGACTATATTAATGCGATTGGACGGCTGATCGCATCGGTTTTTATTAATGAAAAGCTGGATGCAATCATGACGATGGAGACAAAGGGTATTCCGCTTGCGTACGCAGTTGCCACGCAGTGCAGCGTACCGGTTGTTGTCGTCCGACGAAGCAGCAAAGTAACCGAGGGATCTACAGTAAGCATTAATTATATATCCGGGTCTTCAAAAAGGATACAGACAATGGTTTTGCCGCGAAGAAGTCTGAAAGCACACGCACGTGTTTTAATCGTCGATGACTTCATGAAAGCTGGAGGAACGATGAAAGGTATGATTAATTTAGTGGAGGAGTTCGGCGCAAAGGTTGCCGGCATGGCCGTTCTCGTTGAAAAAAAAGATGAACGTCCGAAATTGGTTAATCATTATGTATCGCTGCTTAAACTGTCAATCCTTGAGCAACAAGATGCGCTGACAATTGAAAACGGTAACGTGTACGAATGGCTGCCGAAAAATAATTCTCTTGGAGTAAAAGACTAACCGTTTCCAATAAATTTTTGAACTGCCGTCAAACACTATATGCGCAAATAATAAAAATATTTTTGTTTCTTTTTGCCACTTGCAGGATTTCCCACTTTTTATGTTGAAACAAGTATTTAGAATGACGAGTTACGCATAAGGGAAAAGGGTGGTGTCTTATCAATGGAAATAACAGATGTCAGATTGCGGCTTGTGCATACTGACGGGCGCATGAGGGCAATCGCTTCAATAACTCTTGATAAAGAGTTCGTTGTTCACGATATTCGCGTGATTGATGGAAACAATGGCACATTCGTCGCGATGCCCAGCAAGCGGACACCTGACGGGGAGTTTAGGGATATTGCCCACCCCATCACATCAGGGACTAGAGAGAAAATACAGTCGGCAATACTTAGTGAATATGAACATGCATGTGAGGGCGATCCTTCATTCGAACAGGCAGGCGCTTCTTAAATAATGGCCGTGTTATAAGATTGCATGTCTTTGATAGGTCAAACATTTTTATCAGCAGGGCTGCGTCAACGTCATTTTAAAGATACTTTTCATTTGCAGAATTTTGTGAGACAAGCCCAGCATGTTCACGAATTACTTGTTCATGAATACGATTCGATTTGAGGATAAGAGCTATTAGTAAAAAAAGGAGCCAATTGGTTCTTTTTTTTTACTTGAACATTAAAAAACATGTTCTGACGAATTGACGCAAATTTCGCCTTTGTTATCTTGAAAAAGGGTTGTTTTTAAGCTATAGTCTAAAATGGACGCTAAGGATCAGCGAAAGCTATGGGGGTTCATCATGTCAAATCGATTTGCGATCATTCTTGCTGCCGGTAAAGGTACAAGAATGCAATCGAAACTATATAAAGTGCTGCATCAGGTTTGTGGCAAACCGATGATCCGACATGTCATTGATGAGGTTGGCAAAGCTGATTTCGAAAAGGTTTATGTCATTGTCGGACATGGGGCGAATGAGGTGAAAGCGGCGGTCGGTGATAGGGCTGAATGCCTGTTGCAGCAAAAGCAGCTTGGAACAGGACACGCTGTGCTTCAAGCCGCGGATCGATTAGCCGAGCAAGAAGGCACGACGGTTGTTCTCTGCGGAGATACTCCACTGATCACTCATCAAACCATTGAGAAGCTGATTCAGATTCAAGAAAAGAATCAGGCAGCGGCAGCAGTGTTGACCGCTAAATTGGAAGATCCGACGGGATACGGTCGCGTCATTCGGGATTCATCAGGAAATGTTGCGAAAATTGTCGAACATAAAGATGCAAATCCTGATGAAAAAAGGGTAAAAGAAATTAATACGGGCATCTATTGTTTTGACAACCGTAAATTGTTTACCCTTTTAAAGCAAGTGAAAAACAATAATGTTCAGGGTGAATACTATCTTCCTGATGTTATTGGTTTGCTTGTCCGCGACTCTGAGAAAGTGATTGCCTACGCAACAGAACAGTTCGAGGAAACAGTCGGTGTCAATGACCGCATTCAATTGGCTGCTGCAGGGAAATATATGCAGGTACGCATCAATAGGGCAATGATGCAGAATGGTGTGACACTGATCGATCCGGATACAACCTATTTGTCGGCGGAATGCGAGATCGGCATGGATACGGTTGTCTATCCGGGGACGGTCATTGCCGGAAAGACACGAATCGGAAGCAGCTGCACAATCGGTGCTTATTCGCAAATTCGCGACTGTGTGATTGGCGACGGGACGCAGATTGATCAATCTGTGCTGGAGAACAGTACGATTGGAAGCAATGTGCAGATCGGACCTTTCGCACATATTCGTCCGCTGTCCAAGATCCATGATCAGACAAAAGTGGGCAGTTTTGTCGACGTAAAGAACACGGACATTGGAGAACGGAGCGGGCCGAGCATTTAAAAATAGGTGAGGCATCGCAAGATCCGGGCAAAAAAACATAATTAAAGTACAGGTTAAACCATTAACTGGAGGGAACCATTAGATGGTCAGCTATTTAGATCCAAATTTGAAAGTATTCAGCCTCAATTCAAATCCTGATCTTGCAAAGCAAATTGCAGAGCATATCGGTATTAAACTCGGAAAATGCATTGTATCGTCATTCAGTGACGGCGAGATCCAAATCAGCATCGAAGAAAGCATTCGAGGCAGTGAAGTTTATGTCATTCAGTCAACAAGTGATCCGGTGAATCAACACTTGATGGAATTGCTGATCATGATTGATGCGTTGAAACGCGCATCCGCAAAAACGATCAATTTGGTTATCCCTTATTACGGCTATGCCAGGCAGGACCGCAAAGCCCGTGCTCGCGAGCCGATCACAGCGAAGCTTGTTGCCAATCTTTTGGAAACAGCAGGTGCAACACGCGTGTTGACACTCGATTTGCATGCGCCGCAAATCCAAGGATTTTTTGACATTCCTGTCGACCAGCTTCTTGGTGTCCCGACCCTGTCGGAATATTTCATGAGCAAGCAGCTTGAGGATATCGTTATTGTCTCTCCGGATCATGGCGGTGTGACGCGTGCACGCAAAATGGCTGACCGCCTAAAAGCACCAATTGCAATCATTGATAAACGCCGCCCGCGTCCGAATGTTGCAGAAGTCATGAACATTATCGGCGATATTCAGGGCAAAACGTGCATTATTGTCGATGATATTATCGATACGGCAGGTACGATTACGCTTGCCGCTAACGCCTTAGTTGAGCGCGGCGCTAAAAAGGTGTATGCTTGCTGTACACACCCTGTTTTGTCGGGTCCCGCAATCGAACGTATTCAGGCGTCTGCAATCAGCGAACTCGTTGTGACCAACACGATTCCGCTGCCTGAAGAGAAGAAAATTGACAAAATTGTGCAGTTGTCTGTCGCACCGTTGATCGGTGAAGCAATTATTCGTATTCACGAAAAATTGTCGGTCAGCCGGTTGTTTAATTAACTATCGATCGGAATTTAGTGCCTTACAGGGTTAGATTATACGTGATTCGTCAAAAATTTAATAAGGATCCATTTGAAAGGGAGTGCAATGACGCATGGCAACATTAAGTGCGGCTGTTCGCAGCGAATTCAAGAAATCGTATGCAAAGAAATTGAGAAAAGAAGGAAAGATTCCTTCCGTAGTTTATGGAAAGACAGTAGGTAACGAATCTGTTGCGGTTGATGCCGGAGCAGTAAGCAAGCTCTTCCGCAGCGAAGGCAGAAACGCAATTATCAATTTGGACATTGAAGGTAAGAAAAAATATACGGTGATGGCTCATGAATTGCAATTTGATCCGTTAAAGGGCACTGTTCGTCATATTGATTTTCTCGAAATCAATATGAATGAAGAAATCGATGCTGTTGTACCTGTAGTACTTAAGGGTACGGAAGTTGTTGAAACCGGCGATGTTGTCTTGAACAACCAGCTGTCAGAGCTGACCGTACGCGCGCTTCCTAATGATCTTCCAAATACGATTGAAATTGACGTGTCTAAACTGGCTGTCGGTGATGCCATTCGTGTGAGCGACCTTGCAGACTCGAAAAAATATACCGTTCTTGGCGACCCTGAAGACGTTGTTGTGACGCTGTCTTATGGTACACAAGAAGCTGAAGCACCAGCAGAAGAAGCAACCGAAACTGCGGATGCTGCTGCGCCTGCAGCTGATGGTGAAAACGCAGCTGAATAAGTGTTCATTGAAATGAATGGAAAGGCGTAACCAATGCGTTACGCCTTTTTTCGTACCAATTAGAAAGTAAAAACATGTTGGTTATTTCTGAACATGAGATAAGACACGGTGGAGTTGAGCCGAGAAATTAATGCGCGAAACACTTATCTCAGATAGAAAGTGAGGAATCACTGTGAAAGTCATTGTCGGACTGGGCAATCCCGGTTCTGAATATGCCCATACGCGGCATAACATAGGGTTTGAAGTGATCGACTTAATCTCGCAGCAGCACGGAATCCGTTTAAACAAAAACAAGTTTAACGCGCTGTTTGGAAAAGGGTCGATCGATGGGGAAGAACTTTTGTTAGTGAAGCCGCTTACTTATATGAATGCCTCAGGTGAAGCAATTGGGCCGCTGCTTCGTTTTTTTAAGCTGTCAGTCGTTGACTTGCTGGTTATTCAGGATGATATGGATCTGCCGGTAGGCAAGATTCGCGTGAGGCAAAAGGGAAGCGCCGGCGGGCACAATGGGATTAAGTCAATTATTCAGCATGTGAACTCGCAGGAATTTGCTCGAATTAAAGTAGGTGTTGGCCATCCTCAGCACTCGCGTGAGGCAGTCATACGTTATGTGCTTCAAGGTTTTTCCGGGGATGACCAAATACAGATTTCGTCGGCAATTGAACGTGCAGCATCAGCTGCAGAAGCTTGGCTCACGTTGCCTTTTTCACAGGTGATGAATAAGTATAATGCGAATAAGTAGAAAACCGCGCGGGTATAATCATAGAAGTTTATCACAGATGATTAGGGTTCTGAAGAATCACTGCAGAGCTTTGGCTTAAGCCAAAGCGTTTTTCGGTTTTCAGAAAGCGAGGGTAGTCCATGCTTGGACTGAGCCACTATTATCAACAGAACATAGATGAAATTCAAACAGTCCTTGAAGGCTATGAGCAAGGTATGAAGCAGCAGCTGGTGTCCGGACTTTCAGGCGGCGCAAAAGCATTATGGATTGCGGCGGTTTATCAGCAGAGACATCAGACATCTGTTGTTGTGACACATAACCTTTATCAAGGGCAGAAACTTTATAATGATCTCGAAGGCTTGATCGATTCGGAGGAGCTGTTTCTTTACCCTGCCAACGACTTGATTGCGTCTGAACTTGCTGTGGCAAGTCCGGAACTGCTCGCTCAACGTATTGATGTACTGAACCGGCTTGCGCAAAATCGCAAAGCACTCATTATTATACCGGTCGCCGGACTGAAAAAACTGCTCGCTCCGCTTTATTTGTGGAAAGCGAGCTTATTGCAGTTTGAGGTCGGAAAGACGGTTGATTTAGATGCGCTTCCGCGAAAATTGACAGCCATGGGCTATGAACGCGAATCTATGGTTGCCGGTCCAGGTCAATTCAGTATACGGGGCGGAATCATTGATCTTTTCCCGCTGACAGAAGCCCATCCGATCCGCATTGAGCTGTTTGACGATGAAATCGACTCTGTTCGCTATTTTGACAGTGACTCTCAGCGTTCGCTGGAAATGATTCAAAACAGCGTGCTGATCGGTCCGGCACGGGAACTTCTGCTTTACGAGGAAAACTATGCGGCGGCTGCGCAAGGACTTGAGCATGAACTGGCTGTCTCGTTAGCCAAGATGAAGGATCAGAAGGCTCAAGAGCTGCTCAGCGAACATAGCTCTGCTGACATTGAATCATTAAAACAAGGTGTGCCTTTTAACGGAATGATCAAGTATGCGTCTTTGTATTACAACAAATTGACGACTATTGATGATTATTTGCCTGAAGATGCTTTGATTATCTTTGATGAGATCAGCCGGATTCAAGAAATGTCTGAACAGCTGGATCGCGAAGAAGCCGAATGGCGAGTCGACATGCTGCAAAGAGGAGATATGGTCAGTGAATTGCCGCTGACTATGAGTTGGCCACAACTGACCGAGCGGCTGTCCCATCCGCTTCTCTTGCTGTCCCTTTTCCTCAGGTACCATGGTCAGTTTCAGCCGCAGAATGTCGTCAGTATAACATGTCGTGCGATGCAAAATTTTCATGGTCAGATTCAATTGTTGAAGACTGAGGTTGAACGTTGGAAGAAGGGCGATTTCTCCGTTACCTTTCTCGCCTCTGACAAAGAACGAGCAAAACGCTTAGATCAAGTATTATCGGATTATGGCATTCAGGCGGAATTTGTAGCACCCGAAACGCCACCTGTTCACGGTGTGAATCAGATTACAATCGGTCAATTTGAAATTGGCTTTGAATTGCCGCTTAAGAAAATCGCCGTGATTACTGAGCAGGAAGTCTTTACAAAAAAGACGGCGAAAGCGAACCATCATGGAAAGAAACTGTCGAATGCCGAACGCCTGAAAAATTATAGCGAGCTTAAAGTCGGCGATTATGTGGTTCATGTGGATCACGGGATCGGCCGATACGCCGGTATTGAGACGCTTGAAGTCAACGGTACGCATAAAGATTATTTGCAAATTATTTATAAGGGCAATGATAAGCTCTACGTCCCGGTGGAACATATTGATCAAGTACAGAAGTATGTGAGCTCCGAGGGTAAGGAACCGAAGATCTATGCACTAGGCGGCGGCGAATGGAAGAAGGTCAAGAGCAAAGCACGTTCGTCGATTCAAGATATCGCTGATGACTTGATCAAGCTCTACGCAAAGCGTGAAGCGAGCAAAGGCTACGCTTTTGCGAAGGACAGCGATGCGCAGCAGGAATTTGAAGCGGCGTTCCCATATGAGGAAACCACAGACCAGCTCCAAGCCATTGAAGAAATCAAGAAGGATATGGAGAACGAGAAGCCGATGGATCGTTTGCTGTGCGGTGATGTGGGCTACGGCAAGACCGAGGTTGCTTTGCGTGCTGCATTTAAAGCCATTGCCGACGGAAAACAAGTGGCTCTTCTGGTTCCGACTACAATCCTTGCACAACAGCATTTCGAGACGGCGAGTGAACGGTTTGAAGATTTTCCGGTCACGATCGGACTGCTTAGCCGTTTTCGTTCGAGGAAAGAACAAATGGAAACGCTTAAGGGCCTTAAAGCGGGCACGGTTGATTTAGTCATTGGGACGCATCGTCTACTGTCAAAGGATGTTCAATATAAAGATCTCGGTTTGCTGATTGTTGATGAAGAACAACGATTCGGAGTCACCCACAAGGAAAAAATTAAACGTCTGAAGGCGAATGTCGATGTGCTGACACTGACCGCGACACCGATTCCACGTACACTGCATATGTCGATGCTCGGGGTACGTGACCTTTCAATTATTGAAACACCACCGGAGAACCGCTTCCCTGTACAAACCTTTGTCATGGAATACAATGCGTCATTAATTCGGGAAGCAATCGAACGCGAAATGGCGCGCGGCGGGCAGGTGTACTTCCTTTATAATCGTGTGGAAACGATTCAGCGGATGGCTGAAATGATCTCCGGACTGGTCCCTGATGCAGCAGTCACATTTGCGCATGGGCAAATGAAAGAATCAGAACTTGAATCTGCAATGATTGATTTTCTCGACGGAAATGCAGATGTACTTGTTAGTACGACAATTATTGAAACCGGCGTTGATATTCCAAACGTCAATACCCTGATTGTTTACGATGCCGATCGAATGGGGCTAGCTCAACTGTACCAGCTTCGCGGACGAGTCGGGCGTTCCAGCCGTGTTGCCTATGCTTATTTTACGTATCAACGCGATAAGGTCATGAACGAGGTTGCTGAGAAAAGACTGCAAGCCATAAAGGAATTTACCGAGCTCGGTTCCGGATTTAAAATCGCAATGCGTGATTTGTCCATTCGCGGTGCCGGAAATCTGCTGGGCGCCCAGCAGCATGGATTTATCGACTCTGTCGGTTTTGATCTTTATTCGCAAATGCTTCAGGATGCCATTGCTGAGCGCAGCAAGAAGAGCAGTACGGACATGGCACCAAAACCGCCTAAAGTCACCATTGAGATGGAGACAGATGCATACATTCCGGATCTGTATATTGAGGATTCTCTGCAGAAAATTGATATGTATAAACGCTTCAAAGCTGCTGCCTCGGTTCAAGATGTTGAAGAACTGAAGGATGAGATGATCGACCGGTTCGGCGATTACCCAAGAGAAGTAGCCGACCTGTTCAAAGTGGCCGAGATACGCGTGACAGCAAATCAATTAATGATTGAGGAAATTAAGCAGCAAAGTTCTGAGGTCAGAATTATTTTCTCGGAAATGGGCTGGAAATCATTGGATCGAGAGTCGCTGTTTAAAGCAATCAGCAAAATGGGGTCCGGAGTTGGTCTCGGCGCGGAAGGATCGAAAATGAAAATAACCATTAAACAGAATAGGCGCAATGCAGATTCTAAGTTGCTGGAGGAGGTTGCTAAACTGCTTGGCGGAATCGAGCAGCTTCAGAAGCCGTCTGAGAAGGTAGGATAAATTTGGCGAAAAATGCATACTTTGACCAGTAGCGCAGATAATAATGCAAGGAATAGATGATTTTTGCGGAAGCGGAAAGAGAGGACATCCTTGTATGAAAGCAACTGGCATTGTCCGCCGAATCGATGATCTTGGGCGGGTAGTTATTCCTAAAGAAATACGGCGTACACTTCGTATTCGTGAAGGGGATCCACTAGAAATTTTCGTTGATCATGATGGCGAAGTGATTTTGAAAAAATACTCGCCGCTGAGCGAGCTCGGCGATTTTGCAAAAGAATACGCGGAGTCCTTGGCGGAAAATTCCGGCAAGCTGACCCTTGTCAGTGACCGTGATGCTGTGATTGCAGTCGCGGGAGGACCTAAAAAAGACTACTTGGAAAAGCGTCTGCTTGCGGTACCGGAAAAATCCATGGAGCAGCGGCAAACCATTCTTGAACAGGATCGCGGCGAGCCGCTAATGGAAGGACATGAAAATCTGTCCGGCCCCTATGTTGTTGCACCAATTATTGCCGGGGGCGATCCAATCGGTACCATTATTCTCATCGATAAGGACAAGAAGCCGATGGGTGAAGTCGAGGTAAAGCTTGCTGAGACGGCTGCAGGCTTTCTTGGCAGGCAGATGGAGCATTAAAAGTAAAATGTTTGCATGAGAGGAGGCGGCTGCAGCGCCTCTTTTTTGCAAGATAAGAAAGTATAGGACTTTGCCCCATATTTAAACGAATAAGCCAGTGTCTTGGACGAGAATAAAAGCGGAGGTTCGAGACGCCAGCGGGATCAGGTGCCAGCGAGACCCCGCGGATTTCTGCTTGTCTGAGGAGGCTCGCGGTGCGCCCGCGGTCGCGCTCAGTTGATGCGAGCAACCGAAGCGATGATTCACACCATAAAGACACAAATCAATGCTAAAAAAGGGAACTTTCGCAAGTGTAAAGGAGCTTTCGCTAAATACGCATACGTCCTGTATGCAACGCGAAAGCCATCACGTCCTGTGAAAGTAAGGACCGGGCGCTTTTTGCCCGGTTTTTCTTACAAGAAAAGAATGTATATCGTTCTGCCTTGCTGGTACAATGATCAGCGTCATAAGATTCGGGTGGGTGATCAGGCAAGCGCCCAATCTGAGAAATAGACGGAAAAATTCCGCTTAAATTGAAAATGAATGGTAAAATCGCTTAAATAGACGGAGAAATTACCCTTATTGAATCGAAAAACGTAAAAATAGAGGTTTTTTCTCTGAATAAGCGGAAAAATTACCCTTATTTACAGGCAAAACTAGCGCCATGGCGCATATAACCGGAAAATCTCCGCTTATTTTACTCGTTACTTAATGAAGGACCGGGCGTTTTTTGCCCGGTTTTTCTTATTGGGTTGATTCTTGATTCCAGGTACGCGATAGGGCAAGTTATGATATAATCCAACAGAGAATTCTTGGAGAAATGAGAGAGATCATGGGCAACGAGAAGAGGGAGAGCCACTTGGTGTGGCGCGGTGCGGCGATACTCACGGGTGCAGCTCTGCTGGTGAAGATTATGAGCGCGCTTTACCGGCTTCCCTACCAAAATTTTGCCGGCGACGTCGGTTTTTATGTTTATCAGCAAGTTTATCCTTTTTACGCACTGGCAGTGGCACTTGGAAGCACGGGATTTCCAATTGTCATTTCCAAATATATGGCTGAGGCAGGAGAACGGCATGACGCGAAAGTGGACGTGCAAAGGCATGCACTGATCGCGCTGCTGCTGATCTGCGGATTCTTTTTTGCTGCGCTTTTTATCTTTGCACAGCCTTTGGCAGCACTGATTGGTGATCAGCATCTTGCTGCCTTAATTCGTATCGCCGCATCAGCCTATCTTTTCGTCCCGATTGTGGCCCTTTTGCGCGGAACTTTTCAAGGCGACAAGGAAAATATGCTGCCTACAGCTCTCTCTCAAATCGGAGAACAGGTGACGCGTGTTTGTTTCATTTTAGGATTGTCCTGGTATTTATTTCTCAATCATGGAGATGCCTATGCATTCGGATTGGTTGCAACATCAGGATCGGCATTTGCGCCGCTCGTCACACTGATTATTCTTATTCTGTTTTTGCCCCGAAAAAAACAGTTCGCATACGAACTGTTTTCGAGGTCGGCCGTTGCAATCAATTGGCGGATGGTCAAAACACTTATAACTGCCGGCTGTCTTTTTTCCATTCTTGCCGTTCCCCTGCTCTCGTTTCAGCTTATTGATTCATTAACCGTACTTCGGCTTTTGGGTAAAATGCATCTTGCCGATCCGCGTGCTGAAAAGGGCATCTATGATCGTGCTTATATACTGACACAGTTTGGAATGATCGCATCTGCTTCGCTGACGGTGGCCATGGTGCCGCGCCTAGCGCAACTCGCAGCATTGCGAAAGCGTTATGAATTTCAAATGGAGGCAACGCTTTCGATTAAAGTAAGCGTTGCTTTTGGTGCAGCAGCAGCTGCAGGACTCATGATGATCAGCCGCGAGGTTAATATTATGCTGTTTCGAAATGCCGACGGAACGGCAGCTTTCGCAATTGCATCGTTCACGATGCTGACGCTTTCGATCATTTTGACCGCTTCAGGAATTTTAGAGGCAAACGGAAAACCCTGGGTACCTTTTTACTTTCTTGTCCTTGGCTCGTGTGTAAAAGGTGCGGCAAATTATTTCCTTATTCCGCACTTTGCTATTGTCGGTGCTGCTTTGGGTACATGTCTAGGAACCGCTGCAGCTGCTGTAATGAGTCTTGTCTATTTGCACCGCCATGCATTGACCGAGCGATTGCCCTGGCGCGCGGTTGTGAAATTAGGCATTGCCTTATCCGGGATGGCGGCAAGCGTGTCTCTTTGGAAAAGAATAATCAGCCGCTTCACCGATCCCCTTTCGGCAAGGCCCGCAGCATCAGTGCTCGCTTTATCCGGAGCCGTAGTCGGCGGTGTGGTCTTTATCGTGATCCTTTATATGGTCCGTTTTCTGAATAAGCATGACCTGAAGCGGCTTCCGATACGAAGAAAAAAGAAGCACAGTGCGGCATCGGCACGGTCTCGGAAACTGTGATCTGAAGGTAACTTATGATAGAATGAAAAAAATGATGGTTATAGAAGATGCTCGGGAGGCAGGACTATGATCATCTCTTTTGAGCAGATCTCTATACGTGGGAAAAAACGTATAAACGAATGAATACAATATGGAGGAATGGTTTGAATGAATAAAAATGAACTCATCCATAAAGTGGCAGAGAAAACGGGCATTGCGAAAAAAGATACGGAAACGGTGGTTAACGAAGCGCTGGAACAAATTATTCAAGCGCTGAATGCCGATGAAAAGGTTCAATTTGTCGGATTCGGTACCTTCGAAGTCCGTCAGCGCGCAAGCAGGACAGGACGCAATCCCCAGACAGGCGAAACAATCACAATCCCGGCGACCCGCGTGCCAGGGTTTAGAGCCGGCAATAAATTTAAGGATGCAGTGAAAAAATGAGATTAGACAAATATTTGAAAATATCCCGATTGATTAAACGGCGAACAGTAGCGAAGGAACTCGCCGATCAGGGGCGCGTTGATATTAATGGACAACCCGGAAAGGCAAGCTCGAATGTTGCGGTCGGTGATCAGCTGACTCTGCACTTCGGCCAAAAACCAATGACTGTTCGCATCTTGCTGTTAAAAGAAGTCGTCAAAAAAGAAGAAGCCGATTCGCTCTATGAAGTGGTCCGTGACCAGCAGGAAGGTCAATAAGCATTAAGTAGAAATTGATTTATTGTTGGTGATTCCGGTTGGTTCTAAATGGGACAGCTCCCTCATAATGTAGGAAACAGAGGAGGGGGAGTCCAATGAGTCAATTTTATTCGTCTCAGATCCCTAATAAAGACAAGCCGGCGCAAAATCAAAATATAGTTGTTAAGGATCGGAAATCAATCGAGATTACCGGTGTCAAACACGTGGAAAGCTTTGATCATGAAGAATTCTTGCTTGAGACGGTATTGGGGTATCTTGCCGTTCGAGGTTCCGGTCTGAAAATGCAAAATCTGAATGTTGAGCAGGGCCAGGTATTGATTGAGGGGCATATTATTGAAATCAGCTATCTGGATGATCAGGGCGGAGAAGCTCATAAAGGCTTCTTCGGCAAGCTGTTTCGATGACGCTTGAACAGCAATACGTCTCGCTTATCCTGATGCTCGCCATGGGTATTTGGTTCGGTGCTTCATTTTCGGTCTATCAGCACTTTGTGCACCCGAAAAAAGGACGCCGTTGGATTTTGCTGATTTCAGACCCTCTCTTTTGGATCGTACAGGCTGTACTGCTTTTTTCACTTTTGTTACCCGTAAATGAAGGACAATTGCGTCTTTATTATTTCCTGGGTATTGCACTCGGCTTTGCTTTTTATAAAGCACTTTTAGAAAAACCATTCATGCGTCTATTCGGCAAAATTGTTGCGGTGACTGTCCGAACAGGGCGTTTTACCGCAAAAACTGTCTATCAATTATTGATTTATCCGCTCTTTTTCCTATTGATGCTTGTCTTCAGATTGTGTAGAATGACAGTAAACACCTTACTGAAAATTTTGCTCTTTCTGCTTTTGATTCCTTTGAAAATTCTAAGAGGCATTGTTCGACTGGTTCTTCCGGATCGAGCAGTGGTCTATCTGGCAAAAAAAAGAATTTGGATACAGCAGAAATTCAATCAGTGGATGTCACTATTCACCAAACGGAAATGATCGGGGGGAACGATATGGAGAGTGCCGGTGCAGAGCGGGTCACTCGACTGCAGAATAATTATCTGCAGTCGCAGGAAATGAATGAAAAGAGAAAAAGAAAACGGCACAAGGGGTTAATTCGGCGTTTGACTGCTTTTTTTATTGTTTTTGCTTTAGCCTGCGCCTTCATGATCTCCTCTCTGATTTCGCAATCCCATAAACTAAATGCTGCATCACAAGAAAAAATAAGTTTACAAAAACAGCTGAATCAGTCGAAATCCCAAGCAGTGGAATTGAAGAAACGCATTTCTCTGCTGCATAATAAAAAATATATTGGCGAAATTGCAAGGCGCGATTATCTGTTATCGAATAAAGGAGAAATTATTTTTTCGAAACCCGATAATAACAAGGATTGACAGGCACTTTTTTTGCTATGTATAATAATATAATTAGTGATACCAATTTAGGAGGAAGCTTTTTTTTATGTCAATTGAAGCAGGCAGCAAGCTGAAGGGTAAAGTATCAGGAATTACGAACTTCGGAGCCTTCGTTGATTTACCAGACGGAAAAACGGGTCTGGTTCATATCAGTGAGGTTGCGGATCGGTATGTGAAAGACATTCATGACGTTCTGGCGGTTGGTGATGAAGTAACGGTAAAGGTGTTGCAAGTCGCTCCGGATGGAAAAATCGGTCTATCGATCCGTAAAGCTGTCGATAAACCTAAGGTTGCATCTTCATCCTCGCGCGGAGGTTCTCAGAGACATGGCGGCGGGAAACGGTTTACCTCGCGTGCTCCAAGCTTTGAGGACAAAATCTCCCAGTATTTGAAGGACAGTGAAGATCGGCTTTCGACAATTAAGCGCCAGACAGAATCCAAACGCGGGGGACGCGGTGCGAGAAGAGGCTGAGCGCGACCTCCGAAAGTTTCTCAATATATAAACGCAACACCCAAGTTCAAACAGAGCTTGGGTGTTTTTTATTGCCCCTTGACAGGGGGAGTTCCGACACTGCCTATTGGAATGCTTGACTGCACTGAACAGGCGCTGTTATGAATGACTTGTTTTAAAGGTGCTGAATTTTTGTAGTGGTGTCAAGGTGAAAGATGAACGATGGCGAAGGCAGAAAATTTAGGGAAAAAAGGCGGTATTTCAAAGTCTTCGCCTTCTATAGACGATAAATTCATGCTATTCATCGACAGACTGCACGATCATTTGTCGTTTATGGCTGAACATCAAGAATGCCGTCGAAGTTTTTTTGATCTGCGGCTTGTGATTGTGACAAATTATGAACGTCTACTATGCTTTAATGGATCATACAATCATAAGTTAAAGGCGGCGAGCGATATGATTCAAAAATTTGGCGGTGCAGCAGCGGGTACCATTGACCCTTACCTACAAAAAAATCAAACGATACAAGAACGATCAAAATCGCAGCGCTCTTTTCAAACCTTTTTGCTGGGTGTTATGTTTCGTACCGATCTGTTTTTTCTGGCAGCAGGATTTTTACTTGGACGGGCTGTAATCATTACAAGCTTGACACCGTTTATTCTTCCTTTTTTTGCAACTGTATTCTGGATGAAACGCAAACGGAGATGGGCAGATTCAATGGCAGTTTTGGCCGGAGGGCTCACGCTGTCTGTGGGACAAGCTTTTTACGCACTGCTTGGATTAATCGTTTTCTTGGCAGGGTGGAGGATTGTGGCTTCGTTTCAACGTGTGCATATGGAACGCTGGCTGCCTGGACTTGTATTTCTTACCGGATTTTTAGTGCGTCTGCTCTGTCAGGCAGCATTTTCATTGACACTTGTATGGACGGATGTGCTCACGGCCGGAGCCGAGGCATCATTATCCGCGCTTGTGACACTCATATTTATGCAGAGCGTTCCGCTCATGTCTACGCGTGTTAACCATAAACTGTTTCGAAATGAGGAAATCATTTGTTTCGTCATTTTAATTTCATCAGTAATCGCCGGAACAATCGGATTGCATATCTATGATCTATCCATTGATCATGTACTTGCCCGGTATGCCGTGCTTCTGTTCGCATACGCTGGCGGTGCGGCGATCGGTTCAACGGTTGGTGTGGTGATCGGTCTCATTCTGGGCATGGCGAGCGTGTCGAGTCTCTATCAAATGAGCCTGCTCGCCTTCTCAGGCGTGCTTGGCGGCTTACTTAAGGAGGCGGGAAAAGCGGGTGTTTGTGCCGGATTGTTAATCTCGACATTATTAATTGGTGTTTATGGCGGCGGATATGCAGGGCTTGGGAGCGAGGTGATTGATTCGATTGCGGCCATTATACTTTTTCTTGTTACACCGAAGAGTCTGATCCGGCAAATGGCTTCCTTTATTCCGGGGACACGCGAGTATCAGGCTGAACAACAGCAATATGTACGTAAGCTGCGTGATGTAACAGTTGGTCGGGTGGAGCAGTTTTCAGGCCTTTTTCAGACGCTTGCGAAGAGCTTTTATCCACCGGCAGAAGCGGAAACAGAGGAAGACAGCGACGTTTTGAGTAATGTCACGGCCAAGACATGCCAGAACTGCTTCAAAAAAGAGTTCTGCTGGGTCAATAATTTTGAACGGACGCAGAAGCTGATGCTCGAATTGCGTGATGAGTCGCGGCGTGGAAATCGTGAAGAGAATGCACGGCTGCATCATAAATGGCGTAGTCACTGTTCCAAGGCGGAGCGAACGCTGGAAGTCATCCGCAAAGAGCAGAGTCTGTCTGAACTGCATGAGAAGATGAAACAAAATGTTAAAGAGAGCAGACGGCTTGTCGCGGATCAGCTCAGAGGTGTCTCACAGGTAATGGGCGATTTTGCCAGTGAAATGAAGCGTGAACGCGGTCTTCATGAATGGCAGGAAGAAATGATTCTAGCTAAATTGAATGGTATCGGTATCCGCGTTGAGAGTGTGGAGATTTACAATTTAGAATCTGGGGCTATTGATATTGAAGCGCTGCTGCCGACCGATAATTACGGTGCATGCGAAAAAGTTATTGCACCTCTGCTGTCCGATATTCTCGGCGAGAGTATTGTTGTTGAGAAAAAGCAAGCCTCTGATTATCCCGGAGGACCGAGTCGTGTTGTTTTTATTTCTGCTCGTGCATACGATTTGGATACCGGTGTCGCAACGGCCGCACGAGGAGGGGGCAGCATTTCCGGGGATAACTACTCACTTTTTGAAATCGGTTCCAAAAAATACGTTATGGCAATAAGCGATGGAATGGGGCATGGCGAACGTGCGGACATGGAAAGCAAAGATACCTTACAGCTGCTGAATAAAGTATTAAAATCCGGTATTCATGAGACGCTGGCGATCAAATCCATTAATTCAATCCTATCGCTTCGCTCGACTGAGGAAATTTATGCGACACTGGATTTGGCACTGATTGACTTGCAAAATGCGACATCAAAATTTCTGAAAATAGGATCAAATCCAAGCTTTATTAAGCGCGGCGGCCGTGTTTTCATGTTGGATGCAGGTAATTTACCAATTGGAATTATACGTGATGTTGATGTGGATATGAAGACTGAACAGTTAAAATCCGGAGACCTACTGATCATGATGAGCGATGGGATTTTTGATGTGCCAAAGCATATTGAGAATAAAGAAGCATGGGTCAAGCGGAAAATTAAAGAGCTGCAGACTAATGACCCGCAAGAAATTGCCGATCTGCTGCTTGAGGAAGTAATTCGTGTCGGAGATGGCAGTATTGATGACGATATGACAGTCATCGCTGCACGAATCAGCCATCATATTCCTGAGTGGTCGGCTTTTTCGACGGATCGAAGCGATGAACATGCCAATCGTGCCTAATGGGATTAAATGAATCTTTCACACCGTTTTTATCGTTGCTTGCATCTTTGCGAGGCAGATAGATTTTGCTTTGGCGGTCATGAGGCAAGTTTTACGAGACTAACGGTATAGAAACTACTTTTCCTGTCTATCATAATGCTAGATTCAGGGAGGAGTGAAAGACTCAATGAAGAAGGGCACGTTAAAGCAAATTTTGTTAATCACTGACGGGTGTTCCAATGAAGGCGAAGATCCGGTAGCAATGGCGGCACTGGCTCGTGAACAAGGGATTACCGTTAATGTCATTGGTGTTCTTGATCAATATGACTCGGAGGACAGTCATGGCTTGCAGGAAGTAGAGGGAATTGCACAGGCGGGCGGCGGGATCAGCCAAATCGTCCAGACGAAGCAGCTCGCGCAAACGGTGCAAATGGTGACAAAGCAGGCGATGACTCAGACGATTAAAGGTGTGATCAATCGACAGCTTCAGGATATTTTGGGTGACGGGGAAACGGTAGAGGATTTGCCTCCCGAAAAACGTGGAAAAGTAATGGAAGTCGTTGATGAGGTTGGTGAAACAGCTGATCTCCATGTATGCATTCTTGTTGACACAAGTGCCAGTATGAAAAATAAATTGCCGACTGTACGCGAGGCACTGACCGATTTGTCACTGAGCTTATCCGCACGCATGGGTGAAAATCAATTTTGTCTCTTTCTATTTCCCGGGAAAAGAAAGTCCGTGCAGAAAGTCATTTCATGGACGCCGCAGTTGGACAGCATTAAACGCATCTTTGAAAAAATAAGCTCGCATGGCATTACACCCACAGGACCGGCAATTAAAGAAGCAGTAAAAAGCTTTTCGTCGGTGTCGAGAAAACAGTCGCTCTTTGAAGATGATGAGGCCTATGATGATGGCCCAAGATAATCTGCACTTTGCTCCGGGAACCTTGATCACCGGGAAATGGCATCGAAACCAATACCAGCTTGTCAAGTGGCTGGGGAGCGGCGCACAAGGTACGGTGTATTTGGGAAGAGAAGGACGCCGTATGGTCGCGATCAAGCTGGCTAAGGATCGCGCGTCACTGATCTCAGAGGTTAATGTACTGAAACAGTTTGAAAAGCTCCAAGGGGATCCTTTGGGGCCTTCTTTATATGATAGCGACGACTGGCTGACGCGGGGCAGAACGATTGGATTCTGCGTTATGGAATACTTGGACGGCATTTCATTGGCCGATGCGCTTAAGCGGAAACCCTTTGATTGGACACTTGTATATATGCTGCAGCTGTTGAAGCAACTGCAGCAGCTGCACAGGTCGGGGTATATATTTGGTGATCTGAAGCCGGAAAATTTGATTCTTATACATCCGGGCCATTCGATCCGCTGCCTTGATTTTGGGGGAGCAACACGCATAGGAAGATCTGTGAGAGAATATACTGAATTTTATGACCGAGGATATTGGGGCTTCGGCGGACGTCGTGCGGAACCGAGCTATGATTTGTTTGCTTGCGTGATGATTTTGATTTATGCTGCCGCAGGCAAACGCATTGTACGGACAAATGAACCTCAAGTTCAGCTTGTACAATTTGTGAAAAGTCATCCGAAGCTGGCACCGTATCGAAAAATAGCAATAAATGCAATGAGGGGGAGCTACCCAAGTGCAGAGGCTATGCGGCGTGAGCTGCTCCAAGAAATAATGACGAGCCGTCAAAGCGAGCCACGCTCGCCGCAGACAAGGCGTACTATTCGAAAAACAAATACAAGTTCAAGCAACAGCTGGAAATCAGCATGGCTTGCCGCTTCGGTTTTATTAACTGCCTATATTTTGTTTGTCATTATTTACGTCATGTAAAAATTGGAGTATTGTGGACATACATTATTTAGCGAGTATTTTCTGGGGAGAAAATAACGATGACATTTTCTGAACGTGTGACGCGTTTTATTGAAACTCATCACCTGATCCGCTCAAACGCAAGACTTGTTCTCGGTGTCAGCGGAGGGGCAGATTCGATGGCGCTTCTGCACTTTTTTTATATGAAAAAAAAGGACTGGAAGCTTGAACTGGCTGTCTGTTCCGTTGATCACACACTTAGAGGAGTCAAAAGTGCCGAGGATCAAAAATATGTCGCATCATTTTGCGAAAAAAGGGATATCCTTTTTATAGGGAAAACGGTTGATGCCCATTCTTGGAGTTCAGAAAGGAAAATCAGCATTGAAACAGCCGCGCGTGAGCTGAGATACAGGGCTTTTGCAGAAGCGATGGAAACATTCAAAGCAGATGCGCTTGTACTGGCACATCACGGTGACGATCAAGTAGAAACCATGCTGATGCGACAGGTGCGCGGCACCATCGGAATAGGGAGGGCAGGAATTCCTGTTCGGCGTGTTTTTAAGGGAAGGGAGATTATACGGCCGTTTCTTTCGCAGACAAAAGCTGATTTAGAAAATTATTGTGCTGAGAACGGAATTGTTCCGCGGCTTGATGAGTCGAATGAATCCGATGCGCACACAAGAAATCGCTTCCGGAAATATGTACTTCCATTTTTGAAGAAAGAGAATCCCCAGGTACATCTCAAATTCCAGTATGAAAGCGAGCGGATTGCAGAGGATGAATTACTGCTTGTACGGATGGCTGAAGATCAGCTTGAGCAGGCAATCCTGGATAAAAGGAAATATGAATATGCGCTTTCAATCCCTAAATTTCGTGACATTCACCCGGCTTTACAAAGGCGGACAATTCATCTACTATTATGTTATCTCTATACAAATCAACAGTTGCAGCCGATGCACCAACCGATACATATTGAACAACTATTGCTGCTGCTGCATTCCAGTCGTTCCTCAGGGATCGTCATTCTTCCCGGGGGGCTCACAGCTAGAAAATCCTACAACCGCTGTCGGGTCGGCTTCGTGCTGGAAAGCGGTGACATAGAAGAACAGGCAGCGATCAGTATCCCTGGACGGACAGATTTTCTTTCCGGCTCCATTGAGGCCGCTTATGTGAAAGGAGACAAATTATCTTCTTCTGCATTGGGCCGAGCCTGTTGCATCTTCGATGAGGAAAACATTGCCCTTCCGCTTTATGTGCGGACATGGCGAAGCGGAGATCGTATAAGTCCGAATGGGATGACAGGATCGCAGAAGATCCAGCGTATTTTCATCAACGAAAAGATTGACCGCAATGAAAGAATGAAGTGGCCTGTAATTACCGATGCGAACGGCCGTATACTTTGGCTGCCGCTGTTGAGGCGAGGCACGCCTTATCCGTCACCGCCTGATTTAGAGAAAAAGGACTATATAAAGCTTAAATTTATACCGTTGGCTGGTTTTGGGAGGACGCAGGAATGAAGGAAGACGTCAAGGAAATATTAATAACAGAAGAGGAAATTCAAAATAAGGTGCATGAATTCGGTGCAGCGCTCTCAAACGAATACGCCGACTCCTTTCCCCTAGTGATCGGTGTGCTGAAAGGGGCACTCCCCTTTATGGCTGACCTAATTAAGACCATTACTGTTCCGATTGAAATTGATTTCATGGATGTGTCCAGCTACGGCAACTCTACTGTGTCATCAGGGGAAGTGAAAATTCTCAAGGATTTGGATACTTCAGTGGAAAACAGAGATATTCTGATAATTGAGGATATTATTGACAGCGGACTGACCCTGAGTTATTTAGTCGAATTATTTAAGACGAGAAGGGCGAAATCCATAAAAATTGTGACGCTGCTTGATAAACCGTCAGGAAGAAAATCGGATGTTGCTCCGGACTTATCAGGATTTACTGTTCCCGATGCTTTTCTAGTCGGCTATGGTCTTGATTATGCGGAAAAATACCGAAACCTTCCATTTATTGGAATATTGAAGCCTGAGATATACGAGGCTTGAGCTGCTCATTTAACAGTTTTTTGTTGCTATTTAGAGGAACTGCTCGCAAAAATGCAATTGCTTGGGCAGTAACAAGTGTATGTGGTACTATAAAATATGATTTGTTTTTAGAGCGGGAGGAGGTAAGGCATGAATCGACTTTTTAAGAATATTATCATATATTTATTTATTGCTTTAGTGATCATCGGTATCGTCAGCTGGCTGACGGAAACGAATCGTACTGTTAAACCGATGACATACAGCGCCTTTCAAACGAACCTAAGTAAAGGCGCAGTAGATCAGTTAACCTTACAACCGGAAGGCAGCGTTTACGCAGCAACGGGACACTTGAAGAGTGCTGATAAAAATACGACATTCAAAGTGTATTTGCCGGCGAGTGACAAAGTTGTGAATCAGGTAACTGATTTGGCAAAACAGTACAAATTAGACTTTAAACCGACCGAACGGACAAGCGGATGGATTACATTTGTTACATCACTGATCCCGTTCGCCATTATCTTCTTCCTTATCTTTTTCCTTCTGAATCAAGCCCAGGGCGGCGGCGGCCGAGTAATGAATTTCGGCAAGAGCAAAGCCAAGCTGTATTCGGAAGACAAGAAGAAGGTCACATTCAAAGATGTGGCCGGAGCTGATGAAGAGAAACAGGAACTGGTGGAGATCGTTGATTTCCTGAAAGATCCGAGAAAGTTTGTTGCGCTTGGTGCGCGAATCCCGAAAGGTGTATTGCTTGAGGGCCCTCCTGGTACTGGTAAAACACTGCTCGCACGTGCGGTAGCAGGTGAAGCGGGTGTACCGTTTTTCTCAATAAGCGGTTCGGATTTTGTAGAAATGTTTGTTGGTGTCGGCGCGTCTCGTGTCCGCGATTTGTTTGATCAAGCGAAAAAAAATTCGCCATGTATCATTTTCATTGATGAAATTGATGCTGTAGGGCGTCAACGTGGTGCTGGTCTTGGCGGTGGTCATGATGAACGCGAACAGACATTGAACCAATTACTTGTTGAAATGGACGGTTTCGGAGCCAATGAAGGCATCATTATTGTTGCTGCAACCAACCGACCGGATATTCTTGACCCGGCACTTCTCCGTCCCGGACGCTTTGACCGTCAGATTCCGGTTAACCGTCCCGACCTTGTTGGACGAGAAGCTGTACTTCGTGTTCACGCACGCAACAAGCCGCTGGCTAAAGAAATTGATTTGAAAACTGTGGCTAAACTGACTCCGGGATTTTCAGGGGCCGATTTGGAAAACCTGCTTAATGAAGCAGCACTTGTCGCTGCTCGGGCAAATAAAAAAGTAATCAATATGGAAGACATCGATGAAGCAGTTGAACGTGTCATTGCCGGTGTCGCTAAGAAATCACGTGTGATCTCTAAGAAGGAACAAAACATTGTTGCCTATCATGAGTCGGGGCATACGATTATCGGCCTTGCTCTTGAAGGCGCGGATGAAGTGCATAAAGTTACGGTCATCCCTCGTGGCCAGGCCGGTGGGTATACGGTTTCCCTTCCAAAAGAAGATCGCTATTTCATGACCAAGCCGGAATTGCTTGAGAAGATATGCGGACTTCTTGGCGGTAGAGTTGCCGAAGAAATTATCTTTGGCGAAATCTCAACCGGTGCCAGCAATGATTTGCAACGCGTCACGGGATTGGCACGTCGTATGGTTACCGAATTCGGTATGAGCGATAAGCTGGGTCCGATGCAATTCGGCAATAATGACAGCGGGCAAGTATTCTTGGGACGCGATATTCAGAACGATCAGAACTACAGCGATGCAATTGCTTTTGAAATCGATCAAGAAGTGCAGCGCTTTGTAAAGGCGGAATATGATCGATGCAAAAAGCTGCTCCTTGAACATCGAGATAAGCTTGAATTGATTGCCCAGACGCTGCTCAAGGTGGAAACACTGGAAGAAGAGCAGATCAAATCACTGTATGAAACAGGTAAGTATATCGAACCAAGCAAGACTCGGTACGCTTCTGCTAAAGATGATAAAGAAGAAGCGCCTGCAATTGATCCAGCTGAACCGAAGGATGAATCAAAGAGTGATGTCAAAGTGACGATTCATTCAAAGGACGAGGATTCAATGCAGAAGCCGGTTGACTCGAAAGAACAATCGGACACCGAGAAAAAAGATGACGAGCATAAAATTTGATCGTTGTTTCGATTGCACATACAAAGAAAAGGGAGGCTTCTCCGAATGGGAGTGCCTTCCTTTTCGTTTTTGCCCTGATTTAATTCGAGAAACCGGCTGGATAAACTGGAGGATAACGAGATGATCTTTGTTTGTGATGTAGGCAATACCCACATTGTTCTTGGCACTTATGATGATGGAAAGTTAACAAATCATTGGCGCATTTCAACAGATCGTGAGAAGACAGAAGATGAATTCGGCATGCTAATTAATGATCTTTTTTCATACACCGGCCTATCCTTTGACAGGTTCAGCGGTGTGGTCATCTCATCAGTTGTACCGTCAATTATGTTTGCACTGGAACGGTTGTGCGAAAAGTATTTTCATCTGAAACCAATAGTCGTCGGCCCCGGTATTAAGACGGGATTAAACTTAAAGTACGATAATCCGAAAGAGCTTGGCGCAGACTTAATTGTGAATGCGGTAGCAGCGGTGAACGATTATCAGGCACCAATCATTGTAATCGATTTTGGAACGGCAACAACCTTTTCGTATATTGATGAGCAAAAGGCGTATATTGGCGGGGCAATTGCACCCGGCATTGATATAGCAACCGAAGCGCTTTATGAGCGAGCTTCGAAGCTTCCGAGAATTGAAATTGCAAAACCGCCGCATATCGTCGGACGCAATACAGTCCACGCCATGCAGTCCGGAGTTCTTTTCGGTTATGTCGGGCAAGTGGAAGGTATCGTTTCACGGATGAAAAAACAGGCGACTTCGAATCCGGTCGTTGTTGCGACCGGAGGACTGTGCTCACTGATTTCTCATGAGACCGATAGTATTGACCATGTGGACCCATTATTGACACTTAAAGGGCTCTTCCTCATTTATCAACGCAATGCGTAAAAAGAAAGGAATGATCGGATTGGGCGATTATTTTATCAAGGCTTTAGCATGCAGCGGCAGTCTCAGGGTGATTACGTCGGTAACGACTGAAACAATCAGAGAGGCCCAGTCGCGTCACAAAACATGGCCAACCGCAACAGCAGCACTTGGCCGAACGATGACTGCCTCGATGATGATGGCCGCACAAGAAAAAGGCGATGAAAAAATAACAGTTACTGTTCAAGGCGGTGGTCCGATCGGCGCAATCGTTGCCGATGCGAATACCCATGGACAAGTGCGCGGCTATGTGTCGAATCCTGAAGTACATTTTGAATTAAATGCACATGGTAAATTAGATGTGGCGCGCGCGGTCGGCAAGAGCGGTTTCCTCAGCGTTGTGAAGGATTTGGGACTAAGAGAAAATTTTACCGGGCGTGTGCCGATTGTTTCAGGCGAGCTGGGTGACGACTTCACCTATTATTTTGCCCGCTCTGAGCAGGTGCCTTCTGCCGTAGGTGTCGGTGTGCTTGTCAACCCTGATCAGACGGTGAAGGCTGCTGGGGGTTTTATTATTCAGGTACTTCCCGGTGCAGAGGACGCAACTATTGGAAAACTTGAGGAGCGGCTGAAGACTATTCCGCCAATTTCTAAACTCATTGATGCGGGACATTCTCCTGAAGAATTGCTTGCCGACCTTTTCCCGGACGGCGATTATAAGCTCTTGCAAAAGCACCCGGTGGCTTTTCACTGTGGTTGCTCAAAAGAAAAATTCGCAAGCTCCATTACTGGGTTAGGAGCAAAGGAAATTCAGGCCATGATTGATGAAGACGGCGGTGCGGAAGTGACTTGCCAATTTTGCGAAACGCATTACGCATTCACAGCAGATGAATTACAAGCACTGATTCCGCATAAATAATCTATGAACTTGTCTTTGGGCAGGTTCTTTTTTTACATGAAACTTTTAACGAATGGCGAGTATAAAAATTTCGCTGCATCATGAGGCACCAGACACCGGCCCAGCCTTAACTAAGCATTGGGAAAATCTAAGTTTTCAAATAGCTGCATATAAATAACACATGCTTTTTTGTATAAGCAAACAGATGTATTGCGGAGCAGTCATAATCATTGACGAACCACAAATTGACTGATAATATAGTGTATAAATCATACATGATTACTGAGGATTTAAAGGGGGATGAATGATGACTGTTGCAAATTCGGTTACGGAATTGATTGGAAATACGCCGATTGTTCGTTTGAATCATTTGACTGGTGAAAATGATGCGGAACTCTATGCGAAGCTTGAATATTTTAATCCGGGCAGCAGCGTGAAGGATCGAATCGCGCTGGCGATGATTGAAACCGCTGAAAAAGAAGGAAAACTGAAACCGAACGATACCATTATCGAACCGACAAGCGGCAACACTGGGATTGGTTTAGCCTTGGTTGCTGCTGTAAAAGGATACAAAGCTATTTTGGTTATGCCGGAAACGATGAGCATTGAACGGCGCAAATTGTTTAAGGCATACGGTGCTGAAGTCATTCTGACTCCTGGTGCCCAAGCGATCAAAGGATCGATTGCCAAAGCTCAAGAACTTGCGAAGGAAAAGGGCTACTTTTTACCCCAACAATTCCAGAACCCAGCAAATCCGAAGGTACATTATGAAACGACCGGTAAAGAAATTGCCGCAGCTTTCGATTCGCTGGATGCATTTGTGGCCGGTGTCGGAACAGGCGGTACGTTGAGCGGAAGCGGAAAAGCTTTGAAGGAAAAATTTAAGGACATCCGTGTTTATGCGGTTGAACCGAAGGACTCTCCAGTATTGAATGGAGGAAAAGGCGGTCCGCATAAGATCCAGGGAATCGGAACCGGTTTTATTCCGGATACATTGGATACAGAAATCTACGACGAAGTCATTGATGTTGCTAACGAGCAAGCATTCGAATACGCGCGCCTTGCCGGTAAAAAAGAAGGCGTGCTTGCCGGTATCTCCGGTGGTGCAGCAATTTATGGCGGTGTTCAGGTTGCTAAAAAGCTTGGCAAAGGTAAAAAAGTTGTTGTCATTGTGCCGGATAACGGCGAGCGTTATTTGAGCACACCACTGTATCAAGTCGAAGAATAATCAAATATGTAGAGCAAAAGCCCGGGAAACCGGGTTTTTTCTTTTTTTATGTAAAGAATGGGTCACTCGGCGGCGAGGATTAGTCATTGTTCTATTTTTTTCAGATGGAGAACATGCCTGACCTGCACTTGCCCGGCGGTTTATAAAAGTAAAGTCGACCATCTGTGTTATACTGTTTCTGTTATACAAAAAGAAGATTTAGAGGAATTTAGTGTCATCGGCACGACAAATAAAGGAACTTTGACTAACGGCGCCCATTTTTTGTGAGCAACGTCGAAGCCACCGCATCATGCGGAAGTACGTCCTGTGATAAGCCGGGCACTGGGTCATCCGTGACCGTCGCGACGGCGGCTTCGCCAAATGTTTGGCGAATTCAAGTTTTTCTAAAGCCGTGACTGATTTTCGGGAGGAACAAACACCTGTGAGCAATTTTCAACTTTCCCCTTTTCATCTGATGAACGTAAGGGGCAGAACGCTGGATTATCGAAAAAAAACGGTGATTATGGGTATTTTGAATGTAACTCCGGATTCGTTTTCCGATGGAGGACAATTCAATCAGCTTGACCATGCCGTGTCTCATGCATTGCAAATGGAACGTGACGGTGCAGATATCATTGATATTGGCGGCGAGTCGACACGTCCGGGACATACGCCGGTCGCAATGGATGAAGAAATCGCTCGTGTCGTACCAATGATTAAGGCGGTACGTGAGCATACGGACCTGCCAATTTCTATAGATACTTTTAAGGCGGAAACTGCTCGTCGTGCCTTGGAAGCAGGCGCGGACATCATTAACGATGTCTGGGGTGCCAAAGCGGATCCCGAGATGGCGAAAATAGCCGCGGACTATCACGTGCCGATCATTCTTATGCATAATCGCGACAACAATAATTATCAAGACATCATAAGCGACATGAAAAATGATCTTCGTGAGAGCATTGCAATCGCGTTGGATGCCGGTGTTGATCCGGAGCACATTATTCTTGATCCGGGTATTGGTTTTGCTAAGGACTACCAGCAGAATCTCTTTGTAATGAACCATCTCGAGGCGTTTCATGAGCTCGGTTATCCGATCTTGCTTGGCACATCGCGGAAAGGTTTCATTGGCAGGACACTAAACGTAACCGTGGACAATCGGATTGAAGGTACGGGAGCAACTGTTTGTCTTGGAATCTCCAAAGGCTGCCAAATTATGCGTGTTCATGATGTGCTCGAGATTGCGCGTATGGCGAAAATGATGGATACAATGCTGCAGGAGGTTCACCTTGACTGACACAATTAATTTGAACCGCATGCAGTTCTACGGATATCATGGCGCGCTTCCGGAAGAACAACGGATGGGTCAGCGCTTTGAAGTGGATCTAACGTTAGCATGTAATCTTTATCAAGCGGGAACTACGGACAGACTTGATCAAACGGTTAATTATGCGGAAGTATATGCGCAGGTAAAGGAAATCGTGGAAGGCCGTCCTTACGCGCTTATTGAAACAGTAGCTGAAAAAATTGCTGAAGTGATACTGCTCGGCTTTTCAAAAGTTGAAAGCTGCCGGGTTAAAGTAATTAAACCCAATCCGCCTATTGCCGGTCACTATGACTCGGTATCGGTGGAGGTTGAACGGTTTCGAACAACTGCCTACTTAGGGCTTGGATCGAATATGGGCGATCGGGCGGGGTTTTTGAAACACGCGCTCGAGGCGCTGCAAGCAGAACAAAAGATAAATGTTGTGCGCTGCTCGTCAATTTACGAAACAGACCCTTATGGTCCTGTTGAGCAGCCAGACTTTTTAAATATGATCGTGCAGATTGAAACACTTCTTCCCTCAATCATTCTATTGCATAGGCTTCAAAAAATAGAGGCAGATTTGGATCGAATGAGAGAGGTACACTGGGGACCAAGAACAATTGATCTTGATCTATTGGTTTTTGACCAAATGATTACCTATTCAGAAGAACTGTCCCTGCCCCATCCTGAAATCGCGCGTCGCGCTTTTGTCCTTAAACCGCTTGCTGAGATTGCGCCTCACCTGGTTGTTCCTGGAATCAACCGTTCAGTTATGGAAATGTGGCAAAATCTCAATGAAGGAGAGGGAGTGCGATTATGGAAAAAGAACAATGGGGAAGGAAAATTCGGGCTTTTCGAAAACTGAAAGGCTATACGCAAGCTGAGCTTGCTAAAGAATTAGGTATTTCATTAACCCTTTTAGGTGAAATTGAAAGAGAAAGCCGCGAACCTGAAACAGAACTTATTACGAAAATTTGTGACACACTGTCTATATCTCTTCAGGAAATGAAGGAATTATAAACCGAGGAAGGTTGATTTGATGCTGAAAATCGGTCCGATTGAGATGAAAAACCAAGTGGTCCTCGCGCCAATGGCGGGTGTATGCAACTCAGCGTTTCGCCTGATCGCCAAGCGCTTCGGTGCCGGGTTGGTATGTGCCGAAATGGTCGCTGACCGCGGTATTATTCACCACAATCAAAGGACATTAGATATGCTGTATATTGATGATCGTGAAAAGCCGCTCAGCCTGCAAATTTTCGGCGGTTCAAAAGAAACACTTGTTCAGGCGGCGAAATATGTAGACAAAAACACAAATGCGGATATTATCGATATAAATATGGGGTGCCCGGTGCCCAAAGTGACCAAAAGTGATGCTGGCTCAAGATGGTTGCTCGATCCTGATAAGATCTATGAGATGGTGTCTGCTGTTGTCGATGCAGTGGACAAACCGGTAACTGTTAAAATGCGTAAGGGATGGGACGACGATCACATCTATGCTGTGCGCAATGCCCAAGCAGTAGAACGTGCAGGCGGCAGTGCAGTGGCGGTTCATGGCCGTACGCGCGTGCAAATGTATGAAGGAAACGCCGATTGGGACATTATCCGCCAGGTAAAAGAGTCCGTCGGCATTCCGGTTATCGGAAACGGTGATGTTCGAACGCCGATGGATGCGAAACGGATGCTCGAGGAAACCGGAGTGGATGGTGTTATGATCGGACGCGCAGCACTTGGAAATCCTTGGATGCTGTATCGGACGGTTAAATACTTGGAAAGTGGTATGCTGCCTCCTGAACCGACTGCTAAAGAAAAAGCGGATGTCTGCTTAATCCATTTCGATCAATTGGTAAAATTGAAGGGTGAGCACATTGCTTCGCTGGAAATGCGTAAGCATGCTGCGTGGTACATGAAGGGTTTGTGCGGAGGCAACGACGTGCGCAAGCAAATTAACCAATGCGAGACCGGAGCTGAGCTTCGTCAGGTGCTCATTGACTTCCGAGAACAGCTGGAGCTTGATTTAGCACCGACAGGCTAAGGTTGACAGTATTTTTTTAATTCTCTATAATTCGATTAGATATCAAACTGCCGGAAGTATTGCTGGCAGTTTTCTTTATACAAATAACAAAGTATTAAAGATAAGAAATTAGCGGTGTCTAGTATAAGAGAAATTAAGGCTTAGTCATGTATGAATCGGACTCCGCCAAATTTTTCTTTATACGCCAGATGTATTTCATTGTGCATCTGAAAATGAGCAAAGCTCGATCCTGCTATAGAGCACTGTTTGGTGCCAGCGGGATACGACTGGAGGTTGAAAGAAGAATGAGTCAGGAAGTGGATCTGACCGATCAGCTGCAAGCCAGGCGCGAGAAGCTGAAGGTTTTGATTGAACAAGGAATTGATCCTTTTGGTGGTCATTATGATCGCACGCATGATACAGAAAAGATTCGCACGCTTTATGCAGATAAGACGGCGGAAGAACTCGAAGAGAATGAAATTGCCGTTGTCATGGCTGGCCGTTTGATGGCCAAAAGACGTAAAGGCAAGGCGGGATTCGCCGATATCCAGGATTTTTCCGGCAGAATTCAGCTGTACATTCGCAAGGACGCCGTAGGCGAAGACCAATACGAGATTTTCAAACATATTGATATCGGCGATTTTGTCGGTGTTGAAGGTACTGTATTTAAAACACATGTGGGTGAATTGTCCATTAAGGTTAATAAATTCAGTATTCTCTCGAAAGCGATGCGACCGCTGCCGGACAAGTTCCACGGATTGAAAGATGTGGAGCAACGCTACCGTCAACGTTATTTGGATTTAATCGTTAACCCTGAAGTCAGAGAAACGTTTATTCTAAGAAGTAAAATTGTTAAAGCCATTCGCGATGAATTGGATGGACAAGGCTATCTTGAAGTCGAGACGCCAACCATGCACTCCATTCCCGGCGGAGCAGCGGCGCGTCCTTTTATCACGCACCACAATGCCTTGGATATGGATCTGTATATGCGTATTGCTATTGAACTGCATCTCAAACGGCTCATTATCGGCGGATTTGAAAAGGTTTATGAAATCGGCCGCGTCTATCGTAACGAAGGCGTCTCAACAAAACATAATCCTGAATTTACGATGATGGAGCTCTATACAGCTTATCAGGATTTGCGTGACGTTATGGAATTGACCGAAAATCTTATCTCTTCTGTCGCTGAAAAAGTACTCGGCAGCACAGAAATCACATATGGTGATGCAAAGGTTGAATTGAAGCCCCGCTGGCGCCGTGTACACATGGTCGACGCGATCAAAGAAGAGACCGGCGTTGACCTTTGGCCGCAAATGACTGACGAAGAAGCACGTAAGTTGGCTGCAGAGAACGGTGTTTCAGTAAAGGATGATATGACATACGGACACGTTGTTAATGAATTCTTTGAGCAAAAAGTTGAAGAAACATTAATTCAACCGACTTTCGTATACGGTCATCCGGTTGTAATTTCTCCGCTTGCGAAGAAGGATCCGAACGACGCACGATTCAGTGATCGTTTTGAACTGTTCATTGTTGGTAGAGAACATGCCAATGCGTTCAGCGAATTGAACGATCCGATCGATCAACGCGAACGTTTTGAGGATCAGATGCGCGAACGTGAAGCCGGCAATGACGAAGCACAGATTATCGATGAAGACTTCTTGGAAGCAATGGAGTACGGCATGCCGCCAACCGGCGGTCTAGGCATCGGCATCGATCGCTTAATTATGCTGTTGACTGATTCCGCGTCGATTCGCGACGTGCTGCTGTTTCCTCAGATGAGAAAGATTAATAAATAAAGCATATGTAAAGCCCGTTCTGCCTCCTAGAAAGTTGGCAGACGGGCTTTTTTGTTGCGCCGTGAACAAGAAAGCAGTTTGCTAAGTGAAAGCCGGGTTTTCCAGCGCAAGAGATCGTTATTTGCATCAACATTCTTTTTTGCAGATGGAGATGGGCATGACGTAACGGTTACTTATGAGAAAAAGTGGTCGTGTCGAATGCGCAAAGGTTGGGTTAACTTCAGGTGAACGGTTAATCTTAAAGAAAGGGAAGACACCTTAAAAATCAGCCGGTAATTAAAAGATCACAAGCACCCAAGACATTGATTGCAATTTCAACTAAATGACAAGGTTTCGAAAGAAAATTCGGGCCGTGCTTAGGATTATGAACAAAATAAACGGAACACAGCAAATTTTTATTGACAAATGGATTCAATGCTGATAATATTTTCATGTTGCTGGACAAGAGGTCACTTGTTGTTGACATGTTGTCCAAGCTTATGTATACTGAAAAGATCGTTTTTACGATTGATTAAGTATTTTCATTGAGAAATTAGTTAATTGTTAAATTGTTGTTGACATGATGTTGATTTCTTGATAAGATATTCAAGTCGCTTCAAGAGCGACTGAGAATGTTCCTTGAAAACTGAACAAAAGCCAAGCGTGATATAAGGGTTTTAAACCCCATAATCAATTCAATTTTGCTATGGATCTTATGAACGAAAAAGCAAGGCCGGATCTCGTATCCGACATCAAGTAACACTTTTTGGAGAGTTTGATCCTGGCTCAGGACGAACGCTGGCGGCGTGCCTAATACATGCAAGTCGAGCGCATAGAAGGGAGCTTGCTCCCGGAAGTGAGCGGCGGATGGGTGAGTAACACGTGGGTAACCTGCCTGTCAGACTGGGATAACTGTGGGAAACCGCAGCTAATACCGGATAATCCCCTGCACCGCATGGTGCAGGGCTGAAAGATGGTTTCGGCCATCACTGACAGATGGGCCCGCGGTGCATTAGTTAGTTGGCGGGGTAACGGCCCACCAAGACAGCGATGCATAGCCGACCTGAGAGGGTGATCGGCCACATTGGGACTGAGACACGGCCCAAACTCCTACGGGAGGCAGCAGTAGGGAATCTTCCACAATGGACGAAAGTCTGATGGAGCAACGCCGCGTGAGCGAAGAAGGTTTTCGGATCGTAAAGCTCTGTTGCCGGAGAAGAACGTGCAGGAGAGGAAATGCTCTTGCAGTGACGGTATCCGGCCAGAAAGCCACGGCTAACTACGTGCCAGCAGCCGCGGTAATACGTAGGTGGCAAGCGTTGTCCGGAATTATTGGGCGTAAAGCGCGCGCAGGCGGCTTCTTAAGTCTGATGTGAAATCTTGCGGCTCAACCGCAAACGGTCATTGGAAACTGGGAAGCTTGAGTACAGAAGAGGAGAGTAGAATTCCACGTGTAGCGGTGAAATGCGTAGATATGTGGAGGAATACCAGTGGCGAAGGCGGCTCTCTGGTCTGTAACTGACGCTGAGGCGCGAAAGCGTGGGGAGCAAACAGGATTAGATACCCTGGTAGTCCACGCCGTAAACGATGAATGCTAGGTGTTAGGGGGTCCAACCCTTAGTGCTGAAGTTAACACATTAAGCATTCCGCCTGGGGAGTACGACCGCAAGGTTGAAACTCAAAGGAATTGACGGGGGCCCGCACAAGCAGTGGAGCATGTGGTTTAATTCGAAGCAACGCGAAGAACCTTACCAGGTCTTGACATCCTCTGACAAGTCTAGAGATAGGCCGTTCCCCTTCGGGGGACAGAGTGACAGGTGGTGCATGGTTGTCGTCAGCTCGTGTCGTGAGATGTTGGGTTAAGTCCCGCAACGAGCGCAACCCTTGATCTTAGTTGCCAGCATTCAGTTGGGCACTCTAAGGTGACTGCCGGTGACAAACCGGAGGAAGGTGGGGATGACGTCAAATCATCATGCCCCTTATGATCTGGGCTACACACGTGCTACAATGGGTGGTACAAAGGGCAGCGAAACCGCGAGGTCGAGCTAATCCCATAAAGCCACCCCCAGTTCGGATTGCAGGCTGCAACTCGCCTGCATGAAGCCGGAATTGCTAGTAATCGCGGATCAGCATGCCGCGGTGAATCCGTTCCCGGGCCTTGTACACACCGCCCGTCACACCACGAGAGTTTGTAACACCCGAAGTCGGTGCGAGAACCTTTATGGACTCAGCCGCCGAAGGTGGGACAAATGATTGGGGTGAAGTCGTAACAAGGTAGCCGTATCGGAAGGTGCGGCTGGATCACCTCCTTTCTAAGGAAACGATCAATAGCGAAGCGCTTGGACTTTTGTTTGGTTTTGAAGGAATCATTCCTTCACCGGCGTGCCGAAAGGCAGCCTTGAACCTTGAAAACTGGATAACGAAAGCAACGAAAGAAAGTCAAGAAACATCCAAGAAGATTATTGAATTGATCTTACGATCAAGAAACTAATCATGAATGTGGCGGATGAGGAGCAATATTTTCATCGTCAGTGGTTAAGTTTTAAAGAGCGCACGGTGGATGCCTTGGCACTGGGAGCCGATGAAGGACGGAACGAACGCCGATACGCTTCGGGGAGCTGTAAGTAAGCATTGATCCGAAGATTTCCGAATGGGGGAACCCCCTATCTTGAACAGATAGGATGCTCTGCTGAATCCATAGGCAGAGTAAGGCAGACCCGGGGAACTGAAACATCTCAGTACCCGGAGGAAGAGAAAGCAAATGCGATTTCCTGAGTAGTGGCGAGCGAAAGGGAAACAGCCCAAACCAAAGAGCTTGCTCTTTGGGGTTGTAGGACACTCCACATGGAGTCAGAAATGCACGTTTCAGGCGAACGACCTGGAAGGGTCGGCCAAAGAAGGCAAACGCCCTGTAGCCGACGGAACGTGCACTCCGGAGTGGATCCTGAGTACGGCGGGACACGAGAAACCCCGTCGGAATCCGGGAGGACCGTCTCCCAAGGCTAAATACTCCCCAGTGACCGATAGTGAACCAGTACCGTGAGGGAAAGGTGAAAAGCACCCCGGAAGGGGAGTGAAAGAGATCCTGAAACCGTGTGCTTACAAGTAGTTGGAGCCCCCTTCGGGGGGTGACAGCGTACCTTTTGTAGAATGGACCGGCGAGTGACGATTCTAAGCAAGGTTAAGCTGAAGAGGCGGAGCCGCAGCGAAAGCGAGTCTGAATAGGGCGTTTTAGTTTAGGGTTGTCGACCCGAAACCGTGTGATCTACCCATGTCCAGGGTGAAGTTCAGGTAACACTGAATGGAGGCCCGAACCCACGCATGTTGAAAAATGCGGGGATGAGGTGTGGGTAGGGGTGAAATGCCAATCGAACACGGAGATAGCTGGTTCTCCCCGAAATAGCTTTAGGGCTAGCCTCGGATGAGTGAGACTTGGAGGTAGAGCACTGATTGAATAAGGGGTCCCCACAGGATTACCGAGTTCAGTCAAACTCCGAATGCCAAGCCCTTACGTCCGGGAGTCAGACGGCGAGTGATAAGATCCGTCGTCGAAAGGGAAACAGCCCAGACCGCCGACTAAGGTCCCTAAGTTTGTGCTAAGTGGGAAAGGATGTGACGTTGCCCAGACAACCAGGATGTTGGCTCAGAAGCAGCCACCATTTAAAGAGTGCGTAATAGCTCACTGGTCGAGTGGCGTCGCGCCGAAAATGTAACGGGGCTAAGCACAGCACCGAAGTCGCGGATGACCGTAAGGTCATGGTAGGGGAGCGTTCCAAGGGCATTGAAGATGTGCCGTGAGGCATGTTGGAGCGTTTGGAAGTGAGAATGCCGGTATGAGTAACGAAAAGAGAAGTGAGAATCTTCTCCGTCGAAAGCCTAAGGGTTCCTGAGGAAGGTTCGTCCGCTCAGGGTTAGTCGGGGCCTAAGCCGAGGCCGAAAGGCGTAGGCGATGGACAACAGGTTGATATTCCTGTACCAGCGTTTCACGTTTGAGTGATGGGGGGACGCAGGAAGGTAAGGCGAGCGCACGGATGGAAGTGTGCGTTCAAGCCGCGAGGCCGGCAGCGAGGCAAATCCCGCTGCTATCCGCCAAACGGTGATGAGGAGGGAACTTAAGTACCGAAGCGCCTGATCCTACACTGCCAAGAAAAGCCTCTAGCGAGTGAAACGGTGCCCGTACCCAAACCGACACAGGTGGGCAAGAAGAGAATTCTAAGACGCTCGGGAGAACTCTCGTTAAGGAACTCGGCAAAATCACCCCGTAACTTCGGGAGAAGGGGTGCTCGTCGGACCTACGGGTCCGATGAGCCGCAGTGAAAAGATCCAAGCGACTGTTTACCAAAAACACAGGTTTCTGCTAAACCGTAAGGTGATGTATAGGGGCTGACACCTGCCCGGTGCTGGAAGGTTAAAAGGAGAGGTTATCCTTCGGGAGAAGCTTTGAATTGAAGCCCCAGTAAACGGCGGCCGTAACTATAACGGTCCTAAGGTAGCGAAATTCCTTGTCGGGTAAGTTCCGACCCGCACGAAAGGTGTAACGATTTGGATACTGTCTCAACGAGAGACCCGGTGAAATTATAGTACCTGTGAAGATGCAGGTTACCCGCGACAGGACGGAAAGACCCCATGGAGCTTTACTGCAGCTTGATATTGGATGTGGGTATCGTTTGTACAGGATAGGCAGGAGCCTTGGAAACCGGACCGCTAGGTTCGGTGGAGGCATCGGTGGGATACTGCCCTGACGATATCGACATTCTAACCCTGAACCGTGATCCGGTTCGGAGACAGTGTCAGGCGGGCAGTTTGACTGGGGCGGTCGCCTCCTAAAAGGTAACGGAGGCGCCCAAAGGTTCCCTCAGAATGGTTGGAAATCATTCGCAGAGTGTAAAGGCACAAGGGAGCTTGACTGCGAGACCTACAAGTCGAGCAGGGACGAAAGTCGGGCTTAGTGATCCGGTGGCACCGCATGGAAGGGCCATCGCTCAACGGATAAAAGCTACCCTGGGGATAACAGGCTTATCTCCCCCAAGAGTTCACATCGACGGGGAGGTTTGGCACCTCGATGTCGGCTCATCGCATCCTGGGGCTGAAGTAGGTCCCAAGGGTTGGGCTGTTCGCCCATTAAAGCGGTACGCGAGCTGGGTTCAGAACGTCGTGAGACAGTTCGGTCCCTATCCGTCGCGGGCGTAGGAAATTTGAGAAGAGCTGTCCTTAGTACGAGAGGACCGGGATGGACACACCGCTGGTGTACCAGTTGTTCCGCCAGGAGCATACGCTGGGTAGCTATGTGTGGACGGGATAAGTGCTGAAAGCATCTAAGCATGAAGCCCCCTTCAAGATGAGATTTCCCATGATTTTAAATCAGTAAGACCCCTTAGAGATGATGAGGTTGATAGGTCTGAAGTGGAAGCACCGTGAGGTGTGCAGCGGACAGATACTAATCGGTCGAGGGCTTAACCCAGAAGAACTTGGATTCACTTGTTTTGTTTCGATTGCTTTCGTTACCGGTTTTGAAGGCTCATGCGAGCCGGAAGTCTGGCGGTCATAGCGAAGAGGTCACACCCGTTCCCATCCCGAACACGGTCGTTAAGCTCTTCTGTGCCGATGGTAATTGGGGGCTGTCCCCCTGTGAGAGTAGGTCACTGCCAGGCATTATGGAGGATTAGCTCAGCTGGGAGAGCGTCTGCCTTACAAGCAGAGGGTCATAGGTTCGAGCCCTATATCCTCCATTTTTATGCCGGTCTAGCTCAATTGGTAGAGCAACTGAATCGTAATCAGTAGGTTGGGGGTTCAAGTCCTCTGACCGGCACTGTAACATGAGCCACTAGCTCAGGGGTAGAGCATCTGACTTTTAATCAGAGGGTCGAAGGTTCAAATCCTTCGTGGCTCACCATTTGTTTATTATTATGCGGAAGTAGTTCAGTGATAGAACATCACCTTGCCATGGTGGGGGTCGCGGGTTTGAATCCCGTCTTCCGCTCCATTTTATGTATGCCGGGATGGCGAAATTGGCAGACGCACAGGACTTAAAATCCTGCGGTAGGTGACTACCGTGCCGGTTCGAGTCCGGCTCTCGGCACCATTTTAGTTTATTTGCGCCCTTAGCTCAATTGGATAGAGCGTCTGACTACGGATCAGAAGGTTGGGGATTCGACTTCTCTAGGGCGCACCATTATCGGGAAGTGGCTCAGCTTGGTAGAGCACCACGTTCGGGACGTGGGGGTCGCAGGTTCAAATCCTGTCTTCCCGATTGTTTCTTACAAAAAGAACGAGATTGTCTCGTGGTTTTTGTATGACTTGGCAACGACTTTCGATAGCGTTGCGCGCATTTAAATGGGGCCTTAGCTCAGCTGGGAGAGCGCCTGCTTTGCACGCAGGAGGTCAGGGGTTCGATCCCCCTAGGCTCCACTTAATCGATATTTTTGAATCGACTGCTAGAGAGTCGGTTGTAATGTAAACAGGATTTTTGATCAGAGATCATTAATCCTGTTTTTTTTGCAAGTAAAGAAAGTATAAGATTTTGCCCCGTATTTAAACGAATAAACCAGTGTCTTGGCCGAAAATCAAAGCAGAGGTGCGACACGCCTGCGGGATCAGGTGCCAGCGAGACCCCGCTAATTTCTGCCTGTCTGAGGAGGCTCGCGGTGCGCCCACGGTAGCGCTCAGTTGATGCGAGCAACCGGAGCGATGATTCAGCACCGTAAAGACACAAACCAATGACACATGACTCACATGACTGGAGATTCAGGACCGGGCGGTTTTTGCCCGGTTTTTCTTACGCAAAGAAAGATTGATAAAGCAAAATGGAAAAGGTTAGCTAACTAATTAAGTTGATTATTTATGTAAAATCGTGCATAATAAATTCATAGTCAAAGTTAGTCAAAGTCAGGGAGAGAGGGTGCCCCGATGAGAAATATCTCTGATATCATTGAGAAATATATAAAAGAAATACTTGATTCGAACGATATCATTAAATTGAAGCGGAGCGAACTGGCGGAAAAATTTCAATGTGTTCCGTCGCAGATTAATTATGTTTTAAAAACGCGTTTTTCTATTGAGCGCGGTTATGTTGTAGAGAGCAAGCGTGGCGGTGGCGGATACATTCGTGTCGTCAAAGTCCGCCCGGTTACAGATGCCGAACTCATTGATGAAATGATCGGATTAATCGGTTATAGATTGACGCAGAGTATGGCAGAGTCGATTATCGTTCATTTGCTTGAGGAAGATGTGATCAGCGACCGAGAGGCACGATTGATGCTTATGGCTGTGAGTCATACGGTTCTTGATATTGATATCCCACTAAGAGATGAACTGCGTGCGAATCTTTTAAGAGCTATGTTGCAATCACTCACATATAGCAGATAGAATTTGTTATGTGGGCGCAGTAAGTTGATTGTTAAGCCTTCGTCTTGGTAAATATCTGATTGATTGGATATAATAAGATATTACATCAAGACACTGAAAGAGATCAGTATTTTGAGTGGGATGTTGCTTACAGAACATCTTAATACTGATTTTTAAAGAGGGTTTCAGTACTTCGGTGCCGAATATAGTTAATTAACGGCTCAGCCCGATTTCTCGTATTGAGAAATTTGGGCAATGAATATGGGTGGTGAACGATCAAAAAAACCGCTGTTTGAATAGTGTACAGGTAAAGGTTTTTTTGATGCCGCATAGATTGTTTTAAGGCCAGTGAAAAGAGATAGCAATTAAAGGAGGCCACCATTATGATGTTTGGACGATTTACAGAACGTGCTCAAAAGGTGCTCGCACTTTCACAAGAAGAAGCGATGCGTCTCGGGCATAATAATATTGGAACAGAACATATTTTGCTCGGCCTCGTGCGTGAAGGTGACGGTATTGCCGCTAAGGCACTGCTTGCTTTGAATCTGGATCCTGAAAAAATTCAGAAAGAGGTAGAGGCCTTGATTGGCCGCGGTACTGAGGAAGTACAGACGCCACATTACACACCGCGTGCGAAGCGTGTTATCGAGCTTTCAATGGATGAAGCAAGAAAAATTGGTCATTCTTACGTTGGAACAGAGCATATTCTTCTTGGATTGATTCGCGAGGGTGAAGGGGTTGCTGCTCGCGTACTTAATAATCTGGGAGTAAGTCTTAATAAAGCACGTCAGCAGGTCCTTCAGCTGCTTGGAAGCCACGAGGCAACCTCCGGGAACGCTCAGAGTCGGAATGCCGCACACGCGAGCACACCGACGCTTGACAGCCTGGCGCGTGATCTGACTGCGATGGCAAGCGAAGGTTCGCTTGACCCTGTCATCGGGCGCAGCAAAGAAATTGAACGTGTGATTGAGGTACTCAGCCGCCGCACAAAGAACAACCCTGTGCTGATCGGTGAACCGGGTGTTGGTAAAACAGCGGTAGCGGAAGGCTTGGCGCAGGAGATTGTAAATAATGAAGTTCCGGAAATTCTCAGAGAGAAACGCGTCATGACCTTGGATATGGGTACGGTCGTAGCCGGGACAAAATATCGTGGCGAGTTTGAAGACCGGTTGAAAAAAGTTATGGATGAAATTCGCCAAGCGGGCAATGTTATTCTTTTTATAGATGAATTACACACGTTGATTGGAGCAGGAGGAGCTGAAGGCGCTATTGATGCGTCGAATATCCTGAAGCCTTCTCTGTCACGCGGAGAATTGCAATGTATTGGTGCGACGACGCTCGATGAGTACCGCAAGTACATTGAAAAGGATGCGGCCTTAGAAAGACGATTCCAGCCGATCAAAGTAAAAGAACCAACTTCAGAACAATCTGTGCAAATATTAAAGGGATTACGTGACCGTTATGAGGCCCATCATCGGGTGAAAATCACGGATGAAGCAATTACTGAAGCAGTGCGGCTGTCGGATCGTTACATTTCGGATCGTTTTCTTCCCGATAAAGCGATTGACTTAATTGATGAAGCAGCTTCTAAAGTTCGGCTCCGTTCGTACACAGCTCCGCCAAATCTCAAAGAGCTTGAGCAGCGTCTGGAAACCATCAAGAAGGAAAAAGATGCGGCTGTACAAAGCCAGGAATTTGAAAAAGCTGCATCACTTCGTGATCATGAGCAAAAATTGAAAGAACAAGTCGATATTTGCAAGAAGGAATGGAAAGAAAAACAAGGCAAGGAAAATACAGAAGTCCTTCCGGACGATGTCGCGCTCGTAGTCGCAAATTGGACCGGCGTTCCGGTTGTCAAGCTCGAGCAAAAAGAGAGCGAACGGCTGCTGAACATGGAGTCTATCCTTCATGAACGCGTCATTGGACAGAATGAAGCAATTGATGCCATTTCACATGCCATTCGACGGGCACGTGCAGGATTAAAGGATCCGAAACGTCCAATTGGTTCATTCATTTTCCTTGGACCGACTGGTGTCGGAAAAACGGAACTCGCTCGTGCCGTTGCAGAGACCTTGTTTGGCGATGAGGAAGCCATTATTCGCATCGACATGTCGGAATACATGGAAAAACATACGACTTCCCGCCTGGTCGGTTCGCCTCCAGGTTATGTGGGCCATGAAGAAGGCGGCCAGCTGACTGAAAAGGTTCGTCAAAAACCGTATTCTGTCATCCTTTTCGATGAAATTGAAAAAGCACATCCTGATGTATTTAATATCTTGCTTCAAGTACTTGATGACGGAAGATTAACTGATTCCAAGGGAAGAACGGTTGATTTCCGCAATGCGGCAATAATTATGACTTCTAATGTCGGCGCCAGCCAATTGAAGAAGAACAAATATGTGGGCTTTTCAGTCGGTGAGGAAGGCCATGAATATAAGGCAATGAAAGAAAAGGTGATGGGTGAGCTGAAACGGGCATTCCGTCCGGAATTCCTGAACCGAATTGATGAAATCATTGTCTTCCATGAATTAAAGAAGGAACAATTGCTGGAAATTGTGACCCTGCTTGCGAACCAGCTGAAGAATCGCTTGTCAAATCAAGGAATTGTTATTGAATTGACCGATGCAGCGAAGGCACAGATCGTTGAGGAAGGCTATGATCCTGAGTACGGTGCCAGACCGCTTCGTCGCGCACTGCAGCGACGGGTAGAAGATAAGTTGTCAGAGGAACTGCTCAAGGGCAACATCAAGAAAGGTACGAATGTTGTCATCGATTACAGTGACGGCGAGTACTTAGTAAACCAGAAAAAAGAAGAAGCCGTTGTGAAGTCTTGATCTTCACACAGTAGAGCAATTGTATTGATGTTTGAAGAAGCCAAAGTTTTAAAGCCTTGGCTTTTTTTCTTATTCAGAAAGGGCTGTACCCGAATTTACAATGGGTAAGGTGATCAAATGGCAAAAGTGAAAACAGTATTTATCTGCCAAGAATGCGGCTATGAAAGTCCGAAATGGATGGGACGCTGTCCAGGGTGTCAAAATTGGAACACATTGGTAGAAGAAACCATCCGCCCTGCGTCGCCCGTTCTCGGTCAAACGGCCGGACCGGCGAGCAAACCTTCTCGGCTTACGGATGTCATTCTGGAAGAGGAACCGCGAATAAAGACGGGAATGGTCGAGCTGAATCGAGTGCTTGGGGGAGGGGTTGTACCCGCTTCGCTTACCCTTGTCGGAGGGGATCCGGGAATTGGTAAATCAACTCTGCTGCTCCAGACCTCTGATCAATTAGCACGTACGGGGCACCGAGTACTTTATATTTCCGGAGAAGAATCCGTTCGACAGACGAAAATGAGGGCGACACGACTAGGCGTGTCATCTGCGGAGCTGTATGTGCTTGCTGAGACAGACATTCGTCAGATTGAAAGCCACATTGAACAAGTGAACCCCGAAATAATGGTCATTGACTCAATTCAAACCATTTACAATTCAGATCTTTCTTCAGCTCCGGGAAGCATCTCTCAAGTTAAGGAATGTACGGCCTACTTGTTGCGTCTAGCGAAACAGCAAGGCATTGCAATTTTTATCGTTGGGCATGTTACAAAAAATGGTGCCTTGGCAGGACCAAGGACACTTGAGCACATGGTAGATACTGTATTATATTTTGAGGGAGAGCGCCATCATACATTTCGTATCCTTAGGGCGGTTAAAAACCGCTTCGGTTCAACGAATGAAATGGGTGTGTTTGAAATGAAGGAAGGAGGACTTGTCGAGGTCGCCAATCCATCGGAAATCTTTCTTCAGGAACGTGCCAAAGGGGCTGCGGGGTCAGCAGTGACCGCATCCATTGAGGGCACTCGGCCGCTTTTGGTCGAGGTGCAGGCACTTGTAACACCGACAAGCTTCGGAAATCCGCGCCGGATGGCAGCAGGGTTGGATAATCACCGTGTATCGCTTCTCATGGCGGTTTTGGAAAAAAGGGTAGGACTGCTGTTGCAGAATCAGGATGCCTATGTCAATGTTGCCGGAGGCGTGAAACTGGATGAACCTGCAGTTGATCTCGCTGCTGCAATCAGCATTGCCTCAAGCTTCAACAATCAACCCACCAAAGTGGGTGACGCGTTTATTGGCGAAATCGGTTTGACCGGAGAAGTGCGGCGTGTGTCCCGAATTGAGCAACGGGTGAACGAGGCTTCTAAGCTTGGCTTTACACGGATCTTCATCCCGGCGAAGAATGTAGAAGGATGGTCGTCTCCGGAAGGCGTATCGTTAGTTGGTGTCGAGTCTCTGACTCAAGCAATTAAAATGGCACTGGGGTCAGGAAAAGAAAAAATGAATGAGCCGGATTTTTTCCCTTCTGATTTTTGAAAACCCCAATATTACTAAGAAAAAACAAGTTCTATAGAAAAAAAGGAACATAATGGCAGAAAGGAAGTTTCGATTTTGTCATTTTGTCTATAATGTTTTGAGGAGGTGATTGGAAATGATAAAACGTGTCATTCAGCTATTCTTTATTTTAATCGGCGGTACGCTCGGTTTTGTCTATATACCAAAAATAATGTTTCTCTTAAATTTAGGAAATGGAGTTCCGGGATGGATTAGTTCGCCGTTTGTCGGTATGGTGATCGGTGCTGTAATCATGGCATTTTTATCCTTTTGGTTTGTGGACTCATTGGTAAACGTAATGAAAAGTTTTGAAGATCGAATTATAAAGGCACCGGTGACCGATGTGTTGTTTGGTACGCTTGGCCTAGGACTGGGATTGATGATCGCATTTCTGATTCAGCTGCCGCTTCAAAGACTGCCCTTCACTGGGGTCAGCACTGTATTGGGGATCTTTATTTACATCTTATTAGGCTATTTCTTTTTTCAAATTGGATTTAGAAAGCGGGATGAACTGATTAGTCTGTTTCGTCTTTCATCCAGATCGAAGGATCGGAAAAAAGAAGTGCAAATTTCCCAGGCAACAGATTATATCCCATACAAAATTTTCGATACGAGCGTAATTATAGACGGACGGATTGCTGATATTTGCCAGACTCGATTTCTTGAAGGAACCATGGTCATTCCGCATTTCGTGCTTGAAGAATTGCAGCATATCGCTGATTCATCGGATGTTCTTAAACGTAACCGAGGACGTCGCGGTTTGGATATTTTGAATAAAATTCAGAAAGACCACTCCATTCACGTGGATCTTTATGAAGGCGATTATGACGATATTACCGAGGTGGACAGCAAATTGGTGCGCCTTGCTAAGGAAATCGGTGGTATTGTTGTGACTAATGACTTTAATTTGAATAAAGTTTGCGAGTTTCAAAAGGTGCCTGTTTTAAACATTAATGATTTGGCGAATGCCGTAAAACCCGTGGTTCTTCCGGGTGAAGAACTGCGTGTTCAGGTCATTAAAGATGGTAAAGAGCAAAATCAAGGCGTTGGCTATCTTGACGATGGGACGATGATTGTGGTAGAAGAAGGACATAGGTATATAGGCAAAACGATTGACGTCGTCATAACCAGTGTGTTGCAGACCTCTGCCGGCCGAATGATTTTTGCCAAGCCTAAATTGCTTGAAAAGGCGCTCTGAATTAAAAACCAGGCTGCCTTCTGAGTTCGGAGGCTCTATCAGATGGATTATCAAGTGGTTGTCCTTGCCGCGGGTCAAGGCCGGCGGATGGGCGCCGGAGAAAATAAAGTACTGCTCAAACTGGACGGCTGTCCGGTTATCATCCATACACTGCGTGTTTTTGAAACGGATCCGTCGTGCATTGGCATTGTCCTGGTCACTCGAGAGGATGAGCAGAAAAAATTTAGAATGTTGGTTGAAGATTACCATATTACTAAAGTGCGTGCCTTCGCGGGCGGCGGTAAAGAACGTCAGGAAAGCGTTTATTTGGGGCTGAATATGCTCACTATGGAACCGGATGCGATTGTACTGATTCATGATGGTGCCAGACCGTTTGTTACGCGCAAGTACATTGCAGAAGTAGCGGAAGCCGCTGCGGAGCATGGCGCTTCACTGCTTGCTGTTCCGGTTAAAGATACAATCAAACAAGCAGCAGATTTTCAAGTAGAAAAAACATTAGAGAGAAAAAGCTTGTGGGCAGCCCAAACCCCGCAAGCTTTTCGATTGTCCGTGATCCGTAAAGCACACCAGGAAAGCATGAAGGCACACTTCATGGGTACGGATGATGTATCACTCGTTGAACGGATGGGCTTACCGGTCCGGATTGTTGAAGGCAGCTATCACAACATTAAACTGACAACGCCTGAAGATCTGGATATCGCCCAGCTGTTCATGGAGAGAGAGGAGGAATGACTAATGAGAATCGGTCACGGATTTGACGTCCATCAATTCGCTGAGAATCGCGACTTGATTATCGGTGGTGTGACGATTCCCTATGAGCTCGGGCTCGTCGGACATTCGGATGCAGACGTACTGCTTCATGCGATCAGCGACTCGCTGCTCGGCGCTGTTGCCGAAGGGGATATAGGAAAGCATTTTCCTGATACGGATGAAGCTTATAAAGGAGCGGATTCCAAGAAACTGCTCGAAGAAGTAGCCGCCATCGTCCGCTCAAAAGGTTTTGAAATCAGCAATGTTGACAGTGTTGTTATTGCCCAAAAACCTAAGCTTGCACCGTATATTGGGGAAATGTGCCGTGTGATTGCTGATGTGCTGAACGTAGAGACGGGACAAGTAAACGTGAAAGCAACGACAACGGAAAAGCTTGGGTTTACAGGACGAGGGGAAGGTATTGCTGCAGAAGCTATTTGTCTTGTTGAAAAAGTAGAAGCCGACCAGAGCAATTGATGCAAAAGAAACGATCAATTCTTCATTTTTTCGCGCAATTTGTGACCCTCCCAGGAGGAGAACGTGCTAAAATAAATAAGAATAACAGAAAGTGGTGAATGCGTTGACAGAAGAAGTCAGGGTACGCTATGCGCCGAGTCCGACAGGTTTTCTGCACATCGGGAACGCGCGTACCGCAATTTTTAATTACCTGTTTGCACGCCATGCCGGCGGCAAATTTATTATTCGTATTGAGGACACCGACCAGAAACGTAATGTAGAAGGCGGAGAAGAGAGCCAGTTGAAATACTTGAAATGGCTCGGCCTTGAATGGGACGAGAGTGTCGATGTCGGCGGTGAATACGGTCCATATCGCCAGATGGAGCGTTTGGATATCTACAAGAAGTATTGGCAGGAGTTGCTTGACAAAGGTCTTGCTTATAAATGCTACTGCACGCCTGAAGAATTGAAGGCAGAGCGTGAGGAACAGATGGCAAACGGTCAGACACCTGGATACTCAGGCAAGTGCCGTCATCTGACGTCGGAACAAATTGCGCAATTTGAAGCAGAAGGACGAAAACCAACGATTCGGTTCCGTATCCCTGATGATCAGAAAATTGAATTTGACGACATTGTTAAAGGTCACGTAACCTTTGAATCCAATGACGTCAGTGATTTTGTGATCGTCAAGCAGAATGGGGTTCCGACGTATAACTTTGCCGTTGTCGTCGACGATCATCTGATGAAAATGACTCATGTTCTTCGCGGTGAAGAGCATATTTCAAATACGCCGAAGCAAATTCTTCTGTTCCGTGCATTTGGCTGGCAGCCGCCAACATTCGGTCACATGACCTTGATTGTTAACGAAAACCATAAAAAGCTGAGCAAGCGCGATAACAGTATTGTTCAATTTATTGAGCAATATAAGAATATGGGCTTTTTGCCGGAAGCATTGTTTAACTTTATTACATTGCTTGGCTGGTCGCCAAAAGGAGAAGAGGAGATCTTCTCTCGCGATGAATTTATTAAGCTGTTTGATGCCAGCCGATTAAGCAAATCGCCTGCGATGTTTGATAAATCGAAGCTTGAATGGATGAATGGTCAGTATATTAAGAAGATGCCAAAAGAAGAGTATGTGCAAATGGTATTGCCTTATATGGTTGACGCTGGTCTTATTCCGTCTGAAATGACTGAGGAGCAGCGTGACTGGGCAACACGTGTTGTACTTTTATATCAAGAACAGCTTCATTTTGGTGCAGATATTGTCAATTTGTGCGACATGTTCTTTAATAAAGACATTGCGAAAACGGAATTGACGAAAGATGAAGAGAAAATTCTTGACGGTGAACAAGTAACCGATGTACTTACGGTGTTCGATCGCGAACTGAGGGGACTTACCGAATGGACAGCGGAAGCAATTGCCCCTAAAATAAAGGTAACGCAGAAAGAAACGAAGCAGCGCGGTTGGAAATTGTATATGCCGATCCGCGTGATTGCGACGGGTTCGGCCCACGGCCCTGAACTTCCGGAAGCTTTGGAATTGTTGGGAAGAGATCTTGTGTTGAAAAGATTAGAGCATTACTTGTCGACCGAGCAGAAAGTCTGAACGATTCCTTTAACAATTCTGAATTAGTCAAAGTAGACATTTTAAAAAAACACGCATAATGTGTGATAGAAGACGATGAAGAGGTTGAGTAGGTATTCGCAACTCCCCCCGCAGAGAAAACGGCCTTAGGCTGCAAGCCGTTTGGGAAGCGAATTGCTGAATTGCCCCTCTGAGTTGATCGCTGAACGGAGATTAGTAGGCGAAAACGGAAGCCGCCGTTATCGGCATATGAGTGGAGAATGATCTCAAACAAAGTGGAACCGCGTCTAAAGGCGTCTTTGTGTCAACCGGCACAAAGATGCTTTTTTTCGTACATGGGAATCTAATCTATTTGTTGACCGGATATAGCGAAGAGCGTTTAACTTATGCGATGTAATGATGAAGATGGAGGAGGAAAGTGCACGTGAGCGGCATTATTGCAGAAGATCTGAACAATGTGTTTGACCAGGATCCTGCGGCGAGAAGCAAATGGGAAGTGATTATGACATACTCCGGCTTGCACGCGATCTGGTCGCATCGAATGGCGCACTGGCTGTGGAAGAAGAAACGCTACTTTCTCGCGCGTGCTTTGTCACAGTTTTCACGTTTTTTTACAGGCATTGAAATCCATCCGGGAGCAAGGATCGGCAGGCGTTTCTTTATGGATCACGGTATGGGCATTGTTATTGGAGAAACCTGTGAGATCGGCGATGATGTGACCCTTTTTCAAGGGGTTACCCTTGGCGGTACCGGTAAAGAAAAGGGAAAGAGGCACCCAACGGTAGGAAATGATGTGCTTATATCAGCAGGCGCAAAGGTGCTTGGATCAATTACGATCGGCGATCATTCCAAAATCGGTGCGGGATCAGTTGTTCTGCATGATGTTCCATCCAATTCGACAGTGGTCGGTATTCCGGGACGCGTCGTCAGACAGAATGGATTAAAGGTGCATCATCATGACTTGAACCATGCGGACCTTCCTGATCCGGTGGCCGAAAAAATGCATCAGTTAGAAATGGAAGTCGACAAGCTGAAAGTAGAGCTGCAAGCGTTGAAGCGTGTACAAAAAGAAAAGGAGTGAGATCAAAATGGCTTTAAAAGTTTATAATACGCTGACGAGAAAAAAGGAACTGTTCCATCCAATAGAAAAAAATAAAGTTCGAATGTATGTGTGCGGCCCGACCGTTTATAACTACATTCATATTGGCAATGCGCGTCCGGCGGTCGTTTTCGACACGGTTCGCAGGTATTTTGAGTATCGCGGGTATATAGTGAGGTATGTGTCAAACTTTACCGATGTTGATGATCGGTTGATCAATGCGTCAAAGGAACGTCATCAATCAGTACCTGAAATCGCAGAACAGTTCATTAAGGCATACAAGGAAGATACCGGTGCGTTGAACGTGAAGACAGCAACCGTGCATCCTCGGGCGACAGAAACGATGCCGGAGATCATTGCATTCATCAGCAAGCTGGTGGACGCCGGATATGCGTACGAATCGGAAGGCGATGTGTACTTCAGAACACGAAAATTTAAAGATTACGGCAAGCTCTCCCATCAGTCCATTGATGATCTGAAGTCGGGTGCCCGAATTGAAATTGGCGAGAACAAAGAGGACCCTTTGGATTTTGCATTGTGGAAAGCGGCAAAGCCTGGCGAAATCAAATGGGCGAGTCCGTGGGGCGAAGGTCGACCGGGCTGGCACATCGAGTGCTCGGCTATGGTTGAAAAATATTTGGGTGATACCATCGATATTCATGCGGGCGGCACGGACCTTGCATTCCCGCACCATGAAAATGAAATTGCTCAGTCCGAATCGCTGCATCATGAAACCATGGCTCATTATTGGCTGCACAACGGACATATTCAAATTAATCATGAAAAAATGTCGAAATCGATTGGCAATGTGATTCTTGTTCACGATCTGATAAAAAAATTTGATCCGCAAGTGATCCGCTTTTTCATCTTATCCGTTCAGTATCGCCACCCGATTAATTTTAGTGATGCATTGTTGAATGATGCGGTTCAGGCGTTCGGTCGTTTAAAGACAACGCACTATAATTTGAACCACCGGTTGGGCGGTACGGGTCACTCAGAAAAAATTAATGAAGTACTTGTCGAAAATTATCGAAAACCATTTATTGAAGCCATGGATGACGACTTCAATACAGCCAATGCAATTGCTGTTCTTTTTGATATTGCGCGGGATGCCAATATTGCCCTTCAAAATGAGAGTGCTTCGAAAAATGATCTGGGTGCGTATCTACAAGCGTTGACCGAATTATCTGCGGTGCTGGGTTTGAAACTTGAAGACGAGTCGGGAAGTATATTAGACAATGAAGTTGAAGCCTTGATTCAAAAACGTGAAGATGCCAGAAAACAACGCGATTTTGCCGTTGCCGACAGTATCCGCGACCAACTAAAGGAAGCGGGAATCATCCTGGAAGACACTCCTCAAGGCGTACGCTGGAAAAGAGGACTTGAATGAGACTGAACGGAACAAAAACCGACCCGAATCTGCTCAACAGCCTGGCATTGGCTTATATGGGCGATGCTGTGATTGAAGTCTATGTACGTCAAGAAATTATTGCTAAATCCGGTGTATCTAAACCTCATGCACTTCATGTTTTAGCCGTAGACTATGTCTCCGCAAAATCACAATCCAGATTTCTTCATGAACTGATGGATGAAGGTTTTCTCACGGAGGAAGAATGGGCTGTGGTCAGGCGGGGACGCAATGCAAAATCCCATTCGGTTCCAAGGAACACAGACGTTCAGACGTATAATTTCAGCACTGGTTTTGAGGCATTAATCGGAACGTTGTTTTTCCTTGGAAAAGAAGCACGAATTGATGAAATCATGGAGAAAATGTTTGTGAATCAACCGGTCGAAGGGAGCGGTCAATAATGAATGATGAATGGATCATCGGACGGCATCCTGTTTCAGAAGCCATTCGATCGGGAAGAGAAATAAATAAAGTATGGCTGAACAAAGAGGGAAAGGGTCTGAGCGAGCTGCTTGATTTAATTAAGTCTAACGGCATCGCCTTTCAGTTTGTGCCTAAACAGAAATTAGATCAACTGTCTAAATCAGCCCAGCACCAAGGCGTAGTCGCTTCTATAGCGGCATACCGCTATGCAGAATTGGACGACCTTTTCGCCCTTGCCGAAAGTCGCGGCGAGCAGCCGTTTTTTATGATGCTGGATAATGTCGAAGATCCACATAATTTAGGATCTGTTTTAAGAACGGCAGATGCTGCAGGCTGTCACGGCGTGATTATTCCGAAACGGCATTCGGTCGGATTGACGTCAATTGTCGCAAAAGCATCGACCGGTGCGATTGAATATGTGCCGGTCGTGCGGGTCGCTAATCTTGCCAGTACCATGGAAGTGTTGAAAAAGAGAGGAGTCTGGTTCGCAGGAACGGCAGCCGACGGCAGTGAAGATTATCGATCTGCTGATTTTTCAATTCCGATCTGTCTAGTCATTGGCAATGAAGGAGCTGGCATGTCCCAGCTTGTGCGAAAGAAATGTGATTTTCTGATCAGTTTGCCAATGCGCGGCAAAGTAACCTCTTTAAATGCTTCAGTTGCCGCAAGCTTATTGATGTATGAGGTGCTTCGGCGCCGCGAAGAGCAAGGGTGATGCGTGATGAACGATATTCTGATTGTCGACGGCTACAATGTGATAGGGGCTTGGACCGAATTGAAGGCACTTCAGAAAAATGATTTTGAAAGTGCCCGCGATTTGCTGGTTGATAAATTATCGGAGTATCAGGCAGTCACCGGCTGGCGTGTGATTTTAATTTTCGATGCTTATTTAATCCCTGGAAAAGAGACGAAAACGAAAAAATCGAAGATCGAAATCATTTACACCAAGAAAAGTGAAAAAGCGGATCAAAAGATCGAAGGACTAATCAAAAAATTACAGAATGTAAAGACCCGGATCCATGTCGCAACGTCGGACATGGCTGAGCAATGGGCGGTTTTTTCTCAAGGAGCACTCAGAAAACCGTCGCGGGAGCTGATTGAAGAAATTGGGAAAATAGAAAAAGAGATTAAGAAAAGCACCATGAATGAACGAACTTCTTCGTCAATAACGAAAATTTATCTTGATGAGGCAACTCGAAAGAAACTGGAACAAATGCGCAGAGGGTTTTGAATTTTATTGACAATTTAAAAAATTGTAATGTATAATGTTCTAACAAAAGGCATCCAAGTGCTCGGGGGGATTAAAGATGATTGATAATCCGGTTAAGGCAAATGCAGCTTTTGGTTCACTAGACGATGCAGAACTATTGAAAGCGGTTCACGAAGGAAATAACCAAGCCCTGGAATATCTCATTTTTAAATATAAGAATTTTGTGCGCGGCAAAGCAAAAGCTTATTTTCTGGTCGGTGCTGATCGCGAGGATATCATTCAAGAAGGAATGATTGGACTGTTTAAAGCGATCCGCGACTATCGGGGAGACAAGCTGGCGTCATTTAAAGCATTTGCAGAATTGTGTATCACGCGTCAGATGATTACAGCCGTTAAGACAGCGACGAGGCAAAAACATATTCCGCTGAATTCTTATGTTTCACTTGATAAACCGATCTACGATGAAGAATCCGAACGGACACTGATGGATGTTGTTTGCGAAGCGCAGTCAAGCAACCCTGAACAGATGCTGATCAGCCGTGAAGAATATGATGATATTGAGGAGAAGCTGTCGCGTGTTTTAAGTGATTTAGAGCGCAAAGTACTTAGGCAGTATCTTGACGGAAGAACTTATCAAGAAATTTCGGTTGATTTAAAAAGGCATGTTAAATCGATTGATAATGCATTGCAGCGTGTGAAACGCAAGCTCGAACACTGCATGCAATATCAGGAATTCAGTATTTGAAACAGCACAGCCTGACGGATCATTGACAGGCTGTGTTTTTTTATGGTAAAGTACAAAGAGTATATGACAAACAACAAGAAAGGCGAATCAGCGCCTTTCTTTCTTTTACTTGCAGAAAATGCAGGCTTCTTTCCCCTGACGGCATGGGCATCGTCACGGAGTGAGACGGCCTGTCCCAGACCCGCAGCCTATATTCAGAACATGATTCGGGTACGCGAAATGCAGGTTAAATCATCTATAAATCATGCAGAAATTGCAAGACATATACGAAAGAACAGACACCGAAATAATCTGACTAGCGGAGGTAGTACCTATGGCGGGCATTATCAAGGGGACCGGTAAATTTTTTCAAAACATTGTCACTGAATCGAAAAAAATCACTTGGCCGACAAGAAAAGAACTGTTGAGATACACGGTTATCGTTATTGTAACTGTGGTCTTTCTTGCACTCTTTTTCGTTGTCATTGATCTGGGAATTTCCCAGCTTCTGCACGTGATCACAAATCAATGATTCTTTATCAAGGCTGATTGTAATCGGCGAAAAGCGAATGGATCATTTGGAGGAAGAACGATATGGAGAAGAACTGGTATGTTGTTCACACATACTCGGGTTATGAGAACAAAGTAAAGACCAACCTGGAGAAAAGGGTTGAGACCATGGGTATGGCGGATAAAATTTTCCGTGTTCTTGTACCCATGGAAGAAGAAACAGAAATTAAGAACGGTCAAAAGAAAACAGCAATGAAAAAAGTATTTCCCGGCTACGTTCTTACGGAAATGGTGATGACCGACGATTCTTGGTATGTTGTGCGTAATACACCGGGAGTTACAGGCTTCGTCGGATCGACAGGCGCCGGTTCAAAACCGATCCCGCTTTTGCCGGACGAAGTAGATGCCATTCTGAAACAGATGGGATTGAAAGAAAAGGTAAGCGACGCCAATTTTGAAATAAAAGAGCAAGTTAAAGTAAAAGAAGGCCCATTTGCCGACTTTATTGGAAGTGTTGAAAGCATTGATGAAGAGAAGAGCAAATTGAAAGTGCATGTGAATATGTTCGGACGTGAAACACCGTTGGAACTCGACTTTAATCAAGTGAAAAAACTCGATTAAATCTTTTTTTGCGGGCAGAAAAGCAATAGCCGCACGATCAAACCTTGCAATTTGTGCTTGCCGATTGTATAATCTTGATGTTTGTATGATTTTATCCGATCTCACCATCGCAAGTCACATGAAGTGCAAGAAGCCATAGAGGTAATTTAGGAGTGGAAGGGGCAACCCGTACCACAAATTGTTGTAGGGAGGTGCTCTCATGGCAAAGAAAGTAATCAAGCTAGTTAAGCTGCAAATTCCAGCAGGTAAAGCAAATCCGGCTCCGCCAGTTGGTCCGGCATTGGGTCAGGCGGGCGTTAACATTATGGGCTTTTGTAAAGAATTCAACGCTCGGACATCCGATCAGGCAGGTCTGATCATTCCGGTCGTAATTACTGTTTATGAAGACCGTTCGTTTACGTTCATCACAAAGACGCCGCCGGCTGCCGTTCTGCTTAAGAAAGAAACAGGCATTCAATCCGGCTCAGGTACACCGAATACGAAAAAAGTTGCAACGATCAAACGCGACAAGGTACGCGCGATCGCCGAACTGAAAATGCCTGATCTGAACGCGGCAAATGTTGAATCCGCTATGCGTATGGTCGAAGGAACTGCGCGCAGCATGGGCATCGTTGTCGAAGACTGATCGGGAAGCGCGCAAATAAACAAAGCTTTGTTTCGCGCATTTGTTTATGGTTGGTGGGAGGTCATATGCAAACCGTTAATACCACGAAGGAGGATTTCAAATGGCTAAAAGAGGTAAAAAGTATCAAGAACAAGCTAAAGCGGTCGATCGTTCAAAAACGTATGACGTTGAAGAAGCCGTCAGCTTGGTAAAGAAAATCGCTTCTGCCGGATTCGATGAATCCGTTGATGTTGCTGTCCGTTTGGGCGTCGACACACGGAAGAACGACCAGCAGGTTCGCGGTGCCGTTGTATTGCCAAACGGTACAGGTAAAACGCAGCGTGTACTCGTTTTTGCAAAAGGTGACAAAGCTAAGGAAGCGGAAGCTGCCGGAGCAGATTACGTTGGCGAAGCAGAGTATGTTGAAAAGATCAGCGGCGGCTGGTTTGACTTTGACGTGGTTGTTGCTACGCCGGATATGATGGCACAAGTTGGCCGTCTTGGACGTGTTCTCGGACCGAAAGGCTTAATGCCGAACCCGAAAACGGGCACTGTAACTTTTGACGTTGAAAAAGCCGTTAAAGAAATTAAAGCCGGTAAAGTTGAATACCGTGCTCAGAAAGACGGAAATGTTCATGTGCCGATCGGTAAAGTTTCCTTTGACGAGGAAAAGCTGGTTGAAAACTTCAAGGTGCTTGTTGAAACGCTGATCAAGGTTAAACCTGCAGCAGCTAAGGGCACATACATGAAGAACATCGCAGTTTCGTCAACAATGGGACCTGGCGTAAAAGTTGCCGTTGCATCTGTAAAATAATTGACTGACACGGAATAATTAGGTTGACATGCTTTGGCAAACTCAATATAATAGTTCATGTTGTGTTAATTGAATGATTAGCCGTAGACAGCAGGGGCATGATTCATGCTTAATAAATCCCAGCCGAGGTTTAGCGAGTTCTTGATAACTTTTTGTTTGATAGATTACGCCCTCGAGCCGTTTGGATCGAGGGCTTTTTGATAGGCCTAAAAGTGGGGGAAATACTGATACGGATAGATTCTGAAAGAGGAGGTGCCATTTATCATGAGTAACGAGAAAGTCTTAGAAGGCAAAAAGAAAGTTGTTGACGAAATTGCCGGCAAATTAAAAGACAGCGTCGCAACAATCGTTGTTAACTATCGCGGCCTTACTGTAGCGGAAGTTACAGAACTTCGCCAACAATTGCGAGAAGCAAACGTTGATTACAAAGTATATAAGAACTCGTTTGCACGCCGTGCGACTGGAATTGTTGGTCTTTCCGACCTTGACGATTCCTTGAAGGGACCTACAGCAGTTTCTTTCAGCAAAGAAGATGTCATTGCTCCGGCAAAAGTACTCTATAACTTTGCAAAGGAACACGAAGCTCTTGAAATCAAAGCGGGCGTTATCGAAGGCAAACTGGCTTCGGTTGATGAAATTAGAGCTCTTGCAGAACTGCCATCCAGAGAAGGATTGCTTTCTATGTTGGCAAATGTTCTGCAAGCCCCAATTCAAAAGCTCGCTTTGGGCGTCAAAGCTGTTGCCGAAAAGAAAGAACAAGAAGCTTAATTGTAAAAAAATCATTTAAAATAGAACGAAAAATGAGGAGGATTATCAATGACTAAGGAAGAAATCATCAGCGCGGTTAAAGAAATGTCCGTGCTTGAATTGAACGATCTCGTTAAAGCAATTGAAGAAGAATTCGGTGTAACTGCAGCAGCTCAGGTTGCTGTTCAAGCTGGTGCAGGTGCTGGTGCAGCTGAAGAACAAACAGAATTCGATGTAATTCTTGCAGAAGCTGGCGCACAAAAGATCAAGGTTATCAAGGTTGTCCGCGAAATCACTGGTCTTGGCCTGAAAGATGCAAAAGCATTGGTTGACGGTGCTCCAAGTCCTGTAAAAGAAGGCGCTGCTAAAGAAGAAGCCGAAGAAATCAAAGGCAAACTTGAAGAAGTTGGCGCAAAAGTAGAACTGAAATAAGTTCTAGAAAAAGCCCGCGCTTGCGCGGGCTTTTTCTTTTTCCTCCGAGAAGTACATTGGTCAAGACGCCGCTGGACAATCAACAGAACATGATTCTGATTTTTAAAGGGGGCTGATGCATATGGCAGAACACTATTATTCGGAGCATCCCCATGCGGAAAGCAAGCCGCATGCCTTGAACGCCACATTGCGGCAGCATGACCTGATTTTTACGACGGATGCAGGTGTTTTTTCAAAAAATGCAATTGATTTTGGATCCTCGCTTTTAATTGAAAGTTTTCGCGAACCTGCAGTATTAGGAGATTTTTTAGATATGGGATGCGGGTATGGTCCGATTGGAATTGCGCTTGCAAAGGCTTTTTCTAAGCGAAAGGTGACAATGGTTGATATCAATGAGCGAGCCGTGGCACTGGCGAAGAAAAATGCTGCGGAAAATCAAGTTGCGCCTGTGGTGCTGCAAGGCTCTTTATTTGAACATGTATCCGGAGAATTTGCCGCGATTCTCACTAATCCGCCGATCAGGGCAGGTAAACAAGTTGTCCACCAGATTTTTAAAGATGCTCATCGTTTTTTAAAAGAAAATGGTGAACTTTGGACGGTTATCCAAAAGAAACAAGGTGCGCCGTCCGCTTTGAAAATGCTCCAAACGTTATACAAACGAGTCGATGTAGTCGCAAAGAAAAAAGGATACTTTATTTTTTGTGCGAGAAAAGGTTGACATTAAATTTTGTCTATGATATTATGTCTTAATGCTAACATGGATATTTTTGTAGGTATAGGGATCCCTAATTTTGGGAAAACTAATCAAATAATTTTTGGACTGCGGTAAGCTTAAGAAGTATGGTTTGCCGATTTTTTCAATATGCTTGATTTGAGGGGTGAAATAGTTGACAGGTCAACTCGTACAATACGGACGCCACCGCCAACGCAGGAGCTACGCTCGGATTAAAGAAGTGCTGGAACTCCCTAATCTTATTGAAATTCAGACCGCCTCCTATCAGTGGTTCCTTGACGAAGGAATCCGAGAAATGTTTCAGGATATTTCTCCGGTGGAAGATTTTACGGGAAATCTAATTTTGGAGTTTGTCGACTATAGTTTGGGAGAACCAAAGTATTCAGTTGATGAATCAAAATCGCGGGATGTGACGTATGCCGCGCCGCTTCGCGTAAAAGTTCGGCTGATTAATAAAGAAACAGGCGAAGTGAAGGAACAAGAAGTATTCATGGGTGATTTCCCATTGATGACGGAAGCAGGTACCTTCATTATCAACGGAGCGGAACGAGTAATCGTTTCCCAGTTGGTGCGTTCGCCAAGCGTTTACTTTAATGATAAAGTCGACAAGAATGGCAAAAAAGGCTTTGGTGCAACGGTTATTCCTAACCGTGGTGCATGGCTTGAATATGAGACGGATGCAAAAGATGTCGTCTATGTAAGAATCGACCGTACAAGGAAAGTGCCCGTAACGGTTCTTTTGCGTTCCCTTGGATTCAGTACGGATCAAGAGATTATCGATCTTCTTGGAGAAGACGAATATCTGAGAAATACACTGGAAAAAGACAATACCGACAGCACGGATAAAGCGCTTGTAGAAATTTATGAACGTCTTCGTCCTGGCGAACCGCCGACTGTTGAAAACGCGAAAAGCTTGCTCGAAGCAAGATTCTTTGATCCAAAGCGTTATGATTTGGCGAATGTCGGCCGCTATAAAATGAACAAAAAGCTTCATATTAAGAACAGATTATTTAATCAGAGATTGGCTGAGAAACTGGTAGATCCGGAAACAGGGGAAATTGTTGCTGATGAAGGTACTCTGCTTGACCGCCGTACTCTCGATCGACTTTTGCCGACTATTGAGAAAAAACTCGGCTTTGTAGAATATACGCCAACCGATGGTGTGATCGCAGGACAAACGATCCGAGTTCAAAAAATCAATGTGTACTCGCCTCTCGATGAAGACAAGGGTAAAGTGGTCAGCGTAATGGGCAATTGTGTGATTGACCGATCAATCAAGCATATTACACCGGCCGATATTCTTTCTTCAATTAACTATTTCTTTGATCTGCTTCATGGAATTGGCGATACCGATGATATCGATCATTTGGGCAACCGTCGTCTCCGTTCTGTCGGCGAACTGCTGCAGAACCAGTTCCGTATCGGCTTGTCACGAATGGAACGTGTCATTCGCGAACGTATGTCCATCCAAGATACAAACAGCATTACACCGCAGGCACTGATCAACATTCGTCCTGTCATTGCGTCGATAAAAGAATTCTTCGGAAGTTCACAGCTTTCGCAGTTCATGGACCAGACAAATCCTCTGGCCGAATTGACCCATAAGCGAAGACTGTCTGCTCTCGGACCTGGCGGTTTGACTCGTGAACGTGCCGGCATGGAAGTGCGTGACGTACACTACTCTCACTATGGCCGTATGTGCCCGATTGAAACACCTGAAGGTCCGAACATCGGCTTGATCAACTCACTGTCCAGTTATGCGCGCGTTAATAAATATGGCTTCATTGAGACGCCATATCGTCGCGTAGATCCGGATACCGGCAGAGTAACCGAACACATAGATTACTTGACTGCCGATGAGGAAGATAACTACGTTGTAGCTCAGGCAAACGCCGAGTTGAGCGACGACGGCGAATTCATGGATGATCATATTCTTGCCCGTTTCCGTAGTGAGAACTTGGTTGTTCATAAAGAACGTGTCGATTATATGGACGTATCGCCTAAGCAGGTTGTGTCTGTTGCATCAGCTTGTATCCCGTTCCTTGCGAACGACGATTCCAACCGTGCACTGATGGGTGCCAACATGCAGCGTCAGGCCGTGCCGTTACTTCGTCCAGAAGCGCCGCTTGTCGGAACAGGAATGGAATATGTATCTGCCCGCGATTCAGGGGCAGCAATCCGTTCAAAATTCCGCGGCCGTGTTGAATATGTTTCGGCACGTGTGATTAAAATACGTACTTTGGAAACCATTGACGGCCGAGAAACTGAAGGCGATGTTGTTTCATACAAACTTTCAAAATTCGTACGCTCCAACCAAGGTATGTGCTACAATCAAAAACCGATTGTTGAGACAGGTATGGTTGTTGACAAGGGCGAAATCATCGCTGACGGACCTTCCATGGATAAGGGCGAATTGGCACTTGGCCGAAACGTGCTTGTCGGATTCATGACATGGAACGGTTACAACTATGAAGATGCTGTCATCATGAGCGAAAAACTCGTGAAAGACGACGTATATACTTCTATTCATATAGAGGAATATGAATCTGATGCACGTGATACGAAGCTTGGACCTGAAGATATTACCCGCGATATTCCGAATGTCGGCGAAGATGCATTGAAGAATCTCGATGATCGCGGCATTATTCGTGTCGGTGCGGAAGTACGCGACGGTGATATTCTTGTAGGTAAAGTAACGCCTAAAGGGGTTACAGAGCTTACGGCGGAAGAACGGCTGCTCCATGCTATTTTTGGTGAAAAAGCGCGCGAAGTGCGTGACACATCACTGAAAGTACCACATGGCGGCGGCGGAATTGTACACGATGTCAAGATCTTTACACGTGAAGCGGGAGACGAACTGCCACCGGGTGTTAATGAACTTGTCCGTGTTTACATCGTTCAGAAGAGAAAGATTCATGAAGGAGATAAAATGGCAGGACGCCACGGAAACAAAGGTGTCATTTCCAGAATTCTTCCTGAAGAAGATATGCCATTTTTGCCAAGCGGACGTCCGCTGGACATCATGCTTAATCCACTTGGTGTGCCTTCCCGTATGAATATTGGTCAGGTGCTTGAACTTCACCTTGGGATGGCTGCTCGAGAAATGGGTATCCACATTGCAACACCTGTTTTTGACGGTGCACGCGAAGAGGATGTTTGGAGCACACTTGAAGAAGCCGGACTTTCCCGAGACGGAAAGACAGTCCTTTATGATGGACGTACTGGTGAACCTTTCGATAACCGTGTTTCAGTCGGAGTTATGTATATGATTAAACTGGCACACATGGTTGACGATAAACTCCATGCACGTTCGACCGGCCCATATTCGTTGGTTACACAACAGCCGCTCGGTGGTAAAGCCCAGTTCGGTGGTCAGCGATTCGGTGAAATGGAAGTGTGGGCACTTGAAGCTTACGGTGCCGCACATACACTTCAAGAAATCCTGACTGTGAAGTCTGATGACGTTGTTGGACGTGTGAAAACGTATGAGTCCATTGTCAAAGGTGAGAATGTCCCTGAACCAGGCGTTCCTGAATCATTCAAGGTACTCATTAAAGAACTTCAGAGTCTTGGCATGGATGTCAAGGTTTTGGACGGCGACCACTCGGAAATCGTCATTAAAGAACTTGAGGACGAAGAAGAGACACTCGATGACAGTTTGAACGTCCAAGTCTGAGTTCTATGAATCAACCTCTTATAGAATATGTTTTGCGCCTGGAAAACGATTCAACTGCTCTTTTTCCTAAGCAGCAAAATAGTTTTCTAACATACAACAACTCGGTGAACTAAAGCGATGGCACTTTATGCCAGACACTGAAAATATAAGGGAGGTTGCCCCCTTGCTGGATGTCAATAAATTTGAATTTATGAAGATTGGTTTAGCTTCACCTGACAAAATCAGGTCATGGTCTCACGGTGAAGTAAAAAAACCTGAGACAATCAATTACCGAACACTGAAACCGGAAAAGGACGGCTTGTTCTGCGAACGCATCTTCGGGCCTACCAAGGACTGGGAGTGTCATTGCGGTAAATATAAACGCGTCCGGTACAAGGGCGTTGTTTGTGATCGTTGCGGTGTTGAAGTTACTCGGGCAAAGGTCCGCAGAGAGCGCATGGGTCATATTGAGCTGGCTGCTCCTGTATCCCATATTTGGTATTTCAAAGGCATTCCGAGCCGGATGGGACTTTTGCTGGATATGTCTCCAAGAGCACTGGAAGAAGTTATCTACTTTGCCTCTTATGTAGTGACTGAACCAGGCGATACTCCGCTTGAGAAAAAACAGCTGCTGTCCGAAAAAGAATATCGTGCTTACCGTGAAAAATACGGTAACACATTCAAAGCCGGAATGGGTGCCGAATCGATTAAAAAGCTCTTGCAAGATGTTGATTTGGACAAAGAATCAGATACATTGCAGGAAGAACTAAAGAGTGTTCAAGGACAAAGAAGAACGCGTGCAGTGAAAAGACTCGAAGTTATTGAAGCGTTCCGTGAGTCCGGTAACGAACCTTCTTGGATGATCCTGGATGTACTTCCGGTCATTCCGCCGGAACTTCGCCCAATGGTTCAACTAGACGGCGGACGTTTCGCAACGTCCGATTTGAACGATCTTTACCGGAGAGTTATTAACCGTAACAACCGTTTGAAACGTCTGCTCGAATTAGGGGCACCAAGCATTATTGTTCAAAATGAAAAACGTATGCTGCAGGAAGCGGTCGATTCACTTATCGATAACGGCCGTCGCGGCCGTCCGGTTACCGGACCCGGTAACAGACCGCTGAAATCACTTTCCCATATGTTAAAGGGAAAGCAAGGCCGCTTCCGCCAGAACCTGCTCGGGAAACGTGTCGATTATTCCGGCCGTTCCGTTATTGCTGTAGGTCCGACGTTGCAAATGTATCAATGCGGGCTGCCAAAAGAAATGGCTTTGGAACTGTTCAAGCCGTTTGTTATGAAAGAGCTTGTAAGTCGCGGCATTGCCAACAATATTAAAAGCGCAAAACGCAAAGTTGAGAAAATCCATGCGGATGTGTGGGGTGTTCTTGAAGATGTTATTAAGGAACATCCGGTTCTCTTGAACCGTGCCCCTACGCTGCACCGTCTCGGTATCCAGGCTTTTGAACCAAGAATAGTAGAAGGACGTGCGATCCGTCTTCACCCACTCGTATGTACCGCATACAACGCGGACTTTGACGGTGACCAGATGGCCGTTCACGTGCCACTGTCTGCCGAAGCGCAGGCGGAAGCTCGTCTGTTGATGCTTGGTGCACAAAATATCCTGAACCCGAAAGACGGCAAGCCAATTGTTACGCCTTCTCAGGACATGGTGCTGGGTAACTATTACCTGACACTCGAACGCAAAGGCGCTATTGGCGAAGGTAAGATTTTCAAGGATGCGGATGAAGTTATGCTCGCTTACTACAACGGCTACCTGCATCTGCATTCGCGGATTGCAATTCCCGCATCGTCGACGCATAATCCGACGTTTACGGAAGAACAAAATAAACAATACTTGCTGACAACGGCAGGGAAATTAATTTTCAACCATGTCCTGCCGCCGACGTTCCCATACATTAATGAGCCAACGGATAAAAATCTTCAGGTTGCGACTCCGAATAAATATTTTGTACCAATGGGTTCGGATATTCCAAAGGAAATCGCCGCTCGTGAAGAGATCCCGCCATTTAAGAAAGGGTATCTCGGACACATTATTGCAGAAGTATTTAAAAAGTATAAAGTTACCGAGACTTCTAAATTCCTTGACCGCTTAAAGGCGCTTGGATTCCAATATTCGACGAAAGCCGGAATAACCGTTGGTGTATCCGATGTTATCGTGCTTCCGGAAAAGAAAGAAATCCTTGATAATGCGGAAGAAAATGTGCAGAAAGTAACGAAGCAGTTCCGCCGAGGCTTAATCACTGAGGATGAACGTTATGAACGCATTGTCGGCATTTGGAGCGATGCAAAAGATACGATTCAATCCAAGCTGATGGATTCGTTGGCAAAGACCAACCCGATTTTCATGATGAGTGATTCCGGTGCCCGTGGTAATGCATCGAACTTTACTCAGCTTGCCGGTATGCGTGGTTTGATGGCCGATCCTTCTGGTCGAATTATCGAACTTCCTATTATTTCAAGTTTCCGTGAAGGTCTGACCGTGTTGGAATACTTTATTTCAACTCACGGTGCACGTAAGGGACTTGCCGATACCGCACTAAAGACGGCAAACTCTGGTTACTTGACTCGACGTCTTGTCGATGTTGCTCAAGATGTCATTGTCAGAGAAGACGATTGCGGTACGGATCGCGGTATTCTTGTGCATGCGATTCGCGAAGGCAACGAAGAAATTGAAAGTTTGTATGACCGTCTAGTCGGTCGTACGGCAAATCAAACGGTTTATCATCCAGACACTGACGAAGTACTCGTTAAGAAGAACCAGCTGATTAACGAAGACAGAGCAACCAAGATTGTGGAAGCCGGTATTACCGAAGTTGAAATTCGTACGGTATTTACCTGTGAAACAAGACATGGTGTCTGCAAAAAATGCTATGGCCGTAACTTGGCTACCGGTTCAGAGGTTGAAGTGGGCGAATCCGTTGGCATTATCGCCGCGCAATCAATTGGCGAACCTGGTACTCAGCTGACCATGCGTACGTTCCATACCGGCGGTGTTGCCGGAGACGACATTACACAAGGTCTTCCGCGTATTCAAGAATTGTTTGAAGCCCGGAATCCTAAAGGCCAGGCAACCATCACTGAAATTGACGGAACCGTTACATCGGTAACCGAGTTGAAGGATAAACGCGAAATTGTTGTCAAAGGCGCATTGGAAACCCGAACCTATACAGTACCGGTGAGTGCACGAATGAAAGTTGCTGAGGGCAATGAAGTCAAAGCCGGACAGCCGCTGATCAGTGGCTCGATCGATCCTAAAGAACTGCTTCATGTTGTCGGACTGCAAGGTGTGCAAAATTATTTGCTGCGTGAAGTTCAAAAGGTTTACCGTATGCAGGGTGTAGAAATCGGCGATAAACACGTCGAAGTCATGGTACGCCAAATGATGCGTAAAGTTCGTGTTATTGACAGCGGAGATACGACCGTATTACCGGGAGCACTTGTTGATATTCATCGCTTTAAGGATGACAACCGCGATGTGCTGCTTAATCGCAAATTACCGGCGACTGCGCATCCTGTATTGCTTGGTATCACCAAGGCAGCACTTGAAACAGATTCCTTCCTGTCCGCTGCTTCGTTCCAGGAAACGACACGTGTCCTGACTGATGCCGCAATTAAGGGCAAAGTTGATGAACTGCTCGGCTTGAAGGAAAATGTTATTATCGGCAAACTCATTCCTGCCGGAACCGGAATGCCGAAATATCGTAATGTTGTTGTTGAAACTGAGGGCGACGCACAAGGTTCGGATACGAAAGCGGAACCGGTTGAAGCACTGTTGAATCAAGAAAGTTGATTCAGCCATTGACAATGGTCAAGGGCGGGTGCTATTATATCTGAGTGTTCTTTTACACTTGTTACTTTGGAGGATTCTTTCGTGATTTCTTATGAAAAAGTGACACAATCGAAGAACGATGTGATTATTGGCACGAAGCAAGCAATCAAGGCGTTGAAAGAAAACCGTGTTAAAGAGGTTGTCATTGCCGAAGATGCAGATGTGCGTGTAACCAATAAAGTACTGATACTTGCGGAAGAATTGAAAGTGCCTGTAAGTAAAGTGGCCTCAATGAAGAAGCTAGGCCAGGCTTGCGGCATTGAAGTCGGAGCATCGGCTGTTGCGATAAAAAAATGATGTTTTTGCAAGGCGATCCTTGCAAAAACACTTTTTTGCGCGAGAAATGAACCGCCTGGATCAGTGGGTTTAGAAATTTGAAAGGAGGAACAGGTAAATGCCTACAATTAATCAATTAATTCGTCAAGGACGTAAGTCAAAAATCAAAAAGTCTACGGCGCCTGCATTAAACAGAGGCTACAACAGTTTCAAAAAATCGTTGACTGATGATTTTGCTCCACAAAAGAGGGGCGTGTGCACTCGTGTCGGAACGATGACACCTAAGAAGCCAAACTCTGCGCTTCGTAAATACGCTCGTGTTCGTTTGTCAAACAATATCGAAGTCAACGCCTATATCCCGGGAATCGGCCACAACCTTCAGGAACACAGTGTTGTTCTGATTCGCGGCGGACGTGTGAAGGACCTCCCTGGTGTGCGTTATCATGTTATCCGCGGCGCTCTGGATACGGCTAGTGTTGTTGACCGTAAGCAAGGCCGCTCGAAATACGGCGCAAAGAAGCCTAAGGCTTAATCACTATTAACTGGGAGGAGGAATTAACATGCCTAGAAAAGGCCCTGTCGAAAGACGCGATGTATTACCTGATCCGCTTTATAATTCCAAACTGGTCACTCGTTTGATCAACCGGATTATGGAAGACGGCAAAAAGGGAAAGGCGCAAACCATTCTCTATCAGGCATTTGATCTGATTAAGGAACGTACAAATCAGGAACCTATGGAAGTATTTGAACAGGCACTGAAGAATGTTATGCCTGTACTTGAAGTTAAAGCACGCCGTGTCGGCGGATCTAACTATCAGGTGCCAGTTGAAGTTCGCCCTGAACGCCGGACGACTTTAGGACTTCGCTACTTGGTTAACTATTCAAGACTTCGTGGAGAAAAAACGATGGTTGAACGGTTAGCAAACGAAATTATCGATGCTTCAAACAATACCGGCGCATCGGTTAAGAAACGCGAAGACATGCACAAAATGGCTGAAGCCAACAAAGCTTTTGCTCATTATCGCTGGTAATAAAAAAATCGATGTTCAAAATGGAAGTTGGAAAGAGTCAAGAAAATGCTTATACTCTTTTTTCCTAACACTTTGAGCATCCACTATTAGGAAGGAGAGAAAACCATGGCAAGGGAATTCTCCTTGGAAAAGACGCGCAATATCGGTATCATGGCTCACATTGATGCCGGCAAGACGACAACAACCGAGCGTATTCTCTTCTATTCAGGCCGTATCCATAAAATCGGTGAAACCCATGAAGGGGCTTCACAAATGGACTGGATGGATCAGGAAAAGGAACGCGGAATTACGATCACATCTGCGGCGACAACCGCTCAATGGAAGAACCATCGAATCAACATTATCGACACCCCGGGACACGTGGACTTTACTGTTGAAGTAGAACGTTCACTTCGTGTTCTTGACGGAGCCGTAACGGTTCTTGATGCACAATCCGGTGTTGAACCACAAACAGAAACTGTTTGGCGTCAGGCAACGACATACGGTGTGCCTAGAATTGTATTTGTTAACAAGATGGATAAGATCGGCGCTGATTTCCTTTATTCTTGCAAAACATTGCATGAACGTCTTCAAGCGAACGCTCACCCGATTCAATTACCAATGGGCGCTGAAGATAATTATCAAGGCGAAATCGACTTGGTAAACATGCAGGCATATGTTTATGAAGACGATCAGGGTTCCATTGTAGATGCCGAAGAGATTCCGGCTGAATACAAGGAACAAGCTGAAGAATACCATGAAAAACTCGTTGAAGCCGTTGCTGACGTTGATGATGACATCATGGAAAAATATTTGAACGGCGAAGAAATCTCTGTAGAAGAATTAAAAGCGGCAATTCGTAAGGCAACGTGTGCCGTTAAATTCTATCCTGTATTGTGCGGTACGGCCTTTAAGAATAAAGGTGTTCAACACGTACTGGATGCATGCATTGATTATCTCCCTTCACCGCTTGATGTTCCTGCAATCAAGGGTACATTGCCAGATACGGGCGAAGAAGCATTACGTCCGGCTGACGACAATGCACCATTTGCGGCATTGGCCTTTAAAGTAATGACCGACCCGTTCGTTGGTAAGCTGACTTTCTTCCGTGTCTATTCAGGAACAATCGAAGCAGGTTCTTATGTACAGAACTCAACGAAAGACAATCGTGAACGTATGGGACGTATTCTTCAAATGCACGCCAACCACCGCAGCGAAATCAAAAAAGTTTATTCTGGAGATATCGCAGCAGCAGTCGGCTTGAAAAATACGACAACCGGAGATACACTGTGCGATGAGGATCATCTCATTGTTCTTGAATCGATGGAATTCCCTGATCCTGTTATCCATGTTGCCATCGAACCGAAATCGAAGGCAGATCAGGATAAGATGGGCATTGCCCTTGCAAAACTTGCTGAAGAAGATCCAACCTTCAAAACGCATACAGATGAAGAAACCGGCCAGACCATTATCGGTGGTATGGGTGAGCTTCACCTCGATATCATCGTTGACCGTATGCGTCGCGAATTCAAGGTTGATGCGAATGTCGGTAACCCGCAAGTTGCTTATCGTGAAACGCTGACCAAGGCAGGCAGAGCAGAAGGTAAATTTATTCGCCAATCTGGCGGTCGTGGTCAATACGGTCACGTTTGGATTGAATTCGAACCTCAAAAAGAAGGCGAAGGATTCATATTCGAAAACAAAATCGTCGGTGGTGTTGTTCCTCGTGAATACATCCCTGCGGTTGAGGCAGGCTTAAAAGATTCGTTGCAAAACGGATTGCTTGCCGGTTATCCATTGATCGACGTGAAAGCAAGTCTTGTTGACGGATCCTATCACGATGTCGATTCCAGTGAAATGGCGTTCAAGATTGCAGCTTCAATGGCATTGAAAGCCGCTAAATCTGTGTGTGCACCGGTTATTCTTGAACCGATCATGAAAGTGGAAGTCAGCATGCCTGAAGAGTATTTAGGAGATATTATGGGTGATATCACAAGCCGCCGCGGACGCGTTGATGGCATGGAAGCACGCCAAGGTGTTCAGGTTGTCAGTGCTCACGTTCCTCTCGCGGAAATGTTTGGCTATGCGACAAACCTTCGTTCTGCAACTCAGGGACGCGGAACCTTCACGATGCAATTCGATCACTACGAACAAGTGCCGAAGAGCGTCAGTGAAGAAATTATTAAGAAGGCAACCGGTGAATAATTACTTTAACCGCGCATGCTTATTAAATTAATTGTCACACCATTTATTTTATTGTAAGCTAGGAAAGATGGCACTAAGCTTGCCAACTTTCTTACTGCATATAAATTTTAAACTTTCTATTGAATTAAAGGAGGATAATACAATCCATGGCTAAAGAACATTATGAACGTACAAAACCGCATGTTAACATCGGTACAATTGGTCACGTTGACCACGGTAAAACTACTCTGACTGCTGCTATTACAACTGTATTGGCTAAATCAGGTAAAGCACAGGCTCGCGCTTACGATTCTATCGATGGTGCTCCTGAAGAACGTGAACGCGGAATTACAATTTCGACTGCACACGTTGAATATGAAACAGACACACGTCACTATGCACACGTTGACTGCCCAGGGCACGCCGACTATGTAAAGAACATGATCACTGGTGCTGCTCAAATGGACGGAGCAATCCTCGTTGTTTCCGCAGTTGACGGCCCGATGCCACAGACTCGTGAACACATCCTTCTTGCTAACCAAGTAGGTGTTCCTGCGATCGTTGTCTTCTTGAACAAGACGGACCAGGTTGATGATCCTGAACTTCTTGAACTCGTTGAAATGGAAGTTCGTGATCTTCTTAGCGAATATGACTATCCTGGTGACGATGTTCCTGTAATCAGCGGTTCTGCTTTGAAAGCATTGCAAGGCGATCCTGTTGAAGAACAACATATTCTCGACTTGATGCAGGCTGTTGATGAATACATCCCTACTCCTGTTCGTGAAAATGACAAGCCATTCATGATGCCTGTCGAAGACGTATTCTCGATCACAGGTCGTGGTACCGTTGCAACCGGACGTGTTGAACGTGGTACGGTTAAAATCGGCGATGAAGTTGAAATTCTTGGTTTGACAGATGCTCCTAAGAAGTCAACTGTAACGGGCGTTGAAATGTTCCGTAAAACTCTTGACTTCGCTGAAGCCGGCGACAACATCGGCGCTTTGCTCCGTGGTGTTGACCGCGAAGGCGTTGAACGTGGCCAGGTTTTGATTAAACCAGGTACCGTAACTGCCCACAAGAAATTCAAGGCTCAAGTTTACGTTCTGAAAAAAGAAGAAGGTGGACGTCATACTCCATTCTTCACAAACTATCGTCCACAATTCTATTTCAGAACAACTGACGTTACAGGAACCATTACTCTTCCTGAAGGAACTGAAATGGTAATGCCTGGCGACAACGTTGAAATGGATGTTGATCTGCTTGCTCCGATCGCTATCGAACAGGGAACAAAATTCTCTATTCGTGAAGGCGGCCGTACGGTAGGCGCCGGCTCTGTATCCGAAATCGTTGAATAATGGTCGACTGAAAAAGGACTCTCTTCGGAGGGCTCTTTTTTTTTGCCTTTTTAACTTATTGAATGTAAACCAAAGTCGTTCTATAAATTATATTTTTTATTTGATCTTTTATGAGAAAGTCATTATAATGTATAAGTCACTGAAAAAGTGATGGTTCGCCTTGCTTTGTGCCTACTATTTAGGTATAATAGTGAAGTTGGTTTTTTGGCAATGATGCGGAAGGTTGCAGATACACCCGGCTCCTTTGCCAAGGCGGGCTATCTGGAAATTTTCGTGGAGCAAGTCTATTTTTGAAAAATGGACGAAAAAAGGAGGGAATACAACATGGCAAAGCAAAAGATTCGCATTCGTTTAAAGGCATATGATCACCGTATTTTGGATCAATCCGCTGAAAAAATTGTGGAAACGGCAAAACGTTCAGGTGCTAAAGTATCTGGTCCGATTCCGCTTCCTACTGAAAAATCGATTTATACGATTTTGCGTGCGGTACACAAATACAAAGATTCACGTGAACAATTCGAAATGCGCACTCACAAACGCTTAGTTGATATTGTTGAGCCTACACCCCAAACGGTAGATTCACTGATGAGACTGGATCTGCCTTCAGGTGTCGACATTGAAATCAAATTATAATTTATTTAGAACAAACAGGAGGTGTTACGGATGAGCAAGGGAATCTTAGGCAAGAAAATCGGTATGACTCAGATTTTTGCTGAAAATGGCGATGCGATCCCTGTTACGGTTGTCGATGTATCCGACAATATCGTTCTTCAAAAGAAGACGGTTGAAACGGATGGCTACGAAGCTGTACAGATCGGTTTTGATAATGCAAAAGCATCAAAAATTACCAAACCGGCAAAGGGACACGCTGAAAAGGCAAAGGCTGAACCTAAGCGCTTCATTAAAGAAATCCGTAATGTAAATTTAGATGATTACGAATTGGGCAAAGAAGTAACTGCCGACACTTTTAAAGCCGGAGAAGTCGTAGACGTAACCGGAACTTCGAAAGGTAAAGGTTATCAAGGCCCAATTAAGAGAAACAACCAGTCCCGCGGACCAATGACACACGGTTCTCGTTATCACCGTCGTCCCGGTTCCATGGGTGTTATCGATCCGGCTCACGTCTTCAAGGGCAAGAAATTGGCCGGACGTATGGGCGGCGAAACGGTTACTGTTGAAAACTTGGTCATTGCCAAAGTTGATTTGGAACGCAAATTGATTCTCATCAGCGGTAATGTGCCGGGTGCCAAGAAGAGCTATGTTGTTATAAAATCCGCACTCAAAGCAAAAGAAGCTAAATAAGAAGGGAGGACGCTTCCATGCCAGAAGTAACTGTATTTGATCAAAAAGGCGCTGAAGTAGGAACTGTTGAATTGGCAGACGCTGTATTCGGCATCACACCTAATGAACATGTTGTTTACCAAGCAGTTGTCATGCAACAGGCTTCTCAACGCCAAGGAACACATGCTGTAAAAAATCGTTCTGCTGTACGCGGCGGTGGCCGCAAGCCTTGGAAACAAAAAGGAACCGGTCGCGCGCGTCAGGGCTCTATTCGCTCGCCACAATGGGTTGGCGGTGGTACGGTATTCGGACCTACACCGCGCAGCTATTCCTACAAATTGCCTAAGAAGGTACGCAGACTTGCTATTAAGTCGGTACTATCCGGCAAGGCAGGGGAAAATGATCTGATCGTACTGGATACGCTGAAGATCGAAGCTCCGAAAACAAAGGAAATTGTTACTCTATTGAACAATTTGTCTGTTTCAGACAAGGCACTGATTGTCACAAACGACGTTGACGAAACAGCAGTTTTGTCATCTCGCAACATTCCTGGAGTGAAGGTACTTGCTGCAAACGAAGTCAATGTTCTTGATGTCGTTGCACACAACAAACTGATCGTCACCAAGGAAGCTGCGGCAAAGCTTGGGGAGGTGCTTGGATAATGAAGGATCCTCGCGATATTATAAAGCGCCCCGTACTGACTGAACGTACAACTGATCAGATGGCTGACAAGAAATACACATTTGACGTTGATACAAAGGCAAATAAGTCTGAAATCAAACGCGCTGTGGAAGCCATTTTCGATGTTAAAGTTGTCAAAGTCAATACGTTGAACGTAAAAGGTAAACCGAAACGTTACGGCCGCTATTCAGGCTATACAAATAACCGTAAGAAAGCTGTTGTCACTTTGACGCCGGAAAGCAAAGAACTCAACTTTTACGAAGGCGAATAAGGAATATTAAAGAAGGAGGTTACTGATCATGCCACTTAAAAAGTACAAACCGACAACCAATGGTCGTAGAAATATGACTTCACTTGATTTCGCAGAAATTACAACGGATACGCCGGAAAAAACATTGCTGAAGTCGTTGCCAAAGAAGGCCGGCCGAAACAATCAAGGCAGACTGACGGTTCGTCACCAAGGCGGCGGCCACAAACGTCAATACCGTGTTATTGACTTCAAACGCAATAAGGACGGCGTACCAGGTAAGATCGCAACGATCGAATATGATCCGAATCGTACGGCTAACATTGCTCTTGTTCACTATGTAGACGGCGAAAAACGCTACATTCTTGCTCCAAAGGGCATTAAAGTCGGAACTCAGATCGTATCTGGTGTCGATGCCGACATTAAAGTTGGAAATGCACTTCCATTGAAGAACATTCCAGTAGGTACTACGATTCATAATATTGAATTAAAACCAGGAAAAGGCGGACAACTCGTGCGTTCTGCAGGAACTTCCGCTCAGATTCTTGGTAAAGAAGGAAAATATGTGCTTATTCGTCTTGTTTCCGGCGAAGTACGTATGGTTCTTGAAACATGCCGCGCGACGATCGGTCAAGTCGGCAACCTGGAACATGAACTTGTTTCTGTTGGTAAAGCAGGACGTTCACGCTGGAAGGGTATTCGCCCAACGGTCCGTGGTTCTGTAATGAACCCTAACGATCACCCGCATGGTGGTGGTGAAGGTAAAGCACCAGTCGGACGCAAGTCGCCAATGTCACCATGGGGCAAGCCAACGATGGGTTACAAGACACGCAGCAAGAAAAATGCTTCTGAACAATTTATCATCAGACACCGTAAAAAGAAGTAAGTGCTTATAAATAGTTTATTTGGAAGGAGGCCTACTCATGAGCCGAAGCCTGAAAAAAGGACCTTTTGTCGATGGTCATTTGATGACAAAAGTTGTTGCGCTGAATGAAAAAGACGAGAAAAGAGTCATTAAAACATGGTCACGCAGATCGACCATTTTCCCGGAATTCATCGGACATACTATTGCTGTTTATGACGGACGCAAGCATGTACCGGTGTATGTTACGGAAGACATGGTAGGACATAAACTTGGAGAATTTGCTCCGACTAGAACTTATCGCGGACATATCTCCTCTGATAAGAAAACAAGTGCACGCTAACGAAAGGAGGAACTTTTGATGCAAGCAAAAGCTGTCGCTAAACAAATTCGTATTGCTCCTCGTAAGGCACGTCTTGTTATCGATCTTATCAGGGGCAAGGATGTCGGCTATGCCATTGCTGTGCTGAAAAACACACAGCGATCAGCATCTCCGATTATTGAAAAAGTATTAAAATCCGCCATTGCTAACGCGGAACACAACTATGATATGGATACAGATACCTTGTATGTAGAACAGGCATTTGTTGATGAAGGGGCTACGCTGAAACGCTTCCGCCCACGCGCCCAGGGACGTGCGAGCAAGATCAACAAACGTACCAGCCACATTACAATTATTGTATCGGAAAAGAAGGAGGGATAACGCGTGGGTCAAAAAATTAATCCTACTGGATTCAGAATCGGAGTCATTCGTGACTGGGAATCCAAATGGTATGCTGATAAAGAATATGCGACATATCTTCATGAAGATATTAAAATTCGTCAATATATCGAAAAGAAGCTCAAAGACGCCGCTGTTTCCGGTATTGAACTGGAACGCGCAGCGAACCGGATTAATGTAACCATTAAGACGGCGAAACCGGGCATGGTCATCGGCAAAGGCGGATCTGAAGTTGAAAACCTTCGGAAGGCTTTGAATGATCTTACAGGCAAACGCGTCCATGTAAATATTTTTGAAATTAAGCAAGCTGATCTTGATGCTAAGCTTGTTGCTGAAAATATTGCTCGGCAGCTTGAAGGCCGTGTTTCATGGAGACGTGCGCAAAAACAAACACTGCAAAGAGCAATGCGAGCAGGCGCAAAGGGTATTAAAACGCAATGTGCCGGCCGTCTTGGCGGTGCAGATATGGCTCGTACTGAGGATTACAGTGAAGGAACCGTTCCGCTTCATACGTTGCGTGCCGACATTGATTACGGTACAGCTGAAGCAGCGACTACTTATGGTAGAATCGGTGTAAAAGTTTGGATTTATCGCGGAGAAGTCCTTCCGACGAAAGGAACGACAAATAAGAAAGGAGGCAAATAATTATGTTAATGCCTAAACGTACAAAGTATCGCAGACAGCACCGCGGAAGAATGCGCGGCCAGACTAAAGGCGGCGCTTCGGTAACGTTCGGTGAATACGGTCTGCAGGCGCTGGAATCCGCATGGATCAGCAGTCGTCAGATTGAAGCGGCTCGTATCGCTATGACACGTTTTATGAAACGTGGCGGAAAAGTATGGATCAAAATTTTCCCGCAAAAATCATATACAAAGAAACCTCTTGATGTCCGAATGGGTTCTGGTAAAGGTGCTCCTGAAGGATGGGTAGCTGTTGTGAAGCCCGGCCGTGTTTTATTTGAAGTCGGCGGCATTAGTGAAGAAGTGGCAAGCGAAGCCTTAAGACTTGCGAGCCACAAATTGCCTATTAAAACGAAAATCGTGAAACGTGAAGAAGTGGGTGGTGACGCAAATGAAGGCTGAGGAAATTCGTAATTTGACCACTGCTGAAGTTGAGGAAAACGTCAAGTCTTTGAAAGAAGAATTATTTAATCTGCGTTTCCAGCTCGCTACCGGACAATTGGAAAATCCGGCTCGCATTCGCGCAGTCCGCAAATCCATTGCTCGCGCAAAGACAATTTTGCATGAACGTGAATTAAATGTTCAAAACGGCTGAGAAGGAGGTTATTTGAATGGCAGAAGAAACACGCACGAACGCCCGTAAAGTCCTGGTTGGTCGCGTTGTCTCAGACAAAATGGATAAGACCATTACTGTACTCGTTGAGACTTACAAGAACCACCGTCTCTATGGAAAGCATGTGAAGTTTTCCAAGAGATTCAAAGCACATGATGAAAATAATCAAGCAAAAGTCGGCGATATTGTTGAAATTATTGAAACTCGTCCGCTTTCTAAAGATAAACGTTTTCGTCTTGTAAAAATCGTTGAGGAATCCGTTATTATCTGATCTGTCGAACGTGTTCGAAGATCGAAAGGAGGTTGCACTTTATGATTCAGCAGGAAAGCCGTTTGAAAGTTGCCGATAACTCAGGCGCTCGTGAAGTCCTTACCATCAAAGTTTTGGGAGGATCCGGTCGCAAGACTGCTAATATCGGTGATCTCATCGTTGCTACGGTTAAACAAGCAACACCAGGTGGCGTTGTTAAGAAAGGCGAAGTTGTAAAAGCAGTTGTTGTTCGCACAAAGCACGGTGTACGACGCACGGACGGCTCTTACATTCGCTTTGACGAAAATGCCGTTGTACTGATTAAAGAAGATAAGAGTCCTCGCGGCACGCGTATCTTTGGGCCAGTTGCCCGTGAACTGCGTGACGGACAATTTATGAAAATCGTCTCTCTCGCACCGGAAGTATTGTAATTCTGAATGGTTAGGAAAAGGAGGTGGCATTTAACATGGCAAAACTGCATGTGAAAAAAGGCGATAAGGTTCAAGTCATTTCCGGCAAGGATAAAGGCAAACAAGGTGTGATCCTTGCAGCTTATCCGGCAAAGGAACGCGTGCTTGTTGAAGGTGTCAACATCGTCAAGAAGCATTCAAAGCCGAGCCAGGCAGCTCCGCAAGGCGGCATTCTCGAAAAAGAGGCGCCAATTCACGTATCAAATGTTATGCTGCTTGATCCAAAGACAAGTGAACCTACACGCGTAGGTCATAAAATAGTAGACGGAAAAAAAGTTCGAGTTTCTAAAAAATCAGGCGAAGTCATCGATTGAGCTGATTGTCTGTGAAAGGAGGTAAACACATGAGCCGTTTCAAAGAAAAGTATGAAAAGGAAGTTGTTCCGGCTTTAGTTGAAAAGTTTAACTATACTTCGGTAATGCAGGTGCCGGCAATTCAAAAAGTAGTCATTAATATGGGTGTCGGTGAGGCTGTTCACAACTCGAAGGCATTGGACAGTGCTGTAGAAGATCTGACGGCGTTGTCCGGCCAGAAGCCAGTTATTACACGGGCGAAAAAATCAATTGCTGCATTCAAGCTTCGCGAAGGTGTAGCAATCGGCACAAAAGTAACCCTTAGAAAAGATCGTATGTATGATTTTCTCGACAAGCTGGTTACTGTTGCACTTCCTCGTGTACGTGACTTCCGTGGTGTTTCAAAGAAAGCATTTGACGGCCGCGGAAACTACACGCTGGGTATCCGTGAACAATTGATCTTCCCTGAAATTGACTATGATAAAGTTGATAAAGTACGCGGTATGGACATCGTTATCGTAACATCTGCTAACACAGATGAAGAAGCAGCAGAATTACTTACAATGCTGGGCATGCCGTTCGTAAAAAAATAATCGCAAGGAGGATATGAATTTTGGCAAAAAAATCAATGCTTGTTTCATCACATCGCCCAAAAAAATTCAAAGTGCAGGAATACACACGCTGTGAACGCTGCGGACGTCCTCATTCGGTTCTTAGAAAATTCAAATTATGCAGAATTTGTTTTCGCGAACTTGCCCATAAAGGACAAATCCCAGGTGTTAGAAAAGCTAGTTGGTAAAATTTTAAGTGATAGGGAAGGAGGTCGATTTGCATGGTCATGACAGATCCGATTGCAGATATGCTGACCCGCATTCGCAACGCCAATATTGTTCGCCATGAACAGATTGAGCTGCCAGGTTCCAGAATCAAGAAAGAAATTGCTGAAATCCTGAAACGTGAGGGATTCATCAAGGACGTTGAATACATTGAAGATAATAAACAAGGTGTGCTTCGACTGATTCTGAAATACGGCGGCAGCAAAGAACGAGTTATTTCTGGTTTGAAGAGAATCAGCAAGCCGGGTCTTCGCGTTTATGCGAAGGCAGACGAGGTGCCGAAGGTTCTTGGCGGTCTCGGTATTGCGCTTGTATCAACATCAAAAGGTGTTATTACGGATAAAGAAGCACGTCAGCAAAAAGTTGGCGGAGAAGTGCTTGCATATATTTGGTAATGAGCAAACAAGAATGGAGGTGTCCTAATGTCTCGTATAGGATTAAGACCGACTGCCGTTCCTGATGGCGTAACGGTTACGATTGACGGCCAGACTGTAACAGTCAAAGGGCCAAAAGGTGAATTATCCCGGAAGTTTCATCCGGATATGATCATCAAACAGGAAGAAAACGAAGTAAAAGTTGAAAGACCTGATGATTCGAATCAACACCGCGCTTTGCACGGTACGACGAGCAGCTTGATCAGCAACATGGTTGAAGGTGTGACAAAGGGTTTCGTTAAGAATTTGGAACTTGTCGGCGTTGGTTATCGTGCCAACAAGCAAGGCAAGAATTTGGTTCTGAACGTTGGCTACTCTCACCCTGTAGAAATCGTTCCTGAAGAAGGAATCGAACTCGCTGTTGAAGGAAACAACAAGATTTCTGTTACAGGAATCGACAAGCAGCGTGTCGGTGAAGTTGCCGCTAACATTCGTTCCGTTCGTGCTCCTGAGCCTTACAAGGGCAAAGGTATTCGCTATGAAGGCGAAAAGGTACGCCGTAAGGAAGGTAAAACAGGTAAATAATTTAGTTCAATTTCTACGAGAAAGGAGCGACAGACTGTATGATTACCAAAAAAGACAAAAACGCGCTGCGTCAGAAAAGACATCTTCATGTACGCCACCGTATCGTGGGTACTGCAGAACGTCCGCGTTTAAACGTTTTTCGTTCTTCAAAGAATATATATGCGCAATTGATTGATGATGCAAAGGGTGTAACACTTGTTTCTTCTTCATCAATCGACAAAGCATTTGATCTTGAAAAAGGCAGCGACGTTGCTGCAGCAAAAAAAGTCGGCCAACTGATCGGCGAACGTGCTTTGGAAAAAGGAATCGACGCGGTTGTTTTCGATCGCAGCGGTTACATCTATCACGGACGTGTTAAGGCCGTAGCCGAAGGCGCCCGGGAAGCAGGACTTAAATTTTAACATTAAGGAGGGGAATCCATGGCTAATAATGATCGCAATAAATCAGAATTTGAAGAACGCGTCGTAACAATCAACCGAGTAGCGAAAGTAGTTAAAGGCGGACGCAGGTTCCGTTTTTCAGCGCTGGTTGTCGTTGGCGACAAAAAAGGCAATGTAGGTTATGGCCAGGGAAAGGCTCACGAAGTTCCTGAAGCCATTCGCAAAGCAATTGAAGATGCGAAGAAGAACGTATTTAATGTTCCGATCGTAAATACAACCATTCCTCATCAAGTAACAGGCCATTCAGGAGCCGGTAGCGTGCTGTTGAAACCAGCTTCCGAAGGTACCGGAATTATCGCCGGCGGCCCTGTCCGTGCCGTACTCGAATTGTCCGGACTGGGGGACATTCTTTCGAAGTCTCTCGGATCAAACAATCCGATTAACATGGTTCGCGCGACAGTTGAAGGCTTGCAGAGCTTGAAACGCGTAGAACAAGTGGCAAAGCTGCGCGGCAAATCAGTAGAAGAACTGCTCGGATAAGGAGGGAACAAAATTGGCTAACAAATTGGAAATTACCCTCAAACATAGTGTGATCGGACGTCCAGAATCACAACGCGTGACGGTAAGAACACTTGGTCTTAAGAAGACCTACCAAACCGTTGTTCAGGATGATAATCCGGCAATTCGCGGCATGATCAACAAGGTCTCCCATCTTTTGGCGGTTCGCGAACTGAATGATTGATTTGAAAGTGAAATTGAGAATAAGGAGGTGCCAAGATGAAACTCCATGAATTGAAACCAGCTGAAGGCTCCCGTTTCGCTCGCAAAAGAGTAGGGCGCGGCTACGGTTCAGGACTTGGCAAAACATCTGGTCGAGGACAAAAAGGACAGAAAGCTCGTTCGGGCGGCAGAGTACGCCTCGGATTTGAAGGCGGACAGAATCCATTGCTTCAAAGACTGCCAAAGAAGGGCTTTAAGAACCCGACACGCAAAATCTACGCTATTGTTAATGTTGAAACACTGAACCGTTTTGAGAACGGAACAGCAATCACACCGGAATTACTTCTTGAAAAACGAGTAATTCGCAAATTAAACGACGGCGTTAAGATTTTGGGCGAAGGCAAGCTTGAAGCTAAATTGACAGTTAAGGCGCATAAATTCTCTGCTTCTGCTAAAGAAGCGATTGAAGCTGCCGGCGGAAACATTGAGGTGATTTGATGTTTCAAGTACTTTCCAGTATGTGGCGAGAAGCCGAAATTCGCCGTAAAATAGTATTCACACTGCTTATGCTCATTATATTTCGGATCGGGACATTCATTCCTGTTCCGGATATTAATACAGAGATGATCAATTTCAGCGATTCAAGTGCCTTTGGCTTGTTCAACACTTTTGGTGGTGGCGCGCTGGAGAACTTCTCCATCTTCTCTATGGGCATTATGCCTTACATTACAGCATCCATTATTGTGCAGCTGCTGCAGATGGATGTTGTACCGAAATTGACTGAATGGTCGAAGCAGGGAGAAATGGGAAGACGCAAACTGAATCAGCTGACAAGGTATGGAACGATCGTTCTCGGCTTTGTTGAAGCACTTGGACTTTCCTACACGTTCAGTAACAGTTATCAAGGATTGGTAAGCAATCCAACTATTTGGACCTTTCTAATCATTGCTTTGGTACTGACAACCGGTACGGCTTTTCTCGTATGGCTGGGTGATCAGATTACTGCTTATGGAGTAGGAAACGGCATATCCATTATTATCTTTGCCGGAATTGTTGCCCGCATTCCTACGGCCATCAGCCAGATTTATGCTCAGCGGTTTGCAGCATCAACCAACACATTTATGGAAGTACTTGGATTGCTCGCCATTGTTGTTATTGTTCTTCTGATTGTTGTCGGAACCATTTTCGTGCAGCAAGGGATGCGGAAAATTCCGATCCAATATGCAAAAAGAACAATTGGCACGAAGACATACAGTGTGGAGCCAACGCATTTGCCGATCAAGGTCAATGCGGCCGGCGTTATCCCAGTTATCTTCGCAATCTCACTGATGATCACACCGCCGACGATTGCCCGTTTCTTTCCACAGAATAATGTGACTGCGTGGATTATCCGCGTTTTCGATTATTCAACGGTTTATGGGATGATCATTTACGCGGTACTGATTATTGCTTTTACCTATTTCTATACGTTTGTTCAGGTCAACCCTGAAAAAATGGCAAAAAACCTTGGCGAACAAGGCGGCTATATTCCGGGTATTCGTCCGGGGAAAAGCACAGAGAAGTTTATTACAACGATTCTCTACCGTCTGACCTTTCTAGGTGCCATTTTTCTCGCAGTGATCTCACTTCTTCCGATTGTATTCGGCGAAATGGGCAGCCTGCCGGCAAGCGCAAGGATCGGCGGAACAAGCTTGCTGATCGTTGTGGGTGTTGCACTTGATACAATGAAACGTATTGAGAGCCAGTTGATCAAAAAGAACTATCAAGGCTTTATCAGAAAAAGGTAAGGCAATGACGGTGAATGAGTCAGGAGGAGTACAATGAATCTTATTTTAATGGGACTTCCTGGTGCCGGTAAAGGCACTCAGGCTGAGCGAATTGTTGATAAGTTCAGTTATCCTCATATCTCAACCGGCGACATGTTTCGCGCGGCGATTAAGGGTGGCACGCCACTAGGGAAACAAGCAAAGTCGTTTATTGATCAAGGGGCGCTTGTTCCTGATGAAGTGACAATCGGCATTGTCAATGAACGCTTGTCTGAGAGCGATACGAATAAAGGTTTTCTTCTTGATGGTTTTCCTCGGACGGTTGAGCAGGCTGAAGCGCTTGATCATATGATGTCGGAAAAAGGAAAGAAGATTGATGCAGTTCTCTATATTCGTGTTGATCCTGAGAAGCTGCTCGCTCGTCTTACAGGCCGTAGAATCTGTTCCGAGTGTGGAGCAACGTATCACTTGACGTTCAATCCCCCCGCAAAAGATGGGGTTTGCGACAAGTGCGGCGGCGCTTTGAAACAACGCGCAGATGATAATGAAGCGACTGTTCATGAAAGGCTGCAGGTGAATATCCGTCAGCAGCAGCCGCTGCTCGACTTTTATGAAGCAAAGGGATCTTTGAAAACAATCAATGGAGATCAGAATATCGATGATGTTTTCCATGAAGTTTCAAAGATCTTGGGCGACCTCGCCAAGTGATTACGCGGAAAACGATTGAAGAAATCAATAAAATTCACATTGCGGGAAAAATAGTCGCACGAACGTTGGAAACCTTGCGCCAGGCTATTCGTCCCGGCATATCGACCATTGAACTCGATACGCTGGCAGAGCGCTTGATAAGAGATGCGGGAGCAGAGCCATCATTTAAAGGATATGACGGTTTCACGCGCAGCATCTGTACATCCGTCAATGATCAGTTAGCCCATGGCATTCCTGGTTCCTATGTTCTGCGGGACGGAGACATTATCAGTATCGATATTGGTGCCAAGTATGAAGACTTTCATGCAGACTCCGCCTGGACTTTCCCCGTGGGCACGATTTCTGAGACGACCCGAAGACTTCTGGAAACGACGGAAGAATCGCTGTATAAGGGAATTGCCGAAGCAAAGCCGGAAGCACGGCTGTCGAACATTTCCCATGCGATTCAAAGATGTGCCGAGTCAAGTGGATTTTCCGTCGTACGTGAATTAACGGGTCACGGCGTTGGGCGCGAGCTTCACGAAGAGCCGGATGTACCGAATTACGGAAGATCCGGCCGAGGCCCTGTTTTGAAAACCGGAATGGTGCTGGCGATTGAGCCTTTAGTTAATGAAGGCAGCCGTGATATCTGGATGGTTGAAGATGATGACTGGACTTTGATGACCCAGGACGGACAACCGTGTGCTCATTTTGAACACACCATTGTTATAACGGAAAATGGAAATGAAATCTTGACAAAGCAATAAGTGAAGGTGATGATTGATGGGTAGTGATCAAGCCCCTTTACCTGTTCCCGGTCAGCTCGCACGTGTGCTGAAGGGAAAAGAATCGGGTTCTTATTTTGTCATTGTGCGGCTTATCGATCATCGTTTTGTTGAAATAGCAGATGGCGACAAGAGAAAGTTTGACAATGCAAAAAAGAAGAACATCAGCCATCTTGAACTTCAAAAATATATATCTGTCGAAGTACAGAAAAGTCTGCGCGAGATCGGACGCGTGACAAACGGAAAACTGCGTTTTGCCATCGCTCATTTTTTGGATGGAAAAATCAGCAACAAGAGGGAAGGGTGAGTCAGCCGATGGCTAAGGAAGATGTCATTGAAGTTGAAGGCACCGTAATCGAACCACTGCCTAATGCAATGTTTCGTGTGGAATTGGAGAATGGCCATAAGATTTTAGCTCATGTATCCGGCAAGATCCGTATGCATTTCATTCGCATTTTGCCGGGAGATAAAGTAACGGTCGAGTTGTCGCCATATGATGTGTCGCGCGGCCGCATTACGTTCAGGCATAAATAATTGCTCTGCGGTGTATAAGGAGGTTTCAATAATGAAGGTAAGACCATCAGTTAAAAAGATGTGTGAAAAATGTAAGATTGTCCGCCGTAAAGGTGTTGTCATGGTGATTTGTGAAAATCCAAAACATAAACAAAGACAAGGTTAAAAGGAGGTGCTCTGACGTATGGCTCGTATTGCAGGTATCGATATTCCAAGAGAAAAACGTGTAGTTATCTCACTAACCTACATCTTCGGCATCGGCCCGACTACGGCTAAGAAAATTTTGGCCGAAGCCAACGTTTCTGAAGATACACGTGTGCGCGATCTGACTGAAGAAGAACAGACACGTATCCGTGAAGTGGTTGACCACTACCGCGTTGAAGGTGATCTTCGCCGCGAAGTTTCTCTGAACATCAAGAGACTTATTGAAATTGGTTCATATAGAGGCATCCGCCACCGCAGAGGTCTGCCGGTTCGCGGACAAAACACGAAAAACAACTCACGTACGCGTAAAGGTCCTAAGCGCACGATGGCTGGTAAAAAGAAATAAGTAAAGGAGGGTTAAACATTTATGGCAAAAGCACAACAACGTACGCGTAAGCGCCGGGTTAAGAGAAATGTGGAGAACGGGGTGGCACACATCCGTTCAACATTTAACAATACGATCGTTACCATTACGGATCCGCACGGTAATGCTATTGCATGGGCTAGTGCAGGCGGCTTGGGTTTCAAAGGTTCCAGGAAATCCACTCCTTTCGCAGCACAGACTGCAGCGGAAGCAGCAGGCAAAAGCGCAATGGACAGCGGTATGAAATCGGTTGAAGTATCTGTTAAAGGACCGGGTGCCGGCCGTGAAGCAGCAATTCGTGCACTTCAGGCTGTAGGACTTGAAGTGACAACAATCCGCGACGTCACTCCGGTTCCGCACAACGGCTGCCGTCCTCCGAAACGTCGCCGCGTTTGATTGTATAGCTCGCTATTAATCTGTTAATAATGCAACTATGAATAAACGTGTACACCAAAAAAACTGAGAAGCACGCCGTAAGCCCATATGAAATGGTAACATTTTGGCCAACGCGCGCTGACGAAGTATCGACGTTTTGAAGGAGGGTTCATATTTGATGATTGAGATCGAAAAGCCAAAGATCGATACGGTTGAAATAGCAGACGACGGAAGCTATGGAAAGTTTGTTGTTGAACCGCTCGAACGTGGATACGGCACGACTCTGGGTAATTCTTTACGTCGAATTTTACTTTCATCCCTTCCAGGCGCGGCTGTAACAACGGTACAGTTTGATACTGTGCTTCATGAATTTTCTACCATTGAAGGCGTTGTGGAAGATGTAACAGCGATCATCCTGAATGTTAAAAAGCTTTGCTTGAAGCTTTATTCGGATGAAGAAAAGACATTGGAAATTGACGTTCAGAGACCGGGAAAAGTGACAGCTGCCGATATTATCCACGACAGTGACGTGGAAATATTGAATCCTGATTTGGAAATTGCGACACTCGACGAAGGAGCTCACTTCCACGTGAGAATGATCGCTAAGAAGGGCCGCGGCTATGTTCCTGCAGAAGGAAACAAAAGCGACGACCTCCCGATTGCTGTGATTCCAATCGATTCAATTTACACACCGATCACACGCGTGAACTATCAAGTGGAAAAAACTAGAGTTGGTCAGGTAGCAAATTATGATAAACTGACGCTTGACGTCTGGACCGATGGAAGCATCCGTCCTGAAGAAGCAATTGCTTTGGGCGCCAAAATTCTGACGGAACACTTGAATATCTTCGTTGGTTTGACTGATCAGGCGCAAAAAGCTGAGATCATGATCGAAAAAGAAGAAGATAAGAAAGAAAAAGTGCTTGAAATGACGATTGAAGAACTTGATCTGTCCGTAAGGTCTTATAATTGTCTGAAACGCGCCGGAATTAATACTGTCCAAGAACTGACCCAGAAGAGTGAAGAAGACATGATGAAGGTTCGGAATCTTGGACGGAAGTCTCTTGAAGAAGTTGAAGAAAAGCTGCACGACCTCGGCCTTGGGCTGAGAGTGGAAGAGTAACCAGTTGACCAGACAAGGGATTATTTTTCTTTTTTGCGCAAAAAAGAAAGATTTAAGGCAGGAATAAAGGAGGTACAAGTAAATGGCATATGCAAAATTAGGCCGGGATTCAGCTGCGAGGAAGGCGCTGTTCCGCGATCTAGCGACCGACTTGATTATTAACGAACGGATTCAGACAACGCATTCCAAAGCAAAAGCACTTCGCCCGATCGTTGAAAAAATGATTACGCTGGGTAAACGCGGCGATCTGCACGCACGTCGTCAGGCTGCGGCTTTTATCCGCAATGAAGTTGCTGATCAGGAAGCAAATCAGAATGCGGTTCAGAAACTGTTTGATGATATTGCTAAGCGCTACGCAGAGCGCCAGGGTGGTTATACACGCATCTTGAAAGTAGGTCCTCGTCAAGGCGATGGTGCCGAAATGGCAATTATTGAACTGGTTAAATAATCAGTGATTTACGAGAGGCAGAATTCGGGTTCGCATGAGCTTGGATTTCTGCCTTTTTTCGCACAATCAGAAGACATTCTGAAAATTTGATGAGTGTTCATTTGTACTTAATTTCAAGACCAGTCTATAATTCATTACATGAGAGCAGCATGAGTTGAGATGAGTGCGAATGGCTTGTCTATTCGCGATACATAGAAAAGCAGACGCATTTATGCGCCCCTGAGAGGAGTGGAGGCACTAGATGGAGAAGATCATTGAAGTGAGCGATCTGTCCTATCGCTATTCTGAAGAACAGCCCTATGTGTTAAAAAATATCAATTTTACGGTAAATAAAGGTGAGTGGCTTTCCATTGTTGGTCACAATGGTTCAGGAAAATCAACCTTGGCGAAATGTCTTAATGGGCTGATCCTTCCTCAAAAAGGAACGGTGAATGTCGGTGGTTACGTGACCTCGGATGAGGAGAAGATTTGGGAGATTCGCCGTTTAGTCGGCATGGTCTTTCAAAATCCGGACAACCAGTTTGTCGGTGCGACGGTTCAGGATGATGTCGCATTCGGTATGGAAAACCACGGCTTGTCACGCGAGGTCATGATCGAACGTCTGACAGAAGCACTGCGCCTTGTAAGGATGGATCAATTTGCAAAGAGTGAACCGCATCGCCTTTCCGGCGGACAGAAACAGCGTGTTGCCATCGCAGGCATTGTCGCACTTCGCCCGCTCATTATAATTATGGATGAGTCAACCTCAATGCTTGATCCGGAAGGAAGGAAAGAAATTATCCAAACCGTACGCGCATTGAACAGAGACCGTCATCTAACCGTCATTTCGATTACCCACGACCTTGAAGAAGCCATTCATTCTGATCGCTTGCTTGTTATGAACGACGGACAATTGATTCGAGAAGGAAAGCCGCGTGATATTTTCAAGTCGACCGAACTACTTCGGAAGGTTGGCCTAGATTTGCCTTTTGCAATAAAAATGCGCAATGCATTGCGAGCTAAAGGTGTGCCTCTGTCGGACACAGCATTATTTCAGGAAGAGTTGGTGGATGAGCTATGGACATTACATTCGAGCATGTGACTCATGTGTACGGCCGAAAGACCCCATTTGAGAAGCGAGCCCTTGATGATGTTTCGATTCGTATTCCATCCGGCTCCTTTACATCCATTATTGGTCATACGGGGTCGGGAAAATCGACCTTGGTGCAGCATATAAATGGACTTCTGAAACCGTCTGAAGGGAAAATAACCGTCGGCGATTTTGTGATTCATGCGCATGAAAAGAAGAAAGATTTTAAGGAACTGCGGAAAAGGGTCGGCTTTGTCTTTCAATATCCGGAACATCAGCTTTTTGAAGAGACAATTATCAAAGATGTATGCTTCGGCCCGATGAATTTCGGCGTTTCCGATGCGGAAGCGACCAAGCGTGCAGAGGAAAGCTTGCAGCTGGTCGGACTCCCGTCATCATTTTGGCATCGTTCGCCCTTCGATCTCAGCGGAGGACAGATGCGTCGGGTCGCGATTGCCGGCGTTCTCGCGGTTCGTCCGCAGGTGATCATATTAGACGAACCAACGGCAGGACTTGATCCAAAGGGCCGTGAGGAAATACTCAGCTTATTCGATGATCTGCATTCTCGACTGAATCTGACGGTTATCATGGTCACGCATAACATGAGCGATGCGGCTAATTACTCAGATCAAGTTATTGTTATGGGCGGGGGCAAGCCATTACTGGCAGGTTCGCCGAAGCACGTATTTTTGCAGGAAGATCTGCTTCGAAAAGTCGGTCTTGATATCCCGGAGACAATGTTATTTCTGAATAAAGTGCTTGATAAAGCAGGGAGTAAGGATAAGATACCCGCATTCACAATCGATGAAGCGGCTGATTCAGTGATCAGTATATTAAATGGGGTGAAGGATCATGTTTAATCTTGTTATCGGTCAATATGTGCCGCTTGATTCGTATGTACATCGCCTTGACCCTCGTTCGAAGCTGATCAGCGTCTTTCTCTTTGTGATCATTGTTTTCCTCGCTAATAATTGGCTGACAAATATACTGATGGTGTTATTTTGCTTTGCTGGCATTTTGCTCTCGAAAATGCAGTTCTCTTACATTTACAGAGGGTTGCGCTCTGTTCTGATCATTGTATTGCTCACCTTTGTCCTTAATCTTTTTATCGCGTCAGGCGGAACAACTTTGTTCAGCCTGGGCTGGCTTCACGTGACAACGGGCGGTCTCACTCAGTCTTTTTTTATTGCAATTCGAATCATGGTCATTATTGTGGTGACAACGCTGCTCACGTTAACCACGTCGCCAATTGAGATTACCGATGGCATGGAGAGTCTGCTCAATCCGTTTAAAAAGCTTAAAATGCCAGTTCATGAGTTTGCACTGATGATGTCGATTTCGCTTCGTTTTATCCCGACATTACTCGAGGAAACGGAAAAAATTATCAAGGCTCAGGCTGCGCGTGGTTCAGATTTTACGACCGGCTCGCTGAAAAGTCGAATCAAGGCAATTGTTCCGCTGCTCGTCCCGCTGTTTGTCGGTGCATTTAAGCGAGCGGAAGACTTGGCGATGGCGATGGAAGCAAGAGGATATCATGGTGACGCGGGCCGGACCAAGCTTCATCAACTGAAATGGAGCTGGCGCGATTCATTGCTAATTTTTGCAATGGTTCTTCTCGCGCTGCTGCTGATCTTTACGAGAAATTAAGCGATTTTAGGTGAAGTCATGACAAAAATTAAATGCACGGTTGCCTATGACGGCACGCTGTTTCATGGTTATCAAGTACAGCCCGGAAAACGGACAGTGCAACGTGACATAGAGGCTGCGCTCTCGCGTATGCATCACGGTCAGCTAATCAAAATTACTGCGTCGGGTCGGACGGATGCCGGGGTTCATGCATTCGGCCAAGTGTTCCATTTTGAAACGCCGCTGCGCATTCCTGAAGATCGCTGGCCGCTTGCACTGAACAGTCTGCTTCCGAATGACATTTATGTGCGGCAGGCGGAGGAAGTTCCTGAGCAGTTTCATGCGCGTTACGATGTGAAAAAGAAGGAGTATCGTTACAGGCTGCTGACACGGCCCGAGCCGGACTTGTTCCGCAGAGCGTACACGTCACACATCAAGCAGCCGCTTGACGTAGACGCTATGAACCTGGCTGCAGCGGAGATTCTTGGAACACACGACTTTTCATGCTTTTGTGCGGCAAATACGGATGTCAAGGACAAGGTGCGGACCATCTATCATTTGTCCGTTCAGCAGGAGAAAGATGATGAGATGGTAATTCGGGTTGTCGGCAGCGGATTTCTGTACCAAATGGTTCGTATTATAACCGGAACCCTTCTGGATGTTGGAACCCATAAAATCGCATCGGACAAGGTGGCGGAAATCATAGCCGGACGCGACAGACAAGCCGCTTCGGCAACGGCACCGCCGCAAGGGTTGACTCTGTGGCAAGTTACTTATTAAAGCGGCGTTTTGACAGCAAGGAAGCAAAGAACGAATTGTTCGAATGCCTTGACATTAGTGCCAAGATATTATAAGATATACTTCGGCATTTCTAATTTGACCACTATTAGCCCCAAAGATATTGGCTCAATTAGATGACTGAAACGGTGAGAGAGCAATGACCTTATTGGCTCTCAACTCAGACGCGGTTGTGGGTCGCGCATGAGACAAGAATATGAATGTTTGATTTGCTTAGAGGAGGAAATAACGTGCGTACAACTTTTATGGCCAACGCGGCTAATGTTGAGCGCAAATGGCTCGTTGTCGATGCCGAAGGCCAAACGCTTGGTCGCTTGGCAAGTGAAGTGGCAGCCATTCTGCGCGGTAAAACAAAACCGACTTTTACACCACATGTTGATTGTGGCGACAATGTCATCATCATCAATGCAAACAAAATCGAATTAACCGGCAAGAAATTGCTGACGAAAAAATACATTCACCACTCAGGTTTTCCAGGTGGTATCAAAGCGCGTTCTGCACAAGATATGCGTGCAACACGCGCGCGCGACATGCTTGAAAGAACAATCAAAGGCATGCTGCCGCACAACAGTCTCGGAAAAAAATGTTTCTTGAAACTTCATGTCTATGAAGGCGCGGAACATCCGCATGCCGCACAACAACCAGAAGCTTATACGCTTCGCGGTTGATCAGGGAGGGAAAATAGATAATGGCACAAGTTCAATACTACGGCACCGGACGCCGTAAAAGCTCTGTCGCTCGCGTAAGGCTCGTACCTGGCGAAGGCAAAGTTGTCATCAACGGCCGCAGCGCCGATGAATTCTTTAATCTTGAAACACTGCGCACGATTCTGAAGCAACCACTCGTTGCAACAGAAACCGAAGGCAGATATGATGTTCTTGTTAACGTAGAAGGCGGCGGCTTCACAGGCCAAGCCGGTGCAATCCGTCACGGCGTTGCCCGCGCACTGCTCGAAGCTGATCCTGAATACCGCGCTGTTTTGAAGAAAGCCGGATTCCTGACGCGTGACCCAAGAATGAAAGAACGTAAGAAATACGGACTCAAAGGCGCACGTCGCGCACCACAGTTCTCAAAACGCTGATTTGTCAACGTTTCAAGCCCCTTTTCGAGAGATCGAAAGGGGCTTTTTTCATGGCCAAAAACAGCCCCGTGACGATATTTTGACGATATTTAATTTTCTTTTGCATTTTTCATGTAGTCTTCGTACTTTCTGACTTCCTCGATTTTGATTCATTTTTATGCCTTCTCACGTCTGATCGTTTGTCCACTAATAAACACATTAAAATCACTAATGAAATATGCGTATGCAAAATATGTTAACCTTAATTTATTTTGGGTTGACGTATTTAAAAGGTAAACTTAAAATTATATTTTGTTAACGAAAGGAGAACGTGTCTTTGAAAACAAAATCGCTTACTTTAATTTCATTGTTTGTTGCGATGATGATTGCCTTTGGTGCACTACCTGCCGTCGCTATTCCGTTTATCCCCGTTCCGTTTACTTTTCAGATGATTGGTGTCATGTTGGTCGGCAGTATTCTTGATGCCAAGAAAGGACTTGCGGCTATGCTTGTTTTTACTGCACTTGCGGCTGCCGGTGTTCCGGTATTGTCCGGATACCGTGGCGGTTTGGGTGTTCTGCTCGGACCGACTGGAGGCTACGTACTTGCATGGCCACTTGCTGTATTTGTTATTGGCCTACTTACTGATTACATAAAAATAGAAAAATGGATGGTTTTCGGGCATTACCTCGCGATACTTGTCGGTATTCTGATTATCTATGCAATTGGTGTATCGTGGTTTGCTTTTTATAATCATCTTTCGCTTCTTGCAGTTGCAGAGAGCAACTTAATACTTTTTCTTCTTGACCTTGTTAAGGCAGTTCTATGTGCTGTGGTCGCTGTTCAACTAAAACAGAGGCTTTCAGTTATAAGAAAATCTAAAGCTGTTTAAAAAAGGATGGTGCACTTTTGAAATGGTATGATTTAGCTCAGAGTATTATTGCCGGTGATGCATGTACAGCAGAAGAAGCACAGCAGATTTTGAATGTTCCCGATGATGAAACATTGGATCTTGTCTGCGGTGCTTACCAATTACGAAAATATTATTTTGGAATGAACATGAAATTGAATTTGATTATTAACGCTAAAAGTGGTCGTTGTGCAGAGAACTGCGGCTATTGCTCACAGTCTATTTATGCGGATACATCGATTAAAGAATATCCGCTTGTTAGTGAGGAGATCATCGTGAACGGTGCCAAACAAGCTTATGAAAATCAAATTGGTACCTACTGCATTGTAATGAGTGGGCGAAAAGCAGCGCCTAGAGAAATACGCGCAGTTTGCTCAGCAGTTGAAAAAATAAAAGAAACAATGCCGACAATGAAAATATGTGCATGTCTCGGCTTGATTAATGAAGAACAGGCAAAAGCACTAAAGAAGGCCGGTGTTGACCGATTTAATCACAACTTGAATACAAGTGCCTCTCATTATAATCAAATTGCAACCACACATCATTACCAGGATCGTGTAGACACCATTGAAGCGGTCAAAAAGGCAAATATTTCTCCATGTTCCGGCATCATTTGCGGAATGGGAGAAACGAATGAAGATATCATTGACATGGCTTTTGCTCTGAGAAAATTGGACGCAGACTCAATTCCGGTGAATTTTCTTAATCCCATTCCGGGAACAAAACTAGAGAATATGCACGAATTGACGCCAAACCGTTGTTTGAAGATTTTAGCGCTTTTTCGTTTTATGAATCCGACAAAAGAAATACGTATCGCCGGCGGTCGTGAAGTGAACCTGCGTTCCTCACAGAATCTTGGACTTTATATTGCAAATTCAATTTTTATTGGAGATTATTTGACAACAGAAGGTCAAAGCAAGTCGAAGGATTATCAAATGATTGAGGATCTCGGCTTTGCAATTGAAGCCAAAACAGTCGAAACCAAAATATAAACATGCAAATGAATGAATCAAACAATTACTTAATAGAAAAATTTTCTGTTTATTGCGGAAAATGATGGAAATAAAAAAGATTGAACCGATAAATTAAGTGATCAAAGAACTTAATCCCCTTGACGGACCTACAATGTAGGCCCTTTTTTTACGTTCAGCCATGGTTAAGCAAAAATTAAGATTTGAAGTGCACAATAATAGATGAAGCTACAACAGCTTCCTCCTTAGGTCCCCCTCGGGGGTCCATTAATTTAAATTTTTAAGTAATTGCTTCCCCCTGTATTACTTTTCTTGGGACTCTGCGGAGTCCTATTTTTTTGCACAACTAGAAACGATAAAATTCAAAGAGTAAGTCTCTAATCAACATGTATGGACGTTATGATCGTTTTTCTCAAATCTCACATATCAGTTAAACGGGTAGACTGATGATTTTGCTTTTCTTGGAAATCCTAAAAGTGAAAGGTGCGATTAATGATGAAAAATGAAGAAATAGCCGCTCTAAATGAACTACTGAAAGGTTTATATATGGGCATCCACGCCTATGATCATTTTATGGAAAAAGCAAAGGATTCTGACCTCAAGCAAAAGTTTCAAACGATCCAGTATGAAATTAGGGAACAGGCACTGCGCATTGTCGAACGCGTGCAGGATCTCGGCGGCACGCCTGTTGAAACTGCCGGTTTAATTGGTGCCTTTCAAGATTATCTCGTCAAATTGAGGGTCCCTAATGAGGACGGTCAAATCATTCAAAAGGCGATTGAAGGCGAGCAGCTTGGTATTGAGATGACCGAAAAGATGGTGCGCGGAGATCTCTCAGCGGAAAGTGAACGGGTCGTCAGGGAAGTGCTGGATCAGGATCGATCGCATGTGGATAAGCTGAGGGCAATGATTGGACAAACCGTGTAAAAAAATTCAGAAGCAGCAAAAAGACGGCTCAGAAATTCAACATGAGCCGTCCATTTTTTTCAAACTAATTAATGCCATGCATTGAGGTAATGCTTGATTTTTTGCATCATTGACTCGCGCGGCGGCAAATTAAGCTTGGCGCGGCGGAGCTTATCCTGTCTGGTCCACTCAGCGATACTGGCGATGGCGATCAGCACGAATCCGCCGATGACTAGATAAAACCACCAAGGCAGCTCGATCCACATATGGCGCCGGTTATACAGCAAGCTTATAATGAGCGCAACGATGCTCGTGAAGAAGTAGGACTTATATTTTAAAAGAAATCCGATGCTCGTGCCGACTAATGCCACAATAGCGAAGGTGAGCAGGGCTCCTGTCTCGCCGATTGTAAGCGCAAGCAGCATCAGGCGTAGATAAATAACGGCAACCGCAATCCATTCAATGCGCAGAGCATAGAGACTTGTGCTCCATAGTTTGCGGCAGGACAGTGAGACAATGATCAAAAAGAGCGCGGCAAGCAGTACATGATTCATAAAAGGAAAGAGTGGACTCTTTTGCAGAATAATCGCTGCCGGCCAAAGTAAAGCGATCAGCGCTCCGTTCATCCATATTTTCCGTTCTAAAAGGTGCACACTGCGGTACGCGTTCAATGCGCCATATATGACCACAAGACAAGCAGCGGTCAGCTTTCCAAAATAAAGGTTGTGCGCGGCCATGTACCCGTAAAAAGCGAACAGATAGGCAAAAGCCGTGATGAGTTCATAATTAAGTGAAAAATTATTTTTCTTAATAAAGGGTTTCTGCTGCCAGAGTGAAATGGTGAGCAGAACCAGTGAAGCACTGAGAAAGCTTGCAGTTTTAATTGCAAAAGGTGCATGCACAAGATTCAGCCAAATCAGAAGGGAGAGCAGCATCATGGGTACAATGCTCAGGCTCTGCAGACGATAAACGTAAAGGAATACAAGCAGTCCGAGTGAGGCACAAATGCCAATTAAGGTAATGATGACGCCTGAGAGATCCCAAGTTGTGCGAACGGCGACCAGTGCTGTGAATGCTAAAAGACAGAAAACGGTCGGATGCAGGACGCAGCGCCATGATTCCTTGCTAAAAACCCAACACAACGTTGCAACGAGTGTGGTCAGTGCCAGCGAATAGACCGCGTCTTGTGTGATCGGCAGAAGATCCTGAAGCCGCGAGCCCCAAAGGAAAATGAGCAGGAGAACAATGTTGCTGAATACATAACGTTCAACAATTTTAACCGCATGCCAGGCAAACCATACAAATCCGCCAAGCGGAATGATCATCCAGTAGAATGGATCAAGAAAGGCAGTTGGCACGGCGAGACCAAGAAAAACAAGTGTCGGATAAAAGGCAGTCCGTTTCCATGAGCTGTTTGCTTTAATATAAAACAAGTATAAAATCACGGCTGTAACGGAAACACATTGCCAGAAGCTTATTCCGGTCATGGACCAGAAAACTTGAATATTTTCAAACAGCCCGAGGACAAGGATGGCAGAGCAGCAAAAGCTGATCAGCCGAGCTGTCGCGTTTTTCGTTTTGAAGCAATAGAACATATAACCTCCTGCTGCCAGGAGCGACACCACAGGAAAAGCTGGCGCTTCAAAAAAGCTGTTCCAAGTGAGTAAGACGCCGAAAAGCATAAGTATATGTGTCAGCCAATAATAAATGGGTCCGGCAATCGTCAGCTTTTTTTGATTAAGTAGGTAGCATGCTGCTACAGCCGTGAGCGCCGCTGCTTCCAGGTAGAGTACAAGCCCTGTAACCTGAACGCCATGGCTTGCAAGCAGCCAAACCGGATAAAACAGGGCGGCTCCGGCAAGTAGTCCATGCAATGCCGCCCATAAATCGTTAGGGTTGCGCATCAGGAGTACGGCAGAAATCAGCACGCCGTAAATGAGGATAACGAGACCTGAAACAGTTGGTCCTGACGCAATTTCATTAAACATAAACAGAAGCGAAAGCAGGTAATAAACACCGCTTGTATAAAGGATGGTCATCCGGTAGGCGCGGTTGTACGTGCGTGCGAGCAGGTGAGCCGCGAGCAGTACGGTACTCGCAGATACTAGTTGGATATCGTAGTGCCAATGCTCAGGGAAAAGGATAAGCAGTACAAGCCCGAATACAGCGGATTGAGTATGCCCAGCGATCTTTGCGCTCAGATCCGTACGTAGTAAGCTGGTCAGCAGCATGAGTGCCCAGACGATCAACGCCCAGGTCAGCCACTCCCATTTGTCAAAAATCGCATAGCTCGCGATCAAGCTGAGCAGCATGAAACTTGCGGTTACAATCGGAATCGCCGACTGATAACTTGACATGAAGCGTGCTGTCCTTTTATAGAGGAAAAGCCCTGTATAAAGCACAATACTGAGAATCATCACGCAGCGAAGTTCAGTCGCAAAAGAACTTTTAAAGATAATGCAGGCGTCAAAGACGAGCGTATAAGCAGCAAACAATGCAGCGTAAGGAAACCATGTCTTCGGATGCCGCCAGGTCAAATAGACGAGAATGCCGAAAATAACGGCAAGGCAGAGCGGAGACAAAAAGTAACTCATGCTGTTCGGCTCAATAGCAATTTTGAAATACGTGATGAACGGAATCATGATGCAGAACAAGCAGCAGGCGGCAGCGCTTAAATGCTGGTAAACGCGAGCCCAGAGCGGATCTGCGAATCGCTGAATGCCAAATTCCGAAAGACCGGTATAGAAAATAAGCAGAACGGTCCATAAAATGATCGACAGTGAATAATTGTGAGTAAACAGTATCGTTTGTTGAAAAGTCAAAGCGCAAAAAAACAAATAACCGGCATGGTAGCCCTTGGACAATCCTTTATAAACGCACCAGAGAAATGCGCAAGACACAAGTAGGGTTACGATCGCATACACGGTTGCTGGACGCCAGAAGGCTAAAGCGAGCAGAGCATTCGCCGCAACAAGAACTTGCGTAAACAGTTGGTCGTACTTCAGTGTGTAGTGAAAAAAGCGGGACTGTCTCACGCGCTGCAAGAAGTAAGGTGCGGCGAGCCATATAAGACTAAACAGGTTAATGAGCACTTGCCATGCAGTTACTTGATGGGTCATGAAGTAGGTGCCGAAGCACAGTGCGGCGTAGCTGAATAAAAGTGACAGGCCTTCAAAGAGGCGGGACGCAAAACGCCGGGCAATCCAATGATAGAGCAGAACAAAGAGCAGGGATGAGACAAAGCCGAGAAGCGATGCACCGTTACCATGAAGAGCGAAATAGGTGCCGAAAAGCTGATAATAGGAAGCACAGACAAGCACAATAGGAAGAAAGAGCGCAGATAATGTAGTGAACGCGAAGGCTGTTTGACGGATGTGAAGCTTTCGCGCAATGAAGCTCATTACAGAAAAGACAATGGAAACAGAAAGAATGGCCAGCATCTTCACCCAAGCATTCATCGTACCCCAGTTCGTTGTTGCTAAAATGAATCCGCCGAGAAGAAGAAATGAAACACCTAAAATCAGCACCAGCGTCAAATTTTTTTCGCGAAGCTGCTCGCGGGTCAGCTTTTTCTTCGGCTGCTTGGGGACGTGTGCCGCTTTGCTTTTGCGGGCGTCTAACGGCTTCGGCTTTTCACTCAGCAGTTTTTTCGGCTGCGCGGGCGGCACTTTGGGTGCCTCGTTTATGTGCGCGATATAGCGTGTATAGACGGTGCGGAGACGTGACGCCTCGGCTTTGGTCAGATAACCGCCTTGCAGCATTCCTTCGATCTCGTCGAAAAATAGTCGGGTTCGATCAGTCAAGCACAATCACCTCCGGATTACTTCTCCATATTTAATTTTTCTTCACTAGCGTTTACTAGCGTTGCATAAACATATTGATTTCTTTTTGCCAAAATATTCAGATGATTGATTTCTCTGGCGTGATTAAAAAAGCCAACGAGTCCCTAAAAGGTGCTCCATTCCATTTTTACAATATTATCCATTTGTTCCAGAGTGACAGGTTTTTGTGGTCTCTTTTAAGTCTTCACTTTCTCTTTCCTTGTCCGGAACTGAAGACGATGGAGCCATTTTTTCGCAGGGCTCCAAAGCATCCCTTTGAGCCACCGACTGATCTGCAGCAGGGAAGCACTCGTCTCGAGTTCCTGTTGGACCAGAAGAAATAAGCAGTAGTGAATCAGCGACAAAATGATTTGATTATGAACGGCGGTTTCACTCTGACCATAGAAGGTTTTCAGACGGACATGTTGCTTGAGCCATTTGAAAAAGAGTTCAATCGCCCAACGTTCCCGGTAGATCGTCCCGAGTTCCTCTGCTGGAAGATCAAAACGATTAGTGATGATCCGGATGGTTCGTCCCTGATCATCCTGAGACACGATCAGGCGAAAGAAGTTGTCCGCCTGATGAAGCGGATCACCCAGCAGGATCATCTGGTCTGACTGAATCGCCCCATCTTCTGGAACCGCATAGCTGCGAATAGTTTGCGTGACCGCGTTCTTCTTCAGACGAGAGGCAAAGAATATGCCATTATCCGAGAAACGGTCGAAGGCCTTATAGTCGATGTAGCCGCGATCAAAGACATACATGGCCTCCTCATCGACCAAGGCATCCAGTTCCTCACGGTCATGAACCTGAGCTGACGTCAGGATCGCTTTTTCCGGAAAGACCTGTCCCTTGCCCAGGAACACGAGGCGAAGGTGCAGCTTCACTCCTGCTTTTGTTTTTCGGAACTGTGCCCATGGGAATTGGTTCGGGTTCATGGTGATCGTCGTGGAATCAACGATTTTCAATAACCTTTTCGAATCCGGTACAGGTTTTCCTTTCATCTTGGCAACGAGTTCTAAGAAGAGCATCATCAAGAGTTGGGGATCCACCGTGTTATTCTTTCTTGAGAGCTGAGCGGCGCTGATTGAAGAAAGTCCTGTGACCCGTTGAAGATGTTGATTCAGGACACAGTCCGACAGAGCGCGCAGGCTGTCTTCTTTATGAAGCTGAGCATAGAGAAAGAGCAGGATATAAGCCTTGGTGGTCAGCTTTTTCACGTATTTATCTGCCTGAGTCTGATTCAGTTTCTGTTCCAGGTGTCTAAAATTAATTGGATTTAACCATTGTTCAAAGGATGAAAGTCGTGTATTCTTATCCATAGTCGAGTCCTTTATTTGGATTTGGATAGGAAACACCTATCCTTCCATAATAAAGGATTTTTTTATGCCCTGACCTTCTTAATTTTGAACATTTATAGTATTATGAATCATCACATTTAATTCCTGCAACGTTAGTAACTAGCGTTGCATAAATATTGACGAACTATTCAGAATTTGTATTTTTTCTACCAAAGCCAAAAAAGTTAATGTCCACCTAAAAGGTGACTCGATCCATTTTACAATTTTATCCAGTTAATCAGTGTCCAAGTGTCAACAGCCTTTAAGGTGCCTTTAGGTTACTCGTTTCCTTTTATTCATTTGAAAACGAATACGGCGGAACCATTGCTCACAGGATTTCCAAAGCACAGCTTTGAACCATCGGTTCAGTTGAAGTACTGAACTCGTCGTTTTAAGTTTCTGCTGAATCAAAACGAATAGACTGTAATGAATCAACGCCAAAAGTAGTTGATTCTGGACAGCCTTCTCACTTTGTCCGTAAAATGTTTGGATCCGAACATGTTGCTTCAGCCATTTGAAAAAAAGTTCGATGGCCCATCGATGACGATAGACATCACTGATTTCTGTCGCCGACAAGTCAAAACGATTGGTGATGATCCGAATGTTCTTCCCCTGATCGTCTTGCGCCACGATGAGACGGAAGGCATTTTCCGTTTGGTTTTGAATGCTGCCCAGCAGGATCATTTGATCCGATAAAAGAGAACTTTTCTCGGGGACTTTATAGTTGTGCAGGACATGGATAACGGCATTCTTTTTTAAACGGGAAGCAAAGAACATCCCCTCTTCGGAAAAACGATCAAAGGCCTGGTAATCCACATAGCCTCGATCAAAGACATACATGGCTTCTTTCTCGTCAACGAGCACATCGAGTTGCGAGCGGTCATTGACTTGAGCGGATGTAAGGACTGCTTTTTCCGGAAACACTTGCCCTTTTCCCATAAAGACAAGGCGAAGGTGCAGCTTGACGCCGGCTTTGGTTTTGCGAAAGTGAGCCCATGGATAGCGCTGAGCATTCAGGGATATCGTCGTCGAATCCACAACCCTAAGCTGTTCATCCATTTGGGGTGCTCGTTTGCCTTTAATCTTGGCGACCAGATCAAGAAAGAGCATCATCAACAGTTGCGGGTCAACCGAGTTATTTTTTCTTGAGAGTTGTGAGGCGCTGATCGACGAGAGACCCGTTGCTTTCTGAAGCTCTTCACTTAAGACGCAGTCCGAAATCGAACGCAGACTGTCTTCTTTCTGGAGATGAGCATACAGAAAAAGGGTCATATAAGCCTTTGTCGTCAGCTTTTTCACGTACTTGTCACCGCCGGTTTGTCCGAGGGTTTCGTCAAGCTGTTTAAAGTTTATCTGATTTAACCATTGCGAAAATGAAGAGAGATGTGTATTCTTATCCATGCGTGAATCCTTTTCTTTGGATTTGGATAGAATCACCTATCCTTCCATTGTAAAGGATTTTTTTGTTGGCTAGCCTCTTTAAATTCGACTATTCCTAGTATTTTGAATCATCAGTTTTGATTACTGCAACGCTAGTGATTTTTCTTAACATAAGTATCAGTTTTTCATAAGACCGCGTCAATGCTTCAGAAGCAAACATTTTTCGTACTGTTTATGCTTCCACCACTTTCCTTATGGGCGGAAGCAGCATGGAAAAAGCTGTTACGGTTGATCGAAGCTCTCTTGCCTGATGATAAAGAGGGAAGGAGGAGCGATCATGGGTGTTGTCATGGATTTTAAAGAGAAACTGCGTCATAAACAGCTCGATTCAGAACGCCGGGCGCTTCAAGATTTATCGTTTTCTAAAATTGAACAGGCGGTGCAGGATTATTTTGACCGTTATTTAGTACTTGTTCCTGCGGCCGCAAAAACCGGCAAAGAAATGTGCGCAGAATACGCACTTGAGAGCTTCTTGCTGGGTTCTTCGATGGGACGCTTCGGCTTTTATGGGGAAGAAAAAATCGAAGCATTCAAACGAAGCAAAATTGAATTTTATGCCCTTTATGACGACTTTTATGATTTCTGGCTTTTCTGGGGAGCAGATCAGCAATCACTTGATGACCTGCAGGATACTTGTCGCAAATACTTATTCAACTGGTGGTCAGAGGGATTTGATGCCTCGCTGAAACGTTGGCGTCTCAAGCTTCACTAATCCGCGCATAATCGCAGGCTTTGTCCATATATATGAGATAGAGACAGGCTTGCATGTGTGGGGGGATTGGCGTGAGACGCAGATGGTTATTTTGGGGATGCATGGTTGTAGTGCTCGGCTTTGTGACACTGGCCGGTGTCAAATGGCTGGTAAGCTGGCATACGAGTCAGAATTGGCATACACCGCTCGCGGGGCGGGTTATTGTCATTGATGCAGGGCACGGCGGACCGGACGGAGGCGCGGTGGGCGGAAGTACTGAAGAAAAGGATATTACGCTTAAAATTGCACAGGATGTGCGCAATTACTTACAGGAAATGGGTGCTGTTGTAATGATGACCCGGGATAAAGACATGGATTTAGCGGATGACAATTATGAAGGGCGGCATAAAAGGCAGGATCTCGTGCGTCGGGCAGAACTTATTAATAAAACGCATCCGGATGCGTTTGTCAGTGTTCATCTTAATGCGATTCCAATGCCAAGCCTGCATGGTGCGCAAACCTTTTACCACCCGAAATTCAGCGAGAACCGCAAGCTCGCTCTGTTCATTCAGGATTCCTTGAAACGCAATCTCGGCAATACAAATCGGTACGCGAAACCAATCAGCCATGTCTATCTGCTGAAAAAGGCGGAGGCACCGTCCGCGCTCGTTGAGGTAGGATTTCTCTCGAATGCCCAGGAGCGTGCGCTGCTCGTACAACGTGATTATCAAAAACAAGCGGCAGCTTCCATTAGCCAAGGCGTCATGCGTTATTTCACAAATGAAAAGGTCCCTTCTGATTAAAGCAAAGGTGTTCAATTACTGGGTTTTTGGTACCCGGATTGGTATACTGAAAATGCATGCATTAGCGGAAGGGTTGGTGAGAATATGATCAAAAAACAGCAGGTTTTGGACGTGCTGAAAACCGTCCAGGACCCCTTTTTGCATAAAAATCTTTTGGAAACACAGGCATTGAAGGAATTGACGATCGAGGATGATCACGTTCGCATGGACATTGCTCTTGCTAAGCAGGACCAAGTGAAACAGATGCAAATTCAGGTCGAACTCTCGTCAAAAATTAAAGAGCAAGGCGCAAAAGCGGTGAGCATTCGTTTTGCAGTGCTCAGCGATGAAGAAATCAAACAGTTGGGCGGTTTTCCCGTTGATCTGCCGACACTGCTTTCACCTGGAGTGAAAACAGAGTTTATCGCTGTAGCGAGCGGGAAGGGCGGCGTCGGAAAATCCACGGTTTCCGTCAATCTTGCGCTCGCACTTGCACGGCAGGGAAAGAAGGTCGGCTTGCTGGATGCCGATATTTACGGCTTCAGTGTGCCGGATATGATGGGCATTGAGAAGCGCCCGGCGATAAAAAATGACCGGATTATCCCGGTTGAGCGGTTCGGTATCAAAATCATTTCCATGGGCTTCTTTGTTGAAAATAATTCTCCGGTCATTTGGCGAGGCCCAATGCTCGGCAAAATGCTGAATAACTTCTTTAATGATGTATACTGGGGCGATCTTGATTATTTGGTACTCGATCTGCCGCCGGGAACCGGTGATGTGGCCATGGACATTCACAGCAAATTGCCGCATTCAAAAGAGATTATTGTCACCACACCGCATCCGACCGCTGCATTTGTCGCGGCACGTGCAGGGGCAATGGCAACTCACACCAAGCATGAAATTCTCGGTGTTGTTGAGAACATGGCGTATTATCAAAGCAAAAAGACCGGAGAGATTGATTATGTCTTCGGCAAAGGCGGCGGCGACAAACTCAGCGATCTGCTGCACACCGATCTTCTCGGCCGAGTGCCGCTTACGCAGCCGCAACCGAAAGAAGGAACGTTCGCTCCGGGCGTCTATTTTGAAGACGACCCGATCGCTCCGGTGTATAACGACATTGCAAAAAAGGTTATTAGCAAATTATCTTGATTTAAAACAAATCACCCCGGTCATTGGATGCTGGCATCCTAGATCCGGGGCTTTTTATTTGCCGCAGCCGTGTTTAAAGATGAAAACATGTTCACACCCTATCTTTCTCGATCATAGACGGATGATACGCAATAAGCCCGTAAGATTTGCTGACATCTGGACTTGTAACGAATCGTGGAAAGGTGGTAACGAAATCACAAAAAGTTGAAACGAACAAAGTTCAGTAATTATGCGGTTGGCTTTCGCTTTTATCGAATTGGTTTTAACTTTCTGGTTTCGCTTTAACTTTTGATGGATTAGCTTTAAGTTTACCGCCGTTTACTTTCACTTTTATAGGTTTGGCTTTAACCTTCTGGTTTCGCTTTAACTTTTGATGGATTAGCTTTAAATTTTCTGCTGTTCGCCTTCACTTTTCTCGCTTTCACCTTAACTTGCACTGTTTGTTGTCCTTCATGCGCTTTTATACACTTCGCAATCACTCCCTAACTATGCAAAATCCTACCTAATCCAAACAGTTCGATATTACCTTTTAATCATGTGATTGAATCCGAATTACCTGAATAAAAAAGTGCGGTTCACACATATTAAAGCAGGGACATTGTTGGTTAGGGAGGATCGCATTTATGGCTAGAGTACTATCATTGATCATGTGTACCGCTATGCTCGTCAGCTTGGCAGGCTGCGGAAACGGGCAAAAACCGCCAACCTATCAGGAAAATAAAAAAATGGTTTTGGATCTGCTCAAAACGGATGACGGTAAAGACACGATTAGGGATCTATTGAAGGACAGTGAAATGAGACAAGCCATTGTACTGGATGATCCGATTGTTCGCAAAACAGTGGTACAGACACTCACGACTGAGCAAGGGCAAAAATTATGGCGGCAACTATTTAACGATCCGGACTTCTCTGAACAGCTGGCAAAGACCATGGAGAGCGAAAATGAGAAATTATTAAAACAGATGATGAAGGATCCAGGGTATCAAGGCATGATGATGGATATTCTGAAAACACCTGAAATGCAGCAGCAGTACTTGAGTCTTCTTAAAACTAAGCCGTTTCGCGGACAAATCGAGCAGACCATTGGCGAACTTATGGCGACTCCTCTCTATAAAAAGCGGCTTGCTGATGCGATCATCGCGGCTTTAAAGAAGGAACAGGAAAAGTCGGAAAGCCAACAAAGTTCAGAAAGTCAGGAAAATCCTTAATCCATCAACTTGCTTTTTGACTGCGTATCAGAAATAAGACTCTTCACTGTGACAAATTGATACCCTCTGTTTTCAAGTTCTCTTATAATAAGTGGCAATGCACGATCCGTTCCCTTTGCCGAGTCCGAAGCATGGAGCTTAATAATGTCTCCTTTACCGGTTTTGCGTAAGACGCGGCTGACGATGACTTTATAACCTGGATTTTTTTCATCACGAGGATTCACACTCCAAAGCACCACCTGCTGATTTAGACTGCCGGCCGTACTCAATGTCTCTTTATTTGTCTTTCCGAAAGGCGGCCGAATCATGTTTGGGCGTTCGCCAAGTGTTTTATAAATAGCCTCACGCCCAAACAGGATGTCTGAGCGGACACGAGACGTGTCCAATTGCGTGTAATCTTCATGCCGCATTCCGTGGGATTCAACCTCATGACCGTTTCGTGCCATACTGCGAACAAGGCTCGGATGCCGTTCGGCCCATTCTCCGGAAATGAAGAAGGTCGCTTTTACATGTTCTTTATTAAGGGTCTTCAGAATCAGTGGGAGCTGCTGATCTCCCCAATTAATGTCGAATGTCAGAGCCAGATGCTTCTGATCAGTCTCAACTTTTGAGAGCGCTCCGGTTGATTGAATCGGTGTAAACACATCCGTCTCTTGTTTTTGAACGAATAAAATCAGCGCCGCAAAGAAGGCGGCAATAATAATCAGCATGATGTTCTTTATACGTTTGCCGTTGATGATCCAAAGCATGAGTGGTCCACCTCGTTCGAATGTTTGTACCATTGTATGGGCAAGCTCTGGTGAATATGCGGACGGCCTTTATATACAGAAAGAATAAAAAAACTGTTGACATTTTCTTTATAGCTGGTAAAATAAATTTTGTTGTCTTTCCGAAATAATGATTTGATGCGATCGAGTGATCAAAATTAAATTTAAAAAAGGGTTGACAATGAATAGTTAAGAAGATATAATTGTTTAGGTCGTCTGATAGAGACGATGAAGAATGTTCCTTGAAAACTGAACAAAAGCCAAGCGTGATATAAGGGTTTTAAACCCCATAATCAATTCAATTTTGCTATGGATCTTATGAACGAAAAAGCAAGGTCGGATCTCGTATCCGACATCAAGTAACACTTTTTGGAGAGTTTGATCCTGGCTCAGGACGAACGCTGGCGGCGTGCCTAATACATGCAAGTCGAGCGCATAGAAGGGAGCTTGCTCCCGGAAGTGAGCGGCGGATGGGTGAGTAACACGTGGGTAACCTGCCTGTCAGACTGGGATAACTGTGGGAAACCGCAGCTAATACCGGATAATCCCCTGCACCGCATGGTGCAGGGCTGAAAGATGGTTTCGGCCATCACTGACAGATGGGCCCGCGGTGCATTAGTTAGTTGGCGGGGTAACGGCCCACCAAGACAGCGATGCATAGCCGACCTGAGAGGGTGATCGGCCACATTGGGACTGAGACACGGCCCAAACTCCTACGGGAGGCAGCAGTAGGGAATCTTCCACAATGGACGAAAGTCTGATGGAGCAACGCCGCGTGAGCGAAGAAGGTTTTCGGATCGTAAAGCTCTGTTGCCGGAGAAGAACGTGCAGGAGAGGAAATGCTCTTGCAGTGACGGTATCCGGCCAGAAAGCCACGGCTAACTACGTGCCAGCAGCCGCGGTAATACGTAGGTGGCAAGCGTTGTCCGGAATTATTGGGCGTAAAGCGCGCGCAGGCGGCTTCTTAAGTCTGATGTGAAATCTTGCGGCTCAACCGCAAACGGTCATTGGAAACTGGGAAGCTTGAGTACAGAAGAGGAGAGTAGAATTCCACGTGTAGCGGTGAAATGCGTAGATATGTGGAGGAATACCAGTGGCGAAGGCGGCTCTCTGGTCTGTAACTGACGCTGAGGCGCGAAAGCGTGGGGAGCAAACAGGATTAGATACCCTGGTAGTCCACGCCGTAAACGATGAATGCTAGGTGTTAGGGGGTCCAACCCTTAGTGCTGAAGTTAACACATTAAGCATTCCGCCTGGGGAGTACGACCGCAAGGTTGAAACTCAAAGGAATTGACGGGGGCCCGCACAAGCAGTGGAGCATGTGGTTTAATTCGAAGCAACGCGAAGAACCTTACCAGGTCTTGACATCCTCTGACAAGTCTAGAGATAGGCCGTTCCCCTTCGGGGGACAGAGTGACAGGTGGTGCATGGTTGTCGTCAGCTCGTGTCGTGAGATGTTGGGTTAAGTCCCGCAACGAGCGCAACCCTTGATCTTAGTTGCCAGCATTCAGTTGGGCACTCTAAGGTGACTGCCGGTGACAAACCGGAGGAAGGTGGGGATGACGTCAAATCATCATGCCCCTTATGATCTGGGCTACACACGTGCTACAATGGGTGGTACAAAGGGCAGCGAAACCGCGAGGTCGAGCTAATCCCATAAAGCCACCCCCAGTTCGGATTGCAGGCTGCAACTCGCCTGCATGAAGCCGGAATTGCTAGTAATCGCGGATCAGCATGCCGCGGTGAATCCGTTCCCGGGCCTTGTACACACCGCCCGTCACACCACGAGAGTTTGTAACACCCGAAGTCGGTGCGAGAACCTTTATGGACTCAGCCGCCGAAGGTGGGACAAATGATTGGGGTGAAGTCGTAACAAGGTAGCCGTATCGGAAGGTGCGGCTGGATCACCTCCTTTCTAAGGAAACGATCAATAGCGAAGCGCTTGGACTTTTGTTTGGTTTTGAAGGAATCATTCCTTCACCGGCGTGCCGAAAGGCAGCCTTGAACCTTGAAAACTGGATAACGAAAGCAACGAAAGAAAGTCAAGAAACATCCAAGAAGATTATTGAATTGATCTTACGATCAAGAAACTAATCATGAATGTGGCGGATGAGGAGCAATATTTTCATCGTCAGTGGTTAAGTTTTAAAGAGCGCACGGTGGATGCCTTGGCACTGGGAGCCGATGAAGGACGGAACGAACGCCGATACGCTTCGGGGAGCTGTAAGTAAGCATTGATCCGAAGATTTCCGAATGGGGGAACCCCCTATCTTGAACAGATAGGATGCTCTGCTGAATCCATAGGCAGAGTAAGGCAGACCCGGGGAACTGAAACATCTCAGTACCCGGAGGAAGAGAAAGCAAATGCGATTTCCTGAGTAGTGGCGAGCGAAAGGGAAACAGCCCAAACCAAAGAGCTTGCTCTTTGGGGTTGTAGGACACTCCACATGGAGTCAGAAATGCACGTTTCAGGCGAACGACCTGGAAGGGTCGGCCAAAGAAGGCAAACGCCCTGTAGCCGACGGAACGTGCACTCCGGAGTGGATCCTGAGTACGGCGGGACACGAGAAACCCCGTCGGAATCCGGGAGGACCGTCTCCCAAGGCTAAATACTCCCCAGTGACCGATAGTGAACCAGTACCGTGAGGGAAAGGTGAAAAGCACCCCGGAAGGGGAGTGAAAGAGATCCTGAAACCGTGTGCTTACAAGTAGTTGGAGCCCCCTTCGGGGGGTGACAGCGTACCTTTTGTAGAATGGACCGGCGAGTGACGATTCTAAGCAAGGTTAAGCTGAAGAGGCGGAGCCGCAGCGAAAGCGAGTCTGAATAGGGCGTTTTAGTTTAGGGTTGTCGACCCGAAACCGTGTGATCTACCCATGTCCAGGGTGAAGTTCAGGTAACACTGAATGGAGGCCCGAACCCACGCATGTTGAAAAATGCGGGGATGAGGTGTGGGTAGGGGTGAAATGCCAATCGAACACGGAGATAGCTGGTTCTCCCCGAAATAGCTTTAGGGCTAGCCTCGGATGAGTGAGACTTGGAGGTAGAGCACTGATTGAATAAGGGGTCCCCACAGGATTACCGAGTTCAGTCAAACTCCGAATGCCAAGCCCTTACGTCCGGGAGTCAGACGGCGAGTGATAAGATCCGTCGTCGAAAGGGAAACAGCCCAGACCGCCGACTAAGGTCCCTAAGTTTGTGCTAAGTGGGAAAGGATGTGACGTTGCCCAGACAACCAGGATGTTGGCTCAGAAGCAGCCACCATTTAAAGAGTGCGTAATAGCTCACTGGTCGAGTGGCGTCGCGCCGAAAATGTAACGGGGCTAAGCACAGCACCGAAGTCGCGGATGACCGTAAGGTCATGGTAGGGGAGCGTTCCAAGGGCATTGAAGATGTGCCGTGAGGCATGTTGGAGCGTTTGGAAGTGAGAATGCCGGTATGAGTAACGAAAAGAGAAGTGAGAATCTTCTCCGTCGAAAGCCTAAGGGTTCCTGAGGAAGGTTCGTCCGCTCAGGGTTAGTCGGGGCCTAAGCCGAGGCCGAAAGGCGTAGGCGATGGACAACAGGTTGATATTCCTGTACCAGCGTTTCACGTTTGAGTGATGGGGGGACGCAGGAAGGTAAGGCGAGCGCACGGATGGAAGTGTGCGTTCAAGCCGCGAGGCCGGCAGCGAGGCAAATCCCGCTGCTATCCGCCAAACGGTGATGAGGAGGGAACTTAAGTACCGAAGCGCCTGATCCTACACTGCCAAGAAAAGCCTCTAGCGAGTGAAACGGTGCCCGTACCCAAACCGACACAGGTGGGCAAGAAGAGAATTCTAAGACGCTCGGGAGAACTCTCGTTAAGGAACTCGGCAAAATCACCCCGTAACTTCGGGAGAAGGGGTGCTCGTCGGACCTACGGGTCCGATGAGCCGCAGTGAAAAGATCCAAGCGACTGTTTACCAAAAACACAGGTTTCTGCTAAACCGTAAGGTGATGTATAGGGGCTGACACCTGCCCGGTGCTGGAAGGTTAAAAGGAGAGGTTATCCTTCGGGAGAAGCTTTGAATTGAAGCCCCAGTAAACGGCGGCCGTAACTATAACGGTCCTAAGGTAGCGAAATTCCTTGTCGGGTAAGTTCCGACCCGCACGAAAGGTGTAACGATTTGGATACTGTCTCAACGAGAGACCCGGTGAAATTATAGTACCTGTGAAGATGCAGGTTACCCGCGACAGGACGGAAAGACCCCATGGAGCTTTACTGCAGCTTGATATTGGATGTGGGTATCGTTTGTACAGGATAGGCAGGAGCCTTGGAAACCGGACCGCTAGGTTCGGTGGAGGCATCGGTGGGATACTGCCCTGACGATATCGACATTCTAACCCTGAACCGTGATCCGGTTCGGAGACAGTGTCAGGCGGGCAGTTTGACTGGGGCGGTCGCCTCCTAAAAGGTAACGGAGGCGCCCAAAGGTTCCCTCAGAATGGTTGGAAATCATTCGCAGAGTGTAAAGGCACAAGGGAGCTTGACTGCGAGACCTACAAGTCGAGCAGGGACGAAAGTCGGGCTTAGTGATCCGGTGGCACCGCATGGAAGGGCCATCGCTCAACGGATAAAAGCTACCCTGGGGATAACAGGCTTATCTCCCCCAAGAGTTCACATCGACGGGGAGGTTTGGCACCTCGATGTCGGCTCATCGCATCCTGGGGCTGAAGTAGGTCCCAAGGGTTGGGCTGTTCGCCCATTAAAGCGGTACGCGAGCTGGGTTCAGAACGTCGTGAGACAGTTCGGTCCCTATCCGTCGCGGGCGTAGGAAATTTGAGAAGAGCTGTCCTTAGTACGAGAGGACCGGGATGGACACACCGCTGGTGTACCAGTTGTTCCGCCAGGAGCATACGCTGGGTAGCTATGTGTGGACGGGATAAGTGCTGAAAGCATCTAAGCATGAAGCCCCCTTCAAGATGAGATTTCCCATGATTTTAAATCAGTAAGACCCCTTAGAGATGATGAGGTTGATAGGTCTGAAGTGGAAGCACCGTGAGGTGTGCAGCGGACAGATACTAATCGGTCGAGGGCTTAACCCAGAATACCTTGGATTCACTTGTTTTGTTTCGATTGCTTTCGTTACCGGTTTTGAAGGCTCATGCGAGCCGGAAGTCTGGCGGTCATAGCGAAGAGGTCACACCCGTTCCCATCCCGAACACGGTCGTTAAGCTCTTCTGTGCCGATGGTAATTGGGGGCTGTCCCCCTGTGAGAGTAGGTCACTGCCAGGCAATGGAGAGAGGCAGGAAGTCATCGATGATGGCAGCCTGTTTCTTATTATATTTTATTATGTGAACCCTTCCATGATAATGGAGAGTACATTATAATATACATATCATTTTAACTTAAGTATTCCACAGTAGCTCAGTGGTAGAGCAATCGGCTGTTAACCGATCGGTCGTAGGTTCGAATCCTACCTGTGGAGCCAATGCTTCCATAGCTCAGTTCGGTAGAGCACTTCCATGGTAAGGAAGGGGTCGCTGGTTCAAGTCCAGTTGGAAGCTTAAAGCACAACGTATAGAGGTAAGTTATAGTTTTTAAGGCCGCCTTTCACAATAAATGAAATTGTGAAAGGCGGCCTTTTTTCACACGTAAAGAAAGTATAAGATTTTGTCCCGTATTTAAACGAATAAACCAGTGTCTTGGCCGAGAATCAAAGCAGAGATGCGCCCGCGGTCGCGCTCAGTTGATGCGAGCAACCGAAGTGATGATTCAGCACTGTAAAGACACAAACCAATACTAAAAAAAAGGAACTTTCGCAAGTGTAAAGGAGCTTTCGCTAAATACGCATACGTCCTGTATGCAACGCGAAAGCCATCACATCCTGTGAAATTAAGGACCGGGCGTTTTTTGCCCGGTTTTTCTTATTTTAGAAAAGATTTAATTTAAACACTCTAAAAAACGGAGAAAACATTCCGCTTTTTAATTTTGTCCATTTATTTTGCCTAGTTCCTTTACAAAATAAACGAAAAGCGTATAATCAAAATAAAAGTAAGTACGTACTTACTCATAATAAAATATGTGAAGTGAAAGGAAGATTGGATGAACACATTAGAACAAGAAATTCAGAATCGATTAACGAAGTGTCGGGAAAAATTAGTTGAACGCAATCTGGAGGCCTACGTCATTACAGATTCTGAAGACATATGGTACCTGACAAACATTAATTACAGTCCCGAACAACGGCCATTTTTCTTAATTGTGTTTGCTAATCAGGATCCGCTATTCATTGTTCCTAAATTGGAAGAATCTCATGTTCAGGTCCCTTACTTTAAGTACACGATTGATACTTATTTTGATGTCACGGCGAAAAAGGGTCAGAACTGGTTCGAAGTAGTGACACGACATCTTGTTAACGTGAATCATGTCGGTGTAGAAGATAATGTACCGTGGTATCTGACTTATCAAACGGGTGACATAAATTGGACTCCTGGAGAGATCATTAAACAATTGCGAACCATTAAAAGCGACTATGAACTGGACAAAATTCAAGTCACGGCGAAAGTATGTAGTGATGTGGTTTGTCAAACGTTGGCTACGGTGCATACAGGCTCCAATGTGCTCGACTTGTACATGCTGCCGCATAAAACGCAAAGTGAAGTGATCAGCAAAAATTTTAGTTTAACGAATCGAATTACCAATGGTGTCTGGCCGGCTAGTTATAGCTATATGCCGCATAGCATTCCTGCAATGGACGCGCAGGTTTCAAAAGGTCCCAATGTGAATGTCGCTACTTTTAAATTAGCGGGATATGCCGCAGAATGTGAGCGAACGTTCTTTACAGAGGATCCTACTTCCGAAGAACAGCGGCACTTTAATCAAATGATGCAGGCACGTAAAATTATGCTGGACATGATTCGTCCTGGTGTCAAAGCCAGCGAGGTTGAACAAGCAGTTTATAACTATGTGGAGGAACAAGGTTTAACTCAACACTTATTACACCGACCCGGGCACGGGATTGGCTTAAATAATCATGAGGAACCGACACTATCATTTGGTAATGATACGCGATTACAAAAGAATATGGTTGTTTCCGTGGAACCTGGTTTGTATTTTGACGGACAGGGTGGATACCGTCATTCAGACACTGTCTGTATCACTGACAATGGTTATCGATTCATGACCCAGGCGCCGGATCAGCTGAATGAGCTTATCTTGAAATAAAAAACAAGATAATGTTAATTGATGGCTTGAAAACCCACATCATGTGGGCTTTTATTTTGGTTACTATGCTAATGGACAGTTAGCTGCAACTTTTTTAGTAGAGAGGAAAAATGTAAATGAAAGCAACAATGATCCATACGCGTAAATTCAGTTTTGCTATCTTGTATGGTTTGCTATCTGCTATTGGCATTAACCTTTTTTTGAACCCGGCCAACGTCTATTCTATTGGCATACCTGGAATTGCTCAACTCTTGAACGGTATATTATCATTGGTAAACATTAATTTGAGTATTAGCATGCTAGTCATTATCATGAATATTCCTTTGGTCTTGGCAGCCTGGTACTTATTTGGGTTAAACTATACGATGTATTCATTAATTGCAGTGTTTTCAAATGTTATTTTCTTGCAAGTTATTCCACAAACACCCATTTTGTCTGAACGAATTACCAATGCTATTGTTGGCGGAACGATCATTGGAATTGGCGTTGGGCTATGTTTTCGCAATGGATTTTCTACAGGCGGAACAGATGTGTTCGTGAGCTACGTACAGCAGCGCTTTAAGAAAAAAATAGGCTTTATCAATACAGTGATTAACGGCAGTATTTTGCTGACGACCAGTTTGTTTTTTGGAATTGCTGGAGCAACGTACAGTTTAATTAGTATGGTAATTACTAGTTTTATTATGGATAATATTTATATTCAGCAAAAAAATATGACAGTCTTCGTTTTTACAAAGAATCCGCATCAAATCATAGAACGATTGAAGAACTTTGCACATGGTGCTACCTTATTTAAGGGAACCGGTATTTATTCTCAGCAAGAAACAGACATGATCATTGTTATTGCTCAAAGAAGTCAGTTATTCTTTTTAAAAAGGCTGGTTACTTCCTGTGATCCAAAGGCCTTTGTCAGTGTTCAAAGGGCAGACTATTTAATCGGTAACTATATACAAACATATGACTAAGTACTATTTAAAAGGAGAATTTATGACTAAAGAAGACACCAGACAAAAAATTTTACAAGCTTTCACCGGACTGATCATTAAGCACGGGTATGAGTCCACAACGACACAAAAAATTGCTCAAGACTCATCAGTAAGTGAAAACACCGTATTTCGGCATTTTAAAGATAAACGCGGCTTATTAAATGCCTTGCTAACCGAGTACCTAATGGATTTAAAAGACTTACAAAGTTATTGTAAGCTTACAGAAAACCTAGAAGAAGATCTTCTACAAATAGCCACGAACTACCAGACTTTTATGAGCAAGCATGAGGCAATTGTTATGACTGGTTTGAGAGATTCACTTCATTTGCCGGAAGTTCGTGAAGCTAGTGAACAGATTTCACTTTATTTCAAAGAATTGACTGGAAACTATTTAACTCAAATGAAGGATAAAGGAAGAATAGCGAAAGTAGTAGACGTCAAAACGCAAGCCATTAATTTTGTTTGGATTAATTTCGGCTATTTTATGACTCGCAAAAATAGACCGGCGCAATTGAATATTTCAGAATTACAACAGCACATTGGAGCATTTATTTTGGGGTTATCAACTCCTCAATAACTCAATCAAAAGGCTGCCTATATTCATAATCCGTAGAAATCAAAAAGGGCTATAAAATAGCCCTTTTATTTATAAACGGATTCAGGAATCTTTATGAAGAGATATCCATCAGGATAGGATTTGATTTCACCGTCTTGAAAAACGAGATAGATGCCATGATCATACAATGAGATTTGCGTATCTTTGTTCACTGTAAAATCACTTAATTTTGAAACCGATTTGGCATAGGGTTCATGCGTACTCAAATAATTAAAAGCATAGTTCTTCACTTTTTTATACTGAGCAGAGGTTTTAAGAATATCTTTAATCGCATATTGTTGTCCTGTAGATAAATCAAAATTGTATAAGGTTACATAGAGGCTGCCGTTTGAGCCGCCGGTATACATATAATCGCGATATAAAATACTCAGCTTGCCGTTTTATTATTTATTACGTTATAAGCGGAGTTGTAGGAATAGTGAGCATTGCCTTCTTTAGTAAAGCTTCCGGCTCTTTTTAGATTTGTAGCACTCTTGTAGGAATTTTGAGCCGCTTTTTCCAGCATTTCATTAATTCTTGCGGCAGCTTTTTTGTTGATTCCGTGGACTTGAGGGTACAGCAGCAATCGTTCGCCATTATATTTATGTTTTGTGAAACGGGGTACAGAGGTTTCCTGATGCTGGACAGCTGTAAATAAGTAAATCAAGAAGGCAATGAAAACTAGAGCTAAAGCTGTCAAAAAGAATACACGGCGTTTCATCGTAACCACCCTTTACACGATTTTTTCAAACGAGTGACAAACATAGAGCAGCAGCACCAAGAAAATGGAATGAAGCAAACGATGTGCGCAAATCTCCAATTGAAAAGTCATTATCTCATAGAATCGGTAGACAAAGAGAATTAAGGTGAAGATTCGTATATTTGCGTATTTGATCTATTGAGTTTAATCGGCAGGATCATCCTCGCATTACATTAAGGAAAGGGGATGATTCGGGTCCAGACAGAAATGAAGCCGCCTCTGAATGTTCGAGAGCGGCCTTTGCTTATGAAGTTCGTTCCTAAGCGTTTCGTTGCTTAACTATTCCCGTTCATTTGAAACAAGGGCATGAGGAGGGTATCTACCATCTCAGTAACCGCAGTTTTTGTCAACGTTCCATGGGTAAGGAGTTCATTAATAAAAAGCAGTGTCGGCAGATTTTTCATACGATCAGTGATTGTGTCCGGATTAATTTCTCCTCGGGCTGCGGCGTTTGCTAAAATCGTGTCAAGAGATTGACGAATTATGTTTTTCGAATTTGCTGCCATGAAGAGCTTATCAATTGCTTCACCAATCTGGTCTGAAATCAGCCCTCGAATTGTCTCCTGTCCCAATGAAGAAAAGGCGGCAACCGGAGCGGATAACAAAGTAAGAAGATCTGTACGTAAATCGCCGGTGTCCGGTGTTGAAAAGTCTACTTTTGGACCGAATTTTTTAAAGGCGGCAACGACGATCAGTGCCTTTTTCGGCCATCTCCGATATAAAACGGTTTTGGTCGTTCCCGCCGCAGCAGCAATGCCCTCAATCGTTAATTTTTGATAGCCTTCCTCTTGGAGCTGCTGCCAGGCAGCGGTTAATAAGGCATCCTCAAGTTCCGTGCCACGTCGTCTTGACTTACGCTTTTGCTGATCCATTTTTTTCTCCCAAATTAAACTTGCTTTTTCTTATTTTTTATTATAGCATAAATTATATTAGATACGGCCGTATCTTAAATTGGTGAAGGGATAACAAACAATGAATAATGGAATAAGCAAAACAAGCAATTTAAATCAAGTGATCGCAATCAGTTTCATTTTGGTACTTGGTGCCTTGGCACCGATGCTCGATACCACCATGGTCAATATCGCTGTCAATTCAATTATTGCAGATTTTCATACCACGGTTTCATCAGTCCAGTGGGTGGTTACTGCTTATGTACTAGCAATTGGGATTGCGGTACCCATCGCAGGCTGGGCCATTGACTGGATAAGCGGCAAAACCTTGTATTTAGGCGCTTTAGTTTTATTTTTGTTAGGTTCAGTAGTCGCAGGTTTTTCGGGGAGCTTATGGCTTCTTGTCGTCAGTCGAATTATTCAGGGAGCGGGAGCAGGAATGATTATGTCTGCTCTTTCAACATTAATTGTACGTGCAGCGGGCGGTGAAAATCTTGGGAAATTAATGTCGATCGTAGGTCTTCCGGCCGTTTTTGCTCCGATACTTGGGCCGACAATCGGTGGTTTAATTATCGATCACCTAGACTGGCACTGGATTTTCTATATTAATATCCCAATTGCTCTATTCTCCATTATTCTTCTGCTTTGGAAATCGCCGAAATTTACACCGGAAGAACGGGGAAAACGTCTCGATTGGATTAGTGTGATCTTGTTTGCCGGAACGTTTACGGAATTGATTCTTGGGATTACTAAGGTCAGCACGACAGGTAAATTTTTTGAAAGCCAGGTGATGGTGCCAATTTCCATCGGTACGGGTCTGCTGATTCTCTATGTCCTTTATGCATGGATCTGGCCAAAGCGCGCACTTGTCAGTCTCAGTCTTTTTAAACTGCCCAGTTTTTCGGCGTCGTCGCTTTTATTATTAATGTCAGGTATTACGATCAATGGAGCAATGCTTCTTTTACCGCTGTACTATCAGAATATTAGAGGAGCAAGTGTCGTCTGGACGGGGATTTATTTAATTCCGCAAGGCATCGGTATGCTGCTAACTAGAACCCAAGTTGGCAAAATAACGGATCTGATAGGTGCAAAATGGGTCGTCATGTCAGGTATTTTCATATCGGTGCTCGCCACAATACCGTTCGCATTTGCTGACCAGCACACATCGCAATGGCTGCTGCTTCTCGCTCTTTTCTTTCGCGGGGCGGGTCAAGGAGCGATGATGATTCCAATTATGGCAGATGCGTACACGGGATTGTCAAAAAGACAGATTCCTGAGGCGACGATCAGTACGCGGATGCTTCAAAATATCGGCGGGGCATTCGGTACGGCAATCCTTGCCACCGTTGTGCAGCATCATTTGTCCGGCTCTGTTCCTAGCTTGACCCATATTTCAGGAGCGTACAATGCCGCATTTGTTTGGTCAATTGTGAGTACTCTGGTCGCCGCCATTCCCGCTTGGTTCTTAAGTTCAAGAAACAACAAGGCAAGGATTGAAAAGAGAGAGAACAGATTTTCCGTGACAGCAAAGCCTCGTTAAATGGATTTTTTAAACATTAGACGTTCAAACGGCTGGACGTTTAAGGGCAGTAGGACCACTTTTCGCAGTTACGATACACGAAACCGCGAGGAGTGGTTTTTATTGTGTTTTTTTGATCAAATCACATAAGAAAATGAAAAAAACACTTGATATATAATTAAACACAGTGGTATAGTATGAATAATAATCCTTCTGTTAAAATAAAGCTCACCATCTTCTCTGCATTTCTGCAGAGAACTTTTTTATTCATTAATGATGATAAGGAAGCTAATGACCACTGTGAAAAGGGGATGACGATTTGAGAAAAAAACTAAGGTATCGTCAATTGATTCAAACCAATAAAAAAGAAATTTTGAGTAGCAAGCATGATCTGGATCGGATTGACATGATTATTGACCAGAGACGCGTAAAAAAGAGAGGAAGTTCGCATTAACCGTAAAATATATTTTTTATTATTCATGTGGTAGACTTGACGAAAAATAGTTGATGGGGTGAATGAGACTGTGGTTGACTCGATTACTTTAATCAGTTTTTCACTGGTAGCTTTGGGAATTGTATGTGCACCCGGACCAAATATGATGTATCTCGTATCCTGTTCTCTGACTCAGGGCAAGAAAGCTGGTTTCATTTCTTTATTGGGTGTTGTTACAGGGTTTATTGTCTATGTGATCGCGACAATTTTGGGACTTGATTTTATCTTTAAAACGGTTCCTTTGCTTTATTCAGCCATCAAAATAGCAGGAATCATCTACTTGCTGTGGATGGCATGGAACGCCGTAAAGCCGGGTAGTCAGTCGGTCTTTGAACCTCATAATGTTCCTCATCATTCTCTGAAAAAACTCTATTTGAACGGATTAATGACGAATTTATTAAATCCCAAAATAGCGGTTCTTTACATCTCTCTGTTACCGCAGTTTGAGCATCCGCAAAATGGTCCATTAGCTTTGCAAATCGGAGTACTCGGGACCGCACAGATTATTATCAGCTTTTCTGTGAACTTATTAATTGTGTTCTTTGCGGGTCAAGTTTCCCAAATGTTAAGAGAGAGACCGGTATGGAAAAAGATTCAAAAATATTTCATGGCAACTGTTTTAGGACTATTGGCGTTAAACTTGGCATTTGTTAAAAACAAATAAATTCCGTTGCTCTTTAACTCAAGGCTAGTGTTTTCATGCCACATCGTGTGAAATGCAAAAATCAAACCTTCGCTTAAATAAGCGGAGGTTTTTAACTATTAGTTAATGCTTTCCCCTGTTCCAGCAGGAATGAACAACATACAGACTATAAATTGCGGACAATTCTGATATAATTCAAGTGTCACTTAAAAAGCTCGCTTCCTTTGCGTGAAATTAACGTAAAGGAGGTGATTACGTATGAAACGCTCTCGAAAGATGAAGAAGTCAGCAAAAAATCGAGAAGCGGCTTGGCAGCTCTTTCTCAGGGAACTGGTCTTCCCTGTGCTACGTGAGACATTGCCAAAGCTTCTCGATAGACTTCTTCACTGGTTATTTTAAGTGACAGAAGGTACTTTTATACCTTCAGCAACACAAAAGCCCTCCGCACTGGTCTGCGGAGGGCTCTTCGATTACGTATAAAACGCTCTTTATACTATAATTATATCATAAATTTATAATTTACTCAAAAGAGCTACCTTGTCAGACATTATTATTTGTTGAGTTCATGGAGCTTTCTGAATGGCACTCCTTTTCGTCCAATAATGAGTGAATACGGATAGTAGTAGGGCAACGACGAACATGATGATCGTTCCCGTTATTACGACCGCTCTTATTGAAAAATAGTCTGCTGTCAGGCCAAAAATGATCGTTGTCATGATGACGAGGACGGCTTCGATTAAGTCATATAAGCTGCCGACCCGCCCCATAATTTGCGTTGGTATGCTCTTTTGATAAAAGGTTAAGAACCCGGCATTCGCGAAAGCCATGAAAAAGGAAAGAACAAAAAACCCTGCTGCGGCAACAGAAAACGAGTGAGAAACAGCATAAAGAATGTAACCCAATGAGAAAAATAGAGCACCTATTTGAATTAAAAACGAAATCGAAAGTTTCCGGGCAAAAAGTGAAGTGACAAACGCGCCGCAAGCAATGCCAGCTCCGGCAATGCTGACAAGGAAACCATAACGTGTATTGGAAAGGCCTAAAACGGCTTTTGCAAAAGCTGCTTCAAGTGAATCAACAGATGCCGCCATGACCATCATGCAGCTGAATAAGAAATAGACAGTCATGACTAGTGAATTTTTTAGGCTGAATTGAATGACAACCTGCCAATCCATTTTAATGACCTGAAAAGACATTTTCTCTGCGATGGCAAAACGGGTATGCTTTTCTACATTAGGCAGGAATAGGATGACCAACGCTGATAGAACAAAGGACAGCCCGTTAATATAAATTGCGAACATGGGAGAACCGATTAGAAACAGTAATCCGGCAATAGCCGGACCAATTAAGAACCCTCCGGATTCGATTAAACCTCTTAGAGAATTAAATTGTTTTCTTTGCTCCGGTGGCGTGACTTTTGTAATGTAGGTCATAGAAGCCGGGTTGAACATTGAACTTGCCATGTTAATCACAAAGACGACGAGGAACATAAAGAATAGTGATGGTATGCTGGGCAAAAGGATAATTAATCCCGCGCGCGCCAGGTCGAGCGTAATCATCAGTTTACGCTTATTCAGCCGATCAATGAAACTACCCGACCAGAAATTTGTCAATAAAGTTGCTGTCGGTTTCAGTATATAAAGAATAGTTACTGCCAGCGGTGAGTGGGTCATGTCAAGAACAATTAGGTTGAGGGCAATAAGATAGATCCAGTCTCCGATATTAGAAATGCCGATGCCAAGTAACAGGAGCGATGAATTTCTCCAAAGTGTCAACCTTTTGCTGATTTTCATAACGATTACCTCCGTTTAACCTATTAATAATAAATGCGGTTAATCGAGGCCAGGAAACATCGTTTCTTCATGAAAAAGCTCACCTCCAAGACAATCCAAGTCTTGGGGACGAGATTAACTTCGTGGTGCCACCCCAGTTTGCAAATAGGTCACCCATATTTGCCTTATCAGGTATTAACTACCTGCGCTCGATAACAGGAGCATCTGTTGCATGATCATTTTTTAGAATCCCATGAACAGCTCGGAGGCTTGTTTCAGCACGCTGCTCTTGGTCCTTTTCACCCAACAGGACCTCTCTGTAAAGAGCAAATATTGCTTACTTTTCTCGTCATCGCTTTTCGTGTTTAGCAACGAATGTAGCATAATTTTATATGCGTGTAAAGGGACACCGCGTAACACCTCAAAGGTGGTATTCTCATTTTCCAAGTCTTCTTGCGTGAGTTATGGAAGTTATTCAGGTATATTAGTTGATGCATCAATTAGTTTTCGGGAGGAATGATTATTAAACGGTGTTCGGAAGCAGATGAATTATTTTATCACTTGCATGTGGTCAGCAAAGAGATGAATCGGGCGTTTGAGTCGATGGCACAGACCAGTTTAACGAAACTGGAAATCTTGTTTCATATTGATTTATCGGGCGAAATCGGGCAGATGGAGTTGATCAATAGGTTGAAACTCGATGCAGCGGCGGTCACGAGGCATCTAAAATGTTTAGAAGCTGAGGGGTTAATCAGCAGAAAAAAGGTAGACCGAGATAAACGACTAATCGTGCTCCGCTTAACAGAGCAGGGACGGCTGGAACGAGAACGTCTGACAAAAGTTAAGGGAAAGCTTCAAGAACAGATTTTAGCTGAGTTTACCAATAGTCAAATCATTGAAGTATCAAAACTAATTGAGCATATTTCACAGAAGATAAGAGAGGTTTAATAAAATGGAAAAAACACAATCAACGGATTTTTTTGATGTTATGAATAATAGGCATTCTGTAAAAAATTATGATCAATCGGTAAAAATTTCACATCTGGAAATGACTGAAATGTTAATGGAAGCGGCTAAAGCACCCTCTTCAGTGAATCTCCAGCCTTGGCGTTTTGTCGTTGTCGATGAACATAAGGAGCGGCTGGAGTCGCTTGTACGATTCAATCAGAACCAGCTCAATACATCCTCAGCAATGATTTTAATTTTGGGGGACATGAATCATCCGGATTATGCTGAGGAAATTTTTGCCGATGCGGTGGAGAAAAACCTAATGTCCCAAGAGGTTAAGGACTATTATATGAATGCACTTCCCGGTGTATTTTCCAAGATGACAAAGCAGCAAATAAGAGAAAATACATTAATTGACGGCGGTTTAGTGGCGATGCAACTGATGCTTGTGGCAAAGGCTCATGGCTATGACACAAACCCGATCGGCGGTTTTGAACGAAAAGAAGTCATGCAGGCATTAGGTGTGGATACGGAACGCTATGTACCGATCATGCTGCTTGCCATTGGCAAGGCGGCAAAGCCGGCTCATCCGAGTGTCCGTTTGCCAATCGAAAAATTAGTTTCTTGGAATCATGCAGATGGTGTTGTGGGAATGCCCGCTAAGAAAGTTGAGGCGCGTAAATGATGATACAAACTGCAGCGTTCACCGTTGCCCTGCTTGTTGCTTTAGAGCATTTTTATATAATGGGACTTGAGATGTTCTTTTCAAACAGCCATTTAGCACAAAAAACATTTCATTTAGATCAAAAATTTGTTCAAGATCAACGAGTTCAAACTTTATTTAAAAACCAAGGCTTATATAATGGATTTCTGGCTGCGGGTATTGTTTGGGGGATTTTTTCAGCACAGCTCCCTGTCGTTCTGTTTTTTGTTGTATGTGTTGTCATAGCGGCAGTGTATGGCGCAGTCACTGTATCAATAACCATATTGTGGAAACAGGGACTTCCGGCACTACTCACGCTAATTCTATTAGCAGCGGTCTGATGAGACGATCTATTTTTGTTAAGAGAGGCGGTGAACGTCTCTTTTTTTTACACAACTATGAAACATCCGTGACCATCGCAACGGCGGCTTCGTCTTCACCGGAGACTTGGCGAAGATAAGTTTTCTAAGCAAACAAAAAAGCACCGAATGGCCGGTGCCTGGAAGAGTTGAAGACGGATTACGATTGAATCATTTTGCCGATCTGTTCTCTTTTTTCTTCAAGCAGGGTGAACCGATCGCTGTCGATGCAGCGTGAACCGGGAACAGAACCGGTATCTGTATAATAGCCGTGAAAGTCCGACCCGCCGGTTTGAGCGAGATGATAGGTTTCGGCTAATTGCAGTGCCTTCTCCTCGTTAGCTGCGTCATGGAGCGGATGAAAAACCTCAATGCCCTCTAGGCCAGCCTCGACAAATTCGGGAACAGCGGAGAAGTTGTCGAATTGGCCGGGATGAGCAAGAACCGGAACGCCGCCGGCTTTTCGAATCGCGTGAATCGCATCAATTGCATCAAGGTAATGAACAGGGACAAATGCAAGCCCCGGAAGCGTCTGGCGATCGCCTCTGAAAAATAACTTTTTATAGAGCGGGCCATAAATGGAGTCGGTATAGCCATTCAAAATAAGTGCGTGCATGATGTGCTGCTTATAGACGCCGGTTCCGTTTTCAGCCAGCTTGGATACTTGCTCCCAAGAAATGTGGTATCCCGCTTGAATGAGTTTCTGAGTCATGAGACGTGATGCGTTGTGCCGCTCCTCCCGCATCGGGCGGCAGAGTGCTTCAAGTGCCGGATGTCCGGGCGCGACAAAAAGGCCGAGAATGTGCGCGCGGCGATGACGCTTATAGTCATAGGCGGAAATTTCAATGCCGGGAATGATGCCAATGCTCAGTTCCTCGCCAAGAGCGATTGCCCGTTCAAGACCGATTGTTGTGTCGTGGTCGGTGATGGCCAGCTTGTTGATCTTATTTTGCAAGGCCAGCTTGAGTACTTCCTCGATTGAGTACGAGTTGTCGGAACAGTTTGTATGGCAGTGCAGATCGATAATCATGGGTTCAACTCCGTTCTAAAACTGATACCGTGCTGCTGAAATCCGAGGCGTTCATAAAAGGCGTGCGCGCCTTGCCGCTTCAAATCGCTGGAAAGCATTAGCTTGTAGCAGCCTTGATCGGTCGCACGGTTCATCGCGTCATGCATCATTGTTGTACCAATTCCCAGCCCCTGAGCTTCAGGCGCGACGACGACATTTTCCACAATCGCAATTTTTAATCCGCCATGGCCGAAATTATCAAGGATAATCAATGAGTACGTGGCAAGCAGTTTATTTTCAGACCAAACACAAAAAATTTTGTAGTAAGGATATTGATCCATTTTTCTGAATAACGTTTGAGCATCTTTCATGGTCATTGAATGCTGCGCGTCAAGCTGCTGCAACAGGTGCACATAACGGTCGATATCTGCCAATGTCAATTCCTGAATGGTGACAGTCACTTTACAAGACCTCCTTGAGCAATCCGTGTTCAAGTTTATACGTACAATCAACAACCGATTCCATAAAATCCAGGTCGTGAAAGATGCCGATCATTGTGGTTCCGGATTTTTTAAGTTCATAAATGCGTTCTTTAACGGTTTCTTTAGATGCTTCGTCCAGTGAAGCGGTCGGTTCATCGAGTAGCAGCAGTCGGGATTTTCGAGCCATGGAGCGTGCCAGATTCAGTCGAAGTTTCTCGCCGCCACTGAAGGTTTTCGGATAGGTATCCCACAGTGTTTCACGCAGATTGAAATGGTCGAGCATATCCTTCGCACGCAAACGGGCTGTGGATTCATTTTCGCCCATATCCAGCAACGGTTCCATCACAAATTCCAAGGCGGTCATGCGTGGCATGATGCTGAGAAATTGAGAGACATAGCCAATTTCTTCTTTGCGAATTGCAAGTACTTCGCGCTCCGGCGCATCGGCAAGATCAAGCGGACCGAAGCGTTCGGACTGATAACGAATGTGACCGCTGCTCGGGAGATAGGTGCGGTAAATACACTTAATAATGGTTGATTTTCCGCTTCCGCTCTGGCCGGTAATGCCGAGAAATTCGCCTTCATGCGCAGTGAAACTGATCCCACGGCAGCCGGTAATTCTTTTTTCTCCAAACTGGTGCATCAGAAATGTTTTTTCTAATTGATCGACCTGAATCAGTGCGGTCATCGTGTTTCCCTCCATTTGCGAATGAGGCGGATAAAAGCCTGGGGATCGCATAATTCTTCATAATGGTTCTCGATCGTTTGTCGATCCCAGTCCCACCAGCGGCTGTCTGTGATTTCCTTGATCAATTCATCGCTGAATCGTTTCCGAATCGGTTTAGCAGGGACACCGGCGACAATAGTGTAGGGTGCCACATCCTTGGTGACTACAGAGCCGGCACCGATCACCGCACCGTTCCCGATTGACACACCGGCCATAATGGTTGCCGAATGGCCGATCCAGACATCATTCCCAATCGTTACCCAATGAGCACGGCGCCAATTGAAGACGCGCTGATCGTTCGTGTCTGCCAATTGGTAGCGGACCCGGCGGTAGGTCAGATGATGCTGGGTGACGCGATCCATCGGATGGTTTCCCGGGTTGATCCGGACATGCGAAGCGATCGAACAAAATTTACCGATGGTTGAATAAATGATATTCGCGTCTCCGTCGGTATAACTGTAATCACCGAAGGATGTTTCCTCTATGCGGCTATTCGGTCCGATGTCCGTCCAGACACCAAGTTTGCTGTTGATGATGATCGCACTCGGTGAAATGGTTGGCCGTTCGGATAATGTTCGTTCCGCCAAATGGTTCACCTTCCCTCGACTGTTTGCTGCGGCTCGGGCAACAGGTAGTGCATGCGGCAGACCTCCGCTCCGTCGACAAAAACATGGGTGAGCTGCGGCCCGTTGGTCTCACTGACGCCGACGACGAGCAGATCGGCTTTCTTGCCTAATTCAATTGATCCGGTCAACTGATCAAGATGCAATGCCTTGGCTGGATTAAGTGTCACCGTGTTAAATGCCTGAGATGCGCTCATTCCAAGCTCATAATGCAATTTGAAGGCGGCATGCAATAGCGATGCCGGATAATAATCCGAGCAGAAGATATCGACAAGCCCTTCATTAACGGCCTCATGGGCGGATAAGTTATTGCTGTGTGATTTTCCAAGTACAAGATTAGGTGCGCCCATCACGGTGAGCATACCGAGTTGACGTGCGTATCGTGCCGCTTCGATGGTTATTGGAAATTCGCTGATGCCTGCATTCCAGTCGCGGACGATCTCAAGCTTTTCGATCGTGTCGTCATCGTGTGAGGCGACGGATACACCGTATGCGTTCGCTAATTGTGTCAGTTTCTCAATACTGTGCGTATCGAGCTTTGGAAGCTTTTTCGTTTCTTCAATAATCTGTTCCGCTTCTTGCTCGGTATAGTGGCGATGATCGATCAACAGGCGCCGCTGGACCTCCAGATCACGGTACTGTCCTTGGCCGGGTGTATGATCAGTCAAAGATAATTGATCGATTTTGCCGTTTTGGATTAATGCGGAAACAGCATCCAGTGCGTTGATGTTGGCAATCTCGTAACGCAGATGCGTTTTGTGGCGGATCAGATGCGGTCCGTTCGCTAGACGATTTAGTGAGTTGATCAGGGCATAAACGGTCTCGTTATCACGGCCTTTACGCACGGTATTCTGTTTCATTAAAGAAACGGCGTGGAAAATGGTTGTGATCCCTTCGGCAGCTAATTTTTTTTCCAGTTCGGCAAAAGAGAGTTCAACGGTAAAGCGGCTTGTCGGACGCGGCTCGATCTCTACTTCAATCGCATCACTGTGCGAATCAATCAGGCCGGGGGTCAGCCATTTGCCGCCTGCATCAAGATCCGCACTCTCCACAATGTCCGGTTCACCTTGCTCAATTTGAACGATCCGATCCGCTTCAATTGATACATAACCATTCTCAATGACTTGGTCGGGCAGCACGATTTTTGCATGATAAATTTTCATTTTGACACCTCACAATAAAGAGTGGACGAGCAGTTGCGTGTAAGCGTGATGCGGATCTTCGAGAATCTGGTCGGTTAACCCCGCTTCAATGCAGCGTCCTTGTTTCATCACCATTGTCCGATCACACAACATACGGATCACACCGAGATCATGCGAGACAACAATCATCGCTGTTCGACTCTCTCGCTGAATGCGTCGTATCAGATCAAGGACACGTGCTTGAACCGACAGGTCAAGACTGGTGGTTACTTCATCCAACAGTAGGATCGGCGGATGATTGGCCAATGCTTTGGAAATCTGAACGCGCTGCTGCATGCCGCCACTGAAATGGAGCGGCGCCTCATCCATTCTCGTGACCGGAATCTCAACATGCTCAAGCAGTTCCTTGGCGCGTGCGCGTATATTGTGTACATTGAACTGCCCGGCGGCAATTAGTTTTTCAGCAATATTGCCGCCGCTTGAGAATTGCATTCTCAGACCGATCCACGGATTTTGGTAAACCATCCCCATTAAATGATTGCGAATATAGCGCTTTTGCTGAGAAGATGCACAAAATATATTTGCCGCTCCCTTTTCATAGGTTGCGATGGTCGCTGAGCCATCGGTGACCGGATTGTCAAAATAAAGACATTGGACTAGCGAACTTTTCCCTGATCCGCTTTCACCAACGATGCCAAGAATTTCTCCTTCATAGAGATCAAAGGAAAGGTCATTGCACGCCCAGACTGTGCCGCAGTGCGGGCAATGGTTGCTCCCTTCAGGTAGCTGTTCCGGATGGCTGCAGGCAGCGCAGCCTTTCCCGAACCGCTTTGTCAAATGCCGAACGCTGAGCAGCGGTCGGCTTGCATCATGGATCATGGTGTATGCCTCTTTTCTTGTCGTTTTCGGCAATTGCCGGTATCCGAACATTGGTAGAATTTCTGACCGGTTTTTTCATCAAAAAGTTCGTCAAGAAAGGTATCGCTGCTGCCGCACAGCCGGCAGGAGCATCCCTCGAAATGTTCGACCTCAAACGGATAATCGTCAAAAGCAAGCGGCTCTATTTCTGTGTAAGGCGGAATGGCATAGATCTTCTTCTCGCGGCCGGCACCGAACAGAAACAGCCCATCCGCATGATTCAGCTTTGGCAGATCATAGCGGGGAATCGGGCTTGGCGCGAAAATGTATCGTTTGTGCGCGAGTGCCGGATAGTCGGCACCGATGCTGATTTTCCCCCATTTGACAATGTCTTCATATAAGCGCAGCCAAATTCCACTGTAATCCATTTCCGCATGCAGCTGCTTCGTTTTGCGCTCCTTGGCTTCAACCATCCGAAGCGGTTCCGGCAGCGGTACTTGAAAAACGAGAATTTGATCGCTGCGAATCGGCACCTCGGGAATCCGGTGGCGGGTTTGAATGATGGTTGCACGCTCTGAGTCGGTCGTGACCTCGGCTTTCGTGCAGGACTGGACCAACTTTTTGATACTGACGGCATTGACACTGTCGTCGTTTCCTTGATCAATCACTTTAAGACAATCCTGATCACCGATCAGTGACAGAGTTAGCTGCAAGCCGCCGGTTCCCCAGCCGCGGCCAATCGGCATTTCTCTGGAGGCAAACGGCACTTGATAACCGGGAATGGCAATGGCCTTAAGCGTTGTGCGACGAATTTCTTTTTTGGATCCCTCATCGAGAAAGGCATAATTGTATGTTTGTTTCAAATGTGCCTGCATGGTTGCGTCACTCCTTTCGCATCTCTTTCTTTTCGGATTCAGCTATTTTCTGTGTTTGCCGCAGGACATCGAGTTTTGATTGAAAGGTGATATAATGCGGTAATTTTAAGTGAGACACGAATCCATTGGCTTCAATGCTGTCGACATGGAGCAGAACGAATTCTTCATCTTGAGACGGGATTGATCCCTTTGTCTCCAGACCTTGCTCAAGAATCGCCATGGCGATTGCTTTAGTTTCGTTTTGCCCGAAGGTCAGCCCGTAGCCAAGCCGCAGTTTTACATCACCTTGATCATCACGTTCGAAGGCATTGATCGTTTCGATCTCGGTCAGCATGATTTCGCCAAGACAGAGACTTTCATTGGAATCAAGCGGATAGGCAATGGTTAGTTCTGTATAGCCGACGCGCAGTTCGCCGATCGTCGGATGATTGGTGATATGGCCGCGCATGCTGCTGTAGGCAAGTGCTGTCATGGCACCTGTCTCTCCGCGGGCCAAAATCTGAAGCTTGGCGGATCTCGGAGCCGGGAAGGTCAGTTTGTCGCGTGTGATATCAAACAAAACGCCTGACGACTTTGGCGGAAACAGCAAGCCTTGTTCCCGAAGTAAACCGGCAACTTTTGGGAAGGAAAGCGGCTGATCTGCGTTAAGCTCCGGTATTTGTTCTTTCAACAGGTTCTTTAGGGCTTGTGCATTTTCATTCTCAAGGGCAAAGTTGAGCAGCCGATGGGTGTAGTCCATGGTTGGTCCGAGCATTTGACCGCCCGGGATATCTTTGAAGGCGGAAGAAATGCGGCGGATGACGCGCATTTGACCCGGATCTATGACTTCTGACTCATAATTTCGTTCGAGTGTGGATCGATAAGCACGCATGAGAAAGGCCGCTTCGCAAAGATCACCTTCTGCCTGCTTGATGGCAAGTGCAGCATATTCCGGAGCGTAAAGGCCGCCTTCACTCATCACGCGATCCGTAAGATGACGTAATTGTTTCGCAATTTCAGTGGTCTCCAGGCTATGCTCTGCGTCTTTAATCCGATACCATTGATTGAGCCGGTTGGCAGCCTCGATGGCTTTTTGTCCGCCGGTTACTGCAACATATCCCATTTAGAAATCCCTTCTTTCGATGCGCGTTGTTCTTGGCAGGGCAGCGATCCGTCCATCATCGTCGAATAGGATGAAATCACAGCCGGTCGGATATTCACGGTTACGCTCGGAACGCAGGCGCAGCCATTCGCTGTTCATTCCATCTGCTGAAAGAATATGCCAACCATTGATTCCCGGACCGCGCAGCACCATTGGCAGTGCCAAATCATCGGCACCGGACAGTTTACGGACATGAAGGGCAATCGTTGCACTCTTTTCCGGTTCGGTCAGTGTGCCGATGCGGACGGATTGCATGATCGAATCGATTTCATCGATTTCCGGAGGTGTGTCGATGAATAAATAATCAGCAGCATGCGAAGCCGTATGACGGCTCCCAGTTGTCCATTCGATCGCGTGTTCCGCATCGTCAGCGTTTATCTCCTGTGAATAGTAATAGAAGCTGACTTGTTGGTCCAGCAGGGTTTGTGCAAGTACATAGGTGCCGGTTGAGCACGGACATGTTTCGGGAACTTTGTGCAGAAGGACGGAAATGTCATTGATCTTTCCCGGACGTGCCATACTATCAAGTAAATGGCGATACAGTTTACGTGTGTCATGCACATGATGAAAGGTTTCAGCGTTTGTCATTGTATTCCTCCATCGTATTGAAATGGACTTGGGATTGCGCGTTGCGCGCGTATTCTAAGGCATGCGTCTCCTGAATACGCTGTTCTTCCGCATGGAATTGGGAACCATATTGGTCGAGCAGCGGCAGCCCCGCATTATGTGCCGCGTCGATGACAGCCATGCAATAGGCGCGTATCGGTTTTCTTCCGACAACGATACCGATACCGAACTGTCCATGGACGGATGCAGTACATTCGGTGACGAGTACTTCACCAAGATAAAAGGGCTGACTTGAAACGGAGTCCTTTGTTTTGGTCATGACAAGTGAGGTTTGCGGCTCGCGCTCCACCTGTACCTTTTGTTCCTGTTCGATTTTGTATGTGATTTCTTCTAATAGAGGAAGCGAGCAAGCGCTCATGATTCGACTGAGCTGCTGCTTATTCATCAACATGAAACGTCGACTCCTTTGTTAAGACTAAAGTAGGTAAAACACGTGTCCTGTCCTGTGCTGGAAAAACGTGCGTCTTCAGCAGCCGGAAAGAATTACTTTTCAAGAAAATAAGAATTGGCAAGGTATATAAAGCTCGTTACATGTGTCACTGTAACTTATCGATAAGTACAAATAGTTAATGCACTGTAAAAAGACTGTAAAAGAAGGGACAGATTTGAGATATAATTCATTGAAAAAACAGAAAAATAAGGAGGGATTGGCGCTGCGGGCTCGAAATGTGTGGCAGATATCCGCTTTGGAGTGCCCAAAAATGAACACAATGGAATGGATGGAGAAATGACGGGTGATCCAATCAAACTAATGGTTACGGAAAAACAGGAATTAAAAATCGATAACGTAATGGCATGTATCGCTGCGCATTTTGGATAAGGTGTATTCAAAGGGATGCCCGTTTGGATGATTGGCAAAACTTCTAATTTGAACCAGTGGAACATTTTCAGGGAGTTGCAGCATGAGCACGTCTTCTAAATTAGGAAGGATTGCCTGAACAATTGATTTCGTGCGAACCGGAGAAATCCGGTAATGGTCGGATAATATCTTATACAATGATTTAAAGTTTGTTAAATAGTTCTCGAGATTCGGGATGTCCTTTTCACAAATGATCGTCTTGGACAGTGAGACCGGTGTTTCATTAATAAATCGTTTAATCCGCAGATCATAAATAAATTCATGGGTTTCAAGGTTCAAATAGCGGCATTCTTGCTGCGTGGGATGACGCCGGTCATGGTGCAGTAGCTGTCCGCGGTGAGGGACGGCTTTCTCTTTGAGGTTCTCCGAAAATCCGGTCCGTGCAGATAACTGATAGGGGAACACTTCAGGCCGAGAGATCACAAATGCACCTTTTCCTTGATGAGCGGTGATCCAGCCCATGTTGATCAAACGGGCGACGGCAGTACGAACAATATGGTGATTTGCTTGGAATTTGTCGCATAGTTCGTGTTCCGAAGGAAGTTTATCTCCAATTCGGTACGTTCCTTTTTTTATTTGAGCGATCAGATAGTCTGCAATTTGCAAATGGCGTATGTCTGATTTTGACATTGCATGTTCACCTCGGTGTTCCCTTTTCTATTAAGTTTACCGCGAAGCAAGGATTCTGTATATGAGCGGCATAAGTTTTCGTTTTTTATAGGTATCTTTGTTGGCTCTTCTACTATTTCACCTTCTTTGGAATGTACATAATTCTCAAACTTTAAATTTTCTCAATAGTATATTAACATTCTATAATTATTCGCTCGCTACAATGTAACCTGTGAGCCAAAATGAATCGACCACAGCGTTAAGGGAGCTTAGTAAACTCAATCAAGGTGTTCGTATACTTTTCGAGTTGAAAAATCAAAAGTTGATATTCGTAAAAGATTATGCTGCGAGTAGATTCTCCTTTTTTCGCTCAACCAAAGTATATTTACATAAAATAATCACATATCTCGAGGGGGAAATAGCAAAGTGAAAAAGGTTGCAATGATTCTGTTGCTCGCAATGTTGACCATGGTCTTCAGTGCCTGCAGTTCATCGTCAGAAAATGGAAAGAGCGGCAGCAGCGACAAGAGCAAAGAAACGATTACAGTGGTTTGGTATCCAAACGAGTCTGCTGATGACTTAAAGGATTCGCGTGCAGCGATTGATGAAGTCATTGCTAAGGCAACGGGTAAGAAGGTCGTAGACAAGCTGACGACGGATTACAACATTGCAATTGAAGCACTTGTCAGTGGAAATGCGCAACTTGGACTTATGGGAGGCGAAGGGTACACTGAAGCACATAAGAAAAATGCTGATGTCGTCCCTGCAGTCGTTAATAGTGGTGCGTCTGGAACGCTGAAGGATGCACTCTATCACAGCTGGATTTCCGTTCAAACCAAAGATGCTTCTAAATATATGAAAGATGGCAAGCCTTCAATTGACAATATTGTCGGCAAGAAAATGTCTTTTGTCTCTCCGAGCTCGACTTCTGGATTTGCAATTCCGACAAGCAGAATCATCACACATTTCGGTGATCAAGATAAATATAAAGATTTGAAAGTGGAAGATATGCAACAAGGCGGCAAATTTTTCAGCCAAGTACTTTTCGGTCAATCACATCAAGGTTCTGCGGCAAATCTATTAATGGGTAAAGCCGACGTTGCCGCTTTCATGGATCTGCTTACACCAAATTATTTTTCACTTGTTAGCGGCAAGCTAAATGAAGAAGGTTCCGTACTCAAGGTAAGAGATAATGCAAGTGATCCATTCACTTCACTGAAAGGCAAAGAATTCACAGTACTATCTGTTACTCCGGTACTGAACGGACCGATTGCAATGAACTCGAAGGCATTAAGCAAAGAAGATCAAAAGAAAATTCAAGACGCCTTGACCTCTGATGAAACAGCGAATAATTCAAAAGTATTTGCCCCAGAAGGTGAAAAAGGTATCTTCTCAAAAGATGGTAAATCTCGTTTCGTAAAAGTTGAAGATTCTTGGTACGACGCAATCCGTGACCTTCATTAAATTAAAATCGAATAGAGGGGTTAGCGATGACAACGTTACTGGAAATGAAAAACGTTTCGAAAAAATACGGAAACGGTACTGTAGCGTTATCAGATGTGAGCTTCTCCGTCAATGAGGGAGAGTTTGTTTCCGTTATCGGTCCATCCGGTGCAGGGAAATCAACGCTCCTTCGTTGCATTAACCAAATGATTCAGGCAACAGACGGAGAAATCATTTTTGATGACGTCAATGTAATGGGATTTAAAGGGCGCGCACTGAGACAAATGCGGACGAAGATGGGCATGATTTTTCAAAACTACAACCTTGTCGAACGACTGTCCGTCATTGAGAACGTGCTGCACGGCAGACTCGGCTATAAATCAATGCTGGCAGGATCTCTCGGTTTGTTTACTGATGATGAAAAGCGGCAGGCTTACCGCTTATTGGAAAAGCTCGGGCTCAAAGAACAAATCTATCGCCGTTGTGATCAGCTCAGCGGCGGGCAGAAGCAGCGTGTCGGTATTGCCAGAGCATTGATTCAGAATCCGAAACTGATGCTTTGTGACGAACCGATTGCTTCGCTTGATCCAAGCTCATCGAAGACAATCATGGATCATCTCAAAGATATCTCGGATTCATTGAAAATTACTGTGTTGATTAACTTGCATCAAGTGGATGTAGCGATGAACTATGCAGATCGCATAATTGGTGTTAGTAAGGGAAGCATTGTATTCAATGGTGTTCCATCTGAACTGACGAATGACAATATTAAGGCAATCTATGGTTCCGATGCGGAAAAATTGATGATTAATGTTGAGGATCAGGGCCGGATGAAGGCGGCGGAGAAATAATGAGTCAGACGTTTTTTTTTAAAAAAAGAGTTCGATCGCTCGTCATCTTTTGTGTCGTTGCCTTAATATGCTTTGCTTCATCGGTGATGACTCAATTTGATCTGTCACAAGGAATCGCTGCTATTCCAAAAGCGATTGTATGGGGATTTTCTAGTTTCTATCCGACCGCGGATTCATTTGTCTATCTCTCGGAAATCTGGGTAAAAATGCAGGAGACTCTGCTTGTCTCTATTGCTGCAGCAGCGACAGCAGCCATTTTTGCCTTCGTCTTCGCCGTTTTCGGTTCAAGGATTACAAAGGTGAATGGTTTTATCGCAATGTTGAGTCGCGCTTTTGCAAATCTTTCCCGAAATATTGATGTCAGTGTCTGGTCGATTGTACTGCTGCTTACCTTTGGGCAAACACCGATTACCGGATTTTTTGCGCTTTTTATTGCGTCATTTGGCTTTCTGACCCGTGCTTTTATGGAAACCATCGATGAATCGGGAACCGATCCGGTCGAAGCGCTAAAGGCAACCGGCGCGGGGTATGTCCCGACAATTTTTCAGGCAGTCGTCCCCTCAAGTATTTCACAAATCATGAGTTGGATCTTGTTTATGATTGAGACCAATATTCGAGCAGCAACGTTGGTAGGCATTCTGACTGGTTCCGGTATCGGTTACATCTTTGATTTGTATTATAAACGGATGGACTATCACACGGCGAGTCTGGTGGTCATTGTCATCGTGATTTCAATTTTGCTTATTGAACAAATATCCAACTATATAAGAAGGGCGATGTTGTAATGAAAGCATCACCAAAACTGACTAACGATGTGTTTGCCGCCACGGATCGTTTGCCGCCAATTAAGCTAAAGAAACTGACTAAGTCGAATATCGTCATTCGAACAACAATGATTGTTTTGGCAGTTTTAACGGTTTATGGATTTGTGACTTTCAATAATCAGAAACTAAATTTCTGGCAGAATTTGTTCGCAACATTTGCGAATTTCAGAACAATTTTTTTCCAGCCGCATTTTAATCATTTTACTTTTTCTCAAGCATTCGAAGGTGTGTTGATAACATTGGCACTTGGTTTACTGACAACCATTGTTGGTGCTGTGGTCGCTTTTTTTCTATCGCTGCTTGCTGCTGAGAATTTAACGAATAAAACGATCTCGAATAGTGTGAAGACGCTGGTTGCTATTATTCGTGCGGTGCCAACCGTTCTATGGGTGTTGATCTTTGCCATTGCGGCAGGACTAGGCAGTGTCGCCGCTGTTATTGGCATGTCCTTTCACTCCATTAGTTATTTAACAAAGGCGTATTCGGAATCATTTGAAGAACTCGATGAGGGAGTGATCGAGGCGTTAAAGGCAACCGGTGCCGGTTGGTGGCAGATTGTCTTTCAATCGATTGTCCCGAACTCCCTCACGTCACTAATCTCATGGACCTTTATGCGATTTGAAGTGAATTTTGGTGTCGCAGTTGCGATGGGTGCGGCAGCCGGAGCAGGGGGTATCGGCTATGAGATGTTTATGTCCGGCGTGTTCTATTTTGATATTAGAGAAATGGGGACGATCACTTATTTTATTCTTGCCATTGCGATTATTCTTGAGATTATCTCAATACAAATCAAAGCAAGAATCAGAGCATAATCGATTGTTTTCATTTGTGTTCAGTTTATGTCTAGATACATGCGCTAAAGTGATTCGTGGGTAAAGTCATTTGTTTACCCCCGAGTATTGAGCTGTTTTATTGGCTCTTTTTTTATACCGAAATGTCTTGATCATGGTACAGGTTCAGATGTTCAGATTGCGAGCAGATGGAGCATGTACACTGATTTCGGGTAGTTTTTATGATCTCTATCCCATAATTTGGGCCTATATAATAGGCTCTTTTTTTGTTTCAACATTATATAAAGAAAAATTATTATAATAAAAATATTTTTTGATTATCGTCTAGCCAGGGCCAATTGTTTTTCATTATAATAGAAGCATGTGTTAAAGGAAGAGATACAATTAGAGAGACTCTTCGTAAATCAAATCATCGGACAGGTTGCTGCATATCAGAAGTACCTTTAGGAGCAGGAGAGGATCTATTAATGAGGAATCTGGAACCGTTTCGTTTTTCAAAACGCTTTAACGATGTGCCGTTAATCGGATCAGCTTTTGCCGGTGAACATCCGGGGCTGATCCCGCTTGCTTTTGGCTTTCCCTACCCCGCTTCCTTTCCAATCGACCGATTGGCTGAATCCGCTGTGACCGCATTGAAATCAGAAGGAACAGAGGCACTTCAATATTCGGGAGGTCCGGGTCAGAAGAAAATTTTGGAGTGGATTCGCGAGCGCTCGCGGCTGCGTTCGATTGAGGTTGAAACGGATCATATTATGATCACTTCGGGATCCAATCAAGGAATTGATCTGGTTGCGCGAACCTTGACGGATCCCGGTGATTCGGTGTGGGTAGAAGCGCCGGTTTACTTTGGCGCATTGCGTGCTTTTTATTTGGCACAGAATGAATTATCCGCATTTCCGGTCGACGGTGACGGTCTGCGTGTCGATCTCGTTGAAGAAGCATTGATTGAAGCGGCTGCCGGCAGACGTCCAATGCCGAAATTCATTTATGTGCTGCCGAATTATCATAACCCGGCAGGCGTAAATCTCTCGGTTGAGCGACGTAAGAAATTGGCTGCACTTGCTTACAAATATAATTTTTACATTATTGAGGATGACGCCTATGTGGAATTGAATTTTGATGGCGGCTTTCTGCCTTCCATTTATTCATTCGGGCCGGAACGCGTCATCTATATGAGTACCTTTTCAAAAATTATCGCTCCGGGTATACGAATGGCTTGGGTGATTGGCGATCCGGAAGTTCTGAACCTGATCAAAATTGTAAAAACTGAGGGGCTGACCAGTGTTTTGATGCAGGAAACGGTCAGTACGTTCCTTGAAACATCGAACTTCGATGATCATTTGAAACCGCTTGTTGACGGTTATCGAACCCGCCGCAATGCGATGGTGAAAGCGATCAGCGACTTCTTTGGCAGTGAGGTATCGTTCGAAAAACCGGAAGGCGGTTTCTTCCTGTGGCTGACGTTCCCGCCGGACATTGACACGACTCGATTGCTGCATGACGCTGTTGAAGCCGGTGTCAGCTTTGTCGACGGCAAGTCGTTTTATCTCGACCGCAAGCCGACCAATCATCTGCGGCTTGCCTTCAGTTTTTGCGATGAATCCCAGATTCGCGAAGCCATTCGTATCCTTGCCAAAGTGTACCGGAAACAGAAGAATGCTGTCTGCTGATTGACGCCAACCTGTATTGTTAGGCCGTTGTCACGAGAAATTGCTCCTCATCATATCTTAAGAGAAGCGGAAGCGATGAGGAGGTCGATTTCTTATGTACGGCAATAATCCCGCATATCGAAATGAGAATCAATACGTGAATGGATATCGACAGCGAATTACGGCGCAACAGGCGGCGGAGATCGCTGTAGCCAGAGTTCCCGGCCAGATTATCCATGTTGATCTAGAATTAGATAATCATCTGCTGAAATATGAAGTATATGTGTTGACCGATCAAGGCGTTGTTTATGAGGTGGAAATCGCCTCGAAGGACGGCCGAATTTTAAGTGTTGAAATGGAAAATTAAATTGGGAATAAAAAAGATGCCGGCCCGGAAATGGGTCGGCATCTTTTAGAAATTTATCTGACGTGCGCAGTATTTGTGCCTGCGACAGCCTTAAGCTGCGATTGTTTCTCAAGCTTCGCCTGACGATTGTCTGAGATCAACTCAACGCATGATCCGGCAAGAATCAGTACAATACCTGACAGAACATTCAGCGTGATGGCTTCGCCAAGAATGAATAGAGCGAGAATCGGAGCCAAGGCCGGCTTAATGAAGAAAACCAGCGAGGCTGTTGATGCCGACGTTTCCTCCATCGCGAGAAAATAGAAGCTGAATCCAAGTCCGGTAACAAATACACCAAGGTAGATCAGCGCCGGAACTGTACTCCATGAAATGCCCTGAAGCACCGGAATACGTGCGAATTGACCAAACCCCGCGCTTTGCAGCCAGTTGGCTACGAAACCGATTTTGGTAATCAGAATCAACACGAGCAGTTCCATGCTTCCGGTTAAGAAGCTGAAGCTGCTCTGAACAACGCCGTCAAATCCGTACTTCAGACTGCCCTTACGTCCAATGATGCCATACAGCGCGAAAGTCACTGCCGCAATCAGCGATAAGGTGATACCGGTGACATTCGTCAGATTCTCAGGATTGACGATGAAAATCATACCGATCAGGCTAATAAGGAGTGACACAATGGAAAGCTTCGTCAATTTTTCCTTCAAGAAGAAGTAAGCGAATGGGATTACGAAGACGGCGTTGCAGCTAAAGAGAATGGCAACGGTAGACGCCTTCGAGTAAACAATGGCCATTTGAAAGAATGTCATGCTGACCACAACGCACATAAATCCCGAAAACAGAAAGTAAAGCACCTTGCTTTTATCAAGTGTAAACCCACTTCCCTTTAAATGACGAAGAGCAAGCGGAGCCAGAATAATCGAACCGATTAAGAATCGCAAAAAGTTTAACTGCATCGGGTTAAACTCGGTAGCCACCAGCTTAATGGCAATTTCCATCGTACTAAAGAACAATGTAGAAAAAGCAATAAAAATTAACCCTTTTTTCATGATATAACCTCGATTTCTCACCATATTTTTAACACTATTAAGAAAGAAATAGTGTAAGGCTAACTATAGCTCTGCCCACGCCAAAGGATGGACTTCGCCAAGTTAACTTTAGGTGATCTGATCGCTTTACTAAGAGCCGCGAAAGACCGGCATGCACAAGACTAAATGAAAACGATATCAACTAATACTTGCTGCATCTGTTTCATCACCTACTAATATAACGCAGATATGAGAAAATGGTAAGAGGCGAATGCAAAAATGTACACTTAATATCAGTTTCATCATGATTGCTGCGCTTTTTTTAATGAGGAAACTTGTGGTAAAATAAAAGGGGCAGGGAATGTTCAAGAACAGGGAAACACAGTTTCACCCGTTAATGATGGTCCATGGTTGTTCGTCAAAGAATGACGCATAGATCCCCCCATTTTGAGCAGCTCTGCGTCTAAATGTGAGAGGGGCGGTGACCGGTATGTTATTCTCGAAAATCCTGGTTTCCTATGATGATTCTGATCTGGCAAAGAAAGCATTGCAAAGAGCAGCTGATCTGGCACGGCTCGATGAACGTACGGATCTGGATGTATTAAATGTCGTGACGGTTCCAACGAATCAATTTATCGTCGGCGATGTCTATCGCGAGGTCCGTGAATCAACACTTAAGTATGGACATGAAGTGGTGAGCCGGACAGAGAGTGTGCTTGACGCACTTCCCAATGCGACACATACATTCGTGAAAGAAGGTCAGCCGGTTCGGACAATTCTTGACTTCGCAAGCCAGAACGGCTACGACCTTATTGTAATCGGCAGCCGAGGTTTGAGCGGTGTCAAAGAATTTCTGGGGAGCGTCAGCCACGGAATTGTTCAACGTTCAAATGTTCCTGTATTGATTGTTAAATAAACGGGTACAATCGTTTTAGAAACGAACAGAAGCTCGTATTAAGGAAAGAGGCACTTCCTATGGGGATTTCTAGTCAAGGGAGTGCCTTTTACTTGTTGCACAAAAAAGTAATATAAAAGGATGGTTATCAGTCATGTCCGAGGCGGAAGTCATTCAGCAAAGCAAGCATGCGATTACGCGCTCATTGCTGATTAGGGATTTACGAAAAATCGGTTTAGGGGCAGGAATGACAGTTATCGTCCATTCTTCTCTGAGCCGGATGGGATGGATCTGCGGCGGTTCTGTATCACTCATCTCGGCACTTCAGGAAGTGGTGACATCGGCGGGCACACTGGTCATGCCGGCTCACAGTGCCGATGTGTCCGATCCGGCGGATTGGGAGAATCCTCCGGTGCCATCGACATGGTTTCACAGCATTTATCAAGAGATGCCGGCATTTGATCCGCGCCGGACTCCGACGTTCGGAATGGGGCAGGTCGCAGAGGCCTTTCGCTCGTTTCCGGACGTACGCCGCAGCAATCACCCAATCTATTCCTTTACCGCTTGGGGCGAGGGCCGCGATGCAATCCTTGCGCACCATTCGCTTGACGACGGGTTAGGAAAAGAATCGCCGCTTGGGAAACTATATGAACGAGATGGTTATGTTCTGCTGCTTGGCGTCAGTTATGGTAACAATACATCAATGCATCTTGGCGAATACATGTCCGGAAGGCTTGAACGGGTAGAGCGATCAAGCCCCGTGCGTATAAAAGGACGTCGGCAGTGGGTGACGTACCAAGACGGTGAGTACCATGAAGAAGCGTTTGACGCCATCGGTCAAGCGTTTGAGGAAAGCCAACTTGGAACAGCCGCACTTCACAAGAAGCATGTGGGTCAGGCTCCGTCTCTTTTAATGTCGCAACGTGCCATTGTGAATTTTACTTCAAGCTATATAAGGAAAAATGCTGAATGAAGAAAGCGCCCAATCTGAAAAATAAGCGGATAAATTCCGCTTAATTAGAAAATGAAGGGAAAAGCCGCTTAAATAGACGGAGGAATTCCGCTTATTGAATCGAAAAACGGGAAAATGGCGGGTTTTTCTTTGAATAAGCGGAAAAATTACCCTTATTTACCTATGAAACGAGCGCCAAGATGCAAATAACCGGAAAATCTCCGCTTAATTTATCCTTAATGAAGGACCAGAATGCTTAATGAACCAGAAATGTTTGCTCAAGTACAAGGTTGATGAACCTAAACCGCATTTGGAGTTAAGGAGAGTTTTCGTATATGGTGAGAAACGTTCGCTAAGTACGTCCTCAGTACGCAATGCGTGAGCCTCCGCGTGCTGCGGAAGTATGGACCGTGGCCCGATTTTTCTCAGTTCTAAAAGAAAGTAAAAAGAAACGAAGATCTGGCAGATATCAGAGAAATTGACCGAATTAAGCTTTTTACATGATCTTAAAAAAGACATCATATCTTCTTAATAGTGATGGCCTATGATTAACGTATCAAAAGGAATGATTGAGGAGATGAAAATCATGGATTTTAAACAATCGAATGATTTTTCCCAAAATGAAGCATCCGTCAAATTGAGTCGAAAATTGTTGCTTACCAACATTGCCTTGGTTCTGTCCATTATCATTAATGTAAAGCTTTTCCTTGGCTAATTTTATATATTTCAGCAATAACCCCTATAACTCACACTTGCAGAATCCAAAATTTGGATTCTGTTTTTTATATATTTTCGGCGGAACATTTCATCACGCGAGGGACATTCTCCCGTTCCCATTTTTTCTATATGCCTTGATATTCATGGCCCATTTCGAATACATTAAAAGGTGTACACAAAATTCGACACGATTCCACATAAATTATTCCTTTCAACTTTAAACCAAATACAATAATGGAGTGCTCTATGAATAAAAAAATCTATGCTGCAGGTGCGATAGCAGCTTTATTAGGGTTATCTGCATGCGAACAACTTCCTTGGACACATCCATCGGGATCCGGTTCATCGCAGCAGCAAAAACAAAAGCAAAATTCATCCTCATCTCAAGGCGGGACACTGAAAAAAAGCAGCAACACCGATTCATCAAAAAATACGGTGTCTGCAATGAGTCAAAGCGGTGTGCACGTTGTCGCTGATCCTGAAAGCACGCTTGTTTTGGTCAACAAATACTTCAAGCTGCCGGATAATTATGTACCAAGCGATCTTGTTGATCTTGATATCCCATTTATTTTTTCAGGGAAGTCGGAAAAGAAGAAAATGCGTGCCGCTGCCGCAGAACCGCTAAAAGAAATGTTCACGGCGGCAAAACAGGACGGTGTGCAGCTGGCAGGCGTGTCTGCGTACCGCTCGCATAAAACGCAAGTTGCTTTATTCAATTATTATGTCCGACGGGACGGTGAAAAAAAGGCAGTGAACTACAGTGCGCGTCCTGGGACGAGTGAGCATGAGACCGGACTTGCGATTGATGTTTCAGGGATTAATGGAAAGTATGCTGCCACACAGGAATTCGGAAAAACACCTGAAGCAGCCTGGTTGGCGAAGCATGCACAGGATTACGGTTTCATTGTCCGCTACCCAGAGGGCAAGAAAGCAGTCACCGGATATGAACACGAGGCATGGCATCTCCGGTATGTCGGACTTCCTGCATCAAAAAAGATCGTGGAGAAGCACCAAACGCTTGAAGAATACCTAAATGAAGTGCCGGTGAGCGATTAAAAAATTGGCAGTGATTGACGTTCATTGAATGAGCCGTAGAGGTTAAGCTATATCTGTCCGGATCGAAAGGACAAATTCTTAATGGTGGTGGACAGAAAATGAAACAGGGAAACGGAATGATGCCGCTGATCGCATCGATCGGCATCGGTGCGGCTTGCTATCAGATGATGAAGCCGAACAACAAGGTCGGACAAGCAGTAAAAGGCCGGATGGACAAAATGATGCATCAGAAACAAATGTTTCCTGAGAACAACTGACTTGTGGGAAAAGGAATCCATAAAAATGGGTTCCTTTTTCTTTAGTGATTGAGTAGGTATCAAAGAATAAAAAAACGAATTTTGTGCCATGATGAGAACACATAAAGAGGGAGAATAATGCGAGTCCACAAACAGGAAGGTCAGTAAATGCATTTCAGTTTGGTGACGATTGAACTCAGCTAAAGCTGAATCAGGTAGGCTCATTTGCTGCTTTTTGAGCGATCTCTGGTTCTAAAAAGAACTCGAAACGACTATAAATACTAGGTTTTAGCATGTCGATAAATAGTCTGAATAAAATGGCTTCTTATTTTTGCTTTACAAGGAATGGGATTCTGTATATAATAAAAAACGTCGATTGCGGCGGACAAGCATGGCCCGTTCGTCAAGTGGTTAAGACACCACCCTTTCACGGTGGGTTCATGGGTTCGAATCCCGTACGGGTCACTTTGGAGGATTAGCTCAGCTGGGAGAGCGTCTGCCTTACAAGCAGAGGGTCATAGGTTCGAGCCCTATATCCTCCACCATATTAAGCCGATCTAGCTCAATTGGTAGAGCAACTGACTTGTAATCAGTAGGTTGGGGGTTCAAGTCCTCTGATCGGCACCATTAGCTTTACGTTTTTATTTTTCTGGAGGGATAGCGAAGAGGCTAAACGCGACGGACTGTAAATCCGTTCCCTTAGGGTTCGAAGGTTCGAAACCTTCTCCCTCCACCATAATTCATTAATTTGTGTTGTGGGCCATTAGCTCAGTTGGTAGAGCATCTGACTCTTAATCAGAGGGTCGAAGGTTCGAACCCTTCATGGCCCATTTATTTTTTTCTCTATTTTGGTTTTGCGGGTGTGGCGGAATTGGCAGACGCGCTAGATTCAGGTTCTAGTGGGCTTTACGGCTCGTGGAGGTTCAAGTCCTCTCATCCGCATTTAATTAATTTCATATTTGTTTGTTTTGCGGAAGTAGTTCAGTGATAGAACATCACCTTGCCATGGTGGGGGTCGCGGGTTTGAATCCCGTCTTCCGCTCCATTATATGGGGCCTTAGCTCAGCTGGGAGAGCGCCTGCTTTGCACGCAGGAGGTCAGCGGTTCGATCCCGCTAGGCTCCATCAAAGCTTCATACATACAAAAAGGGATTTTTGCTTAAGAGCAAAGATCCCTTTTTTGTGTATAACAGAGAATAAAATAGTAGTAGTCATTAGAAATTATTGGGGTTCGTTACAACTTTATTATAATCCAGCTGATTAACAATTTTTTTCAATCCTATCTTTATTAATTCCGAACCAGTTCCATAACATCTTGGCGCATACTTTGCGGGACATTTTTCGTTGGTGTTCCGATTCGGACAAGCATTTGAATGGTTTGTCCTTTTGGTGCGTAGCTCTGGTGAATGCCTGTATATTGCGTGTTCATTTCAGGGTACTCTTCTAACGCTTGGCTGACCGGCTGTGCGGCGAGACCGAGGCTTGCAGCGGTCAGCGTCAGCCTGCTGTAAATCATGCCGCTTTTGACCTGGCTGACACGACTGTTGTCATCGGATGAAATCATGGCATATGCGGGTGTGTGCTCAAGTGCCGCCTTCGTCGATTGAATCATGAGATCAGAAGAAGCCTTGGCATTATTAAGGGAAGGAAAAAGTGTGATCAGGCCCTGCATGAAGTAGAGCTTGAATCCGGAGGTACCTTGACCTTCAAATGAAAACCCATAACGCATTTTGTTTTTTTGCGATTCATTCGCACGAAAAATGGCTCCGGCCTCGTCCATGACGCGGCGAGTATCTGCCTCAATTATTGCACTGTCCAATGCGAATTTTCCGAGTGCTTTCACATCGGCTTTGTCTTGATAAATTTTTGTTTCAATTCTACTGTCATTGAGGGCTTCCAAGGCGTCAATCTGTGCGGAACTCAGTTTTGTCGATTTGTAGGGCTCTCGGTTTGTGTCCGGAATATAAATAGCACGGAAAAGCGGGTTCTGCTGCGGTTGCGCTCGTTTCAAGGTAATTTTTGCAACGGGTTTGACGGACATACTTTGTGCGAGCTGCTGTTCGTTGTATGAACCGTCAGGAAACAGGGTAATGGTTGCGGGATAACCAATCGATTGACCCGCGACCGCAACGTAGTCCAAAAAGGTGCCCTGCGTCACCATCATTTGGCGCGCATAAGGATCGGCTTTCGGTGACATTCTGCTCGCGTCTGCATAGAGGTAGAACGTCATGGGATCGTCTTTGTCGAGCTTAATGATCCAAGGCTGCATGTTGTGCCCGTTGGCGGCGAGAAGCCCGTAAGCTGCCAACCGAATACGCGGGTCTTTGAAATGGGCGGCGTAATTTTTGTTCCATGGCTGCAGATACGTCTGATTCTGAAACAAGCCGCCGGCAAGAAGGATGGCAGCGAGCGCCAGTAAAATGAGGATGATGAAGCTCGAAATGCTGATGATGATCATTTTTTTCACGCCTTTTCTTTTCACTTAAGCACCTCCATGGTCATTGCAAATGGACCGGATGATCAATTCAAAAGCGTTGTCAATGAGCGTTCCGGATGATAGGGAATGGTAATTCTCCAAATAATTTGTTTTCAGCTTTGCCGTGTTCAAGACTCCGCTCATACAAGACCATAAGATAAGGGCTGTTTGTTCGGAATCCAAATCGTTACGGAATACACCTTCCTTCTGTCCTTCTTGAATTAAGAGTGCCAGCCTCTGAAAGACGACCTCACCAAGCGCATAGCATTCTTCTTTGGAGGAATCCGGTACACCTTTTTGGAAATCGGCAGCGCTGTTCTCATATGAAAAGATGGCTGTGAAATACTCCGGGAAGCTTTGGCTGAACTGATAAAAGGTATCCGCCATTTGTTTAAGACGCTCAATGACGCCTAACGTTTGATTTTCGTCATCAAGCATAGAGATCAGCTGTTTATAACCGCAAATCATGATCTCAAAATGAATCTGTTCCTTACTATTAAAGTACATGTAAAGTGTGCGTTTGCTGAAATGCGCTTCACGACACAGGTCGTCCATGGTTGTACGGTCATAGCCTTTGGAAAAGAATAGGTGTTCAGCAGCGTCGATGATGGCTGTTCTTTTCTTTTCCTTCTGCAGTGTTCTTTTTGATGGCAAAATATCGCTCCTGATCACATAAAAGTAAACTGTTGGTTTACTTTTATTGTTAAATAAAAACTTGCTCCTGTCAAGAGGAACAAGCCGCTTGTTTGTTTTAGAAGGCTTGAATTATGTTATAATTTTAATGTCTGCAGACTGCAGGAAGTTTTTTGTACAAAAAAAGCATAAAAGATTAAAGATAAGCGGTATCTAGTATAAGAAAAACTAAGGCCTAACCGGAGCTTGAAGACTTGACCTCGTCAAATTCTGTCTTCGGACGAGCCGATCATACTGATTCAATAATTGATCAAGATGATGGCTCATATGCTGGATTTCCGGCGAGGTAAGCGGTTGATAACGAGCAGCTTGTGACATCACATTGCGCAGTGCTTCGATTTTTTTGATGAGTTCTTGCTTGTCCATATGTTCCACCTCCAGGCTTCGGTTCTTGCTTAACTATTGAATTACCCCAACAGAATTTTTTCAAACGAGCGGCAACATTTGAAGGATTGACGGCCGGATCCTTCGTTTTTAAGACGAATAACAGCTCATGAATAAAGTGATAAATAAGCCCTGTCCAGCGACTAACTATATGAATTCAAGAACAGACTGTTTGCGAAAAAGCCTCATGACATCAATGAAACTTGGTACGAATGAAATGCGTAGTAAATAATGCTTCAAATGAGAGGTAAAAATGGATCAAAGTGAGAAGCGACTGATTAAAAAAATCAGAAAAGGGGATCAGCAAGCATTTGCCGAGCTTGTGGAACGGTATAAAAACAGCGTGTTTGCCATCTGCCTGCGCATGGTCGGTAATGCTCAGGAAGCTGAGGATTTATCCCAGGAGGCGTTTATACGCGCCTATAACCATATCGATCAATATGATCACGAACGAAAGTTTTCAACCTGGCTGTTCCGAATTGCGACGAATCTGTCTATTGATTTTTTGCGGCGCAGAAAGAATGTTGTCTCGCTTGATGCTGTCGTTCCAGGTACGGAAGGTCTTTCACTGAATGCAATGCTGCCTGATGAAGGTGAACAGCCGGAAGATCGGATCGTGCGCAAAGAGACTGAAGAAATGGTGCAAGGTGAAATTAAGAAGCTGCCTGAGAAATATCGCTCGGCAGTCGTCTTAAAATATATTGAGGATTTGAGTTTGAAAGAAATCAGTGAAATTATGGAAATACCGGTCGGTACGGTTAAGACGCGCATTCACCGTGGCCGCGAAATGTTAAGAAAAAATATGATGGCTGAAGGGGGAGGGCGAGCGTGAGTTGCGCCAGTAAAAAATATGTATCTTTAATGAATAAGGTTCTGGACCAGGAGGCAACCGAACAGGAGAAACAGGTATTGTTTGAGCATCTTGCCACTTGCGATGAGTGCCGCGTTCATTTCAATGAATTGAATGATTCAACTGAATTGCTGCGCAGGCTGACCCACCCGCAATTGCCGGCCGCTTTTACGAAAAGTGTTTTAGATCATCTGCCGCCTGACAAGCGGAACGTGATTCGCAAATGGGGAAGCCGTCATCCGGTTCTGACCACGGTTGCCATCTGTGCGCTGCCGATGTCGCTGGTCGTGATTGGTGCCAGACGCCAGACAAGAGACAGAAGCGGCTATGCACTTGTAAAAGTATCGGGCGATCAGACCTGAGACTGCCTGTTCATTTTTTTGAACGGCAAGTCATAAGATAAGAAAGACGAGCCGATGCGCTTATTAATTTTTCGAAAATTAGGTTTACACCCAGGATATACAGAAACAATAAGATTGTCGGCGCGGTTAGAGAACTACGGCTGATTTGGAGGATGAAAAGCCATGTCTTTGTGGACTCATTTCAATATTCTAAACTACTTGACAGATATCATTGACGTTTTGATTGTCACCTACGTGATTTACAAAGTGATCATGATTATTCGAGGCACAAAGGCAGTTCAGCTGGCGAAAGGTATTCTTGTCATCATCGCAGTGTGGTTTCTGAGCAGCCTTTTGCAGCTGCGGACGCTGGAGTGGATTTTGAACAATGCCATTACCTATGGATTGTTCGCGATTATCGTCATTTTTCAGCCGGAATTGCGCCGCGTGTTGGAACAACTCGGTCGAGGGCGTCTGTTCTCTAGAGGCGTCGTAGTTGAGGAAGAACATAAACAAATGGCGGACGCAATTGTCAAAGCGTCCTCTTATATGGCAAAGCGCAGAATCGGAGCGTTGATGTCCATTGAACGCAAAACAGGACTTAATGATTATATTGAAACCGGAATTCAGCTTCATGGGAACCTGACACCTCAACTGCTGATTAACATATTTATTCCGAACACGCCACTGCATGATGGTGCGGTTATTATTCGTGGCAACGAAGTCGTTGCGGCAGCATGCTACCTGCCGCTCTCGGAGAGCCCGTTTATTTCGAAGGAACTTGGGACAAGGCATCGAGCGGCCATGGGCGTCAGCGAAGTAACCGATTCTTTAACCGTTGTTGTGTCTGAAGAAACCGGGGGCATCACGGTGACGAAGAACGGAGAAATGTTCCGCGAGATCGGTGAGGAACGCTTGAAAGAAATGCTCCAGCATGAACTGGATGAATCGGAGAATCAGCCGACCGTTCGCTGGAATTGGAGAGGTAAGCACAATGGATAAACTTTTGAATAACAATTGGTTTGTCAAAATTGTATCCTTTGTCATGGCTCTTATGCTGTACGCCATTGTATCATCGGGCGACGGTACATCATCGGGAAGCCCTTCCAATGTGGCTGTGAATCCGTCACAGCAATCGGCAGTGGTGACACAAAAGCTGTCTGTACAATATAATCAGAACAAGTATGTGGTCAGCGGGGCGCCGCAGACGATCAGTGTCCGTCTGACCGGCTCCAATGAATCAATTCTGAAGGCAAAATTGCCGAGCACGAAGAGTGCCTATTTGGATCTGACGGATATGAAGCCGGGCACCTATGATGCCCGCGTCCAGACACGCGGCTTTCCGTCAGGGCTGACTGTCCGCCCGACTCCGAAGACTGTTCGGGTAACGATTCAGAAGAAAACGAGTAAAGAGCTTCCAGTTGCCGTTGATATTATCAATAAGAGTTCGGTTGCAGACGGTTACGCAGTTGGTGATCCGGTTATTGACACTCAGAATGTCACAGTTACCGGCGGTGAAGACTCCGTGGACTCGATTGCGTTCATTAAAGGCGTAATTAATGTTAAAGACGCGAATGCAACGATGGATAAAATGGTTACGCTGCATGCATACAACAGCAACGGTGATCAAGTGAATGTGACGATCAATCCTTCATCGGTTCATGTTCGCGTGCCGATTGATAAAGTGTCGAAACAATTGAGTATCAAGGCAGTGACGACGGGTACGCCGGCTAAGGGATACAGTGTTTCATCGGTCGAACCCTCTGCGAGCGATGTGACCGTAACGGCTCAGGATGCGGCAGCACTTAGCCAAATTACAGCACTCGATCCGTTGTCTGTGTCTGTGGATGGTTTAAAAAAGAACAAGACGTTCTCGGTAACAATTCCTGTTCCGTCAGGGGCAAGCAAAGTAGATCCGGAGAAAATAGATGTTACGGTTCATATTGTTAAAGAAACAGCGGCTGATAGTGACGAAAGCAGCAGTTCCGATTCTGGTTCAAGTTCAAGTACGGACGAACAAACGAAAAAACTGACGAATATTCCAATAAAGGTAACCGGGCTTAAGGATGGCTTGAAAGCGACCTTCAGCAATGAAGATCATGTAAGCGTCTCGGTAACCGGCCCTTCTCAGGATGTCGATCAATTGTCCGAAAGTGATGTCCAGGCGCAGGTCGATTTGAGCGGATTGGATGCGGGTGATCATCAGGTTACTGTTGCAGTTAGCGCAGCGGACGGTTTAACTGCAAAGGCAGATCCGAAAACGGTGAACGTCAGCATCAGTTAACGGTTCACGGCCTGTTACTTTTTGAGGGGTTAGAACATCCCTTTGACAGAATGCGGCACGGAGTTTACAATAAAGCGGCGGAATTTGGACGAGGAAAGATAGGAGCGATCGAAATTATGGCAAAGTACTTTGGAACAGATGGAGTCAGAGGTATTGCAAATCTCGGCTTGACACCTGAATTAGCTTTTAAATTGGGGCGGGCAGGCGGTTATGCATTAACGAAGACGACTGAACATCCGAAGGTTCTGGTTGGCCGGGACACGCGTATTTCCGGATATATGCTGGAAGGCGCGCTGATCTCCGGACTATTGTCTATCGGCGTTGAAGTGATGCGTCTTGGTATTATCTCAACGCCTGGCGTTGCCTATTTGACGAAGGCGATGGACGCAAGTGCCGGCGTGATGATCTCTGCATCGCATAATCCTGTTGCCGATAACGGCATCAAGTTCTTTGGCAGTGACGGATTTAAGCTGAGCGACGAGGTTGAGGAAACCATTGAAGCATTGCTGTCTAAAGAAAAAGATGATCTGCCAAGACCAATCGGCGGTGACTTAGGCACATCCAGCGACTATTTTGAAGGCAGCCAAAAATATCTTCAATTTTTGAAACAGACGATACAGGAAGACGATTTTTCCTCGCTCAAAATCGCACTCGACTGTGCCAATGGATCGACGAGCTCGCTCGCCCCGCATCTTTTTGCTGATCTGGAAGCAGACATTGTCACAATAGGGACATCACCAAATGGTAAAAATATCAATGAAGGCGTCGGCTCGACACATCCGGATGCTTTATCTGCACTTGTTGTGGAAAAGGCAGCCGATTGCGGACTTGCATTTGACGGCGATGGCGACCGCTTGATTGCTGTTGATGAGCTGGGAAACATTATTGACGGCGATAAAATTATGTATATCTGTGCTACCTATTTGAAATCAAAAGGAATGCTGAATAAAGATACATTGGTAACGACCATTATGAGTAATCTTGGCTTGTACAAGGCACTTCAAGCGGAGCAAATTGAAACAAAACAGACGAAGGTCGGCGACCGTTACGTTATGGAAGAAATGCGCGCCGGCGGTTACTCACTTGGTGGTGAACAATCGGGACACATCATCTTCCTTGAACATTCGACAACGGGAGACGGAATGCTGACAGCTCTGCAGCTGGTCAGCATCTTGAAAGCCAGCGGTAAAAAGCTGTCCGAGCTTGCCGCCGGAGTACAAACATATCCGCAAAAATTGGTCAACATCCATGTTGCCGACAAATTCCATGTAACGGAAAATCCGGAGGTCGCTCAATCGATCAAGGATGTTGAGGCCGATATGGCCGGCGACGGACGCGTTCTGGTGCGACCTTCAGGTACGGAGTCACTTATTCGTGTAATGGCTGAGGCACCGACTGAGGAAGCATGCGATGCTTATGTCGACCGAATTGCTCAAAAGGTTGTTGAAGCAGTTGGCGGCGAAATTCAATAAAATAAGACGAAATAAACCAGCGGTCAAAGTCTCCACTTTTGGAAAATAATTTTTCTGAATTTGGGCGGGCATTATGATCGCTGTTTCTGCGAATTTATAACTGTTTGCCATTTTCAACTGAGACGGGAAAAGATGACCATAGAAAATTTAATCCCGTGGTTGCCGGACATGGCTTTGCTGAATAGATATATTGAGTAAGAAAAAGAATCCCACTTCGAAGAAGATTGACGCACAGATCAGATTAAAGTAGTATGTGGGTAACTCGAGAAGGAAAGCGAGGGTCGGATAACTGAATATTAAGCGCCTGGACTATTCTCTCGAACGGAGATTTACGGAATAGTTGACGAGGAAGAGGTTTATCGAAGGATTCGGCGGATACCTCTCGGAATGCTTGCAACCGTTAGCACGCGCACAAACCAGGAAGGCAACTTTCTGTACAGAACCCGTGCTGCAGGCACATAGGCAATAAAAATAAAAAAAACAAGTGGGGCAAGACTGCCCTATCTGATGAATAGAACATCTTTGAAGCACCTTGCCTCACAAGGAGGACGATCCTATGTGTGGTATTGTAGGCTATATTGGCAACGAAGATGCACGTGACATTTTACTTAAGGGACTCAGCAATCTCGAATACAGGGGCTATGATTCAGCAGGAATCGCGCTTTTGAATGCAGATGGTGTCCATGTTTTCAAGGAAAAAGGACGGATCGCCGTTCTTCGTGAATCCGTGGATCCTGCCGTTCACGCAACGCTTGGTATCGGTCATACACGCTGGGCAACACACGGCGAACCGAACAAGCGCAACGCGCATCCGCATCAGAGTGCTTCAGGCCGATTCACCCTTGTTCACAATGGTGTAATTGAAAACTACAGTCAGCTGAAGGCAGAATATCTGTCCGACGTTACCATGAAAAGCGAGACGGATACCGAAGTCGTTGTACAGCTGATCGAAGTTTTCGCAAACGAAGGTCTGAGTACGGAAGCAGCTCTGCGGAAAACGCTGAAGCTGCTTGACGGCTCATATGCGATTGCACTGGTTGACGCGGAAGACAGCGACATGCTCTATGTAGCGAAGAACAAAAGCCCGCTTCTGATCGGACTCGGAGATGGCTTCAATGTCGTAGCAAGTGACGCGACAGCGATGATCCAGAAGACGAAGCAGTACGTTGAGCTGATGGATGAAGAAGTTGTCGAATTGACTCGTGACAGCTACACGATCATGGATCTCGACGGCAACAAAAAGACGCGCGCGCCTTATACGGTTTCCTTCGATGCGCATGACACGGAAAAAGGTGCTTATGCTCATTATATGTTGAAGGAAATCGACGAACAGCCGGCCGTGATGCGCCGTCTGCTGCAGGAATACAGCGGCAAGGACGGAGTCGTTACGCTTGATCCGACGGTCACGAAGGCCGTCAGTGACGCAGACCGAATCTACATCATCGCCTGCGGCACGAGCTATCATGCCGGACTCGTCGGCAAGCATCTGCTTGAGACCGTTGCCGGAATTCCGACCGAAGTGCATATTTCGAGTGAATTCTCCTATAATATGCCGCTTCTCTCGAAGAAGCCGCTGTTCATCTTCATCTCGCAGAGCGGCGAAACGGCCGACAGCCGTGCCGTACTCGTCAAAGTGAAGAAGCTCGGCTATCCGACACTGACCATGACGAACGTCGAAGGCTCGACTCTGTACCGCGAAGCAGATTACAAAATGCTGTTGTTCGCGGGCCCGGAAATCGCTGTCGCATCAACCAAAGCGTATACAGCTATGATCGCCGTCTTTGCATTTATCGCCGTTGCTTCTGCTCAAAAGACAGGCAAGAAACTCGATTTCGACCTTGTTCATGAGATGAGCATCGCCGCACAAGGCATGGAGCAGATGATCGATGAAAAAGCGCTGCTGAAGGAAGTCGCACGCGAATATCTCTCGATCACACGCAACGCCTTCTATATCGGTCGCGGACTCGACTACTACGTCTGCATGGAAGCCTCGCTGAAGCTGAAGGAAGTTTCCTACATCCAAGCAGAAGGCTTCGCCGGCGGCGAGCTTAAGCACGGCACCATTGCCCTGATCGAGGACGGCACACCGGTCTTCGCTTTTGCGACCCAGAAAAATGTCAACAACAACATTCGCAGTAATGTTGAAGAGGTAGCCGCTCGCGGCGCCCACACGTGCATCATCAGCATGGACGGAGTCACGAATCACGCGGAAGACCGCATCGTGCTTCCGAAAGTGCACCATGCCCTGACACCACTTGTTTGCGCAGTTCCCCTGCAGCTGATTGCGTACTACGCAGCCCTGCAGAACGAATGCGATGTCGATAAACCAAGAAACCTGGCCAAATCGGTTACGGTGGAATAAAAATAGAAACAGGCAAGTACACAAAATCGTGTACTTGCCTGTTTTTTATAAAATGTTTCCTGAGGATGATCTTGTTACGCAGTAAAGACGGACTGGCAATTATAGAGCGGGAAAAGTTAAACAGGTGAATCGATTATCTAGCAGGTGAGGCGGTTATTCAGCAGGTTAACGATTTATTTAGCAGGTGAGGCGGTTATTCAGCAGGTGAGCTGGTAATTTAGCAGGTGATCGATTCAAACGCATTTTATTCAACTCCAGGCTCCTTCCTAATTAGCATTTTCTAATAGTCGTTTGTATTATTTTGGCATATTTTTTAACCATGAGGTTTAAAAACAACAGTTGATAAGAGTTTATAAAAAAGCGAGTTTTAATCCTGCCAACAGTCTTTTCTCTCACTTTAAGGCTTGAATCCTAAGTAGGGGATGGATCAGTCGCTTGTTGTGTCTGTGAAGCTCTAAGGCTTGCTGTCCGTTTATGCGGAGATTGCTTAGGCTACTTTTATATATCACAAAGTTATCGTATGATTTAATTTTTCACATACCAAAAAAAAATCATTTTGTCGACAAATTACGACAGATTTTTTTTTTTGAATAATATAAAATGTTTCTAAGCATTAACATTACTTTTTTATTGACCACAATAAAAAAGGTCCACAATGTAATAATGCCTAAAAAACCGTCCAAACATGCCTAGAAGTTCAAAAATCTCTTAGACTCATAAATGAAGTGTAGAGAATACGTTGGGGGGTGTTATGGCAAAAAAGCTAAAATGAACTATTTCCAGAATCATTTCTAGTCAATCTTCCTGTGAATTCTACTTGATTCAGAACAAATGATCCGATAGCTTTACCTGCCCTGTCTGCGATGTGCACACTTTTTATCAGGCCAACTGAGGGAGGCAAACGTAGACGGGGAACCAAAAAGGCTACGTTGGTCGTTGGGCTGATCCTCAATACCAAAGGTCATCCGCAATACGCCAAAATACAAAGAGTTCCCAATGTCCAAGGCAAAACGCTCAGAGTACTGACAGAAAAAACACTGAAATCTGACACGATGATCCATACGGACGGTTTTAGTTCCTACCAGGTCTTGTCGGGGAGGTGGGGAGAGGTTTAGGTTTAGGGGATTAAATTTGCTCCCAAAAGTAATCGGGATCATCTCCATTGGTTGCACAACATGATATCCAATGCCAGAGCAATTATGAGGGAACCTACCATGGTCTAGACAAGAAACAAATTTAGGCCCATCGCGATGAGTTCAGTTACCTATTTAATCGTCGACACTTTGAAGATGAACTTTTCCATCACCTACTTTCTAACTGCGTAACCACATTAACGGTCACCTATCATGAGCTAGCGGGATAATCAGAATTGATTATTACCTGAATCAATTTCATAATTGCTCTTTGTAAAAAAGCAGAGACCTGCAGAATTTCTAACTTGCTATTTTTTTTTAGTTTCTTTTTGGTTATGCAGCTTGGTATTCTTGATTTAATAAAGCATTGATGCGGTCTGCGGCTAGTTTTGATGCATTGTAAACTAGTGTAACGAGATCGAAATGTACTTTTGCTCGCTTTCCGGTTCGGTAGCGAACATTGTTGAGCTGAAAGAATTCCTTCAAATAGGCATTCACCCGTTCGACAGCGGTTCTGCGTTTAAAAATATTTTTCCATGTTTTGGATCCTCGGGCAGGCGCTGTGTATCTTCGAAGATCTGTTGTTATTTTCACTTTATACACTTTTTGGCAGATGCCTTCATGGGCTAGCGGACAGTCCGGGCATTCTTTTGGTTGCGTATATTTTAATGTTTCATACTTGACATCGTAGCTGTCATAACGATAAGAATGTTCTCTGAAACAGGTAAGCGCGAAGTGCTTATCGAAACCTTCTGGTTTTGATTCGTTTCGTTTGTTGTACGCGATCACAGATTGATGACCCATGCGGTAAATCTGTTGATAGATCGCTTCGAAATCGTAACCGGCATCCATGGTTTCATAGCGTAAAGCGGGCAACGATAAACGTTCTTGAATTCCTTTAAGCAATGGAATGGCTGCTTTTCCATCATTAAGATTGCCCGAGGAGAACAACGACTGCACGATATATTGACTGGTTGTGCCCACAGCTAAATGGCCCTTATAGCCAAACCAAAACACATGCTTGCCTTCACTGTTCTTTTTAATGCCCCACTTCGGTTCCTTCGGAACTTGCGCACGCAGTTCTGAAAGAGGAGCGTCCAGTTGAGCCTCAATTTTCTTTTCAAAAAGGGGCAGATTCGCTTCTTTTTTGGCTTGTTCAGCGAGCCACTCTTCACGCTCTTCTTTGGATTTTCTGCCCCGTTTTTTCGGCTCTTTGTCCGGATTTTCTTCCTTTGGCGGTGCCTGATCACGGGCTTCAAAGTGTGTGGCATCAATGGCAATGGTGTCATCCTTGATGAATCCTTCGGCAATAGCCTGGATCATGACTTGTTCCTGAACGTCTTCCAAGATCTTTGATTCCTCCAGTTTGGTAATCAACCGGGAATAGGAAGCTTCGGAAGGGGTAGGATCGGAAACAAGAAAGCCACAGTTTAGTTTAAAAGCAATGTCTTCATTGAGCCGTTTGACAAGGTCTTTGATCGTTGGAATGCGTTCAACAATCCGAATAAAAACGGAAATAATCATGGCTGAGTAGTTTAAATCTTCAGGTGCTCCAAGATGCGTTTTTTTGCTTACTGCATGGTAGATTTTATCCAAATTCAAAGCTGAAATAATGGCGTCATAGCGATGGGTAGGTTCCATTTCAAATAATTCCTGGACGCCAAATAAACTCATTTGTCGTATAATGGTCACAGGGAGTATCCCTCCGGTCTTTTTTGGTTTTCTACTCAATTACCATTATACAAGACTTGGGGAGGTACTTCCCTTTTTGTGTTTTGAAACCCTTGGGGCACAAGGGCTGAGAAATATGAAATTCATTCACCTATTAATGTTCATTGTTATATCGAAATTTTCCAAGGGGTTGTTAAGAAAAGTCAGAGTTTCAAACTCAATATCAAGTATTCATACAAAACCTATAACAGCAAGATTTTCCATCGAATAGTACATTTTTATTATTCAATTATTTAACTTAATTAAACCTAAAGGAAGGGTTGTTACATGAAAAAAATTCGCCAATTAATCTCCGCACTAATAATTCTCGTTGGGCTCACATTCTTCTTTTCTTTATCATTTCCTGAGGAAACTTATGCTGCCTCATCTAGCATACAGAATTGGAGTTTAATCGACAGTGGACTTCATATGGACTGGGGTGGATCTACTTCATATTTGAGTTATTTTAAAAGCGGAGTCAACACATGGAATAATTATATAGGTAACAAAATCAGACATGATACAGATTGGACTATTAAAGATGTGACGTTATCCGATATATATATAGTAAATGGCACTAATGCAACCACATACCAATATGGAGAATTGAAGTTTAATAAATATAATATGGATCAATTATCAGGAACAAGAAAACAAAATGTCGCAACGCATGAATTAGGTCATACGTTGGGTCTTGCACATAATACATCCAAAGATATTATGTATAAATACGATACTACAAGAACCAGTCTAAGTGCAAATGATAAAGCATCTTATGATCGGTATTTTTATGTAATTACTCATTAAATTAAATCACGGAGAGAATATTGAGCAGTACTTGAGCTGAACAGGGATGACTATTAACTTCAAAACTAATAATACGAGGAGGATTATTTATGAAGAAATACAATTACGCAATTCTTCTTATCTTTATACTTGTTTTAACGGGCTGCTCAGATAAATATACATTTAAGGATGGAAGATCATTCCCTGTTAAACGTGTAGAAGGCTCTTTTATCATTAATCCAGATAATGAACGAGCACTTGTTGGTTATGCTGATTACGTATTTGTTGGCTATGTAAACGAGCAATTAGATACGGACTTTAAGAATCCTGTTGAAACAGAAACTAAGGACGGTGGAACAAAGACCGTTGCAGATCCATTTACAAATTATAAAGTAACTGTGATCCAAAATTTAAAAGGTGAGCTTATCACAAACCAAGAAATTCCTATTGTAAAAGAAGGTGGATTAACTCAAGATAAAAAGAATGTTCAGCTCTATGAAAACGACACACTTCCTGTGGAAGGGAATTATTATACATTTATCGGATATGCACAACCGGACGGTTCAATATTAATATCGGGACCAAATTCGAATAAAGAACTAACAAAAATTAATAGTCTTCCTTCTGTAAAGACATCCTCGCTCATAAATAAAGTGAAGGCAGATGATCAAGTACTCAAAATTAAGAAAGCTGTTGACAATCAAATTACAAAAGACAGAAAACGATTTACCTCTAAATATGAATCAAATAAAAAGAAATAGTTTGTTTAACATCAATGATTGATCTGAAAATTGAAAAAGAAAATTTTTATCTATGATATTGAAAATTACAATGCCGATCTAATGATTTTTGATTACTATGCGAAAAGGGTGAAGTGATCTGATGCAGATCTCTCACTCTTTTTGTATGCCTTTAATGAATACTGTCACAATTGGATTGATATTAGGCAAGCATAATCCTTTTTTCGTTATAAAGGTGAATTTATAATTGTAATAAAAATTATTACAAATTTTATAAAAATGATTCTTACAAGTTAACTCACTACATAAACGAAAGGAATGATGAAGTTGGCAGTATTATCCACCGACAAAACCACCCAGATTTGTTATGAAGAAAAGGGAATTGGGAATCCGCCTATTTTATTAATACACGGTGTAACAAGTAGCCGCTTTACATTTGAGTATGAATTTGAGTGGATGAGTCAAGAACATTTAGTCATACGTTATGATTTACGGGGACATGGTGACTCATCCAAGCCTGAAAGGTATACACTTGACGATCATATCCATGACGGAATTGAGCTCATCACCCGATTGGGTCTCCGGAATGTCATACTTCTGGGCGAGTCTCTGGGAAGCTACATCGCACAAGGGATTGCAATTAAACGACCTGATTTGTTATCAAAGCTGATCCTTGTTGTCCCGGCATCACATGGTGAAGGTTCATCCTATGGCAAATTACAAAAGGAACACGCCAATGAATTAGTTGGCAAAACAAGCGAAGAAGCATTTAAGATTTTATCTAAATATATCATTCATACACCATCAAGATTTGATCCAATCGTAGAGCAGACGTTAAACTATGATCATCTGACTCCTGCTCAAAAACAAGCGGCGACGAAATCAATCACGAAATTTGATTTCCGAGAAGAACTCACAAAAATAAAACTGCCCACACTTGTAATTAGTGGAAAGTTCGATATTTTGAATCCGCCTGACTTGGGAAAAGAAGCTTCTGATCTAATTCCAAATGCACAAATCATTGAATTTGACCATGAAGGTCATTTGCTAAGACTGGAAAATCCTGAACATTTTAAAAAGGTCATAAGTAAATTTTTAAATGTAAGTTAAACAAATCAATGTAACAAAATTCACGACCCATAACATTCTGTTTAACCACCGACAATCATGTGCACATGCATTGACTGAGATGTTTACCAATTGAAAGTGTTCCAAAAGATCACGCCATAAAGTATATTTAATGTAACTTGTGGCGTGTTTTGTATTTCCACTGATCAGAGGTCAGAAGGCTGAACATAAAAGCTCATGGACTAAAATTGAGTGTACCAAGTCTATGGGCGAAAGTACACAGAATCAATAGAGAAGAGGGATTTCTGGGTGTGATCGAAAAAATAGTATGGTGGATCCAATACATAATTAATTTTCTATTTATGCTATATTTATCCAGGTATATTTCAAACGCATTTTATTCAACGCCAGGATCCTTCCTAATTAGTATTTTTCTAATTGTCGTTTGCATTATTTTGGCATATCTTTTAACCATGAGGTTTAAAAACAACAGTTGATAGGAGCTTAAAAAGATGATAAAAGGTGTCGGAGGAATATTTTGGAGAACTAAGAATCTTGAAGTCGTAAAAAAATGGTACAGTGACGTATTGAAGATTGAAATAGAAAATTGGAATGGGACTATGATTAAACCTCAATTAGGAAATGAAACGATTTTTTCTTTTTTTACCGAGAATGACCGTTATTTTCCAACGGAACAGCAAGTCATGTTGAATTTCCAAGTAGATAATCTAGACGAGATGATTAAGCACCTTGAAGACATTGGTGTGCCCCTTGCAAAGAAAAAAGAGACTAGTGAATTTGGAACGTTTATTTGGATTGAAGATCCAGATGGTCGACTGGTTGAACTTTGGGAGAAATAGGACGATTTGCTTATACGGCATTAAAGCCAGGGCGAAACAGACCGACATGTGCATCTGTAGCTGAACTTAATGAAAAACGATTACTATCGATATGAGTACCGTGCTCACTACTGAGAATGATGTCGGTATTTGATGCAAATAGTAGATGAAATGACTAATCGATGAATGGCAAATCAGACTGCATCAGTGCGATGTGGTAAGGATAGAGTTCAGCAGTCATGATTCCTGTTGCAACGGCCGGATCGGATTGCATCAGCATTTGCGCCTCTTCGAACGAAGAAGTTTGTAAGATGACAATGCCAAATGTCTTTTCATCCAGGCCTTCTGTTTTTCCCGCAAGAATGAGCACTCTTTTATTCAGCAATTCTTGTAATCTTGAAAAATGTCGTTCAACCGCATCATTTTCCCGCTTTGTCCAATTTGCTTCATTTAATAAAGAAGGAATTAAACGTAACACATAGATATATTGTTTTCGCTTATCCAGCATCGATGATTACCCCTTACGTTTGTTTTTTGCGGTGGATGATTGCAAATGTTCCCTGTGCGAACGGAATGCATTGTGAATGGGTTCCATCATTGTCTTGATGATTAACTACAATTATCCTTTTCATTATCGAGTTTTTCCTTAATCCACTGACAAATTTTCTCGTCCTCTTCTTTCACGAGAAGTTTTTTTAGTGATTCAATAATTTGCGCATGCATATCGGGCTCAAATCGGTCCCACATTTGCTGCAGTGCCCAGGTAACTGTGCGGCGGATGACGGGACGCGGGTCTTCCTGCAATAGGCGGAGGAGCTCCGGTGCGGCGTCAACTTCTTTATAATTGCCGAGTGCCACAATCGCATTGCGCTGGATCGGCTTCTTTCCCCGCCAGGAACCGGACAATTCCCCGAATATTTCTTTAAAATCACGATTGGACAGCGACAGCAACGGTGCAAGAAGCGGACGGGCAAGTTCCGGATCCGCCTCCATTTCCTCATGAAAATGACTGTCCACATCCCGATTGTACGGACAGACCTGTTGACAGGTGTCGCAGCCATAGAGCCTGTTACCAATCGCTTTTTTGTATTCTTCCGGAAGCTCCTGTTTTGTCTGGGTGAGAAAGGCGATGCATTTCTGGCTGTTGAGCTGTCCGCCTTGAACCAGTGCTCCGGTTGGGCAGTGGTCGATACAAATCGTGCAGTCACCGCACAGGTCGGTCGCCGGCTTGTCCGGAGGAAACGGGATGTTGGTCAGCATCTCGCCAAGATAAACATAAGACCCGAATTCTTTCGTAATCAGATTGGTACTTTTCCCCACCCAGCCGATGCCGGCACGTTCAGCCACGGCCCGATCAGACAGTTCTCCGGTGTCGACCATGCTTTTGCACGTGGCTCCGGGAATTGTGTCAACCAGAAATTCGCAAAGCTTCTGCATGCGGTCACGAAGAATCGCATGGTAGTCCTGTCCCCAAGAGACCCGGGCAAAGGCGCCGCGACGATGACCTTTCGTGTTTGCCGGACGCTCGGCCACTCGTTTCGGATAGGCCATGGCGATCGAGACGATCGACTGCACACCGTCCATGAGCAGAGTCGGCTCGGTTCTTTTTTCGATATCCTTCTCTTCGAATCCGGACTGATAACCGAGTTCTCGCTGCCGATAGAGCCGTGCCTTGAGCTCGGTGAACGGATCAGCTGTCGTGAAGCCGATCTTGTCCACACCTATTTTCTTGCTATATGTGATCAGCTGTTCTTTCAGCCTTTGAAAATCCGTCATTTCTGATAAATCCTTTCATTTCCTGCTGATAAAAGTTTCGCAAGTCGTGCCATGTTTATGAATTGGCACTGAAAATCGTATGATTGATTTTCGAGCTGCTGATCTCATGATAACGTGATTGACTGATGCCCGCAAATTATTGCTGAAGGCCTTTATATTTATTTAGTAGACCAGCTGAGAAAAACCGGCGATTCATTACCGGGATAAATCAGCGTCTAGGGTCTCCGTTCTTTGATTGGCAGCTGTTTTATCATCATGTTTTTTTCAATTTAAGGGATCAAAAAGCAGAACAGGTCACGGGATGACAATGAATCACACAAAACGTAGATGTATATCCATAGTATTTAATGATTAGACTGTGTTATTAGGTAGTAGACTATGCAGTATGTTCTTGTGCTTCACATTTTCAATAGTAGACTTTATAATAGGATTAAAGGTATATAACGCTTAGGATATATAGTTGCTTTGATCTAGTAGATTAAGCATATGGATTTTGCGTCTACATTTGGTTATTCATGTATATAATAAAAACGGCAGTTACCTGTGCGCTTACACAGATAACTGCCTAGGCTTTAGAAGCTGCTTTAAGAGCAGCGCATCACTTTATAGCTGAATATCTCAAAGGATAACCGCTTTCTAGTTTGCCGACCAGAGCGGTTATTTCTTTTCCCTTGAGATATAACTGAGCAAAGCAATAATGAATGTGCCGCCCATAAAGAGCAGCGCAATCATGCTAATTATTACTCCAATTATATCCATTGGTTGAAGAATGCCTCCTTCCGTTCTCTGTCGTCTACAGGAGACCCTACGAGTAACAGGGTGAGACACACCGCTCTTTAAGCCGTTCTATTACCTTGTTTATTATTTTAGCATAATCCGAATTAGTTCAGATAGCCTAATGAATGAATGGTTGAAGGCAGCCACCAATAAGAAAATCTGCTTCTAATTTAACAGCAAAATTCATACCGATTTTGCAATCGGATCAAGGATGCTGATGTCCGTACCGAATTTGCACATGGCGTCACAGTCGCATTGCAAATCGGAAAATAAAAGATAAGACATGACGGACTTTAAGGAGTGTTCTTTAATGAATGATGGACGCATTAATTGCGCTTTGATTTCTTTTTCACGTTTGTTGGGAGCGACAAGAAATAGTCTGCATACTTGATCAACAGACAGCGACAAATCATAAAGCCGGAGAATGCCTGAATAAATGGAGGTACTCTTTTCCACTTCAAATCCGCTGACAATCTCACCATTCTGATTCAGCCAGAGTACGTCAATCAGGGATATGGTATCAAAAACGCTTTTGCTTAGATTCGAGAGCGGCAAGGCGGGAAGCGAGTATTCGCCGAGTTTTTTACCGTTATATTCTCGCTTATGGTCGTTTTGTGCAATCCACACGTGATAACCCAGCGAGTGTCCCAATCGTGCTAAATGGTACTGCATTTCACTGTGCGCATTTTCCTCAATTTGGTCATCAAGGACTTGATGATGTCTTTTTTTCAATACTTTTAAACGCTTTTCGTTTTCCGCATCCAGAATCTGGTCGCTATTTTCGGGCAGGATAAGCCGGCCTGTGCCAATCTCAAACAGTAAACCGGCAAAAGCGCCTAAGTCTTTGGACAAGCGAGATTGTGGATTTGTCGCCAAAATGTCCTCTCTCATTTCAAGATAGGCCATCCAAGACCCAAGCTTCAGCTTCTTATGGAACAATGTATTGTACCCGCGAACAATCGCCGTATTGAAAGGCGGAAACAGGGTGGGGTGAAGGAAGTAAATAATAGTGGCAACTGCCGGGCCAAGGCCCTTAATCTTTAATTGGTCAAGTTTCACGATCTCGTCAAAAATCTGTTCAGCATTGTTGGCATGCAAACATGCATTAAGAAATCTTCCGAAAGCCAGTTGGTTTTCCGGGTTCTCATAAATATCGGGAATGCGCAGTTTTGGTTTCCAGTAAAACGGATGTGCCGCACCTTCAAAAACTTGTTTTTGCTCCGATATCGCCGTAACAACGGTTTCCAAACTCGATCCCTTGAAATCATTGCCAAAGCTGCGTGCTTCAATTTCACTGATGACTTTTTTTAGCCCCTTTTTGATGGTGCGGAATGCTTTGAGGCGATCTTCATTATTAATAAACCAAGTATGGTAGACTGATTCCTGATCGTTTATGTATACCTCGGTGAGCTTATCTAATTCTTCACGAGCCAACGCGTTTACCCCCATCAATCGCTATGAGTCTATTATAGCCTAAAGGTGTCCATGAGAAGGGCGCTTTTTTTGTAACTAGATTGTTATCGAATCATGTCTTATTGTGTCATATTAGGTTGTTATGATGTGAACATAGAATTTTGCTGAGGGTATCCGCCTGAAGCGATACAAACAGAGAAAAGTACTAGAGGGGAAAGGGATCATGAATCGGAAACACATACATACAGCAATAGCACTGGGGCTGATGTTTTCTTTAGTCATGGGCTTCGTCGGCGTTATGGACGTACATGCACAATCGGATCAGCTTTCTGAGAATCAACAGCAACAAGATGTGGTTATTAAGCAGCTCAAGGCCTCGGATCATCAAGTGAAGAAGATTAAGACGGCGGTGGCAGACAAGCAGGAAATACTAGCAGAAAGTCGTGAAAAATCGAAGTGGATGAAGGAAGAGATTAAACGACTGAACAAGCAGATCGACAGCAGGGACAAATTATTGAAAAAGCGGGTTCGAACCATGTATCTCAATCAAGGATCCGCAAACTATCTTGATGTTCTGCTTGGTTCAGAGAGTTTTGGAAATTTCATAGATCGAGTGTTTGCGTTAAAAACAATTTCGGAAAACGATCAAAACATGCTCAATGATCAAAAGCAAGACAAGGCAAACCGGGCCGCAAATCAACAGGCGCTTATTGATGAACAAAGTCAGTTAAAGAACGGCTTGGCAGAATTAAAGGATCTGGAGACCGAGCTTCTTAAAAAGGAAGAGGATCAACGCAGTCAACTCGCGTTATTGAAAAAAGAAGCATCGAAAATAAAAGAAAAAGAAATGGATAAGAATGAAGAAACAGAAGTTGCGGAAGCACAAACGCGTGCACTAAGCAGTCAATCCGCCGACCTTGAGAATCTGTCTGACAGTAAAGCGGATTTTATAAAACCGGCTCAGGGCTATATTTCCTCCGGATTTGGTCAACGTTCCTTTGACAACAGTTTTCACCCCGGAATTGATATCGCGAGTAGTGAGGGGACACCGGTAATGGCCGCTGCGGACGGCGTTGTTTTTAGAGCGTATCATTCGTCCAGTTACGGGAATACAGTCATGATCTCGCATAAGATTAATGGTCACTTATTCACCACCGTATACGCCCACCTTAACAGTTACCATGTTTCTGCAGGCGACCGAGTGAGTAAAGGTCAGGATATCGGCGGAATGGGCAATACAGGTGAATCCTTTGGCTCACATCTGCACTTCGAATTGTATGACGGACAATGGAATCCGCCGCCGCATAACGGTGCCGTCGATCCGATGAAGTTTATTAAGTGAAAAATTTGGGAAAACGAGAGGAATTTTTTCATTCCTCCCTTTTTTCGTTACTCAAAGGAAATAGACGTGGAAATCAGTGATTTAATGGTAATGGTTTGAGGATCTTTTTTCATGGGTATAATTTATACTCTAGGAGGGAATAGCATGGACGTTTTCGCAGACTTTTTAGCACGTATTGATAATCTTCAGCATCGAGATCGGACGGAAGAAGTTTTAGGCTGGGTTGTTGAAAAATTCCCCCATTTAGTTCCGGTTATTAAATGGAATCAGCCAATGTTTACTGATCACGGTACATTTATTATTGGTTTCAGCACATCCAAAAAACATTTGGCTGTTTCGCCGGAACTTGCAGGGATTGAACACTTTTCTGCTGACATTGTGCAGGCTGGTTATGATCATACCAAGATGTTAATGCGCTTTCCTTGGGATCAGCCGATTGATTACACATTACTTGAGAAAATGATCGCATTTAATATTGCCGACAAAGCAGACTGTTCAACTTTTTGGCGGAAATAAAAATAGGATGAGCGAACGGAACCCAAATAAATTCACTTTTTTAAGTCCAATATCAGGGGATGTTTTTAAAGACTCTTTTCTGAGTGATATAATTCAAAACGATAAACTTGTCCCGTTGGATTTTCTTTGCCTTCTACTTCAGATAGAAACATTGCTTTAGGTCTGACCCAAAGTTTGTTTTCCCCATAGAGCGCTTGATAAACAACCATTTCTTTTTGCGTTTCCGAATCCAGTGCAACGTCAATTACGTAATAAAAATTGCCTTTGAAATGGCGGTATAGCGAACGCGGATGAACATTTCTCATAAAATAGTTTCCCTTCTTGTTTCGTCAATTGCGACCTATTTAATCTTGGTGCTCTCCAGATTGTAACTTATCTGATTCGCCGAATCATCAGAGGAGCTTATTTCTCAGCAAAGTGAGTTCATCCGGATGCAGTCCGACTTTCTGAAGATAGTCTTGGATATTGCCGTAGGTCTTGAAAAAATGATCCAGGGCCACTTCCATATATTCCATATCGGATCGGCCAGTGAAATCAGGAAGTTCCGGATGTTCATGCAGCAATTCACGTATTCTGAGCCGCAAATAAGTATAGGAGACTTGGTAGTCAGCCAGAATGTCGCTGATGCCGACGCCGGCAATAAGCAAAAGCAACGCAGCTACTACACCTGTGCGGTCTTTGCCGACATAGCAGTGGATAAAAATTGAACCCTCTTGCCGAGCGATAATGCTGAGAATCCGCTTGATTGCCGGAAGATCATCGATCATTTCCGCGTACAGCAGGGGAACTTCTGCCTTAGAGGCTGGATTGCGATTGCCAAATGCAAACGGGCAATGAAAGTAATCAAAATCAGCAGATTGTTCGAAGGCACTTGGTAATTTTTCTGTTTCCGGTTTGGAACGGAAATCGAGTGCTGCTGTAACACCTAATTTCTTCAATAATGCAAGATCTTCTCGGGTTAATGCTTGCGGTGCATCGCTGCGGATGATTCTTCCAAATGCTGTCGTTCTGCCGTCAAGGGTTGGATAACCACCTAAATCTCGTGTGTTGACCGTGCTGGAAAGAGTAATTCTTCGTGTTGGCATGAGTGCACCTCACTGATTCATTTCATAAATTGAAGTCTGCATTCCGTGCTCATTATAGCATGGAGAGAAAATGGGCAGGTATGTTGTTGAGATTAATAGGGCCTTTGTTGGAAGCAACTGTAACTTAATAAAATGTAGGGTACAATTGCATTTGTGCACTCACATCCATAGCAAATGAATAACCCAAAAGCATAATGCACCACTTAAATGAAAGAATTGATTATACTAGTTGGTAGACTAACAATAAGTAAGCAACAGAGAAGGAGCTGGAGACATGGCTTTAAAAAAGAAACAGTCCTCCAAATTAAATGCAGCCATAAAAGCAGGAGTTGTCGCCGGGCTCATTTCCGGACTCGTCAAATTTGGCTGGGAAAACGTTCTGCCGCCGCGGACTCCAAAACGTGACGCAACGAATCCGCCTCAGAAATTACTGCAGCAAATGGGTGTTCCTGAATCAGCCACACACGCTGCATATCGATATTCAGAACAAGATATGCCATGGGTCAGTTATTTAGTCCACTTCGGTTTTTCCACGTCATTTGCCGTACTTTATCAGGTGCTTGCTCAATATGAACCGAAAATCAAAGCAGGCGGAGGATCGGTATTTGGTCTCACCGTCTGGGCAGCTTTTCACCTGGGTATTATGCCGGCAATGAAAACCGTACCGTCAGCGAAGGAGCAGCCGACGGAGGAACATATTTCCGAAGCGTTGGGACACATCGTCTGGATGTGGACTAATGACGTTATAGGCGATGAAGTTTACCATCGGCTGACCAAGCACATACAATGAAATGAAACGGCACCAAGTGGCGCTGACCATTTGGTGCCTTCTTGTTTTCTTTGGAAAGAAGATGGCTTATGAAACGAAAATGGCAAACGGCCTGGCCGGAACGCATCAGCTATGGATTAAGCGATGCGGCCGACAATCTGGTCTTTCAAATGTTAACCACGTACCTGTTGTTCTTTTATACCGATGTTTATGGATTAAATCCAGGGGCGGTAGCGATTTTGTTCATCGTTGCCCGGATTGCCGATGTTGTGGAAAGCTTTATTATTGGGGTGATGATCGACCATACGCATTCTCGCTGGGGCAAAAGCCGACCGTTCTTTCTTTGGTACGCTCTGCCTTATGTCATTTTTGCCGTTTTGACTTTTATGACGCCTGATTTCTCGCAGTCAGGTAAACTTGTATGGGCCTACGTAACCTATCTGGGATTAGGCTTCTTTTATACGGCGGTCAATCTGCCGATTACGTCCATTTTGCCTGCTTTGTCAGAAAATGAGCAGGAATTGACACTGCTTGGGGTCATTCGACAATTTTTCGGCAGCTCGGTCCAAATTATTATTGCGGTTTTCACATTGCCGCTCGTTGCCTTCTTTGGACGCGGCGATCAGCAAAAGGGCTTCCTGCTGACCATCTGTGTGTTTGGGTTGATTTCGTTATTGTTGATTCTCAATACATTTTTCAACGTGCATGAGCGGATCAGCAAGCCTGACGTAGCACATCAGCCGTTTAAGGTAGTGATGCGCATGCTCCGCAAAAATCGGCCATGGCTAATCATTTCCGCGGTGATTTTCCTTTACTGGCTTGTTACTGCATTGAAAAATCAGACCACGATCTACTATTTCAAATATACCTTGGGTCGCGAAGACTTAGTCCCGCTGGCAAACAGCTTTACGTTGGCGGCCCTGATTGGAGTTATACTGATTATACGATTGGCCAAACAGCATGGTAAGAAGCAGACGATGCTGTCCGGAATCGTTACTGCTTTTATCGGTCAGGTCATTTTGACTGTCGGGGTTTATGCGCATTCTCTGGCAACTCTGTTTGCCGGAACGTTTATTAATTCTGTCGGGCACGGAATCATCATCGGTCTTGTTTCCATTATGATTGCCGACACGATTCGATACGGTACGGCTATGGGTGTCCAGGCTGAAGGTATTCTGGCTTCTACCGATGATTTCGGGGTCAATATGGGACTCGGAATCGGCGGCATGATTACTGCAGGACTGTTCCATCTGTCCGGTTATGTTTCCAATCATGCGCAAAACGCGGCGACGTTGTCGATGATCAATGTGAACTACGTTTGGATTCCGCTCGTGCTCTACGTCATTATGTTTCTAACCTTGCAGGCCTATGACCAGCAGCAAATCACTGATGCTGTGGCTGATAGGTAACAGCTTCACGGTTCCACAATCAGATATCAAGCAACAGAACGGCTCGCAATGTGTTGGGCGGTTCTGTTTTTTATTAATGGGCAAATACCTTCTTCGCATTATTCAATAGAAGGAACACTTGGGCGGCAGCAGATATCATGCAAAAAAAGAGTACGACAAATAGTATCGTTCCTGTTGTTCCGTTTAGATTGGGTTCCAGTGATTCCTTTGCGACGAAAAGAGCGGTCGTGTTGAAAATCACGGTTACGATTTGGTATGAGAAGAAGAATTGGTAGGTCCACGTTGATTTGGAAGCGAGTTCGGTATTTCCAACACGCCGGGCTTCTTGTTCAATGCCCTTGCACAAATGATAAATACTGAATGCAAGCAGGACGGTTGTAACGATAAAATAAATATAGGAAAACAGCCTGCCGCTTAGTTGTGCGTTGTCAATGACGCCATCTAGAACCGCGGAATGATGGATAAAGAGATCGATCGCTGATAAAATGATGAGCAGCAGACTTGACCATTTTACATTCATGAACCGATCATTATGAAAATGGGATAATAAGTTACGCGTTCCGTAAAAGATAAAGGCGTAGCCAATGACATCAGGCAGAATATCAATCGTGCTAATATTGAAACGGAAGAAGACAAAAATGCATCCTATGATTATTTGGTTAAATCCCACGAAATAGCTCCCCAATCACATTCGATTTTTAATGCAATGCTTGGTATTATTATACTAAACATCAGCTATCCTTGAAGGGAGAGTTACCTGATTAATAAGAAAATATTAATAGGTTGTACTGCTGTTACCGTCTTACTGCTTATCTATACGTGCTATACCTACCTAGATCAACTTGTTCAATCCTCCATTATTGTAAATCCAGAAACATTGCAGACAAAGCACCAAGCGTTGCGCTCAGAAAATCAGAGTACCACGGATTTGAAAAAAATCGGGTTCTCAGACTTTGCGGTTGCAAATATGTCCGATGCAGAACAGCAGCGGCTCGAACAGTTAAAAGGTAAAGTTGTCGCTCATTCAATGGCCTATCTGAAGGTTACCTCAAGTGATGTACAGAAGCTGTCAAAAAAGAAGTATGCTCAGGCGTTGTCTCAAGCGACTCATTCGAAATTGCCACAGCGAGTAAAATTCGTACGCATCAGTTTGGATCTCATCTCTGAAGGACAACGAAAATTCGCATTTGTAGGGAGCGAGCGGATTGACTATAGTCCCGCAACCATGAAGCCGACATCGATCTCAATACAGTACCGGCAGGAATTTCAGCAAATATCGAGCGATGCCGTGCAGACATGGGCCGGTGTGTCGGCATTTAATCCTCAACATCTTTCCATTGGCAGCCGATCCTACAAACCATCTGCTTTGTCTGACAATCAATCTACGGACTTCATGGAAGACAGTTCAGATTCACATACATCCCATTCTTATCTTGTTCATTGGAAGCAGGCTGGACTATTTCACGATATAGTTGGGCTGGATTTTTCGCATGTGACCGAATTTGAAGTACCTAAAGATACCCAGCGAGTAGATGTTTATATTCAGATTAACCAGCCTCATGTGTCGGATCAATTAACGTATGAATTTCAGAATTCCTAAGACGATGGCATTTTTCAAATGAAACAGCCGACCTTTCTGTATTCAGGAAGGCCGGCTGTTATGAGTACACATTATTTTGTCTGTGAACTTTCTTGAACGAGTTTTGCGATGGCTTCTTTAATTGGTGCGAGCGGACGTCCGAGAAGCTTTTCAAAATCATTGCTTGATACTTCAAGACTGCCTTCACGGATATCCTTTTGAATACCTTCAAGCATCGGTAAAAGAAATTCGGGCGCGCCGGCTTGTTTCATGAGCTTCGTGTAGGTGCTGTCATCGACGTGCTCCACTGAAATTTTCTTGCCGAGCACTTCGCCAACAGCGGATGCAAGCTCTTCTTGAGTCCTTAGTTTGCCGGACAGTTCATAGATTGTGTTTTCATGGCCGCTGCCGGCGAGTACTGCTGCGGCAGCATCGGCATAATCTTGCTGCAAGGCCCAGCCTACCTTGCCGTTGCCCGCGGAGGTTACCCATGGCGCGCCTGCCATTACACCCTGAATTGACGAGAGCTCATTTTCTAAATACCAGTTGTTGCGCAGGAAGGAGTACGGAATGCCGGTTTTTAAAATGGCCTGTTCCGTTGCCTGATGGGTCGGTGCCAGTGCGTTGGAGCTTTTCTGAGCATTAGCAATGCTTGTGTAAGCGATAAATTTTACACCTGCACGTTCAGCGGCAGCTACGGCATTCGTATGCTGCCGAATGCGTGTTTCCGTGTCGTCGGTTGTAGAAATGATCAATAACCGATCAATGCCTGCAAAAGCATGATCCAAGCTTTCCGGTTGATCGAAGTCTCCGTAGCGGACGTCCACACCTTGAGCCTGAAGATCGGCTGCTTTTTCCGGATTACGTACGCTGACAGCAATTTGATTTGCCGGGACATTCTTCAAGAGTGTCGTAACAACCTTTGAGCCAAGCTTTCCGGTGGCACCGGTAACTAATAGTTTCATAGAAAATACCTCCAAATTTAATAAGATTCATCTGTAACTTATATTGTTACAACCGATGCGTAATAAATAGTATTTTATAAAATTACTTGTTTCATTTGATGTAATCATTTTAGTTACAACTCGAAGCAATGTCAACAAAAATGCATCGTAAAAAAATTGACAATCGTTGGGTGGCCGTTAATAAGGACATGAATTGTAAACGAAGAGATCCTTTGGTATTGTTGAAGAAAATCCTCGGAGTTCTCCACAAATGAACAGAAGGAGTCTTTTCTTTGAAAACGATCTTAATTAGTGTGTGCGGGTTCATGATCATCGCTCTGATCATGACACTATTTAATTATGAAAATCTGATCCGCTTCATACCGACCCGCAGTCACAGTCAGGTCACTGGCGCGCAGGGAAGGCCTAAGCAACCGCAATCTGAGCTGCTGCGTCCTGTCACGAATGACGCGATAAGCTACACGTTACAGAAAAATGCGTTGAACATAACATACGACCATGGGAAGAACTGGGTCAAGGTTCCTGTTGAACAAGATCAATTATTCGCCGGAGAATACAACGGAAACAAGCAGGAATTGATTGACGGCAGTTATATGCTGACTGAACATCGGGCAGCATTCTTGCATTCAGACGGTGCGAATACGGAAAATAAAAGCGTTGTACTCACTTACTCCCTTGATCACGGAAAAACATGGCAGAATGCTACTGTGACGACTTCCTTTACCGCCCTGCGCTTTAGAAAAGTAGGGTTTATCAATGAACACTTCGGCTATGTCATTTTATCCGGCGATCGAACGATGTCTCAGGAAGCCTCAAGAGTCTTTTTAACACAGGACGGGGGCCACAGCTGGAAGGAGACTGCATCTACGGGAGTTACACAGTTGATTTCGGACGGCGGCTTTGTCAATGAATCTACCGGCTTCCTGTCTTTTGGAACGATTAATCCTGAAAATCCGGAGCTTTATGTGACGGAGGACGGGGGAAAGTCCTGGTCGAAAGCGGTGTTTACAATTCCCGAAAAATATCTCAAGATCTTTGTTACGGCGGAAATTCCAACAATAGAAGGGAACCACTTGGCCGTTTTCGTGAACCAAGGCCCAAATGGCGATTATGAAGGAGGAAAAGTGAAAGGAAAATTCATTTCAAAGGATAAAGGTAGAACATGGGTCTTTTCTGAGGAGGTGCAGCCGGATGAAAGTCAACAGGAATAAATGGACGACGGTCTTGGGCTGGTGCTCATTATTGCTCGCCTGCAATTTTTTTTGTTTGCAGATTGGCTATTTACTCACACATCGTTTTTTTCAAGTGGAGTATATTGACAATCAACTCTTCTTCATCGTCAACAGCCTGTGTTTATTTTTCATTACACTGTCCCTTTTATTTTTACTTGTATTCACGCGAAGAATGATATGGATTCTTGCCGGAGGGGTCATTCTTGTTCTCGTTGTAAATGGGATTCTGCTTGTTGAAAGCAGCAGGGAAGTTAACAACATAACCAGCATATCACCGGATTGGAAGCATGTGTTTGTTGTTAAAGAAAATCCGGCGACCGGCGTGGCCATTTATTATCGGAGCTACTATGGAATTTTTTGTCGGCCAAAGCAGGTCATTCCCTATAGAGCGGATGACCGGTATAAAGTTAAATGGTTGGCGAACGATGTTGCCGCTCTGACGTATACGGATGCAAATGATAAGGTTCAGCAGTTCATCGGTACGTACGGTGATCGCGGAGGAGGCAGATCTTACTATTATGTGGGTGCGGAAATTCATGGAAAATGGCAGGATGGGGACGTATTGGTGATCAGCAACACAAAAGGCATTTCAGTTACTGAAGCTGGAACGACCGAATTATTTGAATGGAACAGTATCGTTCAATATGGGACACTGGCTGTTGTGCTGAAGAGAGATGATCAAGCCGTGTGGACGCTGTCACTAGACGAAGATTTTGTGGTTCATTCGGACGCTTCTGAACCGACCACCGGAACCATCCGTTTGTATCGTGCCACGATGGGAAACAATCAACCACTAACCCTGCACAATGTGCCGTTAAATTAGTTTTGGTGAAAAATTACATAAAGAGCAGGAAGTCTTTTCATGAAAAAAGGACTTGCTGTGAAACGATTATTTCAGGCAAGTCCTAAATCACTTTTAGTGAACCTTTGTGGATGGTCAGCGCTAATGGTGCTACTTATCTTCGAAGTGTCATTTAATCAGTTTCTCTGCGCGGTCGGACGTATGATGACTTCATTAATCGACACATCATCGGGCTGACTGATCGCGTAAGCAACGGCATTGGCAATTGCTTCCGGCTTAATGCCGTTGAATTTTTCCTTATCCTCGACTTGTTTCTTAAGTTCCGGATCGGTAATTGTGGTAGGAAGCTCCGTTTGAACTGCGCCGGGTGAAACGTCGGTGACACGAATACCGCTGTATGGGGATTCCTCCAGACGCAGGCCCTCGGCAATCGCTCGGACGGCAAATTTGGTACCACTGTAAACGGCCCAGCCACCTGGATTGACAGCGAAACCGGCAACTGAGTCGGTATTGATGATATGTCCTGACTTTTGACGACGCATGATTGGAAGTGCAGCCGCAATACCATAAAGGACGCCTTTGATGTTAACATCGACCATGCGCTCCCATTCATCAACCTTCAAATCGCGAAGCGGGGACAGCGGCATTAAGCCTGCGTTGTTGTAGAGCACATCAATTCGGCCATATTTTTCAACGGCAAGATTGATCAGTGATTGAACCTCTTCTTTATTTGCTACATCTGTTTTTTGAAAACAGGCGTCGCCGCCATTGCCGATGATTTCAGAAACTAACGCTTCAAGCTTTTCCGTTCGGCGCGCACCGAGAACGAGCTTGGCACCTTCGTTGGCAAGCTTTCGAGCAGTGGCTTCGCCGATACCGCTTGAAGCACCGGTAATGACAACAACCTTATCTTTAATCTGTTCCATTTGTTTGACAGCCTCCAGTTTTCATGTGTTTAGTGACAGAGCATTGATTACTAACAATTATGATTTTTATGAACCGGGGTGTACAGAATCAATTTTGGAAAAGTTGTGGTATCAGGGAGTGAGGATGCTACAGTTTTCTTGATTTAAATGGACTCGGTTTCGTCATCACTTGCTTTTGTTTTCTTTATTTGATACGATAACTGACGAACGTTCGTCAAGTGGGAGCTGATGTTATTGAAAAGCGATGAAATTAAAGCGGCGGCTGTAAAATATTTTACGATTTATGGTTATGAAGGAGCTTCGCTTGCTCAGATAGGCGAAGAAGTCGGCATGAAAAAACAATCCATTTATGCACATTTTAAAGGAAAGGACGATCTCTTTCTGCATGTTTTGCAAGAAGCGAAGGAAGAGTATCTGTATTCAAAAATCAAGTATTTTCGCGATATTGATGCACAACATCCCGAAAAAGATCTCTATGGATTTCTGACGATGATGATCGATCTGTTCCAGAAAAATGAACAATTAAAGTTTTGGCTGCGCATGACTTTTTTTCCTCCCGTCCATCTCACTAAAGTGATTGACAAGGAAGTAAACGATGTCGAGTCGCAGGTACGGGTCGTACTGGAGGAAAAATTTCAGGGCTGGATTGATCATAAAAAAGTCGTTGATGATTCAGCGAAACGATTGACGCTTGCTTTTTTAGGTGTCGTTGATTCTATTTTAGTGGAGCTTGTATACGGAAACGATGAGAAAACACTTAAGGAAAAATTAGACGCCTCTTGGCGTGTATTTTGGCAAGGAATTCAGTGATTTAAACAGAAGAGGGTGTTGCTGGGTGAAAAAGCAGGAAAAAAAACAGAAAACGGTTTTCATTATTTTGCTGAGTAATATATTTATTGCTTTCTTGGGAATTGGTCTCATTATTCCCGTTATGCCGTCTTTTATGGATGCCATGCATTTATCAGGGCAAACAATGGGTTACCTTGTGGCAACGTTTGCGGCAGCACAGTTCTTGATGTCTCCGCTCACCGGCGGCTGGATTGATCGCTTTGGTCGAAAGAAAGCAATTATTATTGGTCTATTCTTTTTTAGCATTTCAGAGCTAATTTTTGGATTGGGAACCAACATAGGGATGCTTTATTTTTCAAGAATTTTGGGAGGTGTGGGTGCCGCCTTTATTATGCCGGGAGCCACGGCTTATGTTGCAGATATTACAACTATTGAGGAACGACCGAAAGCGATGGGTTATGTTTCTGCGGCGATCAGCACTGGTTTTATTATCGGACCGGGTATTGGCGGCTTTCTTGCCACATACGGCGTGCGCACGCCATTCTTTTTTGCAGCGGTCGTTGCTTTTCTAGCCTGCATCTCATCGCTGCTTATGTTAAGTGAGACAATGCCAAGAGAGCAGTCTGCCGAAAATCCTGCGCATATTCAAGAGAACACAGGCTTTATCAGCGATGTAAAAAAATCTTTTCATCCGCTCTACTTGATCGCGTTCGTTATTGTATTTGTGCTTTCATTCGGCTTGTCTGTATATGAAACGATTTTCAGCCTGTTTACTGATCATCGATTTGGGTATACAGCACAAGATATTGCTATGATCTTTACCATCAGCTCAATCGTCGGCCTTATTGTTCAAGTATCGATGTTTGGGAAAATGGTCAAAGTACTTGGTGAGAAGAAACTCATACAGCTGTGTCTCGTTGCGGGTGTGCTTTTGGCAGTGGTATCCACGATGGTTTCCAATTTCTTTATCGTGCTCGCAATCACTTGTGCGATTTTCCTCGCATTTGATTTGCTTCGTCCGGCATTGACAACGTTATTGTCAAAAACAGCCGATGACCAGGAGCAAGGATTTGTTGCGGGAATGAACTCAACCTATACGAGCTTAGGCAATATCATCGGGCCGGCGATGGGCGGACTGTTGTTTGATTGGAACATTAATTTTCCGTACCTTTTTGCTGCGATTATTATGGCCATTGGTTTCGGAATGACATTCAAATGGAAAAACAAACACGTACAGCCCCTTAATCACATAAAGAGCAGTGAGCGTCAGCGGATTTAATTGGTCCGCATGACGTTCTTTTTTTAGTCTGACAGTAAGTCGTCATGACTAATGTTTTATAATATAAGTGTGTTCTTAAGAAGAGATGATCACAACTTTTAAGGGAGAAATTATGAGATCATGACTAAAATAGACTACAAGAAAGACTTTAAAGACCTGTATCTGCCCAAACAAAAACCGGCCATCGTGCGCGTTCCTAAGATTGATTATTTCATGCTTGGGGGCAGCGGTGATCCCAATGGTGAGACATTTGCTCAGGCGACAGCCGCTCTCTACAGCATGAGTTATGCGGTTAAAATGTCTTATAAGAAGGACACGGTTCCTGATGGTTATTATGAATATGTTGTTTTTCCGCTTGAAGGTGTCTGGGATTTGGTGGATAAAACATTGCCGCCGACTGTAAAAAGTAATTTTAAATATACATTGATGATCCGTCAGCCCGACTTTCTTACGACTGAATTATTTGAGCGATTTTTATCCGAGACGAAAAAGAAGAAACCGAATTCTTTTCTAGACCAAGTGACGTTCTCGACACTGGAAGAAGGACTATGTTGTCAAATGCTTCATAAAGGAAGCTATGACGATGAGCCGGAAAGTTTTGAACGAATGGCTGAATTTTGCAGCGAACAGGGCTACAGGAGAGTCTCCAAAACACATCGCGAGATCTATTTGTCGGACCCGCGGAGGACTGAACCTGAAAAACTAAAGACGGTTCTTCGGTATCGGGTTGAGAAAGAATAAGCAGGGTACAAAATGTAGATGGTTTAATTAGTGCAGATTGAAATGATAAAAACATAGAGGCGTTTCAAATGGTAAAGGTTACTCGTTTTCCGGAAAATCCGCTGATTTGTCCTGAAGAGGTCAAACCGTATCATGAAGGCTACGAAGTGATTGGTACCTTTAATGCGGGCGCGGCAGAGTATCAGGGAGAAACACTGTTGCTGCTAAGGGTTGCGGAGCGTCCGATTATAAACGATCCGGCAATCGTTCCTTCTCCTTTTTACGATGTCAGTCAGCAAAAAATTCGAGTCAAAAATTATCGTCGAAATGATCCGGACTACAATTTTGAAGACAGTCGCACGATCCGTCCTTCGACCAATCTGGATACATTTGTCGGTCTCACCTCATTGTCCTACCTTCGACTGGCGCGAAGTCAAGATGGGCATCACTTCACGGTGGATGACCGGCCGTTCATCTATCCGTCCAATCGTTATCAGACATTCGGCATTGAAGATCCGCGCATAACGAAGATCGGAACGACGTACCTCATTTATTTCAGTGCTGTTTCGTCGCTAGGCATTGGCGACTATTTGGTGACGACCAAGGATTTCAAATCATACGAGGATCAAGGACTTATTTTTTCACCGGAAAATAAGGATGTGGTCATTTTCCCCGAAAAGATTCACGGACTTTATTACGCACTGCATCGTCCTTCTTTGAAAAGCGTCGGCAGCCCGGAGATTTGGATCGCTGAATCGAATAATCTCAAATACTGGGGCAATCATCGCCATCTGCTGGGCGTGCGCAAACATTTTTGGGATGAAGGGCGGATTGGAGCCGGGGCTGTGCCCATTCGGACAAAGGATGGGTGGCTGGAAATCTATCATGGCATGGATGCGCAAAGTCGCTACTGTCTCGGCGCACTGCTGCTTGATTTGGATGATCCTTCGAAGATCGTCGCTCGATCAGCCGAACCAATCGTTGAGCCGGAGGCTGACTATGAGAAAAACGGCTTTTTCGGAGCCGTTGTCTTTACCTGCAGCGGCGTTGTCAAAGGATCTAAGCTTCGGCTTTATTACGGAGCTTCGGATCGCGCGATGGCCGGCGCAGAAATGGATCTTAATGACCTTTTGTCAGAGTTGAGTGCGACTGACTGATCGACTGATTAGAAACCGGGAGTACAATGATAATGAACTCACACACGATGCCAAAAAATACGTTCGTCCTCGCAGAATTTTTTCCATCGTTCATCCGGCTCGGCATCACAGATAATGTGATCAATGCTCGAGGTCGGTTTTATTGTGCAGAAGTTTTGTTTTCCCAATTTTGTCGCGTCGGTGAGTAAATAGCTTTCATCTGCCGCCTCAATCATCATTGACGAAATTTGGCATTCCTCTAAGTCATAATCACTAATGACCTGTTCATTAATACCGCCGCAGGAAATAAAAGCCTTATTAACTTTAAATGAAGCGAGCATGCGCTCGGTTAATGTCCCTTTTATTGATCGTTGTTCGGGGTAAACAGTACCTCCTAAAACGATTAATTGGCAATTAATCAGCTGTTTCTGCTCGATTTTTTTGTTGAGACACCAAGCGGCAGCCAGAGAATGAGTCAAAAAGGTGACATCACTAACCTGCTGAAGACATTCGCACAATGCGAGTGTTGTTGTTCCCGAATCGAGGACGACTGTGTCTCCATTCTTTATTATTTTTGCGGCGAACGTACCAATTCGCCGTTTTTCTTTTTTCTTAATGTTTGTTTTCCTGACGAATAGAGGTTCAGTAACTGGGTTTTCATAGCAAATTGCGCCTCCGTGCACGCGGAGCAGTTGTTTTTGTTTTTCTAATGCGGATAAATCACGACGAATGGTTTCGGGAGTTACATCAAGTGTTTCTGCGAGCTTATTGACACTGACACGTTTGGAAGCTACCAAGGTATTCAAAATAAACGCTTTTCTGTAATCAAATGACGAGTTCATAATGTTCATCTCCTACTCGTTTTTTATTATTACATCATTTTCCATGCTTGTCTTTGACATTTACATAATTTTAATCTGCGTAACGATGTTTGTTTACATTCTGTATGTATGATTAAAGTGTTAATACAAATAAAACAAATATAAAAACAAAAAGGAGCATGATGATGGGCAACGATTGGAAATCATTCAAGAAGATTCGTAAATTTGCTGTTGGGTGTACGGCGAGCGTTCTGCTTGTGTCAAGTTTAGCTGCTTGTGGAAATTCAGAAACTGCTTCAACAGATAATAATCAATCCCTTTCTTCAATTACAAAGGCGGCAAAGAAAGAAGGAAAAATTTCGAGCGTCGGTATGCCTGACGCATGGGCAAACTGGAAAGATACTTGGAATGACATAACCAAAAAATACGGCATTAAACATACGGATACAGATATGTCCAGTGCTGAAGAATTGGCCAAGTTTCAAACACCGAAATCAGACAGTTCGGCGGATATTGGCGATGTCGGTCTGAATTTTGGGGTAATGGCAAAGGATAAAAAATTGACCATTCCCTATAAAACGACAACTTGGGACAGCATTCCTTCCTGGGCGAAGGACAAAGACGGCTATTACGCTGCCAGCTACACAGGAACACTCGCTTTCTTAACGGATACGAAAAACGTGAAAAATCCTCCGAAAACATGGGATGATCTTCTAAACGGAGATTATAAAATATCAATTGGCGATGTAACGAAAGGCGCAATGTCGCAGATGACGGTACTTGCCGCAGCATTAGCAAATGGAGGCAGCGCAAGCGACATTCAGCCGGGTATTGATTTCTTCAAGAAGATCGCAAAGCAAGGCCGGTTGTCTACGATCGATTCATCAATCCCGAATTTGGAAAAAGGCGAAGTCGATGTTGCGGTTATTTGGGATTTCCTTGGCCTCGGCTATCGTGATCAAATTGACAAGAACCGCTTTACCGTCAGCATTCCTGAAGATAAGTCACTGATGTTCGGTTATTCATCGATTATTAATAAGAATGCTGCACATCCGAATGCCGCAAAGCTCGCACGTGAGTACATTCTTTCTGATGAAGGACAGACAAACTTAGCGAAAGGATATGCACGGCCGATTCGATCTGATGTAAAACTTCCTGAATCGGTTAAGAATAAACTGCTTCCAGAAGATGAATACAAGAATGTTGTTCCGCTTCAAGATGTAGCGACATGGACAAAGACAGCTGAAACCTTGCCACAGAAATGGCAGCAGGAGGTTCTCGCGAATGCAAAGCAATAAGCTGATCATGATCACTCTGGATGGATGCCGATACGATACAGCGGTGGAGGAACTCGGTTTTCTCGGACATCTCGTTGAGAAAGGACAAGCGGCGCGTTATCAGGTGCTTTCTGAGTTACCGAGTAATTCGCGCCCGATGTATCAAGTCCTGCTGACCGGCACCCCTCCTTATAAAAGTGGGATTGTGTCCAACCTAAGTGTTCGTTTGTCTCAGCAGGATAGCCTGTTTCATCGTGTTCGGGAAGCGGGAGGAGTCACTGCTGCATCTGCCTATTACTGGGTTAGTGAACTTTATCAGCATGCACCGTTTTCTTTTCAAAAGGATCGTATTCAGCATAATGACGAACTGCCGATTCAACATGGAATTTTCTATTTTGAAGATCAATATCCTGATTCACATGTTTTTGCAGAAGCTAACTATCTGCTTGAAAACTATCAGCCGGATTTTCTTTACATTCACTCAATGAATATAGATGATACGGGTCATAAGTTTACATCGGATTCCAAGGAATATCGCGCGGCAGTTGATAAGGCCGATCTGATTCTTGCTGAATGCCTGCCTGCATGGATGCAGGCCGGTTATCAGATCATCGTGACGAGCGATCATGGAATGGATGAATTCGGACATCACGGAGGAACGCGGCCGGGGGTTCGCCAAGTACCGCTGTTCATTATGTCAGACAAAGTTGTTCCGCAAATTGTAGAGGAACAAATTCCGGAACTGATGGTCGCTCCGCTTGCCTGCCATTTAATGAACCTAGAACCTACGCAGGACATGGAGCGTCTTGAGTTTCCCGGATTGCGTACATCTTCAGAATCTATTTAATTAAGGAGTGGAGAATTTTGCAGCAGCATTGGAAAAGACAAGCTCAAGCTTGTCTTTTGCCGCTTGCGGCCGTATTGCTTTTATTTCTTGCGGTTCCGCTTGTTATCATGATTCGGCAAAGTTTCGGTGATCAAAATGGTGATGGATTTTCGTTTGCAAATTTCATGCAGATTTTGAGTCAGCCGTTCTATTATGATGCGTTTCGCAACAGCTTCTTTATTTCCATCTATTCTGCACTTGCGGGTCTTGTTTTGGCGATGTTCGTGGCTGCGGCACTTGCCCGGATGAATGAAAAGGCACAGGAAAAAATCACTTTATTTATTAATATGACGGCAAACTTTGCCGGTGTTCCGCTTGCCTTTGCCTATATAATTTTACTGGGCAATGCAGGACTCGTGACGTTGATTCTGCAGCATATGGGCATTTCTTTACAGAGCTTCTTTAATCTTTATTCATGGCAGGGACTTGCATTGACGTATGTCTATTTTCAAGTACCTCTGGGTGTGTTATTTCTGTATCCCGCATTTAAAGGAATGGACCAGCGCTGGGGAGAGGCAGCTGCATTGCTGGGAGCCAGCCATTTTTCTTTCTGGGCGCGTATTGGCATTCCGCATATTCTGCCCAGTGTATTGGGGACATTCATTATCCTGTTTGCCAACGGAATGGGAACCTATGAAACAGCTTATGCCTTGGTTGGCGGCACGGTTAGTTTGGTCACAACGCGCATTGCCAGTTCAGTATCCGGTGATATTTTTGCCCAGCCTCAAATCGGCAGTGCAATGGCCGTTCTGTTTTCCATCTTGATGATTGCTGTGCTGCTGGTCAATCAGTATTTACTGCATCTTTTCCGGAGGGATATCAAATGAAAAAGATGAACCGATGCATCATCACACTATTTGTTGCCTTCATGTGTCTTCCCATTTTGGTAACGCTCGTCTATTCATTTGCCACTGAATGGGGAAAATCCATTCTTCCTTCTGGATATACATTGAAGTGGTATGCGCAGCTTTATCAAGATCCGCAATTCATCGCGGCAATCTCTCGTTCGTTAATTCTGACCGTAGTCACGTTGGCGGCTGTGCTCGTGATTCTGGTTCCAAGTATTGCACTCGTTGCCATTTATCTTCCTAAGTTTGATCACTTGTTCAAGCCAATTGTCCTGTTGCCGTATGCAATTCCGGGTGTCGTGCTTGCAACCGGTTTGATGCGCACCTATACAAACGGCCTTGTCCCGCTTTTTGCCGTATTGTCGGGCGGACTATTTATTTATTCGCTTCCCTTCATGTATCAAAGCGTGCGCAGCAGTCTGCAGGAGATTGACGGAACACGATTAATGGAGGCCGCGGAAATGCTGGGCGCTTCAAAGGTTTATGCATTCATCCGCATTCTGCTCCCCAACATCAAGATTGGCATTATGGTGGGCAGCTTACTTACATTTTCTGCCTTCTTCGGTGAATTCCAATTAACAAATATGATTCTTGGCGGCGACTTTGAAACCATTCGTATTTATATGCTTCGCGTGATGAAAGTCAATGGCCATCTTTCAAGTGCTGTGGTCATGACCTATTTGATTCTGCTCGTGATCATCAGCGCCCTTATTATCAAATTGACGAATATGAATCGAAAGCGTTCCTCTATGATGCGTGAAGAAGCAGCATTTAAACCAATTGTAAAAGGGAGCCCTGCTCATGAGCTACTTAACCATTGAAAACTTGAATCTGGAGCTTGGCGGAAAAATGATTCTCAAGGATCTGAATCTATCGATTGAAAAGGGTCAATTAATTTCGCTTCTCGGTCCAAGCGGTTGCGGAAAATCGACCTTGTTGCGGGGAATCTCCGGTCTTAACTCAATTAAAAGTGGAAAAGTTATGATCGATGGGCGGGACATAACGAAGCTCGCACCTAAAAAAAGAGAAGTGGGGATGGTTTTTCAATCCTACGCCCTGTTCCCCAACCTTACTGTAGCCGATAACGTAGCGTTTGGCCTGGCTATGAAAAGGATCGATAAGGATACGGTGAGCAAGAAAGTCGCTCAAATTTTAGAATTAGTAGGACTTGAAGATAAGGCTAAGTCATATCCGGGCGAATTATCAGGTGGACAGCAGCAACGCGTAGCTCTGGCCCGATCCATCGTTGTAGAGCCTAAGGTGCTTCTGCTTGATGAACCATTGAGTGCGCTGGATGCGCAGATTCGCAAGCAATTGCGGCTTGAATTGTGTCGCCTGCAAAAGAAGCTAGGCATCACCATGATTTTTGTTACCCATGATCAGGAAGAAGCCATGGCAATATCTGATCGTATCTTTGTCATGCACGATGGGCAAATCGCTCAAGAGGGTACGCCAAGTCAAGTATACTTCCATCCATCGAATGAGTTTGTTGCCGGGTTTATCGGTAATTACAACAAGCTAAATAAGGAACAAATTGAGCACTTGTTTGGTCCTCTCATTGAGGAGGGGAGCACTTATGCTTTGCGCCCGGAAGCCATTGAATTCACGCCGCAAGATGACGCTGTTTCTGTGGTAGGACAAATTATTGAGCGGCATATTCTTGGCAATGTGGTCCGCTGCACGGTTCAAACACAATATGGAACACTGTGGGTGGATCGAATGAATCAAGGCCAAGCAGTATTGAATGATTTAAAAGATGTCACACTCTTTATTCGTCAAGAAGATGTTGTGACGCTGCATCAATAATATGCAGCAAAATTATAGGCCGAGTTAGGGGAAAGACAGTTATGAAATGGGATGGACATACACATAGTGAATTTTGTCCGCATGGATCCGGTGAAGATACAGAGTTATTCATTCGATCGGCGATAAAACAGGGAATGACGGATTATTCAATTACTGAACATGCGCCGCTTCCACCTGATTTCTTGGCTCGATGCGCCGGTGCTCAACAAGCGATTGATACAGCGGGTATCGCTATAAACGATGTAGAGCCTTATTTAAACAAAATGAATAAATTAAAGCAAAAATATCGTTCACAGCTGAACATTCATATTGGTTTTGAAGTGGATTATCTTAGTGATTACGAAAACTGGACACGTGATTTTTTAAACGAATATGGCTTGTATAGTGATCATAGTATTCTATCCCTGCATTTCCTTCCGGGCAGCGGAGGCTATCGAGCGATAGACTATAGTGCGGAAGACTATCAGCAGGGCATTGTCTCTTTTTATGGCAGCTTTCAATTCGCCCAAGAGGCGTATTTCGGGATGATGCGTCATCTGGTAAAATCAGATCTCGGTATTTATAAACCAACGCGAATCGGTCATATGACACTTTGCCGAAAGTTCAAAAATTACTTTACAAAAGAGGATACCGGCTTTTCTGCGAAGACAGAACAGTTGATTGATTATTTTTTAAATGAAGTTGTCATTGGCGAGTATGCATTGGATTACAACACGTCCGGTATGTTTAAAGATTGGTGCAGAGAACCCTATCCACCCGATGAAATCGCATCGTTAGCCGTAAAAAAACAGATCCCGTTTGTTTTTGGATCAGACGCACATTTTTCGAAGGATGTCGGGAGAGGTTATGAGCGTTTTGAAAGGTGGACGGCACCGGATACTCAGAACTCATGAAAATCGTATTTAATGTGGAATTGAAAAAACATAGATTAAATGTGAAGCCCCGAAAAATGGACCTAATTGTCCAAATGACGGGGCTTTTTATTGCTTGAGACCGCGATCCATTTGGTTAAAGAAGCCAGTTAGTCAGCTGGATTGATGGATCTTTCCAAACGCCAATGCACGAATCGGATAGAGATCCAGTCATGCACAAGAACGGCAATCCAATGCATGAAAAATTGGGCTCAATGCATGAAAACAGGTGGCCAATGCACGAAAACTGAGAATCAATGCATGAATCAAAGCTAGAGATCAGGCCATGCACAAGAACGGCAGTCCAATGCATGAAAAATAGGGTTCAATGCACGAAAATAGGTGGCCAATGCACGAAAACTGAGAATCCATGCACGAATCGAAGATAGAGATCAGGCCATGTACAAGAACGGCAGTCCAATGCACGAAAAATAGGGTTCAATGCACGAAAACAGGTGGCCCATGCACGAAAACGGAGAATCCATGCACGAATCGAAGATATAGATCAGGCCATGCACGAGAACGGTAATTCAATGCACGAAAAATAGGGTTCAATGCACGAAAACAGGTGGCCAATGCACGAAAACAGAGAATCCATGCACGAATCAAATATAGAGATCAGGCCATGCACGAGAACGGTAATTCAATGCATGAAAAATAGAGTTCAATGCACGAAAACAGGTGGCCAATGCACGAAAACTGAGAATCCATGCACGAATAAAGGAAAATATGTAATCCAACTGTTCAATGAGGAATTCCATCAACAGTAGAAGTAGGGAAGTATCCACTTTTTTAGCATTTTTCTTAAGTTAATTGATGGACAAATACATAGGAGACCTGAGTGCTGCATCGTTGAGTGATATAATAACTGCAGTTACTTACTGAGGAGTTTTGTCGATGAAAAACAATCAATTTGCACGAATAACTGCCGATCACCAAACAGTGATCGAAGAACTACAACGGATTCATTTTCTGGATGATCAAATCAACCACGCGCAGACGCCTGCCGCAGCCTATTGTTCGCTGCTCAAAAAAGCGTTTGTAAAGGTGCGTGGCGAACATGAATTTGATACGAAACTGCGAAACTATTTAGCAACACCAACTGCCGATCTCAAAGACTATTTGGATGCCGGTGATCCGATTACGGCGGATGTCTTCTATTTAGTCGCGTTGCAGCTATGCGGATTTTTGCCGGAGGAAGATTTTTCGCTTGCTGAACCGCTGGCCGCGATGAAAAAGATACAATTGCCGATGCTTGAAGCCGCGGGCGCGTGGACTAAAGAGCAGGTTCTGGATGCTTGGTATTTATTGCTGACTACCCACACTAAGGATGGACAGACATTTCTCGATCTGTTGACGAATCAAGGCTATTTTGTTCCGTTTTATGACTTGTCCACGCAGCAGAAACCGCTCTTTTTTAATGGCAAATCCCAGGCCGTTTTTGATACAGCCAAGCTGATTCGTGAGGTCGTTTATGTGGAATCTTCCGTTGATTCAGATGGTGACGGCAAGCGCGATCTGCTGAAGGTTCAAATTATACGTCCGGCTGACACAGAAGATGGATTAAAGGTTCCGGCACTTTTCACCGCTAGTCCATATAATCAAGATACAAATGATGAAGCCGGAGAAAAAGCAATGCACAACATTAATGTCCCTTTGACGGAGAAGCAGCCGAATAACCTCAGCTACGAGGATATTGCTTACCATGATGAGAAACTGGAACTGCCTGTCCCGCGTCCGGTCAATGGAGAAACGAAATATGCAACGGAGACGTTCAGCCGTGAATATTCCTATACATTGAATGATTATTTCTTGGCGCGAGGGTTGGCGGCTGTATACTCTGCGGGCATTGGCACGTTAGATTCGGATGGTATTCAAACCTGCGGTGATCCGCAGCAGACCGAAGCCACCATTGATGTGATTGAGTGGCTGAACGGCAAACGGCGCGCGTTTACGAATCGAACAGATAACATAGCAATCACTGCTTGGTGGTGCAACGGTTCTGTGGCAATGACCGGTCGTTCTTATCTGGGGACCTTGGCGACTGCCGCCGCTACAACCGGCGTTGAGGGCCTAAAGACGATTATTTCTGAAGCGGCGATCTCTTCATGGTACGGCTATTACCGCGAAGGCGGGTTAATGATTGCACCGGATGGTTTTCCGGGTGAGGACGCCGATGTTCTGGCAATCGAAACGATGAGCCGCATGAAGGCTGCTGCTGATTATCATCTGCATATCAAAGATTATTTTGACGCACAGATGGAAAAGATGGCAACCGACATGGAACGTGAATCGGGTAACTATAATACGTTCTGGGACGCACGCAACTACCTTAAAAAAGTGAGAAACATTAAATGCGATGTGCTGATGATTCATGGCTTGAATGACTGGAATGTGAAGCCTGGTCAGGTGGAGCAGCTGTGGCAAGCACTGCGTGACGTGCCGGTATCGAAAAAAATCATTCTGCATCAAGGGCAGCACATTTATATTAACGCCTTCCGTTCGATTGATTATACGGACATGATTAATCTTTGGATCAGCCATGAGCTCTATGGTATCCAAAACGGGGCAAAGGAGCTTTTGCCCAACGTAATCGTGCAAGACAATGTAACTCCGGAAACCTGGACCGCTTATCAAGATTGGTCCGAACCGACCGCTGCAAGGAAAACCTATCATTTTGCTGAGGGAAGATTAACTACTGCAACTGCGGGTCACGAAGTGGTGTCTTTCAAAGATAGTCTTCCGAAAGCCATTTTTGATCGTTATGCTGCACACCATGATCAATGGGCACAGGATCTTCTTGCGGATGAACCGAACGCTTTGAGCGAGAATTGTCTATTGTTCAAAACAGATCCGGTGGATGAGGACAAAATCATTGACGGCCGGGTGCATGTTCATGTTCAGGCGGCATCAAACCATTCATTTGGTATGCTTAGCTTTCAACTGGTCGATTACGGAGAAGCAAAACGATTCAACGTTTCGCCAACGCCAAACTCTATGAGAAAAATAGATCTAGGCTATCGCTGGCGTGAGGATCAGCTTCGTGAATTTACTCTGGCCAATTTTCCTACGCCGTTTAAGATGATCTCAAAGGGTCACATCAACTTGCAAAATAGAGAAAATGCCTGGAAGGTTGACGAATTACAGCCGGATCAATTCTATGCTATCGATGTGGAATTACAGCCGACGTTCCACCGATTAACCGCCGGACACCATCTTGGGCTTGTTGTTTACGCCACCGATTTTGGAATGACGGTGCGCGGCAATCAAGATTTGCGTTATTCACTCAAATTAGGTGGTTGTCATTTAGACGTGCCGTTTCGATTAGAAAACTTGGCTTCGCCAAGTCTCTGAAGAAGGCGAAGACTTAGTTGAACTTACACTAAATTCCTCTAAATCTTTATACTTTCTTATTTGTGTAAAAAAGGAGGATCAGCATGGATGTAAATATTTTGCTTTTTCCTGATTTTGAAACGCTGGACGCCTTTGGCCCGGTTGAAGTACTGGGAAGGATCAGCGATTATGCGCTCCATTTTGTATCAATGGACGGCGGATTGGTGGTCAGCAGGCAGCAGATGCAAATCATGACCGAGCCGATTGATCAAGCTGATCCGTCAGGAATCCTTCTGATTCCAGGCGGACAAGGTACGCGGCCGCTTGTTCATGATGAAGAGTTTACAAAAAAGTTAAAGCATGCGGCAGAACAAGCAGCCTTTTGCTTAACAGTATGCACCGGATCAGCTCTCTTGGCACGGACAGGACTGCTTGACGACCGGAAAGCGACCTCTAATAAAATCGCGTTTGATTGGGTAAAAAGTGTAAATTTGGCGGTGCACTGGGTGGAGCGTGCTCGGTGGGTCACTGACGGGAAATACTATACATCCTCCGGCGTCTCAGCGGGAATCGATATGACTCTGGGATTCGTTGCCGATCAATTTGGGACTGAGCAAGCTTCTGATGTTGCTCACGGCATTGAATATGTCTGGAACAACGATAAAACCAGCGATCCATTTTCGAGAAAGAAGCATTGAAAAAGTGAACATCGCTTTTGCCTAGAGGGTTTGCTGTTTGACAATAGCGAGTAAATTGATTACATTGAAAGTAATCGAGTGAACGGAAGGGGTGAACCAACGGCCGATGAAAAACTAATCCTATTTTTTGAAACCGCCAATTGAAGGTAGTGAGAAGCAGGGGAACCGTACTGCCACTATGCCTTCAAACGGAGTTCAGAATAGGATTGGTGATTTGTAGTCGGCTTGAGAAGACCGGGTGTCTTTTTGGTGTTCGCCTATATTTTTACAGCAGCCTCCTATTCTGACAACAGATAGGGGGCTATTTTACGTCCCTGATTATGAAAAAATGGGGATGATTTTATGATCTTGTTAGAAGCTCTAAAAATAAAACACTATGTTAAGGATCGTTTGTTACTCGATATTGATCAACTGCACATTCATCGCAACGATCGAATTGGACTCGTTGGACGAAACGGGTGCGGTAAAACAACACTGCTCAACATCTTAGCAGAGAAAATCGTACCTGAAGAAGGAACAGTTATTCAACACGCATCGTGTGAGCTGCTGCCGCAGTTGAAACGGACGGATACAACAAAAAGCGGCGGTGAAGTCACCCAAGAGTATATCCAAGAAACGCTGGTACGGGATTCTGAGCTTTTGCTTGCAGATGAACCCACGACCAATTTGGATACCGATCACATTGAATGGCTGGAAAAGAAGCTGAAGGCATGGCAGGGTGCGCTGGTCATCGTTTCGCATGACCGTGCGTTTTTGGACGCGCTTTGTACAACAATATGGGAAATCAATGACAGCAAAATAAGTGTTTATACAGGCAATTACAGTGATTATGAGCAGCAGAAGGAAGCCATGCATGCCGAGCAGCAACACGCTTACGAGAACTATGAAAAAAAGAAGAAGCAGTTGGAAGACGCTTTGAAATTAAAAGAGAAAAAAGCGGAACGGGCGACAAAAAAGCCCAAAAACGTAAGTGGATCAGAAGCTCGAATTACGGGAGCGAAGCCGTACTTCGCCAAAAAACAAAAGAAATTGCAGACAACAGCGAACGCCATTGAAACACGATTGGAAAAACTGGAAAAGGTAGAAAAAGTGAAAGACATTCAGCCGCTTAAAATGAATCTGCCCAACGCAGAAACATTTAAGAATCGGATCATTCTTCGGGCGGAGGATGTATCTGCACAATTTGACAAACATGTGCTTTGGCGTCGGACCAGCTTCTTTATTCGGGGTGGGGATAAATTCGCCATCATCGGTCCCAATGGCAGCGGAAAAACAACGTTAATCAGGAAGATCATCAATCAGAAAACGGGACTAACGCTGTCTCCATCTGTAAAAATCGCCTATTTCAGTCAAAATTTAAATATCCTGGATCAGGATAAATCGATTATTGAAAATGTCCGTGCAACGTCAAAGCAGGAGGAAACACTGATTCGAACGGTGCTTGCGCGGATGCATTTTTTCCAAGACGATGTTTATAAGCCGGTTGGAGTACTGAGCGGCGGAGAACGAGTAAAAGTGGCGCTAACCAAGCTCTTTCTAAGCGATATGAATACGCTGATTTTGGATGAACCGACAAATTATCTTGACATGGAAGCGGCTGCTGCATTGGAATCGCTGCTCAAAGAATTTGAGGGAAGCGTGATCTTTGTCTCCCATGACCGCCGATTTATTGAAAACATTGCCACCCGGATATTGGAAATCCGAAATCAGCAAATTCGCGTGTTTGAAGGAAGCTACCGACAGTTCAAAAATGATAAACCAAAAAAGAATCGAGATTTCGAAAAGGACAAACGCCTCGTACTCGAAACAAAAATAGCAGCAGTACTCAGTCGCTTAAGTATTGAACCATCTGATGAATTGGAGCAGGAGTTTCAAGAGCTGTTGAAAGAGAAAAAAGAATTAGGTCGATAATCCTATTCTGACCAGCAGATAGGGGGGCCATTTTGTACAAATTAGATTGTACAAAAGATTAGCGGAAGCTAGTAAAAGAAAAATCTAAGGATCAGCCTGTGTCAGACACAGGTATTTTCAAAATTTTTCTTATGTCCTTGATTATGAAATAAGTGGGGATGATCTTATGATCCTGTTAGAAGCTCTCAAAATAAAACACTACGTCAAGAATCGTTTGTTACTTGATATCGATCAACTGCAAATCCATCAAAAGGATCGGATTGGGCTTGTTGGACGAAACGGATGCGGAAAAACAACACTGCTGAACATAATCGCAAAGAGAATAGTACCCGAAGAAGGGACGATTATTCAACACGCATCGTGTGAACTGCTGCCGCAGTTGAAGCGGACGAATACAACTAAAAGTGGTGGAGAAGTGACACAAGAGTACATCCAAAAAGCTTTGATGCGGGATCCTGAGTTGTTGCTTGCCGATGAGCCAACAACTAATCTAGACACGGATCATATAGAGTGGCTCGAAAAGAAGCTGAAGGCGTGGCAAGGTGCTCTGGTTATCGTTTCGCATGACCGTGCGTTTTTGGATACGCTTTGTACAACAATATGGGAAATCAATGACGGCAAAATAAACGTATACACAGGGAACTACAGTAATTATTTAGACCAAAAAAAAGCCGCCCGTACCGAACAACAACATGCTTATGAGAGCTACGAGAAAAAGAAACGACAGCTCGAGGAAGCGCTGCGATTAAAGGAGAGAAAGGCTCAAAAGGCAATCAGGAAACCGAAGAATGTCAATCTGTCGGATTCAAATGGAAAAGATTTTGCCATAATACAAAAGAAATTGCAGACGACTGCGAATGCAATGAAAACGCGACTGGAAAAACTAGAAAAGGTAGAAAAACTGAAAGACATTCAGCCGCTTAAGATGAGTTTGCCCAATGCAGAAACGTTTAAGAAGCGAATCATTCTTCGGGCGGAGGGTGTATCTGCAGAATTTGGTAAACGAGTGCTTTGGCGTCGGACCAGCTTCTTTATTCGGGGTGGGGACAAATTAGCGATTATCGGTCCCAATGGCAGTGGGAAGACGACACTGATCAAGAAGATCATCAATCAGGAATATGGGCTAACGTTATCGCCATCTGTGAAGATTGCCTACTTCAGTCAAAATTTAAATATCTTGGATGAGGATAAATCGATTATCGAAAATGTACGTTTTACGTCCTATCAGGATGAAACGCTGATTCGAACGGTGCTCGCACGGATGCATTTTTTCAAAGACGATATCTACAAGACTGTCGGGATGTTAAGCGGCGGAGAGCGAGTAAAAGTGGCGCTAACCAAGCTCTTTCTAAGCGATATGAATACGCTGATTCTGGATGAACCGACAAATTATCTTGACATGGAAGCGGCTGCCGCATTGGAATCGCTGCTCAAAGAATTTGAGGGAAGCGTGATCTTTGTCTCCCATGACCGCCGATTTATTGAAAACATTGCCACCCGGATATTGGAAATCCGAAATCAGCAAATTCGCGTGTTTGAAGGAAGCTACCGACAGTTCAAAAATGACAAGCCAAAAAAGAATCGAGATCTCGAAAAGGACAAACGTCTCGTGCTCGAAACAAAAATAGCAGCGGTGCTTGGTCGTTTAAGTATTGAACCATCTGATGAATTGGAGCGGGAATTTCAAGAGCTGTTGAAGGAAAAAAGGGAATTGGATTAATTATTGAGTACAAATGAATCGTATACAAACAAAGCAGATTATCCCTGTTCGGAGGAATAGTCTGCTTTGTGCTTTCATTATAAATAATCAAAAACGAAACCCTTTTGTTATAGAAATGGTTTCGATTAATAATCTAAGGGTATAGAATATTTAATTCGATTCATCATTAAACTTTTCAACTCTTCGTGATCTCCTCCTCCACATGCCATATTTTGCTGCTTATAACTGAAGACACTGAAGAAAATTCAATAATAGAGCGGGACCAAAATCGTAATTGAAGAGGTGCTGGTAATGAGTAAGTTGGAAAAAGAAACAACCGAAATAGCTCAAGATAGAGATCCGGGAAACTTTTCAGGACGCAAGCCTTCTGAGCTTCGCAAGGTAATTATCTCCAGCTGGATTGGAAATACAATTGAGTTTTATGATTTTCTCGTCTATGGGCTTGCTGCGGCTTTGGTATTTAATACGATCTTTTTTCCCAATATCAGTGCTTTGGCGGGAACTTTAGCAGCCTTTGCAACTTTTGGTGTCGGATTTATCGCGCGACCGCTTGGCGGAGCCTTTTTCGGGCATTATGGCGATACTCTAGGAAGGAAAAAGGCGCTTGTGATTACGTTGCTTGGTATGGGCGCGGCTACGATGCTTGTCGGCATTCTGCCAACCTATCAGCAAGTCGGAATCATGGCGCCGATTCTGCTCGTCCTTTTACGTTTCATGCAGGGCTTTGTGGTCGGTGGCGAATGGGGCGGCGCGATGCTTTACGTTGTTGAAAGCGCATCACCGAGCAGACGCGGCTTGGCAGGTGCTCTTCCTCAGACCGGCGGTTTTTCCGGACAGCTGCTGGCAACAGGAATGTTCGCACTTGTGACAATGCTGAATCGGGAACAGCTGCTTTCATGGGGCTGGAGAATTCCTTTTCTCTTTAGTGGCGTGCTTGTAGCTGTGGGCCTTTATATGCGCATACATCTTGAGGAGACACCGGTCTTTGAAAAATTGAAGAAAAAAGAAAAAATCGAAAAAAGCGGTTTGCAGGTTGTACAGAAAAGTCCCGTTTTTCGGGTTGTGAAAAAGGGATGGAAGAAGCTTCTGACCATTATGGTACTGCGCTTTGCGGAAAGCGTTCCCTTTTTTCTTGCCACTGTTTTTGCAGTTTCCTATGCTACCGAGCAGCTCGGTGTAAGCAACGGGATGATGCTGTCTGTTGTCATGCTGACCTGTGTCATTGCATTTCCAGCTCACGCACTGTTCGGGTATATTTCAGATAAGATCGGCCGTCGTCCGGTATATATTTTTGGTGCGCTGTTCGCAGCGGCCTTCGTCTTTCCATTTTTCTATCTCGTCGAAAGTGGCTCCTTTGCCTTGTTGATGCTAGCTTATTTTCTATTTATCAATGTTGGGCACAACTCGATTAATGCGGTTCAGCCGGCCTTTTTTACCGAGATGTTTGGCCCTTCCGTCCGTTACAGTGGGGCATCCATCGGCGCACAATTAGGTGCGATTGTGGCAGGGGGGTTCACTCCGTTTATTGCCAAATGGCTGACTGCTGTTGATGGAGATCAGTGGTACTATCTCGCATTTTACGTTATGATCGTTTCACTGCTGTCCGCTTCCGCTGCCTTTCTGACATCTGAGACAATCAATAAAAATATATATGGTTCAAAAATTCACCGTTGATGTCCTTCATTTGAATGTTGGTAAAAAAAGGCTGCTCATCGTCGTATCATGACGTGTGAGCAGCCTCTGTTTCTTTGCTTTAATCTTCTTTTTTTTCTGCAATAGTTTCAGACGAATTTTTCACGTCAGAGGCAGTTCCTAATGCCTTGATTTCAGGCACTTCTGGGCGCTCGTGACCATATAGATTGACATAGAGTGCATCAATTTCTTCTCCGGTGAGATCACCGCGTGTCAATAGTTCTCTCGCAATGGCATGAACAAATTCCGTCTGTTCTTCAATTAATGTTTTTACTTGGTTCATCTGATCTTTTAATAATGTGTTGATTTTAGGACGGAGCTGTTTGAGTGCGTCCGTTAGTGAACCAGTAGAAAGCCAGCTGAACAATTCGTCACCCATACCGACTGCACCAAGATAGGCACCGGCGAGCTCGGTTGCTTGCTGCAGGTCGGAGGTGACGCCGTTTAATTTTTTTCCCAAAAAGAGTTCTTCGGACGCGCGTGATGCGAGGCATACTTGAATTTCCGCCAGCATCTCACTGTCGCTTTGATTATAGCGTTCGTGCGTTGGTTTCGTAGCCGCCAGACCGAGCGCGCTGCCTCGACGGATGATGGTTACTTTCCAGACGCGTTCATGAGGCTTCAACAAATATTGGGCAACGGCATGGCCGGCTTCATGATAGGCAACATTTCGTTTTTCATCGTCGCTCATTGAGCGAAGCGGCTGCTTCAAGCCCCATTCATAGGTCTCCATGGCAGCTCTGAAGTCTTCATAATTCGCGCCATTCGCGCCGCGCTGATGTGCAATGACGATGGCCTCGTTCACAATATGCTTGATTTGTGCCGGACTATAGCCGATGGTGTCTAATGCCGCTTTTTGCGCAGTCAGTGATTCATCTCGGTTAACCTTTGCGAGATAGTAGTCAAATACATCTACGCGGCCGTCATAGTCAGGAGGATAGACCCAGAGCTTTCGATCAAATCGACCGGGACGAAGTAAAGCGGAATCCAGGACGTCCGGTAAATTGGTTGCACCGATGGTCAATACAGCGCGGCGCTCTGCTTTTTTGTGCCTGAGCCCAAGCGCACGGAACAGCTTGGCAAACCGTGAATGATCAATATTCGGCGGGTCCATTTGCAGCAGAAGTTCGTTGAGCAAACCGGAGCCGCCCATACCGAACATCGCGCCAAGTCCTCCACCTCCGCCTCCGTTTGCTTGCCGCGACATGCCGATCGCATCGATTTCATCAATGAAAATAATGCAGGCACCATAGGTTTTTGCTAGCTTTCGAGCTTTTTTATAGAGGCTCATTACTTTAAGATTACCAACACCGAAGAACATATTTTGAAAGCTTGGTGCCGAAGCATAGGCGAAAGGAACCTGAGCTTCATTTGCGACAACCTGTGCGAGATAAGATTTTCCTGTTCCCGGAGGCCCGCAAAGCAGCATCCCGCGGATGGCCTGACCGCCCATTTTCTTGAAATCTTTGACACCTCTGAGCAAGGTAACGATGCGTTTGGCATTTTCAACGACTTCAGGATTGCCTCGATAATCGTCCCAGCTCGATCCTGTTTCGCCGGGCATGATCCAATAGGTTCGTCCCCGGGCAAGGAACCAAAAGAGGGCAACAAACTGAATGATCATAAAGAGTACGGCAAAGAATAGTTGGAAAATCAGGTTAAATGCTGTCACAGCGATATTCTGAGCAACCTGTCCTCCTGCCCAAATCGCTGTGGCAATGATTACGGCAATGATGAAGAAAATTAGTACTTTTCGCCACATGAGCCAGCGGTATTTTTTCATAGTCTCACTCCTCACCTATTTTTTGTTCGTCCATTCTCAAGGAATGAGATGATGGCAGAATAATCATTTCTTTTGAAACTATTTATGAGCGCATCGTTTGGAAGGAACACCGAGCGAGGCGACATAAAGGACAAAATCAAAGATCAATTTATTATAATAATAATAGCTTAAGGAATGATTAACACAAATTGAAATGAAATACATGACTGCAAATGATAGCCATCCGAAAGCAGAGAAAAGGAACGTTCGCAGGCAACTGTTGGTAAAAAGTGAGGAAAATGAAGAACAAGAAAAATATTTACGAATACTCATCATGTTGCGAGATTGAAAAAAGTTAGGAATACTATGAGATGCTGGATTCAGCAAAAAATAACTGTGGAAAAGATAATGATGAGACTAACCCAAGAACGAAATAAATAATCTTTCACAAACTATCCCCTATAATTGCAAAAAAAAGGAGAATACGATGAAAATAATAAGTCGTCATAAAACGGTGTAACCGTCAAGTAGTTTTGAACACTTTTTGCTAATTAATTTTGAACACTTTTCTCTTTGAAAATTGTACTTCGGTGTTTAATTCTATAGCTGTCTTCGTTTAGGTGAATGACTTCTACTCTATGGAGAATTCTGTCTAATATAGCTGTTGTGATCCCCTGATCGCCCATTAATTCTCCCCATTGTTTCGGCCCTTTGTTCGATGTCAGGATGACCGAACTTCGTTCGTATAGATGGTTAATCAGGTGAAAAAACAAGTTGGCTTCTCGCTGATCCATTGCTAGATACATCAGGTCATCAATGATGACAAGGTCCGATTCCCGTAGCCTTTTCAGCTGCGTTTTGGATTTAGATAGGTACTCCTCTGTCTTGAGCAGATGGACGAGCTCCCCCATGGTGATAAAGCTTACCTTGAAGCCTTTGTAGATAGCCTCAAGACCAAGACCAATCGCAATATGGGTTTTACCCACTCCTGGCGGGCAAAGAAGAATCAGGTTATATTGTTGTTCTAGCCAATTCAATTCCCTTAACTGGTTGATCTGCCGACTGCTAATGGATTGTTGTTCGTCTATGCGAAATTCATCCAGTGTCTTTTGATAAGGGAACTTGGCCCACTTCAATCTTCTTTCTACATTTTTTTCTTCTCTCCGCTTTAATTCGAAAGTTAAAAGTTCCTCTAGTAATTCTTGATAGGTCCAAGAAGATTGTTCGGCTTTTCGCAAGAGATGCGGTAGCCCATTGGCTGTCTCCGCCATCCGAAGATGGCGGAAGTGCTCTTGTATCTCTTTGACTGTACTGTTCATTGCCCCATGCCTCCGAGTATCTGGATATAATCGTCCATTTCTCTCACCGTTGCAGCAACTTGGCGTGTTCGTGCGACACGATCATTTTGTGATCCCTGAGTTTGGCACGATGCTTGTACGACTTTTGTTTCTTTTTGGCGAGCCAGATGTTGGGAAACATCTCGAAGATCGTTGGCACTCCAGAGTTGGTCTTTTATACAGATAGTCAAGGCTTGTTCCATTTCCTGACGGAAATGATGAAGGGCATACTGGATGATTTGAAGCTGATCACGGACATATCTCGGATACCGCTTACTCAATTCTTGAATGAATAATGCCGCTTGATCGCCATCATTGAATTGACGGATAATCGTCTCCTTATAGGCTTGAATTCCTTTTGAGCGATCACGAGCATGTTGCCTGTTTTTGATGAGCTCGCCTTTTCCTGTGCTTAGGATGTGCCGAGCAAGGACTTCACCTTGTGATTGCTTTTTGATGATCAATTCACTTTCTTTGAGTTCAATGAAAACTTTATTATCACCATTTCGACGATACGTTCCCAAGGGCACGGAATAACGATTGGATTTATATTTGATGACATTGTCTGGACAGACAGTTCTTGTTATACTGGAACTATAGTCGCTCTCAATGGAGAGCAGCGGAGAGACTGGTTTCAAGTGTTGCTTTTCGAGGGCGTGCACTTCAGCCGGTCTCTTTTTTGTTGTATTGTGTACATTATAATTCCCTGTCCGTTCTAACCAAGCGATGCCTTTTTCATTCCATGTATCGATGTTCGTAAAGACCCTGTTCTTGGCAAAATTATACTTAACATACTTGACAACATTTTCTATTTTCCCTTTACTTTGGGGATCTGCTTTTCGACATAGATGTAAACGAAATTTACGTTGTTCTTTATAAGCCTGAAATTCACCGGTCAGAATAACGTCACCCGCATTTTCACTGACCGTGATTAAGTGATCTTGGTCATAAACCAATTCCTCCGGCATGCCCCCGAAATAAGCAAAGGCATTTTCATGGCATCGAATCGTATCTTTTGTGGTGAAAGGTCTTCCCAGCCATTCCACATATTTATATCGAGAATGAGACAGAACGAATGTGATAAAGTAGAGCTTCACCTCCTTGTTCAGTACGTTTTTAAGCGTTATTTCTCCCCAGTCCACCTGAACCTGATATCCCATTGGAAGTTCATCAACCGCTTCATGACTACGAGCATGTATCTCTTTTGAGATATGGTAGATTTCCCTCAGATCTTTGACGAATAATCGAATGGTGCTCCCTCCAATGGTTAGACCCGGATGTTTTTCCTTCAACCAATCCTCAATTTGGGCGGAAGAAAGGTCGGGATGTTCTTTTAACCAACTTATCATTTGATCCCGATAGGGATCGAGCTTCTTCCTCCTTTGACTAAGAGAATTCGCCCAATCACTGGCTTCCTCAAAAGACATTTTCAAAAACTTATAAACAGTATTTCTTGAAATACCCAGTTTTTTGGCGATTTTCGCCACTTTGAATCCTTGTTCACTCAATTGATGAACCTGTACATACAAGAGTAATTTTTCCACCTTTCGAATCCTCCAGACAAATCATGTTGAAAAACTATCATAACTTATCTGGATTACTATTTAGCGAAAAGTGTTCATTTCTATTTAGCAGAATCTGTTGATTTTAGTTTAGCAGTTACAAACGGCCATTTTTATCTCGCTTATGCTAATTGTTATTATTGGTATAGGTTATTATGCATTTGAACTTGGAGACTCAGAAGATTGGGAGAATAATGTAGTAGATAAAGAAATCAATCAACTACTTGCTTCCAAAAATAAAATGACCATAAATGCAGTTGCTGCAAACAGAAAAACTCGACGTTTTCTCTTAAACTTAAAAAAAGGAGAGAACGCTAAACATACATCTGGATTCCAAGGATTAACACCAGATAATCTACACTATTACGGAACAGAAATAAACAAACAAGATGTTGAACTATATATTCAACCTGGAAAAAAAGAAAACATTATCGATTACATTTTTCCAAAATTCAAGATAAAAAAAGTTAGACTTCTCACTCAACAGTAAACAGCGTCAAATCTTTACTGAGTTTGAGATTAAGGCACTAAAAAAATTACTCAGGGCATACATGCGGGCAAAAATCTGATCCATAGCACGATTAAGTTTATCCTGGATGAGTTGTCAAAAGAGATCCAATTGATACTCCTGGTCTGGCTGCAATCTCGACAATGTGGTACCGATGCTGCGAACAGGCTGGCCCCAAAGTTCATCTAATAGCGATGTTGCGGTGTGCTATATATATCCACGTTTGAACTAGCTGCAAATACGTTACAGGAGTAAAATAATAAAAATGAAAGAGTTATTCACCAAAAATCTACTACGGAAATCTTACTTCTGCCTGTTAATTGAAAAGACATTAATATCCCCCCTCGTATTGTAAACAATCTTATGTTTTTAAATTTTTGAATTAATAGTGTGCTTTTTACACGAACACTATTCAAAATATTTTTCTGCAAATTTCGATAAAGGGAAGCGATTTGATGAAAAGTAGAATAATCAATACGCTAAATATTCTATGGTTACAGTTACTACGTCAACCTTTATTCTTGGTTCTTTTGCTAGGTGGAATGATTTATGAGGGGCTGGGTTTACATCAGATTGTTAACCCAGGAGAATTTATGCCTAGGTCTAGTTTCTTGGTTCAAGGGGGAATACTTGCCTTCCTTTTTATTGGAATCTGGAGTGTGCGAATGGATACCGTTCATCGTGTTGATGATCTCTATCTCAGCATACATCATGCATTTGTTCCCAGGCTATTTGCAAAATGGATCTTTGGGGCGCTCATTTCAATCTTTGTTGGTGTCATTTTATACATAGAATATGCCATTGTTTATTTGGCTGAAGGCTTTTCGTTGAATCATCTATTCTTCAGTGCTTTTCTCTATGTCATGCTTTACTTTTCTTTTACCTTTTATATTAGTTATTTACTCGGCTTTATGCTTGCTTTCCTTACAAAAGATCGCGTGGTCTATCTGTATTCAATAATTATTTGGGGATTGATCGGACCGGCAAATTTTATTTTTCTTGGACGAACACTTCAACGGGCTGCGGAAATTTTAAATCTTGGAGAACCGAATCCAACGATTGGTTATGATGGCCTTTATGGGTTTGCTAATGACAGTGTTTATTGGCAAAAACACCTCTTATGGTTTGTTATTCTTCTTGGAATTTTTTTGCTTACTCTTTCATTGAAGTATCGTGTGTTTACGCGAAGAAAAACAAATGTGCTTGTGATTAGTTTGAGTGTTATTGTATTGATCCTCACAATTTCTTTGAACTTGGATCGACAGGTTTATTCAGCAGGGAATGCACGCACAAAGCCAAGAGAAATGGTGGAACAATACTATTATTTTAAGAAACAAGTAGTTCCGAAACAGTACACTATAAGAGCGACCTCATACACGATCGATCTGCGCGTAAAAAGATTGGTAACTGCACAAGTCAACATGACACTTAAAAATCAAGAGCAGCACTCTTTACGTCATGTGGATCTATCTCTCTATCATGGATTTAAGGTCAAAACAATCCGGGTCAATGGAAAATCAGCTTCTTTTTCACAGAAGAAGGATCTTCTTCATCTTACGTTGAAAAATAAATGGATACCAGGCCGCAATCTTAAGGTTGATCTCAACTATCAAGGGCTAAGTTCACCGCTCTTTTATGCGAATGGACAATCCGTTTATCTGCCCTATTATTTTAATTGGCTTCCATCCACACAATTAAGTCCTTCGTTTACGCTCGATAACGGGAATTTAACGCGAATGAATCATCAAAACAGGCAAAAGATCTCTTATGTGCTGCACTACAGGGGCAGAACACCGCTTTATACGAATATTCCAGAACGAACCCATAATGAGTGGTCAGGAAACACGCACGGTCTCACACTTGTGTCCGGTGAAGTGCAGAGCGAAAACAAGAATGGAGAACGCTACGTTCATACAACAAACTTAAAAAATCCTCAAATGAATGACATGCAGAAACAAACCGAAACATTTATTAAAACGGCAAAAAAGGATTTAGATCTAGGACATCGAGCAGTTCCAAAAACGATTTTTAGAATACCGATCCTTTCCATCTCGGACTTATCTTCCGAAGAGTTTGCTTGGTATACCGATGACACCTTGATTGTTAGCGATGCTTCCGAGTATTTGCTTAAAGAAGGATTGGATTCTTATGTGAACTGGCTGGTGCCTGCAGTCACTTGGAAATATGATGGTATCCACGTGAGTGACCTAGATTATGTACGAGCATTCGACATGACCTATGCCTATCTGTATAATCAGTCCGCACATAGTCGCAATGATTCAGAAGTATTGGATTGGTATCAAGGCGTAAAGAGTACAGGGGAAAAGCAGGAAGTTCTTGAATGGTTGTCTCATTGGATGAAGGGACAAGTCGCGAAAAACATAGATACCAGCGTGGCTAAGAAAAAAGACTTTTGTCGCTCTTGGTATCGGTTAATGAAATCCGGTGACACATCGTGGGACTCTTTAAATCAGTTGCTCAAGAAAGAAATGGGGAGATCTTAAATGGCTACATTAAAAATCAACAGTATCGCTAAAACCTTCGGTAAAAAATGCGCACTTAATGATGTAACACTAAGTATTACTGGAACATTTGGACTTTTAGGACCTAACGGGGCTGGGAAGACAACGTTGATGCGCTTGATCGCTACATTGGATACTCCGGACAGCGGAGAAATAAAGTTAAATGACTTATCTTGGAAGCAGCCTCACCAGGTTCGAAATTTATTGGGCTATTTGCCGCAACATTTCTCCATTTATAAGTCGCTAAACGTTTATGAAGTCATGAATCACTTTGCTGTCTTAAAAGGAATCAGTGAGAAAGACGAACGCAAGAGGGAAATCAATTATATTCTGGAAGCCGTTAATCTGCAGGATCAAAAAAACATAAAGATTCACGCGCTTTCCGGGGGCATGCTTCGTCGTCTGGGTATTGCACAGGCCATTCTCGGTGATCCAAAATTAGTGATCGTTGATGAGCCCACAGCTGGCCTGGATGTACAGGAGCGTGTCCGGTTTTGTAAGCTTCTGCGACGGCTAGCAGAAAATCGAATTATTATCCTATCCACGCATATTGTCGAAGATCTGGAAGCCACTTGTGATCATATTGCCATTATTAATGAGGGGAAAGTGATTACATCAGGGACAAGGCGTGAACTGACAAAACATGCTGACGGACATATTTGGGAAATGGACAGCCCGATAGATGCGGATCCGCCTATTCCTGAGCAGGCAATCATTTCAACAGTGCAGCAGGGGGATCATTACCGTATTCGTTTTTACCATGATACGGAACTGCCGGGTGCCGGACAGGTGGAACCTAATTTGGAAGATGCCTATCTTTATTACATGAAGGAGGCTGATCATGTTTAAACGAATGGATTGGCCGTTTGAAATAAAGGCGATGGGTTACAATTTCTATGTTCCTTTTTGTCCGTTTCTTGTGTTTCTCGCTACGTACTTTTTTGGTGATCAGACGCTTCCGGACACGTTGCTGCACCAAATGGAATTTATTGTTGCTCCTTTTTCTGCATGGTGGATCTCATTTTTATTTTATGGGTATTTTGAGGAAGGAGGGAGTACGTTCTTGTTCAGTTATCCGCTAAGGACCATAGAGCATGGATTTTTCAGGGTACTGCTCTTTTTCCTAGCTTATGTTGTACTGATTTTCGTTTGCAGCTTATTATTGGCAGTGAGGCTTTACCACGTACCATTCATTGCCTTGTTCTTTCAATTTGTATCTGAGGCTTTGGTCTACACGTCACTAAGTTTTATGATCATTATTTTGTTTAAGCTGATTTGGGTCCCCTTGCTTTTTATAGGCTCCTACGTTTCAACAGAATATTTGACAGGAGGGCAAATCATTCCCTATTATCATGTGATGCTGTTTCAACCTGCTGCATCCATTCAAGCCAGTGTTTCTCCGCAAACATTAATAAATCTAGGTATCTCACTCATTTTTTTCTTAACTGGTCATTACTATTTGAAATATAAATTACATGCTTAATTTTCATGGAAGCAGCTGGCATTTAAATTTCCTTTTTTGGAATCTAGAAAACATCTTTACCAAAAAGCATTCTTCTGTGTTATTTTAACTTTATGGAAAAAATTTCGGAAGCTATTCTTTCAACATCATAGAACAGGAGGTTGCAGCTTTGAAGTATTCAAATAAAGTGGCGGCGATTCAGTCTTCGCCCATTCGAGAGATGATGGTGCGAGCAGCACAGATCGACGACGTGATCTCTTTTGCCGTTGGTGAGCCGGATTTCATTTCGGCACCAAATATTATTGAGGCGGCTAAGCGATCCCTTGATGAAGGGGAGACAAAATACGCACCCGGTGCGGGCATGACCAGACTCAGAGAGGTCTATGTGAACTATTTAGAGAAGACGATCGGCGTTTCCTATAATATAGAAAATTGTCTTGTCACTACAGGCGGTATGGGCGCCCTTTTCCTCGGTCTGACCACGCTCTTGAACCCTGGCGATGAGGTTATCTTCAGCTCACCATATTGGACCAATTATGGCCAACAAGTCGTCCTTTGCGGAGGCACTCCTGTTTGTGTTGATGTGACAGAAGAAAATGAGTTTAACATGTCGGCCGATCAACTGCGCAAGGTTATCACACCAAAATCCAAGGTCATTCTTTTAAACGCTCCAAGCAATCCGACCGGCAGTGTGATGGATAAGAAATCGCTCGGTGAGATCGCAGAAATTGCTAAGAAGCATGACCTTTTTGTCATCAGTGATGAGGTGTACCGTCACATCCTGTTCGATCATCAAGAATACACGAGTATTGCTTCTTTCCCTGGCATGGAGGAACGGACCTTAATCGTGGACAGCTGCTCGAAAACGCATGCCATGACCGGATTTCGTGTTGGTTTTGCCACGGGTCCGATTGATCTTATCTGTGAAATGACCAAAATTACCGAAGATGTCTGGAGTTGCGTCAATTCTTCCGCTCAGTATGCCGCAATCGAGGCACTGACCAATGGTGCAAAGTATCGGGAAATGATGGTGAAGGAATACGAAAAACGTCGTAATTATATCTATAAACGCATAAATGCGATCAATAGAATTTCCTGCATCAAGCCGATGGGAGCTTTCTACATTTTTGCGAACATAAAAGAGACAGGTCTTTCAGCCAAAGAATTCTGCGACCGTTTGCTGGATGAGCAGCATGTTGCCGTGGTGCCTGGAGACAACTTCGGCAGTAACGCTTCCGGATACGTCCGCATCTCCTATGCCACATCCATGGAGAAAATCAAGGAAGGCATGGATCGGATTGAGAAATTTATTAAGAGTTCACAAGTTATTTGAAAGAAAAATAGTAGGTCATCACTCGAAGCATTAGGGTGATTTTTTTGCCTATGTATAAATATATTTATCGATAGACTATAAAAACATAATTTGTTTTATCAGTTTGACGCGATTAGACTAACAGGGTACTAGATAATCCATTTAGGAGGTCATGATTGTGTCCAAAAGTATTTTGATGGTTGTCACGAATCATACGGAACTTACAGAAGGCAAAACCACGGGTATTTGGTTATCCGAGTTTGCTGAAGCATATAGTGAATTCATAAAGAAAGGGTATAAGGTTACGGTTGCAAGCCCTCTTGGCGGAAAAAGCACCGTTGATCCCGGAAGTATCGATGAGAGCACACCGCAAGAGATCCTGGATACGGAAAAGTACCTGCAAGATACTGTGAAACTCGATGATGTGTCTTATGAGCGTTTCGATGCCATTTTCTTACCGGGCGGACATGGAGCAATGTTCGATCTTCCTGGGAACAAAAAGTTGCAGGAATTGCTGCGCGATTTCTATGAAGCAGACAAGATTGTAGCTGCTGTTTGCCACGGACCGGCAGGATTGACCGGAGCAACGCTGTCCAACGGCGAGCCGCTTGTCGCCGGCAAGCGTGTGAATGCATTTACGGACAAAGAAGAGGCACAGACGGGACTAGAACCGGTACTGCCTTTCTTGTTGGAAAGTAAGATTCGTGATCTAGGCGCTATTTTCGTTGCCGCGCCAAACTGGTCGACGCATTACGAAGTGGACGGTAACCTGATCACCGGCCAAAATCCTCAGTCTACTTTAGCTGTAGCTAACGCAGTGATCGAAAAACTAGGTTAATCAACGAAAAGCTGGTATCTTATAGGGTATCAGCTTTTCTTTTAGGAAATGAGGCGGACACTATGGAAATGGCACTTGTTACAGGCGTATCAAAAGGGCTTGGGTTTGAGGTCAGCAAAGCCTTAGCGGAGCAGGGTAAAGAGGTTATCGGGTTGTCCCGGAGCATCAATGAACAGGTGCGAAATCTTATCGCAAAGAGCGACGGGAGATTTTCACATGAATGTATCGATCTTAGTCATGTGGAAGAGATTGAGCCCTTTATTAAGAAAATATGCCGGCAAATCGCTGCGCGAAAGCCTCAAAAAGTGTATGTGGTGAATAATGCGAGCACGGTGGAGCCCATTGAGCGCGTCGGCTTTCTAGACAATAGCGCGATTCAGCGAGCAGTCCATTTAAATCTGTTGGCCCCGATGCTTATAAATAATACATTGTTGAACGAATTAAAGAATGAAGCGATTGAGGTGGTAATTGTCAACGTAACCTCCGGCGCGGCCGAGCGACCGATTCATGGATGGAGTGTCTATGGGGCAACGAAAGCAGCGGTTAATATGCACACAAAAGTAGCCGGTCTTGAGCAGGAACAAACAGAAGCTTCTCATAAAATGATCGCATTCAGCCCCGGCATTATGGACACAGACATGCAGGGCCGAATAAGAGATTCTGAAAAAGAAGCATTCACGGACATTGATCAATTTAAACGGTTTAAGACAAGTGGCGCCTTGCGCAATCCCGTCGAGGTAGCACATGCACTAGTTCATTTGATATTAGATGAGCAATTAGTGAACGGAACCGTTTATTACGTTGATGAACTTATCTGAAAAGGAGATTTTGTCATTTGGTGGATTTTGAATGGTATCGAAGCTTTGTTTCGATTTATAAGTATCATTCGGTGTCTGAAGCTGCCAACAAACGAATCATGACACAACCGGCGATGAGTCAGCACTTAGCTGCTTTAGAGGCTGAGGTTGGAGAGCCTTTGTTCATAAGAATGCCAAGGAAAATGGTGCCGACTGAGCGAGGCAAGGCATTATATTCACAGCTCGCGCCTCTTGTCGAGTCATTGGAGAAAGCCACATTGAGCTTCAAAGCAACCTCGTTGCCTACACGTTCTATGGTGAGAATTGGATCGGCGATTGACTATTTTCAGGAAAACATTCTCCAACAGCTTCAAGCCTATCAAACAGACACCGTCTCCTATTTTGGAACGGCTGATCAATTATTGGATTTATTAAAAGAAGACAAAGTGGATCTCATCATTACGTCGCAAAAAGCGCAAGTGCCGGGCATTGAATTCAGCAAACTATGTGAAGAGAAATTTGTCCTTACTGCACCAATACGAATAGGAATACCCGTTAATAATGATTTAAAGGCGACGGAAAAATGGCTGCTGTCACAAGATTGGATCAGCTATGGTCTGGACTTGCCGATCATCAGAAGGTTTTGGCGGGTACACTTTAAGAAGCGCCCGGTGATGAAACCGAAGCATATCATTCCTAATCTGCACTTAATGTTAAAGGCTATTGAAAATGGCGATGGGATCAGTTTAATCCCAACCTATATACTCAATCATTCTATGGATGAAACAAAAGCCAAGGTAATCTTTGAATCGCTAAGCGTTAAAAATGTTATCTATATCGCCTGCAAAAGCAAAAATAAGCATCTGCCTGTATTGAATCGTATCGTGAAGATTATTCAGGAGCAATCCGCGAACTGATCCGATCATTTTACGGATATTACTTGTGGGTACAATAAAGACCGTTTCATCGCGGTCTTTATTTTTTTAGGATCTGCTCATCTTGACATAGGCAGTCGATCATTATACAATTATCTCGAATTCGAGATAATTGAGAGGAGCGTGCTTATGAGCAGTTCGCCAAATACCGGGGATCAGGATCTATCACTCAAATTATTTGTTGTTCTTTCAAGGGCGATGCAAACCATTGCGAAACGTGATGAGGATAATATTAAAAAGTATGGACTCAATCCTACAGAATTTGCAGTGCTTGAACTGCTTGATCATAAAGGGGCACAGCCGATACAAAAAATTGGTGAGCGCATTTTACTTGCAAGCAGCAGTATTACCTACGTCGTAGATAAACTAGAAAAGAAGAACTTCATTAAGCGCAAGCCATGTCCGGAAGATCGCCGTGTCACGTTTGCGGAGATTACGCCACAAGGAAAAGAATTTATGGATGATCTTTTTCCCAAGCATAAGAAAGCCATTCATGAACTATTCAGCGGCGTCACTGATGAGGAAAAACATCAGTTGATTGATCACTTAAAGAAATTAGGCAGGTATGCGGAAAAGCACTGACATTTTTCTGCCTAATATCTCGAATTAAGAATATATGAATTAGTAGTATAAAAAAGGGAGATTATTTATGTTTAGTGTCGGTTTGTTCGTGATTCGTTTGGTTATTGGTATTTTGTTTATCGGTCATGGTGCTCAAAAATTATTTGGCTGGTTCGGCGGTCATGGATTAAAAGGAACAGCGGGCTGGATGGATTCGATCGGAATGAAACCAGGTGTCGTTATGGCTATTCTTGCAGGCGGATCAGAGCTCGTCGGCGGACTTTTCTTTGCTCTGGGATTTCTGACTCCCTTAGCAGGGATCATGATTGCAGGTACGATGGTTGTTGCCATTGTTAAGGTGCACGGTTCCAATGGCTTGTGGGCAACACAAAATGGTTTTGAGTATAATTTGGTCTTGCTTGCTGTCACGATTGGTATAGCAATCGCTGGTCCTGGATACTATGCGGTCGATGCATTCTTATTCTAAAATTTCGGAGAAACGTTGTTCGATTGAGAATAAAAAGGTAAAAAAGAAAGGGTGAAATGATTCATGAAAAAAACAGCAGGTATTCATCACATCACGGCCATCGTTGGCAATCCTCAGCAAAATGTTGATTTTTACGCGAGCATTCTTGGGTTGCGCTTAGTGAAAAAAACCGTTAATTTCGATGATCCGGGAACCTACCACCTCTATTTTGGTGATGAAGACGGCAGCCCGGGCACGGCGATTACCTTTTTCCCATGGGATGAAGGGCATCGCGGAAAAGTCGGTGATGGTCAGGTCGGGCTTACATCATTTGTTATTCCTAAGGGGGCAATGGCATTCTGGGAAAGTCGTCTGGCTCAGTTCAAGGTTGTTTTTTCCAAAGCGGTGCGCTTTGGCGAGCAGAGTCTGCAGTTTCATGATCCGGATGGAATCGCGCTGGAATTGGTTGAACGGGAAGAAGGGAAGACCAGTACCTGGCAATTCGCCGGCGTCACAGCCGATACAGCAATCAAGGGATTCGGCGGGGCCGTGTTGCGCTCCATTCAGCCGCAGCAAACCACTAGGCTGCTTGAAAAAGTGATGGGTTTTGCGCGTATCGGTGAAGAAGACGGCTATATTCGTTTTCAAAGTGAGGCAGATCTTGGCAATGTGATTGATGTGGTTAAGACGCCTTCTGAGCGCGGACGCATGGGCGTTGGAACGGTTCATCATATTGCCTTCCGGGTCGAGGATGATTCGGATCAGCTTGAATGGAAGCAATATCTTGAAGCAAATGGGCTCGGCGTGACCCCTGTCCAGGACCGTAATTATTTCTATTCAATCTATTTTCGGGAATTTGGCGGTATTCTTTTTGAAATGGCTACCGATGTTCCGGGCTTTGCCATCGATGAGCCTAAAGAAAAATTAGGTGAAAACCTGATGCTGCCGCCGCAATATGAAGAATTGCGGCCGCAACTGGAGAAAATTTTACTGCCGATCACCGTTCGAACACGCGACTGACGGCCAAGAAAGCGGGCACTGTTGCTTTCCATCAATCCGTCATCAGTGACGGAAAAAGAACATGATAAGTTGCTAATTGGAGAAATCGTTCCGAGACCGATTGCTTTTGTGACGACTCTGTCCAAAATAAACGCAAAGAAGGAGATTCAGTATGCGCCATCTCTTTATTAAAGGAACCGATCTGTCGAAGCCGACATTGCTGCTTCTCCATGGAACCGGCGGCAATGAAAAGGATCTGTTGCCGTTGGCGAGGCTGATCGATCCTGATGCATCAATTCTCGCCGTGCGGGGAACTGTTTTGGAAAATGGCATGCCTCGCTTTTTCCGCCGCTTAGCTGAAGGAGTTTTTGACGAGGAAGATTTGATCGTTCGTACGTATGAGCTTCATCGGTTTATTGACCAGGCAGCAGAAACCTATTCCTTCGATCGGGAAAATGTGATTGCGATCGGCTATTCAAACGGAGCCAATATCGCTGCAAGCCTGCTTTTTCATCTTCCCAAAGCGCTTCGAGGTGCAGTGCTTCATCATCCGATGGTACCGAGGCGTGGCATAAGATTACCGGATCTTACTAGGACACAAGTATTCATTGCTGCCGGATCGAACGACCCCATCTGCTTAGTGGACGAAACATTAGAACTGCAAACCTTGCTTGAATCCGCACATGCAGAGACCGTTTTGTACTGGGAGAATCAAGGTCACCGGCTCACGCAAAAAGAAGCGGAAGCTGCGGCAAGCTGGTACCATAAGTACATTGATAATTAACGCCTTCGAATGCCCTTAACGAAAGGATGCGAGCAACCAGGTCAAAGCCTGGTTTTTTCTTTTGATTCGTGACCGCCGTTATTGATTATTCGGAAAAAATGTAAAAAAAGTTTGATTCTTATTCAGAAATAAGTGATACTAGGGGTACATTTTCAGTCATTTATAAAGAGTAGGGGTTGCCGGAATGAAAGTCGTTAAGTTTGGCGGAAGCTCACTCGCTTCCGGAGCACAAGTCGAGAAAGTCTATCATATTATTGCAGCTGATCCTGAGCGAAAAATCGTAGTTGTTTCAGCTCCGGGAAAGCGTTATTCGGATGATATTAAGGTTACCGATTTACTAATCAGCTGTGCAGAAAAATATCTTAATGGGCAAGATGCACATCAGCTGGTTGAAACGATACTGAGCAGATATGAAAGCATCGCTCAAGAACTGCATCTTTCAAATAAAGTTATTGGGAAAATATCAGATGATCTTCTAACCTTGCTGAGCGGTGACAAATCGAATCCCGCATCGTTCATCGAAGCGGTGAAGGCGAGCGGTGAAGACAATAATGCCAAGCTGGTTGCAGCTGCTCTGAAACATAAAGGGCTGGATGCACATTATGTTTCCCCTAAAGAAGCCGGACTTTTAGTGAGCAACGATCCGGGGAATGCTCGAGTACTGCCTCAATCGTATGAGCGGCTATATGAGTTAAGAAACAGATCGGGCATTATCGTTTTCCCGGGATTTTTCGGCTACAACACAGACGGCGATGTCGTGACTTTCTCCCGCAGCGGATCGGATATTACCGGATCAATTCTGGCAAATGGTGTTAAAGCCGAACTCTATGAGAATTTTACCGATGTCGATGCGGTATACGCAGTCAATCCACATGTTGTTAAAAATCCGAAAGAAATTCGCGAACTGACCTACCGTGAAATGCGCGAGCTTTCCTATGGGGGATTTTCTGTTTTTCACGACGAAGCACTTATTCCGGCGTTTCGTGCGGGTATTCCTGTCAATGTGAAAAATACGAATAACCCGGAAGCGCCAGGAACAAGAATCGTAAGTGCCAGGAAGAATATAGACGGTCCCGTTGTAGGGATTGCAAGCGATGACAAATTTTGTAGCATCTATGTAGGTAAATATTTAATGAATAGAGAAATAGGATTTGGCCGTAAGATTCTGCTGATTTTAGAGGAATTCGGCCTATCCTTTGAGCATATTCCGTCAGGCATTGACGATATGACGGTCATTGTCCGGCAAAATCAAATGGAAGAAAAGATCGAAAAAAGAATCATGCAAAGGATTATGACCGATCTTGACGCGGATGAGGTCAGGGTTGAGCATGATCTGGCCCTCATCATGCTGGTTGGTGAAGGAATGCGGAAAAAAGTTGGAACGATGGCAAGAGCATCACGGGCGCTCGCTGATGCAAAGATTAATATTGAAATGATCAACCAAGGTTCATCCGAGACGAGCATGATGTTCGGGGTAAAGGAAGCCGTTGAGAAAAAAGCCGTACAAGCGCTTTATGAAGAATTTTTTGCGTCTGTAAGAGTATAAGACGTTAATGGAACAGGGCTATTGGATTCATGCAGTTAAGCATAAAAACAGTAATGGGAGAGGCTTCTTATGGGGACTTTCCCTTTATCTTTTTATGGGATCATCTTTTCGTTGGCGCTATAACCGAAAATGAGCATTTACGTTGCACAATAAATAAGTGTATCATAATATAAGTGTATGAAAATATAAATGGAGGCGAATATATGATAACCGAACTGGAACGTGTATCTGAACTTTCTTCTATGCTAAAGCTTCTTGGTGATAAAACACGGCTAACCCTCCTTTCTTATTTAAAGTACAAAGAGTTGTGTGTATGTGAATTAGTGGACGTATTGAACGTTTCTCAACCGGCGATTAGTCAACATCTCAAAAAGCTGAGGCTCGCAGGGATTATTCGGGAACGGAAACAAGGGACATGGGTCTATTACAGCTTGAATGAAAACATACCGAATTACGTGTCCGTAATTATGGATGCCCTGCCGGATCAACATGTCGAAAGCTGCGGAAGTCCGGAATGTTGTTAATTGAATCGACTGTCTGCAGCTGATACAGACCAAGCAAAAGCCAAAAACGGAAGGAACAGTGACGATGACCAAAAAAATCATTTACTTTCTCTGCACGGGTAATTCCTGCCGCAGCCAAATGGCTGAAGGGTTCGGGGAAAAATATTTGGGAGAAGATTATGACGTGCGTTCAGCCGGCATTGAAGCCCACGGATTAAATCCAAATGCGGTTAAAGCGATGAAAGAAGTCGGTATCGATATTTCGAACCAAACATCTAAGCTGATTGACCAGGATATTTTAAACCGCGCCTACCTTGTCGTGACGCTTTGTGGTGACGCTGAAGAACGATGCCCAATGACGCCTCCGCATGTGAGACGCGAACATTGGGGATTTGATGATCCGGCGAAGGCAGAGGGAACCGATGAAGAAAAATGGGCGGTATTCCAGCATGTCCGTGATGGTATTGGTAAACGAATCAAACAATTTGCAGAGGAAGAGAAGGCATTGAACATTTGAAAAAGGAGATGAATCCAATTGAAAACGATTCAGATTTTTGAACCTGCTATGTGCTGTTCAACCGGTGTCTGTGGACCAAGTGTTGATCAGGATCTCATTCGCATTACTGGAGCTGTAGGTAATCTAAGAAAGAATGGATTTAATATTTCGCGCTTTAACTTAACAAGTGATCCGGCAGCTTTTGTTCAAAATCAGGCGATTCATGATTTGCTGGAGGACGAGGGAATGAGTGTTTTGCCCGTAACAGTAGCTGATGGAAAAGTTGTTAAAAAGGGAACTTATCCGACTAATCAGGAACTGGCTGAGTTGTCTGAAGTATCCATTGACGAAATCAGTAAAAAACAGCAGTTTCAGATCAAGCTTAACGTGAGCAAGTAGGGGAAAGAAGGAGATTCTTTTGACGCGTCTATTTAATCCTCAATCTATGGAGTTGACGCCCTTCCTGTTTTTTACGGGAAAAGGGGGCGTTGGCAAAACCTCGATTGCCTGTGCGACGGCGACCGCTTTAGCAGACATGGGAAAAGGGGTGCTGCTTGTCAGTACGGATCCTGCTTCCAATTTGCAGGATGTTTTTGGTACAGATCTGACGATGGATAACAAAGAAATACCTGATGTGCCTCATCTATTTGTGTCCAATCTGAATCCGGAAGAAGCAGCCGGGCGATATAGAGAAAAAGTAGTTGGTCCATACCGTGGTATACTGCCGGATGCAGCTGTTCAGCAAATGGAAGAGCAACTGTCCGGAAGCTGCACCGTTGAAATTGCAGCCTTTGATGCATTTTCTTCGATGCTGACGGATCAGTCCGTCACTCAATCATTTGATCACATCATTTTTGACACGGCACCTACCGGCCACACACTGCGACTCTTGCAGCTGCCGACCGCTTGGAGCGGCTTTCTCAATGAGAACACCCATGGCGCTTCTTGTCTTGGCCCGCTCGCTGGCTTAAATGATAAAAAACAGCAGTATGCAGAGACTGTTCGCGCACTTTCAGATGGGAAGAAAACAACGCTGATGCTAGTTACAAGACCAGAGAGATCGGCCATAAAAGAAGCTGCTCGGGCATCAAGTGAACTAAAGAAAATAGGCATGAACAATCAATGCTTGGTAATGAATGGTCGGATGAGGCAAACCGACTCCGATGATAATTTAGCCGCTGCTTTTATGAAACGTGAACATGAGGCATTGGCGAATCTGCCGGAAAATTTGAAGGACGTGCCGACATTTGATCTTTTCCTCGCGCCATTCAACATGACCGGTATCCGAAACATCCGACAATTGCTGTCTGATCAAGTGTCGGACAGGGAAAGAAAGAACGAGCATCCGGCGGAAGAAGAGGTTACGGCTAAGTATCCAGAACTTCACGATTTAATTGATGATCTGCTAAACAAAAAGCAGCGTGTGATTTTTACAATGGGCAAAGGCGGCGTTGGGAAGACAACGATTGCCAGACGCATTGCACAAGAGCTTGCAGCACGTGGGAATAAGGTTCATTTAACAACGACAGACCCGGCAGGCCGCTTCGATTCAACCGAATCAGGGGAAGACGGACGGATTACCGTCAGCCGTATTGATCCGAAAAAAGAAGTAGAAAACTATCGGCGACTGGTTATTGAGCGTTCTCGCGATCAGCTGGACAACGAGGGATTGGCTTATCTGGAAGAAGACCTTCGCTCACCATGTACCGAAGAAATTGCCGTTTTTCGTGCGTTTGCCGATGTCGTTGAAAAAGCTAAGGATGAGATTGTGGTCATCGACACGGCGCCATCCGGGCACACTCTGCTGCTTTTGGATGCAACGGAGGAATACCATCGCGAGATTGCGCATTCAGCTGGAGAAGTACCCGTTTCTGTTCAGAAACTTTTGCCCCGATTGCGAAATCCGGAAGAAACGGCCGTTGTTATTGTCACACTCGCGGAAACAACGCCTGTTCTTGAGGCAGAGCGCCTGGCTGCCGATTTGAAAAGAGCCGGTATCCTTCCGTCATGGTGGATCGTAAATCAAAGCTTGATTATGACCCGTACCACGAATTCGTTACTGAAAAAACGTGCGGAAAACGAACGCGACTGGATTGAACGCGTTGATCAAGACGCGAACCATCGATTTGCTGTTATCCCCTGGCAAGAAAGTCAGCAGCCAGGTCTTAAAAAAGGAGTTCGATAAATCATGAAAATAACCGACGAAGCAAAGGACTTACTCGAAAAAAGTATGAAAGAGCATGATTGTGATTGCCTGCGGATTACAGCTGAGCCCGGATGCTGCGGTGCCTCGCTTAATTTTACGCTCGATCAGTTGAAATCAGGCGAACTGCCGATCGTAATTAATGGCATTCCTGTTGTCATGGATCAGCAAGCCCAGGAACAGACGGATGCCCTGACGATCAATGCCGACGATGGCGAGCTTGTCATTGACGGGGGAAGCTGCGGCTGTGGTTCTTCCGGTTGCTGTTGAAGCAGAGCATTTTATGTATCGGAGTTAGAGAAGATAGTATTCTAACTCCATTTTTATTTTGACTTTATCTTTATAGGGGAAAAGGAGAAACGATGATGTTTGCACTCTTAGCTATTGTTGTCTTTTTGCTGACGCTGACGCTTGTGATCTGGCAGCCAAAAAATTTATCGATCGGCTGGTCGGCATGCGGAGGCGCACTCGTTGCACTGCTTGTTGGTGTCGTTCATTTAAATGATGTCTGGACAGTTACCGGTATTATCTGGAATGCCACTCTCGCATTTGTGGCGATTATCATTATCTCATTAATTTTGGACCATATTGGTTTCTTTGAATGGGCGGCTCTGCACATGGCTCGGTTGGCTAATGGGCATGGCATACGCATGTTCATCTTTATTTCGATTTTGGGTGCCTTCATCTCTGCACTTTTTGCGAACGATGGTGGTGCTTTGATTCTAACACCAATTGTATTAGCGATGGTTCGAGCACTGAAATTTGATGAGCGGCGTGTGTTTCCTTTTGTGATTGCCAGCGGCTTTATTGCCGATACGACGTCGTTACCTTTAGTTGTGAGTAACCTGGTAAATATTGTTTCCGCAGACTTTTTTGGCCTATCATTTGGTCAATATGCATTGCATATGATCATACCGACAATTTTCTCACTGATTACCAGTATTGTTGTGCTTTATCTTTATTTTCGAAAAGACTGGCCGCAAAACTATCAGATGGCTGATTTGAAAAAGCCGTCATCTGCACTCAAGGATATCCGAATGTTCCACATTTCATGGTTTGTCTTAGCCGTCCTGGTCATCGGTTATTTTGCCAGCAGCCTGGTTAAGATTCCAGTGTCTTTTATTGCGCTCGCTGTAGCCTTTGTTTTCCTTTTTCTCGGAAGTCGGAGTACGGCCATTCATACCAAAGCGATTTTAAAAAGTGCGCCATGGAGTATTGTGTTCTTTTCTTTAGGTATGTATGTCGTGGTTTATGGCTTAAGAAATGCAGGTATTATTCACCTCCTTTCTCAAGTCATTGAATTCGGAGCGCATGGAGGCCTGTTTGCCGGCACGCTCATCATGGGCTTTCTTTCTGCAGTTCTGTCTGCGCTCATGAACAATATGCCAACCGTCATGATCAATGCGTTATCTATTGACGCGGCATCAATCAACGGAGTCATGCATCAAGCACTAGTTTATGCAAATGTTGTCGGTGCAGATCTCGGACCGAAAATGACGCCGATCGGCTCACTTGCAACCTTGCTGTGGCTCCATGTGCTTTCCGAGAAAGGCGTGAAGATCAGATGGGGAGAGTATTTCAAAATCGGCATTGTGATTACCATTCCCGTTCTGTTTGTGACCTTGATTGGCGTTTATGTATCTATCATTCTCTTGGGGTAAAAGATTGTGATTCATTTTAGCTTTTCGTTTCTTTTGTAAAGATTATATAAAGGTATTGGCGGATGGCTTGTTTTATATAATTATCCACTTATATAATGAAATAAGCATACAATGATAAGCTTAATGAGCTGGAGGGAAACAATGAGAGTTGTCGTTATAGGATCGGTAGCAGCAGGAACGAGTGTTGCAGCGAAAGCAAGAAGAAATACAGAAAATGCTGAGATTGTGGTTTATGACCAAGATAAAGATATTTCCTATTCCGTATGTGGTATTCCCTACTTTGTTGGTGAAGAAGTGGAATCAATCGATAAGTTAACACCGAGAAACGCGGCATGGTTTAAGAAACGTTATAACGTTGATATTTTTACAGAGCATCGCGTCACCCATATTGATCCTTATAAGAAAGAATTGCAGATGACAAATTTACAAACAGGCCAGGCAATCACCGACACTTATGACGTACTTGTTCTGGCAACGGGGGCCGCGCCGGTTACTCCGGAAGCCTTTATCGATCAAAAATGGGACAACGTGTTTCAAGTAAGGTCTATTCAAAATGCCCGATCTATTCGTTCTTATATTGAAGCGCGTCAACCGAAAAGAGCGGTGATATTGGGGGCAGGTTTTATTGGCTTAGAGATGGCGGAACAACTTTTTAATGAAGGCATAGAGGTTACTCTGATCCAGCGCGGGAAACAAGTCATGAAGCATATGGACCCGGATATGGCTTTTCGAGTTGAGCAACTTTTGCGAGATAAAGGTATTCATGTGCTCCTCGAAACAACCGTCGCAGAAGTGGTTGGCACACCGTTGGTGACCGCTGTGAAGACGAACACCGGTGAGATTATTGATACGGATATGGTTATCCTTGCAACTGGGGTCAGGCCAAATACAAAACTGGCCAAAGAAGCGGGCATAACTATAGGCGGCACAGGAGCCGTGCAAGTTGATAAGAAAATGCGGACGAACGTGAGCACTATCTATGCGGTTGGTGATGTCGCGGAAAGTTACTCATTAATCACTGGAAAGCCAATTTATCGCCCGCTAGGATCGACCGCAAATAAAATGGGCCGAATTGCAGGCGATGTGATAACCGGAGGCCGTCTGGAACATCGTGGCATTTTAGGTACGGGTATTGTCCGTGTGTTTGACATGGCTGTCGCTCAAACAGGGCTGACAGAAGAAGAAGCTAGGAAAGCAGGTTACGATCTAGCGGTTTTATTTAATATCAAGCCAGATAAAGCGGATTATCTGGGCGGAATCGAACTGACGATTAAAGCGATTGCGGATAAAGCAACGGGACGTGTACTGGGTGCCCAAATTACAGGGATAAATGGTGTTGATAAACGTATTGATGTGCTCGCAACGGCGATTTCTTTTAAGGCGAAAGCGGAAGATCTGTTTCATTTAGACCTTGCTTATGCGCCGCCGTTTGCGACAACGAAGGATCCTGTTTTGTATACTGGAATGGCTTTAGACAACGCATTGAGAAGGAATCCATTAATCACCCCTGAAGAATTGATAAAAAAACAGCAAGTGAATGAGCGTTTACAAATTATTGATGCGCGCTCACCTAAGCAATATGCGGCTTCTTCTGTAGAAGGTGCGATCAATATTCCACTGGCTGATCTCCGGGAAAAAGCACAAACTTTGGATCCGTCAATTCCCACGATTACTTATTGTAATAAAGGGGTAACAGGGAACGCTGCTCAAAATATTTTGCTGAATTTAGGATTTAAGCAGGTTTTTAATCTATCTGGTGGGAATAAAAATTATCAGATGTACCGTCAATTGAAGAAATGATGCCGATAAAGAAAAGAGGAAACAATCATGCTGACGAACATGATTGTTTTTTTTGCGGGAAATAGTATATAAAAATAATAAAGTTCATGAATTAATAGTTGCATATTGCAAATACATGATTTATAATTTGAATCAATGGAGGAATAGCTATGGAAAACCTTAGAGAACCCTTTCAAATTATGGTCAGACGTTTCGGTTTGCTGGCCAAGTACTGCTGCTCCACCGACGGATACAATATATCGCTTGTGCAAAGCCATATTCTGTACGAGATCGAGCGTAAACCCGGTCAGTCCATGCAAATGGTTGCTGAAACACTCGGTATTGATATTACGACATTCAGCAGACAGATCCAGACACTCGTCAAGATGGATCTTGTGAAAAAGTCGCCAAGCCCGGATGACGGAAGAGTATTCATTCTTACCTTGACAGACGAAGGCCATCAAACGGCTGAAAGCATTGACATGCAAATGAATGCGTTTCTTGGAGATGTTTTTTCGAGGATGAGCAGTTTTGAAAAGGATACGGTCATGCACTCCATTGATTTGCTAAACCGATCAATGGCTGAGTCCGAACATTGCTGCTCCCCATTTTTGTGCAAAAAAAATCAAGACTAATTCTGTTTGGAAGTTGGATGATGACGAAGCACATGGTTTTTTTTATTTTCTTCATTCACATCATATATTTGCATTATGCAAATAAAAGGAGGGCTTCAAAATGCTCTGGACAATTTTTCAAAGTTTCCTATCAATTGCTTTGGAACTTACCGTACTGTTTATTGGCATCTCTTTACTTATTAGTTTGATTCAGGGATTGATCCCTTATGAAAAATTGAATGGTTATTTAAGCGGAAGAAGCACTGCTTTGGGTGTGCTGGCTGCTCTGATTCTCGCTTTTGTTACCCCTTTTTGTTCCTGTTCTACGATTCCGGTTATCGTCAATTTGTTAAAAGAAAAAGTTCGATTCGGAATTGTTATGGTTTTTCTCTTTTCTTCTCCGGTTCTCGACCCTACGATTATTACGCTGATGGGCGCAATGCTGGGCGTTAAAGTTGCTGTGACGTATACGTTGATCACGGCGATTTTGTCAACGGTCATCGGCCTGCTGCTCGAAAAATTAGGTTTTGAAAAGTCGGTGAAGCAAATAATCATGACAGGATATGAGGAGAGCGCACAGAAATTTAGTTTAAGAAGGGCACTTCAGGAAACAATCGGGCTTATGAAAACAGTTTACCCGTACTTAATTATCGGAGCGGCGATCGGTGCAGTGATCCATGGAGCCGTACCCACTGAATGGATTTCTTCTACTTTTGGAGGAGACCAGTGGTGGATTGTTCCGATAGCAGCAATCATTGGTATTCCGTTATATATTCGGTTATCAATGATGATCCCGATGTCGCAAATGTTAATTGTTAAAGGCATGGCGGTCGCTCCGGTGATGGCTTTGATGATCAGTTCAGCCGGTGCAAGTTTGCCGGAACTTGCGCTGCTCAACTCAATTTTCCAAAAAAAATTGGTGACAGCTTTTGTCATCTCGGTCTTTGCCATGGCAACAATTTCGGGCTTCCTGTTCTACCTAATATAGCAATCAAAGCCATTTATTAAAGGAGGTGAGATCAATGAGTTTCAAAATAAAGTTATTCGAAAAGAAGAAAGATCACTCCTGCTGCAACATTAAGATTGAAGAAGTTAAGGCTGAGGAGCAAACAAAGTCTTGCTGCCATTCTGAAAAAGCGGATGCTGAAAAATCTAAGTAAACATCGTTTATTCTCTAGGAAGAAGTGAGTCTCATTGACGTTTAATAGAGCAAACTTTCAGATTGATTATATGAAAGAATCCGATTGGGATCAGGTGAAACAGATTTATTTAGACGGAATTAGAACAGGAATTGCAACCTTCCAAACCGAGGCACCTGAATGGGAAGGTTGGGACAAGGCTCATGTTCCGTCATGCCGAATCGTTGCGCGTTCGGAAGATCTTATTCTAGGATGGGCCGCGTTAAGTCCCACTTCCAGTCGCTGTTGTTATAAAGGAATTGGTGAAGTGAGTGTTTACGTTAGCGAAAGGTGTAAAGGCAAAGGAATTGGGAGCGCACTTCTGCAGCGTTTGATTAGTGAATCAGAAAAAAATGGTTTCTGGACATTACAGTCTTCAATTACTAAGGAAAACAGAGCAAGCCGAGCGTTACATGAAAAGTGTGGATTTAGGGAAATAGGGTTTAGAGAAAAAGTTGCTCAAATGCCTGATGGAGCTTGGCATGATGTTGTTCTCGTTGAACGGAGAAGTTCTGTCATTGGCAAGTGAAAGATTTCTTACTGTTACCGTACGTGTCTGTTGCCAAAAAGAGCTTGGATCCCTATCGCAAGCTCTTTTTGTATCCTAAGAAACATTTCACTTAATAAACGATCTCCATTTTTTGTTGTATAATACGATACAAATGAACGATGTCGTAGATATGGGAGGGCACATTGAAAAAGATACATATTTTCGCTATTTCTGCTTCGGCACTTCTCGTGGTTTTTGCACTCGTGGGCTTATTTCTCTATCAATTTCACGGCTTTCATGATCAAAAGGTCTTTTCAGGCAATATCGATCAAGATCATATCAGCAATGAATTTGATGCCGACACGGATGGAGACGGTGTTGCTAATTTGAAAGACAGTGATGCCAATGAAAATGGGAAATCGAATAAACAGGATGTTGTCTCCGAGGCAAAACGTCTCGTAGGTGTCCTCTATGATCCGCTTAAAGGCGGACATGGAAATATAGGTGGGAAGATGGGGTTTATTGTATGTATTGATGTTCCGCGGATCGCCTATGCAGATGCGGGAATTTCTTTGGATCAGCTGCTTAAAGCGGATTACGCGCGGCATCCGGGCCATTACGAGACTCAAGGTGGAACCAATACGCCTGCGACGCCTTACTTTTATCGCCGCGTGCGCAATGTCTATGATTATGCACGTGGCAATGGACAACTTGTCCGTCATGCATCAACACCAAAAGTGGGCGATATTGTTTTTTACAGCAGGTATCATGCGACACTTGTGATTGGTACACACAAGGACGGCACGTATGATGAAGTATCGGCGAGTCCCAAAAAGATTTACACCAGAGAGACTCTGCATAAAAAATGGAAGATTCGTGATGTTGCCCGATTGCTGAACTGAGCACACGGGCTCGCTTGGTTTAATCAGCGCGATTTGCTTGGAAAAAAGTCACACTAATGAAGAGTGCAGGAACGCTGACGGCGGCGAGCACCCAGGTCAGGATCAGGAAATCCGTTGATGTGATGGTTGTTGCAAAGATGACGCCGAGTACGGCTGAAGCGCTGATGGAACCGATAAAACGACAGGTTTGGAAAAGTCCGGCGCTTGTACCGACCATTTCTTCAGGAGACTCGCGCAGCATCATCGTTTGCAGGGCGACATTTCCGATGCCGTAACCGCAGCCGATCAGCAGCAGAAAAAGTCCGATGAGAAGGAGTGATCGTTCAAAAGCGACGATCATGAGAAGCAACGAACCGATCGCGGTCAGAAATGCACCAAGCTTAAGCGGTACGGTGGGTCCGGAATGATCGATTCGGTGGCCGGTAATTAATGATGCAATCACACTGGCGAGTGACATGGACAGCATCATGACTCCGCTTAAGCGGATACCCAAGTGCATACCGCTTTGAAAAAAAGTAGGCATCCCATAAAAAAGGCAGTAGTTGGCGACGTTAAGCAGGATAAACAGCAGATAGACAAGGGTTAAGCGATGATTTATTTTCAACAGATGCAGGTTAACAAATGGAGCGCGTGTTTTGCATTCTCTCCAAACAAACAAACCGCCGGAAAGTAAACCTGCTGCAGCAGCCCAAATGTTCACGCGCTCCTTGATCGTGAGTAAAAACCAAAGCAAGCTGACAATACTGATGGAAAAAAGGATAATTCCCGGAATATCCAAGTGTTTCAGCAAGCTTTTCAAACGATGCGACCGATTATTGATGTCCTTGGGAAAGATTATCAGACCAAGCGCGAGGCTGACAACGATAAAGGGAAAATTCACGTAAAAGATACTTGGCCAGCCGCCCCAGACAATTAATAATCCGCCGACTGACGGCCCGCACGCGGTCATGACTGAAGCACAGATCGCCAGAGCGGCGAGGGTCGAACCTTGACGTTCTTTATTGACGGATTGATGTACCAGTGCGACACTGGACGGATAAATGGTGCTGTTGCCAATGGCTTGAAGCAGACGCATCAAGAGCAGCACGAGAAAGGTAGATGCCAGCGGGGCAAATAAGCAGGCAACCGCGGAAAGCAGCAGTCCACCGATAAACAGCTTTCGGCGTCCGATGAGATCACCTACTTTTCCTGCAACCGGCTGACCGACAGCGCTGACCAGATAAAAGGCGGAGACGAGCCAAGAAACCGTTGCAAATGTGAGATGAAAATCTTGCTGAATGCTGTGCAGTGCGAGCGCAATCATTGATGAATTCAACGGATTGAGAATCGCTCCGGATAAAACGGCCGCCATAAAGGCCATATGACTTTTTTTCAACGTATGCATTTTCCCGCCTCCGACTCCAAGTATATCTGCTCCGGCTTATTCACAAGTGACAGGTTTATCCGGCGTGCAACGAATCATTGATTCTAATCTATAGATATGCAGCCTCAACGTTTTCGACTGCAGTTTCATCGAGTCTATAAGTTCATGGAATACTCCGAAAATACTTTTGGTCAGACCAAAAGCATTGTATAATAAAAGCAACCAAATAAAAGGAGGCGATTAAATGCCGAATAAGGAAAGCGAATTTCACCAATTGTTTGAGGTGCTCACGGATACAAGAAAAATTATGCTGGATTTTAAGGAGGATGTAGACCAGCGCTTAGACTCAATGGATCAGCGTTTTGATTCGATAGACCAGCGCTTAGACTCAATGGATCAGCGTTTTGATTCGATAGACAAGCGTTTAGACTCAATGGATCAACGTTTTGATTCGATGGACAAGCGCTTAGATTCAATGGATCAGCGTTTTGATTCGATGGACCAGCGCTTAGATTCAATGGATCAGCGTTTTGATTCGATGGACCAGCGTTTAGACTCAATGGATCAGCGTTTTGATTCGATAGACAAACGTTTGGATGATTTGAGTGCCCAGCAATCGGTCATGAATCACCGCATTGGCAATTTGGAAACGGCTCAAATTGAAACCAACGTCCGGCTCTCAAAGATTGAAGCGGCTCAAGATAAGACAACGAAAGCGTTTATGACGATGGCGGAATTATTTAATGAACATTCCCATTAAAGGAGTGAACCGTTATTAAGTATATCGGGCGTTTCCTGATCACACGTTTTGACTTAATGTCCCCTAACATGTATTTCTTCTTGTTCCCTTCATTCACAGCTGAAAACAGATAAGTTAAAAGGATCGTTGATTTCACGATGTGGCTCGGATTATGAATAATAGGGCAGCCAGGTTTTATGCAAAAGCTTTATTCCCTGCTTTATTTCTTCCGGTGAAAGTCCTCCGAACCCGAGTAAAAGTGTTGTGCTTTTTATATTTTCAATAGACCAAGCGGGTTCATACACGTGTATACCCGCCTTTTTTGCTTGCTTGATCAGTGTTTCCGACGGGTACCGGCTTTTGACATGAATGACGATATGCAAGCCCGCATCCTGTCCGCTGACACGAACATGACTGCCCATTACCAATTTAATGGTATCAAGAAGCAGTATCTGTTTTTTCTTGTACAGCGTCCGCATTTTGCGAATATGGCGGTCCCATTGTCCGCTTTCGATAAATAGCGCCAATGTCTTCTGGTGCAGCCGTGAAGCAGTTTGTCTCCACTCAAAGCTTTGGTAGGCTTCAAGCAGAGCGGGCGGCAGAACCATATAGCTTACTCGAATCGCAGGCATAAGCGATTTAGAAAAAGTTCCGATGTAAATGACACGATTGTGTTCATCGATCCCTTGCAACGAAGGAATCGGTTTCCCTCTGTAACGGAATTCGCCATCATAATCATCCTCGATAATCCAGCTGTTATGCGCATAAGCCCATGAAAGTAGCTTCATTCGTTTTGCAATCGGCATCACCATGCCAAGCGGATATTGGTGCGAAGGTGTGATATAGACCGCGTCTGCTTGACTTTTACTTAGCTCATCTATGGATAGTCCGTCTTCTTCAACAGGAATGGGCACTAAGTGAATCGACCATCCTTGCAGCGATCTGCGGACGCCTTGATAACCCGGATCTTCCATTGCTAATCGATGATTTTTCCATTCAATCAGATGATAGAGTAGGTCAAGGATCGATTGGGTGCCGGCAGCGATAACGATTTGTTCCGGTATGCACTGGACACCGCGAGAATGATGCAGATAGTCGGAAAGTACCGCTCTTAATCGCGGTTCACCTTGAAAGTGACCGTATTTCAGTATCTCTCTATTCTCATGGTTCAGCAATTTACGTTCGCATTTTTGCCAGGCATCCAGTGGAAATTGTGCAGTATCAATGTCCGACATAAAGAAATCGTATAAGATGGGGGTTGGTTTCTGTTTGGGAGAATATCCGGCAGAAAAATTCACATCTCGATTTACGTTGTAATCAATGTAATCTCCTTCAAATTCTGCGACAAAATAACCGCTGCGCGCGCGGCTTTCAATATATCCTTCGGCAAGAAGCTGTTGATAGGCCATCTGCACGGTTGTCTTACTTACCTTCAGATTTTCCGCAAGATAGCGGATGGATGGAAGACGTGTACTTTTTTCAAGGACGGAGTGTTCAATCTCATTTTTAAAATAACGATATAACTGAATATATAAAGGATCCTTTGAATCTTCATCCAGCCGAGGAATAAGTTCCATTTTCATCCCACCTCTGTACTTGCTCAAAACTCATAATCTGTACCTTTTAAAAGGCACAATCGCTTTTATAATTAGAATTATAAACAATAAATGACAGAAAAGGTGGAAAATAATATGCGCCCTTTACGGAAACAGATGCTCGAATGCCGCGACCCTGAGAAGATTAGTGATTTTCTGACACAAGCACGGATTGGATTTTTGGGCCTTTCTGATGAGGACTATCCCTATGTTGTGCCGCTTAATTTTGTTTGGTACAGCAATAAGTTTTATTTTCATGGGGCGGATGAAGGCAAAAAGGCAGATTTAATGAAGGCGAATGCGAACATCTGCTTTACGGTTTGTGAAGAATACGGAACAATGGCCCATCCTGTACCGGCACACACGGACACGGCTTATATGAGTGTTATGGCTTTTGGCAAAGTGACACATCTCACCGATTGGGATGAAGCGACAGTGGCGATGCAAAAATTGTTGGATAAATATGTTCCCGGCTATTATGATCGAACGTTATCGCGAAATCATTTGGAAAAGTATCGTTCATCCATGGGTAGTGCGACAGCAGTATTCTGTCTTGATCCAGAGGCTTTGACTGCAAAAGAAAAACCGCTTGATCAAACCCGAAAATTTGAACCGGGAATGAAGGCAGGAAAGCATGAAGGTGATTAAGAAAGGGCAATCAGGTGATGAGAAACGAATGGATACTCGGTACTACATTTCTGAGATAAGTCAACGTTTAGGGATCTTTTTTGACAATAGCAGAACATATGTGCTATATTTTTGAAGTGCTTAAAGCAGAAATTAATGATTCACTTGAACGTCGATTATGACCGTTTCTTTTTGGCGGACAAGCTTTGGCAAATTTATCGCAGAAGGTGATTTGATGAACGAGTATTTTGTGAAAAAAGCGAATGCAGTCCTTCGCTATAACGATTTTCCAGGTACTGAACAACCTATTTTGTTTATTCATGGACTTGGTTGTGCCGGTTCTTTTGACTATCCGCAAGTGGCAGCCCAGGAAGCGTTAGCGAAACATCGCTGTGTAATTGTCGATCTTTTGGGCTCCGGCTACAGTGACAAACCAAATGACTTCGGTTATACCGTTCAGGAACATGCAGAGTATCTTAAGGAATTTGTTGAATCGATAGGACTCGAGTCGTTTATCTTGTTTGGACATAGCTTGGGAGGAGCAGTAGCTCTGTCTTTAGCGGATCAATGCAGAGAACGAATCGATCGAATCATTTTGAGTGAAGCAAATTTAGATAAAAGTGATGAAGGATCGTCCAGCAAATATATTGCGGATTTTGATCGAAATGAATTTTTGAAAAATGGATTTAGAGAGTTAGTAGAGGAAAGTCGGAATAGCGGAAATCAAATGTGGGCGGCATCTTTATCTCTATGGTCGCCCAGGGCAGCCTACTTAATTTGTAAATCTGCAGCAAAGGGGCAACAACCTTCAGGAAGAGAAGTTTTATACTCACTTGACTGTCCGAGGACGTTTATCTTTGGTGAACGCTCACTGCCGGACGCGGACGTACAGGTACTCCGAGCGCACGGTGTCACAATTGAAATCGTTGAAAATGCCGGACACTCAATGGCGTGGGAGAATCCGCAGGGCCTGGCCGAAGCCATTCAAAAAGCTATTCAAGCGTGAAACTTGGACCCTTTCTTCGTTCATTCATCTGAATGGAAGTGCAGCTCCAGCCAACGAGCGACACCATCTTCATCGTTTGATTCAATGATTCCGGTCGCCTGCTCTTTTAATTCATCTACCGCATTTTCAACAGCGTAGGATTCATTCGATATTGAAAACATGGACAAGTCGTTCACTCGATCGCCAAATGAAACGATGCGATCAAAGCCCATGAGTTCTCTAAGTCGGACAATGGCATTGGCCTTCGTTGCCTGTGAGGGCATCACTTCGCACCAGTATTCCTCACGGTAGAGCTCTTGTTGGAAAATACACTGATATCTGCTGTCTTGGTCAAACCATTGATGAATCTTAGACATAGGTTTCTGCTCACCGATACAGGTAAAGTAGAATACATCCCCGGCATACAGATCGCTGATCGTGTCTACACTGCGAAGGCGAGGGTCTCCTCTTCTTGAATGAAGATAATGGAGCATCCCGTCATTTTCGTATCCTTTTAGCCAACTCACACGCTCCACTTCGTTGACGAATGAGTAGACAAGCGGATAAAGGCTTCGCTCCGTGAGCCATTCCGCGACATTGCGTATGTCTCGCTCATTGAATGAGGCAGAGTCCAGCCGTTCGCCGGTTTGCGCATCGACAATGAATGCACCGTTATAGATAATGACCGGAATCGGTGTTCTCAGTCTCTTCGTAACAACAGAAGCTGAGACAAGTGAACGTGCCGTGGCATAGGAAAAAGACATTCCGGATTCGATCAATTGGTTGATGGTGCTCATGCTGTATTCGGAAAGCTTGGATTGACTGTTTAGCAGCGTACCGTCAAGGTCCGATACATAGAGTGTTTTCATGGAACACCTCACAGGAAAAATTTTGATTGCGAAAGAATCTCAAGTTGAGGACGTATAGTTGTGTAAATTAGAGTTATCTATGAGGTAACAATGAGGTGATGAGAAGTTCGTTTTCACTGTGGTGGGCCGCGCTCCACCACAGTGAAAACGCAAAAATTTGATCTTCGCCTTCTTATTGAGTTCCCATAGAAAATGAACCAAAGTCCATGATCCCAATTAGAATTGAGTGAACCAATAACTTTTTCTAAAAGGAGAGATTCATAGGACTCAAGTACAGATTACTCTAAATGATCAGATCTTGCATCAACTTTTTCTAGGATATTCTAAAGAATCCCTGCTGTTAATGTACTTTTGGAGGCGATTCTCAATCAGGCCCAAATGAAACAATGATCGATAAAAAATTAGTTGCGATATTGGTGTTTCTATTTAAGATGGATCATTAAAACTTGAATGTTTTAATGATCCATCTTTGAAGCTTAAGTCTTAGTTTACATTTTTATGAAAGTTGATTAAAAGTCACTTTTGGGTACTGTGAAAATTACTTTAGAACTATCGCTATGCAGAGATACATTTAAATAAACATAATCCCCCTTTAACTGAATCCCTTCAGTTTCAACCTCATTACCAACTGGATTGTTTAAGACGCTACCTTCAGCCCCTTCAACAGCAACAGCGTATGGAGTAAAGTCAGTTGTGCCCCAGTTGCCCTTTTGAATAACTGGCTGATTACCAACGCCACCACTTGAAATATAAATGGCTTGTCCGTCAGAAAACTCAATCCCTTGAACAGATTGATGTGCAACTTTATTGTAAAAATCACTTGACGTATATGACTTTACACATTGAGCCACAACAGAAGCGTCACCAGCTGAAATATACTTTGAAGCTTGAGCTTCCTGAGTATCCAAAATATTATTTAGTCCAGCAGCATTGTAATAAGCAAATTGAACCGTATTGGACGTATTCATTGACCAGATCATTAAATAGTTACGAGAGCTATCTAAAGCCGCTTCACAACGCTTTAATGTACCAAAAGATGAACCTGATTTATTGGCATGATTGATGCTCGAGAAACGAGGAACATCCGTGTAATCAATCGAAGCGCCGGCTTGATATTGAATCCGGGCAATTTGTGTTCCCCAGTCGATACCAGAAGCATCTGGGTTATCTACCTGCGTAGCCTTTGCAACTACCCAAAAATAATCTTTTCCATTGTGATCCCCCCACTGTAACGTTTCACCATGCCCAAATCGCCTGAGAGTCATGTAATCTTTCGCATTTAGTGATGAGCCGTTCAATGGAAAACGTGTAATGATTTGGGTGGCTCCCACACCACTATTATTAATTTGTTGAGTGGTGTAAACGTATTGAGTTCCTACATAGGCAGTTTGGACAACATTTTTGTAGTGTAAACCATTTAATGTAAAAACCGCGGTACCAGTTGCCGCCTGAGAGGAAACAGTTACTTTTTGTTGATGACCTGCTGATTTTTCTTCTTTATACGCGTCATAGGCCTGCCGAGGGGCTTTAGGGTGATCCTTAAAATAGTGCTCCATGGCTTCATCGGAATCAAAATCGTCTCGGTTCATAACTAATTGGTCGGTCGGAACAGGTTCACCAGCATCAAATCGCTCATCTAATGGGACGGCTTTATCATTTCCACTCATAACAAATTTCTCCCCGTCTAAAAATTCGGTTTGTAATAATATTCGCATTATTAAAACCTCTTTCATTATAACACTATTGTGGGTTGATTTAAGCAATATAAGCTTTTCTTTAAGAAAAAGGAAAACCGCAAAGGCGTTTAGTCGATGCGTGACGTTATGTTATAATGAGGCAAAATAAGAGGATCATCACGCGGTCTCTGAACTGGGCGTTACGATTAAGTCCAAAACTTATTAGCCGAGGGGGATTAAGGTATGAACAAACGGACAAAATTATTCATGATTTCAGTCCTTGCCGTAGCGAGCTTACTGACTATAACCTCATGCAATAAAACTAATGCATCAGCAACAATTAAAGTGGGCTACACGCCTTTAAAGACAGCTGCATCAACCCGTAACGTGGTTGCTACGGGTAAATACGCCCTTTATACAAAACCCGGCACGGTAAAGGGGGCTAAACGAGTGGCTTCCAAGAGCCAAATGAAAAAATTTGCTTCTTATACTCGTGCAGATACTGATTATTACGAGTTAATAGGGAGGAACCACGCTTATAAGGGTTCAACTTATTATTTTCGTGCCTATGGTTATAAAGTCACCTACACCGGTTCAGTTTATTATCGGGTCGTGACGATGAATGGTAAATATCGGGGGTACGTCTATGGAGGTAAAAAAGTTGGTTCCTTTGCTGGTGGAGTTAAAAAAGCAACAACTACCCAAGCGGCAGCAATTCCTGCTAACTTTAAAGATTACGTCGGAGTTATCATTCCAGGTAGTGTTTGGAATTATCCTCCCTACACGCAATACAAGACTAAGCGATTAGGTAAAGTAAACTGGACGATTCCAAGTCTGGCTAAATTTAAAGTCACTAAGGCTGTAAAACGGACTCGGGAACAAGATACTTACTACTACCTTAAATCTCAAAAGAGCTCCGTACCTTCAGGTTGGGTCAGTAGCCGTTACGTTATTTCTTACAGTGAAGTTGAAAGCAATGAAGGCATTACTCATAATTGATTGCTCTAACGCGTCATTATATGTCACTCATCAACGATCAAATAAAAAAGAGGTTGCTCCGTAAGCAGTCTCTAATCAAAGAATGGTTCATGAAAATCCTTGGGATTTCATGGACCATTTTTAAGTCAATGAGCTTCTGATCTAAACCCACTCCAGTAGACCCTTTTAGGACTCGTGGGAACTTCTTTGTCCTCTGAAAGGTCTGCTATAATAAATCCAGGTGAGTAAAACGGGATATATCCACTATGGAAGCCACTATTTCACCTAGCTAACGACTTGTTCCAACTGAGATATTGACACACAAAAAGGACTTGACCGGTTTATGCGTTATAATGGAGCAAAATAAGAGGATCATCACGCAGTCCCTGAGCTGAACTGGGCATTACGATTAAGCCCCAAACGTATTTGACGAGGGAGATTTAGGTATGAACAAATGGACAAAATTATTCATGGTTTCAGTCCTTGCTGTAGCGAGCTTACTGACTATAACATCATGCAATACATCCAATAAACCCAATAAAACCGTTAAAACCAATACGGCAACAATTAAAGTGGGCTACACGCCTTTAAAGACAGCTGGCTCCACTCGTAATGTGGTTGCTACAGGTAAATACGCCCTTTATACGAAACCCGGCACGGTAAAAGGGGCTAAACTAGTGGTTTCCAAGAGCAAGATGGCAAAATTTGCTTCTTATACTCATGCAGATGCTGATTATTACTATGGTAGTCTGAGGAACCACGCTTATAAGGGTTCAACTTATTATTTCCGTGCCTACGGTTATAAAGTCACCCACACCGGTTCCGTTTATTATCGTGTCGTGACGATGAATGGTAAATATCGGGGTTACGTCTATGGGGGCAAAAAAGTCGGCTCATTTGCTGGCGGAGTTAAAAAAGCAATGACTACCCAGCCCACAACAATTCCTGCTATCTATAAGGATCACGTCGTCGGGATTCACACTCCAGGTAATATTTGGAATTATCCTCCTTACACGCAATATAAGACAAAGAGTTTAGCTCAAAAATCTGATTTTATAAACTCAACAATTCCAAGCAAGGCTGAATTTAAAGTCACTAAGGCTGTAAAACGGACTCGGGAACAGGATACTTACTATTACCTTAAATCTCAAAAGAGCTCCGTACCTTCAGGTTGGGTAAGCGCCATGCGCATTCTTTCTTATTTTGAGATTCAGTGAAATGGAAGGTAATGAAAGGCGTTATTGATAATTGATCGCTCTAACGCGTCATTCATGTACGATCAACGATCAAATAGAAAAAAGAGGTTGCGCCGTAAGGATCTTCGCACAACCATTAGAGCAGTTTTTTTGAAGTATATACTGAATGTTTCTCCCATCTTATTCTTAGTGATCTATTGTTTTTTCATAGGTTTGATCTGGGTAGGTACATGTTTCTTTGTATCTCCTCAGTCGGAAACGTTATGATTCCAAATAAAATAAATGATTTTTGGAGGCAATGAATGGAGATCAAAAAGGATGATTTGACCGGAACCACGGTCATTGAATTGATCAGCGAGCATCTAAGGGATGGCAAAAAATTCGCCGCCCGAAAGTATTCATGCTCCTGATCTTGCCGCATTGAGAGGCCCGAAAATCACATTCTGGAGTGCGTGGAAAGGAGAAAAACTGCTTGGCTGCGGCGCACTGAAGGAGCTTGATGATCAACATAGAGAGTTAAAATCAATGCGAACATCCTTGCTGCATTTGAGGAAGATGGTCGCAAGGAATATTCTTCAGCACATCATTGACGTCGCAAGGTAGCGTGCCTATCGGCGAATCAGTTTGGAAACCGGATCAATGGATGCTTTTGAACCAGCGAGAAGACTTTGCGAATGTTTTGGAATTGATGAGTGTCCTCCGTTTTCAGAATACAGGGCAGATCCAAATAGTGTTTTTATGACAAAAATGTTATAAACGATTGTTGGCAGGCAAACGTTCAACGTGACGAGGCATTAGTGATAAATGCTCTGAGTTTCGACAGCGGGAATTCCTTTGCCCACAGTACATAATGCGCACCAGGAACCTTTACGATGTCACAATTTGATTGAGCAGTAAATGCTGCACTATTTTTTTGCTCAAATTGTGCTCTTTTTTGATTAATGCCTTCATAGGAGGCGTAGCAGAGACAGACGAAGCCTCCGGCCGAGTGCCCAATCAGATGAACCTGATCTTTTTTTTCTTCATCTAGAAAGTTGATTACCCAGTCGGCAATAGCTCTCGGCTTAATGGAACGATCAAAGCCCGAGCTCTCTCCGTATCCCGGCGAATTACAGAGATAGAATTGATAATCCTCCTGAAAAAAATCGGCAATCATTTCGCCCTCCATTCCGGAAAAACCGGCAGCAGGAAAAAACAGGATCGTTTCCGTTCCTTTTCCAAATTTCTTGAATGCGCAGTGTCTCATCAAAACAGCTCCTTTACCTAATTTTAGTCCAATGAGTGGATCAGTTCATCTGTTTCGAAATGGAAATGATCTATTTTTTTTGCTCTTGATAGACGAACAATTGAACGATGGATCCTGTATACTTGTACCATGCGAGTTATATGAACGGAAGTGTTGATTGTGCCTGAGACCCGTAATAACCAGATGATTCGAAGTATGCTGCGACCAGAATGTGAAAAATGTTTTGGCCTCTGCTGCGTGGCGCTGCCCTTCTCGAATTCTGCGGATTTTGCTTTCAATAAGCAGGCGGGTGTGCCCTGTTCAAATCTGCAACAAGACTTTCGCTGCCGTATCCATAGTGGACTGAAGGAAAAAGGATTTAAAGGATGCACAGCTTTTGAGTGCTTTGGCGCGGGGCAAAAAGTGTCCCAAATCACTTTTCATGGAGTAGACTGGCATGAGGACGCGGAAACTGCTCGCAATATGTTTGCTGTGTTTCCAAAAATGATTATGCTGCATGAACTGCTTTGGTACCTCCAAATGTCGATGCTACGGACTGCGTCAAAGCCCATTTATAATGAGATTTACCAAGCATTCGATGAGATCGAACAACTGACTCAACTCAGTTCAGATTCAATGATGAACTTGGATCTTCAATTACAGCATGCAAAATTGAATGATCTTTTTTTGAGAACGAGCGAACTTGTGTGGCAGGAAGCACAGCGACAAGACATGAAGCTTAGTCGGAAAAAGCGGAAAAATTACCGGAGCGCCGATCTTATGGGGAAGAAGATGAGTGGCGCTGATCTAGTAGGCGCGAATTTCAGAGGTGCTTACTTAATCGCTGCCGACTTGAGGAATGCAGACCTAAGAGCCGCCGATTTTATTGGCGCTGATCTGCGCGATGCCGATCTAAGAGGTGCCGATTTAACGGGCAGCATTTTTCTGACGCAGGCGCAGTTGAATGCTGCAAAGGGTGATGCGGCTACCAAGCTGCCGTCCGAGCTTGATCGCCCCCATCATTGGCAACAAAAAGTCATCATAAAAAGAGGCTAAGAACATGAAAAAATTAATCATGATCAATGGCACAATGGGTGTCGGAAAAAGTACTGTATCCGAACAATTATCTGATCAGCTCATGCCAAGTGTGTATCTAGATGGCGATTGGTGCTGGAAGATGAATCCGTGGGTGTTCACAGAAGAAAATAAGCGGATGGTCATCGATAACATAACACATCTGCTTAATGCATATTTGGCGAATTCCGGCTTTCGCTACATTATTTTTTGCTGGGTGATGCATCAAGAACCAATCTTCGAAGACATCTTGAGTCATCTTCACGGTGACTATGAGCTGCACAAGATTTCGCTCATCTGTTCCGAGAATGTACTTAGATCCCATATCATGCAGGACGTGCAAAAAGGAATACGAACCGTTGATTCAATTGAGGGCAGCATTGCTCGTTTAGAGCTGTATAAAAAAATGGACACCACCAAAGTGGATGTCAGTAATTTGAACGCATCGCAAGCGGCTGAACAAATAGCGGGGATAGTGAAGTGAGAAAAGAATAACCTTTTTCTGTTTAAAGGTACATCGGGATTTAGGGTTAATTGTCGATCGAGAACTTCTTGAAACGAATAATCGGTAAACAAACATTTATTTAGTACACTGATTCGTTAATTAGCATTGTTCATTAAGGGATACATGAGTAAGTATGTTCCTCTACAAGTTATCCCAATGCTACATCCAGTACCATCATCACGGCAAAACCCAGCATTGTTGCGGCTGTGGCTAGATCGGTTGAGCCTTCGCGTTGAGACTCCGGGATGAGTTCTTCAACAACAACGAAGATCATCGCGCCTGCTGCAAATGCAAGGGCATAGGGGAGGACTGGGGAAACATGGACAACTAAATAAGCCCCAATGACAGCAAAAATTGGTTCCACTATGGCAGATAATTGTCCGTACCAGAAACTTCTCGCTCGTGAAAGGCCTTCGCCTCGAAGTGGAATAGATACCGCCGCACCCTCTGGAAAGTTCTGAATACCGATGCCGAAAGCAAGAGCAAGTGCCGCGATTAATAATTCCGTGTCTCCGGTGACGATGGCGCCAAAAGCAACTCCGACCGCTGCGCCTTCCGGAATATTGTGAATAGTAATGGAAAGAACGAGTAAAATGATCTTCCGCAGTTTAGTCTTTGGCCCCTCTTTTTGAGCTACAGGGAAACCAAAATGCAAATGAGGAATGAGACGATCAACGAGTCTTAAGAAAGCCCCGCCTAGTAAAAAGCCAATAAGTGCAGGAACAAACGAGAATTTACCCATTCCGGAACTAATCTCAATTGCAGGTGCGAGTAATGACCAAAAACTAGCCGCGATCATAACACCGGCAGCAAAGCCGAACATGACGTTGGCCATCTTTTGATCTAAATCTTTGAAGAAAAAAACGAGTGATGCTCCGGCTGCAGTGCAGCCCCAGGTAAAAAGTCCGGCAAGCAAAGAAAGTAGTACCGGATTCAATGCAGACAACTCATGCAGCATTTGAAAACTCCTTTTTGTAAATTATAATCATGCGCGATTATTTGGAATCAGACCAATGCATCCTCAATGATGATCACCGGTTGAATAAATCATCCTCATAAACCCGCCATCACTGTCAACTCACTTCATCTTTTCCACTTTACTAATGTATTTCCCTGATTTGCTCGAGAGTATGCCTTGCAGAGCAATGTTTTTTGTATTATAAGAAAGAATATAATTTTAAGGCTTATAGTTTAAGCGCAACTAGATGTTTGCCATCGCCCGCGGCAAGCGAGTAACCGAAGCGATGATTCAACAGTACCGCAAAGGCACGAACCAATAACACACGGCTGGAGGTTTAGGACCGGGTGATTAGGTAAGCGCCTAATTCTGATAAATAAGCGGAAAAATTACCCTTAATTAGAAAATGAACGAAAAAATAGCTTGAATAGACGGAAAAATTCCGCTTATCGAATCGAAAAACGTGAAGATGGTAGGGTTTTACTTTGCATAAGCGGAAAAATTACCCTTATTTACCGGCGAAGTACGCGCCATGATGCAAATAACCGGAAAATTTCCGCTTATTTACTCGCCTGATTTTTCTAATAGTGAATGCTCATTTCTAAAGCTTATGACTGATCTATTGAGGTGTATGCCTCCGCGCACTCATTGCTGCCCACCCATATAATTCCATAACTGTTTCCGGATGCTAGTGATTCTAGAATATAGTTTGAATATGAAATTATTGACCCTTTTTGTCATCAGAATGTATCAGTGCTGTCAATAGGATGTTATTGGAATGCAACCTCTAAGACCTATGATTAGTTGTGTTGCAAGGTTACATAGAACAATGACTGAAAGAGAGAAATTTTGGGAGCATACCATAGGGGGAAACATGATGAAAAAAAGCATATTATCGTTAGCATTGATCGGTGGGTTGACCGTAACCGGACTTGGATCTCATCAAGCGGATGCTGCATCTGCAACATCTGTAGTGAATTTAGCACAGCAAGGTGTCGGCTCAGCTTACTCTTGGGGACAGAATGACTGCTCGGGATTTACAATGCGCGTCTTTTCACATTTTGGTATTCAATTGCCTCATAGCGCGGCAGCACAAGCGGGTTATGGTACTGCAGTCAGCCGATCGAATCTTCAACCTGGAGATCTCGTCTTCTTTAACACATCAGGTGGAGGTATTTCACATGTTGGAATTTATGTTGGCAATAATCGCATGATTAGTGCGGAAACAGAAAAAACCGGGGTACGTGAAACGCAGATATTTGGTGGAGGCGCGTCAAGTTATTGGGAGCCGCGTTACGTGACTGCCCGAAGGATCGCAACGAACGCTCAAACAGCAGCGCAGCAATCTGTAAAAACAGTTCAGCCGCAAAAAACGACACAAGAATCAGCGACTTCTCAATCTTCATCAACTCAGGGTTCAAACGATCAAACACAAAGCAGTGCGTCAACTGATCAATCATCATCAACTGCTCAGACGAATGGGACACAAAGTGACCAAGCATCAACTACTGATCAGACACAATCAACACAAAGCAGCCGGTCAGTAACAACAGATCAGACAAAATCGACCCAAAATGACCAAGCATCTGTAAATGAAAACCAGACTTCTGAGACGACCGCATCTACAGCAGATAACTCAAATTCCAGTTCAAATGAGACAAGCTCATCACAAACGATAAATAACGGGGTATACATTGTGCAGACAGGAGATACGTTGTGGGCAATATCGAATAAAAGCGGCATCTCCGTGCAAAAGATCCAGCAAATCAACAAGCTGGAGGATACGATGATTCGTCCGGGACAGAAAATTCAATTGCAGGATCCATCCGAAAAATACACGATAAAGTCAGGCGATTCGCTCTGGTCGATCGCTAAGGAACATGGAACAACGGTGGATCAATTAATGAAAGCAAACAATCTGTCCTCTGATCTAATCTATCCGGATGACAAGCTGACCGTATCTGATAACTAATTAAGTTAATGAATAACAAAGGCTGCCGCTCATTTGCGACAGTCTTTGTTATTTTTGTTCCTTGGTACAAGGCACCATTTCATCAATGGCTAATGCCTCGATATATTTGGGCACGACCATCGGTTCATCGCTTGGTGGCTTGCTTTACGCGCATGCCGGAGGATTTAAAACGCTTGATCTGTTTACGATTATTTGTTTTCTTCTTTCGCTCTTCTTATTTGTAAAGAGCGGATTGTTTACATCAATGAGACAAGCCCAAAAAGAATTAATCTAATGACGTGCAAGTTTATTGCACTATTTGGGTGCTGTGCACTTCGACATGAATTATACATTGAACATATGCTGGGGAAGAGTTAAAATGAAACAACTTGAGTGAAGAATGTATTACCTTGTTGACTATTCTTCACCACTGCTTTATGCACTCATTCATAGGAATAAAAAAAGAATTGAACTAAAGGAAGGAAATGTTCGTGTACGCTAAGCATGCACTGCCCGTTCGCACTCACAATCATAATGAGAATCTCTTGTATTTCATGATTTCGATTTTCTTTAACGCCTTTGGAAATGCGCTGACCGTTTCACTGAATCTGGGAAGCGCGCTCTGGACAGCATCAGCAGTTAATTTTACAGCACTGACAAGTATTTCATTAAGCATCATTTTGATTGCCTCAGGTGTTCTTGTCGTTATCATCAATGCCCTGATTATCGGTAAAATTGATTGGCACCGCATTATCGGCAACATGATCTTTATGGTCCCGTTCAGCTATTTAATTGGGATGATCAGCACTTATCTTGTTGCTATAGGGATTAATGAATTGCCGCTTATCGTGCGTGTCGTTCTAGATATTGTAGGCGTATGCTTTATTTCGCTTGCGATTTCGATCTACCAACGTGTGAATCTGATGCTTCATCCTTGCGATGATTTGATGCAGATTATTCGTTTTAAATTTTTTAAAGGTAATGCGACGGTCGCACAGCTTGTAACCTTTTCTCCGCCGATTGTGATCCTCCTCATTTGCTGGATCGATTCACATCAGCTCTACGCGATCAATGTCGGTACTATTTTCGCTTTACTGTTTCAAGGCACATTGGTTGGTGTGTTTGATAAGACGGTTTTCCCAACGCTCAAGCACCAGAATATTGATCATGGTCAAGCGAGCAGTCAAAGCCATAAGCATCATGGACTGAACGTGTAAAAGTAGTGTAGCAAACAGTGAATGAACCCGATTTGTTGTCGTATTGAACCCTCGGAGCTTGCTCATACTAGTTCCGGAGGAGGTGAGCGACTTTGGCTAAAGATGTACTCTGTGAAGTGAACAATTGTACGTTTTGGGATGAAGGAAACCATTGCTCTGCAAATGCCATTTACGTCATCAGTCATAAAGGCAAGCAGGCATCAAACGTCGAAGAAACAGACTGCAAGACCTTTAAACCGGAAAAATAACAGATGAAAAAACGAAACCATGAAAAAGCGAGCGGACACTGTGTCCACTCGCTTTTTTAGTATAAGATTTTCGGAACACAAGGCGGATGCACAAACAAGTAGTTAAATGACTTAATACACTATGGTATCAATGCGCGAGGCAGGTGGTATGTGTTGACCGATTTTTTTGACAGACCGGATGAATGCAGCTCACATAGAAAGAAAGAGACACCGGCCCGCAGACTACAGAAAACAAAGCTGAGATCGGAAAAAAGAAACATAAATACGAATACAAATTCAAATGGATTGAATCAAACCATTACGATTAATTGTAATGGGTCAGTATCTGTCCCGGGAAATTCTCTCAAAGCGGAAACAACCTACTATATCACTACTGGGGTGGAGGGGAAACGAACCTATACAAATGCTGACGGATTATCCCAATATGGAAGCCAGAGCATCCCTGATCCGGGCGATGTTACGTTTTTTAACTTATTTGTCAATGGAATGCTTCAGCCACCCGTCTTTTATACGGTATCCGCAGGATCTTTTTCCTTTACAGGTCCTAATGATGTACTTACAACTGGTGTACCCATTATCCTTCAAACCATTAAGATTCAATCGGGTTAAAAAAAGTACAGACCTTGTTAAGTCTGCACCTTTCTTTCTCTGTCACGTTCAGTTAACGACAAAAGCGACTGTAATCGGTGTTGCACCATCAAGGGTGTCGCCGTCAGGAATTGTAATGGCAGTTGTCGTAACCGTAGAGGTATCTGAGGTTTGAATCACACCATTAATATAGAGTTCATAATAGGCGAAAGAGCTTGGAAAGGCAGTTGCCGCGGCACCAGTATCATCAGTAAAGCTGGTTGCTGTCACAGCAAAGGTTGCGCCTGTACCTGTTCCTCCACCAAGTGTTGACGTGAATTTTCGACTGGCCATAAAAGGTTTAACGATGGGCATAAAACTGCATCCTTTCTGAATTTAGTTTACTGTGCATGGAAAGATGCTCCTTGTACAGCTAAACTAATTTATGCTTGGCAACGCTCTTGAGACACGTATAGATGATGCAAGAGAAATGCGGCTTTTATAGAAGATGGGTGGGAAACATCATTTCATGACAGCTTTTTATCCATATTGAACCACTGAATGCCTCCGTGCTGGGATGCGGCAATTCCTCGGTTTGTATAACCTTTCTTCTCATAGAAGGCGATGAGCGATTGACGACAAGTAAGCGTTACCGTTAATCGAGATTTTTCACGAGCCTGGTTTTCAAATGCATGGAGAAGGTTGCCGGCTACGCCTTTTCCTTGATAATCAGGAGCGACAACAATGCCCAGAATGCTTTGGTAACCGCCGCTTTTCGGATTTGGGATTGTTTGATCGAAAAGGTCGTCGGTGATAAAGGGAACAGATAAAACCGGACCGTTCACATAACCGATCATTTGATTTTTCTCCTCTGCAATCAAAAAGGTATCGGATATCGTCGCAATTCGATTGATAAATGCCTGCTTAGTCGCAGCCTCTTCAGGAGTAAAGCCTGTATTTTCAAGGGCTATGAGCTGCTCTAGGTCCTCTTTTCGAACATTCCGAATATGCATCATTTCTCATCCTCATTCTTAGCTTTAAACAATTCAATAAATTGACGTGCTTTTTTTGTGAGATAGCGATTCTTCATCCAAATAATACCAACATCGGATTGGACCGTGATATCAGGAAGCTCGAACAGATCAATGTCGGCTACCGAAAAGGCTGAAAGGACAGATTTAGGAAGAACAGTGACTCCGATTCCGGCAATCACTAGAGCAATGGTAATCGATACACTGGAGCATTCACAGACAATATTCGGCTCAAAGCCTAACCGGCGGCATTCGTTCACAACTTTTTCGTTAAGCTGTACGGTTTTGTCGCTTTTCAAGGCAATAAGCGGCATGGATGCAAGATCTTTTAAATGGACATCTGAATTTGATGGTCGCCATTTTTGATTTGTCGGCACAATCATCACGAATGGATCGGAAGGCAGGCGGAGGATTCCATAATTGCTGGAATCATAGTTCGATTCAAACGGAAGTCGTGTGACAACCAAGTCAATACTGCGATTGGCCAAATAGTCGCCTAAGACAACATGATCCCCTTCTAAAATCTTAAACGTGACCTGAGGATAATGCTCGCGAAAATAGGCAATCTTCTCCGGGAGCAGGGAAACACATGAGAATACCGAGCCGATTTTCAGTGTGCCATGAATGCCCAGATCAAGCTCCTTAATTTCAGTAACGGTTTCGTCCATTTGCTGGAGGATTGCTTCAGCTTTAACTTGCAAAACGGCACCGGCTTCGGTAAGTGTCATGCCTTTGCCTTGACGATCAAACAGGATGACGCCGAGTTCTTCTTCAATTTGCTTTAGCTGCCGGCTCAGAGGCGGCTGCTCGATATTCAGCTTTTTGGCAGCACGCGTAATTTGGCCCTCTTTGGCAATTGCGAGAAAGTAACGAAGCTGGCGGATATCCATTAGCAGTCCTTCTTTCTTCATATATTAAAAGTATGATAAATGAATAAAACAGATATTTTTCGTATGGTTAATTGGATGATATCATAAAAATTAACAAGCAAAAAGGGGGAAGCAACATGAAAACCCACCGCATCTCAGTGATTGTCAAAAATCAGCCGGGAATTCTGGCACAGGTTTCCCGATTATTTAGTCAACGCGGCTTGAATATTGATTCATTAACGGTTGGCACTTATAAAGAAATGCGTACATCACGAATGAAGATTTCATTGCGCTCTGAAAAGACAGTCCTTGATCAAGTGATTAAGCAACTCAATGGGTTAATGGACGTTATTCAAGTGAACGTTGCACACCCGATTATTTCGAATAAACCGATGGGCGGGAGATTAAGCGCCTTGTTTTCACAACGCGCGGTCGCCTTTTGGCTCGTTGCATATAGTCTATGTATTACATTGCTGGGGACGAATATCCCCTCCCCCCTGCTCGCACTATACCGCGTTCAGTGGCACTTGTCACCAAGCATGGTGACGCTGCTTTTTGCAATTTATGCCGTTGTCGTTATTCCAACGATTATTATCTCCGGTCAGCTGTCCGATCAATTAGGAAGGAAAAAGCTGCTGATTCCAGGCGTTTTTTTCATTATTATCGGCTCCATATTATTTGTTCTTTCCACCAATTTTACGATGCTGATCATTTCGCGGATCTTTCAAGGCATTTCAGTCGGAATGATGAATGGCGTTGCCGTTGCAGCATTAACGGAACTTGATGAAAAAGGGAATCGAATCAAAGCCGCATTTATCGGATCAATGGCCGTCACAGTAGGCAACGCACTCGGTCCTGTGCTCTCAGGTTTCCTGGGCGAGTACGCACCGTTTCCACTGAAATTGGCCTATTTTATTCATATGTTTCTTGCACTCCCAGGTTTTTTCGGGCTTTTATATATGAGTGAAAAGGTTAAACGAGTTCCGAAAATACGTATGCATCGGCCTGCTGTTCCGCAAAGTATTCGAAAACGGTTCTACCTGTCCGGCATGACCTCTTTTATTGCATGGTCAATTATGAGCTTAATGCTGTCGATCATCCCAAGTTATACCGATCAACTGGTGGGAAGCTCAAATTTAGCGGTTGCAGGTGCGATTGTGGCTTTAGTACTGAGCATTTCCACAATCAGCCAAATTGTGCTGAAACGCATGTCACTGCAGAATCTGTCCATTTTCGGCTTTTTCTTAATTCTTTTGGGGTTAGTAGCATTAGTGTTTACGCTCGAAACGAAATCAATCCTGTTTTTATTCCTGACAACCGTACTGATTGGATTCGGACATGGGCCAACGTTTGCGGGAAGTCTGGCGCTCACCAATTACATTTCACCGGACGAATCGCGCGGCGATATCATTGCATCATTCTATGTATTGACTTATCTCGGCGTAAGCCTGCCAATCTTGGGCCTGGGATTCGCTGCCCGTTGGGTGGGGCTGAACAACTCAATCATTTTATATACAGGTGTGATGGCGGTGATGATCCTTTTCGGTATGGCCTTTTGGATCATCGATCGACGGAAAGAATATCAGTTACAGACGAAATGAAATTAGCGACAGCAAAACGGCCGCTCTGCTCCTTCGATTGAAGTGAGTGGGCGGTCGTTTGGTTTATTCATTTACTTTTAAAAGATGCTGCTTGGCGCAATATAATGAGCTCGAGCCTTCGATAAACCTCTGGGCCATATACAGTCAATAAGAACATATAAACCGTCGGAGCTGCGCGCAGGTTCATATGCATGTTTAATCGCTATGTTCATTTTATTCACCATGCTGAGCGTCTGACTGTTCAAAAGGTTCATCTGAAACAAGGATGGATTCAGTCGGGCATCCTTCATAAGCATCGTCCAGGTCCATAAGTAATTCCTCTGGAATTGTTTTGATTCCTTTGTTGTCGTCGATAATCGAAAAGGCAAGACCTTGATCGTCATAATTGAAAATGTCCGGAGCAGCCATTTCACATGCACCACAAGAGATGCATGTATCCCGATCGACTCGTGTATACTTCGGCTTTTCTCCCATGGAAATCACTTCCCTATTCATGTATTAGGTGGATCAGCATCCACGTACGGGACCGGCAGCCGATTTAACGAGAATGACATCGCTATCTTCCTCGGCATGTACGGAATGAAGTTCCATTGCGTTCAGGTGCACAAGCCTACCGGGTACAAGATGTTCCGATTGACCGGATGCGGTGAATAGGATCGCACCGCGCACAGGAATAACGGTAACCTCCGCATCGCCTCCATGATGTTCCGGAATGCGCTGTCCTTTTTGCAGGGATAAATGCATGACGGTCTGGTATTCGTCATGATAAAGTCGTTCCTTTAAAGCTGTCTGATTTTGGCATGTAAGAAGTTGCATTGGTGTTCGCTCCTTTTCTATTTAAATACGTTTAAGTTTACTTTAATTGAGAACTGCTATCATCTATACTATATAGTGTTTCGAATCAATTTGAACATGATCGAGATCAAGTTTCGACTGACTGTATAGAAAAAGTCTATCTACGGATGGAATAGTGATGAAAAATGACGGAAAGGAAGAGGTTCGATGTCTGAACTAAAGGCAATCGGCTGGTTTCAAAATCTTAAGGATGATGAACTGAAGCAAGTGGAAGCAATGGGGATCATGAAACAATACCGTGCTAAAGAGGCAGTGTTTGTCCAAGGAGAAATATTGACTCATTATTTCTTTGTTGTGGACGGATTGATCCATGCCTATCATCAAAATAGGGATGGGAAGAAGTGGATCGCAAGTCTGTTCTCTTGTGGCGACCTGTTTCCGCATACCGGTTTGGTTGATGAAGAAAATCGGTATCCTGCGAATGGCGAGACGATTACACCGTGTACGCTTTTTATGATCAGACGGGAGAAGATGCATGAACTGATGAATTGCTTTCCTTCAATCGAACGTCAACTTACACAATTTTTCGCTAAGAAAAGTCAGGAGCTGATGAACCGATACTCTGATTCGGTTCTTGAGCCGGCCCTCGTTCAACTGGTTTCGCTATTGAAGCGGCTCGCTCAGCAGTCAGGTGTCCGGGCGACGGACGGCTGGGTCCTTATCTCGGCTATGATGACGGAACAGGATATGGCCGGGTACATTGGTGTCACTCCGGAAACCGTCAGCCGTTTACTAAACCGCCTGTATCGTGAGAAACGTGCTAAATCCGCCGGACGCGGGAAAATTTACATAAATGTGGAAAGATGCTGACATTAAGTGTTTACAGAATCTAGTTACTCTATGTTAAACTAATGAAAAAGATTAAGGAGTGCTGCTGATGAACCAGGCGTTACTTGTTATTGACTCGCAACAGGCATTAATCGATGGTGATGCTCAGGAACCCGGCGTTAACAATAGAGAAGAATTGCTTCGGAAGATCAATTATGTAATCGAAAAAGCAGTAGGATCAGATATCCCCGTTGTCTTTATCCGTGATACGAGTGTATCCGGCGGTGAAGGAGAAGGATTTCAAGTCCATTCCGCAATTCATATTCCGGAAGGTGCACCGACCTTTAATAAAAGTGCAACGAGCTCTTTCTATCACACACCTTTATTAAAATATCTTCAGGATCGCAACATCGAACATCTTGTTATTGCAGGATGCATGACTGAGTATTGCATTGACACCGCTGTTCGAATGGCTACGGTGAATGGATTTGATGCCACGCTTGTAGGTGACGCACACGGAACTGCAGATAATCCGGTTTTGTCTGCCGAACAGATCATCAAGCACCATAATCGTGTACTGAACGGCTATGATAATGACGACCATTTTTCGCTGGTACGGAATTCAGATGAGGACTTGTTTCAACCAACGCACGACCATTATCGTTGACGTGATTTCTTTGAATTTGATTTGTGTTAGTGCTTGATGCCATAAAGAAGTATTGCATACAAGAGGAAACGCACCTGAGCTTTGATAGACATTGACATTTTTTTATCTTAGTAAGGAGTGGTTGATATGCGTATGAATCGACAACTGATCAATTGGAAGGAAGGCGTCTGGAGCCGCGAACCTGAACATGTCTCTGTTGAGGAAGGAATATTGACGGCAAGAGGCAAACAAGGCAGTGATTACTGGGAAAATACGTACTATGGATTCCAACATCGCAGCGGACATTCTTTACTTAAAAAATGGGATTTATCCGATGCAATTGAAGTTTCCTTTACGCTTGATACGTTCAATGATCTATATGATCAGGCAGGGGTGATGATCTGGAGAAATGATCAAGAATGGATTAAATCAGGAGTTGAAATCAATGATGGCGTACCACATATAGGCGCTGTTGTCACAAACCAGAATTCCGATTGGTCGCTATCCCCGGTTCCAGAATGGAAAAAACAGGGCGAGGTTACCGTGCGGGCCTCATTCTTTGACCAGTCTCTGATTATCAGAGCGAAAACCAGTCAGGAATCCTGGAGAACCGTCCGTGTCTGTCCGTTTAATACAGACCGCCCATTCTATGCCGGACCGTTTTTTTGCAGTCCAAAAAGTGCTCACTTTGATGTTCATTTTACAAGCTGGATGAGGACATCACCTGATGAGGAATTGCATAAATTACCGTCTTAAAAAAATGAGCACTTCCATTTCTACGACACAATGATCAAAGGAATTGAAGAAGAAAGCAAACTTAGATTGAGACGAAACTCAGTAGTTATATTATTTACACGTTGGTAAAATCATAGTTTTCTTACACTATTTTCTGCTGGATCTTTATACCTAATGGTATAGTGGAAAAACGCTCACAAAATGAAGTGAGCGTTTTTCATGGTCTGAACCTTTATTTAATTTTAATCCGAATATCTCCGTAAACTCGATCGGGATAATCAATGATTTTTAACTTGATCGGTCCTTTATAATTACGATTCGGAATGCTAATCATCTCATAATGGACGGCTGAACCGAATAAGTCCGTACCCTCTGAGGTTGTTTCGTAGTGTTTGCCGCTTTGATCAGTAAAGGTCGAGTCGAAAATTCCATATCCTGAACGGTGGTCGATACTTGGCACGCGTACAGCAAATTTTAATGTCAGATCAGATTTATTTTCGCTGTAGCTGTTGCTGGTACGAATGGATTTCAGTGTTATACGATTAGCAGCGGTTTTACCGATCAGTTTCTTTTTTTTCAAATCGACAGTAATATAACGTTCGCTCTTATTAATGACGCGCGCGCGGGTCAGCTTCAGATACAATGAGCGCGGATGCGTATAATAGTTGCTCTGTAAATAGAACGTTTGATCATTTTCACTAGCCCAAGTGGACGTAAGACCGTCCGCCGGTGTCCAACCGCGTCCTTGTTTATCGACCAGCTGCAAATCATCCAAATGGGTAATTTGTTTGGTGTTTTTTGAATCGTATGTGATGTGGACGGCAATTCGTGTCGGGTAAATGGTGACCGATTGAACCGTTAGTTTCTGCCCATCCATCGAAATGGTACGGTGCAACGGATAACTTTGCTTCATTTTTTCATATTTTGTCACATTATAAGGAATTTTGAAGGTCCACGTTCCCATTTTAAACGTAAGAGACAGGTAGAGCGGATCAGTTAACTTCTTTTCATTCAGTGACATAGAGATACGGTCATGAATAGTTGATTGCTTGATCATTAATTGCTTCTTTGTTTTTCCAATGAGTGCATAGTTAAACTCAGTTGCTTCCATGATGGAGTGGCTGTTTTTGTTCTTAATGTCAAAATTTTTCAACTCGGGATGAATCTTCTTCCCTGGCTGCTTAATTGTGTAGAAGAAGATCACTTGATGCGAGTCGGCAATCATGCTGTTGATGGTAACTGTTGTTCCGTTCTTTGTTTGCGACAAATTGAGCTTTTGCAGATGATGATGCTTGATTGCATCATCGAGTCCATGATCATTGTTCAACAGCTTGACAATTGCGTTCATGCCGGGAACACGGGAGATGTAGTTGGCAAACGCAGGCGAGATTTTAATAGATGAAATAAAGAGAAGAAGAATCGCAGCGGCTGCGATCACGCTTTGCATGATTCTTCGCTTTCTCTTGATTTTGCGTTTGGCATTTTTAATACCGCAGAAAACGGCATCCATCGATTTGATTGAATCAGGTGTCTGGTTGAATTGTTCCGCCATTTTTTTCAATTCATTATCTAGTGCACGCATCATGGTTTCTCCTTTCCGGCTAGGTGTCGCCGTAATTGCTCTAAACCATGATTCAGCCTCGTTTTGACTGTACCGATGGGAAGGTCGAGACTTTTGGCGATTTCCGACAATGTGTATTGATGATAGTATTTTAGGATGATAATGAGCTGGTCATTGGGTCGGAGCTGATGGACAAGTGTTTCGATGTCGATCTTAGATGCCGAGTCGTGGATCACGTCACTTTGATCAGGAATAGAATCAACCGGAACGAATTTTTTGCGTCGGTGCAGTTCATCCAGACAGTAATTAATCATGATGCGAATCATCCATGTGCGCGCGTAGTGTAGTTTTTTAACTCTGTGAAATTGTGTGTACGCGCGACAGCTCACTTCTTGAAGTGCGTCCAACGCGTCGTGTTCATTCTTCAAATAGCGCCATGCTGTACGGTAGAGTTCGCTGCGGCAGGAAGTCAGCAACTCCGTCAATTGTGCTTCATGCTTTTTTTCATTGCTGAACGGGTTCCGAAACATTCAGTTCACCAAGTTTCTGTTTGCTCTATATCTATTAGACTGATAAAACGTATCAACGGTTTTTGTTTTTTTAATAAAAAATGGCTCATTCCTTAATGGGAAATGAGCCATTCTACTATTTATCGAATATACGTTTGCTTTATGCAGCATCTAAATCAGGAAGCTTATACCTCAATTTTTACACTAACTAATAGTATAAAACATCATCTAAATATAAGTCTATATTTTTTACGAGTTCTCTGACACAATTATTATAATGATTTAGAGGAATTTAGTGTAAGTGGTCCGGCAAAACGCCGCTTCCTGCGGCTCACCGGACACTAGGTCATCCGTGGCCATCGCGACAGCGGTTTTGGTTTTGCCAGAGGCTTGGCAAAGCCAATTTTTCTAATATTCTAGTTCTACCCAACCCGCACGACATGCATTTGCTTGGGCGCAGTGAGAAATGAGGATTCATGTGACGATACTGAAATGGGATCATAATTTGCAGCTTCGCTTACTTGGCGAAGGAATGTTTTATTTCTTTTATTGGATGTACTTTCCGTTTCTAACGGTTTATTTCAGCCGTGAACTGGGCAATTCGATTGCGGGAATGCTAATGATGGTTCCACCGATTGTCAGCACTTTGGCAAATTTGACCGGAGGCGGCCTCGCTGATCGAATGGGAAGACGGCCGATCATGCTGCTTGGCACTGCTATTCAAACCGCGATGTTTGCGGCACTTGCTCTTTCTCCCTCCGCTTGGTTGAGTTATTTTTATTTTATCGGGGTCAGTTTAGGTTCCGCACTCTATTCTCCGGCCAGCTCTGCGATGATTGCGGATTTAGTTGAAGAAAAGGAACGCCGCCAAGTGTTCGCGACGTTTACGACGGCGAATAATATTGGTGCTGTACTTGGTCCGGCGCTCGGAGCTGTTCTCTTTTTCAAATACCAAAGCGCGCTTTTATGGACATGCACGTCAATTCTTTTCATCTATCTGCTTGCCATGTTTTTCGCGATTCACGAAACGAAACCTGCAGTGCGCAATGAAAAAAGAAACGTTAAGCTGACTGATCTGGTGTTCCGGTCGCTTTGGGACAGCGTGAAACTGATTGCTCACGACAAGGTTTTCGGTCTCTATATTCTTGCAGGGGTATTTTCGATTATCACGATTATGCAGTTGGACTTGTACTTGGCGGTTTATGTCATCAATCATGTGCCTGCGCAGCCGCTCGTTAGCTGGGAAAACTGGCATGTCATGCTTTCGAGCTCAGAGGTGTTCGGTTGGCTGCTCGGATTGAACGGTTTGATGTTTGTCTTACTTATTCTTCCGATCAGCGGTTGGCTGAAGAACTGGTCCGAGCGAAACATCATGCTGCTTTCTTGCGTGCTTTCGGGTTTTGGTACATTTGCAATTGGGCTGAATACGAATATTTGGTACCTGTTCGCAATGACGGTTGTGTTTACTTTGGGTGAAATTGTACGTTCGCCGGTGACACAGAGCTTCGTCAGTCATTATGCGCCAACCCATGCTCGCGCACAATATATGGGTGCCTCCAATCTGCAATTCACCATGGGTCGATTTCTCGCACCGCTCGCCGTTCTTATCTCGTCATGGGTACCTCCAATGGGTGTATTCAGTTTGCTGCTTCTTTTCTCGATGATCAGTATGGTACTATACATCAATCTATTTAAGATCTATGAAAAGACGAAAAAGGGAACATAAGACTCATTTAAATGTTTGTTTAGAGGAAACGGAGTAGATTTGTCGATGAAATTTGTAGATTCTGAGCGTAAAAAAGAAATTGAGGAAAAACTTAAATCGGTGAAACAACAGACAGCGGCTTTGTGGGCGGCTGTTTGCTCCGATCACGTCATTCAGTATTTTGAAAAAGAACGTCCTCAAGATAATCGGCCACGGCAAGCGATAGCGGCGGCTCGGTCTTGGGCACGTGGCAGAGTCAGCGTTGACGAAGCACGAAAAGCAGCCGTTGCGGCAGATGCTGCGGCGCGTGAGGCAACGGGAACTGCAGCAGTCGCCGCTGCTCGATCGGCGGGCCAAGCTGCTGCGACTGCGTACATGTCTGATCGCGCAATGGCTGCGTCGACCTATGCGGCAAAAAGTGTTTTTTATGCTGCGGACGGTGAACGAGAAGCGGTCGAAAAAGAGCGCGCTTGGCAATATGAACGTCTGCGGGAGCTTGCAATGTTGATAAACAAGGATTGACAATCGTGAACAAAATGGATAATAAGGTGATTGTGCAGTATGATCAGAATAATAATGGTGAATTAATGACTGTTTTATGAGGTGAAAATATGCTGCTCAATGATTATCTTTCAGCAATTTATCCCGGTCTCGATCTTGCACCAGGTCTGTTTTATCGTTGGAACATCGGAATTCGTTTTGAACTGGGCATTAACTATGACAGCTCTAAGGCCTATAAAAATAGTCCGTATCTGCAAGACGTGTATCATCGCGCCATCACTCTGTTTCAAGCGGTAAATGCTTCAACTGACGAACTTATTCTTGTTGTAGATGTTAATGAGTTTAAAAAACATAAAGTAAATGTTTTTTCAAAATATGTTAAAGATCAATCGATGTTATATCATCTGCAACAAATGACGATTCCCGATGTTTGCAATGAGGATGATGACGAGCCGGATACGATTCAAAGATTCACGCTTCATTGCCGGATGTCCGATATAAAATACATGCCGATGCTGAAAGCAATTTGCAATCAGGATATGGCTGTTAAGCCCAGCATTTCACATTGTGTGTATAGTGTAAATATTAGTAAAAACACGATTTTTTATGTCTACGATGACAGAGGTTGCGATCTGATCGCTTCCGATCCTGAATCAATCAGACCAATGTATTGCGATTATAATGACTGGATTTTGGATTATGATCGTGAAGCGATCGACAAAGTGTTTAAGAAATAAAGCGATCCAAGAATCCATATGCCCGCAGTCATATGAAACTTGCGGCAATTGCTATAATAATATCAACGAGAAGATAGAGCCAAAATGCGAACCAGCTGTATCCGGGGTGGCTTCGGAGGTAATGAAGACGATCGCCGTGATCCGGAATTTCTGCTTTCAATTTTCTAATCGCTGTTAAGGCGTTTACAAAACAAAAAGAGTTGCCAAATAGAGCAAACAAAACGCCAAAAAAGAGGCCCAGCACCAGATTAACGAGGTCCGGAATATTACTAAAGATTAAGTGGAGAAGTGTATATAGTATTAAGTACCCGTAGGATAAATAATACATTTTTCGGTGTGCAGACCAAAGAGTCAAGACAAAAAGCGCCGACCAATTCCACGAGAAAAAACGACGCTTCTCACTCATTTTTGTCCATCGTTTCTCGTAGGTTTCGTCATTTTTGCCAAGATAGAGCAATAATTCTTGACGTGTTTCCTCACTTAAATCCAGATAATGGGTGCCCCATTCAGACATTAATAAGAACATCTCCTTAATAGATGGAAGATTGGATAGCCTGCGATCGTTTTTAATCAGCACTTAAATGAATAATCTCTCTCGACTTTGCTGATCCGGGTGATGAACGATTCGTACCAGTCGCTTTTGCCTTTTTTCTGAGCCATTTGATGTTCTGCATTCTTTTTCCATTGCTTGATGGCGTCAAGTGAGGACCAATATGAAACGGTTATGCCGATGCCTAGTCCGTCCCGCACGCTTTCGATGCCTAGAAATCCCGGCTGCTCGCGTGCAAGTTCAACCATATGATCAGCGACAACTCCATATTCTTTTTCCGCAAAATCAGTTCGTTTCGAGGTGAAAATAACTGCGTAATAAGGTGGGGCAGGTGTTTTTGCAAACGACATCTGTGCTCGCCTCTTCCTATTTAATACTTTACAAGCCCTTGATTTCTTAGTGTTTCCAACATTTTTTTCTTCGCTTCCGATTGTTTCCCCGAGACGGCTTTGGCGATCTGATTCGTAAACGTGTCGACGCGGCGATTCGCATCGCGAAGATCGTAATACTGATTCACATCATGGTCATAGTTCTTTAACTCTTCCAACGGTTGTTCCAACGATTGATACTCGTTTTCAAAATAGACAGCCTCCTTTGGCAGCCGCGGTTTAAGCTGCGGCGATTGATTCGGGTAGCCGACGGCGATACCGAAGGCAGGAAAGGTAAACTTCGGCAATTTTAGGAGATCAATGACTGCCTGAGGGTCATTCAGAATGCTGCCAAGGTATACGGCGCCGAGTCCGAGACTTTCTGCTGCCGCGACAATGTTTTGTGCCGCAATGACTGTGTCGCTAAATGCTCTGAAGAAGAAATCGGTGGAACTCAGAATGTCGGTCGGTTGTCCCTTTGCTTCAGCAATTCTTGCGTTGCGGTGCATGTCGATGACAAGTACAAAAAGACGATCTGCTTCCGCTATGTAATGCTGATTGCCAATTTCAGCCAATGCCTTTTTCTTTTTCGGATCGATCACGCCGATAATCGAGTATTGCTGAAAAAAGTTGCTTGTTGCTGCATGCTGTGCCGCGCTGATCAGTAAATCAACGTGTTCTTGCGGAATATGCTCATTGGTAAAGCTTCGAATACTGCGGTGGTTTAGTAAGGTCTTAATTGTTTCATTCATGGCTCACATCTGCTCCTCTGAAGGTGAATTTTTCGAACGTTCAACTATGTACCGATTATAGCACGGTGGGACTCTCTTGGGTTTGTTGCAAAATAACTAGATCGATTTTTAAATCACTTGATTTTCTGATCATTATTTTCTTCAGCGCGTCTGCTGTCTGTAATTATGAGTTGATTATTCATCTCTTAATTCGCTATCATATCAGTAGTTAATAGTCTTATGCCTTAATTTTTTCAAAATTATTGAAATGTTCGATGTCGCAACAAATAATTTGGTTAGACACTGCGGAAGGCAGGCAAAAAATTGTAATGATAAAGAGGAGTTCACAATGGTAACCATCAAAAAAATAGCTGAGATGGTTGGAGTCAGTCCCACAACTGTTTCAAATGTTATTCATGGACGAAAGAATAAGGTATCAGAAGCAAATTACAAGAAGGTAAAAAAGGCTCTTAATCAAATGAATTATGTATCAAACATGAGTGGCAGAATTTTATCTCATAATGGCTCGAAAATCATTGGCGTAATACTAAACTATTCGCGCCGCTCGGAAGTTAACGTTGTGTCCGATCCTTTTTACAACCAGATTGTTGGTTATTTAGAAGAACAAATACGTACAAACGGCTATTATATGATGCTGTACACATCGGGGAGTGTTCAGGAAAGTCTCAATCTAGCCTCGGCGTGGAAAATTGAAGGACTTGTTATTTTGGGGGCGTTACCTGAGGATGCGGAAAAATTTATTCAGGTTGCGCAGATGCCGATTGCTTTTATTGATACATATGTTAACGAATCTTTTATGAAAAAAGGATTTATCAATGTTGGTTTGCAAGACTTTAAGGGTTGTTATGATGTGACAAACTATTTAATTTCTTTAGGTCATCGGGAAATCGGTTTTTGTGCTGATGGAAATCAGTTAGCAGGTGTTGATGAGCAGAGATTTAGAGGTTTTAAGCAGGCAATGGCGGATGCTGATATTAAATTTGATCGAGAAAAAGATTTCTTTGGGCTCCCTTATCAGGTCAATGAGCGTCACAACTATTTGACTCAATTGGCGAAAACGCGTTTTAAATCGTATACTGCACTCGTTTTTACTTCCGATTACTTAGCTATTGATGCAGTGAATGTGTTGCAGGATAATCACGTACGAATTCCGCAAGACCTCTCCATAACTGGATTTGATCATAATATTTTTTCTGAGCAATCTCGTCCCAAGCTAACAACAGTTGAACAAAATGTTAAAGAAAAAGCAGAGTTGACTATTTGCCATTTAATGCAGGAAATTCGTCAACCCAAGGCGCAGATTATAAATGTCAGACTCAAGACAAAGCTGATTGTTCAAGCGAGTACGAGGAGTTTAAAAGACAAATAGGGTTATTGTTATGAGGATACATTCACAAACTTATGAAAACGCTTTAATTATATTGAAAACGCTTTATAAATGTGATATAGTTTTCGTGTACTTAAGGTGTTACGTAACACCTAACAGGAGGGGGTTAGTTAATGAATAAGTTTACGAAAAAACTCAGTTGTATGCTAGCAGGTCTTTTAGTCGTTGCAAGTCTGGCAGGATGTGGAAATGCATCAAGTTCGGGAAAAGAAAAAATCGAAGTGTTTTCAACGAAAAATTCTGAGAATACAGCTATTCTTAAATCAATGGCTGCACAGTTTGAAAAAAAGCACAAGAATATCGAAGTTGAGATTGTTTCTCCATCAGATGCTGGAACAGTTCTTAAAACACGATTAACAAAAGGCAACATTCCTGACGTCCTTGCAATGGGCGGTGACGCTACATTTATGGAACTTCAAAGAGCTGGTGCTTTGGAAGACTTATCAAAACAAACCTATGTTAATTCAGTTCAAGATGTTTATAAAAATATGGTAACCAGTATTTCGAAGGGCGACGGCTTGTATGGGGTTCCTTATGCAACGAATGCTTCAGGAGTCCTTTACAACAAAGCACTATTCAAAAAAGCTGGTGTTGAGGTGCCCAAAACATGGGATCAGTTTATTACTGCTATGCAGAAGTTTAAAAAAGCAGGGATTCAGCCTTTAGAGTTAACTTTTAAAGATAACTGGACTACATTACCAATTTGGAACGGATTAGCGGGTGTTCTTCAACCAAAAGAGTTTGCTTCCGCTCGTCTAAAGAACAAGACTAGCTTTGCGAAGACACATAAAGAAATAGCTGAAAAATATCTTGAAATACTAAGCTATGCTCAGCCGGATTTCATGGGGACAACGTACAATGACGGAAACAAGGCTTTTGCAAATGGAAAAGCAGCAATGATGCTCAATGGAAATTATGTAATTCCTGAGTTCAAAAAAACGAACAAGGATATTGACGTTGATATGTTCCCACTGCCTGCTTCTAACGATGCAGCTAAAAATTTTGTTACGTCCGGAGTAGATGTACTCTTCTCTGTTTCTAAAAACTCCGCACATCAAAAAGCTGCTGAACAGTTTGTTGCTTTCATGATGGAAAAAAGTAATGCTCAAAAATATGTTAAAGATCAATTTGCTTTTTCAGCATTAAACGGTATTGATCAAAATGATCCTTCTGTAGCTGGAATTAAAGATGATATTTCGGATGGCCATGTCGTCAATTTCCCAGATCATTATTATCCTGCTGGATTCGATCTTGCATCATTATTATCAAACCTATCCTTGAACGCAAATAAAGGAATGAATCGTGATAAAAATATTACCCAATTCCTGAATAAAGCGGACTCAACTTATAATACCGCAAATGTTCAGAACTGAATTTAGGGGTTGTTAAGCAATGAAAAAAAAGAAAATAAATGCAGTATTTTACATTATGACCGTACCGATGGCTATCCTATTTTTCATTTTTCACACGCTGCCATTTCTTAAGGGCGTATTCTACAGCTTCACTAATTGGCAGGGATATGGAGATTGGAACTTTGTAGGGCTGAAAAATTATCTCTATGTGTTTACTGACCCGGATGTCACAGGATCCTATTTATTCACTTTTAAATTTGCTCTAGTAGCGACTATTCTCGTGAATGTGCTGAGTCTATTACTTGCGCTTGGACTGAATTCCAAAATAAAGTTTCAAAATACGTTAAAAGCGGTTTATTTTCTTCCTTATATGCTGGGAACCTTAATTATTGGTTTTGTGTTTAATTTTATCTTTGCTAATCTAATTCCTGAATTTGGAAAATCATTAGGCATTAGCGCCTTAAGCGTGAATATTTTAGGAACGGATCACGCTTGGATTGGTATTTTAATTGTAACGATTTGGCAGTCGCTTGCGTTCAATACCTTGATTTATCTTGCTGGTCTACAAACGGTTGATCATGAAATCTATGAAGCAGCTGAGATGGATGGTGTTGGGATCGTTAAGAAGTTCTTTAAGATAACCTTTCCATTGATCGCACCATTTTTTACCATTAACATGGTCCTTTCTGTAAAAGGATTTCTAATGGCTTTTGATCAGATTATGGCAATGACGAGTGGCGGACCAGGCAATTTGACAACGACAATCTCAGTGCTGATTTATAAGAGAGGTTTTCAAGGTGGTCAATTTGCTATTCAATCTGCCAACGCAGTTGTACTTTTCCTTGTCGTTGTGATTATTTCTATATTCCAGTTGCGAGTACTTGAGAAGAGAGAGGAGAAGCTCAACTAATGGAGTTAACAAAAAATTTGACGCATATTAAGCTGAAAAAGAGAAAACATCATGTCAATTGGACTGTGACATCCATTCTGTTTGTGCTCGCTGTCTTCTTGATTTTGGGACCTATTTATATGACGATTGTAATCGCTTTAAAAAGTCCTAGCGACATGGTTAATGTTCTATCCTGGCCAACGCACATAAGATGGGAGAACTTTGCACAGGCATGGAACATGACGGATTTTCCTACTAAATTTCGTAATACACTTTTTATTACAGTAGCAAACGTGGTTTTTACGATCATAACCAACTCTTTGGCTGCTTATGCAATCACTCGAAACAGAAAAAGAAGTAAATTCTTTAACATGCTTTACTATTATTTCATTAGCGCGATGTTCATTCCGTTCAATGTGCTTATGCTTCCGCTAGTAAAGCAAGTCAGTGTTTTTCATATGGACAATGTGCTTGGTATCACACTATTGTATATTATTTTTGGTTTGCCGATGAATACATTCCTTTATTCCGGATTTATTAAAGGGATCCCAGCCGCATTAGAGGAAGCGGCGATTATGGATGGTGCTAATTCATGGCAGGTTTTCTTTAAAGTCATTTTCCCCATCATGAAACCGATGCATGCAACAGTAGCCATTTTATCTTTCATGTGGACTTGGAATGACTTCTTGATGCCGCTCGTCCTTTTGAGTGATCCGCATCAACAAACACTTCAATTAGCACAGTATGTTTTTCAGGGTCAGTTCTCTACCCAGTATAACTTAGCCTTTGCATCCTATCTGCTTGTCCTTTTGCCGGTACTGGTTATTTATGTGTTCTTTCAAAAATGGATTATATCTGGGGTAACAAGTGGTGCAGTTAAATAAAACAAGAAGGTTGTTGAGTCGTAATGAAAAGTGAAGCAGTAAAAAGACAAACGCATTGGTGGCAATCCGTTGTTGTCTACCAAATTTATCCACGCAGCTTCCAAGATAGTAATGGAGACGGCATTGGTGATTTGCGGGGGATTATTAGTCGTCTGGATTATCTTCACAATCTGGGAATAGGTGCAATCTGGCTTAGCCCGGTTTATCAATCACCTAATGATGATAATGGTTATGATATATCAGACTATGAAGAGATCATGACGGAATTTGGAACAATGAAAGATATGGATGAATTAATTACGGAAGCAAAGAAGAGAAAAATTCGGATCATTATGGATCTGGTCGTCAACCATACATCTGATGAGCATCAATGGTTTATTGAATCACGGAAAACAAAAGACAATACGTATCGCGATTATTATATATGGCGTGATCCTGTAGATGGAGAAGAACCGAATAACATGCGTTCTTTGTTTGGTGGGCCAGCGTGGCAATTTGACGCGAAAACCCGGCAGTACTATTTGCATCTATTCAGCAAGAAACAACCGGATCTCAACTGGGAAAATCCAAAGGTTCGCCAAGAAGTTTGGAACATGATGAATTTCTGGATTGATAAGGGTGTCGGCGGATTTCGAATGGACGTCATTGACCTGATTGGAAAGCAGCCGGATAAGGAAATCATGGGCAATGGTCCGAAACTTCATGATTATCTGCAGGAAATGAACAAAGCAACATTTGGCGACAAGGACTTGTTGACCGTTGGTGAAACATGGGGTGCAACACCGGAAATTGCGAAGCTGTATTCTGATCCGGCCCGCCATGAACTTTCAATGGTCTTCCAATTCGAACACAGCCTGCTTGATCAGCAACCGGGAAAAGATAAATGGGACCTACAGGTACTCAGTGTGCCGGCGTTGAAGAAGGCCTTATCAAAATGGCAGACAGCTTTGGGTGATCAAGGCTGGAATAGCCTTTTTTGGAATAATCATGACCTGCCCAGAATCGTTTCACGCTGGGGCAATGACTCGGCGGAATACCACGATGTCAGTGCCAAGTTGTTTGCAATCCTGTTACATCTGATGAAGGGAACACCCTATATTTATCAAGGCGAAGAGATTGGTATGACTAATTGCCCGATAAAGGGTATTGATGAGGTTGATGATATTGAAAGTATTAATATGTATCATGAACGTCTTGAACAAGGGTATTCTAAGGATCAGCTGATTCATTCGATTAATGCAAAGGGCAGAGATAATGCGCGAACACCGATGCAATGGAGCGATACTGTAAATGCCGGCTTTACGACTGGAACGCCATGGCTGCATGTCAATCCCAATTATAAAACGATTAACGTCGAAATGAATCTAAAAGAACCGGATTCAATTTTTGACACGTATCAAAAGCTTATTCGATTACGTTCGGAAAATCCTATTGTTGTTTGGGGGGATTATGCGCTCCTCGAAAAGACACCTGCGAATGTGTTTGCCTACACCCGAACCTATGCGAATGAAAAGTGGCTGATCGTAGCAAATCTCGATAGCCGAACAAATTCAGTATCTTTTCCGGAATATGGTATACAAAAAAATGTGCTTATTTCGAATTATGGTCAGTCGGCAATGAATCTTACAAACTGTGAACTGAAACCGTATGAGGCATTTGCAATTCAACTTGTAACGACAGAATAAATGATCAACGAAATTGAATTCAAGCATTTAATTATAAAGTTATTTAATTGTGAGGAAGTGGGATGGCATGGCCGACTTAAAATTAAATCATATCTATAAAATCTATGATAATAATGTAACTGCGGTAACAGATTTTAATTTAGAGATTGCTGATAAAGAGTTTATTGTTTTTGTAGGACCATCAGGGTGCGGGAAATCAACGACACTCAGAATGATTGCCGGACTAGAAGAGATTTCTAAAGGCGATTTGATTATAGATGATAAAAAAATGAATGAGGTTCCACCAAAGGATCGGGATATTGCTATGGTTTTTCAAAACTATGCGTTATATCCTCACATGACGGTCTTTGATAATATGGCCTTTGGTCTTAAGTTACGAAAGTTTCCGAAACAAGAAATTAAAGAGCGTGTCGAACGAGCAGCTGAAATTCTTGGAATTAAAGAGTATCTTGATCGAAAACCAAAAGCGTTATCAGGCGGTCAAAGACAACGTGTTGCATTAGGCAGAGCGATTGTTCGTGATGCGAAAGTATTCCTTATGGATGAACCATTGTCTAATCTAGATGCTAAGTTACGTGTACAAATGCGTTCTGAAATTGGTAAATTGCATCAACGGCTCCAAGCGACGATGATCTATGTTACCCACGATCAAACTGAAGCGATGACTATGGCTTCGCGGATTGTTATTATGAAAGATGGTGTCATTCAACAAGTAGGAACACCTAAAGAAGTCTACGAAAATCCGACCAATTTGTTTGTAGGGGGCTTCATCGGATCTCCGCCAATGAATTATTTCAATGGGTCAATTGAAGGTTCTCATTTTAAAGGTGACGGTATTGATCTTGAAATTCCAGAGGGAAAAATGAAAATCTTACGAACTAAAGGGTTTTCTAATCAGTCTGTGGTCATGGGAATCCGTCCGGAGGATATCCATAATGAACCAGTTGTACTTAACTCAAATCCAAATTGGGTTGTTTCGGCCAAAATTATTATTGCTGAATTAACTGGTGCGGAATTTATGCTCCATTCTGAAACCGGCAAACATCAGTTTATTGCCCGTGTCAATGCTCGTTTGCAATATCACCCTCAAGATCAAATAAAACTAGCATTTAATCTTAATAAAGTACATTTCTTTGATCCTAAAACCGAACAATCAATAACTGCAAGTCACTGATAAAAATGTAATCAACAGGTCATTTATGTTATTACCTGTCTCAATCCATTATTCTGCATGGACTTGATGAGGTCTAACGATCAAAAAGAAAAAGCTGATTCCTCGCGTATTATCGGGGATCAGCTTTTTTAGTACGATAACAGCAATTTTAAGAACCTTTGTTCATTTTAATTCAAGTCCCTTTTGAATTAAGAAAAGGGTTAAAGAACAGACAAAACTAATGAACAAAACTGCGCCAATCACTAAAAAAGGGGCGGTGTATGAGTGAGCTTGTCCCAGTAACGGACTGATCATGAGCGGACCAAGGGTTGCGCCAATGAAAAGAATGAACGACTGAAGTGTGATCGCCGTGTTTGCCTGCTTTCCGGCAACCAATCCAATCATGGAAACAACCATGGGCATCGTCAGAGCAATGCCAAAGGCAAAAATAATACTGAAAAGAGTAAGAAACACGAGCGAATGAGCGAAAGCCATGAGAATAATTCCGGAAGTTGCACACAGAAGTCCGAGCGACAGCAGTCGAGATAACGAGTGCATCTTTGTTTTTGTACTGAGAAAAATGGCACAAAGGATTCCAATTAATCCGAAGCTGCGGAAAGTCAGCAGGAAATGCCCGAATCCTGCATGTGTGGAAGAAAAATAATTCCCCATCACGGTATACATACTCACAAAAGCGAAAAGCAATGTGAATATGATGATGAAGCATAACCACAGTCTTTTGTTTGGAATGATTTGTGCCACATCAGAACAAAATGAAGGGCGCATTTCGGACGAAAGCGCTGTGCTGGGAATGGCATAAGAAAGCAGCAGAACGATGAGCACATAAGTGAGTGCTTGAACGACATAAATGAGACGCCATCCTCCGGATTGAAACAAGAACGAGGCAAAGAGCTGGCCTGCAACACCGGCAATGATGAATCCCGCAGTTACTGCACTGTTTGCAAACGGAATTCTGTCTTTGGGATAAGAGCGGATAATGATAGATAAAGCAATCGGTGCAAAGGCACTTGCGAAGATTCCTTGAAAGAAACGAACGGCAATTAATGCAGAGAAGGTATTGGTGAAACTGATGAGCAGCGTATCAAAAATGAGCAGGCTGAGTGCAGTGAGCAGCAGTGATTTATGTGGCACTTTGCTCATCAACCAGCCGACCACAAGGAAACCGAGTGCATAGCCAAGTGAAAAGATGCTGCCTGTCCATACCGCATAATCAGTGCCGAATGAATCAGCAATAAACGGGTAGAGCGGAATCATCTCATAAATGCAGATTCCGATGCTGAGACTCGCAGCAAAATTAATGAGTGTGCGCAAATAAAGCTTTTTAGTCATTTGAAATCCTCCTTTAACGGTGGATTGAGTATAAATCTTAGAGTATACTCTAATGCAAGAGGAAAGTTGGTGGAAAATGAACTATTCAATAGATGAAATCAGTAAAATGACCGGTCTATCCAAATACACACTGCGTTACTACGAAAAAGAAAAATTGCTTAAAGATGTCGCGCGTGATGAACATGGTTACCGGAAATACAGTGAGAGAAATTTAGAATGGATTACTTTTTTGCTGAAAGTTAAAAAGACAGGTATGCCGATTGGGAAATTAAAAAAGTTCGCAGAGCTTATGGAACAGGATGATCAAACGATTCTTGAGCGAAGGGCTATACTGAGCGAGCATCAAAAAAGAATGCTTCAGAAAAAAGCTGAATTGGACGAGACGCTGGAAGCGATCAAACGGAAATTTAAAATGTATGATGAACGTCTGAGCAAACGGTGCAAGGAGGAAGGTCGATGAAAGAAACTGAAGTGCAGGAACACATATGCAGTTTAGAATTGAATTTGTTAACAGATGAAGTTCGCAGTTCAGCAAAACGCCTTTCGGAATTACTTTCGGATGACTTTATGGAATATGGAAGCTCGGGAAGGATATGGAAAAGATCAGATTATTCAGGAAATAATGGGATTGGGAAAGTAATGGTGCGTATAAGTGATTTTAAAATACAGCGTTTGGCCGAAACGGTTGTCTTGGCAACCTATCAAGCGTTGAATGTTGAAAGTAAGGCCCGAACATTACGCAGCTCTGTATGGATTTACAAAGATAATAGATGGCGGATGACCTTCCATCAAGGGACAAAAATCAATCAATGAAGGTGGGAAACTTGAAAATGATTCGATCGGCAATAAGAGAAGATGCCGGAAAACTAGCCAATTTATGCGGTCAGCTCGGTTATGAGACAACGGAACAAGAGATATCGGTACGTCTGCAACATCTTATGGACAGTCAGAATGATGCAGTCTTCGTATACGAGAACTCAGAGGGCAATGTTTGCGGATGGGTACATATTTTCGGAAGATATACATTGGAAGGGGTCTGTGCTGAGATCGGCGGGTTAGTTGTTGACAGTAAGTTTAGGAAACAAGGAATTGGAAAAGCGCTGATGGAACACTGTGAGCAATGGGCGCGCAAACATGATTATCCAAGAATCAGGGTTCGCTCAGGAGAAAGCCGAACAGGCGCGCACAAGTTCTATAATGAAATCGGCTATCAAACGGTTAAATGGCAGAAAATATTTGATCGATCGTTGTGAGAGTCCGATTAAAAACGATGAACACTGCATCTGTAATTGCCAAAAGATTAAATTGGTTGATAAAAAGTTAAAATTGGTCGATAAAACTAGCAAAGTGATTGATAAATTTTTCAGAGCGGTTGATAAAATCCTTCAAATGACCGATAAAATCCAGAAACAGACCGATAAGCTCATAAATTCCGAACCTCTGCGGTAAAAAATCTCCTCTGCTTAAAAACCATGCCGCAAATACTTCGAAAATTTAGTACAATAGGACTATAAGTGAGCAGTGAACGGAGGTCTGAGCGAATGGATGAAGCAGCAAGGCGTTTAGCCACATTTTCAAGAAAAACTATTGATTTAGGCGAGCTTGAGAAATTGCTCAAGCCTTTTTTCAAAACCTATGACGCATTTGCAGATCGTGTCCTGCAGCTGGAGAAAGAGGATGTGCTTGTTATGGTGCGGTCCACCGGACGAACAATCCGTACGCCGTCGCTCGCACTCAAGTATCGGATAAATAAAAGCACGCTGAGCGGAGATTATCACCAAGAACTTCAACGTTATCGGACGAAGCTGCACAAGGCGATCAACCTGGACGGGTATTATCGCGCCGATCCATCCGTTTGGCAAACAGACCTCCCTTATCTTCTCCAAATTGATCGTTATCTCAAAACACATGGTTTTCCGACGGATCTCGTTCCTGCACCGGAGCGAAGCTATGAACTGGTTGCGGATGAGAAGTGGATTGACGAGAAGGGCGGGAAGGAGCTTTTAGAAACAATCGGTTTGTATACTCGCCTGAATATTATCCCCGTCTCAGATCCGTTAATGTTCGCCATCAATCCACTTAAAATGAATGATCATGATCAGTGTCATCTTATTGTTGAAAATAAAACGACATATCAAGGCTTGCTTCCCGTATTAAAAGAGACGAATTGTGCGACACTGATTTATGGGTGCGGCAAGGCAGTTGTTAAGAGTATCGAACAGTTTCCCATGCAATATCCGATCAGTGCGAAGCATCATTTCTTGTATTTTGGTGATTTGGATCGGGAAGGACTGTCAATCTGGTATTCTCTTAATCAGAAACAAACAGCCGTACCGGCATTGCCGTTTTATCTAGCATGTTTAAAGAAGAAACCGGCCGTTGGCAAAGCGTATCAGCGATCTCGAAGCGTTGCAGAGGATCAATTCCTTGCATGTTTCTCAGAGCAACAGGCCGACCGGTTGCGCACGACGCTTCATGATGGAAAATACTATCCGCAAGAGATTTTGAAGACGAAAGAATTGCAGAAAATATGGAGGGAATTTGAGTGGAAGAGCTGGATCTGCGCGAAATCGTAAGCGGCTATAAGGAACGAATGCGGCGGCTCGCTCTGTTCGATCCCCTTTATGATCTGGAGCGCAAACGTGAACAGGACCAAGAAAAGAATGATGTTGATATGAAGGGGCTAGGCCTGCTTTCGCTGCTCTTCTTTTTCGAACAGAAATTGATGCGGCGTAATAAGGTTGGCGCAAGTGATTTGGCTGTTTTCCTAGAAAAAACAGCACAAGCGCGCTATGCGATGGAACAGGCGGATTATGCGCGTATCGCTCGGACAATTATCCAAACCTTCCGTCCGACAACAGGGAAAAAACGACGCTACACATTCTTTAATTGGGAAACAAATCAAGAGGACGGCATTGACTATTCGATCTTGAAGGCGAACTCCTTTGACCTGAAAACGAACACGCAATATTACACTCTGGACGAGGAAGGGTTGGAGCTTGTTTTCGCCACCAAGGAATTTTACAGCGAGTTCCAGCTTTCGATTAATCAGCTGATGCTTCGTAAACAGCTGGACAAAGGTGAATTCAAGGGAGCGTTGCGGCAGATCAATGAAATGCGGATCGATGTCGAGAGCCTTGAAGAACGCATGGGCCGGCTGAAGCATGAGATTCAGCGCAGCATTGTTTCCGAAGAAACATTTGAACGCTATAAACAGCTGCTGGAGGACATTTATGGACGGCTCAAACGTGAGGATGAGGAATTCAAGGAGCTGCGCCAATTTGTCAAAGAAACACGGGAGCGGCTGTATGCCAAGGATGTGCATAAGCGGGAACTACGTACCTATGATTTGGTTCTTCAGATCGCCCGCGAGCTGGAGTCGGTGCACTATGATCATTCGCGGCTTTTGGAGCAGACTCTCGATCTAAAGAATACAACGTTGCTCACCGCTCAGGAATCGCTGTATTACACCGGCATTCAAGCATTCAACTTTGATCAGGATCTTAACGCTAAGATTCTTGCAACGCCATTGCCTGTCGAAGCGATGAGAGGCGCGTTGCAACCGTTTCTTAACGTTGAGGAGAATAAAACATGGTCACCACTCACGGTTCTTGCCGATCAAAAAATTAATGAAGAACGCGAGGAACGTGATGATCAGGGATTTGTTGAAGCGGACGAGCATGAAGAGGATCAATCCTACCGGCATGCGTTGGCTGAAAAATACAAACAGCTTATGGACCTTTTTCTGATTGCTTATGAGCAAAATTCGGGTCGTAAATTGTCCCAATTTATGAACTTTCTTGAAGCACATGAGCATGCGGAATTGTTGGAACGGCGTTATTTTTATCAATTCTGGCTGATTCTTCACCAACGCTCGCCGGTCAAATATGGCGAGTCAGATGATGAGGAGAGTAATGCCATCCTCGATGAAGCTCTCGCACTGCTCGGAAACCGAACACTGCATGTGCGCGAGGGCAAAGGGCTGATTCGAAAATCCAAGCGATATTCGATTCAGGAATTGCAAATCCATGTGGAGGGCGAAGAAAATGAACTATCCGGAACATAAAGTCGTCAAGGCATTTCATCTGTATACGGTACTCGCGCGGGATGGCGTTGCCGGAGCCGACGCGGTGCAAAGCTATCGAGCCGATGACGAACTTCGCAGTCTTCTCGATACGTTCAGTCATGAGGTGGATTGCGTGATCATCAGCACCAGCGAGCAGCTTTTCCTTGTACCTGAGACGAAGCTCTCTCCGTTTCATGTCAGCAACGAGTGGATCAAGCGCAACTATTTGCGCAGCGGGGCGACGAACGGAGATCTATATCTGCTCTATTTTGCGACGTTGATTTTGTTCGGCAGCTTTTACGACACGTACCAAAGTCAGGAACCCACACGACTTTTCCTTCGCATGGATGAGTGGGTTCGTTTCGTTCAGAAACGGATTGATCAGCTCAAAACGCATGACGAGGATGAACTCAAGCAACTGGAAAATGAATTTTTCTATAACTGGCGATTGATTATTCAGAAGTGGGACGACATGGATGATATTAAGGAACAGGCGAAAAAGCAGAGCGGCAATACGATCAGTCGAATGAGTTTTATTGATACGGTTAAACGGTTCTTGGTCGATCAAGACCTGGTTCAGGACATCGGCAATGAGGAAATCCGGCTGACGGAAAAGGCGAAGACGATCATTCAGCGTTATTTTATGGAAGTGGAATACAACAAAGGAATTTTCGAATTTATTTACGGCTTTGAAGGAGGCGCAGAGCATGCCGACGATCAGTAAAATTCGCTTGACGAACGTCATCTATGAAGAGGGAAACAAACGCTATAATGATGAATTATTCCTTTTTGACGGACACAACGGCGCCATCCTGATTGAAAACGGCGGCGGGAAAACGGTGTTCATTCAAACGGCGCTGCAGGCTATTCTGCCGCATACCGATCTGGCCGAGCGCAAGATTAAGAACACACTGATGCTGGAAAATGCCCCTGCACACATCGCAATCGAGTGGATCGTGAATGAGCGGCCGAGACGCTACGTGGTCACTGCAGTCTCACTTTACACCATAAAAAACGGCTTGGACTCGCTGCGCTATGCCTATGAATACAATGAAAATGATCCGAACGGTATTGAGGATATTCCTTTTGTTCATGAGACACGTGAAGGCAAGCGGGCGGCCGAACGCGGCGAAATGCAAGATTACTACGCCGGCATGCGCGAGAAGACGCTAAGTGCGCAGACCTTCAAAACGATTAAAGAATATAAGACCTTTCTTGAAGAACAGTACAACATTATCTCGAGTGAGTGGGAAAGTATCGTTAAAATCAACAGCTCGGAAGGCGGCGTTGAAGCCTTTTTTGATGAATGCAAGAATACCAATCAGCTGTTTGACCGCCTGCTGATTCCAACTGTGGAAGATTCAATTGTCGGTCATGACCAGCATCTCTTTGCCGATCTCTTTGAACAGCAGCTTGCGAGTTTGAAAAACTACAAGAAATTGAAAGAAACGATTGAAGAAAATAAACAGATTAGTGGCGAATTGGAAAAATACAGCGAGACCTATGAGACGCTGCATGAGTACCTATTAGACTATGAGAAATCGAAGCAGCGGGCGAAGGGTGTATGGAACGAGATTATTGTAGAGCAGCGCAAACAAATCGCAGCTCAGGAATCAAACATCAAGGATCTGCAAGAATGGAAGGCAGACAGCTTGGGCTATGCGATAAAGTCAGATTCGTATACCATTTTTCGTGAGCAATCAACGCTGAGCACACTTGAAAATAAGTATAAAAAGCTGCTGGCGGCACAAACGAGTGTTCAGGAATCATTGCGGCAAAGCAGGCATGAGCTCCATACGTTAAAATGGGCGAAAGCCAAGCAGGAATGTCACGAGCAGGAAGACGCATTGCGGTTGTATGAAGAACAGCTCGCGCAATTTGATCAAAAGGATGATGCCCAGGATCTGCGCAATCAGCTGGAGATGGCGCGGCGGGAGTTGCTCGGCTGCTATGAGCATGAGCTGGCTGAGCTTGCGAGAACCGAACAGGAACTTGATGGTCGCCTGCAGCCGATTCTCAAACAAATTGAGGTCAGCGACCGGTCCAAGAAGCATGTGACCGAAAGAGAAAAGGAGCTGTTTGCTGGGCTGTCGGAAACCAAAGGTGTCATGAAGACGCGGCTTGAGCAGCTTGAAAAATTGAAACGTGAACTGCTTTCGAACCCTGAACAAGAAACGGTAAAAGAACAGCTTGTAAAATGGCAGGAACGTGATCAACTGCTCGATGAAACGATTATCCAATTAAATCAGCAGGAGAAAGATGCCCGCAGTCACAAAAAAGAGGCCGAGGAGCGAAAAGCGGACGTACAAACGGAACAAATGGAGACCAACCGCGCAATGGACCGAATCCGCACGGAGCTTGCTGCGATGGAAAAAGCGCAACGGACAGTGATTGAGCAGCTGTCCGTGCTGCGCCGTCAATGGGCAGCACTTGAAACTGTCTATCTTGAGCCGGATTCCATTGAACAGCGGATGCTTGAGAAAATGAATCAAATCACGGCGGATCGCGAAGCCCTTTTTCACAAAGAGCGGATTGCACGGCGGTTTGTCGACGACCATGCCGATCAGAGCGTCTTTTTTGGCGATACATTTATGGAAAAACAGCTATCCTCGTGGAAAAACCAGTTTGATTATTTGGTCAGCGGTGTGGATTATCTTCAATCGATGAGTGAGGAGGAACGCGAACAGCGCCTGCGATATCCCCTTTGGCCGCTGACGCTGGTAACCACTAATGCGGATAAACCGAGAGTGATTGATAAGCTGAACCGCGTTGCCGATCGGCTGCAGTATCCGATCACGGTGCTCACAACTGAAGAAGCGCTTGATGTGCATGAGCAGAGTGTGGTACGTTGGGTCGCGCCAAGTCATTGGCAGGGAAATACGGACGCGGCGATCTTTGCTGACTGGAAAAAACAAATCGGCATTGAGGCAGAGAAAGCGACCGCCGACCGAGTGACAAAAGAGAAGGAGCTTGCCGAGTGGAAGGATGCGTTCCGGGCGTTCCATCAATTTTTAACGGACTATTCGTATGAATCAACTGAAGAGAAGAAAACGAAGCTCGGCGAACTGACCAACAAGGATGAGTCGCTTGCCTTAGCACTTCGTCATGAAGAAGAGAGGATCAATGATCTAGATGCACAGATCAGCAGCTGCCGTGAGAAAGCCGCTCAGTATCTTGAGGAACGGCATGGCTTAGCTCGTTATATTGAAAAAGGTCATGACTCTCTTCGTGTTGAGAAGATGATTGCAGAGGGACGCAGCCGTGAACAGCAGCTAAAAGAAAAACTGCACCTCGTTGAGCGGGAACTCGAGACGATGAACCAAAAGCTGAGCCGATTAAATGCAGAACGTGGAACTATTGAAAGCCGGACGGCTGATATTAAGCGGCAACAGCAATGGCTGCGACAGGATGAGGACTACCAATCGTTGAAGGAACTGACCCCTGCGGAGACCAATGAAAGCAAGAAAGTGATTAAGGATAAGATTGACATTTTACGGCTGAAGCTGCGCGAAATTGATACGGCGCGGGGCGAATGGATTGCCAAACGTGACGAGGCTGTTCGAAATATAAAGCGGCTCACGGATGAAATGGAAGCATTGCACCGCAGTGAGAGAACGATAGATGAATCGCGCTCGTTCCCTATTGACGGCAAGCAGCAGATCCAGTCGCTGCAAGAACAGATCGCTGTTCTGGTCCAGGAGGAGAAGGCATGCGGCGATGACGTTCGGCAGGCAGAAAATGAAAAAACGAAGCAAGAAGGAAAGCTGGAAACGATCTGCGGTCAGTTTGAAAAAAGTTATCCAGGTGAAGAACGGATTACTTTTGACGCGTATGACGGCAATGCCCAAGAGGATTTGGTTGCGGAGAAAAAACACCTGAGTGAACGTAAAATCTATATCGATCAGGAAGCTGCCCGGATTGAAAAGGAATCCAAAGCCATCGATACGGCAAAGTATGAACTTGAGATGTTTGAGGAAGCGCATCATTTTAAAGCACCGGATATTTCGTCGATTTCCTTGACCAATGAGGAGATCCTTGACTTTACGTACAATCGCAAGAAAGTAGTTGCGGCGACAAAACGCAGCCTGAAAGAAAATCAGGGCCGCGTTGCGGAAGGCGCGGGCGAAGTCTCAAGCGCGCAGCGCGCATTCCGCACGTTCTGTCGCACCAACATTTCCGATGTGAAGCTGCGGCAGATGGCAATCAGCGGCATTGAAACGAAACAGAGCTACGAAGCCATCATTGAATTCAAGAAGAATATGGCGACGCGCATTGAAAGCATTTCCCATTATGCGCATGAACATATCCGCCAAAGCGATAAGGATCTCCAACTTTTCATCGACCAGATTCACACGCATCTGCGTACGCTGGCTGAAGAACTGCGGCAAATTCCAAAGAAAACCAAGGTGAAGGTACAGGACGACTGGAAACCAATCTATGCCTTTAAAATTCCCGATTGGAATGAGGAAGAAGGTAAAGCGCGGATCAGAAATTACATCGAATGGATTCTGGGTCAGCTGGACGATGGGCGATTTCTGGATGAAGAAGGCCGCCAGGACAGCGGAAAGGTTCGGAAGGAACTGGATATGTGGCTCCAATCCAAACAACTGCTGCGGATTGTCATGGACAATGAGGTGCTGAAGGTCAGCTGCCGCAAAGTGGCCAATGACAACACGGTAACCACGCGCTCGTACTCATGGGAACAAAGCAACATCTGGTCCGGAGGAGAGAAGTGGAGCAAAAATATGACACTTTTCTTAGGCATTCTCAATTATGTCGCCGAGAAAAAGAAACATATCCAATCCAGCGCCAAGCTGCACCGCGCTGTGATTCTCGACAATCCGTTCGGACAGGCATCCAGCGATCACGTGCTGAGCCCGGTCTTCTTTGTCGCCCAACAGCTCGGCTTTCAGATTATCGCATTGACCGCTCTTGCCGAGGGGAAATTCCTGCAAGACTACTTTCCGGTGATTTACAGCTGCCGTTTAAGGGGCTCGTCCGGATCAGGCAAACAAGTGATGACCAAGGAAAAATGGATCCGCAAGGCATTCTTCGAAGATCATGATCCCCAGGTCCTCGAACGGCTCGGCGAAACCGAACAACTCGGATTGTTTGATTGAACAAGTGAAGATGATAAGAAGAGCCTGATGTAGAGGCTCTTTTTTGCCGGCTGGGAAATTAGATCATATCAACTTGTGGAAAACTCATCGTTAAACGATTGTAAAATTTTTTGAGGCGCAGGATATAGTTAACTTGCTGAAAAACCGGCTCACCTGCCAAATAAAACGTTAACCTGTTGAATAATCGTCTAACCTGTTGAAAAATTAGCTCACCTGATAAATAATTTTGAATGGATGATGCTTTTTAAAGCACATGCCGCGCGGATAGTTTTGATTTGTATGTTCTTCTGTTTCTCCGGGAACCAATGTACGCACCTAATTGATCAAATTATAGGTGAGCAAGCGGATCATCAGACGTCAAGAGTAGATAGATATAAAGGAGACCTTTTTAAATTGCTTTTCTAAACAAGGTTGACACTTTTTAAAAAATCTGATATAAATGTAATCACCAACTCAAAAGGAGTTCTTGGTCATGAGACGAACAGGTAAACTCCAATTGAATAACTTTTATTACTACTTTGGTTTCTTTCGTTAGTGTTTGCATTCGCTTCAACAGGGTGCAAACACTTCAGCAGAAGGTTGCATCCATGCGGAAGCCAAGGCGGTACGATTTGACTTGGAAAAATAACCACATGGATTAAGAATCAATAATCCGTGTGGTTTTCACTTATCGCGATGAAATCCGATCACCCACGGTTATTGAAGCCGTGGGTGATTTTTTTCGCAAAAAAATTTTATAAAAGGCAGGGAAATGAACGATGACACACTCTTTAATCAGCAAAATGAAAACGGAATTGAGCTTGCTTAAGCCCTCGGACATTCTGAAATTCGATCAGGACATTTCAGGAATCCCGGATATCATTAAATTGACACTTGGCGAACCGGATTTCAACACGCCTGAGCACATAAAAGAAGCGGGAAAGCGCAGCATTGACAACAACCGCAGTCACTACGCTCCATCTGCCGGTACACCTGGACTTAGAAAGGCAATCAGCAATTTTCTCAAGAAAAAATACAATTTATTTTACAATCCGGATCACGAAATTCTTGTGACCGCTGGTGCGACGGAAGCTATTTATACCGTTCTCACATCTATTTTGAACCCTGGAGACAAGGTGCTGATTCCAACGCCGATTTTCCCTCTATACATTCCGGATACGATTCTTGCTAAAGCAGAACCGGTATTCATGGATACGTCATCGAATGGTTTTGTCCTATCACCTGAATTACTTGAAGAAACACTTGAAAAACATGGTGACGCAGTAAAAGCAATTGTTTTCAACTTTCCGACCAACCCGACTGGCGTGACGTATCGCAGAGGAGATGTGAAGGCACTCGCAGCGATTCTGGAAAAACACGATCTTTTTGTCATTAGCGATGAGATCTACAGTGAACTCACCTATGGCGAAGGTCATGTTTCGATGGCTGAATATTTGCCGGAACAAACAATCTTGCTGAATGGCGTCTCAAAATCACATGCAATGACCGGCTGGAGAATTGGTTTCATTTGTGCACCGTCCGCGATTACGACGGAGCTGAGCAAGATTCATCAATTCACGATTACCTCAGCGACAACGATTGCACAGGACGCAGCTCAGGAAGCGTTTGAAAATGGAATGGATGACGGCGCGGAAATGCGTGTGGAATATGAAAAACGGCGCGATTTTGTTTATGAAGAAATGAGTAAAGCCGGCTTCGATTGCGTGAAACCGGAGGGCGCTTTCTACCTGTTTGCCAAAATTCCGGAAAACATGATTCAAAAAAGCCTTGATTTCTGTACGGATCTCGCACATAAGGCTAAGGTCGCTGTGATTCCGGGTGGTTCATTCGGCCCCGGTGGTGAAGGCTATATTCGCATAAGCTATGCGGCAAGTATGGAACAACTTAAGGAAGCGATGAACCGAATTGCGAACTATGCAGCAGAAATTAAAGAAGAACAGAGGAGTGTGCAGCGATGAAAATGATTATGTTCAGTGTCCGAGACGATGAGGAAGCGGCAATCAGGGACTGGGAAAAGAAGACCGGCATTCAAATTGACATTAATAATCTGGAACTTGACGGGGAAACCGTACAGATGGTCAAAGGCTATGATGGCATTGTCATTCAACAGCGCAATCGGATTAGTGATCCGGTGGTCTATGAGACGCTAGAAAAATTCGGTTTGAAACAGCTCACAACACGGACGGCTGGCTTTGATATGGTTGATCTCGAGCAGGCATCGAATCATGGATTGGCAGTGACCAATGTTCCGGCGTACTCGCCGAATTCTGTTGCCGAATTGGCCGTGACGCAGACGATGCGGCTGATTCGCAATCTGCCGCTTTTTGATGCACGAGGCGCTGAGCAGGATTTCCGCTGGGCAGGACTTCAGGCGCGCGAAATTCGCTCACTGACCGTCGGTGTTATCGGAGCAGGCAGAATCGGCGGGACGGTTGCTCGCCTGTTTAAAGGGCTCGGCGCGACGGTGATCGCGAACGATATCGTTGAGCGTGATGATTTACGAGACGTGCTCACCTATGTTTCAAAAGAAGAACTTTTGAAGACGGCAGATGTTGTGACGCTGCACGTCCCGCTGATGGAATCAACCACCAATCTGATTGATACCGCAGCGCTTGCGTTAATGAAGCCTGACGCATTTCTTGTGAATGCATCGCGCGGACCGGTCGTTGATACCGATGCATTGATTGCAGCACTAAAGAATAAAAAAGTTGCCGGAGCTGCGCTGGATACTTTGAACGGCGAAGAGCATTTCTTCAATCAGGATCTGCGCGGCCAGGACATTCCGAGTGAGCAACTCAAAATGCTTCGCGCGATGCCAAATGTGCTGATCACACCGCATATTGGTTTTTACACAAATCTAGCGGTGCAGAATATGGTTGAAATCAGTCTGAATGATGTGCTTGCCATTTTGAATAACGGTCAGAGCGAGCACCAAGTCAATAAAGTGGCTGTTGAAAACTAAAAAGAAGGCCGGCTCATGGAAATCAAACAGACAACGGATGCCGCACTGATTGCAAAATTAAACGAACCGGTTCAAACCTTGCATCGGGCACTGTATCCTGAATACTTTAAGCCTTATTGTTTTGATGAAATCCGCCAATGGTTTGAAAAGATCATCGCGAGCGATCCCGATTCAACGTTCTTAGTGATTGAGGATGAAGGACAAATTGCGGGTTATGCTTGGATTCAAGTCCTTACCCGAAAAGAAAATCCATTTAAAAAAGCGAAAACCTTTTTGGAAGTTGATCAATTCAGCGTGGTTCCGAGTGAACGAAGAAAAGGCTATGGGACTGCATTGATGAATTACATCTGTCAATTCGCTAAAAACAAAGGGATAAAAGAGATTAATCTTGATTACTGGGCGGACAATGAAGCAGTAGAGCTATTTTATAGCAAGCAAGATTTCAAGATATATAGAAAAGCCGCTCATCGGATCGTGTAGATTAAGTACTATTTAATGAAGGAAAAATGCGTCACGCAGATCATTAGTCTGCGTGATCTTTTATTTTCAAATTAGTGGATAGTGAATATATAACCTGCTGAAAAAATCGCTCACCTGTTGAATAAACAGCTGACCTGCTGAAAAAATCATTAACCTGTTGAATAAACAGCTCACCTGCTGAAAAAACCGTTAACCTGTTGAATAAACAGCTCACCTGCTGAAAAAACCGTTAACCTGTTGAAAAAATTGCTCACCTGTTGAAAAAAACGTTAACCTGCTAAATAAACTGCCGACCTGTTGAAAAAATCGCTGACCTGCTAAATAAACAGCTGACCTGCTAAAAAAATCGTTCACCTGCTAAATAAACAGCTCACCTGTTGAAAAAATCGTTCACCTGCTAAATAAACTGCTGACCTGTTGAAAAAATCGCTGACCTGCTAAATAAACAGCTGACCTGCTGAAAAAATCGCTCACCTGTTGAATAAATCATTAACCTGTTGAAAAAATTGCTCACCTGCTAAATAAACAGCTGACCTGTTGAAAAAATCGCTCACCTGCTAAATAAACAGCTGACCTGCTGAAAAAATCATTAACCTGCTAAATAAACAGCTGACCTGCTGAAAAAATCGTTAACCTGCTGAAAAAACCGTTAACCTGCTGAAAAAATTGCTGACCTGTTGAATAAGTTGCTCTACTTTAGTCTTTTCCGCTCTATGCACCGTCCGTGTAACGATCGCTAAGGTGAGATAACTTTTCTATGAGAAAGAACAGAGTAATTTTTTAACTTGTGCTGCAAAGATAAATCCAATGAAATTTTAGCATTGAACATTGGTATGAACATGAGTGAGCCTTTAAATTGGAAGGGAGCATAGTCAAAAATTGTTGAAGGCATGAAGCGGATCGGGAACGTTTTAAATGAAATGTTGATGTTTATGTAAACAAAAAAACAGCTCTCTCGCGGATTAGCACCGCTAGAGAGCTGCTCTATACCTTAATTATGCTATTGTTTGCTGTTTTCCGGATTTCAAAAGTCCGAATTTGGTCAGACGCTGGCGAACCTGAATGCCGACAACGCTGGCAATGACGGCTTTAACCACGCCGACAATGAGAAATGGATAAACACCGACAGCCAATGCCTTTGCCCAAGAGAGGTCGAGCACAAGTTTCAGTTGGAGTGTGCCGATGGCTAAGGTGACGAACATGCCGACAATGTTGGCTGCGATCGCCATCGGTGTGTTGAATTTCGTGTATTCAAGAATCAAGCCGGTCACCAGTGCTGTGAGGATAAATCCGGTGATGTAACCGCCGGATGGCCCCAGGATAACGCCAAATCCGCCGCTCATTCCTGCAAAAACAGGAAGGCCGATGGCGCCGAGTCCGGCGTAAACAATCATAGATATTGTGCCATATCTGCTCCCGAGTACGGTAGCCGTAAGACCAACAGCCAGTGTCTGACCGCTGATCGGAATAATCGGCAGTGGAATGGTGATCTGTGCGAGAATAGCGGTAATTGCCGCAAACAGTGCGCATAAGATCAAATTTTTCAATCGTGTATGATTCACTGTGATAAGTCCTCCTAAATATATGTTAACCTTAACAAATAATAAGTTAACATATATGGAGGTCAATTACTATATTTTTTTTATAAAATTGGATATGTTGATTTCATAATTAAAATAAATTATCCCCAAATAATATCCCGGCTCGCTTGAGATGGCGTTCGCTACATGGAATGATAAGTTATAACAAAATGCAAAATGGTCAGTGTTGAGGATGGATTAATGTATTTATGATCCAAATCGCCTTTAAACTTAATGGAATCATATTCATTTAAGTGATACGTTTTGCCGCCGACTTCTATGTCTAATGCTCCGGACATGACGGTAACGTATTCGTTTACGCCAAATTGATGTGCGGAAGACAGATATTCAGAATTAGGCTGAAGGTAACCGCGATATAATTCATAGAGTCCATGTGATTGGAAGAGGGGCTCAGCCACAAAAACCTTATCTGAGCTGGTTAGCTTCATGCTGTCTTCTTTGCGTGCAATGGATACATCAGATTCTATAGACAGAAGCGCGCTGACCGGGATATTCAATCCGTTTGCAATCTTCCAAATGACGGATAGAGTGGGGTTGCCGTCACCGCGCTCAACATTCATTAGTGTCAGCTTGCTGATACCGATCTTGGTTGCCAAATACTCAAGACTCATGCCCCGGCTTGTCCGAAACTGGCGTAAATTGGCTCCAATGCGTTTTCCAGCGTCTCCGTCTTCCCAAGGACTGTTTTGCAAGACGACCATCTCCTTAGTATGTTTTAATATACAAAAAGTATATTTATATATACCTAGTGCGGTATTTATATTATAATATACATTAAGTTAATTCAATTATACTATATACTGATCATTCACACGAAAAAAAGAGAAGCGGGGGAAGAAGAATGCTTGATCAAAAAAAAGCGGCGTTGAAAACGGCCGGAACAGAGGCTCTGCCGCTGGCCATTGCGATTGCTGCCTATGGTATGTCCTATGGTGTTCTGGCAACGCAAGTACACTTCAGTCTGTTAACAACCGTTGCCATGTCTGTCTTTGTGTTTTCCGGCTCCGCTCAGCTGGTCACAGTTGCCATGTTGGCCGGGGGTGCGGGGACAGCGAGTATTCTGCTTACTGTTATGTTGCTCAATTTGCGCAACCTTCTTTATGGTGCTGCCCTCTCAGAGGGACTTGCTCCGGCCAAGAAATGGACACGGCTGCTCGCTTTCGGTATATCGGACGAGCCGTTTGTTTTATCCACCGCACGCTTCAAGAAGGTCGGTCCTGATCCCTTCTATTTTGCTGTTGTCACCGGTATTTTTTATATTGCCTGGATATTTGCCGCGCTGCTTGGCGCACTCATCGGCGACCAGCTTGATCCGCAAAAATGGGGCCTTGACCTTGCCTTTCCGGCCACATTCGCGGCTCTGCTTGTTCCCGGATTGAAAGGAAAACCGGTCATTGGCACTGCGCTTGCCGCGGTAATCCTTACCCTTGTCATGGAGTTGATCAAGCCGGGTAATGAGCTCACCATTATCATGGTCGGCCTTTTCGCACCGCTTGTCGGACTCTATTTACATAGAAGGGGGCGCGCGCATGCTTAATCAATGGTTTCTGATCGGCGCGCTTGCGCTCGTCACCTACTTGTCTCGTGTGATCGGTCTCGAATTTATGGCGCGCTGGAAAATGAATCCGACACTGCGACTGTACTTCAATTATGTCCCAATCGCGATCATTGCGGCACTGCTCGTGAAACAAATCGTGCTGCCCTATCATGGTGGCTTAACGCTGTCGATTCCTGTGTTGCTCAGCTGCATCGGCACGGCTGTCCTGATCCTGCTGACGAAACGTTTTCTGCCTTCAGTCATTATCGGTGTACTGATCGGCGTGCTGTTCCGATATTTTTTCTCCTAACGGTGTATGGATTAAGGCTTAAATGATTGCATTTTGGCTGAACGTACGTTAATATAAATCGTAATAATTACGATTTATATTAAGGAGGAACCTGTCATGGCAAGCAAGACTGAACTTTCGAGTGCACGAAGGGAACTGAAAAGTCCCAACAAAAAAACGCATCGACGTGCGTTGAAAATTATTAAGCAAGCAAAGCGTTTGCAAAAAGGATTTTCCTTTTAATAATGAATGAAAAGAGGATAAAAAATGGCTGTACCAAAACGGAGAACATCGACGACACGAAGAAACAAGCGTAGAACGAACAAAGGCTTGAGTGTCCCGCCGCTTTCGCGTGATCCGCAAACAGGTGACTATCATCTTTCCCACCGCGTTGGTAAAGACGGTATGTATAAAGGCGAACAAGTGATTGAACAGAAAAAATAAGAGCACGCCAAGTAGAAAAGACGACCTGTATCTTCATTTTTGACGATACGGATCGTTTTTTCTTTTTACAAAAATTCGCATGAAAGCGTTTTTATTATATAATGAAGGAAAACATGTCAATCATGAAGAATTATTCAGAGAGGTGAACCCAATGGGACGGCGACGTGAAAGAATTTATAGTGAATTAGCCAAACGATGCGCTCAGTTTGATAAAAAGGCGCTTATGGAAACCTCAGGAATCACAGCTTCCGACCTTGCCGAGGTTCTTGACATCATGCGAAGCAATGTCAGTTCAGAACTGAATGAGCTGGTCAGAGAAAAGCGTGTCATCAAGTTTGTTACTCGCCCGGTACTGTACGTGCCGGCTGAACTCATACGATCACAATTTGGCGATGTGGTTAGAGAGTATGAGGTAAAGGCTGCTTCTCTCAAGGAATTATTGAATCAAGAGAACACTCATGATAAAAATGAGGATCCCTTTTCACATCTTATTGGTGCAGATAAAAGCTTAAAAAACAGCGTGAAGCAGGCAAAATCGGCGATTGTCTATCCGCCGAGAGGTTTGCATACGCTGATTCTTGGTCCCACAGGTTCCGGGAAGACGCTGTTTGCGCATATGATGTATAATTATGCGCAATCCATCGGCCGAATCAATGAGAAAGCACCGTTTGTCGATTTTAACTGTGCGGATTATTACAATAATCCGCAGCTGCTGATTGGGCAGCTGTTCGGTTATATAAAAGGTGCGTTTACAGGTGCGGCACGTGATCAGGATGGAATAGTTGCCAAGGCAGACGGAGGAATTTTATTTCTTGATGAAATTCACCGTCTGCCCCCGGAAGGACAGGAAATGCTGTTCTATTTTATGGATACCGGCCGCTACAGTAAATTAGGCGAGACGGGGAATAAGCGAGAGGCACATGTTCTGATTATCGGAGCGACGACTGCTGATCCGGAATCGGCACTGCTGCAAACCTTCTTGAGACGAGTACCGGTCATGATCAACATTCCGAACTTCCAAAGCAGAAGTATAAGCGAACAAATAGAGCTGACTAAATTCCTGCTTTCCAGAGAAGCACATCGCACAAGCCATAAGTTTCATGTAAGCTCCGATGTGATCAAGGCACTGATCGGCAGCGTCACCTTTGGAAATATCGGCCAGCTGAAATCGAATGTGCAACTGATCTGCGCGCAAGGATTTCTCGACAGTATGAATAACGACTTTGTCCAGCTTGATGCAAAAATGCTGCCGGCGGAAATGCAGGAAGGCTTGCATCGAATCTCGCATCAGCCTCAAATCAACCAGCAACTGAATAAACAGCTCCCGCTATTTCTCATTGTAACCGGAAGCAAGGATCCATTGCTTACTGTCATCGATCAGTATGAACCGCCTTTTGATTTATACAAAATGATTTCGGGAAAATACGATTCACTGACACAAGAAGGCTTGTCCACGCACGATGTGCGCAAGTTTATTGCCGAGGATATTAAAGATCAGGTGAAGAAATTTTATCAGAAGACAGCGAAAGATATGTTGACGGCGGTTGTGGATCAACGGATTCTGGGACTCTCGAAAGATCTGGAGGCAATCTGCACACAGGTACTTGGCGAACACTTAAGCAGTCAATTTGTTTCCCTATTATCTGTCCACCTTTCTTCATTTCTTGAGCATCCGTTGCGCAAAATTGACTGTTCTCCCGATGTGAAGCAGACGATGTTTACCTATGCGCAAAAGGATTATGAGGCGGCTGGGAATATAGCAAAACTAATTGATGAGCGGCTTCATGTGGAACTGCCTGAGGTAGAGATTATTTATATTGCTTTTCTGCTTGGTTCGTTCGTTGAACTGTCGCAGCAGCGCAATGTCGGTATCGTTGTTGCAGCGCATGGTCCGCATACGGCAAGCTCAATGGTAAGCGTTGTAAAAGAATTGATGGGGGATTATCCGATTGAAGCCGTGGACATGCCGCTCAGCTTGAATTTCGGCGATATCTTTGAAAACATCATTCAAGCTGTTCAATCCGTTGATCAAGGTGCGGGCGTCTTAATGATGGTCGATATGGGATCGCTTTACTATTTTGAAGAAAAAATTGCGCATGGTGCAAAGGTACGTGTCAAAGCGATCGATATGGTATCGACACCGATGATTCTGGACGCAGTTAAAAACGCTAACTACCTGCATATGGACTTAAAAGGAATTGTTGATTCACTCTTCAAACTGCGTCAAACGGTTGGCATGGAACGACAAACGACGAACAGTCTGCGTCAAAAAGCCATTTTGACCATCTGCACGACAGGAAGCGGTATCGCAAAGCGAATTAAAAATATTGTCAGCGTGTATATTCGCAATATTACGGATGAAGAAATCAGTGTGATTCCCATCTCTATTGAAGGACTATATGACGTAGCACAGAGAATGCAGACGAAATATGATATTGTTGCGAGTATCGGCGCGAAGAACCCCAAGCTTGAAGGTGTTCCTTATATTACCCTGTCTCAATTTGTCGGCGGCGAAGGACAAGAAATACTCCAATCTATTTTAGCGGGGAAATCTCTGCCAATTAAGGATAATCCATCGCATGTTATTGTTAAAGGCGTTTGTGAAGACAGTTTGCAGGATATGCTGATGTATCTTAACCCAAGACGAGCAGTCGCAGCCATTCTTGAATTTAATGATGCAGTAGAAAAAGCGCTACATCTTCATTTTAAAAATGCGACGCAGATCCGCATCATCATGCATTTGGCCTTTGCACTCGAACGTGAGGTTGCACACACACCGTTGAAATATGAAGGCGAGCTGAGCAGCGAAAAGAAACAGCTGTTTTATCAACTGGAGAAAACGCTAGAAGTGCTCAACTTCAAATTAAATATTCAACTGAGTGAAGGCGAATTTTATTATTTTATTGATATGTTGATTGATGAATTGGGGAAAAACATATTATTTGCTCGTACTTCACAAATCTAGTGTGTTATTTTGAGCACCGTTCAAAGCACAGTGTGTTGTTTTCGACCATTTCAATGATTAGTGAGTTATGAAACAGAACAGTGTATTATTTTTGAAATTTAGTGTGTTGGTTTTTGGAAGCATAATAGAAAAAACGTTTATCAGAGCCTATTTACGGCTCTTTTTTTTTAAAACACAAAATTGGCACGATACTTGCTTATATAAAAGTGTACAGAGAGAAAGGAGGAGAAAAAAGTGGTCGCAATCGTTATTGCTACACATGGAGATCTTTCAGATGCGTTAATGGGCACTGCTAAGATGATCTTCGGAAATATTGAAAATGTTGCTCAGGTCACATTTAAACCAGGGGAAGGTATTGAAAATCTGCTCGACAAATATCAGGCAGCCAGTGAAAGCTTGGAAGATGATCACATTCTGTTCCTTGTCGACCTGTTTGGTGGGAGCCCTTACAACGCGGCGAGCCGCTTTGTTGCAAGAAAGGAAAATATGGATATTGTAACCGGCGTTAACCTTCCGATGTTTGTGGAAGTTCTCGGTAAACGCTTGGCCGGCGGAACGCTTGAGGAACTCGTACAAACAGCCAAGACTGCCGGAGCGGACGGTATTAAATCATTCAAAGAAATTTTTTCACATCAAACATTAGCAAATAGTGCCAAAGAAGACGAGGGAGATGAGTTAGGATGAAAATTAAATGGTTACGTATTGACTCACGATTAATTCACGGACAGGTGGCAAACAACTGGGTAAACCATGTGGGTGCCGGAACGATCATTGCAGCAAATGACAGCGCTGCCAAAGATGATTTGAGAAAAACTTTGCTTCTGCAGGTAGCTCCGGGACGAACAAAGTCCTATGTCATGACGATTGATAAAACAGCGCGCTGCTATAAGAATCCATCCTATGAAAATTTGGATGTACTGCTGGTTGTTGAAACGCCTAAAGATGTACTTCGCCTGATGGATGCTGGTGTGGAAGTCACTCAGGTGAATGTCGGAGGAATTACCTTTAAAGAGGGCATGACGTTAATCTCTGAAGCAGTATCGGTCAGCCCGGAAGACGTTGAAGCGTTTAAAGAGTTAGACAAACGTGGTGTTAAGCTGATTCTTCAACAATTGCCGAACACAAACGCGTCTGACTTTATGAATCGGCTGAAAAGCAAAAATCTATTATAAAAACAAAATAGAGGGAGGGTTTTAGACTATGAATACCATGCAATTTATTTTAGTTATTCTTGTAGCACTTATCTGCGGGATGGCGAGTGTGCTCGATGAGCGCCAATTCCACCGCCCAATTGTCGCATGTACACTCATTGGACTCGTTTTAGGAGATTTGCATACCGGTATTATTCTAGGTGGTAGTCTTGAATTGATCGCACTCGGCTGGATGAACGTTGGTGCCGCAATGGCGCCGGACGCAGCACTAGCCTCAACAATTTCAGCAATCGTTGTTATTGTCGGTCACCAATCCATTGGTGAAGGAATTGCGATTGCTGTACCGCTTGCTGCAGCAGGCCAAGTATTAACCATTTTTGTTCGTACGATTACTGTGTTCTTCCAACATCAAGCCGATCACTTTGCGGCTGAGGCAAATTTTCGAGGGGTTGAATGGTGTCATATAGGAGGCTTGTTCCTGCAGGGCTTACGTGTTGCCATTCCAACTGGAGCAGTAGCTGCAATTGCCGGAACTAGTCTTGTCAGCCAGTGGCTGGATGCCATTCCTCCGGTCGTTACACACGGCCTGCAGGTTTCCGGCGGATTCATTGTTGTTGTCGGGTACGCGATGGTTATTAACATGATGAAGGCACGTTCGCTGATGCCATTCTTCTTCATTGGGTTTACCCTTGCTACATTTATGACAGGCATCAACCTTGTTGGTCTCGGTATTCTCGGTGCATGTGCCGCGGTTGTCTATGTTCAGTTGAACCCGGACTTCCATGACTCAATTAAAGCTCCAGATGCTGCCACAAATGTCGGATCCGATGACGACGATGTATTAGGATAAGGAGGGTGAAAAAAATGACAGAAGTGAAAAAAGTAGAATCGTTAACGAAAAAAGATATCATCAGTACTTATTTTCGAAGCACATTTATGCTAGGTTCCTTCAACTTCGAACGTATGCAAGCGATTGGTGTCGCGGTGACAATGATTCCGGCGATCAAACGCTTTTACCATAAAAAAGAAGATCAGGCCGCTGCGTTGAAGCGTCACCTTGAATTCTTCAACACGACGCCATGGCCGGCATCAGCAATCTTTGGTGTTACCGCTGCTATGGAACAAAAAAAGGCAGAAGGCGGCGACATTGATGAAGCCGCAATTACCAACGTAAAAATCGGTTTGATGGGACCGCTCGCCGGTATCGGTGATCCAATTTTTTGGGGAACTGCGCGCCCGATCCTTGCAGCTCTTGGCGCTTCGCTTGCTATGAGCGGAAGTATTCTCGGACCGCTGCTCTTTTTCTTCGGAATTAACATCATCCGTATGTTGACGAGATGGTACGGATTTAAGGTCGGTTATACTCAAGGTACGGACATTGTTCAAGACGTTGCCGGCAACCGTCTTAAGAAATTAACGCAAATGGCTTCTGTACTTGGTTTGTTCGTCATGGGATCACTGGTATCAAAATGGACCAGCATTAAAATGCCGCTTGTTCTTGTATCGTACAAACAAGCAGGGAAAGTCGTTGACACAACCATGCAGGGGATTTTAGATTCACTGCTTCCAGGTCTTGTTGCCTTACTGATGACTTTCGGCTGCATGTGGCTGCTCAAGCACAAAGTCAATGCGATCTGGATCATCTTCGGTATGTTTGCAATCGGTATTCTCGGATACTGGGCTGGTATCTTCGGACTGTAAGATGGCTGATACGGTTGCGCGTCACTTGTGCATGATTCATTCATAACTTTTTTGTAAATCGGCTAGGAGGGATTTCGATGTTTAACAGCTTGAAAGCATTTCTACATCCAAACAATAGACCTGAAGGCTATGTGTACAGTTCTTCAAAGTGGGTGACGATCCTAATGGTGATCGGTATCCTGCTCTACACAATCACTGACGGGTGGGGGACCTTGGTCGCCTTATCGCTTGCGGTCGCCTTACTGATCGGACGATACATGCTGGCCAAACAAGCTGCAGGAGATTTTCTTGATATGCACCAAGCCAAAAAAGGCTACGCGAAAACAAGAAATAAAGATTATCTGCGCTTTATTAAAGCCCGCGGCGAGCAGATGCTCAATGACAACAAGGTACTCACGAAAGCTGCCAAGGAAGAAATTCATCAACTTCTAGCCTATGCAGAAAAATATCTCTGATTCTTGCAGCCGGTGACGCTGCCAATATAAGAATAAAAAACGTGAAGGAGCTTAGGTTCCTTCGCGTTTTTGTTTAAACCATGTGAGGTTGGAGAATATGCATAAAAAACGAAAATAAGTTAAATTATTGATGTCACTGTGTATCAAGTCTATTAGAATAAAATTGTCTGGTGAGTAGAGCTGTAGTCAAATTATAAATATCCTGAGGGTCTTTAAAATTACAATTCAGTAATTCCTCTATTTTTTCGATCCGATAGGTCAATGTGTTTCGATGAATAAATAGCAGCTCAGACGCACTTTTATAATTGCAATTTGATTTTAAAAAGCATTCTATTGTTTCCAACAATGCTGTTTGATGTTTTTGATCATATAAAATAATAGGTTCTAAAATATTTGAGAAATACTCATTTAAAGAGTCCAATCTACATTGTGCGAAAAGTTTAATGATACCGCTATTACGATATGAACAAATCGTTTGATTGTTTAATTGTCCTGCCCATAGGGCACACTTTGCTTCCATAACAGACTGGTTTAGGGAGGATTTTAAGGATAATTTATTACTATAACCAATAAATATGGTTGAATTATTGTGAGTTTTAACACGAAAATAACGAATGATATTTAAGAAAAATGTATGATCAATATTTGTATCTAGTTCTGCCAGAAAATAAATTAAACAGCCACTAATTGCGAATAAACCGGTTCTTAAGAAATTTTCTGAAATGAACTTTGCATAACTATGTGTCTGTTCATTTTTTGAACGGCCATTAATAATAATCAAAACATAATGATCGAATTTAGGTAAATGGATTTCACTAATTATTTCCCCAATAGTTCTATCTTTCTTATTTAGCTCTTTAATCATTTTTTCAAATAAACCGCGATCAATTTTGTTATCTTTATTATTTGCGTAGAGATAATCGGAAATGCTTTTTGTGACGTGAATCATTGGGATATCCCACGGCATGGAGAACAGCGGAATAGCAAACTTATTGCAAGCTGCAATTACTGAATTTGGTATTACTGGAATGTAATCTGGACTTGGAAGAATAATTATTCCGGAAATGTTACTAATATAGCATTTATAGATAAATTGTTTTAGACTATTTTCATTCATCTTCATACCTACACCGGTCATAAATAGAATCTCAGATCCTTGAACCCATTTTTCTACATCAAGATTTTGACATATATAGGGCCATCGGACCTGTCGATTTAATCCACTTTTCCCCGCAAGAAAATCAATTTTATTAAATGCTTCAATGCGCATAATATCCTTCACAGTAACCATAATCATTATCATCTCCTTGTATCCTATCCTAATTTAAATGACTTAGCTCAAAAATTTATGTGATATTAGTTATCATAACACGTTCAATTTTAAGCATAGGGGATACTATGCATCATTCATAACGAAATGGGTTAAAAATTGTAACATGATACTAAAGAAAAATATTTTTATAAATATTAGACTATTTATAAAATAATAAACAATAATTTGATAGGAGTTGAAAAAATGATTATTAAAAACTGTCGTTTAAGGAAAAAGAACGGTTTATGGGACATTGAAATTGAAAATGGCATTTTTTCAAAAATTTATACAGCTGGCAGCAACAAAGTGATTAATAATCATAGTGAAATTGTTGATCTTGGCGGAAAACTTGTTACCGCCCCTTTTGTAGAACCGCATATTCATTTAGATTATGTTTTTACGGCAGGGTATCCTCGGAATAATGAAACAGGAAGTTTGTTTGAAGCAATTCAAATTTGGGCAGATCGTAAAAAGCTGAAACCATTTACGAAGAAAGAAATAAAGGAAAATGCATGGAAAGCATTACGGTTATTAATTAAAAATGGGATCCAATTTGTGCGCACACATGTTGATATTTGTGATAAAAGTTTATTGGCATTAGAAGCCATTAAAGAAGTTCAAATAGAAGCCAAAGATATAATTAAGATTGAAATTGTCGCATTTCCTCAACAAGGTATCTATGGATACCCGGATGGAGAAAAGCTTCTTGAAGAAGCAATTCTACACGGTGCAGATGTAATTGGGGGTATCCCACATTATGAAATCACTAGAGAATATGGACTAAAGTCTCTCCGAAAAATCTTTGATCTTGCCATAAAATATGATAAAAAAATTGATGTCCATTGTGATGAAATTGATGATGAACAATCTCGTTTTATAGAAACACTAGCTGCAAATGCCTATGTAAATGGTTTAGGATCAAGAGTGACAGCTAGTCATACAACGGCAATGCACTCCTATAATAATGCCTATTGCTATAAATTATTTTCACTTCTGAAGAAATCGAATATTAACTTTATTTCCTGCCCAACTGAAAGTATTCATCTTCAAGGAAGATTTGATAGTTATCCAAAACGTAGAGGAATTACTCGGGTTAAGGAGCTGCATGATTGTGGATTAAACGTCTGTTTTGCAGAGGATTCGATCATGGATCCTTGGTATCCTGCCGGTTCTGGAAATATTATGAGAATTCTTGATATGGGACTGCATGTTTGTCAAATGATGGGCCATGAAGAAATCGCTAAATCTTTGGATTTAATTACAGATAATGGTGCGAAGACGCTGGGTATTGAAAGCGAGTATGGATTGGATGAAGGAAAACCAGCAAGTTTCATTGTAATAGATGATGAAAACGAATTTGATGCAGTACGTATGCTTAGTCCTGTCATTTTGTCTGTGCATAAAGGGAAGATTATTTATCATAGGCAACAGCACAAAATGCTGAAGATCAATGGTATGGAGGAGGTCACAATATGAGCGATAAAAAGATTATTGAATATTCAGCACTTGACCCTGTTCCAAAGAATCGTCGTACAATGAATTTTTTTGACATGCTGGCTACTTGGACGGGTGCCAATGCTAACAATGGGACTTGGTATGTTGGAGGGGTAGTTGGCGCTGCAGGATTCGGCGGTGCACTTATTGTTACTCTTGTTTCCAATCCGATTGCATATTTATTAATGGCGATTATTGGGTTTATGGGTTATAAAATCGGAACTTCAACAATGTCATTGGTACGCCCATCTCTTGGGATAAGAGGAAGCTATATTTTATCTATTTTTAATGCCTTACAGTACATTGGTTGGACAGCAATAAATACATTTTTGGCTGCAATTTCCATTAGCTTTATTCTGAGTGAACTAATCCAGGCTCCACCATATGGAGCATCCGGTGGTAATAAAACAATGCTTATTGGAATAGTCATTATGACTATTTTACATTTCTTATCCATAATGATGGGTCACAAGTCTGTAAAATTTGTAGAAAGAATTGGTATGGTTCTTATCTTAATTCTTGGTGTATGGGAGATGGTTGCGGTACTCAGTCAAGTTTCACTAGAACAAATCATACATTGGCAGCCTAAAGAAACATCACATATGCCAATAGGAACGGCAATGGACACCATGGCTGCATTCAGTCTTGGCTGGATTCCAGTCATTGCTGACTTTACACGCTATACAAAAAGAAAGGTGGATGCCACAATTGCACCACTGGTTGGCGCAAATATAGGATTGTTCTGGTTTGTTTTTGTCGGACTGGTTTCAACCATCGGAACAGCTTTGTCCACAGGTGTGTATGATCCGAATAATTCAGATCCGAGTACCATTGCAAGTAAGTTAGGACTTGGTGTCATTGCATTTCTAATTATAATATTTACAAGTACAACAGCAAATGCCATTGATTTAATGGGTGCGGGTATATCCATAACTAACTTGAATAAAAAGTTTAAATCCATACCAGCATTGTTTATTTCTACAATCTTGGCTGGAATACTTACTGTTGTACCCCTATATTTTGGCAATTTCCTTGGCGCTTTTGAAACGCTGCTCAATTATATCAATATGGTTTTTGGCCCTATTTTCGGAATTATGATTGTTGATTTCTTTTTACTAAAGAAGATAGACTATTGTGTAGAGGAGCTTGATAAAAAAGGTGGAAAATACTGGTATTTTCATGGATTCAATCTCGCATCTGTATTTTCTTGGGGTATCTGTATTGGATTTTATTTGATAGGAAATCGAATCGGACTATTCTCATCAACAATTGGTGTGACCTTTCCAACCATTGCACTGTCAGCAATTTTATACTATGTTATATCTAAATGTGTAAATAAATTTTCAAGTAATACCAAACAAGAGGGTATGTCTTTGGAAAATAAATAATTCGACTGCACTATGGATCTTTCTGAAGTTTACTAAGGAAAACTTATTTATTGTTTGTCATAATTACGACACAAAATCAATTTGTTTATAAGTCGTACTGCTCATTCTTCATTTTCAATTTTTTATTGGAAAAATGAGCAAGTGTACGACTTGTTTTTATTAGGAGCAGTTGATTTTCGTTGCTCGAGTAGTTGTTAATCAATTTATTAGGTGCAATTATTGATTTGATTTCTTTGGAATATGAATGGAATTTAGAAAAAATAAATGAGAGCAGAGCACTAATCCAATATATTTAGTGAAGAGCCAAAGTTATGAATGGTATCTTCCGCTTATAGATATAATTAAAGCGAAGAGTACAGTTTAAACCAACGTTTACTTAAACTCTAGCCTTGTCTGTATGATTCATGCGCGGTATGATGAAAATAATTGAAATTTGGAGGTGAGAAAGGTTTATGAAGCTGACTTTATCCTGTGTGCGCACATTGATTGCTGCTAAAAACGGGAGATTTGCGCCCTTTTTTAAGCAGCGATTGCGGGATAAAGCATGATCAATGTTCACTTTTGAAGATCAGGGCCAAATCAGGCGGGTGGGTTCACCAACATGCCGCAATCGCAAAAACACGAGCGATGCGGAGGATGGATCATGAACGACCTGATAAAAAATAAAAATTTTGTTTCACTCTTTTTTGGACGATTAATCTCCAATATCGGTGATAGTCTCTATTATATCGCTGCGATGTGGCTTGCCTATAATTTGGGCGGCTCCGCTTTCTACTCGGGGCTTGCCGGCTTTTTGACGCTCCTCCCGGAATGTCTCTCCTTTTTAGTTGGTCCGATTGTGGATCGGATGAATCTGAAAAAAGTGCTCGTCATTCCTTCGCTTTTTCAAGGGATGCTTCTTTTGCTTGTCCCCATTCTATACATGACTCATTTACTTACGGTTACCGGTGTGCTGATCATCATGCCCTTGATCGCTTTAATTGATTTATTTCCTTATCCTGCCGAAGGTGCGCTGATTCCAAGATTGGTGAAGAAAGAGCAACTGGTTGCGGCAAATAGTGTGATGAGCTTTTCCTATCAGGGAACGGATCTGATCTTCAGTATGTGCGGCGGCTTTCTGATTTTGTTCACTGGCGCGGTGAATCTGTATCTTATTGACACGTTTACTTTCTTTATTGCGGCAGCATTTTTTGCGACCATACGTTTAAAGGTGTCGAATCAAATAGCACAGCCTTCATTTAATTTTTCGTCTTACCGGGCGGATTTGGCTGCTGGGTTTCGCTTTGTAATGCAACCTTTGAATCTCAGCCTGTTGCTGCCGCTTTTGGGTATAAACTTTTTCTTAAGTGCCGTACTCGCGGCCCTGCCGTCGTTCGCAAATCAGCTAGGCGGCCCGGGGAAATATGGAATTCTGCTCACCTGTTACACATTGGGATTTTTGCTTGGAACGCTGACCTCATCCTTTTTATCTCGAAAAATGACGATGGGCATAGCACTGATTTTCGGTTATGCCGGGTCCGGTATCATGTGGCTGCTGGCTGCGTGGGCAGCGGATCGTTTCTTTATGCTTTGCTGCGTTTTTATTGTTTTGGCTAATTTCCCGGTCGGGGCAACGAATATCCTGTTCAGTACCTTTTTTCAAGTGATGCCGCCTCAGGACATGATCGGACGTGTGTCTGCGGTTATCGAAACGCTGATTGCGGCCGCAATGCCGCTTGGAGCATTGTTCGGCGGCACAATCACGGCTTGGCTTGGCAGTACGCCTCTGTTTCTCTTTCAGGGAGGGGCTGTTCTGGTCACATCGCTGATTTGGATATTAAATAAGAAGTTGCGGCAGATTCCAAGATTGGAAGAACTTAACGGTGAATAAAAGTTTGATAGGCGAAAAGAGGTTAGAAATCGAATCGCAAGCTGCTCGGGCTCACCCGAATAAAACATGGACGAATCATGTGATTACGGAGGAAAAATGGGAACTGGTCTTTTGAAGAAAGAGACTAATCAAGGTTACGCCTCACTTTAATAAATGCGACGATTTCTTTTTGTTCCTCTTCTGTGAGTGCTTCCCCATCAATAATTAAGCGGCAGTTCGCTTCTTGGGGTTGATCGAGCTGAATGTTTGGTTTATAAGGCCGATCAACTAATGTATCTAGAGAAGTCTTAAAAAAATCAGCAATTTTGATCAACGCGTCAATCGGCGGCTGACGGTAGCCGGTTTCATAGCTGGCGTATGTACTTTTAGCGATCCCGAGAATATCGGCCATGTTCTGGATCGTTAATTTTTTTTTCTTTCTTAATGTAATTAATTGATCAAGCATCCAAACACTCCCTCAGTAGCCAGTTTACCTCTAGATACACGTATAGTAAACATTTTGTTGAAAAATATAGAAAAAAAGTTATAATGATCGTATAAAATACACAAGACGAGGAATTATTAATGAAAAAAATTTTGGTTCTTGCTACAGGGGGAACGATTGCCTCAACGCCTCATCAGGATGGTTTGGCACCGGGCATGACCATTGATCAATTGGCCGGCTATTTTGAGCACAATTCGGATGTATCCGTTGATTTTCGCGTGTTAATGAATAAGGACAGTACCAATATGCAGCCGGAGGACTGGCTCACTTTGGCTAAAACCATTGATGAACAACAGCACCGCTATGACAGTTTTATTATCACACATGGGACGGATACCATGGCCTATACGGCGGCAGCATTGTCGTATCTGCTCCATGGTCTGAAAAAAACAGTTGTCATTACCGGTTCGCAGGTTCCGGTCAGTTTTAAGCGTACCGATGCCAAGAAAAATATTAAGGACGCACTGACGTTTGCGCAAAAGGCAGATCTTTCCGGTGTATTCATTATTTTTGATGGAAAGGCGATTCTTGGGACGCGAGCAATTAAAATGAGAACAAAAAGCTACGACGCATTTGAAAGTATAAATTATCCTTATGTTGCTTCGATTGACGATGCAAAGATTCGTATTCAGTTCAAGCCAAAAAACGATACAGATTCATTTTCCCGAAAAATCGATATCTGTCCGGATGTCTTTTTGCTGAAAATTTTTCCGGGACTCTCTCCTGTCTTTTTCGACTTTCTTAAGAGTCATACAAAGGGCCTGATTATTGAAAGTTTTGGAAATGGCGGTCTGCCCTTCGAAAAAAGAGATCTGGTTGCCGGGGTCAGAAATTTGGTGCAGAAGGGAATCCCTGTGGTTATTACGACCCAATGTCTTGAAGAAGGTCAGAACATGGACCTTTATGAGGTTGGAAAACGGGTGGAAGAGGCTGGCGGGATCACAGCCGGTGATATGAATACAGAAGCGATCGTTGCGAAGCTGATGTGGATTCTCTCGCAAACCACTGATCTATCGGAAATCAAAAGAATGCTTCAGACACCGATCGCTCATGATTTGGATTATATTTAAAACTTAAGGGAAGGCGAGTACAATTAAATCTTCTTTTTTTACGATTACGATCATAATTATCGGCTCGATTCTGTACGGCATCGGCATTAATTGGTTTCTCATTCCGGCGAATGTTTATTCGAGCGGATTCGGCGGTTTGTCTCAGCTCATCGCAACCGTCGGGCACCACGCATTTCCGGCACTAACGGTTTCAAATATGGTCGGTGTGCTGTATCTTTTATTTAATATTCCTGTTCTCGTCTTAGGTTGGTTTGTACTTGGAAGAATATTTGTTAGTTACACGGTCTTAAGTGTTCTCTCATGCTCTGCGGCGTTGCATTTTATTCCGAATGTTGATTTTTCTTCAAATATACTTTTGAATGCAATCTTCGGTGGCATTTTTTGTGCGTCCGGTGTTGCGCTGACACTTCGTTCGGGTGCGTCAACAGGCGGGCTTGATGTGATCTCGCTGGTCCTGCTCCGCAAAACCAATTTTTCATTTGGACGGATCAGCCTGAGTTTTAACGTGATGATCACGGTCATTGCCGGGATTCTGTTCGGAGTGGAAAAGTCGCTGTATACATTGATCAGCTTATACACGAATGCCAAGGTTGTTGACACGATTTACACCAGTAAATTCAAAATTCAGCTGACTATAGTGATTGACGGTGAGAGGCTGGATACAGTCAGGAGTCTTGTTCTACAGCATACGAAACACGGTCTGACCTATACCGAAGCAAGAGGCGGCTACACCGATAATAAAAAACAGATCATCTATACCGTGATTACACGCGATGAGCTTCCGCAACTGGCGGCACTCATCCATCAAGCCGATTCTTCATCATTTATTACCATTCAGAATGTTGGCGAAGTGAAGGGAAAATTTTTAATGCAGTAGCCATTCGTCTCTTTCCTTAGAAAAGATGGCCATTTCTGCATGAAGGACTTCTCTTTTAGAAAATATACGATTTCTGCCTTGCTAGTATGAAGATATGGTCATAAGAGGCTAATTCCCAATCCGCTCTGATCGGTTGAGCGATTAGGTAGGCATCTAATCTGATAAATAGACGGAGAAATTCCGCTTATCAAATCGAAAACCGTGAAAATGGAGGGCTTTTCTTTGCATAAGCGGAAAAATTACTCTTATGTACCCACGAAACAAGCGCCATGCTGCATATAACCGGAAAAATTCCGCTTATTTTACTCGATACTTAATTAAGGATCAAGATGCTTTATAAAATAGAACTGTCAGTTCAAGTACAAAGCTGATGATTAAAAACCGCATTTGGAACAAGGGAGCTTTCGTATGTAAAAAAATTTTCGCAAACTACGTATACGTCCTGTATGCAACGCGAAAGCCACCGCATTCTGCGGAAGTAAGGACCGGGCGCTGTCTGCCCGGTTTTTTTGACAAGGAAAGAAAGTATATGATTTTTGCCAAAGCCAAAGGTTGTGAGCCAAACGCGCAGGTGCGAGACTCCTGCGGAGCGGTTCTGTTGATCGCAGGCCAGGGGAGACCCCGCAGGTATTAGTTTGCTTGAGGAGGCTCCCGGACTGCCCGCGGTCGCGCTCAGTTGATGCGAGCAACCGGAGCGTAATCAAAATCCGGCATGATTTAAGGACCGGGCGCTTTTTGTCCGGTTTTTCTTACAAGTAAAGAAAGTATAAGATTTTACCCCATATTTAAACGAATAAACCAGTGTCTTGACCGAGAATCAAAGCGGAGGTGCGAGACGCCTGCGGGATCAGCGTGCCAGCGAGACCCCGCAGATTTCTGCTTGTCTGAGGAGGCTCGCGGTGCGCCCGCGGTCGTGCTCTGTTGATGCGAGCAACCGAAGCGATGATTCAACACTGTAAAGACACAAACCAATCACACACGGCTGGAGATTAAAGACCGGGCGCTTTTTGCTCGGTTTTTCTTAGAAATTTTTTTCTAATATAGGCGTTGCAAAATAAATCAGTTTGCCGTATGATATCAATGCAAGCAATCACTTACATTGTGGGAATGATAAAAAATGGTCGATGCAAATCAAACAGCTGAAAAAATCATTGCGGCATTTCTTGAATTGGTCCAAGAAAAAGGATATAAAGGGACGACCACACGCGCCATTTCAGAAAAGGCTAATGTCAATGAAGTGACGATTTTTCGCCATTTTGGAAATAAAAAAGGCATCATAAAAGCAGCGGTTCAAACTTTTTCAAGCAGAATGCAATTATTACCGATCATTGAACATGATATGGCTTGGGATTTGGAAAGTGATTTACTCACCATTGCAAAACTGTATCACAGCTTCGTTACCAAATATGAAGCATTGATTTTGATTGGTATCAGAGAAACCGTAGATTTTCCTGAGATCAATGAAGAGGTTGCGCAAATTCCAATCAAATTAAAAACGATTATTATTAACTACTTATCCGAGATGAAAAAACGTGGAAAACTTGCAGAAAAGATTAACATCGAAATTCAGGCGATGAATTTCATTTGGCTTAATTTTGGCTATTTTCTTACCCAAACACGGTTTAAGGATACGGAATTAAAGATTCCAAAAGAAACTTTTTTTAAAGAGAGTATTATCTTTTTTGCTGAGGCTCTTAAAGCTCAGTAAAATTTTTTAAAATATATGTAAGCAAGTACTTGCTTTGGAGACGTTTAGATGAATGTAGTTAGAGATTTCTTCAAGATTAAAGAAACAAAAATAGGACTCGCTGCAGGACTGTTATTTTTAATTTGTTTTTTCGGTGTTTGGATGACGGTATATCAGAATATAGAGGATCGCTCCGATCAACTCCATGTCGCTTTAGTGAATCAGGATTTGAAAATGAGTCAAAAAGAGGTAGTCACATTAAAGAATAAAATACCTTTTAAGGTCCATGTGTATCAATCACTGAATCATGCAAAATCGGTAATGAATAAACATAAAGTCGACATGATCATGGTTGTTCCTAACAACTTTACGAAGCAGATATCAAGCAACAAACGAGCAGAACTGCACTATTATATCAATCAAGCGAATTCGAGCCTGGCAAAGCAGATCATGAATCAAGCGTCGAATAAGATCACTCAGTCAATGAACCAGAAAATGTATGCGTTAAAGCAGCAAGCGGTGAGTGAAAAAGCAACCGCTGCGATCAAACAGGGACTCCCACAGCCTCAAGCAGCACAGCAAGTAACAACCGTATTCGATAAAGCGATTCAGTCGCTGAATCTGAATACGGTCACGTCAAAAGTGACGAAATCAAACAATGTTAAAGGCTTTCCTGCCTCTGTTCTTCCGCTATGCATTGTGCTTGTATCCTATGTAGGTGCGATGGTGATGCAGATGAACATTTATGCAGCTGTCACTAAACTACGCAAAAAATATAATAAGTGGCGCGTCTATTTGGCTCATGTGGGCATTAATTTAGCAGCTTCAGTTGTCTTGGCGGCGCTCGTAATGCTTGCTTTGCAGATTTTCGATTTTCACCTGCATGTGAATGGATTTGGTGTGTTTCTGTTCCAAATATTAAGCTATTTCTCATTCATGAATCTGTCGCAAATGTTCCTGTATGTGCTCGGGTTTGCGGGAAACGCGATCAATGTTCTGGGGACTCCGATGCAGCTGATGACTTCCGGAGCAATTATTCCAAAGGCAGTACTCGCACCGTTTTATTATAAAATCAGCTTCTTATATCCGGCAGCCTATGTGGCGAACGCCTATTACCTTTTCGTGTATGGAGGAACGGGTCTTCAGCATGATGTGCAAGCTCTGTTTGTGAACGTGGTGGTAACGCTGGTCGTATCTGTACTAGCCGTGACGGTTCAACGTAATCGCGTGGAAAATATCGATCGTAAAAAAAGAATTCTAGAGTTAGCGGAATAATCACGCGTGACGGATCAAATGATCATATAAAAGGGGGAGGTTTATTGGAGAAGAACAAAGAAAGTATGCGAAGCAAGCTGGTTAAAGCATTGCTCAGAATCGTGCAAATAAAAAAGGATTGGCAATTAACGAACGATGACTTAAAGAAAACCATTCGAAAAAAACGGTTAGCTGAGAATTCTAACCCTCCCAAAAAGGTATATAAAGCATGTACCATTGAACGAAAAGATAGTGACGGCTATTGTTATTATGTCATGAAACCAAAAAAAGGGTCGGGACAAAAACATATTTTCTATTTGCATGGGGGCGGCTATGTATACGAAATTAAGTCGATGCACTGGGTGTTTTTAAGCAAGCTGGTCGAAGCCTTGCAGTGCACGATCACGGTTCCGATTTATCCTTTGGCACCGGAGCACCATTATCAAGACGTTTTTGATCTCATTGCTCCGCTTTATGTTCAAATTGATTCGGAGACTGAGTCTCAGGATCTCGTGATTATGGGTGACTCCGCAGGTGGCGGTATGAGCTTGGTACTTGCTCAGCAGTTAAAGGATATTGGGTTGCCGCAGCCGGGAAATATCGTTGTCCTCTCTCCTACATTGGATATGTCAATGAGCAATCCGGAGATCGGTGCCGCGGAGCAGCTTGATCCGGTGCTGGCGGCTCCTTCGCTTAGGCAAATAGGGAAGTGGTATGCGGCAGATAAAGATCCGAAAGATGAACTGATCAGTCCCATATATGGCAGTTTTGAAGGACTTGGCAAAATCAGCCTGTTTACCGGGACCCATGATCTGCTCAATCCTGATGCCCGCAGACTCAAGCGGATGCTCGACACGCAGGACATACGTATTAACTATTATGAATATCCGTCCATGATCCATATATGGCCGCTCTTCCCATTGCCTGAAGCAAAACAGGCAATCGAACAGATTGTTGCTCTTTTAAAATAATGGTGGATCATAACGAATTAGCGAAAATCAGTCCCGCAGAATAATGCGAGACTGATTTTTGTTGTACGAATATTAGAGATCTATGTACGAAAGCGGATCAGTGCCAAGTAAATGCACTTTTTAACTTAATCAAGCTTCTTTTAAAATGAAAATTTTTATAGATATATTATGGTATAATATATCTATAATTATGCTACGGAGGCAGATCCAATGAACATAAAGCCATCGGCTGCAATACGAAATAATTACAATGAAATTGCTGAATTGTGCCGGGAAAGCGGCGAGCCAGTTTATTTAACGAAAAATGGTGAGGGCGATCTTGTGGTCATGGACATTGACGCATTTTCAAGACGTGAACAGATGCTGCGTTTGAGAGAACATCTCATTGCTGCGGAAGAGGAACGGTTAAACGGTAAATCGGGGTATTCCATAGACCAGACGGTTTCACTGATGCGCCAGGCAGCTGATGAGGTTCGCAATGGGAAACAGCAGTAGGCGGTATTCGATTGTTATTTCCGAGCAGGCACTGGAAATGCTTGTTTCACATACGCGATTCCTCGCCAATGTAAACAATGAAGCGGCAGAAAAATTAATTAAAGCATTTGAACGTGCCGCAGAATCTCTGCAAATCAGGCCAGAGCGGAATCCATGGCTTGATGACAAAAATTTGCCAATTAATAAATACAGAAAGATCGTATTTAGCGGCAATGAGCCGAGAACCAGGTATAGTGCGGCTTTTTGTTCTTAACATTTTCAAGGATATACTGTATAATGAAGTCAGTTAAAGCGAGATTAATTGCAATACATAAGGTTAATTACATTGCCTTGTGTATATAATAAAAACGGCAGTTACCTGTGTTGTCGCACAGGTAACTGCCTAGGCTTTAGAAGCTGCTTTAAGAGCAGCACATCACAAGTGTAAAGCTATCACAAGGATAACCGCTACAATGAGTGTCGGCTCAGAGCGGTTATTTTTTATCCCTTGTGATATGGTCAAGTAAATTCAGCACAAAGTTCATACTCATAAAGAGCAGCCCAATGATGCCAATCACAGCCATAACAGCAGACAAGGATAAAAGCGCCTCCTTCCGTTCTCTGTCGTCTACGGGAGACACTACGAGTAACAGGGTGTGACACGCCGCCCTTCAAGCCGATCTATTGCCTTGTCCTCATTATACAATATATTTTCCCATTCGAAGTATTGCGTTAGAAAAATTCCCTGGCATGGTGTTGTCCGAGAATATTATATTCTTTCGTCATTATAAATCCGTGAACCAAGCTCCTCATCTAGAACTGCTATTGAACCACGATTAGAGTCATTAAAATAACTTTGGAAATTTCCGGATCGTTGCCCAGCGAAGATATCATTTCTCATATACTTTTCCCAGCCTCTATTTTTTTATTATTCTGTATAATACAATAGATTGTGGGAAGATCTTTTGGAAAAAAATGATAGTTATCAACACTTATTAAAAAGGCTTTGTAAAGCTCGAAATATTTCTCCGCGAAAGCCAAGATTTGAAAATATTGAAGACGTAGTCGTTATTCATGTTAAAAATCATTTGAAAGAAGGCGTAGATTTAGAATGTGTAAAAATTTTAAATCTCATCCATCAGACAATTCCTTTAGGAATAAAATACAGTGAACTATTATATTTGTATCCGGGCGGGAATCGTTTAGACAGAGTAACAATATCTTTTGACAAGGATGATTATATGCTATTAAACAAAAAACTAGAGAAAGGAGATCTTTGAATAAGTCATGCACGCTCTCAAGTAAATTGCTTGCATCGTAATTTTAACCTCTATATAACTTTAACTTATGTAGCACAAAACAAAGATGAGGCCATCCCTTTTGGACGGCCTCATCTTATTTATTAACTTTATACCGATTTGAGTTTCTTACGTCCTTGCCACCATCCGGCACCGAGCACGAGGATAAGTGCGCCGATTCCGATATACCCGAGAATTGAAGCCATTGTCCATAGATCTGCTTTTGCGCCGAAGTAGAGCACATCTTTGATCGTCTCCATATCAAAGCGTACCGGCACCCAGCTGTGAATCCAGTAGCGGAAGAAATGGTTCAGCATTTCTGGTGGGTAAGGGAGCAGCGGTGATCCGAAGAACCAGATCAGAATAACAATTGGCCACCCTTTAAATCCGAGCCAGTTAAGGACTGCCGTCTGGATCAAGTAATAAACGAATGCACTGAATGTGAGTGCCCAAATCAGGTTCGATGTGTCAGGCACATGAAGATTCATCATGCCGCTGACCACAGTGAGCAATGTGAGCGCTTGAGCGAAGGCGAGGACAAGACCTGCCAGCGTCTGACTAATGGTGAGGCGCAGTGACAGCGAGTCATTGCCCATTTTCTTGAATGTGCGCCACATAAGCAGCGAGCTGGTGAGCCCGCCGAGCCAAACGAGCATTGTCAGAAGTACCGGAGCATTACCGCCTGCGCTATGCGTGCCAACCTTATTTATCAAATGCGTCTCAGTGGTCATTGGCTGAGCCAGCACGTTCGCTTGGGCAGGACTCAGCTTCAAAAGATGTGCTTCTGCGGCCTGAAGTGTTTGATCACTAAAGGCTGCCGATATTCGATTGGATACTTTGGCGAAAATCGTTTGAATAGCAGTCGCGGCTTGGGCATTCATGCCTTGGTTCACCCATAATTCAAGCTTTGCCGTTTCTGGTTTTGCGGTCTGAAGAGTCAACAACTGTTCCGTGAAATTTTTGGGAATAATGACTGCCGCATAATAATCTTTGTTCTCCATTCCTTTTTTTGCTGAATGGAGACTGCTGCGAGAAACCCACTTTATCGGTGCGTCCGATTTGTCGAATGCGTCTTGCAGTTTTTCCTTAATGACTTTTCCGTTTGGTCCCTGATCTTCATTTACTAGGGCGACTTTTAATCCTTTAATTTTTGATGTGCTCGATGGACCAAATTGAGCGAAGGAAAAGATTGAGAGAACCAAAACGACGATGACAAGATACAGCCAAAATGATTTCTGAATAAAAATACGTAGCATATGAAGCCTCCTATATATTCACTGACCAATCAGTGAATAAAAATGCAATTTAATACTGGAGATTGTTTTATTCATTTCCAGCATTCAAGCAGAAAGTCGATGTTCGCCAGAAAGTAGCGCTTGGAATCCTCACTTAATTCATGCTCACCCAAAATAAACACACGCTCAAAAAGGTAGCTCTGAAAGAGAGCACACAGTTGGCGGGCCATCAGCCGGCAGTTGAGCGGACGAAGCTCTCCGCGCTGCACACGTTCTTCAAGCAGTTCAGCAATTTGCTCAATGACTGAATGAAAGGTATCAATGATCCATGAGGTCTGTTCTTTTTTCAGCAGCGGTTGCTCGTGAAACATGATTAATAGTGCTTTTCGGTTGCTGTCGGTAGTGATTAGAGTCCACATAGAGCGTAATATTCCAACAAGCATGTCACGAACCGAATCGTCACGATTCACGTTCTGTAAGACCTGACTAATAAATTCCGCTTTGCTTTCAGTTGTTTCCTGAATGACTGCGTCAAGAATCTGCTGTTTCCCCTCTGGAAAATAATAGTACATGAGTCCGTCTGCCATGCCGATCGCCCGGTTAATTTCTTTTGTCGAGGTATTGTGGAAGCCTTTTTCAGCAAATAAATTCCGCGCAGAGTCAAGCAGCTGCTTTTTGCGTTCAATAGCTTGCAAATCCCGACTGGTTAATTTCTTTTTTCTTGTAGATCCGTTCATTGATTCATTCACCTCATGGTCAATGTTAGCCAAGTTGAGTAGGTGACGTCAAGGTAAAGGTGGCATCAAATTATATTTTCATTAACTGATCGGTCAATGAAAATATAAACGACTTTTCACTTATTGTCAACATTTAGTTGCGATCATGTTAAGAAAATAGCGGATCAATTAATGTCTTTTTGATGTTTTCGATCATATCTGCTTCGCTGTATCCATTCTTTTGGCGCAGAAAAAGATAGATTTTTGGATTAACCGCTGCGATAAAAGTGTGAGCAGTAAAATCTGTATTGATCGGTTTCGCTGCGTTCGCCTTGATTGCTTCATCGAGCAGCTCACCAATTGTTTTGTGCATAAACAGATACGGCTTCGACTCAAAGAATGTTTTCTTTTTCCCCATACAGGACGTGAAGTTGTGAATGGTTTCAATTAGTGCAACATGAGTCTCCAGAAAATGGATATGTTCTTTCAACAAAGTCTGTAATCGTTCTTTTGCAGGCTTTGACTTTGATTTCTCTAAGTAAGAGGCGGTTTTTGCCTGCATCAGGTTGAACTGCTCATGCAGGAGCTCCATGCAAAGGTCACCTTTATTGGCGTAGCGTCGATACATCGTGCCTTGGCCCACATTTGCGGCTTTGGCAATCTGATGCATGCTGACATTCTCAACACCGTGCTGTGAGAACAAGGATTCAGTTGTTTGCAAAATTGATGCGCTTATCTCGTTGGCATCTCTGCGCTGTGTTCGATCAGGCATACAAAACTGGTCTCCTTTTTGTTAGGTTTAATCATTGTCCAAGGCCACTCTTTTTGCTAGGAGGCTGTTTCAATAATAGTCATATCACGAACGTATGTGCTATAATTAAGCTATGAAAAGAGGTGAAAGCATGCCCTTAAAAGGACTTAAAGTACGTATCTACCCCAATAAAAAGCAGAAGCTACTCATCCAAAGTAATTTTGGCTACAACCGTTTTGTTTGGAATCAAATGCTCCATATGCTGATTGAACGGTATAAAAATAATCCAAAAACTCCTTTTTTGAATGCCTATACCTTAAATAATTTGCTTCCGGCGTTGAAAAAAGAGTATCCTTGGCTAAAAGATGCAGAAAGTACCAGCCTTCAAGCCACCAATCATGATTTAGTCGAAGCCTATAAAAAGTTCTTTAAACAAAAACATGGATTTCCCAAGTTTAAGTCAAAGAAGTCTTTCAAAAAATCCTATCAATGCAAATGCGTCAATCAGAATATGAAACAGGTCGCAACACACTCGATCCAATTGCCGAAGTTAGGCAGGCTTCGCTTTAAAGCTGGGAAACCCATTCCAAAGGTCATTAAATCGGTAACTATTCGACAATCGTTTACTGGAAAATACTACGCCATTCTTCTTGTTGAAGACGAAAACCAAGCCTTCACGAAGACGAACGCACGTATTGGTCTTGATTTGGGAATCTCTGATTTACTTATTGGTTCGGATGAACAAAAGATTCCCAGTATTCGCTTTGACAAAAAACAGGCAAAAAAGCTGCACGAGTGGGAGAAACGACTGGCTCGGCGTCGTCTGCACGCACAAAAAGCTATGGCTTGGGACAAACACAATCAGGTTCTTCAGCCAAGACAGCTCGCCGACTTCAAAAACGTGCAAAAAGCCAGATTAATGGTGGCGAAACTCCATGAAAAAATGGCCAACCAGCGTCAGAATTATTTGCATCAGATCACCACAAAACTAGTGAAAAACTATGATCTGATCGCCATTGAAGATCTGAAAACCAAAAACCTTCTTCGCAATCATAAATTGGCACGGGTGATTGCGAACCAAGCTTGGGGAGAAATTCGCCGAATGCTTGAGTATAAATGTTCTTGGTACGATAAGCAGCTTATTGTCGTCAGTCCATATAAGACCTCACAGATTTGTTCCCATTGCGGGCATGATGATGGGAAACACGAACTTGGTGTCCGTGAATGGACGTGTCCACATTGCGGGGTGCACCATGACCGCGATGTTAACGCTGCAAAAAACATCTTAACTTTGGGCTTGGGACAAGCCTTGGTCAAAGAGTTGTAACCTCTGCTTTTGCGTCCTCGGACAAAAAAGTAAGTCTGCAATGTTCCCAGAAGCTCGGTACTTTAAGTACCGATGTAGTTCACTGTAAACATTAAATGAAAACAGGTCAATAATGAGGTCACGGGATAAATGGTAAGTAAAATGGAGGATGAAAGATGGCTTTAAAGAAAACATCAGACATTCGTTCTGATCAGGCAACGTCGATAAAAGCGATTATTGCGCCGCTTCTCGCAATCATTGTCGGTATGTTTATGGTTATTTTGGATGGAACGGCAATGAATGTTGCCCTTCCCGGACTTGTAAAAGATTTTGACAGCAAGATTTCTGTTGTTCAGTGGGCGGTAACAGGGTATGCGCTAGCCCAAGCAGCGGTTATTCCGCTTGCCGGATGGCTTTCCGACCGCTTCGGGGCAAAGCGGATTTTTCTCTTTTCGGTAATTATGTTTACGGTTGGATCCGGGTTATGCGCGCTCTCTACAGGCGTTGAGCAGCTGATCATCTTCCGAGTGCTTCAGGGTCTTGGCGGCGGTATGGTCGCGCCGATTGCGATGGCCTTTGTTTACCGGCTCAGTCCAAGGGATAAGGTTGGGGCTGTGATGGGCATGATCGGTATTCCGATGCTGCTTGCTCCGGCACTCGGCCCGGTTTTATCAGGATGGCTCGTTGATTATGCGAGCTGGCATTGGATCTTCCTCATTAACCTTCCTGTGGGTGTGCTCGCCGTTATTGCGGGCATTCGTACGATGCCGAATCTGGAGCGTCAATCTGTGCCTGCACTGGATTTTCTGGGCATGATTCTCGCACCGATTGCTTTTGCTTCAATTGCCTATGGTGTGAGTGAAGGCGGGACAAGCTGGACCTCTGCTAAGACAATTACAGGATTGGTCGTTGGAGGCATCGCGCTGATTCTGTTTATTATTGTGGAACTGCGGCGCAAGCAGCCGCTATTAGAGCTTCGCGTCTTTCGTTCCGCTGACTTTACAAAAGGGATCATTGTTCAATGGATCACACAGATTGCGTTGTTCGGAACGATGTTTCTCATTCCTTTGTTTCTTCAGCAGGGTAAGGGATTCAGCGCGTTTGAATCCGGCCTTGCCGTTCTTCCGCAAGCGATCGCAGCCGGTATTTTCATGCCGATTGGCGGACGGTTGTTTGATCGTCTAGGCGCGCGGCCCGTCGTTATTACTGGTTTAGTATTTATTACATCAGCTGCCTATCTGTTGTCGGGAATTTCAGCGGAAGATGGATCAAGGGCATTGATTCTTCCACTGGCACTGCTTGGCGGAGGAATGGGCTTATCGATGATGCCGTTAAATACACATATTATCCAGGCTGCCCCGCAAAATATTGTCAGCCGTGTCACGTCGCTGACAAACGCTGCTCAGCAGGTCATGATGTCTTTCGCGGTTGCAGGATTATCGACCATTCTTTCACAACGAATGGAGCAGCACTTGAAAGATGGCAGTCAGCCGCTTCAGGCACTGTCCACATCCTTCGGTGACACATTCTTTGTGTTAATGGGGATCGCAATCGTCGGGATGATCCTGAGTCTCATGCTGAAGCGTCCGAAAAAAGATACCGACGGAACAGAATCTTCAAAAGCGCCGGTCGTGGCAGAGCAACATTGATTATAGATAGTAAAAAATGAAAACAGGCAGAGAAAATCGAAAGATGATTTTCCTGCCTGTTTTTTGTAACAAGGAAAGAGAGCTATCGTTTTGCCTTGCTGGCAAGACGATATGGTCATAAAATACTGATTCCCAATCCGCACTTATCGGTTGGGCGATCAGATAGCGCCAAACCTGAAATAGACGGAAATACTCCGCTTAATTAGAAAATGAACGAAAAAATAGCTTAAATAGACGGAAAAATTCCGCTTATCGAATCGAAAAACGTGAAAATGGAGGGTTTTGCTTTGCAATAAGCGGAAAAATTACCCTTATTTACTGGCGAAACAAGCTCCATGATGAATATAACCGGAAAATCTCCGCTTATTTTACTCGTTAGTTAATGAAGGAGGGAATGCTTAATGAAAACAGAAGTGTTTGGAAAAATATTTTCCAGCAAAACGCAAAAATTTTGAAAAACCCGAACCCTCCATTTTTTGTTCCTATAGGAATTAGTTTTGATCGAGATAGGCAATTTTATCATTAATAACCGCTGCTTTAAAACAAGTAAGATCATATCAAATTGAAATAGTGGCCTGATAGGACATTAAATGCACGTTCTTCAGATCATAAGGTGCTATTGTTGAATGTCCGTTTTACTTCCTGAATCTGCAGGTTCGCGCTTAATGAATGTATAGGACAACGCGATAAAGATCAGCAGTATACCCACGATCTGCAGAAAAGTGGGAACAAATCCGGTGATCACGACATCAAGCAGGATCGCGACGAGCGGATCCAGATAGGTAAGTGCTGAGAGAATAGGAGTCGGAAGCGACCGAATGCTCTCATAAAAAAGCAGATACACCACGCCGGTGTGGACGACGCCGGTGAAAATGCTATAGAACCAGTTGGCAGCGGTTAGCTGAGCGTATAAGGAATAATGGACAAAAGGCAGCAGCATGATCACACCGATAAACGTCTGAATGATCGTTACTAAGTAGGGACTGGCATGCTTGATGTACTTTCCGGTGATGATCACCAGCGCGTAAAGACATGCGGCAATCAAGGCATAAACCGGTCCGGCAACCGATGTTCTGTTCATGAGGTCGCTTGGACGGACCCCTGAAATCAGTACGGTGCCAATGAAAGCAAGCGTCACTGCGCCAACTCCGATCCATTTGATCCGATCTTTGAAAAAGATCCACCCGATTACTAGAACAAGGATTGGAGCTAAGTTATAAATTGAGATGGCGACGGTGATTGCCGTTTTTTCAAAAGAAGCAAAGAAAAAAATCCAGTTCAAGACAAGAAAGATGCCGCCGATTATGATGGTGGTCATCTCTTTTTTCTGCCACTTTTCTTGCTTGTAGTGCCCGCTGATCAGCCAGAAGGCGGTGAGAAAAACAGTCGCGCTGATACAGCGAACAAAAACCAATTCCATAGACGGAAGACCAGTCAAACGCGAGAAAAAACCAATCGAACCAAAAATGGTCATGGCGATGCTCAATTTTATAAAGGCTGATTTGTTCACAGAATCATTTTCTCCTTCAAGCGGCCTTACCTTCGAACGCATGGCAACGCTTATCTCTGATGTCGTTTTTTTTATTATAAAGGATCGTTTCGTAGTGGTACAACTCATCGATCCGTTATCTCGAAACACCCGGTAATCGGAGCTATGGACGCTCATACATATCTCTCAACCGCTTGGTAAAAATAAGCTGCATGACAACTTTTTTATCTAGGGGGCAGAGCTATGCAGGTCGGTGAATTTTTGTTTGAATGCTTGAAAAACGAAAACATTACAGACGTTTTCGGGGTACCAGGTGATTATAATTTCTCGCTGCTCGATCAACTCGAAAAGGATGGAGAACTTAATTTTGTCCATTGCCGGAATGAATTGAATGCAGGCTACGCTGCCGACGGCTATGCGCGAGTGAAAGGAATCGGCGCGCTGATCACGACATTCGGCGTTGGTGAAATGAGCGCATGCAACGCGATTGCTGGTGCGTATAGTGAATCGGTTCCGATCATTCATATTGTCGGAGGTCCGAAAGCGATGATGCAGACGCAGCACAAGCTGATGCACCATACCTTGCTTGACGGAAATTTTGACACGTTTAAAAAAGTGTATGATCAGATTACAGCCTATGCGGCCGCCATCACTCCGGAAAATGCCGGTGTTGAGATCCCCAATGCCATTGCTAAGGCGCGAGAAACAAAGAAACCCGTTTATTTGACGATACCTACGGACGTTGTGACCGCACCTATGACATCAAGAGCGGGAAATCCGAAGCGAAAGAAAACGGATAAAGCTTCATTAAAAGAAGCGGTCCGAATGATTACTGCTCGCTTGCAAACCGCCGAACGGCCCATTATCCTTCCCGATGTTTACGCGATGCATTATGGACTTGGGGAGCAGGTAGAAGAACTTGCTCAGAAAATGAATGTTCCGTTTGTCACAATGATGATGGGGAAAGGGGCTTGTGACGAGAGTCTGCCAAATTATGCCGGCTTTTACTGCGGCAAACTCAGCAGTAATGAAGCGACTCGGAAGCTTGTTGAATCCTCTGATTGCGTGCTCGCGTTCGGAGCGGTATGGAACGATTACAATACCGGACTGTTTACCGACACTATTGATCCGCTCGCGATCATTAATGTGATGCCTAATTATGTTCAAATCGGAAAAACAATTTATCCGAACATCATCATTGATGACATGATCGACGCGTTTCCGGCTGGGGACCATTCATGGACATTGCCGCAGCAGTCGGTGTTTCCTTTTGATCAACAAAAGACGGATGATGGCGCACTATCTGCGGACGACTATTATTCGCAATTCCAGACGATGTTCCGCGAGCGGGACATTATTGTCACTGAATCCGGAACATTTGCATGGGGCTTGGCAGAGACTCGACTGAAAAAAGGCGTCACCTATATCACTCAGGGAGGTTGGGGCGCGATCGGCTATGCGCTGCCAGCCGCTTTCGGCGCATGTGTCGCTGCCCCGAATCGACGTGTTCTGCTCTTTACGGGTGAAGGCTCGATGCAGATGAACGTTCAGGAACTAAGCTCAATGCTGGAAAACGGCTGCAAGCCAATCATCTTTGTACTAAATAATAAAGGCTACACAATCGAAAAATATATTAACACAGTAAAAAGCACCGTTTATAACAATTTTCCTGATTGGGATTATGACAAATTGCCTGAGGTATTTAAACATGAAGCATTTACCGTTCAAACGCACACGACAAATGAACTTCGTCAGGCCGTTGCTGAAGCTGAAAAAAAGTGTGCCAAACAACTTTGTATCATTGAAATGATGGCCGATCCAATGGATGCGCCTCAGATAATCCATCGAATGCATGAGACAGTACTGGAAATGGAGAACAAGAGCAAGGGTCTGCTTTCTGTTTTCAAATAAATTGAATGTGAAAAAAAGAGCCGGTCATAGATCTCGAATTTTTCGAGTCGATGACCGGTTTTTTCGTTGTCTAGAAAATTATAAAAAATCGACTTGGCTAACTCTCCTTTAAACGATTCATAGCCTAAACTCATTTAGGCATGTTTCCTGAATCTAATCGAGAAGATAGGTGGTTCGTACTCATCAGTAAATAATTCATTATACAATTAAGAAAAATCTTATGAGCAAAATAGTTTTCTGTATACCCGTATGGGTATATACTATAGATGTAATAGAAATTTTATATTTGGTCTTGAGGCTATGAGGCTAGCATCAGCTTGCCAGTGATGAACAGTTAAATTTCTGATCTTTTAAGAGCTTAAAAAAATTTTAAAGGAGTTATGAACGATGAATGAAATTACTGTGTATACAACCAATACTTGTCCTTATTGCCATATGGTGAAAAATTTTCTGAAACAACAGGGACTACCATTTAAAGAAATCAATGTGCAACAAGATCAGATTGCGGGCCAACGTCTTGTGGAAACAACCGGACAAATGGGTGTACCACAAACAAGTGTTAATGGTCAATGGGTACTTGGATTTGATCCTAATCGAATCATGAGTTTTGTTCATGCATAATCTTGCTTGACCGGCAATAGGTTGAAGAAATCAATCATTGACCAAAAAGAGAAAAGGAAACCCTCTTCTCAATTTTTGATTGTTGAGAAAACCTTGCACCATTATACCCTATGGGGTATAATGGTGCTGAACATTGGCGGATTCATCGCCATGAATACATGCACCCAGGAGGTCTCATTGTGAAACAGCGAATCATTATTGTCGGCGGCGTTGCCGGCGGTGCAAGTGTAGCGACACGGCTCAGGCGATTAAATGAAGAAAATGAAATTGTCATGTATGAAAAAGGCGCTTACATTTCTTTTGCTAATTGCGGGCTTCCATATTATGTCGGCGGTACGATCCGTGAAAAAGATGCGCTGCTTGTCGAATCGGTTGAGAACATGGTCAATGAATTCAATATTGAGGTGCACAACAACACAGAAGTGATTGATGTAGATCCGGATAAACACACCATTTCTGTGAAGGACGTGTTGAATGGAGAGGAGTCAACGGATCATTACGATCGTTTAATTCTTTCAACAGGTGCCCGGCCGATTGTGCCTAAGATTCCAGGACTTGATCAAGCGGATAATGTTTTTTCTGTACGAAATATACCCGATGTTGAACGTATTAAAAATTATATCGATACTCATAAAGTGAGCAAGACTACTGTGATTGGCGGCGGCTTCATCGGATTGGAAATGGCTGAAAATCTCGTTGATCTTGGACTTGAGGTCACAATTATTGAGGCCAGTCCGCAAGTTATGGCACCGCTTGATTTTGAAATGGCGCAATTTGTCCATGAACAGATCGAACTTAATGGTGTCAAGCTCATCGTAAACGATGGGGTTGCTCGCTTTTCTGATAATGGCCATAAGGTTGTGCTAAGCAGTGACAAAGAAATAGACACAGACCTGACGGTGATGTCCATCGGTGTTTTGCCTGACAGCAGGTTGGGACAAAAGGCCGGTGTGAAGACGGGCATTAAAGGCGCGATTGTCGTTAACGAGCATTTTGAAACAAGTGTTCCAGATATATTTGCAATTGGCGATGTGATTGAGGTTAAAGATTTCATTACAGGAAATCCAACGTTAATTCCGCTCGCTGGCCCAGCCAATCGTCAAGGAAGATTTCTCGCTGACTATCTGAATGGATTGGATGCTAAGAATCCTCCTGTACAAGGAACAGCTGTGGCCAAGGTTTTTGTACTCACAGTAGCGACGACTGGAAAAAATGAGCGCCTTTTGAAGAAGGACGGCATCGCTTATCAGGTGATTCATTTACACCCGAATTCACACGCCGGCTACTATCCGGGTGCAGCGCCAATAGAATTAAAAGTTATTTATAATGAACAAGGAAGAATTCTCGGAGCGCAGGCGATCGGTACGGAGGGTGCGGACAAACGAATTGATATGATTTCTGCGGTAATGCGCATGAATGGATCGATTGAAGATCTTCAAATGATCGAAGTGGCCTATGCGCCGCCTTATGCATCAGCGAAAGATCCTGTCAATTATGCAGGTTATATCGGCGCGGATATACGAAAAGGTTTAGTGAAAACCGTTGAGTGGCATGAGGTCGATGCGCTTCTAGATAAAAAGGCGTATTTCTTAGACGTGCGCGAAGATTTTGAACTTGCTGCAGGAAAACTGCCGGGTAGTCATCATATTCCTCGGGGCGAATTAAGAAGACGGCTTAATGAACTTCCTAAGGATCAGCCGATTTATGTTTACTGCTCTGTTGGGCTTCGCGGCTATAATGCGGCCCGTATTTTAGATCTGAATGGTTTTGATGTGTACAATCTTGACGGTGGATTGAAGACTTATGAACAGGCTAAATATCAAACAGGTGCATCGCAGTCTCGTGTGTCACATGCCGTGAAAACAGAAGCAGCTTCAGCGGCAGCTGAGCAAGCACCACAGTGTACAAAAATTGAAGTCGATGCGTGCGGGCTGCAGTGTCCGGGTCCGATTCTCAAAGTAAAACAATCCATCGATAAAATGAATAATGGCGATTTGCTACAAGTTCAAGCGTCGGATTTTGGTTTTCATAAGGACATTGTCTCCTGGGCAAATGCAACAGGCAATCAATTGCTGACCAACGACATTGTCGGAAGTAAAGTTGTTGCGACGTTGAGGAAGGGGCCGAAAAGCAATAGCGAACCAGCACCAACCATGATACAAGATGCATCCAGTGCTGGCGGCGCCACGACGATGGTGGTTTTTGATGGCGATTTGGATAAAGCGATCGCAACATTTATTATTGCGACCGGAGCGGCTGCAATGGGCAAACCGGTTACACTCTTCTTCACTTTCTGGGGGCTAAATATTATTAAGCGGCATGCCAATACGAAGATCAGCAAGTCGGGAACCGATAAACTGTTCAGTATGATGCTGCCGAAAAATGCGAATCATCTGCCACTGTCGCGAATGAATATGGCCGGCATGGGACCGAAAATGATTAAAAAGGTCATGGCTGGCAAGAATGTTGACAGTCTTGATGTGATGATCGAGCGTGCGAAACAGCTTGGGGTAAAAATGGTTGCCTGCACGATGAGTATGGATCTCATGGGCGTTGCACGTGAAGAAATCATCGATGGTGTTGAATTTGGCGGTGTTGCCAGCTATTTAGGCGAAGCAGCAAAATCAAATGTGAACCTATTTATTTAATCAAATCAAATCATTGAATAAGCCCCCTTATTGATAAGGGTAGGTCATAGATTAAACGCGTAGGTGCGAGATTCCTGCGGGATTGCTCCGATTTGCTTGGCTTTAAAAAATAAGTTGAATAATATACCTGTATCGGTATAAAAGGAGGCAGCTCATGGAGTATACAGCACAAATGACCAATCGATTGAAACGGATTGATGGGCAAATCCGTGGAATTATTCACATGATGGAACAGGGTGAAGACTGCCGCAGTGTGGTCACCCAGATGACGGCTGCACGGTCAGCAATGGATCGTGCACTGGGTCTAGTCATTGGCAAGAATCTTGAAGCTTGCTTGCGGGAACAGATTGAAAACGGTGAAGAGTCAGCAGAATCAATCATAAACGAAGCGGTTCAAATGCTGGTGAAAAGCCGTTAAGGGATCATGATGAAGTGAATCCAACGGCATAAGGAGGAAATCAGTCATGAGATGCATGTTCTTTTGTAAACCCAAAATTAAGAAGATAAGTACTTCAGAGCTAAAGGAAGTCTATCTGCCGAGTAAAAAGGGTAACTATTTTCTTGACGTACGCACAAAAGCAGAATTCAGTGGTCAGTCAATTCCGGGTTTTGTCAATATTCCATTGCAAACCCTGCACAATCATCTCAATAAGATTCCGAAAGAAAAAGAAGTGGTTGTCATTTGTCAAAGCGGTATGAGAAGTTCGATGGCCTGTAAGCTTTTGAAAAAAGCAGGCTATGAAAAAGTGACTAATGTGCGTGGCGGAATGAATCGCTGGTTTTAATTTTTTATTGGGAAAGATATACCCACATAGGTATTCAAATGCGCGGTTTTTGATAAAAAATAAAAAATTGTTTCAAGGAGGAAACCTGCATGTATGAAGAGTGGACACCCGAAGAAGTAGAGCAACGGATACGCAGTCATGCGCCTGTAAGTATTATTGACGTTCGCGAACCATTCGAATTTGTTGAGGGGCACATTCCTGGTGCCAAGAATATTTCGGTTAATAGAATCCAGAATCGACTCAATGAAATCAATAAAAATCAAGAACATATCATTGTTTGTCATTCCGGAAGCAGAAGCGGTGTGGCTTCTGCCATTTTGTCCGCAAGTGGATTTAAGGTCAAAAATATGACAGGCGGGATGATGAGCTGGCACGGACCGATCGAATTTTAAGGAGGGAAACTCAATGAAATACGTCATTATTGGAGGAGTTGCCGGCGGTATGTCGGCAGCCACACGTCTGCGCCGATTGAATGAAGATGCGGAGATTATTGTTTTGGAACGCGGACCTTATGTTTCTTTTGCCAATTGTGGGCTTCCCTATTATATTGGGGGAGTGATTAAAGAACGGTCGAAACTGCTTGTGCAAACGGCAGAAAAGCTGTATCAACGTTTTCGTCTGGACGTGCGGACGGAAAGCGAAGTGACGCGTATTGATCGAGAACAAAAGAAGGTGGTCATTGGTCATCATGGAAAGACTTATGAAGAGACCTATGATGTGCTGATTCTCTCAACAGGCGCGCACCCGATGCGTCCGCCAATTGAAGGAATCGACCAAGCGGACAATTTGTTCACGCTGCGCGACGTTCCGGACGCTGAACGTATTGTTCAGTATCTGCAGCAGCATCAAGCGGGTCGTGCGGTGATCGTTGGTGCCGGCTTTATCGGCATTGAAATGGCCGAGAATTTGGCAGAACGCGGAATTAAAGTGACGATTGTTGAACGAGAGCATCAAGTCCTTCCTCCGCTTGATCCGGAAATGGCGATTATGATCGAAGCTGAACTGAAAAAGCACGACATTGAGGTGCTCAAAGGAAAAACAGTAATGGGCTTTGAGAAAAAAGGTGCGGTTCTTGTTCTCGATGACGGCACGCGCAAGCAGACGGATCTGACGCTATTATCGGTCGGTGTTGTTCCAGAGTCATCCTTAGCTGATCACGTGGGCTTGGCGCTTGGCATTCGTCGAAGCATATCGGTGAATGATCAATTACAGACTAGTGATCCAAACATCTATGCCATTGGAGATGCAATAGAGGTTGCTCAAACTGTCGGCGGTCGGGCAGCAGTTATACCGCTTGCTTCTCCGGCTAATCGGCAGGGGCGCATGGTTGCTGATATTTTAAGTGGGATGAAACGTAGTTACAAGGGAACTCTGGGTACATCCATAGTGAAAGTCTTTGATTTGTCTGCAGCTGTAACCGGATTGAGTGAGAAACTATTGCAGCGATTCAATATCCCCTACGAAGCGCTGCACACGAGCCCGCCGGATCATGCAACCTATTATCCGGGCAGTTTGCAGATGACGCTAAAGCTGCTCTTTGATCCTGAATCTGGAAAGATGCTGGGTGCACAGGCGGTTGGCGAGAAGGGAATCGATAAGACTATTGATGTACTTGCCACAGCAATTCATGGACAGATGACTGTCAATGATCTGACCGAATTGGAACTAGCTTACGCTCCGCCATTTAGTTCGGCAAAAGCACCGATTAATTTGATCGGCTATGCTGCAGAAAATTTGTTGGACGGCAATGTGCAGAATATTCAATGGAACGAAGTAGATCAGCTTGTGAAACAAGGAACGATACTTATTGATGTTCGGACAGAGCAGGAATATGGGAACGGAACCATCCAGGGGGCTATGAACATTCCTTTAGACGATATTCGTGAACGGTTAAGTGAGATACCGAAAAATTGCGACCTGATTGTGACGTGTCAGGTAGGCCTTCGCGGCTATCTAGCGGCGCGTATTCTTGCTCAGAAAGGCTATTCGGTAAAGAATCTGGATGGAGGCTACAAACTGTACCATAACGTTTTCCCGGAAAAAGTAAAGTGACAAGATTCTGATAAAAATCAATCATATCTGCCGATTAAGTGGATCTGGTCTATTAAAAGAATGGGAGGACACCTGTAGTAAATCATAGGTATCCTCCTTTCACGGCTTAATGTATGCGTAACCACTGCTTTGTTTTTCCACTAATTCAACAACTCCTGCGGGAATAACAGATACAAATGCAAATAGTTCTTCCTTAAGTATGTGATGCGCATTCAAGGCATTCCGGCAGGCAACAAACTGAACGCCCTGATCCTTCAAACTGTTCATCTGATTGATAAATTCTTCAGACTTATAGCCAATGACAGCCACACCATTAGCCAGCACTTCGACCTCAGCGGTCATATCCGCCAGAAGGTTTTTAACATTTCCAAGCAGCAGAGGCGACTTTTCTTTTTCATCGATATGGAAAATGACATGATCCATAGTTCCCGTCTCCCTCCACTTCGTCTTTCTGTTTAATATAATACAACAGTCTTTGATAATACGAGAAATACGTCAAATTTTTTTAAAACCGTACATAGGCTTAATAAAAACCAGTTTTTAATTCATAGGTGTGTTCCATTGAGCGATTATCGCCTTTTTCATAGAAAGAGATGATCTTGATACAGTGGTTACTCTAATCGTTTTTTCTATTCTGATCATTAGTTTTATATTGGTAGAATGGCGCAGTCTTAATAGACTAGAAGATTAATATGATACAATTTATTCGATAAGTAGGCGAAAAATCTAAAGTCAACAAAAAATCGTTGAAGTGGAGGAATAAATCTTTGACTGTTCAACCGTTAAACCCGGTCGCTATTCATCTTGGTCCGATTCAAATTTATTGGTATGGTATTATTATTGCCTGCGGTGCGCTGCTTGGTTTGATGATTGCTTTGCGTGAAGGCGACAGAAGGGGTATTCCCAAGGATACATATGTCGACCTTATTATGTTTGCCGTACCGATTGCCGTCATTTGTGCACGTATTTATTATGTTGCTTTTGAATGGTCTTTCTATTCGCAACATCCGTCACAAATCGTTGCTATATGGAACGGTGGCATTGCTATTTATGGCGCTTTGATTGGAGGGGCAGCCACGACGATTGTATTTTGTCGTATGCGTCATCTGTCGTTCTGGAAGATTGCCGATGTTATTGCACCGAGTGTGATTCTCGGACAGGCACTTGGACGTTGGGGCAATTTTATGGATCAGCAGGCTCACGGTGGTCCGACGACCCGAGCTGCGCTTGAGAATATGCATCTTCCGGATTTTATTGTCAATCAGATGCTGATTAACGGCACCTATTATATTCCGACGTTTCTATATGAGTCGGTCTGGGATATTGCAGGATTTATCCTCCTCCTTATACTAAGGCGGGTGAATTTGCACCGTGGTGAGCTTTTTATGTCCTATATCATTTGGTACTCGCTCGGTCGCTCGTACATTGAAGGTCTAAGGACAGACAGTCTGATGCTAGGGCCACTGCGTGTCTCTCAATGGCTGGCAATGGTACTAATCATTATCGGTGTCGGGCTGATCCTGTTCTGGAGAGTGAGAAAAGAGAAACGTCCTTATTATCTTGATACTTGATCATTTCATGAGCTAATAGCACAATCAGTTATGTTCTTATAAATGTGAGATTAATTCTTTGATTCATAGTTATTAGACTATGAAATATAAACCGGCTCTTGCAGTTAAATAGACTAAAAAATAGCCATAAAACCTGAACTGCCCCCCTTAAGTTGGACAAATGAAAGTTCAACTTAAGGGGGGCAGTTTATTTAAGGGTGGTTTTGATTACTCGATCTATTGTATTTTGTGGTGTGGTTTACGTTAATATAATCGCAATCAATTTTATTTGAGAGAGGTAATCTATGCCCAACAAAATATCTGTTTCACAGGCACGTTGTGAACTGAAAAGTCCAAATAGGAGGACGTACTGGCCGCGGACGCTCAAGGTCATAAAGATGAAACAATTGAAAAAGGGATTATCTCTTTAACAAATACTTAGGGGCTTCACATGCTGTTTCAACACGAAGAACATCTGGCAACACGCAAAAAGAAGGGAAGGACTCGACGGCGCTGATCAGAGTTAAAAAACAGTGCCGGCAGAATGTGAAACCGACGATTGCTTATCTGCCGTGTGATAGATAGCGGCGATGAGCGCTAAACTTTCTTTTAAGCAAGGTACCATCACCTGATCTTTTTGTGGATTAAATGCTGATAAATTTTTTCTGTCACAAGGCAGGTGAAGAATTATAATGAAGTAATGAAATTGAACTAATGCTACAAGTAATTGAAGGGAAGTGATGAAATGAAACCATTGAACGAAAGAAAAATTCGAGGAAATTCTGATGCGACTCGACTGTTATTCATTATGGAAGGACTGCTTGTCGGTTTGCTGGCAGGCGGAGCGGTCAGTTTATTCCGCTTGTTCATTGAATTATCCTTACATTTTTGGCAATATCTCTATCGGATGGTGCCGACACATCTTTGGTTAATTGCTGTCTTTATTCTCATTAATGGTATCCTCGCGTTAATTATTGGCATGTTCGTTCGTTCTGAACCCAATATTATGGGTTCAGGGATTCCTCAGGTAGAAGGGCAGCTTGCCGGTGATATAAAAATGAATTGGTGGCAGATTTTATGGAGAAAATGGATTACCGGGATACTTGGCATTGGTTCAGGGTTATTTCTGGGTCGGGAAGGTCCTTCTATTCAATTAGGTGCCGCGATTGGTCAGGGCGTGGCGGAACGAATAAACTCAATTGAATCGTCGCGGCGGGTTTTTATTGCGTGCGGTTCTGCGGCTGGTTTATCCGCAGCTTTTAATGCGCCGATGGCCGGAACGTTGTTTGTATTGGAAGAGGTCTATCACAATTTTTCTCCCCTTGTGTGGATGACGTCTTTGGCGGGGGCCATTGGCGCGGATTTTATCTCGTCAAACTTTTTTGGACTTGTTCCGGTGCTTCAACTCCACTATCAGGCAAGTTTCCCACTTTATTTGTATGGGCACCTTATTTTACTGGGCGTTGTGCTGGGCGTGCTTGGTTTTGTTTATCAAAAGGTATTGCTTTTTATGCCTCGTGCCTATGCGGCAGTTGCACCAAAACTGCCCCGTCATTTTCACGGAATCATTCCCATGCTGCTTGTGATACCAATTGGAATTTTTTTGCCGCAAACCCTTGGCGGGGGAAATCAGTTGATTTTAGATGTTCGTAACCTTCCATCGGTTGTTTGGATTCTTTTCTCATTGTTTGCACTTCGTTTTATCTTTTCGATGGTTTCCTACGGATCGGGCCTTCCCGGTGGTATTTTCTTGCCTATTTTGACTCTTGGTGCGCTGATTGGGGTTGTCTATGGTACATTAATGGCGCAGCTCGGATTGATGCCGAAGATTTATATTATGAACTGTGTCATTTTTGCCATGGCCGGTTATTTTGCGGGGATTGGCAAAGCACCCTTTACGGCAATTATTTTAATAACTGAAATGGTGGGAAATCTTGAACACTTGATGCCGCTTGCAGTAACCTCATTTGTTGCCTATGTTATTGTCGATGTACTTGGCGGCGCGCCAATCTATGAATCACTTCTAGAGCGGTTGAATCTGGGGAAAAAGTTAAATCAGCTGAGCGGTAAAAATGACCGATTGGAGTTTCCGGTGTTTGCCGGCAGCCAATTGGAAAAAAAGCTCATTCGTGATATCCATTGGCCAAATGACGTCTTGCTCATTGGTATTCGTCGTGGTGAGCGCGAAGTGATTCCTCATGGAGATACGTTGATTCATTCAGGGGATACGCTGATTCTGTTGACAGATCGCAATGAGCGCAGCAAGGTTAAGCGGATGTTGCACGAAATGAACACAATGGGTACATGATTCAGTTCATAATTTGTGCTACAATTAAGGCAATAATTTAATCGGTGATGATGTTCGCCATTAACCGCTGTACATTTGCAGCTGATAACGTCTGTCTCATTCCCCGTAAGATGGGGAGTCATTGAGGCAGGCGTTTTTTAATTGTTACCATTTAAACAAGTTAAAAATAGAGGCGATAAAAGATGGAACAGTTGCTGAGAATAGTTGTTAGTGAAGAGATGGGAGTGAAACAATGGCTGCTTCGTTTCCTATGGGAAAAGGGGTTCCCCGGGCTGACCATTCGACAAAGTGAGATGAGCCTTGATGAAAGGGGTCTACGGCACGTCAGTGTTCTGGAGGACCAATTATATAATGATTTGGCACTTATTATTGAGACAGTAGCGGATGAAACGTTGATTACATCGATATTGCCGCAATTAAAAGAACGGCTGAAGCATGGGCAAATTTGCGTCACAAACGGATTGGAGGGTGATAAGATGAATGAACATCGCTATTATACAGTGAAGGTGTATACGAAAGAAGATAATACATGGTTCAAAAAGGAAGAATACGAAAAAGTGTTGCTTTTCTTTCAAGAAAAGAACGCGATATGGACATCCATGACCAAAGGAATTGCCGGCTATGGCAGGAATCGAGTGATTCATACTCAGAAAATGTTTTCGTTGAGCGGCAAAATACCGGTTGTGATTGAATGCGTTGTTAAGGGTGACTACTTGAATCAATTGCTTGCCGAGTTAAAAACAATTGTTGAAGAAGGAACCATTTTTACAACGCCGGTTCACTTAATTGAAAATAAATAGAAATGATTAAAATGGGGAGGATTTTTAGGTGTATTATGTATTTCTTGTGATCTTCGGCATACTTGGGGCGATTTCTCGCTATTCAATTAGTCTTGTGATTCACGACACGGCGTTTCCATTGGCAACGCTCTTGATCAATGTCCTTGGCTGTTTTTTACTTGCATTCATCACTCAGTTTTTGTCACGCATCCCGAAACTGTCAAGCCGATTGGTAACAGCGATTGGAACTGGATTCGTCGGTTCCTTCACCACCTTTTCAACGTTTTCACTTGAGTCGATGCACTTAATTCAAACCGGACAACTATTCGCTGCCTTCCTATATCTTTTGATGAGCGGATTGGGCGGATTTATGGCATGCGGGCTCGGTTACCGATTTAGTAAGTGGCTTCTGATTCGTGGAAGAAAGGGCGTGCTCCAACATGCTGATTAATTATTTAATGGTTGCGCTAGGCGCTTCATTTGGCGTTCTTGCTCGAGTGATGCTTTCCAATGAAATAAAGCGTAGATGGACGCGTGTGTTTCCATTGGCAACATTCATTGTTAACTTGAGCGGTGCGTTTGCGTTGGGTTTGCTCAACGGAGTTGGTGTAAGTCCGACGCTTTCGCTGCTTCTCGGTACGGGATTTATGGGTGCCTATACAACATTTTCTACCTTTAATGTGGAAAATGTTGAGTTGAGCAGACGGAAACATTATTGGTCGCTCTTTTGTTATGCAGGTTGCTCCTACGTGTTTGGCCTATGTGCGGTTTATGCGGGTATTCTGATTGGGAATGTTGTGCAAGGAGGATAATTGAAAGATAGTGCCGGAGAAGTTAAGAAAGCTTCTTCGGCACTTGAACGTTCAGCGTTCGTGACAGTCTCCGGGCAATTAGCAGGTCCGCCTTCTTTAGACGAATAGATCGTTGCCACAGGTGCTGTTGATGATCATTGACTGCTTTCCCTTGTAAATCGGCCATTCCGAGAAGGTTAGGAAAAAATCATAATAAAAGCGATTTCAAATTTGCTAATCAGTGTGATTGCTTCTTAATAACGAACGGTCTTCATTCATTTGCAGCTTGAGATTCGGCAGAATTTTCGTGACACGTATTCATACAATTCATTTCCAAGACATGAGAAAAAGTCCGTATTAATTATTTATGTAAGCGCTATTATAATTAAACCGTAAAGAGATAAGCATGAATCAAGATCATGTTAGTCAATTTGTTAAAAATGACTGATATGAAGATTCAAAAAAGTTTTAAAATAGAGGAGAGATTGAAAATGGTTAATTCTTCATGGCTTGGATTAAAAAACAAGGTAATCATTGTGACAGGCGGCGCATCCGGAATTGGCAAACATATTGCGCGTACACTTAAGGATACAGGCGTCCAGGTTGTTGTAGGTGATCTGAATGCGGAGACTGGTTCGCAGGATGAAGAAGGAATTTACTATGTTCAGCTCGATGTTACAAAAAAGGCAAGTGTTGAGCACTTGGTTGATCATGTAGTCGCTAAATTTGGAACTGTTGACGGACTTGTCAATAATGCGGGGATCAATCTTCCAAGATTGCTGGTCGATTTTAAAGGTGAAAAGCCGGAATATGAGCTGGATGAAAAAGCATTTGACCTCATGATCGGCGTGAATCAAAAAGGTGTATTCTTCATGACTCAGGCCGTTGTTCGAGAATTTCTAAAGAAAGGCTCCGGTGTCGTGGTGAATACGTCTTCTGAAGCCGGCATGGAAGGATCAAATGGTCAAAGCTGTTATTCTGCAACAAAAGCGGCAGTTAATGGATTTACGCGTTCATGGGCAAAAGAGCTTGGCAGCCATCATATCCGTGTCGTAGCAGTGGCACCCGGAATTAATGAAAAAACAGGACTAACAACAGACGCTTACAATGAAGCGCTTGCCTATACAAGAAACATTACGGTTGATCAGTTGGGAACGGATTATGCGAAAGCCATTCCTCTAGGCAGACCGGGTCGACTGGACGATATCGGTAATTTGGTCACTTATCTGCTGTCTGACCGCGCCGATTATATTACTGGAACGACGATTAATATTACAGGCGGAAAATCGAGAGGCTGATCATCGCCCGCCTCTCCGAGTTCGGCAATAAGAGGGGAATAAAATGAGCAGATATACGCAAACTGATCGTCTCTCAATTATTGTGGGTGAACTCCGAAAAAAAGAATTTGTGTCGATAGAAGATTTGACTAAAGAACTGTTTGTGACGGAACGAACAATACGAAATGATGTAACAGCGCTCAATCACGAATTCGGCAAGACAGCCGAAATCCAATTAAATAAAGGACAGTATGCGATACATGTCTACCGCGATCAGGCTTACCGGAGCATTGCAGAAGCATTAACTAAAGATCAAAAAACATCGGACTCGCCTGAAAATAGAGCGAAACGTTTAATCGCACAGCTGCTGGCAGCTAGTGTTCCGATAACGATGGATGATCTATCGGAACAATTAAGCGTCAGCCGTTCAACATTGGTCAATGATTTGACACGATTGCGTGTGACTCTTGATTCCTATGAATTAGTAATTAAGGGAAAACCTAATCAAGGCATCCAATTGCAGGGATCAGAGTGGCATAAGCGGCTCTATATTTTGCAAAACAATGATCATGTACTCGATCAGCCATTGGACAATAAAATGCATGATTTGGTTCGCCAATTCGCCGTCACGTTTTCGCTTGCGGAAACAACGGAACGTGAATTTGCCCGGTATGTCAGTATTGTCCTCCGGCGCTCGGCTCAGAATCCGTTGATACAGAACAGTGATGATTTTGATCAATCCTACATTGTGAAAACAAAAGAATATGAAAGAGTAAATACGCTGGCAGATCAGCTGGAGAAACGCTCCGGCAGTCTTTCCGCCGCGGAACGGGCTTTTCTAACGATTCCGGTATTGGGCAGGCGTTCGCCGGTACATCTTCCGACGGCCACGGCGGCTCCATTGCCTGAATCAATTTTGCAGCTTATCAAAGATATTGAGCAGCGCGTAAAAGAACAACTGAATATGGAAGTCAGCTTTAATAAGATCACCAAAGAGCTAGGCTATCATCTTATGTTCATGCTGAATCGATTAGTTTTCGGTGTGAGCATCCGGAACTCTCTGATGAATGAGGTTCATGAGAAATATCCGCTTGCTTGTGAGATTGCCGCCATTGCCCATGAAGTAATTGATGAACGTTATCAGATTCAAGTGACGGATGAGGAACTCAGTTATCTTGCCTATTATTTCGGCATTGTAATCACAGAGAATCAGGAGCATCTACGCAGGCTTAAGCGTGTTGCGATTGTCTGCGATACGGGAAGAGGATCAGCACGCATCATAGCGATGCAGTTGAACAAAATCTTGCCTGACCATGTGGAAAAAGAACTCTTTTCGTCTATAGCAGTCACCAAGGACTTGCTCGAACACTTTGATATGATCTTTTCCACAGTCCCTTTGCCAAGTACGGTGCAGACACCGGTTATTGAAGTAAACGATATCTTTGATGAGCGGGAACTTGCGCAAGAAATTAAGAAACGCTGTGCGCTGGACAAATTGCAGATCAAGGGTAATCAAACCACAACATCGATCATCAATCGTTTACTGAATGACGATCAATTCTATGTTCTGTCCGATCAGAAATCCTATAGCGAGAATCTGGTATTTATGATTAACCACCTAATGAAAAAGCAACTCGTTGATTCTGGATTCAAGGCGCGGCTCTTGAAAAGAGAGAAAATGAGAGCATCCATTTTTGACCAAGGCATTGCCTTCCCTCATACGATTAATCTGGGAAGTGCGGAGATCGTGCTTTCCGTAGGCATCTATCCGACCAAACAAAAAATCGGAGAAAATGAGATTCGTATGATTTTTCTTTTAGGTATACCGGAAAGCCGGCACAATGAAACCTTACTCGTTCAGTTGTACGAAGAAATGATAGCGCTTGCGAAAAATCAAAACTTGCTCGATAAAGCTTCTGAAGAGACAACATGCTCAGAGATCAGAAGACTGATTAAAAAAAGTCTACAGCAGCAACATCAACCATATTGAGGGAGTGAAGCCCTATGTTTTACTTTACTTTGATGATTTTTATCGGTGGGGCCTTCCTATTGCAAATTTTCCTCGGTTACTTTCAAATCAAGCATTTTTCTAATGTATTTGTGGAGATGCGCCGAAAAGGGAAGGTAGCAATTGGACGAAAAAAGGGACATTTCAAGTCCGGAACGATTGTCTTTTTCACCGTTGATCCTGACGGCAACATAGTAGATGCGCGGAAGATGCAGGGAGTTACTATACTAGCCCGCTTTCATGAAATGAATGAGTTTCTTCATGAGAATATTCAGCGATTGCCTGATATGAAAATAAAGCGGTGCAACAAATTGCTCCAGAAAGCTATTGCTGATAGTGTGCATAATTACACGGTTGTCGCAAATGGCGGGGTAATCAAAGAGTCTCCGAGAACTCCAGTGGCAGGCGCATCATTAATGATTAAGAGCTTATTTCAGAAAGTACGAAAATCAAATAATCAGGGGTGAGTAAAATGGATCTGTTAGTAGGTGCTGCAAAGGGATTTATCTATCTTTTTCAAATGGGCGGCAAGACGTTTATTTCGTGGATGACGAGCATCGTACCGCTTGTACTCATGCTATTGGTTGCGATGAACGCTTTAATCGGTTTAATTGGTGCTGATCGAATTAACAAGCTGGCGGCCAAATCCGCAAGCAATCCGCTCCTTCGGTACATGGTTCTGCCTTTTCTCGGCGCATTTATGCTGGCCAATCCAATGGTGCATTCGCTCGGACGGTTTATGCCTGAATACTACAAGCCAAGTTACTTTGCATCCGCAGCTTATTTCTGCCATACAAGCAACGGTGTATTTCCGCATATTAATGCGGCCGAACTCTTTATCTGGCTTGGTATCGCCCAAGGAGTTCAGCAACTGGGATTGGACACTACTCCTCTTGCAATCCGATACTTGCTTGTCGGACTCGTCGCCAATTTCTTCTGCGGATGGATTACCGATTTCATGACAGGCTGGGTATCGAAACAGCAAAATGTGACATTAAGTAAAACAGCAGATCTAAAAAATAGTTGAGAGGGTGAACAGCATGTTCAAATCAGCTCGAGTTGTCAAAGGTAGCGGCGGATATGGCGGACCGCTAACGATTACACCGACCGAAGGAAAAGATAAAATTGTCTATATTGTCGGGGGCGGCAATAAACCCGCGATTGTTGATAAGCTTGCTGAAATTACCGGTGGGGTTCCTGTTAATGGGTTTAAAACCAGTGTACCTGACGAAGAGGCTGCCGTCGTCATTGTTGATTGCGGCGGAACGCTTCGATGCGGGATTTATCCGAAAAAAGGAATCCCGACGATAAATGTCATGCCAACCGGTAAAAGCGGTCCGTTAGCTCAATATATTAATGAGCATATCTATGTGTCCAATGTTGGTGTTGATCAAATTTCTGCATGGGAAGGTGCAGTCGATTCTTCAGAAGCAAGTGAAGCGTCACCATCAGATACGCAGAAAACCTATAAATACAGTTCAGATAAGAAAATTTCCGAGACTTTAGCAGCGAGCGAACACCAAGATTTGTTTACGAAAATCGGACTTGGTGCAGGAAGAGTAGTCAGCACGCTCTACCAGGCAGGTCGTGACGCCGTTCAGACCATGATTAACACAATCCTCCCTTTTATGGCGTTTGTAGCGATGATCATTGGAATCATTCAGGGTTCCGGGATCGGAAATTGGTTTGGCAAAGTGATGTCTCCGCTTGCAGGCAACATATGGGGCTTGATGCTGATTGGATTCATTTGCTCGCTCCCATTCCTTTCACCGTTGCTTGGCCCCGGCGGAGTCATCGGGCAAGTTATCGGAACATTAATCGGTGTGGAAATTGGCAAAGGAAATATTCCACCGCAATTAGCATTGCCGGCACTTTTTGCGATTAATACACAAAATGCTTGTGACTTTGTTCCGGTCGGATTAGGTCTTGCTGAAGCGAAACCGGAAACAGTAGAGGTTGGCGTTCCGGCAGTACTCTATTCACGCTTCCTAACCGGTGTGCCGCGCGTTGTTCTTGCTTGGTTGTGCAGTTTCGGACTTTATGTCTAAAAAAAAGGTATTCGTGCATTGTGTTTAAGTATTAAAGGAGGGTGAAAAATGTTCGGTATGAAAAGAAAATCAGAGGATCGCACAGAGATCTATAAAACAGAGATTAAAAGTATCGGCAAACTGGCAAAAGAGTTTCTTCAAGAAAGAATGCTTATTTTGTTTGGCAACGAGGCACCTGAAGGATTAAAGGACTATTGCTTCGGCATCGATGTAGAGTCGGTACATGACAAAATTCAAACAGGTCAATATTTATCTATAGATGACAGCAAATTCAAAATTACGGCAGTCGGCCGCCTCGTTCAGAAAAATCTTGCGGATCTCGGTCATATCACAATGAGATTTGACGGCAGCACGAAGGCGGATCTGGCGGGCACACTATACCTTGAAAGCAAACCGATCCCAGACATTGGCATTGGAACGCAAATTGCCATTGTTGGGTAACTGATGAAAAGAGAGGGTCGCCCGAGCCGAGTTCATGCACGAAAACTGAACTTCAATGCACGAAAAGTAGGGATCAATGCATGAAAATCAAGTGTCAATGCACGAATCCGCCAGCCCAATGCATAAATAAGAGCTCGAGCCGAGTTCATGCACGAAAACTGAACTTCAATGCATGAAAAGTAGGGTTCAATGCACGAAAATCAAGCGCCAATGCATAAATAAGGGCTCGAGCCGAGTTCATGCATGAAAACTGAACTTCAATGCATGAAAAGTAGGGTCCAATGCACGAAAATCAAGCGCCAATGCACAAATCCGCCAGCTCAATGCATAAATAAGGGTTCGAGCCGAGTTCATGCACGAAAACTGAACTTCAATGCACGAAAAGTAGGGTTCAATGCATGAAAATTCAGCGCCAATGCAGCTGAACCCGCCAGCTCAATGCATAAATAAGCAGCCCGGGCCGAGTTCATGCATGAAACCTGAACTTCAATGCACGAAAAGTAGGGTCCAATGCATGAAAATCAAGAGTCAATGCACAAATCCACCAACTCAATGCATAAATAAGAGCTCGAGCCGAGTTCATGCATGAAAACTGAACTTCAATGCATGAAAATCAAGTGTCAATGCACGAACCTGTCAGCTCAATGCATAAATAAAAGGTTGATAAAAATTAAAGAGGATGTCTCATAGTCAAAAAATCGACTTTTGAGACATCCTCTTTTCATTTAAGCCATCTTTTGGGACAGCCTCTTTATTTGCTTTTTTAGGTAAGCTTAACGTGCTGAAAAATGCATTTCGGCAGCAGCAAGCAGCATAGGCTTCTCATGAACCCGATTGACGACTTCAAGCGCTGAACGGCAGATGCTGTGAACACGCCGATTAAGCAGGTACTGATCACGAAACCTTAACTGCAGATTGCACAAAAAAAGTGATCAGAAAGTAGGCGAAAACATCAGTTTTTAGAAGCATTCCTTCGGCACCCAGCCGACCGATCCGTCTTTTTTGACGAGCGTATAGCCCGCACATGTATCGTTGATGACGGCAACCCGATCATGTTCCGCAACCGTCAATCCGCTCGCACTGACATCGTCGTCCGCGAAAAGCGCTGCTCCCTTTTTCACCAAGAACTCATTTTTGAGCCATTGCTTGAGTCCCAGATTCACATTTTCACAGAGACTGAAATATTTTCCCTGTTTAAGCAGTCTTATCTCATAGTTCGGATAGTTCAGCGTGCCAATGAAATCCGTCGGAGCAGTATAAGCTTTTCGAACGGTTGCAGTCTGATGAAAATGATCCGCATAGGTGTAGGTGATCCGATCACCTTGCGGATGGCGTTCAATGATCAGGGCATTCAGCTGTCCGTCGAAACGCACCTGATTACCGCCGTCGATGCAAATCATCCGCTTATCGGGATCAATGATCGGATTGTGGCAAGTGACGGATTCGGCGCGATAATTGACGACCGGCCAGTGTCCGACGACCACAGTCTTCGCGCATTGATGCTTGCGTGTATAGAAATGAGGGAGCGCAGTGGCTGATCGGTGGCTCGTCTCTCGCCAATCCTTAATGTCGTCGATCCCCGCGTGAATAAACAAATAATGATCGGCTTCCAGAGCGGTCGGCAAGGAAAACAGCCAGTCTATTTCCTCACCACAGTTGCAATGGTAAAAATTCGCCAACTCTGTGACCGAATTAAAATCGGCATAGGTCCGTCCGTGTTCCTGCAGCCATTCATTCATGATCGAATGCGGATTTCGTTCCAGATGACCAAAGAATGTCGGATCATGATCGAAGGCATGATGAATCAGCCGGTCGCAGTTTCCTTCGGTTATATAGGCATTGGTATTTTCCTCGGTCAGTCTTCTGGCAAAGCGGATTACGCCCAAGCTGTTAGGACCTCGTTCGCACAAATCGCCATTGATGATCAGCGTATCTTCCGTACTATAATGAACTTTTTCAAGCAGTTCCTGAAAAAGACTCAAATCGCCGTGAATGTCGGAAATGACGATGACCCGTCCGGTTTCCGGGAACGTGATATTTTGAATGTGAAGCATAGGAAATCTCCTTCTGCAAAATGGCCGAGCAGCTCTATGGATAAAAGTTCTTCTTAATAGCTTATATTATAGCTTAATTGATGAGTTGAGGTATGGATAAACGTTCTGTAAAGAACCCCTGCCGTTTTCCATGTTCGTGGGAAGAAGGCAGGGGTTTACGGACTTGCAATGGTTAAGCTAAATTGGTTGTCATGAACCCAAAACGGATTGCATGTTTGATCTCATCTGAAAATGCACGTAATAAAATGTTTCGAACCGTCGGGTCTGACTGTGTTAAATAGAGATTCCGATATGTCTCGTAATCTTCCAGCTCATCACGATAAGCAATGCGCAAGCCTTCCGAAAAGGATTGAAACTGGACCGGCGTGATTTGATAGACCGGCTGATTGCCAGTCAACTGAACGTAAAGCCAACTGAATAATTGAAAATGATCGTGTTCATCTTGACGAATCCTAAGGATATCTGCCTTCATTTGCTCGTTTGGTGCTGCTTCAGCCAAACGTCCATAGAAATCGACAGCCGTTGCCTCACCTTTCACGGCATCGAGAACGGCAGAAGTAAATGTAGAAGAGGTGCTGCCTTGGCCGATCTGTCGGTACTGCTGATCATCGTAAAACACGAATAGTCACCACCTATTTTTTTCTCGTTATAGGCTATGGTTATTTTAGATTTATGTGAGTACCCAAGGTGAGTTGTATCTCATTCTTTTTGAATACCTTTAAAAAAGGTAATGCATAAATCGGAAATTATATGCTTTTTTTCTTAAACAACATCATGGCGAGAATTAGCGTACTCAGGATCAGGGCGCAGGTGCTCCAAGCGGTATTGAGTAACTGATCAAACGCTGCTTTGCCTGTCAATAAGGCAACGTTTTCTGAAACGAGCTTCAAAGGATTAAACGGATCCATTCTGAAAATAGCTTGGCAGATGAGTAGAATCCCCAGCCCGGCAGCGGTTACAAGAAGTCCACCGAATGCTCCTCGCGTGACGACACTTGCCAGTAGGAGAAATGCGAGAAGAAAGGCACCGAATAACCAGAGGCAGAAAAGCGAGAAAAACAAATGGCTGACAGAAATGGTTTGAAAAAAATACAGCGTGTAGCCGTAATTGATCAGAGTGGCAAGTGCGTAGCTTAATGTCCACAAAGTCAAAGCGGAAGCATATTTGGCAAGGATGACCGCATGGCGGGACAGTCCTTTTGACAGCGGGATGATTAATGTCCCTTTGGCAAGATCTTGAGACAGCAAACCACCAAAGACAAGAAGCAATACGACTGTGCCCATCTGCGAGAAATTTTTGAAAAACTGAGTAAAAGCATCGATGAATGTGGGTTCCGGAATCTTGAGAACCATTCCCTCAACGCCAACATTTGCAAGAATGTCGGGCATCATTTTGGCAGTCAGAGGACTCATCATACCGAAAATAGCGGTCACTGAAAACAAAATAAGGACTCTGTAATTTCGAATCGCTTCAAGCAGTTCTTTTTTGAAAAATGCAGTGAATCCATTCATTTGATCACATCCAAGAAGACATTTTCGAGCGTCGGTTCAAGAAGTTGATAATTCGTAATCGGTATTTGCTCATCAGAGAGCAGGTCAATAATTTTGAGCCCGTTCTTTTGTGGATCATGCAACTGCACCGTTACCGCACATTGACTGGTTTCAACAGATTGAATAAAGGAGAGCGTGCGCAGGTGTTCAAACAGACGCCTGGCCTGTACTTCATCGATGGTTTCAATGCGTACGGCTTCTTTCCGGTACGTATTTTTAACCTCGGACAGCTTCCCATGCAGAGCGAGCGTACCTTCATGCAACAGCCCGATCGAGTCGCAAATACGTTCCACGTCAGATAGGATATGTGTTGAAAAGATGACTGTTGTCTGATCGGCGGCAACAGACAAAAGGTCAAGAATTTCTTTCCTTCCTTGTGGATCGAGCGCCGATGTTGCTTCGTCGCAAATTAACAATTTCGGTGTGTTCAATAATGCTTGTGCAATCCCAAGCCGCTGCTTCATGCCCCTTGAAAAGCTGTGGATTTCCCGCTTGATTCCGTCAAGACCGACCAACGGCAGCAGCTCCTGTACACGCTCATGGATCTGAAGCTTTTTAAGACCGGTGATCCGGCCACACATAACTAAGTATTCTTTAGCAGTCATATATCCATAAAACTCAGGTACATCAGGCAGGTATCCGATAAAACGGTTGGTTGCCGTATTTCCGTAGGCAACGTTCTCTCCGCAAACAAGAATCTTTCCGCTGGTTGGTTTAAGGAAGCCCATGATCATCTTCATTGCCGTCGTTTTTCCCGCACCGTTTTTTCCGATCAGACCGAAAATAGAGTGCTCAGGAACAGTGAAGTTGAGATCGTTCAGGACGAGATGCTTGCCAAAATTTTTACTGATGTGGCGCATTTCTAAGATGTTCATGAATCTTCGCCTCTGCCGATTGCAAAATAGATGATTGGACCGATGATTTGAACAAAAAGGACAATAGCGATCCAAATGAATCGATTTGCGAATCTGAATGATCGGTGCCGGAAAATATGAATCAGTGCAGTGAGGGCAAGAATGAGTTCGAGAGCAATAATCGGAATCAGGAACGGCAGGTAGTCTTGAATCATTACATTCACTCCAATCGTAACGCTAATTTTTGAACGTCCTGTTTATCGAGAGAGCAGGATGGTGATGAGGATGATCCCAACTAGGACAATCCACGCAATCGGACGAGCCATATTGACCGTGAATCCAATTCCGACTCGTTTTTCCACAAAAATCGAGGGATCGGAGCGATTAAAATAGAAGATGCCCCAAATCCACTTGCCGTCGTCATCAAGGATCGGCCCCGATACATGTTTGCTGCGAACAAAGCGTATATAGAGCCAAATCATCGTAATCAAAAATCCCAAATTAACAAGTGATAGAATTGCAAACCACAGCGGACTGATCGGCGTGATAAAGCTGAGAACAACCAGAAAGAACAGAATCTCTGATAACAGACAAAAAATGATCAGCAAAAGAGTCATCATTTTTCGATACTGCGCATAACCCGGAGCAGCATTTGGATTTCCTTTAACTGACGCGGGTGCGCGCCGAGTAAAGAGAACAAGAGCGCCGAGCATCAGCTCCAATGCCACCGGTGACAGTACGGTATGCCATGATTTTGGTGCCCATCGGTCGGGTCCGCTGATTCCGAAATGCGTCGGAATTGAGTCAGCCATGTACGGATAACCGAACCACACGACAGCGAGGGTGGCAACGAAGACCGGAACCAAGAGAAGAACCCATTTGAGAGACAATACGGTTTCTCGGTCGCTTTTGCCCAGGTCAACAACAATCTTTTTTGTAGTTAGTTGGGCATCCGGAGCCATACTCTGCTTCAATTTTCGAGTCTGCCGGTTGGCAAGAACAAAGAGAAACGAATCGATTACAATGAGAGCGAGCATAACCATGCTAAATCCAAAGAGCCACTTTTCATCGGTTAGGATAAATGAGAGAAAAAGAAGAATAACGAACAGCGCAAGGTCAGTACCGGCAGATCTAACTAGGTAGCGGCGACGAATCGATGCTGCCTGAGCATCTCTCCAGATTGAAGGATTGGCAAAAACGACACCAAACAGAACATTCTTTCTTGAAAACCAAGGCTGCATAATCATGAGACACGCGACAAGGACATAGGTGCATATAAGAATGAGGATGTTTTCGTTCACGATTCATTACCCTCCAGTTCGTCATACATGTGATCAATCATTTGATGCAGCACGGCTCGATCAACGCGGCGTGTAACCGCCTCAGAGACAAGTGTTTTCAACGGATCACCGCAGTTTTCCAGAAACTCAGCCGCATTTTGTGCTGCATCTCCGGCTTTGATAAAGGTTCCGCGCCGCCGCTGAATTTCAATAAACCCTTCGCTTTGAAGTAATTGGTAGGCTTTATTGACGGTATGAAGATTGACACCGATTTCTGCTCCTAGAGTACGGACAGAAGGCAGTGGATCACCGTCGTTCAAATTACCGGAAGCGATTCCGTTGACAATTCCATTGCGTATTTGCATATAAATCGGCTGGTCAGAACCGAAATCGATCGAAAGGAGCATCAGTAATCGCCTCTTGTTCTATCTGTTATATATTAAGTATAACAATAAAGATGTCATTCGTCTATGAAATCATTTATTTTCAGAAAGTATGCTCCCAAAGAAAGATGATCCCTTGATTCAAGTAAATAAATCAGCATCCGGATTTTGAAATGCCTCTCTAATCGAGCATAAGGTGATTTAAACGAATAGGAAAAACGTGACACACGTAAAGTACAGCAAGTTTTGCTCATCTTTTAAACAAAATTTTAGACAAAATTTTAGACAAAATTTTAGACAAAAATAAATAAGGCTATGCCCGTGCTCAGTCAAGAGCATCGCATGCCTTATTTTTCTAGGAGGTCCTGATGAGTCTGTTCATAATGATCGCCCCAGCGTTTCATTTCTTGAATAATCGGTTTCAAGGTTTCCCCAAACGTGGTGAGTGAGTACTCTGTTTTTGGCGGGACAACTGGAAATACTTCTCGATGAATGACACCGTCTTTTTCTAATTCGCGAAGCTGAAGTGTTAACATACGCTGACTCACACCCGGCATGAGACGGCGCATCTCGTTAAATCGTCTTGTTTTCGTCATTATATGATAAAGGATGACGCCTTTCCATTTCCCGCCGATGATATCAAGGGTTGTTTCAACAGGGCAATGTTTGCAGGCGTATCCTGCTTTTCGATTCCTCATTAATAAGCCTCCTAGGTTACATTCTTGTTTCTACGTCACGACATTGTGCGTTCTACCCGATCCGCTTTAGTGCCATTATACTATATGTGTAATCGAAATGAGGATGGGGGAGATTTGATGAAAGCATTCGGCACATTTGAAGCAACAGATATTTCAAATCCAAACAGTATTGTTCCTATAGAGCTTCCGGATCAGCAGCCGACAGGGCATGATCTTCTTGTTCAGGTAAAGGCTGTATCCGTTAATCCGGTCGACACGAAAGTGCGAAATGCGCAGAACGGACGAACGAATGGTGCAAGGATCGTCGGCTATGATGCAAGTGGCATCGTAGTGGCAGCGGGGGAAAAGGTAACCCTTTTCAAACCGGGTGATGAAGTCTATTACGCAGGGGATGTTACGCGAAAAGGAACGAATACCGACCAGCATTTAGTTGACGAACGAATTGTTGCACATAAGCCGGAAACGTTGGATTTTCTGACCGCAGCAGGGATACCTTTGACAAGTATTACTGCTTATGAAGCTTTATTTGCTCGATTGCCGTTTAGTGCAGAACACCATGAGGAAAATGTCGGGAAACGGCTGCTCATCATAAATGGCGCTGGAGGTGTCGGATCGATTGCCATTCAGCTTGCCAAATGGGCAGGTCTTCATGTCATTGCCACAGCGTCACGGCCGGAAACGATTAAGTGGGTAAAAGATCTTGGCGCAGATGAGGTCATTAATCACAGACAATCCTTTAAAGATGAATTTGAGAAGCTTCCGTTTGATACGGTTGATGCCATTCTCTGCTTGAACGACACGAAGGGACATTGGCAGAACATGTATGACGTGATCAAACCGCAAGGCCATATCTGCTCCATTGTGGAAATTGGAGACGGCATTAATCTGGACTTGATTAAGCCTAAGAGTATCACGTTTAGCTGGGAATTCATGTTCACGCGTCCGATGTTTGAAACCGAGGACATGATTGAGCAGCATAATCTGCTTACAAAAGTTGCGAAATTGCTGGACAATGGTGTCCTTAAGCAGACCGTAACAAAGAAGCTGACACCGTTGAACGCAGAAAATCTGCGCGAAGCACATCAATTGGTTGAAAGTGGCAAGATGATCGGAAAAATTGTTGTTGGCGAAAATTAAAGAGATGAATGAACTGCCTTCGGGAACGACTCTTTAAAGAGAAGAACAAATCAGAGCAAAGCAAAGAAACGAATTAATTAAGATGAGAATAAGAATGTCGCGGGAAATCAGCCGCGGCATTTTTTTTGTACCATACGGAGCGTAGTTGACTGTATAGCTGCTATACACTGTAAAATGAGCACGGACTAATTTTGTGTGATTCATGAATTACAAAAAAGGAGTGAGTTCGTGTGGTTGAGAAAGAAGCAAAAATTACGGATATGCGGTCGGCTTTGGAGCTGTTAAAGTCGGTGTCCGGTCAGCTCATTGAAACGGATGAACCAGTTGATCCGCAGGCGGAAATTTCCGGTGTCTACCGTCATGTAGGTGCGGGCGGAACCGTGATGCGTCCAACGAGAAAAGGACCTGCGATGATTTTTAATAATGTGAAAGGGCATCCGGATGCACGTGTCTTAATTGGCTTGCTAGCCAGCCGTGAACGTGTGGCGATGATGCTTGGAACGGAGCCGGAGCGCCTCGGTTTTCTACTCAATGAAGCAGTCAAGAATCCGATTCAGCCGGTTGTCATCAATGAAAAGCCGAAATGCCAAGAAGTCGTACATTATGCGGATGAGCCGGGATTCGATATTCGCAAGCTGATTCCGGCACCTACGAATACGGAAGAGGATGCCGGGCCGTACGTCACAATGGGGATGTGCTATGCGTCGGATTCGCAGACCGGAGATTCGGATGTCACGATTCATCGACTGTGTCTCCAAAGCAAGAATGAAATTTCAATGTACTTTGTTCCGGGTGCGCGCCACCTCGGTGTCTTTCGTGAAAAGGCGGAAAAAGAAGGGCGTCCGCTCCCAATTTCCATCAGCATCGGTGTCGATCCTGCAGTTGAAATCGGCGCTTGTTTCGAACCGCCGACCACTCCGCTTGGCTACAACGAGCTCAGTGTCGCTGGAACGATCCGCAATCAGGCGGTGGAGCTTACTCCATGTCTCACGATTGATGAAAAAGCGATTGCCAATGCGGAATATGTGATTGAAGGCGAGCTGATTCCTGGAGCCTATGTGCGGGAGGATCAAAATACAAATACCGGTAAAGCGATGCCTGAATTTCCGGGCTATACGGGTCCGGCAGTCGCTCAAGTGCCGCTTATCAAAGTGAAGGCGGTCACGCATCGTAAGAATCCGATTATGCAAACCGTGATTGGGCCAAGCGAAGAGCATGTGAACATGGCCGGAATTCCGACCGAGGCGAGCATTCTCCAAATGGTAGAACGCGCAATGCCGGGCAAGGTGTTGAATGTGTACTGCCATCCATCAGGAGGCGGCAAATACATGGCGATTCTGCAATTTAAAAAAATACAGCCCAGCGATGAAGGACGTCAGCGTCAAGCGGCACTTCTGACCTTTGCCGCGTTTTCTGAAATGAAGCATGTCATGCTCGTGGACGAGGATGTCGACATATTTGATACGAGCGATGTACTTTGGGCGATGAACACGCGTTATCAGGGAGATGTCGATACCATTTTTATTCCAGGTGTCCGCTGTCATCCGCTCGATCCGACTCAGAATCCGGAATACAATCCGTACATTCGTGATAAAGGCATCTCCTGCAAGACCATTTTTGATTGCACCGTTCCTTATCATTTGAAGAATAAATTTCAACGCGCTAAATTCATGGATGTTGACCCAAGTCGATTCGCACCGGAGCTGTTCAAATGATCCGGTTGACGAAAAAGTCGGGACGCATCACGATTGATTTAACTGCAATAAGAATGGGCCAGGATCTATGCGTGATGCTGACGGGTGGCGACCGGCCACATTTAGGCGTTGTGACGATCGCTGCCAAAGGTATGGATGCGCAAACACTCGCTTTCGGTACGCACAAGGAGCGTTTTGTGACCGAACCGATTGCCCAAGTGTTGAGCCAAAGGTTTAGCGGACATTTTGTGATCTGCTGCGGTATTCATGTGGATCAGATTACCAAACCGGAAATTGATCAGGTAAAAGTACTATCTATGGCGCTTGCCAATGACTTGTGCGTACAATTGAACGAACGGGGAGATGACCAATGAACATTATTGTTGGCGTGACCGGAGCGTCTGGCACCATTTTTGCGGTGAAGCTGCTTGAAGCCCTGCATCAGGCAGAAGATGTGACAACACATCTGATTATGAGTGACTGGGCAAAAAATAACTTGGAGATCGAGACCGACTACGCATTTAATGAAGTAAAAAAGTTGGCGGATGAGCTCTATGACAATCGGAATCTTGGCGCACGAACCTCAAGCGGCTCGTTTCTAACCGACGGCATGGTCATTGTTCCATGCAGTATGAAAACTCTGAGCGCAGTTGCCAATGGTTATGAAGACAGTTTGATCACGCGCACAGCCGAAGTTATGATTAAGGAAAATCGCAAGCTGATTCTCTGTCCTCGCGAATCACCGCTCAGCGCAATTCATTTGGAAAACATGCTGAAACTTGCGCGGCTCGGTGTGCGCATCGTGCCGCCAATGCCCGCCTTCTATAATCATCCGAAAACATTGGACGATATGGTCAATCACCACGTGATGAAAATTCTCGATCAGTTGGGCATTCCAAATGCGCGATCCCAACGCTGGAACGGATAAAAACAATAGAGAACAGGAGCTTCTTATTGAGAGAAGCTCCTGTTTTTCGCATACGAACTATGAAAAGAAAAAATGAGAGCGAACGGCGGGGAAGTTCAACCTAAGATCGGAAAAGTAAAACCGAACGAGTCGAAAGTTTAACCTAAGATTAGAAAAGTAAAACCGAACATGAGAAGTTGAACCTAATAAGTGAAAAGTTGAACCGAACGAGTCGAAAGTTCAACCTAAGATTGGAAAAGTAGAACCGAACATGAGAAGTTCAACCTAAGATCGGAAAAGTAAAACCGAACGAGTCGAAAGTTCAACCTAAGATCGGAAAAGTAGAACCGAACATGAGAAGTTGAACCTAATAAGTGAAAAGTTGAACCGAACGAGTCGAAAGTTGAACCTAAGACCGGAGATGCGAGCTTAATCACCAGGGTTCGATTCACATTTCCTTAGTGAATGTGAATCTGCAGTTGGCACAGGTCGGCATTGTGTTCACTTGCGTAGAAGGTGGCATCAAGCAAACAGACATCAATAATTGGACCGGTCACTTCAAATTTATGCTCTGCGATCCATTCGAGAAGATGTCGGGCATAGCTTAAATCGTATGGCATTCCATACTTATACATGCAAGCGTAGGATCCGCTCGGGAGTGTTATAGTTTCTGAGACCTTAGCCGTTTGATCGGGAATTTCAATGAAAACGCCGGCTTGGCTGAACGGCGTATCACCGGTCATCATTTCGTGCTTAATCAGTGTGCCAAAACGTCCCGAGGGCGTAATGCCGTGTTCATGCAACAAGCGCCAGGCACGCATCATCGTCAAATGCAATGTTGGTCTGTCGACTTCACTGTCGAAGGGCACAAAGACAACTTTGCGTTCAGGCAATTGCTCAATCACCGGGCGATAGAGTTCTTCCTTGCTCTGATCAACATTTTGATAAACCAACAATCGGTTTTTGATGGAACGACGTATGCTGAGTAACTCGTCAATTTTTTCATTGATCTTTTTTTCGTGGAACGTAAGAAGGGTCAGCGCGCTGGTTACATCGCGTCCTTTAATGTTTTGCTTGATCTCATCCAGCGGCACACCAATTGACTTTAGAAAGCAGATTTCTCTTAGAAAGGGGATTTGTCGCACGCTGTAGTAGCGGTAGCCGTTGGTGTCCTTGCTGTCTGGCTGAAACAAGCCTATTTTATCGTAATAGATGAGCGTTTGTCTCGAAATGTTATGAATTTCCGCCATCTGGCTGATCGACAATTTGCTGCTCACGATTTTTGCCCCTTTCGTTCACCTAAGTGTATCGTGAAAAACAGCTCTCAGGCAAGTGAACGATGAAGGAGTCAGCGTAATTTTTGCGGAACAGATCGTTTGTGTCCGTTCTCAATCTCAGTAAATAAATTGCTGTCCGGCTGCTTTTTTGATTGTGCGGACGGCAGCCGAACCTTGAGCGCCCGAGCGATGACATTCAGGTCGTCTCGAAGTTCAGCAATATCTGCTTTTGTTGCCGGTCTCTGACCGGAAACGAGCAAGTAGCCGATTTGTCCACTTTGTTCAACGGTTGCCATCTCGACATCTTCAATCCGTTCAATGCCCATCTGCCGAAGTTGCATCTCAATATGATCCACTGTCATCTTCATTTTTTTCAGACGAATCGGACGCAGTCTTCCATTTTTTATAATGATTTTAGCGTGTCCGGAAAAGAGGGATTCTGCCCAGTCCCATTTCAATTGAATAAGATCTATTAAAAAAAGAGTGAATACAAATATAGCACCGATGACAAAGGAAAGGGTAACACTTTTTCCGCTGATTGGTTGGACGAGCAATGTCCCAATAGAGATCATAATGACTGTTTGCGGAATGGTCATTTGTGAGATCGATTTTCTTCCTGAAATTCGAATCAGCAAAATACCAAACAGAATAATGACAACGGCTTTCCATAGCCAGCTTGGGTGAAAATCAATAAAACGCATCATAAAATTCACGAGACTCAAACCCTTCGCACCATTTTTATAGATAGTTTGGCTATTGGCGCCATTTTCTATGTATGGCTGATCAGTTGTGAGCTATTGATTGAAACGTTTATACTAGATGTAAAGTGATTTTACAGAAAAATTCACAACGATCCGGAGGAAGAGGAATGGAGATCAAGACGGTAGCGATTGTTGGGCTCGGTGCGCTGGGAATTATGTATGGAAAACAAATGGTCGATCATTTAGGTAAGGATGCGGTACGGATTGTTGCCGATCATGACCGGATCGCGCGATACAAAAGAGAAGGCATTTACTGCAACGGGGAGCTATGTGATTTTCATTATGTGGATGCAGACGTACAAGGCGATCCTGCTGATCTATTGATTTTCGCAGTGAAATACACCGGGCTTAAAGATGCAATTGAAAGTGCCAGAAACCAACACGGCAAGCAGACGGTTCTGCTTTCCGTGTTGAACGGTATCTCTAGTGAACAGATGATTGGTGAGGCATTTGGCTTTGATCAACTGCTTTATTGTATTGTCGCCGGTATGGATGCTTCGAAAATCGGCAATGAATTGACCTACAAGAATATAGGATTCGTCAGTTTTGGAGAAGCCGACGACACGCGCAGTGAAAAGGTGGACGACCTGGCCCGTCTGTTTGAAAAAACGGGAATTCCTTATGAAATTCCTGACCGCATGCTTCATAAAATGTGGAGCAAACTGATGGTCAATACAGGTGTGAATCAGTCGACTGCTGTTTTCGAAACCAATTACGGTGGGATACAGGTACCGGGCAAGCCTCGTGAAACGGTCATTGCCGCGATGAAGGAAGTGGTTAAAGTCGCCAATGCTGAAGGGGTGCCGCTTCAAGAAAGTGAGATCGCTGGTTGGTTGAACATCAATGATGCTCTGAATCCTGAAGGAATGCCTTCGATGCGGCAGGATACCTTGCAGCATCGCCCGACCGAGGTCGATCTGTTTGCGGGTACCATTCGCAAACTGGGACAGAAGCACGGGATTCCGACACCGGTTAATGATTTTCTCTATGATCGAATTCGCACCATCGAAGAGAGCTATGCAAAATAAATAGTTAAAAGCTGAATGACCATTTTGGCATTCAGCTTTTTTCAAGTCTTTATGTTTGGTGGGTAATCAATGATTTTGTTAGGATTTGAATGGAGGCGGTTTGTCCGTGTATGAAAATCTTGGCGAAGCAATAAATCAGCTAACGGAACGAGAGAGCAAGCGGATGCTGTTACATCTGTTTCAGGAAGCAGCAATAGCCGAGCAGTTTACGGATGAACAACGGCTTTCCAAGCGGATTCGTCACATGTATGAAGACTTGATTCGTTTGCAGCCGGAGCAGCCGCTGACTAAAGAAGCCTTGAATCACTGGCATATTGTGTTTGGCAATTCAACTGCCGGGAGTTTGAAGGTAGGACTTGGCAGTATCCATGCCCGGCGCGAACGGATACTTGTCATCACTTCGGATCTCTCATACGGACCATTAGCGCATTTAGATGAAGTGGATGGAGTGCACCATCGAAACGCCTGGATCAAAGATAAATTGGAAGATTATTTTTATGATGTGGATGGCAACGAAGCGTTGGTTGATCAGCTGCGCGCGATCAAGGCTATTCCTGAGCATATGCCAATCACCATTTGGGCATCGGACAATGCTTGGGATCAGTGCGGGCTGGCTCTAGTAGTCTATCTTTTGCGCGGCCGGATGAATCCAATTCAAGTCATCAATCCTTCTGCACATGAGAAACAGCTGTCTGAGGAGCTTGGGGAAGAGATACAAGCGGCATACAGCTTCGAATTGCCTTCGGAAACGCTGGCGATGTTATTTAAAAAACAAGCGCGGAATCCGTCACTGACCGAAAACGAGCGCACCCGATTGGAACGCGAATGGCTGCGCGTCTCCGCCGATCCATCAGTACTGAGAATCTGGGTGGACGACCACGTGCAGCCCGTAGCGCCGGATTACTTTGATGCCGAGATTTTACGGCACGCGCGCCGGCTAGCGCGTCAAAAGGAAAACCATAAAGGCTTTCTCTGCATGCGCTTAATTGGCGATGCAATCGGTGAACTGCATGAAAAACAGTGGGTCGGTGATACATTTATTTATTGGCGTATTAAAGCACTGATTGATGCAGGGAAAATGACGGTGATCAAGAATCCCAATCAGATTTTGCATGCCCAATTAATTCTTAATTCGAAGGAGCGACTTAAATGATTGATTTGTTTACACCATGGACGTTTAAAGGCTTGGAACTAAAGAATCGTGTTGTCATGCCGCCGATGTGTCAGTATTCCGTTGAAAAAAAGGATGGGATTGCAACGGATTGGCACTACGTGCACTATGTCAGTCGGGCGATTGGCGGCGCAGGGCTCATCATTATCGAAATGACCGATATCGAGCCGGATGGACGGATCACTGATAACGATCTTGGGCTCTGGTCCGACGAACAAATTCCGGCACTTGCACGGATTGTCGACGCTTGCCACAAGTACGGTGCGAAGGTCGCGATTCAAATCGCGCACGCTGGGCGCAAAGCGCAGGATGCTCCGGTACCGGTTGCCCCGTCTGCCATTGCATTCAATGATGAGTATAAAACGCCACGTGCACTTACAACGGATGAGGTCAAGGCGATGCCCGGCCGATACGCACAAGCTGTGAAGCGGGCGGTTAAGGCCGGATTTGATGCAATCGAATTGCATGGCGCGCATGGCTACCTGATTCATCAGTTCCAATCTGCTTTTACCAACAAAAGGACGGATGAATATGGCGAGGATCTGTCGAGGTTTGGCTCAGAGGTTGTTCAAGCGGTTAAGAAGGAAATGCCTACAGAGATGCCGCTGATCATGCGCATATCTGCGATTGAATATGTGAACGGCGGATACGGACTGGAGCACAGCATTCCGATCGCCAAGGCATATAAGGAAGCGGGTGTCGACCTGTTTCATGTCAGTGCCGGCGGCGAAGGTCCAATCGCTGCAGCAGGAAAACCGGGGACACACGCCGCCTATCAAGTACCGTTTGCTCGGGAAATTCGGAAAGCTGTCGGCACGCCGGTCATCGCGGTCGGACGGCTGGATGATCCGCAGCTGGCGAATGCAGTAATTGGCAATGAAGAAGCCGATCTCGTTGCTGTTGGCCGAGGCATGCTGAGAAATCCATACTGGACTTTGGAAGCCGCTGCCAAGCTTCATAAAGAAACAGCCGTTCCGGAGCAGTACCTTGCCGGATTCGCACACTAAATAAAATGAAGTGCCTTCTCCTAATTCAGGGAGGAGGCTTTTTTTGTCTAGAAAAAAATTATAAATTATCGACTTGTGGATAAGCGATTGTGAAAGTTGAAGCATGGCAAAGCGAAGCAAGCGATCCCCATCAGAGCCGAATCAATGCACGAAAAAACCCATTCAATGCACGAAAATCAGAGCTCAATGCACGAACCAACGATCCCCATCAGAGCCGAGTCAATGCACGAAAAAAACCATTCAATGCACGAAAATCAGAGCTCAATGCACGAAAGAACGGTTCCCATGCACGAACGCGGGCTCAGAGCCGAGTCAATGCACGAAAGAACGATCCCCATGCACGAACGCGGGCTCAGAGCCGAGTCAATGCACGAAAAAACCCATTCAATGCACGAAACTCAGAGCTCAATGCACGAAAGAACGGTTCCCATGCACGAACGCGGGCTCAGAGCCGTGCCAATACGAAAAGTCATAGGCAATTTGACTCGATCACTTTTTTTTCTTGTTCATAGGTTCCTGTTTCATTCATATATATAGGAGTTCAATACATAAGCAGGACACAATCATGCAAAAAATGGGTGCGACAGAGCGGCTTAATAAAAAAAGATACATTTGATTCTGTCGTACCTTCCTCTAATTTGACACCAAAGGCAAGGGGCTCTGATCGAAATAATTTTCCTTAACTAATGAAAAAAATTGCATCATTCATATTAAGTTCATAATCGGGGGGTACCATCGACTGTGGACAATTCGGCTGTTTGGTTGATGTGCGAGAAATTGTGTAAAAATAATTGAGACGAATTGCAATGAAAATTCATCTGAATTAAGTAAAGGAGTTAGATGCATGACCCAAAAAAATACGACCGTTGATATTAACGGAAAACCGTATAATCGGACCTTTTTAATTATTATTTTGCTGATCGGTGCGTTCTGTACGATTTTGAACCAGACGTTGCTTGCGACAGCGCTCCCTGATATCATGAAAGATTTCGATATCACGGCAGCGACTGGACAGTGGCTGACCTCAGGATTTTTGCTGATGAACGGTGTCATGATCCCGGTTACCGCGCTGCTTATTAATAAAATCAATTCCAGGGTTCTGTATATCAGTGCCTTGACCATTTTCCTGCTTGGAACGGTTGCGGCGGCTGTCGCACCGAATTTTTCACTACTCTTAACCGGCCGAATTATTCAGGCTGCGGGTGCCGGAATTATGATGCCGCTGATGCAGACCATTTCTCTATTAATTGTGCCTAGAGAAAAACGCGGTATTGTCATGGGGCTTGGCGGACTTGTTGTCGCCTTTGCACCGGCGATCGGCCCGACGCTTTCCGGATGGATTGTTGACAGCTACAACTGGCGCGTACTTTTCTATATGATGATCCCGATCGTGGCATTAGTCATTGTACTTGCCTTCACGGCTATGAAAAAAGTTGTGCCGCTTACGAATCCGCGGATTGATTACTTGTCCATTGTCTTATCGACGATTGGTTTCGGCGGTATGCTCTACGGCTTCAGCAGTGTCGGCAACTATGGCTGGTCGGATGGCCGAGTGATATGGCCACTTATTGTCGGCTGCATCTTTATCGTTCTATTCATTTGGCGGCAGCTGGTTATGAAGGAACCGATGCTGGAGCTGAAAGTATTCAAATCGCCGATCTTCACGCTGTCGGTTGTCATCAGCAGCATTGTTATGATGGCAATGATCGGTGCGGAACTGGTACTCCCACTTTATATTCAGAACCTCAGGGGCGAGAGCGCTCTGCATTCAGGGCTGATCCTGCTTCCTGGCGCTATCATCATGGGATTGATGAGTCCGGTTACCGGCTTGATTTTCGACCGAATTGGTTCACGCAAATTGGCGATCACCGGAATTTTTCTGCTCACAGCCGGAACCTTGCCGTTCATGTTCTTGACGCAGCATACGAGCTATGCTTCCATTATTGTTCTGTATGCCGTACGTTTTTTAGGAATTTCCATGGTCATGATGCCGGTAACAACGGCTGGGATGAACGCGTTGCCTGACTCGCTGATGAGCCATGGCACCGCGGTCAATAATACAATTCGTACGGTGGCCGGCTCTATTGGAACGGCTGTACTGATCAGTATCCTAACCAATGTGACCAAGCACAACGCGCCAAGCAGCAGTTTGAAGCACACCGATCCGGCACAATTCATGCATAAATCGATTGATGCCGCACTAAATGGCATGAACACCGCATTCATGGTTGCCATTATCTTCTGCCTGCTGACGCTTGTTCTGACCTTTTTCATTAAAGGCAAGGAGAAGAATCCGGCGGCTCAAGGCGCAGATTAATTGAATAGATCTGATTTTATGAAATAGGAAGTGATGATGTGATTTTATATACGTTAATTATAAGTGTTATACTCTTCGTCATATTCATCTTCACGAGCGGTTCAAAGCTGTTCTCAAAGCATAGATGGCTTCAGTATCTTTTAGTTGCTCTGTCTTTGATCGTGTTTCTCGGCAGTGAGACTTTGTTGGTTATGAACGAGCATAGCCATTTCGGAATGAAGACGAAGGTATTTACAAAAAAAGTTTCGATCTACTCTGCAACCGGTGCGGCAGCGAATCCGCAGGTTCCGTTTATGCTGCTTCATCAAGATGCGGGTAAAGATCGGATTTACATCTATAATACGGAGAAGCAGGGCAAGCCGAAAATGAAGCATACGCAAATCACCGACAAAAATGCGGTGAAGAATACGGATCAGTCGGCTTATCTTGCGATTGAGAAGAAACGGCGCGTGTTTAAAAACGATTTTTATAAGAAATTGTTTGCGTTCAGCGGAAATAAAAATGTTCTCGTTTCAACGCAAAATGTCTTCTATGTTCCTGAAAATCATCAGGTGATGAGTGTCAAAGAACTGAAGAAAATGCAAAAAGAAATGCAAAAGAAGCAAGCGAAAAAATAAAAGCCGACTCCAATCTTGAATGGGACGGCACCAACAGGAAACGCTCACCGTTAAAGGTGGGTGTTTTTTGTTTCATGGGATTCGCTTGGTATTCGTTGCTGCAATGAGTGAACAGGTGCCGAATGAGCCATACTACAAAAATAAGAATGAAGAATAGGTGCGGATTTTTTGAAGGAGAATGATGTAATGACTGAACCTATGCGCAGTATCGATTGCGACGGAAAACCGTACAATCGATTTTTTTTGATCGTTATTCTGCTTGTCGGTACTTTTTGTGTTGTTGCCAACCATACGGCCATCACAACGGCGCTTCCGGGTATTATGCGCGATTTTCATATTGATGCGGACACCGGGCAGTGGCTCACCTCTGGATTCTTGTTGATGAATGGAATTATGATTCCGATTACGGGGTTGCTGATGCATCGCGTCAGTTCAAAAAAGCTATATATGGCCGCGATGCTGATCTTTCTGGCTGGAACCTTTCTGGCTATATCCGCACCTAATTTCCCGACGCTTTTAATTGGGCGTCTGGTTCAGGCGGTTGCGACAGGCATCATGATCCCCTTAATGCAGACAATCCTTCTGCTCATTTTTCCAAAGAGTAAGAGAGGAGTGGCGATGGGGCTGGACGGTCTTGTGCTTGCTTTTGCACGTGTGATCGGACCAACGGGTGCCGGACTGATCATCGACCATTTCAACTGGCGTGTTCTTTTTTGTGCGTTTATTCCTATTGCACTGTTGGCGGCACTCCTTGCGCCGGCAGCCATGCGAAAAATTGTTCCTCTTGAACAGAAGAGCATTGACTTTGTCTCAATCATGCTGTCAACTTTAGGCTTTGGGGGTTTGCTTTATGGATTCAGCAGTGTTGGTCATCACGGCTGGTCTTCGCCGATTGTAATCGCAGCGCTCGCATTTGGAGCAATCGGTCTTATTGGTTTTATCTATCGAGAACTGACCATAGACAATCCCATGCTGAATCTACGTGTTTTTCGATCACCACTGTTCAGCCTTTCTGTTGTTGTCGGTGGAATCTTGATGGTCGTCATGTTCGGTGCAGAGCTTGTGCTGCCGCTTTATATTCAAAATGTGCGGGGAGAAAGTGCCTTTTTTTCCGGCCTTGTGATGCTGCCCGGCGCTCTTGTCATGGGCCTCATGTCTCCGGTGTCCGGCGTTATTTTCGATAAAATCGGCATTCGTCAGCTTGCTATTACAGGTATGGGGCTGTTAACGCTGGGGACGATTCCCTTCGTTTTTCTGACGATGAGCACACAATTAGGTGCGATCATCATTCTCTATGCGGTACGTTTTCTTGGCATTTCCATGGTCATGATGCCCATGACTACTGCAGGCATGAATACATTACCTAATGTGCTTATGAGCGATGGGGCAGCAGTTACCAATACCATTCGTACCATTATCGGTTCAATCGGTACCGCCATTCTGATCAGTGTGATGTCCGATGTAACTAAAAGCGAATTGCCGGAAAAGAGCATCTATGGATCTGATCCGGCTTTATTCCATTTACTCAAAACGGATGCAGCATTGAATGGTGTGAATGCCGCGTTTCTTGTCGCAATCGGATTTTGCGTTCTGACGTGGGCGCTGACTTTTTTTATAAAGGACACCCGACAAATCACTCACCCCATTCGGTAAAAGTATGAAATTTTTCTATGATTAAGGTCGGCGAAGAGATGCCAATTTTTCTAGAAAGCCGGCGATTAAATTAAGGTCATCCGCTGTGTACTCGTTCATTAATGCCATACCTTGCCGATCCATTTCCATGTGCATCGCCTGATGACAATCAGCCACCAGCTCGCCATCCTGAGTTGTCGAGAAATAAATCTCTTTCTTATTATCGGGACGCTTCTCTTTTCGAATGAACCCGGTCGGAAAAAAACATGCGGATGCTCACAGCGGATTTGCCACGTGGCTTCTGGACAGATTATGTAAGAGGAAAGGGCTTTGACTTGGAGTGACTCTTTGAAAAAATGGGATCTTGACAGTCGAAGGGAGACGACTATAATTGAAAATACCGCCCGCTTTATCACTTTAAAGCGGGATTGTAAACCATAGAGAGAAAGGATAAGAAAAAATGGCTGCAACAGAAGGAAAGAAGGAATCACTCCGGCGCGGATTATTGCCGCGCCACATTATGCTTATGGCTATGGCCGGAATGATCGGCACAGGTATTTTTAAAGGAAGCGGCGATACCCTGAATATCGCCGGCCCGAGTGTTACGATCGCTTATTTGGTATGCGGTCTGATTTTGTTTATTGTTATGGTGGCACTTGCGGAGATGGCGATCGCTTATCCGGGGCTGAACATGCAGCATTTGATGCATAAAGCATTCGGTTTCCGCACGTCGATCATGATCGGCTGGCTGTACTGGATCAACTGGATGATTGTGACCGTTGTTGAAGTGCTTGCAGCGGGCAGCTTTCTTCAGTACTGGTTCCCAAGTGTCCCGCTTTGGATACTCGCGGGCTTGTGCGGCTTGTTCATTGTCGGAATTAATTTGTTTCAAGTCAGTTTATATGGGGAATTCGAATTCTGGTTCGCCGGAATCAAAATCGGTGCGATTATCGTGTTTATTATTCTCGGCTTGTTGATTCTGTTTGGCATCATTCCGAGTCCGGCCAATCCGATGAAGAACCTGTTCGGTTACGGCGGCTTTTTCCCGCACGGGTTCGGCGGAATGATTTCTGCACTTCTCGTTGTTATTTTTTCATATGGCGGCTCCGAATTGATTGGTTTGACGGTAACGGAAGCCAAAGACGTGGAACATGTTCTGCCGAAGGTCATAAAGAGCGTTGTATCTCGGGTGATCATGTTCTATATTTTGCCGATCATCATTATTTGCGGCATGATGCCGTGGAGCAGTGTCTCTGCCACGGAAAGCAGTCCGTTCGTTCAAGTGTTTGAAGCAGTCGGTCTGCCCGGCGTACCGCATTTGATGAACTTTGTGTTGCTGACAGCCGTGCTTTCGGCAGCAAATTCAGGAATTTATGCGACAACGCGGACGCTGTATGCCATGGCTGAACGCGGCGAAGCGCCAGGCTTTGTGCGCAAGCTGTCAAAAAGTGGTGTGCCGCTTGGCGGGATTGCGTTGACGACAAGTTTCCTGGCTATTGGTGTTGTGCTGGCGTACTTATCGCCAAGTCAGATTATCAATCAATTGATGAGCATTCCCGGATTCACCATTTGTCTTGTCTGGATCGCCATCTGCGCGGCTGAATTGAAGCTGCGCCCTAGCTATAAACAGCTTCCGTTTTTCAAAATGGCCGGATTCCCGTATATGACCATTGTCGGCTTGGTTTCACTGTCATTAATCTTTGTGACATTCGTCCTCAATGCAGCCAATCGGGTAGGAACGCTGACCTGTCTGGCCATTATGGTGATCTTGATTGTCGTTTCATTTCTAGTGAAAAATGAAGCAAAATCGCACGAAAGTGAAAATTTGTCTTAAATGTGGACTGAATAAAGAGGCTGTCCTTTGCGGATGGCCTCTTTTACGTTAATGACTGAATAAAATCGCAAATCTATAGGAAAAGTGATAAACAAGTGAAAGTTCAACCGAAGAGAGAAAAAGTTGAGCCGAACACTCGAAAAGTTAGGCCGAATGCATAAAAAGTTAAACCAAAGAGTGAGAAAGTTAGACCGAAAAGAAGCAGTTCAACCGAAAACTCGGAAAGTTGACGCCACGCCATCAAAAGTTCAACCGAAGAGAGGAAACTTAGCAGGAATTAACAGAGAAATTATTGCTTTCCGCTTTCGCATTTCTGATTTCACGATAAAATGAAGAGAAAAGAAAGTTAGGGGAGACGATGGGCTATGGAAATTTTTAAAGGAACGATGAATCAATTGGACGCACTCGTCGATCTGGAGCTCGAATTGTGGCCGCATGACACGCGCGATCAATTGCTTGAGAAAACGCAGGAGCAGCTTCATTCCGCTGATCATGTGTTTTACATGATCAAACAAGAACGATCATTTATTGCGTTTATCCATATGTCGATCCGAAAGGGTTATGTTGAGAGAGCAGTTGCGAGTCTAACCGGATATATAGAAGGAATTTATGTGAAGTCAGACTTCAGACGAAAGGGTGTTGCACAAAATTTGGTGGAAGCAGCAGAGCTGTGGGCGAAGGCCAAGGGCTGCAAGCAAATCGGTTCGGACACGGAGCTGTCGAATCAGCCCGGCTATTCGTTTCATATTGAAGCCGGCTTTCACGAAGCGAATCGAACGATTTCTTTTATTAAAGATTTGTAAACGGTGCGGATCATCTTAGAACGGGAACATTTTGATAAAGATCCTCGCATGGTGCAGTAAGGACTGAGTGGGCTGATTTTTATGGAGAAATGATAGTTGATGAACAGGCTGTAAATACTATGACGTATAATTATACGTCAACCAATAGTTAATGTTGATTGAAATGGTATATCTGGGTTGGGGTGTCGTAGATCTTATTTGAATTGATGCTGTTTATAAATCAAGACTGTTGGTGAAATGTTCAATCAAAAAGATGGAGAATAAACAATGAACAAATCTGTCATCATAAACGCCTTGTATGATCGCTATATTACGCCAACTACTGACAAGAGAGAAAGATCTATTGGCATTGAAATTGAAATGCCTATTATTCATATAGATGCGCAGCCCGTCAATTTTTCAGTGGTACACCAACTGACCTCAGCCTTTGCCGATCGTTTTCACATGGAAGCATTGGGAAGAGATGATGAAGGACATGTTTATTTGCTTGAGAATCCCGAATTTGGTGATTCACTATCGTATGATTGCTCTTACAACACATTGGAGATTTCACTTGGAAAGGGAAGAGACCTTTTCGCTTTAAATGAGCGGTTCAGCACGTACTATCGCTTTATCAACCGCTTTCTTCGACCTTTTCGTCATTCGCTGACAGGAATGGGTGTAAATCCTTATCGTAATAGTAACCACAGCACCCCAATTCCTAATGAACGTTATCGGATGCTGTATCATTTTTTAGGACTCTATAAGCACTATACGCATCCCGATTTCTTTCATACCTATCCTAATTTTGGAATGTTTTCCAATGCATCGCAAGTGCAAATTGATATTCACGAATCAGAATTGTTAGATACCATTCAAACGTTCGAAAAGCTGGAACCGATTAAGGCACTGCTCTTTTCGAATTCGGTCATGCCTGAGGAAGAAGGCAATGCGATTTGCGTTCGTGATATGTTGTGGGAAAACAGTATGCATGGGCTGAATCCGAAGAACGTTGGTTTTTATAAGCAGAATTTGACTTCCGTAGAGGATTTGCTTGATTATATGCAGCAGGAGAGCATTTATTGTGTGATGCGGAATGAAATCTATATTAATTTTACGCCGACTCCTGTCTCTGACTATTTCAGCGGCGGTGATCGGGTTGGTGAATTTTGGAACGGTTCAGACTATCAAAAAATCGCTTTTACACCGGAAATTGAAGATTTGCAGTATCTAAGAACATTCAAGCTGGAAGATTTAACGTATCGCGGTACCATTGAGTTTCGCAGCAGCTGCTGCCAGCCTATCAAGGATAACATGACCGTAGCAGCGTTTCATGTTGGTCTTATTGAAATGCTTCCGCAACTAAAAGAACTGCTTGCGCAAGATCATGTCTTATACGGTCATGGGCAGGATGCTGAGGCGCTGCGTAAGGCCTTCTGCAAGGGGATGATGTTGGAATTCATTGACAGAGATCAATTGCAACATTTGATCCTGTCCATTCTTGATCTTGCTCGAATCGGTCTTGAAAGACGTGGAAAAAAAGAATCGGTTTTTTTAGAACCGCTTTATGATCGAGCTGATCGGATGACCAATCCCGCGACCGAGTATTTGCGTGCTTTGTCAGACGGAATACCGATGGATGTGCTTGTTCGGCAGTATGCAGAAATTGACTAAGGTCGAATCATTTTTGATGTGTTCATATTGCAAATAATTCGTCTCATCTGTTTTTGGAGATGCTGATCAAAATGCTCGCCATCTGCTGGAATTAATAAAAAACCGGGCGTTTTTTTTGCCCGGTTTTTCTTATTAATGAAATTCCTCACCCGCATTAATCTTATGAGAACATATTCGGATTCGCTGCAGCGGGACCGGCAAAATAACTCTGGTGCTGCTGGGTGCTCGGCTGCACGGGATTGGCATTCGGTACATTTGCGCTTGCACAGTCTGTTGGGGGACCGAGAATGGTTGACTTGCGAATCGGCGCAACGGTTTGCGCGTAGGCAGTTGGGTCAATGCAATAAGCCCGGTTCATCACCTCTGCCGGTGTGAATCGCAGAAAATCAGAACCTAAAACAACATCAGGAGTGGGTACGTCAAAAATAGTGAGCAGATGGACATCATCAGTCAAAGCGATAATCCAGTGAAACCAGCCCCTCGGAAGCATCGAAACCTCGCCGGGACCGATTTGATAACTCATCAACTTTTGCGTGAAGGGGTTGAACACCGACGTAATCACGGAACCGCTGATCATGTAGACCATTTCTGAAGCATTGGGATGCCAGTGAGGCTGAATAATGATGCCACGGGTCATATGGGCATTAAAAAAACCGTTTTTTATTTCCGGAAATTGTGGACCGAACAATTGGCTGATGTAATTTTTTGCATCACGCCGTTCTGTGATCGTTTTTGTCGAGTCTGCGGATAAGCGGAAAGCGGGATCAGATGGATTTACTTGCATGCGCGTCATCCTCCATTTTTAATGGGCTAAACGCTATACCGTATGACAAGGCATGATGGAGGGTTCCTCTATTCCAAATTAATTCTGTTCGTTCGGCTCAACGTGAACATGTACATCGAAAACATCGTACTTGTCCATCAGCACTTTCTCGACTTGCGATGAGATTTGGTGTGCTTCCCTAAGCCCCATGTCCGGATGGACAACGATGACTAAATCGATGACCGTATTGTTACCATAGGTCCTGCCACGGATATCGCGAACACCTTCAACGCCCGAGACAGAATGAACAATCTGATCAAACGAGCTTAAGAGTTCATCGTCAAAGCCGTCGGATAGGTTGTAGGATGACTCTCTGAAAATATCCCACGCCGTTTTGCAGATCAGGACGCCGATCAAAAGAGCGACAACCGAATCAAGCCATGGAAGATGGAGCTGCGTGCCAATGATACCGGCGCTCGCACCGACACTGACCCATGCGTCAGACAAATTATCTTTAGCTGCCGCCAGCACGGACGCGCTCTTTGTCCGCATGGATAATCGTTTATTGTACGCGTAAACGAAAAACATGACCGCGGCACAAAATAAGCCGACCCATGCAGCGAGAAGATCCGGCCTTTCCTCATGCCCTGTAAAAATTGATTTTGCACCGTCGAAGAATACCTGAACGCCAACAGCCATCATGACAAAAGAGGCAAACAACGAAGCAATCGTTTCGCTGCGCCAATGACCGTATGGATGGTCGCTGTCTGCAGGACGCTGGGAAAGACGCAGGCCGACCAGCACGGCAGCTGATGCAACAATATCGGTCACATTATTAAATCCGTCGGCGCTGAGTGCCCTCGATCCCATGGTGACACCGACAAACAATTTCAGCACTGATAAAACGAGATAGGTAACGATACTGATGATCGCACCCCGTTCGCTTAATTTTAAATTCAAGTATTTATCCTGAATCATCACAAGCACCTAACTTTCTTTTCTGCTAAGCCGTTTATAAAAAATCTTTTGCTATAATGGAAAAAATATGATTTAAGCTCATATCCTAATACCCCAAAAGAGAAAGTGCAAATCTAAGCCAGGAGGTTACTTTTATGATTGGCAATTCATTTGATGCCAGTTTTCAAGGCATGCAGATTTTGTTTTACATTGGATTTTTCGTTGTTATTGCAATCATCGTAGTAAGTGCTGTAAAAGGGATGGCGACGTGGTCTTCGAATGAGCAAAAACCACGACTCCGCGTACATGCCTCGGTGGTGGCGAAACGAACACAGACTTCAGGCGGAAATCAAACAATGGTTTCCACAAACTATTATGCCACATTTGAAGTCGAAAGCGGAGATCGGATGGAGTTTCGCCTAAACGGCTCTGAATACGGTGAACTAGCCGAAGGAGATCGTGGCATGCTTGATTTTCAAGGAACCAGATTTCAAGGCTTTACGCGTGAATCAGAGAACGCAGACGTGCAATATCACGATTGATGCAAAAGTTTGGAAAATTTGTGCCAGTCAATTAATTTACCTTGACTTTATCAGCAATTTATCAGAAACTTATAGAGCACCACATTTTCGGCATCTTCCATAGGGCGGATGCGAAAAAAAGAACAGGAGCTGAGTAGAGATGAGTAAGAGTATGAGCGTAGTAACAGAGGCAGGAACATTTGGTGAATTCGGCGGAAGCTATGTACCGGAGGAATTGCAAAAGGTTTTAGCGAAGATCGCCGAAGCGTTCGACAGGTACAAGGATGACCCTGAGTTCAACAAGGAATTGCATTATTATTTGAAAGAATATGTGGGGCGTGAAAATCCGCTGACGTTTGCGAGGAATCTGACGGAACAAGCGGGCGGCGCGAAAATCTATCTGAAAAGAGAAGATTTGAACCACACAGGCGCGCACAAGATTAATAACACAATCGGCCAGATTTTATTGGCGAAACGAATGGGTGCGAAGCGGATTATTGCCGAGACCGGTGCCGGTCAGCACGGTGTCGCGACCGCGACTGTTGCAGCCCTTTTTGGTTTGCCGTGTACCATTTATATGGGTAAATACGATACCGAACGCCAAGCATTGAACGTCTTCAGGATGGAACTGCTTGGCGCTGAAGTCGTGCCTGTGGAAAAAGGGCAAGGACGCCTGAAGGATGCCGTTGATGTTGCATTAGGCGACTTAGTTCAAAACCATGAGACGACCTACTATCTGCTTGGTTCGGCGGTCGGGCCGCACCCTTATCCGACGATGGTGCACCATTTCCAATCGGTAATCAGTGAGGAATCGAAACGTCAGATTTTGGAAAAAGAAGGCAAGCTGCCGACTGCAGTTGTTGCCTGCGTTGGTGGCGGCAGCAACGCGATCGGCGCGTTTGCCCATTACATTGACGAACCGAGTGTCCGTCTTGTCGGTGTGGAGCCTGTTGAAGCAGCAAGCATTGCTGAAGGAGTGCTGGCGGTTATCCACGGATTTAAGTGTTACGCCCTGGTGGACGAAAATAATAATCCAAAGCCAACCTATTCCATTGCTGCTGGCCTGGATTATCCAGGCGTCGGACCGGAGCACAGCTATTTGAAGGCATCCGGCCGCGGTGAATATGTGACCGTGACCGGTCAAGAAGCGCTTGATGCGTTCTTGAATCTTTCTAAGGTTGAGGGAATTATTCCGGCGCTGGAAAGCGCGCATGCCGTAGCTTATGCAATGAAACTTGCAAAGACGCTGCCGAAGGACGAAAGCATCATCGTCAACCTCTCCGGCCGCGGCGATAAAGATGTGAAGCAAGTATATGAGATGCTGCAGAAAAAATAAAAATGACTATGCGATCTGAAAAATAGATAGATGAAACAAAAAAGGCGGCTTGGCATTCAAATCGAATGCTTGGGCCGCTTTTTTCACAGGTAAAGAAAGTTTATCATTTTTCCTTGCTGGTACGACGACAAGGTCATAAGATTTGGTTGGACGATCAGGTTTTAACGTCAAATCTGAGAAATAAAGGGAAAAATTCCGCTTAATTAGAAAATGAACGAAAGAATAACTTAAATAGACGGAGAAATTCCGCTTATCGAACACGAAAAACGTGAAAATGGAAGGTTTTGTTTTGTATAACCGGAAAAATTCCCCTTATTTACCGGCGAAACCAGGTCCATGGTGCATATAACCGGAAAATCTCCGCTTATTTTACTCGTTACTTAATTAAGGACACATTGCCTTATGAAATCGAGATGTCTGTTCAAGCACAAGGTGGATGATTCAATACTGCATTTGGAGCAAAGAAACTTTCGCTAAGAACGCGAAAACCATCACGTCCTGTGAAAGTACGTCCTGCACGCAACACGAAAGCTACCGCATCCTGCGGAAGTAAAGACCTGACGCGTTCTACTGAGTTTTTATAAATGTGTTAGTAAATGGCTTTAGCGATTGCCTCAAGTTCATCAACAACAGCATGAATTGGTTTTTGCGTATTGATTTCCAAAGTGGCCCCGGCACGAAGAAGCGGTTCAACTGCGGTACAGTCACTTATGATCCGTTCTCGATCTTCTGACGTTTTTCCAAAGGGATTATTATTACGCGTTTTGACACGCTCAAGGATGGTTTCGAGAGGTGCAGACAAGAGTACAATGACATCGAATTGAGGGTAAAATTTGCTCTGATTGCGGACGCAGCCGGAGATAAACACTATGCCTTCATCATGCTTTGAAAGAAGCTCGTTTATGCGCTCTTCATGCCACAGCTGTTCAAAACCCTGCCCACCGGCAAGCGGCACCTCCATACTGAATCCATCATAGTCGGTGTCGACAACGGTGTATCCTCTGCGCGCCAGTTCAATCAACGTGGTGGATTTTCCGGTGCCGGACATACCCGTTATGAAGATGACGTTTTTTTTCGGCAGTGTGATTTGATTTTTCTTGACAGGCAGTACTGTGCCCTTGCGATAATGATTATAGATATGCGCGCTGAATTTTGGCTGGGAGTGATCGGAAAATGAAACCATTGCTTTTTGACCGGGTTCAACAGACTGTGTACGCAAGTTTTCCGTCCATTGCGATGAAGCGTCTGCAGTAGTATAGGTGTGGCTGATCAACCAATAACTCCATTCATAGCCTCCTTTGCGTGTTTCCACTTTTTTGTGCTGCACGGTGACTTGAGCATTCGGCGGCTCCTTGCTTAATGAGCTGCATGACGAAATAATAACAAGTATCATGCAGACGAAAATCAACCCAATTTTTTTCATCAACATCTCTCCAGTGCTTTTTTTCCATTCTAAACTATATTGTGGTTCAAGTGATGATACAATAGAAAAAAATGAGAGGATGCGTCCTATGTTCCTTCATAAAATTGATAATGAGATCTCATTGAAACTCATTGATCTGGGTGACGCAGAGCGAATCTTTGAGATGACCGATAAGTCGCGCGATCATTTGCGCGAATGGCTGCCTTGGCTGGATATGACAAGAACCGTTAACGATACGCGTGCGTTCATTCAAGGCGCGCAAAGAGGTTATGGTGAGAATCGCAGCTTGACAACGGTCATTCTGTTCAATGGAGCGACTGCCGGAGTGATCGGGTTCAATGAATTGAATATGATGAACAAGACTGCGCAAATTGGCTATTGGCTTGGTGCCGGTTACCAAGGAAAGGGGCTCATGACACGCGCGGCTGCCGCAATGACTGATTACGCGTTCAATGAACTCGGAATGCACAAGGTGGAAATTCGCGCTGCTTCAGGCAATAAAAAGAGTCGTGCCGTGCCTGAACGGCTCGAATTTAAGCAAGAAGGCTGCATCCGCCAAGCCGAATGGCTTTACGATCATTACGTGGATCATGTCGTGTACGGAATACTTGATTCCGAGTGGAAAGCAAAGAAAAACAAGAAAGCTAACAAATGAAAATCTATACCTATCGCACAATTCTTGTCACTTCATATAGGACCCTCGCAATACATAACGAATAAAATGGAATCAACGACTTTGATGATGATTGGATGTCCGCACTCTCAAGTATCTTGCAGCCGGTTATTAACTTTTAGGAGGCCGCCATGTCCTCATATCTTTTACTACTTTTCATACTTGCCTTCTTCCTTCATAATGCTGAGGAAGCCATTTGGCTTGTGAGAAAATCTGCGCAGCCGTCGAAAATAAAAAGGCAACCAAAGCCTACGCAAGATCAATTTTTGTTCGCTGTTCTTTTTGTCACAGCTCTTGCGGTTTTGATCACGGCTTTCTATCTTTTCTATCCCGATCAATGGTTTTTGAAATATGCTTATTTTGGTTATGTCGGTGCAATGATCCTCAACGTTTTCCTTGTTCATCTGCCATCAACGATTCTTGAAAGAAGATATTCGCCGGGATTGATGACAGGACTCTTGGTGCTTGTGCCGGTGAATGGGCTTCTGATCACAAGAGTTTTTCAAATAAAACTCTTGTCACTTGCCGATTTAATTGGCGCAACAGGGATCATGGCTGCACTTTTGCTATTGGCTATTCCGTTGCTGTTTCGACTTGCGGGAACACTGATTCATTATTAAAAGGGGGAAATCGCAATGCTTGATCGATTCGACAAAGAACTTCTAGAAATCAAAGAACAAGTGAAGTACAAACGGAAATGGGAAGATCAGCTTGGGCGTCTGCAGGATGAGGCAGAGCAGCAGGAAATAAAAGTGCATATGCTTAAATCCATGCTTCATAAGGAACAAAGAGATGTAGAGCGTATGGAGTCGTTCAGCGTGCCCGCTATTCTTTATTCAATTATTGGACGAAAACTGGAAAAAATTGATAAGGAGAAGCAGGAAGCAGTGGCGGCAGAGCTGAAGTATCAGGAGGCTTGTCGCACTTCGGAGGATATGAAAAAAGAAATGGCTGAGCTAGAAAGCCAGTTAGCATCCGTGCGAAATGCGGATGAGCGCTATTCAGAGTGGATGCAGAGAAAAGAGCAACTTATTCATGACGCCCAATCACCGCTAGGCGAAGAGCTGTACAAATTAATGGACCATGAGGCGGAGCTTCGCGCAAATCTCAAAGAGTATGGCGAAGCGTTCACGGCAGGTGCGCAGGCACGCAACGCGCTTGAACGCGCACTGAAATCGTTAGGGTCTGCGGAAGGTTGGTCGAACTGGGACATGTTCGGTGGCGGCTTCATTTCGACAGCGATAAAACATGAAAAGATGGATGACGCGCATGGCGATATTCATGAAGCGCAACAAGCGCTGAGACAATTTCAGAATGAATTGAGTGATATTACCGATGCCGCGCTAACTGATCTCGAAAATGATCAACTCCTGAACTTCGCCGATTACTTTTTTGATAACATCGTGACCGATTGGATGGTGCACAGCAAGATTCAGAACTCAGAATCGCAGACAAGAAAAGTTCTTCAGCAAACCAATAGCCTGCTCAGCACTTTAGACGCGCAAATTACCGATCTGAAGCAGCAGCGCGATATGATCGAACAGAAAAGAGTGACACTGATCGAATCTGGACAGTGACACTTTTGGCTGGTTGTCATTCTGGCAAAAGCTAAAAAAATCCCATTCGAATTGTTCTCGAATGGGGGTTCAACCTTATGCCTCGAACTGAGCCTTCAGCCAGTTCTGAATATCGTTGACTTCATCCATAATGACACCATGAGCAGTGGGGTACTCTTTATAGGTGACACTCAGCTTCTTACCTTCGAGAAAGCTCTGCGTCGCCTGACCGATTTTTGCCGGAAAGAGAGGATCAAACTGTCCGTGTCCGACAAAGAAAGCTGGCTGCGTGCCAAATTCTGTTGTTCGGGCAGCTTCAGCGACATAGCCGGGCAGACGACCGCTCAAAATCACAGCACCACTCGATTTTTCAGGATAAAGCAGAGTGTAGGACAGGCCCAAAATGGCACCTTGGCTGAAGCCAAGATAATATCTCGGTTGTTTTTCGGAGAGCCCTTCTTTTTGAATCGCTTCATCAAAGAATGTATCAAGATCATGCAAGGTGCCGTTAATCACTTCCTCTTCAGTCTGTCGTGAAAAGTCGGGCACATAGTACGTAAATCCGGAGCCATATGGCCGGTCGCCTTGTACATCTATCTGTACAAAATTTTTCTCACCATCTCCGGGAATGGAGCTGAGATCGTGATAATTGGAGCCAACGCCATGCATCGTGAAAAGGATTGGAGTCGTCTCTGTAACTGTTTCGGGCTTGGTGATTTTATATAAATAGGTCATTGTCCCACCTCTTTCTGTTGATAGCTATAGTTTATTTTCTTACAAAAAGTAAGTCAAAGAATTGTTCTTGGAGTGTAAAAAAAACCTGCGCAACGAATTCACGCAGGTCTCTTCTTATAATAAAGGTTAATTTTTCCACTCGATGACGTCTTCAATCGGCTGTCTTGTCTTCGGACGTGGGTCCTTGGCGCGATAACCAAAAGCCGCCATGCAGGCAATCCCGAAATCGTTGCCCTTAATAATGCCTTCTTCACTTAAGACTTTTTCCACCTGATCCTTGTTGAAGCCTTCCATTGGGCAGGAATCGATGCCGATTTCAGCAGCTGCAGTCATCATATTACCAAGCGCAATATAGCACTGGCGGCAACCCCATTCGAAGAAGACACGTTCATTTTCAGCCAGGGTGAAATCCACCTTTTGAAAATTAGCGATCGCATTGGTCATCATTTTGGCAACATCCGGCGGACATTGCTGAATGTCATTGATCATGTGCTGAACGTGCTCGGAATGTGCATCCAGTCCGGAGTGCAGCCGAGACAAAATCAGCACGAAGTGACTTGCAGTCTTCAGCTTTTCGGTTGCCCCCCAAGCTGCCGGGGCAAGCTTGGCGCGCAGCTCTTTATTTTGTACGACGACAAATTTCCACGGTTCAAGACCGAATGAGCTTGGCGATAAATGACCGGTTTCCAAAATGAACTGAAAATCTTCATCGCTGATTTTCTTTGCCGGATCGAATTGCTTGCAGGCGTGCCTGAATTGAAATGCGGATAAAATGTTTTCTTTAACTTGTTCCTTGTTCATGGTCTGATTCATGACTTAATTCCTCTTCCTTCATGTTGAAATAGATCCGAATTGAGTGCTTCCTAGGTTCGCGTACAACTCGGTCACAGTCAGAAACATCCATCATGTTCACAGAGATTATTATAGTCTCCATGTTTTAATAAAATAAACTAAATTGGCTCGCCTGCTTGAGGCTGCGTAAATATCGCCAACCGGTCTGACTTGATATTCCCGCTGATTTTTCTCACAATAAAAGGAACACGAAAAATTGGAGGGAGCACTATGTATTCAGATCTATTCGGAAAAACAGCTGTTGTCACAGGCGGATCTAAAGGAATTGGGAATGCAATTTCGCGCCGATTAGCCGAAGAAAAGATGTCGGTGGTCATCAACTACAACAGTGGCAGCGGGCAGGCAGAACAAACGGTTGAAGAATTAAACAAGGCCGGTGGGAAAGCCATTGCAGTGCAAGCGGATGTGGGAACCGAGAGCGGCGTCCAGTCCTTGCTGGATGCAGCAGTAGAACATTTTGGCGGATTGGATGTATGGATTAATAATGCCGGGATGGAAAATCGGGCACAGACGCATGAGCTCAGTCTTGAAGACTGGGAGAAGGTTATGAATGTCAATCTGACCGGAGTATTCCTCGGTGCGAAGACAGCGATCAACCATTATTTGGCACACAATAAAAAAGGCACAATCATCAACATGTCTTCCGTTCATCAACGAATTCCGTGGCCGACTTTTGCACACTATGCCGCCAGCAAGGGAGGCGTCAAACTGTTCACGGAAACAATTGCTTTGGAATACGCCAAACGCGGCATTCGAGTCAATGCAATTGCACCCGGTGCCATTCAAACGCCAATCAACGCAGAAAAGTTTGCGGATCCCGAACAAAAACAAAGTACCCTGAACCTGATTCCAATCAATTATATCGGCAAGCCGGAAGAAGTTGCGGCCGCAGCGGCTTGGCTCGCCTCAAATGAATCAAGTTATGTGACCGGTACGACTATTTTTGTGGATGGTGGTATGTCACTTTATCCGGAATTTTCAGAAGGAAACGGCTGATCTTTATACGCATCCATAATAGCATCGTGTTTCATTCGGAAACGAAACAGCACCGTTTTGTTCATAACGAGAGAACAGCTCCGTCAACGCTTGAACGAACGGCTGGCGGCTTGCATCGCCCGGCTTAGGGGCATAGGAAGCCGATAAATGCCGGCCGATAAAGGCATCGAGCGTATACCGGAGCGGGTGACTATAGGTTTTAACAGAATACGCGCCATCTCGGAAAAAGCGTAAAAAACTTGAACGGTCACCATCAATACCGCCGGAGAAGCCGCGAAAATTTGGGCAGAATGTCTTGCAGATTTTCGCGGTTTCTTTAATGAGCGGTGCGTTCGGTATGCGGCTGTTCCAAATAAGGGCAACTTTTTGATCCGGCTTTAAAATGCGGCAGCATTCTTTCTTGAAATCATTGACGTCAAACCAATGAAACGCCTGTGCGACCGTGACCAGATCCGCGCAATGGTCAGGAAGTTGCGTGTGCTCGGCGTTGCCGGAGACTGATGTGAACTGAGAATACGTGTTGAGTGATGTCTCCGCGGCGGTACGCATATCTTCATTGGGTTCAACAGCGATAACCTTGACGCCGCGATCGAGCAGTTGTCTGGTCAGAATGCCTGTGCCTGATCCAATATCGGCGACAATAAATTGCGGACTCGGATGGGTAAGCAGATCATCCAGCAGCAATTGCGGATAGTCGGGACGGAAGCGAGCGTAGATTGAAGCTTTACCGGTAAATTTATCAGTGTTATTCATCCTGATTCCCCATTTCATCATTAATTAAGTGCTTTCCATCATCGTACATGATTATTTCAACTTTTCATAGATACATACCCATTGGAGGGATTTGCATGAATGAGAGAAACAGCGAACGATTTAGCGATAAACCTTGGCTGAACTGGGCGATGGAGCTTCAAGCCCTGGCACAGGCCGGTCTCGCCTATTCAAAGGATCGCTTTGATCAGGAACGATTCGCACGCATTCGTGAAATTGCAGCGGAAATGCTGAGCCTGAAAACCGGTTTCTCGCTCGACCATGTCAAAGCGATTTTCTGCAATGAAACCGGCTATCAAACACCGAAGCTTGATACACGTGCGGCGATTTTTCAAGATAACCGGATTTTGCTGGTGAAAGAGAATGCCGGCACATGGTCGTTGCCCGGAGGATGGGTCGATGTGGATCAATCGATTAAATCGAATACAATCAAGGAAGTGAAGGAGGAGTCCGGACTGGACGTCGTTCCGATTCGGCTTATTGCCATTCAAGATCGCAATGCACATAATCTTCCGGTGTATGCTTATGGCGTCTGCAAAGTGTTCGTGCTTTGCACACTGATTGGCGGACAATTTGAAAAAAACATTGAAACAACTGAGACCAGATACTTTGGTATCGACGAACTGCCGCCCCTTGCTGAGGAAAAGAATACTCCGAAACAAATCAAGCTGTGCTTTAGAGCGGCGAGCGATCAGAATTGGGTCGCGGAGTTCGACTGAGCACGTTACTTTTTCGTTTTCTTCATGCCTTTAATCATTTCAGATCCAATAGCGCCAATGACTAAAATGATCAGAGAAATCACGCTGTAATCCTTGAAAAAGGTTGTAAACGGCACATGCATCAACCGGAAAATCAGCGTCAGCAGCCGGCCGAAAAGCAGAATAATACCGATAAAAAATAACCAGTTAAAGAGCTTTTCGAAAAAGATCATTCTTTACCTCCTGTTATTTTGTCGCTTTAAGGACCATTCGATGAACCCAAGGAATAGGTTTCAAGATACGGTTCTTGCGCAATTGTTGAACCCGGTCAATAGGAAGTACGCGCAGGTTGCACCATCTCCATTTAAAAAGACTAAGTAAATAAAAGTTTGACAGATCGTTAGCATTGTCGCAACAAACTGAATAACAAACTATGATAAAATAAATGAAAAAGAGAAGCTGAATGGGAAGAGGGGATGCTGATGGAAAGCAATGTATTGATGGAGCGCGTGCTGCCTCTTGAAGGTGTATATAATTTTCGCGATATGGGCGGAATAAAAGCACGAGACGGACGGAAAGTGAAAAAGGGACTTCTTTTTCGTTCTGCGGAACTGACCGGAATGACGAATGAAGATAAAAAAAATCTAAAGCCTTTGAATCTCAAACTCATCTATGATTACCGTGACAAAGCGGAAGCTGTGCTCAAGCCGGATCCGCAAATTGGCAACGAACGGCATGAACGAATTGCGGTAAATGGGGAAGATAAATTGACCGCCAGAGATGAGTGGAATCCGGAGCTTTTTTATAAAACATTTACACGTGAAAAATTCGCGCAAGTCTATCGAAAAATGCCAATTGAGAACGGTTCGTATAAACGATTGATGCAGTTGTTTAAGAAACCGGAAGAAAATTTACCGGTGCTTCACCACTGTGCCGGCGGCCGCGACCGAACCGGTGTCGGCGCAATGCTGCTTTTGCGTACCCTTGGTGTTTCCTTCGAAACCATTATGGAGGACTACCTTTTCTCAAATAAAACATTGGTTGCTTATCACCAGGAAACGTTTGCCGAAGCTGCGCAGTACGTATCCGGAGCCCAACTGAAAAATTTTGAAGAAGGCTTCTTGCTGCACGAAGAATACCTGGACGCATCGATCGGCTCCATTTTCGGCAGCTACGGCAAGTTCGGCAAGTACCTGGAGCGAGAGTTCGGCATCACGCGCGCCGATCGCGAACGGATTAAGGATTTTTGTTTGGAATAATTTTTTAAAAAGGACGGCTTGAGCAAAGAGAAGCCGTCTTATTCTTTCTATTGTGGATTCTGCAGAAAAACAGGATATACTTAAGTAAAGCATGTTAAGAGAACGGAGGTCGTTTACTTTGAACAAAAATATTGATTCTAGAGACAAAGAGATCCTTCGAATGGTTCCATACATCATTGATCGTGCACGTATCGACGGCAAGGCCAATAATACACCGATTGTTTATAAGAAAAATGGACAAATGGTTGAAGAATATCCGGATGGAACGATTAAAATCGTTAATGAGGCTTAACTTTATGTGCACACTGTACGTATTTGCCGGAAATAACGGAAGTGGTAAAAGTACTTTTCGGAGCTTAATTTTGGATAAAATGGATTCCGACATCAATGTTGACACCGACTTAATAGCCAAAAATATGAAATTAAATCATGTGAATAATCCTCAAATAAAAGCAGGGAAAAAATTCAAATGATTCACGAGTGTATTGAAAAGAAAATAAACTTTTCAATGGAAACAACGCTATCTGGGAAACTTGCAGTGAATCAAATTTTGACTGCAAAAGAAAAAGGATTTACCATCAAAATGTTCTTTTTGTTTTTACAAGACGATTCGTATAATTTAAGAAGAATTAAATATCGTGTTGAAAATGGAGGACATAATATTCCCAAAGCAGATGTATTTCGCAGAAAAGATCGGTCAATTAACCATTTTCTTAAACTTATTGATGCTTTGGATGAGTCATTTTTGATTGATAATACTGGAGGTATTCCGACTACAGTAGCAATCATACAAAGTGGAAAAATCGTTGTACAACGTAAGCATGCAGTACCCTCATGGATGATCGAGTATTTTCAAAAAAAAGAAAACGAAGCATAACTTGAGCAGCATCTTACACCGTGAGGAGCTGTTTTTTCCTATTCTTATAGGAATTATTACATGAATAGGCTATGGATGACATTCAAATGCTATACTTAAATCAACAGAAAAAAAGGAGAGGGAACTTATGACAACATGGATTATTATCGCCATCCTAGCAATTATCGTGATTTATTTTATTGCTCAATACAACGGTTTGGTCAAGCTCCGCAACTGGGTGCAGGAATCGTTCAGTCAGATTGATGTGCAGCTAAAGAGGCGCCATGACCTGATCCCGAATCTCGTGGAAACGGTTAAAGGCTATGCGAAGCACGAAAAAGAAACGCTGAATCAGGTTATTGAAGCACGAAATGGTTTGATCAGTGGTACGCCGCAGCAGCGAATTGAAGCGGATAACCAGATTGAAGGTGCGTTGAAGTCAATTTTTGCTTTAGCAGAATCCTATCCGGATTTGAAAGCGAATCAGAACTTTCTGCAGCTCCAGGAAGAATTGGCGACAACAGAGAACAAGGTTGCTTATTCCCGTCAGCTGTATAACAAGACGGTGAAGGATTATAACATCAAGCGTGAATCGTTCCCATCGAACATTATCGCCGGAATGTTCAACTTCAAAAGAGAAGAGCTGCTCACAATCCCTGAGGCTGAACGCGACGTGCCTAAGGTTACCTTTTAACGGAGGCTGCTCATGCTCTATCAACAAATCCAACAAAATAAGCGAAAAACGCTCGTGCTGCTCACCTTTTTCTGTTTTCTTGTCCTTGTGATCGGCTGGGCGGTCGGCTATTTTCTGAACGGGGACATGCTTTCAGGACCGATCATTGCGGCGGTGGTACTCGCATTTTATGTGCCCATTACGTTTGCAAGTGCTCGTGCTCAAGTTCTGAGCATGGCTGGCGCGCGAGAGATCAACAAAAGCGACAATCCAATGGTGTTTAACGTGGTTGAGGAGCTTGCGCTCGCGGCGAATGTTCCCATGCCGAAAATCTACATTGTCGATGACCCGTCACCCAATGCGTTTGCGACCGGTATGAAACCGGAGTCCAGCGTGATCGCCTTCACGAGCGGCCTGCTTGAACGGCTCAACCGTGAGGAGATCGCAGCAGTCACCGCACACGAATTTTCTCACATTAGAAATTACGACATTCGTCTGATGACACTGTGTATTGCACTTGTCGGTGTGATCGTTGTTGTCGCGGACATTGGCCAGCGCATGTTTTTCTGGGGCGGCGGCCGAAGCAATAAGCGCGACAATGAGAAATCGAACCCGATTTTTATGGTGATCGCACTTGTTCTGATTATCCTTGCCCCGCTCGTTGCGCAATTCGTTCAGCTCGCGGTATCGCGCAACCGTGAATATTTGGCCGATGCCTCAGCAGTGGAATTGACTCGTGATCCTCAAGGTCTGATCAACGCGCTGACCAAGATCAGCAGTGATGACAAAGGCATGAAGCATGTTAAGGATGCAACTGCTTCAATGTATATTTCCAATCCGTTTGGCAAGAAACACAAGAAAACCAATTGGTTCGCGACTCACCCATCAACCGAGAGCCGGATCGAGCGACTCAAAGCAATGTAAAAAAATAAGCAGCCCCCTCGCAGAAATTCTAACGAGGGGGTTTTTACATGCGTAAAAATTCATGCGGACAAACTCGGAATTAATTAGGGAAACGATCAATTTAATCGGGGGAAAGTCCGAAACAATCAGAGAAAAAGTACCCCTAATCCGGGAATCGAGTGTGTCTGCGACTTTTATCCAATCAAACTCGGAATGAATCAGGGAAAAAACAGTTTAATCCGGGAAAACTTCAGGCCAATCTGGGGAAAAGTGCATCTATTCCGGGAATCGAGCCCATGGCAACTTATATCAGGACAAATTCGGCATCAATCGGGGAAAAATTCAAGTTAATCCAGAAATAATCGCGCCTAACCGAAGAATGGATGCCAAATCACATTTTATCCAGGACGTTAAAAATCAGCACAGCGATTTTTTTTTCGCTGTGCCGCCTTTAGTTTATGTCAACTAGATAGAAATCACGCTTGTTGCAGAAGATGAATCAATTCGTCACGGTTCGCACGGGCACAGTAAGCTGGAGTGCCATTTTGAAAACGATAGCCTTCATGCAGCGCACCGGCGTCATAGACATCGAAACCAATGGATTCAATCAAGTCGATGACTGTTTTCTTTGCTTCCGCGTCGTTTCCGGCAATCGGGAGCGTTCGTCGTTGCGGATCGCCTTGCGGTTTGGCAGTTGTTTGAATTTCTGAAGCAATGATTGAGTTGAACGCTTTGACTACGCGTGCATTCGGAAAATGTTCCGCCGTCAATTCACTGGTCGTCGCCGTTCCGTCATCAAGCGATGCGATATGCCCATCTCGGAATGGATAATAGTTCATGGTATCAATAATTACTTTGCCATCCGTTCCGGAGGTTGATAATTTAGGAAGCGCATAAAGCGGTACCGTCACAACAATCAAGTCAGCTTCATGTGCTGCTTGTTCCGCAGTTGCAGCTTTTGCCTTAGGACCTAATTCTTTGACCAAGTCGGACAGTGTTTCCGGACCGCGGGAATTGGACATCACAACGGAATGACCGGCACGGAGAAAGCAAGAGGCAACGGTTCGGCCGATATTGCCGCTGCCGATAAAACCGATTTTCATAATGATCGCTCCTTTCGCTATTCACGATTAGTGTAGCATTCATCAACATGAGCGTCTAACAACTTGGCTCGAAGCAGGGCAAGCGGGCATCGTCTTTAGGTGAAATGTTAAAGACAAGATCAAGAGGCGCGGAACGGAATCAGTATTAGAAAACTTGGCTTCGCCAAGCCTCTGACGAAGGCGAAGACTTAGTTGTACATATAACTTATTTTCCTTAAAATTTATATACTTATAGTATAAAAAAATGCGCCGGAAACGGCGCATTTTAACGTATAATCGCTGCATCAGTGACTTTCCTGCCATGATCTATCCTAATAAGACGCGTGCATGCCAGTGTAATGAATTCCTGGTCATGCGTGATGACAAGCACTGTTTTTCCTTGAGCGGCCAATTGACGCAGCTTTGTTGCAAGCAGCCGCATGTTTTCCCCGTCAAGTCCGCTGGTCGGTTCATCGAGAATTAGGATTGAGGGTTCCATACTCTCAGCGACAGCAAGGAGCAATCGCTGTTTTTGACCGCCGGATAATGTTGATGGGTGAGCATCCTTGAACGGAAACAGCCCGTACGATTGCAATAGAGTTTCTGCCTGTTCAGGAACTTGTGCGCTGAGTCGGATTTCTTCAAGCACGCTTTCGGCGAACAGCTGGCTGTCGGCATGCTGCATGACAAAAAAAGCAAGCTTTCTTCGCAGTCTGCGACCTGCCGAACGGTGATTCATCAGAATTTGGCCTGATTTTTCCGTAATCAATCCGCACAGAATTTTTGCCAATGTTGTTTTGCCGGCGCCATTCGGACCGGTGAGAGCGACCACGTCGCCTTTGCCGATGCGCAGACTGAAGTCGTGAATGACCGGTGATTTTTTATAGGCAAAAGAAAGGTGTTCAATCACCATGGCTTCTTCCTTATTTGTACTTCGCTCGCTTGTATTCAGATCGGGCAGGCTGGCACAGCGCAGACCGAGTCGGCGCAAATCGTCATGGTTCAGGCGGGACAGCTCTGCTGAGGAAAAAGTCTCAGTGATTACACCGTTTTCCATATACAGAATTCGATCAGCGATCTCGGTTAAATAGAACAAACGATGCTCGGCAATAAGTATGGTTTTCCCCTCATTTTTTAGTGCGGCTAGCAATCGGCACAGCTGATCAACTGCCTCTGAATCAAGATTTGCGGATGGTTCGTCGAATACATAGGTATCCGGATTGATCGCATAGATGCTGGCGATGGCCAGCCGCTGTTGCTGACCGCTCGAAAGATCATGAAGCCGCTGATCAAGCAGCGCAGTGCTTCCTGTCTTCTCAGCAGCACGAGAAATACGCTGCTGCATCTCATGACGCTCCAGTCCGTAATTTTCACAGCCGAAGGCAATTTCGTCAATGGCCTGATCTGCGAAGAATTGGCTGCTCGGATCCTGGAGCACAGCACCGATCCGCTTCCCAATGGCCCAAAAGGGAAGGTCGCGTTGGTTCTTACCGTCAATCACAACCTGGCCGTTCAGTTCACCTTTATAGAAGTGTGTCGCCAAGCCATTGATGATGCGCGTAACCGTTGTTTTCCCGCAGCCGCTTTTGCCGGTAATGACGACAAGCTCTCCTTTATTTACAGTAAGATTCAGATCGCGAACAACCGGAGGCTCGTTCCCATAAGAAAATGAAACCTGTTGAAGTTCAATCAAATCATCACCCACTTGTCAACATAGAGACAGATCGCCGAAAAAACGAATGCTAAAATGAGTAGAATGCCGTCAATCAGTCGAAAACGAATCAACCGCAGCGAGCTGTGTGTTCCCGGATTGGAGATCCCGCGCAGTTCAGCAGAAGCGGCTAAATCATCTGAAATGACCGAGCTGCGGGTAATCATTGGGATTAATGTATATTCGAATGCCCGCAGCGGATGAGCCAAAGACAACAGACCACGCATGCGGAGCGCCGCCAGTACAGTCCGAAATTCTCCACGGACGGTCGGTGCGAAGCGGAGCATGAACGTGATCGGCAATGCGAGAGCTGAGGGCAGCCGCATTTTCATAAATGCCGCTGTAATTTCCCCAGGCGGCATACGTACCATTGCAAAAGCAGCCATCATGACGAGCGAAATACGCAAGATCGCGAAAAGCAGAACATCGGGAAGAAAAATGGTGATTCCCTCAGACCCGGATAAACTGCGCAGAAGAGCAATTGCGCATCCGGCAAAAAAATAGATAATGCCTGCGCGGTAAAAGGATTGCGCGCAAAGGTAAAGCATCATGAAAAGCATGGCAAGACAAACCGATCCATCATGCGTGAGCAGGGCAGACAGCACGAACATCAGCGCAAAAACGGCCAGCTTTGCCCGGAAATCCACATGAAGAGCGGAACGTGTCATCGAAGCAGCCCACTTTTCACAAAGTGTTTCTTCATCAGCTTCGCCGACACAAGTCCGCCAAGCAGGGCGCCAATGGCAGTCAGCAGCAGGATAAAAATGACCCATGGCACTGAGTAGTAATAATGAGCAACCTGATTAAAGTGTGCCTTGCTGACACCGGAAGCAAGATATTGCTTAGAGAAAAACCAAATATCGATCATCCCGTTTGTCGCACGGAACAGCGAACAAATGATCCAGCTGATCGTGATTCGAATGAAATTTTTATACGCATCATGTCCGGTCATTGCGAGTTCGCCCAGAATAGCGGAAAGGACGAACCATGCGGCGAGATAAGGCGTTCCGCTTATCAAATACAGAATCGCCATGATCAGGCAGTAGACCAAGACAGTTCCGCGCTTATGCACCTTCAAGACCATAAAAGTAAATAGAGGTGCAGACAGAAAGGCAATCAACGGACTGCTGATGAACATTGAGAAATAGACTACGGACATTGCCGGAATGGCCACGGCAATCGCCAAAATAATCATAAGCACACTGAAAATGCCGATTGTTGCGTAATTACGCACCGACAGACGAGATGATTCTTGATGTATTTTTGATGAAACCATGATGAATTCCTCTTTTCGACAATAATTTGTTACAAAATAGACAAAAATGAAAGCATTATTATAGTAGCATAGAAGATTCGATGAAAACTAAAAAAGGAAAAAGTGTATGATATTTGTCACAATTTGAGTCGGATATCATGGAAATGGCAAAAAGCTGTCATAATGTTAGCTACTAGTCGAACTAAGTTATTTGCGGGTGGCTCGGGTGGGAATACAACAAGCGTAATACATGAAACCCAAGACTCAATGCACGAAACCAAGAATTCAACGCACAACTAGAAGGGTGGGCCAAATTCAATGCACGAAACCCAAGGCTCAATGCACGAAAATCGTGATCCAATGCACGAAACCAAGAATTCATCGCACAATTAGAAGGGTGAGAAGAATAAACGCCGTTCGATCATTACTTTGATCGGGCGGCATTTTTAATGGATCAGATCAATCAACAAGCATCTTTTATGACTTATTTGACAAATTCAACTTCAGCCCCGCAAGATAAGCGGAAAGGATCCATTTCAAAGACTCGTCTTGATCATTTTTCATGTTAAATCCTTGATGCAGCTGCAAACTGGCAAATCCATGGACAATACTGCGCAATCCGCGAACAGCATGAACGCGATCCTCCTCACTCAAAGGATAGCCTTCAAGAATTTTAAACAAAAAGTTAAGCAGCCTTTCGGCGATTTGATGAAGATCGGGGTCGGTGGGATCAGGCACATGAATGATTGCGTCATAGAGATTGGGATGCTCTTTTGCAAAAGCGATGTAGGTACCGGCTATGGCGAACAGGGCATCGTCCTGCGATTTACCCAGTGCGGATTGAATCAATTTTTCCGTGAGCATACTCAATCCATAACAGGACAGGCCGTTCCTCAGATCGGTTAGATTGTTTATGTGATTATAAAGTGACGGTGTTTTGATGTGAAGTCGCTGAGCGAGCGCGGCGAGCGTAAGGTTATGCAGACCGGTCTCCTCAATTTGCTGAGCAGCTTGTTTAATAATTTGCTGTTTCGTTAGCCCTTGGCGCATCTTAATTCTCCTTCATTTTTTGCTCGGCAAAGCTGATCGCTCCAGACATGGCCTGCTCCGGTTGATCAAGTACGCGGCCGTGTCCTACGGACAAATAGTACGGTTTCAAATTGAGTAATTTCTTCGCACTTGTGTAAGCCGTATGCTTACTCCATGTTGCGAGTGCGGGAAACGGGAAGAACCATTTTAATTGACCGCTGACAGCAATCCCGCCGCGCACTTGAAAAGCATCACCGGCAAAAAGTGCACCATATTTTCGATCGAAAAATGCGATATGGCCGGGGGTATGACCGGGACTGGATACGACCAGCAGACGGCCGATGGTATCACCTTCTTGCACAAGGCGATCGGGTACGGTTTGAATATTTTTAGGGATACCCCCGCGAATGGGAAGCTGTGGTTCATCAGGATCAAGGTCAACTTTTCCGGCAAGCAGGCGCGCATCACGTTTGGAAATATAGACGGTGACACTCGGGAGTGCTTTTTTCAACGAATCGAGTGCACCGACATGGTCGCCATGTGCATGAGTCAAGACAATACGAGTAATCGGTTTACCAATCCGTTTTGCAGCTTTCAAAATTGATTGTGTGCTTGATGGAAGCGCACAATCGATTAACGTAAGTGCATCTTCTTCTTCAACGAGGTAGCAATTCACGGGAAACAAAGTCGGAAAAAAAGTCAGCTGATAAAAATGATCGTATTTTAATAGGCGCATACAAATGACCTCCGCAAAACTAATTTTATTAGTATTTTAACTTATGATATTAGTTTTGTGAATTAAATTAATTTATAGTAAAATTATCCAAAAATATTTTTTGCTCACGGTCTCTTAGACCCATTTTTATTACTTTTTCATGACAATACATGCAAATCGTTAATTGCAACGGAGCATGCGTTTACATTTTTCACATGTATAAAGGAGTTTAGGACAGGCATGAATCGAACATCAATCATTCAAAATGAAAAACTGTTCTGCGGCATTAGAGAATATGACACTGTTTGTCATTAATGCAATAGTACATGTGTCTTAAGACCTATGATTTAAATAATTCATTTGGAAAAGTCTACGTTTTTATCCTTCATTTGCTCAATTGACGAGTTCGTTGGTTTCCACGTATTCTTGTGGGGAACCGACGCCGACATTTTGACGACCGGTTGACAATTATCTTTTTCATGGGAAATGACAAAGAGAGAAGCACGCAGACAAGGTGCTCGGTTCCATGAAATGATGCAGCAAGACAAATAAGGAACAGGGAGAGGAAAACATGCACATTGGCAAAATCGCAAAACAGACGGCAGCCGCGCTGCTTGTCACAACCTTTATGATTGGCGGTAGCACGCAAGCATCGGCAAAGCCAATTGATTACTTTGGAAAGAATAAAACGTATGGCATCTCGCATCTGACACGTTATGATATGAGTAAGATTCCGGATCAGCAGGAAAACGAACGGTTCCAAGTTCCTGAATTTGATGAATCAACGATTGAGAATCTTCCGTCGGCAATAGGCAAGGACAAGGACGGAAACACGATTGACCTGGATGTTTGGGACAGCTGGCCGCTACAAAATGCAGATGGCACGGTTGCCGATTACAAGGGCTATAATATTGTCTTCGCACTTGCCGGTGATCCGAAAGTCGGCAGCGATACGTTCATCTACCTCTTCTATCAAAAGAAAGGCGATACATCGATCGACAGCTGGAAAAATGCAGGACGCGTCTTCCAGGCTGATGATCATCTGAAAACAAACGATCAGATATTAAAAGATCAGGCTGAGGAATGGTCCGGATCGGCGACGTTGACCAAGGACGGCAAGGTGCGTTTGTTCTATACCAACCGTCAGCCTTGGGACGAGGGCAAGAAGCTTTATGGGAAACAAACACTGACAACCGCACAGATCAATCTTTCACAGCCGGACGTAGACTCATTGAAGGTAGACGGCATCGAAGATTTGAAGTCAATTTTCGCTGGTGACGGCAAATACTATCAAACCGTTGATCAATTCGCAGCCGGCGACAAAGGCGCAGACAACCACACGTTCCGTGATCCGCACTATGTTGAAGATAACGGACACAAATATTTGGTATTTGAAGCAAACACCGGAACGAAAGTGGGCTACCAAGGCGATGACCAATTCAATAATCGTGCATTCTACGGCGGCAGCCTGCGCTATTTCCAAAAGGAACGCAAAGCGCTGCTCGACAGCCCGAAAAAGAATCTTGCGTCACTTGCTAACGGTGCGCTTGGAATCATTGAACTCAATGATGATTACACCTTGAAGAAAGTTATGAAACCTTTAATTGCATCGAACACGGTTACGGATGAAATTGAGCGTGCAAATGTATTCAAAATGAACGGCAAATGGTACCTGTTCACCGATTCACGCGGTGCGAAAATGACCATTGACGGAATCAGCGACAAAGATGTGTACATGCTCGGCTTTGTATCCGACTCGCTCACCGGTACGTATCATCCGTTGAATGGCAGCGGACTGGTTCTGCAGATGGATCTGGATACGGATGACATCACATGGAACTACTCGCATTTTGCTGTGCCTCAGAAAAAAGGGAACAAGGTGGTCATCACAAGCTACATGACCAACAGAGGGACATTTGATGACCAGCATTCAACCTTTGCGCCAAGCTTCCTTGTGAAACTTCAAGGCTCACGGTCATCGGTTGTACCGGACAGCATTCTTGATCAAGGTCAGCTCACCATTGACTAATAATCGAGAAGGTAAGTCATTAGTTCATAGCAGGAAAATTGAGACTTCAAATCAGGAGTCTTTTTTTACACAAAAATAGATTGCGAAATGGTTATTCATATCCCTGAACATAATGGATCATAATAAGCATTAGAGAAAATAATGTCGATTATAGGCGACATTTTCATTTTTTGCGTAAAAAATGTGCGACGATGAATGCTGTGACATGCTGGAGGTTATTCTTGTGAATAAAAAAGTTTGGATTGTGAGCAGTCTGGTGATGCTCGGTCTGCTCCTTGTGATAATAGCGCTTGTCCTGTCTCAATCATTTCGGCCGAAGGAGAAACAAGTGACACATAAAAAGGAAGATTCTTATCGACCGGTCTATCATTTCTCAGTGCCGGATAAATGGATGAATGATCCGCAGCGGCCGCTCTATTTTAATGGCAAGTATCATTATTATTATTTGTACAATCGCGATTATCCGAAAGGGAACGGGACGGAGTGGCGACTGGCCACATCGAAGGATCTCGTGCACTGGAAGGATGATGGTGTCGCCATTCCAAAATACACGAATAAAAACGGTGACATCTGGACCGGATCGGTTGTGCGCGATCCGGAAAACACGGCCGGATTTGGAAAAAATGCACTGGTTGCCATTGTGACTCAGCCGCCCGCGCAGCGTGATCAGGAGCAATTTCTGTGGTACAGCACCGATGACGGGAAAACATTTAAGCAAGACAATGAGGATTCGATATTGCCCAATCCCGGTGTCAAGGATTTCCGCGATCCGAAGGTGATCTGGGACGAATCGCGCCATAAATGGATCTTGCTGCTTGCCGAAGGATCGAAAATCGGGTTCTATGAATCGAATGATCTAAAGGATTGGCACTACACGGATGGTTTCATGACACAGAATATAGGAGTGATCGAATGCCCGGATCTCTTTCAGCTGCGTGCCGGTGACGGAACGGTTAAGTGGGTGCTCGGTGCAAGCGCCAATGGAAAAGCAGAGGGACTTCCGAACACATATGCATACTGGACCGGTGATTTTGACGGGAAAAAATTTACTGCTGATCAAGATACGCCGCAATGGCTGGACTACGGATTCGATTGGTATGCCGGCGTGACATTCGATAACGGAAAGGCGAAAGACAAGCTCGATTCGCGCTATGCTATCGCATGGATGAATAATTGGGACTATCCTAACACTACGCCGACTCTGAAAAAGGACAAATTCAACGGCGTGAACTCAATCGTACGCCAAATTCATTTGATTAAGCAGGACGGTGGCTACAGCCTGGCTTCTCAACCGGTTGCCGAAGTGGATAAGCTTGTTGATTCGACGCAGCGGCTGAAAACAGTCCGCGTGAATGGTTCGAAAACACTCGATGTGCACGGAACTGCCTATCAGCTTGATGTCGATCTGTCGTGGACCAATGCACGCAACGTCGGGCTCCGGCTGCGCGAATCCGACAATGAAAAACGGCATATCGATGTCGGAGTATTTGCTGAAGGCGGCTATCTTTATGTTAATCGCACGTTCACAAATCAGCCGGATAAGAGTAAAAAGTACTTGGAAAGCCGTGCACCGCTTGCTCAAGATACCAAACGCATGCATCTTAAAATCCTTGTCGATAAAACAAGTATCGAAGTTTTCACAGACGATGGGCGAACCGTTCTCACAAACGAAGCCTTTCCGAACCTGAACGACCAAGGCATCAGTCTGTACTCCGAGGACGGAACTGCCGTCTTTAGTAACATTGAAATCAAACACTTTCGATCAATTCATTAAAGCCCAAGGTTAAGCGGATGGACCAAACTCCGCGGGAAGTTAGACCGAATCAAGGAAAAGTGAGACCGAAACGCTGAAGAGTTAGACCGAATCAAGGAAAAGTGAGACCGAAACGCTAAAGAGTTAGACCGAATCAAAGGAAAGTGAGACCGAACCTCAAAAAGTTTAAACCGAATCTCGAATCCATGAAAGATCAAAATCTAAAAAAAAGAGCTATGAGCAGATCGCTCACAGCTCTTTCTTTATCTGAATCAGTCGAATATGTTGATGCAGGATTGAAACAGGTCTTTGTTTTCTTGGATTTTTCCTTCATTGCCGAGGACGCAGACCAGACCTTGATCGGTAACTTTTTTCAGCAGTTTGCCGAATGCCTGAATATCCGACAGCTTTGTATCAAGGACATTGTCGCGTGTTTCCTGTACGTCGGCCTGGGTAATGTTTTTGAAATATTGAGCATCGGCCATGCTGCCCTTGCCGCGCGGGGTCAGCGGTGTATCTAGGTCAGACAAGGTTCCGATAATATATTTCGTCATTTCGAAATCGTCGGCGTCGAACGCTTCAGCGAATTTTGCTGCTTCATCGTAGATCGCCAGCGTTTCCTTCAGGTTCGGGTCACGGTATGACCAGAAAATCATGTTGCCCGCGGACTCGAGTGCGAGGCCACATCCGTACGCACCGCCCATGACGCGTACCTGGTTCCACAGATAGTCAAGCGACAGAATTTTTTTCAAAACCTGAAGCTTGCCTGTGTAATCGAAGCCGAGCGATTTGAAGTTGGCACCCTTGGCCGCGTACTGGACCTTGCTGGATGTCATCAATCCTTCATTTTTCGCTTCTGGCGCCGGCAATTGATTCGAGCTGCGGCCAGGAGCTGATTGTGTCTGCAGATCCAGTGTGCTGAACTGCTTCTCAACCGCACTCAGTAGTTCGGAGTTGCCCGTTACGCTTGCAGTCAATGCAGTTTTCGTAAACAGCTGCTTTGCAAGTGACGCGAAAGTATCGGACAACTGGTCGATACGCGCATCCCAATTTTTATCCAGATCTGAAATAAATTGATAGAAATCAAGGCCGCGCAATTTTTCGCTGTAAGCCGCTGCCTGCGAGAAGTAGGACCCCAGTCGACGGACGACAACGGATTGACCATTCTGGTTGAAGGACATCTCCACGCGCGACTTGATCTCTTTGACAATTTCGCGAATACGTGCCGCATTGTCAAATTTGCTGTGATACAGGATTTCATGGATCAGCGCGAACGCCTGAGGCAGCTTTTCCACAAGCACTTTGGTTTTTACGGAGAACTTCGGTGCATAGGCGTCATCATCTGATTTGTCACTGAAGGTCTGATTGTCAAAATCAATGCCGCCGGTTTGAATGTTGATTTCGCTGACCAAATCCGAGTAGGCGTATTTTTCCGTATCGACTTTTCCAAGTACTTCCTGCAAAAGTGTAAGACAGGAAATTTGATCTGCAGGGACCGCCGTCGCATCAAAATAAAGATTAACGTAGGCAATCTTGTTGCTTTCCAGATCATGGTAGAGTGTTTTGACGTCGTCGATTGCAGTCTCCTTGAGCGGTAGGTCTTCCGCTTTCCGCTCAACATCAGACAGCGCAAGGGTCGGGATTTTACGCAAATCTTCAGGAGTATCAGCACTGGATTGACGCTCTTTCAGCTTTTTCGTCTCATCAATAATTTGTTGCACGCCTTCCGCATCCAGCTTTTGCTTTGCATCTGCTAAAGCAGCTTCGACTTTCTTCGCTTCTTTTTCCGCAATTGTTTTAGACGGCGCAATCGTAACAAAAGTTTGGTGATTGCTGTTAATCAGATATTTTTCAATCAACGCTTCGAAATAGTTGCTCGTCAACGCTTGCTTGATTTTTGCCAAGGTGCTTTCAAATTTCAAATGTATGAACGGATCTTCGTCATACAACCAGCTGCCCATCGACATAATGCTGTAGATCAGGCCCTTCGGCATGGAACCGTAATCCGCTTCACGCAGCTGGAATTCTTTAACGTTGATCGCCGCTTCAATCTGTTTTTTATCCAAACCGTCTTTGACGAACGTTCTCAGCGTATCGAAAACAACCTTCTTAAAGGCTTCCTTCTGACTCTCGTTTGCATTCTTTACATTTACTGAGAAAAACGGCTGCAGAATGCTGTTATCGTAGGAGCCGAACACATCCTGACCGATGCCTGCGTCGAGAATTGCCTTTTTCAGCGGTGCGGCAGGACTGTCAAGCAGCAGATAATCGAGAATATCGAACGCCAGATACGTTTCCGGATCGGTAGAGGTCGACACGGCGAAATTCATGCTCAAATATGTTTTATCATTCAAGTCTGCATCAGGGAGCACCGGATATTCCTTGATGATTTCATTAATTTTGCCAATCGGCTTCTGTACTGCGATTGAGGAATCGACCTCAATGCGATCATAACCGGCAAGATAAGCCTGATCGAGATAGGCAAGCTTCTCTTCAATATCCATATTTCCGTACAAATAAATGTAGCTGTTGGCCGGACTGTAATATTTTTTATGGCATTGCAGGAAGTAATCGTAGGTCAGATCGGGAATGTAGAGCGGATCGCCGCCGGATTCATAGCCGTAGCTCGTGTCCGGGAACAGCGAGTTTTGGTTCGCGCGCATCAGCAGTCCTTCAGGGGAAGAGAAGGCACCTTTCATTTCGTTGTAGACGACACCTTTGTAATGGATCGGATCGTCTGCTTTTTCCAGTTCGTAGTGCCAGCCTTCCTGCTGCAGAATTTCCTTGTATTTATAAATATTCGGATGGAAGACCGCATCGAGATAGACATCCATCAGGTTCTGAAAATCTTTGTCATTTTTACTGGCTACCGGATACATCGTTTTGTCGCTGAAGGTGAACGCATTTAAAAACGTATTCAGCGAACCCTTGAGCAGTTCGACAAACGGTTCTTTGACCGGATATTTATCGGAACCGCAAAGAACCGAGTGCTCAAGAATATGAAAAACGCCGGTGTTATTTTCCGGAGGCGTGCGGAAACTGATCGAGAAGACTTTGTTGTCATCGTCGTTTTTCAGAAACAATAACCTCGCGCCGCTTTTCTCATGCTCGAACACATAGGCTTCTGAGTGAATGTCTTGGATTGTGTCGGTATGCAGCAGTCGAAAACCATGGACTACCTTATTTTGAGTGAGTGTTTCCATTAAGTAACCTCCTATTAAAACATGTTTCGCTTCCAAGCGAGCGCACGCCACGTTGAAAATGGCAACACTTTTATTATACAGTATTATTTAGAAAATAATGCCTTTGACAATCCGCATTTTCCGTGATCTCGCGTCTTTGTTTAAAATGTACAGGAAAGGTCATTTTCATACTGAAGGCAAAAAAATGAGTGAGGTGACGAATATGGGCTACGAACCAAAAACGAAAGAGACCGACAACAGTGTGATTGAATTTATTGAAACGGTGGAAAATCCGAAAAAACGCGAGGACACTTATCGGTTGCTCAATCTCTTTACAGAAACAACTGGTTATGAGGCAAAAATGTGGGGACCGAGCATTATCGGATTCGGCTCGTATCATTATAAGTACGCCTCCGGGCATGAAGGCGATGCCCCGCTTACCGGATTTTCTCCGAGAAAAGCGAAGATCAGCCTGTACCTGATGATGGAAGATGAGGATTATGAAAAATTTGCACCGGATTTTGGCAAACATACACGAGGAAAAGCCTGCATCTACGTCAATAAGCTTGCGGATATAAATGCCGAGGTGCTGAAAAATATGATTCATACGGCTGTGGTCTTTTCAAAAAAGCAAGACTGCTGAATGAAACCGGGGGAAAGTAGTCATTCTGATCATGGTTACTTTTTTGTGCCTATATAACAATAAGGTGCGTACTATTTAAAAAGAACTTTATCTTTTATACTTAATAAGAAGACTTATAAAGGAGGGTGACCATTGACACAGAAAACAGTGGTTTTAAATAATGACGTATCAATGCCAATCATGGGGCTGGGCGTATTCAGAGTGAACGATCAGCAGGTTGCTGCCGAGTCCGTGCAGACGGCGATTCATTCGGGCTATCGCCTGATTGACACAGCTGCAATTTATCAGAACGAGGCCGGTGTTGGAAAAGGAATCAAAGCGGCGCTCAAAGAAACGGGTCTTACGCGCGAGGATCTGTTTATCACCTCGAAAGTGTGGAATGCAGATCAAGGATACGATTCGACCTTGAAGGCATATCAAGAAAGTCTCGATAAACTTGGTCTGGATTATCTTGATCTTTACTTGATCCACTGGCCGGTTGCCGGTAAATATAAAGATACATGGCGTGCGATGGAACATTTATATAAGGAAGGAAAAGTGCGCGCCATCGGTGTCAGCAACTTTCAAATCCATCATCTTGAAGACCTGCTCAAGGACGCCGACATTGTTCCGGTCGTCAATCAAGTGGAGCGTCATCCACGACTCTCACAGCTGCCGTTAAAAGATTATTGCGAGAAACATGGCATTCGTCTGGAAGCTTGGGCGCCCTTAATGGTCGGCGAGCTGCTCCAGGATGAAACGATTCAAGCGATTGCCGGGAAATACGGTAAATCAGCGGCTCAAGTTATTCTGCGTTGGCATATTCAAGGCGGCGTGATCGCTATTCCGAAGTCAGTCAACGCGAGCCGCATCAAGGAAAACGGACAGCTCTTTGATTTCGAGCTTACAGCTGAAGACATGGCAGCGATCAACGCACTGAACACAGATCACCGCACAGGCGCTGACCCGGACAATTTTGATTTTTAATTGAATACACGTTGCGGCCGATTCCATTTGCGGAGTCGGCTTTTTTTAATGGGCAAAACAAATCGGTGGAAGCGGTCGATCAACTTCGCAAACTGCTCGATAAATCGATGAAACTGCTCGATAAAATCGTCAAAGCGGTCGATAAATCAGTGCCGGTCGCATCTGACGCACGTGATCAAGCGGAAGCGGTGATTCCGATGGGGCAGAATCGTGGTTGACAAATTGGCGAATTTCTCTTACACATTTTCTAGAATCTACATTTTTTTTGCTATACTTTAATTACAAAAATGAACAGACATCATGAGCGAAGCAATTGTACGGAAGGAGGGAAACGGATGAGTGAAAAGGTACTTGAGTTAATCCTCGATAAGCTGACAAGTATGGACAGCCGGTTCGATCACTTGGAAGAACGTATTGATCATCTGGAAAAACGTATCGATCAAATCGATTTACGCATGGACCATATTGAGTCACGTATGGATCGCATGGAAGAAAAACAGGATCTGATGCAGACGCAGCTTAATGAAACGAACCGGATTCTTAAAACCGTTCACAGTCGCCAGGAAGCAACCGATGCGAAACTGACAGCGCTGAGCAGCGACGTCGATAAGCTGCATGGCTATGTGAAAAAAATTGATGAGAAAGTCGATCACAATCAGCAATCCATGGATAAAATGTTCGAAAATCAAGCTGCGATCTTTGAAATGCTCGGCGAACATGATGTCTCGATCCGCGCATTAAAAAAGAAAGCAAGGTCATCGTAACTCGCAAGCAACACCACAGATAAAATCCGCGTGAAAAATCCTTCAAAAGAAACGCGTACACCGACTCAGGCTCCAAAATCGAATAGATCTAAAAATGCCGGCAGCACGCGAAGCTTCCGGCTATTTTAATACCCGTCCCCAAGTTTCAATTATAGAAACAATAGAATCGATATTTGATTTCCGGCCTTTTTCTGTTTAAGATGAGCACATCCAAGAAAGAGGTGAACCGAATGAGTCAATATGAGGTGGCCACCTTAAAAAAGGGACTCCTGATTTTGGATGCTTTGCGTCAGACAGAAGAGCTGACACTTAGCGATATGATTGATCAATTGGACTTAAATAAATCCACTGCTTTTCGTTTGGTCTATACGCTTGAAGCGATGGGCTACGTGAAAAAAGAAGGAAAAGCCTATCGGGCAAGTCATAAACTCAGCATCTATTCCGCACCTGAATCAGTAAAAGTGAATTGGCTGACGGCGGCACCGCTTTATCAGCTGAGCGCGGAGCTTGGCGAAACCGTCTATGTGGGAACGCTGATCGGAACCGATATCGTCACCACTCAAGTGGTTGATGGAAATCATGCGATTCGCAGTCATTCGGAAATCGGTGACCGGGCGCCGGCACATTTAAGTGCACTGGGAAAAGCCATCCTTGCCTTTCTCAATGATCATGAGCGCGAGTCCTTGTTTCGACAGCTGACACTCGTGCGTAAAACAGAGAAAACGTTCGCCGATTTTCACTTGCTTCGTGCCCATTTAACCGTCATACACGATCAGGGATACTCCGTCGATGATGAAGAGACGGAAGTCGGTCTCCGCTGTGTTGCAGCACCGATTTTTTATCATGATCGAGTGATTGCTGCAGTGGCCTTATCCGGACCGGCATCCCGGCTCATAAAAAAGAAAGACAGACTCCTGAGTAAAAAATTGATGGCTTGCAGCAAGCAAATTTCTAAATTGCTTGACTGATGGTACTTTTTTAATGGAGGTTTAACAATGAAAGAAATGTCCACAAAGGCGCTCGTTGGCATCTATTCTCTGGCAATCAGTGCGTTTGCGATTGGCACGACCGAATTTGTCATTGTCGGCCTGCTGCCAACGATTGCCGCAGATCTTCAAATTTCTGTGACGAAGGCCGGGACACTGATTTCGGGGTATGCGGCAGCGATCGCGATTGGCACACCAATCATTGCAGCACTGACCGGACGTATCCCAAAGAAAGGCTTTTTAATTCTTCTCATGACCGTTTTCACACTGGGAAATGTTGTGGCGGCCGTTTCCGGAAACTATGAATGGCTGATGCTGGCACGTGTTCTTACAGCGGTCACGCACGGCGTTTTCTTAGCGATTGCTGCGGTCGTTGCTGCTTCACTTGTACCGACTGAGAGAAGGGGAACGGCGATTGCTATTGTGTTTACCGGATTGACAATTGCGACCATCGTCGGTGTTCCTCTAGGCACATTCATCGGACAGCATTTTGGCTGGCGCGCGACCTTTGTTCTTATTGCTGTGCTGGGCTTAATAGGTCTGATTATCAACGTGTTCACGATTGACCGCATCAAACAGAATGCACAGGTACCCACGCTGAAGGACATGATGCAGTGCATTGGCAACCCGCGCATTCTCATGGCCTTTGTCATGACCTGTCTCGGCTTTGGCGGAACATTTACCTTATTTACCTTTTTATCGCCGATTCTCGAAAAAGTGAGCGGATTTTCTGCATCGTCCATTTCATGGCTGCTGCTTCTCTACGGTGTGGCCGTTGCAATCGGTAATATTTTGGGCGGGAAAATGGCCAACACACATCCTGTAAAAGGACTGCGTCTGGTTTTCCTGCTCCAGTCCGTCGTGCTTTTGCTGCAGATGTGGCTGTTGCCGAATAAAACGTTGAGTCTTATTTCGGTCTGTCTGCTCGGTCTGTTCGCATTTATGATGTCGCCGGGTGTTCAGGCGTACATGGTCGGCCTTGCCGAGAAGCTATTTCCTGCAGCAAGTGATATTGCATCTGCATTAAATATTTCCGCCTTCAATGTAGGTATTGCTGTCGGATCAACCCTGGGCGGATGGACCGTCGATTTCTTTACCTATCTGGATACGGCTTGGGTCGGGGCATTGATGTCCGGTACGGCTTGTGTACTCGCGATCATCAATTATCGGTTGGATAAAAAACAAAAACTATTTTAATGGGGGGGCACTCACGATGACCTTGCAAGAATTAGAACAGCTCGAAAATGAACTGCAATTTGATCAATTCACTAATGAAGATGCGCTTCAGCTTGGATTATTGCTGATTGACTATGCAAAGGGAAACGGCAAGTCAATCGCGATTCATATCGAACGTAATCGCGTACCGCTGTTCACCTATCTAATGGAAGGAACCTCTGAGGAAAACGTCTACTGGTTTGGGAGAAAGAAACGAGTGGTAGACCATTATAATCATAGCTCCTTTTATATTGGCAAGCGCTTTGAGGCAGGCGGCATGACCCATGATAAAAATTCACTGCTCCCGCCTTCCGAATATCAAGCGGTCGGCGGCTCTTTCCCGATTCGCGTTCGGAACGTAGGGGTCATCGGTTCGGTCACCGTTGCCGGAATGACGCCGCAGCTGGATCATGACTACGCCGTTGCCGGAGTGCAGAAATTTTTAAAGAAATAATTGATGCAGAAAAAAGATCGGGACAGCTTCCCGATCTTTTTTAATTGGAGTAATGCAGTCTTCGCCGCACCAGATCTTCCAGACAATCAATAAAAAAAGGATGATCATTGGCGGCAGGAATGTAGCTGAACTGCTGCCCGCCTGCTTCATAAAAGGCTCTGGCATTTTCTTGCGCAAGTTCCTGCAGCGTTTCTAAGCAATCGGCACTGAAGCCGGGTGCAATCACGGCGATCTGCTTTGCGCCTTGTGCGGCCAGCGCGCGGACCGTATCAATCGTCGCCGGTTTCAGCCATTCCTCGTTGCCGAATTTCGACTGGAAGGTTTCTAAAATCGATAGCTCCGGAAACTGCTGCTTGATGAGTTCGGTTGTGATTTGGCAGCGCTGCGGATAGTCATCGCCGTTTTGCGCGTAGCGAATCGGAATCCCGTGATAAGAAAGAAGGAGCCGCTCAGGCATACCGTGCTCGGCAATAGAGCTGCGGATGCGATCAGCCAAGGTCGCGATATAGCTCGGCTGATCCGGATAATCACGAATGAACGTCAGCTCAGGCAAATCGCGCCAGTCGGCAAGAGAGCGCTGCAGTCCGTCCCAGATTGAACCAACCGTCGTCGAGGAGTATTGCGGATAAAGCGGTACGACAACAAGACGGCGCACGCCCCATTGATGCAGCTTTTGTAATTCCGCGTCTAAATTAGGCTTTCCGTAGCTCATCGCCAGCACAACCTTCACGCCGGTATCGGTCAATCGTTCCTGAAGTGCCGCCTGCTGCCGGCGTCCATTGAGCAGGAGCGGTGAGCCTGCATCTGTCCATACGGATTGATAGAGCATTGCCGATTTCTTCGGACGCACGCGCAGAATGATGCCGTGCAGAATCGGCAGCCACTTCCAGCGCGGCAAATCAATCACGCGCGGATCGCTGAGAAATTCGGCCAAATAGCGGCGTACCGATTTTTCATCCGGAGCATCCGGTGTCCCGAGATTGACGAGCAGTACAGCAGTTTTTTCCATGAAGAGAGGCTCCCGTTCATTACAGAATAAATCAAGTGTACCAAAAAATGCCGTCACGGACGCAGAAAATGCAAAAATTTGTCTGGTTGATCATGCTCGGATCCGCTACACTGGAGAAAAAAACGGATGGAGGGGAACCCATGAAAATCTATATCATCGGCTCGGTCGGCAGCGGCAAAACAACCTTGGCTCGGAAAATCGCAGAAAAAACGGGAGTCGCTGCTTATGAGCTCGATAATGTGGTTTGGGAGCGGCATACTGATGGAGACAGGCGCCGGACACCGGCGGAACGCGATGCCGTTTTGCAAGACATACTGAAGACAGATGCGTGGATCATTGAAGGTGCTCAGTACGCGGATTGGGTACTGCCCGCCATACAGCGTGCGGATCGGATTCTTTTTCTAGACCCGCCAAACCGCATCCGAAAATATCGAATTCTCAAACGGTTTGTCCGACAAGAATTGCGTTTGGAAAAAGTCAACTACCGGCCGACCCTTCACATTCTCCGACGAATGTTTGAGTGGAATGCACAATTTCAGACACAGGGGAAGCAGCGAGTTTTACATGATTTCGCACTTTTTCAAGAAAAGACGGTTATTCTAAGAACCAAGAAAGACATTCAAAACATTTTGAATCTGATATAATGAGAGCATCAAAAAATAGGGGGACTTATCTATGCAAAAAGTACAACTCTTCTTCTCAAATCAGGAAGCAGGGGGCTGCATGGACTAACGTTTGTACGATCTCCTGCTTTCCTAATTAACCCAAAAATTAATTAGAGAGTGGGAACGATTTTGAAAACAATTGCTTCATATAATATCCGCTTATTATTTTGGTCCGACTTTTTCGGCACCATGAATTTCCTACAGCCGGTCATGACACTTTTTTATATGCAGCGCGGCTTGAGCGCGCAGGACATTTTCATCGTACTGTTCTGCTGGAGTGCCGCCGTGCTGATTGGGGAGGTTCCCACCGGCGTGTACGCAGATCGTTTCGGTGCCAAATGCTCCTTTATTACCGGTGCCGTGCTCAGAATAGCGAGTATTGCTTTACTGCTTTTCGCATCGGAGCCATGGATGTTTTTTGCATACAGCTTTATCAATGGTTTTTCCGTCACCTTTTATTCGGGAGCCGATGAGGCATTCATCTATGAGTCTCTGAAAGAAAGTGGCGAGGAACATCGGATGGATCAGGCGATGGGGAAAATTCAATCCGGCAGCTTCATTGCCATGATTGTCGCGGTTCTGTTCGGAGCCTACGCGGCAAAAGACTTGAGCACGTCGCAATTTGATCTGCTGATTCTGCTCACCATTGCGTTTCAATTGGTTGAACTTGCGCTGACACTCTTATTGAAGAAGCCGAAACGCGCCGCAGAACCGTTCGAGAATCCGCTTCGCCAGGTCAAGGAAGGCTTTCTTGTGATCAGGCACAAGCCGCTCCTGCTGTTGATGTTCCTAAATGTCACGCTCGTGTTCATTCCAGTGGGTGCGGTGTTCAAGAATTTTGACCAGCCGTTCTTGACTCATGCGGGCATACCGGTTGAAGTCGTCGGTTTGTTCTATGCAGGTGCCGCCGTGCTCGGATTTTTCGCCTCGCGTTCAATCGGCTGGCTGACCGATCATTATTCGCGTATTGCGCTAATGTTCGTAACCGGCGCGTTGTCGGTTATCGGCTTAGTCTTGGCAGCATTTACGGGATCGACGCTGTGGCTTGCGATCGGTGTATTCATTTTACTGCGGATCGTTCAAGTGATCCGATATCCGATCTATTCGCAGATCAGTAACGATTACATTCCATCAACGGTTCGTGCGACGACGATCTCGCTGCTGTCGATCGTCGACTCATGCTGCGACTTGGCTGTATTTCTGGCCTTGTCCTTTGTAGCAGCCGGTAACTCAATGCAGTGGATCTTCCTTGGTGCCGCAGCGATCGTCTTGATCGGCATGCTGCTGCCGATTCGACCATTAAAAGAATAAGTGATGAAGAGGGCGTCTCAAAAGTCTGTTTTTGACTTTGAGATGCTCTTTTTTACAAGTGGCCAAACAAGAGCTTGTGAATCAAAGTGCAGGCACGAGTCTGCACGAGGTGGCTCCCGGATCGTCTGCGGCAAGTGCTCAATTTGATAAATAGATGGAGAATTTCCGCTTATTTAGAATACGAACGATAAAATAGCTTAAATAGATGGAGAAATTACGCTTATCGAATCGAAAAACGTAAAAATGGAAGGCTTTGCTTTGCATAACCGGAAAAATTACTCTTATGTACTCGCGAAAAAAGCTCCATGGTGCACATAACCGGAATATCTCCGCTTATTTTACGTGCGACTGACCGTCTTGACATCTTAAACCAGTTTTTATATATTTAGTTGTACATACAAACGAAAATTAAAAACCTTAAAATAAAAAAGGAGGCGCTGCAAAGTGAGCGACTTTCGCTATAACTGTCTCTATTTTACAACCAACCGATTAAGTCGGGTCATCACTAAAATGGCGGATGAAGAATTCGCGCCGACCGGGTTCAGCCCGATGTACGGTTATTTACTGTTACTTGTTATTGAGGATCCGGGGAGCACGCAGAAAAAACTGGCCGAACAATTGGATATTGCGCCCTCCACATTAACGCGATTTATCGAGAAGCTTGAACGAAGAGAACTTGTGCGCAGGAAGACGCAGGGAAAAACGGTGCTTGTTTATCCGACTGCCTCCGGACGAGCACTGGAACAAGAGATTCGCAATGCGTCAAACCGACTTCATCAAAGGTATGAGCGCGTGCTGGGCAAAGAAGCATCTGATCTTTTGTCACAAGAACTAGTGCGCTCAAGTGATCAGCTTAAAGAAAAATAAATGAACCGAGTATTGTATACGACGAAAAGAAAAGACTTGAGGTGACGTATGAAGTTAGCAAAAATACACTATGGCTGGGTTGTTGTTCTGGTCACGTTCCTGACGCTTCTTGTTTCCGCCGGTGTGCGATCGATGCCGGGCGTGCTGATTGTTCCATTTCAGAACGAATTCGGCTGGAGCCGCGGCAGCATTTCCAGTGTGATTTCGATTGGCATCCTATTATATGGCTTGGTTGGTCCGTTCTCGGCGATTTTACTGCTGCGTTTCGGGATACGAAAGATGGTCGTGATTTCGCTGACAGTACTTGGAGCGAGCTTGGCGTTGACACCAATAATGAATGCTTTATGGCAATTCGAACTATTATGGGGACTTGTTTCCGGATTAGCCACGGGTATGATGGCGAATGTGCTTGGAGTAACCGTGAGCGGCAATTGGTTTCAGAAGCGGCGCGGTTTGGTTGTAGGAATATTGACAGCCAGTGCAGCGACCGGTCAGTTGCTTTTCCTTCCATTGCTCGCCAAAATAACGGTTGATGCCGGCTGGCGCTATGCGATGATCACAATTGTCGCAGTGATCGCGGTATTAATGGTTATCGTTGCCGTTTGGATGCGTGACCATCCGTATGATTTGGGTCTTGCGCCATATGGATCAACAAAAGTGGTCAAACCGGAGCAGATCAAAGAGAACGCATTGCTCGCGCCGCTGGTTGCACTGCGATCGTCCTTAACGAATCGCACGTTTTGGTTGCTTGCCGGCACCTTTTTCTTCTGCGGATTCTCGACCAACGGCTTAATTGGGACACATTTCATCCCGGCGGGCCACGATCATGGTATCCCGGAGGTCACAACGGCGGGCATGTTGGCGACGATGGGTGTATTCGATCTGCTTGGCACCACGTTGTCCGGCTTGCTGTCTGATCGCATGGACAGCCGAAAGCTTCTGTTTTGGTATTATAGTCTGCGCGGGCTTTCGCTTCTTTTTCTTCCCTATGCGCTCGATGCTTCGAATCCAATGTTAATGATTTTTACCGTTTTCTATGGCTTGGACTGGATTGCAACCGTGCCGCCGACGGTGAAGCTCGCCGCAAAAGAATTCGGCAACGCAAAAGCGGGCATGATCTTTGGATGGGTGGCAGTCGCCCACCAGCTTGGGGCTTCCATTGCCGCATATGGCGCCGGAGCGATGCGCGACATGCTCGGAAGCTATAACGTTCCTTTCATCTCGGCCGGGGCGGCATGTCTGCTCGCTGCGATGATGTCGCTTTGCATTGCGAAAAAGACTCATGTGAACAGCCTAGACGGTCGACCAGTTTGACCCTTTTTAAATGACAAACTACGAATAGGATAAAAAGACACTTAATTAATAAAAGTTAGTTGGTTATTTTTTGTATGTATAGTACAATATAGAGAGGGGTGAGCATTATGCAAAGAGCGGTTTCAGTCTGTCCCAAATTTGAGAAAGCTTTTCAGATTCTAGGAAAAAAATGGAATGGTTTGATTATAGAAGTGCTCCTATCTGGGGAAACTCATTTTAGTTCGATCTCTGCAGCAATTCCTGAATTAAGTGATCGGATGCTGTCCGCACGGCTTAGAGAGTTGGAAGAGATGGGCATTATTCAACGTATGGTCGACACGGGTTATCCGGTCCAGGTTACCTATCGTTTGACTGAGATGGGAATCGAATCGAAACCGATTTTGGAAGAAGTACACAATTGGGCGAACAAATGGTATGGAGAACATGCGACTGAAAAAAAGTAAGTGCAAATGGTTTACTTTTTTTTAATCATAAACTATACTTATGTAAGTAAAGAAAAATTAATTAGTTAAGGAGTGTTTTTACTCATGGCAAACACATTTATTAATGCAATCGAAAATCGCAGATCCATCTATGCCTTAGATAAGAACGTGAAAGCAAGCAAGGAAGAAATCATTAAGACGATTCAGGATGCAGTCAAATACTCACCTTCCGCATTCAACTCACAGACGGCGCATGCTGTTGTCTTGTTCGGAGCTGAGAGTGAAAAAATTTGGGGTGAAGGCGGTATTGCAGAAAAGGAACTGCGCAAAGTAATTCCTGAAGGTCAGCCATTCGACTCAACCGCACAAAAGCTCGCTTCATTTAACGCAGGTGTCGGAACCATACTGTTCTTCGAAGATCAGGATGTTGTTAAAAGTCTGCAGGAACAATTCGCACTGTATGCCGACAACTTCCCTGTATGGTCGGAACACAGCACAGGGATCACACAATTTGCAGTATGGACTGCACTGTCTGAAATCGGCGTCGGTGCATCACTGCAACACTACAATCCGCTGATCGACGAGGCGGTTCAATCAGAATTTAATCTTCCGAAGAACTGGAAGCTCCGTGCGCAAATGCCATTTGGCAATAGTGCAGCACCGGCTGGTGAAAAGGAATTCGCACCGATCGACGAACGCGTCAAAGTATTCGGCTGATTCACGATACTTAGCAAAGACCGAAGGGGATGACCCCTTCGGTCTTTTTGTCAGCTTTCCTCTCATGAAAATGCTTAAATTGTTCTAAAATTCAACTTTTATCTTGCTATCACTTTCAAAGAGAGAGTATAATTAAAAATAATTTAATTCGCAATTAATTAGAAAGATACAGGGGGAAGCTTTAAATGATAAAGAAATTATCTGTTTTATCACTTTTACTGGCATTCGTTTTAATATTCACGGCCTGTTCATCCGGCAGCGACAGCGGTTCATCATCTAAGAAAGCAGCAACGAAAAAAGTATTGCGCGTGGTTAACGATGCGACTTATCCGCCATTTGAAAGTTTGGACAAGGGTAAGATGGTCGGCTTTGATGTTGACATTATGAAGGCGCTCAGCAAAGCTTCCGGTTACAAATACAAACTGGTCAATGTCGGTTGGGACCCTGTGTTTGCCGAACTGAAATCAAAGACGGCTGATATGAGTATTTCAGCAATCTCAATCACTGCTGATCGTGCAAAGACCTATGATTTCTCTAAACCTTACTTCCTTTCAACAAACAAAATTCTTGTAGCTAAAAGCAGCACGATTAAATCAGCTGCCGACCTGAAGGGAAAAACCATTGCCGTTCAACAAGGCACAACCGGACAAGCTGCGGTTGAAAAAATTGTCGGCAAGAACAATCCAAAGGTTAAAAAGTTCAAGACGATCAACCTGGCAATCATGGAAATGCTGAACAAGGGTGCTGATGCGGTCGTTGCCGACAACACGGTAATTGAGCAATATGCACGCAACAACCCAAGCAAGAATTTGAAGGTCGTTGAAGACAAAGATGCATTCGAACCTGAATTCTACGGGATCATGTACCCGAAAGACAGCAAGCTGAAACCGGTCTTCGACAAGGCAATCAACAAGCTGTACAGCGACGGTACTTATGTAAAAATCTATAAAAAATGGTTTAAAGTTTCTCCGGACCTTGATACATTGAAAGCTCAGCAATAAGCTTTTAAACCAACGAGTTACAGATAGAGGTTGCTTAACGATCTTGTTAAGCAACTTTTTAAGTTAGGGGAGGATTCATTTGGGCGTTAACCCTTTGGACATCATCAGAGAATATTTGCCCTTTTTTGCAAGCGGAACATTATTTACGGTCGGTTTTTCACTTGCCGGCATCGTATTCGGGACACTGCTCGGTTTACTTGTCTGTTTCGGGAAAATGATCAATAATAAGGCGTTGTCATGGCCGTTTATCTGCTACATTACCTTCTTTCGAGGAACGCCGCTGTATGTACAAATTCTTATTATTCATTTTGGTGTCGTTCCGGCTGTTTTTGGTCAATCAAACGGCATTCTCGCCGGTGCTCTTGCACTCTCATTGAATGAGGCAGCATATATTGCCGAGGTTTTCCGTGCCGGTATTCAATCCATTGACGAAGGTCAGACCGAGGCGGCACGTTCACTTGGAATGAGCAAGCTCCAGGCCATGCGCTATATCGTATTGCCGCAGGCCGTTCGTCGCGTGCTTCCGCCGATGGGCAATGAATTCATCAGTCTGATTAAGGACAGCTCGCTGATCGCGGCAATCGCGGCACCTGAACTGACCTATTGGGCGCAGGCAATGGGCGCGCAGTATGCAATCGTCTGGACACCGTACTTGACGATTTCCTTCATCTATCTGATCCTGACCTTGACCATGAGCTTCTTAGTAAATCGCCTGGAAAGAAGGATGGCGACAAAATGATGATCAAAGTAGAAGATTTGAAAAAGTCGTTCGGCGACAATGAAGTATTGAAAAAAATTAATCTTGAAGTGGAGAAGCAGCAAGTGGTCGTTGTCATCGGTCCGTCCGGATCAGGCAAATCGACACTGCTCCGCTGCATTAATCTGCTTGAGTCAATCACCTCCGGGCATGTATACATTGAAGGCACGGATATTGCCGACAAAAAAGCGAACATCAACCAAATTCGACAGGATGTCGGCATGGTGTTTCAGCAGTTTAATTTGTTCCCGCATATGACTGTGCTTGACAATATTATGATCGCACCGCTTAAGGTGAAAAAGGTGAGCAGGGAACAGGCGAAGACAAAAGCAATGGAACTGCTCGGCAAGGTCGGGCTCGCAGAAAAAGCGAATGCCTACCCCGATTCATTATCCGGTGGTCAGAAACAGCGTATCGCGATTGCCCGCGCACTTGCGATGGAACCGAAAATGATGCTGTTCGACGAACCGACCTCGGCGCTCGATCCTGAAATGGTCGGCGAAGTGCTCGATGTCATGAAGCAGCTCGCCAAGGATGGGATGACGATGGTTGTCGTTACTCATGAAATGGGCTTCGCACGTGAAGTCGGCGACCGCGTCATTTTCATGGACGGCGGTTATATAGTAGAAGAAAATGAACCAAACCAACTGTTCGAACACCCACAAGAGGAGCGAACGCAAGCATTTCTAAGCAAAGTTTTATAAAAAACAGGAGAGCAGCAATCATTTTGCTGCTCTCCTGTTTTTTTGTAATGAGGCCGATTCATGGTGTCGCACCGATACGCTCACCAATGAAAAGGCCTTAGTCTTTCGGCGATGATGATTCAATCCATTTAGGCTGGGCGGTAAGGAGGCGCAGCCGATAAGAATTCTTTGCTGTTTCACCAAGCCGGTCGAGCAGATTATAGTTGACCACTGCACCGACTGCGGCACCGATTCCGGGCATCAGCTGTAGCATTTTTGCAAAATCGAGATAGTCCCGATATTCCTGCTGGAACTCTTGCCAGTCCATCTCCATAAATTCCTGCTTGCGCGTCCCCCAATTCTCAATGATTTCGAGCGTCTCATTCCGCACGTCATCACTCGAAAAAGCGAGCTTGAACACTTGCAAAATGAAGATCCGCTCCTCATATTCCTTCGTATCAAAACCATAAACCGATGCCGCATCAAAAAGAAATTTCATTTTGATGGACAACAGGAGCGGAAAATCGGCCAGGCCAAGCAGGATTCCGCCTGCACCGGTACCCGCACCTTCTACAACAGCGGTTTTACGGTAATTGGACAATTTTTCAGTCACGATTCGATCTTTTTCTTCCAGTGACAAACCGGCAGCTTGATTCTTTTTGGTGATCCAATGCGAACCGGTCAGTGTCGATTGAACCATACCTTTTATTGCCGCCGTGATCGCATGTTGCACTTTTTCAGGTATATACCCGTTCATTTTTGCCTGAACTTTTTTAGACATACGATTGAGCAAACTCGAGGGCTTGAGCATCTTGCGCTTCCAAGCCATGATTTCATCATAAGCGCGCAATTCATAATCGTTCATTGGATCCCTCCTCAGGTCATTTACGTGTGATGCAGATCCGGCGTTTCACTTGTGCTTCAGGCGAGCGCGCCGAAAAGCATGGGCGGCAAGGCGGCGAACAGTCCGGGTCGGGTTCGTTGGCGATCGGAAGAACAGGGGGAAACGATTCCTTTTTTACCAAGCCGCAATTGTTCATTTGTACACTAGGGTTCCCTACCTAAAAAAGGTTAAACTTTTTCTTTGTCCAAAAACTGATCAGCCACAGGATGGCACCGCTCACAAGCGACGGAAGCCAGCCGAATGAGAAGGACGGGCCGAAGTTGGGAATCAGATACAGCAGCGCAGTACCTAGACCAAAACTGATGATACCAACCAGCCCGGCTTTCAATACATCTTTCCAATTGCTTACTTTTTTGAAGAGGGCGTTCTCGACAAGATGCAAAATGAACCAGATAAGAAATGCGATCGCCAAGAGCCAGTAAACCGTAATCAGCGTAGATTTGACGATAAAGACGGTCGCGTCCACAGGCTTGAAGAAGCCGCCGATAAATAAAGCGGCGCCTCGGACAAGTAAAAATATAGAGATGAGGTTGATTAACAGATAGCTGAGAAACGGAAGCCTGGTGCGCAAGTGCGCTTTGGGCAGCTCGCTGATCAGCTCATCTGCATATCCCTTTGGATCATCACCGAAGATGTCGGCCGCCGTTTTTCCATCCTGCTGTCCATCAATCAAGTGATTGAGCAGTTCCATCAGTACCTCTTCGCTTTCCTGATCCGATGATTTTGCCTTTAATCGAATGTAGACGAGCATATCATCATAGTATTTTTCATTTTCCTTAGTCAGCAACTTGCGCCTTTCATTATTTTCCGAGATTAGTTGTTTTGAGCTAATCATTTGTGTGCCTCCTTTGCATTAATGTCGTGACCGGACCGGCGATATTTGCCCATTCCAGCGCCAGTTCCTTCAGCGCTGCAAGTCCATCGTCCGTCAGCGAGTAATACTTGCGGTCCGGCCCCGATTCCGACGGCCGCATCTCCCCGCGAATATAACCATTTTTCTGCAACCTCAGCAGCACCGGATAGATCGTCCCTTCACTGACATCACTCAATCCGGCCAGCTGCAGCTTCTTTGATAATTCATAACCATATACGGATTCCTTTTCGATGATCGACAGCACACAGCCATCAAGCACACCTTTCAAAAGCTGGGTCCGAACAGACATAGCTGCTCCTTTCTTAAAACGGTATGTTGCAAAACAAGATACCAGTGTGAAAAATCAGCTACTTTGCAATGCCAAGTAGCTGATATCAGTATAAAATGCTAGGGAATGGATGTCAACAAATCACATCCAAAAAGCAATGCACCAAATCAATTGGCCAATGCATGAAATTAGTGATCCAATGCACGAAAAGTAGTACTCAATGCATGAACGCCAGCCTGATCTGAGTCAATGCACCAAATCAATTGGCCAATGCATGAAACCAGTGATCCAATGCACGAAAACCTTGGTTCAATGCACGAAAAGTAGTGCCCAATGCATGAACGCCAGCCTGATCCGAGTCAATGCACCAAATCAATTGGCCAATGCACGAAACCAGTGATCCAATGCACGAAAGATCAAAAGGAGTGTACAAGCCGAGGCTTGTACACATCTATATAAAGACAAAAGAAGAAACCAGCCGTCAAAGAAGGCTGGTTTTTCAATGTTGATCAGGTTCGTGATAAATTGTATGTCGCTGTGTGCCTGTATAGCGAAGGTTCATGTTCTTTAGCAGGTTCGTTGCCTGCGCTCGAGAATCTAGGTGCGCCCAGTGTCGGAACTCACGGTTCGTTATAGTTGGTGACATCAGCAAGAAGTAGTCGTCAAGCAGGGTGTGGTGCGCGGTTTTTGAATCTCGGCCGCAACGTGAACAATGCCAGCTGCCATGGGCTCGAATCATGGGGATGGCGTGGCAGTTTGGACATTGAACGCCGGTGAGTAGGTCTTTGTCATCAATATGATAGAGCTCACGCACATTCTGGATAAGTGGTGTATGGGCTTGGATAAGTTGATCGTTGAGCCGATCGCGTTCTTGATCGGTTAGGCGTATGTTAACCGGAGCACGCGTGAGTGCCTGAATGCGATCGGGAACTTGGTGCATGTGGCAGACTTTTCGAGGAACGATTGTATTGCCGGAAGCTGTTTTGAGTATGGTTTCAGGATTGCTGAACGTGACGAAGTCTTCAATCGGAGCTTGCGGAAATCTGTGGGCCGCGCACCAACGACTCAGACAATCATTTTGCCTTTTTACTTGCACAATCGGACAACGAAATCCTTCCGACTTACCATTGAGTGTTCGGATCATTTGTTTGAACACCGGGTCGAAATAGACCTCTCCTTTTAGTGCCTTAATTTCAATTATTAATAGGAAGGAATAGGTTAGAATGAGCGTGTCCATTTGGAAAAAGGAATGGTTCATCGGCAGGCGCAGGCCATGATAGATGGAGAAATCATCCGGCAGATCGGCAAGGTAATAATCAATCGCTTCCTCACCTTTATATCCGTTCGAGCGATTTTTCTCATCCTGGCAAATCAGCGCGAATTGCGGATGATTTGGAGGGAGGCGGCGTTTCAACGCGCTTAGTTGACGGAGAATATGGGGCATCGTTCTCTGTTTTTTGATCAATCAATCATCTCCTTAACTTCAAAGATCTTTTAAAAAGAGAATAACAAATTTCCCGAAAAAAAACGAAACGACAAAACAGTAAAAATGAAGCCAAAACACTGCATAATAATAGAAATCGAATCAACAAGCCGTATTAGAAAACGTTTACACAAACAAAATAATTAAAATTGAAATTGGGCTTGATCGCGCCCAGCCCAATACAATCGCCCGACATATAGTAATACATAATGAGAGGGGCGGGTGACTGTATGACAAACGAATTCGAGGATGGTTATTTTTACGATCCTTATGGCTATTATAATGGGAATCAATTTAATGAAAATGCGTACGATCCTTATCGTGAACAGATGCCGACACTGCTGCCGACGGCAACAATTGAAAATGAAATTAAGCTGGGAAGGACCGGACATTATTACCGTACCAGGCTGGCAAGCTTCGGTGAACTAGTGACGATCCAGCTGCTTGGTATAAACCCAACAACCGGCATGGTCAGTATGAACGTCTACATGCCGCAAACCGGGCAATGGATGTTTCATCAAGAGCATAAATCGGATATGTTCGGGCTGACTTATCTTGGTCCGACCCCTCCGCCACTCGGCGGCCAAGGAGGAACGCAAGGTGGTGGACCGGGCGGCACGCAAGGAGGCGGCCAAGGTACCGGTACGCCGCGTCCGCCGTGGTGTCAGCAATATTCTTGGTTTCCCGGCTGCTGATGAAAAAAGATGGCACCCGCATCATGCAGAGCCGTCTTTTTCTTCATAGCTTCAAACTGGGCCACAGCCCAACCCAATGAAAATGCCCGGCATATAGTATTACAAACAAGATAGGCAGGTGTTTATAAAAATGTATGACGATCCAAACGGATCTGGGTATCCGTATGGCTATGAATCATATGAATATGAGCCTTACAGGTATGTGACCGAATATGATGATGATGATTACGATGAACGCGAACAACCGCAGCCGTTTCTTGTTCCGACAAACGCGATTCAGCAAGAACTTAATCGCGGCAGACGCGGCCATTTCTATCAAACGCGGCTCGCCAGCTATAATCAGATGATGCTGATCCAACTGCTCGGCGTCAACCAGAATACAGGCATGGTCAGCATGAATGTCTATTTGCCGCAGCAGCGGCGCTGGGTACAGCACCAGGAACATTTTACAGATATGTCCGGACTTACTTATCTCGGGCCGTATCCGCCGCGCGGGGTACCGTTCCCGCAACAGCCGCCGCGTCCGCCGAGACCGTGGTGGTGCCCGCAATTTCCATGGCATCCGGCATGCCGTTAAAAAATTCTCTCATGCAAAAAGAGATGGCTCCGAATATCCGGTGCCATCTTTTTTCTATACTCTGCTACAATATGAGAAACGAGTAATCAGGGAGGCTTCACGATGTCGTTAGTCCTTGTCTTTTTGTGCTTATTTTATTTCTGGGCGCTGCTGAGCGGGATTCATGTCAACTCGGAAGAACAGCAACGTGCCAAATGGATTCACTGGAATCAAGATCATTGGAAAAAGCGTCGCCGCCTATACATAGAGAATGCGATCGTATTCGTGGTTTGGCTCGGCGCGATCGGCCTCACATTCAACCTTGGCCATGTCTGGATCAGCTTGAGCGCACTGATCTTCTTCGCGATCGTTGCCTTAATCAATTTTACATTCAGAGCATGGGCCGCCAATCCGAGTATTACGTGGGAGGACTACAATGCTCGAACCCAGTCGCCGCTCCGGATCGTAAGATCGGTTGCCGGAGTCTGTTCGCTGCTCTCCTTCATCATGATTTTTTACCATGCGCTAATTGATGCGACCATGATCGATCAGCTGCTGGCCCACCGGGATGAGCTTAGCGATCTCCCTCTTAACCAATACATCATCATGTGGGTATTAATTTGTCTCGCCTTTCCTTCGTTGGTCTCAGCCATTGTCATGAAAGGTCACCGTTATTTAGGAAAGAAGGTAGAAGTGAAGGCCGTCAATCAACTCGTCGACCATTACGATAAAAAAATTGAAATTCCAACGAGCGATTATTTGCTTCCACTGATGGAACGGACTGAGGCCAGCCTTCATGTGCCGAAGTCGGAGAGTATCCTAAAAAAAGGAAAAATTTTTCAGATTATCAAATTGATCATCGTCGCTATCATGCTGATCTGCGGATTGTTTGGCGGACTCCTACTGTCTGTTGATCTGGGCAGTTTCTTTACGCTGCTGAACGTGGCACTGACATGTGTTTTGTTTCTATGGGTTGTGGAAAAATGGACGCATCGCTTTGCGGACCGGAATCGCCAGGACCTGTGGCGCCGCCTGATTGAGCAACTCGATTCGGGAAAAGCGGATGAAGTACCGCTTTCGGGAAAATATTGGCAATATACGTTTGCGGAGTGGGTCCGCGAATTGAAGAGGTGAGCGGATGTTTTTCTATATAGCACTCTCAATAGTCAGTATCGTCATCGTATGCATGTTGATTGGATTTATTAAGTTTAGAAGAGGCAAATTTGACAGCCATTTTGTTCCATTTATTCTGAACGAAAAAGCAATTAAAGCGTTGAAAGCGAACAAGGGAGTCAGCGTCAAAACGCTTGAACAAATCAGCAATCTAGTGATTGCACAGGTGACGTTCGAAGGTATGCTGATGGCTTGGTATCTCAGTACTTTAGATAGCGACATGGGACATGGACTTGTAGTTGCCATCGCCGGAGTCCGGCTTGGTTTCGGCTATTGGATCACGCATATGCTTAAAAAAGAAACATCAGCTGCCAAGTAAAAAAGCGAGCGCCGCGGCGCTCGCTTCATGTCAGACTTCCTTGTATACTTCGACTTCCTTGATTTCCGGGATCAGGCTGTATGCCGTCAGTCGATGCTGACCGTCATACAAGCATAAATCCTTATTGACCATCATTGGCGGCAGCTTTCCGCCTTCATGTATATAATCAACCATCTGCTTGACGTTATCGGTATGATAATCATCGTAATTTTCCGGGTCGTTTGCCCATTCTTTATAGGTCACCAGATTTTTTCCATTGCTGCTGAACGAGCAAGGCACGTCATACAACTTTTCCTTCTCGATTGTGATCAGCTTGAATTGATGGTCATCAGTGCCGAACGCGTCATGCTGAAGATCGCTGTAGCGTCCGCAAATTTCTTTTCCCGTTAATAATTCTGCCATGCGCAACCCCTTCTTTATGATTTTCCCAAAGTATCCGTGCAAGTGCGCGAATGATAATAGTTTAAATTTATAATAGATCCGTAGATTTTGCAAAGTATATATTAACCAGTACGGATTGACAGGACACTATTTTTTGCTAAACTTGACGATAATGCAAGAGGAACGGGAGGCGTTAGGATGTCTGTGGAAAAAGTGAAGGCCTATTTTCGGTCGGTCGGCCGTGAAAAGGATGTCATTGAACTGAAACTCTCAAGCGCGACGGTGCAGCTGGCGGCGGAGCATTTGCATGTGGAACCGGAACGGATCGCGAAAACGCTCGCCTTTCGCGGCGAAAATAAGGAAGGTGCGATGCTGGTCGTCATGGCTGGCGATGCCAAGATCGACAATAAAAAATTCCGCCATGAATTCGGCTTCAAAGCGCATATGCTTTCGCCCGAAGAAACGCTGGAACTCGTTGGTCACGCGGTCGGCGGCGTTTGTCCATTTGGTCTGACACACGATTGGCCGGTGTTTATGGACGAATCGTTGAAACGCTTCGAAACCGTGTTCCCGGCATGCGGCAGCAGCAATTCCGCCATTGAGCTCACCATTGATGACCTGTACAGCCTAGGCAACGGCAAATCATGGGTCAATGCCTGCAAAGGCTGGCAGGATGAACCGGGAGCCTGAATAGATAGCACTTAAGACGTATACATTTATAGAACGCCGGACGGTTACTTGATCGCCGGCGTTTTTTTATACTAAGTAAAGCATCACCGCTGACGATGGATGTTCCACGAAACGTTGCCTCAGATACTTGGCGGAGCCAAGTTTTTTACATGACATTACTTTAAGGAAGGTAGGCGATTTGTATGAAACGGTTTGCGATTGTGCTGGCTATTGTTGTGGTTGTGTATTTGATCTTTTTCAATCCGATTCATTTACCTGGGTTGCCCTTTGGCAAGCAGCAAAGCTCGGCAACTTTAACAAAGCAGGTGAATCAGATTCAAGTTAAAACGGGAAGTATTCGAGCGGAAGTTGTGCTCGGTGAAGGGAATAAAGTGCGCGCCAAGTTGAGCGGCAAAGGGAGTGTCTCGGTTCAACGGTCGGGTGACTCGATTCAGGTGAAAACGCACAGGCAGTTCTCCTTTTTTTCCTGGTGGGACCGCTCTAAGGTAACGATTACGATTCCGCGCAGCTATGCTCGGGCGCTCAGCTTGGATATTGGCTCGGGAACGATAAACTTTGATGATGAGGCGACTTATCGAAAGCTTGCGGTGAATGTTTCATCGGGATCCGCAAACGTGAAGGGTATTTCTGCCGACTCTGCCCAATTGGTTGTACATTCGGGCAATCTGGAGATGGATCAATTACATGTGCGGTCGGCAACGCTTGATCTTCGTTCGGGCAATTTAAAGGTTACCCATTTCTCCGGAGCGTTCAATGCGCAGGTGCATTCCGGTAATTTGAAGATGGGAATCACCGAATTGAGCGGACCGGTCAAGGCTTCGGTCAACTCGGGCCTGGCAAATTTTGATCTGCCGAATGATGCAGATTTCCGCCTCAACGGAAAGACGAACAGTGGAATGCTTCGCTGCATCCTGCCGCTCAAAGAGAAGCAATCCGGCGACAAAACGATCAGCGGTGTCCATGGATCAGGAACCTACACGTTTGATGCAACGGTAAACAGCGGTGTATTGCGTATTTATTAAGAGCATTGTAAATTTTGCTCAGGTGGATTAGGTTCCCTTCATAATGCTTACACGAATAAAATTTTCATGATATGATGAATAGGTTGCCCGGTGCTGATGATCGGTGAATTCTAATCAGCATTGTCAATCATGAACATTTAGAAAGAAGTGTTGGAATGAGTATTATGGAAGAAAATAGGATTCAGGTCCACCGGAATCTCAATGTGGTACCAATTGTTCTTGTCTTGGTTTTTGGTGGGTTTATAACGATTCTGAATCAGACACTGCTTGTTACGGCGCTGCCGAGCATTATGCATGATTTGAACTTGACGTCGGTCATGGTGCAGTGGATTCAGACGGTGTTTCTGCTTGTCAACGGGATTATGATTCCAATTACGGCCTTCCTCGAGGGAAGGTTCACCACGCGCGCTCTGTTTTTATCGGCGATGGGATCATTTACGGTTGGCACGCTCGTATGTCTTGTCTCGAACAATTTCTTTTTTCTGATTATCGGTCGTATCATCCAGGCGATGGGTGCCGGGATCATGATGCCGCTCATGATGACGATTATGTTTATCATTTTTCCGATTGAGAAGCGGGGATCGGTCATGGGCATCTTCGGTCTGGTGATCGGGTTCGCTCCGGCGATCGGTCCGACCTTGTCCGGCTGGCTGATTAATCATTATTCATGGCGGATCTTGTTCTATGTTGTGCTTCCGGTTGCGCTACTTGATTTTATTCTCGCTTTTTTCATTTTGAAAAATGTGACCAAGCGGACGTATCCGAAGCTGGATATTCTGTCGATTGCTCTCTCAACGCTTGGCTTCGGCGGCTTGCTGTACGGATCAAGTATTGCCGGAAGTCATGGCTGGGGGGATCCGGAGGTACTGCTGACACTCGCACTGGGTGCCGTAGCACTCACGGTGTTCATTCTCAGGCAGCTTCGACTTGAACAGCCGATTCTGGAATTCAAGGTGTTCCGCTACCCGATTTTTACACTGACAACGGTGATCGGCATGCTCTGCTTTACGGCGTTTATTGCCGGTGCGACGATGTTGCCGATTTACATGCAGACGATGCTCGGCTTCTCGCCGCTCAAGTCCGGATTGATGCTGCTCCCGGGAGCAATTGTGATGGGCGTCATGTCCCCGATCACCGGACGAATTTTTGATAAGGTCGGCGCACGTGGCCTTGCAATCACCGGTCTCATCATTGTTTTGGTGACGACCTTGCTGCTGTGCCGCTTGGACGTATCAACATCGTTTGCTTATCTGGCTCTTGTGAATGCGGGGCGCATGTTCGGCCTGTCGATGGTCTTAATGCCGACAACGACAGCCGGCTTAAACCAACTGCCGAATAACATGATTCCGCACGGCACCGCCATGAACAATACCATGCGCCAGGTTGCCGGATCAATCGGAACGGCGCTGCTGTTCACCGTCATGGCCTCAACCGCGCTCAACCCGCAGAAATATGGCGTTGACGGGCTGATCCGTGGCGTCAATGCCGCGTTCTTCGTTGCTTCATTGATTATTTTAGCGGCCTTGATTCTCGCATTCTTTGTGAAAAAACCAAGCCGCCGCTCATGAACATAAATCCTCCCCGTACCGCTTATGCGGTGTGGGGAGGATTTTTTGTTGCTAAAAATTTCTCGATTGGATACGAATTTCATGATTGTGTTAGTCGGTTGAACTTTTTCGTCAGGTCTGGGTTCGTGCATGAGGACCTAATTTTCGTGCATAGAACCGATAGTTTCGTGCATTGGATTACGATTTTTGAGCATGAGCCTGGTCTGAGAGTAAGTTCATGCGTTCCGCTCACATTTTTGTGCATTGGGCTGGGATTATCGTGCATAGAACCGATAGTTTCGTGCATTGGATTACGATTTTTGAGCATGAGCCTGATTGCGTTCCGCTCACATTTTTGTGCATTGGGCTGGGATTATCGTGCATAGAATTTGGATTATCGTGCATTGGATTACGATTTTTGAGCATGAGCCTGGTCTGAGAGTGAGTTCATGCATTCCGCTCTTTTTTTCGTGCATTGGACTGGGATTATCGTGCATAGAATTTGGATTATCGTGCATTGGATTACGATTTTTGAGCATGAGCCTGGTCTGAGAGTGAGTTCATGCATTCCGCTCTTTTTTTCGTGCATTGGACTGGGATTATCGTGCATAGAACCGATACTTTCGTGCATTGGATTACGATTTTTGAGCATGAGCCTGATCTGAGAGTGAGTTCATGCATTCCGCTCACTTTTTCGTGCATTGGACTGGGATTATCGTGCATAGAACCAATAGTTTCGTGCATTGGATTACGATTTTTGAGCATGAGCCTGGTCTGAGAGTGAGTTCATGCATTCCGCTCTTTTTTTCGTGCATTGAACTAGGATTATCGTGCATAGAACTGATAGTCTCGTGCATTGGATTACGATTTTTGAGCATGAGCCTGATCTGAGAGTGAGTTCATGCGTTCCGCTCACATTTTCGTGCATTGAACTAGGATTATCGTGCATAGAACCGATGATAGTTTCGTGCATTGGATTACGATTTTTGAGCATGAGCCTGATCTGAGAGTGAGTTCATGCATTCCGCTCTTTTTTTCGTGCATTGAACTAGGATTATTGTGCATAGAACCGATAGTTTCGTGCATTGGATTACGATTTTTGAGCATGAGCTTGGTCTGAGAGTAAGTTCATGCGTTCCGTTCTTTTTTTCGTGCATAGAACTAGGATTATCGTGCATAGAACCGATAGTTTCGTGCATTGGCCCACTGTTTTTGAGCATGAGCCTGGTCTGAGAGTGAGTTCATGCGTTCCGCTCACTTTTTTGTGCATAGAATTTGGATTATCGTGCATAGAACCGATAGTTTCGTGCATTGGATTACGATTTTTGAGCATGAGCCTAGTCTGAGAGTGAGTCCATGCGTTCTGCTCACTTTTTTCATTGTATTCGATCGCTCGAATTCCACACTGTTTTCATAGCAAGCCGTCACGCTGCATACATCTAGTATGACTACCTGCAGAGAGAGGGTGCGCAATGCTTGATGAGAAGATCGATGGCGGCCGGGCATTTTTTGATCAGGATTGGCTGCGTAAGCAAATTTTCGAGACGATTGATTTTTATGATCCGCAGTGTATCGATCGCGTGAATGGCGGCTATTATCATTGTTACCTTGATGACGGCACGATCTGTGATTATGAAACCAAATCGCTCGTCGGTACCGCGCGATTCATCTACATATTCAGCATCGGTTTCCTGCTCGGCGGTCCGCAGCGCTGGAAAGTCATGGCGGAGCACGGTCTGCGTTTTCTCGAAGAGGTGATGCACGACCATGACTACGGCGGCTATTTTTGGCAGGCGGAAAAGCGAAAGGTGACCGACAACGGAAAATACATGTACGGTCAAGCCTTCGTACTGCTCGCGCTGGCAACAGCCGGCAAGGCGGGAATCGGCAGCACACGTCCGCTGCTCAATGCCCAGGTGCAAATTTTGGAAAAACATCTTTGGGACGATGAGCATCAGCTCTATCTCGACGCAAAAAATCGTGATTGGAGCGTGACGGATCCTTATTGCGGGCAAAACGCGAACATGCACACCTGTGAAGCGATGATTGCTGCCTTTGAGGTTACCGGCGAACAGGCTTATTTGCACCGCGCGATGACACTCGCACATTCTGTGACCATCACCTTGGCCGACCAAACGGGGGGATTGGTCTGGGAGCAGTACAACCGCGATTGGCAGCCGGACTGGAGGCAGCATGCCGAATATAAGAATAACGAGTTTCGGATGTACGGATTCGTTCTCGGTCACTCAATTGAATGGAGCAAGCTCTTGATGAAGCTGCATGACTATGTGCCGGAGCAGTGGCTTGTTGATCGTGCCGTTTTTCTCTATCGAACCGCTTGGAAAGCAGGGACGGATCACGTGTATGGCGGACTCTATTTTTCAATGGCACCGGATGGACGGATTCTTGATCCCTATAAATACTACTGGGTAATGGCCGAAGCGCTCGGTGCCTCTGCATGGCTTGCCGCCGCAGCGCCGGACGCCGATTTTTATTTAAATAATTATCGCCAGCTTTTCGGCTATTGCTGGGCACACTTCATTGATCATCGCTACGGAGCGTGGTATCCGAAGCTCGGCCGCGCGAATCTCCGCATCGGTTATGAAAAAAGTCCACTCACAAAAACAGACTATCATCCGATCACCAATTATTATGAAGCGATGCGTGTGTTCAAAAAATAGTACAAATCTCGAAACGCCATGTTTTCCGCAAAATATGGCAATGCACAAACCTTGATATGACTGGAAAAAACTATGAATCACGGTGTAAAATGCTGGCAAAAACACTTTTTACGTAGGAATCAATTGATTTTCGAAACTGTATCTATTATAATTACACTAATCTCCGAAAAGGGGAATCATAGAATGAACAGTCAGTTTACTATTGCGGTTCATTGCCTGATTGTGCTCGCCGGGACGCCGGATCTCGTCTGGAACAGCGAGTCGCTGTCGCAAAAGGTGCATACGCATCCGGCACGAATTCGCAAGATTATGAGTATTCTACGTAAGAATGGTCTCGTCGAAACGAAGGAAGGTCTCGGCGGCGGCTATCGGATCGGCTGTGATCCCAGCGAGTGCACATTGGCACGGATCTATCAATCTATTTCTTGCACCCCTTTAAAGCTCAGCTGGTGTTCCGCCGGTTGTGAGCAGGACCCTGAATTCGACCGAATTCGCTCTGTAATGGACTTTGCGTTTACGGGCGCAGAACGCGGTCTCGAAGAATATCTTGAACATTGGTCGATCGCTTCGCTGATCAAGCGAACGGGATCATCGACCGAGCAGCTTCCGGAGCATGACGTGCCGATTGCTGCACGAATCAAAGGAAAAATGAAGGAACATATAAAAAAGATCGGTGGTGAAGGTTGATGCAACATGAATCCAAATGGAAAAAAGGCGATTGGGTAAAAGGCAGAACGGTAAATGGCGAGCTCATGCATGGTTTTGTCGTTGACTACAACCATGAGGAAGGGACCGTCAAGATCCACGTTGTTGCCTGCGACCGCGAAACGACGGTCGGTCGAGTGATCGAAACACTCGGCTACCTGATCAAGCCGTTCCCGGTTACGCCGTTGAACGGCCAGGAACTGCGCAGCATGACCGATCTTGCATTGATTACATCCGACCGTGACTGGTTTATGGATCTGTCCGCGCAATTATCCGAGCGCGACGACAGTACGACCAGTGACAATCTGGCGCAAACCAGCCCATGGTACTGGTCGGCCCAGCATTAACTAATGAAGAGAAAAAGGTGCCCGCGGGCACCTTTTCTTTTTGCAGTGAACCTGGTAAAACGTATTATCAAGCGATCCTGGGGATAATAAAAGCTAACTCCGGAAGTTAAAGCGAACATGAGAAAAGTGAAAGCCAATCACACAAAAGTAAAACCCAACCCTACGCAAATAAAAGCTGATTTTTGATACATAAAAGTGCGACAATCAATGCATAAATCGGAATCAATTTTATAAAGGCCAGCGTTTACTCATAAGTTGGTCGGCTCGAATCTGCTCGTCTCTGATTCCATTTCAATGCATGATAACCTGTGCAAATTGGTACAGAATATAATGAGCAAATTTATTTTCTCTAATTGGAATCTGTGAGAAAATAAGTATGATAAGGAGGGCGGATGAAATGATTCAGTCGTTGAAAGATACGGTAAAACTTAATAATGGACTGCCTATGCCAGGCTTCGGACTTGGCGTCTGGAAGGTGAAGGACGGCGAGGAGGTCATCCATTCGGTTCGGTCTGCGCTGGCGGCCGGGTATCCGATGATTGATACGGCAGCGATCTATCGCAATGAGACCGGCGTTGGCGAAGCGCTGCGTCAATCCGGAGTGAAACGGGACGATGTGTTCATCACGACAAAGGTGTGGAACGCCGACCAGGGCTATGAGTCGACGCTGGCTGCTTTTGATACGAGCATGAAGAAGCTGGGCATTGAGACAGTCGATCTGTATCTGATCCATTGGCCGACTGCAGGAAAGTACAAGGAAACGTGGAAGGCTATGGAAAAATTGTATAAGGATGGCCGAGCACGTGCGATCGGTGTCTGCAACTTCCACGAGCACCATCTTGAGGATTTGCTGCAGGATGCGGAGATCAAGCCGGCTGTCGATCAGATCGAACTGCATCCGCTCCTCTCCCAGGTGCCGCTGCGCAACTACTGCTACAAAGAAGGCATCACCGTTGAAGCCTACTCACCACTTGGAAGCGGCGGGTTGATCAATCATCCGACCCTCAAAGCGATCGGAGAAAAATACGGTAAAACAGCCGCTCAAGTCATGCTGCGCTGGGATGTGCAAAATGAAATCATCACCATTCCGCGCTCGACTCAGGAAGCGCATATCATCAGCAACGCCGACATTTTCAATTTTGAACTGTCTCCGGAAGACATCGACAAAATTGACGCATTGAATGAAGATAAACGCTTCGGAGCAGATCCTGACAACTTTAACTTTTAAACAAATACAGTTAGGGTAATAAATAGTGGATACTTAGTAATTCTAAAACACCTTAAAGTAAACAATTACACACACATTTAGTGTATAATAAATGCATGGGATCACGCACTCTGACGCAATTTCCCGTGCATTTTTCAATGAATGAGGTGCTTGGGATGGTTTATCGGACGAAAACAGTTCAACTTTCTATAGAATCTTTCGGACAGGGGCTCGGTGTCTCTTTAAGTCCGGACAATAAATGGGTGCAACTTGCAGATCAACTGCCGTGGACCGAGATGGAGACTATCTATCGTGAAGTTTTTCCGTCTCCACTTGGCCGAGCAGGCAAACCCTTCCGACTTTTTTATGGGGCACAGCTCATTAAGCAATCCACCGGTCTTTCCGACGCTGATTTGGTCAAGGCCATTCGGGATACTCCGGCCTATCAGTACTTTATGGGGTGTCCCACGTACACAGTCAAAGTGCCGTTCAATCCGTCCGCCCTCACGCATTTCCGGAAACGGATCGCACCGATCAGTTCTCGGTTGCGTACGATGATCGGAGGCTGGTGTAAAATCCAGCTTCAAGACAGCCTGGGCGACGAGCAGAAGACGATGATCCTTGACGCTACGGTCACGCCCGTTCATATCCCTTTCCACAAGACTATTCCTTACTCAACCAGGCGCGCACGTTCCTTGAAACGTTCATTACGGAACTAGCGCATCAGCTCCACGTTCCCATTCCGCGGACCTACAAACGGGAAGCGCATAAAACCTATGTCACGTTCACCAAGAAGCCGCGTCGCACGGCTAAGGAAACGCGCCAACAAATCAAAGCGCAACTGCAGTACGTGCGACGTGATTTGCGTTATGTCGGCGAGCTTCAGGCACAAGGGGGACAATTGACAGAGAAGCAACTGAGCCGACTGGTTACCATCCAGGAACTGTTTACGCAACAGGAGTTCATGTATCGGACGAAGACCCACCGAGTGGACCATCGGATTGTCAGTCTGGCCCAGCCGTATGTGCGCCCGATCAAACGAGGCAAGGCGAAACAAAATACCGAGTTTGGTCCCAAAATCGATGTCTCCATTCAGGATGGGATCCTCGACATCGAACGGGTCGATTTCAACGCGTTTAATGAAAGTACCGACTTTCAAAAGGCCGTTGAGCGGTATAAAGAGCAGCACGGTTATTACCCCGACGAAGTGCTGGCCGACAAGCTGTACCGCAATCGGGAAAACATCGCGTTTGCCAAAGAGCGAGGCATAACGATTATAGGACCCAAACTCGGGCGCAAACCCAAGAACGTTGACGAAAAGCAACGACGCGCCGAGAACGCAGCAGCGCGTGATGCGGAGAATCGCCGCGGGCAAATTGAGCGCAGCTTTGCTTTTATCAAACAAAAGTGCAGCCTTGGCTTAGTGCGCGCCAAAACAAAGGATACCATTGCCGTCACCATTGATATGGGCATTACGATGGCAAACATCGATACGGTCTTACGCCTTTTTTCTTTTGCCCTTTTACTTGTCGTACAAATCAAGGATACATACCTAACGATTCGCTATAAATCAAGCGAAGACGCCGAATTTTTACTCACCTAATTCAGCACCCACTAAATAGGAAAGAGCCTGGCAAAAAGTTCAGACATTTTGTCAGACTCTTTTTCTGACCGCAAAAAATTTCTTCTATATAATAGGGAATAAAGACAGGGAGTTTTTCATTGATGACAATACTCGCAGCAACAAATCAAGAAATTAAACGCGGTCCGATTACCGTCGCTCTGATCATCGGCGCATTTGTTGCGATCCTGAATGAGACACTGCTGAACATCGCGCTATCCGATCTGATTGGCTACTTCCACGTCACGCCGACAACGGTTCAGTGGCTGACCACCGCTTACTTGCTCGTGATCGGCATCTTAATGCCGGTCACGGCACTACTAACCGGCTGGTTCACAACACGACAGATGTTTCTCGGCGCGATGACCATTTTCCTCATCGGCACCGTCATTTGCGGATTCGCACCAACCTTTTCCTTTTTACTGGTCGGTCGCGTCATCCAAGCGGCCGGCTCCGGACTCATTTTGCCGGTCATGATGAACACAATTTTGTTCATCTATCCGCCGGACAAGCGAGGCGGCGCAATGGGATTGATCGGACTCGTAATCATGTTCGCACCGGCACTTGGTCCGACCTTGTCCGGGCTGATCATTGCCTCGCTTTCATGGCGCTGGCTCTTCTATCTCGTCTTGCCGCTCGCCGTATTTTCAATTCTGTTTGCGGCCCGCTTCCTGACTAATGTGTCGCAAGCGACGAAGCCTAAGGTGGATGTGTTTTCTGTGGTTCTGTCCACGCTCGGATTCGGCGGACTCGTGTATGGCATGGGCTCCGGCGCGGAAGGCGGCTGGCTCGGTCTCGTCCTGTTGATCGTCGGTGTGGCCAGTTTAATTCTGTTCGTTTGGCGTCAGCTCGCGATCGCAAACCCGATTCTCGATTTTCGCGCCTTTAAATACCCGATGTATACGCTCGCGACCATCATTTTAATCTTGGTTATGGTGACGCTGTTCGCGACGATGATTCTGCTGCCGCTCTATTTGCAGCGGGCGCTGCTTTTATCATCGTTCTCCGCTGGACTTGTGCTCCTGCCGGGCGGACTGATCAACGGTATGCTGTCGCCGGTAATGGGCAAATTGTTTGATAGATTCGGCCCGCGCTGGCTCGTCACACCAGGATTGGTGATCATGTGCGTCGTCATCTGGCTGTTCAGCAGATTGACGGTCTCCGAAAGCATGCTGTATGTGATCATTTTATATGCGGCCTTGCTGATCGGAATGTCGATGGTGATGATGCCGGTGACAACGACGGGTATGAATCAGCTTCCGAAGCAGATGTATCCGCACGGCACGGCGATCATGAACACCTTGCAGCAGGTCGCGGGCGGAATCGGAACCGCGCTGTTTATCGGCATTATGGTGTCCGGACAGCAGGCATACCTTAGCCAATCCGCAAATCCCAAAGCGCCGGCTCAGATGCTGCAGGCGCTCGTCTCGGGAATGAGCCGAGCCTTCTTTATCGCACTGGTGGTCGGCGTTCTTTCACTGCTTCTTTCATTCTTCCTGAAGCGCACCGTAGCGCCAAAGGAAGACCAATCGGAAGGGTAAAAAGCCGGCTGATGCGGCATAATGATTTTGAGGTGAAAAAAATTGTCTGAATATCTTTATCCGCAACTTTTCGGTTTCGCACTCTTTTCGGTAGAACATATAAGCACACTACTTGTTATCACGACGTTAGCGGTCTGCCTGTTTCTTTTCAGGCAGACCTTTTTTACGCGCTATATTCTCGCAGCTGTTTTGATGATTGGGGAGGCGGGGTATCAAATCGGCACGCTGATCGCGGGCACGTGGTCGGCGCGCGCGTCGCTCCCGCTTCAGGTGAGCGATGTTTCGGCGCTGCTTGCGGCAGTGATGCTCTTGACTCGGTCGCGGCGACTGTTCGCCATTTTGTATTTTGTCGCGATCGGCAGTGCGGTGCAGGCGCTTGTGACACCGGACCTTGGCGCGTCTTTTCCGCAACTGCATTTTCTACAATTCTTTGCGACGCATGGGGCAACGGTGCTCGCTTGCTTGTACATGATTGCGGTTGAGCGTGCACGTCCGTCGTACCGCTCGTTATGGTGGGCGGTGCTGTGGCTGAACGGGTATGCGGCAGTGATTTTTGTCGTCAATCGACTGCTTGATGCAAACTATCTCTATTTAATGAAGAAACCCGGCGTCTCGGTACTGAATTGGCTCGGCCCGTGGCCATGGTACCTGCTCTGGGTCGAGGTGCTGGTACTCGTAGAATTTCATGTACTCTACTGGTTTGTGAAGAGGAGGAGATTTGACGCTCGGTGTCGAAAATAGATTCTATTAATGTTAAAGGATGATGCCTATTGATTCTGAAAAATTTGCTGCCTCCGATACGTCTGCTTGCGGATCAGGCACTGCTCGAACATTTGCCGAGCGGTCATCCGGCACGTGCGTCGGTGGAGGATGACCTCGCTAATCGTCGCACTGGATGGAGCGGCGAGCAGAATCTTGCCTACTTTCTCGAACTCTTCTTAAACAGTTCCTCTCGCGTTTTTTATGGACTCCATCTGGATGATTGTCAAATTGATGTTTTAATTCTCGCTCCAACGTTTATTTCATTAATCGAAGTGAAAAATTATTCCGGAATCATTACGTTCACAAGCGAAAACGGTCAGGTTATTCGCACTCTAGGCGAACGCCGCGACGGATTTTCCAATCCCTTGTTGCAGGTCGGCCGCCATCGCGAATTGCTTCGCCGGTGGCTCGCCTCAATCGGGCTGCCGCTGATGCCGATCGAAGCCGATGTCGTGATCGCAAATCCAAGCACTATGATCGAAAATCCCACACGCTCGCGCCGCGTCCAGAATCACGTCTTCCATGCCGAACAGGTGCAAATTAAAATTCAAGCAATGATTGAAAAGCACAGCGGCAGTTGCACGTACACCCCATTTCTGCAGCAAATCCAAGATAAACTGCTGCAGGCACACAGCGATCCATTTTCCAATGTCTTGAAAAGGTTCAACATTCAACCATCCGAGCTGCTGCGCGGCGTCCGATGCGCGCGCTGCCGCAACTACGACATGCAGCGAATTTATGCAAACTGGCAATGTCCCCATTGCGGCAACAAATCAAAAACCGCCCACGAGCCAATGATCCTCCACTATTTTCTATTAATGGGACAAACCATGACCAACGAGCAATGTCGAGAGTTTTTAAAGCTCGACTCAAGCATGACAATGACCAATCTATTAAGAAAAATGGATCTGAAGCTAGGAGGAACAGGTCGCGGAAGAGGACTTCATTATAAGTCCCCATCACTTGAACAATTCTATCAATCTCTAGGAATTGAAAAACAAAGAAGGAATAGAATAGGAATGAGTAGAAGCTAACGCACAAAAAGTAAAAGCGAACCCCGGAGGTTAAAGCCAATCCAAGAAAAGTAAAAGCAAACCGCGGAAAACTTAAAGCTAACACACAAAAAGTAAAAGCGAAATCCAGAAGTAAAAGCCAATCCGAGAAAAGTGAAAGCTAACTACAGAAAACTTAAAGCTAACGCACAAAAAGTAAAAGCGAACCCCGGAGGTTAAAGCCAATCCAAGAAAAGTAAAAGCAAACCGCGGAAAACTTAAAGCTAACGCATAAAAAGTAAAAGCCAATTTCAAAAGTAAGTCCTTATTGTGCAAAATCATGTCAGTAACGAAGGAATTTTCGCTCGCGGAAAATTCCCACCGCATCCTCATTTATAAATAAGAATTTTACGTCTCGAACCATCAAGGAAAGTTCTTTCACACTCTTATATAAAGAGAAAAATTTTCCACACGAAATACCCCATGAAAATTCTATCGCATTTAGATAAACGCGTCGCTCCGGATCTCATAGAGGACGCGTTTTTTACGTTCGGATCAATTCCCACATTCTCGTTCCAAAAGAAGAACTTTCCAGCCCGCACCCAGCATGGAAAGTTGCCCGCACCATAGAAATGCGTCCCCTGAATCGATGAAGTGGGACGTGCTCCTGCTCGTCAACCCTTGTCCCTATTGACTTTTTGGCATATAACCGGAACTCGTTTAATAAGATGTTACAAACTCACATACGGGGTTTCGAGGTGAGCGCGGCGGGCTTGGAACGAGCATGATGCGTTGAATAAGTTCCGTTTCCTCCAAAGATTGTCTCATTTCGCATTCATGATTACAGGAGGCGAGTGGTGTGCACGATTACATCAAAGAGCGTACGATCAAGATTGGAAAGCATATCGTGGAGACAAAAAAGACGGTACGGGTAATAGCCAAGGAGTTCGGAGTGTCGAAAAGTACCGTCCACAAAGACTTGACGGAGCGGCTGCCGAACATCAATCCGGAACTTGCAAACGCAGTAAAAAACGTGCTCGATTATCATAAGTCAATCCGCCATCTTCGAGGAGGGGAAGCAACGCGACTGAAATATCAAAAAGATACCGAACAAGCAGTTCAGCACTGATTCAACACGAAAACCAAAAGAGATGATGCTTTAAATCCGAATTTCGGAAAACGACCGATCGACCCGATGTATTATTTTTCGACAAGACTCCCTGTTTGATTGAAATTGTGATAAAATGAAATAATGATTGATAAATATCCTGGACGTGCTCCGGGTGTTTTGACAGGGAGGATTTGACGTGTTTTCAAGAGATATCGGAATTGATCTCGGTACGGCGAATGTGCTGATTTATGTAAAAGGACAGGGCGTCGTTCTGAATGAACCGTCAGTAATCGCAATCGATACGGATACGAAACAAATGCTGGCAGTCGGTGAAGAAGCAAGACGAATGGTTGGACGTACGCCAGGCAATATTGTCGCGCTGCGTCCGCTCCGCGATGGCGTCATTGCAGACTTTGAAATCACAGAACTCATGCTGACGCATTTTATTGATAAAATTAATGTAAAAGGCTTCTTAAAAAAACCAAGAATCCTGATCTGTACACCGACCCATATCACATCGGTTGAGCAGAAAGCGATTCGTCAGGCAGCCGAACGAAGCGGCGGTAAGCAAGTTTACCTGGAAGAAGAACCGAAAGTAGCCGCAGTCGGTGCCGGAATGGACATTTTCCAGCCGAGCGGCAACATGGTGATCGATATCGGCGGCGGAACGACCGACATCGCCGTCCTCTCTATGGGCGATATTGTGACCTCCCAGTCCATTAAGCTGGCGGGCGACAAATTCGACCAAGAGATCTTGAACTATATTAAGAAGCGATACAAACTGCTCATTGGTGAACGGACCGCGGAACAAATTAAAATAACCGTCGGCACCGTCTTCAAGAATGCACGCGACGAAAGCATGGATATCCGCGGCCGCGACATGGTGACCGGCCTTCCGAAAACGTTGACCGTTCATTCGAATGAAATCGAAGAAGCACTTGCCGATTCCGTCGGCACACTCGTCCGCGCAGCGAAGAATGTGCTCGAACAAACACCGCCGGAACTCTCCGCAGACATCATCGACCGCGGCGTCATCCTTACGGGCGGCGGCGCGCAGCTTCACGGCATCGACCAACTGCTCGCAAGTGAGCTCAAAGTGCCTGTCGTAGTAGCCGACAATCCGATGACCTGCGTCGTCGAAGGCGCCGGCAAAATGCTCGAACACCTGGATAAACTACCAAAGCGCAAAGCAAATTAACAGCTCTGCGCTTTTGCGCATCAAGAATAAGGACAAGTCGTTTTGTCAAAAGTGCGGCATCCGCCGCACCGGAGGATGCCGTTTCAGCACTTCGTACGCAATTTTGTGTGAGGCAAAATGTGCAGAAATCAAAACAGGCAGGTGAAGGACATTGATCAGAGGCTTGTATACATCGGCTGCAGGCATGATTGCCCAACAGAGAAGACAGGAAACCCTGTCAAACAACTTGAACAACGTGGACACACCTGGTTATAAAAGCGACCAGACAAAACTGCGCACCTTCCCGGAGCAGCTGATTAACCGGCTCGGCGGCGACGTGACCGCATCAACTGAAGTCGGCGATCTTGCAACCGGTGTGTATATGGATGAGGCAGTTCCCGATTTTTCACAGGGCACGGTCACGGAAACGGGAAAAGCGACCGACGTCGCACTCATAACGTCGGCGCTTCCGGTCAATCCACAAACCGGCGCGCAGGAAGGCACTCTGCTCTTCAATGTCCGGACACCTGCCGGCGATACGCGTTATACACGCAACGGCCATTTTACCTTGAGTCCGACCGGCTATCTGACCGATGACGTGGGCGATCAGGTAGTGAATACCGCCGGTCAGCCGATACAGCTCCCATCCGACCAATTCCAGGTAGCCGCCGACGGCACGATTACGTCCGGTGGAGCGAATTACGGACAAATCGGCGTCAGCTATGCGGCGAATACCAATCAGCTGGTCAAAGAAGGCAGCAGCCTGTTCCGTCTCGATGGCGGCGGCGCGTTGCCCGCGGCAAACGGAAACGGCCAGGTTAGCTTTAATCTGAAACAAGGCTTTGTTGAAGGGTCCAATGTTCAGGCAGACCAGACCGTCACCGATATGATGGAATCGTACCGATCCTTTGAGGCAAACCAAAAGGTGCTGCAAATCATTGACGGCTCACTTGATAAAGCAGTGAATCAAGTCGGCCGCATAAGCTAAATGAGGATGTTCGAAAAATCCGGGGAAAAGGTAATGAGGTCCTTTTTGTCCTCCTTTTCGAACAGATTTTAAAAAATATAGGGGCAGGTGAGTGTGATGCAGCGGCAAATGATGGCTTCGGCAGTAACTTTAGGACAGATTCAGCAGCAGCTTGCGACGGTTGCAGACAACATCGCGAACGTCAGCACGACCGGCTACAAAAGCAGGGACGCGAAGTTTACCGATCTGCTTTTTCAACAAATCGACAACATGACCCCGGCTGATGCCGATCAGACGGACCAAACCAACCGATTGACTCCGTCCGGCATTCGTGACGGCTCCGGCGCGCGAATCGGCGATACGTCACTGGATCTTTCCATGGGCGCGATCCAACAGACCGATAATCCGCTCGACCTCGCCCTGACCGATGATCACCAATTTTTCACCGTAAATCATGGCGGCGCAACAGCATACACACGTGCCGGCGCCTTCAATACGCAGCCGGATCCTAATGATCCGAACACCCTGCGTCTGCTCACGAAAAGCGGCGATGCGGTGCTCGGCACAGACGGACAGCCGATCACGATTCCGGCGACTTACCATGATCTGCAGATCAGCAGTACCGGCGCGATATCGGTTGAGCTGGCAAATGGCGCGCGCGTAAACGCAGGACAGCTCGGACTGGTTACGATCAGCCGACCGCAATTGCTGGAGAACCAGGGCAACAGCCTCTACACCTTACCGAATTTAGCACAGCTCGGCATCGGTCTGAATGATGTGGTTCAGCCGGTTGCCGAAAATGCAGGCAGCGTGGCACAAGGCAAGCTGGAAAATTCAAACGTCGATCTGACCAAAGAAATGGCGGATCTGATTAATCTGCAGCACAATTATCAGCTGAACGCGCGATCAATAACGATCGGCGATCAGATGGCCGGTCTGGTCAACGGTCTGCTGCGTTAAGCGAGGAACACGTAATGGAAACGAACGAAAAGCTACATAATAAACCGAAAACAAGTCCGGAAACGAGAAAAGCGGCCCGAGCAGCACGACAAGAGGCACAAAAGGCCGAACGCAAAACGCGGGAAAAAGCAAACGAAGAACAAAAGCCATTGTTTAACCCGTTCTTCGGTTACAAAAAGCGGCGCTTTCCGATCTGGCAGCGGCTGATCGCCTTGATCGCCCTCTGCGCGATCGCCCTTGCCGCCGGTGCAATGTTTGGTTACGGCGGGCTCGGTCATCGCAGCCCATTGGCAGTCTTTGAACCTGCTACTTGGCAGCACATTCTCGATTTCCTGAAAAGGGACTGATTGAAGGGAGGCGATCGTTTGTTAACGATCGACGAAATCAAAAAAATATTACCGCACCGCTATCCATTCCTGCTGGTCGACCGAGTCCTTGAAGTCGAAGACGGTAAAAAAGCGGTCGCAATTAAAAATGTTACGGTTAACGAACCGTTTTTCCAAGGTCATTTTCCGGATTATCCGGTCATGCCCGGAGTCCTGATTGTAGAGGCACTTGCTCAGGTCAGCGGCATCGCGGTACTTAGCCAAGGTAAGCAGGAGAACATGCTGACACTCTACGCCGGCATTGACAAATGCCGCTTCAAGCGTCAAGTACGACCCGGTGATCAGCTGAAGCTGGAAGCGGAAATTCTTCGCTTCCGTGCCGGTTTCGCCAAAGCCAAAGGTGTCGCCACCGTTGACGGCGAAGTCGCCTGCGAAGCAGAAATGATGTTTGCCCTGAAAGCAGCAGAATAACGTTGAACATTCAGACGTCACGATTCGATCGGACGTCTGTTCTATTTTCACGGATTAATTGGAAGATATTTCTCTGGAAGTTTCCCAACCAGTCCTTTATACTGACAACACCTAAGCTCGCCGACCAACACCAGAAGGTAAAGAAAGAAGCATCAAGATTAGGAGTGAGTAAGTTGATGAATAAAGAGACAGAAGCAAGCTTAAGAAACTCGGGTGGTCAAAGATGAGTCAAGAACCTGACCTCTCCGTTAATTTTGCAGGGCTGACGCTGACCAGTCCGGTCATGCCCGCCTGCGGAACATTTGAGTTAACAAGTAAACCGGATTTCGACGCCAACCAAATCGGTGCGTTTATTCCGAAAAGTATTTCCATGAACAAACACAGCAAAGAGCAGGCTTCAAGCATTTTCGAGGCGGAGGGCAGCATGCTGAACTCCGTGACCTTTCAAAGCGAGGATATCGAATATTTTGAAGCACGCGTTTTGCCGGTGTATGAACCCTATCAACCGCCGCTGATCATCAATCTTTCCGGAGAAACCGTTGATGAATTCGCTCAGACTGCCGAAAAGTTAAACCAATGGGATAAGATTGCCGGTTTTGAAATTAATCTCTCTTGTCCGAATAGTGATGACAATCGACAAGTGTTCGGACTGCTCAGCGAGTCAACCTACAGCTTAATCCGCAAAATTCGAAACGTCACCGACAAGCCGCTGATCGCAAAATTGTCGCCGTCCGTCTCGCGTATTCAGGAAATTACACTCGCCGCTGAACAGGGCGGCGCGGATGCCTTCACCGTGGCGAACGCATATTCAGCCATGTCCATCGACATCAACACGCGCAAGCCGAAGCTAGGCAATGTCATCGGCACACTTTCAGGTTCAGCAATCAAGCCGCTGATTGTGCGCCTCATCTTTCAAGTGCACCAAATCAGCCATCTGCCGATCATCGGCAGCGGCGGTGTGATGACCGGCAGCGATGCAATTGAAATGCTGCTCGCCGGTGCTGCCGCAGTCCAGGTCGGGACCGCAAACTACCGCAATCCCGCTGCGATGATTGAAATCATCAACCAGATTCGCGACTATTTAATACGCGAAGATATCCATTCCGTCTCCAGCCTGATCGGTCAAGTAGACCTCAGCTGATGCAGATAAAAAGCGCGGTCAGTGCCGCGCTTTTTTTGTTGCTTAAAAACTAGCTCAATGCTGTGTGAAATTGAATGATGACATAGCAAACCCCAATGCCCATGCACGACCAGGGACAAGGACCAGAACCCATGCACGGAAAATGAGATTCAACGCACGAAATCGCTAAATCAATGCGCGAAAACCCGTCCAATGCATGAAAATACGACGCCAACGCACGAACCGGGGCCAGGATCCCCCCCATGCCCGAAATTCATGATCCAATGCACGATAATCATGGTTCAATGCACGAAAAACCCCAATCAATGCACGAAAATACGACGCCAACGCACGAACCTGGGCCAGGATCCCCCCATGCCCGAAACCAGTGATCCAATGCACGATAATCATGGTTCAATGCACGAAAACCCGAGTCCAATGCACGAAAATACGATGCCAACGCACGAACCGGGCTCAGGATCGCCCCCCATGCCCGAAACCAGTGATCCAATGCACGATAATCATGGTTCAATGCACGAAAAACCCCAATCAATGCACGCCCCCCACTCCCAATGCACAAACTCAAGCATCTCAATTATGAAAAAATCGGGAATGCTGCTTAATTTAAATAAATCATATTGACAAACTGGGGATTAGGCCATATACTAACATCACAATTCCATTTCTTATCGAGAGCGACGGAGGGAACTAGCCCGATGAAGTCCGACAACCAGCACTTAGGTGTATGGTGTTAAATCTAGCAGACCGCTTGGGCGGTACTGGAAGATAAGAGTCAACGTTTACGCTCAGTAAAAGTTACTTTCTTATCGCGGAAAGTAGCTTTTTTAATTTACACATGAGCAAAAAATCTCCCTTTAAGAAATTGGAATAATGGAAAAGAGGGAGGAACAAGATGAGTGAACATGTGGTTCAAAGATTCGGGCCTGAGTATTATTGCAATGAACCCGGCGCGTTTGAACAGCTGCCCGAAATTCTGAATGACAGGCGGTGGCATAACGTCTTACTGGTTCACGGACATCGATCATGGGAGGCAGCTAAGCCTTATCTCCCGCTGGACCAGCTTACCAACGTTGCTGAAGCTGTGCATCAAGGCGAATGCTCGGAAAGCGAAATGGAACGCATTAAGCAATTAAGCATTCAGCATTCGAGCGATGTCATCATTGGTGTCGGCGGTGGGAAAATTCTCGATACCGTCAAAGCGGTATCCGCGCAGCAGTCCATTCCATGCGTGCTGCTGCCGACACTTGCCTCGAACTGTGCCAGTTTTACACCGATCAGCATCGTCTATAAAGAAGACGGCAGTCGGCTTGGAACGCTGAGGCATCGGAAATCAAACGACGTTGTGCTTGTCGAACCAAAAATTATCGCCGAGGCACCAATCGAGGCGTTTCGGTCCGGCCTTGGTGACACGCTCGCCAAATGGTATGAAGCACGCGTCCGTCTGAGCAAAATTCCGCAGGAAGAACGGAGCCTGCCGCTCCAACTGAGCTTTAATTACGCCAAAACCTGTCGCGATACTGTTTTTGAAAACGGAAGGCAGGCGCTTGACGCTGTGAAAGAAAAAACAGCAAGCCTTGCACTTCAAAGAGTCATCGACACCATTTTCATCGCTGCCGGACTCGTCGGCGGATTAGCCGAAGCACATGGCCGAAGCGTCGGCGCACATGCGTTTTTTAACGCCTCGACCTTTCTCGGACTCGAAGCAGTCGCACCACATGGCACCTTGGTTGCCTATGGAATCCTGCTTCAGCTCGAACTCGAAAGCAAGATGGCGGAACAAAAACAAGTCCTTGATCTGTATCAGGATCTCGGCCTGCCGACGAAGCTAGCTCAGGTCGGACTTTCACTCGGCAACGAGCAGCAGCTGAGCAGCCTTGCCCGTCACATGACCGATTCGGACTCGCGCATTCACGAACTGCCCTTTGACGTGACAGCAGAGCGCGTCCGGACGGCGATTGAAAAACTTGAGGCACGCGCGCAGCACGCAGAAAAGGTGGGAACGACTCATGACTGAATTTGCAGCATCCGAGCGATTGCAGGCACTTAAACCGAAATTTTTCGCCCAGCAAGCCAAAAAGATCAAGGCGCTGAAGGAAAAAGGCCTCGATGTCATCAATCTCGGCCGCGGGAATCCCGATCAGCCGACCTTTCCGGAAATCGTGAGCAACCTTCATCAAGCGTCGAAAGAAACGGCCAATCAAGGATATCCGCCCTACGGAGGCAAACAGAAGCTGAAGCAGGCGATCGCGGATTTTTATAAAAAAAACTATCAAGTCGATCTTGATCCGGACAGCGAAATCGCCATATTTAACGGATCGATTGTTGCACTGACGGCAATCTCGCTGGCACTGCTCAATCAGGGCGACACAGCACTTGTTCCTGATCCGGCATTCGGCGGCTATGAGATCGGCGTCACGATGGCAGGAGCACATGCGGCTTCTCTGCCTCTGCTTGAGAAGAACGATTTTTTGCCCGATTACACGCGTGTGCCACAAGACGTGAGTGAAAAGGCAAAGCTGCTGTTTCTGAATTACCCGAACAATCCGACCGGAGCTTCGGCAAACGCGGCCTTTTTCGAAAAAACCGTCGATTATGCACAACAGAATCACATTGCCGTTGTCCATGATTTCGCATACGGCGATATCGGCTTCGAAGAAGAAGCGCCGCGCAGCTTTCTGCAGACACCTGGAGCAAAGGAAGCTGGCATTGAAATCTATACATTTTCTAAAACATTTAATATGGCAGGATGGCGAGTTGCCTTCGCGGCAGGCAACGCATCACTGATTAAGCATTTGAATCACTATTTGGTCAACAACGTCGGCGGCGTGTTCGGAGCTGTGCAGGATGCCGCGGCATTCGCTCTTGGCACTCAGGAACGTCAGCGAGCCGAGCTTCGTGCACTTTATCAATCACGTCGGGACTACTTAATCAAAGAATTGACTGCGCTCGGTTACCGAGTGTATCCGTCAAAAGGAACGTTTTTCCTATGGGTAAGGGTTCCGCAAGGCTTTTCTGCAACCCAATACTCAGAAAAACTATTAGATAACTTGGGAATAGCCGTTGTTCCCGGAACATCATACGGGTCGTCCGGAGAGTCCTACTTTCGAGTCAGTCTGGTTGTACCGCAATCGAGATTGCGGGCAGCCATTGAACGGATCAAGCAAAACCAATTAATCATCAGGGGAGGCATAACACAATGAAAAAATGGATTGCAGGAGCATTGGCCGCACTTTTACTACTGACCGTGGCCGGCTGCGGACAAAGCAGCGGTAAGGCGGAATCACAAGAAAAAATATTGCGTGTCGGTGCGACCGGACAGAGCTACCCAAACTCATACAAAGACGACAATGGAAAACTGACCGGCTTTGATGTTGAAGTGCTGGAGACGATTGCGAAAAAGCTCGGCTATAAAGTGGAATGGCATCTGACAGCGTTTGACGGCGTGCTCGGACAACTCGGCAGCGGGAAAATCGACACGGTCGCCAATGCATTTGAAGTGACTCCGGAACGAGCGAAGCAATATGATTTTACAACACCGTACACCTACACAAGTACCGCCATTGCCGTCAAGAAGGACAGCAACATTCAAACGCTTAAAGATCTTGAAGGCAAAACAGTCGGCGGTGTCTCAGGTTCAAATAAAGTGGACATTTTAAATGATTACATTAAAAAAAATAAGCTGGATATCAAAGTGCGGATCTACGACACAAGAGAAGGGCCGCAAACCGACACGCTCAAAGGTCAGGTTGCCGGCTATGTTCAGGCAGCATCGATTCTTCAAGCAACAATCAAGAAAAGCAATCTGTCACTGCGTGTGATTGACCAGCCGCTTGCTTATACACATATCAGCTTCCCGTTCTCAAAGAAATCGAAGAAAGAACAAGCACTGTTGAAAAAGTTTAATCAGCAGCTCAAGACATTGAAAGAGGACGGAACACTTTCCAAGCTGTCCGATAAATATTTCGGCATTGATGTGACGAAAGCACAGCAGTAAATCTGAAAGACTTGCAATCTCGCAAAAAGAAAGGATCGTTAAATAATGAGTCAGACATCGGAAACACAACTATTGGAACAGCAGCTGATCGCGTTCAGGCACGACCTGCATCGCCATCCCGAGCTGTCCTTTGAAGAAGTTGAAACAACGAAGAAAATTAAAGCTGCACTAGAAGAAAAGAAGATCAAGATACTCAATTTGCCGCTGAAAACCGGTGTGGTTGCCGAAATATCCGGAAAAGAAGACGGACCGGTAATCGCTCTCCGTTCGGACATCGACGCATTGCCGATTCATGAACAATCCGGCGTCGCCTTCACTTCGGAAAACGACGGCGTAATGCATGCCTGCGGTCATGACTTTCACACCTCGACGCTGCTTGGTACGGCGTATTTGTTGAAAGAACACGAAGATCAGCTCAAGGGAACCGTTCGCCTGATCTTCCAGCCCGGTGAAGAGTCCGGACATGGCGCGGAATCAGTTGTTAAAACCGGCATATTAGATGACGTCAAGGTGATTTTCGGCTTGCATAACGATCCGACATTAAATGTTGGCGAAATCGGTTCGCGCCATCATGCACTGACAGCCGGTGTCGATCGTTTCGAAATTCATATTAATGCCAAGGGAGCACACGCTGCCCGCCCTTATGAAGGCAAGGATCCGATCGTCATTCTCGCACAAGTCATCAATGTGTTTCAATCCATTGTCAGCCGCAACATCGCATCCACGGAAAATGCGGTCGTCAGTATCACTCAGGTACACGCCGGCAATACATGGAATGTCATCCCGGCCTCCGCATTTGTTGAAGGCACCGTGCGTACATTCAGCAAAGACGTACGCGCTTATATTCCCGAACGATTTCGGACGATCCTTAACGGAATCGCGGAAACCTTCGAATCAGAGATCGAACTCAAATGGTTCCCTGGCCCGCCGTCCGTTGAAAATGATCCGGAATGGACTGATTTTGCACTGGATGTTGCAGGCAAAGAAGGCTTAACACCAAAGCTTCTCGAACCGACCTCCATCGGTGAAGATTTTGCCTTTTATCAAGAAAGCTTGATCGGCGCTTTTGTCATGGTCGGCAGCGGCGGTCCCTATGCCTTGCACCATCCGAAATTCCGAGCCGATGATCACGCCATCTATCCGACATCGCGCTATTTTGAATCACTTGCCATTGAGGCATTGAAAAAACTAACGGCGTCGGTGTGAGAGGAGAGGGTAGCAATGGGAGCACACATCATTGATAATCGAATGGTCGGCGGCAGCTTCGGCACTACGGAGATGCGCCAAGTATGGGATGAAAAAAATCGCTTTCAAAAGCATCTTGACGTTGAAGCCGCGCTTGCATACGCTGAGGGCGAGGTTGGTTTAATTCCGGAGAAAGCGGCGAAAGCAATCGAGGCACATGCCGACGCGGATCATTACGATCTCGATGCGATCGCAGCACGAGTCGCCGAACTGCAGCATACGCTCATGCCGACGATTGAAGCGCTGCAGCATCAAAGCGGCGACTACGGTGAATTCGTTCACTATGGCGCAACAACCCAGGACATCGTTGACACCGGCACTGTTCTGCAGCTGAAGGAAGCGTTCACTATTGTCGAACGCGACACCAAGGCTGTTGCTCTCCTGCTTCGCGGCCTCGCCGAGAAGTATCGGAATACGCTCATGACTGGCCGCACGCACGGCGTTCAGGCGCTGCCGATTACCTTCGGCTTTAAATGCGCCATCTGGCTCGACGAATTACTGCGTCATCTCGATCGGCTCAAGGAAATCAAAGCACGCGTCCTGACCGGAAACATCAGCGGCGCAGTTGGCACCTATGCATCGTTCGACGGCAAAGGGCCGGAAATTGAGAAATTAGCATTAGAAAAGCTTGACTTGAACGTGCCGAACATTTGCTGGCAGTCCTCGCGTGACCGTTTTTCTGAGTATGCCTCTGTGGTCGCACTGATCAGCGGTACTCTGGGTAAAATCGGCAATGAATTTTACTTGCTGATGCATACAGAAATCGACGAAATTGAAGAACCGTTCACAGCCGGCAAGGTCGGCTCGTCGACTATGCCGCATAAGCGCAACCCGAGCTCATGCGAGGGACTGGCCAGTCTGACACAGCCAGTGTTGCATGCAGCCGCGCTGATTCATCAATCACTGACCATGGAGCATGAGCGCGACGCGATGAGCTGGCGCGCCGAATGGATTGCACTGCCTGAATTGAATATCTACCTCTCCGCTCAGCTGCAGCTGGCTCAGGGGATTCTGAAAGGCTTGACGGTGCGTAAGGATAACATGCTGAAAAATCTCAAGCTGCAGCATGGCTTGATTTTATCGGAAAAAGTAATGTTCGAGCTGGGCAAGGAGGTTGGCAAACAAACCGCGCATCACCTTGTCTACACCTGCGCGATGACCGCCTTTGAACAGGAACGTCCGTTTGAGGATGTTCTGTGGGAGGAAGCGGAGATTCGTTCACGTTTCAGTAAAGAAGAAATTGATCACTGGCTCGACCCGGCACACTATCTCGGCAGTACGCAGACGGCAATCAACCGCGTCCTGCAGCGTGCCGACACCGTACTCGGTCGGCCGGTTCAGCAATAAAGGAGCGACAAGCATGACCTATATTTACCGAAAAGCGACGCTCGCCGACACGGAAGCATACTATCGGCTCATTCATTCCGCCTATGCATCGATTCGCGAGCTCGGCATCCATTTTGCAGCAGCCACCGCAGATCGCGAGCAAATTGTTCGCCACTTGCGCGGCAATGCGGTCTACGTCATCGAGGAGGAGGGCGAACTTGTCTCCAGTCTGTCTCTTCGTTTTCCGTGGGGACCGAATCCCGGCCCATACGGATTGCCGCATATCGGCTGGTTCGCCACCGCACCGTCAAAGAAGAACTCCGGCTTGGGCAAGAACCTGCTTCACTGGGTTGAGGAAACAGTACTCATTCAGCAGCTGCATCTGCCCGCCGTGACGCTCGGCACGGCCGACAGCCATCCTTGGCTTGCCTCGATGTACGAATCGCTCGGCTTCGTTAAGGTCGGTACGGCTGATTTGAAAAAAGGGCACATCACCATTTATTTTCTGAAGGTGCTTGATCAGCAGCTCTATGAACAGTGGAGAAAAACGAACCCGCTGACTGTGTCCACACAACATTAAATCGACATGAACGGAAAAAGGGGAATTTTTTACTTATGAAGAAATTAGTTGCACTCACACTATCTATTCTCTTACTGCTTCCTATTGCTGCTTGCGGCAACGGGCAAAGCACAGGATCCGGCAATAAAACCATCACACTCGGAACAACCGGACAAAGCTACCCAAACAGCTATAAAGACGGCGACAACCTCGTTGGTTTTGATGTTGAAGTGGCCGAGACGATTGCGAAGCGTTTGAATTACAAAGTCAAATGGGTGACCGTTGACTTTGCAGGCTTGATCGGCCAATTGGACGGCAGTAAAATTGATTCGATTGCCAATGCAGTAGCAGTTACACCGGAACGCGCGGAAAAATATGCATTTTCAACGCCATATAGTTATTACGCGACACAGGTTGCAACGAATAAAGCAAATACACAGATTAAGAGTTTGAAAGACTTGGAAGGCAAAACGGTTGCGGGTGTCCTCGGATCAAACAACGTGAAGAGCCTGCAAGCCTACGATTCCAAAATTAAAATCAAGACCTATGAAACACGCGACGGAGCAATCAGTGACGCCGTGAAAAATCAGGTTGCCGGTTTCGTCAACACACGCCCGATCCTGAAAGCAACCATTGAAAAAAACAAACTGCCGTTAAAAATTATTGACGGAGCAGCAGCGGAAGATAAAGTTGCCTTTCCATTCCTTAAGAATGCCAAAGGCAAAAAGTTGCAGAAGGCTTTCGATAAGGAACTGAAAAAAATGCAGGAAGACGGCACACTCAAGAAAATTTCGGAAAAGTACTTCGATGAAGATATTACTGTTGAGAAGTAAAATGGACCTCGGCGGTATATCATGGGGCCGGCTCATCGACGCCTTTAATGCGGCATGCATTGAAGAAGGTACTGCAATGCATTTTGGCGAGCACCTCGCACACATTCGGTCCATTCAGACAGAAAGGAAGACAAAGACATCATGAATTTCGACTTTGGCTATATGCTTCGTGTTTTTCCATTGATTTTCAACTATATACCCATCACCTTGCTGCTTGCTGTGATATCGATGATCTTCGCCTGCCTGCTCGGACTGGTCATTGCGCTTGCACGTCAATCCAATCTGCCCGGCGTCAAGCAGCTTGCTATTGTCTATATCTCACTGTTTCGGGCGATGCCGACACTGGTCCTGCTTTTCATCATCTATTACGGCCTGCCGCAGCTCTTTCCATCATTGTCCGGGTTGAACGCAATGGTCGCGGCCATTATCGGCTTGAGCTTAAAGGAAGCATCTTTTCTTGCGGAAATCTTTCGCGCCGGACTCGATTCCGTGGATGAAGGGCAACTCGAGGCGGGGCTCGCCGTCGGCATCAGCAGATTCAAGATTTTCACCCATATCGTCTTGCCCCAGGCAGCGCTCAATGCTTTACCCGGCACCGGTAACACCTTTGTATCGCTGATTAAGCAGACCTCGCTCGCGTTCACACTCGGCGTTACCGAGCTGTTCGCCGAAGGGAAAATGATCGCTTCAGCCTCGTTGAAATTTTTCGAGACCTACCTGGCAATCGGCCTCACCTATTGGATGCTTGTGATCATCTATTCCTGGCTGCAGAGCTATTTGGAAAAATGGCTTGGGAAACCATTGAGGAGGGCATAAAATGAGCATGATTAACGTACACAATCTGCACAAAAAATTTAAAGACAACGTCGTGTTGGACGGTATCGATTTCACGGTCGACGAAGGTGAAGTTGTCGCGATTATCGGCCCGTCCGGTTCCGGAAAATCAACCTTGCTGCGCTGTCTGAACCTGCTCGAACAGCCGGATCAAGGTGAAATCAAAATCGGCGAAGCAAGTCTGGGTGCGGAACATTATGGAAAAAAAGAGGTCGTCGCATTGCGCCAGCAGACGGCCATGGTGTTTCAGCACTACAACCTGTTCCGTAATAAGACCGCACTGCAAAATGTGACCGCCGCACTGATCCTCGCCAAGAACATGAAGAAAAGTGAGGCAGAGCGTCTCGGATTGGAATTTCTCAAACAGGTCAATCTCGAAGATCAGCGTGACCAATATCCCGTCACGTTGTCCGGCGGTCAGCAGCAGCGCGTCAGTATCGCCCGCGCGCTCGCGGTGAATCCGAAAGCGATCCTGCTCGACGAACCGACCTCCGCGCTCGATCCCGAACTGGTCGACAGTGTATTACGTGTTCTCCGCAACCTTGCGGAAAAAAAGATGACCATGATTGTTGTCACCCACGAAATCGAATTTGCACGTGAAGTCGCCGACAAGGTCGTGTTCATGGCGGATGGCAAAATTATCGAACAAGGGGCACCGAACGATGTCCTTCGCTATTCAAAAAATGAGCGTACGCGACGTTTCCTGCAGCAACTTGACAAGCACAAAGAAGTACCGGTATAAGCCGTTGCATATTTCTTGCGCCTCGCCGCAGATTAAGTTAGCGTAAAAGTAACATCAAATTGGAGGGATCACCATGCCTACACTATCCGATACAGGCTTTCATTTCGGTTCCAAAGAAGCACCGCTGAAATTGACTGTGATGACCAACCTTGCCTGCCCGCACTGCGCAAACTATCTGAAAAACTATGAAACAGAGCTGCTTCCGGCCATCGAAAACAAGCAGCTTGAGCTCATTCTCAAGCCGTTTGATAAGCCGAAGGTCGGCCTGCTCAAGGGCAACCTGGTGCACCTGTTCCTCGACTACAAGGATCAGGCGAAAACCAACCCGATCATCCTGCAGCTGTTCAAGGATCAGGCAGAATGGAAAGCGCTCAACGACAGTGAAATCAAGACTTACCTGACCGACAACTATGGACTGACTGTGCAGCCAGACAACACAGAGTACAGCCTGACCATTACTCAGGAAGCGATTGCCTTCGACGCAACTTCCGTGCCGACCGCGCTGTTCAGCAAGAATGGATCAACGCCGATCAAAATCACGCAGGACGACCTGAACAAAGAATTAGAATCCGCACCTGCAATCTGATCTGCAACGAGTTAAGGCCGGGCCAACATATGCCCGGCCTTTTTCACAGGAAAAGAAAGTTTATCGTTTCGCCTTTGCCGGTACGACGATAGGGTCATAAGAGGCTGACTCCTAATCCGCACGGATCGGTTGTACGATCAAGTAAGCACCCAATCTGATAAATAGACGGAAAAATTCCGCTTAATTAGAAAATGAACGAAAAAATAGCTTAAATAGACGGAGAAATTCCCCTTATCGAATCGAAAAACGTGAGAATGGAGAGTTTTGCTTTGCATAAGCGGAAAAATTACCCTTATTTACCGGCGAAACAAGCTCCATGGTGCATATAAGCGGAAAAATTACCCTTATTTACCGGCGAAACTAGCTCCATGGTGCATATAACCGGAAAATCTCCGCTTATTCTACTCGTTACTTAATTAAGGACCAGAACCTTAATGAAACAGAGGTAACAAACCACTGAACAATGCGCGCCTGCTTTACTCGATCCGAAAAAGTTCGAATCAAGCCGTTCGTTTATTTCAGAAGCGGACGGATCCGCCGAAAGAGGCGGATCTTCCGAATAGATCAGTTAATTTGCAAGGAGGACGGAACATGGACCATCAAACGGAAACAATCGTAAAGCTTATCCAATTTTCGGATCCGCTGCAGGATGATCAGGCGTTGGCAGCCGCGCGAACCGGACTTTCCGATTATATCGCGTCGTCGCTCGCCGCCGTTCAGGAATCAGCCGTTGCAAAGCTTCGCGATTATGTTGCACGCGAACAGGGCCCGGCAACCTTAATCGGTGCCAATATATGGGTTACAGCACAGAACGCCGCTTTGTTTAACGGATTTCAAGCACATTACCTTGATTATGACGATACACATGCCGGCGTACGCGGACATCCGAGTGCGCCCATTTTGTCCGCGCTGCTTGCAGTGTCTGATGGGGACACTATGGGCGATGAGTTCCTACGCGCTTATATCATTGGCGTCGAGATGATGGCCCGCCTTGGCGAATCCGTCAATCCCTATCACTATCTGCACGGATGGCACGCAACCGGAACATTCGGTGCAATCGCGGCCGCAGCAGCAATTGGCGCGCTTAAGCATCTGCCTAATACTCGGCTCGCGCAAGTACTCGGCATTGCAGCGACACAAAGTGCCGGGCTTCGTTTTCAAGTCGGCACAGCAGTTAAGCCGCTGCATGCAGGACTTGCGGCACGTGCGGCTGTTTTTGCTTATGAAGCAGTAGAAGAGGCGGGCATTGCCGGATCGACAGAGCTCTTTAATGAAGCAAACGGCTATTTTCGCGTCTATGGAACCGCCAATCCGGATATCGCCAAATGGAAGCAAACCTGGGGGAAACCTTGGCGAATCGTCTCGCCGGGGCTGTGGTTCAAGCGCTATACCTTCTGCTCGGCCGCGATGCAGGGCGCGGATGCAGCACAAAGCCTCTATCACGCCCATCGATTTAAAGCGTCCGATATTGCTCGCATCGATGTCTTTTTCCCGAAAAACGGTGACAGCGCATTGCTTGTTCGTGCACCGCAGACAGGTGAAGAGGGACGCTTCTGTATTGAATATATTGTTTGGCTTGCGTTAACCGGTCAGCCTTTGGAACGGGCTGCGTTCGCGCCAACACCGATCCCGGAGAAAACACGTGCCGAGCTGCTCAAAGTGCAACGCAATTACGATGATCCGGAATGGCAAGCATCCGAGAATGCGCAGCCGAAAGGCAGATACACGGCAGTCAAAGTGACCACCCGATCCGGCAAAATCTATTCGACGATTGTTGACCAGCCGAAGGGCAGTCCTGCCAATCCGCTATCTCAGCTTGAACACCAAACCAAGCTCAGCCAAGCATCCGAGAACGCGACCGACATCACCGCATTAATTAATCGACTGGAACATGAACCGCTCGGACCGCTCACTCGCCTAATCAATTAAAAAAATGAGATCGCCTCAGAAGTCATTGTGCGTGTACAGAAGTCTGGGTGATCTGCCAAGGTTACAATTCAGTTGGCACACATGAGGTCAAACAAGCTCCGCCTAATAAGCAAGCCATAAAAAACCTCGGCCGGTTATGGCCGAGGTTTAATAGCTATGCTCATCAATCAATTATCGTTCCGGAATCCAGGTCTCCGCTTCGCTGTCATCAGGATAATAATATCCGTTGGGAATAGATTGCAGTTCAACAAGTGAACCCCATGGAGTCACAAAGTAGACGCTGGCGTTTTCAGGTGTATCTTCATGCTTCGAATTTCCGTGAATTTCAGATAGAAATTGGGCACCCGCAGCTTTTGCACGAGCCACAGCCGTTTCAATATGATCTACGTAAATAGAGATATGATTCCATCCCAAATCCTGCAATCCGGCAGGCTGTGTCTGTTTGTCTGAGACAATCTCAAACAACTCAAGATTTGCTCCATTCCCAATTCGGAGCAATCGTTGCTTGATAATTTTACTGCCATCCGAAAGGCCAAGCTGATGCTCTACCGTCCGCCCTTTTCGAGGGGCATCATCTAATGTTAAACCGTCATATACATACTCTGCACCAAGCGCTTTTTTTAAAAAAGCGGCCGCTTGATCTAAATTTGGTACAGTCAGCCCAATGTGATTAATTCCTCTTGGTAATGCTCCAAACTGATCTTCTTTCAAAATAGAATGCCTCCATATACAAATCATTAACTGTTAACTAGAGATATACCCAGTTTGGACTCAATGTAAACCTGAGTGAGTTTACGAGCCAATCGACATTAGATAAAGCCTGCGATCAAAAGCCGCCGTGCACATTCCAATAAATAAAATTCGCCCATCAGGAACATATTAAAAAATAACTTCTTTTTGAGTTGCGCTATTTGATAGAAGGTTGGGACGAAATGATCAAATCCGAGAAAATTACGCTCTTTCACTATTATTTGCCTATCTATTTGGGGATGATCACAACCGGAATTCTGACGATGCCGACCATGCTGTATAAAGCAGCCGAACAGAACTTATGGCTGCCCTTGATCGTCAGCTCGCTCGCAGGCTATGTAATGGTGCTTGTAGTCACGTATCTTTACCATCGTTTTCCCGGGCAGACGCTCATTGAAATTTTTCGGACAACCATGGGCCGTTGGATCGGCAACTTTTGCTCGGCGCTCCTGCTCGGTTTGTTAATTGGACAGGCGATCTTCATCCTCCGAGAATATCAAATGTACCTGACCATCAATTACTACCAATACATGCCCGCGGTTGTCGTTATCGGCTTGCTGCTGTTGGTCTGCATGTACGCAGTGCATCAGGGGCTGGAGGTGATCTGCCGCTCCTCCGTATTCTTTTTTCCGTTTATCATTGCGGTTCAACTCATCACCTGCCTGCTGATTCTGCCGGAATTATCGCCTTACCGTCTGCTGCCGATTTTGGACAAGGGTATTCTGTATCCGCTGAAGGGGGCAGTATTTTCTTTTGCGTGGTACAGCGAATTTCTTTGGGGTGCTTTCTACATGCCTGCCGTCTCCGTTCCGGCTAAAAAAATGCTGACAACCGGCTTTCTCTTTGTCACGGCAACAACGGTTTCGCTGTTGATTGTGTTTTTCGTCGTTATTTGTTTTCTTGGTGATGCGACGTCTCAATATCTGTACTCTTTCGATATTGTCGAACGCTACATCCAAGTCAGTGGACTGATCGAACGCAGCTCCGCTTTATTCATGATCGTCTGGCTGCTTGGCATGTTTGTTAAAATGGCGCTTCTTATGTTCATCATCAGTGTGAATACCGCGCATTTCGTGAAAAAGATAAGCTATGCCAAGCTGGCACTTCCGGTTATGCTGCTGTTGCTTTTGATCAGTTCATTCTGCTTTACAAGCATGAAGAGCATGTATCAAAACGGCATGTTTTTTCTGAATATCTGCTGCCTCGTTGGAAATATGATTCTGCCAATTCTGCTCCTCATCTATTGCCTGTTGTTTCATCGAGATACACCAAGAAGCAGCGGGCAGTGAGTTGATAACAATGGAAAGGAATAGGTGCTGATGAGTGTCTGGAACTTTTTGCGTCAATGGAAAGGAAAAAGCAAAAAGAAAACGCCGGAACAACTGTATCTTGCTCCGGAAGCGTCGCAAATGATCAGCGGCAGCCTCAATAAAAACAAGCACATTTTGGATCAGGCATATCAAGACTGTGCCGATGTGATTCAGCGCGTCATTCGATTCGGGGAAAAAGGAGAGAGCGGTGCACTGCTTGTTTATCTTGAAGGCACCGCAAATGTTGAAGAGATCGACGAGCATGTCATAAAAAGTCTGCAAAAAAGCAAGAAACCTGTGCGCAGTCTTGAGGATATGAAGCAGGCGTTGTCTGTAACCGATGCCCAGAAGATCAAGCAATTCGCCGATGTATTCAAAAATGTCTCGGATGGAAAGCCGGTTCTTTTTCTGGATGGGGTGCCGTCTGCGCTGATCCTGGGATTGACCAAGTGGGCAACGCGTTCGGTTGAAGATACACCGACGGAACCAGTCATCCGCGGTGCCAAAGAAGGCTTTGTCGAATCGTTGCATGTGAACATCTCTCTGATTCGCAGGCGGATTCGGACACCGAAACTAAAGGTGAAGACGTTGGAGGTCGGTGATTATTCGCGCACGCAGGTCGCACTCACTTATATGGATGGTATTTGCGATAAAAAGCTGATTCAGGAAATTCTGGATCGCGTCAATCGGGTCTCCATTGACGGCGTCTGGGACGGAGGCATGATTCAGGAGCAGATTCAGGATCAGCGCTGGAGTATTTTTCCGCAGATCCAGACAACCGAACGGCCGGACACGATCTGCGCCGCAATGTTAGAGGGGCGCGCCGCACTCTTTTTTGAAGGCACCCCGAATGTACTGATCATGCCTACCACCTTTTTCGCCTTCATGCAATCACCGGAAGATTACTATTCAGGATTTATAATCAGCACGCTGCTCCGAATCCTGCGTACGATTTTTATTCTCATTGCACTACTTGCACCGGCTTTTTACATTGCGGTCATCACCTTCCATCAGGAGCTGATTCCGACCACATTGATCATGTCTGTTATCCAATTTCGAGAGCAGGTGCCCTTCCCGGCAGTGGTTGAAGCCGTGGGCATGGAAATTACATTCGAAGGCTTGCGCGAAGCGGGTGTTCGTCTGCCGCGTCAGATCGGACCGGCAATCAGCATCGTCGGCGCGCTTGTCATCGGGCAAGCGGCCATTCAAGCCAGTCTCGTATCACCGGCGATGGTCATCGTCGTCTCCATCACTGCGATTGCCTCATTCATGATTCCGCATTATGACCTGTCCATTGCGATCCGAATCCTGCGTTTTCCGATTATGATCATTGCCAGTATGTTCGGCTTACTCGGTGTTGTGTTGTCGGTCATCTGCATTGTGATTCATCTGACCTCGCTCCGGTCATTCGGTATCCCTTATTTTGAACCGTTCGCGCCGTTCAGGAAAAAAGCGTCACTCGACAGCGTCGTGCGTGCACCGCTATGGGTTCAGAAACAGAATCCTCAAGGTGCTCATGGAAACAGAAACCAATCCGTGAAAGGCAGGGGGCAAAAGACATGAAGCAACACGCAATACATACGGGAAAAATCCTGCTGCTCATAATCCTGCTCATTCTTCCGACCCTCAGCGGATGCAAGGATCACCATGAGTTGGACAATCTCGCCCTGGTCATGGCAACGGGAATCGACATGACAGATGAGGGGCGGATCCGGATCTCCCTGCAGCTGTTTGTGCCGCAGACCGGACAAGCACAGCAATCTGCCGGGTCAACCCCCATTCAGAATCAATCTTTTGTCACCACCGAGACCGGAGAAACCATTACCGACGCATTCAATAATATTACCAGACGTATGTCGCGGCGCCTGTTCCGCGGGCACAATACAGTGATCGTGATCAGTACGAGCATCGCACGCGACCGCTTAGGTGAAGTGCTCGATTACTGCCAGCGGATGCGGGAAATACGACAGCGAACGTTGCTTTTTGTCACCGACGATAAAGTTTCCGATATATTGGCTGCCCAATCCGTTTTGGAACGGAACTCGTCCATCGCACTCATGAAGCAGGAGCGAAAGCATGTGAACCTGGAGACAACGATCCGTGACATCAGCCTGATGAAGACACGCCCCAACAAACCCATAACGATTCCATGCATCAAACTGACCGAGGATCGCACCGACCCGCGAAAGAAGGTCATTGACACGGTGGGCTCAGCCATTTTTTCCAAAGAAATTTTGAATGGAAAGCTCAACGTACGCCAAACCTTTGGCATGCTGATGATGACCGGTGCTTTTGAAGATAATATCTTTTCCTTTTCGCCAAGAGATGAAAAAGGAGCAATTTCAGTTGATGTACAGGCGGTCCATGTCCATGTGCGACCGACGATACACCAAGGACAGTGGATTCTCGATGTTGACCTGCGTGGCAGAGGGGCGCTGGTAGAAAACAGTACCCATCTGGACCCAATGAAAAACAGAGACTACACGATCATTGAGGAAAGCACCGGCCATTTTCTTTCCTCCGTCATTCACAGCGGATTCCGGAAAAGCCAAAAGCTGAACAGCGATGTCTACATGACCTATCAGGCCTTTGACCGCAAATACCCGGCAGAGTTTCAAAAGTGGGAAAAGCACTGGCCGGATATCTACCGCACCATTAAGCTGCGCATTCATCCGCATATCGAACTGATTCATTCAGGCGCGATCACCGATTAAATTTAGGAAAGGATTGACGACGATCAGGTTATAGATTCGGTTGGGCAATCAGATTAAGTGCCCAATCTGATAAATAAGCGGAAAAATTCCGCTTAATTAGAAAATGAATGAAAAAATAGCTTAAATAGACGGAGAAATTCCGCTTATTCAATCGAAAACCGTGAAAATGAAGGGTTTTGCTTTGCATAGGCGGAAAAATTCCCCTTATTTACCGGCGAAATAAGCTCCATAGTGCACATAACCGGAAAATCTCCGCTTATTTTACTCGTTACATATTGCCCGGAAACAGGAGTGCCTGTTCAAGCACAAGGTTGACGATTCAAAATTGCATTTGGAGCAAAGGATCTTTCGAAAAGCCTACATGTCCTGTGAAAGTACGTCCTGCACAAAGCGAAAGTCCGCAAACTGCGGAAATAGGGAGTGGGCTGTGCCCATTTTTCTGAGTTTGCATGAAATGCCGATAAATCAATCGAATCCGGGAACATGTCCATGCGATAAAATGAATCGTATGATGTCGAATGAAAAAATAGTTTGTCATATATTCTGACACGATCCTTTTGCTTGTTTATAAGAAAGGTTACAATGACTTCATTCCTTTAATTTTAGTTTATTCAAAATAGAAACGATGTTCCACTCAATGGAACGATTATCTAGATCATTTGAATAAACACCTTGGGCACTCATAACAAATTTCAGAAAAAGAAGGGCAGAGAAGAAAAATGACCGAGTCAAACAGCACTGTGGAATTGAATGAAATTGGACCTTATCAGCACAAAACCCTGTGGGCATCGATTGTTGGTTATGCGATGGACGGGTTGGACATGATGATGCTTTCGTTTGTACTGCCATTAATTATCGCTTATTACAGCCTCAATCCTGCGCAAGCAGGAAGCATCTCGACGATTACCATGCTTGGCGTTGTGATCGGCGGTTATGCATTTGGTATTCTGGCCGACAGCTATGGACGTGTCCGTGTGTTCACATGGACGATTCTCGTATTTTCCGTGTTTACTGGATTATGCGCGTTCGCACCAAATTACGAAACGTTTAACATTTTCCGGTTTCTCTCCGGACTTGGTCTTGGCGGCGAGTTCGGGATCGGTATGACCCTTGTAACCGAAACGTGGCCGAAAAAGTCTCGGACGCGCGCCACTTCTTACGTTGCGCTGGGGTATCAAGGAGGAACGATCCTTGCGACACTGACTGCGGCGTTCATCGCACCGCATTTTGGTTGGAAAGGCGTATTCCTTGTAGGCGTTATTCCTGCACTGCTCGCTTGGTGGTCACGCCGCAGCCTAAAAGAACCGGATATTTGGCTGAAGACAAAGACTGAAAAAAAATCCTCCATTTCTATCGTTGAACTTTTCAAAAACTGGCGTATTACCGGTACAACGCTTGGCTTGATTATCATCTGCAGTGTGCAGAATTTCGGGTATTTCGGCATCATGAACTGGATGCCGACGATGCTCGCGCAGCAGCACCACTACACGATTAACGGTACCGTGGTTTGGACGATTTCAACGGTTATCGGCATGGTCATTGGCATTATTACGTTCGCTTGGCTTGCAGACAAATGGGGCCGCAAACCGGCATACATTACCTTTCAAATATGCGCGGCAATTATCGTATGGATCTATTTCCATATTGACAATCCGACAACGCTCGTAGTGCTCGGCTCTGTTCTCGGTTTCTTCGTAAACGGAATGATGGGCGGTTACGGCGCGCTGCTGGCTGAGCACTATTCAACGCGAGCACGTTCAACCGCTGAAAATATTATCTTTAATACCGGTCGATTCATCGGCAGCTTTGGTCCGCTGATCATCGGATTTATGGCGATGAACCATTCACTCAGTGCGGCGCTTGGTACCATCTCATTTGTTTATATTTTGGCAGCCGTGTCGATTCTCCTACTCGTTCCGGAGACGAAGGGCAAAGATCTCGTTTAATTAAAAAGGTACGAAGAGAAAGGACGTGATCACGATCGAATGGATGGACCGGTTTGTAAAGCTGATGGACCAAATCAGCAATTGCCCGGCTGCCGGAGTTGGGATTGCGGAGCTTTCACGGCAGACCTTGCTCAGTAAGGGAACCTTGCACCGAATGCTGCAGAGCATGATGGGATACCAATTAGTGGTGCAGGATCCGGAATCGAAAAAGTATATGCTTGGGCCGAAATCAATGGCCTGGGGCAGTGCGTTTCTCCAGAATCGGGATCCTGTTGGCTTGCTAGCACAGTATTGCAAGCAGGTTGGAGAAGAAACCGGCCTGTACGCATTTATCTGCCGTTTTCAATCCGATGAAATTTTCTGCACGCATACGCATCAGCCGTCCAGTGCAGGTAACAGCTTTTTCGTCCATGTCGGACAGCGTATGCCGGTACACGCGGCAGCGGCGGCTCAGATTATCATGGCATTTCAGTCGAATGCAGTGATTGACCGCCTGTTGGACAAAGAAAAATTGGATCCATTGACACCTTTTACTTTAACGGATGTCAACGATCTTCGGCAAAAGATTCAAGAGGCACGAGTTGAAAGAGCGGCATACTGCGAGCAGGAGCTTGAACTCGGCACAGCGGCATTATCTGTCCCGATTTTTCATGGGAAAGATCAGACCTCGATCAGCTTGAGCTTGGTTGGCGAATATCATTATTTCGATGCACATAAAGATAAATTGATTCAGGCATTACAGCGAGTGGCAGATCAAGCAAGCGATCACCTGAGCTCGATGCAGGCACTGAGTTCATTATTTTAAAATTAAAACAGCTGGCTGACGAGGGATCTTCTCGGGAGGCCAGCTCTATTTACTTCAAAGCACGAGAGAGAAAGTCATTGCGCAAACACGTAGAGAGACAACGGGTGACGTAACTATTTAGGAAATGCATTAAGGATGGCGATAGCAATGGTAGAGGTACAAAGATTCAAACAGACAATGGATCAACTTGGAAAAATAGGCAGCACGGATCGTGGGATGAAACGACTCGCTTATAGTAAAGAGGAAAAACAAGCGACCGACTATTTTATAGCACAGTGCAAGGCAGCGGGACTATCGGTACGAATGGACGCGGCCGGCAATGTGATCGCGCACAGGACCGGTACCTGTCCGGAGCTTCCGGCGATCGGAATCGGCTCCCATCTCGACACAGTCTATGAAGGCGGAAAATATGACGGGGCAATAGGCGTTCTTGCAGCATTGGAAATTGTGCGTGATCTGAATGATCGACACATCCGGACGAAACATCCAATCGACATTTTTGCGTTCGCCTGCGAAGAATCGGCAAGATTTGGATTCTCGCAAATCGGCAGCAAAGCAATAGCCGGACTGATCAAGCAAAAGGACATTGCAAGGCTTACAGATAAAGAGGGACGGACCATCCAATCCATAGTTGCGGAACGCGGGCTTGAATTCGGCCGCCTTGAAGAAGCACACCTGCAGAAACATGCCCTTGCTGCTTTTATGGAAATGCACATTGAACAAGGACCCATGCTTGAAGGAACAAACAGTCCAATCGGTGTGGTCAGCGGCATCGCCGCGCCGACGCGGTTCAACATTTGTGTGAAGGGACATGCGGCACATTCAGGCTCCACGCCGATGAATCAGAGACAGGATGCCTTGATCGGAGCAGCCGAGATCACCATTGAGCTCGAAAAAGCCGCCCGACGTGAAATGGAGCACGGAACCGTAGCCACGGTCGGTGATATTGAGATTGCACCCGGCGCGATGAATGTGGTCCCGGGCGAAACCCATCTGAAGGTCGACATTCGCAGTATTTCACGTACATCTAAGGATCGCGTCGTTCAATTTCTCTACACATTCCTTGATCATTTACGCGCGACGCGGCATTTGCAGATCGATTGTACGCTGCTGAGCGATGAAACCCCGGTACGTATGGATGCCGATGTCATTAAGACCTTTGAGACCGTCTGCCGCAAGAAAAAAATTGGATTCATCCGTATGCCAAGCGGGGCAGGACATGACACCATGAACATGGCAGTCCTGTGCCCCGTAGGCATGATCTTTGTGCCATCCACCGGCGGTATCAGCCATCATCCTGATGAACATACCGATTTACAAGACATCATGACAGGAATCGAGGTTCTGGAGGCAGCCGTGCTTGAGCGAGCAGTCATTGAATCCAACACGAAAGCAGGTGTAAAACAAAGCCTATGAAATTATTCGATGCACGACTAATAGACAATCATCCTGTAAGTAGGCGTTATTGGCAGATGACCCTTGACGTGTCTGCACTCGACCGTCCGGTTCAACCCGGTCAGTTTTTCCACATCCGGTGCAGTGATAACTGGAAGAACCCGCTTCGGCGTCCACTCAGCGTTTACAACTATGACCATGAATCGCGCTGTCTCGAGTTTCTCTATCTGGTCAAAGGAAACGGTACGCAGCAGATGACCTTGATGAGAAAAGGCGACACGCTGAGCCTGCTCGGTCCGCTCGGGCATGGGTTTACGCTGCCGGATCAAGGGGCATTGCTTCTGATTGCGCGCGGCGTAGGCGTTGCCACGCTGCACGCCTTAGCAAGGCAGGCGCGTAGCGAAAATATGGAGGTACACGTGATCATGAGCGCGCGAACGCCAGGCGATCTATTGACGGTAGACACACTGAGCCGACTGGGTGCAACGGTATACTCAGTGACCGATCAAGAAGGAACCAGCTCAGTAGAATCCGTACGCGCGCTTTCAGAAAAATTAATTTGCGAAGAAGGAATCAGCGCAGTCTATACCTGCGGATCGAGCAGACTGGGCAAGCTCGTTCAGGAACTCGCAGAGACCTATCATCTAAAAGGGGAGCTTGCAACTGAAGCGCACATGGCATGCGGGATCGGCGACTGCTATGCCTGCGCATGCACGATTCGCAAAGGCAACCAGCTGAAAACAGTCCGCGTCTGTACAGAAGGCCCGGTATTCCCAATTAGTCAGGCGGTGCTGCAATGACTGATTTATCCGTAAGAATCGGTAGCCTGACCTTGAAAAATCCGGTTATGCCGGCGTCCGGCACATTCGGTCCCGAACTCGCCTCACTGCTCGACATTAACCAGCTTGGTGCGATCGTGCCGAAAAGTATCACTTTGTCTGCGCGCGGAGGTAATCAAACACCGCGCGTCTGCGAAACGGACGGAGGGATGATCAATTCAATCGGCATTCAAAGCAAAGGCATCGAGCAGTACATCACGCACATACTGCCCCTTTATCAAGACTATGATCCGCCGCTGATCGCCAGCATTTCCGGCGAATCAATAGAAGAATTCGAACTGCTTGCCGCGCGGCTGGACAAGCAGCCCGGCGTTGCGGCACTCGAACTCAATATTTCTTGTCCGAATCTGCGCGATAACGGACAAGCCTTTGGTATGAGTGCGGAGACCACCGATGAGCTGCTCCGCACTGTGCGCAAAGTGACCGGCAAGCCGCTGATTGCCAAGCTGACACCGAATGTGACACGCATTCAGGACATCGCCGAAGCCGCAGAGCGAGGGGGTGCCGACGCACTTACAGTCGCCAATACATTCCTGGCGATGGCGATTGATACGGAAACTCGCAAACCGCGCATTGGCAACATCATGGGCGGATTGTCCGGCGCGGCTGTCAAACCGCTCATCGTTCGGCTTATCTATCAAGCACACCAAGCAACCGACCTGCCCATTATCGGCAGCGGCGGCATCATGAACGGCCAAGATGCAATTGAGATGATCCTTGCCGGCGCAACGGCCGTCCAGATCGGCACGGCGACCTTTGTCAAACCGAATGCCATGAATATAATCACCGATGAAATCACGGATTACCTCGAGCGCCATCACATTGACCAAATCACAGATCTCATCGGTCAGGTTGATGTCAGCTAAAGAAAAACACGGAGATCCCGACAGGCGAGTTCAACCCAAACAAAGGAAAGTTGAACCTAATGAACTAAAAGTTGAACCAAAGAAGTCAAAAGTTCAACCGAAAAAAAGAGTTCAACCCAAACGAAGGAAAGTTGAACCTAACGAACCAAAAGTTGAACCCAAGCAGTCAAAAGTTCAACCGAAAAAAAGAGTTCAACCCAAACGAAGGAAAGTTGAACCCAATGAATCAAAAGTTCAGCCAAAGAAGTCAAAAATTGAACCGAACAGAAAGAGTTCAACCCAAACAAAGGAAAGTTGAACCCAACGAACCAAAAGTTGAACCGAAGCAGTCAAAAGTTCAACCGAACAAAAGAGTTCAACCCAAACGAAGGAAAGTTGAACCCAATGAATCAAAAGTTGAACCGAAGCAGTCAAAAGTTGAACCGAACAAAAAGAGTTCAACCCAAACGAAGGAAAGTTGAACCTAACGAACCAAAAGTTCAACCAAAGCAGTCAAAAGTTGAACCGAACAGAAAGAGTTCAACCCAAACAAAGGAAAGTTGAACCTAACGAACCAAAAGTTGAACCCAAACGAAGGAAAGTTGAACCCAACGAACCAAAAGTTGAACCGAACAAAAAGATTTCAACCCAAACGAAGGAAAGTTGAACCCAATGAACCAAAAGTTGAACCCAATGAACTAAAAGTTCAACCAAACATGTAAAACGATACTCAACTCACTTCTTAATTACCGAGCTGACAGATCCGCCCATCCGGCGGATCTTCCAAATAGAAAAGCGCGGACAAGCCTTTGGCTATCCGCTCGCAAATCCCGTATAATGAAAGACAACAAAAGCGCACAGAACGGATGGAGGCTCAAAACAGATGAACTGGGATTACGTCATCAAGAACGGAACCATCGTCACACCACACGAAACTTATCAAGCTCATATTTATATTAATGATGGAAAAATCGCCGCCATCTCAAAGCAGCCGCTCGATGGAGAAGCAACAAGAGAAACCGATGCAACCGGCCAATACATACTACCTGGACTGATCGACGTCCACGTGCATTCGCGCGACCCAGGTCCGACCTACAAAGAGGACTTTTTCACCTCAACCCAGGCAGCCGCAGCCGGTGGAATCACAACGATCTTCGACATGCCGAACACCACACCGCCGACGCGTGATGCAGCAAGCTTCCATGCACAGGTCGCCAACCTGACGCCCAAGGCGCATGTCGATTTCGGCATCTGGGGTATCGCACTCGGCCCGATGAACAACGCGCAGCTGCCCGAGCTCCATGAAGCCGGCGTCATCGGCTTCAAGTACTTCTGGGGCTACGCCGTCAACAAGAACACCTTCCAGCTCACCTACAACTATGAGCCGGGAATGACCGACGTCCTGCCGCCGCTATCCGACGGTGAAGTGTACGAAATTTTCCAAAACGTAGCTAAAACTGGTCAAGTGCTGGCGATCCATGGTGAAGACAGCAGCCTGATTCAAGTGCTCACAGAGCAGGTGAAAAAAGCGAGCCGCACCGATTACAATGCGCTGCTCGACGGACGGCCGAATTTGGCTGAAGAAGTCACGGTTCAGATGGGAACCTCTTTTTCAAGAGCCTCCGGCGCCAAGCTGCATGTGCTTCATGTGACCACGGCAGAAGCGGCCGACGCCATCCGACGCGCCCAAGCGCAAGGTGCGCCGGTCAGTGCCGAGACCTGTCCGCACTACCTGTTCCTCAGCAACGAGGACTATCCGAAGGTTGGCCCGGTCATGAAAATCTATCCGCCGGTCAAATATGAAAAAGATAAAGAAGCACTTTGGCAGGCGATCAGTGACGGTACGATCACCATCGTCTCATCTGATCACGCACCGCACACGCCTGAAGAAAAAGCGGGCAGCCTATGGGAGATTCCCGCCGGCATGCCCGGAACCGAAACGATGGCACCGCTCATGCTGAATGCAGTCAACGAAGGCAAACTTAGCCTGCAGAAGCTGACCGCGCTGATGGCCGAAAACCCGGCCAAACGCTTCAGCATTTACCCGCAGAAAGGATCGCTCGAAGTCGGCACCGACGCCGACATCACGATCGTCGACATGAACAAGAAAGCGACGATCAAGGCAGCCGGCTTGCACAGCAAAAGCAAAGTCACCGCCTATGACGGCTGGCGCGTCAAAGGCGTTCCAGTCGAAACCATCGTCCGTGGCGAAACCGTCATGAAGAACGGCGAAATCGTCCACAAGCCGCTGGGACAAGTGATCAAACCGGGAAAATAAAGAAACGAAGGGCAAAAGTCCACATCCGGACGTTTGCCTTTTTTGCGCAGTTTAGGACCTACTGCGCAACAACCACTATAATTCATCAGTTCTCAAAACAGTCACGAAACCGTACCTTTCAATAAAATATTGAAAGGATATATGGCTAAGCGCAGATTCTAGGGCGAAGGATGGCTGTTGTTTATGTTTAATCATTAGATGACATTCGAGAATTTTTTTGCTACAATAAAAATATAAATAATGCGTCGAACCACATAAAAGACTTCTGACCTTGAGTAAGTCAGAAGTCTTTTATCATTCCGAAGGGTATAAATTCCCTTCTGTTGCCTAAAACTGAGACAGTAGCCAAGTAAGAAGAACCGGCACAATCGCAATAATCAGAGGAATGAGTAGTTCCTCAATGAGTATGTGTTGGCGCTCTTCTTGCTTTTTTTGTAACTGTTTCTTGCTGCGTCGAACCACGTGATCACCTCCTTCACGTTGTATAATCAAACGCGAAGAAAGCAATCAAAACTATATTTAGGCAACATAAAAAATTATAACAAATCTCGGACACGACGAATACCACTGTTATAAGGACTGATACATTACACAAAATTGATTGGAATGAAAAGGATCATATATAAAATAATTTCTACGGTTAATATCGTAGAAATTTTTATTTTCACAAAAAAGCGGGCCGGCATGCCTCGCACCAAAACGATGGCGCCGCTCATGCTCAACGCAGCCCACGAAGGCAAGCTCAGCCTGCAGAAGCTGACCGCGCTGATGTCCGAGAACCCAGCCAAACGCTTCGGCATTACCCCGCAGAAAGGCTCGCTCGAAGTCGGCACCGATGCCGACATAACGATCGTCGACATGGAATAAGGAAGCTACGATCAAAGCAACCAACCTGCACAGCAAAAGCAAAGTCACTGCCTACGATGGTTGGCGCGTCAAAGGCATTCCAGTCGAAACCATTGTTCGCGGCGAAACAGTCATGAAGAACGGCGAAATCGTCCACTATCTTTTTTTAGACAAAATGAGAAATAATCTCAATATACGTGTTTTATTTCTGCATAATGTATATAATAGGAATATAAATCGAGAATAATTCGAAGGTTGAGGTGTGCTGTATGATCCTGCAATTCAGTGTTGGTAATTTTTTATCCTTTAGGGACGAAGTGACATTGAGCATGGTCGCCTCCAGAATAACGGAACATAAAGATACCCATTTAATTAAGTTACCGCACATAAATTTGCTCAAAACTGCCGTTGTCTACGGAGCTAACTCAAGTGGAAAGAGCAATCTGATTAAGGCAATTGCGTTTATGAGGGGATTTGTTCAGTCATCTTCGAAAGAGGGACAAATTGGAGAAGAAATTGGTGGAATCGACAGTTTTAAGCTGAATACGGTAAACGCAGAAAAACCAAGTTTATTTGAAATTGTATTTGTTCATCAAGAGAAACAATATCGTTATGGTTTCGAGGCAGACCGCAAAGAAGTAAAAAGCGAATGGTTATACGTTGCCAATTTAGGTGGAAAAGAGAAAGAACTTTTTTATCGCGAGAATGGGAAAATAACAGTAACGAAAGATTTTCAGGAAGGTGAAGGACTAGAAAAAAGGACAAGAAGCAATGCGTTATTTTTATCGGTAGTGGCTAATTTAAATGGTGAACAAGCAACAGGTATCCTCTATTGGTTTAAAAACCTGCGCGTACTAGATGGACTAACTGACTTCACAATTGGTTACACCATGAAAAAAATTCAAGATGCATCTTCTAAGAAAGAATTAATGATACTTATTAATAGACTGGATTTAGGTATTGAGGATCTCATTGTTGAAGACGAACCGATCCCTAATGAAATGTATGAAATAATAAAAAGACTATCTTCACCTGCCAATACTGATCAATTGCCAACACATCATAGCGTCAGTACTCTGCATAAAAAATATGATGGAAATAATCAGTTCGTAGGTCTAGAGAAGTTTCGCATGGCGGTCAATGAGTCGGAGGGAACAAAGAAAGTCATTTCCTTATTGGGACCAATTATCGATACACTAAACCATGGCAGAATTCTTGTTGTTGACGAACTTGATGCAAAACTGCATCCGCTTTTAACACGATTTATTATTCGTTTATTTCATTCAAATGAGTTCAATAAAAAAAATGCACAGCTGATTTTTAACTCTCATGACACGAATTTATTAAGCAAGGAATTTTTCAGAAGAGATCAGCTTTGGTTTACCGAAAAGGACGAATATGGAGCAACTGACTTATATGCCTTATCTGACTACAACGTCAGAAAAGATGCAAGTTATGAAAAAGATTATTTACACGGTAAGTATGGATCCATTCCTTATATAGGTTCATTTGATTTCTCCGATAAGGAAGGGAAAATTAAATGAATCGTGCGAGAAGAAGAAGAGAAACAAAAGACTTTCGCCGTAAATTCGGGCAACGCGGCCAAATAAAAAATTTGATTCTCATTGTCTGTGAAGGTAAGCAAACAGAACCAAATTATTTCAGAGGTTTCAAGTTAACCAATGTAGATGTCGATGGTGCAGGAGCAGATCCTATGACCGTAGTTGAACGAGCAAAAGAAATCGTTTTGGAACAGCACAAGCTTGGAAAAAACTATGATCAAATTTGGTGCGTTTTTGATCGAGATGAATTTCCGGCAGAACGGTTTAACAATGCAATAATTACAACAAGACAACTGAAAAATTTTCATTCAGCATATTCCAATGAGGCATTTGAGCTATGGTATGTTTTGCATTTTGAATACCTCAACTCTGGAATCATGAGACAAGACTACATTAAAAAGTTAAACGAATATCTTGATTGCCCTTATAAGAAAAATGATCCTGCCATATATCAACTATTGTTGGAAAAAGGTGATCAACAATATGCAATAAGGAATGCGGAAAGGTTGCTTGCTTGTTACTCACCTAGTAATCCATGCGAAGATAATCCTTCGACAACCGTACACGAACTGGTCAAGGTGTTAAATCAATATAAGCTAAAAGTTCATTGAAGGCCGACATTACGATCGTCGACATGAACAAGGAAGCGACGATCAAAGCAGCCAATCTGCACAGCAAAAGCAAAGTCACTGCCTATGACGGCTGGCGCGTCAAAGGTGTCCCAGTCGAAACCATCGTCCGCGGCGAAACCGTCATGAAGAACGGCGAAATCGTCCACAAGCCACTGGGCCAAGTGATCAAGCCGGGAAAATAAAGAAACGAAAAGGCAAAAGTCAGAGCGAGGACTTTTGCCTTTTTTTGCGCAGTCAGCCTTTAACTTTGTCATGGTCGGACATTTAGAGTATACGAAAAGGCATGTTGCAGTTTATAATGCTCGTAAACAATAAAAATCGAGGGGAGACCCAATGAAAAAAATAGCGAGTGCGCTCGTGTTCCTATGCCTGCTCGTGTTGTTGGCTGCCTGCGGCGGAGCGGATGCAGAAAAAAGCAATCAAAAATCCAAGCAAACACATGTGAAAAGTTCAGAAACAAGCAAACATGCGAAGAATGAAGCACCGTCAACCCCATCCGCAAATAGAGGAACCGCCTCGTCTTCATCCGGTCAAGGGGCAAAAATGGATTCGAATACTGTCAAGAAGCAACCCTATAGCGGGTATTGGACATCCACGAACGATCCGCTTCATTCCATAACTATCCGACCGGACCGAATTTTGTACAATGAAGGAATGGACAGTTACGGACAAGTCGCTTGGAGTAATCAGCTGACGACCAAAGGCAACCAAATCATCGTGCGGAAAGCACCGCTGATTGGAGACGGCGGCCAAGCAGCCGGCTTCGTGACGCAGACCATGACCTTATCGAAAGACAAAAAGACGTTAAGTGTATCCGAAAATAAGGCTTACAGCAAAGATACAGCATGGGCTCAGTACTACGCGCGTTTTAATAAGTATTACTCCGGCGTGTTCAAAAAAGTGCAGACCAAAAACAGTAAAGCCGCATCTTCTGGTACGCAGTCGAGCAGTGCTAACAGTACAAAGCCTGCCAACGATTCCGGTACCGGATATAATGGAATCTGGTCCAATACAAAGAAAACCTTTAACCAATACTATAAAAACCAATTTACCGATCATGGACCTACCGAACCTATACAAATCGTAACGATTGAAATGCCGGTCTATAATGTCGCGAAGATCTCCATAGACAACATTCTAGGTAATATGCAGGCCCCGGGGACAATGAAACATGTGGTTGCGATCGATCTCAAGGGCAGAGGACAATTTCACTTCGTCGACAGTTTTCATAATAAAGGCGGAATCGCAAAATTCCAATTTAGAGACAACAAGGTCTACTATGAAATTCACTATTCAATCAAGCCGAAAGACACGTCAATTCCTGAAGGTACGCATGTGCTCAGCCTGAGAAGAGGCGGGTAAAAGCGGACCTACTGCGCAACACTCACTATCATTCATCAGTTCGCAAAGCCACCAAACCGTACCTTGGTTTAGTGGCTTATTCTTTATCCGGGAAATCTCAAAATTAATCGGAGAAAACCCCAATTTAATCCGGTAAAAATCCAAACCAATCAGGTGAAAAAGGCTCATAATCCGAGAAACGAGCCCGAGCGCCGCATGTATCCAGGGAAACTCAAAATTAATCTAGGAAAAATCTCTTTTTATTCCTTTTTTAAGCAATTCTTAAGAATCATCACCTATCTTATTGATTTGGCTTAAAGAAGGAGGCAGCATAGATTGGATCAGAAAACAGAAAAATTAGTGGCATTAATTTATGATTTACACGAAGATGTGAATAAGCTGAAGAATAAAATACATGAACATCGTCAAAATCCGGAAATCGTTGCAGAACTCTTAAGTGATGTCGAACGGATCCATCAAAAATTAAAGAAAATGGAAGAGCAGCAGTAAATTTCAATCATGACCAAAAGCAGCGTTCTTGTGCCGCCCGCACAATGGCGCTGTTTTTTTACGTATATATTATTTCACTAATGACGAGAAAAACTGAAAAAATAACCCTTGGATAATTGTTATCTATGGACAAAATATATCTATGGATATAAAATAGCTAAGTAAAGAGCGATCCATAGAGAAGGGGAAGCAGACATGAAAATGAAAAGCGGTGTTGAACAGGCGATTTGTATCCTTGCGATGCTCGCGACACAAACGGATCAAAAACCGCTGAAGAGCTTCGTGCTCAGTCAGCGGCTGCAGGTTTCCGATTCATACTTGAAGAAAATGGTTCGCAAGCTGGTCGTCGCCGGTCTTGTCGAATCCTCAGCAAGCAAGGAAGGCGGCTTTTCACTCGCAAAACCTTCATCCAAGATGACCATGCTGGATATATTTGAAGCCATTGAGGGCAAAGAGAGCGCCATTCACTCATCACATCTCGCTGAACATGTGTTTTTCACCAATGACTCGGTGATTAAGAAGGAAAACGAAGTGCTGAACATCTTCTATGATGCGGAAAGGCTTTTCAAGGAAAAATTGAACCATTTTTCACTGGATGATGTTCTGACGAGTCATGACTATGAAAAGAAATCATTTGACTGGGAAAGCATAGCTCGCGAAGTCAACTGATCTAAGAAAGGAAGAACAAAACATCTATGATACGAAGTGAATGGAAGAAAATATTCGGCAATAAAATGATTCTTGTCATCTTATGCGGCATCATGACCATTCCAACCTTGTACGGACTCATTTTTCTTGCTTCATTGTGGGACTCCTATGGGAAAATGAACGACCTGCCCGTAGCGGTTGTCAACCACGATACAAAGGTCAGCTACATGGGCAGTAATCTGGCCATTGGTGACGAGATGGTCAAAAATATGAAGAAGTCGAAATCACTGGATTTTCATTTTGTCAGTGAGGAAAAAGCGGAAAAAGGATTGGCAAACGGCGATTATTACATGATCGTGACGATCCCCAAGAACTTCTCGGATCATGCGACCACGCTGCTGAATAAGAATCCGAAAAAAATGCAGATCAACTATAAAACAAATGCCGGAAACAATTTCATCGGTTCCAAATTCTCGGAATCGGCAGTGGTCCGATTGAAAGACAAAGTGTCGGCAGAGGTAGCAGAAACCTATGCACGGACCGTGTTTAAGGAACTCGCTGAAGCTGGGAAAGGAATGAATGAGGCCGCCAAGGGGAATAAGAAGCTGGTTTCAGGTACGCATCAAGCGACTGAAGCCAACAAGAAACTGACAAGCGGACTGGAGAAGCTGAAAAACAGCTCACTCACCTTCTCGAACGGCGTTCAGACCATGAACAAAGGAATTGGTAAGTACGTCGCAGGTATCGACCAAGTCGATCAAGGAGCGACGAAGCTGAACAACGGGATCCAATCGCTCGCCGGAAACGTTGGTCCGCTCAGTCAAGGCGTGAGCAAGCTGGGCAGCGGTTCAAGTCAGTTAAGCAGCGGAATCGGTACCTATGTTCAAGGTGTCGGACAGGTGAATAACGGAACCGCGCAGCTCAATTCAGGATTGAACACACTCGCCGCGAACGTTGCTCCGCTCCAGACCGGCGTGAGCAAGCTCAGCAATGGTTCCAATCAATTAACGACTGGCCTATCCACCTATACGAACGGCGTGACCCAGCTCAAGGACGGAACCGCAGCACTTAGCGGCGGCATGCAGCAGTTGAACAGTCAAGTACCCGGCATGGTCTCCAACTCGCAAAAGTTAGGCGACGGACTGCAGCAGCTGAGCAATGGCAGCGATCAATTGAGTTCAGGACTGACCACGTTAAACAAACAAGTGAACAGTAGTGATAATAATAAAAAAATGGAAGACTTGCAAAACACAATGAACACACTTGCAGGAACCATTGATACTGTTCAAGATCCGAATACCAAAGCAGAATTGAAAAAAACGCTCGCAAGTTTGGCGCAGCAATTAGATGATCTTAAGATCCAAAACCAGCAAATGGGCACAGCAATTTCACAGTTACAATCCGGTGCAAATGATCTGAACACTGGCTTGCAGCAAACCAACACGCAAGTCCAGGCTGCAAACAAGCAGCTGCCTGCATTCCAGACCGGCGTCTCCAAATTGGCCGAATCTAGCAGCACCTTGGCATCTGGCGCAAGCAAGCTCGCGGATTCAAACAGCCAGTTAAATCAAGGGGCAGGCGCTTTAGCAACCGGCTTGAATCAAATGAGCAGCCAGCTGCCTTCACTGAGTAGCGGTGTGACCCAGTTGCAAACCGGCAGCCGCAAGGTCTCTGAAGGAACACAGGCACTGGCAGACAAAGGCACGGATCTGCGGACAGGCGCGTCACAGCTGAATACCGGCATTCAGACACTGAACGGTAAACTGCCGCAATTATCCAATGGCGTGCAGCAACTGGCTGCCGGAAGCAGCAAGTTAACCAGCGGCACACACCAGCTCGCTTCCAATGGTTCCGCCTTAACCAGTGGTGTCCAGAAACTCAGCAGCGGTGCGGATCAGATTCATCAAGGTGCTGGCCAACTGGCGGACGGTTCGGGTAAGCTCGGAAGCGGGTTGACGAAACTCGCAAACGGGAATCAAACGCTGGCCGATAAGCTTGGAAAAGGCGGAAAGAAGATTACCAGTGTTAGTCCGGACACTAAGACCTATAAAATGATGGCCGCGCCGGTAGCCAACAAGCACATAGAGGCAGCCAATGTACCGAATAACGGAACCGGCATGGCGCCGTATATGATGTCCATTGGACTGTTCATCGGTGCGGTTGTACTGAACCTGCTCTATGATCAATACAAACCAAGTAAATATCCGAAAAACAGCATTTCCTGGTGGGCGAGCAAGATGTCCGTATTAGGCGCAATCGGCATTCTGCAGGCCGTACTCATGTATGTCTTGCTGGTCATCACCGTCGGGCTCAATCCGATTGACTCATTCCAGACACTCGGCGTGCTGATTCTGACCGCCGTGGCATTCATGGCCATTGTCAATCTGTTCAATCTTTTGCTGGATCGAATCGGCGCGTTCCTCATGCTCATCCTGCTCGTGTTGCAGCTGGGCGGCTCAGGCGGAACCTACCCAATCCAGCTCACCAACGGTTTCTTTGAAGCGATCCATCCGTATCTGCCGATGACTTACACCGTTCATGCCCTGCGGCAAACGATCTCAATCGGTGGCAGCATCACAACCGACATCGCGGTGCTCGTTGGATTAATCGTCGTCTTCAATGCGTTAATCATCGGCTTCTTCGAAATCAAACGAAGAGGCATCGCAAAGGCCGACGTCAGTGCAGACACAAGTGCAGTAAGTGACTAAGACGAGGTAGAAGTCCAGAGAGGATTTTGAAAAAAGCCGCGACCCAAATGAATGGGTTCGGTTGAGAGGGACAGAAACCTAATTAATAACCTAATAAAATTCATTAAAAATGGCTTGGGGGAAAACTCCAAGCCATTTTAGTGTTTTACACTGTTATAATCGAAATCAACATTTTTAGTGCCCAAGTCGCCTTGAAAGTTTTTGGCGTAGGTCATAGTTAGATGAACGCTCTTGTCAATCCATCGAGTAGAATCATCGGTAGAGGTATCCCATACAACATCAAAATTTCTACCCAATTTACTAAAAAAAGCCAGTCGTTTAGTGGCAACAGTTTCACCGTTCATTTTGTAATGTATAAAAGCGATCTTCATATCCAGAATTCCCGTACCATATCTCACGATCTCTAAGCTATATGGCTTATCAGGACATTGCTCTTCGAAAACAACTTCAGGTTTAACGAATAAAAAATAACAGATCAATAAAATCGTTATGACCACTAGTATCTTAAATTTCTTTTTCGTAATAGTAACACCCCAAAAATTGCTTTTCAATAAATAGTACCATAATAAAAGGCTTTTGGGACAGCCTCTTATTATGGCACTGTTATTTACTGTTTTGTACCCCACAACCGAACCCGTTAGATCCAAATCAGTGTCTCGCAGCTTCCTTTATGATCCAATCCTATGCACGAAAAGCCCAAATCAATGCACGAAAAAGGTAATACAATGCACGAAAGTCAATGCCCCACGCACGAAACCCCCCGTCCCCAATCCACACACCACAACCACGAGCAAAATAAGCGGAAATTTTCCGGTTATATCCATCATGGAGCTTGTTTTACCGGTAAATAAGGGTAATTTTTCCGCTTATGCACAGCAAAACCCTACCATTTTCACGTTTTTCGATTCGATAAGCGGAATTTATCCGTCTATTTAAGCTTTTTTTTCGTTCATTTTCTAAATAAGAGTAATTTTTCCGTCTATTTATCAGATTGGGCCTGCGCTTAACCTGATCGCCCCCAACCAATAAATGTGAATGGGGAATCAGCCCCTTATGCTCTAACGTCGTATCAGCGGGGCAAATTCATAGAACTTTCTCCCAATCAAAAAGCCGCAAACCCACATCCAGGTCTCGCGGCTTTCCCTTACCCCGTATAAATCTCTCCATCCGGATACCGTATGTCCACATGCGAGCGCTTGGTCACGGAGAAGGCCAGGGTCAGCGGACCGACCTTACCGAAGAACATCACGCACATAATCACGACCTTGCCGAAGGCGGTGAAGTGAGCGGTAGCTCCGATCGATTCACCGGCGGTACCGAACGCCGAAATGACCTCAAACAGGATCACCATAAACGGTTGATTTTCCGACAGACAGAGCAGGAACACGGCGAGCAGGACGACAATCACCGAAATCGAGATGATCGACATGGCGCGCACGATCACTTGATGGTTGACCGTGCGCTTGTTGATCACAACCTCGCGTCGCCCTTTCAAGAAGGTGAACACCTGCGCGATGATAATCATAAACGTCGTCAGTTTGATGCCGCCGCTCGTCGACGTACTGCCCGCGCCAATGAACATCATCAGCATGGTGAGCAGCAGAGATGCTTGGCTCAATCCGGCCGGATCAATCGTCGTCAGACCGGCGGTTCGCGGCGATATACCTTGAAAGAATGCCGCCCAGAATTTATCGCCTAGACTGAGCGGACCTAACGTATTCGGATTCGTATACTCAATAATGAAAATCGCCAGTACAGCCACCGCATTAATAATCAAAGTCCCGGTGATCATGACCTGAGCATGAAGCGAGAGCTTATGATAGCGGTGCGTGGACAGCAGCTCGGCAAGCACTGTGAAGCCGATCCCACCGAGCGTAATCATCATAACCATTGTCAAATTTACAATTGGATCGCCAAGATATTGACTCATGCTACCGGGAAAAAGTGAAAAACCGGCTTGGTTGAACCCGCTGATCGAGTGAAAGAGGCCATAATAAAGCCCCTTGCCCCAGCCGAATTCAGGCACAAATCGAAACGCGAGAAAGAAGGTGCCAATCAGCTCAATCGCAAAGGAAAAAATTAAAATCCAGCTGACCAGCCGGATCACGCCGCCAATCGACGGAACATTCAGCGCCTCTTGCATCAACTGCCTCTGCCGAATCGAAACCTTCTTACCCAGTAAAATAACGAAAAATACGGCAAACGCCATGACGCCGATTCCGCCGACCTGAATCAGCAGCATTAGAACAATCTGTCCGAAAAAGGTAAACGTCTGACCGGTCTCAAAAGGAGACAAACCGGTAACCGTCGAAGCGGATGTCGATAAAAATAAGGCATCCAGCCACGAAATCGGATGCCTTGTGGAAATTGGCAGCTTTAAGAGCAGAGTACCAATAACGATAATGACAAACAGCAAAATGGACAGAAAGAGCGGTGGGCTGAATCTGAAAGGCTTGAGGTCAAGCGCGGAAAGTATTTTCTTCGTTGATTGCATCATAATCAAACTCCTTGCCTTAAATAGGAGGAGGGTCCGAAAAAAAACTCAGACGCCCTCTTTCTCAAATCGCTCCAGATCCTCACTTTTTCCGATAATCAGCAGCACATCGTCGCGCTCAAGCTTCAATTCACCAATATTGCGGACAACGACCGCGCGGTTGCGACGGATTGCGATTACGTTGCATCCGTAATTCGCACGCACATCAATTTCCATGATCGACTTCCCAATCAGCCGATCCGTCACTTCAATTTCAATAATGCTGTAGTCCTTCGATAATTCTATGTAATCAAGAATCTTATTCGCGGTTGCCAGATGTGCGATTCGGAAGCCGATTTCGACCTCCGGACGAATGATCTTGTCCGCACCAAGCTTCCTCAGAATCTTCTCGTGATAGTCATTCTGAGCCTTCGCCCAAATCTCCTTCACGCCCGATTCCTTCAGCAGCAGCGTCGTCAGGATGCTCGCCTGTATGTTGCGCCCGATCGCAACAATTACATGATCGAAATTGCGAATTCCGAGCGCCTGCAGCACCTTCTCATCGGTTGAATCCGCCTGAACCGCCTGCGTCACGACATCCGAGTAATCATTCACTTTATCCAAATCAATATCGATCGCCAGGACCTCACAGCCCATATTGCTCAGCTCAATGCTGACACTTGAGCCCAGCTGACCAAGACCGATGACGGCAAATTGTTTATTCATCATAATCTTCCTTTATTAAAGGATGTGCAAAAAAGAGTCCAACACCCTGAAAATAGTCCGAAAAACACATGAAAGTTACATTTACTTTATTTGAAAGAACGATCATTGTCAAATGGCCCAAGATCATTGCGTGCATGGCGAAAACCTTTAGTGAAATCGAAATGCAGAAATACTTTCCGACATAATTCGAGATTATGACAAAAACAGGACAAAGGACACAGGCCGTAATACCACACGTCTCATCGGTTATCTGCTCGCAAACGACGGAGAATCTGTCTCAAGAAATGACTTGGGTTGACAAGATTCCCAACTGATCGAGTGTACGAGCCTACGAGGAATTCCACAGAGAAAGCGAGAAAAGATTCATACAGTCAATTGCAGAATAAAGGAGCGAACAATAATGGCCGTATACACGTTTTATCACGAATCCGATGACAAGAGGACAATCTCTGACGCATATAACAAACCGATAGCAACGATACAAGCCGAAAGCATCGAGCAGGCAGCAGAACAGTTCAATGAGAAGTACGCTCTGAAACTCATTGACTTCGACTCATTGCTTTATGGGAATTACCGTGTGTATAGCAAGACGACACGACCGTTCTGGCACCGTGAAGAGGAAGTGTATTACGTCACATCCGAAGAATAAGCGTTAAAATTGGATAAAGTCAGTTGTAGCGAATAATTGCTTAAGAATTACGAATCGGCGACACAATGGGACATTTTTAGCACAATACTTTGAAACATACTTGTAAACAAATCGTAAATAGAGAGCAACAATATGTAATAAATGCCTTTAGAATCAACTCCCGTGACTTTCTTCCCAGATCTTCCTCTTTTCAATAAAATTAAATATGCTATAATGCTTGTAGCTTGACGAGACAAAAAATGTCGAGTTTTAGCTTCACGGCGCATATGAATAGTGTATAATGAGAGAATCTTGAGTTCTTGAACCATTCCATTAATTTATTTTTAATAGAGATAACATAGAATGTCCTCATTACTTAGCGAGACAACATCCCAGAGCTTTCACGACAAACAACAGACTATGTCTCCACTTTCCAGGGGGTTTTTTGATGAAAAAGGTCAGAAAAGCGGTCATTCCGGCCGCAGGGTTAGGTACACGCTTCTTGCCGGCAACAAAGGCATTACCAAAGGAAATGCTTCCCATTGTCAACAAGCCGACAATCCAGTATATTGTTGAGGAAGCCGTTCAAGCAGGTATTGAAGACATTATTATCGTTACTGGTAAAGGTAAACGTGCAATCGAAGATCACTTTGATATTGCATACGAATTGGAACAGAATTTGATTCAAAAAAATAAATTAGATTTACTTGAGAAAGTGCGTGAACCATCCCGAATTGACATTCACTACATCCGTCAAAAATCGCCGCAAGGCTTGGGTCACGCCGTTTGGTGTGCCCGCAAGTTCATCGGTGACGAACCATTTGCGGTCCTTCTCGGCGATGACATCGTTCAAGCTGAGACGCCTTGCATCAAGCAGCTGATGAATCAATATGAGAAGACCGGATGCTCCTGCATCGGCGTCAAAGAAGTTCCTAAGAACCAGACGCACCGTTATGGTATTATTGATCCGAAGGCACAGGATGGTCGTCTGTTTGACGTGCGCAAGTTCGTTGAGAAGCCGGAAAGCAATCCGCCTTCCAACATGGCAATTATCGGTCGCTACGTGCTGACTCCGGAGATCTTTGACTTCCTTGATAAGAAGGAAATTGGAGCAGGCGGAGAGATCCAGCTAACCGACGCGATCCAGAAATTGAATGAACTCCAAGGCGTTTATGCGTATCAATTCGAAGGCAAACGTTTTGATGTTGGAGAAACTCTGGGCTTTGTATTGACGAATATCGAGATGGCACTTCAGGACAAAACGATCCAGAAGGATGTTTTGAAGGGCATCGAAAAAATTCTTCATGACAACAAACTACCACTCGAATGATGGAGGATAAGACGATGGCTATGCCAAAATCAGAAATCAACGCACGCTACATTGAAGAAACCCAGCGTACCGTTATGACACGTAACCTCGGAAATGACAGTACATCCTATCTTTTCTTTAAAAGAGCGCTGGATCTGTTTGGTGCAGTCGTTGGTCTTGTACTAAGTTCACCGGTCTTTTTGTTTATTTCTTTGTTATATCTCTTTGGCGAAAACAAAGGTCCTATATTCTTTAAACAAGAAAGAGTCGGGCAAAATGGCAAAACATTTCATATTTATAAATTTCGCTCAATGGTGGTTAACGCAGAAGAGTTACTGAGATCTAATAAACTGTTGTATAAAAAGTATGTTGACAATAATTACAAACTTGAACCTGAAGAAGATCCTAGAATTACTAGAATAGGACGTCTCTTAAGAAAAACGAGCCTTGATGAGCTCCCTCAATTTATTAATGTATTAAAAGGGGAAATGAGCTTAGTGGGGCCAAGACCTGTTGTCTCTGAAGAACTGAAAGAATATGGAGAGAAACAAGACCTCTTCCTATCTGCTAAACCAGGACTTACAGGGTATTGGGCAGCTTGTGGACGAAGCGATATCGAATATCCTGAACGTTGTAATGTTGAGTTGTTTTACGTCCGTAATAAGTCGGTGAGACTAGATTTTAAAATAATTTTTAAAACGGTAGTGTCTGTAATTAGCAAAAAAGGTGCTTATTGATAAACGCTTGGTCTATCTTTATAAATTGTGAGTGTGGGGTATATGAGAATAGTTATTGTGTCACAGGGAAATAATGCATCAGGAGCTGAAATTGTCACAGCAGAATTATATAGTGAATTAAAAGATAATGTGACTGTCCTAAGTGGAAGTAAACCTATTCTTAATTACTTTGCATCAAAAAGATTCAGAGTTAAAAAAATTGATGGATTAGCTCCGTTAAATCGTGCGAGTATCAAACTGGGTAAGTTAATAAAATTAATAATATCTCTGTTTAGAATTAGAAAAGAAGTTAAACGTATTCATCCAGATTATATTCATGTTTATAATTTAGCATCTTTACTTTATATAACGATTGCGCTATTTAACAAAAAAGTACCTGTACTTCTCCACGTCCATGATTTTTATTCTAAAGATAAGATGCTAACTAAAGTAGCTGTGCTACTAAAAAATAAGCCGACCAAAATAGTTGCGGTGTCAAACAGTGTACGTTTAGACCTAATAAATATTGGCTTTCCTACCTCAAAAATTCGTTGCATTCATAATGGAATTGAAGCAGCAGATGATTATGTAAATAGAGTTATTCATTCAGAAAAGCTCACTATTGGTTTTGTAGGAGCCATTAATGAGTGGAAAGGGCTTCACATATTGATGGAGGCTGCATGTTTCCTAGATAAAAAAGGCTATGCTCTTAATTATGTTATTGTAGGATCATTTTTTAGTGAAAATTACAAAAGAAGAGTTAAATTAATTTCTGAAAAAGTCAAATTTTCCAACATTAAATTTCTTGGGGCTAGGAAAGACGCGAGAAATCTAATGAAGCAGTTTGATATATTAGTTCATTGCTCAATAGAAGATGATCCTTTCCCGACAGTATTGTTAGAAGCAATGCATGCTGGGTGTGCGGTAGTTGGCTCAAATTGTGGTGGAGTTCCGGAAATTATTGATGATCACAAAACTGGATTATTACATGAATCAGGTTCTCCAGAATCATTGAGTAATGCATTAGAGGAATTGCTTTTAAACAGTGAACTAAGAGAAAAGGTAGCAAAAAATGGATTAATAAAAGCTAAGAAGTATCTAACTGTTAGCAGATATAGAAAAGACTTCTTTGAGTTTTTAAAACCCATATTTACTAATGAAGAATTGTGAAATTTATTACTTGAACTATATCTTAAAATATTTATTCTCAACGGCTCTCTCCATTAAGAGTGTATAATTTAGAATATTCTTAATCTGTATACTATCTAATCTTTGAATTCAATAAGATTTATATAACTATTAAATTAAAAAATAAATTAAGGAATTTTATTATGAAAATATATATAAATGGTCGTTTTCTAACACAATCTATAACCGGTGTTCAACGTTATGCACATGAAGTTATTCTACAATTGGATAATCTCTTGGAACAAAATAAGATCTCTAGTTCACATTCAATTGAAATTATTGCACCAAGAAATACGATACATGAATTGTCTCTTAAAAATATAAAGTATTCTAAAGTGGGATTTTTAACTGGACATCTATGGGAGCAGCTTGAACTCCCATTCTATACAAGGTCAGGTATGTTGGTCAATTTTTGCAATACAGCCCCTATTGCAAAGAGAAAACAAATAGTGACTATTCATGATGCATCTGTCTACTTAAAGGATAATAACTTCTCCATGTTGTTCAAGTTATGGTACAAATTTTTATATGCGATTGAATTAAAGACGGCAATGAAAATTATAACTGTTTCTCAATTTTCATGTGATGAACTTGTTAAATATACAGGTGTTAGTTCTAAAAAAATTAAGGTTATATATGAAGGAAATGAACATATAAAAGAAAAAAAAGAAGACCATAAAGTATTGTCAAAGTATTTTTTGAATGATGTACCTTATGTATTAGCAGTCAGCAGTATGGATCCAAGAAAAAATTTCAAGAGTCTCGTACTTGCATTGGAAAAATTAGGAGATACTGATATTAATGTTGTAATCGCAGGGGGAACTAACCCACGGGTTTTTAGTAATCAAAATCTACAGTTTTCGAAAAATGTTAAATATCTTGGTTATGTTTCTGATGAAGAACTTAAGACTCTATATGTTAATGCCTATTGTTTTGTATATCCTTCACTTTATGAAGGTTTTGGCCTTCCACCACTCGAATCAATGACATTGGGATGTCCGGTAATTGTATCAGACCGTGCCTCACTTCCAGAAGTGTGCGGTGATGCGGCATTATATTGTAATCCAGTTGATCCAGAAGATATAGCAAAAAAAATAACAATGCTCTTAAAAGATAAACAATTAAGAAATAATTATAAGAGTAAGGGTTTAAAGAAGGCAACGGGTTTTTCTTGGGAAAGGTGCGCAATGAATGTGTGGAAGACGATTTGTGAAGCTGTTTGAAAAGAAGACAACAATATGATGGGTGAATAAAATGAGAATTGCAATTGTACATGAATGGTTTGTTTCATATGCAGGATCAGAAAAAGTGGTTGAGCAGATACTTAATGTGTTCCCAAAAGCTGATGTTTTTAGTATGGTCGATTTTATGCCAGAAGCTGAGAGGAAATTTCTTAAGAACAAACAAGTGAGAACATCATTCATTCAAAAATTACCTTTTGCAAAGAAAAAATATAGAAGCTATTTGCCGCTTATGCCATTGGCTGTTGAACAATTAGATCTTTCAAGTTACGATGTTATTATTTCAAGCTCTCATGCAGTGGCCAAAGGTATCATTACCGGTCCGAATCAGTTACATATCTCCTATATTCACTCTCCTATGAGATATGCTTGGGACTTGCAACATCAATATTTAAGAGAATCTGGTTTAAATAAAGGGATTAAAGGATGGTTAGCACGGTATATTTTACATAAGATACGCATGTGGGATTATCGTACAGCAAATGGAGTTGATTATTTTATTTCAAATTCCAAATTTATTGGTAAGAGAATTTGGAAAGTGTATAGAAGAGAGTCCGATGTTATCTATCCCCCTGTAAATGTAGATGGTTTTCAATTCAATGATGTGAAGCAGGATTATTATGTTACAGCATCAAGGATGGTCCCATACAAAAAAATGGATTTAATTGTTGAGGCTTTTTCAAAGCTTCCCAACACACAATTATTTGTTATAGGTGATGGTCCGGATTTTAACAAAGTTAAAAATAAAGCAGGATCTAATGTTCACTTGCTTGGTTATCAAGATTTTGATTCCCTTAAAAAATATGTACAAAATGCAAAGGCATTTGTTTTTGCTGCAGAGGAAGATTTTGGTATTACTCCAGTTGAAGCTCAAGCCTGCGGAACTCCTGTTATAGCTTATGGGAAGGGCGGGTCATTAGAAACTGTTCGTGGATTGGAAAATAATGATAATCCAACCGGACTCTTTTTCAATGAACAAACTGTAGAAAGTTTATTGAAAGCGATAGAAAAATTTGAAAAGAATCAATCGTTATTTAAACCACAAGTTTGTAGAGAACATGCGATTCAATTCTCTGAAGATAGATTCAGAAAAGAAATAAAAAATTATGTTGAAGATAAAATACATGAAAAGTGGAAAGAAGAGAAATAATGGCTAAGTAGGGCCATTTTCTTTTAATTTCTTAAATAAGGAGATAAAATGTCAAAAGTAGGATGCGTCATTGTTACATTTAATAAGCTAGCACTCTTAAAAGAATGCTTACATAGTGTAATGAATCAAACGAGAAAAGTTGATCTGATATTTGTAATGGATAACTGCAGTACAGATGGAACCGAAGATTTTATGAAATTAATAATGTCTAAGGATACAAATATAAGGTATTTTAGATTAAATAAAAATATTGGTGGTGCCGGCGGTTTTAATTTTGGTTTAAAGAAAGCATATGAATCAGACGTAGATCTATTATGGATAATGGACGATGACACAGTACCAGATTTGAAATCCTTGGAAAATCTTATGGAGCATGCGGAGAATCCCAATTTAGAATGGGGATTCTTGTCGAGTAACGTCAAGTGGATTGACGGATCAGCATGTTTAATGAATATTCCCGAAACTAATCTCAAGTGGAATGACATGGCTGAAGATGGTCTCATTCGAATTGATTCAGCTTCTTTTGTATCCCTACTTATAAAGAAAGATACTTTAGATGATGTAGGTTACCCAATTAAAGAGTTTTTTATATGGAATGATGACACTGAATTTACGCGTAGAATTTCAAAAATAAATGCTGGTTATTTTGTTTCAAAAAGTGTGGTTCTTCATAAAATGGTGAAAAATAATTTAGTAAATATCATTAAAGATGACAGAATTGATAGATATTACTTTGGAGTGAGAAATGGCCTGTATACAGCAAAGCTTCAAGGGAAACTTGCTTATTTTAAATGTCTAAGCTACCAATTGATCACAATTGCTAAAATTATTGTGAATAGAAATGATCATAAATTAAAAAAAGTACAGGTTGTTATAAAAGGGATTTTTGCTGGGATGACATTTAATCCCCATATTGAAAGAACTAGTCGTAATACAAATTAATCTTAGAAATGCTTAATTAGAAAGGTCCTAGGGAATATCACACTGGCTAGTGATTTTATTGTATGGTTTGTACTTTGAAAAAAAGTTTTAATGACTATCCTTTTGAAATATGGTTATAGTCGATAAGCGTTATTAAGGATAGACTATTTTAAGTAATTTGCAAAGGAATAAGAACGAATTATTGTGAATTTGTTCTTTGATCATTAGATATGTTACATTTTTATAGGAATTAAGTTTCAAAATGGAAATATAGGGTAATGTCTAAGTTTTCTTAGGAGGAAAAATCATGTTTAATATTGCTATACAACGAAAAGAGGTATTTAACGATCAAAGAATAAATAAAATAATTAATATACTTGAATATTCCTTAGCCATATTCTTAATATTAACGTGTAACTCTGTTTATTTTAAAAGTGCTAATATTGCTGACTACAAAATAATACAGCTACTATTTTTAGCGAACTTATTCGTTATTGCTTTTTACTCTCTTGTTGCTATCTACAAACAAAAAATAAATATTAAAGTATTAATTAAGTTTTTAACCATATTTACAGCACTATTTCTTTTGTTTTGTATTTTGAATAATTTAAAATACCCTTTGGGCAAAAACTTTCTGAATTATATGTATGTTATTCCGGCACTCTCTCTATGTTATTTTCATTACAGTTTTTCACAAGAAAGAATAAATGCCTTATGGATAAAGCTGGAAAATATTATGGTAATTCTTGCGATTTTCTCTTTGATTTTTTGGATAATTGGTCCAACTCTCAATCTAATTCATTTTACGGGCTATAAGGGTATTTCATTTGGAGGGATTCGAGGAATACCATCGTACTATAATATTTTTTTTGCTGCGCAAGGTCAGGTGAATTTTTTTGGGCTGAATGTAACAAGAAATACAGCTATTTTTTGTGAGGCTCCAATGTATGCTTTCATATTATCTGTTGCGCTGTTTATAAATTTGTATATAGAGAAAAGAATATCGTTTAAAACAATTATTTTGGTGATAACATTATTTTCAACTACGTCAACAACTGGAATTTTAATGGCAATCTTTGCTTTGGGATTAAAGTTTGTTATTGATAAGAGAGTTACTGGAAAAATTCCATTAAAATTAAAACCCTACATTATAGCGTTTATAGGATTGTTTTCTCTGTCATTATCCTTTGTGTTGCTGCATAATAAAATAGGGGCCACTTCATCTTCAATACGAATGAACGATTTCTATGCAGGATTTAAAGCGTGGATGATGCAACCAATTATGGGAAATGGAATTGAAAACACTGGGGCATTAAAACAATTCATGGCTCCTTCACGTTTGCTCCCGAATGGTGACAGTGGCTTTAGTACTGGTTTAATGAAAGTTCTTGCAGGGGGAGGAATCTACCTATTCTCTTTTTATGTTATTCCAATGATTCTATTGCTCAAAAATTATTGGCGTAAGAATAGAGAATTAGCCATGTTTAGTGTTCTACTATTCGTAATTTTTACGTTTACAATTGTCGATAGTATTTATCTTTTTATTATGTTAATAATGTGGTTGTGGGTGACCGCTATGTATAAACAGACAGTGAATTAAGTTTGAATAACTATTTGCATAGATAATGATTTTTACTAAATAGAATTGGAGATATTTAAATGAAGTATGATTATCTTATTGTTGGATCCGGATTATTTGGAAGTACGTTTGCTTACGAAGCGGCTAAAAGAGGTAAACGGGTTAAAGTGATAGAAAAAAGAAATCATATTGCTGGCAATATCTATACGGAAGATGTTGAAGGGATTCAAATACATAAATATGGTGCGCATATATTTCATACAAGTAACAAGGATATATGGAATTATATAAACCAATTTGCTGAATTTAATCATTATATTAATAGTCCTATTGCAAATTATCATGGTGAAATCTATAATTTACCTTTTAATATGAATACATTCAATAAACTATGGGGAGTTGTAACTCCTGAACAAGCTAAGGGTAAAATAGAAGATTCAAAAGTTCAAGCAGGTATTGACCGACCAAAAAATCTTGAGGAACAAGCTATATCGTTGATTGGTCCGGATATTTATAAAAAGCTCATCAAAGGGTATACCGAAAAACAATGGGGACGTAAAGCAACCGAACTACCAACTTTTATTATTAAAAGGTTACCCGTTCGTTTTACATATGACAATAATTATTTTAATGACATTTATCAAGGTATCCCAATTGGTGGCTATACTCAAATTGTTGAGAAAATGCTGGACAGTGAAAATATTGATGTAGAGTTGAACAAAGATTTCTTCGAGGAAAAGGATGAATATTTGGAACAATATCCAAAAATAGTGTTCACTGGAATGATTGATCAATTTTTCAACTATAAATACGGTACCTTGGAATATCGAAGCCTGAAATTTGAATCAGAGATATTAGATAAAGATAACTTTCAAGGAAATGCGGTAGTGAATTATACTGATGCTGAAACCCCATTTACACGGATCATTGAACACAAGCATTTTGAATTTGGCCACCAACCAAAAACTGTGATAACACGAGAATATCCTCAGAGCTGGAAAAAAGGCGACGAACCTTACTATCCTATGAATGATAAAGAGAATAATGAGTTGTATTCAAAATATAAAAAGCTTGCTGATGGATACCCGAATATAATCTTTGGCGGAAGATTAGGTATGTATAAGTACTATGACATGCATCAAGTTATAGCTGCAGCATTGGCAACAATAAATCAAGAATTTAAATAAAGAATGGAAAAATAAAAATGAGTATTGCTAGAAATTATATTTATAACGTCATTTATCAAGTGTTTATCCTTATTGTACCGTTAATTACTATGCCCTATGTAGCAAAGTCTCTAGGAAGTGATGGCGTAGGGATCAATGCATTGACAAATTCAATCATTCAATACTTTATTTTATTTGGAACAATCGGAGTTGCCTTGTATGGAAATCGTTCTATAGCTTATGTTCGTGACAGCAAGGAAGAACTGAGCAGGGTTTTTTGGTCGATTTTTATTCTTAAACTGATCACAACCGGTTTTGCCTATGTCGCTTTCTTGATTTTTCTACTTTTTATTCATCATTATCCAATGATTTATTTACTTCAATCAATCTATATTCTGTCAGCAGCTCTTGATGTCTCATGGCTTTATATGGGGTTGGAAGATTTTAAAAAAACAGTACTCAGAAATTTAACTGTTAAAGTAATTGGGACAATTTGTATATTTATTTTTATTAAAGAACCTTCTGATCTTTGGAAATATGTTCTTATATTAGCGTTATCAGAAATAATCGGGCAAATTACATTATGGGCTTATGTTCCAAAAACAATACAAATAATTCGACTTAAATGGATAGATGTTACGAAACACTTTTTACCGGCATTGTCTCTATTTCTTCCTCAAGCTGCCATTCAAATTTACGCGGTATTGAATAAACCAATGCTTGGCTATTTATCAAGCACAACGGAGGTTGGTTTGTTTGATTATGCGGATAAAATTGTAAAAGTAACCCTTGCGGTTGTAACAGCAATGGGTGTTGTCATGTTGCCTAGGGTTTCAAATACATATGCAAATGGTAATATTCAAAAAGTTAAAGAATATTTGTATCAGTCTGTTAACTTTGCTACATATTTATCCTTTCCTATAATGTTCGGAATGATAGGCGTTGCACAGAATTTCACTTCATGGTATTTTCCAATCGAGTTCAGCAAAACTGGACTACTCATATGTATTATAAGCCCTATAATTTTATTTATAGCGTTGAGCAATGTCCTTGGAATTCAATATTTACTGCCTATTGGTAAGATGAGGGAATTCACTATATCGGTAGTAGTTGGAGCTATTATTAATTTTTCAGCAAACTTAATCCTGATTCCTCACTATCAATCTGTAGGAACGGCTATTGCAACTGTTATTGCAGAACTTACGGTTACAATTATACAATTATTATTCATTGTTAGGAATATTGAAATAAAAAGGTTGTTAAGTGGTCTGTGGATTTATTTAGTTTCCGGATGCATTATGTGTGTGATCATTTTATTATCTAGAATTGTACTTCATAATGGATTTGTCACTACTGTTCTCCAAATAATTATTGGTATCATTGTTTATTTCTCACTTCTATTTTTGCTTCACTCTGAACTAAATAATAAAATATTTAAGAATGGATTAGAAGTAATTAGGAAGATATCAAGAAATAAATGATATTGTGAACTAGCAATTTCTATGATGTTCTCGATTCTTTTTAAAGTCAATTTTTCTAATTGTGATATATAACATATCTAATCTTATGGCATATCTAAGTACTATTCTATATGCGTATATGAATACTATTCATTGGGTAACAATTAATTTAAGGAGATTCAATAAATGTCAAAAAAGCGGATATTGATAACTCTTTTATGCTTAATCCTATTCGGATCATTTATAATTGCAGAGCTACTTACGAAGCATAACATTTATATTATTTCTGCTTTTAATGGACCTCACGGAGAAAATATGGATTTGTATACTACACAAGATATGAAAACATTTTTACCAATAAATACAGAGATATTATTTAAACCATTGGGAGACAGTGTTAGAGATCCTTCAATTATTTTTCATGATCATTATTTTTATGTGTGCTTCACAGGCTTCCATGGATTTCAAAAGGATTTTATTGTTGCTAGATCGAAGAATTTAATAAACTGGGAACAACGCGTTATAAAAACCCCTAACCAATTTAAATTGGCATGGGCTCCTCAATGGTTTGTTGATAAGGATGATAAAGTGAGCATCATTGTAAGCTTGTCCACAGGAGAAAAGCAAAAAGATGTATGGAATAACAGTATACCATTTTTTAGATCCTACATTATGAAAGCGAAAGACAACAATATTTTCAGTTTTAATTCACCTCAATTAGTTAAGTATTCAAAATCAGATAATCATATTGATCCATATATTTTTCGAGATAAAAGTGATTACTTGATTTTTGTGAAAAATGAATTTAATAAAACAATTGAAATGTACAAGTCGAAAGGATTAACAGATCGGTATACATATATTCAGACTATGCCATTTGATCAAGCTGTAGAAGGTCCATCAATACAAAAGCAAGGTGGTATATATTATTTATATGCTGATGAATTTGTAAAGGGAAAATCGGTAATAATAACATCTACGAATTTGAAAAAATGGTCAGGTTCTAAAAGAATAGATTCCATTGGTTTGCGTACACAACATTTTGATATCTTTAAATTAAATTACGAATCATTAAGAATAGTTCAAAACATAATTATTAATAAATAGTGTCAATTGAAATGAACTATTTTAAAACAAATGATATAATCAAAATATTATTAAAGAAGAAGGTCTGTTATGAGTATTCCTAAAATAATTCATTACTGTTGGTTAGGCGGGAAAAGTAAACCTGAATCAGTACAAAAGTATATATCAAATTGGAAAAAAGTATTTAAAGATTATCAAATAATTGAGTGGAACGAGCATAATGCTGATTTTAGTGACAACGCATACGCTAAAAAAAATTATGAGCAAGGTAAGTTTGCTTTTGTCACAGACTATATAAGGCTGAAGGCGCTGTATAATTTTGGAGGGATTTATCTCGATACTGATGTCGAGGTAAAGAAAAATTTTAACGATTTTCTAGCCAATAAAGTCTTCTTCGGATTTATGTTTGATTGCAACCTTAGCACAGCAATAATTGGTGCGGAAAAGAATAGTAGTTTAATTAAATCATTGTTGGGTCTTTATGAAAATAAGAAGTTAGCAAATTCTCCGAATAATGACATGTATACACAATATTTCTTGTCTCACTATCCTGAATTTAAACTTAATGGGAAATTTCAAGTGCTAGCTGATGGAACTTCCATCTATCCAAAGGAGTATTTCGAACAGCCTACCTTTAATAAAAAAGTGGATTATTCAGTTCATCACTTTCACGGTTCATGGTACGGAAAAAAAGTTAGTTTAACAAAAAAGATGATAAAACACATCATTGGGAACGTATTATATGCAAAACTATCTCATATGAACTCATTAAAAATATCACCTTTTTATCAAACCTACTTAAATCATTCCCGAAAAAATAAACAATAAGACGCATATGTAACTAATAACAGATTTCAATCCAACAAAGATTAATTGCCAGATATATGTTCTCAGACATTATATCTGGCAATTATTACAAATAGGAATTTTGTTAACCTAATCTAGTCATCAATTACTGGGATGAATTTGACCTCTTTTTTATTAAGTAGTATAGCTGATTTCTATAGCACTTAATATAATAAAATATAGGTAAAAACTGGACTAAGAATCTCGAAAGGACGCCTTCAAATATCAATGCCCCTATAATTCACCGTTGAATTTAGTTAAGGTAAAAACTATGTGTAAAATGTTTCTCGGGGGGATAAATTTGATGTGAGTGCTTGAGGATGGAGCAGCATGCAGCTCTTTCTGCTCGAATTATGCTTTTGGTATCCCCTTTTTGACTGGACGAAAAGGAGAAGGCTCCTTATTCTAAATGTATACCCACCACGGAATACATCAGGAATAGAGGCCTTCTCAATGGATAGTATAGAGGATTTATTAGGAATTTGGAAGAATCAAACGAGCTTGTTGGCATTTGAGGAAGAGGCTACTGCCTATATGTATCAGTTCATGAGGCATAGCGTTGAACAAGTGTTTTCTTTGCTTGACCAAGCGATTACCCGTGAAAAACAGGCGGAGGGCTGGAAAGTAGATAGTCATAAGGACCAGCGTGTTCTCCAATTCTTATTTGGACCGGTGACTTTCTCTCATACGCGTATGATTAACCCGGAAGGACATGCCTGTTATCCATTGGATCACCTGCTTAAATTGAGAAAACACATGCGTTATTCGCCAAATGTTGAATATGAAACAGCGACCTTAGCGAGCCGTATGACTTGCCGGGAGGTCGTGAAAACCTTAGCCACTTGGACTCAGGTTCAAATGAGTCACACCACGGTCATGCACTGTGTTCGAGCAGTCGGCGAAGCTCAAGAAAAGCAGGATCAAGAGCGCGTGATCCAAGCAGCCAATGGAGAGTTGGATGGAACACGACAACCGAATTTTCTCTTTGCGGAGGCTGATGGAACCTTTGTCCGTGGATTGAAGAAACGGCAACACATTGAAATCAAGCATTTTATTTTGTATGAGGGTTGGGTGAAGAACGGAAAAAGACGGCTTCTGAAAGAGCCCTACGCGGTTATGACAAGCAAGGGACTCGATACCTTCTGGGAACAGGTTGAAGCCGTAGTCGAACAGCGTTATCGCTTATGGCAGACACAAATTGTCGCTAATAGCGACGGAGGCGTAGGTTATGACGAAACGCATTTTAAAGATGCCTTTTGTGGGTCACACAAGCGCATTTGGGTTCAACTGGATGCGTTTCATGTCGCTCAATCCCTAACTCGTTCTCTACATGGTGATAAGTCTTGGATCACGCGTATACAAAAGGCGATTCAAAGAAAAGATCGTGCAGAGGTCATCCTGTTGCTGGATACGTTTGAAAGTAATCAAGACGAGGGTGGGCGCATTGAGCAGGTTGAAAAGGTCAAGCACTATCTCATGGAACACTGGGATCGTTTGTTTGATTGGCGAGAGAGTATGGCGAAAGAAAATCTTCCCGAAAATGCCGGGAGATTGGGTGCGATGGAATCGAATCAAAGGCATTTGACGTTCCGCATGAAAAAGCGTGGCATGCATTGGGGTGAGTCGGAAGAAGGCATGGTTAAAGTTATTCAAGGGATACGTAATGGGACGCTAAGAGCAGCGTATCTTTCTTCGTTCCTCCCATCCAAACGCATCGAACGCCTAACGAAGAAAACAATACGTATTGCATCCTTGTTGAAGGAACCGACGGTTCCTTCTATCGGTGCACATCATGGTCGAATCGGAATAAACGCTTCCTCCTCGAGTGCAGTAGGAAAACTGAACAGAGTGCTTACGCTTGCCTGAAGAAGTGTGGTTTAACACCTAAGGGGTACAAATTAAGGATTAAGAAGTTCTTCTCTAGCAAAGAGTTCCGAGAAAAGCTTGACACATACGGTAAAAAATTCAAATTGACTGTTTCGAAGTCTCGCGTTACCATTAACCCATGTTTTCCTTGTTTAGAACAAACAACTGTCAGGAGTGTGCGATTTGAAGAAGGTAAGAACAAGTCTAGTGATCTGTTTATGTTTCATTGTCGCTTTGGTAATCTATGTACCCTCAGCGCAAGGTAAATCCAAAACGCGATATTATTACGTGACTAAGAGCGCATATTTCTATAACTCAAATTCGAAGACACATAAGAAAAGGATCCAAAGTATCCCGCTGAATACGAAGCTATCAACGACAACATCAAAATCATATAAAATGTATCAAGTGAAATATAATGGAAGAAAAGGGTATATTTTTAAATCGAAACTCAGTTCGAATCCCAAGACACTAAAGAGATATACGAATCGAACATCATACATTTATAGCTCGTCAAATGCGAGCAAGAAGCGGTTACTGAAGATTTCTGTCGATCGCAAAGTCACAACAAAGAGTGCTCAATCAGCTAAAATGTTTAAAGTTACCTATGGAAAGACTACAGGCTACATTTATAAGCGGAATTTATCTAGCAGTTATTCGGATTATGTTCGCACCTATGGGACGACACAGATCACAAGATATGACTACTCACAGATTCCAGATCAAGTGAATGATAACCGGTTTAAAGTACCAAGCTTTGCTTCCAAAACAATCAAAAATATTTCTTCGGCTTCAGATATGGATGCGTGGGACAGCTGGCCGCTCCAAAATCCGGACGGAACGGTTGCTGAATATAAAGGCTACCATATTGTCTTTGCGATGGCAGGGGCGGATAAGATCTACATGTTCTATCAAAAAGTTGGCGATACATCAATTGATAGTTGGAAGAATGCCGGCCGAGTGTTTGCTGGTGAAAATTTATCCAATTCAAATGATGTACACTTAAAAAATCAGAATCAAGAATGGTCGGGTTCTGCGTATAAAATTGGAAACGAGATCCGTTTATTCTATACAGGCGTTGCCACAAATCATTCAGATGGACGTACGGGGAATGAGCAGGTTCTGACCACAGCTAAAATTGATGTTGATGCAAATTACTCAGGTGTAGAGGTTAGTGATGTTGAGGATCACAAGTCCATTTTCAGCGGCGATGGTAAATTGTATCAGAATTTCAGTCAGTTTCAATATGGTACAGGCGACAATCATTGTCTAAGAGATCCGCATTATGTGGAAGAGAATGGCCGCAAGTACCTCGTTTTTGAAGGAAATACGGGTACAGCTAACGGCTATCAGGAGTACCGTTCCCTGTACAACAAAGCGTACTACGGTGGCGACGATAATTATTTCAACTCATCCAAGAACAGTCTGTTAGCGCGGACAGATAGGGACAGCATCATTAAAGCAAATGCTGCAATCGGCATTATTGAGTTGAATGATGACTACACATTAAAAACGGTAATGAAGCCGCTTGTAACAGCTAATCTTGTGACTGACGAGATTGAACGACCGAATGTAGTGAAAATTAATGGAAAATGGTACCTGTTTACGATTACTAAGGGCTACAATCAGAGGGTTGATGGTTTTCCATCGGATAACACCTACATGCTTGGCTATGTTTCTGATAATCTGACCGGTCCTTATAAACCGCTTAATGACACTGGACTCGTATTAACAGGTAATGAAGGTTTCAACAGCCGAACCTACACGTATGCCTATTATGGAATGCCTGTTTCTTCGGGATCAAACAATCTATTAATTACAAGCTATATGACCAATCGCAATATATCATCAACCCAGCATTCTACCTTCGCACCGAGCTTCTTGCTGACTGTGAATGGTGCTCAAACGCAAGTACAACAAAATAGTGTGCTCGAACAAGGTCAAGTAACGACAAAATAACCTATAAAAATAATAAAATATGTAAAAAAGACGAGAGAAGCTTCTCGTCTTTTTTTCTCAAAACGAAAGGATTCACTATGAAAACAAAGAAATGGCTCATAAGCATGAGTGTGCTGGTAGCCTTGGCACTGGTTGTCGCATTGGACGCCCTTCTGCCCTGGTCTGATTCTATTCCTGCAGAATGCAAGCTAACTACACATGAATAATACACTGATCCCCACGCTTTTTGTAGGTGGGGACTATTTGACGCTTACGTTTATGTGCTTCACAAGGGACCAACAAAGAAAGTAATCAAACCTCGAAATATGACGCAGACGCAGCGCAATGTCGATCCTAATTACGCTCAGCCTTACCGGGATCAATATCATTATTCAGCTAAGAAAACATGGCTGAATGATCCGAACGGTTTGGTTTACAGCTGTATATTGCCATTGAATAGTGCCAGCTGTGCCATAATTTAGAGCATGTTAGGACAAAATATAGAGCCACTTGTGCCATGATAAGAGCCACCTCCTGTATAATGGGCATGCACCATCGGTGCAAATTCATTAAATAGGAGGTTTTTGTGTGATCAAATACCGTGAAATCTTACGTCTTCATGCGCAGGATTTAAGTATTCGAAGCATTGCTTCAGGCGTGGGTAGTTCTAGGAATACAGTCAGTGACGTCTTGAAACGTGCTAAGGAAAAAGACGTTTTATGGCCGCTTGAAAAAGATGTGGATGACGCAGAACTGCAGGCGCTTCTGTTTCCAGAAAAGAATCAATCCGATGTGAGAAAGAAGCCGGACTGTGTCCACATTCACAAGGAAATGGCTCGAAGTGGTGTGACTTTGTCTCTACTTTGGCATGAGTATGTTCAATTATGCCGAGAACAAAGAGAAATTCCCTAGAGTTACCGGCAATTTTGTCGTTTCTATACGCGCTACGTCACCAAGACAAAAGCAACCATGCGAATTAAGCGAAAGCCGGGAGAAACAATGGAAGTCGATTGGGCAGGTCAAACGACTTCAGTTAAGGATTCCATCACTGGACAGGTAAATCCAGCTTATGTTTTTGTCGCTGTCCTTCCGTGTAGCCAATTTGCGTATGTAGAGGCTTTTTTGTCCATGGGCACGTCGAGCTGGATCCAGGCACATATCCATGCTTTTCAGTTTTTTAATGGTGTTCCTCGGACGATTGTTCCTGACAATCTCAAGACAGGTGTCGATCATTCCTCAAGAACAGACCCTATCATCAATAGGACCTATCAAGAATTAGCGGAACATTATCAGACAGCGATTATCCCCGCAAGAGTTCGTCATCCCAAAGATAAACCCAATGTCGAAGGAACCGTAAAAATCATATCAACTTGGATTATTGCCACATTAAGAAATGGTCAGTACTTTTCCATTCAAGAACTCAATGAAGCCATTAAAGAAAAATTAGTTGAATACAATCAAAAACCATTTCAAAAGAAAAATGGAAGTAGACAATCCGCTTTTGCGGAGGAAGAGAGCTTTGCGCTGCTCCCTTTGCCTGCTTCCCCATACGAATTAGCCACTTGGAGAACAGCTACCGTACCCTATGATTATCACATATCTGTAGAAAAAATGTATTACTCCGTTCCCTATGAATACTTAAAACATCAAGTAGATATTCGCATGACTCAGTATATTATCGAAGTCTTCTATCATGTTATGCGCATTGCGTCGCATGTTCGTCTCTATGGAAATTCAGGTCAATTATCCACAAACCCCGATCATATGCCTGATCAACATAAAGACTATTTAACTTTTACTTCAGAGCATTTTTTAACATGGTCAAAAACCATAGGCACTCATACACAGACAACGGTTCAAGGATTTCTCAATTCCTATAAAGTGGAGAAACAAGCTTTGAAATCCTGTTTAGCTCTCTCAAAACTTGCGGACAAATATTCAGTCGAACGATTAGAGAATGCATGCATGAGGGCTCTCAGTTATTCTCCAAGACCTAATATCAAAAGCATCACCACGATTCTAAAGACTGGACAGGATAAACAGCGGCATGAGTCACTAGAACAAAGAAATACCAATGATCAGCAAAAATCCCATGGATTTATTAGAGGAGCAGCTTATTACGGGAGGACAGAAAAATGACCAATGACAGTACACTTTCAAAGTTAAATGATATGCGCCTAAGTGCAATGGCTGAGTATTATCATGAACAGCTTCACAATCCTCAGTTTAATGACCTATCCTTTGAAGAACGATTCAGCCTGCTCGTAGATCGAGAATGGGATCGCAGAAAAAACAACAAGCTGGACCGTCTCATCAAAAATGCCGGATTCCGATATCCTCAAGCCTGCATTGAAGATATTGAATATCATCCGGATCGTAAACTGGATAAAGCTCAAATTCTCCGATTAGCCTCTGGCCAATACATTCAAGAAAAGCATAATTTGATTATCAAAGGAGCCTCTGGAAACGGTAAATCTTATCTATCCTGTGCGTTTGGAATCGCTGCATGTCGGCAATTTTATACCGTAAAGTATATTCGTTTGCCAGATCTATTGGATGAGCTCGCTGTCGCTAGGGGAGAAGGTGTTTTTCAAAAGGTAATGAAAGTGTACCGAAAGGTAAATCTTCTTATTCTAGATGAATGGCTTCTTACTTCACTAAAGGGGAATGAAGCAAGAGATTTACTTGAAATTGTAGAAGCAAGGCACCAAACAGTCTCCACGATATTCTGCTCACAATTCGATACACAAGGTTGGTATGAAAGCATTGGCGAAGCAACTTTAGCCGACGCGATCTTGGATCGGATCATCCATGACTCTTATAGCCTTTTAATTGACGGTGAAGTATCTATGAGAGAACGCCATGGTATAAAGCAATAAATGAAGCTGAGCCACCATTGAACGATGGTGGCTCTTTCTATGGCAAGAGCTGCTCTCAAATCTGTCCGAAGTGGCTCAAAATTATGGCACAAATGGATCTTTGCGATGGCAATATACAGCAATGGCACGTACCATATGTTCTATCAGACGAATCCGCAAGGAAACACGTGGGGCAATATGAGCTGGGGACATGCCGTCAGCCGTGATTTGTTTCATTGGAAGGAGCAGCCGGTCGCGATTCATCAACGTGAGGCGACGCCATGGGTTGATTTTTGGATGCAGACTAGCCATGATTCAAAACCGGTTCACTATTATGGACGGCCGACAACGAATGGAGATGCGGGCAATCCTAATGGAAAACGATTTGTGTTCAGTGGTTCAATCATTAAAGATAAGTCTAACGTTTCGGGTTTGGGCAAAAACACGTTGATTGCTTTTTATACGAGTGCCTACTCTGTGGCAGTTCGAGATGACGACTACAGCAAGGATTCAATGGGCAATTTTCTAGGATTACGCGACGTGCAGGAGCAATGCATTGCCTACAGCAAGGATGATGGCAAAACCTTTATTCAGTACAAAAAGAATCCGGTTATTCCGGCTCAAGCGACTCCAACAAGGGATCCGGCCAATTTTCGCGACCCCAAAGTTGTGTATGATGAAGCGCACAAACAGTGGGTGATGATTCTGGCAGCGGGGCAAGAGGCTGACATTTTTACTTCGGCAGATCTGATTCATTGGACGTACCAATCAGCAATTATCCGAGAACATGATGTTGGCAACGGTGCCTGGGAATGCCCGGAATTAATTCCGATGACAGTTGAGGGAACAAAGGGAAAGAAATGGGTGTTCTCGATCAGTGTGCAGAAGGGAGCGCCTGCCGGAGGATCCGGAATGCAGTATTTCGTCGGCAGTTTTAATGGCAAGGAATTTGTACCGGACACAGAACAAACGCTGAGTCATCCTAAATGGCTTGATTACGGCGAGGATTTATACGCTGGAGTCACATTCAGTAATATGAAACGAACGGTGATGCTTTCTTGGATGTCCAATTGGGACTATGTCGGCGAGCAAATGACTTCCCCTTGGAAAGGTGAGATGTCCCTCCCGCGTGAGCTGACCTTAGTTCGCGCAGGTAAGGAGGATGTACTTATTCAAAAACCGGCGCGAGAGCTTGCGCGACTTACTCAGAATCCGTTCAAAACGAGTGATTTGAAGCTTAGCGGTACAAAGGCAATCAAGCAAGTTTTAGGAAGACAGTATAAAGCGGAGGCGCAGTTCTCATGGAACGCTAAAAATCGCCCTGATCAGGTGGGCTTTCGCCTCAGAGTATCTCAGGATCACAGTAAATACATCACCGCTAGCTATGATGTCCAGAACCATACGGTGTCTATTGATCAATCAAACAGCGGCGGGAAGTCAACCCGGAACCAGACCAGTGTTCAACGAAACGAAAAAGCAAGCCGCATAAAGCTCACGGCCTACGTGGACAGTTCCTCAATCGAACTGTTTGTTAATGATGGGGAAAAGACGTTGACACAAATTATCTATCCGAATCCTGATCAGCCGCTCGATTCAAAAGGAATTGCATTATTTTCAACGGGCGGCACCGCTCAGATTAGTCAGATTGAGGTTGATCCAATTGCATCAATCTGGACAGGTTTGAATTAAAAATTGATGGCATTAGTGAAAATTTACGTTTAGTATTTAGCTCTGCATCATTGCAGGGCTTTTTTGTATGGTTTATTTAAATTTATTCAACGTTCTATTCTTCTTTCATAAATAAAACAATATTTGAAATAATACCCAAAAAAATGAAAAAATATCCCACAATCATCATCAAATATATGGTAATATATCATTTATAAATACCTATATCTTATTTACTAGATAGAAAAAATAATATAACTCGGGGGAGGGATTATCCAGATGGAACAATCGGAGCCCAAAGGTAACAGCAAGAAGAAAACACTCTTGATTATTCTTGCTCTATTACTGGTTCTTGGTGGATTCGGTACATATTTCACCATACATCTGGCGAATGCGCGCACAATTGAACAACAGCTGTCTCTAGGTAATCATTACTACAAGGAACATAAGTACAAAGAAGCAATTATCGCTTACAAGAAAGTTTTGGACATTGATGAAAACAATGTTGAAGCTCGAATTGGATTGGCAAAATCGTATTTGGCCCTAAAGCGATATAAACCTGCAGTTAAAGTTCTGACGGCTGGTATAAAATTAATACCGAAAGAGCCGCAGTTTTACTTATCACTGAGTGATGCAAAACTCGTGATGAATGATATTTTGGCAGCGATCCAAGAACTAGATGATGGATTTTCAAAAACGAAAGATGCCGAGATTCAAACGAGATTAAACGAGATGAAACAAAAGATTGTAATCGTTTCGGATAAAGACGAAGTTCAAGTAGGGCAAGAAACTCACTTGAAAGCTATTTATAAGAAAAGTCCGGATGAAAAAGGAACGTTGGTTAAAGCGACCTGGTCTTTGATTCCAAATGAACTTGGCAGTTTGTCTGAAAAATCATCAGAAGAGACTGACTTTACAGCAAAAAAGTCAGGGGATGAGACAGTTGTCGCAAACGTTGGTTCAATTTCCGAAGAAAAGAATTTAACCGTACGTAAACATGTATTGTCAAAACTGGAGATACATTCGCCTTCAACGAGCGTGACAGTCGGAAAGCGCATCAGTCTAAAAGCAGTCGGCAAAGATGCGAATGGAAAAACAATGGATGTTGATCCGATTTGGACTATAGAGAGCGGTGTAGGTGATCTTTCGAGCGAACATGGCGACCAAGTGACCTTCACTTCAGAAAGAACCGGAAATACAAAAATTGTTGCTCAAGACAATGGAAAAGAAGATTCAGTGGAGCTTTCTGTTGTTGATGAGCAGACGAATGATGAAGAAATCAGCGGCCAGGACATTCAAAATCAGACATCGGCCAATGAAACAAGTACTACTGCAGAACAGACCGCGTCAACTTCAAGCGGCACTTCCTCAGAGCAACCTCAAACATCAAAAACATCACATCAATCAGCAACACAAAGTTCAGTAAATCCCGTTAATCATGCAATAACGGACAATCAATCAGACGTATTAACGAAACCGGAACAGGTTGACGTGGGGAATAAAATAACCTCGGAACCTGCTCAGCAACAGCAACAAGAACCTGCTCAAAATAATCAACAGGAACCAAGCGCTCCGGCAGCTACGGAACAACCTAAGACGTACGCATTAACTACATCAGTAGATGGAAAAGGTCATGTGGCGCAGAATCCTAATACTGCTCGATACGACGAGAACACGTCAGTGACATTAACTGCAGAAGCAGATGATGTAGGCTGGGTATTTGATCATTGGGAAGGTGATAAGACAGGAACGGAAAATCCAGTCAGCGTCACTGTGAACAAGGATGCAAATGTTAAAGCTGTATTTATTCAACTGGGTATTGTTTCTGGGACAATTACAGATGCTCAAACGGGAGATTCTGTCAGCCAGGCAACCATCCGTTTGGTTAAAGACAATCAGCCAATCAAAGAAGTGACTACGGATGGAAATGGAAACTACAATTTAACTGGTATTCGTCCGAGCGACTATACATTAGAAGTTGTTAAGGAAGGATACATTACAAAAAGTTCGGAGATAACCGTTAAAGAAGCTGAAACAGTTGCTCACAACGAATCGATTCAGAAACAAGGAACAGCAGAATTTTCAGTGGTACTAACCTGGGGTGAGACTCCGGATGACCTTGATTCCCACTTAACCGGTCCAAAAGCGGATAATCCTTTGGAACGCTTCCATATTTATTATGGCAACAAACAATACGCTTCCGACCTTAACGGTGATGAGATGGTCTATGCCAAACTAGATAGGGACGACACTGATGGCTTTGGACCTGAAACCATTACCAGTTTCATAAAGACAAATGGTGTATTCAGATATTATGTTCATGATTTCGGTGAAAATTCTGAAACGGATTTACCACAAAGTCAGGCTAAGGTAGAACTATATCAACAGAACAGGCTCGTGAAGACTTTTAATGTTCCAGAAAATCAACAAGGATTTGTATGGCACGTCTTTGAGATCGATCAAGATGGTAATGTTATCCCAATTAATAAGATTGATAACGATAGTGCAAATGACAATCCGCAATATGAGGAAACTTCTGACGATGGTAGTGATGGCGATCAAGAAGACATAGGAGATTCCTCAGATCTTGAAGACGAAGATAACTCTTCGGCTATTGAAGACGATTCCGATTCCTCGTCAATTGAATCGGCAGAACAAAACGGTAGTGATTCAGCTTCATCAAGCTCTTCCAGTCAAGATGACGCTTCGAGTCCTGCGGTGCCAAACGAAGATGATAGCAATGTGGATGGATCAGCAACAGTTCCGGAAACAGTAGAAAGTGATGCTTCATCAGACACAAGTGCTGCAAACTCTGAAAGCTCGGATTCTTCAGCATCAACAGACTCATCATCGAACGTAGATTCAAGTGCAGGATCATCACAACAATAATAAATTGAGAAATTCTCTGGTAACTAACCGGGGAATTTCTATTCTTACATAAACAGGTGAGGGGCTAAACATATGTCAACTTTTTCAAAGGTAATCACTGTGCTGTTACTAGTAGCACTGTTTATCGTTCCAATACAATTTACAGCGCATGCAGCGGACAAGGCAGTTGTATTTAAAGATAAAAATCTGGAAAATTCGGTGAGAAAAGCGATTGATAAACCAAATGGCACGATTTACACAAGTGATGTAAGCAATCTGAAAACACTCGATGCAAGTAATGAACATATTAAAAACTTGGACGGCATTGACCAAATAAGCAGCCTAACCAATCTAAACCTCGCAGATAACTTAATCGTTAATAGTGCGCAACTAGCCAAATTAAAGGATCTTGTCGTATTAGATTTGACCAATAACCAAGTCAAGTCAGTTACTCCTTTGAAAGACTTGACCAAATTGGAACGGCTTTATTTAGATGGAAATGAAATCGAAGAAATTGATGATCTCAATAATCTGTCTAAATTAACCACGCTCATGCTGGATGATAATAACATCAAATCTATTAATGGAATTAATAAGCTGAATAAATTAACGAATTTACATTTAAGTGATAATAGAATTGAAGATTTGGCTCCTGTTAAAAAGTTGGTTAATCTAAAGGTATTTCGCGCTTCGGGAAATGACATCTCTGAAATCTATTCCGTATCGGAATTAAACGATTTGAGAGTACTGGCGTTGTCAGACAATCCAATCGTCTTAATTAAACCGTTGAGCGATTTATCCGAACTTCGGGTGCTTGACTTGGCAAATACACGAGTGAGAGAGCTGGAACCCTTGCGCGGTTTGGTAAAGCTGAAAACTCTTTATTTGAACAATGATAAGATTGAAGAAGTGGGTCCATTGGAAAATTTAAACAGTCTGACAGAACTTCGTCTGGCAGGTAATGAGATTAAGGATTTCTCGCCGGTCGAAAGTATTTATGAGACACTGGACCACAAAGATTTTTCAATCGGTGGGACTAAGGAAAATACCCCAAGTACGACAAGCTCATCATCTAATCTTTTAATTTATGTGTTGCTGGCAGTTATTCTCGTTCAATTTGCCGGTCTGTTTCTCGTGTTCTTTAATATGAAAAAGAAATAATAGGAGAGTAAGGACATGTCTGAACGGTCAACTAAAATTCGTAAAGCGGTTTTGAATATATATATTGATCATGAGCTCATCAGCCCTTTTGAATTCAATCTGACACAAGATCGATCATACACGATCGGACGTGGTTCAGAGAATGATATTAAGATCCATTCGCAACTTGTTTCATCACGTCACGCTAAAATTGTCGTGCATGATGGGAAATGTGAGATCCTCGATTTGCACAGTACGAATGGATTGATGGTCAACGGAAAAAGGGCAGATCGAACAATCTTGGAAAATGGTACGCAGATTCTTATTGATGACCCAACGCTGCATCACAATAAAGGCGTTCTCATGCTTTACTCGGAACTCGAAGCGGATACAGATGAAAAATGGAATGAATGCTTTCTTTCTGAAGGAGAGAAGGTTTCCATCGGGCGTGATCAGGGAAACACAATCGTCCTCGCGCATAGCTTGGTATCCCGTCACCATGCGTTGCTCGAAAATAGTAGTGATGGACTGACAATTAAAGACTTAGATAGCACAAATGGTACCTTTGTTAATGGAAAACAAATCAGGAATAAGGTGCGACTGAAGTCCATCGACACCTTTATGATTGGGCAGACAAAGTTCATCATTCAAGGAAATAAATTAATCTACAATTCGTATATCCATGGACTTCAACTGGACGCAATTACCATTTCCAAAACCGTTGAAGAAACAAACGGCATTTTTCAAGAGAAAAAAAAGAAAAAAATCTTGGATAATATCACAATTACCATTAAGCCTGGAGAGTTAGTCGCACTCGTCGGAGGAAGTGGCGCAGGCAAATCGACGTTTATGGATACGTTAAACGGCTTTCGACCGGCAACGGAAGGCGGCGTATTTGTTAATGGAGATAACTTTTACGCGAATTTCAATGCATACAAAAATATTATGGGTTATGTACCCCAGCAGGATATTGTCTATGACGACCTGACTGTAACTCAGATGCTTACTTATGCTGCCAGATTAAGAATGCCTGAGGATGCAACAAAAGAGGAAATCTCCGAACGCGTGCGCAGCGTGATCAGTGACGTGGAGCTTGAAGGAAAAGAAGAGCTTACCATTAGCAAATTGAGTGGTGGTCAGCGGAAAAGGGTGAGCATCGCTGTAGAATTGATTGCTGATCCGAAGCTGTTCTTTCTTGACGAACCAACGTCCGGCCTTGATCCCGGTATGGAACGGAACATGATGCGCTTACTGCGAAAGCTCTCGAATAAAGGGAAAACAATTATCTTGATTACCCATGCAACGGCCAATCTTTTCATCTGTGACAAAGTTGTCTTCCTGGGAACAGGAGGAAGACTATGCTATTTCGGTCCGCCCAAGGGAGCACTTGATTTCTTTAAAGTGGACAGCTATACGGATGTTTATGATCGGATTGGTTCTGAAGCTGAATTGTGGCAAAAGAACTTCAGACAGTCGCAGTACTATTCATATATAAATAGCTTGACTCAAGGGACAGGCACTGAGAAGCCAAAGCCAAAAACGGCGAAAAGAAGCTCTTTTCGTCAGCTAAGCATACTGATGTCACGTTATTTGAAACTAACCTTAGTTGATCACACGCGTTTCTTTTTCCTTATCATTCAAGTTCCCGTGATTGCATTGCTCTTGGGATTTGTTGGGAAGCATAATTCATTTGATTATTACGAAACGGCAAAAGAAGTCATTTTTACGACGGCTTCCTCGGCGGTTTGGATCGGCCTTTTGAATTCTATTCAGGAAATCACAAAGGAACAAGTCATCTATAAAAGAGAACGTATGGTGAACCTGAAAATCTGGCCGTACTTGATGTCAAAGATGAGCATTTTGGGTATTCTTGCTTTGATTCAGTCGGTTCTATTTGTCTGGATTCTTCGCTATGTCATTGTGTTTCCGGCACATAGCCTGATGGGCAGCATTTCTATTGAAGTGATGATCACCTTTTTCTTAGGGGTGCTTGCATCAACAGCGATGGGACTGGTTATTTCCTGCTTGGTGTCAAACTCAGATCGGGCAATGAGTCTCGCTCCGATGCTGCTGATTCCACAGCTGATGTTCAGTGGCCTTGTGTTTGATTTGAAGAGATGGAGCAGCTTTGTTTCAAATTTTGCAATCAGCAAATGGGTATGTCGTGGACTGGGCATCTCCTTTGATATAAACGGCATGCCCATGAAAATTGAGACGAAGGCATCGGTCCCACCAAGAGACCTCCCGGAATATTTTGATCACCGAATGGATCTTCTTATGACGAACTGGGGAATTCTTGCCGGAGTTGTCGTGCTTTGTCTCATATTGAGCGCTGTGCTCCTGAAAAGAAAAGATAGTCAATAATACAGAGGAGGAGACAATGTGGCGGATAACATGACGGCTATATTAATTATTATTGGAGTGGCTTTGGTTGCGAACTTTATCTTAATCATTGCCATTATGAAAAGAAAGAGTTCAACAGGGAGTCAACCTGTTGATGAGCTTTACAAGAAACTGCATCAGACGAGTGATGCACCGTCCTCAGATGAGAAAACGACGTCGTTATCAAAGCATGACGAAAATGTTTACCGAGAAGAAGCGGGACACGACGGAGTGAGTGTAGCTGCAGCAATTGAAGAAAAAACAGAAGTTCTTCATCCAATCAGCAATCTCTCAAGGGAAGAAAAGAATGAATTAGAGAAAATCCCAGTATCGGATGCGACGATGGTTTTGAATCAACCAAAGGAACAGAAACCATTACCGACCGCTCATCTTATTGAATATCATGTTGGTAACCGAACAGAGCAATTTACATGGACGGGTAATGAAGTTGTGCGAATTGGCAGGGACTCCGATCAATCTGATTTAACCATAATGGATGACGGATATATTGGCCGAACACATGCTTTGCTCTATGAGAAGTCAGGAAAACTCTTTCTTGTTGATTTGGCAAGCAAAAACGGAACCTTTATCGAATCTGCGGCGGTGAAAGGTCAGCAAGAGATCCAGTTGAATCAATTCTTTAAAATCGGCCAAACCGAATTGGTGGTTAAATAACGGAGGTTGGTCAAGTGACGAGTCAAGACCTAGACGAAACAAAGACGATTAAACCGTTTGTCAGATATGGCGTCTCCTCCAAACGTGGGATCCGTTCTGAAAATCAAGACAGCCATTTTGCAAAAGTTGAGTTGCTCATGGCAAGCTTTGCTGTCGCAGATGGGGCGGGCGGTCATCAATTTGGTGGACATGCAAGTCGGCTGACCGTTGACGCACTGCGCAGTGAACTTGAATCAAACTGCAAATACACGTCTGAATATATTTCATTGCTGATGAAGAAGAAATATGAACAGATTAATCGCTTTATCTTTGAAGAAGCAAGTCAAAAAGGAGTCGTTACAGCAACGACACTTTCCCTGCTAAATATCTTCCGAAATAAACTCATCGTCAGCAATGTCGGTGATACAAAGGTGTTTCAAATACGGGATGATCAACTCGTATGCATTTCCGATATTCAGACGGCTGCATGGGAGGCCTTCAAGCAAGGAAAAATCAGTCGTGAAGAAATAGAGGACAGTCCCTATAAGCATGTATTGACCGGTGCACTTGGAGCAGGGGCAACCGTACTTCCTTATATGAACATATTGGACCCACAGTCACTTGACATCTATTTAATTTGCTCTGATGGAGTCTATAACTTTGTCGAAGAAGCCAGATTAAAACAGCTTTTTGATCAACAGAAACTTCTTGAAAACGAGGAACTCACTATTTTGTGCGAGCAATGTGTCAATGAAGCTCTGAATAATAAAGGAAATGATAATGCAACGATTCTGGCGGTACAGATTGTTTGATTCTGAGGTGAATAAATAATGGATCTGAAAATTGGTCAACTCTTTGATGACAAATATGAAATCCTTAAAGTGCTTGGTCAAGGCGGAATGGGCAAGGTTTATTTGGCTAGAAATATAAAATTAGGGACACTATGGGCCATTAAACAAGTGGACAAGCAAGCAAGTGTCGCCGTTGATTTACTTGCCGAACCAAATATTATGAAACAGCTGAAACATCCGAAACTTCCGCGGATCTTTGACATTCTCGACACAAAGACATCCATATTTATCATTGTTGACTATGTTGAAGGCGAGTCGCTAAATAAGGTACTGAATCGGGAAGGGACAATTTCCGAATCTGTTTTGGTGGAATGGGCAAAACAAATCTGCGATGTGTTTATCTATTTGCATGAACATCATCCGAATCCGATCATTTACAGAGATATGAAACCATCGAACTTAATGAAGACACCGGATGGTGAAATCCGTGTTATTGATTTTGGTATTGCCCGAGAATATAAAAAGGAATCAAAGACAGATACTCAAGTTCTGGGAACGGCCGTTTACGCTGCACCTGAGCAGCGATTAGGCATGCAAACGGACGAAAGGTCGGATATCTACAGTTTAGGCGTTACACTCTATCAATTGGCGACAGGCGAATCACCAAGTGCCGCTATATTAAGTAAACCGATTCGGACAATTCTTCCGTCGTGCTCTGAAGGATTTGAAGAAATCCTAGAAACGATGCTTCGGCAGAATCCCGATGAACGTTACCAGAATGCCCGCGAGCTATTATCCAATTTTGAAAATATCGAGAAGATGTCTTCACGCTATAAACGGGCACGCCGGAAAAGAAGAATGACTATTTTCACTCAAATTGCCTGTGTTTTTCTGTTTTTTTTCATCACACTGTCAGGATTTTCGGAAGTGAAGGCGGAAAAGATGCAGCTATATAGGTCTTTGGTTAAAGAAGGTAATATGCTCTCAGCGGTATATCAATATGATAAAGCCCAAAAACGATTTAATAAGGCGATTCACTACGAACCTCAGGAATTGAGTGCGTATCAAGGCATTGCAAAAGGTCTCTATTTACAGGGGAAATATGATCAAGAGACAGCCTACATTAAGAAGCTTTCAGAGAAAATACCGGAAGTTGTCAAGGACCCTCAGTTTAATTATTTGCTGGGGACAGCCTTCCTCGAGCAAAACAATAATGAAGATGCAGCGAAATTTTTGGGAATCGCAGCTAAAGGAATGCCATCGTCGACACTTTATAATCGGGATTTTGCCGTTGCACTTGCCCGCGACAAGAAACTCAATGACGCACAGGCGGTGTTGAAGAGGATGCAGGCCATGCATATGGCAGATGAAGCGACTTGGTATGTAGACGGGGAAATAGAAAGTGCTAAAGGATCCTACGCTCAAGCAGTCACGCAGTATCGCAGAGTCATTGAAAAGGGAAACGATGATGTGCTGAAACTGAAAAGTGTCCTCGCGATGGCAGATCTCTATAAAATGCATGCCAAGCCGCTTAAGGATCAGCACATTGATCAGCGTATTGGCATCTTAAAAGAAGGACTTCGCTTGTTGCCGAACCAAAATCCGCTTCAGATCCATGAAATGCTAGCAGAAGCGTATCATGATAAAGGTTTACTTGAAAAAAACCATAATGACTACTATCGAAAGTCGATCGCGCAGTTTAAACAATTACTCTCTGATGGATATCAGCGCCCCTATGTGTATCGTAATATCGCAATTATTGAACAAGAAATGAATGACTACTCAGCAAGTGAAAGAACGTTAATGGCAATGAAGAAGAAATACCCGCATGACTATACCTGCTATATCCAACTCGCCTTACTCTATGCCGATATGGAAAATAATAAGCCATTTGAAGACCGAGATTACAGCAAAGTTTGGGATAATTATCAAAAAGCCGTAGAATACAGCCCGAATGGAAAAGATGATCCGCAAATGGCACCGCTGAATCATCTGATTGATGAATTGAAAGCGAAAAAATGGATCAAATAGGAGGCTCACTATGATTTCTAAAGGGATCTTGATGATTATCGTTGGTATAGTCGGAAGCTTGATATCGTTATTCTTATTCATTCGTACACTTCGAAAGCCTTTAATTGTTCCAGAGTATCATCAAAACATTAGTGAATCCGGTAATCTTACAGTGGAACTAGAGACTAGAGATGGAGATCGAACAAATACCTTGCCAGTTAATGAAGCAGCGAATCCTCAGGCTCATGAGACGATTGAACTTCAGCCCATCATGGAACCTAGTAAGCGTGTCATTGAAGAAACGGCAACGCTGGAATCATATAGTCAAGAATCCAATGAGTCTCAATCAACCATCACTCAAGTTTTACCGCCCCATAATGATGAAACAATAACGAACAAACAACAAAGTGACAAAAGTACAGGAAGTACTGGAGAAACAATGATATTAAAAACAAAAGTGATAAGACATGATTCCGGAAAGTAAACAAGATGCAGAACTGAGAAATTAAATGTACGTTTTACACATTCATGGATGAAATTATGATAATATAGTACTCGTTAACTGATTCTTTAATACTGTAATCGATATAAGACTTGGGAGATAGTACATCTAATGTCCTACCAACAGTGAATCATTCAATGGACAAATTCCTTTATTTTGGTAATGCCCCTTGAAAAATATAATGATATAATCTCAATTAAGGAAATAGTCGTTTTTTTTGGTATTTTTAAGTGTAATGTTCATGTAATTATCGTTTGAGCGCTGACATATCTCGACATTATTTATGCTATAATACTACTATCTTATCGGAATTTTAAAAAAGAAAATATCGTATATGTTGGTTGGGGGATACTATGGAAGAGACTATTAGTTTGAAAGATATTTTTCAAACGCTGCGGAAGCGTCTTGTTATGATTATGACAATCACATTGTTAGCAGTAATAGTAAGTGCATTTGTTACGTTTTTCTTGATGACACCGAAATATGATGCGTCAACGCAGATTCTTGTCAATCAATCGAATGCAAATAATACAAGTCTTTATCAAACAAACGCGGTTCAGACAAATGTTCAGTTGGTCAATACATACAGTGTGATCATCAATAATCCTTCTGTTTTGAATCAGGTCATTAAGAAATTGAAACTGGATATGACGACTGATGAACTAAAAGACATATTGACTGTTAGTACGGAGCAGAATTCTCAAGTATTTACGCTGACGGCTGAAACGACAAGCCCGACTCAATCAGTTAGAATTGTTAATGGTGTTGCTGCTGCTTTTAGATCACAAGTCCAAAAGGTAATGAATGTTGATAACGTCAGCATCCTATCTCCGGCAAATGTTGCTTCTAGTCTAGATCCTGTTAAGCCGAAAGCGAATATTAATTTAGCAATCGCGTTTGTTGTCGGTTTGATGGTATCCGTTGGCTTAGCCTTCCTGCTTGACTACATGGACAACACGATTAAGACAGAAGATGATATTGAAAAGATTCTTGATCTTCCAGTTCTTGGTGTGATCTCTGAGATTAAGGATAGCAAAGAACCAAAGAGGAACCATTCACGGTCAGCTGCGCATGCATCAGGACGTCATCAAGTGAGGAGGGCTGGTCACGTTGAAACAAAATAAAAAGAGCATTTCAAAGCAAAGACACTTAATAGCCTTTAATAAACCAAAATCAACAACAGCGGAACAGTACCGTACGATTCGAAGTAATATTGACTTTTCGCAAGTCGATACAGAATTGAAAACGATCATGCTTACTTCACCAGGTCCTGGCGAAGGAAAATCAACCTCATCGGCTAACTTGGCAGTTGTCATGGCACAGCAGGGCAAGAAGGTGCTTTTGATTGACGCAGATCTTCGCAAACCGACGATGCATTACACCTTTCGCCTTTCAAATACAGAAGGTTTAACCACGATGCTGCGGAAGCTGACGACCTTTGATGATTCAGTCAAGAAAACAGAGGTTGACAATCTGTTCGTGCTAACAAGCGGTCCAATTCCTCCGAATCCTGCTGAACTTTTAAGCTCTGCCGGCATGGCCAGCTTTATCAAGCATGCGTTAACACTGTTTGATACGGTCATCATTGATACGCCGCCGATTCTCGCGGTTACTGATGCTCAAGTACTCGCAAACCTTTGTGATGGCGCAATCCTGGTTGTCCGCAGCGGGGTAGCTGAAAAGGAAGCGGCAGTTAAAGCGAAGGACTTACTAACGAAAGCAAAGGCGCGAATTCTTGGCGTTATTCTGAATGGCAAGCCAGTTAGTAAGGGCAGCGATTACTATTACTATAACTATTATGGCAATGAGTAATAAACATAAGCTAAGCTGATCAAAAAGGAAAGGAGCGTCGGTGCAGTTGATTGACATCCATTGCCATATACTACCTGGAATAGATGATGGTGCTCAAGATGAACAGGTTTCCTTGAACATGGCGAAGCAAGCCGTTGCCGAGGGGATTACTCAGATCGTTGCGACACCGCATCACAAGAACAGACATTGGGATAATCCTAAATCAGAAGTCGTTACACGTGTTCAACGACTCAATCAACTTTTCGAACGGTACCAAATCGGTCTACGGGTGCTTCCCGGACAGGAACCGAGAATTTTTGGAGAAATGGCCACTGAAGATGCATCAGAAGAATTACTAACCGTCAATGATAACAAGAAATACATCCTCATCGAATTTCCAACACACCATGTCCCGAGATACGCACAGCAGCTGTTCTTTGATCTGCAAGTGAAAGGCGTAACACCGGTCATTGTCCATCCGGAACGGAACGAAGAAATCGTTCAACATCCCAACATGCTCTATCAATTCATTGCCGACGGTGCTCTGTCGCAAGTGACAGCAGCCAGCCTGATTGGCAAGAATGGCCGATCAGCTAAAAAGTTAACCTTACAATTTATTGAAAACAATCTTACACAGTTTGTTGCTTCGGACGCACATAATGTCACTACTCGTCCTTTCTATATGCAAGAGGCATTTTTGGATCTAAAGAAACACTTTGGAAGAGATTTAGCGAATCTGTTTCGAGAAAACGCAGAATTGTTAATCAACGGCGAACTTGTCAATCGAGAAGAGCCGGTTGAGATAAAAGAGAAAAAATTTCTAGGCTTCTTTTAAAAATACTCAGGGGGAAATGAAAATGAAAATTGCGGTTATTGGCACCGGTTATGTTGGCCTGGTCACAGGTGTCGCACTGTCAGAAATCGACCATGATGTGACGTGCATCGATGTGGATCCGGCAAAGGTAGAAACCTTAAACAAGGGGATTCCAACAATATATGAGCCAGGTCTTGAAGCGTTGATGAAAAAAAATATGGCGGCAGGTCATTTAGCGTTCACAGCAACGCATAGCGAGGGACTGGCTAAGGCAGCAGTTGTTTATATTGCGGTAGGAACTCCGAAACGTGCAGACGGCTCAGCAAATCTTGACTACGTCGAAGCTGCGGCAAGGGACATCGCACGCAACATCACACAGAACGTGATTGTTGTCATTAAAAGCACGGTGCCAGTGGGGACAAACTTCCATATTTTACATGTCATTAATACGAACACGAAACCAGGTATTCAAGTGAAAATCGCATCCAACCCTGAATTTCTTAGGGAAGGATCAGCTGTAAAAGACACCTTTCATGGCGACCGTATTGTGATTGGTGCGGAGGATGAAGTAACAGCAGATACCTTGGCAGAAATCAATGCACCATTTAATATGCCAATTATTAAAACGGACATCTCGAGCGCTGAGATGATCAAATATGCGTCCAATGCATTCCTTGCGACAAAGATCAGTTTTATTAATGAAATTGCGAATATTTGTGAAGCGCTTGGTGCCAATGTTGAGGAAGTAGCGAAGGGCATGGGTCTAGACCACCGCATCGGACCAGACTTCTTAAAAGCAGGGATTGGTTATGGCGGTTCATGCTTCCCTAAAGATACCAACGCGCTCGTTCAACTCGCTGGTAATCATCATCATGACTTCAATTTGTTGAAATCGGTTATAGAGGTCAATAACAATCAGCAAATCCTACTCATTGACAAGATCCTCTCACGGTTCGGCAGTATTGAAGGAAAACGAGTTGCAGTTCTTGGTCTTGCGTTCAAACCACACACTGATGATCTTAGAGAATCACCGGCGTTGGTGATGATTCCAAAACTGGCAGAGCTCGGTGCGGACCTCATTGCCTATGATCCAATCGCCATTGGCAATGCCAAGAGACAGATCAAAGAAGGGATTGAATACACCGAAGATCTGCCAACAGCTTTACGCCATGCTGATTTTGCGGTAGTCATCACCGATTGGCCTGATGTGAAAACGATTGACCTTGTACAATACAATCAACTCATGAACGAACCAATCGTATTTGATGGACGTAATTGTTACAGCTTGGATGCCGTCAAGCAGGCAAATATTGAATATTATTCAATTGGTCGACCAAATCAAACATCGGAATTAATCAGCTGAGCGGAGAGGAGAACATTACTTATGAAAAAAGTCAGAAAAGCAATCATCCCAGCAGCAGGTTTAGGTACACGTTTCCTGCCGGCAACCAAAGCCCTGCCTAAAGAAATGCTCCCGATAGTGAACAAACCAACGATACAATATATCGTTGAAGAAGCGGTCAATGCGGGTATGGAAGAAATTATTATTGTGACCGGCAAAGGAAAACGAGCAATCGAAGATCACTTTGACAATGCTTACGAGCTTGAACAGAATCTGGAACGCAAAGGAAAATTGGATTTGCTTGAAAAGGTCCGTGAATCTTCTAAAATTGATATCCATTACATAAGACAAAAATCACCAAAGGGATTAGGGCACGCTGTATGGTGTGCACGGAAGTTTATTGGTGATGAACCCTTTGCCGTCCTCTTAGGCGATGATATTGTACAAAATGAAAAACCATGCATTCAGCAGCTTGCAGAACAGTATGAGAAAACAGGTTGCTCGGCAATCGGTGTTCAAAGAGTACCTTATGAGCAAACCCAGCGATATGGCATTATCGATCCGGAAAGCCAAAACGGACGGCTCTACAATGTAAAGCAGTTTGTCGAGAAACCAAAGGTGAATCCACCATCAAACTTGGCAATCATCGGCCGCTATGTGCTGACACCGGAGATCTTCGGCTTCCTTGGTAAACAAGAACTTGGTGCTGGCGGTGAAATCCAACTGACCGATGCAATTCAAAAGGTCAATGAACTGCAAGGCGTGTACGCCTATGAATTTGAAGGCAAACGCTATGACGTCGGCGAGACGCTCGGCTTTGTTCTTACCAACATTGAAATGGCATTGAAGAACAAAGAGCTACAGCAAGATGTACTCGCAGGAATTCATCAAATCCTACAAACAATGAAATTACCGTTAGCGTAAGGTGATGACTATGGCTATTTCCAAAAGCTCACTAGATACCGATAATGCTGTCGTTATTAATATCGGACAAACGTCATCAAGTTTAAAAGAAAAAATTGAAAATCAAAGAAATTATTTGATTGCGAAACGATCCATAGATCTCATCGGTTCATTAGTTGGAATTATTCTACTGTCTCCAGTCTTCCTAGTTATTGCCCTATTAATAAAACTGGAAGATCGAAAAGGCAGTGTAATTTTTAAACAGCTTCGTGTTGGTAAAAATGGAAAGTTGTTTTACATTTACAAATTTCGTTCAATGGTAACAAATGCCGAGAAACTATTAGACAAACTGCTTGATAAAAACGAAACAACAGGTGCCATGTTCAAGATGAAAAATGATCCGCGTGTCACCCGAATTGGTCATTTTATTAGGAAAACGAGTATCGATGAGCTACCGCAGCTATTCAATGTATTGAAAGGAGATATGAGTTTAGTAGGACCAAGGCCACCATTGCCGAGAGAAGTAGAGAAATACTCAAGTTACGATAAACAACGTTTATTTGTTAAACCCGGTTGTACTGGACTTTGGCAAATAAGCGGGAGGAGTAATGTAGGATTTGATAGAATGGTTAAATTAGATTTAAATTATATTACAAAAAGATCGTTAATATTAGATATAAAAATTATTTTAAAAACGATTGGTCAACTTTTTGGTTCATCTAATGCATATTAAATATTGTACTAATGTTAAAACCTTATTAAAGTTAGGATAATTATATGGAAAAGTTTCTAATTTCACTAACAATATTCTTTTCATTTTTTTTCATAGTAAGTATAAAGCAAGACAATGTTAGTCTATATGCGTCGACTTTCTTATCATTTCTTCTGAATTTCTATTATTTTATGCTAGTTATTAAAAATAAAAAAATAGAGATAAAATTACCTAAAAGAGAATGGATATTTATTAAATTAATTTGTGTTTATCTAGTCTTTACAATTTTTTTAGCAATTTTTATTGGAATGAATAATTTTTCAGGATATAAAGTAATCTATGAAAATACGTATATATTATCATTATGTTTTATTTTAATTTCAATGAAGAATTGGAAAAAGTCATTTATTAAAATGGTAAACATTATTATAACTTACGGCTTTGTTATAATGGCAATAATTGGAATAATAATGTATTTAAGGGGAATATACAGTCTTTATTTAACATTCAATCCACCATTTATATCTATATATGACAAGCGAGAAATGTTGCAGTATTTTAATGAAATTAGATTTCAGTCAATGTTTTCGCATAAAACTAAATATGCATTTTATTGCATAATTGGTATATTTATACTGGCAATAAATACCGTTGTTAAAAGAAAAATAAAAATTATGGGAATTATCGCCTTACTTATAAATATTGCCTTAACCAAGTCCTTAACATCTATGTTAGCGGCTGTTATTTTAATTTGGTTCATTATTGATTTCAAAAAAATTAATAGAATAGTACGATATTATATATATATATTCCTGTTTTTCTTCTTTGCTGTTTATGTTTACAAATTATGGTTATATACTGCAGATGTTCGTAATATTGACACATTAGGATCAAGAAGCGTTATATGGAGTGATGCATATTATTTTTTTCTGCAGCATCCCTATGGAGTCATTGATAATTGGTATTTTTATAGCCTTGGTGATCATTTTAAAGGGGCTCACAATGTTTTTTTTAATGAATTTTTAGATTATGGATTTATTGGTGGTATATTGTTTATTTTGATATATTTATTATATTTTTATTGTTTATTTAAAATAGAGAGAAAAACATTAGGTCTCTTAATATCTACAACTATAATCTTTTCAATAGATAATATACTTTACTATGAAATAGTTCCAATATTTTGGTTTACTTTTGTTATTATTAAAAATGTTATTTCATATAATGATTCAAATAAAAGAAACAGTATAACATAGTGAGCAATTTGTTGTGGTCGTATCCAATAGGATCTTTAATTTTGGGAGAGATGATTTTGAGGAATACATTAATCTCTGTTATTATGCCAGTATATAACGAAAAAATAAAATGGCTTGAAGAATCAATACAGTCAATTTTAAGTCAAACTTATAAAAAATTTGAATTTATCATTATACTTGATAATCCTGAAAATTATAAAGCCCAAAACCTAATTTACCTTTATGAAAGACTTGATAAAAGAATCAGAGTAATAAAGAATGAAAAAAATATTGGACTTGCAAGAAGTTTAAATCGAGGATTAAAAATAGCAAAAGGAAAATATATAGCAAGAATGGATGCCGATGATATTTCTGTCAGTACACGACTTGAGGTGCAATTGCAGTATTTAGAGCGTAAACAAGAAATTGATTTTGTTTCTAGTAATGGAATTATCATAAATGAATTTGGTAACAAATTATATAGAACTACATCATATGGTGACTCTTACTATAAGGCAAAAAAAACATTAAAGTATAGAAATGTTTTTTTACATCCATCTTGGATGTTTAATATTAGAATATTAAACAAGCTTGAAAGATACAATAATATTGATAGTGCAGAAGATTACGATTTTCTTTGTAGATTAGCATTATCAGATTATAAGTTTTGCATCATGAATGAATATTTAATCAAATATAGAATTAGAACAAATGGAATTTCAAAATCAAATTTATTAATACAAAAAATTATTTCAAATAAAATAAAAAAAGAATTTAAAATGGCATTAAATGGTAGGAAAACTTATAAAGTAACTGAAAAAATAAACAATCTAAAAGTAGCGAGATGGAGAGAAAAAAATTATAGCTTATCATCTAATTTATATACTCGAGGAATTTCATTAGCACGTAATGGAAAAAAGCTTAGTGGATTTTTATTTGTCTTAGTAAGTGGGGTAATATCTGTGACTAAGTTTAAAGATATTATTGCAGTAATTGAGCTAAAAATAATAAATATGAAAATTTCAAGGTGATAATCTATGAATATATTATATTTAAATAATTCTTTGACTCTTGGCGGAGGTGTGCAAAAATGCATTTATATGTTATCAAAAGAATTTTCACAAAACCATAAAATTGTTGTAGCTTCAGCTGGTGGGGAATATGTTTCTGATTTGAAAAAAATAGGCGTTAAACATTTTGAAATTATAAATCCAGAAAACAAAAATCCAATAAATATTTTGAAAAATTTATTTACACTGTATAAAATTGTTAAGAAATATAACATTGAAATTATCCATAGTCATCATCGCATGACAACCTTATACTCCAAAATTATATCTGCATTTACGGATATAAAGATAGTTCATACTGCGCATCTGTATACAATAGATAAAAAAATACTGACTCATTTGACATTAAACCATGTAAATTTAATATCAGTTAGCCAAGGTGTAAGTAATTGTTTAACAGAAAAATATAAATTAAATAAAGAAAAAATCAAAATTATCTACAACACTATTGAATTTAATAATGTAAATCAAAAACTAAGCAAGACATTTACAGACGCAAAAGAAAATGGCGATTTTATTATTGGGGTTGTTAGTAGATTAGAGCCTATTAAAGGAATCTATATTATATTAGAGGCATTAAAAGAAGTGATAGATAAATATGAAAATGTTAAATTATTTATCTTGGGTGATGGTAGCTTAAGAGAAAAAATAGATCAATGGATTTCATTGCATAACTTAACCCAAAATGCTTTTTTATTAGGCAAGGTATTAAATGTAAAAGGTTATATGAGAAATTTTAATATATTAATTCAAAGCTCTTATCGAGAAGGACTACCCCTGTCCTTAATAGAAGGAAGCTCTCTAGGAATTCCTATTATTGCTACTAATATTCCTGGCACTAATGAAGTAGTTATCAATGGAGAAAACGGTATACTAGTACCCGTAGGGTTATCGTCAAGCATAAGTGAAGGTATAGTTAAGCTATACGAGAGTAAAAAAACCAGAAATTTGTTTAGTAATAATTCATTAGAGCGCTTTAACAAATATTTTTCAAATGAAGTATATTATAAAGAACATGAAATATTTTACAAGAGTTTATTAAAGTAACGGGGAGTTGAACATGGATAATATATGTTTTATTAGCTCTACAGGAGGACATTTAGCACAATTATCAAAGATATTTAGTGAATTTGACAAAAAAAATATCTTTATTGTTACAGAAAAGAATGAAACCACTAGGTTATTAATGAATACTTATCAGACAAATTATTTAATACAGCAAGATAGAAAGAAAATTAATTTTCCGATTATTTTACTACTAAATTTAATAGTATCATTTTGGCTTATTATTAGATTAAGGCCTAAATTTATAATTTCAACTGGTGCAGGTGTTGTTGTTCCTTTTTGTCTGATGGGGAAAATTTTAGGAAGCAAAATAATCTTTATTGAAAGTTTCGCTAAGATCCATACTCCAACCAAAACAGGGAAAATTATTTATCACTTTTGTGATAAATTCTATGTACAATGGGAGGATCTATTAAAATACTATCCTAAGGCAGAATTTAGGGGGAGATTGTATTGATCTTTGTAACCGTTGGTACGCAAAAATTTCAATTTAATAGATTAATAAAAGAGCTGGATAGACTTTGTAATGAAAATATTATCGAAGATGATATAGTTGCACAAATAGGATATTGTACTTATAAACCTAAAAACTATACGTATTTTAGATTTATTAACCAAAATAAAATTAAAGAATACATTTCTGAGTGCAATTTATTGATCACCCATGGAGGAACCAGTAGTATATTTCAAGGCCTATCCAACGGGAAAAAAATAATTACTGTTCCAAGATTAAAATCTTTTTATGAGCATGTAGATGATCACCAGAAAGAAATTTGTAAGGTACTGCAAGATAAAAATTATATTGGCGTAGTATGGGATATTAATGATTTATCTCTCGAGATAAAACAATCTTCTACGAAAAAGTTCAACAAATATGAAGCTTCTGATAAAAAATTGGTTAATGATATTAAGAACTATATTTTTAAAAATATAAATTGAATGACAATACTTAGGTGAAAAAATATGAAGATAGCTTATTTAATTCTCGCACATAACAATTTTATACATTTAAAAAGATTAATTGATGCACTAAATAATAAAAATGTAGACTTTTATATACATTTTGATAAAAAATGTGAACCTAATGTAGATCTTACTAATTATAACAATGTATATGTATTAAATAATCGGATTTCTATCAATTGGGGAGGATTTAGCATTGTACAAGCTACAATCAATCTTCTAAAAATTGCTTATTCAAGAAAAAGATATGTTCATTATATTTTGTTAAGTGGAGTAGATTACTGCTTGAGAGATAGTAACAATATAGTGAATTATTTTATTAACAATTCAATGTATAATTTTATAGATATAAATAAAATGCCTTTGTATGATAAATCGTTTGATAGAGTCAACTATTATCATATTGAGGGTGGCAATAGAATTCATTCAATAAATTCTTTAGTAATCAGAATAATAAATATATTAATAAGAACGGCTCATATAAAGAGAAAATATCCTTCTATGTATAAAAATTACACTTTATATGCTGGAAGCCAGTGGTGGGCTTTTAATTATGAATTTGTTAGTTATCTTTTGGGATATTTAAAAGATAACTCTGATTATGCTGAATTTTATAAAAATACGTTCATTCCGGATGAAATGTTTTTTCATACAATTATTATGAACTCTCCCTTCAAAAATACCGTAAAACCAAATTTAACATATACTGATTGGAAAATAGGCGATCCTCCTTTCCCATCTTTAATAGATCACAGACAAGTTTATGCATTGAAAAAGGAAGATAGAAAATATCTGTTTATACGAAAGTTCAACAATAATAGCCAGAGCATAATTAAACATATAGAAAGAGAGTTTAATAATAATAATCTATAGCAAGCCCTGGTTAAAAAAGAAAGGAGATGTGTATATGACAGATTTTAATGAATTAGTATCAGTTATAGTCCCAACCTATAATAGAGGACACTTAATACATAGAACTATAGAAAGTGTTCTCAACCAAACATATAAATATTTTGAACTTATAATAGTTGATGATGCTTCAACTGATGGCACTAATAAAATAATATCTGGATACAGAGATAAACGTATTAAATACATCAGATTGGAGAAAAATAGTCATGGAACAAAACCAAGAAATATTGGAATTAAAAATAGCAATGGGAAGTTTATTGCCTTATTAGATTCAGATGATGAATGGGATCCTAGAAAATTAGAACTTCAGCTTAACTTTGTTAGAAAGTATAAGATTAATGACTTTTTGTGCTTTACAAATGTAGTATACAGTAAACGAAATTCTAGAACATATTCCTACAATGATCCAGTTGAAAAATTCGATAACATTATGGATTATATATTTATAGGAAGAAATGTGGTTCAAACTAGCTCATATTTGTTTCCAAGTTATGTTGGGAAAAAAATTCTATTTGGGAATAATGTAAAAAAACATCAAGATTGGGATTTTTGTTTAAGGCTTCAGAAATTTGGAATAAAATTTGTATTATTACCTGAGCCATTAACTATTTATAATGTTGAAATAAGAGGAGATAGAATAGGAATAAATAATAAATATAATTTATCTCTAGAATGGATTCAGAAAGTAAAAAATGATCTATCTAAAAAAGCATATTATGCATTCTTAGCAAACAATATTGCTACCATTTATATCCTCAATTCAAATAGAATAAGTGCCTTCTCCATTTTTTTAAAAGCATTTTTATATAGGTCAATTGATTTTAATTTATTTATGAAAGGATTATGTAAATGTCTTACGCCTCGATTTTTATTAAAAAAAATAATTTTGGGATAATTTATTTTTGTAATTTATAAGAATTGAGTATAGATCATAAGGATATTAACAACTATGATTTGAGGAATTTTAATATGCGAAAAGGTATAATGATTAATTTTATTGCTAAATATAGTAATACTGTTATTCAATTATTATTGAATATTATTTTAGCTAGATTACTTACCCCTTATGAATACGGCGTTGTGGCGGTTGTCTCTATATTCACAATTTTTTTTAATATGTTAGGTGATATGGGAATAGCGCCTGCAATAATTCAGTATAAAAGTCTTGATTCAGTAGATGTTTCAAATATATTTAAGTTTACAATAATCGCCTCATTTTTATTGTCTGTTTCTTTTTTCTTTTTTTCATATCTAATAGCTTTTTTTTATAAAAACTCGATTTACGTAAATGTTGGGCATTTATTATCTGTGAATATATTTTTTTCGGTTCTAAGTATTGTACCTAATGGATTGTTGCTTAGAGAAAAAAATTTCACTTCCATTGGAGTTGCATCAGTACTATCGAATATAATTGGAGGATTAGCTGGAACAATTTTAGCGTTTCTATCCTTTGGAGTTTATTCATTGGTAACAAATTTTATAATACAATCATTTTGTTATTTTATATTTGTTCTTAGAAGCTCAAAATTGAAAATAAAAAAAACAAAGTTTAGTTTATCATCAGTAAACAAAATAAAACAGTTTTCTGCTTATCAATTCCTTTTCAATTTTGTTAACTATTTTACTAGAAATTTTGATAATTTAATTATCGGAAAATTTCTTGGATCTACTCAATTGGGATATTATGATAAAGCTTATCGTTTGATGTTGTATCCCTTACAGAGCCTAACATTTGTCATTACTCCTGTTCTTCAGCCAATTTTTTCCGATTTTCAGAATAACTTATCATTAATATATAAACAATATTTAAAGGTAATAAAATTATTATCTTTAATTGGAGTTTTTATTACTGCAATATGTTTTTTCAATGCAAAAGATATAATAATTATTTTGTTTGGAAATCAATGGTTGAGATCAATTTATAGCTTTCAAATTTTATCACTTAGCATTTGTTTTCAGCTTGTTTTATCAAGTAGTAGTGCTATTTATCAGGCCACAAATAACACAAAATATATGTTTCAAACTGGATTAATATCGTTTTTATGTTTTATCATTTTAGGTGTATCAGGCGTTATATTTGGCAAAAGTGTTGAATGGGTATCCTTACTTTTGGTATTTGGTTTTTTACTTAATTTTCTTCAAGGTTACTATATATTGAGTGTAAAAATATTTAAGATGTCTTTCATATTATTCTTATGTAATTTTATTAAACCATTAATAATTGAAGTTATATTATTTATTGTATTATTCTTATTTAAAGTAGAATTTGACAACATTTTTATAAATATGTCTGTTAGATGTTTAATAACAGTTTTAACATATATAGCTATGTTATACATTACAGGTGAGATAAAATTTTTAAAACTATTATTCCATACAAAAAAAAGGCAAAATTCTTGAGATTATGTTTATGAGTTCTTTTACATACCGAATGATCTAGAATATCTATTCTAGAAGAGTCATATTAAAAATTAGATGGGGAGGATTATTTTGAAAATTTGTATTGTCAATGAATCATTTAAAATGGGAGGAGTGGAAAGAGTAGTAATTAAATTAGCGAATGCTTTTCAAAAAGCAAATAATAACGTTTCATTAATTGATTTTTCAGGCAGTAATTCATTTTATTATAGTTTAGATAATAAAATAAAGACTCCATTAGTTGTACAACCTATTAATTTCAAGAGAAAATGCATTGCAAAATTTCATAAAAGTATTTACAAAATTACAGGTAAGTCACTAAATATTATTAATTTATACAGAGAAAAGATTAGAGATTTATTGAAATTTCTAATAAATAATGAGCAAGATGTTATTGTGCTATGTCAAGGATTGTTAACAGCGGTAGCTCCCATAATAAAACGCGAAATTCCCAACATTAAAATAATTGTTTGGCAACATAATGATTATGAGACTTATGTTAATACATACTATAAAATGTTCATTGATGATTATATGTTGGGAATTAAATCTGCAAATTTAGTGATCTGTTTGACTAATGCGGACGCTGAAAATTTCAAAAAATTTAACATTAATACACGTTGTATTTATAACCCTTTAACTATAAAGCCGACAAAATTATGTAATTTGAATAGTAATAATATAATATTTGTTGGAAGATTAGTAATAGAGCAAAAAGGACTAAATTATCTAATTTCTATTGCGAAAGAATTAACAGGAAATTGGAAAATTTTGGTTGCTGGTGACGGAAGAGATAAATTAAAATTTCAGAGGATGATTATTGAGAATAATCTTCAAAACAAAATTATATTAAAAGGAGCAATAAAAGGAGATAAACTAAGCGATTTATATTCTTCAGGATCAATTTTTGTATCAACATCTAGATGGGAAGGATTTGGATTAGTAATTACAGAAGCAATGTCTTTTGGACTTCCGATAATTAGTTTTAATAATAGCGGCCCAACAGAGATACTAAAAAACGGAGATTTTGGAATTCTAATTAAAAAATATAATGTAAAAGAATTTATCTTACAATTAAAGTATTTGATTCAAGATAAAGAATGTCGAAAACACTATCAGCATAAAAGTTTGATAAGATACAAAGATTTTGACATTAATATAATTTTTAAACAATGGAAGGATGCTATTAGCTCCTTACATGATTAATAAGTTAGAAGGTAAAAAATGAGATATAATAAATTTGATGTATTTAAAATAGATTTTTGGAAATTTTTTTTAAAATTAGCGCTTAATCAATATGCAGAAAGTGCTTCTACAAAGCCAAGGCAAATGTTATTAGGACAGTATAAAGGTGCAGGAGATATTTACCCAACCGCCTCCTTTAGGCAATTAAAATCAATTTTTATTGGTAATAATGTTGTTATAGGACCAGGATGTAGATTATGGCCAGGAAATGGTAAGATTACTTTAAAAAGCAATATTCTTATGGGACCGGGAGTTCAAATTTTTGCTTCAAATCATGGTACTAAAAAGAATAAACTGATTATTGATCAGCCTTCTGTCTCAGGAGATGTGTTAATTGAATCAGACTGTTGGATTGGGGCAAACAGTATCATTACTGCTGGAGTGTTAGTTGGAAAAGGAACGGTTATAGCTGCAGGATCGGTTGTAACAAAGAATACCAAGCCCTACTCGATAGTAGGTGGTGCACCAGCGAAATTGTTGTCACTAAGAAGTGATGTTTAACTCATATACCCGAATGTTTATAAGGTAAGTGTTAAATAACCCACATCTTTGACTAGGTGTGGGCTATTTGACGCTTACTTTGAAGGAACCACTTGTACCATATTGACGAATCCATTTATTAAAAGTCGAAGGCGTGAGATCGTATTCTTTGATGATTTCATGTCTGTAAGCGTCAAATAATGGACACCTTCACTTGATCACGCGATCATGCGATGATATCTCTATCAATTGATCGGGAGGATCATCCATGACACGAGTAGAATTACATGAGCGCTGGCAGAAACGAATGCAAGATTTCGAGACTAGTGATTTAACAGGCAAAGAGTGGTGTGCGACTCATGGCATTCCTTTATGTCAGTTCCGTTATTGGCGGCGCAAGTTACGTCACAATTCCCCAGAGGCTAGTCGTTGGATGACTGTTGGGCTGGATCATTCTACGCAACAGGAGCCCTTATTCATTTATGTTGGATCCGCGAAAGTTGAGGTTCATACTGGATTCGATCCGGATTTGTTTGCGGATGTGGTTCGGGTGCTGCGTGCTTTATGATCCGTGCGTCCAGCATTGAAAATGTCTATTTGGCTAAAGGTCCTACGGATTTGCGCAAATCCATTGATGGATTATCCATCTTGGTTCAAGAAGGCTTTCATCTTGATCCGTTTTCGCCATGTCTGTTTGTCTTCTGCAATCGGAAACGAGACAAGTTAAAAATTTTGCATTGGGAATACAGCGGATTTTGGCTGTATTACAAGCGTCATGGATGATCCTCCCGATCAATTGATAGAGATATCATCGCATGATCGCGTGATCAAGTGTTATAGACATCGCAAGATGTCCAGAATCTGACGGGAACTGTTGTCCAAGAACTGGCGAAATCTCTGACCAATTCATGTATTGCTAGAAATAATGACCAACCTGAAAAAGGATGGCTAGAAATCACCATCCTTTTTCACTATTTTTAGTGTTTATTATGACAGTTCGCCTTCAATTACTCGCTTAATCATTCGATCATCAATGACGGTGTGCCCATTTTGGGCACCGTATAAAAGACAATGCGTACATACTTTATTTAGGGCTTGCTGAACTAATACCATTTTTTCTTTTCTAACGTTTATGCCACACGAATTGAATCAAAATGGGCTTGAATTCTTTGGAAAAACGTAAAATGGTAAAAAATGGGCAGAGAGACCCTAAGACGTCTCTCTAAGTTCATAACCAAAAATTGTAAGGCAATAACCGTTTCACTAGTTGCCCGCAAGGTTGTGTAAATTCGGGAGAGTCCATAACGGCGTTTACCTTCGCCAAATTTTCCCTCAACGGGGATGCGTCCTTTGAAATCTAACTGTGCGATTTCCTGATCCATTTTTCGAATCTGCTCGTCTTTCGTCCGTCTACCCAGTCTCGGGCCGCTTAATCGAATGTGATGGAGCTTGCAGTAAGCCAAATTGTCTCGATTCCGATACAACGTATCGGCTAAAACAGCCTCTGGATAATAGCCGTAGCGTTGAAGGTAGGTTTCTACGGATCCTTTGAGGGTCAGCCCTTCATTAAAATTGTCCCAGTCCAACTGTTCCATGCGGACATCTCCGTTGACCAGACTGATGGCCACTTTGGCACCGAATTCAACGGTCGCTTTTGCTTTACCACGGACGATGGGACGGACATGTGGCTGAGAAAGGCTAACGATTCGATCCTCAATTCTGTTTTTGCGATGATCGTACATCCATTGCTGCTGGCGATAGAGTTCGGAGATGATCAGAAGCAAGCGATAGTGAGCAGCCGGGAGCAGCGTAAGCGATGATTTGGCCATCAGTTTTTGAATGATCGTCAGATCACGACTCACAAAACGGAGCTGCCGGCCAACCGCCTTACGGCGTTTTGAAGCACCGGGACGCCTTTGCTTGGCAATAGCCAGATAAGCTTTGTGTGCCTTGTTTCGATAAGTTCTCGGTTTGCGTTTGAGAGACTTCTGAATCGGTTGGTAAAGGGCGTCAATGATTTGTTCCAGCTTCTGACGTGCTTGATCCAGTAGAGAAACATCTGTTGGATAGGCAATGTCTGCGGGTGTGCAGGTCGCATCCAACAAGAGTTTTCCGTGGTTTTCCGGTTCTTTCGCAGTCTCCTTATCCGCCTCCTGATTTTCCGGCAACCCGGAGGGCGGCTTGGGGTCTTGAGGGTCGTCTTCCTTTTCATCAGCTTTTTGTTTTTGCTCACTCGAAAGGACCCATTCGTTGATCTGGTTGATATCTTTAGCTTTCAGCCGTTTACGAAAACGAGTCATCATCGAGTGATGAAAAAGGGGGCGCTCCTGGAAAGCCTCAAGGCCAAGAAAGTACTGCATATATGGATTTTCCGTGATCTGTTGAACGGTTTCACGATCCGTGATGCCTTGACGCTGCTGAAGGATCAGAGCACCGACAGCAATATGAGCTGAAAACGGCTTTGTTCCTTTGGCCGTTGCCTTTTTAAACGTGCTTGCGTATCTTTCTTCAATCTTCTGCCAAGGAATCAGTTGGGCCAACTGCACCCAGCGATTTTCCCTGTTTAATGTGCCGCCAAAAGGGTAAGCGTCAAATAGCCCACACCTAGTCAAAGATGTGGGCATGATTTATGATTGTTGGGAAGATAATTTGCAGTTTTCCGGAAGACTTGAGGACCAAGGAAGCAGCTGATCGAGTGCCTCCTCGGTCTGTTCTTCAAGATTGGGCAGTTGCTCAAATAAATAAATGAGGTATTGAAACGGGACTAGCCCGTTTTCCTTAGCGGTTTCGATGATACTATAGATCGTTGCGCTTGATTTAGCTCCACGTGGCGTGTTTGAGAATAACCAATTCTTTCTTCCGATCACAAAAGGCTTGATGGAACGTTCGCCTCGGTTATTATCTAATTCTAGTCGCCCATCTTGTAGGAACACCGTCAGCTTTTCCCACTGCCCACGACAGTATTTGATTGCTAATCCTAAGGCAGTTTTCGGCAGCACCTTAGGTGCTTGTTTTTGAAGCCATACTGAAAAAGCCTCAACGATGGGTTTGCTTTGACTTTGTCGTACTTGATAGCGTTCATCATCGGAAGCCTTGCTTTTTTTGAGATCCTGTTCCATTTTAAAAAGCTGATTACAATAAGCGAGTCCTTCTTTGGCGATGACTGCGGATTCCTTGGCGGATTCAGGCAACGCACTTAATGCGTCACTGAATTTTCTTCGCGCGTGAGCCCAACATCCGGCAAGAATTACATTTTTGAGTTGCTGATACCCCGCATAACCATCCACCTGCAGATAACCCTTGAAGTCTTCCAAAAATTTCATCGGATGCTTGGCAGCACGTGTCGTTTGGTAATCATAAAGAATAATTCCCGGTTCTTCACGTCCCGTCCGATACAGCCAGAGATACGACTTCGATGAAGCCGATCGCCCAGGTTCTTTCAACACTTGAAGCGTGGTTTCATCTGCATGCAGAAGGTCACGGGCAACCAAGTGCGTCTTCATCCGATCATAGATAAGGCGGAGCCAATGTTCAGCTCCATGAAGCATCCAATTGGCCAGTGTTTGCCGGGACAAGGTGACACCCAGACGCTTCAATTGTTGCTCCTGACGGTATAACGGCTGAGCGTCCAAATATTTTTGACACATCACATAGGCCATCGCCGAAGGTGACGCTAAGCTCTTGGGAAAAACAGCTTTTGGCGCTTTCGCAGTGACAATCGGCGTTTGTATGGCTTCCCGTTCACAATGCCGACAGGTATACGTGTGACGAACATGTTTGATGACCTTAACCTGTGCAGGAATGATTTTCAGTTCTTCGCGAACTTCAGTGGACATTTCATGTAAAGCTCCTCCGCAGCAGGAACAGATCTGTTCGGCCTCAGGTAAGTCATAATCAATCACTTCAACGGGGAGATTTTCCAGCTTTTCCTGTCGCTGCCCTTGGCTTTTCTTGCGTTTATAGGTAATCGTTTCAACGGTCGGTTCGGGAAGGTTCGGATCCGATTCGCTTTCTGCTTCATTGAATAGTTGAAGCGTCAATTGTTCCGGATGCGTCTTTTCGCTCGAAGCGCCGAATTGACGTTTTTGGCTGAGACGGAATTGTTCTTGAAACCACTTCAGTTTGAGCGTCAGTTCGGCGTTTTGTTTCTTCAGCACATCACGTTCCTCACGCAGTTCTTCAATTGTGGGTGTGTTTGAATCCGTTCGGTTTTCCATTTTTTTATTATAATCGAAGACGCGCGCCCTGTCTCTCATTTCTTTGGAAATCAGAGAAGGGTGCGCGCGGTGATTTCTTTGTGTGCCTGACGCTGCTGAATGGACAGACCATCCAGCAGCCAGTTGAGCTGACGACGATTGATGGGTAACGAAGGGCTTGAGTCATTGGCCTTCGGCCATTGAAAGGTTCCTTTTTCTAAACGCTTGTAATACAGCCAAAATCCGCTGTATTCCCAATGCAAAATTTTTAACTTGTCTCGTTTCCGATTGCAGAAGACAAACAGACATGGCGAAAACGGATCAAGATGAAAGCCTTCTTGAACCAAGATGGATAATCCATCAATGGATTTGCGCAAATCCGTAGGACCTTTAGCCAAATAGACATTTTCAATGCTGGACGCACGGATCATAAAGCACGCAGCACCCGAACCACATCCGCAAACAAATCCGGATCGAATCCAGTATGAACCTCAACTTTCGCGGATCCAACATAAATGAATAAGGGCTCCTGTTGCGTAGAATGATCCAGCCCAACAGTCATCCAACGACTAGCATCTGGGGAATTGTGACGTAACTTGCGCCGCCAATAACGGAACTGACATAAAGGAATGCCATGTGATTACCGCCAACGGATTGTACCACTAACGCCATGTTTTTTACCACTGAATGACAACGATTGTACCAATAAATGACAAGCCTATTTACCACTTAAGACCTCCTGTATAATTAATGGGCACACCGCAGGTGTGACAAATCCACTTTTATAGGAGGTGTTTTTTTATGATTCATTATCGGAGGATATTAGAACTTCATGATGAAGGAATCAGTTTTAGAAGCATTGCCGCAAGCACGGGTAACTCTCGTCAAAAAGTAACGGAGATTATTCAGCTGGCCGAGAAAAAAGGACTATCCTGCCCTTTAGAAGATGAAATGACGAATCAGTGGATTGAAGATTTTCTATTCCCTGAAAAAGCTTTTGAAGCTTCAGGTCGTCAGCCGATGAACTTTGACTGGATTCATGCCGAGTTGTCCAAGCCTAATGTGACGCTATCTCTTCTGCATCATGAGTATGAGGCTAAGTGTAGAGCAAGAAACAAGGTTCCTTATTCTTATCGGAGTTTTTTGCGGCACTATAGCCGGTATGCGGATAAGTATAAGGCAACACTGCGTATCCGAAGAAAACCAGGAGAAATTATGGAGGTTGATTGGGCAGGGGCAACAGCGTTCATTATTGATCGGGATACAGGAGAAAAACTCAAAGCCTATATCTTTATTGCGACACTCCCATGTAGTCAGCTGTCTTATGCCGAAGCAACATTATCTATGGACCTTCATTCATGGATAGCTGCCCATCGTCGTGCGTATGAGTATTTCGGGGGAGTAACACAAATCATCGTCCCGGATAATTTGAAAGCCAGCGTGACCAAGCATACTAGAAAGGAACTCGTTTTAAACCCTTCGTACAGAGAAATGGCGGACCACTACCACACCATCGTGATGCCTGCGCGTGTTCGTACGCCAAAAGATAAGGCCAATGTGGAAAACTCTGTTGGGATCCTTTCTACATGGATCATTGCCGCATTAAGAAATGTACTGTGTTTTACTATTGATGAATTGAATGAAGAAGTCTGGAAGAAACTCGATGAATTCAATAATCGGCCCTTTACACGCAAAAAAGGCAGCCGCTTTTCAGCATTTAAAGAAGAAGAGAAATTCGCACTTTCTCCTCTTCCGGACCGCCCTTATAAAATGTCTGAATGGAAAACAGCGAAAGTTCGCCCTGACTATCATATCTCCGTCGAAAGCATGTTCTATTCGGTTCCCTACGAATACATCAATCGACAGGTCGAAGTAAAACGATCAGACGATCTCGTTGAGATCTTTTTCAACCATATGCGCATTGCCTCACATAGACGATTATATGGGAAGTTTGGTCAATTATCCACTCTTCGCGACCATATGCCTGATCATCATCAATTGTTTGTGGATCAAACACCTGAAGCGGCTCAAAATTGGGCTGAAGGTATTGGATCAGCAACCTCGAACCTCATACGCTATATGTTAGACGCTTACCCAACTGAAAAGCAGGCACTCCACTCCATTTTTTCATTAAAGAAACTGGAACAACGTTATTCCAAATATGAAATAGAGCGTGCCTGCAAGATGGGTCTTTCCATGACCCAAAGACCGACGGTCAAAATACTTCAGACAATCCTAAAAAATAACAAAAAGAGTGACGCCGAACAAGAACAAAAACGTCGAGCAGAGGACAGCGGAAATGCTTATGGCTTTACGCGCGGCGCTTCATATTATGGGGGAAAAACAACCGATGAATGAACAAACGCTTACCAAACTATATGAAATGAAACTGAGTGGCATGGCAGAATCCTACAAGGAGCAATCAACGAATAAAGACTTTCAAAAGCTGAGTTTCGAAGATCGTTTTTCATTACTCATCGACTTTGAACATTCAAGACGCCAAAGCAATAAACTTCATCGGCTGATCAACGCTGCCGCCTTGTTATATTCAAGCGCATCCGTCGAAGATATTGAATACTATGAAGACCGAAAACTGGACAAGGAACTGATTATCAAATTAGCCAGCGGAAACTATATTCAACACCATCATAATATCATTTTGATGGGCCCTACGGGCTCTGGAAAATCGTTTCTCGCCTCGGCATTTGGCGTATCTGCCTGTCGTCAATTTTACAAAGTGAAGTATACTCGCTTACCAGAGTTAATGGATGAACTGACACTCGCTAAGTTAGCTGCGGATGGAAGTTATCGAAAATTGATTAAGAAATATACCAAAACGGATCTACTCATTCTTGATGAATGGCTTCTGACCGATCTATCTGCGGATGAAGCTTCCATCCTGTTGGAGATTACTGAATCCCGGCATAAGATAGCGTCTACGATCTTCTGTTCACAAATCGATCCCAGAGGGTGGCATCAAAAATTAGGCAATGAGACCCTGGCAGAGGCTATCCTAGATCGCATTGTTCATGATTCATATCAAATTTTAATTGACGGAGAAGTCTCCATGCGTGAACGTCATGGACTAGAAAAGCAACCCTCACCAGGCAATTTGAATGGATGACTCATCAATTTAATTACGACTGGAGGACAGCTAATGAGCAAGATCTCCGCTGATGAAGTTTTTCAATTTATCCATTCCTACGGTTGGAAAGCTGATCAAAGTGAAGTCGAACAATGGCTCAGAGAGGATCCCTTGGTTCAAGCTGATTCAGAAGGAATCATGGATGAGAGTTGGATGTATCGGTTTAATGATTGGCGCCAGATTAAAGGCACAGCCTATGAACCCGGTATTGATACGCAGACAAAGATAAACCGACTTCTGGAGGAAGTTGATCGACTTAAACAAGAGATCGAAGAACTGAAAGAGAAGAATCTTCGCCTGGAAAAGCAACTAAGCATAGAACCGATGTAAAAAGAACATTTTCATCCCCCTCTTATGAATTGGGGGATTTTTCTTAGGAAATTGATATTGATCTCTATCGACAAAGAAGATTCCTTAGGGATATCGTGATTTCTATAGGAATTTTTTCATCTGGTAAACGCCCTGGCGACAAGTGGTAAAATTGTTGGCGATCGATGGTAAAAAAGATGTCACAGGTGGTACAATCAGCTGGCCGTTACCAGCCATGAGTCGCACACCACTCTTTGCCTGTTAAATCACTAGTCTCGAAATCTTGCATTCGTTTCTGCCAGCGCTCATGTAATTCTACTCGTGTCATGGATTATCCTCCCGATCAATTGATAGAGATATCATCGCATGATCGCGTGATCAAGTGAAGGTGTCCATTATTTGACGCTTACTAATGTGCCGCCAAAAGGAAGGAAAAAATCTTCCGGCATGATGAGTTGATTTTCTTTGAATTTATACATTTTGACCACTCCATGTGCAAGGGTTTTGCCAATAATCACTCGTTTTTCTTGTACTCATAAGTTCGACAAAACCAGTCAAAAACCTGCTAAATCAATGTTTTTTATATGTTCAGCAAGCCCTATTTATCAATCGAGCAGCGCCACTGGAAAAACGGTAAATTTCTTCAATGGCACTTTCAGTGAATAACGGCCGATCGCAGCCGGCATAGGTTAAATGACGTTCAATATAAGCCGTAGTCTCAGATTGATCATAATGGCCCAACTTACACTGTAGATCGATCCGTTGCCGGATCGCAGAAAATGATTGAAGACGTAGGCGATCCCACAGTTCACTTTGACCCACGAGAATTAACGCCATCGGGCTCTGGGCATCCATCTTGAAATTCAAAAGAAAGCGAACTTCTTCTAACATCTCGCGATCCAATAAATGCGCTTCATCAATAATGCATACAGGCTGAAGGCCATGAATACCGCGCATTAATTCGATTTCGTGGTGAAGTTGGCGCTTTGCATCACCTCTATAAAATTTTGCTTCACAGCCCAGCTGTTCAAGTAACCCTTTATAAAAATGACGGGGAGTCAACTTAGAATCTGATAGATAAAGCACTCGATAATGAGTATGATCCAGTTCTTGAGAAAATCGCCTAATAGTCGTTGTTTTTCCGGTGCCGCAATCACCAGTTAGAACAGCGAATAATTGACGTTCTGCCGCGTAGGTGAGGCGCCCTAGAATTTCATCCATGGAAAGAGATTCATAGAGTTTGTCTGCTGGTATCGCACGAGAAAATGGTGTACTCGTCATGTGATAAAACGACTCAAACATGGCGACCACCTTCTTTCAGTGCCTTCCGATAAGAAACCGCCGGTTTCTGAATTTCTTGACGTTCTTCATGTTTTTGAGCTGCTGCACGCAGGAGACGTGAAGAATCAACGGGTTGCGGCTGTAGTGTTTCTGGTAGATCCGGACGCTTTTCGACACGTTCTCCAATCTCAAGAGGCTTAGCTTGCCAAGAGGGATAACCTTCTTTTTCAATGGTTAACTGTGAAAGATCTGATGGATCATAAACCACATCAACATGGGTTCCAATAAAATTCAGTCCAACTTCATAGAGTTTGTTCTGAAAACTGATGCATCCGGATTTATCTACCTTTCTTGATTCCGCATGAAGAAAAGCGAGACCGATGGTCTCCGGATCTAGAAAATGAAGTGCCTTTTTATCACTGCGATAAGCCATCATAGGAGTCACATGATCTCCAAGTGCTGAATGTGGTTTGTTCAGATAACATTCACTGAGCCAAACTTGGAAGTGTTTGTTCAACTGATCGAGCGATTGAGGCTTCTCTAAAGCAACCTCTCCAAGAAAGCCATCAATCACTCTGTTCATTCGCTCAATTTTCCCTTTGGATTCTGGCGAGTAAGGCTTGGCATAGAGGAGTCTCGTCCCTAATTTAGAACAGGTCCGAGCCATCCACTTCGTTCGATACTGCTTTCCATTATCAAAAAAAACGGCTTCAGGCCTTCCATATTTTTGAACCGACTGACGGAAAGCATCCTCTACAATACGTTGATCCAACGTAGGATAAAAAGCACCATGGAGAATAAAACGTGTAGCGTCATCAATAAACAGTATAAGATAAACTTGTTTTTTGGAACCATTTGGACCAATGGGAAGGAAGGGTCCAAACTTAATATCCGACTTATTCCGATATCGGAATAAGTCGGATTATCCCGATTTTTTTATTATTCCGATTCTTATTACAAATCACTAAAAAACTGCAGATCATTAAGCTTTCTGCAGCTTTCTTAGTAAATAATCGGGATAACTTTTTCATTTCAGTCCATAAAGTTTTTTGATCAGTTCATCATCGTTTTTCCAATAAGCTGGATTTTCTCCCACTATTAATGGATTGTTGGCTCCTGTTGCTCTTTTAATCGCTTCTCGTTTCATCTCAGTATCTGCGTAAGCGTAAATCAGTGTTGTTTCCAGTTGGGCATGGCCCAGCCATTCTGACAACAATGCCAATGGCATTCCAGCACGGTAAAGATGCATGGCCCTGGTATGGCGGAATAAGTGTGGATGTACTTTCTTAGGGATTTCGTCACATTTCTTTTTCGCAGTTGTTCCATATATCTTCATGAAACGTGCGACGTTGTCATCCGACATTTGTTGTTTTATTCCATGCCTTACGGTATAAAAAAGATACTGATTTAAGTTTTCCTCCGTTGGGCTGTGAAAGATCTTTAAATACTGATGAAAATGATTCACCGTTTTTGTCATAACAGGAACCACACGTGTTTTCTCACCTTTTCCAGTAAGATAGACACATGGATTTTTCAAATCCACACAAAAATCTTTTACTTTCATATCAAGGACTTCCCGGTCTCTGGCCCCCGTATCATACATCAGAATCATGAAAAATAGATCCCTAATACCGTTCTTTGTGCTTGTATCTGGCTGTTCCAATACAGTTTTCAATGCCTGTTCTGTCATGAATTCCACGACTTTGGCATCCTTATTCTTTTTTAAGGGTATCTTTTTGATTTCATTTTGATAAACAATCATTGTTAGTTCCATATTCCCGGCATACTTGAAAAAAGAACGGATACATGAGAGACGATGGTTTCTGGTTGATGTTCCCCAATTATGTTCTCTTTCCATCCAGTCCAGAAATTCAATGATCGTTTGACTGTTAAGCACTTCAAAAGTTATATCTGTCAGAGGAATTGCTTTTTGTGTCGTAATAAAATCAAATAGAAGGTTTAGAGACTCTCTATATGATTTTATGGTATTCAAACTGCAACATTTCTGATTTGGAAGATATACAGTTAGATAATCACGCATTAATCGAAATAGAGTCTCATCTTTCAACTTTTTCATTGATGCACCTCCGGTATCAATTCAGTAAATTTCGACCAGTTAATCGCAGAAGATTTGGTCAGATGTTCCGGAATGAGATGAATGTAGTATGAAGTGGCAGAAAAATCAGCATGACCCATGTAGGCACTAAGGTATGGTAGCCATGTATATAGATCTTTTCCTTCCTCTACCCATTTCATCATTAACCTAGTGGCATAATTATGCCTAAAGTCGTACACGCGCGGTCTGCCCCCATGAAAGTCAGTAATTCCTGAAATTCCCCAGCATTTACGGAACTGATCCTGCAGCCAGGATACCGAATAAGCTGTTCTATCAGGATGGGGGAAAAAGTATTTCCGGTTTTTACAGATCGTACTGATCCGATACTCGTAGTTTTTGCATAAGATTAGCATGTCGGAAGACATAACGATGGTACGGTCTCTATGCATCTTTGTTTCCCGGATATAAAGTTCTCCTGTCCTAAGGTTAATATCTGCACACTGAATTTTTATCCCTTCACTTGGCCGTAACCCACAGCAGTAAATCAGTCTAAAGATAACCGGTACGATGTAGTGCCTAAACGGTGAAAGTTTGTGGGGGATAAGACGGTCTGATGCTTTAAAAAAAGCAGACAGTTCTCGGTCTGTATAGAGATAAGGAACAAATGGTTTGAAGTTTCCGATAATCTCCGTTGGGATCACATATGCCTGAATACCGACGGTATTCAGATATTTACCCAGCTCACGAACAGCGATCATTCTTCTTTTTAACCCATTAGCGTTCTCTGAGGGATGAAGACGTGCCCATTGCATAACAAGATCTCTTGTGAGGATTGATTCATACGGGAAATTCATGAAACAAAACCTGTCGAAGTTGACGAAAAACTTCTCATAACTGCTTTTTGAATACCCCAGCGCTTCTTTGAACTGAATCATATCTTCCAAGTGTTTAGCAAAATGGCTAACAAAAATAGGATTCACAGCAATTCCTCCTTCTCTGTTTCGATAGCCTGTAGTCCCAGAGAACATTCCTGCAGTCCACAATGGTCCATTGAAAGATATTGTTTCGCTGAATTCTGGTTACGGTGTCCAAGAACCTGTGAGATTGTTGTTAGCGGAACTTTTGCTTCAAGCATCCAAGTGCCCATGGAACGGCGTAACGCATGGAGTCCTTTCCCATCACCAGGCTTATGTATGATCCCGGCCTTGTTTCGATATTTCTTAAATATATTGCCCATTGATCCAACATCCGCCAATTTAATAAAGGGCGCAAAAGAACGTAGAAAAATATAAGGTGAATCTGAAGTAGGTCGTCCATAGAGAATATATTCCGCAATCGCTCTTCCGGTATCTGGCTCTAATGGAAGAGCTAGTGCCTGTCCAGTTTTTCGTTGGATAATCTGTATCTCATCTTTTTTCCAATCTATATCGATTAATTTAAGATTTACTATATCTATAGAGCGCAATCCAGTATGAGCAGCAAGATATAATATAGCATAATCGCGCTTTCCTTCTGGGAGACTTATATCAATCTGCCGAAGGATAGACTCTACCTCTTCATGTGAAAAACAAGGTAAAACTTTTTTTCTGGATCTGGCAGGTTTCTGTAATATTAAGCCTGCGTCAATATGAGCTATTCCTGAATCCCTTAAATAACTGATGAATGATCGGAGCGAATAGAGGATATTACTCATGCTTTCACAGTGACTTTTTGAAATATACACGATAAAATCTCTAATTTCCCGTTGGGAAATCTTCACAAAATCTGAATGTCTGTTAGTCTCCAGATAACCGAGGAATGATAAAACATTTGATTGTATGCCGTTAATAGTACCCGCACTCAAGTTTTCATGTAATGTCTTAGTGTACTCCAAAAGAATAGTGGAAAAATACGCATTTACTTTGACTGTGGTATGGTTGTGCAGGTATGCCCATTTCATGGTACCCGTGGTATAGAATTCATCTAATAAAGCGGCCGACTTCTGTAGCTTTCTATAATAACGGGCAGATATTTTTTCCCTAATCAGCCTCCTCTTTTCAAAGGTTAAAAAATCTCCTGCGATTTTTGAGCTATAGTAAATTTTCTCATGACTAAAAAAGAATTTTCTAATTCGGTAGAAACCGCTAAGCCTATACGACTTTAGCGTAGATTCCTTTAATCCTAAAGATTTCATAGCGTTCAAAGTCTGATCAATGAGCCTGCTTATTTCAATTTGTTTCATTTGAATTACCCCCTAATAAAGTTCAGACTATTGGTCTGCATCTTTTATTAGTAAGGATGCCTAAATGTGCTGCGATAGAAACTAGAATATATTATTCCGATTTTTCATTTTACTTTTATAACATTTTCACTAATAATTAGATTAAATCGGAATAATAAAAAGATCGGGATAATCTGACTGCCATAATTTATTTCGATGAGTTTTTTGAAAACGTCTGACAGCGCCGGCCGTTGACTGATAGAGCCGCATTTGCCTCGAACTATAACCTCGTGCGGTTAGCCTTTCCTGAAGCGTGGAACGCTTGATCTCACCCGGTTTCGCTTTTCCTTCCCACTCGAGAATTTGAATGATTTGACGGACACTGCGATGAGGCGCTTCTCTTCTTAAAAGAATAGCCTGTTCCAATAGATCTCCGTTTAGGTTCTTTTCCTGATTCGCAGCCTTTTTATTAGGCTTTAATCCCTCAAACCCGTTGGATCGATAACTGGCTAAATAACGCCGGATCGTTCGGTCAGACAATCCACTTTTTTCGCAAATCTGTTTCTTCATTTCCGCTACTTTAGCTGCGTCTAAGTCCTCCGACAGCAGGGGTGCAATCAATTGAAAGCGATTCGCGGCAACTTCATCCCACTTTCCAGATTTCTTCATGATTTTTCCTCTCCTTTTTAGGTCTTCATCATGAAGTTTAATCACGGGTCAGTCGGACAAAAATGCGGAACGGGTCTGTAGCCACAAATTCACATTTACAATCGGTTTGGTCATTTGCGACAGCCAACCTGGTCCATCGCCAAAGATCCGTCCAACACGTTCGAGTACGGTCAAAGAATCCTGGGACGGCGAATTCTCTGGGTCTATATCCAATTGAAAGCGAAGGTCAATGGAACGAAGACAAGCCAACCAATACTCAATAAAATCAAGGAACCAACGGTTCCAACGAAACAGAGTCGAATTATCCACAGCAACATCTACTGGATCAGATTGTGAAACTACCCTTTCAAAACAGCTGACTTCATAACGCTTATAAGGAAGCAGTAAATCAGGGAGTTCATGATGAATCGTGCAGCAGTCTGTGCAACGAAGGCGCCGGATCATTAGCGTTTTTTCGTCTCCGGTATCTCTTATGTATTTTCTTGGTCTACTGCCAATAACTTTAGTTCGTCCTCCGCAACAGGGACAAGGAGCCGTCACAGTACTCTTAACTGAAAACACCTGTTGAGTGCTTATCAACAAGCTTATAGTCTGATATAATGATCATATGGTTGATTTGTGGGGACATCTCTCGTGTAAGTGGTATTACACGGCTAAAGAGATGTCCTCTTTCCTTTCCAAAAAATAAATACCAGATCGATGTCCTACGGACATTATATCTGGCAATTATTGGACAGGCAATACCGTCAACTTTCGGCTATATTCAGGCATCAATAACAATCAAGTGAAGGTGTCCATTATTTGACGCTTACGTTTAGAAAAAGGAACCTTTCAATGGCCGAAGGCCAATGACTCAAGCCCTTCGTTACCCATCAATCGTCGTCAGCTCAACTGGCTGCTGGATGGTCTGTCCATTCAGCAGCGTCAGGCACACAAAGAAATCACCGCGCGCACCCTTCTCTGATTTCCAAAGAAATGAGAGACAGGGCGCGCGTCTTCGATTATAATAAAAAAATGGAAAACCGAACGGATTCAAACACACCCACAATTGAAGAACTGCGTGAGGAACGTGATGTGCTGAAGAAACAAAACGCCGAACTGACGCTCAAACTGAAGTGGTTTCAAGAACAATTCCGTCTCAGCCAAAAACGTCAATTCGGCGCTTCGAGCGAAAAGACGCATCCGGAACAATTGACGCTTCAACTATTCAATGAAGCAGAAAGCGAATCGGATCCGAACCTTCCCGAACCGACCGTTGAAACGATTACCTATAAACGCAAGAAAAGCCAAGGGCAGCGACAGGAAAAGCTGGAAAATCTCCCCGTTGAAGTGATTGATTATGACTTACCTGAGGCCGAACAGATCTGTTCCTGCTGCGGAGGAGCTTTACATGAAATGTCCACTGAAGTTCGCGAAGAACTGAAAATCATTCCTGCACAGGTTAAGGTCATCAAACATGTTCGTCACACGTATACCTGTCGGCATTGTGAACGGGAAGCCATACAAACGCCGATTGTCACTGCGAAAGCGCCAAAAGCTGTTTTTCCCAAGAGCTTAGCGTCACCTTCGGCGATGGCCTATGTGATGTGTCAAAAATATTTGGACGCTCAGCCGTTATACCGTCAGGAGCAACAATTGAAGCGTCTGGGTGTCACCTTGTCCCGGCAAACACTGGCCAATTGGATGCTTCATGGAGCTGAACATTGGCTCCGCCTTATCTATGATCGGATGAAGACGCACTTGGTTGCCCGTGACCTTCTGCATGCAGATGAAACCACGCTTCAAGTGTTGAAAGAACCTGGGCGATCGGCTTCATCGAAGTCGTATCTCTGGCTGTATCGGACGGGACGTGAAGAACCGGGAATTATTCTTTATGATTACCAAACGACACGTGCTGCCAAGCATCCGATGAAATTTTTGGAAGACTTCAAGGGTTATCTGCAGGTGGATGGTTATGCGGGGTATCAGCAACTCAAAAATGTAATTCTTGCCGGATGTTGGGCTCACGCGCGAAGAAAATTCAGTGACGCATTAAGTGCGTTGCCTGAATCCGCCAAGGAATCCGCAGTCATCGCCAAAGAAGGACTCGCTTATTGTAATCAGCTTTTTAAAATGGAACAGGATCTCAAAAAAAGCAAGGCTTCCGATGATGAACGCTATCACGTACGACAAAGTCAAAGCAAACCCATCGTTGAGGCTTTTTCAGTATGGCTTCAAAAACAAGCACCTAAGGTGCTGCCGAAAACCGCCTTAGGATTAGCAATCAAATACTGTCGTGGGCAGTGGGAAAAGCTGACGGTGTTCCTACAAGATGGGCGACTAGAATTAGATAATAACCGAGGCGAACGTTCCATCAAGCCTTTTGTGATCGGAAGAAAGAATTGGTTATTCTCAAACACGCCACGTGGAGCTAAATCAAGCGCAACGATCTATAGTATCATCGAAACCGCTAAGGAAAACGGGCTAGTCCCGTTTCAATACCTCATTTATTTATTTGAGCAACTGCCCAATCTTGAAGAACAGACCGAGGAGGCACTCGATCAGCTGCTTCCTTGGTCCTCAAGTCTTCCGGAAAACTGCAAATTATCTTCCCAACAATCATAAATCAAGCCCACATCTTTGACTAGGTGTGGGCTATTTGACGCTTACTTTCTATGACAATCCACTATCGAAGGATCCTGGAGTTGCACGGCCAGAAACACAGCCAGCGTAGTATCGCAGCAAGCACGGGAAATTCAAGAGCCAAGATCGGTGACACCATTCACCGGGCAGAGGCGATGGGCATACGACCACCGTTTGATTCAACGGTCAGTGACGATGATCTGGCACGGCGACTCTTTCCCGAACTGAGGCCGGAAGCGAAAGGACGCGAAGCGCCCAACTATGAATACCTGCACAAGGAACTCGCCAAGCCTAATGTCACCTTGACCTTGCTTTATTACGAGTATGAGGCAAGCTGTCGGCAATCCGGTACCGCACCCTACTCATACCGAACGTTCTGCCGCAACTACACGGAGTATGCACAAAAATTCAAAGCCACAATGCGGATTAGACGTAAACCGGGCGAGATCATGGAGGTCGATTGGGCTGGATCGACCCTAAAGTTGATTGATCGAGACACAGGCGAGTTCGTCAAAGCGTACCTGTTTCTTGCGACATTGCCCAGCAGCCAGTATAGCTACTGTGAGGCGTGTCTGACGATGAAAACCGAAGACTGGATTCGCGCACATGTTCACGCCTACGCATTCTTTGGCGGGGTAACCGAGGTATTAGTGCCGGATAATCTAAAAGTCGGTGTCATAAAACACAAGGACTACGAGGTCATTTTGAATCCCGTTTACCGTGATTTAGCGGAACATTACGGCACAGTGATTGTCCCCGCACGCGTAAAGGCGCCGCGTGACAAAGCCTCTATCGAAGGGACCGTCAACGCCCTTTCAACATGGGTCATTGCGGCATTACGCCATGAGCAATTCTTCACTCTTGAGGAACTCAATAAAGCCGTCGAGTTGAAGTTGGCAGAATTCAATCGACGGCCGTTTACGAAAAAATATAAGGTAGGCAATCGGGAAGAAGGCTTTGAACGAGAGGAACAATTTGCCCTCAAACCTTTACCTCAATCCCCTTTTCAGATGGCAGCCTGGCGGACTGCCACCGTCCAACCAGATTATCATATTCTGGTCGAAGGGATGTTTTACTCCGTTCCCTTTCAGTATATCAGTAGTCGTGTCGATATTCGACTTACCAGTGATCTCGTCGAGATCTTCTTCAAAGATATTCGTTTGGCTTCGCACTGTCGTCGCTATGGTCACCCCGGGCAGTTTGGAACCTTATCGGAGCATATGCCTGAGAGTCATCAGCTCTACCTATCGCATACACCAGAAACCAGTCGTGAGTGGGCAATGAAAGTTGGGCCTGCCACCATGCAGGTTGTTGAGTATCTCCTGACTTCTTCAAGAGCCGAGCGTCAAGCCTTAAATGCGACGTTGCGGCTCAAAAAATTGGCGCAGAAATACAATGTAAATGAAATCGAACAGGCATGTACGGATGTCATGCGTGTTGCCAAAGCGCCAACAGTCAGAGTGATTGAGCGGATGCTCATCAATCAAAAAAAGAAGCAGCAACCGCAAGCACAACAAGAACAAAATGACTTCGGCTTCACCCGTGGCGCCGACTACTTTGGGGGGATGACTCATGAATCAAGAAACGACTAGAAAACTCTATGAAATGCGCCTCAGCGCCATGGTGGAGGCCATCAATGCCCAAGAAACGAACGAGAACTGCCGGGGCATGAGTTTCAACGACCGTTTTGAACTGTTAGTCGATACAGCTTATGCGGCTCGGCAGTCGAATAAATTAGAGCGTCTCATCAAGCAAGCTGGTTTTAAAACGATCGAACCTTCGATCACCAACATTGACTATCTTCCTGATCGACAACTGGATCAACAACTGATCACACGACTCGCCTCGGGAAACTATATTAAGGAGCATCACAACATCATCATTATGGGAGCCTCTGGTAATGGCAAAACGTGGCTTGCGACGGCATTAGGCATTGAGGCCTGTCGTCAATTTCTCAAGGTCAAGTACGTGCGTTTACCTGAAGTGTTAGATGATCTTTTAATTGCCAAGAATGAGGCTAATGGTGATTTTCGTCGGATCCTTGAACGGTATCGAAAAATTGATCTTTTGATCATTGATGAATGGCTGCTGACCGATCTGTCGCTAGAGCAATCGACCTTCATTCTGGAACTGATCGAGCGACGATTACACCGAACGTCAACGATCTTCTGTTCTCAGTTTGAACCGAAGGGGTGGCACAGTAAGCTCGGTAATGCCCAGATCGCCGATGCCATCCTGGATCGGATCGTTCATGATTCCTATTCGATCGTGATTGATGGCAGCAAATCCATGCGAGAACGTTATGGTATCGGGGGTGCTCGATGATCCCGGAGGAAGTCAAGTACCGCCTAGCTGTCTATTATTTCATGCGAGATATGGAGGAAGACTTTGAGAACCGTCTTTCTGGCATGTTGATCGATGCCATTTTTAAAAGCAACGAAACGATCAGTAATGATGAGCTCGTTAAAATCGGCATTAAGTTAATCGATGACTATCTCGATCATTGCCGGACAGACGACGAATGATTGTATAAACAAAGGCCAGGAGAGATAAGCCGATTGATGGCTTGCCTTCCTGGCCTATTTTCCGGCAGAAGGTGGCTCATTTTGTGGCAGAGAACGGCCTATTTTTTGGCCCGAGTGGCCTATTCCGATGGCTGCCTTCACCCGTTTCATTTTTCTCGGAATCCCCGGGTACCGATACCGATGAACTAAAGGTACATGGCCTTAACTGATCCATCCATTAAGTGTAACCTATCTAGCATTTTCTATTGGGCTTATTGTTCAAGTGTTTATTAATTTTCTCAACTTTCGCACCCTAATTTGGGCAGATAAACCTTGATATAGTTGGGTAAGCTCTCAATCCATTGTGTCAGTTGACAAGTAACCCATCTTTTGATTGATTTTTTTGTTTTTGTTAGGGCGTCATGAAGAATATCCATGAGCTGCGTCAGTGCTACAGCCCAATCCAGTTCATTCATTTCGTCACAGAGTTCATAAAACATACCACCAAGGGTTCGATTATCTGTACTGCAACGGTTTTGCCAAGACAGAAGAATAAACCTTGTAAAGACAATGGTTGTGTGGCTAATCAGCAGATCGTACGATCTGCCCTGGAACTCTTTTTGAAGCTTAAGAAATGACTTCGTTGCTTTAAAAAATAATTCAATGTCCCATCTCATGCCGTACGTACGAATGATTTCCCGTTCTGTAAGTGTGCAGTCGGTACTTAAGATGGCTAGCCATTCACTTTGTTTATTGCGGTTTTGAACGAACACAACTTTGACCGGGACTCCATTAGCCATTGTGGTACGAATAGAACGTAAAATTTCTTTGTGACTGGTTACGGGCTTCGACAGTCGATACAGCGTTCTTAATCCAACCCATTGAGAGCCTACTCGATAGCGCTGATTCGTTGGTTTCACCATACCAATAACATCGATACCTTGATCGGTCAAAGCCTTGATCAAAGGTTGTTGGGTAAACCAGCTGTCCATCAGAACATAGGACGCATCAATTCCGTTCGACAAGGCTCGTTTAACCATGCCAGGTATTTGTTCAGGTGCTGTTTGTAAAGCTTCAATTCGCCTTTTATAGCCGGAACAACGCTTATCAATCGTCGAATCGATATCGTTAATTTTTGCCTTTTCTTTGCTTGAACTAAGGAGTGAAAAATCAATGGGCAGGAACGTTGATCCGTCTGACCATCCCAATGTCAGCATACGAAATCCTTTGTAGTGTCTTCTCTTGGCATGGTCAAAACAATGAGCCAAAAGTTCGACGCGCTTACTGCGGTCGCGATAAAAAGATGAATCATCCAGAATGAGTACTTTAGTGTGGCAGACGCTCGTCAAACGGCTGACTTTCATAATTGTGAATACACTTAATGCAGTCAGGAAGCGGCGCCAGGCAAACTTCGGGTAGTTTAAAAAACGATAAACAGCATCCTTGCCTGGTAAGTCATCAGCTTTATTACTCTCCAGTAAACGATACCAATTTCTTTGGGTAAAGATCAGGCGAAAAATAAGCTGGAAAAGATAACCACTGGAAAAGCCGAAGGCTTTTTGAATTCCTGCCTGACGTAAATGTTTTAGAATCTTCAACTCATTAAAATTCACTTTTATTTCTGATGGCAGTTGATTATTTTGACCTTTTTTCGCTATCATATAGAGGGCACCTCTTCTTTTTGGTAGTGTATTTCGTCAAAATCACTATACCAAAAATTGAGGTGTCTTTCTATTTTGTCAAGGAGTGTAATGAATAGGCTACAAGCACGTTATATCAAGGGCTATTTCGGATTTTTACTCTGCGAAAGTTGAGTAATTTTCATTCTGTTTTTTCACCACTTGGTACAACCGCCACTGATCACCATAGGTTTTATATAACCGGGCAAAGCTCGCACCTTTGGTGTAGAAGTTCTTATACCGTACACTAACGGCATTAAGTGCGGCTACTCCTTCTGGTTTCGGCACGAGAATATAAGTTACTTTTTCACCAACCGGATTGTTTAGCCTCCGTTTAAAGTCAAGATCGCTGGTAATGATCAGCTGCTTGGTTTGCTTCATATCGAGAATGATTTGAAAACCGTTAAATGAATCAACGAGTAGTGAAGCGTGTTTGTTCTTACTCACAAGCTGATCAAGATCCATGGCAATACGCATGGATTGTCTGTTGCTGGTGTAGGTGGAACTCTGTTTGAAATGGATCGCTTGATGCTCTTCCGGCGACAGACGCTCATCGTTCATTGCATAACCGGTGACATAGGCAGATGCACTTAAGAAGATCAGTGTGACACATCCGCCCAGAAAATAAAGATGGTTCACTTGCTCTTTGAGCTTTTGCAATTCATAGGGCAGCCAGGCGACGGTAATCACAAAAGGGTAGACGAAAAAGCGTAGCCATCCGTATGAAGCTCCTTTATATAGCATATAGATCTGCATCAATGGAATGGATAACACGATCATGAGTAAGCAAAGAAAGTCTGCGTGGAATAACTTGTGTCTCATGATTCGAATGATCAGGATAGCAAGAAAGAGCAAAAGGAATGGTATGCTTCTTTCAAACACGAATAACAATGTATTGCCAAAATGATTGATGACTGGGCCGATAATTGGATTTTTACTTAATCCTTCAGATTGTGCGAGATTGGAATAGTTCGATCGTAAAAAGAACAGGCCGTCGCCCATAATGGACCAATTCAACCCAATCCAGATGAGACCGGTATAAATGGCCGGAAGGAGAGCAAGCCATTCTGTTGCTTCCCACTTATTGTAGGTGAATGCTGCTTCATAGTCTGCTGTTTCGTCTTTCTTTCGTTTATTCCAGATGATGATAGAAAGAGACAGTGCTAAGGCAAGACCAAATAAAATTGATTCGTATCGAGTGAGAAAAGCAAGTGCCAAAGCAAACCCGACCATGATCATCGAGGTGACGCTACGTTTTTCATCCAACCAATCAGTGAACGCAATGACGCAAAATATAATAAAATAGATGAAGAGCATTTCGCTCATGCCATTTGATCCATAGAGAAAAATAAACGGATTAAGGGAGAATAGCAGCACTATTGCTAAGCTAAATAGGAACGGTTGTTTTCTTCTTAGCAAAGATTTAAAAATCAGAACGGCACTGAACGATGCAAATAATGCCGTCAGAATAATTCCCGCAATTCCTTCGGACGCAAGGACTTTGCACCAAGGACTCATCAATAGAATTGGGAGCATGAGCAAGCTTGGTAATGGGTTCCAAACGAAACCTATAGCTCCTAGATGAGGATTTCTGCTAAATAAGACATAGTAGGCATTTGCGACACGGCTGACAGCATCACCGGGGACAAAGTGATTCCAATGTGCCATCCAAATGCCAAAGCAGAGCTCCAAAATAATTAAAATTAGGCCAAAATAATAGGGTACGTACTTATTTTTGAACATGCTGCGTTATCGTCTCCATTGTATTTGCTGGTTGAATCGTCTTTTTCGAGGCAAAGGTCCAGCGATCATTTACAATGTAATTCCAAATGACACCGGTCACGATTCCCAATAATCCGCTCAACATCGCATGAAAATGACTGATATAGTAGAGAAGGGACAGGAAGCCGCTTGAAATGCAGAGACCGCCTACGGAGACCGTCGCATAACGAATAAATTGAATCATCCGTCCATTCGCCTGGTGTAGCACCCTCGATTTCCACGTTAAGGTACTATTTAAAAGATAATTTGAAATGAGACTGACAATAGAAGATAGAATAAAGGCAATGACAACCGGGCTGCCAACGAGAAGCATTAATTTATAAATAGCCAGATTCACAATCACACCGCTAAGTCCAATGGTGCAAAAGGAAAAGAAGCGGCGATCCTCTTCACTGATCATAACCAAGCGTCCGAGGTGAATTAAGTAGCGCAATTGCTCCGTGCTGCTCATTTTTGAGCTACCCAAGTCGCGCGCATGGAATTGATAAGGAATCTCTGTGATTGACGTGATATTGGCACGGACAATCAGTTCAATCATGACCTTCCAACCAATGGGATGGTACACATTATTTTGTAGCGCTGATTTTTTTACAGCAAAGAATCCACTTGTTGGATCGGAAATTTTTCGGAGCCTTTTTAATGCGATACGTGCAATTATTCTTGCTGTCCATGACACAAATTTCCGATAAAGATTAAGTCCGCCATCGCTTCCTCCGGGGACAAACCGTGAAGGAATCACCATTTGAAAACCGTCGTTAAGCTTATCAATCATTGCCGGAATCAGTTCAGGCGGATGCTGAAGATCGGCATCCATCACAACCAGTAGATCCCCTTGTGCAAATTTAAGCCCATCAGTCACTGCGGTCGCCAATCCGCGCTGACTTGTTCGGTGGATATAGTGAACATATGTTGTCTTTTGGCTTAGTTGATCAAGTATTTTTGGCGTGTTGTCTGTACTGTCGTCTATAAATAAAATTTCAAAGGTCTTCCCGGTCGATTGCAGAACCTCCTGAAGACGATTTGTTATGATCTGAACATTATTTGCTTCATTAAAAGTTGGCACGATTACGCTAATATCCATAGTGACTTCCCCCCCTTTATTACATACTGCTTGTTTTTGTTGTATCGTAACGTTCTTGATCAAATCCGTGCTCAGTCTTCTCCCAATAAAAAGGTTTTCTGATTAATTGCCAAAGTGCTTTTATTGAAGCGATACTCATCATTGCCCAATAGATTGGAGTGAGTAATGCATATCTTACGAGACTGTACGAAAGCCATGTTTCCCTCTTTCGGTGCAGCTTATGTACGACCCAGTAGGTACCTGCGATATTTGTATAAATAAACAAAAAATTACCGAGAATCAGTTGGATAGCCGCCAAATAATAGATCACTCCTGGAAAGAAGGCGGGTATCCAACCGGCATGTGTCAAATACCACAGAACCAGTAGGGACCAGAAAATGGGATTCAGCATCGGCAAGAGCGGTGATGACAGAAGCATAAACTGAGCTCCCCAGAAGCCTTTGATCCCAAGCTCACGATGGAGTCTAATGGGATGGCGCATATGCACGAGCCAAGTTTGCATATAGCCCTTAATCCAGCGCGACCGTTGATGAATCCAGTTTCTGAATTTGCTGTTCGCTTCCTCCAACGTTCGCGAATCCACAACTTTGGTTGTATAGTTTTGCTTATAAAGACGTATACCGAGATCGGCATCCTCTGTGACGTTATAAGGATCCCATGCGCCGAGCTTTTTGAGCACATCTGTTTTAAAGTGATTAGATGTTCCGCCGAGCGGAATGGGAATGTTAATCTGCATAATGCCGGGAAGCAGCAATTCAAACCAATTACTGTATTCTTGGGTGAAAAATCGAGTGAGTAGATTCTGTTTACTATTAAAGTAGTTTAGCTTGGCTTGAATACAAGCAGTGTTATCGGGACTTTGCTGAAAGGCGAGAAAGACCTTTTTTAACTGATCTGGATCGGGCCGATCTTCAGCATCATAAATGACTACGTACTTTCCACGTGCACGAATCAACCCATAATTGCATGCCTTCGGCTTGGTCTTCGGCTGACCGTCTGGGATGATAATCATCTGGAAATAGTACGGCAGATGTAGCGATTGAACCACTTCTTGAGCTTCCACATCATCCTTTTCAATGAGCAGACGAATGTCCAATTTATTCTTGGGATAGTCTAGTTGGTTCAAATTTTGGACTAATTGCGGAATGACCTTACTTTCCTTATACATGGGAACTAAAATCGTGTATATTGGAAGCTCTCGTTCATCAATGTTCTGAATTTGCTTCCTGTTGAACCGGACTTGCGCCTTCTCCTTTGTGCCATAAAGAATCATGATAAATTTTGTGACGGTCATCGAAAAATACATTAACTGAATGATGATATTGATGATCACCAGTGTGTAAAACCAATTCCATAGCAAAGCGGCAGCGATGGTGATTCCAATCACAACCATACTAAGTATCTGTGTAAACGTGAATGTCTGACTGGCAGAATTCTCCGGTTGTTCGTTCTTTAATTTTTCGGTACTCTCGTGGAGCAATTCTGCTTGATAGACTTGTTCCCAGAGAAGTTCCATTTCCCATGGGGATGCAATAACTTGCGTAATCGGTGCATCAACAATTGTAGTCAGCTGTTGCATGTCTTCATTATTGAGCATTGATTCAACGGCAATGATGCATTGATCAACCGATTGTCGAATCACAACAGCTTTAAATTGTCGTGCAATCATTTCAGGAAGTTTAGCCTTGATCGCATCATTTTTGTCATATGTCATGAGCCTCCCCGTTTGACTTTGGGAAGCAAGTGCTTCTGTAAGCTGATTGGGTGTGATCATGTTCATTGAGATTAGAATTTCTCCAATATCTCCGCCTACTGTTCCTTGAAGATGCAGCGCCTTCTCTAGCTCATCACGCTGCAGATACCCTGCACGTACCAGTTGTTCACCTAGTAAGAGGCGTTGGAACGAATGGTTAATAATATCCTGTAGTTGGTGGCGACTTATATAACCTAGACGAACGAGTATATCCCCAAGCCGGCCACCATGAATCTGTTGTTCATTTAAACTCTTATTTAATTGCTTGGCATTGATCATACCTAAGAGCATGAGACGTTCTCCAATACGCAATTGTGAGAAAGGAGCATCATCATGATTATCTTTTTCTTGAATCTGCCGTTTTATCGATGCCCATTTATGTGAATCTTCATGTAATTTTTTTTCAATTCGTTCATAAGAAGCAGCAATTTCTTGCCGCTGTTTTTCTAAAAGATTATTCAGTCTTTGCTGTTCTTCGGTATTTTCATTGAAAAAGTGCTGAATTTTCTTTGCTTTTGAAGCAATTTCTTCTTCAAGTCTCGAGAATTGATCATTTTCTTTCCAATTGAGTAGTTTCATTTTGCGACATCCTTCGGAAAGTACTTAATTTCCTTTTCAATGTGATCGAGATGCTCTTGTATGATCCGTAGTTTCTTTATATCTTCCTCATACTGAGCACGAATGCGGTTCCGTTCATTTATGATGGCTAGAATCTGGATGTCAAGTTGTTTGTTGTCATTCTGTAACTTTGAAATGATTGCTCGTCTTGATCCGGTCAATACATTAACTAACAATGATTTTCCCCCCCGGTACTAATCTTTTTAATAGAAAATGTCATAATTTTAGTTAGCTTTATATTACTCTGAAAAAATAGACAAAAACTGAACAAAATTGGTGATAAAAGTCATTGAATCCAAATCGATGGCTAGTAAATATTTATGGAGAAGAAATGATTATGCGTACTCGGAAATTATTTTGGAGAAGGAAGAGAATATTTGGAAGTGTGGGTATTAAAAACACTAGTGGTACATTTGGTTAGCGGTAATCATTCACATTCGGAACATGTCAACTCTGACCCAAATAGTCCATACCTTGCCACAATAGGAAATCTGTTCATATGCTTGCTAAATCAGATTTCGCACATGATCGATTTGATTGGGGAGCGGGTCATTACGATCAGGTAGTTGTTGCAGTTTGTTTTTTAACTCTTTAGCTTTAATCGGGTTGTAGAGAACCGGACCGTCCTCTATTTTCCCAGTCTTAGCAACTTACTGATTTTGTCAACGACTTTGGTTCCGACGTAAGCGTCAAATAATGGACACCTTCTCCTGATCACTCGATCATAGCTCTATTAATTGATCGGGAGGATGATCCATGACACGATTAGAATTACATGAACGCTGGAAGAAACTAATGCAAGATTTCTAGACTAGCGATTTAACAGGCAAAGAGTGGTGTGCGGATCAGGTCATTCCTTTATGGCAATTCCGTTATTGGCGACGCAAGTTCCGTCATATTTGCCCAGTTCCTGATACAAATCACTGGATGCCTGTTGGATTGGCCCATGCCGCAGAGCAGGAGCCCTTATTCATTTATATTGGATCCGCGAAAGTTGAGGTTCATACTGGGTTTGATCCGGATTTGTTTGCGGATGTGGTTCGGGTGCTGCGTGCTTTATGATCCGTGCATCCAGCATTGAAAATGTCTATTTGGCTAAAGGTCCTACGGATCTGCGCAAATCCATTGTTGGATTATCTATCTTGGTTCAAGGAGGCTTTCATCTCGATCCGCTTTCGCCATGTCTGTTTGTCTTCTGTAATCGAAAACGAGATAAGTTAAAAATTTTGCATTGGGAATACAGCGGATTTTGGCTGTATTACAAGCATTTAGAAAAAGGAACCTTTCAATGGCCGAAGGCCAATGACTCAAGCCCTTCGTTACCCATCAATCGTCGTCAACTCAACTGGCTGCTGGATGGTCTGTCTATTCAGCAACGTCAGGCACACAAAGAAATCACCACGCGCACCCTTCTCTGATTTTCAAAGATAGGAGAGACAGGATGCGCGTCTTCGATTACAATAAAAAAATGGAAAACCGAACGGATTCAAACACACCCACAATTGAAGAACTGTGAGAAGAACGTGATGCGCTGAAGAAACAAAACGCCGAACTGACACTCAAGCTGAAATGGAACAATTCCGTCTCAGTTCAACGGGTTCAATGGCTCATCAGGGATGTCATAAGGTGTGACGTTGTTATCGTAGGATTTGTGGTTTTGAAAATCAAGGAATGAAATAAATGATCGGTTATACAAAAACGTCCACTCATAGAAGGTGGACGTTTCCCGTTGACGGATGATTTTTCAGAGTAATTTCAAATAGGCTATTCATTCTAATTTAATCCCAGTTATCAATCGCTTCTTGAAAACTGTCTTGTAAATAGTCTTCAAAAGTAGAATATCTGTTTACTGCTTTTTTGCTTACATCATCCCAACGGATCACTTTAAATTCATCTTTGGTATCAATGCAATAAATAAATTCATCTACGCTTTCAATCACTAAATAATTCATTGGAAGTCCCAAATTTCTAAACCGGTTTGTTGCGTTCACTACGGATGCGTGGTCAGGACCTTCTACGCCTAATATCTCCACACCGCAAATGCCTCCTGAACCATAATTTTTAATGAAATTTTTGTAGGCATGAGGGAATTTGATCCCTAATGTCTTTTCAGCGTTTTCGATATCTCTATCAGATATTTGTCCGGTGAAGTCACCTTTTTCCTTATATTTATCGATCATAGCTAATATAGATTGATTCATCATAGATTCACCTCAGTCTAAGTTATTTGAACGCCATTTCCAATATTTTTTCCTGAAGTTATTAAACTGTTTATCTAATCGATCATTATTTCTAAAACTGTCCCCATTTTTAATTAAACCCTGTAAAATTTTTTTATATTTGTCATGTGTAGTGGCAACTATTTCTACCATATTACCAGCTTCTTTTTGAATCAAATGATGAAGTTCAATCTGTGTTTCCTTACCATTTTTATCAATAATATAGGGCGCGCGACCTTTTGCGGTGAGTTCTCTGTTAGAAAGATTCCTTGCATTTGGGCTTTTGGGAATATAATTCCAATCAATGTTATTAATCTGATATACACGTCTGGAAATATCCATCCGTTGTCCGTTAACGAGAACGTTGCCCTTAATCTCTATCGCTTTGTTATTGTCTCCTAACCACTTGAATTCGACTTCTTTTCCAGAAAGGCTGCTAATATTTTTCCCTGAAGATTGTTGGATAGTGTTTCTGATTCAAATTTGTTAAGCATTAGGGGGATAACCAGTCACTCATGTTTGTACAGCTTAAATCTGTCCCGAGAGAAGTTATATAGCATATGAAAAGTAAGTACGAGCATGAGAAATGATAATAAATACCAGATAATCCAATAGGTAAGTAAAAATAATACTAAAGCGAGCGCAAAAACGACGAATGAGCTAACAGTAGCAATCAAATCAATTTTAAGCATACGTTTACCGGAAGTGATGTACTCCTGAAGCATGGTTTGATCAAAAAATACTTCCTTTAAGTTCTTAAAATAATAGGAACGATACAATCTGAAACCGACGAAAAAACTGATTGTTAATTCAAAAAGGAATAGGATAGACAAAAAAAGTGGGGTGTCCGTGGGCAGATTCATTGATTGGATGCCCCTTAGCACAGCGAGAACCAGTGCGAAGGCGATCCAATAAATCAGTTGATTCACTTTTTTATGATAAGCCTTGTAAACCCTGCCGGAATTTTTATCTAAAAAAAGCGTGAATCCCGGATTGTTTTTGTCCAAAAAGGGATGAGTCGATGTGTCATTTTTTCACTTCCTGTTTTCAATTAAACGCAGATCCTAAATTTCCGAAGAAACCGGAAACTGCTTCACCGATTTTTTTGCATAGTTCGATTACTCGGTGTACGATTTTTTTCTTATTGGGCAGCGTCTTCGCCTAATTTTTTGAATTCGTGAGCGATTTCATCTTTATGATCATATACCCAATCAAAGGACAGGCATTTCCATCAAATTTAGGTTGTTTTGCATTAATACAACTCTTTAAAGGGTATTATATAGTTTCTTTTTTTCAATTATCCAATTCTGTATAATTATTTTTAACTGTTCAATTGGGATTGTTATTGTCGGGTTCAATTCATCTTCATCAATTATTCCTTCAAATAAGTCATAGATAACACACTTTTCTTTGCGGATTTCTAACATACTTCTTTCATTCCCTATTTCTTCAAGCGTGCGTTGACCATTTTCTACCGTGTTCAGTTTTTCTAAGATTTCTTCCAAACTTATTTTTGATCCTTCTGTATTCAATAGTTCTTCTAAACCTATATACTTTTTATCAGTAAAAAGTATAATTGGATATTTTTTATATCCTGGTTTATCAAATATACTATATGTGATTTCCATCGATTTCCATCCTTCCATTAATAGACAGGGAACGCCGATATCATGGTGTGGTTTTCATAGAGCTTTTGACGCTACCCCTAATTTACTCGTATTTTGTAGCAATAATAAAATCAAAAGCATCAGATGAAGTAATTTCATTGTTATATTCAAAATTGTATATGAGAATCACTGCATTGTATGTTTTTTTTAAATCCACATTTTTCTGGACTGTTGGGATGATCACTTCTTCATATGAACACCCGTTTAATAATGTGGCAATGTCACTACTACCATTCGTGTAGACTGTTTTTTCAATGGTATCCTCATCTGTTTCATCCATGTCAATATTAAAATTGATAAAAAATTTAGAAGGAACAGACTCGCCATCCTCATCATATATTAAATCTACATACTCTCCTAAAGAGTCTTCTTCTTTGATATTACCTAACCAAATAGATACCCATCCTTGTTTTTCCATCTAAGTATCCTCCTATTTTAACCTAAGACCTTTTGGCAAGGACAAAACTCCACCTTCAAGTCTATAATTAGCCCAATTATTAAGTCGTCTAACGAATGTATGATAGTCGTTAGATGTATCTACTAGTTCTAATAATTCATTATGTGCTTTGGTTGAACCAAGTCCTCCATGGACACCATTCGGATTGACAAATTTAACATCAGAGATAGCGGTTCTTAAATCTCTAATCTTTTCAGCACTAATATTCCAATATTTAAATTGTGGGGCTCTTGAGACTAAATGCCACTCATGCAACCCTCCAGGTGCTCTAAGCTGACGTTCAATTTTCTTTTTGATTTTTTTATCTTTCCAAAGTTCATCTAGATCACTACTTGTAAGGGAATTGAAAAAATCATTGAACTTTCCACTCTTTGTGGTTGGTATATCATCAACAGTCAAATTTAGAATATTATTATCCGTAACCTTAGCTAAAGCAACTTTTTTAGCTGACGCCTGCTGAATCAAATCTCGCACACGATCAATTTGGTTGGTGAGTGGCTCATTACGATCGGGCAACTGCTGCAATTTGTTTCTTAGTCCCTTGGTATCAATAACATTGTAAGGTACCGATCCGTCTGCAAATTGGGTACGGGGAAATAGAGAAGCGCTCCACTGATCAAGTTTATTATTCACTGATTTTGCATGCTTTGCCAGTGTTGTTTTTGTCACCGCACGAGCTTTGCTGGCGGCTTCGCCTATCTTCCCAGCCTTGGCTGCTTTACTGATTTTGTCGACGCCTTTGGTACCGACAACTGAGGCTGCCAGCTTGGTGAATGCGTAGACGACCCATCTTGATCGCGTATAGGCATTGCCGTGCACGATGTCTTTATCAAAGGATTGAACTAATGCGTTTTTGATGACGTTAAAGGTATGAATCGGGTGGGTAGCAGAATACCATGTGTTTTTGAACGTCTCCACCGGATTTGTTGCTGTATCCCATATGCCGAGGACGGTGTCTTTGACCGCATCTTTTGCGCCATTACGTACGCCATATTGAATTTCTTGATCAATGATCACTGCTTTGGTGGCAGTTGCGAGCAGGGGATTGACTGGTTGTGTGTCTTTTTTCGACACATGACGCGCCTGTTCCTGCTGCTTTTTAATCTCCAAATAGTTCTGGGTTTCCTTCCGCATTTCATCCTGAACTTGATAGATTTTACTGTCATGATAGGCGGTGGCGGTGAAATGCATCGGCTGCACATCGGCGCCTTGGCGGGTCGCGTGAATCAATTCTCCGTATAGTGCTTGTATGGACGGTAGATCTTCCGTGATTTGGTGGTATTCATTGGTCAGATTCTGATCAAGGTCTTGAACATCAAGCGCCGTTTGTGCGCGTTTTTTATCGGCCGCGTCCAGTGCCTGATCAACCTCATGGTTGGAGAAGACGTTGATCGGCACAAGATCAGATGATATACAGCTCAGAATATTGGCGATGTCATCACGCTGCTCACGCACCATTTTCTTGGAACGTGCATAGCCCATGGACAGGTCCTCATTCAAGAAGGGCATATGAACTTGCGTGTCACCACCGAGGTTTTTGTCATCAATCGTACCGGCAACGCCTTGGAAATAGGCAATCTTCTTATCAATCAGACGAATCCAGGCGTTGACGACATTCACCTGAGCAGCGTAGAATGCTTTGATTGCATCGGCTCCGTGCCCTTGAAAATCAGAGCTGAGTCCTGCGATGTGTTGAAGTGCAGCGCGCAAGCTGTGGAATTGATAGATTATACTCACCATAGTTTAGCTATTAATAAATACTCGTGTAAAAAGGCTGGAAGTCTTATTTTTTCACCTTGTCTATTAATGTTTTCAATTTTATGAGACCGGGGTGACTTTGCGTGTTTATTTTATATAAATCGTTTAAGTAGTTGAGTGAACCTGTTAATAGCTCATCTCTAAACTCAGTGAATAATACAGGCTCTCTGCTCCAAGCAGGATAGGTAACCTTGTTTGGAATGGTGCAGACAACGGCGTGGCTTCCTTCAGGCTTAGTTGCATGGGCTTCACTAATTAGCAGTTTGTCATCGTTTATTCGCGTTAGCTCAATCCATACTTGAGGTGTTTCGATATCACTTATGTATACCTGATTTTCCCTTTGAATTAGGCACAGTGCTTCTAAAAAATAGATAAACCACCAGTATACTGAAACAGAAAAAGCATCTAGGTCCTCTGTAAGCATTAGACCATACTCTGAATCTCCAGCTTGTATTTGAAAGTATCCATCTGCGCCTTTAAGCTCATTTACTTCGTTTTCTATATGATTAAATATCTTATAGTTTATGTGAAACATTTTAATCCCCCTGGTTAATTATTGATGTTTCTAATTTCTTGAACAGTGAACTTATGAATTCCATACACCGTGCCAAAAGTACCGTCAGAATGAATATATACATTCAAAATTTCACCATTTATCTTATAGGTTAAATTTCCTGTCTTGCCTTGGTGTAACAAATCATTGTAAGCAATCTCAGAATACTTACTTATGTCTTCAATACTCCAATTAGGATTAAAAAATAATCTATTATTAATCATTTTATTTAATTGAGCATCAGTTAGATAATTGGTTTGTTTTTTTAATATGTTGACATTATGCCTATTTTGAATATGTTTTAAATTTTCTTTACTCAGAGGATGAGTAATTATTAGGCGTTCATTGTTATTTGGTTTACTGTTTTTCAATTCTTGCCCTGAATTTTCAATCTTTCTCGCTGACGCTTGCTGAATTGAATCCCGCACATGATCAATATGATTGGTGAGCGGCTCATTACGATTTGGCAACTGCTGCAATTTGTTTCTTAATCCCTTAGTATCGATAACATTGTAAGGTACCGATCCGTCCGCAAATTGCGTGCGAGACAGGAGGGGGATGTTCCATTGATCCAGTTTTTGGTTCACCAATTCTGTACCCTTGGTCTGTACTGTTTTTATGATGGTGCGTGCTTTACCTGCGGTTTCGGTTAGTTTTCCAGCTTAGCTGCTTTACTAATTTTGTCAATATCTTATGTTCCGACAAACGAGGCTGCCAGCGTGACGAATGCATTGGCGATCCATTTTGATTGTGTATAGGCATTGCCGTGCATTGTGTCTTTATCAAAGGACTGAATTAACGCATTTTTTTATGAGGTTATCTGAATCTGTCTCCTAACTTAGAGTGGAGAATACCAACGATTTTACCAAGTATTTTATGAATATTCGATAAAGATGGGATCTTTCAGATGTTTTTCAAAAAAGTCTATTAAATCATTCAATATTCGTTTTTCCTGGTCATCTAGAATTTTTGAGTCAATGCTCTTGAATTGTTTATAAGCCTCTTCGTTATTCGGTATTTTCCATGGTGATTCATCATACCAGCCTTCTTGCATCTGATAAAAATAAGCTAAGGATGTCCATCCTGTATCAGCTGGTTCTATTTGTTGCATAATCTTATCAAAGTAACCTTCCCACAGCTTTATAAGACAAAGCTTTTTTTCATGTTGAATAAAGAAATCTATTTCAGGATTTCCTTCAAATCCTTTATAGTAGTCAATGGTGTTCATATTTATCCTCCATTTATTGTTTATGGTGCTATCCAATGCCCTTTTTCTAAAATTTTAATTTGCTCAGAAGTAGCTATTCCTTTTTTTCTATCTTGAATAGCTTTTTGCCACTCATTTTTACTTATCCATTCATTTTCACCTATTAAAATTTTTTGGGATTTTTTTTGACCACTAGCACTTCCTGGTATTGTTTGCTCCACTACATAAGTATTGCCTTGGTTCGCTGGGGCACCAAGTGTTCTTGTATGCCATCTTACCTCGTATTTGATCCCAGCTCTATTCCATTTAAAAGATATCTGTTCATACCCATTTTTGGATTGAACTTTAATAATAGCATTATTTGGAATTTGAATTGGTGCCCCTTTTGAGTACTTTTTAGCTACTTTAATTTGTTTATCTGTTGTTAAATCTGAAAGTTTAGGGACGCTTTTAATCTCGGCAGTTTTCACATCTTTTTTTACACCGTCAACATTCTTTACAGACGCTTGCTGAATCAAATCCCGCACATGATTAATTTGGTTGGTGAGTGGGGCAGTACGATCTGGCAATTGCTGCAGTTTGTTTTTTAACCCCTTAGCGTCAATTGTGTTGTAAGGAAATGAGCCGTCCGCAAATTGCGTGCGAGACAGGAGGGGAATACTCCATTGATCCAGTTTTTGGTTCACCCATTCTGTACTCTTAGTGCGTGCTTTACCTGCGGTTTCGATTAGTTTTCCAGCTTTAGCTGCTTTACTAATTTTGTCAATACCTTTTGTTCCGATAAACGAGGCTGCCACCGTGACGAATGCATTGGCGATCCATTTTGATTGTGTATAGGCATTGCCATGCATTATGTCTTTATCAAAGGACTGAATTAACGCGTTTTTGATGACGTTAAAGGTTTGAATCGGGTGAGTCGCTGCATGCCATGTGCATTTGAACGTCTTGACTGGATTTGTTGCTGCATTCCAAATGCCGAGGACGGTGTCTTTGACCGCATCTTTTGCGCCATCACGTATGCCATATTGAATTTCTTGATCAATGATTACTGCTTTGGTTACATTTGCGAGCAGGGGATTGACTGGTTGTGTGTCTTTTTTCGACACATGACGTGCCTGTTCCTGCTGTTTTTTAATCTCCAGATATTTCTGTGTTTCTTGTTTTAATTCAGCTTGAACATGATAGATTTTACTGTCATGGTAGGCGCTGGCATTGAAATGCATGGGTTGAACATCGGCGCCTTGGCGGGTCGCGTGAATCAGTTCTTCGTACAGTGCCTGGATGGACGGTAAATCTTCATTGATTTGTCGGTATTCATTGGTCAATGTTTGATCGAGATCCTGAACGTCGTGCACCATCTTTGCGCGTTTCTTGTCGGCGGCGTCCAATGCTTGATCAATGTCATGGTTGGAAAAGACTTTGATCGGTATCAGATCGGAAATGCTGCTCAGAACCTTGGCAATATCGTCGTGTTGCTCGCGCACCATTTCTTTGGAACGCGCGTAGCTCATGGACAATTCCTCGTTCAAAAAGGGGACCTGGACCTGCGTGTTGCCGCCAAGATTTTTATCTTGGATTGTACCGGCAACACCCTGAAAATAGGCGATTTTTTTGTCAATCAACCGCAGCCAGGCATCGACGACATTCACCTGAGCAGTGTAGAACGCTTTGATTGCATCGGCTCCGTGTCCTTGAAAATCAGTACCGAGTCCTGAGATTTGTTGGAATGCTTGACGCAGTGTGTGGAATTGGCTGCGCAGCGTTTGATAGTGTTTGGCATGTGCTTTGGCGGCTGTAATTCGATTTTTTAATCTCTGCAATGTCGTTTGGCTGATAGCGATGCACCAAATTTAAAAGGTTTTTCCTTAGAAGGAATAGAGGATAGTTACGGCATAACGAAGTGCGTCCCCTTGAGATACCCATTAACCGCCTTCATCTTATAATCAGTTGGGTATTTTGTCATCCAACTTTAGGGGAAAGTTCACGTTCAGCAGCCAAGCGAGAATTTTTTTGCATTTTACTTATCTCTGCATTAACTTTGTATTCAGTGGTGAGCCAGTAAGTGGGCATCACGAGTCCTAAATGATACGGTTAATTCATTTCATATTCTCTCAATGGGTTATTTTTCCATGAATATATGCGAAAAATAAATTTTATGAGATTTTTCATTCATCTTCATCCCATGCCTCTTTCGAATCCATTATTCGGTTATAGAAGAATTCATAAAAATTGTTTGCTTCAATGCTGTCAATTCCAGCAAATTGATCCCATGAAATGACAGGACATTCAGCATCAATCAGTTTTCTTGTATCCAAACAATAATAATATTCATCACAGTTTTCAATTAATACAAGCCCTTTATTTAACCCAAATTTTCTTTTTTCTTTGGTAGCAATCGTTGCAATAGGGCGATTTGCTTTACCCACTCCAATAATGTTAACGCCAAATACCCCACCGCTTCCATAATTTAATAGAAACCATTTATAGCTTTGTGGCAATGTTACCCCCAACTCTTGCTCCATATTATTAATTATTTGTTCATTCACCCCGCCTGTAAAAAAGCCAAAATCCTTATTTTCATTGATCATTTGTTCTAATTCTTTTTTTATCATTTTGATTTTCTCCCTTTCACAATATCTTTAACCGCTACCAGTTTTTCCTCCGCAGAAAGCCAAACCCTATGAGACATAAAATAATCCCCTTGAATCAACAGATTTTTATTATTTCATCTGTCAACTCAATGGGGATCATATCATTGACTAGGTGTGGGCTATTTGACGCTTACTTTAATAGTATATTTATTCTTTCAGACTTATTTGTATTGCATCATCAATCGAACAATTAATGTAATTTTTTTTAAGATCAATAAACGTTTTAATCGACAACCAATCGCCATCATCAAGTTTAACCTTCCCGTCATTTTTATCAGCGATTAGTTTTGCTGCTAAGTATACTGCTCTTTTGTCAACAAATGTAACAGCATCATCAACCTCGATTTTCATTATCCGAGGTTGAATCAATTGAAAGTAGATATATTCTTTTGATTTACTGTGTTCAACCCATCTCTTGTCATTAATCCACTTATCCCAAGATAATGACACTTCGTATCTATTATTTAAAAGTTCATCATTTCCAACCTTTGAGATACTCGCGTTATTAAACCACATAGTCTTGCAAAGTGTGTCAATTTTAGGTAATAAATTTTTCTTTGCTAATTTTATATTAACTTCCATGTTTCTTCTCCTATCTAAGATATTTGATAGATTTTTGCACATTCTTTACGGTAGTTAATCATGACTATATAAGAATTTGGTTTTCATTCTTTTCAAAGAGAATTGCATATTTGTTAAATAAAATCTAGATTATATAATTTCCAGCCTCTCTAATCTTTGAGTCACTCTTGTTTATACAGCTTGAATCGGTCCCAAGAGAAGCTATATAGCATATGAAAAGTAAGTACGAGCATGAGAAATGATAATAAATACCAGATAATCCAATAGGTAAGTAAAAATAATACTAAAGTGAGCGCAAAAACGACGAATGAGCTAAGAGTAGCAATCAAATCGATTTTAAACATACGTTTACCGGAAATAATGTATTCTTGAAGCATGGTTTGATCAAAAAATACTTCTTTTAAGTTCTTAAAATAATAGGATTTATAAAAGTGACATCCAATGAAAAAGCTGCCAATAAACTCTAAAAGGAGGAGGATTAACAAAATAAGTGGGGTGTCCGTGGGCAGATTCATTGATTGGATGCTCCTCAACACAGCAAGAACCAGTGCGAAGGTGATCCAATAAATCAGTTGATTCACTTTTTTGTGATAAGCTTTGTATACCCTGCCGGAATTTTTATCTAAAAAAAGCGTGAATCCCGGATTGTTTTTGTCCATTTCCCGATAAAAAGGGATGAGTCGATGTGTCATTTTTTCACTTCCTGTTTTCAATTGAACGCAGATCCTAAATTTCCAAACAAACCTGAAACTGCGTCATCGGAATTTTTTCAAGATTTTTTTCTACCAATATATTCTTTATCCTAGAAAATGAATAAGAAAGACAAATCATTTAAATTCAGGTTTTAACCATAGAGCGACAATCTTACCATTGTTGTCTATAGACATAATGGTATTTGTGAAGAATTCAATATTATGGATATTAGAAGTATCTAAATCATTTCCGAATTTAATCCATCCATTAGTAGAATCATAGAATGTTTGCCAATTAGTTGTTTCTTTAATTCGCTTACTATCACCCGGTGAAATCTCTATATTTAGTTTTATTTCTCCTTTTGAAAATAATGGTTGATGTAATTCTCGACTGATCCAATTAAAGTTATGATGAAATCCCCAAATTTGTGTGGCTTTTTTGGTTTTTGAATCAAAACCGATATTGATATAACCTACTAATAATACGATATCCGAATTAATTTTGGGATTAGAATTAAACTCATGATCTTTTTCTGAATAAGTTAATACTCCTTGATTAAAATAATTATTTTGATTAACGATTAACATCTTCATTCTCCTATTTTGTAAAATTGAAATGTACTATTTTGTTAGTGTCTAAATCAATCATTTTGAATCTATATATGGCCTAGAAAGTTCTCCTGTATTAACTCCTTTTCTTATTATGTCTTTAGCATGATTACTTACAGTTTCTGTTATACTCAAATTTTCTACATTAATTTTGGATTGATCAGATCCACTAGAATTCTCATAGTTACTCTCATTTTATCACCTTCAGAATAAGAGATATTCAATGGAATTTATTATAAGGACACGCGAAAATATGATGAGGCAATATTACTGGAAAGTGATTGATCTGGTGTGATGTGTTCATTGGTTGACACGCTCGTACTGGTCATAAAGCAGGTGAGGGGAGGGAATTTGGTCTGAGTGTAGATCGGATCAATTATGTATAGGATGATTTGCAGCAAAGTGGGTGGACTAAAAAATGAGCAGTCGTCTCATAACAAGGGACGGCTGCTCTATTATTATCGATCAGTCGAACGAAATGTTCGCTTGAGACTTGCATGACGTGCGTACGTATTGATTAGGTGATTTGGTATCAAATCCGTTGAGGTGCGACAGTAATAGGTGCCGTGTGACTGACTAGATGAATAAAACGATGTGGACTTCTTCTATGTATCCCTGTCCAGTAAGGAGGTGGTTGGCGCTTCGAGGAAGCAGGAGGATCAGCAGCTGAGATCCACTGATCATTCAGGCGAGGTCTAGCTTGGTTCTTACGAGGACTTGCTTTGACTATCGAGGTGCTAATGAATCAAGCGCCTTTTGATTCACTGAGGGTTTCTTTTTGCTTTATTGCGTTAACGCTTCGCTTTACCTCCTTGTTTTCATAATACTAAATTTTTCTATAAATAGGAATATTTATTTTCAAAAAATTAGATAATTAATACCTATCTGTTCACAATTCCGACAAAATAATACGATAAGACTAAGTCTATATGATTATTTATATAGATGCATAGGGTTCTAAGATATTTAGACAACATAATGGTCGTTTCCAATTCTCCGCAGAAAATATCTTATATATATATTTTCCTATTCGTTCCACCATTGTACAGTCGAAAACAAAAAATCGACCGGATTAGCATTGTTTCTGTTGAACCGATCGATTTTTTAACTGCTTATTTTCGTTTTTTCAATTCATCCTTTAAAGGTGCCAACTTTTTACGCAAGCTTTTTTTCCAGGAGCGAACCGTGTGCTCGGAGACATGGGCAGCATCGGCGATTTGTTCAGTACTCCAATCATGAAAGACGGAAAGCTTGATGTAGAGGGCCTCGCGCGGGGTGAGTGTGGGGAGGTGATCTTGGAGGATGCGCAGCATTTGCCTGTTCAGTGACTCATTTGATTCATCGGGAATGTCATAGGCGGAGTCGTCGCGTTCGTATACTTCTCGACTTTTGTTCTTGTAGTGTTTGCGGAGGTAGTCGGAGAGTCGGCCTTCCATCGTTCGAGCAGCGAAGGCGATGAACACATGTTCCGGATTTTTGTCCGGCGCAACTTTTGTAATGTCGAATTTGTCATTGGCTTCTGAGAATGCATACTGCGCGGTTTGCAGTAGATCGTCATAATCGGCGGGACATAAATACTGCTTGTACATGTCGTTATAGCGTTTGACGGTTTTTCGGATTTTCGGTTCATACTTTTGCAACAATCTCTCGAAGGCATAGCACTCAGGCTCGAACGGGGCAGCAAAATAGTCGGTAAATGGCATAATGGTGGGGCTCCTTTCGGGGATTCAGTTTTTGGGTTGAAGCTGAATGTTGTGGTGCGTGGATTAAAGAGGCGGTGGCGGGGGGATGAAGCAGATATTGGTATATTTTTGCTCTATGTTTTATAGATAGGAGGCATGGTTCGGAAATGGTGGGGGAGAATTTAAAAATATGTAAATAAACGAATAGATTTTAAGATTACATCAGAATTGTTAAGGAAATAGGGGAGCACAGAATCAGAAGGAGACTTAACCGTTGATTCAGAAATGAAAAAGACATCTCTGAGTCGTGCAATGGAATTGACACGGAGATGTCCTTCTTGCATCAGTATTGGATTGTTCGACCAAAAGAAAAGCAAACCTGGATTGGAACGCCGTTCGTCGACATGCCGGTTCGCATGCGGTTTCGGCGTAAAGGGGATTTCATTAGACTATGGTTTCTGTTCAGCTAGAGCTGAGCTTAGAAGCCGTATTCTTCGTCTTTATTGTTGAACGCCTTCAAAAAGTTTTGTAATTCTTGGTGGAGCCAAATTCGTCCATGCTCTGCATGATTGCTGATGTAATCATGGTACGTACGAATAAAAGCAGGATTTAACATGCCAATTAATTGGGCAAGGGAACCGTCCTTATTATACATAGAAAGGTGGCTGGGCTGCGCGCGATAAACATGTTCTCCGGTTTTCAATTCAAACAAATAGTGGGTGTTACTCGTGTCACATTGACAAATAGCCTCCATGCACGCATTCACAAAAGTTCTCTTGCCTTTGTCCATTACAACGCCTCCAATAATAGTAGATTTGTCATGCTCACACCAGACTGTGTATCTGATCGAACACTAAAGCTGATGTACTATTTCCCAATTCCTCGGAGTAGATTCATCATCCATATTCTTATTATGCAGGAAAATAAGCAAGATACAATCAATAAATATGAGAAAAATATGAAAATACAGTGAATAATGATTTAATTGTGAACAAAATCTTAGAAAAATGGTGGAATGGGAGAGGTGCCTTTGGTTTGGTTAGAAGGATCTTAGTTGTAAATAAGCCGACTGAAGAGGCGCATGGTCAACTTCTTCCTAGGTTCGCAAAATATCGGATCTCTGCAAATTGCCTTTCACTACTAAAATAATCATAACAAGGCTCATACCATTTGACTAGGTGTGGGTTATTTTGACGATTACAGATAAATGGCAGCTGAGGATGAAACTTGCGTATCTTATTAACTAATGGCGTACAAATATAATGCTTGTTAATCAGTTTCTCTTTTTTGTAAACACTGCCCCATAAACCGGGATCTGTTAAGTCACACAAAGTTAAGACACTGAAGAAAAAGACTTCTGTAAAAGTCCTGACCAAAGGAAAGAAATGGGACAAGGTCGTTGCTTCGGGAAAAGTTGGTTATATACTAGCAAAGACAGTGAAAAAATAATTCATATTAAAACGACTACCAGTTTAAGCAAATAGTCGTTTCGTACAAGCAACAAAAAAATCGATCGGTTAGCATTCTCATGCTGCCGGTCAATTTTTTTCTCGTTTTGATCAAGTTGGATTCATCGAATCGTTGAGCTGTTTGTTTGCTGTTAAATAGCGCATAACCAATTTATCTTAAGATAGCAATCTTTATTTAGCCGTTCACTTTAAAAGCGTTTCAATTGATTGACGTTGTTGATGTTCAGTATATATGCTCCCGGCTTGATCGTTCTCATGAGATAGTTCATTTTAGAGCGAGACAGTGAAACGCATCCTGCGGTATAGCCACCGTTTGAGACATGAACAAAGAACCCGGATCCCTTCCATGGGACTCGTTTTGAGTTATAGTTGATCACGATTCCATATTTGTATTGTACCGGATAATCAATAAGGTGCTCGCTTGGTTTATTAAAAGAGCCGCCTTCCTGCCATGTGTTATAGTTTGGATCATTGCTGTCTTCTACCCACCATGAATTTGGTGTGATGTTCCGGAAAGGCAACTTTGTGCCTGGATTACTCGTCCCAAACGCAAAGGTTAATTTATAGGCTCCATAAGGAGTCTTCATGGCTCCTTCATGTGTTTTGCCAATCCCATATTTGCCAACATGTCCGTTTGTTGCCATTTTTTTCAACCATTTCTTACCTTTTTTCTGCCATAACTGGATCTTTGCATGGCTACCATTTCCAACAACAACGAGAATTTGTTTTGTTCGTTTGGACAGTTTTGTTTTTGAAATGGAGGATTTATTGACATATGTACTACCGCTGATTTGATAATCGACATTAAGTCTCTTTATATGGCTTTGGTTAACCTTAACTGTAAAAAAACTTAGTGCAGAAAATAATAAAAGGACAGAGCAGAGTGCGTACCATTTTTTCATTAATGCTGCCTTCTCTCAAAATAAATACTATTAAATTAACAGTTTTATTTTAACATGATTTAATGGGCTTTCACCTTGAATTTTTGATTGAAATTTGATTAAAGAATCAGCACCATTAGATTGATGCCCATCTATGCAGAAAATATCCATTTAAGACGGTAAGCCCTGTAAAGGTGCTGTGAAGATGAGAGAGTGTTGTGGGAAATGCTTCTTATCGAGACGAAGTATTTCTTGAAAGACTAAAATAATGACAATCATAAGTGAAACATACATGAAGAAGAAGGCTCGGACTCCGGATCCCCAGGTTTTTGGTGTGAATCCAATGACCATGCGCGACATAAAACCTGCGAAAAGAACGAGAGCAGCAAAGAGAAACTAAGCAAGCAGAAAAGAACACAAATATAATCAATCCGCCACAGAGACTAAGGTATGTAATCTGTTTCAATGTTTTCATTTCCATTGTTATGTACATATCCTCTTTAGCTACATCAATAACCAAAATTTCCAAAATGAGTGAAGTTTATCCCTAGGTAATGCGCTTAATAACCGTATTCTTTTGCGCCGGTGTTCCTAATTGCCGACATCATTTCATTGCAAGAGGAATCAGATTCATAATTAGAAAGATATCCGTACGCCATTTTGATGTTTGTGCTTTGGCTGTGATTAAAAATGCTTTAGCTGACTTGGATTGTTGACGTTCTGTATCTATGCTCTGGGTTTGATCCTTATTAAGGAGGGAAGTGATACGTATCCTACGTGCTTCTAACCACACTAATACGGACATAAAATTGTTAAAATATATGTAGTTGTGTATGCGCTTACATTTTAATAATATGAAACTATAAAGAGAAAGGAAATGAGGTGTGAATTGAGTATGACAAATACTTTGAACGATCGCCAAAAGAGGATACTGGAAATTTTAAAGCAAACTAATGATTATATCACTGCTGCTGAACTAAGTCGTCAATTTGCAGTATCAACTAAAACCATTTATCGGGATATGAAGCAGATAACGGAGACCTCTTCTCAAAATTATAGGATCGAGAAAAAAGAAAATCTAGGATATATGCTGGTCAACAAAAAACAGACAACAGAGAGTGGTGCTCCGGTCTTTCAAATGCCTGAAGAACGACGACTCAATTTGTTGCTTTACTTGCTTGCAATCTCGCCATACAAAACATCTATTCAAAAAATATCGGAAAGATATTACGTCAGTCAAAGTTCGATCATTAATGATTTTAAACATATTGAAGCGGCCATTGTTCCGTTCAACCTTAAATTATTAAAAGAAAATAGTGGGACTCATATTTGTGGCAATAAGCTTAATGTGCTCCGATTAAGCTCATCTATTATAGAGGGCTTTTTAAAACAGAATGGCGATCCATTTAATCAATATGATATTCCAGAGTTCATTGAACATACGAAAGTCAAAAATGCAACATTGTTCCAGGTTAAGGATTTCCTTCATGAAGTTCAGCAAGAACATAATGCATTCTTGGATCAGCCATCTTATTTAACCATGTTTTGTTACATGCTCTCAGTGATTGAAGGCTATACAAATAATATTCAAAAGCCTAATGCGAACAAGCCAATCGTTCATCAAATCAGAGATGATTCTGCAATTTTTCACGTTACCTATGAGTTAGTGAATAAAATTGAAAAATTCTATCAGATTAAACTAAACAATGATGAGTTTAATGAGCTGTACTACATTTTCAAGGCGTGCAATCTAAATCATGATTCTTTGTTGGATCAAGATCCAATGAGTAGGCAGGCAATGTACTTATCAAGCAAATTAGTAAGTAGAGTGTCTGAAAATAGTGGACTATTTTTTCAAGATGATGATGTTCTTTATAAGCAATTAACATCGCATTTGTGTTCGATGATCTATCGATTGAATCACAAAATAAACATTGTTAATCCAATTTTAAATTCTATTAGAACTAATTTTGGCGGGACCTTTGATTTAGTGAAGCAATGTGTTTATCAAGTTGTTGAAAAAGAGAATTATGCTGATTTTCTGAGTGATGAAGAAGTTGGCTACATCACATTGTATTTCCAAATCCTGATTGATAAATTCATGAAAGAAATTCCCATTCTGATTGAATGTACTAGCGGCATTGGTACATCACATCTTCTGAGTGAGAAAATCAAAAAAATGTTTCCACAGATCAACGTTAAGAGAATTGTCGCACAGCACAGGATTAAAGAAAGTGATTATGCTGATGTTGCTTTAATCATATCTACAGTAAAAACGCGTCACAACGCCAACAAGCCGACTCTTCTAGTGAGCCCGATTTTGAATGATACGGATAAATATAATATAGAGAAGTTTATCAACGACTACTATAAAGAAGCAAATGAAAGGATAGGGAGCAATAGTCCTAAGGAATCAGCAAATGTCACATGAAATTTTATCTGAAAAACTCATTTCGCTTCATTTGCATGCAGCGAATAAAGAAGAGTCCATAGTAGCTTTGTCAGAGATGTTGTTTCATGAAAGAAAAATATATAGTATTCAAGATTTTACAGAAGAAGTTCTTAAAAGGGAGGCGGATGGAGACACGACAATAGGAAAGGGTGTTGCGCTGCCACATGGTATCTCGGACGCAGTGATTGAGAGTTCTGTTGCCATTGGAAGACTAGATGCCGGGATAGCATGGGGATCTAAAGACACGGAACAGGTTCAATTGATTGTATTGCTCGCAGTTCGAGATAATGCCATCCAAAGAGCGCGAAATATTGCTCTTTCAAAATTTGCAAGCGTTTTATCTGATGAGAATACTTTAGAAAAAATGATGAGGGCTAAAGACACCAGGGAAATGATAAGCTTGTTCATTTAGAAAGATAGATAATCCTGTGGAGAACAGAATCCATTATGTCATTTTAACAAGTCTGAAGGAGGAAAGGGCTATGCAAATGAGTGTAGATGAACTGGACATTAAAAAAGTAATTAATGAAGATTTAATTGATTTGAATTTGGAAGCTGCGACAAAGCTTGAAGCCATTGAGCAATTAATTCACCTGTTGTACTTGAATCATTGTATTAATGATGAGAAAGATTTTCTGGAGGATGTACTAAATCGTGAGAAAGAAGGCATCACAGGGCTAGGCGAAGGCGTGGCCATTCCACATGGAAAATCAGAAAGTGTGATCCGGACTTCTCTTGCCATTGGTCGAACCCAGAAGCCAATTGAATGGGAATCTTTGGATGGGAAGCCAATAAGCACGATCATTTTGTTTGCGGTTAAAAATACAGATTCTAATGTTTTGCACATCAAATTGCTCCAAAGAGTCGCCATTTTACTCGCTGATGATGACGTGATTGCTAAGTTTCAAACTGTTCGCACCAAACAAGAGCTTATTGATTTGTTATCGAAAAAATAAGGAGTAGGGAGGAAATTGTGATGAAGATAGTGGGAATCTCTGCTTGTACATCTGGAATCGCCCATACGTACATTGCAAAAGAGAAACTAATCAAAGCAGGAACAGAGGCAGGGCATCAGGTTCGTATTGAAACTCAGGGAACCATTGGCATTGAAGATGAACTGACTGTGCAAGAAATTAAGGAGGCTGATCTGGTTATTATTGCTGCAGATATCAAGATAAGCGGAAGAGAAAGATTCAAGGGAAAGAAGGTGGTGGAGATTCCAACCAATCTAGCCATAAAAGCACCAAAACAGTTGTATAAGAAACTTGAATCAGAATTGCAAAGGGGTGTCTAGAATGTGGAAAAAGATTTGGAGAAAGATGGAACTTAAAAAGCATGCATTAACTGCCATCTCTTATATGCTGCCACTAGTTGTTGCTGCAGGGTTGTTAATTGCGATCGGGAACTTGGCAGGCGGATCGGTAATTACCAATTATAAAGAACCATTCTCAGTAGCTTCCGCACTCCTTTCTCTTGGCGTTTTGGGCATGGGATTGCTGGCGCCGGTGATCGCAGGAGCTATCGCCTATTCAATAGCAGATCGGCCGGGCATCGCACCGGGTCTACTAATGGGGCTGATTGCCAATTCCATTGGCGCGGGATTTCTAGGAGGCATGCTTGGGGGCTTTATTGTCGGATATTTTGTTCTGTTCCTTAGAAAACATCTAAAAGTTCCTAGATGGGCAGAAGGCTTAATGCCGATGATGATTATTCCGCTTGTTTCAAGTGTTGTTATTGGATTGTTAATGTACTTCGTTATTGGTGTACCAATCGTTTGGGCAACGGAGGGAATGACTTCTTTCCTTAATAGCATGCAAGGATCAATGCGTTTCGTCTTCGGTGCGATATTAGGGGGAATGGCAGCATTTGACTTCGGCGGCCCAGTAAACAAAGTAGCTTCGCTATTTGCCGACGGACTTTTGTTGCAAGGTGTAAAAGAACCCGAAGCAGTGAAAATACTTGCTTCAATGGTACCGCCATTCGGTGTGACGATTTCATGGCTTTTATCTTTAGCTTTTCGTAAGAAGAAATATACCAAGGAAGAGGAAGATAACATCAAGATTGCTTTGCCAATGGGTGTTTGTATGATCACTGAAGGGGTTATTCCGATTGCAGCTGTTGATTTGCTCCGCGTTGTAGCCGCTTGTACATTCGGCGCTGCTATTGGAGGAGGATTATCCATGATGTGGGGTGTCGCTTCCCCGGTACCATCAGGCGGAATGTTTATTGTTCCGGCAATGAATCATCCATTGCTCTTCACCTTAGCACTGCTTATCGGTTCTTTAATAACAGGGATCATCTTGTTCCTGTGGAAGAAGGAACCGACTAAAGAGGAAGAAAAATTAAGTGATAAAGATTTTGAAGAAGAATTTGATCTGTCAGATATAAAAATTTCTCAATAAAACAGACAAGGTGATGAGATTATGTACGTTTCGATGAACGGTATGTTACATCGGGCGAATCAAGGTAACTACGCGATTATGGCAATTAACTGTTTTAATCTGGAAACTGCTCAGGCTGCGATTAATGCGGCGCAGGAGTTAAGAGCACCAATTATCATTGATCTTCTGCAGGAGCATATGCAGCAGCATCTAGGAAGTAGGTTTCTCACTCAACCCATTATCAAAATGGCTCATGAAGCGAGTGTTGAGGTGGCGATTAATCTTGATCATGGTAAGGATGTTGGGTTCGTCAAGCGGTGTTTACAGGACGGCTTTTCAAGTGTGATGATGGATGCTTCTGAGCATCCACTAGATGAAAATATTCAGATTACGAGAGATATGGTGGAATTTGCGCAAACGTATGGGGCTAGTGTTGAGGCGGAATTCGGTAATATGGGGGCTGTTGCCGGTAATCATATGACCAATGATCAGATGTATACGGATCCGGATCTGGCCATTGATTTTGCAAAAAAAACAGGTATTGATGCCTTGGCAGTTTCTTATGGATCGAGCCACGGAATTTACCCGGGGGGGTTCGTGCCCACGTTTCACTTTGAAATTGTTGAACAAATAAAAGAAGCAACTAAAATGCCGCTTGTGCTGCATGGTGGCTCTGGGTGCGGGAGCGAAAATATTACACAATCTATTAAACTAGGAATCAACAAAATCAATGTTGGTTCAGATTTCATGAAGGCTCAGATCAGTAGTATCAAAAGACAACTTAGTAAAGATCCGGAAATTAATTTTGTTGACCTGATTCATAACACGATTAAAGGAGGCGAGGAATTAGTTAAACACTATATTCTCCTTTCGCAATCTGCTGGTCAATCACTTTAAAAAAAACAAAGGAAGTGTATGTATTATGTTAATAAACATGAAACAATTATTGGAAGTAGCCAAGGAACATCGTTTTGCTGTAGGGGCATTTAATGTGGCGGATAGCAATTTCGTGCGAGTGGTCGTTGAAGAAGCAGAAAAAAATAATTCGCCGGCAATTATCGCCGTACACCCGACAGAGTTAGCGTTTACGAAAGACAGCTTTTTCAACTATGTTGTAAGCCGCATTAAAAATAGCCCGGTTCCATTTGTCTTACATTTGGATCACGGTGACAGTTTAGCAAGCGTTATGCGCGCGGTTCATGCTGGATTCAGTTCGGTAATGATTGACGGTTCCTTGCTACCATTTGAAGAAAATATTCGCGTAACCAAAGAAGTTGTTGATGTGAGTCACAAAATTGGTGTATCCGTGGAAGGAGAGCTTGGGACGATTGGTAATACCGGCACGACCATCGAAGGAGGATTGACTGAGGTCATTTACACAAAACCGGAAGATGCGGCGGAATTCGTTGAACAGACCGGTGTGGATTCATTAGCTGTTGCCATTGGCACTTGCCATGGAATTTATCCAAAAGGCGTGACGCCGAAACTGCGTATGGATGTTTTAAAAAGTATTAAGGAAATTGTTGATATCCCTCTTGTCCTCCACGGTGGCTCTGCAAACCCGGATGAGGAGATTGCTGAAGCAGTCAAGATCGGCATTCAAAAAGTTAACATTTCATCCGATTATAAATTTGCTTTTTTCAAGAAATGCCGGGAAATATTGGCCACTACTGAACTTTGGGATCCGAATGCCGTTTACCCTGACTGCATTGACGAAGCCAAGAAAGTCGTTAAATATAAGATGGAATTATTTAATTCAATTGGTAAAGCAGACTGTTATAAAGATGTTCCTGCATGGCGAAGCGAGTTAAGTTAAGAACTTAAGTTAGAAGTACATTTTTGAAAGCGCTTAATTTAATAGAGTTGAAAAAGGTTAAGCGGATATCAGATGTCTTTTATAGTCCAATTATGGCTCAACATTTAGACGACGAAGTCTTATGCTGAGTTTTTTTTGCAGGGGAAAAAATTTAATCCTTAAGGAGGTAGGGATCATGTTATTCGGATCAATTGAAGCAGGAGGAACCAAGTTCATTGCGGCGGTTGGTGATGAGCAAATGAAAATAATCGACTCGATTACCGTACCGACGACGAAGCCTGAAGAAACGCTGGAACCCATCTTCTCATTTTTTGATCAGTATTCTATTGATGCAATCGGAGTTGGTTCATTTGGTCCCATTGATGTTAATGAGGATTCTAAGACCTTTGGTTATATCACATCGACGCCAAAGACTTCTTGGAAAAACTTTAACTTTTTTGGCAGCTTAAGTAAACATTATGACATGCCGATTGCTTGGACCACGGATGTGAATGCAGCAGGATATGCGGAATCTGTCATGGGAAATGCGAAGGGCACACAAAGTTGTCTGTACTTGACCGTTGGCACCGGCATCGGCGGTGGTTTTATCAATCAGGGACATATTCTGAACGCATACAGTCATCCGGAAATGGGGCATCTCTTAATCAAGCGCCATCCAAGCGACACCTTCGTGGGTAATTGCCCATTTCATACGGATTGCTTAGAGGGCATGGCCTCCGGACCGGCAGTTGAGAAGCGTTGGGGCAAAAAAGGCATTGAACTTGCTGATCAACCCAATGTATGGGAGCTTGAAGCTTATTATCTCGCTCAAGCGCTGGTTAGTTACACATTGATCTTGCGTCCGGAACGCATTATTCTTGGCGGCGGGATTATGAAACAAAAGCAGATTTTCCAATTGATTCGTGAACAATTTGAGCAGATGCTCAAGGGTTATGTTGCTGTGCCTGATCTGGACACCTATATTCAGCCTGTCGGACTAAATGATCAAGCGGGGATCATCGGAGGATTGTTACTCGCAGAAAAGTCGATTGGGAAAATAAAAGCCTTGTGATAGAGACGGAATCATTGGCCTAATATTTAGTGGGATGAATGGCGGTTTATGCATTCATCCTATTTTTCTATTGTGCTGATTTTGGATGCTTAAAAGTAGCAACTAAAAATGTGCAACAGTTAATCCATTGACAAAACAAATGGTACAAAATTCTATTAACTTATTAGTTAATTTAACGTTTATATTAAGAACATCGTGAGAATAAATTGTAAAATAGTATACCTTTTTTCTCCGGAGGGCAAGATTATGTCACTGGTTTTCAATGAGAATGGAGTTCTTAGTCCCGGAGATTACCTAATGACAATTGAGCAACTAAAAAGTTCTCTATTGGTTCAGGGACCTGGCGGTGGAGAGCCTTGGAATCAACAGAAACCGCTCATGTTAGTCAATAATTTATCTATTCTTGTAGATCAATTGCACCGAGTCGGAATTGATGAAATTTTTATTGATAGTTCATTTGTCAGAGGATAAGACAAATCCAAGTTATCTACGATCAAAATCGAGATTAGTGATGAAGTAGGGGCATAGACTCCAGCAACCTATGCATCGATTCACTCACTTGCCTCCATCTTCAAATGAATCAGGATCTTTGACTAGATAATATTATGAGGAATATCCATCACTCATGATTTGGTTAACGATAAAAGAAGTAGTCATGGATTGTGACTTAATTTACATTTCATGAATGAACGACATGTCCCCTGAAGAACGTAATGAACATATTGCACGAATTAGGAAGGCATGGAGTGAGAACTAATGCTGGTTGTTAGTTTATCTGAAGCATGTTCGTTAATCGAGAAAGAGAGGGTTAAAAGCGCCCTCTCTTCTTTTACATGCTTTGATAAGGTTATCCGAGCACTCAAGAAGTACAAGATTTTATTAGAATCAATGCATTTAAAACGGATACCCAGAGTTTCTCAAGAACCCATTTGTTTACCGTTAATTCAAATACGAAAAGGACATCGCTTGATCGTGCAACTGCATTGGATTGTTCGATCAAAAGAAAAGCAAGACTGGATTGGAACGCCGCTCGTCGACATGCCGGTTCGCATGCAGTCTCGGCGTTAAGAAAGGAGATTCCATTAAACGATGGTTTCTGTTCAGCTATAGCTGAGCTTAGAAGCCGTATTCTTCGTCTTTATTGTTGAACGCCTTCAAAAAGTTTTGTAACTCTTGATGGAGCCAAATTCGTCCATGCTCTGCATGGTTGCTGATGTAATCATGGTACGTACGAATAAAGGCAGGATTTAACATGCCGATTAATGTGGCAAATGAACCGTCATCATTATAGATAGAGAGGTGGTTGGATCGTGCACGATAAACATGTTCTCCGGTTTTCAATTCAAACAGATAGTGGGTATTGCTCGTGTCACAATGACAAATCGCTTCCATACCGGCATTCAAAAAAGCTCTCTTGCCTTTGTCCATAAGTACGCCTCCAACAGTTTTATTTGTCGTGCTCCGATCAGACTACGTCGCTGATCGAGCACTAAGACAATGTCCCTAGTCCCCAACTTTCCCCTGGGCAAGATTCATAGCCTATAGTCTTATTATGCAGGAAAGAATGGAATAGAGGCAATACTGAATAATGAGAAGATAAGAAAAATTAATGAATATTAGCTGAATCCTAAATAGAATAAGAGATTTGTGTATTGATTTAAGATCATTCATTAATTGACGTTCCCCATTTAATTTTTCATCGTTTGTCTATAACTTATTTCGTTCATAAGTGGGCACATTTTCCTCTCGAAATCCGTTCATTTTCTTTTCAACGAATACGTTCATTTTGCGACATCGTTAGGGAAGGGTTTGATTCCATTTTTAATTTGGTCGAAATGCTCTTGTAGGATCCATAAATTTTCCATATCATTCGCATATTGAGCTCGTATACGATTTCGTTCATTTTTTATTGCGAGAATCTGGAGGTTAAGTTGTTTGTTTTCACTTTGTAACTTTGAGATGATTTTCTGCTCTGATTCAGTCAATAGATTGGTTAACAATGATTTTTTTCCTCCCTGTCTATGCAGTTGATGTGCAATATCCCGATTAATCGTTCGGATATTTAATGGATCTTTGGTTTATATATTAATTGTCACAAATAGACAAAAACTAAACAAATTTAGTGATGAAGATCATTGCGGTGTTTGTTTATGCCTCGATCAGACAATTGATAATAGATCAATAGGGATTGAATTAAGTGATTCACTTGTTTCTTGCACAGGGCAAGGTGGTAAGAGTCCCTCTATTTCGTTTTGTGTAACTAATTTTTTCTTCAACATGAGCTAGTGAACCATCAAAATGTCGGTTCGTTACGTTCCTTTTGGGATGTTTCGGTCGACGTTTTTTGCTAGTAACGAGAGCTTTATTTATGCAAAGGCTTTCAAAAAAACTCTTGACAAAAATAGATAACGCTTTCATAATGCTGTTAGATGCTTATGCTTAAACGTTTAAGCAGCTTAAACACCAATGATTAACGAAAATGAAAGGGGTTAATTATTTATGAATAACAAAGTGTTTTACCGTCCTGAGGGAGCATTCGTTGGAGATGTCATTCCCTTCGAGGAGAATGGTCAGGTATATCTTTATTTTCTATTCGAAGATCGGAAAGTACCGAAAAATGGAATGCCTTGGTCTTTAGTGACAACAAAGGACTACGTGCATCTTGAGGAGCATGGTGTTGCATTGCCGTCTGGCGGTCCAGATGCGAAAGATTTTAACTGCTATACGGGCAGTGTTCTTGTTGACGATCAGGGCACACATCATCTGTTCTACACAGGCAACAATCCTAAAACAACTGACGAAACCGGGCGGTCCATCCAGTTGGTCATGCACGCTACAAGTGATGACGGTATGAAATCATGGACGCGCCATGATGAGCTTTCTTTCGGTCCAAGTGAAGATTACGAAGGCTATGATTGGCGTGATCCATTCGTATTCAAGGATGAGGAAAAAGGGATTTGGAGAATGCTTTTTGCTGCTCGAAATAACAGCGGTCCTGAACGTCGGCGCGGTGTTACCGCACAATATATTTCCGACGATCTGTATTCCTGGAAGCAAGCGAAACCATTCTGGGATCCCAAGCGATTCGTTGCAATGGAGTGTCCGGAGGTGTTCCATTGGGGAGATTGGTGGTACTTCATCTATTCCGAATTCACTGATGCATTCACAACCAAATATCGCATGGCCAAGACTCTTGACGGTCCGTGGATCGCTCCGGATAAAGACACAATTGATGGACGCGCTTTCTATGCTGCAAAGAGTACATTCCTCAATGGCAAACGTTTCTTCACCGGTTGGATTGCGACCAAGAAGGGTGCTCATGACGATGGGGAATGGCAGTGGGCAGGAACCATGTCAACGCTTGAGGCCGTGCAAAATGAGGATGGCTCACTCGCATTTCGCTTTCCTGAGACACTGACACAGAGCTTTCCTGAGACTGCTCCGGTTGCCATTGATAAGCAGTCGTTAAATGCTCCTGATGGATATGTATGTGCAGTGTCCGACAAGTTATTGCCGGATCAGGCCTATATCAAAGCCACGATTAACATAAAACCGGGAACTCACGAATGCGGGCTGCTACTGCGTTCCTCGAACGATGGCGATTCTTCCTATGTCATTCGTTTGGAACCACATCGCTCGCGAATGGTTTTCGATCGGTGGCCACGTAAAATGACAGGAGGAGAGCAGTGGCAAATCTCTGGAGACGTTCCCTACTATGTCGAGTTGGAGCGCCCTTGTGATCTACCTGCAGGTAACCACACACTGGAAGTGATTACGGAGGAATCAATTGCCGTCATTGTTCTAGATGGTCAGATTGCCCTTAGCACAAGAATCTACGATAAACGAGCAGGAAGAATCGGATACTTCGTTAGCGATGGGGCAATTGAATTATCTTCGCTTGAAGTCAAACAGCGGGAGATCTAAGTCAAGTCCAGCGGTCATGATCATGGAACTTCGTATTTGTCTCATAATGTTTTAAGCCATAGACGTAGGAAAAACGATAAATTTAGAAAGTCAGGCGAAAAAATGATAAGTCTAAAAAATCTAAAGATGGATCGCACCGCTCGCTTCATTTTGGGATTTGGAGTCTTTGCGATTCTACAAAACATGGGATTCTATATGATCGCATCCGTTCTTATGCCGCAGCGATTGAAAGATATTGGAATTGATAATCCGGACGCTTTGCTTGGAACGATTAATGCTGCGGGAGCCATGCTCTCTCTTTTCGTTAACGTCTTCGTCGGCTCCATGTCGGACAGAACGAGATCACGTTTTGGCAAAAGAACACCATGGTATCTGGCAGGTGCTGTCATTGCAGCAATTTCTTTCTATTTAATCGGAACTCCGGGTACTGGAATTGGAATTCTACTGGCATACTGCTTTGCAAACATTGGGCAGAATATGATGACGGCTCCCATTGTTGCAACACTTTCTGATCGTGTTCCTGAGTGGAATCGTGGCATCGTGTCTGCTGCATATGGCGGAGGAATCACGGTAGGTCAGGCAATTGGTACTTTCTTCGGTTCATTATTTATCTTTCGTACAGGTATCGGATTTGCCAGTGCAGGCGCAATGTATATATTCGCGGGCATTCTGGCATTTCTCCTTCTCCCACGTGAGCCGCGCAATGACACAGAGCAGGTTAACAGGGAGCGAGAGCCTATTTGGCGGGTAATTATGAAAGCGTTCACACCTCCGATGCATGCTCCTGATTTTTGGAAGGCGTTTATCTGCCGTACGAGCTTAATCGTTGCCTATCAGATGATTGCTTCCTATCAGCTCTATATCCTACAGGATCACATCGGGCAGACCAAGGCACATGCCGCCAGTGTCATTTCCATAATGTCATTGATCACTATGGTCGTAGCGTTCATTGCATCGATCACATCTGGACCTATTTCGGACAAAATCGGTAAGCGTAAGCCTCCCGTTATTTTATCTTGTGGATTGTATGCGATTGGTATTGCGATGCCGTGGATCTTCCCAACAACGATGGGTATGCTGCTTTTTGCAGGAATTGCGGGTTTTGGTTATGGTATGTATATGTCCGTAGATCAGGCATTGAACGTCGATGTTCTGCCAAATAAGAAGAATGCGGGCAAAGACCTAGGTTTTCTTAATATGGCAAGCTGTGCCGGACAGGCGATCGGTGCGGTCATCACATCAACGCTAGTTACGATTGTAGGATCATATATTCCGGTATTTCCTGTTGCAATCGTAATAACGGTTATCGCCGCTCTGTCGGTATGGAGCATAAAAGGGGTAAAGTAATGAGAAAAATTACGCTGCAAGATGTTGCTGAGGCAGCTGGTGTTTCGGTTGCAACGGCTTCATGGTCGATCAATGACAATGAGAAGCATCGAATCCCTGCAAACACACGCAATAGGGTTCGAAAAATAGCCGAATCACTTGGCTATCAACCCAATGCTTTAGGGAAGGGACTTGTACAGGGAACATCCGATCTAATTGGCTTTGTTACAGATGATGTTGCTACCATGCCTTTCGCCGGACAGATCATTAAAGGGGCACAGGATGAGGCTTGGCGGAGTGGGAAGCTTCTTCTCATTATCGATACCGGAGGCAAGGAATCAGTCGAAAACAAAGCACTAACTATGATGGCTGAGCAGCAGGTGCAAGGAATCATTTACTCGACTTGGTATCACCGTCCGGTGGAATCACTGAAATTGCAGTCGGAAAGACCTGCAGTACTTGTCAATTGTTTCGATATGCACGATCTGTATCCCGCTATTGTCCCTGATGAGGTTCAAGGTGGTCGGACAGCTACCGAACTTCTTGTAAAGGCCGGTCATCGACGCATCGCTTTCGTGAATACGACCTCTCCCTCACCAGCGCGGACTGGGCGTCTGGAAGGATACAAACAGGTGCTGGAGGAGGCGGGAATTTCTCGAGATTCCTCGTTGATTATGTATGCGAAGCCTGATCAGGAGGGGGGATTCAATGTTACAGAATCCCTCGTTGAAAGCGGGGCGACCGCGGTATTTTGTCATAATGATCGTGTCGCGATGGGAATTTACGATGGCCTTAAGCAGAAAGGACTGTCAATTCCTGATGACATATCTGTCGTTGGCTTTGACGACCAAAGCGTTATTTCCGCTCATTTGCATCCCACATTGACAACAGTAGGACTGCCTCACTACGATCTTGGAGTCCTAGGTATTCGAAAATTACTGAAGATCTGTAACGATAAAAGTGATGAACAAAAAGTCGGGACCACCCGTGTTAAATGTCCGCCAGTGATCAGAGACTCAATAAAAAGGCTGCAGTTCTGACCATGTGATGATAGGCAAGGCCAGCATCAGTTGGAAAGGTATTAAATGTTTGGAAGGAGTTTGTGAATGATGAATCAGATCACTAATAATCGATACAGGCAAAACTATCATATAATCCCTCCAACAGGATGGATGAACGATCCAAATGGACTTTGTTTTTTTAAGGGCTATTATCACGTTTTTTTTCAATATCATCCCTATAGTTCTGAATGGGGACCGATGCACTGGGGCCACGTTAGAAGTACGGATTTAATTCATTGGGAAGAATGTCCCATAGCGTTGACTCCAGGAGATAATGAAGATAAAGACGGCTGTTTTTCCGGTAGTGCTCTGGTAAAAGATGATAAATTATACTTGATTTACACAGGACATCACTATAAAAAAAATACGAATAAGGAACAATACTGGCAAAATCAAAATATTGCAGTTAGTGACGATGGAATTCATTTTGAAAAATATGAAAATAATCCAATAATAAGTAGTGCACCTACCGATAATGCAGCTGATTTTAGAGACCCAAAGATTTGGTGTGAAAATGGTAAATGGTTCATTGTCTTGGGCAGCCAAAATAAATCAGGATTGGGAAGAGTACTATTATATTCATCCGATAACTTGTTTGAATGGGAATACAAGGGAGTGCTTAGCCAATCAAAACATCCTGAAACAGAGGGATATATGTGGGAATGTCCGGACTTTTTTGAGTTAGATGGGCATCGTGTCCTATTAATATCTCCACAGGGGATCATTCCTAATAACGGTATGTTTAAAAATGTATACCAAACTGGATATATGATTGGGGACGAACAAAATGGTATTTTTACGAGAGGGAACTTCATTGAATTAGATTCAGGACATGACTTCTACGCAACACAAACAATGAAAACAGATGATGGAAGGCGTATTATGTTCGCGTGGATGGACATGTGGGAGAACAAGATGCCTGAACAATCTGATGGATGGGCAGGAACGATGACCATTCCGAGAGAATTAAAGTTGGTAAATAATAAACTGTATTCATGCCCGATAGAAGAATTGAAAACGCTTCGATCTGATCTGCTTTTATCAAAAAGCGAATTCATAAACGAAATAGCATTTAGTAGTAAAGAACATCAACTGGAAATTGAAGCTAAAATGAATTGGGATCGAGCATCGAGTATATCTTTAGAGATGAAAGATGATAATGGATCGGACATTATCGCTGTTCTGTTTGATGCTAAAGATCGTAAAGTAATTCTTCATAGAACTGGTCCTGATGCTGATAGACAAACTGTTATTGATCAATCAGAAGAATTATCGATTAGGGCATATGTTGATACGTCGTCATTTGAACTCTTTATCAATAATGGAGAAGCCACATTTTCAGAACGGTTTTATTCAGAGAGTGATCTTCACTTTCATTTAAGGGCACAGCAAAGGACTTGGTGCGATATGAATGTCTATAAATTGGGAAATAACTCGAGCAGAACGATTATATATAAATGAGTAAAGGAGATAAAGGCGATGTTATTAGGCAGTATTGAAGCAGGCGGAACTAAGTTTGTGTGTGCAGTAGGAAATGAAGACTATCGAGTGATTGAAAAAGTATCGATCCCTACGACAGATCCAAGCACTACATTCACTAAGGTGATCAACTTTTTCAAAAAATTTAACGACTTGGCTGCGTTATCAATAGCCTCTTTTGGACCAATTGAAATACAAAAAAACAACAAATTATACGGTTATATCACTGACACCCCAAAAAGAGGGTGGAGCAACGTTGATTTTGTAGGACCTATCAAAAAGGAATTAACTATTCCCATATTTTTTACAACCGATGTTAATGGATCTGCTTACGGAGAATACATTATGGCACAATTATTTAATGAAAAAATACAATCTCTAGTGTATCTAACGATCGGAACGGGCATTGGCGGTGGCGCCATAATAGACGGAACGATACTAGGATCGCAGGGACATACTGAAATGGGGCATGTATATGTCAAACGACATCCTGATGATTTGGAATTTAAAGGTATATGTCCCTTTCATAAAGATTGTCTAGAAGGCCTAGCATCCGGTCCAACATTTGAAGCCAGAACGGGTATTAAAGGAAAGGATATCCCGATTGATCGTCCTGTCTGGGATATTATGTCATACTATGTCGCTCAAGCTGCTATTCAGCAAACAATGATCCTTAGACCAGACAATATAGTGTTTGGTGGCGGTGTAGTCAGTGAGGCTTTTCTAGAGAAAGTCAGACGTGATTTTGCGGACTTAAACCAAAATTACATTAAAGTTCCGGATCTAAACACTTATATTAGAATGCCAAGAGTCAAAGACAACGGATCGGCAACTCTGGGAAACTTTGCATTGGCTTTCAAAGAATTAGGTAAATAACTATAAATATTCAACTGCAAGATATACTGACAGGCCGAGGAATGTTCATTCTCGGCTTTTTTTACACTGGTAGGAAAGTTAAAAAAAACAAAGCTTTGGCTGAAATTTATCAAGTGCTGTCTTTTTTTACGATGAAAATGGCTGAGGATAACTTCCTATAGAATGACGAGGAGCAGGAAAGTGGCAACTATAAATCGAAGTATATACATAACCAATCCATTCGTTATGCAATAATGATTAAAAAAGAGCAGCACCAGAGACAAGTCTTTAAGCTGGGCTGACTTTAGTGGAAACGAGAACTGCAAGTGGGGGATCATTGAGGAATGGACAATGCCCCTTCCCATACAGATCGATATGAGAGCGACGATCACTGGATTTTGAAAAATAATATACAGATGACAGTGAGAATCTGCCATTTTGAAAGGCGATAATTGCGATGATTAATACAATGGATAAGAAAACAAAAGCAACATTGCTGCATGCGCTGGAAGGTGCAAAGGGGTATACGCAAAAGTTACGAGAAGGCAGAGAGAAGCGACTTTGGAAACCAGTTGAGTTTCCATGCAGTCTTAATGCGACCTTAGACAGACTGACAAAGAATGAGTTGGATCAAATACGCAGAAATTATCAGTTTAAAGGCCTTAGTGCGCTTAAGAAAGCAGAAATGGCTTCAGAACTCGCCCACCTAATTCCTTTGACGTTTCAGAACGTCATTGACGCCTTGGATCAGGGCAGGTATGAGCTGATCCAAACAATTGTGAAGGATTCAGGCATGACTGTTGCCCGTGGCCTGGCGATGTCGACTATTGAAGCGTTTATGGGCTACAGTATCCTTTTTCCTGGAATTTACAATGATAAAAAGGTACTGTTTATGCCTGATGAGATGGTTCGTCTTTTCGAACAAAGGGACGGAAGTGAATTGAAAAAAATTGTTCAGCGCAATACAGAGTGGATTCAACTGGCGCACGGGCTGCTTTATTACTTTGGGGTGATGGATCCATGGCACATGATGGATAAGATTGAAACACTTACCGGACAGCACATTGATCGATCTGATTTTATGAATGTGATGGTCTTTGCCTGTGATTTCTATGGACAGGCACGCCTCGGCACTTATGGTTTTCAAGACAATCGAGTTTTTGACGCAGATAAAATTGTTGAAGAATGCCACATGCGAGCAGATGTAGATGATTTTCCGTTTACGAAAAAACAGCTCATTAAAGCTGCTGATCCGGATTACGTGGAGCGAACACCGGAGATAAATCACTTGCTTCAATTCCTATTGAGCTATTATCAATTGCCTAAGCAGGAAATCAACGAACTTGGGGTGCAGATTAGTGCGATCATTCAATCGGATGCAAATCCGTCTGAGGTGATTCAGTTCCTGCAGACCCGGATGGAATTTCCTTCGTTTGATTTTGTGCAGCAATTATTGGCTGAAGTAACCGAGGTATACAATCATACCCGTCAGTGGGTATTAAAAGGGCATATGCCGCATGAATTGTTTCAGAAAGAAAAGAGGCATCTGAAACTCATGCCGGATCAGCCTGTTGCGCCGGTTCGTACCAAATTGCCGATCACCAGCAGCCCGGTAAACCATTCCAAGGTCGGCCGCAATGATCCTTGCCCATGCGGCAGCGGCAAGAAATATAAGAAGTGCTGCGGGAGATGAAAGAATAGAATAAGTGATTGATTAAACAAAAGCGTCCACTTAGCAGGTGGACGTTTCGTGTTGATGGATGATTTTTAAATAGACTATTCAATACCTACGGACAATATTCGTACAGTAGATCCAAAGCTTATTGAAATGGGAAGAGTCTATGGACTGAGTAAATGGTCATTATTTACACAGATTATTCTTCCTGGATCTCTTTCTTCAATATTTGTCGGTATCCGCTATGCGCTTGGTGTGATGTGGCTAACACTCATTGTTGCCGAAACAGTTGCTACCAACTCAGGCATCGGCTATATGGCAATGAATGCGCGCGACTTCATGCAGATGAACATTATTGTATTGAGCATTATCATTTATGCCCTATTAGGAAAAATGTCTGATTTAATTGCTAAACTCTTGGAGCATCTTTTCTTAAAGTGGGAATAGTTGTGGTATGAACGTGAAGTTGAGTTGTGGAATTACTGAAGCATCTTAGCCATTGGCTAAGATGCTTTTTTGATAGACGCCAGCTTCAGAAATGCCATTCTGAAACAACCGTGATTATTCTTTTATAAATGGCCCTTTTTTAGAGCCTTTCAGATTTTTTTAGATTATAAACCTGACAAATAATGTTTTTTTGCAAAAAAAAAAGCCCCATAATGCATGGGGTAAGGGGAATGGATTGTTTCTATCTATAGTATTACCAATCAAGAGAAATTTTAAACATTAGGAATCAAATTAATTAAAGGGACTAATGGATTTATAGTGCAGCTAAATTCAGCGACTCTTAAACAAGTATAGTCTTCAATCACCAAGTATTTTTTGTCTTTAAACACAATAATATCGCCTTTATCGTATTTTGTTTTTTCAGCGTCAATGAGCATTTTTTGGCTCAAATACCATGCAGAATAATGCTCAATATATTGAACAACGTACATGTTTCGAAGCATTAATATATCCTCCTAAATTATTTGAAGAACGATCCATTATAGAAAATTCTATCAGAAAACGATTACAAAAAAGTTACATACACATTGTTATACGTGGTAGAGGGGCATCATTTCGTTAGAATTTGGAGAAGGGATCTGTCGATTGCAGATATAATAAAATGAAGTGCAACATTTTGTATACGAGTATTCTAAGAGGTCTCTTCGGAAAACTATTACTCTGAAGAACGCATTTCCTTTTCTTGATTTTTAAAATAGGTGTTACTATATTCAGTAGGAGCCGTCCATATAAATTTATTGATTATGTGCGATGGTAATCTTGTTAAGTATGCTTTCTTTGCTTTTGGAAAATTTTAATTTTAATTATTATTTATTAGTTGGCTTTAGCAAAACGATTTTGTTCATGTTGTAACTAATTGGATGGAAACAGGTGAAAATCCTGTGCGGTCCCGCCACTGTAAGGGAGTAATCCTAAGTCAGGTCTTTTCAATTAGTCGAATACTCACGAGGATGGGAGAACAAACGATGCGATTGAAAGTAGCAGTTTTGTTGTTTTGTATTGCTTTTTTGTTCGTTCCGATGCAGGTTTTCGCATCAGAGGACGTAAGTAATGACTTGGATAGCCTTGCAAATCATATCAAGGCTTCGGGAATTGATTCGGATTGGGATGTTGTTGCGCTATCAAAGGCGGGTAAATTGACGAATAGTGAGCGCGATGCATATTTGACTACAATTAAGGAGCGTGTGAACGAGAAACAATTGTCGGGAACAGATCTCGACAAAACGGTCTTGGTGGTCAAAGCATTAGGTCGGAATCCTGAAAATTATGAGAATCATAATCTTATAAAGGCCATCTATTTTGATACTTCCATTAAATCATTAATGGACTTTACCTATGCACTTACTGCACTAAGTACTGACGATTATGTGATCCCTAGTGATGCGCTGTGGAACACAGATCGGTTCATTCATGAACTGGCTCAACGTCAGACAAGTTCAGGAGGATGGGGCTGGACAGGCGATCCAAATGATGATCCTGATGTGGACACGACATGTATGGTTTTGACTGCCTTGTCACATTATCAAGGCCAAGCAAGGAATGTTATTGATCAAGCACTAAATTATTTGGAACGCTCAGAACAAGAGGATGGCGGCTTTGTCAATTATTCGCCAAATTCTAATTCGGCGGCTCAAGTCATCATTGCTCTTTCTTCGTTAGGGATTGATCCGACAAAAGGAGTATTTAATAAAGAGGGGCATAATCCTGTTACTAACCTGGATCAGTATAAAGCCAATGGCGGGTACAAATGGGCGGCCTTCAGCGAGAGTGACGATCCCTTTTCTAATGAGCAGGTGATTCAAGCTTTGGTTGCCTATTCACTTTTCGGTGATGGAGATCGGTTATTTAATTTTAGGACAAAGGATGTATTTAGCTCGCCAGATTCCCATACAGAATCTGCCAATGCAACGAATTCCGACTCGTCAACAACAGAACAATCAAAAGACGAGAATCCAACGACCAATAAGAATTCAATCACAACCAGCACAACCAATCAGAAATCTGCGCATAAAAACACCGCAACCCAGCCGCAAAAAAAAGTTTCTTCTCGACAATCGCCAAAAGTTGAAACAGCGACCGCTGATGTCCGTGGTACCCAGTCCACGAGTAACATTGAGAAAACAGGGAACAAACCGTCAATAAAAAAAACAACAGGAACCGTTCAACGTACATCATCAGAAAAGAAGAAATCTGAAACAAAGTCGTCACCATCAGCGCAAACGTCGAAGGTGAAGCATCAGACGCAATCGGATGGTAAACAGGCTCCGAAACGCGTAACCACTGTTAAGAAAACTGAGTTTAGTCCTCTGCATCTCTATTTAGGCGGTGCGTTTGTTTTGCTGGGCATTATTGGTCTTTACATTCGGTATCGGTTAGGCGGTGCTCGTTATGAAGATCAATAAAATTCTGCTGCTGCTCGTTTCCATTGGCTTTATTGTCTTTGGTTCAGTATTCATTGCCTATGGATTTCAAACGACAACCCATCATATAACGTCAAACTCTGCAGGCAAGCAGGATCAATCTTCCACTAAGCCGAGTCATTCAAACGAACGTGCGTCAAACGCTAAGCATGCATCAGTTCCAAAGCAAAAAGCTCAAAAAGGCGATAAGGGTTCTTCATCGGTTAGTGAAAAATTAAATACCTCTGCCCGTTCGGATTCGAATTCTCGTACAAGTATGAGTTCAAGCTCAAGTTCAGACTCTGGTTCAAGCTCAGGCAGTACAAATTCAACTCCGGAACAAAAGGCAAATCCGAAAGCATCGGGTTCAAATACAAATCATTCGAGTACTTCAAACGCTGCAGACAGCAGCAATCAAGCGTTGATCAATGTAGAAATAAAAGGATATGACAATAAGGATATTTCCGGTTCTGTTGCATTTACTGACGGCATGACTGCTTTTCGCGCGTTACAGATGTTGACAGGCAGCAAAAATATAGACCTTGATTATTCGGGTTCCGGATCGACTGCTTATATAAAGAGCATCAATGGACAAAGCGCGGGTGATAAATCTGCTCAAAGCGGTTGGATTTATAAAATAAACGGAAAATCACCGAATGTATCCGCAGGAAGCTTTAAACTTCAGGATGGGGATACCTTGGCATGGATTTATCAGGAATGAGGCGGTATGAATGTCCACACGTAAAATGGCGTTGATTTCATTATTAGCAGCTTTAAGTATTGTCGGGAGAATTTATATGACCTCAATACCGAACGTTCAGCCATCCACCGTGATCATTATTATTACGGGTTTGGTATTTGGGGCGCGGTTTGGATTTACTGTAGCTTTGCTTACAGCAATTGGATCTGATTTTGTTTTAGGCTTTGGCTTTTTTACAGCGATGCAAGTACTAGCCTGGGGATTAGTGGGCATTTTATCAGGACTTTTATCGCGTTTTCGAACGAAAATTCCTATGCTTGTTATGGCTTGTTATGCTGCGGGGTGCGGCTACTTATTCGGATTCATTGTGTCACTCAATGTGCTGGTTGCGGGTGTCCCAAGTTTTATTGCTTATTGGGTAATGGGGCTGCCTTTTGATTCGTATCATGCGGTCGGCAATTTTTTATTCTATATTATTTTGTCCCCCATTCTAATCAAACTGCTGGAGGCAGAAAAGAAAAAATTACAACTATAGAAATGAATTCATGTATCAAGATATTTTCACAACAAAAAACATTCACCTGAACTGACCCCCTGAAGTTGGACGAATAAAATTCAACTTTAGGGGGTTTTTGTATGACCAAATATTCTAATGAATTTAAGATTAATGTGATTGGTGAGTACTTAGCCGGTATAGGAAGCACCTCACTTCATCAAAAATATCATATTCCTGGACAACACGCGGTTTTGAATTGGGTGCATTAATATCAGATCAATGGTTTTGCTGGATTAAAAAATCGTGATCATTGGCAGGAGTATACCTGTACTTTCAAACTGAACGTATTAAAGTGGATGAAAGAGAACCATTCATCCCTCGAACAAACAGCTCTTCATTTCAAAATGTCTTCGCCGTCAACGATCTATCAATGGGAGCGACGGTTTGAAGCAATGGGTGTGGATGGATTAAAAACCAAGCGAGGTCGTCCACCTATGGGGAAACATGAGCATATAAAGCGTACAGCCAAAAAGAATGACACATTGAATAGGGCTGATCAGCCGGAACAGAACCGGATTAAGGATCTTGAATTAGAAAACGAACTTCTGCGAATTGAGAATGAATACTTAAAAAAATTAGATGCCTTAGTTCGTCAGAGAGAGCAACGCGAGCGGAACAAACGCAAGTAGTTACTGAACTAAGGCGCAACCACTCTCTGACTCATATTCTACAGGTAGTGCCGTTGCCTAAGAGTGACTATTACTATCAGAAACAGCGCCAGCAAAGGGATACTGATGACCCTATGATCTCTGAAATTAAAGCGGTCAAACAGAAGCACCCAGCTTATGGCTATCGTCGCGTGGTCCTGACTCTACGACGCTGTCATTTAAAAGTGAATCACAAAAGGTCCAGCGCATCATGAGAATGGAAGGACTTCAGTCAACGGTCTATACCAAAAGGATTCGTAAGTATAACTCCTATAAAGGGACGGTTGGCAAAGTCGCTAAGAATCATTTGAACCGTCGGTTCATGACGGATCGACCCTACCAAAAGCTTGTCTCTGACGTTTCCGAATTTCGTTGGGGGCATCAAACAATCAACGAGCGTCTTTATCTCGAACCCGTTATGGATCTTTATTCTGATGAGATTTTAGCTTCTAATATTAGTGATCATCCAACAGTAGCCTTTGCGTTAAAACCGCTTCATGAGGCTCTCGAACGCCTACCGGAACATCACTATCGCACGTACGTTCATACAGATCAGGGCTTTCAGTACCAAAATTGCCTTTGGCGCAAGGAACTTAAATCGCATCATGTTTGTCAGAGTATGTCTCGAAAGGCGACTTGTCTGGACAATGCCCAAATGGAGAGTTTCTTCCATCTCATGAAAGCTGGAACCGTATCCTCACACCACTATCAGACACGTGAAGAGCTAGAAACTGCCATGCGTGTGTGGATTAAGTACTATAATGAGTCTAGAATCAAAGAAAAACTCGGGGGTCTAAGTCCGATTGAATATCGGATCATGACCACCGAGCAAGTAGCTTAAAACTATGTCCAACTTTTGGGGTTCACATCACACCTGCATTAATTTTGTTGCTGTTTTTTCTTTAATTCCAATCATCATTTCCTTGATGATTAGTTTTACAGATATTAACATTACAGGTCTTGCAGATTGGTCAAAAATTCATTTCATCGGGATCGAAAACTATGAGAATCTATTTAAAGATCCAACTTTCCTGCAATCAATTGGAAACAGTATTTTTTATGTAGTCATTGGCGTACCACTTGTTATTGCTTGTTCAATGGGAATTGCACTATTGATTAATTTTGGTAATAGCTGGGTTTTCAGATTGTTTCGTTTGATCTTTTATGCGCCTTCTATTACGAACGTTGTGGCTGTTGCGGTTGTCTGGAATTATCTTTATAACCCTCAGTTTGGACTGTTGAATTTTATTCTGCATTTCGTTCACCTTGGTCCGGTTCCTTGGTTGCAGGATCCGATTATCGCAAAAATTTCATTAATCATTTTGGCATTGTGGCGAGCAATTGGGGTCGATATGTTGATTTTTCTGGCAGCGCTTCAAGGTATTCCAAAAGCATATTATGAAGCAGCTCAGATTGACGGTGCAAATAGTTGGCAGAGGCTGATTAAGATAACGATTCCGATGTTACGGTTTGCGACCTTCTTTGTTACGGTGACGACCTTGATTGGCTGGCTGCAATTTTTTGAAGAACCTTTTGTCATGACTAGTGGTGGCCCACTGAATAGTACAAATTCGATCGCACTATTTATTTATCAAAATGGCTTTCAATTTAGCAAATTCGGATATGCGGCTGCTGGTTCTATGGTATTGTTTGTCATTATTATTCTTGTCACGCTGATTCAGTTCCGCGGACAGCATAAACAACAGGATAATCAGATGTAACGGAGGTGTAGAAATGAATGAATCCATTCAACACAAAAAACTATCAAAATTGATCGTTTTAATTATTTTGTCGGTAGGCGGGTTCTTTATGGTTTTGCCGTTTATCTGGATGTTGCTGTCATCTGTAAAAACGGATATGGAAATTCTCCAAATTCCCCCGACGGTCTGGCCTAAGTCGTTTACACTAGATAATTTTATAAATTTGTTTACACAAATGGATTTCCTTATTTATCTTAAAAATACTATAATTATTGTCTTGTTCTCGTTTATAGGCTTGTTCCTAAACGCGATGGCAGGCTATGGGTTTGCCAAGTATAAGTTTAAAGGCAAAAACAGTTTGTTTTATCTTGTTTTGGCGACTATGATGATTCCAGGTCAGGTAACAATGATCCCAGTATATTTGATGTTGAATATGGCTCATTTGACTAATACATTGTTAGGTATTGCTCTTCCAGGGATGGTAGGTGCATTCGGTATTTTTCTGTTTCGTCAGTTTATGTCCACAATTTCTGATGAGATTATTGAAGCTGCACGACTTGATGGCTGCAGCGAATTCTATATCTTCTGGAAGATTATTTTGCCGGTTTCTCGACCAGTGCTCGCTGTACAAGGAATTTTAACCTTTATTGCTGGATGGAACTCTTTTATTTGGCCATTAATCATTGCAAATGACCAAAAGTATTATACCCTGTCCGTTGGTCTTGCGCTGCTTAAGGGTCAGCATGCAAGTAATTATGCGCTGCAAATGGCAGGATCTGCATTTATGGTCGTTCCAATTGTAATTGTCTTTCTTGCACTTCAGAAGTATATTTTGCAAGGATTTAACGTTTCTGGAATGAAATAAACAAAAAGAAAATCAGGTGAGACTATGACAGTTCTTTCTGTGGACTATGACTCGGAGGTTCTGGGGTTCCAAACAACTTTTCAGGCAATTATACCTCAAAAACGCCAAAAAAATTTTAAGGTACTGTTTTTGCTACATGGTCTTTATGGTAATGACAAGTCTTGGATTCAATGTTCATCAATTATTCGTTATGTTGAGAATCGGAATCTTGCAGTATTTATGCCCAATGTACATCGGAGTTACTATACAGATATGAAGCATGGCGGGAACTATTGGACATTTTTGACGCGTGAATTTCCTGAGACGATAGAATCTCTTTTCGGTCTTGACTTGCAACGGGAAAGAACGTTTGTCGGAGGATTATCAATGGGCGGATATGGTGCCTTAAAATGGGGATTATCTGAACCTCAAAGATTTGCTAAAGTGTTTGCACTGTCTCCTGCTATTGATATCACTAGAATCAGAAAAGAACATAAGGATCGTGAGAAAGAATTTGGTTTGATTTTTGGATCTCCGCAGGATTTTGAAACTTCACCAAATAGTTTGTACTATCTTCTGGATCATGGGCAGCCATGTATGAACAATACATCTTTCTTACAGATTTGTGGACGGGAAGATCCGTTTTATTCAGATAATCTGGCATTTAAAAAACATATTGAAAAATTGCCCATGCCATATTTGTTTAAAGAACGGGATGGCGGTCACAGCTGGGATCTTTGGGATGAGGAGATTGTGACGGCGCTGGATTGGATGGATAACATGGAACGTTGATTGGCGGTTTAAAGAAGCACTAGGGAAGTGAGCGTTTGAATCTGCAAAAACTCTTAATTAATTATCCTAGATCCGTTGTTGACAAGAATCCTTTCAAGGCAGAATTAAACATGCTTTACTTCTATGAAGAGCCCTATTATATTGGCATTCCTTCGGGAAACCTTTCCGATCATGAAATTTATTTGCTCAAGACGCTTTTGAATCAAGAATACCCGCCTTCATTTGGTCCGGATGCTCAATTTTGGTATGATTTGTTAATAAATGGGAAACAAGCAGATGAAGATCGATCAATCAGAATTCGAATCATCCATTTTCAACTTACAAATTCATTGTCTCATGAAATGATTTTTGAGTGGCGCAGAGCGTTTGAAAGCTTTTTCGATGCGGATTCTTCCTTTATTTACCTCTCTTCAATGAGAGGTATCATTATTGAGAAAAGCATGACGATCACAGGGAACATGTTAGAATCGATTGCGAATACGCTTGAAAATGACTTCTCGACTAACTGCCGTTTTCTCATTGGTCTCCGCTATTCTCTATCACCGATGCTATATCCGGCATACCAGAAAGAATGCGTACTTTTCGATCGAAAAATGGTGAGGAGCAAAAAGGCAACAAGCGTCCAGTCTGAATTTTTCGATTTGATAAAACCCATGGTTCAAGATTGCACCATTCTTATGGAAATAAAGCATATCATCCGAGAAGATGCAAGATGGTTGTCTCTTATTCGGGTGCTATGGGAAAATCAGGGGAATGTCAGCATTGCGGCGAAAAAGTTGTTTATGCACAGAAATACACTTCGGTATCATATTGATAAGTTTTACGAAATTACTGGTATATCTTTAAAAGAAATGGACGGGCTTACATTGGCGTATTTATCCACGCTCTAACGGATCTGTGAGTTTCTTTTTATAAAACAACTCCCCTTGTTGCAGTCTGTATCATGACTGTCCAAGGGGAGTTTGAATATGCGGAGATCACTTTTTTTAATTATTCGCCGTTAGTCTTCGAATGTCAGAGACTGCTCATTTTCCGGATTAAAAAAATGAATTTTATTCGTATTTAAAGCCAGTGTTACATTTTCTCCATTCCTATACTCAGTCCGTGCATCAACACGAGCGATAAAGGTGTGTTTGCCTACTTGTGCATGAAGCATGAATTCGGCTCCCGTTAATTCGGCAATAATAATTTTAGCTTGAACCACACTAGAAGTATTTTCATCAATAAACAATGGCTCATCATGAATATCTTCAGGACGAATGCCCAGAATCACCGGTTTATCTGCGTAACCTTGTCGACGCAAAACCTTTAATTTACCTTCTGGGATTTCAATATTGATCTCTTCACCGACAAAATGTGTACCCTCCAACTTTCCGTGAAAGAAGTTCATTGGCGGAGATCCGATAAATCCACCTACAAACAGATTAATTGGATGATCATATACTTCTTTCGGACTTCCCACTTGCTGAATAACCCCATCTTTCATAATGACAATTCGAGTTGCCATTGTCATAGCTTCTGTCTGATCATGGGTCACATAGATCATTGTTGCTTTTAAATCGTTATGAAGTTTACTGATCTCCGAACGCATTTGGACGCGGAGCTTTGCGTCAAGGTTTGATAAGGGTTCATCCATCAAGAACACTCTTGCATTACGCACAATGGCTCGTCCTAGAGCGACACGCTGGCGTTGACCTCCAGAAAGCGCTTTAGGTTTTCTTTCCAGATAATCCTTAATTCCTAGAATTTCAGCTGCATGTTCAACGCTCTTTTTTATATCGGACTTTGGAATTTTGCGCAATTTCAGACCGAATGCCATATTGTCAAATACGGTCATGTGTGGGTAGAGGGCATAATTTTGAAAAACCATAGCGATGTCACGATCTTTAGGTACAACATCATTCATCTTTTTCCCGTTGATGTACAATTCACCCTTAGAGATTTCTTCAAGTCCAGCAATCATTCGTAAGGTCGTGGATTTTCCGCATCCAGAAGGACCGACAAAGACGATAAATTCCTCATCAGCAATCTCAAGATTAAAATCAGATACAGCTGCAACATTATTTTCATAGATTTTGTACATATGTTTAAGCTGCAGTTCAGCCATTGTTGTCACCCCTTTATTTACTATGAGTCAATAATAATGCAAACGTTTTAATTTTGGCATGGGATTGTGCCCAATAATATTGTTGTATTTGTGTGCGCTTTCATGACTTTTCTAGTATTTTGGAAATGGATTTATTTTTTTTACATTCAATCAAGTATTAGCTTTTTATAAAACCCAGCATATTCTCCTAAACCTCAAATACGCTATATAAAACGGGATTGGTCGTCAATGGGTCTATTACTTAGTCCCACTTGGGGGGATTTGCATGAAGTTCGAGGATTATCAGCCCTATTTGAGTCCGGCACTTGCGAAGGCAACGGACTTGATTGCAATCAGCGGTAAGGGCTGCTATTTGACTGATAATAAAGGCGATCGGTATCTGGATTTCGTTCAAGGTATTGCAGTCAATGCGCTGGGGCATTGTCATCCGAAGATTGTTGAAGCCATTAAAGCGCAGGCGGAGAAGCTGATTACGGCGTCGTTCAATGTGGTCAATTATCCGACAACGCTTGAGCTTGCAAAACGATTGGCCGGGGTGACTCCGGGTGAGCTGAATTCTGCTTTTTTCTCCAATGGAGGAGCGGAGGCAGTGGACGGCGCACTGAAGCTGGCCAAGGTTTATACAAAAAGACCGGCGATCATTGCGTTTCAAGGCTCTTTTCACGGAAGGACCTTCGGGGCGTTATCCGTGACGGGTTCAAACGCAAACTATCGCAAGTATTATGAGCCTTTGGTTGGTTCAGTATATTTTACGGTGTATCCCTCGAAGGATCTATGTCCAAAGGGATTCAATGAGAAGCAGAGAACAGAGTTTTGTTTGAACGAACTGGATCGACTTTTTGAAAATCTCGTGGCGCCTGATCAGGTAGCGGCAATTATTATGGAACCTGTTCAAGGCGAAGGAGGCTATGTTGTTCCTTCGAAAGCATTTGTTCAGGGAATTCGTGAGCGCTGTGATCAGTATGGTATTTTGCTGATTATGGATGAGATTCAATCGGGTTACGGACGGACGGGGAGAATGTTTGCGAGCAGTCATTTTGATGTGGTGCCCGACATTATGACGGTGGGTAAAGCGATTGCCGGCGGGCTGCCGATGAGTGCGGTGATTTCAACGCCGACGATTATGGAAGAATGGTATCCGGGAATGCATGGCACTACTTTTGGCGGGAATCCGATTTGTTCGGCGGCGGCTTTGGCGGTATTGGATGAGTTCGAGCGATCCCATCTGCTCGAGCATGTGAATCAGGTCGGCGCGTATTTGAAAAGCAAATTAGTGGAACTGCAGAAGAAGTACAGCTGCATTTCCGATGTTCGAGGACTTGGATTGATGTTAGCCATTGAATTTTCTCATCCGGATGGCAGTCCCGCAGGAGATTTATTGGAAGCAGTCAGGGCAGGCTGTCTGGAAAATAAATTACTAACACTTTCCTGCGGCGTTCACCATAATGGAATGCGCTTTGCCACACCGTTGAATGTGACCTTCGATGAAATCGATCAAGGGATTGCGATTATTGATTCTGTATTAAATCAAATGGAAAATCAAGTAAGAAAGGACTGAGGTCATGGCAAAAAGGAAAGTCCTTTATTACAACATTGATGATAATCTGGATTATGAACGCGATTTGCTGAACACGTGGGGGATTGAAAATCTGGAATTAATTGAAATCAAGGATTATGCCGGTGCTCAACCTTTTGTTGATCATGCGAAGGAGGCCGATGGAGTTGTTGTCGAATATCAGCAAATTACCCGGGAAATTATGGAGCAATTGCCGAATTTGAAAATAATAGCACTACAGGCAATAGGTATTGACAATGTGGATGTTGAAGCTGCAACTAATCATGGAGTCTGTGTGACGAATTGTCCGGGTTTCTGTTCGGAGGAAGTGGCACTCCATACGATCGGCTTGATGATTGACCTGACCCGGAAAATCACACTGCTCGATCGGACGGTGCGCGACGGGAAGTGGGATCCGTTATACGGATACAAGACACATCGATTGACTGGGAAAACCGTTGGACTCTATTTTTTCGGAAGCATTCCCAAAGCAATGATGCCCATGCTTCATGCACTCAACGTTAAGATACTGGTCTACGCACCAACAAAAACGAAAGCTTTTTTGGAAGAATATGGTGCAAAAAAGACGGATACCTTTGAAGAACTACTCACGCAGTCGGATATCTTGTCACTGCATTGCCCGCTCATTTCCACGACCACACATCTCATTTCTTTGCGAGAATTGAAGCTGATGAAAAAGGATGCTTTTTTAATTAATACGGCACGCGGAAAGGTTGTTGATGAGGCAGCGTTGGCCAAAGCTTTAACGGAAGGTGAAATAAGAGCCGCGGCTGTTGATGTCATTGAAGATGAAGAGGCGGAAAGCAGTCCTTTATTTACTTTAGAAAATACGATTATTACCCCGCATTCCGCATTTATCTCCGAAGACTCCTTTTATGATGCACGGAAAACGACTTTGGAACAACTCGTGCAGCGATTAAGCAAAAATCAAAAACCATCAAATACAATAAATCTAAATGTTATGTAAAGAAGGCTTGGCACATGCGTTGAGAACAGTCATCTATTTAAAGGATGGCTGCTTTTTTTTGTAAATGGATTGCTTTAGCCGTTTTTGTCATAGATGCACGGATCAAGACAGACAGTTTATGGAAAAATTCCAGTGCAAAAGGCTGCTGTGATCGGGTTTCTGTGGTGATCAGAGGATGAGCATGCCATACTGTAAACCAAAAAATCATAGTGCTTTGCGAAAGGTAAAGAGTCAACATTCGATGTGTCAGTGGACTATTTTGTGAAACGAGAGATGGAAATGGAATTCATACATTTTAGCGTTGGGATGTTCTCTCGATTTGTCTTTTTTTATCCATTTATTATGTCTTTATTCTGGATGGCAGGAGCTCTTTTATTTTATCTATATCGGGAACGTCATGAATCGGTGGATTTTGAATCAATCAATTGGCCAATGGTGAGTTTCGTAGTGCCCTGTTATAACGAGAAATCCACGATTAGTGAAACGATCCGGCATTTGTCAGAAATGCCTTATCCAAAAAAAGAAATTATTGCTATAAATGACGGCAGCACAGACGGGACAGCAGAGGTGCTGGAACATTTGGCACGCCAATACAAAGCGTTGCGTGTGATTAACTGTGCGGAAAACTGCGGCAAGGCTAATCGTTTGCACCTTGCTTGCCACGCGGCAAACGCGGAATACCTCATTTGTGTTGATGCGGATGCCATTTTGGACTCGGATGCTGCTTACTATCTCGTCTATCAATTTTTACACAAAGGCGAACGTGTCGGTGCAGTAACCGGCAATCCGCGCGTACGCAATCGGAGCACTCTGCTCAGCAAGCTGCAGATTGTTGAATATGCCTCCATTGTTGGTTCCATCAAACGAACACAGCGGATGATCGGCAAGGTGATGACTGTATCAGGTGTTGTCGTTGCTTTTCGTAAAAAAGCGCTGGTTGATGTCGGACTGTGGGATCGTGATATGATCACGGAGGATATCGCTGTTTCATGGAAGCTTCAGCGTCGTTTCTGGGATATTCGCTATGAACCAAGGGCGCTGTGCTGGATGCTTGTTCCGGAAACGATTCGTGGAATTTGGAAGCAGCGTTTGCGCTGGGCACAAGGTGGAGAAGAGGTTCTGCTGAGACACGGTTCTATTTTTCTGGACTGGAAGCAGCGGCGGCTCTGGCCGATTTATGTGGAGCAATGTGCGAGTGTTTTCTGGTCCCTTTCCTGGCTTGTCTTGATGATTTGGAAACAGTTTACAGCGCAATCGTGGCAAGAACACGTGATTTGGCTGTCGTACGCTTCATTTGTCCTCGTGGCGATGAGCTTTCTTCAACTGCTTACTGCCACACTAATCGATTCAAAGCATGACGATGTGCGTCGTTATCTTCTCGTTGCGTGCTGGTATCCGATCTTCTATTGGATGTTAAGCACACTTGTTGTCATTGTTGCCTTTCCAAAGGCTGTTCGTGCACGATTGAGAGGAGGGTATGCGGTATGGGCAAGTCCGGACCGGGGTACAAACAAGCCTCTTTAATCATTGAACACAAATCTGCGGTATGGAAGCTTATTGGCACATTCATATTGACCACCGTTCTTTGGTTATATGGAGTGCTGATGTTTTTGATGTTATCGAGTGCGGTACTCCATGTACGATGGACAACCTTGAATCAAATCAAGGCCATGTTGCAGATCAGTGACCATTCTCTACGTTTATTTATGTACGCAGCCGTAATCGTATGGAGCATTTTTCTGTTCCTGATGTGCTTCTGGCGCGACTATAATAAAAGTCGTTTTGGCTGGCGAAATCGAAGAACGTACCCGACTCCGGTTACAGATGAAGAGATACGTGCACTCGACTTGATATCTGAAGAAGATTATCAACGGCTGAAGAGTGCTCAAGTGGTACGGTTTGACACCAATCCGATTCGACCGCTGAATGAGGGACGAGAATGAAAATCCTAAGTCAAAAACCGATGGGTTTGTCTCATCGCTCTTAGTTTTTGTCTTTAGTAAGATGAATGGGTTTGCTTCAATAAATGTGAAGGTGTAGCACCTTTTGTATATTTGTGAACAAATATATTACTTAAAGCAAAAACAGTAGACAGATATTTTGAATGATGAAAACAAATTAATACATTGGATGTTCGATTCAGGTCATCCAGTCTGCTGGAGAAGTTGTAAACAAAATCAAAAAGTAACGAAGAATGGGGATCACAGAAATCAATTTGTGATCCTTTTTCGTGCGCAAAACAAGTTCACTACAAGATTATTTACAACGCTGTTCATAACGATGCAGATAAACAAGCAGCGAAATAATGACTGCGTCTTCAAAATGTTTTGGATCAAGCCCAGTCAGTTGACGGAAACGATCCAAACGGTAATTCAGCGTGTTGCGATGCAGAAACAATTCATTTGCCGCGGTTGAAAGATTGAAGTTGTGGCGGAAGAAGATTGTAACGCTGTCCAATAAATCATGTGGTATTTTGCTGAGCTTTGCGCTCCATGGAGACAGGTCTGCAGATTCTGATTTTTGTGACGCCAGGATGAGCATTATAGGGAGCAGATGCATGTATTGAAATTCATGGCGCTCGGGAAACACTTGACGTGCGGTATTCAATAACGAGAAATGGTTTTTGTATAACTCTGGAAGAGCGGAAACTTCTGCACACGGGACATGGAGCATGTACGGATCACAATAAAAATCGCTAATGATCAGATGAACAAGGTCTTCACATGTATAGACTAGTTCCTTTTTAAGTAGGATGATTCCTTCTTCACTTGTTCTCCAAATTGTGGTGATATAGGAGCGATCAAAATAAGAATGAATGGCGGTTTCAAGGTTTATTTGCTGTTCAGGAAATTTGTTTAAATGAATATAGACCAAATGAACAGACTGTGCTGGTGACGTTGCGAGATCTGAAGGGTGATTGAAGATCAGGTTTGCCCAAAACTGCTGCTTTTTCGTCCTGTTCAAAGATTTCGGTTCATAATGGCTGAAGGACAGATTAAGAAGCTGCTGTTCGTTCTTTGAAAGTCGTGTGCTTTTAATGCCGAAGACTTGTCCGTCAGTGGTTTTAAACCAATCATAGTTGTGAGGACCGGATATTTTGCTTGGGTCATCGGCAAATGCATCCTTGTATAATGATTTTAATTGATTGATTTTAATCATCGCTTAACCTCCGATCTTCATCCATTATACCTTATCGTACGCTGGTTTCTGAAAAGCTAAACCGCAAGTGCTATAATTCAGTATGCTTCGATGGAAAATGGCATGCTGTCGCAAAACAAAAGCTCCGCATTTTAGCGAAGCTTAAAAGGAAAAGATGCTGTTTATTGGTGTATCATACGATCAGAGCTTCTGTTTCTGCATCAAAGAAACGTAATTTGTTAGGTTTAAATGCCAGTGAAATGTGTTCACCGGCACGAACTTCTTTTGCCGGGATTTTAACAATCAGGCTGTTACCTTCAAAATTTGTGTACAGGAGGCTTTCGGATCCCAATAATTCAGCGACATCGATGGTTGCTTTGAAGGCATTATGATCAGATGGCTCAGCAAATTCAATATCTTCAGGGCGAATCCCTGTGATCACAGTTTTTCCAATGTATGCTTTTAATTTTTCTTGTGCTTCTATGGGTAATGAAATTGTGTGGTCGCCGATATGAACGCCTTTTTCCGATAGCGTTGCGGTGATGAAATTCATTGGCGGCGAGCCGATGAATCCACCAACAAAGACGTTAGCCGGATTGGTGTACACTTCTTTCGGTGAGCCGATCTGTTGAATCGCTCCGTCCTTCATGATGACGATTCGATCTGCCATTGTCATGGCTTCCGTTTGGTCATGAGTTACATAAATCGTGGTTACGTTCAATCGGCGATGCAGTTTAGCGATTTCTGAACGCATCTGAACCCGCAGTTTTGCATCAAGATTGGAGAGCGGTTCATCCATAAGAAACACTTGCGGGTTTCGCACCATTGCACGGCCGAGCGCGACACGTTGGCGCTGGCCACCGGAAAGCGCTTTGGGTTTGCGATCAAGATAATCTTCGAGACCAAGAACTTTTGCTGCCTCTTTCACACGCCGGTCGATTTCGATCTTCTTAAATTTCTTGATTTTCAGTCCGAATGCCATGTTGCCATAGACACTCATATGAGGGTACAAGGCATAGTTCTGAAAAACCATCGCAATATCACGGTCTTTAGGCGCCGTATCATTAACCTTTTTATCGTTTATAAAGAGCTCGCCTTCCGAAATCTGTTCGAGTCCGGCAATCATTCGAAGAGTCGTTGACTTGCCACAGCCTGAAGGGCCGACGAGTACAATGAATTCTTGATCGTTGATTGTGAGGTGAAAATCTTTTACTGCAAGTGCGTTACTGTTGTCGTAGTGTTTCTTGATATGGTTTAGCACGATGGATGCCATGCGAATCCTCCTCTTCAATGTGAATAGTATAAGTATATATAATTCTGAAAATATTGCCTATTAGCAAAACGACGAAGTTTCGCTACCATTTCTGACAGATTGACGAGAAAAAATTCACTAGCTTTAATCGATGAAGTTATGTTTGATTTTCATCTAGGTGTTTGGCTCTATGTACACTCTACTAGAAAAGTGCTATTTTTATAGAGTACATAGTGTTCCAGCTTTGTAACAATGAGTTGAGCCATGGGAGGTTCTAACAACAAAAAGGGAGAGTGAAAAGTGAAGCTTCAAGCAAGGCATTTGGTTTCAGGTCTTTTGGCAATGGCTTTGGTTGCGTTGTCACTGAGTTTTACAGGTGGTACCGCGCAGGCGAGCTCTTCGTACAGTTCCTACGTCACTTCTTACACATTGAAAGTCCGCAGTAAGGCAAGTACTCATTATCGCACATTACGTACATTGAACATGGGGAATAAAGTCACGGTGACAAGCCGATCAGGAAAATATTCCCGGATTAAGTACGGCAGAACAACCGGCTACGTTCAAACGCAGCATTTGAGCCGCAGTAAGTATAAGTCTTACAGTGCTTATGTAACCTCTTACACGTTAAAAATGCGCAGTAAGGCAAGCGTTCATTTTTCGACCAAGCGTACTTTGGCTATGACAAACAAGGTTACCGTACTCGGCAAGGGTAAAAAGTATGCCCTGGTCAGCTACGGCGGCACAACCGGTTATGTTCAGAACATCCATCTGAATCAGAGCAAATTCCAACCGATTGATGCGTATGTGACTTCCTACACATTAAAGGTACGTGACCATGCGAGTGTTCATTACTCAATTCGCCGCACGTTGGCGATGGGCGATAAACTTTCTGTTATCGGCAAAGGCAATAAATATGCGCTCGTTAATTTTGGCGGCACGATCGGTTACGTGCAAAACATTCATTTAAACTCGCAACCATTCCAAGCGTATAATGCTTATGTCACATCAAACACGTTGAAAATTCGTGATAATGCGAGTGCTAAGTTTACGACGCGATTGGTCATGATGGTCAATAATCGTGTGACAGTCACGGGCAAAGGAAATAAATATGCCCAAGTTAAATTTGGCAATATTACCGGCTATGTTCAAGGAAAATACCTGACTACTACACAGCCCGCAGCTTCGAGCAACCAGCCGACTGACCCGCCGGTAACCAACGGCTCTCAGTTTGGTTTGGATATTTCACACTATCAAAATGATGCCGGTAAAGGAAATATTGACTTCAATGCGATCAAACAAGATGGCAACAGCTTTATCATTGCAAAGGCATCGGAAGGCGGCGGTACGGACAGCACATTTGTCAACAACGCCGTTGGAGCAAAAAATGCAGGATTGACTGTCAATGCCTATCATTTCTTCCGCGGATCTGATGAAGCCGGCTCCAGAAACGAAGCCAATGTTTTCTCAAATCAGATTCACGCGGCAAATGCGCAAGGCGTTTCCATTCATTATCTCTTTATTGATGTCGAGACTAAAAACAATGTTGACAAACCGACGCTGACGAACAATGTGCTTGCATTTATCGATCAGATGAGAAAGAACGGATTTAACCAACTGGGAATCTATTCAAACCTCTCGTTCTATAATAATGCAATTGATTTACCAGGTGTTGTCGCTGCGCAGCCTCAGCAGCCGAAATTCTTGGTATGGCTCGCACGTTATCGTGGTACGGAGACGCAGCAAGGACCGGGTGCCAACTTTAATGTTGATATCTGGCAGTATACGAGCAGCGGATCATCGAGCGGTGTTGTCGGTGCGGTAGACAAGAATATTTGGTATTACACAATTAATGGACTGTAATTGTAAGTCACAAGTTCTCTGAATCCTCTCTGAATTATGGATGAATATCTATAATTCAAAGGGGATTTTTTGTACTATAAGAAAGTATAGAGCGACCGAGCAAGGTCGTGCCTTATAGCGGGTGGGAAGCCCGTCGGAAAAGAGCTAGCCACTCATCCGTAGCGAGTCTTGGAGAACGAAAGGCAACTTTGGTTTTTAAGCGTAGACAGCGAGCCAGTGGGCCGTAAGCCAAGTGGTTGAAGGGATTGAGCCTCGAAAACTTATGAAATGGGAATGCCGATGGCGTTATACTTCCAGAAGGCAACACGCCAGACATCGTTAAGGCAAGAGGTCTGGGGGTTCCCCGGGGTCAGAGACCATGGCACGCTGAGCATCAATAAGGTACGGCAACTCGGGAGATCCCAGCGGGTCTTTCGAAAGAAAGTATAGCGAACCAAGCAATCAAATGTAAGGACGTTAAATGTCTGCTGGGAAGTCGGAGGAAGCACATAGTACCCATGATATCGGGTAATGCCGGTTGAGGGAAGGTGTTTTCCCTTGTTTATGAATCTTATCTGGGACACATCGGCACACACAGAGGTGACAGTAGAGATGACTACAAAACAGGTAAGAATAGCAGAGCTAGCGAAGGAAAATCCGAAGATGGCCTTCACCTCTCTGGCTCATTTATTGAGCGTAGAGGAATTGAGGGTCTGTCACCGGGAACTGCAGGGAAACAAAGCAGCGGGCATCGATCAGATGACGAAGGCAAGCTATCAAGAACATCTTGATGAACACCTTGCCGATCTGGATAAGCGCCTGAAGCAGAAAAGCTATCGGCCGCTCCCTGTCCGGCGGACATATATTGATAAACCGGGAACAAAGAAGAAACGCCCACTGGGCATCCCTGCCTATGAGGATAAAATTGTTCAGCGGGGTCTGGCGAAGATCCTTAATGCCATCTATGAGCAAGACTTTCTTAACTGTTCCTTCGGTTTCCGCCCAAATAGGAACTGCCATGATGCACTTAAAGTCCTGAATGTCTTCATTGAAAAGAAGTACACGAACTACATTGTTGATGTGGACATCAGGGGCTTTTTCGATCATGTCGACCATCAATGGATGATGCGTTTTCTCAAGCTACGGATCAAGGATCCAAGCTTTCTGAGGCTCATTGCCCGTTTTCTAAAAGCGGGTTACATGGAGAAGGAAACTTGGCACGCAAGCGAACAAGGGACGCCGCAAGGCGGACTGATCTCGCCGATCCTAGCTAACGTCTATCTGCACTATGTGATTGACCTATGGTTTACGAAAGCGGTGAAGAAACAGTGCCAGGGACAGGCTTATCTGGTGCGCTATGCCGATGACTTTGTCTGTTGTTTTCAGTATAAACAGGAAGCCCAACGATTCTATTGCGATCTGAAGCGGCGCCTAGAAAAATTTAACTTGGCGCTTGCGGAGGAGAAAGCGAGGATCATCCCTTTCGGACGATTCGCTCAGGAAAATGCCAAGAGAAATGGAAACAGGAAGCCAAAGACTTTTGACTTCCTGGGATTCACCCACTATTGTGGGCAAAGTAAAAGCGGACATTTTCGAGTCAAGAGGAAAAGCAGCCGAAAGAAAGTGGGTGCCAAACTCAAAGCCTATTCGCAGTGGCTGAAAGGCCATCGGACCCAAGAGATTGACTTCATCATGGATCGGCTCAAGAGGTCATTGACCGGCTATTACAACTACTATTGTATCACCGATAACAGTCTAAGCGTGAGCGCTTTTCGATTGCAGGTGATTCGGTTGTTGTATAAATGGTTAAACAGAAGGAGCCAGAAACGATCGTTCACATGGGAAAAATTTAATCAATTTCTCAAACGCTTCCCTCTGCCGCAACCGCGAATCAAGGTCAATATTTATCAACTTCGGTCGGAGCTGAGCTACATTCTGTGAACCATGAACAAGAAGAGCCGTGTGCGTAAATAGCGCACGCACGGTTCCGTGAGGGGACAGAAGATGTGAATCGCTGTCCTACTCGACTAGATTTTAAGGAAAATAGTATAAGTGCAACTAAGTCTTCGCCTTCGTCAGAGGCTAGGCGAAGCCAAGTTTTCTTATGTTTTTTTGCAGGTTGCAACAGAATTTTTGATCGAGAAGGAGCATAAATTGAGTCGGTTTACTATAACCGGTTTTTTTGATTGACGTATTGTTTTTTGCCCTATTATACGTTAATATAATTATTGTCGATAATGAGAATCATTATCAACCATATAGAATGAGATGAGGTGACATTTTGCAACGGCAGGAATCACGAGGGGTAACAGGTTATTTCTATTATCCTATTATTCTTCTTTTGCTCTTTTTGATCGCTGTTTCAGCGGTTTATTCTGTATCGATTGGACAAGTACATATCCCATTCGGAAAATCGATGAATATCTTATTGCACGTACTGACCAATGGCAAGTTGGGTTCTTCGAGTGCGGTAGGAAATGAGTCATACTTCAATATTATCTATCAGATCCGAATGCCACGTGTGATTTTTGCTTTATTGATCGGTATAGGTCTTTCTCTATGTGGAACTGTGATGCAGGCCGTTGTGCAAAATCCGCTTGCTGATCCATATATTATTGGCATTTCTTCGGGAGCTTCTCTTGGAGCTACGGTCGCAATCTTGATCGGTTTTGGTTCAAGCGCTCTCTTTGCAAATTTTGGAGTCGCTTTCGGCGCTTTTGCCGGCGCAGTCGTAACCTCTGCCGCGGTGCTTCTGCTCTCAAGCATTGGCGGAAAGGCGACCTCAGTGAAGCTTGTACTTTCAGGGGTTGTTGTCGGGGCCTTTTGCAGTTCACTCTCAAGTCTGGTGATCTACTTTGCCAACAATGCAGAGGGTGTCCAGCAGGTTGCTTTCTGGTCTATGGGGAGTCTTGCTCCGTCAAGCTGGGAAAAGGTACCGATTTTAGCCATTGTTGTCTTGCTTGGCAGCGGTATTTTTCTTTTCCAGCATCGCGTTTTAAACACCATGCTTCTCGGGGATGAATCGGCGGTGACACTTGGAATTAATCTGAGCGTGTTTCGTAAGACCTACATGGTGCTCGCGGCGCTGATCACGGGAACGATGGTTGCTTATTCTGGGACGATTGGCTTTGTCGGCTTAATTGTTCCGCATATTTGCCGCGGGCTTTTTGGAGCGGATCATAGACGTTTGATGCCGGCAACGCTTCTGCTTGGCGGTCTCTTTTTAATCTGGGCAGACATCTTGTCCCGTATACTGATTCCCAATGTTGACCTTCCGATCGGAATCATTACATCAGTGATTGGTTCGCCGCTGTTTATCTATATGATTGTGAAAAAAGGCTATAACTTTGGAGGCTGAGGAATGGAACTTGCGGCAAAAGAACTGCACGTGCGCAGAGGCAAAAAAGAAATCATCAAAAATGCTTCTGTATTTGTGAAAAACAAGCAGTTTGTCGGGCTGATCGGGCCAAATGGCTGCGGCAAGTCGACACTGCTTAAAAGTATCTATAAAAGTCTAACACCCCAGAGCGGCAGCGTTTTTTTAAATGATCTTGATGTTCTGAAGAGTTCAGAGAAAAAGGTGTCACAGCGCTTGGGCGTTGTTGGGCAGTTCAATGAAATGAGCTTTGATTTAACCGTTGAGCAGATGGTGCTTCTCGGACGGACTCCGCATAAGAAATTGTTGGAGCCGGATCAATCGGATGATTATGAGATTGTAGAAGAGGCACTGAGGCGCACACGATTACAGGATTATCGCTCGCGCAGCTATCAGTCACTTTCCGGTGGTGAGAAGCAGCGGGTTATTCTCGCGCGCACCATTGCGCAGCAGCCGCAATTAATGATTCTCGATGAACCAACGAATCATCTTGATATACGCTACCAATTTGAGATTCTTTCCTGCGTGAAACAGCTTGGCATCAGTGTCCTGGCTGCGCTTCATGATCTGGAGTTGGCGGTTATGTACTGTGACTATATATACGCGGTTAAAGACGGTGAAATTTATGCACACGGGAAGCCGGAAGACGTACTGACTCCCGAAACCGTTGAAGCACTCTATCAAATTAAATGCCAGACCTTTATAAATCCAGTGACAAAACATATAGGCTTCGCCTATGGAATCTGAGGAGGATAACATACATGAAAAAGAAATTACTTGCCTGCTGTCTAACAGGCATTTTACTACTCGCCGGATGCGGCAGCTCGACAACAACAAGTGGATCGGATAAGGCTGCTGAAAGTAGCAAATCGCACTATCCGCTGACGATTCATAACTATACGAAAGCAGAAGGTGGTACCGAATGGAAGAAGAAAGATCAGATCATTAAGAAGGAACCGAAGCGAGTGATGGCAACGACCCGAACGGTAGCCGAACTGCTCCTCCATCTCGGATTGAAAGACAAGATCGTCGGTGTTGGCGGGAACTTCGGAGCTGCGGACACATCGGTTGAAAAACAGTACAACTCATTGAAGAAGCTTGGCAGCTCCTATGTTGGCAAAGAAGCAGCGATCGGTACGAATCCCGATATCATTGTCAGCCGTGGCGATTTGTTTGACAATGCGGACTGGGGTGTCGGAACGGTTGATTCGCTGAACTCGATGGGCGTCAATACCTATGCATTGAAGTCCTCGATTCGCGGCGGTACCTATGATGACATCTACAAAGATATTGACAATTTGGGGAAAATCTTCAATGTTCAGGATAAAGCCAAAGCGTTTTCCGACAAACTGAAGGCTCATCAGAAAAAAATTACGTCGCAGTTATCGAAAATTAAAAAGACGCAGACCTTCGCTTATCTGCATATGTCGGATCCAAAAGAAGTTTACGTCTATTCTGCTTATAATGAAACGTTCTTCAATAATGCATTTAAGATGGTCAAGCTCAATAATGTCTTCCAAAATGTGAATGGCAATGTCAGCGTTGAAACCTTGGTGAAAACGAACCCTGACGTGCTGATTGTTCTGGATTGGGGAGCGGACGGAAGTAAAATGAAAAAGGCCCTTTACTCAAATCCGAAGCTGTCCAGTATGAAAGCGATCAAAAATAAAAAAGTATATAGCATGGATTACAATTATCTGTTCAGTTACAGCTACAACACGCTTGATGGTCTGGATACACTCGCAAAAGAAATGTATCCTGACTTGTATAAATAAAAAACGTACTTACCATAATCTAACAAAACCGCCGTCCGCTGCAGCTTGCGAACAGCGGTTTTCTTTAAATCAGTGCATAAAAATCGACGGTAAAAGAACCAACAAAAAATTCTAAGGTTAGAAGAAAAATAGAAATCAAGAAACCAAGACTGCCTAAATCACAGTTGACACATATGAATTATGTGTATAAAATAACGTTAATCCATTAGAGAGGGGATCAGCTCTGATTCATCATGAAACATGAATAGCGGAACAGTCTGTGCTTTGCATACAATATTCGCACCGAAGTCGATTCTTTTGTATTTTGGATTTAGACAGATAGCTCATTAACCAATCACTTAATCATGCAATAAATAGTGCGATGCTGATAAAATAGTAATAGGTCATTACGAAAATACAAAAAGGCGAGGCGATTGTAGTCATGGCAAAGGTTGAAAGTTTTACTCTTGATCATACGAAAGTCAAGGCTCCATATGTCCGATTAATTGCGACACAAAAAGGTCCTAAGGGCGATGTGATTCAAAATTATGATTTGCGTTTTGTACAGCCGAATGAAAATGCGATTCCGACAGCAGGGCTGCATACGATTGAACACATGCTGGCCAGTCTGCTGCGTGATCGACTGGAAGGCGTGATTGACTGCTCGCCATTTGGCTGCCGCACCGGTTTTCACTTGATTCTTTGGGGCGAACATGAACCAATTGACGTTGCCAAAGCGCTGAAGGGTTCGCTTGAATTTATCGCAAACGAAGCCACTTGGGACGACGTTCAGGGAACGACGATTGAAAGCTGCGGCAATTATCGTGATCACTCACTCTTCTCAGCCAAGGAATGGTCAAAGAAGATTGTTGAAGAAGGTATCAGCTCAGATCCATTTGAACGCAAAGTGGTTAAGGAATCAATTTAACTAATCGTTTGAACCAACCTGAGTAGTCCAATAGCATTTTGAGCTGTTCGATGACACTACAATTTTTTTACTAAAAAGCGAAACGATCTGAATCCATGGTGTAAGTGGGTTCGGGTCGTTTTTTGCGTGCATCTTTTAAGAGGTCAGCTCTAATCTAGTAATCTATTTTCTAGTGTTTTAGAAATCTACTTTAATTAACTCTAGTGAATCTTTTTTTGTTCAATCTGTTTCATTTTTAGAATTAGTGAGTTGCTTACATAAAATGTAAAAAAATGATCATCAAATTTTTTCCACTATTAGCAAGCTTTTTCACAAACTTTATCAGCAATTAAAAATAACACACTAATTGGAATGAAACTTGCATAACAAAATGTGTTAATGAAAGCGCTTAATAAAATAGAGGAGGTTAAAAAGTTGAATCGACTACTCAAATTCAGTATTGCGTTACTTATAGGTATAGGATTAATGGTGCCGTCACTGCCGGTGCAAGTCAAGGCGGAGGATTCGAGCAGTCATTACTATCAAGAGCCATATCGTAATCAGTATCATTACTCAGCTCAACAGAATTGGTTGAACGATCCGAATGGATTGATTAAATACAATGGTGTCTATCATATGTTTTATCAGTATAATCCGGAAGGCAATGAATGGGGCAATATGTCCTGGGGACATGCCATCAGTAAAGACCTCGTTCACTGGAAGGAACAGAAGGTAGCCATTCCGGAAGATGATAACGATGCGTGGGTAGACTTTTGGATGCAAACGAAGGATGATGCGAAGCCTGTCCATTATTTGGGGCGCCCAACCACAAACTGGGATCTCAACAATCCGAATGGCAAGCGGTATATCTTCAGCGGTTCCGTTGTGCTTGATAAAAATAATGTGAGCGGCTTTGGTCAGAATACGCTGATCGCCTTCTACACGAGTACGTATCAGGTGTGCGTGCGGGATGATGATTACAGCAAGGATTCGCTCGGAAATATCATCGGCATCCGTGAAGTGCAGGAACAGAATATGGCCTACAGTACGGATGGCGGAAAGACGTTTAAAAAATATAATAATCAAAAGCCGATTATTCCGGTTACTGAGGTGCGGACAAAGGATGCGGGCAATTTCCGTGATCCGAACGTTGTGTATGACGAGGCGAATCAGGAGTGGATCATGCCTGTTGTATCCGGGCAGGAAGTTGAAATTTTTGCATCGAAGAATTTAAAGGATTGGGATTATCAAACAAGCATCAAGCGTGAAAATGATGTGGGAAACGGTGTTTGGGAGTGCCCGGAACTGATTCCAATGACAGTTAAGGGAACCAACGAAAAGAAGTGGGTGCTGTCACTGAGTGTGCAAAATGGCGCTCCTGCCGGCGGGTCGGGTATGCAGTATTTTGTAGGAACGCTCGGCAAAAATGATGCGGATAAGATTGCATTCACTCCGGATACAGATGACACCATGAAGAATCCGCAATGGTTCGACTATGGCGAAGATTTTTACGCGGGTATTACGTTTGCCAATGTACCGGATCGCACGATTATGCTTGGATGGATGTCCAACTGGACGTACAACGGGGAGCAGAACACGTCACCTTGGAAGGGCGAGATGACCTTGCCGCGCGAGCTGAACTTAGAGAAATCGGACAGCGGTTATACGATTCGGCAAGAGCCTGTTTCAGAGATTGATGATCAAATTGGACAAGGTGCTATAAACCTTGGAGATGAGAAGATCAAGGACAGCTACGGGGATACCGAAACGTCGCAGATTAAGGACTTTTCAGGAACACAATATAAAATCAGTGCAGATTTTACTTGGACAAATGCTTCGGAGCCGAATGATCTCGGCTATTTGCTCCGACAGTCCGATGACGGTTCAAAATATGTAAAGGTCGGCTATGATCCGCAAAAGCAGATCGTTTATCTTGACCGTACCAAGGACGGCGAATCGATTAATCGCCAGGAAACAAAAGTAAAGCTGGACAAAAAGGCAAGCAGCATTAAGCTAACCGTATACGTGGATACCTCTTCTATTGAAGTCTTTGTCAATGATGGAGAAAAAGTAATCACACAGCTTGTTTACCCGAATCCGGATCAGCCGTCTGATTCACGCAACCTAGCTTATTTCGTTAATAATGGTACGGTATCGATCAGTCAGGCTGAGGGTGAACATCTTAAAAGCATCTGGGGAAATAATCCAAGTATTAAAGCACCGAATGAGACGACATTGAATTATGGTGACAGTTTTGATGCACTGAATGGCGTGTCGGCCAATGATTTGAAGGATGGCGATCTGACTTCTGATATCAAGGTGTCCGGAGATACAGTGAAAACGAAAACGCCTGGCACCTATCAAATAACCTATTCAGTAGCGAATCAGGCCGGAGTAACAGCAACAAAAACAATAAAAGTCAACATTGTGATGGATGGACAAGCTGCTGCCGATGACGCTGTCCAATTGGTTGAAACGGCGGAACAGAGTCAGCTGCAGAAGGATGCAGATGCAGCAAAGCTGTTTGTTGCTCAGCTGCCGGAAGGAACGACCAAGGATTCGCTGAATGCTCGGTTGAAAGTCGTACAAGAGAAGATAGATGGTGCGGCTGCAGCAGAGGAGGCGGCAAAGGCAGTAGAAGCGGCAACAAAAGCAGTAGAGCAGGCGGAACAAACCAAATCGCAAGCAGATGTGGATGCTGCTCGAGTCAAGGTCAATGCTTTGGCGGAAGGAACGACGAAGGATTCGCTGAATGCTCGGTTGAAAGTTGTACAAGAGAAGATAGATGGTGCGGCTGCGGAAGAGGAGACGGCAAAGGCAGTAGAAGCGGCAACAAAAGCAGTAGAGCAGGCGGAACAAACCAAATCGCAAGCAGACGTGGATGCTGCTCGAGTCAAGGTCAATGCTTTGGCGGACAGCGATGCAAAATCTGCCTTGGAAAAACGTCTTGATGCGCTTCAAAAGACGAGTGATACGGAGAATGCGAAAGAACATACTTATTATGTGAAAAAGGGCCCCTATCTTTACAGTTCGTCAAATGGCAGCAAGACGAGAATTGGTTTTATCGCAGTTAATACAAAGGTCAAGACCAAGACCGACCCATCAGCCAAGATGTACAAGATCACATATAAAGGAAAAACAGGCTATGTTTACAGAGTCAACCTTGGGGAAAAGCCCCTGTCCGTCACACGCTATGTCCATAAATCATCGTATTTGTACAGCACCAATACGAGTAAAAAGCGCAAGGGAATTAAGATCGCAATAAATGTGAAACTGCAGACAATCAGTACGCTCTCATCAAAAATGTACAAAGTGACGTACAAGGGAAAAACAGGCTACGTCTATAAAGTGAATCTCGGAACTAAAGCACAGTCCGTGACGCGTTACGTTCACAAGCCATCGTATTTATACAGCACCAATACGGGTAAGAAACGAAAAGGAATCAAGATCCCGAAAAATACAAAGCTCAAGACCAAAAGTCCCCTGTCAGCAAAAATGTACAAGGTCACTTATAAAGGCAAAACGGGTTATGTATATCGGGTCAATCTAGGCACAAAGCCGCTGAAGAAGCGCTGAGTGCGGAAATAAATAAGAAACAAAAACACCGGAGCGGTAAAAATGCTCCGGTGTTTTTTTACACCATCGGAAGATGCGCAGCATCGTATCAATGGAAAAAACACTTATATTATGAGAAAAGTTGAACCGAAGTGAAAGGGTTAGACCGAACGTTTGAAAAGTTAGGCCGAATCCATGAAAAAATAGGCCTAATCTAGTGAGAGTTAGACCGAAAAGTAGAGGTTAGGCCGAACCGATAGAAAGTTAGACCGAACACTTGAGAAGTTAGCCCGAATCTGTGAAAAATTAGACCGAACGCTCGAAAAGTTGAACCGAATCTCCTTTTGCTTCGCAGTCGTCTTTACTTTGCACGCATTTTTTTAAAATAATCTAGTTTTTACACCTGGATTCTCTTATCTTCTACCTGATTAATTAAAAACGATTCAGTCTATAAGTTTGACAAATCGTCTTGGAATGACTAACAATACAGACAAGCAGGTTGTGATTTTCTGAGTAATATATAGGAGAGATTTAATGAAACAATTAAAAATTGCTCTCGCTAACATACTTCTAACTTTCTCCATTTTGTTCGTGTTGTATCTGACCTTAATTCCACATGGGATTATTCATACCGGGAACGTTGCCGGGACACCTGTTCAGCATTTTACTATTAATTTGAATCCGCTTGTGATCTTTAAAAATTTTCAATCAGCCTCTCTATTTTATTTTATCGTTGATGATCTTGGGAATATTATGCTGTTTTTACCCTTTGGCTTTTTTCTGGCAATGAGGTATCCGCAGTTCCATTGGGCACATGCCTTGTTTATGAGTGCTCTGTTTTCAGCGACTATTGAATGGATCCAGCTTTTCCTGCCTAACCGTATGACCGATATCGATGATGTGATTCTCAACACAACGGGAGCTGTTTTGGGTTACATGTTCTATCGATTTGTTCAGAGAGAGGAACATAGTGGGCAGGAACAGCGGTGAATGAGCTGAGCTCTCGTCACTGCTTGATTATTGTGGTTAGTGAATTATCTTCATGTATGCCAAGAAGCAATTTCGTTTATCCTGCAACTAGGAATATCATTGCTGCTGACATTACGAAACAGGGAGATGATTTTGTGACCGATGAGGAACTATTGACCGAACTCGGATCAGAGGCAGTGTTGAATTATGAACGAAACACGGCACTTTTTTACCTACTTATGGAGAAAGGGATCATCACACAGGAAGAATTTGACGAGAAATTCAAGACCATCCACGAACATTTCGAAGACCACTTGAAAGGAATCTTCGGAGATGATGTAGAAACTGAGTGATTGTCGAACCACCGGCATCGATTGATTTAAAAAAATGGGTGAACTTTAATTCAAAAAAACAAATCGCATAAAAATAGTATGAATTAGTATTGACTCTTCAATGGAACTCTCGTAAGCTTTAAACATCAACTAAATAATTCTTATCTAGAGTGGGGGAGGGACCGGCCCAATGAACCCCGACAACCAGCATAGAAAACTGTGTATGGTGTTAATTCCGGCAGATTTGATCTGAGAGATAAGAAAAGTACAATCGGACGGCAATGGCGACTACTTTTCTTGTGCTCTAAGAAAAGCAGTCGCTTTTATTTTTCTAGGTGTGCTGTTTTTACAAAAAGCAGCAATATAAGAACTTAAGGTTTCTTCAAAAAATCAGTTATGAGGGGTAATAAGATGACTCAATATGAATTAGAAAGTGGGATAGAAAAGTCAACCTTAGCTTTATTTCAGTGGTTTCATCGACATCCCGAACTTGCCCTTGGTGAATTTGAGACGACAAAGAAGATTAAAGCAGTGCTTCAAGAGCACAACATTGACATTTTATCCAATCCAATGGATACAGGGGTCTTTGCGAAGATTGGCGGAAAAAAACCAGGCAGTTTGATCGCGCTGCGAGCGGACATTGATGCACTGCCGATTAATGAGGAGAGTGGTTTGGCCTATTCATCGGAACATTCAAATCGGATGCATGCATGCGGTCATGATTTTCACCTAACCAATTTACTGACGACAGCGATTGAATTAAAGAAAATTGAAGATCAGTTAAACGGAAGCATCTTACTTATTTTTCAGCCGGCTGAAGAGGTGGATCATGGGGCGGACCGAGTTGTAAATACAGGGATATTAAATGGTGTCGAGGCGATTTTCGGACTGCATGTTAATCCAGAACTGCCAACAGGTGTTGTTGGGGTCAAAACGGGGAATTTTAATGCCGCAGTGGATCGCTTTTTTGTTACGTTTCATGGGAAGGGTACGCATGCCGCTCATCCTGAAAGCGGGGATGATGTGATTGTGGCAACAGGTGAATTTATTGTTGCCGCTCAGACCATTGTCAGTCGAAATGTCAATCCGTTTGACCCAAGCGTGGTTTCAATCACACATCTTGAATCCGGAAAGACTTGGAATGTGCTGCCAAACACGTCGCTGCTTGAAGGAACCGTTCGATCCTTTGATAAAAAGGCGAGAGAAAAAATAAAAATGCGTTTGCAGAAAGTAGCAAGCGGCATTGCCGCCACTAACGAGGTCACGAGTGAATTCCAATGGGTGGACGGTGCTCCGGCCGTGGTCAATGATCAACAATTAACAAAATTCGTTGAAACGGTTGCCTTAAAAAAACATTTTGATGTTGTGCATCTAGAAGCAAGTATGGGTGGAGAAGATTTTTCTTGCTATCAACAGATCATACCGGGTACTTTTTTTAATGTAGGTGTTGGGTCAGCATATCCGGTTCATAGCAGTAAATTCAAGGCAGATCCTAAAGCATTTGAGACTTCCATACCTCTGTTTGTTGCCTTGGTGAAATCCTATTTGGAAGGATAGGCGCAGAATTACGCCAGCAAGGAGGAAGAGAGATGGGAGTCGAAGAGAAAAAAGCGATTGTTTTCATTGCGCATCCGGATGATGAAACATTTATCGGTGGCACGTTAGCCAGGTTGGTACGACAAAAAAATAGGGTTCTTGTTGTGATCGCGACAAATGGTGATAAGGGGACACATGATCGGGCGCAGACACCTGAACAAGTGACAACTATTCGACGGACTGAAATGGCACTTGCTGCCCATGTACTCGGGATTACGGTGAACTGGCTTAATTTTTCTGACGGAACTCTGTTTGCTAGAGAAGCACAACTCAAAGAGAAGGTGTTTCGGAAAATCAGATTGGAGCGACCGGATATTTTGATTACGTTTGATCCCTTTAAAAAATATGATGTTCATTCCGATCACATTACGATTGGGCGTGTTGCTTCAGAGGCCGGTTATTTGGCGGACGGCTTTTGCTATTATCCCGAGCATCTGGAAGAAGGCATTGAACCTTCAAAGCCGCAGGAAACTTATCTTTTCAACGCCGATGACTCTAATTATTCGGTAAATATTCGTGAGACATTCCATTTGAAAGTTCAATCGGCGGAGCAGCATGTCAGTCAGTTTGGTAGTGGCTCCTTTAAAGAACAGCTTCTGCATCGAATTCGTCTGGAAGGCGGCAATGAACAGAATCTGTATCTTGAATCTTTTCATAAACTTTATTATAGTGATCTTTTGATTTAACGTAATTTGCGATAAGTCTCTTCCTTTTATTTGTTATCCGCAGTCGAATGGATGCTTCATTTAATGTTCAGAGAGAGAAACATAGTGGACTGGCCAGGGGCAATTAATTTACCACATCCAGTTCTGAACGCCTCTGCAAATAAATAAGTGAAGAAAAAATGAAAGCGCTTTACTATGAGGGCTTTTTTATGCTACTCTTTGAGTAGGTTCAATGAGAAAACAACCACACAACTCCGCCATAGAAGCTCTTTGAAAGGAGAATGAACAATGCAAAGAAAACTTTATCCTTCAATGATGTGTGCTAATTTTAATCATCTGTCGGAAGAAACACGATTGCTGTCGCAATCGGCAATTGACGGGTTCCACATGGATATTATGGATGGGGCTTTTGTCCCGAATTTTGGGATGAGTCCGGAAGACTTTAAAACAATTTCAGATCACACAAACAAATTGCTTGATGTCCATCTGATGATTTATCATCCGGAAAATTATGTGGAAAAGTTTATTGAATTAGGAGCAAGACGCGTTTACTTTCATCCAGAAGCAACGCCGCACGCATCCCGAATTATTAGCCAAATTAAGCGGCTCGGTGCAGAAGTCGGCATTGCAATTAATCCTGGGACGTCCGTTGATTTTGTCAGTGAACTTTTACCGCTTGTTGATCAAGTGTTGGTCATGACTGTTAATCCGGGCTTTGCTGGTCAGGAGTATCTTGAATTTGTCACTGAAAAAATTAAACGATTGAATAAACTTCGCCAGTCCTGTCACTTTGAAATTGTTGTTGATGGGGCAATATCTTTAAAAAAGATTCAAGAATTGAGTTTGTTTGGCGTCACGGGTTTTGTACTCGGTACTTCTGCTCTTTTTGGAAAGAGGGAAAGCTACGGAGAAATTATTGATTCAATAAAACAGTTTCAGGAAGCTGCTGTTTTCAATGGAACAGATTTGTCTTGCTGAATGAACCTGTTGTTTTTGAACGTAAAATGCACCCGCTTTAGCGGAATTGTAACAGAATTTCATTCCCTTTTTCCACATCCTCTATTTAATAATCCCCAAAAAACAACTGAAGATGTTGTGTTCACTTGAGACGCCAAATGACCATTAGCGTCCTTTTATTTTTATGAAGGATTATACTAGCGTTGCATAAACATATTGATTTCTTTTTGCCAAAATATTCAGATGATTGATTTCTCTGGCGTGATTAAAAAAGCCAACGAGTCCCTAAAAGGTGCTCCATTCCATTTTTACAATATTATCCATTTGTTCCAGAGTGACAGGTTTTTGTGGTCTCTTTTAAGTCTTCACTTTCTCTTTCCTTGTCCGGAACTGAAGACGATGGAGCCATTTTTTCGCAGGGCTCCAAAGCATCCCTTTGAGCCACCGACTGATCTGCAGCAGGGAAGCACTCGTCTCGAGTTCCTGTTGGACCAGAAGAAATAAGCAGTAGTGAATCAGCGACAAAATGATTTGATTATGAACGGCGGTTTCACTCTGACCATAGAAGGTTTTCAGACGGACATGTTGCTTGAGCCATTTGAAAAAGAGTTCAATCGCCCAACGTTCCCGGTAGATCGTCCCGAGTTCCTCTGCTGGAAGATCAAAACGATTAGTGATGATCCGGATGGTTCGTCCCTGATCATCCTGAGACACGATCAGGCGAAAGAAGTTGTCCGCCTGATGAAGCGGATCACCCAGCAGGATCATCTGGTCTGACTGAATCGCCCCATCTTCTGGAACCGCATAGCTGCGAATAGTTTGCGTGACCGCGTTCTTCTTCAGACGAGAGGCAAAGAATATGCCATTATCCGAGAAACGGTCGAAGGCCTTATAGTCGATGTAGCCGCGATCAAAGACATACATGGCCTCCTCATCGACCAAGGCATCCAGTTCCTCACGGTCATGAACCTGAGCTGACGTCAGGATCGCTTTTTCCGGAAAGACCTGTCCCTTGCCCAGGAACACGAGGCGAAGGTGCAGCTTCACTCCTGCTTTTGTTTTTCGGAACTGTGCCCATGGGAATTGGTTCGGGTTCATGGTGATCGTCGTGGAATCAACGATTTTCAATAACCTTTTCGAATCCGGTACAGGTTTTCCTTTCATCTTGGCAACGAGTTCTAAGAAGAGCATCATCAAGAGTTGGGGATCCACCGTGTTATTCTTTCTTGAGAGCTGAGCGGCGCTGATTGAAGAAAGTCCTGTGACCCGTTGAAGATGTTGATTCAGGACACAGTCCGACAGAGCGCGCAGGCTGTCTTCTTTATGAAGCTGAGCATAGAGAAAGAGCAGGATATAAGCCTTGGTGGTCAGCTTTTTCACGTATTTATCTGCCTGAGTCTGATTCAGTTTCTGTTCCAGGTGTCTAAAATTAATTGGATTTAACCATTGTTCAAAGGATGAAAGTCGTGTATTCTTATCCATAGTCGAGTCCTTTATTTGGATTTGGATAGGAAACACCTATCCTTCCATAATAAAGGATTTTTTTATGCCCTGACCTTCTTAATTTTGAACATTTATAGTATTATGAATCATCACATTTAATTCCTGCAACGTTAGTAGAAGGATTATAATTAATATTAGTTTTGAATTTTATTCAAGGAGCTTAATTATGGACAAAGAGCAGTCATTGAGGTTGATTGAGAAATTATCAAATGCGAATGGTGTTTCAGGCTTTGAGGATGAGGTGGCCGGCATTTTTTCTGATGCTGTACGCCCATTTGGCAAAGTTGTGGAAGACCATATGCGCAATGTGTATGTGAAACGAAATGAAAATTCGGGAAACGGATTGGTTGTTCAATTGGACGCGCACAGCGACGAGGTTGGTTTTATGGTTCAGGCGATCAAGCCGAACGGAATGCTGCGGTTTGTGACAGTAGGCGGCTGGGTCCGGGCAAACATTCCTGCTCATAAGGTGCGTGTGCGCAATCGGGAAGGTGTATATATCCCGGCGATTATTGCCAGCACACCGCCTCATTTTATGACGCCGGAAGAGCGCAATCGTCTGCCGCAGGTCGCTGATATGGTGATCGATGTTGGTGCAACTTCCGCCGAGGAGGCGGCGCGTGATTTTAAAATTGATATTGGTGCACCCGTCGTGCCTGACGTTACCTTTGAGTTTCTCGGAGAAAAAGATGTGATGCTTGGGAAGGCATTCGATAATCGTATTGGGACGGCGGTTATGGCTGAGGTACTTCGCGAGTTGGACGGCACCTCTTTAAATGTGGATGTCGTGGCTTCATTGTCTGCTCAAGAGGAAGTCGGGGAGCGCGGCGCCCAGGTTGCCGTGAAGAAAGTTAGTCCTGATGTTTCCGTTGTCTTCGAGGGTGCACCGGCGGATGATACCGTCATGCCGGATTACATGATTCAGACGGGATTAAAGCGAGGTCCAATGCTGCGTGACTTTGATAAATCAATCATTGTCAATCCGCGCTTTCAAAAGTTTTGCCTGGACATTGCGAAGGAGAAGGGGATCAAGGTGCAGCGCTCCGTGCGAACAGGCGGCGGCAATGACGGCGCAGTGATTAATCTGTATCAAGGTGCTCCGACCGTTGTGATTAGTGTACCGGTGCGCTATGCACATACTCCGTATTGCTTCGTCGCGTATGAAGATTTTGTCTCCGCTGTGAATTTGACCGTAGAAATTCTGAAGTCGCTGGATACAGTGGTTATTGGAGGATTTTAAGAAATAGGATTCTTGGAAGCGGGCCGATTGTGGCCTGCTTTTTTTGCGGAGGGAAGGTGAAAACAGCGTTAACCGCCTATCTGACAGTAGACGGAAAATGCACCACATCGTATCAATGGAAAAAACATTTATAATATGAGGAAAGTTGAGCCGAAGTGAAGGAGTTAGACCGAACGTTTGAAAAGTTAGGCCGAATCCATGGAAAGCTAGATCGAATGCTCGAACAGTTAGACCGAAAAGTGGAGGTTAGGCCGAATCCATGGAAAGTTAGGCCGAACACTCGAGAAGTTAGACCGAATCTAGTGAAGGTTAGACCGAACACTCGAGAAGTTAGACCGAATCCATGGAAGGTTAGACCGAAAGCTCGAAAAGTTGAACCGAATCTCCCTTTGCTGCGCAGTCCATCTTTACTGTATACTCCTTGCATTATTTTCAATAAGGGAAACTTTACATTTTATTCCTGATTTTTGTCAATCATACATAGACGCTAGGACTTTACTATGAGAAAATTAAAACTATATATTTTTGGTTCTTTGGACCTGATGAAATAGAGTTTAAGCTGCAGAAGATTGAAAGTTTATTTGGGGGGAGTCGAAAATACATATGAAAAAAATAGTAACAGGTGCACTGGTTGTGGTGCTGCTGCTTGCGTCCTTTGGCATTCCGTTAGGCGGACAAGCTCATGCGAGCAGTTCATACAGTGCTTACGTCAAAACCTATACACTGAAGGTACGAAATAAAGCGAGTAAAAAATTTAAAGTGCTGCGCACACTGAACATGGGAAATAAGGTAAAAGTGACGAGTATTCATGGTTCATATTCTCGCATCTCTTATAAGGGAACGACCGGTTATGTGCAGTCAAAACATATAAGTAGAACCAAGTTCGGCGCGTACCCTGCTTATGTGACAGCGTACACATTGAAAGTGCGCAGTAAAGCGAGTATTCATTATTCAGTGAAGCAAGTGCTCAGCATGAGCAATCAGGTGTCTGTTATAGGAAAGGGAAACAAATACGCACTGATCAGCGCAAACGGGATAACAGGCTATGTACGGAATCAATGCCTGACGACGACTCCGTTTGCGGCACGTACTGCGTTTGTGACTTCTCCGACATTGAAAGTTCGCGATCACGCAAGCACAAAGTACACGGTACTGCGTACGGCTCGGTTCAGAGATCAAGTCCAGATCACTGGAATGGGCAAAAAATATGCTCAAGTTCAATTTGATAATGCGACCGGATATGTTCAGGCGGCTTATTTAAGCAACACACGTCCGGCGGAGATCAGTTATTTTACGACACAGTATCCATATCCACTTGATGTTGCGGTAAACCGCCAACTCAATGCATCAGCACAGACGGATAATCATTATACGATGTATGTGCCGAAGGACAGTCTTACTTTCGACGGTATTCAGTGGACCGTAAATGGGAATACAGATGTGCGAGGCGGTGCTGATGGGAGCGCGTGGATCGTCAAGCAAGTCAAGCAAGGAGCACAGCTGTCAAATGATTTAGTGAAACCAGTAGATGGAAATGATTCTTGGTTTCAGATTGGTACAAGTATGGGATGGGTCAATGCATCACCGAACGATTTGCGTTCGATGCTCGATCCAAATAGTTTTTCGAATACGTCGCCGGAATTCTATCAATTTCTGAATCTCTCAACGACAACCAGTGTAAATGCTGATGAAATTAATAACAATATTTTAAATGGAAAAGGTATTCTTGCAGGGAAAGCAGCGACGTTCATTCAAGCAGCAAGTGATCAACATATCAATGAAATTTATCTGATCGCGCATGCGTTGCTTGAAACGGGAAACGGCACATCTCAACTAGCCACTGGTCAACTGCAGGGTACGGGAACGGACGGTCAGCTGCATACGGTCTATAACATGTTCGGGATTGGTGCGACCGACGATAATCCAAATCAAGCAGGTGCGGATTTTGCGGCAAGACAAGGCTGGTTTACCCCGGAAGCAGCAATCCTCGGCGGCGCCCAATTTATCGCACAAAGTTATATTAATAGTGCAGCCTATCACCAGGACACGCTCTATAAAATGCGCTGGAATCCGGCGAATACTCAGACGGCATCGCATCAGTATGCGACTGATATTGGTTGGGCCGTCAAACAGGCACGTATCATGAATTATTATTATGGAAAACTTTCCGGCTACACGCTGCGTTTTGAGTTACCAAAGTATTAATCAGATGTAAGAAGCATTAATGTTCATTCACAAGGGCCTTTTTGGCAGATGCATTGCCGGAAGGGCTTTTTTACACCTTGGCGAAAATGAATGATTCATATGTTTTTTCTCAATAGAATCGCTTTTGAAAGCAGGCGTATTCTTTACTTCATATTGGACAGAGTCATGGGTTGGTTATATAGTGATACTATTGATATGTGTAAATTTTTCAATAACTCTGAGAACATTTTCCCCTTCTTATTTCCAATAATCTTTGAGTAATCATGTGATCTGGTGCTTTGCTTTTTAATTAGAATATCTTCTTAATTGTTTCGGATTCAAAGGAGGTTATGTGATGATTACACTTAACCATTTATTTGCGTTGCCTGAACTTGAACCGATTTGTGTTGTCGCCGGTAAAGAGGGGATGAATCGTTTGATTTCCGGTGTGAACGTGATGGAGAGCGACAGCCTTTTCGATTTTTTTAAAGAAGGTGAGCTGCTCGTGACGACAGGCATTAATATGGAAAAAGATGAGCAGAGACTTATGTCGATGATTGTAAATGTCTACGAGCATAAGGCATCCGGTGTGATTCTTAACGTTGGTCCTTACATTCCACATATTCCGGATCAAGTGCTGGAATTTGCAGATGCACATCAATTTCCGGTCTTTGACATGCCGTGGGCATACCGGGTCGCAGATTTTGTGAAAATCACAGTTCAATTTCTTGCTTCGGCGGAGCAGAATCAAGTCCGTTCAAAGCACACGCTGAACGAACTTTTGTTTCATGACGCTCCCGATTATGCCTATGTGTATAAAGAACTTGATCAGCTGGGCATTAAAACCGATCAACTATTTTCGATTATTGTTTGTTCTTTTGATTCTAAAAAGGCACCTACCTCCTCGCTTAGCTATATCGTTGAAGTAACGCTTTCTCGAAAATATCGGCTGCTGCTGTCTATACGTCATGACAATCAGCTAATCTTCCTTGCTGTTCAAATGCGCGGATCAGACCTGCCTCTTGCCTCCCTTATGAAAACCATCAGAAATGGATATGCTCCACAGCTTGGTACACGCCAAATGTATCTTGGCATGGGAAATGAATATCCATTAAAGGAGATCATGAAGAGTTATCAAGAAGCATTATTGGTACTCCGGCTCACGAAGCGTCATTCGTATCTGCAAATCTATGAATATAAAGATTTAGGGGCATATCGTATTATTATGGATGTACAAGAGCCTCGCTTGATTGAAAATTTCTACCAAAACTATTTAGGTGTCCTTTACCGATATGATCATCTACATGAAACGGATCTCGTTCACTTTTTACGAGTCTTTCTTGAGGAAGACGGTCGAACGTCAATGATCGCGCGAAAGGAATTTATCCATCGCAATACGGTCCTCTATAAGGTTAAGAAAATCGAGTCGATTCTCGGTACGGATCTCTGTCATCCATTTGCGAAGACCAATTTGCAGCTGGCGTTTATGATTGAAGACATGATTAAGTAAATGTGCATTTGCCTTGTGCAGATGCACATTATTTTTTGGCTGAATGTTCATTGTATTCAATATTGATAGGTATATCATTATATTATATTAATTCAGAAAATTGATTGGAGATGGCGAGTTATGGAACCGATTGAAGACTGGCAAATCAAGAAAGACGATCAGTTGTATGTCTTGCATTCTTGGTCCAAACAAAAAGACGTCCATCCTAAGATCATTAAGAAGGCAAACGGCATCTTCTTCTGGGATGACACAGGCAAGAAGTATTACGACATGTGTTCGCAGCTCGTTTACCTGAATGTTGGTCACAATCATCCGAGGCTGATGGAAGAGTTCAAGCACATTGGTGAAATTCCGCTTTCATCGCCCGGATTTGCGACTGCTTCAAAGGCAGAGTTGGCAAGGAAGATTATTGAGGTTGCGCCAAAAAACATGGCGAAAGTATTCTTCGCTAACGCCGGTGCTGATTCAAATGATCATGCAGTGAAAATTGCACGCATGGTCACAGGGCGATATAAAATATTCTCCCGCTATCGATCCTACCATGGAGCCACCTTTGGTGCAGGCAATCTTTCCGGTGAAAATCGCAGGTTCACTGTTGAACCTGGGCTGCCGGGGTTTATCAAATTCGAGACACCTTATCTTTATCGTGAATCGATTCATTTTGACAGCGAGGAAGCGGCAGCAGCTTTTTACGTGGACAGACTCAACAGCCAGATTCTGTATGAAGGGCCGGATTCGATTGCCGCAATCTTTATGGAGACAATCCCAGGGAGCAACGGGGTGCTGATCCCACCTAAAGGTTATATGGAAGGCGTTCGCGAGCTGTGTACCAAATACGGAATTTTGATGATTTGTGACGAGGTAATGGCAGGTTTTGGTCGTACGGGAAAAATGTTCGCGGTTGAGCATTTCGATATCGAACCGGATATCATGACGTTTGCGAAAGGTGTCACTTGCGGTTACAGTCCACTTGGCGGTGTGATTGTCAGTCAGGCAATTGCCGACTATTTTGATGATCACGTGCTGATGACTGGATTGACTTATAGCGGGCATACCGTATCCACTCAGATTGGCTGCGCGACGCTGGATATTTATAAGAATGAGCATTTGGTTGAGCATGCGGCAGCAATGGGGGATGTGCTTGCGGAACGGTTGGAGCAGCTTAAGGCGCGTTTTGCCTCGGTCGGTGATGTTCGGCATATCGGCTTATTTGCAGCAGTAGAACTTGTTAAGGACAAGCGGACGAAAGAGCCGATCATTGCTTACGGAATGGATTATGGTAAGGATACGGTTGGCCTGATGAAAAAATTTGTTGGTCTACTTTTGGAACAAGGCTTCTATACTTATTCTCATGAGTCCAGTGTCATGATCGCGCCGCCACTGATCATTACGGAACAACAAATTAATGAAGCAATGGATCTGTTTGAATCTGCACTTGCTGCATTTGAGAACACGTATCTTTTTCCGGATCAGAAGCTGATGACTCCATAAATAGGATCGGTTGTTTCCTAGGGATGAAAGATATTTTTTTTCAATGAAAAATGAAATTTAAACATCATGATGTTCTGTCGTGAAAGATTCTGTTTACCGGGAGGTGATCGTTCTTGCAGGAACAAAAGGTACGTGTCAATGCGGAACGGTTGAAGGAGACTATTGAGCGGTTCGCTGATTTTGGCCGTACGGATCATAACGGCGTGACGCGTTTATCGCTTTCAAAAGAGGATATCGAGGCGCGAACTTATCTCATTTCATGCTGTGAGGAGCTTGGAATGACTGTCAAAGTTGACGACGTGGCCAATATCTACGCCACGATGGAAGGAAGCGAGGTTCTGCCTCCGCTTGTCATGGGTTCTCATCTGGATTCTGTTAAAAAAGGCGGACGGTTTGACGGTGTACTGGGAGTTATCGCAGCATTAGAGGTTGCCAGGACACTTCATGATCATCATATCAAGCCTAAGATTCCGTTCATGCTTGTTGATTTCACAAATGAGGAGGGCGCCCGCTTTGATCCTGCTATGATGTGTTCCGGAATTATAACCGGAAAATTCGACAAATCGAAGATGCTGAAAAGTACTGATTCAAAGGGTGTGACGTTCGGAGAAGCGCTGGCTGCCAGCGGCTATGAAGGAGAAGCTGGCAATCGACTGCAAGAGGCATCAGCTTATCTCGAAATGCATATTGAGCAGGGTCCTGTTCTGGAAAGCGAAGAAAAGACGATCGGGGTTGTCGAAGGCGTCGTCGGTATGGTGAATGAAGAAATTGAGGTATGCGGTGAATCTGATCATGCCGGGACGACGCCGATGAGCATGCGCAAGGATGCACTGTTTGCGGCGACGGATGTTATTACATTGCTTCGCAAGAAACTCAGCAGGCTGGATTCGGATCTTGTTTACACGATGGGGCGGATGCTTGTCTCGCCAAACATTCATACGGTCATTCCAAATCGGGTCACATTCACGCTGGAAGCCCGGCACAAGGATCCGGACGTAGTGGCACAAGTGGTTCAAGCAATCAATGAATTGCCTGATTCAATCGGCGGCTGCTCAATCAAGGCAAAAAAATTATGGGGGCGGGAGACGGTAGCATTCGATCACAAGATCTGCGATCAGCTGGAGTGTTCCGCAAAGGAGTTGGGCTATTCCTACAAAAGAATGTACAGCGGTGCCGGACATGATGCGCAATACATCGCTGATTCCGTTCCAACAGCCATGATTTTCGTACCGAGTGTTCATGGCAAAAGCCATTGCGAAGAGGAATTAACTTCCTATGAAGATTGCGCAAAGGGGGTGAATGTGGCTTTAGATACTGTACTTTCCATAATTATGGGCTAATGATTTCGCACTGATTCTTTTTTTATTCAGCTTTTAAAAAATAACAATATTCCTTTGACAAGGAAAGTTTTTATTGATGTGACGGGTCCTTTTGATGGTTAGTCTGCAACTTCACTCAAATTAGGGAGGCATTCATATGATGAAAACTCAAGTTGAACAAGACGGAATTGTTACTCTTACCAGCGAAGCAGCTGATAGTCTAAAAGACAGCCACATGCTGAATGAAGACCTGCGTCCGACGACAAAGGAAGAGCATCATTGGACGGCGTATAATTTTTCAAGTCTTTGGATTGGAATGTGTATCTGTATACCGACTTATACGATGTCTTCTGGGCTAATTGCGCTTGGTATGAACTGGTGGCAGGCAATCGTCACGATCATTTTAGGAAATCTGATTGTGCTTGTCCCAATCTTGTTAAATACTCATGCGGGAACGAAATTCGGAATTCCATATCCTGTGTTCGCACGGTTGTGGTTTGGTTCCAAAGGGGCACATATTCCGGCAATTGCACGTGCGATCGTTGCTGCTGCTTGGTTCGGCATCAACTGTTGGTATGGTGGTGCCGCCATTGACACGCTGCTTGTGTCAATGACCGGTTGGGAAAATGTCGGGGGTCACTTATTCATCTCGTTTTTCGCTTTTTGGGCATTAAATGTTATTGTCGCTTATCGTGGCCCGGAATCAATTCGAAAAATGGAGGCCTGGGCGGCTCCGGTACTTATTGTTCTTGGTCTTGCTTTATTGATTTGGGCAATCGTCGCTGCCGGTGGATTCGGTCCGATGTTGTCTGCACCTTCTAAATTTACATCAGCAGGACAGTTTTTCACGATTTTCTTCCCATCCTTAACGGGCGTGATTGCTTTCTGGGCAACCCTTGCACTCAATATTCCTGATTTTGGTCGCTATGCCAAGAGTCAGAAAGCACAGGTCGTCGGGCAGTCAATTGCTCTTCCGGGAACGATGGGACTGTTTGCTTTTATCGGCGTTGCAGTAACTTCTGCTACTGTGGTTATTTTCGGTCAGGCAATTTGGGATCCGGCTGCTTTGATGTCGCATTTTCCTCCATTTATTATCTTGATTGGTACTGTAGGCATTATTTTGGCTGCTTTAACAACAAACGTTGCTGCAAATGTTGTCGCGCCGGCACGTGCTGCGGAGAATCTATGGCCTCGGAAGATCACTTTTGCAGGTGGTGCCGTATTGACCGGACTCCTTGCACTAGCAATGCAGCCGTGGTACCTGGTGGGCAATATTTCTAATTATATTTTCGTATTCCTTGGTGGTTACGGAGCATTACTCGGACCTATTGACGGCATCGCCATTGCTGATTACTGGATCGTCCGCCAGCGCAAGCTTTCATTAACGGAGCTGTATTCACCTACGGGCCGTTACAGCTATGCTTCAGGTTTCAATATGAAAAGTATTTATGCATTCTTGATTGGTATTGTGGTCTCAGTTCTCGGACTTTTTGTACCAGGTTTGCACTTCTTGTGGGATAATGCCTGGACGATCGGTCTCGTTGTTTCAGGGTGTGTCTATGGATACTTAATGAAAAATGATTCAAGTCGTCTGACTGACGCAGAGTACGCGGCAATCACGGTAATTATGGATTCGCCAAGTGACTCGAAGGATATCGCAGGAAACATGATTAAACAAGGACCTGAGAACGTGTGATTGTATAAAGTCACGAGTCAGCTGGAAGACAATGAACTTTAATGGAGGCGGTTGTCGCAATGGATTCGCCTGATACAGCTGTTTTTTGGAAGATCTTTGATGAAGTGAAACCTGACCTGAAACCGAAAGAAGTCATGGAGGAAGCGAATCGCTGCCTGTTCTGTTTCGATGCTCCTTGCACTAAGGCATGCCCGACAAACATAGACGTTCCGCTCTTCATTAAGAAAATTACAACAGGCAATATGAAAGGCTCGGCACGTGTCATTATGGATGCTAATCCGATGGGCGCAACATGTGCGCGAGTATGCCCGACTGAAGAATTATGCGAAGGTGCCTGTGTGCTTAATGATGCATCGCTGCCGATCATGATTGGTGATTTGCAGCGGCACACAACAAATTGGGCAATGAAGAATAACCCACAATTGTTTGAGGCAGGCGAGCCGAACGGCAAAAAAATTGCAATCATCGGAGGAGGCCCGGCAGGACTGTCGTCGGCACGAGAGTTGGCTCGATTCGGTTATCAAGTCACCATTTATGAGAAGCATGAAAAAGCAGGAGGCTTGGATACTTACGGCATTGTTCCTTTCCGTCTGCCGCAGAAGGTAGCACTTTGGGAAGTGGAACAGATCGAAAGGCTCGGTGTGTCGATTCAAACAAATTGTGAAGTTGGCAAGGACGTGTCCGTTCAATCGATCATGGATGAATCCGATGCTGTCATTCTTGCAATAGGCATGGCGAATGTTCCATCACTCGAAATACCAGGTGAAGAGCTGGATGGGGTCTATGATGCTATTAAGCTCATTGAGCAAGTGAAGGACAGTCAACCTACACGTCAATTTATCGGTAAAAAGGCAGTTGTTGTTGGTGCGGGGAATACAGCGATTGACGCAGCGACCTGCTTGAAACGGCTGGGGGCTGCACGCGTACAAATTGTTTACCGGCGCTCTGAGGCAGAAATGACCGCCTATCCTTTTGAATTTCGATTTGCTAAAGAGGATGGAATTGAATTTTGCTGGCTGACGCAACCGAAAAAGATTATAAGTAACGGACATGGTCATGCTGCGAAGCTTGAATGCGTGCAGATGAAGCTAGGTGATGAAGATGCAAGCGGACGTCATCGGCCAATAGAGATTGAAAATTCGGATTTTATTATGGATGCGGATGTGATTGTGAAGGCCATCGGCCAAAATCGCTACGCATCACTCATTGATGCGTTCGGATTAGCTCACTCTCACGGCGTTGTGACGGTTAATCCCGAAACGTTTCAAACATCGAATCCAAAGGTGTTCGCTGCAGGTGATGTCATTTTCGGCAACGGAAAAGGTGAAGCCATGGTGGTTGCTGCTGCTGAGCAGGGAAAACGGACGGCACATGCGATTCACGAGCAAATGCTCAGCAAAATTTAAGATAAGGGGTGATTTTATGGCGGATTTGCAGATTGATTTTGCAGGCATTAAGTCGAAAAATCCATTTTGGCTCGCTTCCGGGCCGCCAACGAACACAGGTTATCAAGTTCAGCGTGCGTTCGATGCGGGATGGGGCGGCGCGGTCTGGAAAACTCTTGGTGATCCGGTCATCAACGTCACCTCACGCTTCTCAGGTTTAAATTACGGCGGACAACGAGTGGCGGGTTTTAACAATATTGAGTTGATTACCGATCGACCGCTTGAAGTCAACTTGCGTGAAATCAGAGAAACGAAACGAAACTATCCGGATCATGCGATCATTGCTTCATTGATGGTCGAACCAAAGCAAGAAAAATGGCACGAAATTGTCCAGCGGGTTGAAGATGCCGGAGTTGATGGTCTGGAACTTAATTTTGGATGTCCTCATGGTATGGCTGAACGCGGAATGGGCTCTGCATCCGGACAGGTTCCGGAATTGGTTGAAAAGCAGACCTATTGGGTAAAAGAAGCTGCCGAGACTCCGGTTATTGTGAAGCTGACGCCGAATATCACAGACATTACGGCCACGGCATTTGCGGCGGCACAAGGCGGTGCGGATGCGATCAGTATGATTAACACCATTAATAGTTTAATGGGTGTTGATCTGGATAGTTGGAACACTATTCCCAATGTGGCAGGCAAGGGCACACATGGCGGTTATTGCGGCCCGGCTGTTAAACCAATTGCACTGAGCATGGTTGCTGAATGTGCACGTGAAGCAGATATTCCCATTCCGATCTCTGGAATCGGAGGAATTGAAAATTGGAAGGATGCTGCCGAATTCATGCTGATGGGAGCGTCCAGCGTTCAAGTGTGCACTGCAGCGATGCACCATGGGTTTCGAATCGTGGAAGATATGATTGATGGACTGAACAATTATCTGGATGAAAAGGGCCTTGCTTCTGTAATGGATCTGGTTGGTCAATCCGTTCCGAAATACTTGAAATGGGGTGATCTCGATCTGAATCATAAAGTCGTTGCCCACATTAATCAAGATTATTGTATTCATTGCAACAAATGTCATATCGCATGTGAGGATGCAGCGCATCAATGTATTGAATTTTTCACGGATGCGGACGGCAAGCGAGCACTTAGTGTTCGCGAGGAAGACTGTGTCGGCTGCAATCTCTGCTCGATTGTCTGTCCAGCGGAAGGCGCAATTACGATGATTGACAAGCCAAGCGAGGTTTCAATGACATGGAATGAACGTCAGCGGATGATCAGCATGTTTGGGGGGTAAGCCATGCACGAGTATCGGTCTTTTTTAGAAGAAAAAAGAAAAATAGACGAATTGCTGCAGAGCAATTTCCATATTGTAAAGATTATTGAGAACCTCAACGGTGCTTATGTAACTTTGCATCGATTAGGCGGTACGGGCGATGATCATTCTGCAACGGTGCATCTGCTAACAGCAGATGCACGGAGATATATGACTAATGTGCTTTTTGCACAGCGATTGAAGCAATCCATGACTGGATCCTGAATCTTAGGCAGTGCTCTTGCTGAGGAGAAAAAGAACTCAAGCTGCCGAACCGGAGAGCTCATGGAATCAAGTTTGCAATAGCGGATGGAGGCTGAGTACGTATGAAATTAATAGGAGTAGACATTGGCGGTACGTTTACTGATGTTATTTATACCGATACGGATACCGGCGTTTCACGTATTCATAAGACACCGACAACCACAAATGATCCATCGGTCGGCATGGTTAACGGAATTTCAGAACTGTGCAGCCGGTATGGAATTGATCGGGGCAGTGTGGACCATGTTTTTCATGGAACGACGATTGCAACCAACGCAGCTTTGGAGCATAAGGGAGCAAAAACAGCGTTGATTACGACAGAAGGCTACCGGGATGTTTTGCAAATTGGGCGTCATCAGCGCCCGGAAAACTATTCGATCACGCAGGAAATTCCGTGGCAGGACCGTACAATGGTGGAACGGCGTTACCGAAAGACAGTGTCTGAACGTGTCGGTGTTCTCGATGGCAAAGCGTATGAGAAGGTGCCGCTTGATGAAGAAGCAGTGGTGAAGATTCTTGATGAATTTAAGCAGGAGGGCGTTGAATCTGTAGTTGTCGGGTTTCTCTTTTCTTATCTTGACTCAACTCATGAGGAACGCGTAAAAGAGATCATCAGCGAAAAGTTTCCAGAGTTCTATGTCACGACTTCAGCCGATGTCTCACCGCAATTTCGCGAATTTGAACGGTTCGCGACGGCTAGTATGAATGGATTTGTCGGGCCGAAGATGAAGGGCTATATCCAAAGCCTTGAATCACGTTTAAATGATGCGGGAATCTCTTGTGATTTGCTGATTATGACATCTAATGGCGGTGTCGCTAATTCTGCCACCGTTTCGCAAAAACCAGTGATGACACTGTTGTCAGGACCGGCTGCAGGTGTTCTTGGCGGACAATGGGCAGGAAAGTTATCCCATCATGAACGATTAATTACCTTTGATGTCGGCGGAACAAGTGCAGATATCGGAATCGTGACTGAACGTGGCTTTGCAGAATCTTCGGCAGGCGATACGCAAATTGCCGGCTATCCGGTTCAAGTTCCCATGATTGATATCTACACCATCGGCGCCGGCGGCGGAAGTATTGCTTATGTTGATGCCGGTGGCGCATTCAAGGTCGGACCGCAAAGTGCAGGCTCCTATCCCGGCCCTGCATGCTACGGACGCGGCGGGGAACTGCCGACCGTGACCGATGCTACTTTGGTGCTTGGCAGACTGGATTCGGATCATTTCCTTGATGGTGAGATGGAAATCTACCCGGAAAAAGCAGTTCAGGCTGTTCAAAATCTAGCATCAGAACTTGGGCTTGGACTCTATGAAACAGCTGAAGGAATCTTAACAATCGTAAATAATAATATGGCAAATGCTATTCGTTCACGAACGATTCAGAAAGGCTTTGATCCGCGTGGTTTTAGTTTAGCAGCCTTAGGCGGTGGCGGACCGATGTGCTCGATCGAGGTCGCGAAAATTTTGGATATACCGGAAGTAATCATTCCGCCTTATCCAGGTATTACCTCGGCAACGGGGCTGCTGACAACCGATTTGAAATATGACGCGGTTCAAACTATTTTCATGGCAAGTGATAAGGTTGACCTGGATTATTTGAATCAGCGTTTTACGAGTCTCGAAGAAGAGATTACGGCTCAGTTGATCGAAGCTGGATTTGATTCGAATCATATCTCCCTTTTACGCTTCTTTGACTGCCGCTATGTCGGGCAGGGCTATGAATTGCGAATTCCTGTTGAATCCGGCCTAATTGACGAGAGCAATGCGTCGGATATTTGGGATACCTTTCATACGGTACACAAACGCGAATATGGTCATTCATTTTTAAATGCGCCAATTGAAATAGTCAATATGCGCGTGACTGGGATTGGTGAAATGCCGAAAATCGGTGATCCGGATTTTGCTGCAGGCAGCCACTCGCTTGACGAAGCACTGGTCAAAGTCGCTTCGGCATGGTTCCGTGCAGATGGCGAATTAAAGCCTTTCGACACGCCACACTATATGAAGAGCAAACTACCGATCGGCGACGTAATTACCGGGCCTTGTATTATTCTTCAAAAGGATACCACATCGGTTATTCCGCCGGATTGTACAGCAACGATGCGGTCAAACGGAAGCATCATTGTGAAAATAGGAGGCGAGGCGTAATGGTAGATACAAAGAAAGCGATCGATCCGATTACTGCTCAAGTTCTAAGCGGGGCACTCAAGAATATTGCGATTGAAATGGGGCATAAGCTTGCCCGAATGTCCTATTCCAGCATTATTCGTGAATCCAATGATTTCGGCTGTGCGCTTCTTGATGAAAATGGTCAGCAGCTGTGCGAATCCGTGAACAGTACACCGCTGCAATCCGGACCGATCCCCGGGTATCTTCAAGGAATCCGGGAAATCATGGCGGAGAGGGGCTATGATTTCAAACCAGGTGATGTTATTTTGCACAATTCATCATTTTATGGTGCGACGCATCAACCGGACTGTGGTTTTTTTGTGCCCGTCTACTACAAAGATGAGTTGATTGGGTTCTCTTGTTCCACCGCACACCAGCTGGACTTGGGTGCGCTGTCTCCTGGATCGATCGGTATTATTGATGCGGTCGATTGCTTTGCAGAGGGCCTTCAATTTAAGGCAATAAAGGTGTACGAAGAAGGCAAGCCCGTTGATATGGTTTGGCGCATGATTCGTGACAATGTGCGTGCTACAGATATGGTGGTCGGCGATATGGAAGCACAGATTGCGACCTGTCGAATCGGTGCTCAGCGTTATCTCGAATTGGTCGAAAAATTCGGTTTGGAAACGGTTCGTGCCGCGCGCGACTACATGATCGATTATTCCGAACGCGTCCTGCGTCATGAAATCGCAAAGATTCCCGATGGTACCTATCACTCAGTTGGATATATTGATGGCTATCTGGACAGCGAGGATCCAAAGCGTAAAGATTTGAAATTCGATGTAAATCTTACAGTTAAAGGCGATGACATGATTGTTGACTTGACTGGTACCTCTGATCAAGTGGATGATCGGCCGATCAATATGCCTTTCCCTGGAACAACGGACATGGCGGTATACCTGACGATTCGAACGATTTTGCTTGATTCGAAGAAATTCGGCTACATTCCGCAAAATGCCGGACTAATCAAGCCGATCAAGATTATTGCGCCTGAAGGAACACTTGTCAATCCAACCTATCCGGCACCGACGATTTCCCGATTTTGTCCCGGCAACGCGCTTGCAGATACGATTATGCATGCGCTTGGCCAGGCGGTACCGGATCAAATATGTGCCGGGATCGGAAACTTGTACATGGTCGCTTACAGCGGCATGATTGATAAAAAATATTGGGTATATATGGATATTATGGCGGGGAGCTCCGGAGGTCGATACGGAAAAGACGGCATGGACGCAATTGATGTGCTGTATGCCAACACGCGGAATAATCCAATCGAAGATATTGAATCGCATCAACCATTGAGTGTTACGCGATATGAATTTCCAGATGATGCTGCAGCATCCGGAAAATATCGCGGCGGAGTCGGTCCGATTCGTGATATTGAATTTACAGATGAAGGCGGTTTTTCCGTTGAAGGCGAAGGTCAGAAATATGCACCTTGGGGCTTTAACGGCGGCTATGACGGAACGCCGAGCAAACTGATTTTCAGAAACAATGAGGGGAGCGAAACGTCGCTTCCGTCTAAAGTGCCATACAAGAAAACACATCCGGGTGAAACGTTGGAAATTGTCGGTCCATGCGGCGGCGGTTACGGTGATCCCTTCGAACGGGATCCAAAGAGAGTTCTTGCCGATGTGCTTGATGACTATATCTCACTGGAACGTGCGAAAGCCGAGTTCGGAGTGGTCATTGAAGGTCATGAAATTCTTTGGGATGAAACCGAGCTTCTGCGCAGCACGCATGGCTGAGTCTTAAAGTTTCGAATCAAAAAAGGACCTTTGGCAGTATGATCAGTTAGTAGATCATATTGGACTGAAGGTCTTTTTGCTGTAAAAAAATAATTTGTAAATCCTACCAGTTTTGCACATGTTCCATTATTTTTTTATGTGAATTCGCGACAGTGCTCAGCAAGAATTCCTGTCCTTAATTTCAAGACAGGCGTAATCACAGGTACAAGATAAACAATTAATCAACCATCACATGTTGATCGTATAAATGAACAAGATTTTTAGGGTTGAGCAATTCCGCTGCGGTTGCAGGAGCAAACGGTATTTCGTGGACAAGTGTTTTAATGGGCATTCCGGTTTGGATTGATTGGTTCACTAGCTCACATGTTTTGTTGTATCCAATAAAAGGAACAAGTGCAGTTGCTAAAACAGAACAGTTTTCCGCTTGACTCAGGCACTTTGCTTCATTCGCTTGAATGCCGTCGATGCAGTTGACTCGGAATGTGTGCAGCGTTTTTTGCAGCAAATGTGTCGAAACAATCAGATTGCGAACGATAATCGGTTCAAATGCATTGAGCTCCAGCTGACCGGCTTCGGATGCCATGGTAATGGTTGTGTCGTAACCGATGACTTGGAATGCCACTTGATTGACGAGTTCAGGAATGACCGGATTCACTTTGCCAGGCATGATGGATGAACCGGCTTGTTTTTTCGGCAGACTCAGTTCATTGAATCCGAACTGGGGACCGCTCGAAAGCAGACGCAGGTCATTCGCCATTTTTGACAGAGTTATGGAGAGCAGTTTATAGCTATGAGAGAGCTGGACGAATGCGTCGACATTTTGAGTCGCATCGATCAGATTATCTGCTTGACGCAAGTCTTCATCTAAAAGCTGACTCAACTTAGGAACAATATGATCAACATAATAGGCGGTGGCGTTGACGGAAGTGCCGATTGCTGTGCCGCCAAGGTTCAACGCTTTTAAAGCTTCTCGGCTACGTGTGAATTCCGATAAATGGCGTCCAATAGCTGCGGCAAACGCCTTAAATGTGCTGCCAACCGTGGTCGGCAGGGCATCTTGCAATTGTGTCCGCCCAAGTTTTATAACCTGTTCTAAAGCATCCGCTTTGCGGAGCAGGCTGCTCAGCAGATCCTCAATTTCCAAAGAAAGCAGATGGGTCAGTTGCAGAAGTGCCAGCTTGCTTGCGGATGGGAACACATCATTTGTCGACTGGGATTTATTCACATCATCGTTCGGATGGACGAGGCAGTAATCTCCCTTACGTCCGCCCAACCATTCAATCGCCCGATTAGCGATGACTTCATTTGCATTCATATTAATGGACGTTCCCGCACTTCCTTGAATCGGCGGGACAATAAAATGAGCGTCAAATTGCCGATCCAAAATTTCATCGCAAGCACGTGTGATCGCATCTTTCTTTTCCTTGGTTAGTTTCCCATCTTCATAATTAACGAATGCAGCTGCCTTTTTGATTTGTGCCAGTCCATTGATTAGTTCGACATCAAGCTTTTCTGATGTTACATCAAAATTTTCCCTTGCCCGCAGTGAGTGAATACCATAATAGGCGAATTCAGGGACCTGCTTCGTACCGAGCGAATCTTTTTCGTTTCTCACGAACTCATTCCTCCAATTCATGTCATCCTGCACGTTAAAAATAATTGAAAAGGAACAAGATTACTATACCTGCGCGTGAACTCCTTGAATAAAAAAATTCATGAACAATAAATTTAACGAAATAAATTTTAGTGTCAAATAAATTAACAAAATAACGAGCACATGTCATAAAATCTGACTATGATTTTTGCTTTCTTTTTGATTCGCTAATATAATAAATTCGGATAAGGTGATAAGAAGGAGCTGAGACTGCCTCAATGGATGCGATTGATCGCAAAATACTGAACCGGCTGCAGCAGAATGCACGCGTGTCGATTAAGGCGTTGGCGGATGAATGTTACATCTCGTCGCCGACCATATCGGCGCGTATTCATCAGATGGAGAAACAAGGAATCATTAAAAATTATTATACGTTAATTGATTACAAAAAAATGGGCTATCACATCAAGGCATATGTTAACTTGAAGGTTGAGCCAAGCGATAAACACGAATTCTATAAATATATCGAGAAAATTCCTAATGTACTTGAATGCGATTGTGTTTCCGGTGAATTTGCGATGCTGATCAAAGTTATTTTCGAGAGCACGGAACTGCTTGATTCGTTTATTAATGAACTGCAGCGGTTTGGCAAAACGAATACACAGATTGTGTTTTCAACACCTGTAATTGTCCGCGGAATTGAACTCGATTCTTGCGAACGCCGTGAATTTCCACATAAACAAAATTGAGTTAAGATAGTAGTAAGTTTATGAGTTACTTGCAACTTAATTTGTGAATAAAGGGATGGCATAATGCAGAATAATTCACACGCGGCCTGTACAACAGTACTGGTCGGCAAGGGCGCGACACTCGATGGGTCAACGATGATTGCACGGAATGGAGACAGCTATGAAGTGCTCGTTCCGAAAAAGTTCACGGTGCATCCGCATCAAGTGCTGGAAAAAGAGGAGACCTATGTGTCGCCGAGCAACCGCTTCACAATCACCTTGCCAAAGGAACGCTATCGTTATACGGCGATTCCCGATCGAGAGGAACGTTATGTTACGTTTGAAGATGCGGGGATTAATGAGAAAAACGTCGGCATGAGTGCGACGGAAAGCATTTACGGCAATCCGCGTGTGCTGGGCTATGATCCGCTCGTTGAAAATGGAATTGCCGAGGATTGTATGGTCACGGTTGTGCTGCCGTATATCAATTCGGCGCGTGAAGGTGTGCAAAGACTCGGGGCGATTGTTGAAAAATATGGTGCTGCCGAGTCCAATGGCGTCTTGTTCTCAGACAAGGACGAAGTCTGGTATATGGAAATTGCAACCGGTCATCAATGGGTTGCTCAACGCATTCCAGATGATTCCTATGCGGTGGTTGCCAATCAGACGGCAATTCAAGAAATTGATCCCTATGATAAGGACAATTTCCTTCTGGCGACCCATTTGATTGATTTTATTGAAAAGCATCATCTCAATAACGGCTTTGACACGATCAACTTCCGGAGTATTTTCGGACGGCAAAATGTATTTGACCGTCATTACAACACGCCGCGCGTCTGGTATGGTCAAAAATATTTGAATCCGGAAATCGAGCAGGATCCGATGTCGAATGATCTGCCATTCCTGCGCAAGGCAAGCAGAAAAATCGGTGTTGATGACATTGCGTATATCCTGGATTCACACTATCAGGAGACACCTTTTGACCCACTGGGCAGCGGAAGCGAGGCAGAGCGGACCACTTTCCGCGCGATTTCATTAAATCGAACTCAAGACTCGCATATCTTGCAAATCCGTCCTGATCTTCCCGATGCATTCGCGGGCATTCAATGGGTGTCGCTTGCCGGCACATTCAGTCCTTATGTGCCTTTTTATACGAACATTACATCAGTGCCGAAATCATACGAAGTTACGCCGATGAAGCTGTCTCTTGATTCGGCGTACTGGCTGTATAAAACGATTCCGGTCATCGTTGAACCGCATTACAATGCTTTTCTCAAGCAGGTGCTTGATTACAAAGAAAATCTGTACAGCAAATTTCTTGGGAAGATCGCTGAGACCGACGAAACGGCAAAAAATACGAGTCAAGACAATGTGGTAGATGTTCTGAACGAGGCAAGCAGCGAAACTGCCGAGCTCGGGTTAAGCGAGACGCGCGCGCTCTTGCAAGACTTGACGACGCAATCCATGAGTATGTCGAAACTGACGTTTAATATGGATAAGAATTTGTGAAATTTGAACAAATAAGACGTATAAAAGAGTGGCTACTTTTTCCTTAGTGGCTGCTCTTTTTACGTCACTCGATTTAGAGTATTATTGTATTTAGAAATAGTTACAGACAAGCTGAGATACAGATGAGTGGAGGAATCAAAATGAAAATTACAGTGATTGGTGCAGGAGCAATGGGACTCAGATATGGAGTGCTTCTGCAAGAAGCAGGTAACGACGTCGATTTTGTGGAGCCGTGGAAACCGAGTTATCAGGCGATTCGCGAACAAGGCGGCGTCTATGTTTCTCGCGACCATCAGAATCAGCATTTGGTACCGGTTGATGTTTTCCTGCCTGCTGAATACGCGCAGACTCCGGATCTGGTGATTTTATTTACAAAACAGATGCAGTCCGAAGAAGCGATGCAGGCTTGCCAGCATTTTATTGGCGAGCACACCTATGTTTTGACGAATCAAAACGGGATCGGTTCGGTGGATGAGATTCGCAAGTATGTGCCTGATGAACGCATTATTGCAGGGATTGCGTTAATCGCGACTGTTCTTGACGCACCGGGAAAAGTAGATTTCATGGGTGCAAAGGGTGCGGCACACACGCAGCTGGTGAATGTCACGGAAAATCCGGATGCATTCACACATGAGGTCGTCCGAGAATTTGAAAAAGCGGGCATGAATCCGACGCTTCAAACTAACTACATGGGAACGCTGTGGTCTAAACTGCTCATGAATTCGGTCATCAACACGTTGTGCACATTGATGGATATCACGATGGGCGAGTATGTGGCTTATTCCGGGGCGGATGAGTTGTCCCGACGCTTGATTGATGAAGGGTATGCTGCGGGCGTTGCGGATGGTGTCAAATTTATGCAAAGCCGTGAAGAGATGCTGCAGATTATCGATCATGAAAGCTCACAGGTCAATCCGCTTCACCACCCATCGATGTATCAGGATATGGTTAATAGCCGTCCGACTGAAGTTGATTATATAAACGGTTATATTGTGAAAACTGCAAAGAAACATGGCATGGAAGCGAAAAGTCATGAAATGCTCGTGGATTTGCTTCATTTGGCGGAGAGCGCGAAACAGCTGAAAACGACCGGCACTTTGGGATGACGGTCGGTGTAAAAATTATTCGATTTAACAAAAGGTGTGAAAGAACGATTGAGAAACGAGGGTGTCCACTTGGGCAGTCTCGTTTTTATTGCGTTTTTTTTCTTTTCATGAAAAAAGATTGAATTACGAACGGATTTATATATAATTAATCTTATCAACTTAATATGATTATCGTTTCTTACACTATAAATAGAGTATAAAGATTCAAGGAAAATAGTGTAAGTGCAACTAAGGCTCAGCCTGCTCCAAAGGTTTGGCCTCGCCAAGTTTTCTTTATCAAGAGCGGCGGAGGGACTGGCCCGATGAACCCCGACAACCAGCAATAAGTATGGTGTCAAATCCTGCAGATCTATTCTGAGAGATAAGAAAGAAACTTTTGCTTATAATCCGCATAGTCGAAGTCGCTTTCTATTTTCAGAAGGCGGCTTTTTAAATGACAAAATGGGTAATGACAAGTATTTAGGAAGGTGCGCAAAGGATGAAAATTACAGATGTAAAAACGATCTTAGCAAATCGCTATCTTTTTGTGAAAATTTATACGGATGAAGGACTCGTTGGTTTAGGAGAATCAGGGACTTGGGGTTTTTTGGATGCTTCCAAGGGGGCGATTGACGCTTTTAAGACGTATCTGATTGGACAAGATCCATTAAGAATTGAGCACCACTGGCAGTATATGTATCGCTGTTGGCACTTTAAAGGATCGGCGATTATGGGCGCAATCAGCGCGATCGACATTGCTTTGTGGGATATTGCCGGAAAGTATTATGGAACGCCGATATACAATTTGATTGGCGGGAAATGCCGTGATAAGGTCCGCGTTTATGGTCATGTAGGCGGATCATCAACTGAGGAAATCATTGCTAACCTGAAGCGAGCGAAAAGCCAGGGCTATAACGCAATTGGTCATCTTTCTCCTTTCCTGGATGAATCAAGAGATGTGCCTTATTACACCACTCATGCCAAGGAGATCGGCGAAGCCGTTGAGCGTGTGGCTGCTTACAGAGATGCTGTCGGCAATGATGTGGACTTGCTGATTGAACTACACACTCGGTTGAAGCCGGCAGATGCGATTGCGTTTGCCAAGGGAATTGAACACTCCTATCCCTATTTCATCGAAGATCCTGTAGGTCCGGATAATCTTGACTCGATGGAATGGGTAGCAGCCAAAACATTTGTACCGATTGCAACGGGTGAACGATTAATCAGCCCACAAGAATTTGCAATGCTGATTAAGAAAAATGCTGTCCAGTACATTCGACCTGATGTGTGCATGTGCGGAGGCATAACGGGTACAAAGAAGATCGCTGCAATTGCGGAAGCAAATGATGTGCTGGTTGTTCCGCACAATCCGCTGAGCCCGGTATCAACCGCGGCTTGTCTGCAGATTGCGGTTAGTATACCCAACTTCGCGATCCTTGAGTATCCTGGTGACGATCAGCCCGCGCTTTCGGAAAAATACGGGTCGACAAATGTTGAGAAGGGTGTTCGGAAGAAGGATGTTGTCACGACAACCTTTAAATGTGAGCAAGGCTTTATGGAAATTCCGCGGTTGCCGGGAATTGGGACCGAATTGGTTGATGATATTGAAACAAAATTTCCTTATGTGCGACGGCCGATAAAAACCAGGCTTCATATTGATGGATCAGTTGTGGACCAATAAGAGTGAAAAAAATAGCCTTTTCTGATTCATAGAAAAGGCAGTTGTGTTATTAAAAATGGGAAAAAGAGATTGTGAGAAATGAATGATTCTCACCGTCTCTTTTTCTATGTGAATTTTAAGCTATAAATGAGGCGAGATGTTGAGTCACTGTCTTGCACACACACCGGCGCGTAAAACTTATCTTGATCTTTCATACGGTAACCAAGTAAAATGAACTCATTGAAACCATGGACAGCAGAGAGAGGGAACAGATTGTGCGTATTTTTTTCGATGTGATTTTGCCGGTGTTTTTAATTTTTCTCAGCGGGTTTATTCTACAGAAAATTTTCAAACTAGATATTAAGCCGATCTCGACGCTCGCCGTCTATCTGCTGCTCCCGTTTCTTGTTTTTGATATCTTTTATACAACACCTATGAATCTTAGTTTCTTCTATATTGCAGCAACCGCTCTGATGATTATGCTGCTGTTAATTGTTGTCGGTATCATTGCAGGACACATCCTCCACTACAGTAAAAGTGAAACGAACGCGTTTTTACTCTCTACCATTTTTGCAAACAGCGGCAACTACGGTGTGCCGATTATTTTATTTGCCTTTGGGAAACAAGGTGTGGTGTACGCGATGCCTCTGATGATTTTCCATGCAATTCTGATGGGCTTTGTCGGCATCTATATTGCCGCAAATGGAAAAGGCAGCGCAAAAATGGCACTTTGCACTGTCCTCAAGCAGCCGATGAATTACGTTATTCTTCCTGCTTTACTTCTACAAACGTTTCACATTCAGATTCCGGCAAATTTTATGCAAAGCATCGAACTCGTAAGCAGCACATCGATTCCGATTATTATGATTATTCTCGGCATGCAGCTGGCGAATGTAACTGTACGCAATATGAACTGGGGGCGTATTGGTCTAGCTACCTTTATTCGGCTTGTTATATCCCCGGCGATCGCGTTCCTTGTTTGTCTGCTGTTTCCCATGGATCCACTGCTCCGAAACGTGATTATCGTCATGGCCGCGATGCCGAGCGCGGCGAACACAACGTTATATGCGATTCAGTTCAACGCGCATCCCCAATTTGTCTCGAGTTGTACATTAATAACAACCGTACTCAGCGCTGTGTCGCTCGATTTGCTATTGGGCTGGTTTTGACAGCTGTATCATCCTAAGTTCACAAATTTATTTTTGTATTTCCGACCTTATTTTATAGGAAGGCTGACAAATTTTATTCGTTTCGTCTTTGTTTATGACAACTTGAATGATTTTCTGATAAGCTGTATTGAAAAGAATGGTAAGAATATCTCGGACATTCTTGTTCAGTTTGCGGGCAATCTCACCAGAATGAAGCGGTCTTTGTTCCTGTTTGAGCAGGGTAACGATATCTGAAACTAGTTCGTTTGACGGTTGTATCTGGCGCATCAAAGTCAGCTCCTTTTGCACTATATGATCTCTACTCTCTAGTATTCATAAAATGAGTAAAAAAATCGTGATGAAAAAGTCATGATCTAAGTCGTTTTTGTGTTGCTTTTCTGTGAAATCATAATAATGGTCATAGGTCCTTGAGCTTAATAATTGGAACTGAAGGCCGGTTGAGTTAGGAAGCAGTGACACGGAACATAATAAATGTCGGCACGAAAATCTATGAATAGAGGTCTTTTATGATGCTTAGAGCAGTCCTTTTTGATTTTGACGGAACCTTAGCAGATTCTAAAGAAGCATTTCTTTCAGCATACAACCAATTAGCTGGTCGGCATCACTTCCAAAAAATGACGTTGGCGAGTTTCGATTCATTAAAGTCACGCTCAATGAAGGAACGCTGTGCGGCGCTCGGCATTTCATTTTATAAAATTCCTTTTCTTGTCGGAGAACTTTCTAAGCTGTATCAAGATTCACTTAAGAATATCCCATTGATGGAAGGGGTGCGGGAGATGCTGCAGGAATTGAGCGACTCCGGGTATACTTTAGCAATTTTATCTTCAAATGAAGAAAAAAATATCCGCTCATTTCTGAATATGCATGGACTGGACTGCTTTTCAACAGTGATGTGCTCGAAGAAGCTGTTTGCGAAGGATCGGCTGATGCACCGCTATTTACGGCGCAGCCAATTGACGGCTGATCAGGTCGTTTACATCGGTGATGAGGAACGTGACATTTTGGCGAGCAGAAAGTGCGGTATTCGTGTTATGTGGGCAGCCTGGGGGTTTGACGGAATCGAAAATGTCCGAAGGGCAGGACCGGATTTTATTGCCGATCGTCCGGCTGATGTGCTGCGCATTGTCCGTGAACTGTCATGAACCCTTAATGGAGTAGATAAAATACATTGCGATTAACTTAAGAAAATGGTTATCGCCAATCGAAATACACTTGATTTGTGCATCTGCACAATTTTTTTCGTTTTTGTGCTGCTTGTTTTCCGTTTCCTGTGCTTTATAGTGAAATTTAAAGGATCAGTCACTAGGGAGAGGCGGGTTATTATGGAAAAAGTGAACGTTGCACAAATCAAGCAGGATGATCAAAAATACGTGCTGCATTCATGGTCAAAGCAGAAGAATGTTCATCCAAAGGTAATTCAAAAAGGCGAAGGCATTTTCTTTTGGGATGAAGAGGGAAAGAAGTATTATGATATGTGTTCCCAGCTAGTGTATTTGAATGTCGGGCACAGTCACCCGAAGTTGATGGATGAATTTAAGCATATCGGCGAGATTCCGCTTGCATCTCCTGGGTTTGCGACGGCATCGAAAGCAGAGCTTGCAAAGAAAATCATCGAAGCTGCACCAAGCAGCATGGCGAAAGTCTTTTTCGCAAACGGCGGTGCGGACTCAAATGATCATGCGGTAAAAATTGCGCGAATGGTTACCGGGCGTTATAAAATTTTTTCGCGTTATCGTTCTTATCATGGCGCAACATTCGGTGCAGGCAATCTTTCCGGTGAGGGGCGCCGGTTTGCTGTTGAGCCAGGGCTTCCGGGCTTCATTAAGTTTGATACCCCCTATTTATATCGTGAGTTTCTCCATTTCGAGAGTGAAGAAGCGGTCTCCGACTATTATCTGGATCGGTTGAACAATCAGATTCTGTATGAGGGACCGGAGCAGATCGCTGCGATTTTCATGGAACCGATCCCCGGAAGCAATGGTGTGCTTGTGCCTCCAAAAGGGTATCTGGAAGGTATCCGAGAGCTGTGCGACCAATATGGCATTTTGATGATCTGTGACGAAGTGATGTCCGGGTTCGGTCGCACGGGAAAAATGTTCGCGGTTGATCATTTTGATTTCGAGCCGGATATGATGACGTTTGCGAAGGGTGTCACATGCGGCTACAGTCCGCTTGGCGGCGTGATCGTCAATCAAAAAATAGCCGACTATTTTGACGATCATGTGCTGATGACAGGTCTGACGTATAGTGGACACACGGTATCGACTCAGATCGGCTGCCGGACGATGGATATTTACAAAGAAGAGCATGTGATCGAGCACAGCGCGGCGATGGGCAACATTCTTGCGGCTCGTCTTGAGAAGCTGCGCCGTTTTGATTCGGTCGGCGATGTGCGCTATATCGGACTCTTTGCGGCGGTTGAGCTTGTTAAAGACAAAAAAACAAAGGAACCTTTGATCGCATACGGCATGGATTATGGGAAAGATAAGGTCGGCCTGATGTCCACATTCATCAGCATGTTGAGTGAATATGGATTTTACACCTATTCTCATGAGTCAAGCGTCATCATTGCACCTCCGCTTATTATTAGTGAAGAAGAACTTAATGAAGCCATGAATCTGTTTGAAGATGTGTTACGGCATTTTGAAGACCATGTCCTATTTGTTGATCAAACGGTTGGATTGAAATGAAAAGAAGGTGACATATGTGGAGAATTTTTATTATAAACAACCGGTACCCATTAACTTCGGCTTCGGAAAACTCAGCCGGATGCCGGAAATTCTGGCTCAAATGAATCTGGATCGCGGCTTGTTAATCAGCGCGCCGTCGATGGTACGCGCTGGAATCGCACAGCGTGTCATGGAGCAATCGGGCGGACGCATTATTGGAGTTTTCTCAGATATTCAACCGAACCCGACCGTCTTAAATACGGACGCGTGTGCAGCGATGCTCCGCAAAGATAAATGCACCTTTGCGATCGCGCTCGGCGGGGGAAGCGTCATGGATTGTGCGAAGGCAGCGTGTTTTGTTGCCGGGACACCATACAGTGCGGCAGATTTTCTTTCGGGTGAGCGGAAGATCGATCATGCGGGGATTCCGCTGATTGCTGTTCCGACAACATCCGGAACGGCAAGTGAGGTGACGACGGCTTCGGTATTGACCGATACGGAGCGCGGAGTCAAAGCATTGCTGGCAAGCGATTATCTCTATCCGGTCTATGCGCTTGTTGATCCGGAATTAACGATGACCTGTCCGCCAAGGGTGACGGCTGCGAGCGGATTTGATGTGCTCGCACATTCGCTAGAGGCCTATTACGGCAAAAAGCATCAGCCGCTGACCGATCTTGCGGCAGAACGTGCAGCGACACTTGTTTTTGACAATCTGCTCACTGCGTACCGTGAGCCGGACAATCAAGAAGCACGAGCAAAAATGAGTGAGGCGTCGGTAACGGCAGGCCTTGCATTCGGCATCACTCAAACGGCTGCAGCACATGCCTGTTCCTATCCATTGACTCAGGACTATGGAATTCCCCATGGTGATGCATGCGCCTTTACTTTACCTTCTTTCTGGAGGCTGAACAGCAGCGAAGGCCCAGAAACAGAACGGCTGCAGGCATTCAGTAAACGGTTGGGGTTTAAGGACAGTGCTGCGCTGGCCGATCGGATGGATATGATGAAAAGGGAAATGAAGCTTCATACAACGTTGGAAGAAGCGGGTATTAATTCTGCAGATCTTGATGATTTGGTGAGCAAAAGCTTTGCACCGAACATGAGCAATAATCCGGTTGAGATAACAAAAGAGCGTTTGAAGAGTATCTATCAAAATTTATCCGAAAAATAAAGTCGGGATGGATGATCCCGGCTTTATTGCTCTAATAAAAGAGCCGTTTCGCAAAATGCGGAACGGCTCTTTTATTTATTTTAATTCGAGAAATATTTCTTAATCGTTGTCTGAAGCTCGTTCTTGTTCAGAATGATTTGGCTGTTGTTAGCCTTGAGCAGATCATCATACATGGTGGCACTGCTTCCCTTAACTTGGCGGTATTTGATCTGACTTTCCGGATGAAAGTCGCCTTTGACACCAAGCCCCACACTGACCATATCTTCTGTAGACATGTTGGTCGCAACCAAAAATTTAGACAGTGAACGGGAAAGGGCAGGCAGTCGAGTGACATTTGACGGCTGCATTATTTTTTTGGCGATACCGATCAGCGCAGCTTGCTGCAACTGTTGGCGTCCGTAGTCAGTGCCGGGCAATGAATAACGTTCGTGGGTAAGTTCAGCGGCCATTTCACCGTTCACCGTGTGAACACCTGGTGCAAAGGTTTTGCCTGCGTTTCTCTTATACCAGGGATGGGTGAGCGTCACCTTGAATGGCAGGTTTATATCAATACCGCCGAGTGCGTCAACCATATATTGCAGACCCCAATAGTTAGTTTCGGCATAGTAGTGAATCGGAACTCCGGTGAGATTAGACACGGCTTGTACGGCTGAAACAATTCCTTTTTTTTCGCCTTGTTTTACTTGCGAAATATACTGTACGCTGGTCAGCTTCGTATAGCCGTAGCCTTGCATGTATACACGCGTGTCGCGCGGAATGCTCAGCATATTGTATGTATGATTGTTCAGATCAGCGTGGATCAAGACCATCGAATCCGTATGGCTCGCCGTGTTGCCCTTTCGTGCGTCCGATCCGATCAGCAGTACATTGAATGTGCCGGCTTTTTCTTTATAGTTGCTTGTGCTTTTCGAAGTGCCGCCGACGGTTTTAAGATTATTAAAATGGTTTTCCGGTTTGAGACGATGATATTCAAAGAATCCATAAGCCGTTCCTGCGATCAGCAGGAGTGCGAGACTCAACAAAACGATACGAAGAACGCGATGATGTTTTCTTGATTTTCTAAGTGTACTTCTTGAGTTGCCCGATTCATTTTTTCTAACCATGTTTTTCTCCTTTTAACTGTCGAAATCGTTCAGAAGTGAACGGTGTGCGAAGAAATGCTGCGGCAGAGAAGCAGTTGGTCATCCACCGCTTGGCTTACTTCCATACCATTCCAATAGTATAGCAAAATTTCGACTTTTTTTTCAGAATGTGTTGAAAAAAAGTTACCGTATTTTTAATATATTGCGTTCGAATGCCTGCTCATATTGACATGAATCCAGCCATACAATTGAGTAAATGCAAAAAAAGAACGATTTTTCGGAGGCGGCAGATATGGAACTGATTCAACCTTCTGAGACCCTGGAGCTTGTTCATACGCGTGGAAATTGGTCGATCAGCCAGGAGACCGGCTTTTCACCCGTCCAGCTTATTGCAGCATCAGCGGCTGCTTGCAGCACGTACGTGTTTGAAAAGCTGCTTGACGAACGCGGCATTCCCTACGAACTGAAAAAAGTTTTGTTTGATTATCAACTCGGAGTATATTATCCGAATCCAGTCGCAAAGATCGACGTCCAATTTTTTATCAAAGCAAATGCACGCGTACGTAAGGAAATTGAACATGTGTTTTATCAGATCGCAGAAAATTGTCCGGTTATTCAATCCCTGCACCCGCGCGTTAAAATTAATGAATCCATTATTTTTAATTAAGTTGAGAGTAAACGATGATGACGAACATTCAATAAATGGGAAAAGTTGAAAGAAAATCTTAATGAATCGTAAATTATTATTATAGTAATATGAAATTATTATTACAAAACCTCCTTCTGTTTCCGATATATTAATAAGAGCGAAAGGAAGGGGTTTTTGTCGAATAATGTCAAAAAAGAAAAAACAATTTCATTTCCACTTTGTTCAAGTGAATTTGCGACGCGTATTAATTACCGCTGCGGTTTGTTTTACCATCATTCCAGCAACGATAGTAGGCACATTTTCTTTTATAAACGCGAAGAATGCCGTAACGGCGCAAATGGAGGACAGTGCGAAAAATAGTGTGACACTGCTCAATCAAAACATTACCCAAATGATTGATAAAGAAAAAACAAGACTGGATTATTTATCCACTCACGTGTCGGCCGCCAACATGACAGGTGGAGGCAATCGTGAGATTCTGGATACGTTGTTGTCCCAACAGCAATCAGACAGTGGCCTTGCTCAGGCTTATGTCGGCGATAAAAAGGGTCACTATGTGTATACACCGCAGTCACTAATCAAACCGAACAACTATAATCCTGCAAAACGACCATGGTTCGAAAGCGCAATGCCGAATCCGCACCATATTGTTGTCAACGAACCTTATCAATCGGAACTAGTGAAGGATTATGTAGTGTCATTGTCGGAAACGACGACGGATGGAGAAGGCGTGGTCGGATTAGATCTAAAACTGGATGATGTTCAGAAGATTTCCAATGAAGTAAACATTGGTCAAAAGGGCTATGCATTTATTATCAGCAGTGACGGAAAAATCGTTGCCCATCCAAGCCTCAAGCCCGGTGTTAAGGTTCCTGATAAGTTATTACTTAAACGTGTGAAGCAATCGGGCCATGGCGCATTCAACTCAGTTTATAAAGGGGTGCGCAAACAAGATGTTTACGTCACGAATAAAGATACTGGCTGGGTGATTGTCGGATCGCTGCTCCAGAGTGAGGTGGAGAGCAATACAAACAGCATTCTTTGGAGTTCCATCATTGTCGGAGGCATCACAGCAATCATCGCGGCGCTGATTGCATTAGTTGCCGTAATATGGATCATTCGTCCGATTAAAAATTTAATCAGTGTAGCAAAGAAGGTTGCAAATAAGGATCTCACTGCTTATGCAAATACGGATGGATTTGAGGAATTTAAACATTTGGGAATCGGATTCAACCAAATGATTGATTCACTAAGCGATGTCTTGTCACATGTGGATGAAAAAGCGACTGCGCTCGCCTCTTCCTCTGAAGAACTGACAGCTTCAACAGAAGAGAATAAGGCCACATCTGATGAAGTTGCCCATTCCATTCAGGATATCGCAGCCGGTGCTCAAGATCAAAATGAGAAAGTGGATGCTTCGAAACAAAACGTTACGGCTATTTATAAAGAAATCGAGAATATTTTGATGAAGGCGGGTACACTTCGTGATAAATCGGATGCAGCAATGGGTACCGTAAACAGTGGAAAAGTTTCGTTGAACCAGGTAACCGGACAGATTAAAAACATTCGATCAACAAATAATAAGGTTACTGGTGAGCTGAATGATTTGGTTGAAAAGATGGAATTAATCAATTACACAAACAGCTTAATTAACGATATTGCCGCACAGACGCACCTTTTGTCATTAAATGCGGCGATCGAAGCGGCACGTGCCGGTGAACAAGGTAAGGGATTCAGTGTCGTCGCGGCAGAAATTCAGAAGCTGGCGAACCAATCTTCAGATTCCTCGAAGAAGATTGCTGAAATTGAGGATTCTATTCTGGAAAAGGTACGCGAGCTTGTGCAATCGATGCAAACCAGTACGGAGCAAGTTGATCAAGGCATTATTGTCGCGGATGAAGCGACAAAGACATTCACATCTATTGAAGAGACGGTGACATCTGTGTCAGAAGCGGCGAATGAGGTCAACCATTCTGTAAAGACGATATCAGGGGCTACCGGAGAGATTGTCAATCGCATTGATGACATTGCGCATTTGTCGGAAACCGCAAGTGGGTTGACAGAAAACGTCTCCGCAGCAGCAGAACAACAATCCGCGTCTATGGAAGAAATTGCACACAATGCAACAAGTCTGTCAGCGCTGGCTGATGAACTGAGACAGATTGCCTCACAATTTGTGATTAACAAGAATTAACAATATGAACGATACAGGCTGATCGATTAAAAAATAAAGTATAAAAAGAGCCAAAGATCTCGATTTTAGGATCATTGGCTCTTTTTCTCATTCATTTGTTCTTGATTTACCTGTTCTAGTAAGCCGTCAGCTGTCTCTTCCGTTGTAATCAGTACATTAATATGGCCGCCATTTAATGCGCCAAGGATACCGGAGATCTTCTCTTCAGACTCTGCAACGCCGATTGTATAACGTGTTCTGTGCAGAATATCCAGCGGGATTGAGAGGGTCCGGTTTGAGAGATGTGTTTGCACTTCATTGCCGTCCCGATCATAAAAGCGGGAACATAGATCGCCCACTGCGTGCTCTGCCTTGAATTTCTCAACGGAGCTGTCACTGTAGAATGCGCGCCACGTTGAATGACCAGTACTGTTGATTGACCCTATGCCAATCAATGCGACACTGATGTTGTTCCACATGTTCGCAATCTCTTTATAGTATTGTGTCTGCATCCAGTCACTTTTCATTGACGGCTTCTCAACGATTGCTGGGACATCAATCATTAATGAGCGTCCCTTAAGTTTTTCTGCCGCTTGATAACAAATTGTATTGACGTGATACCGGCTTTCGAGTTTTCCTGCCGGACCGCCCACCATAGGCACACAAAAAATGTTTTGGTGTACATCCATCGGATCGAGCGCTTCAACAGTTGCTGCAAGGCTGCTTCCCCAGGAAAAGCCGATCACATCATTATCTTCAAGAACAGAATCGAGAAATTTTGCAGCAGCCTGACCAATTGCCGTAAGCTTTACGGAAGTGGGCTGCTGGTGGTCGACAGGAATCACGATCGCTTTTTTCAAATGAAAGGTTTTCTCTAATTTTTCCGCTAGTGACAGGTCATTCAGATCATAGTTAATGGTTATCTTTACAATACCCTCTTCTCGAATTTTCTTGAGAATTCGGCTGATTGATGTTCGATTGATACCGGTCTTTTGAGCAATCTCATTTTGGGTCAGATTCTGCTCATAGTACAGCTGAGCAATCTGAATATATTTTTTTTTCGTTTCTACGTTATCCATTTCATCACCTCATCGAGCACAAATGGTCAACTTTATTGAAAATGTGCATATAACTACCCATTTATTATATTCCAAGATCATCTTTTTGTAAAACAGATAATGAAAGCACTTAAAAAGTTAACAAATTTGCAACATAAGAACAATTGACAACTTATATATTTAAATTATACTAAAAGGGTAATCACAAATGATCATTAAAAACACAATTGTGCAATTGAAGCCTGATAAAAATGTACTGGAGGTATTATCATGAGTGAATGGCTCGGACTTAAAGGCAAGACAGTTATTGTAACAGGAGGTTCATCTGGGATTGGTAAAGCGGTCGTCGAAGCCCTACTAGACAATGATGCTCAGGTCGTACTAGCAGATTTGCACGAACCGGATCAAGATCTGTATAACAAGGCAAAAGATAATCAGCTTCTCTTTGTATCAACCAATGTTACTGATCGATCAAGCGTTGGAAATCTTGTGAATGCAGCCAAAAAGCAGTTTGGATCCGTTGATGTCATTGTAAATAATGCTGGAATTAATCTACCGCGCCTCTTAATTGACCCAAAGGAAGAAAACAGTAAATTCGAATTGAGCGACGCAACGTTCGATAAGATGGTCAGCATTAACCAAAAGGGTGTATTCCTCTGTTCACAGATTGCAGGAAGAGAAATGGTCAAGGCAGGCAAAGGGGTCATTGTCAACATGGTTTCTGAAAGCGGTTTAGAGGGATCGGAAGGCCAAAGTGCCTATGCGGCGACAAAAGCAGCGATTTATAGTTTTACTCGCTCCTGGTCAAAAGAGCTTGGAAAATACAATGTCAGAGTAGTTGGCCTCGCACCGGGTATTCTCGAAAAAACGGGACTTCGCACGCCGGCGTATGAAGAAGCGCTCGCCTACACGCGAGGTATAACCGTAGAGCAGCTTCGCAAGGGATACACGAACAAGTCTATTCCGCTCAGACGTGATGGGAAGCTGTCAGAAGTTGCCGATCTTGTCTTGTTCCTGAGCTCGGATCGAGCAAGTTATATTACGGGTACTACTTACAATATTGCCGGTGGTAAGACAAGAGGTTAAAAGTTCGGGGAGGTGTTCGTATGTATTCAATTATTGTATGTGCTCATGGAGACCTTGCAGAATCGATAAAAAAATCTGTTGAAATGATTTTTGGTGAAGCGAAGAATGTGTTCCCGATCCGTTTTGTTCCTGGAGAAAATGTGGAGGACATCAAAAAGAAATTGGCAGAAACAATTGAGGTAAATCATTTAAAAGAAACCTTGATTTTTACTGATATCTTTTGTGGAAGCCCTTACAATGCGTCGGCAGCCTATGCAATGACTCATGAAGGGATTGAATTAGTCAGCGGCGTCAATCTTCCGCTTTGTCTTGAGGCCGTTTCTAATCAAACGATTAAATCACTTGAAGAAATTGTTGCGTGGCTGAAACAAGCGGCGCCAGACACATTTAAAGTATTGAGGGATGAATTACAGGCACAGGAAGAGGAGGATTTCTAATGATTATACATTTTGCTCGAATTGATGATCGTCTTATCCATGGGCAAGTCACAACGGTCTGGGTAAAAAAGGCAAATGCGAAACGAATTATCGTGTGCAGTGATGAAGTGGCACATGATGAAATTCGCAAAACACTCCTTAAGCAAGCGGCACCGCCGGGAACGAAAGTCAATGTCTGTGAAGTGGATAAGGCAGTCAAGGTGTATTTTAATCCTTTATACAAAAATGAAACCGTTTTCTATTTATTCACGAATCCCACGGATGTTCTGCGCATGGTTGAACAGAATGTTCCCATTAAAACGGTGAATATCGGCGGTATGGCTTATCGCGAAGGAAAAACACAAATTACTAAGGCCGTTTCGCTCGGATCCGAAGATATTGAGGCGTTCAAGAAATTAAATGAGAGCGGCGTTGAATTGGAATTGCGTGTCGTGGACAGCGATGCACCAATTAATATCATGAAAAAAATCGAAGGGTTGTCTTCGACTAACTAGAAGGGGGCGAGTTTATGGAAATACAACTGTACCAAGTCATACTCATCTTTGTCTTCGCGTGTATTGCCGGCATGGGCAGTGTTTTGGATGAATTCCAAACGCATCGTCCGTTGATTGCCTGTACAATCATTGGACTCATTCTCGGTGATATTCAAACGGGCATTATTTTAGGCGGAACTTTGGAACTTATCGCTCTTGGTTGGATGAACATTGGGGCGGCTCAGTCACCGGACTCAGCACTTGCAAGTATCATTTCGGCCATTCTTGTTATTGTTGGCCATCAAAGTATTCAGGCAGGCATCGCCATTGCCTTGCCTGTTGCGGCCGCCGGGCAAGTGCTGACGGTGTTCGCACGTACAATTACTGTCTTCTTCCAACATGCTGCGGATCGAGCTGCGGAGAAGGTGAATTTCCGACTCTTGGATTTCCTGCACATGTCCGCTCTCGTTGTTCAGGCTTTGCGTGTGGCGATTCCAGCACTCTTGGTGACCGTATTCATGAATGCCGGCAGCGTGCAGCATCTGCTCAACTCGATTCCTAATGTGGTTACGGGAGGCTTGAATGTTGCCGGAGGATTTATCGTCGCCGTCGGGTATGCGATGGTGCTCAATATGATGGGCGCTAAATACTTGATGCCATTCTTCTTCCTTGGGTTCATCTTGGCGTCCTATTTGAACTTCAGCTTGCTCAGCTTTGGTGCAATAGGCTTGATTGTGGCCTTTATCTATACACAGCTCAATCCAAAATATCAACAACATACTCAGACAGCAGCTACGGGGTCGTCAGAAACGCTTGCCGACGACATGCTTGAGGATTAGGAGGAGAAGGCGATGAGTGGAGCGGTTAAAAAGTTAAACAAAAAAGATTTATTTAATATGTTCGTTCGTTCAAATTTTCAGCAAGCGTCCTTTAACTATGAACGAATTCATGCATTAGGGTTTTGTTTTGACATGATTCCTGCAATTAAAAAGTTTTATAAAACGGATGAAGAACGGCGCCTTGCTTTAAAACGCCATCTGGCTTTTTTTAACACGACTCCGGCTGTATGCGGTCCCGTTGTCGGTGTAACTGCTGCCATGGAAGAAGCAAGATCAGATGGTGAACCGATTGATGACGGGTCGATTAATAGTCTAAAGGTCGGTTTAATGGGCCCCCTTGCCGGTGTCGGTGATCCGCTCATTTGGGGGACCTTGCGGCCGATTACAGCTGCACTAGGTGCATCCTTTGCACTTAACGGCAACATTTTGGGGCCATTGCTTTTCTTTATCAGCTTTAACGCGGTACGGCTTGCACTGAAGTGGTACGGAATTACCTACGGTTATCAGGCAGGCATGGGCATTGTGAAGGATATGGCTTCTAACACCTTAACGAAACTGACGGAAGGTGCAAGTATTCTCGGATTATTTGTCATGGGTGTGCTTGTTACCAAATGGACAAAAATTAATGTGCCCGTTGTGATCTCGCAGACAACCAATCAGGCTGGCGTCAAATCCACAATGACGGTACAAGGGATTCTGGATCAACTCTGTCCGGGGCTGCTCGCTCTTGGTCTTACGTTTCTGATGATGTATCTGCTGAAAAAGAAAGCAAGCCCGATTCTGCTTATTTTCGCCTTATTTGGTGTAGGGATCCTTGGTTATTGGTTAGGTATTCTTAAATAAATCAAGAGACAAAAAATGAAAAACGAGAGGGAGAATGAAAAAATGAAAACAACTGCGCTTAGACTCTATGGAAAAGAAGACCTGAGATTAGAAAAATTTGAACTTCCTGAAATAAAAAGTGACGAAATACTTGCTGAGGTTGTAACGGACAGCATCTGCATGTCTTCTTGGAAAGAAGCGAAGATCGCGTCTGATCACAAGAAAGTTCCGAATGATATAGCGGAAAATCCGATTATTGTCGGACATGAATTTTGTGGAAGGATTGTCAAGGTAGGAGACAAATGGAAAGATAAATTTGAAGAAGGAAGCAAGTTCGCCATTCAGCCGAACCTTCAGCTGCCGGACCGCCCGGATTGCCCAGGTTATTCATTTCCGTATATTGGAGGAGATGCGACCTATGTGGTCATACCTAAAGAAGTTATGGAGCATGATTGTTTACTTGAATACAACGGGGAGACCTATTTTGAAGGCTCATTATTGGAACCGCTCTCTTGTGTTATCGGCGGCTTTAATGCGAACTATCATCTCATTGAAGGCACTTATGATCATAAAATGGGGATCAAAGAAGGCGGCAATCTCTTAATTATGGGCGGCACGGGTCCAATGGGTCTTTTGCAGATTGATTACGCATTGCATGGTCCAATTAATCCAAAAAATCTCGTTGTGACCGATCTCACCGATGAAAAATTACAGGCGGCTGCAAAATTGTATTCACCTGAGGATGCTAAGAAGGATGGAATAAATCTTCATTATGTTAATGTCAGCAAGCAAGAAGACCAAGTGGCTTATCTTCAGTCATTTGTCGATAATGAATCGTATGATGATATCTTCGTGCTTGTTCCGGTAAAACCAGTTCTTACTCAAGCATCGACCCTGCTTGCCAAAGACGGGTGCCTGAATTTCTTTGCAGGTCCACGAGATAAGAATTTCTCTGCAGAAGTGAATCTGTATGACGTGCACTATAATTTCACACACTATGTTGGCACTTCAGGCGGGAATACCGATGATATGCGTGCGGCAATTAAATTAGTGGAAGAGCGAAAAGTTAAGGTTGAAAAAGTAGTTTCGCATCTTCTTGGTTTAAATGCGGTCGCAGATACGACCCTCAATCTGCCATCGATCCCAGGAGGAAAAAAACTGATTTATACACACAAGAATATGCCTCGCAAATCGTTGGAAGAGATTGTTACAGGCGATCATTCGGATTCATTCTACGCAGGTTTAAAAGAGGTACTTGTGCAAAATAACGGATTGTGGTCAAAAGCCGCTGAACAGTATGTATTAACGTATGGCGAGGGCATCTGAATAAATCGTGTATTTAAATGAACGACCGCAGAACCTGTTAAAGGCTCTGCGGTTTTTTTAGATCAATCAACCTTAAAAATGACCATTTGGAAAAGAAAAAAGGCTCCAACTCTGCGGTGCTTTAATTTTCCGAGGAATACGATTAAAATAGATTGTATACGTAAACGTTTACAATTAAAGGAAGGAAGTGAAGTATTCATGAAAATTTTACCGTCAATTTTATCTGCCAATTTCGCATGTCTTGCAGATGAAGTGCGGGATGTAGAGAAAGATGTTGATTTGATTCATGTTGACGTCATGGACGGGCATTTTGTGCCGAACATAACCATGGGTGCGAATGTTGTTCATGCATTGAAGCGGGATACTCAGGTCGCTCAAGATGTGCATCTGATGGTGGATGAGCCGATTCATTTACTGCCATCGTTTCTTGACGCAGGCGCAGACATGATTTCAGTTCATTATGAAGCATGCACACATCTGCATCGCGCCATTCAGATGATCAAGGACGGAGGAGCAAAAGCAGGAGTCGTATTGAATCCGTCAACACCTGCATCAGCACTGGAGTCGATTATTAAGGATGTCGACTATGTTTTGATCATGACCGTGGATCCCGGATTTGGCGGTCAACGTTTTCTCCCTTCAATGATTGATAAAATAAAAGCTGTACATGAAATGATTGCTACGTCAAATCTGTCGGTTCAAATTGAGGTAGATGGCGGCGTGGATACGGAAACGCTTCCACTCTGCTTTAATGCCGGAGCAACATTATTTGTTGCGGGATCAGCAATCTTCACCTTCGCGGATCGGCATGCTGCGATTGAGAAGCTGATTCGCAGTGTTCAGCAAAATAACGAATAGAGACAGTACAAAAATGGTGCCGACACATGAATTTGCGTGTTCAGAAGACTATAGTAGAGGTGATGCCGTATCAGCGCGGTGTTATTTCGGGAGGCGCAGATTCATGGAGCATGTCACAGAATGCTTGGACTTACTAGAGCAGTACATGGCTGATCATTCGACTGTGTACGCTGTTGAAAAACTAAATTTTAAGGGGGCTGGTGCTAAGGATGTTTATAACTGCACGGCTCCCTTTTATGATGAAGGAAGACGGATCATCGCCGCGCGCGTAGAATCTCGGGACAGCGAAAGCGCCCATGTCGGATTCTTTGAGCAAGATATAAATGGATGGATTTTAATGAAGGACATGCCGTTTTTCCCGCTTCAAGATCCGTTTATCACGAAAATCGATGATTTACTGGTTTTTGGGGGAGTTTGGGTCGCGCATGACACGAAGGGCCATGTGACTTGGCGGACGTTATTTTTCCGTGGCAAGACCATTCGCTCTTTGCGTCCTTTCTTTGAAGGACCGGTTGGTATGAAGGACATACGAATTGCTCAAATGCCGAATGGCTTGATTCTGGTTTTAACCCGCCCTCAAGGTGAAAAAGGAGGACGCGGTAAGATCGGCTATGTGCTTCTCGCTTCGCTTGATGAGCTCGATACGGAAAAAATTGAATGTGCGCCGTTGCTCGATGGGCACTTTGCCGATGACGAGTGGGGCGGAGCCAATGAAATTCATCCATTAAAAAATGGCGATGCAGGTGTGCTCGGACATATCGCATATTTTGATCACCAAGGGGAACGACACTATTACTCAATGATTTTTACATTGGACCCGATGACCGGACGCCATTCACCGCTTGAAATCATTGCCACACGTCAAGATTTTATTGATGGACCGACAAAACGCCCGGATCTTCGCGATGTCGTCTTCACCGGCGGCGCCATTCGCAGTGAAGGACGGATGACGCTATACGTCGGCACGAGCGATGCAGAGGCGCAGCGAATTGTGATCAGCGATCCATTTGCAAAATATGAACTGGGCTATTGATGCTTTCCGGAGCCATCATTGCGGCAAAAGCCTCTCCTTTATAAGGAAAGGCTTTTATCATACAAAAAGAAAGTATAAGATTTTGCCCTGCCGGCACGACAATAAGGTCATAAGAGGTTGATTCTAATCCGCACTTATCGATTGGGAGATCATGTGAAGCACCCATTCCGATAGATAGACGGAAAAATTACCCTTATTTAGAAAACGAACAAAAAAATAGCTTAAATAGACGGAAGAATTCCGCTTATCGAATCGAAAAACGGAAAAATGGAGAGTTTTGCTTTGCATAAGCGGAAAAATTACCCTTATTTACCGGCGAAATAACCTTCATGGTGCATATAAGCGGAAAATCTCCGCTTATTTTTACTCGTTACGTAATGAAGGACCAGAATGCTTAATGAAACAGAAGTGAGATAAAGGCACTTTCCAATGCGAAAGTCACCGCGTCCTGCGGAAGTAACGACCGAGCACTTTTTGCCCGGTTTTTCTAATACAAAAAGAAAGTAAATGGGTTTCGGATTAATAAAAGTTGGACATCAGACACGTAAGTGCAAGACTCATGCGGGAACATCTTATTAAGAAATAGAGTCCCTATCAGTTCACCTGCGCGCCAATAGTCTCCATAGAGATGTCCAAAGTTATAAAAAAATGTTGACTTATTTTTATAAAAGAAAGAAAATATAAACAATAAATAAATTATTATTATGATAACAAATTATCTCGTAATTGATACGAGATTATTATTTTTTAAATGATCATTTCTTTTTAAGCATGATGAAATGATGAAAAATGATCTTTTGAAAAGAGGTGTAACATACGGTGTCAAAATGTATTTTTGATCAAATTGTGGAACGAAAAAATACAAATTGTGTCAAATGGGACGGGGCTGAAAACCTATATGGAAAGCCGCACCTGCTACCCATGTGGATTGCCGATATGGATTTCAGCGCACCGGATTGTATTCTCGATGCGCTGAAGAAGTGCTTGGATCAGAAAATTTTTGGTTATACCTGTGTCCCTGAATCATTGAAGCAGGTAGTGCAGTCGTGGCTGATGAAGCGTTATGATTGGAACGTTCCAAGCGATGCGATTGTTTTCAACCATAACGTGGTATCAAGTATTTCGCTCGCCCTTCGTGTGTTGACGAAAAAAGGGGATAAGGTTTTGATACATAATCCGGTCTATAATCCTTTTTTTGAGCAGCTTAAGCAGCTTGAGCGTGTTCCGGTTGTATCCGAACTCGAAATTCATGATAATCGCTATTTTATGAATGTTAATGATATGGAACGGAAAATCAATGAAGAAAAGGTTTCATGTATTCTCATTTGTTCACCGCATAACCCCGGCGGACGCATCTGGGATCCGGAGGAATTGCAGGCTGTGATTGATTTGGCAGTAAAGTATGAGTTGCCGATTATTGCGGATGAAATTCACTCGGATCTCGTACTTCCCGGAAAGAAGCATCGGCCAATGGCACAGCTTGCCGCTGAGAAGTGTACGATTATTACGTTAATGGCACCGACAAAAACATTCAATTTGGCGGCAATCGGGCCATCCTATATTTTGACATTTGAACGCAAAATAACTGAGAAAATAAAACGTGAACAAAAGCTCATGGTTTATCCGGAAATCAATCCTTTTCAAATTGCAGCGATGACGGCCGCTTATGAAAAAGGCGAGCAATGGATGAACGAGCTGCTTGACTATGTAAAGGGAAATAGTGATTACGTTCGGGAGCACCTCACGCAAATTGACGGACTCCGATGTATGGACAGTGATGCGACTTATTTAATGTGGATCAGCTATGCAGAACTGGGGTTGTCCGAACAAGAAGTGAATGAAGCATTTGTTGCCAACGGGGTCGCACTGCAAATGGGCAGTATGTATGGCGAAGGCGGGAACGGTTTTTTTCGAATGAATGTTGCAACACCGCGCGCAAATGTTGAAAAGGGTACAAACATGGTACTGCGCACTTTTAAACAATTAATTGCGGCACATGCGGCCATTTAATACGACTGTACATACGAACATGATGGCTGTCGAATTTTTGAAAGTAAGGGGAGGACAAACATTAAAGATAAACTGCAGCGGTATAAGAAATTTGTCTCCTTTTTAAGCGATGTGATGGGGGATGACGCAGAAATCATTCTTCACGATGTGCGGGATTTGGAGCATTCGGTGATTGCATTAAGCGATACCACTTTGACAGATCGCAAGATTGGGTCGCCGGCAACAAATTTGATTTTAAAAAAATTGAAGGAAGGAAAAAAATCTCATAAAACCTTCGTCACCAATTATGAAGGAAAATCCAAAGACGGCACGGTCCTCAGATCATCGACATATTTTATTTATGACGAGAGCGATGAGATTATCGGTATGCTGTGTATCAACATCAATTTCCGCAAAATGGAGGAAGCGATTCAGTACCTAGGCGACTTTGTCGGTATCGATCGACCGGTTGACGGTGATCAAGAACCTCATGTTGAACACCTCAGTCCATCCATTGAAGATATTGCCATCAGCAGCATTAAGGAGATTGTCTCAAGCGTTAATGTTCCGTCAGAACGTATGTCACAGCAAGAAAAGCTGCACGTGGTTCATCAGCTGAACAACAATGGTATTTTCCTGCTCAAGGGTATTGTCGGAACCGTTGCCCAGGAGCTGAAGACTTCGGAAGCGACGATCTACCGTTACTTAAGTAAAATGAAGAAAAACGAGCTCAAAATCAGCTTTGAGGCACCATAAATTCGTGATCTCCAGAGGTACGTTGACGTGCTCGTAAAAAATCATTATATTAAACTGTAAAACGACCAGAGCGAGAAGGGAGTAGAAGCGGTGTCAAAACCTATTATCGGAATCACCAGTGGTTTTGTAAAACTCACAAATTTTTCAGAAGGTGATTATGCGCATAAAGATTATATAACTTCGCTGACAATGGCTGGCGCTGTTCCTTTGATCCTGCCGATCGCTCCCGGTCCATGCACAGAGCGGTATGCAGAACTGTGCGATGGATTTCTGCTCAGCGGCGGATGTGATGTGAATCCGCAATTCTTTAATGAAGATCCGACGCCCGGCTGCGGCGTATTTGATACGGAACGTGACAAAGCAGAGTTGCAATTGGTACGTGAATCGTTGAAGCGAGGCAAGCCTGTATTCGGCATCTGCCGCGGACTTCAAGTCATCAATGTTGCGCTTGGAGGCACATTGATTCAGGATATCGGCAGTGAATTGGAACATCCGATTCAGCATGAACAAAAAGTGCCGCGTCGTGAAGGCAGTCATCGGGTGCATCTTGAAAAAGACACTCGATTGTACCAAGTGCTCGGTGAGCAGGAAACACTTGTTGTCAACAGTCTTCATCATCAGTCCATTGACAAAATAGGAGATGGCTTGAAAACTGCTGCATTCTCGTCCGACGGTATTATTGAAGCCATTGATATGACGGAGAAGGGATTGATGGGTGTCCAATGGCATCCGGAATCGATGACCGCCGGCGGCAGTGAAACCATGCTCAACTTATTCAAGCACTTTGTCGATGCCTGCATCGAAATGAAACAAGCAAATTCGGAAGTGTAAGGCCGCGTTTTTGATTATAAGGAAAGAAGATCTTCCTTTAGGAGGATTTTTTTTGCGTAAATAAAAGTGTTCTTGAGTAACGGATGTGCAAATAAAACGCATCGATACATGAAAAATGTCTATTAAAAAAGCTTCTGAACCGCTTGTTCGGTTCAGAAGCCTTTTTCAATTTTCAAGAGCATTCATAGCAAGTGCGGCCAGTACGGCGGATCCGTAAGGCAGGGCGCGTTCGTCAACGGTGAATTGCGGGTGGTGGTTTGGGTGACGCGGTATCGCATCGCTGCCTGCTCCAAGCACAAAAAATACGGATGGGAGCTGCTCCGTGTAGAACGAGAAGTCTTCTCCTCCGAGGCTCGGCTTACTTTGCAAGCGATGACCTTTGCCAAGCAGCGCATCAACGGTTTGCTGTGCGAGCAGCGTCATGCGGTCGTCGTTAATGATCGATGGTGAGCTGAATGTGTAGTCTAGATCATAATCTGCTCCGAAGGCTGAGGTGATGCCTTTTACAATGCTCGTCATTCGTTCGGGCATCGTTTTGCGCAGTTCGGGATTCAATGTACGCACCGTTCCGGTCATTTTGACTAAAGGAGCAATGGCATTGTTTGCCGTTCCGCCATGGATGGTAGCAATCGTCAAAACGACGGGATCAGCGGGATCTATCTGGCGGCTGGCTAATTGCTGGAGTGCAGTAATCACCTGCCCGGTGACTGCAACAGAGTCAACGGTAAGGTCAGGATGTGCCGCATGACCGCCTTTTCCTATAATTGTTAAAGAGAAAAAATCAGTAGATCCGCAGCCAATCTTTCCTGAGAAGGCGATCTTGCCAAGATCGATACCCGCATTAATGTGAAGGCCAGCCATCTCGTCAATTCCATTTAAGGCGCCGGCATCAATCATCGCTTTGGCTCCTTTGCTGACCTCTTCGGCAGGCTGAAAGAGAAAGGCAATGTTGCCGTGCTCCGGTTGACGCTTTGCCAAAAGCTGCGCGGCACCCATCAGCATGGCCGTGTGCGCATCGTGGCCGCAGGCGTGGCTTTTACCGTCATTCTCAGATTTGAAGCAGAAAGTGTTCTGTTCCTGAATCGGAAGTGCATCCATATCCGCTCTCAAACCAATTGTTTTGCCAGGCTTTTTGCCTTTAAGTAAGGCAACCATCCCGGTTTCGGCAAACGGTCCGCTAATTTCAAGATTGAGTGATTTGAGAAAGCAGCTAACCTTTTCAGAGGTGCGCTGTTCTTCAAAAGCAAGCTCGGGATGCTGATGAAAATCACGCCTCCATGCGGTTAATTGGGGCTGCAGCAGCTGAGCTTCCTGCAGCAATTGCTTCGATCGTTGCGCGTTCAGGGCGATCACTCCTTAACCGCGGCGGAACCGCTCACTTTTTCAAATGTCTTGAGTACTGCAGTGGCTAAAATCAGTACGCCGTCATACATGGCATCGTGGTTAAAGGTCATATATGGGTGATGCAGGCCGGGCTTGAGATCGCAGCCGAGTCCAAGCATCGTCGATTTCAGTTTTGGTGTGCGAATCGCATATTGATGGAAATCGTCGCCGCCGCTTGATAAGCTGGCAGGGTCGAAATGGTCGTCGCCAAGGACCTCTTTAATAGCAGCCCCCATAATCGCGATCGCTTCGGGATCGGAAACGGCGGCAGGGCTGCCATGTGAATCGTCAAGGCTTATGCTGACTCCGTAACTCGCTGCTACTCCTTGAACAATCTGTTTAATTTTCTTTTTGAATTCGGCCATGACTTCATTTGTCTGTGCACGCACATCCAAACTGAATTCAGCGTGACCCGGTATAATGTTGGTTGCCGAGCCAGCATGGAGATTGGTCATCTTGACTGAACTCGGGATCATCGGATTGACGTGGAGGTGTCCAAGTGCATTCACGATGGAGGCTGCGACTTCAATGCTATTGGTTCCGAGATGGGGACGAGCACCATGTGCGTCTTCACCATCGATTACGCCGCGGATCGTGCCGCAGGCACCGTGCAGGATTGCAGGCCGGGCGCGGCCGTCTTTTGTTTCTTCAATAGGGCGCAGATGTACGCCGTAGAAGTAGTCGGCATCGTCCAGAACGCCTCGTCTGCTTAACTCCAGAGCGCCTTGACCGATTTCTTCAGCAGGTTGGAACACAAGACGAACCGTGCCTGCGCCAGAATCAAGTTTTTCCTTCAGCACCATGGCGGCTCCGAGTACCATCGACATGTGAGCATCATGGCCGCAGGAATGATTGGCCTGCAATTTACCGTTGACTTCCTGCCAAAGCGCGTCCATATCGGCACGTAAGGCGACGATCGGTTTTCCGCTGCCGATTTCGCCAATAACACCGGGACAGTCATCAAATGTACGCGTACGATATCCGAGCTCGTCCAATTTTTCTTTAATAAAAGCGGTCGTTGCGGTTTCTTTCATGCTGATCTCTGCATGGGTATGCAGGTAGTGGAAAAGGTTCATCACATTTTCTCTTACGGAGCTGCTTAATTCTCGATGCATCGAATCGCCCTGCCTTCTCATTTTATTTGTTAATCAGTTCTTCATTAACAATCGCTACTGCCAATCACAGGTTCATGTCCATAAACGACTTGGTCCACATAAATAAATAATTCCTCGGCAATATCAACATCGGATACTTTTGATATGGTCCTAAAGCCTGCATTACCATTCACTTCGCAAACGGTAAATCCGTTGTTGGTGAATAATAAATCGATTCCGCAGAATTCCAGATTAAGAGCTTTTGCGGCTTGGACTGAGAGCAATTCAATAGCTTTACTCGTTTCATAGAACTCAGCGGTGCCGCCTAATGAGTAATTGGCTCTGAATCCTGACTTTGATTTTCTAAGAACACTCCCTATTACACGCCCGCCAAGCACATACACTCTAAGATCTTTGCCATAGCTGTTGTCCATGTATTCCTGACAAAGACAATACCCTTTTGTTGTGTTGAATGCTTCTGTAAAATCATGTTCATTTTTGATTAAGAAAACATTTTTTCCCTGTGATCCTTCCACCTCTTTTAAGATGAAAGGCTTTTTGCTAAAGTGATTCGAAATCAGGGAATAGTCATTCGTAACGGTGTAAACGGTTTTCGGTGTCGGAATCCCTGCATGAGTGAGAAGCTGCGACGTAATGACTTTGTTGCGCGACTGAAACATGGCGGATATAGGATTGATGACCCTGATCCCTAATTGTTCCAATTGAGAGCCGACAATTCTGTTGTAGCAACGCATGAGAACAAAATCCGGGAGCTTCAACTGCTCATTTTTATGATAGAAAGTCACCGATGATGCGATTTGAATCATTAAGTCTTCAACAAAAAGAATATCCAAATGGATATGATGTTTGGCGGCAGTCTCCGTCATCCAAGCAAATGCATTGTTGCCATATCGATTATGTATTGCTGATTTCGAATAGATCATCCATCCGTATTTCACATTTTTCACCACTAGTTTGATAGTTTATCGCATTCGTAAGCGAGACCGATGACCAAACAGAACCTGAATATTCCGGCTTTTAAAAAAACGTTTGTATCTTGTTCAATCATAGCACGGTTCGATTGTCAGTCATACGTAATTTGTGCCGAAAAAGGATTGGGATACATACAATTAAATCAGCTCAAGGTTTCTTGCAATCGCTCGAATGTATGGTGTCTAATGAATAGTCAAAAAAAACAGCCGAGTAAAAAGTGTGAACAAATGGAAGAAAACATCTGAGTAATCTTAATTAACGGAATTGTAACATACCGAAGTACCGTGTTCAACAAAGGATTGGCACCATGAATACAATCTATTGAATCATTTTATTTAGAGTACCTCGGTTGTTTTTGGTATATTAATAACTGAACGCGAGTAGTGCGTGGAACAGAAATCATCATTGATTAATCGGAGGGTTCGTCATGCAAATTCTTTTTTGTGTCGGTAAATCATATGTGCCCATCCACAGGCAAATGGCGGATCAGTTGGAAGCGATGGGTGCGCATGTCCGCTGCCTGATGTATGACCAGGCTCTGGATAAAGAACTGATTAAGAAGTCAATTCGAGACTGTGAGGTCTGCATCACTGCGATTGCTCCTTGCGACCGTGAAGTCATTGAGGCAGCTCCTAACCTTCGCTATATACTGAAGACGGGAACGGGATTGGATAATGTGGCAATCAGTGACGCGACGGATCGGGGTATTCTGGTCAGCAATGCACCGGGCGGAAATGCTACCTCGGTTGCGGAAATGGCTTTTGGCCAAATGATCAGTTTGTCGCGGATGATTCCAATGTTGGACCGTGGAACGAAAAAGGGCGAGTGGCCGAGCGGCGAGGCTTATGAACTTGACGGAAAGACGGTTGGAATTATCGGTTTCGGTTCCATCGGGCAAAAGGTAGCACAGTTCGCAGGCGGTTTTACTATGCGTGTACTTGCTTTTGGCAATTATCAAGATCAAGACGCAGCCAGTAGACTGCACGCGACGTTTGTAGATTTGGATCGTCTTCTGCGCGAAGCGGATTATATCGTGATCAGCACAGCGCTATCCTCCTCAAACTACCATCTTATTGATCAGCATGCGATCGATAAGATGAAAACAACAGCCTTTCTAGTCAATATTTCCAGAGGAGCGTTGATTGATGAGCAGGTACTGCTCGACGCTCTGAAGAAAAAGCGGCTTGCAGGAGCTGCGTTGGATGTGTTTGAGCAGGAGCCGCCTGAATCTTTGCCGGATTTGGATAACCTGATTGTTTCGCCTCATGTTGCCGGAACAACGCGGGAAAGTATTGCCCGAGTCGCTCGCGTGACCGTCGAGAATGTGCGCAAGTTCATGAATCATGAGCAACCGGATTTTGTCGTAAACACAGAAGCGCTGCGGCAGAATCAATGAGTATGAATAAAAGATAGATTTTAAAAAGTGACGGACGGTGATCGTCCGTTTTCTTTTTTTTGAAATTTTATAGAGCCGTTCAGGAACATTTTTTTCTGAACATGCAGTACATATGGTTATGGTGTGATGCATTTTACAGACATCAATTTGTCTGCAGATCTTCTGGCTAAGGGTGATATACTAAAAAAAAGAACAAGTACAAAATCGTCTGACAGCACGATTCATACGTTGGATCGAGCGGCGAAGCTGATTCATGCATCGCCTGAATCGCTCAAGAACGATACTGAGAAGAATATTCTTGGCGGTGCTGCGTTGCCTTCTGATTATCAAAAACAGATCACTGGTACACGTTCAAGGGATCTCGAGGATTGGTTTGGCACTGTCGCTGAAGATAGCGGATCTGTGCCGATTATGAAACGCGTCCGATTTTGCCGATCAAGTCTATAAAACGAACAAGAAAGGTGCTGTGTGCACCTTTTTTCAGACGAAACGCTTCGACTTTCGGCGAAAAATGTTAAGCCTGATAAAAGTAGTTTGGCACATCTTCATCTGCAAAAACACAAGCACAGCAGCGCTGACGGTCCGAAAGGAGTCGACATGCAGAACGTTCCTGCATTATACAAAGCATTTTCCGATGCGGACGGTGATTACGGCAACTATGACCTTGCTAATCGTCCGTATGACGGACAAAAAATCCGTTACATTATTATTCATGATTCAGAGGTCAGCTATGAAGGCACGATGAACACCTTTTTACAGCAGAACTATGTCAGCTCGCATTATGTAATCCGATCCTCAGATGGACAAATTACCAAGATGGTGGATCCGAAAGATGTTGCTTGGCATGCAGGCAACTGGTACATCAACAGCCATTCAATCGGCATTGAGCATGAAGGTTATGCGGTTGAAGGCTCGACATGGTACAGTGAACTGATGTATCGTGCTTCAGCAAAACTGGTTAAGTATTTAGCGAAGAAATATGATATTCCTCTGGATCGCGAACACATCATTGGCCATGAGGAAGTACCGGGTCTCAGTCCGTCACGACAGGTGGGCATGCACTGGGATCCTGCAGCGTATTGGGACTGGGCTCATTACTTTGATTTACTTGGTGCTCCATTTTCCAAAAAAACGCATGCGTTAAATCTGAAGAAAAATAATGGAATTATTACAATCAATCCGGATTATAAAACGAACAAACCGGAAACGTCTTATAATAACCAGCCGCTTGAACCGAAATCTTCAAACTTTGTTTATCTATATACGGAGCCAAGTTTTGACGCGCCACTGATCAGCGATCCGCTTCTTCATTCGAACGGCAGCGGGACAAATGTGCTTAATGATTGGAGCGATAAAGCCGTTGCCGGTCGTTCCTATTATACAGTAGATCAGATGAAGGATTGGACGGCTATCAATTTCGGAGGCCAAAAGGCGTGGTTCTACAATCCAAAGGGCGTCAATACAGTTACGGGCAGCGGTCTGATGATCACGGCAAAAAAAGGCGCGGCATCAATCCCTGTTTACGGATCTGCCTATCCGGAGGTATCTGCCTATGAAAAATTCAGCATTCCTGCTGTGGAAATTACGCCGATTTATTCGATGCCTGCCGGCCAAAATTATGTCGCTGAGAAAGCAACTTGCTCGGATTATTACTATGCCAAGCTGTTTAATAAACCAGAAACCGATCATGTTGTGAGCGGTGAGGATCAGTATTACCAGATTTCTTATAATCACCGCATTGCATTTGTGAAAAAGAGTGATGTTCGCATCATGCATCCTTTTTTCCACTGATAAGCTATTTTAAATGCCGCCTCAATAATGAGAGCGGTTTTTAAATGTTTTGAAAAGTATTGCAATGACTGCTCACCTAACGTTAGAATATCTATGTACAAAAGCAAATGACCAAATTCAAAAAGGTTTGGTAGGATCAGGTTTTCTAAGCATTAACACCTTCGCCAGAAGCTTGACGAAACCAAGTCTTCGAATCAAGTGCCATTCTGTTTGCAAACTGTTGGAAGTTGCCAAATAGATCAGGTATGCTAGTTTTATAGTTCAATCATACAGCATGGATTTATTACACTAACGAGGTGAACACGTAATGACAATAAATAATTCTTATGTAGAACAGGCGCCGAAGCAACTCTTTATCGGCGGGAAATGGATCGATGCGGAAAGCATGGAGGTCGATGATGTTGTTAATCCTGCTACCGGTGAAGTGATTGCTCAAGTAGCGCATGGAGGCGCGGCAGATACGGAAAAGGCGATTGAGGCTGCGCAGGCGGCTTTTCCTGTTTGGTCATCGATGCCTGTAGACGAACGCGCTAAAATCATGCGTAAGGTTGCGGATCTGATTACAGAAAAAGCGGATGAGCTTGCAGAGATTATGACAATCGAGCAAGGCAAACCGCTCGCTCAGGCTAAAGGCGAAGTGCTTGGCGGTGCGGAGAGCGTGCGCTGGCACGCGGAAGAAATGCGCCGCATCTATGGGGAAACCATTCCGGGACCAGGCGGCCATTTATTTCTTGTCAAAAAAGAACCACTTGGCGTGGTCGGTGCAATTACGCCTTGGAACTTTCCGTCTTCAATGATTACTCGAAAGATTTCACCTGCCCTTGCAGGCGGAAATACAATCGTGCTGAAGCCGTCACCGGAAACGCCGCTTTCTGCGACTTCACTGATGAAAATTTTCCAAGAAGCAGGAATTCCTGATGGGGTCGTAAATCTTGTAATTGGCGACGCACCTGCAATCGGTAAGGCACTGACTTCGAGCAACGTGGTGCGTAAAATCACTTTTACAGGTTCAACCGGAGTTGGAAAGATGCTATTCGGACAGTCAGCCGATACATTGAAAAAAGTATCCTTAGAGCTTGGCGGTCACGCACCGTTTATCGTATTCGATGATGCCCCAGTTGATCAAGCGGTGACCGATTTGGTATCATCGAAATTCCGCAACAACGGACAAGTCTGCACATCGCCTAATCGAATTTTCGTGCATGAATCGATTTTCGATGAATTTACAGACAAGCTTGTCTCCGCTGTGAAAAAAGTTAAAGTCGGCAATGGCTTGGAGGAAGGCGTGGATGCCGGACCGCTTATTCGTGAAGATGCAATCGGAAAAATCCAGCGTCAAATTAACGACAGTGTTGAAAAGGGTGCGTTGCTCGCAACCGGAGGCAAGCGTTTGACCGATGGTGATTACGCAAACGGTTACTACTATGCGCCTACCGTTCTGATTGGCGTCACGAATAAAATGGATATTTTTTACCAAGAAACGTTCGGGCCGGTGCTTCCGGTAATTAAGTTTAAAGATACAGATGAAGTAATTAACATGGCTAACGACACCAATTACGGGCTTGCCAGCTATTTTTACACTTTGGATCTGAAGCGGATTGCCAAGGTCAGTCAAGGATTGCAGTACGGCATGGTCGGTGTCAACAGCAACACGGTTGCTTACACTCAAACTCCATTCGGCGGTGTTAAACATTCCGGATTCGGCAGAGAAAACGGTCATCAAGGCATTGATGATTATGTAAATGTAAAATTTATCAATCTCAATTACGGGATTTAAACAATTTAATTAAGAAACTCCGGATCCGGAAAATTGGGTCCGGAGTTTTTGTTTTACAGAGCGGAAACGATTTAAACCGCACGATAAAGTTTCGAGGGCACTTGGTTATCAGAAGATAAGTTCATGAAACATACGAAGCCAAGCTTTAATTTAGCTTTTCTAGGAGCTCTTTGAGATAGCCGTTAGCTCGAAAACGCTGTAATGCGGTTTTTCGAGCATTTGCACCGAGTCGATTGCGTAAATCCGGACGAGCTGCACAGCGTAGCAAGGCATCAGTCAAGCGTGGACCAATGCTGTTTCCCGTTTGGACCACAAGTCCTGTTCCTGTTCCTGTTCCAATAAGTTCGGGAATGGCACCGGCATCGGTTGTGATGATGGCTTTGCCGAGCATCATCGATTCGGCAATTGTTAAGCCGAACGCTTCATTGCATAACGAAGGAAGTGCGACCATATCGGCGACAGAGAGATATGCCGGCAATTCAACATGGCTGATGTAGTTCATCAGAGAATAGGAGTCTTTTGGAAGTAAATCGAGTGCCTCCTGGATTTTCTTCTGCTCCTTTTTGTAAGTATAGCTGCCAAGCAGCACTAAATAGAGTGACGGTTTGACTTTTCGTGCGCGCGTGAAGGCTTTTATCAGTTCCAGCACACCTTTTTCGATATTCAAGCGTCCATAATAGAGCACAACCGGCCGGTTTTCCGGTATGCCGCACTGTTCACGGATTCTGTTTGAGAAACGGTTATCAAAGGACGGCCTGAACAAAGCGTGATCAATACGATTGTAAAGAACACGTGCTTTCCATTTATCCTGCTCAGATGCAGCGGTCTGTACACGATTATTGATAAAGCTGCTGACCGAGAGCACACGGTCGCACAGTAGAACAATTGAGCTCGCCTCATAACACCCTTTATTCAGCGTATCATTATGCAGATGCAGTGCGATGCGCACCTTGCTGCCAAGATGTCTGCGCAGCGATTTGATGAATTTCGGACGATTTTCCACGATGATCCAATCGTAGTGATGTTTTTCAAGCAGACGAATCGTTCGATGCAAGAACATGTCTGAATAAATAGAGATATGATATTTGTTGAAAACTCGATTCATCATACATCGGATAAAATGAAATGGATCGTTCTTTTTTATAAAAAAGAAACGCGTGTGTCGTATGCCCTCACTCTGCAGTCGTGCAGCAGGATCATCAATGGAGTAGATATCAAGTGCAGCCATCGGATTTCGTTCATTATCCTGAATGAGCAGATCGACTAATGTCTCTACTGCTCCCCCTCGTACGGCAGGCACAGGCTGCTTTTCCGTACAAATGAGTGCGATCTTCATAACGCTTCCCTCCGATTCATTCTTGATTTTTTCCATAATGTCCAAAGTCCGCGAATGGTGCTGTGCTGAACAGCAAGGACTAGGAGCAGTATAAAAATGTTTGCGAATGTGATCCAACGAAAGTTCACTAGGTTTAAAAATGCACCGGCAAAGAGAATGAGGAATACCGTGTAATGCTTGACAATTGGAAAATAGACCCAGTGTTTTCCTGAGAAAAATGTTCGCGCCGCAAAAAAGAAGAGAAACGCAACCGCTGTTGCGATCGCCGCACCTTTTGCACCGAACGGCGGTACGAGAAGGATATCGAGTATGACCGCCGGAATCAGGGCACAAAGGCCAACCCAAATGTTCAAATAACTTTTTTTTGAAAAAACAATACCGAGGCAAGTCGTTTCACTTACAGTGTAGATGAGCGGCTGCATACATAAAAAACAAACAAGGTACCGTGCGCTGCTGTAGTGAGAAGATAAAAGAAACACAATCACTCCTTTAAATAGGAAGATACCGGCGGCAAGCAGCGACATCGCGAGCAGAACGGTATCACTAACCAATTTAAAATAGATAACAGGCCGGTCCTCTGAGTACCAGCGATAGGCAGTTGGGACCCAAAAACTGGTAAATCCGCTTTGAAATACGGAAAGAACGGCGGCAATTTTCAAGGTTGCAGAAAAAATGCCGATCTGATCAAAATTACTCCAAAGCCGAAGTGCCAGCCGATCTAATCCACCGAGAAGACTTGAAAGCGAGGTCGCAATCACTATTGGCAACCCGAACGTGACGAGCGTCTTCAACAAAACACGATCCACAGAGAATCCAATTGGGTTGAGCAATCTACGGTAGTGCCAGAGCAGCCAGACATCACCAATGATCTGGCCAAAAACCGTGGCATAGACAACAGTCAAGAAATCTCGACGAATGAAAAAAATGAAAAGCAAGGTTAAAAGAAACACCGCCGATTTAGTCATTATTGCCAGCAGGGAATATTCAAACGCTTTTTCTCGCATACGAACGGAGAGCATGAGAAAGCGTTCCAGAACCATAAATACGGCCATCACACCAAAAAGGATCGTAGGCAATAGTTCACCCTGACGGCCGAATAACAACTGTGAAAGGGGACTGGGATAAAGCAGCGCAGCAAGCAAAACCAGAAGTGCCAGTCCTAGGGGCAGCAGCAATGCATTTTGTAACAGTCTTGTTTTGTCGATGGCACCATGATATTCCCGTGTGTAGGCCTGATCAACGCCAAGAAAGAGAAACGTGCCGACGATTGTCTGGAACAGGAGAAACATGCTTGCTTTTCCATATTCGGCGGGATCAATGTAATACGTAGTAATCGGGATGGTCATGAATGAAATCAGTGCACCAATGATCGGTCCCATCGAAAAGCCGATTAATTTCTTAATCAATTTGTTCATAGGGTTCAGCCGTTTCGTTAGCAGTTTTTACTAAAAATTATGTTATTAGTCTGTCACTTGTATGCGCATTTCATACAGATACACGTAAGCTTTGTTGAAAGGAAGGTGTTGACACTTTAGTGAGATACATTTTCATTTATAACACCAGGCGAATCATGTATAGTAGAGTATAGATTAGTTTTTTCGGACCGTTTGATGTCCCTTCGTTTCTCGGGCAGGGACAGAACAACTGTGGGTGAGAAGGGTGGCGGTTTGTTTTGATTAATAAGAGACTGTTCCGTTTGACAAAAGGCGCAAGAAAATGGTTGTTCATCAGTGTACTGAACAGTTATTTAAGCGCTGTTTTTTATATGGCAAGCATGCTGCTTTTTGCTCTTGTACTTCAATCTGTTTTAATGGGACAGGCTGTGCTTTGGTACGTGATTGCTGCGTTGCCGGTATTACTCGTACTGGTTTTTGCGCGAATGCAGACGAATGGGCACATGGTTGCAGCAGCGGCACGCTATTCAAATGCTGCACGTAGTATCTTAAGGCGTCGGCTTTATCAAAAAGTAGCGGAGCAGGAGATTCGTGAGCATGGCTCATTCTCGACCGCGGAGCTCGCACAGACAGCAGCAGGCGGCATTGATCAGCTAAGTGCTTATTTCGGCCGTTATATCCCTCATGTGTTCAGCACCATACTGATTCCGCCGACGATTTTGCTGGTGCTCAGTGCATTTAATTGGGTTGTTGCGCTTGTGCTTCTGATTTGTGTGCCGTTGATTCCGCTTTCAATTCTTGTTATTCGTAAAATGGCGAAAGGGCAGTCAAGGAACTACTGGCGTGCGTATGTCGGATTGGGTGAACATTTTCTTGAAAATATTCGCGGCTTGACGACACTTAAGATCTTTCAGATGGATGAAACGATTCATCGGGAAATGAATCAGAACTCTGAGCGCTTTCGTACCTCGATTATGCAGGTACTTAAGGGTCAGCTCAATTCGATCACCGTTATGGACTTTATTGTATATGGCGGCTCTGGGGCCGGCATTGCGACCGGTTTGATTCAGGCATCACAAGGCAATCTTAATCTAGTCGGATTGATCCTCGTCCTGTTTTTAAGCACTGAGTTTTTTCTCCCATTGCGGTATCTCGGTTCACTTTTCCATGTTGCGATGACCGGTGTATCGGCTGCAGAACGTCTCTTTCAGTTTTTTGATCTTCCGGAAGAACAACAGGGACAGCAAACATTGCCTGAGGCATCGAACTGTAGAATTGAGGCAAACGGACTCAGTTTTTCTTACGATGGAACCCGTCCTATTCTGCAAGCCATAGATTTTAAAGCGCAAACAGGAGAACGAATTGCGCTTGTCGGCCAATCCGGATCCGGCAAAAGTACACTGGCAGCATTGATTTCAGGTTTGCTTCGAGGATATAAAGGAAGTTTAACAATTAACGGAGACGAATTGCGCAGCGTAGCTCCGGACAGTGTGTTTCAACAGATCGGGCTTATGTCCTCGGACAGTCGGTTATTTACGGCTTCTCTGAGAGAAAATCTGCGTTTCGGCAATCCGAATGCATCAGACAACGAACTTATTGCCGCTTTGGAACGTGTTAACCTTGGAACGTTTCTTGATCAGTTGGAGCAGGGGCTTGATACGCCGCTGACGGAGAATGGCGGCAATTTGTCGGGAGGTCAGAAGCAGCGGCTGATTATGGCTCGGCTTTTGCTCGCTGATCGGCCGATTTATCTTTTTGACGAAGCAACTTCGAATGTCGATGCTGACAGTGAAGAAATCATGCTTGATGTGATACGGGAACTCGCTCGAGAAAAGCTGGTGATAGTGATCGCGCACCGAATGTATTCAATACGTGATGCAGACCGTATTTATGTGCTGGATCATGGTGTTGTGGTTCAGACGGGCATACATGAGACACTGATGAATGAAGAAGGCGTTTATAAACAGTTTGTTGAGGAAGAAGAAAAACTGGAAGAGGGTGTGCATGCAGATGAGAAAAACGAATTCGGCAGTTATTAAACTTCTGAAACTAGCCGGACCACTGACACCTGTATTGCTCTTTTCCGCATTTTCAGGGGTGATGAGCAGTCTGTCCGTGACCGCGATCTTTATGCTGGGTTGTTATGGAATAGAAAAGCTCATGTATAGAAGTCCGCTCATTTTATGGAGCGTGTTTGGCGGCATGCTCGTGCTTGCCTTGATCCGCGGCGTATTTCGCTACACGGAACAGTATACCGGGCATTATGTCGCCTTCCGGCTGCTTGCAGAGCTGCGCAATCATGTCTTCGCGGCGCTGAGACGGCTTGCACCTGCAAAAATGGATGCGAAGAACAGCGGTGAACTGGTCTCAACGGTTACCAGTGATATCGAACTCATTGAAGTGTTTTATGCGCACACAATCGGTCCGGTATTAATCGGTGTGACGGTGTCGACGGTCATGACTAGTGTCCTCTGGATGATGCATCCGATTTTCGGGATGATTGGGTTACTCGCTTATTTAACGCTTGGCTTCGTTATTCCGATTATCAATTATCAGCTCGAAAAAGATAAAGGAACTGCGCTGAGGAAACTAGCCGGTCAATTTCATCACTTACAGCTTGACGTCTTTTCGGGTATTCGTGATCTTCGCTTATTTGGGCGAAAAAAGGTCTATGAGCAGAAGATAGCGGACATGGAACGAGAATTGAATCAGGAAGAAATTGAGCTTGGTAAAAATGCATTTTTTCTTCGCGGCCTCGGTGAGAGCGGGCTGCTGCTTTTTACCTTTGCCATCATTTTTGCGGGTACCATCCTGGTTTCATCCGGAACACTTATCGGGTCAACCGTCCTCTATGCAGCCATAGCTTTATTTGCTTCATCGGCGCCGGTTCTTGCGTTAAATCAGCTCGGCAATGGACTGATTCCGGCATTTGCTGCCTGTCGCCGCGTTGTGCAGCTCATCGAAGAACCGCCGGCCGTGCAGGAGGCAGCAGGCGGCTACGAGCCGAGTACATTTGAGGACCTTGAACTTGGACAAGTAGACTTCGGCTATAACGATCAACCAGAAATACTGAAAGCAATTGATCTTCATTTAGAAGAAGGCAAAAGAATTGGTCTGTCCGGCGCAAGCGGATCAGGAAAGAGTACGTTGCTCAAATTGATGATGCGTTTCTGGGATCCGACTCATGGTGAAGTCACGCTGAATGGAGCGCCCATGACGCTGATTAAAACGCGCGCACTGCGCGCGATCGAAGGCGCATCGCTCCAGGACGCTTTTCTGTTCAATCAATCCATTGCCGACAATATTAGGATCGGCAACCCGGACGCAACGGATGAAGAAGTGGCAACAGCAGCAGAACAAGTTAACCTGAAGCAGATGATTGATACACTTCCTCATGGCTTTGAAACAAAGGTTGGCGAGCTTGGGGATCGTTTGTCAACAGGTGAACGTCAGCGGCTGGCCTTGGCACGTTTGTTTGTGCGCGACAGTGATTTGATTCTGCTTGACGAGCCGACAAGCAATGTCGACCGTTTGAATGAACGGATTATTCTTCGCTCCATTGATGAACGATTTGACGGAAAATCGATGCTCATCGTGTCGCATCGCCGTTCCGCACTGAATCATGCCGATGCGGTTTACGCCTTGGAACAGGGCACACTAAAGAAAATCAGATAGATAAGGATTGAGATGTCATGAAAAAAAGATTTTTAGGTATACGTGATGTAGTTACGATTGCAATTTTTACTGCAGCGATCATGATGATCGGAAGTGCACTTTCTAAAGTGTTTGGGGTTTTAAGCTTTTTGACCGCAGGAGGCGCCATTTTGGTTTCAGGGGCGATTATATCCTTTTTAACGGCACCGCTGTTTTTGCTTATGGTTTTGAAAGTGGGGAAGCACGGAGCAATTTTTCTGCACAGTATTCTTTACGGGTTCATTTTTCTGCTCGCTGGTCTGCCGCATATGGTCATTTTCTATGCTCTGGTCGGACTGATTGGCGAAGTGATGATGATGCCGCGCGGGAACGGGTATCACAATGTGTTCCGAGCAGGGCTTGCCTGCAGCGTTTTTCTCAGTGTTAAGGCGCTTCATCCGGCGGCCATACTATGGATTATCGGCAATTATAATCCGCAGGGTGTTCATGGCTATACCGCGGCACAGATCACCAAGATGATGGACATCTACTTTAATCCGATCACAGTAGCGCTTATTTTCGTTCTGACTTTTGCCGGGTCTGCCGTTGGTTCTTGGGCAGGGGCCAAGATCTTGCGCAAGAATTTTGTTAAATCGGGTATTTTACAGATCAATGAGTAAACCTTTAATTCTGGATCCTCGAACTAAGTTCAGTGTTGTTTTAATTATTGGTTTCCTCATTTTTGGATCAAGCGTGACGCAGCTGCTGTTCTTATTCGTGGTTATGGGAATTTACGGATTTCTGAATGGGGTGCGAAAATCACTGCCCATTTATGTGCTGTTCCTTTTGCTTTATTTTCTATCTGATTATTTAGCATCCGAGACGCGGAATATTCTTTTTGTCAGCATTGCATTTTTTTCTTATTTTATTGTTTGTTTCCTGCCTGCATTACTTGCCGGAGAAGTACTCGTACGCACGCCTGCAGGCCAACTCATGTCTGCACTGGGGCGCTGGCATTTTCCGAAGACAATGATCATTGCCTTTGCCGTCAGTCTGCGTTTTATCCCCATTGCCGGTTTGGAAATACGATCCATTCATGAGGTCATGAAGCAGCGCGGTGTAGCTTTTTTCAGCCGAACAGGCTGGCTGCATCCGTGGCGTACCTTTGAGTATGCACTTGTTCCACTGATGATTCGATTGTTGAAGATTTCCGATGAATTAACGGCATCGGCAGTAACCCGTGGGGTAGAGGCTCCGATAAGACGTACATCAGTGCATGTGATCAAATTTCGTTCCTGCGATTATGTGGTTATTCTGCTGGTTCTTGCCTTAGCATTCTTTTTACTGATGACGAGATAGTCCGCCGATGAATTGATGAAAGAGTTGATCTCATGATCCAATTAAAAAACATTGATGTACATTCGCGTCAAGGAACGCCGATTCTCAATGACTTTTCTTTATCTGTGGCGTCTGGAGAACTGGTTGTATTATCCGGACCAAGCGGAAGCGGCAAGTCAACGATCATTCGCCTGATTAATGGGCTGGCTTACATGGATGATGCATTAGTCATTGAGGGAAAGGCGGAGCTGAACGGCCAATCGATTAAAAGTATGAATTCATGGGAACGATCGGAGCAGGTGGGCAGTGTGTTTCAGGACCCTCGAAGCCAGTTTTTTGCACCGATAGTAGAGGATGAACTTGCATTTTATTGCGAAAATTTCGGTATGAAACCGGAGACAATAACAAAACGTGTGCATCAGGCTGCAAAGGAACAAAACTTGCTGCCGCTGCTTGATCATCGAATCATGACTTTATCGAGTGGAGAAAAACAAAAAGTAGCGATTGCTGCTATCCGTGTTGCCCGGCAAACGGTCTACGTGCTTGATGAACCGTCATCGAATCTGAACTTGGCAGCGACGACTCAGCTCGCCAATCTGATTCGAAAATGGAAGGCGGCCGGCCATACGGTTGTGATTGCGGAGCATCGCCTGCATTATTTAACAGATTTGTTTGATCGAATGGTTTATGTGCAAGACGGCCAAGCAGTGCACAGCTATTCAAAGGATGAACTCACAATGCTGCCGGCTGAACAATTGGCTGCATCCGGGTTGAGGCAGACACGTTTAGTCTGGAAAACGGGTATTAATCGTCGGTCAGTACCGCAGAATATCCATGAATTGAGCATTCATCAATTAACAATTAACAGCTGGTCCGGTGGAGAAGCACTTTTGCATAATCTTACTTTTTCTATTCATTCCGGTGAGGTTGTGATGCTGACCGGCTCAAATGGGATCGGCAAGACAAGTCTTGCTCGCGCACTCTGCGGCCTTTCCAGAAAGAGTGAGGGAAAGGTCACAGTGGATGGACGGCTTGCTCTGCGCAGAAAAAGAAGTCGGCAAATTCGCTATGTCATGCAGGAAGCGGATTACCAGTTATTTGGACAGAGCGTTTGGGATGAACTGTTTGTCGGGATTAAAGAAGATGCTGATCAGGTAACGCGTGCGCAGCAGCTTTTACGAGAACTCGATTTATGGTCGCTGCGTGACAGGCATCCATCGACACTCTCGGGAGGAGAGAAACAACGGGTGACGCTCGCAGCCGCTTTAATGAGTACCGTACCGGTCATTATCCTCGATGAACCGACCTCCGGACTCGATTGGCGCAGCTTAGAAAAAACAGCTGAATGTCTAAAAAGAGAAGCGGAAAAAGATCGGATTTTTCTAGTGATTACGCATGACTATGAATTGATCAGCCAGGCAGGTACGCGGCTGATTCATTTAAAGGACCGCATCGTCACTGATGATTTTCCTTTAGATGACACATCCGGTGCTCGTGTACTAAGCCTTTTAACTCAAGATGAATCATGATGTGGGAAGCCCTTTTTAGGGTACGATAGGAAATAATAAAGGTAAGGGAGGGAAAGCATGAAGAATCGATATGCCATTTATGAAGAGTATGACGGCAGGCAACGATTTCCTATTAATATCCGGCTGCCGAAGAAAATAGTTGAGGCGGCATCAATACGTGATGCGGTCAACGCCTTTTCACTTACCCACAATCTTGAAATCATCCGCTATGCTGAACTTCCCGAGGACGATGTACGGGTATGGTTTCGCCGCACAAATCTGTTTGGACAAAGCAGCAATTTCGGTTATTATTTTCGACTACTTAAGTATGGAGAATTATCTGAAGAAAAAGATCCGTTTCCGGGAAAGTGAAACGGATCTTTTTGTACAATAAAAACGTTCCCATCGATCGTCCATAAAATCTCCCAATACCCAACTCTTTCCCGCCATGCCGAGTGCTGATATAAAATTTAACTAAATTCATGTATTTCCTTAATACTTTCTTTACGTGCGATATTCATAATAAGAACCAATGCATGATTTTATGCGTTCAAGGATATTTTAGTAATTAAAGAGGAAAAATGTGGGGGGACATATATGAAAATCGCAGTGATCGGCACAGGTTATGTTGGATTGGTTACAGGTGTTGCGCTTGCTGAAATCGGTCATACGGTCACGTGTATTGATGTTGATCCGGAAAAAATCGCTGAGCTCAACCAAGGCATTCCAACCATCTATGAGCCGGGACTCGGTGAAATGATGCTGAGAAACCAGAAACGTCAGCGTTTGCACTTTACTGATCAGCACCGGGTCGGATTGGACGGAGCGGATGTTGTTTATCTGGCGGTTGGAACCCCACAGCTTGCCGATGGTTCGGCAAACTTGCGCTATATTGAACAGGCGGCAATGGATGTAGCTGAGCATGTGCAAGAATCAGTTATTGTCGTTATCAAAAGTACAGTACCGGTCGGCACAAACATGCGCATTAAGCAATTGATGCTCAACCATGTTCGTCCCGGTGTTGCCATTCGAATCGCTTCAAATCCGGAATTTCTCCGAGAAGGATCGGCCATTCACGATACCTTTCATGGCGATCGAATCATTATTGGAACGGAAGATCAGGGAACTGCGGATGTGCTGGAAGAAATCAACGCGCCTTTCGGCATTCCTGTAGTTAGAACTGATGTGTCCAGCAGTGAAATGATTAAATACGCCTCGAACGCATTCTTGGCAACGAAAATAAGTTTTATAAATGAAATTGCGAATTTATGCGAAAAATTGGGTGCTGACGTTGAAGAGGTTGCTAAAGGCATGGGCTTGGATCATCGAATCGGCAGTGCTTTTCTGAAAGCGGGAATCGGTTACGGCGGTTCTTGTTTTCCAAAGGATACCAATGCACTGGTGCAGCTGGCTGGAAATCATCATCATGATTTCAATCTGCTCAAGTCGGTAATTGAAGTCAACAATCATCAGCAAAGGCTCTTAATTGAAAAAATGCTTACGCGTTTTGGATCGCTTAGCGGAAAAAAGGTTGCCGTGCTCGGACTTGCATTTAAACCGAATACTGACGATTTGCGTGAATCGCCTGCACTTGTGCTGATACCGAAACTGACAGAGCTTGGCGCGGAGGTTGTGTGCTACGATCCGATTGCGGCAAATCAAGGAAGCAAATGGATCAGTGCACCTGCAGTGTATACGAACAGTGTTGCCAAAGCATTGAACGATGCAGATTGTGCGGTGATTGTTACCGATTGGCCGGATATTAAGCGAATGGATCCGCAGACGTTTGCCCGTCTGCTGCGCGAACCGATCGTTTTTGACGGTCGGAATTGCTACAGTATTCCTGCAGCACGCAAGGCAGATATTGAATATTACTCGATCGGCCGACCAGATGTGATTCCGGAAGTCAGCAAGTAAACGAGCATCGCGGTCGAATGTCTCAACATGATGGTGACACTCAATGAAAATTTTGTATTTTGTCGGGGAGTTTCCTAAACTCTCACAAACATTTATTTTAAATCAAATCACAGGGCTGATTGACGCAGGAAACGAAGTGACCATCCTCGCAAAGAAAAGCGCGCCGGATGCAAAAATTCATCCTGATGTGGTGAACTATGAACTGCTCAGTCGAGTGGTCTATTATGGAGATTCAACTCAGGTGCAAACGCGTATCGGCAAAGGAATGTCTTTCGTTCGAGCACTAGGTGCGCACTTGTATTCCTGCGTTTTTAATCCAAGATATAAATGCGAAGCTGCTTTTCGCGATCTGATCAAGATGCCAAACTTAATAATGCTTATTCGCAAGCTTAATCAAGTTGACTTGACGGATCGAACGGTCATTATGGCTCACTTTGGACCTAATGGGCTGCTTGCGCAAAAGTGCATTGAGATGGGACTGCTCAAGGGAACTTTGTTCACCACTTTTCATGGTTACGATATGCTGCGTTATGTGAAACAAAAAGGTCAGGATGCTTATCGTGACCTTTTTCGTTCGCCGTCATTTATCCTGCCGATCAGTGATTTTTGGCGCAGGCGCTGCATCGAACTCGGAGCAGATTCGTCGAGAATCATCGTTCATCATATGGGGATCGATTTGTTGCGTTTTGACAGCCATCCCTCTCAGCCTGCGAAACCGGCAGTCATTGTCTCCGCCGCACGTCTGGTTGAAAAGAAAGGATTAGTTTATGGCATTCAAGCAGTCGGACAGCTCGTAAAAAAGGGCTATTCCGTCCGCTATTATATTGCGGGGGACGGTCCATTACGGGACAAGCTGCAACAATTGATTGACGAGAATAAACTGACTCGTCATGTTCAGCTGCTTGGCTGGAAAACGCAGGATGAATGGATTGAACTGATGAAGACGGCACAAATTGTGCTTGCTCCGAGCATCACAGCGAGCGATGGTGATATGGAGGGTATTCCTGTTCAGTTGATGGAAGCAATGGCGATGAGAAAAATCGTTGTTTCTACCTATCACAGCGGTATACCTGAATTGATTCACGACAAAGAGAACGGATTCCTTGTGGCTGAGAAAAATTCGGAAGCACTGACGAGTGTTTTGGAGGAAGTCATATTGTCACCGGAGAAGTGGAGCAGAATCACGCAGAATGCGCGTCAAACGATTAAAGATCAGTTTAATATACAAAAGCTGAACGCTGAACTGCTTCGGCTTTTCGATACAGTTTTGTAAGTATAAACGATATAAAAATCAGAAGTAACAAGTAGGAGAAAGAGGAACAAGTTCAAATCATAGTTTTTTTATCGAAAAGGGGAAACAATGAAGGAATTTATTCAACGTCTGCTTGCTTTTTCAATCGGACCTGCCGGCGGTGCGCTCATCGCTTTTATTACCATACCAGTGACCACACACTTTGTGTCACCTGAGGAATATGGCAAAGCGAGCATGTTTGCGCTCGCGTTGACGATGCTGTCAACCTTTCAATATTTAGGCATCGATCAAGCGTATGCCAGAGAATTTAATGAGGTGAATGATCGGAAGACATTGTTTCTTCATGCACTGCTGCTTCCGCTTCTATTTGCCTTACTGTTATTGCTTTTAATCGCTTTGAATTTTGGAACTGCTTCGCATATTCTTTTTGGCGCAAGCGATCAGCATAGTGCGGCACTCCTTCTCGGCGTTTCGCTCGTTTTTATTACGTTCGAACGCTTTATTTTGCTGTCGATTCGTATGGAGGAAAAAGCATTTGCATATTCGATGTTTACCATTTTTATTAAGCTGGTCATCTTGGCCGCCACCTTGCTGTTTGTCTTGATGATTCGAAGAGATTTTCTTGCGGTTGTGTATTCAGCGGCTGCCGGTCAAATTATCGGTGATTTATTTCTGTTGATTCGCTACCGTTCCTATTTTGCTCTTCACGATTTTCATTTTGATCGGGCGCTGCTGCGACGCATGCTTATCTTCGGACTGCCGCTGGTTGTTGCAGCGTCTGCATCGACAGTACTGAATTCTGCCGGACGCATTGCTCTTAGAGCATGGAGCGGTTTTTATGAAATCGGCATGTTCACAGCCGCGCTGAAAATTGCCGCTGTTCTTGCCGTTGTTCAATCAAGCTTCACCAGTTTTTGGGTGCCGACCGCTTATCGGTGGTACAGCGAAGGGCGATCCATTCGTACGTTTCAGGCGGTCAGTGAAGGCGTTCTTTTGTTCATGTCGGTTCTGTATTTTGGTGTTTTGCTCTTTAAGGATCAATTAATGTTTCTTTTATCTCCTCAATATGTGCCTGCCGCAGGTGTGCTCGGTTTGCTTTGCCTTCAACCTGTACTGTATACGGTCAGTGAGACAACGACACTCGGTATCGTTTTTTCTCGCAAGAGCTACTTGAATATTTGGGTTAGCCTTTTTTCGCTTCTGCCATGCCTCATCATCAATTGGCTCTTCGTTCCTTCTTACGGCGTTCTTGGCGCGGGACTTGCAACAGGTATCTCCTATGTTCTGTTCTTTTGGAGTCGAAGCTACTTTTCCTCAAAAAATTGGAAGGGTTTTTCACTCACAAAGCATTACTCGGTTATGCTCGTCCTTTTAACGGCAGGCATCCTCAATGCTTTTCATTTCCCATTCATGGTTTTGGCAAATTTGGGCATGCTTTTATTAGTGATTATCATTCAGAGACGATCGATTATCACTGTTTATATGAAATGGCGCGGGTCGAAAGATAATAACCGTTCATCTGCCTTTTTTCCTTGAGGCAGGCCTAAAATCGGCAAGCATTTCAGAGGTCTTGCCGCTTGCAAACGAAAAAAGTATGTAAATTTTTCTAAAATTTTAGGATGCACTTTTACATTGCCTTAATGAATAGTCCATATTTGCTACATAAACGTTCACTATAATTGAAACAAGTTCAGAGGCAAGTAAACGATGAACTGGAGAGGTGTTTCATGTGAAGGCGGAAAAAGAAATAGAGGTCTATAGCGGTTATTCAGTGGTGAAACCGCCGAGAGTCGTTCTCCCAGAGAATGCACGCACATACCTCTTGGTTAAGAGAGGCTTTGATTTACTCCTTGGCCTAGTTGGAATGGTTATTGCAGCACCGATTATTTTTATTTTTTCAGTGCTCATTGTTATGGAGACGCCTGGATCTCCATTCTATGTGCAGGAACGCGTCGGCAAAGGCGGTAAGACCTTTAGACTTGTCAAGCTCCGATCAATGCGGAAGGATGCTGAACGAGGCGGCGCACAATGGGCACAGGCACATGATCCTCGTGTCACTCGTATCGGACGCTTCATTCGCAAGACAAGAATTGATGAGCTTCCTCAATTTCTTTCCGTAGTTAAAGGGGACATGTCGCTGATTGGGCCAAGACCTGAGCGGCCGATGTTCACTGAGGAATTCGACCGCGAAATTCCGGGATTCAAGAATCGTCTGCTTGTGAAACCAGGATTGACGGGACTCGCACAAGTAAGTGGCGGCTACGATTTGTCGCCGAAAGAGAAGCTCGTTTATGACTTGGAATATGTCCGTAATCTATCGCCGGCGCTTGAGTTGAACATATTGATGCGCACGGTCAAGGTTTTATTGACCGGAGACGGTGCTCGATAAGAACAGGAACAACTTGAAAATCAGGAGGTATTTCCATGGAAAAAGTATTAGTTACCGGTGGAGCAGGATTTATTGGCTCTCACGTTGTTGAGGCTTTGCTAAGACAAGGGTACGCAGTTGCTGTCATGGATAACTTTTCAACAGGGCACCGGGAGAACATTGCCGATCTGCCGGTTGACTTATATATTTGCGATGTTGCCGATCCGGCAGTTATTAATGTCATTCAAGCGATTCAACCCGATTACATCGTTCATCTTGCGGCTCAGATCAGTGTGTCGCATTCGGTTGCCGATCCGTTGTTTGACGAACGTACAAATGTGACCGGTTCGTTGAATGTAATGAATGGAGCACGGCAGACAAAAGTGAAAAAAATTGTTTTTGCATCATCTGCTGCTGTTTACGGCAATCCGATTGAAATACCTGTGACAATTGACCATCCGACGAACCCGGAGTCTCCATATGGACTGACAAAGCTGACTGTCGAGCATTATCTGCGTATGTTTGATAAATTTTATCAGCTGCCTTACAGTATTTTGCGGTTCAGCAATGTTTACGGACCACGACAAGATGCGGAGGGTGAAGGCGGCGTTGTATCGATCTTCTCAGATCGGATTCAAAAAGGAACGCCTCCAATGATCTATGGCGATGGTGATCAGACACGTGATTTTATCTTTGTGAAAGATATTGCATCGGCTATAGTAGCCGCTCTTTCAGTAAAGGAAAGCTTGTGTGTCAACGTTTCATCGCAAACAGCGATCAGCATTAAGGATCTCTTTCTATTAATGAAGGATGTTTCAGGATCTGATCTTGACGTTTATTACGGCCCGAAACGAAGTGGAGATATCAGGCACAGTGTCCTGTCCAACCAGCTGACAAAGGAACTGCTGCAATGGCGGCCGGAAGTATCATTAAAAGACGGTCTCCGAATGACCCTGCGTTCACTTAAGAAACGAAAAAGAGAAGCAGTCTGATACGGAGGAAACAATGACATCAGCGTCACTAACTTTATGTAAAAGCCATCTCAGCGCGCATCGCTCGACGCTTGAAACATCAGCGATCGTCACAGCTTTGTCTGCAGCGCTGATTGGTGTCTACTGGATCGGCAACGCGTGGATGCAGATGCTGCTCGCTTTGGGGTGGATCTGTTTTGCGGCGATTGCCGCTCTTTATTTAAAGAAACATGCATCAAGCTCCATTCTGTTATCGAGCATGATGTATGTACTGGTCGCATCAACCTTTTTAAATCAGGAACTCCTTAGTCTTTCTACCGGATTCTTTACTTTGTTTGTATACCGATTAATTCTGATCTTCAGTCTTATTGCTTTTTTGGTACATGCGGCGAGGATTGGCGGATTCGGTAATCAATGGTCGGCGACTCCTGTTAAAGGAGTGCTTGTGTTTCTTCTGCTATGGCTTGCCTATGCGGCTGTGTCGCTGCTTTGGGCTTGGTCGCTTGTTGAAGGAATGAAAGCTTTGCTTCTTCTTGCGATCGGTATTTTATTTGTTTTTTTGGCCGTATTTACATTTACACATGTCCGTCAGTTGGCTGCCTTTCACTGGATCTGGCTGGTGATGAGCGGTGCACTGATTTTGATCGGTTTGGTCAACCATTTTGCCCGCATTCAGTTGCCGACTTCAACTCTTTTTGGAGGTCCGGTATATAAGCAGGCTTATCCGACAGCGGTGTTTACGAACCAAAATGATTTTGCAACTTTGTTGTCGATCTCGTTCTTTTTTTATTTAGCGGCAGTACGGAATTTCCGGAAACCATTGCTGCGCATGGTTTGTTTTTTATTCGCTGCTCTCTCGGTTTGGCTTATTTATCTGACGGAATCCCGTGCCTGTTTACTTGGCGTTGCGGCCGGAAGTGTTCTCTATTTGTTCTTAATGCTGCCGCCGAGACTAAAAAAGACGTCGCTTTGGATTGGCGGAGTTACAGTTGTCGGAGGACTGCTCATCCTTTTGCCGAAAGTGATTGCAAAAGTGCAAGAGATTTTGTTTGTCCAGGCAACCTATGCTGTAAATGAAAATCCATCGTCAAACACTGTTCGTGTTCATTTATTACAAAGCACATGGAGTTACTTGAAGGAATCGCTTGGTATGGGTGTCGGAGCAGGGAATGTACCTGTTTATCTTGAAAATCAGCCGATTCAGAATACGGATCAGATTTTTGAAGTTCATAATTGGCTAATGGAATTGACGGGTAATTTCGGGTTTTTAATTGGTGCAGGCTATTTAGCCATGTACTTGACACTTTTTTTCACATTAATGAAGATACATTCAAAGCTAACCAGCAGAAATACACGACTGCTTGCAGAATCCTGTCTGACGGCTCAGATCGCGTTTCTCATATCCAGTATCAGTCCGAGCTCGGTCAGCAACTTGTATTTTCATTGGGTTTTTCTGGGTTTTGTCATTTGCACGGTTTCAGTTCTTCATCAATTGATACAGTCGGGAGAGTCGTATTGAATGAATGTGTTTAGAAATGTTGTGACGAGGTTAAGAAAATACCTGTGGATCGTTGCTGCTCTGCCTATTATTCTCGGCATTGTCGGATTCTTTGTTCCGGCTGGGAAAATGCCCTCGTCGTTCGAAGCGCAAACAACGGTTCAACTAGGCTCGTATGGAGACGATACCACGAACGATCCCAATCAAGTGATCGTGCTTCTTTCGAATGCTCCGTTTTATGAAAAACGGCTGCCTGAACTTTGGGAGCAGCAGGAACAAGCATTGCTCAGTCAGATCAGTATCACGGATTTAACCAATCATTTGATTCAAATTAGTTATAAAGGAACATCCGAGGCTGAGGCGGTTGAAGGAGTCAATCGTGTGACGAGCGCCTTTCTAGATGAGGATAAAAATCGTTTCGATAACAAAGAAAAAATTATTGATGAGGCAATAAATAACTTAAATAAATCGCATGTTTCAAGTGAAGAGACTGTGAGCCGCGCTCGGTTTCTCTATACACTTCAGTCAAGAAAAGTACAAATGAGGCGTGCTCAGGTTCTCGAGTCGGCGCAAAAGAAAAGCGGGTCAGGCGTTTCGACGATTTCTTCGAAAAAGAGAGCGGTACTTGGCTTTATGCTCGGTATTACATTGGTCATTATCGGTGCCGCACTGCCTGAGTTTGTAAGGAAAAAAGAATAGAAAAGAGGCGGAGGGTTCATGGCTATTGAACATACACTTATCTCAATTATCACGCCTACCTACTGCTCGGAAAGGACAATAAGGAAAACGATACGTTCGGTACGTGAGCAAACCTATCCCCATTGGGAAATGATCATTGTTGATGATGCATCGACCGATCGAACACGTCAACTGCTGCAGGAAGCTGCTGCGGCGGACAGCCGTATCCGTCCCGTTTTTCTCAACGAGAATCATGGTGCGGCATTTGCCAGAAATACTGCATTGGAGCAAGCCAAGGGTCGCTTTGTTGCCTTTCTTGACAGTGATGATTGCTGGAAGCCGAAAAAGTTGGAGGAACAACTGCAATTTATGGAGCTTCATCATTATGCGTTTACCTTCACAGGCTATGAACTGATGGACACAAATGGGCATTTGCTCAACAAAATAATCAGTGCACCGGCTCGTGTCACCTATAAACGCATGCTGAAAAACACGATCGTCGGATGTCTGACTGTGATGATTGACCGGAAACAAGTCGGTGATTTTCGCATGCCTGATCTTCGTTCGCGTCAGGACTTGGCTACTTGGCTGTCGTTGCTGAAAAAGGGGGCTGTCGCTTACGGACTTGATAAGATATTGGCAGAATACCGTATAAGCGGCAAAGAATCACTTTCGGGTAATAAATGGAAGGCGGCTAAAAAAACATGGTTTGTGTATCGGCGTGTTGAGCACCTGCCGCTTCTGCCTTCATGCTGGTATTTCGTCAACTATGCAGCGAATGCGGTTATTAAACGGTTTATCAGCATTTAATAAAGAGGGAAGGTCAAATTTGTGAAGGATATACACGTTATTGTCGGCGCCGGCACATGGCAGCAAGACGGTTTGCGCTATCGCCGTCACCGACTTGCTGAATTTCTAGCTGCGCAGCCGAACACGAAACATGTGTTTTGGATCTGTCCGTCGCCAGAACGGCTGACGGATCGAAAGGTTGGCGAATCCGAAACCATTGAACAGTGGACGATTACCGACGTGCTTCCGCACAAATTCTTTCGTTTTGCACGTTATTTGTCGGTCTTCCATAAGCGGCGACTGTCCGAATTGGCACGTTTGCTGAAGTCACATGTCGGTCATGATCATCTCTACTTATGGTATACCTTTCCCGGATTTTCGAAATTAGCTGATCTCCTCACGTGGGATCGCGTCATTTATGATCGCAGTGATCTATGGGCGGCGCCAATAAGCGGCAGAATGTCACTTGCAGCAAAGCTGCGAAGACGTTTGATTGCGCACTCGGAACAAAAAATAGTGCATCGCGCCGATTTAATTTTTTGCACATCCGATTATCTGCATCATGTCACTGATCTGGAAATGCCTGCGGAAAAACGCAGCCGCATTGTGACTTTGGAAAACGGCGTGGATTATTCGCTTTTTGCAGGTAATGATGGATTCGGAGTGCGGAGTACCGGAACGGTTCTCGGATATATTGGCGGAATCAAGCCAAAACTTGATTTTGTTCTGCTGCGTGAAGTCGCGCGCAAAAAGCCGGAGTGGCAGATTCTACTTGTCGGTCCTAATGGGACTCAAGGAGATCCTGATTATTCACGCCTGCTTGAGGAGGATAATGTACGCTGGATTGATGCTGTTCCTCCGGAGGATGTACCGCGCTTCATGAATCAGATTTCTATCGGGCTGATGCCCTATAAAGCATCGCCGTATAACAATGCAGTATTCCCGTTAAAATTATTTGAATTTCTTGCTTCAGGGAAGGCAGCAATCGGCATTCATTTGCCTTCAACGAAAAAGTATGAGCAAGAATCTGCGTACCTCTGTCTGGATTCTTCTGATCCTGAATCTTTGATTCAAGCGTGCGAACATCTTGAACCAGTCGCTTTTGATTCTGAAGCGATACGCGCACGCAAGGAATTCGCAAAAACAAAGGATTGGCCAATCATTTTTAAAAAAATGCTTTCCTATTTGTGATAGAAAAGACTGTAGTTGATCTGGTTAAATAAACTTAAGCAGATGTTTCGCAGAATAAATTTCCGCTAAAAAGTTAGGCATTCTGCCTGCTTTTTTTCTTTGGATAATACTTGCCGATATGTTAATAAATAATAGAAGAAATTCGTTTCTTGAATGGATTTAACTACTTGACTTAAACGTGCTTGTCTATATAATTAAAATAGAATTTTTGCCGCGTTTTTGTTAACATAAGCGAATGAATTCATTTCTTTGCATGCGCAATTATTTTCTTCCTCTTTGAAACGAAGCGGCGCTATAGATCATGAATAACCGGGAAAGGTTGTGAGGATAGGGTTGGAAAATAAGCTGAAATTGTACGGCTTTAACAACCTCACGAAATCACTGAGCTTCAACATTTACGATGTGTGCTATGCGAAGAGTGAACGTGAGCAAAGAGACTACATTACTTACATTGACGAACAGTACAATTCAGAGCGACTGACCCATATTCTTTGCCGTGTAACGGAAATGATCGGCGCCCATGTCCTCAACATCAGCAAGCAGGATTACGATCCACAGGGCGCAAGTGTCACCATCCTGATTGCGGAGCAGGAATTTCCGAAGGATCAAATCGACCGTTCATGCAATCTCGGTCAGTACGCAGACACTGTCGTAGGCCATTTGGATAAAAGCCATGTGACGGTGCATACGTATCCGGAATTCCATCCAGGAACAGCGATCGCGACGTTCCGCGTCGACATTGATGTGGCTACCTGTGGAGAAATATCCCCCTTAAATACATTGAATTATTTAATAGGCAGCTTTGACTCGGATATCATTACTGCGGATTATCGAGTACGCGGTTTTACCCGAGATGTAGATGGTAAAAAATTGTTTATGGACCATCCGATGGCATCGATCCAAAACTATATTGATGATGAGACGCTTGAAAAATATGACGCGATGGACATTAATGTTTATCAGGCCAATCTTTTTCATACCAAAATGCTCATTAAAGAACCTGAGTTGCAGAACTATTTGTTTAATCGTGATGTGCTGGAAATTCCGCCAAAAGAGCGTCTGAAGATCAGCAACAATCTTCGCAAAGAAATGATTGAGATCTTTAGCGGAGCGAACATATTTTGATTAGTGAGGAGAGAACATGACGACTTTATCACAAGAGCGTGCGCCGGTTCTTGAGGCGCTTAATCGTTATAAATCTATGCGCGTCGTTCCATTTGACGTACCGGGTCACAAACGCGGCAAAGGCAATCGCGAACTGACTGATTTTCTCGGTGAAAAATGCCTGACCGTCGATGTTAATTCGATGAAACCGCTCGATAATCTCTGCCACCCTGTTTCGGTGATTAAGGATGCGGAGGCGCTTGCCGCAGAAGCCTTTGGTGCAAAGCACGCATTTTTTATGGTAAATGGCACGACCTCTGCGGTCCAATCCATGGTGATGTGTGCCTGCAAACGCGGTGAGAAAATCATCATGCCGCGCAATGTGCACCGCAGCGCGATCAATGCGCTTATTTTGAGCGGGGCGGTACCGGTTTATGTCAATCCCGGTGTGAATCATGAATTGGGTATTTCACTTGGCATGGCGCTTGCCGATGTGGAGCAGGCGATTCTGGAAAATCCGGATGCGAAGGCCGTTTTGGTCAATAATCCGACTTATTATGGCGTTTGCTCCAATCTGAAGGCGATTACTGAGCTTGCACATAAGCATAAGATGCTTGTGCTCGTCGATGAAGCGCATGGGACACATTTCTATTTTGGAGATGGACTCCCGGCTTCAGCAATGTCGGTTGGCGCGGATATGGCAGCGGTCAGTATGCATAAATCCGGAGGTTCCCTGACCCAGAGCTCGCTGCTTTTGGTCAACGGACTTGACGAGGGTTATGTTCGGCAGATCATTAACCTCACACAGACAACAAGCGGTTCTTATTTGCTGATCTCTTCACTGGATATTTCCAGAAGAAATCTGGCACTCAGAGGACGAGCGATTTTTGAAAAAGTTGCCCAAATGGCTGAATATGCACGTACGGAGATTAATCAGATCGGCGGTTATTACGCCTATTCACGCGAATTGATCAATGGAGATTCAGTCTATGACTTTGATCGTACGAAGCTGTCGGTGCTGACCTTGGATATCGGACTTGCAGGGATTGAAGTCTATGACCTTTTACGCGATGAGTATGACATTCAGATCGAATTCGGTGATATTGGCAACATACTGGCTTATATTTCAATTGGCGATCGAATCCTTGATTTGGAGCGTCTCGTGTCCGCACTGTCCGAGATCAAAAGGCGCTATGCGAAAGATCGCGCGGGAATGCTCAGCCAGGAATATATTCGTCCACAGGTCGTGCTTGGTCCGCAGGAAGCTTTTTATGCGGAAAGCGAATCGACCCCATTGCAGGAGAGCCTTGGACGCATCTGCGGCGAGTTCGTTATGTGCTATCCGCCGGGCATCCCGATTCTCGCACCGGGTGAAAAGGTGACGGACCGGGTACTCGAGTATATTCAGTATGCGAAGGAAAAAGGCTGTTTTCTGACCGGTACCCAGGACAGTCTGGTGAACCGAATACAGACCGTGAAGGAGTGATCGGGATTGGAATTATGGTTTACTGAGAAGCACACAGAAAACGTCAATTTTTCAATCAAAGTGGATCGTCAAGTGTATAGCGGACAAAGTGAATTTCAGCGAATTGATATTTTCGATTCACTTGAATTCGGACGTTTTCTGACCCTGGACGGCTATATGATGCTGACCGAGAAAGACGAGTTCATCTACCATGAAATGATCGTTCATGTGCCGATGTCCGTACTTCCAAATGTGAAAAAGGTACTCGTCATCGGAGGCGGTGACGGAGGTGCTGTTCGCGAGCTCGTGCGCTACCCGGAAATTGAGCAGATTGATCTGGTGGAAATCGATCAACAGGTGATTGAGGCGTGCAAAAAGTATCTGCCGCAGACCGCGGGAAAATTGGATGATCCAAGAGTGACGATTCACTATGCCGATGGTTTGAAATTCGTGCGTTCAAAGAAGGACGAATACGATTTGATCATCGTCGATTCGACTGATCCGTTTGGTCCAGGTGAAGGGTTGTTTACGAAGGAATTTTACGGCAACTGCTATAAAGCACTTACGGACACCGGCGCAATGGTGAATCAGCATGAGAGTCCGTTCTATCCTGTTGACGCAGTAGCCATGCAGCGCGCGCATAAACGGATCATTGATTCGTTTCCGATCAGCCGCGTCTATCAGGCACACATTCCGACCTATCCATCCGGACATTGGCTTTTCGGGTTCGCTTCGAAGAAGTACCATCCGGTTGAAGACTTTAACGCCGCCGGATGGAAAGCGCGAGGCATGAAAACCAAATATTATAATGATAAAATTCACGTTGGCGCCTTTGCATTGCCAAATTATGTAAAGGAACTGTTGGAAGAAATGGAATAAAGCCTTGTGTGTCTGAGGGCTAATGCAGGAATCATGTGGACAGGCTAAATGTTGAACGTGTCCTCAAGTTCCCTAATTCGTATGGGTCAATACAGTTTGCTGACAGAGATAAATTTTTAAGGAGGCGTTTAGTTTGGGTAAAGCATTAATTATCGGCGCAGGCGGCGTTGCTGGCGTTGTGGTACATAAATGTTGTCAGAATTCTGAGGTGTTTGAAGAAATTTGTATTGCGAGCCGCACTGTCTCAAAATGTGATGCGCTTAAAGCGAAGCTTGATGGCGGAAAGACGAAAATTACGACGGCGCAAGTAGACGCAAACAATGTTTCGGAACTGATTGCACTCATTGAGAAGGTGAAGCCGGACATCGTAATCAACGTCGCGCTTCCTTATCAGGATTTAACGATTATGGATGCCTGCCTTGCGACTAAAGTGGATTATGTGGATACGGCTAACTATGAACCGGAAGATACGGCAAAGTTTGAATATAAATGGCAATGGGCATACCGCGATCGCTTTAAAGAAGCGGGAATCACTGCGCTGCTCGGGAGCGGTTTTGATCCGGGTGTGACGAGTGTATTCTCAGCTTATGCACAAAAGCATTATTTTGATGAAATTCATTCAATTGACATTCTTGACGCAAATGCCGGTGATCATGGCTATCCTTTTGCGACGAACTTCAATCCTGAAATCAACATTCGTGAAGTGACGGCGAACGGCAGCTATTTTGAGAATGGAAAATTTATCGAAACCGAACCGATGTCGATCAAGAGTGTTTATGACTTCCCGCAGATCGGAGAAAAGGACATTTACCTGCTACATCATGAAGAGATGGAATCACTCGCCCTCAACATCAAGGGCATTAAGAAGATTCGTTTTTGGATGACCTTTGGTCAAAGCTATCTGACCCATCTTAAGGTTTTGGAAAATGTCGGCATGACCTCGATCGAACCGATTGAATTTGAAGGAAAACAAATCGTTCCGCTACAATTCCTGAAAGCCGTTCTACCGGATCCGGCGTCACTAGGACCGAGGACAAAGGGCAAGACGAATATCGGATGTATCTTCCAAGGCGTCAAAGACGGCAAGCCGCGCACTTACTATGTTTACAATGTCTGCGACCACCAGGAATGCTACAAAGAAGTCGGCTCACAGGCGATCTCTTACACAACCGGTGTTCCGGCAATGATCGGAGCCTCTATGGTCATGACGGGTAAATGGAAGCGTCCGGGCGTGTTCAATATTGAAGAATTCGATCCGGATCCATTCATGGATGCCCTAAATAAATTCGGGTTGCCTTGGCATGAGAGCTTCGCGCCGGCACTGATTGATTGAGGAGTCTGTGAATGACTATTGATTTCTCGGCGGCTCCGTCGCCAAGTTATGTTGTTGATGAACGCCTGCTTGTGAAGAACTTAGAGCTTTTAAAGCAGCTTCAGGACCGCACCGGCTGCAAGGTTTTACTCGCCCAGAAGGCATTCTCGATGTATGCCTTTTATCCGCTCATCGGTCGCTATCTTAGCGGTGTAGCCTCCAGCTCGTTATACGAGGCAAGACTTGGACGCGAGGAAATGGATAAGGAAGTCCATATCTACTCACCGGCTTATGACGAAAAGGATTTTGCCGATATTCTTAAGGTCAGTGACCATATTGTTTTTAATTCGTTCAGCCAATGGGCACGATTCAAGGACCAAGTAAAAGCATCGCCGCGCCGGATTCAATGCGGGATGCGTGTCAATCCGGAGTATTCGGAAGTTGAGACTGGACTATACGATCCCTGTGCTCCATTTTCGCGCATGGGCGTTACGGAAGCAAACTTTGAACCTGACGCTTTGGATGGTCTTGACGGGCTGCATTTTCATACTTTGTGCGAGCAAAATTCGGACGCGCTCGAACATACACTTGAAGCAGTGGAGCGCAAATTCGGCAAGTACCTTAAGAGAATGAAATGGATTAATTTCGGCGGTGGACATCATATTACACGCGCGGACTATGATATGGATCGCCTTGCTCGATGCATTACGTCGATTCAAGAAAAATATGATCTTGATGTTTATCTTGAACCGGGAGAAGCTGTTGCCTTGAATACAGGCTACCTTGTCTCCACCGTACTCGATGTTTTCGAAAACGGCATGCCGATTGCGATTCTGGATACATCGGCGACCTGCCATATGCCCGATGTGTTGGAAATGCCTTATCGTCCTGAAATTATTGATGCCGGAAAACCGGGGGAGCGAGCGCATACGTATCGACTCGGCGGGCCAACCTGTCTCGCCGGTGACGTGATCGGCGATTATTCTTTTGACCATCCGCTTCAGGTCGGTGATCGTCTCGTGTTCTGCGATATGGCGATCTATTCCATGGTTAAAAACAATACGTTTAACGGGATTGCACTGCCTGCCATTGCTTCGTACAACGATACAGAAGGCATTCATGTGATTAAGCAATTCAATTACGAAAATTTTAAAACAAGACTTTCATAATAGAGAGTATTTAATTCAAGGAGAGGCTCATGAAAAACCGTTGGTTTTTCATGAGCCTCTCCTTTATATAGGGTTTCTGTTAGAAAATGTTGCAAGAGAGTGCAGAAATCGACAGAATTTTGCTATACTTAGCGTTAAGGGTTAGACTTCCGTAAAGTTGCACCTTCAGACAAAGACAACAGAGCCATTACTGCGAGTCGTAAAAAATCGCTCCTAAAGGGGGAACGAAACAACTGAGAAACACATTGTACCATAATTGTTCTGAACATTGGCACGATTGGAGGGCAGCCGCCCATGGTTCTCGTTTGTCAGAGTGCCATACGTCAAGCTGCTTGCCAAATGCCGATTATATTTGTGGAATTGAGAGATCGGTAAACGCATTTTTAATAAAATAAACAGACTTTCGTCCTAAGAAAAGAGGTATAATCAATGGATAATGAGAGCGCAATTGAGCTGCTCAAGAACTTATTAAAAATCAACACGACGAACCCTCCGGGAAATGAGGCTGAGGCTGTTGCCCTGATTCGGCCTTTATTTGAAGCGGCGGGTATTGATACTGAAGTTGTTGCATACAGCGGAAAGCGTCACCAGTTAATTGCGACATTAGAAGGTGCAGAACCAGGAAAAACGTTGGCCTTTACCGGGCATATGGATGTTGTACCGGTAGGAGAAATTCCATGGGATTATTCTCCGTTCGGTGCTGAAGAGGCAGATGGAAAGATTTATGGACGCGGTGCTTCAGATATGAAGAGCGGCCTTGCGGCAATGATTGCAGCGATGATTCAATTGAAGGAGGAGGGTGCGTCAATAAAAGGAACACTTAAATTCATTGCGACTGTCGGTGAAGAAACCTCCTCGATCGGAGCGGAGCAGCTGGTTAAAGGCGGTTACGCAGATGATCTTGATGCAGTGCTGATCGGCGAACCGACCGATAATGAGCTCTCAATCGCGGAAAAGGGAGCATTGTGGGTTCGATTGACTACATTTGGCAAAACTGGACACGGATCAACGCCGAGCTGCGGAATTAACGCTAACGAGCACATGATTGCGATCCTCTCAAAATTTCAATCTGAATTTCAATTCGACTATGAAGCAGACGATCTGCTCAGTGAGCCGACCTCCAGCATAGATGTTATGCACGGCGGAAATGGAACGAACGTCATTCCGGACAAATGCACCGTGGAAATCGATATGCGGACACTGCCTTCACAAAATCATAAAGAAATCATCGCTGCAATAGAGTCTTTAATTAATACAGTTAAAAATGATATTCCTGAATTAAATGCGACAATCGACATTCTCAATGATATGCATCCGGTCAAAACACCGAAGGATGATGACTTTGTGCAACGGCTTGTGAAAGTCATTGAGGAAGTACGTGGGAAAAAAGTTGAGCCGTATGGTTTTTCCGGATATACCGATGGTGCATTCTTCTCTCAAGTCGAAAAAACCTTTCCGATCACCGTTGTCGGACCAGGCTATCCTCCGGTCGCGCATCAGCCGAATGAGTATGTTGAGCGTGAACCATATTTTGATTCAATTAAGATCTATAAGAAAATTGCTCTTGATTTCCTTAACTGACAGGGATTGTCTAAAGATGAATAAAGGGATCCGTTCCAGATCTTTTACCGCTGGCGATTTGACGGTGCGCCGAGGATGAATTCACGAGATGACATGCGTTCAGGAGTTATTTATACATTCTTTGCCTTCTCGATTTGGGGTTTCCTCACGCTCTATTGGAAATGGCTGGGGTCTGTTCCATCAAGTGAGGTACTTGCTCACCGCATCATTTGGGCATTTGTTTTTATGGTAGTTATGATCCTGATTCGCAAGAAATTTAACGATTTGATCGTTCAAAGCAAATGGCTGCTGAAGCAGCCGAAGCAGCTGATCATTGTCATCGCAAGCTCGTTATCAATCAGTGCTAATTGGATCATTTATATCTGGGCTGTTGCCAATGAACATGTAATTGAAGCAAGTCTCGGTCTCTACATTATCCCACTGGTCAGCATGCTGATGGGCATTCTCTTTTTAAGTGAAAGACCGGGGAATAAAGGGATCTTTTCTATTTTTCTCGCAGCTGCTGGTGTCCTTGTGATGGCATTCAGCTATGGGCATGTACCTTGGCTGGCATTGTCGCTTGCCGCGACTTCCGGTGTCTATAGTCTCAGCAAGAAATTCGTTCTCTTTGAAGCATACGTCGGCATGACCATCGAAACGCTGGTGGTTGTTCCGTTTGCATTGATCTTTCTCATCGTTCGTGGCATTCAAATACCACAATCCATAAGCGTCTTTTCTCAACCAACAGGACTGTTGCTCATTGGCGCCGGTGTGCTTACTGCGCTTCCACTGATTTGGTTTGCCGAAGGTGCGAAACGTATTCCATTAACAATGATTGGCTTTTTCCAATACATGACACCATCGGCTGCTTTCCTTATTGGCCTTTTTGTTTTTCACGAACCGATGGATCGGATTCAGATCGTATCCTTTATTTTCATATGGCTGTCCATTGCGGTCTATGCATGGAACGAAATGGCTAAAGGATCGAATAGACGTGTGGATCGATCTTCCACTATATAGCGGCGCAGCTGCTCATTCGTTGACAAGCATGAATGTATATTGGACAATAAATATACCTTTATTTTTTTATTATGATAATTGTTTCTTCTTATATTTGATGAACAAGTAGGGCGGTGGTTTTATCAACGCGGAATTAGAAAGGTATAAAGATTTGGTCGATTTTCTGGGAGAAGTGCTTGGAGATGATACTGAAATTATTCTTCATGATGTGACGGATCTCGAGAATTCGATTGTAGCGATTAGTGAAACCAATTTAAGTGGACGCGAAATAGGTTCTCCGGTTACCAATTTGATTCTTAAAATGCTTAAAGAAGGCAGATCGCAAAACAAATCGTTCATCACAAATTATGAAGGCGTAGCCAAAGACGGCACGATTTTGCGTTCGTCGACTTTCTTTATTCGTAATGAAAAAGATGAGATCATCGGCATGCTCTGTATTAACGTTGATTATAAAAAAATGGAACGAGTTATAGACTATCTAAGTAAGTTTATCGGTGTCCGCAAACCGGAAGAAAAGAAGAGCTTGCCGACTGTTGAACATTTAAGCCCGTCCATTGAAGATCTTGCCAAGGCAAGTATTAAAGAAATTGTCGGCGGCGTGAATATACCGCCGGAGCGAATGTCTCAAGAAGAACGCTTGGAAATCATTGAGAAACTGAATGAAAACGGAATCTTCCTGCTAAAGGGGATTGTCAGCATTGTTGCTGAGGAACTCTGCACTTCGGAAGCATCGATCTACCGCTATCTGAGCAAGGTTAAAAAAGTGCACGGCAGTGTGTGAAAAAATAGTGAAAGAACCGGTCCTGAATAAACTGCCCCATAAATTGGACAACAAGATCCAAATTTTGGGGATCAGATCAGGATACCGGTTCTTTTTGTTCTTGGAAGAAAAAAGAAGTGAAGATTTTAATGGATTTTCTGAACAGTAGTCGGAAGATGCTCAAGAACCCGTAAGATGTGCGGATGTCTGGACTTGTAACGAATCGAGAAAAAGTCGTAACGAAATCATGAAAAGTTGAAACGAATGAAGTTCGGTAACGAGATAATAATAGGTGCGGTTCGCTTTCACTTTTATAGGTTTGGCTTTAAACTCTGGGGTTTCGCTTTAATTTTTAATGGATTAGCTCTAAGCTTTCCGCCATTAGTTTTCACTTTTCTCGGGTCCGCATTAGCTTGCAATGTTGCTGCCGTTCATGTCGCTTTCATATACCTCGCAGTTCGTCTTTCTTGCCCACTACTTCATTTCTTTATCGTATAAAAAATGCCTGAAAGACCGGTTTCCGATCTTTCAGGCATTTTCTGTTTGAACCAGATGAGATTATAAATCTGTGACCTTCTTTAACATATCAACCGCTAAATTTGCGAAGAATTTGGCACTTGGGAGAATTGCTGTTTCATCGATAATCAAGTCGGGATGATGCAATCCGGAATTTCCGGAGACACCCATGAAGAAGAAGGCACCGGGAATCTTTTTCATATATTCGGCAAAGTCTTCACCGGCAGACGAAGGAATCGGTGTGATGACATTCAAACCTGATGCTTTAGCGGTATCGACCGCCCAATTCGCCAGTTTCTCGTTATTGATTGTTGCCGGTCCAAGCTTCGTGTAGTGCAAGGTACCTTTTGCACCAAGTCCTGCGGCAACTCCTTCAACAACTCGCTGCATTTTAGCAGGGATCTGGTCGCGTACATGTTCTTGGAACGTGCGCACAGTGCCTTCCATCTGAGACGTTTGCGGAATGACGTTCCAAGTGTTTCCGGCTTCCAGACGTGTGACACTGATTACGGCATTATCCAAAGGCGAAATATTTCGAGCAACAATAGATTGAAGCGCGGTCATGATGTGCGCTGCAACGAGAATAGAATCAATTCCTTTTTCTGGTGCTGCAGCATGAGTTCCAGTCCCTTCAACATCGATGGTGAATTTATCAACAGCGGCCATCAGGGCACCTGGCTTGATACCGATGGTTCCCGTTGGAATATGCGGCATATCGTGCATACCGAAGATGGCTTGTACATCGTCAAGGACACCGGTTTCCAATACTTTTACTGCACCACCGCCATTTTCTTCAGCAGGTTGGAAAATGATTTTAACAGTTCCCTCAAGCTCATCTTTACGTTCATTGAGCAGCAAGGTTGCGCCGAGAATCGATACCGTGTGAAAATCGTGACCGCAGGCGTGCATTTTGCCCGGAACTTTGGAAGCGAAAGGAAGTCCGGTTGTCTCTTGGATGGGTAAGGCGTCGATATCCGTACGCAGACAAATGACCGGACCCGGTTTTTCTCCGCGAATAACTGCGAGTACTCCGGTTTCCAGCGGTAAATCCAGCATTTCCACACCGGCTTCGGACAACCAGCCTTTCAGTGCCTCGGTTGTTTCATATTCTTCAAAGGACAACTCGGGATTTGCATGCAGCTGATGGCGGCATGCAATCAGCTTCTGTTCTAATTCTTTTTCTTCGAGAGTTTTAGTCAATGGTAAGTCCCCTTTATACGGTTTCGTTTATTAGTCCGTTAAAGCCGCAGGATGCGGTTCTAAGCAAAAAATAAGTAGTTAGGGTAATACAGAGGGTGAAGCTTCCGCGATGCCTGAGAATGCGAGTGCGGTCAATAGAACCGTTTGTGCACCGATATAGGCATTTTTTGGATTATAAAATTCTTCCAAAGTATGCATACCGCCGCATTCACCGCCTCCGCCAAGAGTGAGCGCGGGAATGTCTAAATGGATGGCAACATTGGAATCGGTGCTCATCGGCAGCAGTTTCGGTTCAAGGTCAAAATCTTGAATGACAGCCATTGCGGTTTGAACCGCCGGAGCGTCTTTCATTTGAGCTCCGGCCGGGCGGTCTCCGACAAGCCGGATTACTGCTTTAATCAATTCTCCTTTTTTCCAACGCGCATTCTCTTCTTCAACCGCTTGATGGATACAGGCAAGCGCCTTATTCTCCAGCTCCAGCAGCGCTTCCTGCGAAATCGAACGCATGTCCAATCCCATTTCCGCATTCTGTGCAATCGAATTGATCGATGTGCCGCCGCTGACTGTACCCACAGTGAATGTAGTTACCGGATTGTCAGGAACCTGAATCTCACTTATTTTTGCAATAGCTCGTCCGAGTGCGTGAATGGCACTTGGAATGCCGAAGTTTCCGAAGCTGTGTCCGCCCGGTCCTGTAAATGTAATCGAATAACGATGGCTGCCGACTGCAGTCGCCGTGATTCGATCGGGACTGCCGGGCTCAACGGAGATGAAACCGCCAATGTCTCTACGTGTTTTAAAGAGTGCTTTGACGCCGCGCAAGTCTCCCAGACCTTCTTCTCCAACGGTGGCAACAAAAAGGAGTGTACGCTGCGGCTTAATTCCGGATGCACTCAATGCACGAATAAGAGTCAAGAGTACGGCAAGACCACGGCCGTCATCAGAGATGCCTGGAGCGTACACAATGCCATCTTTGATGATGGGTTTAATTTGTGTTCCTTCGGAAAAAACCGTATCAAGATGAGCGGAAACAACGATTTTCTTTGCATCCGAATTACCTTGAATCAATCCCATGACATTTCCTTCATCGTCCGTATGTACATCTGTCAAGCCGAGTGTTTGAAAACGATGAACCATCCAGGCTGCCTTTTTAGATTCTTTGAACGGCGGCGCAGGAATCGATGTCAACTCGATTTGTTCTGTGGTGGTCCTGTCATTGTCCGAAGCGAGATACGTCAATGCATCATTAACGGAGGGAAGTGCCCGCAAGTCGCAAACGATTTTGCTGAAGTTCGGTGATTGATTCTGACCATCCATAACTACTCACCCCTGAAAGAATAATAGAAAAATTAATGAGTCAGAAGATGCCTGACTTTCTTTATTAGAATACACTATTTAAATAATTTATAGTATTTCTTATTGTCAAATCATAAATAATTTATTATTATTGTAATAAATTCTATCATATCTCTCCGAATTAAAGCTCGTTATTCAAAAAAAAGTGAAAAATAATTCATTGTAGTCATAATAATGACTGATGTGTTAGGATTCTTAACGCATATTTGTAAAAACATTTTATCATTTTAATAATTTTTTTGACTAATTGCTTTGCGTCATTTATAATTGCTTTATAGTTTTTGTGAATTCTGAAAATAATTTATAGTTTCATTGTTTTAACTTGTTACTATTCGTAATTAATTCATAGCAGGGGGTCAGAAAATGAACACTTCATGGTCTGACGATTTGGAAAAATCATTCAATTCAATGGTGGAGTGGCGAAGATTTCTTCACCAGCATCCGGAACTCTCATATCACGAGACAGAAACATCGGCGTTTATTTTAGAAAAGCTTAAAAGCTTTGGCATCACCGATATTAAGACTCATGTCGGCGGTTACGGAATTGTTGCAAGAATTCATGGAACAAAACCGGGATTGTCTGTCGCTTTGCGCGCGGATTTCGATGCACTTCCGATCAATGAAGAAACCGATGTTTCTTACAAATCGAACGTACCGAATGTGATGCATGCATGTGGACATGACGGACACACATCCACTCTGCTTGGGGTTGCGAAAGTTATCCAAGAGCATCGAGATGAACTCGCCGGCGACGTTGTGTTGCTGCACCAGCCAGCTGAAGAATTTCCGCCGGGAGGAGCTCAGGCAATGATTAAAGATGGTTGCCTGGATGATGTGGACTTGGTCTTTGGAACACATCTATGGAGTACGGTACCTTATGGCACGATTGGCTACCGTAAAGGCTATTTCATGGCAGCAGCCGATTATATAAAAATTGAAATTCAAGGCAAGGGTGGACACGGATCCGCACCGCACATTTCAATTGACTCTGTTGCAGTGGCCGCTCAAGTTGTCAATCAGCTGCAAATGATTGTCAGCAGGGAAGTCGATCCGCAAAAAGCAGCAGTCGTAACGATTGGAAAATTCAATGCGGGCGTTGCTCCGAATGTAATCGCAGATACGGCGACACTTGAAGGAACTGTTCGAACTTTTGATCCGGAGGTTCGCGAAAAAATAAAGAAGGAATTAGATTCTATCGTTGAAAATGTTTGTGCTGCGTATCATGCACAAGGTCATGTCGACTATCATGACGGCTACCCGGCGGTTTACAATCACGAAAAAGAGACCGATGTTTTCAAAACGGCAATGGATGAGACATTCGGTGAAGGTACAGCCGTTGAAATCGCTCCGCAAATGGGCGGCGAAGACTTTTCAAGCTTCCTGCTGAAAAAACCGGGTATGTTTTGGTTTTCCGGAGCAGGCAATCCGGAAGTGGGAGCCAGCTATCCGCATCATCATCCGAAATTCAATTTTGATGAACGCGTGATGCTGGTAGCCGGAAAAGCATTCCTGTCGCTGGTTGATAAATATCTATGTGCGAAGGAAACGCCACAATTAACCGACAATGCGGCTGCCGTAAAATAACTGAGGAGGGACAACGTTTTGAGTGAACTCTTAAAGGTAGACAAAATTAAAACCGAATTTCAAACGGAAAAAGGTCCCGTTACTTCCGTTGACGAAGTGAGTTTCGATTTAAATGAAGGAGAAACGATCTGCCTTGTCGGCGAGTCAGGTTGCGGGAAGTCAGTGACCTCACTTTCGATCATGCATCTCCTGGATCGAAACGGCTCAGTAACTGAGGGCTCTATCCTTTTCAACGGCAAGGATATCGCACATGCAACTGAATCAGACATGCGAAAAATCCGCGGGAATGATATTTCCATGATTTTTCAAGAACCGATGACGTCACTCAACCCTGTCCTTACTATCGGCGATCAGCTGACTGAAGGTATCAAGCTGCATATGAAGCTTTCAAAGAGTGAAGCAAAAAAATATGCGGTAGAAATGTTGAAAAAAGTAGGTATTCCAAGAGCTGAAGGAATTATTGATGAGTATCCGCATAAGCTGTCCGGCGGTATGAGGCAGCGTGTCATGATTGCCATGGCGCTCAGCTGCCGCCCGAAGCTGCTGATCGCTGATGAACCAACGACAGCGCTCGATGTGACGATTCAGGCTCAGATTTTGAAACTAATGAAAAATTTGCGTGAAGACTCGAATACCGCAATTATCTTGATTACTCATGACCTAGGTGTTGTAGCTGAGATGGCGGATAAAGTTGCGGTCATGTACGCGGGTCAGGTTGTTGAGGAAACGGATGTTTATACCCTTTTTGACAACCCGAAACATCCGTACACACTGGGATTGATGAAATCCATTCCGCACATCACCAATCCGGACGATATGCGTTTGAACTCCATCCCGGGTTCCGTACCGAGTGTTCATAATATGCCGAAGGGCTGCCGTTTCTATGACCGTTGTCCGCACGCAATGAAGCGCTGCTTGGAAGAAAAGCCTGAACTTAAGCCAATTGAGGACAAGCAGGCTCACAGCATTCGATGCTTCTTATATGAAAAAGAAGAGCAAGAATATGAAACGAAGCATGCAGAAAAGGAAGTGAGTTCATAACATGCCATCCGTTGAAAAAAAAGAGCCGTTGCTCCAAGTCAAGAATTTAAAAAAGTATTATCCAATTAAGAAAGGCGTTATCTCAAGAACAGTCGGCTACGTAAAAGCAGTCGATGATGTAAGCTTCGACATTTATCCGGGCGAAACGATGGGTCTGGTTGGCGAATCCGGATGCGGAAAATCCACGACCGGACGCTCGCTGGTTCGTTTGGAAGACCCGACAGCCGGACAAGTTTTATTTCAGGGCAAGGATTTAGCGAGTATCTCGCATAAGGAAATGCGGAAGCTGAGAACCGATCTGCAAATCATTTTTCAGGATCCATATTCCTCATTAAATCCGAGAAAACGCGTCGGCGACTTGCTTGCTGAACCACTGATCGCCCATAAGTTGGCGACCAAAAGCGAGGCAGACAAAAAGGTGAATGAAATTCTGGAAATTGTCGGTCTCTCGAAACAATATAAAAACCGTTACCCCCATCAATTTTCCGGCGGACAGCGGCAAAGAATCGGGATTGCCCGTGCCTTGATGCTGCATCCGAAGCTGATCATTTGTGATGAACCGGTTTCTGCTCTTGATGTTTCCATCCAAGCTCAGGTATTGAATCTGCTTAAAGATCTTCAAAAAGAGCTCAATCTGACTTATGTGTTTATTGCACACGGACTTGGCGCTGTAAAGTACATAAGCGACCGGATCACTGTCATGTATTTGGGAAAAGTTATGGAGCTTGCGACTACACGAGAAATATTTGAACATCCGAAACATCCTTACACGGAAATCTTGCTTAACGCTTATCCAATTCCGAATCCGCATATGCGCGATCGGAATCAGATGGTTGTCGAAGGCGATGTTCCGAGTCCGGCGAATCCGCCGAAGGGCTGCGTGTTCCATACACGCTGTCCGTTCGCAAAAGATATCTGCCGCGAAAAAGTGCCCGCGCTCACAGGAAAAGATCATCTCGTTGCTTGTCATTTTCCGCTTGAGCCAGTAAATGCATGAAAGGAGGACTTTAAGTGTTTCAATACATCATTAGGCGAATTTTAATCGCTATTCCCGTGCTTTTTGGGGTAACCGTACTGAACTTTTTCATTATTAATCTTGCTCCAGGAAATCCCGTGGATATGATGGTCAATCCTTCCGCAACACCGGAGCAGCTTGCTGCCACCAAGCATGCGCTTGGTTTGGATCAGCCGGTTTGGGTGCAATATTGGAATTGGCTTACTCAGTTGTTTCATGGTAATTTGGGCTTTTCCTATTCAACACGTGAACCCGTAACGCAGATTTTGCTTGCTCATGTAGGTCCTACGGTCATGTTGATGGGTGTGTCACTAATTGTCGGCTATCTCATTGCCATTCCACTCGGTATCCTTTGCGCGCGAAAGCAAAATTCTTGGATTGATTATCTTGTTACCGGTTTTTCATTTTTCGGCATTTCAGTTCCTCACTTTTTCTTAGGACTCGGCGTTATTTATGTATTTGCCAGCAAACTGTTGCTGTTCCCAACGGGTAGCATGAATACTCTTGGCGGAGACGGAGGGTTGATGGATACGATTAATCACCTCGTTCTTCCGGTTCTGGTCCTTGCAACAGGAATCGCTGGAAACATGGTGCGCTATGTTCGTTCCAGTATGCTGGACGTCCTCGGCAAAGATTATCTGAGAACAGCGAAGGCTAAGGGACTTTCACAGTTTATAATTACGAATAAGCATGCGCTGAGAAACTCATTGATTCCTATTATTACTGTAATTGGAATTGATATTCCGATGCTGATCGGCGGTGCGATTGTTACCGAGCAGGTCTTCCAATGGCCGGGACTTGGGCTGCTCACGATCCAATCAATTACTTCTCGGGATTACTCGACACTGATGGCGATCAACTTGCTTGCAGCATTAACCGTACTTGTTGCTAACCTGCTGACAGATATTCTGTATGCCGTCGCCGACCCAAGAATCAGGTATGACTAAGGAGGAGCGGAAGAGATGGCTATGAAATTAAACCCGAATAAAAATGTTCCGGAAGCAGACGGCCTTGCGACTTCCGAACAAATGATTGCAAAGCTTGGAGATGAAGAAAGTTATCTGCATATGGTCAGCCGGCGCTTCTTTAAACATCGGCTCGCTTTTATCGGACTAATTGTCTTTCTGTTAATTATCCTTATTGCTGCGCTGGCTCCTGTGATCGCGCCTCATGATCCAAATAAGATTTTTAATGAATTTGAGGCCGCACCATCAGCAACACACATATTAGGTACCGACCCCGTCGGGCGCGACGTGATGAGCCGCTTGATCTATGGCGCTCAAGTATCCATCTCTGTTGGGATTGGAGCTGTGGCCATTTATGTTGCAATTGGTATTGTTTTAGGACTTGTTGCCGGTTATTTCGGCAAATGGATCGACATGATTATTATGCGGCTCACCGATATCTTCATGTCTTTTCCATACTTCATGGTTATTCTTGTCTTGGTTAGTATTATAGGACCTAGCCTTTTCAATATTACCATCGTTATTGGTCTTCTCGGTTGGCCCGCTATTGCCCGCTTGGTCAGGGGCAGTGTGCTCTCTATAAAAGAAATGGACTACGTAAAGGCAGGTGTTGCACTCGGCTATTCAACGCCGAAGATCCTATTCCAGCACATTCTTCCGAATGCGCTGGCGCCAATCCTAGTTAACGCCACATTCGGCGTTGCGTCGGCCATTATCATGGAGGCGTCATTAAGCTTCCTTGGAATGGGCGTTCGTCCGCCGGCGGCGAGCTGGGGAAATATGCTCACACAGGCGGAATCGATTACCGTGCTTTCATCGCAGCCTTGGCTGTGGATTCCGCCGGGCATGATGATTTTACTTGCCGTGCTATCGGTTAACTTTATCGGTGACGGCCTCCGTGATGCAATTGAGTCACAGAACGCAAAATAAGAAACAATAAAAGGGGATGCAAACAACACAATGAACAGACACAAAATCATTTCAAAACGTATCTTAAAATATGTGATCACATCCTTTATGGCTCTGTCCCTCGTTTTTCTCGCAGCTTGCGGTGGCGGTTCAGGATCATCAGGAAGCAGCAAGAAGAAAGATACAATTTATGTTGGAACCGTAAACCCTCCCGGCGGTTTTAATCCGATTAATACCGGAGATATTGGGGGACAATTCGCGATTCGCGTTATGTTCGATGCATTTCTTGATATGACGTCACCATTGAAGTTTCAGCCGAAACTGGCAACGTCGATCGACACGACCGATAACCAGACCTATACAATTAATTTGAATCCTAAAGCGAAATGGACCGATGGCAAACCGGTTACCGCTGATGATGTTATTTTCACGTTCAACTTGATTGCCAACCCGAAATCAGAAGTAGCTGTCGGAACGAATATCTCGACGCTAACAGGCGTTGATGCCAATGGTAAATTGACCGGCGGCGCGACGACGATTCCTAATCTGAAAAAAGTTGACGAACATACGGTTACTTTCAAAACGAAGAAACCGGTTGATCCTAATTACATTAAAGAAATGATCGGTACGAAGATCATTACGATGCCAAAACATGTCTTGAAAGACATTGCTCCGGCAGATTTCTCTAAGAGCAAATTTGTACAGGCACCTAACGTAACAGACGGTCCATATAAATTTGTAACCTATAACAAGAACACATACATTCAATATAAAGCGAATAATGACTATTACCTTGGTAAGCCTAAGACACCTAAGTTCTTCATCAAGATTATGCAAGCTTCTAACCTGTTAGCTGAATTGCAAGCAGGAACCATTCAGGCAAACACATCAGGCGGTATCGGAAATCTACCGTTCCAAGATGTTGAAACAGCTCAGAAACTTAAGAATGTAAAAACAGAAATTCATCCGCAAATTGGATTCCAGACCATGCAGTACAACACAAAGACATTGCCAAACGCGAAAGTTCGTCAAGCACTTGCGTATGCAATTGACCGTCAGCAGATCGTTGACAAGCTGCTCAAAGGAAACGGTGAAATTGTCGACGGACCATACACATCACAAAGCCCTTATCTCGACAAGAGCACAAACGTGATTAAATATGATCCTAAGAAAGCAAAACAAATGTTGAAAGATGCTGGATGGGATTTCAACAAGACGTTGAATTTCGTTGTTCCGATCGGAAACAAAGTGCGTGAACAATCCGCCGATATTATTGTTCAGAACTTCAAAGCGATCGGCGTAAAAGTTAAAGAAACAACTTATGATTTCCCAACGATCATGCAAAAAGGTGCGGCAGGCGATTTTGATCTGCTCTTGATCGGATTTACATTCAACCTTGATCCTGATGTTTCCGCACTTTATGGTCCAACAGGTGCATACAACTTCATGAAATATGAAAATAAGGAAGCAACGAAGCTTATTGCCGAAGGCAAGGCTGAACCGGACAGCGCGAAGAGAAAGGTTATTTACAGCAAGCTTCAATCAATCTGGGAAAAGGATATGCCTGTAATTACGCTCTACTCTGACAACGAAGTTGTTGTGAAGAGTAAGGATCTTGCTTACGGCGGTGCTTCTGCTTACTGGCCGGGCACAGTTGCCAATTTCCAAAAATGGGCTTTTAAATAATAAACAAGCTTGAACTTTTGGATCCAGCTCAATTAAATGGTTAAAAATTTAAACAGCTGCTCTTCTGAGTCAGCTGTTTAAATTTTTTATACCGCTTTAGCGACTTAATAAAACGAGATAAGGAAGCGATATCATGGAGAGCAGCAAGAGAAAAGCACTGGAGGAAGAAGTACGCGCACAAGCGGATCGGTCGATTGAGACACTTTACAGCTATTTGCGGCTTAAAACAGTTTCTGCTCAGAACTTGGCAATTCCGGAAACAGTCAATTTTGTTTCTGAATTGTTGAATGGTCTTGGCGCAGAAGTTAAGGTTCTTGACGATTTGGGTGGCAACCCCGTTATTTACGGTTTTTTACCTGCGGGGGAAAAGGGCAATGCAAACAAAACCTTGCTTTTCTACGATCATTATGATGTTCAACCACCGGATCCGCTTGATGAATGGAACTCAGAGCCATTCGAACCTTATTTAAAGGATGGCATTCTTTACGCACGTGGTACTGCTGATAATAAGGGAACGTTGATGCAGCGTTTGGCGGCGATTAAAGCATTGGAACAAACCGGCGGACTGCCATGCAATATCAAATTTCTTATTGAAGGGGAAGAAGAGATCGGGAGTCCCAGTCTCACCGCATATCTAAAAAAATATGCAGAACTTTTTAAGGCTGACGCATGTATCTGGGAGTTCGGCAATAAGGATGCAGCGGAACGCGTTTCGCTTTTTGCAGGAATAAAAGGATCTGCTTATTATGAATTCTCTACGAAGAGCGCAAATATCGATATCCATTCATCACTTGCCGCTGTCATTGATAACCCGGCCTGGCGTTTGGTGCAGGCACTGGCCAGCATGAAAAACCAGAATAACGACATAACTGTTGAAGGATTTTTTGACGAGATAGAGGAACCCGATGAGGCATTAATTAAAACGGTTCGCGCCGTTCCTTTTAATGATGAAGCATTGAAAAAATCGTTTGGACTCAGTCGTCCGTTTATTACAGAGGCGCGCGGCGAGGTGCCCCAAGACGCACTCATGCTGCATCCGACTTTGACCATTTGCGGTATGGTGAGCGGTTATATCGGTGAAGGCGCTAAAACCGTGCTGCCTAAGGAAGCAAAGGTTAAGATTGATTGCCGCATGGTTCCCGGACAAACTGGAGAACATCTGCTTGCTTGTTTCGAGCGTCATCTTGCCCGTCACGGTTTTTCAGACGTCAAGGTGGACATGATCGAATCACAGCGTGCCTTCCGCTCAGATATTAATGATCCATTTCTTAAATTAGTTAAAAAAACAGCGGAAGAGGCTTATCAGTCTGAGGCCATCCTGTATCCGAATTCAGCAGGAACGGGTCCGATGTATGTTTTCGATAAATACCTCCATCTTCCGATTGTCAGCACTGGTGTCGGCTGGGCTGAATCTAAAGCACATGCACCGAATGAATCGATTCGTATGAAAGATTATGTGGATGGAAGCCTGCACATGGCTTACTTATTGACTGATTTCGCTGCGCAATAAAAGAGAGAAGGAGAATCTAACTTGGGCCTAATTGATGAGATAAAGCATATGATTTATGAAAAAAGAGACAGCTACCAAGCGCTGAGCGAAAAGGTATGGGATTTTGCAGAACTCCATTTTGGCGAAGTGAAATCAGCAGAGCTGCTGAGTCAAGCACTTGAGGATGAAGGTTTTACAGTTCAAAGAGAGATAGCAGGATTAAAAACCGGATTTGTCGGCAGCTATGGTGAAGGTAAGCCGGTCATTGCATTCCTTGGTGAATTCGATGCGCTTGCAGGGTTGAGTCAGAAGCGTAATAAAACGGTTCACGATCCGATCGTGCCGAATGGCAACGGTCACGGCTGCGGCCATAATTTACTGGGCGTCGGCTCGCTTGCTGCGGCATTTGCTGCAAAAGAATACTTAACGAAGCACCAACTCAAGGGTACGATTCGTTATTATGGCTGCCCGGCTGAAGAAAGCGGAAACGGTAAAGCCTATATGGCACGCGAAGGCTGTTTTAAAGATGTAGACGCTGCTTTTTCGTGGCATCCGGATTCAAAAAATACGGTGCAGCATCTTTCAAGCAATGCGGTCATTGAAGCTCGTTTTACATTTAAGGGAGTCAGTGCACATGCTGCTGCTTTGCCGGAACTGGGGCGCAGCGCGCTGGACGCATTAGAATTGATGAATGTTGGTGTCAACTATTTGCGCGAGCATATGGCAGATAAGGCACGTGTCCATTACGCAGTAACGAACACTGGCGGTGTCTCGCCAAATGTTGTTCAAGCAATTGCTGAGGAGCGTTTCCTCGTTCGTTCGCCGAAACCAAATGAAGTAAAAGAATTGTTTAAACGCGTGGTTAATGTTGCCAAAGGCGCAGCATTGATGACAGATACGGAAATGAGCTATAAGATTGAGGGCGGCTGCTGTAATTTGATTCCGAACACTGCGCTGCATCAAGTGATGGCTGATTTAATGGAAGAAATCGGTTACCCTGAACCATCAGAGAAAGATCTTGCTTTCATTAAAGATATCTATGCATCGCTAGGAGATAATGAAAAGAACTTTGCGAAAAAGTTCCTTACGACTGAACAGCGTAAAACGATTGATGAAAAGCCTATTGCTGATTGGGTGATTCCATGTCCTGAACACGATACATTTATGGAGGGCTCTACTGACGTTTCCGATGTCAGCTGGAATGTTCCGACTGCGCAATGCTTTACATCAACATGGGCATTTGCAACGGTACCGCATACTTGGCAAGTGGTTGCTCAGGGAACTCAAGACTTTGCTTTGAATGCGGCTCTCTACGCCGGAGAAGCCATGGCTTGCACTGCACTCAAGGCATTGGAAGATCCGGAACTGCTTGCTGAGGCAAAGCGGGAATTCAAAGAACGACTTGACGGTGAAACCTATGAATGTTTGATTCCACCGGATGTAACGCCATCTAGTTTATAATGAAAAGTCAGCTTTAAGAGGATAGTTGACTTTTTTCAGCAAACATCTAAAGAGAACTTTTTCCGTAACTTGGGAGAAAGTTCTTTTTTTATTGCATGAAATGAGCAGAAATCGTGCAATTTAAATACAGTTGCTCGTGTGAGAATCGATATTTTTTCACAGTTAAAACGGGAAGGGACTCAAAGGCGAACCTAAGATGGCGAGCTTGCCCTCCGGGACAATCGTCCGATACGGAAGGGAGAAGACAGTATGCGGCATATGAACTGGCGAGATTTTTTAGCTGTAAAGATTATGATTGTTATTCTTTTTCTTTGTTGCGTCATTTCAGGGATTCTTAGTCTTTTCCCAGGTAAACAAACGGAACCCAATGCTCAAACGACTAGTGTTAAGCGGCATGCAGTGAATACAAAAATAGCTCACCATGTATTTTTTCAACGACCGAGTTTAAGTCCGGTTGATCATCAGGAACCAAAGGTAGCCCATGAGCTGTTTAAAGGAATTCACTCCATTGATTTTACTTTTGGTGTGCTTCCGGATACGCAATACTACAGTAAATTGCATCCGGATATTTTTAAACGGATGAATCACTGGTTTGTTGCTAATCGCGATTCGTTAAATCTGAAATATATTTTTCACTTAGGTGATATTGTTAATAATTATGATCAGCCTTATCAATGGAAAACAGCTGACAAGGCAATGAAAATCCTGGATGAGGCAAAAGTGCCCTATGGGATTATTACAGGTAATCATGATGTTGGTTTTCAAAAAAAATATGCGTCATTTGATCGTTATTTTGGGGAACAACGTTACCAGTTGAACCCATGGTACGGCGGTTCCTATGATAACAATAAAGGCCATTTTGATTTAATTAACTCAAATGGTCAAAAGTACATTATGCTGGGTATGGGCTGGGGCATGGGCGGTGAAGAAATTTCCTGGATGAATCATGTACTGCAGGTCTATCGCAAACGGATAGCAATCCTGTTCGTGCACGATTACTTGGGAAGCTATGGGAGGCGTACTGCGCAGGGACAGATGCTCTTTGAAAATGTGGTGCGTCCCAATCCCAATGTTCGAATGGTCATGAATGGTCACAGTTTTGGGGCCGCGCGTCGAATTGATAAGATTGACGATAATTTCGACGGAAAACCGGATCGGAAGGTCATGCAAATTTTGTCTGATTATCAATCGGTGAAAGGCGGGCAAGGCTACATTCGTGTCATGGGCTTTGACCTTAAGCATGATAAAATTTATGTGCGCACCTTCTCACCGCAAGTGAATCGAACGCATGCATTTAAGAAAAACAAAGACAACTTTACATTCGGCTTCGACCTTGACCAGAAGACCAAAAAGGTGAAAAAAACGAAAAAAAAACATGTTGCACGGTGACTGGGTATTAAAGTCAAAAATATCACACAATTCGTTAATCTTTTCTTCAAATAACTGCGTTATGATTTAGTTAACAAGAAGAGAGGATGATTGAAATGAGAAAAAAGGTTACGTATCTGCAATTAGTGAAAAAAAATAAAGAAGAGATAATGAGGGATCGGATCGAATTGAACAGGATCGATCGAATACTTGATGAACGCCGCACCTCGCAAGTAAAAAAAAGCGCGACGAGATAAATGATTGTGTTTGGGTACATGAATAACCTGTCTATTGTTGCTTTAAATAGAGACGGCTGAGTTAATCTCAGGCCGTCTTTTTGACAAGTAAAGAAACATCCATGACTTGCTTGAGGGGCGGGGGACACCACTTAATGAAAATACTATGGAACTGAGAAGCTAGCTTGTATTTACGTACAAAAGTATATGATTTTGTACGCCGATAAGATCACAAGCTGCTAGTTCCCAATCCGCATGGATCGGTTAGGCGATCAGTTAAGCGCCCAGTCTGATAAATAGACGGAGAAATTCCGCTTAATTCGAAAATGAACGAGAAAAAAGCCTAAATAGACGGAAAAATTCCGCCTATTGAATAAAAAAAACGTGAAAATGGAGGGCTTTTCTGTGAATAAGCGGAAAAATTCCCCTTATTTACCAGTGAAACAAGCTTCGGAGTGCAAATAGCCGGAATATCTCCGCTTATTTTACTTGTTCCTTATTGAAGGGCAAGGATGCTCAATGCAACGCGAAAATCACCGCATTCTGCCGAAGTAAGGAGCGGGCGCTTTTTGACCGGTTTTTCTTATTTGATGGTGGGTCGACCAATAAGTACAGGTTATTCAACTACTTTAATTCCAAAAGATGAAATCAGACTTGCTGCCTGAAATTGATTGATTTTAAGCCCGTGGGATAAAGTAACATCAATTCGAATCATTGAAAATTCGCAGCTGGACAAGTTGATATCCTTGAGCTTTGTTTCACTAAAATCGGAACCGTCAATCAATGAACGGTTAAATTTCATTTTTTTCATTTGCACATTTTGGAAGGAACTCTCGTTTAGTTTATCTGTTTCAAAGGTGACATTTGTGAACTTGGAATCAGAAAAATTGATATAGGTCATCAAGCAATCCGTGAAAGTAGTGTCTTTAAATGTTGCTTTGATAAAATTGGTTCCCAAAAATTTGCACGCAGTAAAAGTGTCTCGATACAGGATTGATTTCTCAAAATCGCAATTTGAGAAATCACAGTGTGCGAACGAACAGTCAAGCAGCTCCGTTTTTGTAAAATCTTCAAAGAGGAAGACACAATGGTTAAATTGAACATCGCTCAAAAGCTTTTTTTCCTGATGGCTGTCAATTTCACAGTTTTTCAAGACGGATCCTTCTTCAATTTCTTCGAGATAAAGTGTTTTATTTTCAATTGGTGTTCCTGATTCCATTGCTATTCACCAGACTTTCATACAATAATAACCTACTCGGGAACAATTCGTATCCTAATGAGCCTTTTTCAGATAAAATGAGAGAGACACATGCTTCTTAATCATTAATCCATAAGGAATGGTTCATTTGATTAAAAATAGAATTCCAAATCATTATCTTCTCTTATTCTCTTGGATTGCCGCGATCTTTGCTACAGGAGGCAGCTTGTTTTTCAGCCAGGTCATGCATTTCGTGCCTTGCACATTGTGTTGGTACCAGCGTATTCTCATGTATCCGCTGGTCATCAGCCTCGGTATTGCCTACTTACATAACGATGTTTCAATTAGAAGATATATTTTGCCCGTTTCTATCCCAGGCTTTGTTTTAGCGTGCTACCATTATACCATTCAGATGTTGCCGAATGTCAGTACTTCGCAGTTCTGCTCACCGAACAATCCATGTACCGACAAGGAATTTTCAATTCTTGGTTTTATTACGATTCCACTGATGTCCGCAACTGCTTTTTTTCTGATCACTTTGTCAATGTTGCTTCTCAAAGCAAATCATCAAAATGAAATGAAGTGATCGCACTAGTTGTTGCTATGAAAAAATCTCCTTTCCAACTCACCTGGAGTGGAAAGGAGATTGCACGAAGTGATTAAAATCCATAAGCTTTTTCTTGTTCCTCACGAATCGCTGCGTAGGTTTTTGTCAGGACAACGGTGTCCTCAGCCAGACGACTGATTCGAAATAAGATGTCTTCATTAATCATTGCTTTTTGGTAAAAGTCCTTTTCTTCAATAAATACATAGCTCTGCACCATTTGTGCTTTCATATAAGCGAGTATCGGTTTTAACTGCTGTTCGGCAATCAAGTAATGTTTAGGCGAACCTGCGGTTACGATCATGCCGATTATTTTATCTTGGAAGGCATTTACGGGCAGCAGATCAAAGATGTTCTTTAAGGGAGCAGGTATTGATGCTTGAAAAACAGGTGTCCCGATAATAATCGCATCTGCATCCATTAAGCTCTTGGCAACGAACTGCGTGTCGCCGTCATACTCCAAATAATTGCGTCCATCACTGAATCGAATATTATATTCAGCCAGATCAATCAAGGATGCATCAACATTCGGATCTTTTTCTCTTAACGTTGTGAGCATATAATCCATGGCGATCCGCGTTTTGTGACCGACAATTGTGCCGACTAATCCGACAATCTTCATGTTTCCACCTTCTTATTTTTTTGCTGTGTATTTCTTGATCGCCGGTACTATTTCTGTGCCGATCACTTCTACATTCTTCATGACCTTATCAAACGGCATACCGCCGAAATCAATTTGAGCAATATAGCGCTGATGGCCAAATAATTCATATTGGTAAAGTATTTTTTCAATGATTTGCTGAGGACTGCCCACATTAATAATACTATGAGGATCGGCTCCTTGTGCAAAAAGCTGCTTAGAAAATCCCTGACCATTCGTTTTTTTCATGCCTTCATTAATACGCGGATACAGCTCACGAAGTGCTTGCTGCGTGCTCTCCGCAGTGTAGAAAAATCCGGCAGTAGTCACGGGCAGCTCGGCCGGATCAAAGCCGCTCGCTTGAGCCGACTCTCGGTAAGCATCAATGGTACGCTTGAAAATGGCGGCAGGTCCGCCTAAGTGGGCCATAAACATGGGAACGCCGGCATAGCCTGCCTTCATTGCACTGGCAGCCGTGCCGCCTACCGCTCTCCATATCGGCAGCGAACCATTTTTGGGACGTGGCAGTATTTTTGCATTGGTTAAAGGGGCGCGGAAATTTCCCTTCCAATTCACGATCTCTTCTTCATTTATTTTCAAGAGCAGATCAAATTTTTCTTCAAACAGTTCTTCGTAATCCCGAAGATTATAGCCCAGCAAATCGAAAAGGCCGATTCGCGATGCGCGTCCGGCAATGATTTCCGCACGTCCGCCGGAGATCAGATCAATCGTTGCAAAATTTTCATAGACGCGGACCGGATCTGAAGTACTTATAATTGTGGACGAGCTTCCGATTTTTATCTTTTTCGTCGCCTGTGCAATAGCCCCAAGCACAACGGCATGTGCCTGGGTCGCAAAGTAGTCCTGGTGGCTCTCGCCGACACTGAAAAAATCAATACCCGCCTGATCGGCGAGCTTCGCATACTCAATGATTTCATGAATGCGCTGTTCGGCCGAAATCCGCTCACCGGTTACAGGATCCGGCAAGTGATCGCCTAGCGTATAGATGCCGAATTCAAGCCCTTTACTTGAATCAATACGATATTTTCTCATGGATCATCATGCCTTCTTTTCTATTTTCACAAGCTTTGTCTTTTATGTTCCTACGAAAAGATCTTCTCATATATTTCATGTAATGTTATTATAAAAGATAATACCTATTTATGTAAGTACACACTTTCAAGTGGTATAGTATACAAATGGATACTATTGGAGCGAATGAATATGAAAATTGAACCTGATTTATGCCATGTGGAAAACGCATTGAGTATATTAGTGGGAAAATGGAAGCCGATTATTTTATTGTATCTGCTCAGAGACGGCACCCAGAGATTCAGCGAATTGAAACGAAATGTGAACGGTATTACGCAAAAAATGCTCACTAAGCAGCTTCGTGAACTGGAAGAGGAGGACATTGTGAAGCGTGTCGTTTACCCTCAGGTGCCGCCAAAAGTTGAGTATTCAATCACCGAATACGGGAAGAGTCTGCAACCAATTCTAGAAGACATGCATGAATGGGGCTTGAAGCACATCGCACATAAGCAGCAAATGCATCTGACCCGTCTCCATTAAGAAACAAATAGATCGAAAGGCATCTGAGTTCAGGTTTTGAGGAACCTACTCAGATGCCTTTTTCTATTTTCATATTTATTATGGAGCATAGGGGGCTCGAACCCCTGACCTTTGCGCTGCCAGCGCAACGCTCTCCCAGCTGAGCTAATGCCCCGCAATCAAGAATGATAAGCTCTACCTTATGGCAATGCTATTATATTACATGATGTCCGGCGTGAAGGTCAAGAAAAGATCCGATAAATTAGCCATAACCATCTCGAATTATTGAAAAAAACCTCCGCTTGATTTGCGGAGGTTATGCAGAAGCAGTTACTTCATGAAATCGGCAGGCGTTCTGAGGTGCCAATTCAGTGATTGATTTAATTGGTTAATGAATGGTTTCATGGTTTCATCCAAATAGTTCTGCGACATCAGTATTTTTGGGGCACTCATTGACCAGCCGAAAATGAGTTTCTGATAAGGACCAAGCTTTTTCCATGACGGATCAAGTTCCTTATAGACTTGATCGAGCATTTCTTGAATATCTGATTCCGTGTATAAAGAGTTTTTCGCAGCATCAATGGCAGTTGACGGATCATCTAAATAAGACTTAATGTCTTCGATTGTCACAAGTACCACCTCTACGACTATGGTATCACAATCATGGTGAAATCAATTATTTCTTTACGGTAAATCTTTTCCATGCTTCACTGCAGTCAAGCCGTATCCGCTGATCATATTACGACACGCATCGTCTATTAGTCTTGCCTTTGATATAATAAAAGATATAGCAAAAAAACGGAAGGAAGAACAGCCTTCATGAAAGCACAGGACAGAGTATATAATGCCTTAATACAGTCAGCCGATCACAGCGATGAAGGTGTTACCGCTTCAGAACTTGCAGAACAGATGGGGTTGAGTCGGCCGGTCGTCAGTCACTATTTGAGTGGATTGTTAAAAGAAGGCCGTGCTCAGAAGAAGGGAACAAAGCCGGTTTATTGGAGCGCTGTCCAGCGTGAAGCAGATGAGCCGAAACAAGAAACAGACGCTTTCCAAGCATTTGTTGGACATGACGGAAGCCAAAAATCGGTGATTGAACAATGCAAGGCGGCCGTTAATTATCCGCCGAATGGCTTGCCCCTGATCATCAATGGCAGGAGCGGCGTAGGCAAAAGCTTTCTCGCCAGTCTAATCTACCGTTATGCTCTGGACAAAGGCGCGATTGGCGCGGATGCGCCGTTCATTATTTTGAACTGTGCGGATTATGCCAATAATCCCGAGTTGCTTTCTAGCACTCTGTTTGGTCATAAAAAAGGGGCATTTACCGGGGCTGATCAGGACAAAGAGGGTTTGCTGAAGCAAGCGGACGGCGGGTATCTGTTCTTTGATGAAATTCATCGGCTGTCCTTCGAGAATCAGGAAAAACTGTTTGTCTTTATGGACAAGGGACAGTTCCGTCCAATTGGTGAAAATAAACAATGGCAGTCAGCTAAGGTTCGACTGATTTTTGCAACCACCGAACAAAACGATGAGGTTCTTCTTGCCACATTTCGAAGAAGAATTCCGCTAAAAATCCATATCAGCGATTTGAGTGAGCGTCCATTCTCCGAGCGCTTGCAGCTGGTCTATAATTGTTATCTTCAGGAAGCCAAAAAGATGCGCAAAAATCTTGAGGTGAGCAGTGAAGTGCTCAATCAATTATGCTTTCAAAGACTTGAAGGCAATATCGGGATGCTGCGGAACATAATTCAAATCAGCTGTGCTCATGCGTTCACCGAACAGCAGAGCCGGGAATCCTTGCAGATCACGATTGACCAGCTTCCGCTCTCAAAAAAGGACAGAACAGGTGAGAATGTTCTTAAACGGAATTTTTCCCCGTTGCAGATTGGAATGAATGACGAGCTTACTGCTGTGGCAAATGAACCTCGTCATCAGAAGAAGCAAATGACAGGCTTTTTCTCCTATCTGTCGCAGTACCCTGAAGAGGATACAGCCAAGGATCGCGCCGCATTAATCTTGGAATTTAAGAAGCTGGCACAAAGTATTGACCAAGCCAAGCCAACAGATAACGAGATTATCAATCGATTTTCTGCAATTCGTGAACGATTTGATGAACAGGTGCAGTGGATGCAGGAACGCTATGGTGTGACGTGTTCAACCAATACGATTGACGCGATGTTCCATGCGTTTATCTTATTCCAAAAAATGGTGCTGCCCTCAGATCAAGGTGATGTGCTCAATAAAAAGACAGCTACCTTATTTCCAAAGGCACATTATATCGCTGAACGCTTTGCTGAGCGCTCAGCGGCGTTAACCGATCATGGATTAAATTCACTTACACAGCTGTTCACCTTCTATTTACAGCCTTATATTGAAGAGAATATTCGCCTGCACGGTCTGATCGTTGCCCATGGACGGCATACGGCGAGCAGTATTCAGGCAGTGGCGAATCAGCTCTGTCACACGTTCGTATTTGAATCGATTGATATGCCGATTTCAACCGATCTTGGAGAAATCATTGTCAAGGTTAAGGATTATTTGAAGAGGCAGGATACAAGCGACGGACTCATTCTGCTTGTCGATATGGGCTCGTTGACACGACTGTACTCTTCTATTAAGAATCAGCTCAATGGAGATCTTCTGATTATCAACAATCTAACGACACAAGTTGCACTTGATATTGGGATGAAAATGGTACAAAACACTCCGTTTCGGAAAATTGCGGAGCAGGCAAAGACAAATTACACGATTGATGCTCGTTATTTTGAAGGGCTGACTCAAGGAAAAAATATCATTATTTCGTGTATGTCCGGTGTTGGTATTTCCAATCGTGTACGTGAAATCATGACACACTACATTCCTCAGGATCGACTGGATGTTTTGACCATGGAGTACAAGGAGCTCAGAGATGCGATTGCACGCAATGACAAGTCGTATTTTAAACAGACGCTGTTTATTATTACCACATCAGAACTGCCGTCAACACTTGATGTTCCTAATGTTAATATCTATGAAATTCTTGAGGACCGAGGCCAGGGGTATCTGTGGAAAGGGTTGAAGCCATTCATCGGACGTCCGCATTTTGAATTAATGATTCAGGACTTCTTGAAGAATTTCACGATTGAAGGCATTTCTAGCCGCCTGAGCTTCTTAAATCCGACTGTCATTATTAACGAAGTTGAGCATGTGATTTCTTTATATGAGAACTATTACGAAGTTCGGCTGGACGGCAAGGTCAAGTTGAATCTCTATATGCATATTGCCTTGATGGTGGAACGATTAATTACGACCAAAGACAGCAGCGTGCGGGACAATGTCAGCGTTCAACTTTCTAATAAAGAACAGGAATTTATTGCGATCACAAAAGAAATCTTTCATGATATGGAAACCAAGTACAATATTCGCGTAAACGGCTATGAACTTTCACTGCTTTATGAACTGTTGAAACCGTTTATTAAACGAAATAGTGAACAGGAAAATTAAACGGTTTTATGATGTGTTTAAAAAAGACACTGGATTTGTGTATAAGTGTTTAAAGGTAAATAAAATACGTGCTTTGAAAACGGTTAATGAATCGCAAATGGTCAGATAGTGACGCATTTTGCGGATTCTTGGCCGTTTTTTAATGCGCTTACAAAGTGTTTAAAAAAGTTGGCACGAAAATTGCTTAGTAAAAAGAGAAGGCGAGGTGGAAAGAAATGAAAAAGATATTAGTAGCAACTCATGGGCAATTTGCCGACGGAGTAAAAAGCAGCCTGTCAATCTTAGTCGGTAAAACGGATTCGATTACTTTTCTAAACGCTTACGTAAACAAAGAAGATGTGGATGAAACGATTGACCGATTTTTCGCAGATGCTGCAGAAGATGATGAATTGATCATTTTCACCGATTTGCTTGGCGGTAGTGTCAATCAGAAAGTAACGCTGCGTGCACAGAAGCATCATGCATTTATCATTGCAGGATTTAACCTGCCGATTATTTTGGAAGTACTGCTTGCATCCGCGCCGATAACCAAGGAACTTTTAAACCAAAAACTTGAAGAATGCAGGAAAGCAATGGTTCTTGTTGAACCGGAAAAACTGGCAACGGTTGAAGATTCGGAAGAAGATTTCTTAAGCTGAGACAGCAGGCTAAACGGAGCTTTAAAAATAAGAATGGAGCTGATTTAAATGATCGTAGCACTAAGAGTGGACGAACGGCTGATTCATGGACAGATCGCGATGACTTGGTCGAAGGAACTGAAAATTAAAGGAATCGTCGTGCCGAATGATGAAGCAGCGGCCAACGAAATGCAGAAGATGGCATTGAAAATGGCCGTACCAAGTGAAATCAAAGTGTTAATTAAACCGGTAAACGAAGCGATTAAGGTGCTCAATAATCCAAAGGCGGCAAACATGCGCATGTTGGTTATTGTAAAAACGATTAAGGATGCACTCACCATCGTGCAAAACGTCCCGAACATTCAGTACGTGAATATTGGAAACGTCGGCAAATCTGTAAGCGGTGACAAAACGGAACTCAGCAGCTTTGTTCTCTTGACAGACGAAGAAATCGAAAATCTAAAGAAACTTGTTGAACTCGAACCGAAGACCGCATTGCAGGTTGTTCCTTCAGCGGAAAAGAAATTGGCTGTGGATGTATTGGCACAGTTAAAAAAATAACAGAAACTAGGTGATGAAAAAATGTTATACGAAGCAATTATTGTTTCATTGATTGTTATTGCCACAGTCGGCGGTGCTGAATTACTTGGTATGACCATGTTGAACCGTCCAATCGTAATCGGTCCCTTAGTCGGTCTTGCACTTGGTGATATTCAATCCGGCGTGCTCATTGGCGCGTCTCTCGAGGCTGTTTTCATGGGCGTTGTCAATATCGGCGGTGCCAGTGCTGCTGAACCAGGTCTTGCAACCGCAGTTGGTACTGCATTTGCCATTACATTGGGCGGAGGCGCGGGGGTTGCCCTGCCGCTTGCGATTCCAATCGGTATTCTTGGCCTGCAAGTGAAAACGCTTTTATATGTAGGTGTCATTGGCTTCTTTGCCCCGGTGTTCGATCGCTTGGCGGCAGAGGGCAAGGAACGAAAAATTGTACTCTTGCATTATGGAGCATGGGTCTTGCAGTGGGGCCTCTACGGACTGCTGCCATTCATAGGTATCCTTGCGGGATCCGATGCAATCAACGCTTTTGTTAAAGCGATCCCTCAAGTAATTATGAACGGCTTGAACATCTGCGGCGGGCTGCTTCCGGCAGTCGGCATGGCGATGCTGCTGAAGCTGCTCTGGGATAAGAAAATCTATGCATTCTTTTTCCTTGGATTTATCCTGGTTGCTTATTTGAAATTGCCGCTCGTTGCGCTGGCTGTTCTTGGCGCCATTATTGCGGTAACCATTGCACAACGGGACTATCAATTAAGTCAATTGACGAAAAAAATGAATGCTGCTCCTGCCACAGCTGCTCCTGCAGGAAATGCGGGCCAAATGGATACAGAAGAGGAGGACTTCTTTGATGAGTAAAATGACGAACGTCTCCAAAGATGAGAAAAAGATGCTGCGTAAAATGTTCTGGCGCGCGTTTACGCTGTACACAGCCGTAACGCCGGCAAAACAAGGTGCTTCCGGTTTTTGCTACTCAATGATGCCATTTATCGATCATTTTTATAAAGATGCGAAACAAAAGAAAGATGCACTTGTTCGTCACATGGCTTACTTCAATACAACGATTCCATTGTCCACATTTATCATGGGTATTGCGGCGTCAATGGAAAAAGAGAATAGCAAAAATAAAGATTTTGACGCAAACTCAATCAACGCGATTAAGTCGAGCTTGATGGGCCCGCTTGCTGGTATCGGTGATTCGTTCTTCTGGGGCGTACTGCGTGTCATTGCCGCCGGAATCGCAGTCAGCATGGGCCAGTCGGGTAATATTCTGGCACCGATTGTTTTCCTTTTAATTTTCAATATCCCGACAATTTTGGTACGCTATTATGGAACGTTCCTTGGTTACACCCTAGGTTCAACCTATATTGAAAAGATATACCAGAGTGGTTTGATTCACATTTTGACGAAGGCAGCAAGTATTGTTGGACTCATCATGGTCGGCGGGATGACAAGTCAGATGGTCAAATTTACGACAACGATTTCCATGAGCATGAAGGGCGAGTCGGTGCTTAAGTTGCAAGGCATGCTTGATCAAATCTTTGTTGGCATTGTTCCGCTCGGAATTACACTGCTCTGTTTCTATCTGCTGAATAAAAAAGTCAGCATCAATTACTTGATCTTCGGCGTAATCGGATTAAGTATCCTATTATCTGTATTCCATATTGCTTAATGGCACGGGAAAGACAGCATGAAAGGGGAAAAACGATGAGTGAATGGTGGAAAGACGCGGTCATCTATCAAGTCTATCCGCGAAGCTTCAAGGACAGCAACGGCGACGGTTGGGGCGATTTGAATGGAATTATTAAGAAACTCGATTATTTAAAAAAACTTGGCATCGATGCGCTTTGGATCAGTCCCGTTTACGATTCGCCGCAGGATGACAATGGCTACGATATTCGCGACTATCGCAAGATCTATGATCGGTTCGGGTCAAATGCGGACATGGAGCATTTGATTGCCGAAGCGCATCAGCGCGGGATTAAGATCATTATGGATCTAGTCGCAAATCACACTTCGGATGAGCATTACTGGTTTCAGGAAAGTAAGAAATCCAAGGATAATCCATACAGTGACTATTACATTTGGAAGGATCCGAAGCCGGACGGAAGCGCGCCGAATAATTGGGGCTCACATTTCGGTGGATCCGCCTGGGAGTATGAACCGGAACGCGGTCAATATTACCTGCACTTTTACACGAAAAAACAGCCTGATTTGAACTGGGAAAATGAAAAGGTGCGTCAGGAAATCTATGATTTGATGCAGTTCTGGGTGGATAAAGGTGTCGACGGATGGCGTATGGATGTGATCGCTGAAATCTCTAAATATACCGATTTCCCTGATTATCCACCGCAGCCTGGAAAAGAATTTATTGTCGGATCAATGCATCAAAACGGACCGCGCCTGCATGAATTTATTCAAGAAATGAATCGCAAGGTGCTCGCGCCGAACGACAGTATGACGGTCGGCGAAGCACCAGGGTCAAATGCTGAGCTTGCCAAGCTGTTTACCGATCCTGAGCGTAAAGAACTGAATATGATCTTTACATTTGAACACGTCGAACTTGACCGTGTGAAAGGATCGCCTAACCGCAAGTGGGCACTTCGACCATTTGAATTCACAGAGTTAAAGAAGGTGCTTTCCGACTGGCAGGACACCTTACGCGGCTGTGGTTGGAATGCACTGTATTTTGAAAATCATGACCGTCCGCGCATTATTTCACGGTGGGGCAATGACACGAATTACCGCAAGGAATGTGCCAAGGCGTTCGCAACCGTTCTGCATGGTATGCAAGGTACACCTTATGTCTATCAAGGCGAGGAAATCGGTATGGTGAATGCCCATTACGCTCTTGATGAATATGATGATGTGGAAATCAAGAACGCCTATAAAGAATACGTTCTAAAAAATAAATCGATCTCAGAGGAAGACTTTAAGAAAGCGGTCTGGCAGGTCAGTCGCGACAATGCACGCACCCCGATGCAGTGGGATGCAGGAGCTGAAGCGGGATTCACGACCGGCAAGCCATTGTTCAAAGTGAATCCGCGCTATCCGGAGATTAATGTGGCGGAAGCGCTCGACGATCCGGATTCCATTTTCTACTATTATAAGAAACTGATTGACCTGCGGCACAAGGAACCGATTCTGAGAGAGGGAACCTATCAGCTTTATCTTGCCGATGATCCGAACCTGTTTGTTTACGAGCGCACTTATGGTGATGAAAAATGGCTGGTGGTTGCCAACTTCTCAGAGGAGAACACAGATGCTGCTCCACTTTCTCAATTCCTTTACGATCAATGGGAACCTGTGATTGGAAACTATCCATCCGTTGATCCGCACCAACCGCTGAGACCTTATGAAGCCTACATTATTCGCAAAGTGAAGTAAACTTGCATTTCCGCCATACTTGATTCGTTTATGAATCGGGTATGGTTTTTTTATGGGCAAATTTCTGGAGGATTATGGCTTTCATAGAGTTCATGTTTTATTGCCATTTTTGAATAGAAGACGGAAGAGGCGCAATATCGTATCAATTGAAAAAACACTAATAATATTAAGAAAGCTGAATTGAAGAGAAGAAGTTAGACCGAATCCAGGGAAAGCTAGACCGAATCTAGTGAGAATTAGACCGAAAAGTAGAGGTTAGGCCGAACCGATGGAAAGTCAGACCGAACCTGTGAAAAATTAGACTGAACGCTCGAAAAGTTGAACCAAATCTTCCTTTGTTGCGCAGTACGTCTTAACTTTGCGCTAAGGTAAGCTCCACACACAACAAAAAAAGGATCAGGCACAATTTTCCCAATCCGCTCTGATCCATTAAAATTATTCAGGTTGCCACTCGCGAAATTGAGGAAGAAACGGGTCTGAAGCTTGCCAATCTGAAGCTGTTCAACGTTTATTCGGGGTCACCTTTGTATGAAGCGGAAAATGGTGATCAGTACTATACAGTTACGACGATATACAAAACGACCGATTATAGCGGCGATTTGAAAAGTGATGCCGTCGAATCGGAAACGTTTGAATTCCGAGCTTTCGACCAACTGCCTGAGCGGTTGTTTCCGGAACACCGAAAAATTTTACACGATTATTTCGATGGATGTACCGAAGCTTGAGCTTTTCCATACATAGCAAGGGCTGAGTCAGTAAAAAAGCGCATGTTTCCAGTGAGCACTTTGTCTTTATGCCAAGCGATATACGTGGAAATCGATTTTGGGGCTGCCTGCCAATTGAGTTTGGTAAGCAGTCCCTTTTCAATCTCTGCGTGAACGGTGATCTCAGGCAAAAAGGCCAGACCAATCCCGGCGAGGGCACATTGTTTGATGGCCTCAACCGTAACAAATTCCATTACGGTCTCAGGGATAATTTCGTGTTTTTCGAAGGCGTTCTCTAGGGAGTTGCGATAAGAACAGCCTTTAGACGTTAGTAAAAAGGTTTCACCATTGAGATCTTCATCTGTAATTAGCGGATGTCTGCATATCGACTTTTCTGATGCGGCAACCAGCACCATTTTCTCGTCAATTAGATCTTCTTCAGTCATTAAAGGTGAAGGATGATGCGTACCCATCATCCAGCCTAAATCAATACTGCCGTCCATGATCGCTTCACGAACTTCTGAGTCAAAATTAACGGGCTTTAAAATCAGATGTGCTTTTGGATCATGCCGCTTATACTTTTCAAGCAGCAGTGGAAGCCGATAGGTGCACTGACTTTCCGTAACGCCAATCGTCAATGTTGGCGGAGTATTCATCAGTTTTTCTTCTGCTTCACGGGTGAGCTGCACCATCTGATCAGCATAATTTTTGAACTGCCGACCGGCTTCTGTTAAAAAAATCTTTTTGCCCAGTCGTTCAAACAGAGGCTGCCCGAGTTCGCGTTCTAATGCCTGGATCTGAGCAGTGACACTGGATTGAGCAAAGTGCAGGTGACGCGCGGTTAATGTGAAATTAAGATTTTCTGCGGCAATTTTGAATGTCAAAAGCTGTTTTGTATCCATGATCTAGTCTCCTTATCGAATATTTCGATTGATTCATACAAAATAATCGTCTTTCCTGATTGATCCTTTCATTTTATGATGAGGAGGCGAGAAAAACAAGTGTTGAAAGAAGGATGAACATGAAAACGATTCGTTTGCCACAAGCGATTGCATTATATATAGGTGCTGTTCTTGGCGCAGGAATTCTTCTTGTACCAGGGCTTGCTGCTCAAGTTGCAGGTCCGGCATCATTGATTGATTGGGGATTACTCATGATTTTGGTTCTCCCGCTGGCTCTTTGCATGGCCTATTTATCCCAAAAATATCCACATTCCGGTGGTGTTTCTTATTTTGTTACGGAGGCTTTCGGTCATCGTACGGGACAGGTGATTGGCTGGTTTTTCCTAATGTCGGTTCCAATCGGGGCACCGGTGACCGCGATCACAGGAGCTGCTTATTTAAGTACGGCGTTAAGACTTCCTGATTCGATAACCATTGCCTTAGCCGGTTTGGTTTTACTTTTGGCTGTACTGATCAACTATCGGGGAATGCAAATTGCGGGAAAAGTGCAGGTCGCGGTCATTGCCATGATCCTCATCATTTTGACGGCTACCTTGGCGGGGGCATTGCCGCATGTACGGGTGAGCCATTTTCAACCATTCATGCCAAACGGTCCATGGAGTATTGGATATGCATCAACGCTGCTTTTTTGGTGTTTTATTGGCTGGGAAGCAATCACCAATTATTCAACGGAGTTCGTGAATCCGGAAAAAGATGTGCATCGCGCGACGATCATATCCGCACTCATCTTAGGCATCCTTTATTTCATGACCGCATTTGTTATTGTTGGTACAGGAAGTTATCATGTGCAAGGACAGGCAGCCTTGGTTATTGTTTCGGAGCAAGTGTTTGGGCGAGGCGGTGCGATTATTATTGGGGCGGCAGCTTTGTTGATCTGCCTGGCGACGGTCATCGCCTATATCGGTTCTGCAGCGCGAATGGCCTGTGCTATGGCAAAGGAAGGGGCTGCGCCGCGATGGCTCAATAAGCAGTCGGAAAAATATCAGACCCCGACCGGCGGACTTCTCTTTTTAGCAGCCTGCTTTCTCATTGTCATGACCGCTTATTCCAGTGGCCTGATTTCACTGACAAAATTGATTCAATTGCCCAACGCGACTTTTCTGCTTAATTACATGGGCGGGTGCGCGGCAGGATTAATTCTTTTCAGAAAGGAGAAGAAAAAATTTCTCATCAGCCTCGTTGCGTTGCTTGCCACGCTTTTCATGTTCTTTTTTGTTGGATCTGCTATTCTTTATCCACTCATTATTTGTGTGTTCATAGCGGGACAAAGGATGGTTCGCGTGCTAAGAAAAAAACGTTATGAATGATGCTTGCCATTCAGACGCGTGATTTCCAATAATGAAAAAGAATCCTTAGGATCATATGATCTCGGATTCTCATTTTTTGCATATGCGATTATTTTACTGCTTGAATGGTTGATGAGACGATATACTTTTCAATGCCAACCCCTGGAAGCCATTCTTTAATGAATGATTTTGATTCATCCTTGGGCTTAATTTCAATTTGTGCGAAGCCGCTTTGCTCGAGCATGTGCTGTAGATCATTAATGGAAGAAGCGCCGGAAACACATCCGGAATAAGATACATCCAAATCGTTTTTAATTTTTTCCGGCAGCTCGGCGGTCAGAACAACGTCGGAAATGGCCAACCGGCCGCCTTTCTTCAGGACGCGGTACGCTTCTTTGAACACTTGCGGCTTGTCGGGGGAGAGGTTGATGACGCAATTGGACAGAATCACATCTATGGATTGATCGGCGACCGGTAAATGCTCGATTTCGCCTAAACGAAAATCAACGTTTGAAAAGGATCCTTTTTCCGCGTTTGCTCTTGCTCGGCTAATCATTTCCGGCGTCATATCCACGCCGATGACCGTTCCATTGTCGCCGACTTGCCGGGCGGCAAGAAAGCAGTCGAATCCGCCGCCGCTGCCTAAATCCAGTACGCATTCGCCGGGTTTCAGTGACGCGATTGCTTGAGGATTGCCGCAGCCTAATCCAAGATTCGCGCCATCAGGTACAGCGTTTAATTCATCTGTTGAATAGCCGAGCTGCTCGGAAACATCATTTTTGTTTTCTTGTGTCGCGCAGCAGCCGACATCAGGGGAAGAGCATCCGCAAGATGATGCCGACACGTCTTGCAGAGCGATTTGTTTGTAACGGTTGCGGACATTTTGTCTAATTTGATCTTTTGATAGTGCCATGAAAACCATTCCTTTTTATTGGATTATTTTTCTTCTTCAGCGAATGCTTTTATTTTATTTGCAATGCCGTCTCGAACGTTTTGGAAGACGCTCCAGATTTCTTCAGGAGTTCCCTGCGCTTTGGCCGGGTCGTCAAATCCCCAATGTTCTCTTCTTACCTGCGGCGGAGTCATCGGGCATCGATCCTCCGCATCGCCGCATAGTGTGACGACAAGGTATGCGCGGTTGAGCAGATCGGGATCAATAAGCTTGGATTCATGGTTGGAAATATCGACGCCGACTTCTTTCATGACGGCAACTGCGTTTAGATTTAAGCCGTGTGCTTCGATTCCTGCCGATCGAACCTCGTAATCATCACTTAAATACTTTTTTCCGAATCCTTCAGCCATTTGGCTGCGGCAGGAGTTGCCGGTGCAGAGAAAATAAATCAACTTCTTTTCCATTTCGTGAACCACCTTTTTACGCCTTATCCTGGCGATTGAATGGATTTCTAAGTCGCAGAGCAACGTTGACGAGTGCAATCATGACCGGAACTTCAACGAGTGGGCCAATAACTGCAGCAAATGCCTCGCCCGATTGAATGCCGAAGATTCCGACGCTTGTGGCAATGGCAAGTTCAAAATTATTGCTCGCTGCGGTAAAGCTAAGCGCGGATGTTTTTCCGTAATCAGCACCCGCTTTTCTCGCCAAAAAGAACGAGATGAAGAACATGATCACAAAGTAGATCAGCAGTGGTACGGCGATTCTAATGACGTCAAGAGGCAGCTGGATGATCATGTCGCCTTTGATTGAGAACATAATGATGATTGTGAAAAGCAAAGCAATCAGAGCAAGCGGACTGATCCGCGGACAAAAAACAGCTTCATACCATGCCTTTCCTTTTATCTTGACGAAAATAAGCCGAGTCAGCATGCCGGCAAGGAAAGGAATACCTAGATAAATCAACACACTCTGCGCAATATCCAGCATAGTGATCGGGATGCGAAGGCTGTCTAATCCCAACCATCCCGGTAATAAAGTAACAAAAAAATAGGCAAATACAGAGTAGAACAGAATTTGAAAAATAGAATTAAATGCGACCAATCCGGCAGTGTATTCACGATTTCCTTGAGCAAGATCATTCCAGACAATGACCATGGCAATGCATCTCGCAAGACCGATCATAATCAACCCGGTCATATAGGCCGGATAGCCATGGAGAAAGATGACTGCCAAAAGAAACATGAGAACAGGACCGATCAGCCAGTTCTGCACCAAAGACAAGATCAAGATTTTTACATCTTTAAAGACCATCCCCAATTCTTCATAACGAACTTTTGCCAAAGGCGGGTAAAGCATCACAATTAAACCGATAGCGATCGGAATGGATGTTGTTCCGACTTGCAAACGATTTAACGTACGTACAAATGATGGAATCAAATAACTGAGCAAGACTCCCAAAATCATTGCCGAAAAGATCCATACGGTTAAGTAGCGATCAAGAAAGGACAGCTTTTTCATTTTAATGGCTCCAATGGAATGCTCATGCCGGCTTTTTGACAATCGCATGTTTTTGCCTTCAGCGACGGCAGTGCCTGGATAATCTCTGATACATAGCTTGGGAGCTGGTCATTAAGACGGTAATAGACCCAAGTTCCCTGCTTGCGCTCGTTGATTAAACCGGCCGCACGCATTTTCTTCAAATGCTGACTGATTGCCGGTTGCGATAAATCAAATAAATCGACAAACTCGCAGACACATCGTTCACCATTTTTTAAGAAGGCGAGCATTTTCAACCGAGTCTTATCACCGACGATCTTAAGCAAATCGGACATGGATTCAATCTCTTTTTCATTATTCATATATTTATCCTCACTTATATAATAATATAATTATATTAGTATTAACTTATATTTAAGTCAAATTAAAGCACTCAACGAAAGTAATCAGAGCCGTCACGGAGTGTAGGATGTCAATTTTTTATGAATAGTAAATTCAAATCGGCTTTTTGCTCCTCGATTTGATCGCTTACTTTTATTGACATAGAATAGATTATCTTATATAGTTAGCTACATAAGTAATTAACCGATTGGGTGGTGAACCGATGCGTGAACCAATGAATGATGGTCGGCCTATTTTTGTACAGATTGCTGAACACATTGAAAACGAAATTCTTGAGGGATCACTTGAGGAATTAGGCCAAGTCCCTTCAACCAATCAATTTGCTACTTTCTACAAAATTAATCCGGCAACAGCAGCAAAAGGAGTGAATCTGCTCGTGAATGAAGGCATTCTTTATAAAAAAAGAGGGATCGGCATGTTTGTTGCCGAGCATGCGCGTGAAAAATTGATCGAGAAACGCAAAAAAACCTTTTTCAATGACTATGTGGCTGCCATGCTTCACGAAGCAGAAAAACTGCAGATAGAAAAAGAAACATTAATTCAGATGATTGAAGACGGACAAAAGTGATTGAAGCAAAGGAGGATATTATGACAACTGAAATTAAAGCCGATCATGTGTCGCTGCGGTTAGGAAATCACAATGTTTTATCGGACATCTCATTTCAATTAAAGGGAGATAAAATATACGGCTTGCTTGGAAGAAATGGAGCAGGCAAGACATCGTTGTTGTCACTGCTCGCCTCTTTTCGTGAACCAACGGAGGGAACGATTCGAATTAACGATGAGATGCCCTTTGAGAATGATCGAGTGATGAATCAAGTTAATTTTGTCTATGCAAAAGATCAGAGTAATGAGACGGAAACAGTAAAAGGAATGCTCGAATTTGCCGAACGCTATCGTCCGAATTGGAATGCCGAGTATGCATTAAAGCTTGTGAAGCGATTTAAATTGCCATTGGATCAAAAGGTCGACGCGTTGTCCAAAGGAAAACAGTCGGCACTGGATGTGGTGATTGGTCTTGCTTCGCGTACATCGGTCACGATTTTCGATGAGGCATACTTAGGCATGGATGCTCCGGCGCGGTCAGTATTTTATGAAGAACTGATCAAGGATTATGCTGAACACCCACGTTGCATGATTTTGTCGACGCATTTGATTTCTGAAGTAGCCTCTCTCATAGAAGAAGTGATGATTATTGATTGTGGCAAACTGCTCCTCCATGAATCGGTCGACACGCTCATGAGCCATGGACTTAGTGTTACAGGACCGGCTGAAAAGGTGGACCAATTGACAAGTGGTCTTCACCTATTGAAACAGCAACAATTGGGGAGAACGAAATCGGTGATGATTTATGGGCAGCTAGAGAGCGGACGACGAGCAGAATTTGAGTCAGCAGGATTTGAGCTTGGTCCGATCGGATTGCAGGAATTGTTTATTTATTTAACGGAACATGAGGGGGATGAAGAATGAGCGGATTCATGAATCACGTCACTCGAAAAGTCGCTGTGGATATTTTTTGGAGGCTATCGACTTGGATGGCTTGGTGTCTTCCTTTTTATATCGGTTTTTTTATTATCGAGCATTTTGTGCCGCAAATTCAGATTGACCTTAACTTTTTTGACGGCACAATACAGTCGGCAAAAGTTTACATGCTTGTTGTGGGAATCATCCTTGCACTTTCGGTGCCCGGCGCGTACATCAGAAATGGGGTAACTAGGAAAAATATGTTCAACGGCGTGTTTATCGGCATGTCTTGCACGGTAGGTGTTCTGTCACTAGTAGTACAGATTCTTTATGGTCTTTCATTATGGATCTTCGGCAATGAATTTGGGCAATCTAATGGTTTATCACAGATTTATCATAATCAGTTTCTATCTCTGTTTCTTATCTTTTTCTTGCTTTGCGTGATCTACTTTGCGATCGGATGGTTGATCGGCCTGGCATTTTCACGGTACGGCTTTTTGTCAGGTATGTTTTCCATTGCCTTATCAATCGTTCTGGTCGGTTTGTCCGAATATTTTTGGAATTCCTATATGAAGCTTCCTTGGCGGTTGGATTTACTTATGAGCTGGCTACCTGATACACAGATTTTATTTGTTACAGGGTTTGTCGGCAGTGCAGTGATTCTTGCCCTGCTCATTGCTTTGCTCCATATGATGATTAGACGCATGCCAATCAAGCCCTAACAAAGCAAATCATAGGACTTACAATCTCAATATAAGTGAGGTGTATGTTATGGATCTCATATACAAAAATTTTCTTCAACCAACACCCCAACACTACCAGTTGCTTCTCGATGCTGATCCATCAAAGAAGCTCATTGACGCTTATTTACCGCAAAGCATCTGTATTGAAGCATATACGCAAAGAGAAATGGCAGGTGTTGTCATTTTGTTGCCGACAAGACCAGAAACCATTGAAATCGTTAATATTGCGGTAGTGCCTGAACAACGTAATAAAGGGATCGGACAGGCACTGATTGAACATTCGATTCAATGTGCCAAGGAGCGACATTATCAAATTATTGAGATTGGAACGGGAAGTACAAGTTTTGGTCAGCTTTATTTATACCAGAAATGCGGGTTTCGGATGGTTTCCATTGATACCGATTTCTTTGTTAAGCATTATAGCGAGCCAATTATTGAAAACAAACTAATTCTAAAGGATATGGTTCGTTTGCGGTTAAATTTATAAAACAAGTTCTTGTGGCTATGTTTGGAAATCGTCCTCTATATAATAGACTTAAAATAAGTTTTCCTATAATGATTGATTTATAGAGAGAATGGTTCGCATCGCGTCAATTTTATATAGTGCTTTGTTTCAGAGGAGGAAAACAACCGTGAACACTAACGATGTGCGTTTAATTAATAGAGGGATTCAAATTGAAAGCTTTTCTATTGCATGGATGGCGGTCGAATTCATGATTGCATTATGGTCAGGCATGATGGCACACTCTTTGCTGCTGGTTGCTTTGGGACTAGACAGTCTGATTGAATTAATCTCCGGAGCGTTTCTGCTCTGGCGGCTGCAGACGGAAAAGAATCAATCCGGCGAGGAAAAAGTTGCTCATGCGGAGCGGATCTCTTCGTATGTGGTTGGCGCCGCCTTAATGCTGCTCGCACTCTACGTTGTCCTGTCGTCCATTTATCGATTGGTCACGCGACAGACTGCGGAAACGAGTGTGCTAGGAATTGCTCTGGTTATCGGCTCGTGCGCGCTGATGCCGGTGCTGATGATTGCCAAAAAGCGGATCGGTCATGCCATTGGCAGTGATGCCTTGATTGAAGACGGCATGTGCAATCTGGTCTGCGCTTATATGGCGTTTACCGTTTTGATTGGTGCGAGATTTACCGCACTATTCAATTGGTGGTGGGCCGATTCCGTTGCGGCATTGATTCTCGTTTTTTTCATTGTCAGTGAAGGATGGGAAGCCCTCCATCCCGATGAGGAGTGAGCTCATGTGAGAAACCGCGGATCGGTGGTCATTGCGTAATAGCGGAAAAAATTTATTCTTTTGTAGAAAAAGAGGATGAGTGTTTGTGAGAAAAGAAGAAATGATCCGTTTTGTCCGAAGCGCTGTGCCGAAGCTGCCCATTGCTACGAGTGAAGTAAAGACGAACGGTTGGGACAATGACATTTTGATCATAAACAAACAGCAGGTTTTCCGCTTCCCGAAAACAGATCAGATTACTGACCAAATTAAGAATGAATGCGAGCTTTTAGAGCAACTTGCACGAAAGAATCCTGTTCTGCAAATCCCACGATACAAAATGATTTATGAAGGAGAGGTGCTCAAAGCGGTCACCTATCCTTTTTTGAGTGGAGAAGCCTTAAATGAGCACTCTTTTGATGTAAGGAAGAACCCGGAAAATGCTCAATTACTAGGCGATTTTCTCACGAAGCTGCATCAAATGGCGAATGAGCTTGTAAAAATATTTGGACCGGCATTAGCTGTTTTCGTGCTGGCTTTATTGCCAAATGATCTAAAAGCTATTGGTTTTCTTATTGATGCACTGACATACATCGCTGCAGCTCTAATCCTCATAAAATTAGTGAGACATAATCAGGCAAGCTCTCTCCGCTAAAAGATGCCGTAATGTTTAATCTGCTCGTTATTTTTCTGCTTATCTTATTTGGCGTTGCAGGTGCTGATGTGATGTTAACAGCCCATGTGAATGATATTGGACTTAACACATACACTGTCGGTTATGTCGTTGGTGCACTAAGCTTCGGAATATTAGTGACGTCAATGGTTGCGGCCAAATGGGTGATTCATTGGCCTTTGCAAATTCAATTGGGTGTATCCGGTTTTGCGCTTGGACTTAGCTACAGTATCATCGGTTTCGGAGCTAACCTTATAACACTGATACTTGCAGCATTCATGACAGGAGCATGTAACGCTATTTTTAATATGTCTTCATCAACCTTTTGGCAGAAACAAATCCCTTATACTCAATTAGCTCGCTTCTTTGGATTAGTCGGAAGCTTGGCATCGGCAGTGACACTAATCGGTATGGGGGTTAACGGTTTATTGAGTGAATGGATCACAGCAGGATTAACCATTATGCTGTGCGGCTTACTGATCGCACTAGCGGGATTATTATTGATTGTCAATCTATCATTAACCCGTAAATATAAGAAGCAGGTGATACAGGAAAATGAGGTGCAGTAAACGGATGGATTTATGTAATAAAGAAGATGATTATCCAATTAATAGCTGCCAAATTATGCTAGAATAAGATCATGATAAGAACGGCTAAAGAGCGGCGCACACCTTTTGTTTCTGTGTTCCTTGTCTGTGTAGACGACGGAGACGGAGGAGGTGCGATTCTTTTTCATGAGTACGATTATGGCTGTCATTGGCATTCTGAGCTTGCTCTTTATAGGTGGCTCATTCTTGCTAAACCTGCTTGATCATATCTCTAAGGAAAAGAAATAATCCGCTCTGAGCCGACCAGCCGGTAACGGATTATCCTTGAGATATGAAGTTAAAAGGTGATGCGTTGCTCTTAAAGCAACTTCTTATCTAAAGCAGCGTTGATGTTCCAGCATCAATGTTGCCTTTTTCATTATACGTAAATTAGATAGATTTTATGCTTTCATGAAATCCACTATCATACTTTTATAATAATTACACCAGTGACTTTAGTCAATGGGAAGAGCCAGTTAAAGAGAAAGGACAAGGGGGAATTCGCATGACGATCAAAGTTCAAATGTGGGGAAACAGTCTTGCCGTCCGTTTGCCTGGGTCCATCGCAGAATCTGCGGGTATTGAAAAAGGGACTGAACTTGAATTTTTAATTAAGGGTAAAGACATTATTCTAAAATCATTAAAATCCGCTCCGTCTCTTGATCAACTGCTTTCCAGAATCACACCTGAAAATCGTCATGAAGAAATAGATCTTGGTTAAGTAGGAAATGAATTGTTGTAATGACGTATGTTCCTGAACATGGTGATCTTTTTTTTTAACTTCACCTTTCAGAAGGAGCAGTCAAAATATATATAAGGTATAAATTTTCTAAAGAGATGCAATTAAGAGAAAGCTGGTATTCAAAATAACAATAAGGAGAAGATCTGAGAAAATGGATCTTTTATCATTTTGGGGTTCGCCCCCCTTTTTATATATTTGTGGAATAATAATTATCATTTGGCTGGTATCATTTATTAAAAAGATGATATCCATTTTTAAAAGCAAAGATTGATTATACTTTGAAAAAATTGTAATGAAGCGTCAGAGTTGAAAAGAAGGCATCTAAACTAGTAACGAACGGGACAAAAGTTGTAACAAAGCCTCTCAAAATTGTAACAAAAAATCGGAATCGTATTGTTCAACACAAAAAAGTTGAATCGTATGCTCTTGCATCTTGAATTTGAACTGTCTATACTAATCCTATTGATAAATTATGCGATGATGAGAAGAAGTAAGCAGCCGGATTCTCCGCAGAGAGCTTCGTAACTGGTGAGAGAAGCAGAATCCCAAGCTGAAAAATGGCCTCTGAGCATCCATACCGATCCGCGGCATTTGCGGTTAGGCTATGGTCGGGCGGAAACCCGGTTAACAAAACCCGAGTATCGAGCAGACGCTCCGTACTCGCCTGAGATCAGTGATGCGAATGGCTGATAAATTAAGGTGGTACCGCGTGGACACAAGTCCTCGTCCTTATACATGATGAATGTATGAGGTCGGGGGCTTTTTTGTTTTTCTTAAAAAAGGAGTGAGGAAATATGGCAGTATTAATCGCAGGCGCATGGCCCTACGCAAATGGAGATCTTCATCTTGGACATTTATCAAGCTTAATCCCAGGGGATTGTTTGGCACGTTATTTCAGGCAGAAGGGTGAAAAGGTACTCTATGTTTCAGGAAGTGACTGCAACGGTACACCGATCACGATTCGCGCGAAACAGGAAGGTGTCTCGCCAACAACGATTGCGGATCGTTATCATGATTCATTTCAGCGATGTTTTCAGCAACTTGGGTTCACTTATGACTGTTACACGCGCACAGACACACCGATTCATCACAAGGTTGTTCAGGATATTTTTAAAACACTTTATGACAATGGGTATATCTATCATAAGAAGACAAAGCAGATGTACTGTACGCATTGTGCGCAGTTTTTGCCGGACCGCTATGTTGAAGGAACCTGTCCGCATTGCGGCGCACATGCAAGAGGTGATCAATGCGATGCGTGCTCGACCATTCTTGATCCAGTCGACCTTGAAGAGCCAACATGCAAACTTTGCGGTCACACACCGGAACTTCGTGAGGTTGAGCATCTCTATTTTGCACTGAGTAAGTTTGGTATGTCAACACTAAATCAAACAAATTTTTAAAGGTGCTGTAACTTGTATTCAATCGGTGTTAGATAGTCTAGTGAGCCATGGATACGTAGATTATTGAACCAATGGACATAATCAAACAATTCAAGATCAAGTACGTGTTGGTTAGGGAAAACACGCCCGCTAACAAACTCTGTTTTGATCGTTTTAAATGTCGCTTCCGCAACGGCATTATCATAAGGCGTGCCTTTGTGACTTAAGGATCGATTAATTTGAAACGTTTCCAATGCATCATCAATGAGCTTATTTTTAAACTCATTCCCTCGATCCGTATGGAATAATTCGAGGCGATTTAAGTCGCTTTTGACGGTGGAGAAGGCACGATAGACGAGTTGAGCGTCTTTATTGGGTCCTGAGCTGTAGCCGATAATTTCGCGATTATACAAATCAACGAGTACACAGATATAATGCCATTTTTGCTGCACCCGAACATAGGTCAAGTCACTGACAACCACTTTCAGTTCTTCCTCCTGGCGGAATTGACGATTCAACGTATTTCCAATAGGAGACTCGTTACAGCTCGCCTTATGCGGCTTAAACTGAGCGATGGTATATTTTGAAACCAGGCCTTGTTGGCGCATGATTCGTCCGATTCGTCGTCTTGAAACCTGTTTTCCTTGCTTCCCCAGTTCTTTTTTGATTTTTCGCTGTCCGTAGATCGATCGGCTTGCTTTAAAAATTTGAACTACTTGGCGTGTCAATTCCTGCTCAGCCTGTTGGTTCTCACGAACTTTAGCTTCGTAATAGTAGGTACTGCGAGAAAGTTGTAGGACGTCGCACATTGCTGATACCGAGTATTTGTGACGGTTTTGACGAATCACATCTACTTTCGTCCCATGATCAGCGCGGCTTGTTTTAAAATATCATTCTCCATTCTTAGTTGTTGATTTTCTTTTCTTAGATGAATGAGTTCTTCTTGTTCCGGTGTGCGATTATCTTTCTCTTTGAAGGAACCGCTTGTCTTATGTTGACGAATCCATTTATCAAAGGCCGAAGACGTGAGATCGTATTCTTTGATGATTTCATGTCTCGGTTTTCCTGAAGCATGTAAACTGACAATCTGTTCTTTAAACTCTTTTGAGAAGCTTCTCCGTTCCCGTTTCATTTTTCCGGTCCCCCTTGGTATCGTTGAACCAAGTGTACATGACCTTAACTCATCCGTCCAATTAAGTGTAACCTATCCAGTTTCAACCGGAATTGGAGCAGCTGTATGAACGGGCAAAGAAGAATAACGATTGGCGGGAGAACGCGCTGAATCTGACACAACGCTATTTAGACGAAGGCTTGCAGGATCGAGCTGTCACTCGCGATTTGCCGATCGGCGTCACAGTACCGATCAAAGGCTTTGAGGATAAAAAAGTGTATGTCTGGATTGAAGCGGTGTCCGGCTATTACTCGGCAAGCGTTCGCTGGGGAGAAGAACATCACCAGGATATCGCTGAATTTTGGAATGAACAAACGGTTTCCTACTACGTCCAAGGGAAAGACAACGTACCGTTTCACACGATTATTTGGCCGGCCATTCTACTCGGCATCGGCAAGAAAGCATTGCCGACGCATCTTGTTTCTAATGAATATGTGACGCTTGAGCGCAAGAAGCTGTCCACAAGTCGCAACTGGGCGGTATGGGCACCGGACATTCTTGAACGCTATGATCCGGACAGTATCCGCTACTTTTTGTTGATCAATGCTCCCGAAACGCATGACGCCGATTTTTCCTGGAAGACGTTTATCGAGAGCCACAACGGCGAATTGCTTGGTGCGTATGGAAATTTTGTCAATCGTACGCTCAAGTTCATTGAAAAGCTGCCTGATTTTAACGTGGATGAAAACCAGGTTGATCCGCAGATTTTGCAAGAAACGGATGCGCTTTACGAAAAGGTTGGCGGACTGATCGAATCCGCCCATTTGAAAGCAGCACTTAGTGAAATTTTCTCGTGGATTCGCAGCTTGAATAAGTATTTTGATGAACGAAAACCGTGGCAGACGGTTAAATCTGATCAAGCATCGGCCTATGCAACCTTAAATACGTGTTTGTTTAGCATCGCTAATTTGGCGCAGCTTCTGGCACCATTTCTGCCGTTTTCAAGCCGAAAATTGGCTGAGGCACTCCATCTCGGACCATTTAAGTGGGAGACCATTCATTGCCCGGAAAAATTGCCGGAGGACCTTGATCCACTGTTCGACCGCATCGATCCGGAGCAAGTTCAAATTGAGCATGAACGCTTAGCAAAGAATGCGAACGTTGAATGAGTATGTTAATAAACAAAAGCAAACCCGCACTTTTTTCAGGTGCGGGTTTGCTGATGCCTTGATCTTAAATCTTTTTTGACGCGATTAATAATTCATGCTCTTGAATTTTGCGCTTAAGCAGAGGGTCATCTGCGATGAGCAGCATAAAAATTGCTTCGATTGCTGTGACTGCAGACACTCTCGAAAAGAAATACTCGGACATAAAAATCGTACCTCTGCTGGCTGTAACCACATTATGATCGGACAGCGCGGCGATGGGGGAACTCTCATTATTCGTGAGCGTTATAATCGTTACTCTGTTCTTTTTAGCAACCTCCATTAATTGAAGCAGCTGCCTTGATTCTCCCGAGTTGGAAATGATAATAAGCACATCTGAATCGTTTAAGTTTAACGTCTGTCCCATGGCAACTTCCCAAGAACTCGATGTAAAGGCTAACCGACCGATTTGATTAAACTTAAAGCAAGCATCGAGTGCGACAGGAAACGTATTGCCTTCCGCCATGATTTGAATTAACCGGGCATCTTTAATGACGTTCATTGTATTTTTGATGAGTGCTTTGTCAAAACCCTCTAAGGTTGCTTGAATTTCCTCTTCCTTGTCACTCATTAATTTATCTAAAATTTTATCGTGACTGGTTAAGGAGGTACTACTTGACGACTCAGCATTAATTAATGAACTCTGTGCCAATATTACCTTTAGATGATGAAATCCATTCAAATCGATTCGTTTACAGAAACGCGAGACAGATGCTTCACTAATACCGGCTCGGTTTGCCAGCTGTGAAATGGTTGCATTGATCACAAACTGGGCATCGCTGATAATTAAATCAACAATCTTCTTTTCCGATTTAGAATAATTGCCTAAATTTGAGTAGATTCTGTTTACGAATTCCTTATTAGTCGCTTCCATGTTACAGTCCTTATTTAATAGTCTGTACGATCAAACGGGTATTTCATCCCCCATTGGTTGCGTACGTTGGTTAATATGTCCATGATGTCGAAGGATAGTGCAAATTCACCGTCGTCATGGCCTTGTTCAATATATCTTTGCATGTCTTGAACTTCGTATTGCAGGGCAAGCGATGCATCTCCGGCTGTAATCACTTCATGTGATTCCGTATGTGCATCATCGGTATAGGTGATCGCTGCTTCTGTGGCGCGCGGATAATTAGAGATTTCAATATAGCCCTTGGTACCTGAGATGACCCCGCGTTTCGGCTGTTTCGCGCGCATCGACAATGACAGCACAGCAATTTGATCATCCAGATTTTTCAGAAGAATACCTGATTGTTCATCAACACCCGTTTCAAAATACTTAACGGTGGTCAAAACATTAACAGGCTGTGTCTTTAAGAATGAACGTGCAAAGGCAGTCGCATAACCACCAATGTCTAAGAGTGCACCGCCGGCCAAATTCTTGTTAAAGAAGCGATTTTTGACATCGTAATCTTTTAAACTGCCAAAATTAACTTGTACCAGGTTAACATCACCAATTTTTCCGTCGCTGATCACCTGTTTTACTTTTTTATAAAGCGGCATGTGAAATAACGTTAAGCCTTCAGTCACAATTAATCCTTTTTCAGCAGCTAAGTGTCTTACATTACTTAATTGTCGGGAATTAACCGTAATCGCTTTCTCAGCAAAGACATTTTTGCCGGCTTCCAGAGCTTTCATAATATATTCATAGTGAAAATTATGCGGGGTCGCAATGTATACGATATCAACATTTGGGTCTTTAAGCAAATCATCAGGATTCGTGAACGTACGTTGAATCTTTTTTTCCTCACTGAAGGCCTTTAAAGCGGCTTCATTAACGTCAGCCACTGCGTAAATTTCTCCATTGACACTATTTAATGCATCAGCCATTTCATGTGCAATCCATCCGGTACCAATCATACCCCAATTATACGTTTTCATTTAACTCATCCTTCCAATGATTTATTTTTTGATACGATCCAAGCCAAGCCACTACAAGCGATTGTCTTGCTGTACAAAATGAAAATTATTTTAACTTTTATTTTCATCTTGCAACTAATTTTAATATAACTTCATGAAACTAATTTGTCAATAAAAATTAATTATGAAAATAAATTTAATAATAATGAGATCTGCTATCAAATATTTTAAAAAACATCCCATGATTATCTGATTTTGATACAGTGCGACGAAGAGATTATTTGGTAAAATGGGGTAAGTTCGTCAGTTTGGAATATTAAATCGATGTATCCAAAGGGTGAAATAATGAGGCAACTATTCCTGTCTGAACCATCGAGCAACTATAAGCAGAGCTTTAAGAACTACACACTCGATTATAAAGTTGCAAGTGAAGACTCATATTACTTTAAGAAATATAGCAAGGCATTAGTGGATTTCTCTGGATTTTTGCATCACTTGATTCATGAAGCGGATGGAAATAATCTTCCCAATGGCCGGGTAGCATCGTCAACCTTTTGGCTGATTGATCAAAACGAGGTGGTTGGCGTGGTGCGAATTAGGCATCAGGAAGTTATGTTTGCCGGTCACATCGGCTATGATGTCTCTCCAAAGCACCGAAAAAGAGGATATGGGACGCAGATTCTTAAGTTAGCCTTGGCGGAAGCGCAAAAGCTTGGAATAACAAAAGCAGTGGTAACCTGCAGAACAGATAATGAGCCGTCAAAAAGAATCATCGAAAAAAACGGCGGAAAATTCCTGGGGATCATCTATGACAAAGAGGAAGATGAAGAACTCTTTAAGTACGTCATTGACACTAATGACTGCGGCATCTAAGCGCTATTCCCGCTCAATCTTTCGAATCCATTTATAGTAAGCAGCAACACTCGACAATAAAAATGGGTACACAAAGAACGAGTAGCCTATTCGCCACCAGCCATAGTTGAAGAAACCCCAGGGTTGAGGCAAAAGTGCGATCAACTCATAGGTGGTGATGGCTACATCCCATAAAAGGATATAAAGCAGTTGCTTAACAAACGTTTTTCCAAATGGATAGCTGTTTAAGAAAATGATGTTTACCGGTGGGATCAATACGGTTAATGGAAGCAGTGTCTTCCACTCAAGAGATCCTGAGAAATACCAATATGCATGGTACTTTTTGCACAAATAGCCATCGGTAAGCACCTGCACGGCAACGGTAAACATCCAAATATGTACGATTTGATTTTTAGTGAGTCGTTTATTGATGAGAAAAGCAATGCTATTAAAGAGTGCAACAGCAAGCAGCAGACCGATCATGGTGTCAATCCTTTTTTAATAATATGTTCTCCTTATACTGCTTTATTTACACATCCATTTTGCCCGGTGAAGCTTACATGGTTGGCGATCGGCTTGATTTTGACATTTATCCGGCGAACAAACTTGGGATGAAAACTCTGCAAGGGACGGCTTGGCTGCAGCGGCCGAAAAATTCGGACTATGTCCCGATGATAACCTTTGAGACGATTGAAGGATTAAGTAAAATGTTGTGCCAAAAACAATTGGGAATGGATGATCTAAGTAGGGGGAATGGAAATAAATGATGAAAACGATTAAATACAAATCCAATGATCACGACTATTATCGACAGGCTTTAGCGCTAAGAAATAAGGTTTTAAGAAAACCAATCGGGAAAGATATCTATAACGAGAATTTGTCCATTGAAAAAGATAATGATTTCTATGCGGTTTTAATGGATAACAAGATCATTGCTACGTTTAGTATTTTTGTTGAAGCACCCCAAATCGCTCACTTGACCGCTTTTGCAGTTGATCGTGATTTTCAAAGGCAGGGAATTGGTTCAAAACTTCTGGAATTTGCCATTGGAGATTTAAAAAGTAAAGATTTTAAGCAGATCAAAGTAAACGCCAGGGCAACTGCCCATAGCTTTTATCAAAAAAATGGATTCGTAGATCTTAGCGGTAAATATCATAACCATCAACTTGGCATAGATGATTATCTTATGGTTTATAAGATTAAATAAAATCCGGCCGAGAAAAGGGTGTCAACATAAAAGAATTGCAGCCTCCCCTAGAGAGAGAAAAGCAACTTACTTTTTTTAAAGTAAATTGCCTTGGGTTTGTTTAAATAATCCCTCTTTCTTTGAAAACTTCTTTTGCAATGGCTACTGCATTCAGCACTCTCGGGAATCCGACATAGGGGACACATTGAATAAAAATTTCGGAGATCTCTTCTGCAGTGATACCTACATTCAATGCACCATTGATGTGTACGCGCAGTTGATTTTCCGTACCGCCAATCGAGGCGAGACTGCTCAGTGTGATCAATTCACGCTGCTTCAAATCCAATTCACGGCGGGTATAAATATCGCCGAAAGCAAATTCGATAATAAATGTTCCCAGATCAGGCGCAATGTCCTTCAATGATTGGATAACCATGTCGCCCACTTTTCCATCTACTTCGTTTAATTTTTCTAAACCCGATTCATAACGACTTTTTTTCAATTTTTCCATCTCCTTTTCTGATACAATAAAACTGTAACGGCTGGAGTTCACTCCATGTCAAGAAATCAGGGGGGATTTTCTTGGATTACTCAATTGGCGAATTTTCCAAGTTAACTCGCTTAAGCATCGATACGCTTCGCTATTATGAAAAAGAAGAACTCATCCATCCATCCAGAAATAAGAGTAATCAGAGACAGTACACGGAGAAGGATAAGACGTGGATTGACTTCATACTCAGACTGAAAGAAACAGCGATGCCGATTCGAGAAATAAAAAAATATGCGCGATTACGAGATGAGGGAGATGTCACGTTGAAGGAAAGAATGGAAATGCTGCGTGCACATCGATGCTCAATGCTCAAACAAATAGAAAAACTTGAAAACAATTTAGGACATCTTGACAAGAAAATAGAAACCTATCAAGCGACTATTGCTGCTCTGAAACAATAATTCGGTATGGGGGAACTCAGCAAACCGTCTGAAGGAAACACGAGCTTCGCCACAGCAGTAAAGGAGATAAAAAAATAGAATTTAAAGCATGCAAAATAGAAGTGCTAATCCCTGAAAGCTATATTGCTTCGCTTAGGAATCAACTAAATGAAGCCGGTATTCTAAAAGTAGGAAAATATGACAACGTTATCTCATATTCAGAAGTTAAGGGTTATTGGCGACCGCTCGAAGGCGCCGCTCCCTATGATGGAGAAATAGGTAAACTATCTGCTGGGACCGAATGCAAAATGGAATTTAGATGTCAATTTGAGCATGTTGATGGTGTCAAAACGATCATTAAAGCTGTTCATCCATATGAAGAACCCATTATTAACGTCATTCCTTTGCTATGAATAATGGGTTGTCTTGGCATGTTTCTAATGGGTGTTTCGAATTTAACCGAATCTCCTTTTATTTAAACAGGGAGACTGTTCTTGAAGTATTGTTAATCATTATCGGAGATGTTCATGATGAATCTGTTCGACCTCATTTCTATTTTGTTCGATTTTTTATTCGCTCCTCAGGTTCGGATTCAGTCTAATCTTGAATATCTTGAGGGCGAGGAATGGTTTAAACGCCAATACGACAGGAAAATTCTAAGTGATCCAAAGTTTAGAAGGTTTATCAAGAAATACAATTTAAAAAAAGTATTTCAAAATGATGAACAAAAAGAGGTTTTCAAAGCAGAGTTAGAGAAGTGGGTAGAAAAACACTCTAGGTAGGAAAGAGATTTTGAACAATGAAAAAAGGAAAGAAACGTTTGATTAGTGTCGGCCTTGCAGTCATTTTAGCAGCCATCCTTATGATTAAGGTCTTCACATCGATCGATACATTAGCCAAAGTGAATGAACAAATCAGCGTTAAGGATCATCTTCAATCATTTAAACTAACAGAGGCAAAAATTGATTATCACGTAGTGGTCCGAAAGAGCACGAAACCGTACGACTACATTTCGATCACTGGTTCTGTTCCTTCTTCAATCAAGACAAAACTTGATCAAATGAAAATCGCTTCCAACGCAGTATCCTTAAACTTATACACCTCAAAAAATCTCATCTATGCAGGAAGTAAATCAACAAAAATCACATTGCATGTGAGAAGCCGATCCGATCTGAAAGAAATCTCGCTAAACGGTGAACAGGTTTCAACCTCCAAGAAGACGTTTGATATGCCCGGTGCCGGTGGTTGAAAATAGCGAGTACATTGCGTTCGAAGAAATACAGAGGAGAGGGAAGAACGTGAATCATAAAATAGCTTTGTTTGCTGATGTACATGGAAATACGACCGCATTAGAGGCGGTCATCGAAGACACCATTCGTGAAAAGGTCACTGACTACTGGTTTTTGGGCGATCTAATCATGCCCGGACCGGGATCTGCCAATTTATTGGCTCTGCTGAAAAGAATCAACACATCCGTTTATGTAAAAGGCAACTGGGAAGACTGTCTGCTCGAAGTGCTGGATGGGCAAGTTGATCTCAATGATCCTTCAGATATTTACATTGCAAGGCTCGTTCAGTACCAATGTCAAAGCCTAAAAAATGCTGAACTCGAGTTGCTGAAGCAGTTGCCGATACATACGACCAAGACAATTAATGGATTGAACATTAGTATTGCACATAACCTACCGGATAAAAATTATGGTGGAGACTTGGTACCGGATCAAACGCAACAAAATTTTGATCGCCTTTTTACTCAAAAAAATTGTGATGTTGCTATTTATGCCCACGTGCATCACCAAATGATGCGCTACAGTAGTGAGGACCAGCTGATCATCAATCCAGGCTCTGTGGGACAACCTTATTTCAAGTGGGCGAAGCATCGCGCTGATCGGCGCGCGCAGTATGCCATTCTTGAAATTGATGAAAAAGGTCTCGTTCAAATCAATTTTAAAAAAGTCAGCTACGACGTAAACAAAGAACTAGAAGAAGCAAAACGGGAGAGTATTCCTTATATCACATTGTACAAAGAACAACTAGAAACCGGTAAAACGCATACACACGACAAAGACTTTTTAAAAGAAATCAATCAACGCTTTGGTTATGAGAAAGATGTGGTCGAGTTTTTAAAAGATATCGGAGCAGAATCGACTGCGCATCGCAGTTGACACCTATTGCGAAACAAGGTCTGATTTAAATCCCACTAAAGTTCTACCTAACGAATGAAAAATTCAACCCAATCCTTGAAAAGTTCCACCTAAGAGAGCGAAAGTTGAACCGAAGAAAAAAAGTTCTACCTAACGAATGAAAAATTCAACCTAATCCTTGAAAAGTTCCACCTAAGAGAGCGAAAGTTGAACCGAAGAAAAAAAGTTCTACCTAACGAATGAAAAGTTCAACCCAATCCTTGGAAAATTCGACCAGACAAGGCGAATTTTAACCAAATTGCAGAGCCTGAACAGGCGAGACTATAGATAGCAGAAAAGCTAAGGCTCTGTCAACATCTAGGACATTGCTGGCCCAATTTTTTTCTTTATGTAAAATACGCCACCTCAGCATCTGGAAAATAGCGATGGATGTAGCCTTCAATTGTCTCTTGAAGCAGATGTTCATCTTCTTTTTTATAAATATATTTTCCAATCCCGTAGCGGCCCCATTTATAGCGGCGCTCCTCTTTATCCATGACCAGTTTTGAATTCGGATAATTTTTTTCAATCACGCGCTTTGCGGGACCGGTAAAGCGATGCTGGATTAATTCAAACGTGATCGGAACCGCCATGGGTCCCGGCAGATAGTCATGCAGTGTTTCAAAAAGCTTGCGGTAACCTTCTTGCCAGCCGTCATGAATATAAATCGGCGCGATAATAAAGCCAAGCGGATAACCTGCATCGGACACTTTTTTCGCCGCTTCAATTCGTTCAACAAGGCGGGATGTGCCCGCTTCGAAAAATTTGATCACGTACTCATCATTGAGGCTGAAACGGAATCGGGTACGCCCATTATGCTTAGCGTCCAGTAGATGATCCACATGAGCGAACTTTGTTACAAAACGTAACTCACCAAGATCGCGTTCACCAAAGAATTCAATTGCTTTTTTTAATGAGTGAGTCAAATGATCAATGCCGACGATGTCAGAAGTACAGGCCGCTTCGAATCGTGTAATCTCAGGCGCACGTTCGGCCATGTATTGATCGGCGCGTTCGAGAATTTCATCAACGTTGACATAAGTTCTGATATACGGTTTCGATCCCATTGTGGTCTGCAGGTAGCAATAGTGACAGTGACCCATACATCCTGTTGCAAGCGGAATGGCATACTCAGCCGACGGTTTGGAGCTTTGAAAATCCAAGGTTTTTCTTACGCCAACGACCAAAGTTGATTTGGCGTTGCGGTATTTTTGAAAATCATTGTCACCGGGAAAGTTGCGGATCTGATTGTGCGATGTGGTCTCGCGAATCTCAATTCCCATGCCTTCAAATTTGTCTTTAAGTGTTTGACCTAAAGGGTAGTCTAATGCGCGAGGCTCAATGTAGACAAGCTGGGGAACAAAAGGTTTAACCATGAGTACCGCATCTCCTTAGTCTTCATCATAGATTTGCTTGTACACGCGTTTCGCGTCGTCGATCGTTGGGAACACCGCGTCATCCTCAGCGAACTCATAATACATATCATTTAGGGATAAGATCTTGTCTTCTTTTTTATTTGGATTTTGGACCACTTCAGCTTCCTGAATCAATGTTGCAGTTGCTGTGTGTGGATTTCGGCAAATGACATAGACATGATCACCGATCTGCGTTTCTTCTTTTTTCATCAGATATATACCTCCGATCAAATTGTTTACCTACTAATTATGTCCAGAAAAAACCGGATTATGTTTTGGAAGCAAGGCAGCGATTGTAGACTTTTTAACGACTTGAAATGTGCTGATTTCTTGACTAGTAAAAAAGGCACGGTGATTCTTGTCGAAACGTGTCAAATAAACTTTATTTGATGAAAATCCTCCACTAATTCAGGAGCTTTGGCCGTGTTCAAGAAACCGTCACATTTTGTATAATACGAACAAGCAAGAAAAATATCTCCGGTGAGACCCAATACACGAACGACCTCAAGATTTTCTTCATTTTTCTTTCAAACAGAACCTTACTAAGCGGAAAACCGTCCTAGGGCGGATCCATATACATTCATGGGAGTTTGATTCATGAAGGCTTTTTACACAACGCAAGGGTCGCTCCATTCTGTGAAGCTTCAATACGCATGTCTATCTGCATGCGACAAAACAAAGAGGTTTTTTACTTATGGCAGGGCAAATTCGATTAACTCCGGAAGAATTGCGCAGTTACGCGGCTAAATATGGTCAGGAATCATCGAACACAGGAGAACTGATCGGCCGTCTCGATGGCATGATCAATCAACTGGCTCAAGTTTGGGAAGGTGCGTCCAGTCGCGCGTTCAAAGATCAATATGAACGGCTCCGTCCTTCGTTCCAACAGATGCAGCAGCTCCTGGAAGATGTGAATCATCAACTCGCCAAAAGTGCAACGATCCTCGAAGATACTGACCGCCAGATTGCCGGACAAATTAACTCATAACGCAAGACAAGTGAAAGGACCGGGCTCTAGGTGGAGTCCGGTTTTTTTACAGCGTTTTGCTTTGCTAGTACGACGATAAGGTCATAAGATTCGATTGGGCAATTAGGTAAGCGCCAAGCCTGAGAAATAAACGGAAGAATTCCGCTTAATTAGAGAATGAACGAAAAAATAACCTAAATAGACGGAGAAACTCCGCTTATCTAATTTGAAAAACGTGAAAATGGCGGGTTTTGCAGTACATAAGCGGAAAAATTACCCTTATTTACCTGTGAAACAAGCGCCATGATGCAGATAACCGGAAAATCTCCGCTTATTTTACTCGTTACTTAATGAAGGCTCTAAATACCTTGTGAATTCAGGGCTCAGGGTCAAGAAAGGAGGCGCGTCTCATGGGCGCATCCGCAACATTAAATGTGATTTTCCGCGCGCTGGCCCTTCAGTCGGCGGCGGTTGACGATCAAATCGAACGGTTGAAACGAGCGAATCGCAAGCTTGGTCAAGAACAAGCAGCAGGTATGCATGCATTGCGCACCTTAACGAAGCCGGAACTTGGTGCAGATTGGACCGGAGCCAGGGCACGCACGTTCCAAAAGAAACGCGATTCCGCGCAGGATAAAATGCGAGTAAAACTCACAACGAGTGTGGACAGTTATCAGCAGCGAATAGAGGCTAAAATCCATGAGTTGCAGCTGAAAAGCGATTTTCTCGCCGGAACGAGTAGCATGGCGCATGAAGCGAGTGCGCTGGTTCACCAAGGTGAAAAGGCAGCAGACGCTTTGGAACATAAGTTATCCAAAATTAAAGGGCGGTTGTTCTAATGGTTCAAATTGAACTCAATACCCATGTTACAGAGGGGCGTATTGTCGCGGCAGAGCATGCACGCCAAGGTGTGTTGCCGCTCAAATCTGTCTCCTGCGGACGGAATCATCTTGCCGCGACATCCGCTTGGCAGGAGGGCGAACAGATGATGGCGCAGCTTTTGTCCGCCTACCTTTCCGGTGTGCAGAAAAACATAGCGGATACGCAGGCGAATGTTGCACTTCTGCAACGACAAGATGAGGCGATCAAATGAGAGCAACGATGAGCGGTGGTTCCGGTTCGGCCTCCGATACGCAAACGTATGAGGCCGAATCGCTGATCGCAGCCGCTAAAGCACATGCCAAACACTATCAAACGCTGCGCGGCCAATTCCACACGTTGCGCCAGGCGTTCCAGCAAATCGAGGGGCTTGGCCCTGATTTTCAGGGGAAGGGCGCCGAGGCAATCAAAAAATTCTATGCCGCGCAAGTGAATGTGGTCGATGCCTGGTTACGGCTGATTGACAAAAAGGTTGCTTATTACCAAGGCGTTGCCGGCACGGTTGAGGAGAAAAATTTGGATGGTGACACGCAGATTCAAGTGCCCTTTCTGAATGAAGACTTATCCATGGGGTATGCGCGTTCCAAAGAAATGGTACGTGAGCAGCGCATGGACATTTCCAAAATACTGAGCAGTATTTCCGATCTTGTGCCGATCAACGTCTTCTCCAACCACGAGGTGGATCAAGCGCTGGATGCAGCGGATAAAAAACGCGCGCAAACAGTGCTCGATGTTCAAGATCTCGATCAGAATCTAACCAATGAATACCGACAAGTGAACGAAGACCTGCCGTACATCGCGTCGCTGTATGGCGAGCTGATCAACGCAACGCGGCAAGGTGCAGAAGTTCAGCCGATGAATTTCAATGCGCAAGCCTATCATAATAGTAAAGTCTACCAAGTTCAGGATGAGATGAAAAAAGAGACGCAAAACTATCTCCATTACAAGCAGCAGCAGGAAAAAGTGAGAGAACTAGAAAAAAATTCAGAGAAAGAACCAATCGAAAACTTAGCTCAAGAAGTCGAGAATAAGGTCATTGACTCTGTAGATCAGGTTGCCGACAACGTTAAGCAGGCAACAAATCAAGCCGGAAAGATCGTTGATGAAATCAAAGATGATGCAGATAACCTGGTCAATTCTGCTCCTGTGCAAGGTGCCGTTCATTTTGCCGTTGGTGCCGGCGATCAAGTCATTGAGAACAACACCGGATTGGAAAAAGGTCATCAGGAGGAATGGGGTCAGTTCAACGCCTATAAAAGTGGAGAACTAGCTGGCGATGTACTCTCCGCTTTTGAAGGGATTGCTGAAATGATTGGCGGTGGTACGCTCATCGGAGGCGGAACCACACTTTCAGTTGCGGGCGCACCAGAAACACTTGGAGCATCTCTGGCTCTAGAACCCGGTGCCCTTGCCGTGGGAACAGCTGCCGTTGGACACGGTGGGTTCGTCACAGCGAACGGATTTAAGAACTCAATCAACGACATTAAAAATCTAAAGCAGAACATGTCGGTTGAGAAGACCAGTGGTGGAGCTAAGAAAGCAGAAAAAGTTGGAGAGCTCAGAGAAAAAAATACGATAAAGTCGGATAAAGTGGATATGCAAGCCGTTGGGACAAAAAATTCAAAAACATTTAAAACTGTAGATGCTTTGAATAAACACTATTCCAAGCATTCCAGTCAATTACAAAAGGCAATGAATAAGGCTAACTATTCTATCCCAGAATATTTAAATGATGCAAATCATGTTTTAAACACTGGGACATATGTACCTGAAATGAATGGTTATGTAAAATTAATTGGGGGGAAAGGAAGTGCTAAGTATGCTTTTGTTGGTCTAGATAGGGTAACTGGAGAGATTACTACTTTTCACGTTAAGACTGTTACTGAGTTAATTAACAAAGCTCCTAGTTTAGGGTTGAAAAAATAAAGCGGGTGATAGGATGATAAAAATTCACCAAATTAACTGGTTAGACAAAACCACTAAAGAGGCAGAAGTAATACTATACGACGGCGTATTCTATTTAGAATGTTTTTCTAGTTTTCTTGAATATAGATTAAATCAAGAATTTAAGGATTATATACATTGTCTTGATGCAGACAACATTTATAAGGTCGCAGGGCAAGAATTTAAGGTCGAAAAGAAAAATCAAGATAACTACCATTTGCAAGGGAAACTTATTTGTCGTAAAGAAAAAATTGTAAAAATAGGGGATTTTTTAATTGATATATCTGAAGCACAAATTGATGGCGATATAAAAGAAAATGATTATGTGGAATTTGACGTAGCGAGATTAGATATATACTGAAAAAATGGTTGCAGAGATTATTAACATACTCCACGTTGAGTATTCTTTCAAACTATTGAGAATTGACTCTAGAAATTGGGTAAAAAATTAATTTTCATCAATTATCGTATGATTAAATGGCCATTGAATTTTAGATGAAGTGTACAGTAATGTTTTTATATCAAGGCTATGGAAATTATTGAAGTTAAGGATCATGGGAAGAAAGGATCAATATGACGATTTATTTCTTATTTAATGAAGGAGATATGAATCGCCATTTTTTATAATGGATTTTAGTCGGTATCAAGCAGGCAACAAATCAAGCCGGAAAGATCGTTGATGAGATCAAAGATGATGCAGATAACCTGGTCAATTCTGCTCCTGTGCAAGGTACCGTTCATTTTGCCGTTGGTGGCGGCGATCAAGTGATTGAGAACAATATCGGAATGAAAATAGGTCATCAGGAGGAATGGGGCAAGTTCAACGCCTATAAGAGCGGTGAACTAGCGGGAGATGTACTCTCCGCTTTTGAAGGGATTGCTGAAATGATTGGCGGTGGTACGCTCATCGGAGGCGGAACCACACTTTCAGTTGCGGGCGCACCAGAAACACTTGGAGCATCTCTGGCTCTAGAACCCGGTGCCCTTGCCGTGGGAACAGCTGCCGTTGGACACGGTGGATTCGTCACAGCGAACGGATTTAAGAACTCAATCAACGACATTAAAAATCTAAAGCAGAACATGTCGGTTGAGAAGACCAGTGGTGGAGCTAAGAAAACAGAAAAAGTTGGAGAGCTCAGAGAAAAAAATACGATAAAGTCGGATAAAGTGGGCAATAATTCAGATTTGTCCACGAATCATGAAGTGAGCAGTGCTAATAAGAAAGCTAGCGGAGCTGGAAAAGGAATTTCTATTCCTACTAAAAAGTTAGATGGTCTGCCAGAAAATGTTACAAAATCGTATAAAAAGTATGACAAGAGTGGGTGGAATGGTAATGCGGCAGGTCAATCCTCTGGAACAAAGGCCGGAAGTGTTTTTAAAAATCGTGATGGTAAATTACCAACTATAGACAAAAATGGAAATCCAGTGACTTATCAAGAATTTGATGTTAATAGTAAATTACCTGATGCTAGAAGAGATTCTGAACGATTTATTAAAGGTAGTGATGATAATTTGTATTATACAGATGACCATTATGAAAGTTTCGTAAAAATTGAATAAGGAAAGGATTAGACTTGAATATGGCAAATAATATTTTAAGAATAAGAGAAAAAGATAACAATTTGTTAGAAAAAATGAATCAAAGTGATTGCTATATTGTCAAAGTGGATGGAAGACAAGTACAATCCAAAAGTGAACTATTTCAAGAAATGATGATAAAATTCAAATTGCCTGATAGTTCTGGTTGGGATTCTTTTATTGATTGGATGACTGACTTGAGTTGGATTGATAAGGAAAAACTTTGTTTAGTAATATATAATTACTCAGAGTTTTTAAAGAAGGATGAGGGAGATAAAGATATATTTTTAGAGGTATTGCAAGAAGATATTTTACCTTTTTGGGAGAAGAATGTTATGGAAACAATGGTTAATGGAAGAGTTAGGTCATTTAATGTGTATTTGATTGGCTAATTTTATGTTTTACACAGTATCTTATGGGCACTAGTGCTTGCAAATTTTTTTACGATCGTTTTAATTCAGCAAGTAGTGGCTGGGAAAGTTGGGAAGTGATCCGTATGGGTCTAGGCAATTGTTAGGTAGTATTTTTCTACAAGTTATCTTTTATGTAGTGTGCTAGTAGTGCGTATTAACAAAAGAGTTGAAGGAAATAAATGAACAAACTCAATTGATTATTGGCTATTCTGTCAAATTGAGTTTGTTTTGCGTAGGATATTAAAAAGCATTCAGTGACCGACTTAGGTCATCACTGAATGCTTTTTTATAGCAGAAGAAATTTCTTCAAAGTATTTCCGATCTTGTGCCGATCAACGTCTTCTCCAACCATGAAGTTGATCAGGCACTGGATGCGGCCGATAAAAAGCGCGCACAAACGGTGCTTGATGTTCAAGACCTTGATCAGAATCTGACCAATGAATATCGTCAGGTGAACGAAGACCTGCCGTACATTGCGTCGCTGTATGGCGAGCTGATCAACGCAACGCGGCAAGGTGCGGTTGTTCAGCCGATGAACTTTAACGCACTATTATGATTATCTTAGAGCGGTCGAAGGCGTTGATCCGGAGACCGGGCGAAAGCTGAGCACCGGCGAATGCGTAGCCGCCGGGGCCATGGCAGGTGTGCCTAATGACTTCACGAACATGAACAACGATGCCGAAGATATAGCGAAGACGCATCGTATGGCGAAAGTTGATGAGGTTGAGAAAACCAGCGGAGCTAACAGTAGTTTTACACCTAAAAAAGTAGTTTTAAGTAATGGAGAGATAGCTTTTAATTCTATAGAAGGTGTACTTGTACGTTCGCCGAATTATTTGGATGAAGCAGGCAACATTAAATGGCCAGAAGCAGATGGCTTCGTTGTTGACAGTAATGGTAAAGCCATAACCTTTGACGCCAATCTAAAATCGGGTCAAATTATTGATAGATATGGTGATGCAAGAGGGAGGTTTACTAGTCCTTTAATGAACGGAGAACAAATTTCCTATGATTCTAGAGGCCTTCCATATCTGGAAAGTACTATGGATTATCATAGATATGAAGTTGTTAAAGACATAAATTTTGAAAATATGGCCGAAGGTTTTGAACAGTTATCACAATTGGATAAAACTGAATTAAGTATTTTGATGGAAAGATATAATTTTTCATTAGCTGATATGGCAAATGTACAAAAAGGGACAATATCAGAAGTCTTCGGTTCTGGTGGGGGACTTCAAATTAAATTTGAGTCATCAGTTGATTGGTATGAAAAATTAGGATTAATAAGGGAGATAAAATAATGGATATGCTCAGTGATAAAAAAAAATTACTGAATAAAGAAATTCAGAAATTAGGTTATGATAGTCTACGTGTATCTATTTTTAACCAAAAAGATGAGAATAGGATGGAGTGGCAAACAAGAATTGAATACGATTTAGATACAGGGGTATATCAAATTTACTCTTTGGGAGATAGAGCTAGTTTGATTGGAAAAATCACTAATTATACAAGCTTCCACAGTGCAAAAAATGTTTTTTTAAATAAATTAGAATTAACGGTTAAGTATAATAAATTAAGGGTTAGCAGAGGGGAACAGCCAGAGTACTCTTCTCCACTATGGGATGATGAATGAAAAATGATTGAAATTCTATTCTTACAGCAAGAAAATAAAATTTTGACAGTCAATTAATAATTAACTAAAACTAAAACTAAAACTTGAAGTTGAAAAAGTATTCCAACCTCTTGCCAGCTCTGCATTCTCAATGAATAAAAAAGGCCAAAATGCCTTTTTTACCAGCTGTTGCCGGCAGTTTGGCTGGCAACTTTTCAAGAAACGATACGATGATCTGTTCGACGACTTTCTCAGAGAGGAACTTACTCATCGTCAAACGCAGAGTAGCAAATTCCCATATAAAAAAAGCCCAAGATAAACTAAGCTAGTGAAGGTGGCTAATGTATGGAGTATCTAGATCTCATCTCAAACAAATAGTCTTTTCTTTACTCTGTAACCACCTTCAAATAATCAATTAGAAGCAAGAGACTACTGAATTCATGGGACCAAAAAATCAATAAAGGGCAAAGAACAGCACCTTAGCGCTAACGTGAGGGTGCTGTTTATTTACCTGATGGTGATGAGCAAAGAAACGGCCACGTCCTGAGCGCCTACGATCAGGCAAGCCGAACGCTCAAGGTGCTCAGTCAAAGCGAAAAAGGAATCAACGCGCTGCTCGCCGCGAACGGCATCACCCAAGCCGCCACCGGCAGAGATCTGTTCGGCAAGCAGCTGACAAAAGATGAGCAAAAGAACAGCCTCCTCCAAGGCGTGTTCATGATGAACCTATTCACCCGGAAGCTTGCCATCTCACCTGCGCAAAAAGCGATTGTGCATGAGCAAGGCCAAGCGTTTAAAGAACATGTATCCAAAATTGTCCGAGATACAAAAGCATCGATCAGTTCAACCAAATGGAAACCGGCAATGGCCGGAGTGCCTAATGACTTTGCAAAGATAAGCGATGATGCGAAGGATATAGCGAAGATACATAGTATGGTGAAAGCAGAGGGAACAGGAAACGTTGGTGACGTAAGTACAGGAAAAGGTACTGGCAATGGAAATTCAGTCCATAGAAACATAAAATTGTTATAATTAACGAAACAGGTTTAACAATTGGAAGTGATGGTTGATGTGGACGGTACGGCATTTCGTAACGGGAAGAGAAAAGGTAAACTATAAAATCAGGGAATCCGGCGATCCATCTTCATCTGAGACTGTGGTGCTTATTCATGGACAGTCATGGACCGGTGAAGTTTGGCGAATGGTTGCCAAGCGATTGCAAGACCTGCATAGTGTTGCTCCGGATATGGCGGGGTGCGGGGACAGCGGGTTAAGTACAGACTATGATTTCACTACATTATCCAAGCAGCTCGTGGACGTACTTGATCAAATGCATGTGCAAAAATTTTGGCTGGTCGGTCACTCATGGGGCGCTTCTCTAGCTCTTCATTTTGCCTCTCATTATTCTGAACGAGTAAAAGGGCTGATGCTTGTTGATGCCGGTTACCTCAATTATCAAGAGTGGCCAGGCATCAGTTGGGAGGCATTCACCGACTTTTCGTATCCTGAGGATTTTTTTAGCAGCATGGATCATTATCTTCATCTTCAAAAACAAGATACGTCATTTTGGAATGGGGATGTCCAAAGGGCTGTTGTGGATCAAGTCAACGAGATGGAAGACGGATCGCTTCGCTTTAAATGTTTGCCTGAAACAGAACTGGCCGGATCTCGCGCATTATGGACCTTTGATCCGGATGAACATGCAGCCCACTTAAAAATGCCCGTCTTCCTCATTGTCGCAGAGCCTCAATCACAAACAAATGACGAAATCGCAAGGTATAAAAAGAAGTCGGTAGAACACTTTTGTTCACTCGTTAAGCAGTGTCACTGTATTAAAATGAAAGAAACCTCACATATGGTGATGCTCGAGCGTCCTGAACAATTGGCACAGGAAATTCGAGAGATGATGGAGAAATAATTTCATTATAGATATTGAACATACACCAAGGAGGGGTAGTGATGGATCTTAAAGAACAAATGTTTCGCGGCGATCTATACGACCCAAGCGATAAAGAACTATTAAAACAACAACAGAAGTGGAATGAAGTGCTCTATGACTTTAATCAAACACGGCCGTCTGAAACAGCCAAGCGTGAAAAATTATTGAAATCGCTATTGGCTGAATGTGGCGAAGACTGTTATGTGGAGCCTCCATTACGAGCAAACTGGGGATCAAATACACATTTTGGAAATGCGGTCTATGCCAATTTTAATTTGACACTTGTGGATGATGCCCCTATTTATGTTGGGAATGACGTCATGTTCGGCCCTAATGTAACCATCGCTACCGCAGGTCACCCGATTAATCCTTATTTGAGACGAAAGAAAATGCAATTCAATCTATCAGTTACGATTAAGAACAACGTTTGGATTGGCGCACAATCGATTGTGCTGCCCGGAGTCACAATCGGAGAAAATTCAGTAATTGGTGCGGGAAGCGTTGTTACAAAAAATATACCCGATAATGTGGTAGCCGTTGGTCATCCGTGCAAGGTTCTCCGTGAAATTGGTGAGCGCGATAAAAAATACTATCATAGAAATAGGAAAATCGATGATACATTATTTTTGGAAAATAAATTTAATCTTGAAAATTGAAATCCGTCAAAAATACAAACCATTTTCTCGTTTCATCGTTCTAATCATCGATCATGGGTTCATCATGGAGAATAGCAGACAAAGATGATACAATAAAACAACGTTAAGAACAAAATTTTTAAAGAAAAGTGATAATCCATGAACATAGCAGTATTTGATTCCGGCGTTGGCGGCATGACCGTCCTCCATCAAATTATAAAATTATTGCCGAATGAGGACTTTCTTTATTACGCGGATACCGCACATATCCCGTATGGTGAAAAGCCGAAAGATGAATTAAAAAAATACATTTTTGAAGCCGTTGACTTCCTTGTTGCTCATGACATCAAAGCACTGGTAGTGGCTTGTAATACAGCCACGAGTGCGGCAATCGAGGACTTACGCAAGAATTACCCGATTCCGATCATCGGCATTGAACCTGCGGTTAAACCTGCAGTGATCGAAACCGAACCGGAAAAAAAGAAAGTGCTTGTTATGGCGACACGGACGACGCTAAAGGAAGAAAAATATCATCGGCTTGTTGAACAGATCGACAAGCACGATATTGTTGATCCGCTTCCCATGCCGAAATTGGTTGAGTTTGCCGAAGCGTTTGACTTTAATCCGGATCATATCATCCCTTATTTAATGGAGCAGTTGAAGCCGTTTGATCTGTCTCATTATGGCACGGTTGTACTTGGCTGTACACATTTCCCAATTTTTAAAGACATTATTGAGCGGATTTTCCCAAAAGGCACACATGTCATCGACGGTGGACTGGGTACTGCAATGAATCTGAAACGTACGCTGGATAGACTGCATCAAATTGGTGGAGGAAGCGGAAAAATCACCTTCTACAAGTCCGGTGTGGAAGTCAAAGATAAGGAAACACTCATGAATTATAAGGAGCTGCTGAATAAATTGGACAGCATGCTTTAATAAGCACATAAATACATGATAAAGCACAGTTGGTTCATTATGATCGACTGTGTTTTTACTTTTTTCATTTGGTTCTGTTGAAAGAATCGCTTACATAACTTTTAATCATTGTTTATAATGAATGCAACATGAATCGTTTCAAAAACGGAATTTGGGAGGTAGGTACGATGGCAGTTGCAATGTATGCACCGCTCGTTATTATGATTCTATTTTGGTTTGCTGTTATTGCGGTTATCTATTTTTTAATCAAGCGGCTGATTCGCTTTACCATTCAGGAAATTAAGCGGGAACTGAAAGATAACCAGAAAGATGACTAGAAATAATTGAGATTATTGACCAATCACACTGAGGAGGTATTCTCCCTTGCTGCGCTTTGAACCGTTGGACGTGGAGAAATATAAAAATAAGATTCTCGCTTTTCGCAGGGATTCGTTTGTCATTAGTTTTGGAACGGATCGTGATTTCCATGCTGGTGATTATTTAATGTGGCTGCAGAAGAAAATCAGCCAATTTCCCGACGGATTTGTCCTTGCTTTTGAAAAGGATCAAGTGATTGGTCAGCTGGAACTGAGCATTCGCGAATACGAAGGCAAAAGGATCGGCTATGTTCATCTTTATTACCTCATTGCAAAGAAAAGAGGCAGTGGATTAGGACATGAACTTCATCAGTATGCGATGCGCTTTTTCGAAAAACATGGCGTGTCCGAATATCACCTCCGCGTCTCTCCAACCAATGTACGAGCTAGGGCTTTCTACAAGAAAAACGGAATGAAGCGATTAACAAATGAATGTGATGGCAAGGTTTTGAGGATGAAAGGCACCGTTGGATAAATTGAAAACACGGTCACTTTACAAACGTTTTGCAATCAAAAGCTTCTCAAGAATTTGAGCAACACCATCCTCATCATTTGAGGCAGTGGTCATTGACGCATACTTTTTTAATTCAGGCTCCGCATTTCCCATGGCAACGGAATAGCCGCAGTTCTGAAACAAGTCCAAGTCGTTCCAATCATCACCAAAGGACATGACGTTGTTCATAGAAATATTCATTTTTTTACAGAGTGCAGAAATGGCACGGCTTTTTGAAACGTTCTTAGCCATGATTTGAGTTAACTCTTTTGAATCGGTTTCGACAATGCTCAATTCATTGCTATATCTCATCACGTAGCGCTTTGATTCCACTGAACTATGAAACAACAGAATTTTGTTCGCGGGCAGCCGCTTGAAATCAGATTGAGAGACAATCGTTGGCGGGAGAACCATATGCTTGGCGTTTTTTGCAAAGGTTTTGTCGGTAAGCGCGTACAGTGTATCCTCGGATTCAATGGAAATGGCATCTGTTCCATTATGGTTGCACATAAAATCGATGAGTTCGCTTGAATCAGCACTCGGGATCGTATAACTCATTGCTTTTCCATGAACATCTTTTACATACGCACCATTGTAATAAACTGCCGACGCACAATTGAGTAATTCATTTGGGACCATTTTACTTACGGAACGCGGGGGACGAGCAGTTGCGATAAAAAGAGTAAAACCGGATTGATAGCAACGCATGAGCGTTTTTTGAGTTCTTCGAGAAACTCTTTTCTGAGAATTAAGAAGTGTGCCGTCCAAATCAAAGACAAGTGCCTTAATTGGTGATGATCGATTCATATGTCTCCGCCTTTTTTTGCATTTCATTATAACACCGATAGATGGAAAGAAACGAGAAGTTAATATTGCTGCCATTAGGTTACCTTTGTTGCGAAAGAAAATAACAAGAAGTGAGAAAATAAGACAGGAGTATTGCTCATGCTTATTACGACGTTAGCATTTGGATGGATTGGTGTCATGCTGTTTTTATTATTGGCTGTTTTTCTTAAAATGCTAACGAAAAAAAACGAATTTGCGCTCATCCATTTGCTGCTTATTTTCATTTTTACGTGTTGGTTGCCGGTCGCGTTTTCGTTAGTATTTTTCATCAGCGGCTGGGCAGCGAGAATAGGGACACTGTTTTGTGTACTGGCCCTTATCATTTTTATCATTGCGATGGCGCTTCAAACCGGGCAAATTGTCTATTCAAATAAGCATTCAAAGGAAAATATAGACCGCTGGGAAGCAAATGACGAGTGGATGATGAGTATGCTGTCAGATCCGATTGAGATGTTTGCTGGTATTTTTAACTGGGTCGGTGCGATTTTTATTGGTTTGTCCTTGCTGCAAAATAATCATTCATTCTTTGCAGCAATCATATTTCTTTTAAGCATCCAACTGATTTATTGTTTTGCGTTACTTTTCCGAACATGCTTGAATACTCCGCCAAAAGTGATTCAGTCAATCAAACCGAATCCAATCATTCTTAATCTAGGACTCTTTTTGTATTACATTGTTCTGCTCATGTTTTTGATGATCAATCATAGTGCATGACGAAGGGAATGTGAGAAGGGGAGGATTTTAATTGAGATGTATTGCTTTTAGAGTTTTACAATTATCAGTATTTCTCGGCGAATGGTTACTGTTTTATCAATTAATTGCATTGACGCCTTTTCCTGACATTTCACAGCTTACTAGTATTCTGTCTTTACTCATGATAACCATTGTATCTTTTGCGGTAACCATGGTCGTTTTTCGTAATCGTTAATATGAAGAAGATTATTTCACAGACAAGTCTAGAAGCAGTTTTGGAACTTATTCGCAGCACAATAAAAAATAGACAGGAATGAGAAGACAGATGATTCAACTTAGTGGAAATCAAATCGTTGTCCGCGATTGGAAATTAGAGGATAAGGATGATTGTATTTTCTGGAGGTCACCTGGACAAGAGTGGCAGAAGTTCGACGGACCGTATTATCCTCGGAAAACAAAAGAGGAGATTATTGAATTAGTCGATGCGCAATGTGAAAAAGTCAAGACGGATTCATTTGAGACGCCGAGAAAGGATCTCGCCATTGCTGATAAGAAAACAGATAAACTAATTGGTCAAGTCGGCTGGTACTGGGAGAGCAAGGAAACGAATTGGCTCAGTGCCGGGATTGCAATTTACAACCCGGAATACTGGGGACACGGACGCGGCTATGAAGCTTTTGGCCTGTGGACAGATTACCTTTTTCAAGCGATGCCGGAAATTGTGCGGGTTGATCTGCGCACATGGTCCGGTAACTTTGGTATGATGAGGCTTGCCGAAAAACTCGACTATACAAAGGAAGCCTGCTTTCGCAAAGCAAGAATCGTAAATGGCGAATATTATGATTCTATCGGCTATGGTGTTCTCAGAGAAGAATGGGACGCATGGCATCCGCAGGGATTTCAGAAAGATTTGGTAGATTGAATAAGAGAAAATAGCCCTTATTTTTAAACGTTTTCAAATGGAAAATAAGACCATGATCATATATACGAATAAATGTTCGCTTGTTATAATAGAAGAACAATAGAATGATTGCTCAAGGGTGGTCGGCGCACAAGCCCTCATGGAGGGAGGTGCTGCCGATGACAGTTGCAGATGCTTTAATGCTGATGATCTCATTTGGTGCGTTAATCGTTGCGATTATGTCAGATAAAAACGAAAAAAAATAACCACCCTTGAGTAGATGGCTCATTAATGGGTAGGTTATTTTTTTACCTAAACATATGCGCTGACCCCTTGCGGGAATCATACTGTTGTCATTGACCGTTTGGTGTACGAGCACCGACGGTCATTTTTCATTATATGACGTCTACAAATAATTATATACAAATTTTATTCAGGAATAAAGGGGAATGAAATTTCTAGTCAATCAAAAATTTTTAAAATTGAGAAAGAAGGCACACCTTTTTTTCACGCGATACAAATCTTCTTTACTCATAAACTTAGTCATTTATCGTTTGCTTCTTGCTTCCTGCTTCTTGCAGTAATCTTTCGTATTTTCGCTTCGTTTGAGGATCAAAGGAACTACCTTTCCTTTATTGACATCGATCAAACCATAATCCGTTATTTTCAAAGATGGGCTTACAGCAAGTGAGTGAGTGCATAGGGACATGATTGGATTGTAGTGGACATAGCCCAGCTGTTTCATGGAGCTTCTTAATTGAGCCACTGCTTTGCCGGCTTCTTCAAAGGGCAGTTCGGTGAGGATTCCACCTAGCGGCAACGCAAGTAGGGAAAGCACCTGTCCGTCTCGTACAATGCAAATACCACCTTGATGGCGAATAACCTCATTTGCGGCTAGCGTCATATCGGTTGCGTTATGACCAATTACCATTAAATCATGATTATCATGTGAGTAGGTAGTCGCAATTGCACCTTCTTTGATTGTGTCTCCGCTGACCAATCCGTATCCTGTATTTCCATTTTTGCCGTAGCGCTCGAAAACACAGATTAATGCATAAGGACTCTTTTCCCATTCGAGTATCCCATTTTTGATTATAAGTGCGTCAATTTTTTCTTCAGTAAAAGTTGTCCCGTCCTTGACGTCCATGATACGACAGTTATAGCTACCGTCCGGATTCAATGAATGAACAGAAAAAACATCTTCAGACAGCGAAGATAGCATTACGGAATGATAGAATGCAGGCGGAAATTGTCCGGTATGCGGCTGATTCGCTTCTGGATGGGCAGCATCATATACCTTTTGTCCATTTTTAAATACAGACTCGATCGTAAAGTCGCTGAGTGAAGAGAGCAGAACAAAATCTGCTAATTTACCGGGACTGATTGCACCACGGTCAGACAGCTTCATGCGACATGCCGGTGCATAGGTGCTTGCATAAACAGCATCTTCAGGACGCATGCCCATCTTCATTGCTTTTTTTACAAGATGATTCAAATGACCAGTTTGAACGAATGAATCCATCATCACATCGTCCGTGACAAAACAGAAGTGTTCTTTAATTTCTTGATTGATCAGTGCCTGCATAACATCCTTAGTCATTGACTTTTCTTGTATTTCAACAAAGACTCCTTGAGCAATCCGTTCCTGCAGACCTTTAACTGTCTGCAGTGTATGATCTGAATTTACTCCTGCATAGACAATCTGGCTGAGTTCAAGATCCAGCAGTTTTGGAACATGCCCCTCAATAATCATTTCAGGATAATGTGCTTTGATATGATGAATAATACGGCTGATTTTAGAATCGGGTTTTGAGATGACGTCGACATAGTTCATGACTTCACCAAGGCATCTTACCTTGCCGCTCTGAATTAGCTCATCAATTTCTTTGATGTCAATATCACCGCCATTGGTTTCAAGACTTGTGGCAGGAACAGAGCTTGGAATCGCATAAAACATATCTGCCGTGCAGGAATCGCTAGCATGAATCATTGCTTGAACACCTTTTAAACCGAATACATTAGCCATTTCATGCGGTTCAGGAATAATGGTAGTTACCCCATTTTTGATCAAGCCGTATGAGAAGGTTTCTGGAGTCACCATTGAACTTTCAATGTGTAGATGAATATCAATAAGACCAGGAATGAGGTATCCGTTACATCCGTCTACCGTTTTTGTTGCTTCAAATTTGCTGATCGATTGCGTGCCGACATAGAATACTTGACTTCCTTGAACGGCAACATCAGATTTAATAAATTTTTTTAGATAACTATTGAAAACATGGACATTATTAATTAATAAATCAACATGCATCATGAGGCCTCCTATTAATCAACGAATACCAGCTTATCTTTTGGAAAGCTAAGATTGACCGTCTCTCTAACTGCCAGCGGCGATGTTTCACTGCTGCGATTGACATGAAAAACGCCAAGCGGTGTGAGTACCTTGTATTGATAATTTTGCCCGAGAAATGTACTGAGCTGGATTTGTCCGGTCAAGAGATTTTCACCCGTTTGACTTTTTGACCCAGGTTCAGATGAAGTGTAAATTTTAATATCGTCGGGACGGATTGCAAGTTTAAGCGAGGTATTTGATTGAACTTCACCATTATTCTCGGCGTGGAAGGTACCTTGTGTGGTGCGTAAGACAGCTTCGTGATTAACATCTTCCCTTTTTACACCTGAAATAAAATTTTTAAATCCGATAAATCGAGCAATAAATTCTGTTTTTGGATTGTTATAAATTGCTTTCGGCTGATCCATCTGTTCAATGATGCCATGATTCAGAATGGCGACTTTATCGGATATTGAAAAGCATTCTTCTTGATCGTGCGAGACATAAATAGCGGTTATACCAAGTTCCTGCTGAATGCGGCGGATTTCCTCACGCATGGTGATGCGCAAATTAGCATCCAGATTGCTCAAGGGTTCATCGAATAACAACAGATCCGGTTTAATGACCAATGCACGTGCAATGGCAACACGTTGTCGCTGACCACCGGATAATTCTGCTGGGAAACGCTTTTCAAAGCCGGTCAGATTGACAACCTCAAGAATTTCTTTGACTTTTTGTTCAATAATTTTTTTGCTTATTTTGCGCAAACGCAGACCAAAGGCAACATTTTCGAAAATTGTCAAATGAGGGAACAGGGCATAGTTCTGAAAGACGAAACCGAAATGCCGTTTATTGATTGGCACGCGTGTATAGTCACAATTATTAAAAAGAAATCGGCCGTTTTTGGCATGCAAAAATCCGGCGATCAGTCGAAGTGTTGTCGTTTTTCCACATCCGCTTGGCCCTAGAAGTGATACGAGTTCGCCTTTTTCTACAGTTAGGCTGAGATTTTTCAGAATTGTGTTTTGTCCATATGCCACGGACACATCGTTCAAAGAAAGAAGTGACATCATTTATACCTCCTTAGTTTTTCGTGAAATAGGACAGACCCATTAATCGCTCAATAAAGAACATTAGTGCGGCAGTCAGCAGCATCATCAGAACTGAAATGGCGGCGATGGTTGGATCAAAATAGTTTTGAACATATTGAAGCATCTGGATCGGCAAAGTACTCACACCAGGCCCAGTCATGAAAATTGAGATATCGACATTATTAAAGGATTCCAGAAATGCGAGTACTACGGCTGCGATTAATCCAGAACGAATATTCGGCAGAACAACTGTGAAAAAAGTGCTGAGCCTTGTCGCACCAAGACTGATTGCCGCTTCTTCAATGGAAAAATCAAAGTTGGCTAGGCTTGATTCGATCACACGAATGACAAAAGGGAGCATAATAATTGCGTGACCAATCAGTAAACCGGTATAGATGGAAAAGTGATAGGTTACGATGACATATTTTAATAAGGCGAACCCAAGGACTATGCCAGGAATCAACAGTGGGGATATAAACAGTGAATTTAAAAATTTCTTACCCCGGAATTGATAACGGCTTAGTCCGTATGCTGCCGGCAGTCCAATTAATAAAGCAATCAAATTTCCAAAAAAAGAGACAATCATCGATGTTTTAAAGGTTGATAGAAATCCTTCAGTCTCAAAAATATGCTGGTACCAGTGAAACGACAGACTTTTTGGTGGGAAGCTAAGATAGCTGTCCGCTCCAAATGAGGTTGCCATAATAATGACGAGTGGTCCAAGCAGAAAAATAAATGTCAAAATGGTAAACGCGGCAAGTATGCGGCTGTTTTGCTTCATTTTCTGATTACCCCCTTGGATTCAATTTATTGGCTGCCAGATTCATTAGTCCAACGATGATAAAGGTAACGGCTACCATAATTGCAGCGACAATTGAAGCAGCGTGCCAGTCGTTTAAGGTCATGGCATTCTGATAGAGAAACACTGAGATCACTTGCTCTTTCCCACCCAAAAGTGCGGGGGTGGTGTATGCTGTCAAACTTCCCACGAATACCAGAATGCTTCCTACTATAAGGCCTGGAATACACAGCGGGAAAATGATTTTGCGGAAAGAAGTAAACCGCGAGGCACCAAGACTTTCCGCGGCCTGGATTAAGTCGTCGCTGATGTTCTCCATTACACCTATAAGTGAGATAATCATTAGTGGCAGAAAAAGGTGAACAAGCCCAATAATTACTGACGTCGATGTGTACAGAATATTGAGTGGTTCTTTAATGATGTGCAGCTGCAGAAGCAGTTCATTAATCAGTCCTTTTTTACCTAAAATGATCATCCAGCTGAATGAGCGCACAATGGCACTTGTTAAAAGCGGAAATACAGATAGACCGATAAGAATGGATTTCATTCTGCCGTGCAGTTTTGAAATGTAATAAGAAACCGGTAGACTGACTAAAATACAAAGCACAGTGGTAATGAGACTGATTTTCAGCGTGTTTAGTAGAATTTGAATGAAATATTTATTTTTAAAGAAATCCAGATATCCATTAAAGGAGAGCTGTCCTTGATTCTCAAGAGTGGAACTGATGGTGAGAATAATAGGTACGACCATGAACAAGATGAGAAAAACAAGACCTGGCAGCAAGAATAAATAAGCTTTATTTTTCTTCATGAAACGGTTCTCCTTTTAGGGTATTCATAAATAGGTTCAAGAAGCGTTCACTATGGACCTTGGTGCTGACTTGAATATTCGGCGCCTTGCCCCAGCGATTCTGAAAATCGCAAACAGTTTGTCCGTCACATAAGTCGCTACTTGTTTCCACATCAACGAAATAAGGATGTTTTTCTACGAGTGACGGATCAAGAGCAACCCCGACGGCCAGAGGATCATGGAGTGCACAGGAACGTCTACCGGTTCTCTTTGCAGAAACGTCTATATATTGAGCGGTTGCCTGTCGTACAAATGATCCGAACGGAGTGCGATCAAGCTCTGACAAATGTTTTTCATTTAATTGTACCTGACGTGTGACATCCAGTCCGACGAGCGTAATCGGGAGTCCTGAGTGAAAAACAATTTTCGCTGCCTCTGGATCCACATAAATATTAAACTCAGCAACAGGGGTGATATTTCCATAGCCTTGAACAACCCCACCCATGATGACGGCTTCTTTGACTAAAGAGGCAATACTCGGCTTTTGTGTTAGTGCTCGTGCAATATTGGTTAACGGAGCTGTTAAAATTAAAGTGAGTTCATGTGGGTTTTCCTCGATTTTTTTTATCAAAAAATCAACTGCATCTTCTCCGTTAGGAAGTTTGACTGGATAGTCAGCAAGGGCCCCCCCCAATCCGTCATTGCCATGGACGCGATGTTCAAAAAACGGCATCCGTTTTAAAGGTTTCACAGAACCCCGAAGCACAGGAATCTTTTTCTTCAGTTGTAACCACTGAATGACCTTGTTTGTATTTATAAATGCCTGATCCAGTGATACATTACCTGATGTGACGGTAATGCCCAGAATATCAAAAGCTTGCGATTGAGTGGCCAAAATAAGTGCAAGTGCATCATCAACTCCGGTGTCAACATCCATAATGACTTTTTGCTTTTGCATTGTTCGTTGCCTCCTTTGCATTAAAAAATAAAAAGGTGATCCAGAAACTGGCTCACCAAATTGACTAGACAGACAAAACACAACTTCTAAAACAACATCAAAGTTTTATTTAGTGAATCTCTTGATTCCAACGAGTAATCCATGATTTCAGATTCTTATTCACAAATTCCATATCCATTTTTTTCAGTGCTGTAATAGCATCAGATCCGTATGTTAATCCTTCAGCTTGTTTTTTGGTTAATTTAACGGTTTTATTTGCTGGTGAGTCAATTTTTGCTTTAGCCGATCGTTCTTCAGCTTCTTTGCTGATTGCCCAGTTGATAAATTTTTCCGCAAGCGCTTTGTGCTTAGAACCTTTGACGACATTCAATGTGTTTTGAATCGCATAGGCACCATCTGAAGGAACAACGAATCGAGCTGCAGGTTCAGCTTTTTTGATATCGCCGTAATACATTTCCATCATGGGTCCGACGGCTGCCTCCCCTTGAGCAAACATATTGACGAAGTCTGAAGTCTGATTATAGTATTTCACCGTATTTTTATTCAGCAATTTCAAATTCTTAAAAGCTTCATCTTCATTAAACGTCTTTCCAGAGTGATTGGAAGCAATATCAACAAGCATTGGTCCTGAAGTTGACGTGATACTTGGAAGAGTCAATTTGCCCTTTAAATTAGTATCCCACAGATCATTCCACGACGTTATTTTTGTTTTTATTGATTTTGTATTATAGACAATTCCAAGACGTGAAATGGTGTACGCAGGACCATACGATTTGCCGAGCGGTGCTTGAGCGATTGGATACAATTCTTTGAGATTTGTCAGCTTCGATGTATCAATTTTTTCAAAAAGTCCTTCATCAATTGCCTGCTGAGCAAAGTAATCCGATAAATACATGACATCTACTTTTGAGTTACCTTGACGGATTTTGTTCAAACGATCTGCATTATTTCCTGTTTCAACAACAATTTTTACATTGTTTTCTTTTTCAAATGGAGCATAAATTTCTTTGTTAAAGAAATCCTGATCAAATCCCCATGTTGAAATAACCAATTCTGTTTTCTTTCCCTTACCTGAATCATTTCCTGAAGCGCAACCGGATAATAAGAGCACTGTCATTGAGAAAATAGAGAGAATAGCGACAATTTTTTTCATAAGCTGTTTCTTCCTCCAATTTATCATTTATATAAAATAAGGTAGTACCAATGGTTTGTGTTCTAATTGACAGAGTCAATCAGAATAGTGAAATGTAATCGGCATAAAAAAATCTGAGTGCCGCAACCATTTCGAGCAACTCAGACTATAATTTAGGACACATCGATGAAGCAAACTCGATAAACAAATCGACAGCATCCATTTTCATAGTCCGATGATTTAGTGGTTATCGGGTAGAGACGCCCGGACCATATTACCGGGCATATATGAAAATATTTAATTGTAAAAAAACAAAGAGACTCCTGGTTAGAAAAAATTGATTTCCAACCAAGAGCCCTTTTTCGTAAACAAAAAACAGCCGCTTGACAGTTAAACTGAATGAGGGTCCGTATCTAAGAGTGAATCAAAAATGCAGAAGCCCGGCTATTTGATTTTAATCGGAAATAATTACATTAGTGATTGTCCATGGTGTTGACGGATCATAATCCCGTAAAACGGTTTCGACCGATAAACCCAGTTCAATCTCCAAACCTTCTCTAAGCCGCTTTTTAAAAATGCGCGACATTTGTGCATCTACTTCCTGCTGTAAGGATGGAACCTCCTGCTCTAAAATACGGGAGCGCGGAGAACGACGGTGTTTTGAACGGAAGATGATCAGGTCATCCAATGTTTCAATGCGAAGCAAAACCGCTCCCATTCCGAACAATTCCTTAGAAATCTGATTATAAATTCGGGACAGGCTCTTTTTAAAATCGCCCGGATCACTTGTAATGGTCATCACCTTACAATCAAATAAGTAATGAATACTCATTCATTATAGAATAGACCTTTAGATTTATGCAAGAATATTTTTGGGAAAAGACGAATTATATAGAACGTTGCTTATGAATATGTTCGGGTTTTTAGTGGATAAGTATTTACAAGAGGGTCACCTGAACCATATAAAATGGATGAACAAACATGAATAGGCGGAATGGATGTTACTCACAACTTGAACCGAGCCATGCTATATGATGGCATAGCGACGACTTGTAATTTTTGCCATGATTGTGTAATCAGTGAATGACAAAACGAATGTACTGATTATTTTTCCATGGTGTTATATATTTTCTAAGTATCTGATTATCCTTGTCTTTTTTTGACGACGTCTCTTTTTGTACCGTGCTATTTTTTATTTTTAATTGACCTTTTTTTTTGAAGTTTTTCACTGGGTTGATTTTTGAAGGATAAAGATCAATTCGGTATTGTGATCCCTTGTCCAAAAAGAAGGTTTCAGCTTTCTTATCAATCCACTTGATGCTATAGAACATGAGTGTACCAGGATCCGGATGGGTTTTGTTCACACTGATTCCATAGTAGCGAAAGCGATTAGTCTGATCGATGATATGAATACTGACTTTTACTTGTTTTTCCGTTTGCTTCTGTGGATGAACTTGTTTTGTCCCATCTGTTGATGCGCATCCGGATAGGAGTATGACGAAACAGCCGAGCAGCAAGCATAATCTTCTCATCTAGATATCCCCTCAGAAAAGTACAATTATCTGTATTATAATGCTACTGAGACATTTAGCCATCGATAAAAAGATTAACGTGCGGAAAAGGAGCAAATTTTATGGTGGAAATCAGACGAGCATGTCTTGCAGATACCAGTGGAATTATTTATGTTTGTTCGGAAGGGTATCGAAAAACATATGAATCACTTATTCCCACGCACTATATCGAAAAAACGATCAAACAATTTTACAATGAAGACAGAATTAAGCATGAAGTTTTAACGGTCAACAAAAAATGGAACGGATGGTTTGTTGCAATTGATAAGGATCGTGTGGTGGGTGCTGGTGCCGGCGGTTTTATCGATGATGAAAAGTCGGAATTATTTGTCCTTTATCTAGATCCGAACCGAAAACGTGAGGGAATCGGCACTAAGCTGCTCGATGCGATCACAAATGATCAAGTTAATCATGGAGCGACCGAGCAGTGGGTTTCTGTGTTCAAAAACAATGTGATGGGTATCCCGTTTTACGAAGCTATGGGGTTTATGTACCCATGTGAACATCCGACCTATGCATTTCCGGATGGCGACGGATTTGTTTCGTTGCGCTATAAACGATTCGTGTGAGGAGGAATGAAGATGCCATACTATCAAGAAGTTCAGAAAATGAAGCAGTGGTGGCTATGGATGGTGGTTTTGGGTATTACTGCCCTGATCTGGTACGGATTCATTATCCAGATCGTTTTTGGCAAGCCATGGGGAACGAATCCGATGCCGGATTCCATGATGATTGTGTTCTTTATCATTTTTGGAATAATCTTTCCAATCTTTTTCGCTGTGACACGTTTGACCTGCGAGGTTCGGAAAGACGGTCTGTATGTTCGTTTTTTCCCGATTCATCTGCATGCGCGCCGTTTCACATGGCGCGAAATAAGAAGCTGCAAAGCCATTGAAGATGCCGGAATTTCTCGATTTGGCGGCTGGGGAATTCGGATAAATTTTAAAGGTGAAAAAGCGTATACAGCAGCCGGTAATCAAGGAATCGAGATTGTTCTGCAATCCGGAAAAGTTCTTGTCATTGGTTCACGTCACGCATCAAAATTGAAAAAAGCGATGGATCTGGCAAAGATGGATGCCGGAGAGTAAGAGATTGAGAATAGCACCGTTAAAAAGTTAGTGACATTAAAAGAGTATTAGCAGAATGATGCGGCCCAAAATGTAATATATATATTGCGCTAATGTAATATATATATTACAATTGAGTTGTGGAGGTGATTGTATTCGTTGATGAATCACGTGAAAAGTGCCCGGATCGAAGCGGGCTTGACACAATTACAGCTTGCAGAGAATACCGGAGTAACACGACAAACCATCAGTTTGATTGAAAAAGGGAAATATAATCCAACTCTGAAGTTATGCTTGGCTATTTGTTACGTAGTCGGGAAATCACTCGATGAACTTTTTTGGATAGACGAGGGGGAAAAGCAGTGAAAAGGATTACAGATGAGCGATTAATTCTTGTTAACTTGAAAAATATTCGTATTGCCTATGTATGCCAAACGGTTGGTATGCTCGCAATTTTATTTTACACGGCATTCAGCAGCGGCGTGCATGCAGCGTTTCAATCTCCGATATTTTTTGTTCTAATCATGACAACTATTTTACTTTCTTTTCTGCAGATGGGCGTAACGGCCGATGTTGAGACAACCGAAGGAAAACGAAAAAAGGTTTTGCCATACTATGCCCTGGTCCTCATTTCTTTAGCGGTCGGTGTACTAATGGGAATGATCATTTGGCTCACTGACCGTCAGCACCCTTCCAATGCATGGATCAGCGGAACGGTCTTTTTTGTTTGCTTTCTTGGTTCCTTCTCAGTTATGTATTATCTTAAGAAAAAACGAATGGATGACGACGAGGAGGAGTAAAAACCGATTCAGGAGGCGATTATATGAGCTTTCTCTCAAAATTAAAAAGCAATTACGTCTTTACGTGTACGGGATGCGGAAAACTAATTAAACCTGGCGAATTCATGTGTATCATTGCTAAATCACCGGAAAAGTCATGGTATGGTGTGACGGAAACGATCATCCATCGATTTGTGAAAGACACTAATGGTAAAGTCTATTGCCGGACGTGTTTTGATCGTCAAAGCAAAAGGGAGTGAATCAAACGTGAACATCATGACGATGAATCGAGCTCAGGCAGAGGAATATGTCCATTGGATCTATGGGGAACCCTATACCTTTTAAAACATTCCAGAAGAAGGAATTGAGGAGACCTATAAAGAAATATTCTCCGTTCCTGCGAACCATTACTTTTCGGTTTTGAAAGATAGACGGTTGTTTGGTATTTTTGAATACACCGTAACTGAAAATGGTTTTGAAATCGGACTGGGCATTTGTCCGAAAGAAACGGGGAAGGGAAATGGCAAGGCGTTTGTATCCAATTGTCTTGCTTTTGGTAGAAAACACTTTCATTACCAAGGAATCATCACGCTTGATGTTGCTGATTTCAACCAACGTGCCATTCACCTATATAAGCAGTTTGGGTTTTCTGAAACAGGCAGAGAGGCGCGACTCAGTTTCGGTAAACCAGTCATGTTTATTAAAATGGAAACCGAACAAACGAATTTTGTCCTATCATATCAGGATTGCTGAGCTCGTTACTCGTGAACAAAGAGTACGGGTAAGATGAAGTTATGCTCCCCTTTTCAATACATAGAATGTTAGAGCGAGGGGGGAAGAAGTACATGGGAGAAACCAACAATTCGATCATTCAACAGGCGAGCTCTTTAATGGAGCAAGGACATCATGAACAAGGTTTGAATGTGTTTCAAGCGTTAAGTGATCAATACCCTCAGGAGAGCCAGGTCTGGTTACAGTATGCACTAGCGCTGGATGGATTGGCCATGGAAGAGGCAGCAATACCCAAATATAAGAAAGCACTCGAGCTCGGTTTATCCAAAGAAGATGAACGGATCGCTTTAATCTGCTTAGCGTCATCCTATCGAAATGTAGGTCAAAATCATTCAGCCCTAGAAATAATTAAGAAAGCACTTGAAAAATATCAACAAGATGTCGCGGTCCATTGTTTTTACAGCCTTATTCTTATCGATAACAATAAACCATCCAAAGCTGTTAAAACGTTAGGCGAACTTTTATTAAATGAGGTAGATGCGCAAAGGTTTGAGGGATTTGCTCAAGCATTGCGCAACAAATTTGATGATCTATGATCAGGAATCCTAGTGATTAAAAGCGAGAGGGATTATATGATAGATAAGCCTATCAAAAATTGCTGAAAATACTCAATTGATGTGGGGGAAAAGAATGAGCGAGCATTTGATGCAAGTGGAATTGGCATTTTATCATGAATCTTTGCTAAAGCAATTACAAAACGATCAATTTGGGCAAACAAAATTTTCTTATCATCCCGTTCAGGCACTTGAGTCATTAACGGATTCGACAAAAGCGTATCCAATCGTCGTTTTTGTCAGAGAGGCGATTGCCGGTTTTTTTGTCTTGGAGGAGCTTCCGCATCAATCTATTTATGGTATCTATGATCAAGCTCTTCTTTTTCGAGCGTTCTCACTCGATGTTAGTTCTCGGGGAAATGGTTTGTCAAAATTAGTTGTGGATGCACTGATTCCGTTTGTTCGCACACACTTCACCGGTATAAAGATGATTGTCTTAACGGTGAATGCTGAAAATCGCACGGCTATTGGATTGTACAAACGAATGGGTTATCGCGATACCGTTCGAACCTTTATCGGCAAAAAAGGAAAACAGTACATTTTTGAAAAAAGCATGATCTGACCTTTTCGTAACTTCTTCATTATATTGGGAATGGGCGACTGTGGACAATGTGAAATGATTTAATACGAGGAGGCGTTTTTTTTGAACTTTCGACAATTTGAATTAAGTGATTTTGACGGGGTCATCGTTTTATGGAAAAAAGCGGGGCTGATTCTATCTCAATCGGATACTTTATCGGGGCTGAAGAAAAAATTGAATTGTGATCCTGAGCTGTTTTTTATTGCAGAAGAGGATTCGTGCATTATAGGTGTCGTCATGGGCAGCTACGATGGGCGACGAGGTTGGATTAATCATTTGGCCGTTGACCCGGGTTATCAAGGAAGGAAAATCGGTCAAAAAATGGTTGAGGAACTGGAACAACTGCTCAAGAATAAAGGCTGTGATAAGGTAAATCTGTTAATTGAATTAAGCAACGATAAAGTTGAACACTTCTACGAAAAACAAGGATATCAAAGAGATGACCTGATTTTCATGGAGAAATGGATTTAAGACACAACTTAATCAATGGGGGAGAAATAATTTGACACATGGGCTGCTTCATCATGTTGAAGTAAATGTTTCAGATTTGAAAGAATCCGTTCGTTTTTGGGGCTGGTTCTTAGAAAAATTAGGCTATGAGCTCGTTCAAGAATGGGAGGAAGGGAAGAGCTGGGAGTTAGGCGATACATATATTGTCTTCGTACAAACAAGAAAAAAATATCTTGATATCCCCTTCCATCGATGCAGGACGGGGCTAAATCATCTTGCCTTCCATGCTGAATCAAGAGAAGAAGTAGATGAAATGACGGAGGCCCTAATCAGGCGAGGGGTGAACATCCTTTATAGAAATCGTCATCCCTTTGCAGGTGGCAAGGATTATTATGCGGTTTTCTTTGAAGATCCCGATCGGATCAAGGTTGAATTCGTTGCACCTTCGTAATGAATCGTTTAAAGCTAATCATTCAAACTTCGATAGGAAGGATTTATAAATGAGTCTATTTTCTAGATTTAATGTTTATTTTACAGGCGATCCTATTCTTGATTCTTATCATTTTTTAAGAAACAACCAATTACCATTAGTTGCTGAGCATTCAAGACGGGTAAGCGAAGAAGCAAATAGACTGGCACGTGCTTTTGGTGCATCGGAGAAAAAAGCTGAGATTGCCGGTGCTTTGCATGATATTAGTGCAGTGATCCCAAACAATCAGCGCTTATCTATGGCCAAAGAATTAAATATCGAAGTTTTAGAAGAAGAAATCGCATTCCCGATGATTCTTCATCAAAAGATCTCCAAGTTTATGGCAATGGAATTATTTCACGTTACTGATCTAGAAACTCAACGCGATTGAATGCCATACGACGCTCAGACGGGACCCGTCTGTTCTTGATCTCATTGTATTCATTGCGGATAAGATTGAATGGGATCAAGAAGGAAAACCGCCATACATTGAAGAATTAAAAAAACAGCTGCATTCTTCATTAGAGGCTGGAGCCTACGCCTATATCCACTATTTATGGAATCGAAAGGAAGAGTTAAAGGTCGTTCACCCTTGGTTAGCGGAGGCTTATTTTGAATTAAAAATAAAATGACAAACTGAAACGGCAGTAAACTAACAAAATAGCTATAAGCTGGAAGTGACAAAGAAATGTGAGAAAGCCCTATGTTTTGAGCATCGAAGGGGTTTGGATCTGATTCAACCAGTTAGTAAATATGAGCTTTTTAATGCGTGGGAGTTGAACGATAATGAGAAAAATTATTCGATTTCTAATGTATCTTTTTTATAAATTACATAACTTATATATGCTGCTTACTGTACTGGTGGCTGAACTTCTATTGACAATGGGAGACTTATCAATATTTCTCATAGTTCCCGAGCTTGCACCAACTATTTTTATGATCGCAGCAATAATTTTTATTTGGGAAAAATGGGGCAACCGAAAAGCAATTCGTTCACTATTTAATTATTCTTTGAACTTAGCTCAATCGCTTATGTTTTGGAGTTACGCATTCGTTTGGATTTCCCCATTTCCAAAAATTGATTGAAAATAAAAGCAATTGGGTTATCACTGTAAAAGAATGATAAAGTTCATTCGGGCCGGTACGCATACAAAAAAATGATTTTCGGTTTAAATGAATTACCGGATTTCGTTTAAAAGCCATGGTTGATGACATTTAGGGATGGAGAAATACCACATGCATCCTTGAAATCCATCGGCATGATAAACAGCTGCCTTAAAGGCTAAGCAACTATTTTTCAAAATAATACTCCCTTTCTAAACCTATTCGTTAACATGTCAACATAATTATAAGGATGTTGGGAATTCGCAAAACGATTGGTGCGGGAGGAGTCATAAATCATGGACATTCACGTTGTGCAGAGCGGTGAGTCATTATGGGAAATTGCTCAACATTATCAAGTGCCGCTTGTAGGCATTGTTGCGTTAAATGGATTAGCTTATCCGGAACGGCTCGTGCCGGGTCAGGCACTGGTCATCCCGTCTATGCCGCCGGTATTCGCCCCTGAACGGCCGGTAATTGAGATCAATGCTTATACTTATCAGCCAGTAAAAGAAGCAGCCGCGGAAATTGTTCAGCGAAACGGTCTTCTTTCGACTGTGCTGCCATTTGCTTATCATGTAACGGAGAACGGCAACTTGGATGATTTGGACGATCAGGAATCTATAGCTGCCGCCTATGCGCAAAGCATCATGCCCCTTATGCCCATTGTTAATTTCTCACTAAATGAATCAGGCGCTGATGTTGCGCATGCAATTTTTACTTCATCATTGGCACGCGAAAACCTGGTATCATCGGTGATTCGTGTCATGCAACAAAAGGGTTATCGTGGACTGAACATTGATTTCGAAAGTGTGCGGCCTGAGGATCGCCGAGGCTTTAATGATTTCTTGCAGTTTGTTGTTAACCGGCTGCATCCGCTTGGGTTTAGCGTATCTACAGCGGTTATGCCAAAAACAGCCATAGATCAGCCACGTGCGGAATACATTGCGTATGATTATGAAGCGCATGGCCGAATTGTTGATTTTGTTGTCTTAATGACTTACGAGTGGGGGTATCGATTGGGTCCTCCTCAAGCCATATCACCGGTTAATGAAATGAAGCGAGTGGTTGAGTACGCTTTATCAGTGATGCCGGCAAATAAAATTTCGCTTGGATTTGAAACGTATGCTCGAGATTGGCTGCTCCCACATAAAGAAGGACAGGAAGCAGAAACCTTTAGCCCAAAAGAAGCACTTGAACGCGCCATTTATAATGGCGTTAGTATTCAGTTCAATGAAGCTGCACAATCTCCTTTTTACACCTATGTGGATGCAAATGGAAGCGCACATGAGGTATGGTTTGAAGATGCGCGCAGTGCACAAGCGAAATTTGATCTTGTCCGATTATATAATCTGCGCGGGATCAGCTATTGGGCTTTAGGTTTTCCCTATCCGGAGAATTGGGCGTTGCTGGAAAGTAATTTTAGCGTTGGTAAATGGCTTTGAATCATTAGCGTGGTTAAGAGATGCCATAATGGCCGAAGAGGCAGGGTTGATGATCCGGTCGTTGATTCCCATGAGCTTCATGGAAGAAGGACGGAAAATTCATGAAACCAAGCTGTCTGATCATGAACATGTGAATGATGTTTTAATGGATCAGATGGTTATTAAGGTATCTTCATCAATCAATGAACAATTCATGATGTAACAAATTTAATGAAATTTGCGTTCCTATAATTGACTAAGTAAGAGGAGGAACGTGATGATGAAGATTGCTGCACTCTATGATATTCATGGAAATTTTCCTGCGCTGAAAACGGTCCTTGATGAGCTAGATCGGGTGAGGCCGGACAGGATCATTATTGGTGGCGACATGGTTTCCGGGCCGATGCCTGTTCAAACATTAAACTGCCTTTTAAATTTGCGGGATAAAACAAACGTCACATTTATTAGAGGAAATGGTGACCGTGAAGTTGTGGAAGCATCAAAGTGGGCACAACTGCTTCATATGTCAGAAAAAGGTCGAGCAACAACAAAATGGGTCGCAAACAGCTTAACAGAGAAACAGCTTGATTTTCTTTCGAATTTGGACGATGTCGCAACTATTCATGTGGACGAACTGGGTGACGTGCTTTTTTGCCATGCGACACCCGAGAACGATCACGATATTTTTACACCCTTATCGCCGAAAAAAAGAATCAATAAACTGTTCGCTGAAGTGGAGCAGTCCATCGTTGTGTGCGGCCATACGCATATTCAGTACGAAATGAAACTTGAGAGAACAAAAATATTTAATTCAGGCAGCGTGGGTATGCCGTTTGCAAAACAGCCAAGGGCCTATTGGCTGCTCATCGATTCGGATCAAATCGAATTCAAACGGACCACTTATGATTTTGAACAGGCTGCCTTGGAGATAAGAGAAGCACATAGTCCGGATGCGGAAGATTTTATTAATACAAATGTCATTCACGTTCCAAATGAAGAACAATCCATGATCTTCTTGGAGAATCTGGCGAATAAAATAGAAAAAAGCATTCCAAATGAATCAATCAAATAAAGATTCGCGAGGGGACAAGATGACCGATACTGAATTGAAGGACAAGCTTATTGAAATAAAAAATAGTGATTTTCATGTTCCAGAAGAATTTTCTGATTTTGAAGCGGTTGAGTACGTAATGCGTGCTCTTCATTCCACAGATAGTGATTTAAGAGATGATCTTGGGTATACCATTCTTTCAAAATGGCTGATTGAGTTCAAGCTGCTTGATGGAAAGCAGCTCATGACGATTCTTAATCGAACACTTTCAGAACGGTTGCTTTTTTATGAAGTCGGTGAAGAGCTGTCGGATCACGTGTTTCTGAGATCCTTCTCAGCATTGCTTATTGCGTTGATTTTATATCGGGATAATCAAGAGCCTTTTATCGGTCGACAGGACTATACGGAGCTGCTTGAGCATCTGAATCATTATTGTGAGTTAGAGAATGATTATCGAAGCTTTGTTGAAGGCAAAGGATGGACACACGCGCCGGCGCATATCAGTGATGCGCTTGATGAATGTGCACAGAACCGATTCGTAGGCGAATCCGAATGTATCACCATTTGGGAAAGCTTGCTGACCATGCTTCGGAATGCTCCGACCGTATTCGATGCGGAAGAGGATGAACGAATGGCAACAGCGGTTGTAAGTATGGTGACTTCGAAAAAAATAACGGTCTCCGTACTGATTCAGTGGCTTCGCAATATTGATTTACAGAAACCAAATCAATCCGTTCATGACTCAGCGTTTCGCAAGTATCTGATCCAAAGAGTGAATATGAAGCATTTTGTACGATGTATCTATTTTAGATTGAAAAATGCTTCGTTGCTCGATCAAGAGGCAGACGATGCGCTTATGCATTTGGAGCATGCATTTAACCCTTATTTTTGATGGACTCGTCAACTTTGGCACGTTTGCTAAGATATATGTTGAAAAGGATACCGCACGCGCAGATTATTCCGCTTATGATGGAAAGCGGATTTTTTGTGTACAGCCAAAGAATGAACGAAGCGATTAAAGTGGCAGCGAACAAAAACCATAAGATGCACATAACAAAATTGCCAATGATCGTGTTCAGAGATTTCTTTTTAGGAGTCATATTTACTCATCCTTTTTTGTAAGGGGATACATAATAATTATATAGCAAATTAAATACGGTAGCTATTCCGATCTTGAAATCAGTTCACAGTTGAGTTTGCGCATGAGATTAAGTACACTTTAACAAGATACAAGAATGCGAGTTTTTGAGTTTATCAGCCGGGGGAGGAGCGTTTTGATGAGCCGTTTCATACAGCGAATAGTTCTAATTCTCATGGCATTGTTTCTTTTGACTCCCGCAGTCCCGGCACGCGCAGCTGACGGTACGGTACTGATCAGCAATGAATCTGCGAACGGCTACAAAACGGAAAGTACAGGGAACTTCAGTATTAATAATAAAAGCTATGCGAAAAACAAAAAGCTGCAAAGGGCCTCTTACCGGCTTGATTATGTGCAGCCGCTAAAGATTCGAGCAAAATATAATCCATTGAATCATACATCGCAAAAGAAAAAAAGCATTAAAGTGGGTTCGGGTAAAAAATTCTGGGTATCCGATCTGTCGACGGATAAGCGATACCAAATTACAGCGAAATTAAGCTACGTGGGTCAGCACACCAAGGTGTGGGTGAACGGAAACCAGCTGACAAAAAAGGATGCGGAAACGCTTGGTAAGACGTTTGATCAAACTATTTTTCCGCTGGACAATCGTTATTTCGGAGCACCCTCTGATGTGGATCACGATGGAAAAATTAATCTGCTTTGCTTTGATATAAAGGATGGTTCGGCGGAGCAAAATGGCGGTTTTGCGTCGGGCTATTTTGACCCAAATGATTTATATAATGGGAAGAAATCAAATCGTAGCGAAATCGTGTATGTCGATACGTATCCGTCGCTTGGTTCAAGCAAACATAAAAAAGTGTCGCTCGCTTATTCGACGCTGGTACACGAGTTTCAGCATCTTATCAATTATAACCAAAATGTCCTGGTGGAAAAAAAGGATGAGATGGATACCTGGCTTGATGAAGGACTGTCGCTTGCTGCAGAACAATTGCTGGCGAAAAAGCCGCTTGACGATCGAATTGATTATTATAATGAATCCAGCTCCATAGCGAATGGCAAGTCACTGCTTTACTGGGATGATTCTGGTGACAATTTGGCGAACTATTCACTCTCATATCTCTTTGTGCAATACCTATATATACAATGCGGCCAACCGGATGATTTGTTTAAACGGATCATCCAAGATCCGCACAATAATTATCGGGCTGTCCAAGACGTAATCCATGAGTATATCAGCCGGGCTATGTCTTTCGGACAATTCATGAGTAATTTTCGCAAAGCCCTTTATTTGAACCAGGCGGACGGCCCTTATGGCTTTCATGGAATTGCTGGGTTTCAACAGTTGAAAAAGAAGGTGTATAACGGTAAATCAAAAGCACCAAAGCTCAGAGGCGGCGGTGCGATCATTGTTAACAGTGCCGCATCGATCCCAAATGAAAAAGGTGCACCTATTACTTATTCAAATCTTGCTGAACGCCAGGAAGATCGTGAGGCTCCAAGACAGCCGCGCATTGCTCCATTTGGAGATAAGGATTCACAGCTTAGAGGTAATTCAGAACCTGGAGCAGTCATTGCCATCGTCGGCAAAGCCGGATTATTAGCTAAGTGCAAGGCGGACGCCACCGGACATTTCCAAGCCACTATCGGAAGGCAGAAAGCCGGGACGGTACTTGATGTGTTTGCGGCGGATACCAGCGGAAACGCGGGCCAATCAAAGAAAATAACAGTTAAAGATCAGACACCTCCGGCGGAGCCGATTGTCTATCGTTTTTATCATCAGCAGTTGAAAATACAGGGAACAGCGGAACCTGGTGCACGTGTTACGGTTCGGTATGGCAAAAAAAAGCTTGGTGCTGTGGCTGCAAATACTCACGGTAAGTACAGTATTAAGCTGTACCAAAAACAAAAAAAGGGAAAGAAACTGACAGTTTATGCTCAAGATCGGGCGGGAAATAAAAGTCTTACTCGAACCTTTACTGTGTTTTAATAATGGGTTACTCATAAAAACGTAATAGTCGAACGTGTTTAAAAATTCCGGTGTAGAATCCGGAATTTTTTCATACACTCAAAAAGTATGGACGAATCGCAGAAAAAAAATTGGTCAATCCGGTTGTGAGAATTGAAAATGGGGTAAAGATAAGAGAATAGATTAGTGGCGAGATAAGGATGGTGTAGCGAACGTGAGTTGGTTTTCCAAAGACGCTGAACAGGTATTAAATGAGCTTCAGGTCAATCAAAGACAAGGTTTGACGGACGCGGAAGTACAGTCAAGGCTTGGAACCTATGGAGAAAATAAATTAAAAAGCAAACCAAAGAAAAGTATTGTTGCTCTGTTTTTTTCTCAGCTGAAAGATATGTTGATATACGTCTTGCTTGGTGCGGCAGTAATTACACTCCTCATTGGCGAATACACCGATTCAGTCATCATTTTGCTTGTTGTTATTCTGAATGCAATCATTGGTGTATTCCAAGAATTTAAGGCAGAAAAAGCGATTGAAGCACTTCAGAAAATGACGACACCGCGTGCGCTTGTTCGTCGAAATGGCGATGTCATTGAAATTGATTCAAAAAATATTGTTCCCGGAGACATTGTGGTTTTAGATGCAGGACGCTATATTCCGGCTGATCTTCGGTTGATCGAAAGCGTCAATCTGCAGATTGAAGAATCTGCTCTGACGGGGGAGTCTGTTCCGTCGGAAAAGAATGCCGCACATGTTTTTGAGGACCCCAAAACGCCGCTTGGCGATTTAGCTAATATGGCTTTTATGTCCACTCTTGTGACCTATGGGCGTGCGGAAGGTGTTGTTGTTGGCACAGGAATGAATACGGAAATCGGCAAGATCGCCAAGGGACTTGATGAGACGCAAACGGATATGACGCCGTTGCAGAAACGTCTTGCAGAGCTTGGTAAAACGCTTGGGTATATTGCCATCGGCATCTGCGTGCTCATTTTCGTTATTGCGCTGATTCAAAAGCGCGATCTTTTTGAGATGTTCCTGACCGCGATCAGTTTGGCTGTTGCAGCGATTCCGGAAGGGCTGCCTGCTATTGTTGCGATCGTATTGGCACTCGGTGTGACGCGCATGTCGCGGATCAATGCCATTGTGAAACGCTTGCCTGCAGTTGAAACACTGGGATCGGTCAACATTATTTGTTCGGATAAAACGGGGACACTGACGCAGAACAAAATGACGGTGCTCCACCTGTATACACATCGCAAATTTCTTGATGTGCCGAATGAAGGAACTGCGACAGCCGATGAGGGTACGGAACGAAAACTGATTCAAACGATGGTGCTGTGTACCGACGCCACACTTATTAATGGTGAGGGCACCGGTGACCCGACGGAAATTGCCTTGCTTGAACTTGGTGAAAAGTTTCATTCGCCGAAACGCGAATTGGAGGTGGGACATGCACGTGTGGCGGAAAATCCGTTTGATTCCGACCGCAAGCTGATGTCTACACTGAATAAGGAAGGCAGCCATTATCGTGTACACACAAAAGGTGCATTTGACAACATTTTAAAAATCTCTTCTCATGCGTTGGTTAATGGGGAAAAGGTTCCTCTTACAGATGAGCTAAAAGCGGATTACCTCAGAGCAGCGGAAGAAATGTCTGACCAAGCGCTTCGTGTTCTTGGTGCGGCATACAAAGATACCGATGAAATGATTGATGCTGATGTCATGGAAAAGGATTTGACTGTGCTTGGACTCGTAGGCATGATTGATCCGCCTAGACTTGAGGTTAAAGATGCGATCCATCAGGCGAAACAAGCAGGGATTACACCGATCATGATTACCGGCGATCATCAGCACACAGCAGCAGCGATCGCCATGCAGCTCGGTATGGCAACGTCACTGGCACAAACCGTTTCGGGCAGCGAGATCGACTCAATGACTGATGAAGAATTGAACGAAAAAATCGGTCATTATCGCGTGTTTTCACGGGTTTCTCCGGAACATAAAGTTAAGATCGTAAAAGCATTTCAATCGCACGGAAATATTGTTTCGATGACCGGCGACGGTGTCAATGACGCACCATCGCTGAAAAATGCGGATATCGGTGTCGCCATGGGAATTACCGGTACAGATGTTTCTAAAGGCGCGAGCGATATGATCCTGACCGACGATAATTTTACAACCATTGTTTCAGCGATTCGCGAAGGACGTAATATTTATAACAATATTAAAAAATCCGTTGTTTTTCTGCTCTCCTGCAACCTTGGAGAAATTGTTGCTATACTTGCTTCGGTACTCTTCTTCTGGCCGATGCCGCTTCTTCCGACGCAAATTTTATGGATAAACCTCATTACCGACACATTTCCGGCAATTGCGCTTGGCGTCGATCCCGGAGACAAAGATGTGATGAGTAAAAAGCCGCGTGATCCGAAGGAAAGCTTCTTCGCTGGAGGAGCAGCCATGCGGGCAGTTATTGGCGGATCATTAATCGGTATTCTGACTTTAGTCGCTTTCTACTTTGGATTAAGCGAACATGGCTACCAGCTGTGGTCCGGTTCAATTCCGGAAGATGTCCTGACCTATGCGGAAACAATGGCGTTTGTTGTGCTTGCCGTATCCCAGCTTTTCTACTCATTGTCGATGCGGAGCGCATCCAAGTCCATTTTCCAAGTTGGGCTGTTCTCGAATAAATATTTGATCGGCGCAATCCTGCTGGGGATTGTCCTTCAATTCGCTGTGATCTCCGTTCCGTTCTTGGCCGCAGCATTCCATGTTCAGATGCTGTCGTTGCAAGATTGGGTCATTGTTATCCTATTTGCCTTGATCCCGCTTGTGGTCAATGAATTGATCAAGATCGGGATGCGCGCAAAGAGCAGGTAAGTTAAATAAATAAAATTGATTAAGGCAGGTAAGCTCCGTCTAGAGCATGCCTGTTTTTTTCTATGGTCGGGTCATGGTTTACGTATGACTGAGTTTTGTTACGTGTTTGTTGAGAGTCTGTAAATCATATTGTTAGCGCAGTTTATTGATGTTTATAATTAAGTTGTTGAAGGACAAACGAATACTCAAATACATTCATAAACTGATTTATTCACAAACTTCTTAAAATGGTTGTTTCCTCTACAGAATCCTACAGTTTTACTCCATCATTGAAAAAATACGAAGCAGCCCTAAATCGGTTAAGTAAAAACAGCTGATAACAAACATTCATTTCGTTAAATCGGTAATGACTGAGCTATTCTCAATCTAAAGCTGAAGTCCAGAAAAATAGGAATTTCAAGTTAATAATATTTTAAGGAAGGGTGAACTTAATGGAAACTTTACCCGTCTGGGTATTGGTCATTTACTATTTGTTTTTGCTCACGTCTTTATTTGGCATACTCTTTTTCCTTCTTCAAAAGAAATTTATAGGCTACTCTTTAGTTGCGCTCCTTATGCTCTTAACAGCACCGTTAATGTTTTTGTGGATTGCCTTAGGACGTGCAGAAAGTTTTAATGAATTTGAATGGCTGATTAATCAGATAGGACGAGGATCAATTGCTGCCATCTATCCGGTTGCTGGTTTCTTATATCTATTTTTTTGGTGGGGTTTGATCTTAAAAACAAAGATAAAGTCAACTCAAGTCAGGTAATTATTCTATCTGTTGAAACCTCATTCAAGAAAATAAATTTATCTAATTCCATGATGAATCTTTGCAGGAGACCGTTTTGCTGCGCACAGCACAAATACTGAATAGACGAATTGGGTTAGTCAACATAGCACAAAGATGTCCTGTGCATGAGGCATTCAATTTCTTTTGCTTGTTCTTATGCTCGCGCCCATTCAGCAATTTGCCGTATGTTTTCCGGTGATGTACGGCAGCAGCCGCCAATAAGCGACGCGCCGGCTTTAAACCATGCTTTAGATGCTGATCCGTAGCTTTCCTGCATTTTAGCCGCTTCCCATTGCTTGGTCATTGGATTGTAGTGTTCGCCTGAATTCGGATAAACCACGACCGGTTTGTCCGTGACTTGGCGAATAACCTTAATCGCCGGTTCAACTCGATTCATTGCAATGCAATTCACGCCGATCGCCGTAATTTGCTCATAGGCATTAAAATAGGATACTGCATCAGCGAGCGGCGTTCCGTCACACAGATGCAAATCGTCGGCAAGACTAAACGAGAGCCATGCTTCTTCCTCAGGAAACTCGTCCTTCATCATGTCGGCCAACACCTTCGTTTCACCGAAAGCAGGCATCGTCTCAAAGGCGAACAGATCCGCCCCTGCTTCTTTCAGCAAGCGCATTCTTGAACGATGAAACATCCGATATCCGGCATCATTTAATGTGTAGTCGCCCGTATACTCCGAGCCATCCGCCAGATAGGCGCCATAAGGACCAACGCTGCCTGCAACAAGCGGGTAAGGACGCGCTTTTTTTTGCTCTGTGCTGATTTCTTCCCAAAATTCGGAGCGAGCCTGAATCGCGATGTTTACGGCATCTTGAATGAACTGCTCCGCTTCGAGTTCTGTATAACCGCTTTGCTGAAATCCGGCTAATGTTGCCTGATAAGTATTGGTCGTTGCGACATCGGCACCAGCTCGAAAATAATCCAGATGCACTTTTTTAATGCTTTCAGGATGGTCATGAATGGTGGCCGCTGACCACAGCTCGCTGTCGATCGTGATCCCCTGCTTCTCAATTTCAGTTGCCATTGCACCATCTAAAATGATTGGGGTGTATTGGTTCATCAGGTCACGGATACTGCTTCGCATAGGAGGCCTTCTTTCTGTCTGGCTTGATAAATCAGTCAGTAACATTATACAAAACTCGCCCCATCATTCAAAAATGGCATGGTAGAGGCGTTCTACACCTTCCTCGATTTTATCAACAGATAGGTTTGCAAAACCTAAAATAAAGGCCGGCCGCGCGTAGAGATAGCTGCCATCAAGGCAATAGGGCTTGAGATTATAGAGCTCTATTTTGGCTGCACGCGCACGTTCAGCGATATCATCAATTGTACGAGGTGTATCAAATTCTGCAGTGAAATGAAGACCGGCGTTTGCACCGTGCATCGTAATAGCTGAGTCAAAGTGCTTTTTCAATGCATCAATCAATTTCTTTTGCCGTTCAATATACACTTGTTTCATGTGTTTGATGTGCTTGCGGTATTCACCTGAATCAATAAATTGCTTCAAGGTCAATTGCCCCAGAGCGTTGCTCGTTGACATAATGAAGCTGCAGCGCTCTCTGTATTTTTTAAGCAGCTTTTGCGGAAGAATCATGTAACTCAAACGTAAACCAGGCAGCAGTGACTTGGAAAACGTGCCGAAATAAATGACTCGCCCGTAGCTGTCGAGGCCTTGGAGGGATGGAATCGTATCCGTTTCATACTTAAATTCACTGTCGTAATCATCTTCAATGATATAACGATCTTCTTTTTCGGCAGCCCAATTCAAAAGTTGGATACGGCGCGAAATCGGCATCACAACACCTGAGGGAAACTGGTGCGACGGAGTCACATAGACAACGTTTGGATTGATTTGTTTGAGAAGATCAATAGAAATTCCTTTATTATCAAGCGGAATCGTTCTAAGACGTACCTGTTCCATCTGCAGTAATTCATACATGCGCCGGTAGCCCGGATTTTCCATCGCGTACAATGCGTCTTCCTGAAACAGGTGGCGAAGTATGTAGAAGAGAAACTGGGTGCCGCCGCCTAAAACAATCTGCTCCGGAAAACATTTCACACCACGAGCTATGGACAGGAAGCGGGCAATTGTTTTTCGTACCGAATATATGCCTTGCGGAAAGCGTGATGAGTCATCGTTAAGCTCTAATCTGCTTAATTTCAGTGCGCGATGCTCACACGAAAACCAACTGTCAAATGGAAAGATTGATCGATCGACAGACATATGTGAAAAGGAAATCCAATCTTTTTTCGATTCTTTTTCCTCAACAAGATCAAGATCCAGTGATTGCGGGAGGCTCTGAGAAAGCGGGATCGTATCCAGTTTTTCAACGTAAAAGCCGCTTCGCTCAACAGCATAAATATAGCCTTCTTCGAGAAGCTGCTGATAGGCTCCGTTAACTGAGTTGACACTGACGTGTAATGTTTGTGCCAACTCGCGTTTGGAAGGAAGCTTTTCGTTTGGAAGAAAATGGTGAAGAAGGATCTCTTTTTTCAATTGTTTGTAGATTTGACGGTAAATATATTCTTTTTTAGTATCAGATTGAATGGTTAGTGAGATCATAGGCACTCCTGACACCATAATTATTTGAATTTTGATACTATACATAATACCAAAAAATTAGCAAAATATCTATTAAAGGAGTGAGAACATTGGGAAAGGAATTATTGGAAGGAAATCTAACAAAAGTTTGGCAGGATAAACGCGATCAATTTGTTGCGGCTGCCGTCGGAAATGGGAATCGCCATATTGCGGCAAAGGCGGAAGGAGCGTTAGTAACCGATATTGAGGGCAATCAATTCATTGATTTTGCCGGAGCAATTGGTGTCCAAAACGTCGGACATTGTCATCCGAAAGTTATCAGTGCTGTAAAAGAAGAGCTTGAGCACTTTATCCATCCCGGCTTTAATGTCATTATGTATCCGGGCTATATTGAACTATGTCAACGCTTGTGTGAAATTGCTCCGGGAGATTTTACGAAAAAGGCACTTTTGCTTAACTCCGGCGCGGAGGCTGTTGAAAATGCTGTGAAAATTGCTCGTGCCTATACTGGCAGACAAGCAGTCGTGACATTTGATCGTGCGTTTCATGGCAGAACAAACTTGACCATGGGCATGACAAGCAAGGTAAAGCCTTATAAATTCGGCTTCGGGCCGTTCGCCCCCGAAACCTATCAAGCGCCCTATCCTTATCCATATCGGAAACCGGAAGGAATGTCTGAAGAGGCGTATGACGAGTATATCATTGACAAGTTTAATTACTTCTTTTTAAGCAGTGTTGCTCCGGAAATGGTTGCTTGTATCGTGATGGAACCTGTTCAAGGTGAAGGCGGGTTCATTATTCCGTCGAAACGTTTTGTTACGTACGTACGCGATTTCTGTACCGAGCATGGGATTGTATTTATCGCTGATGAAATTCAAGCCGGTTTCGCTCGAACAGGAAAAATGTTTGCCATTGAAAATTTTGATGTGGCTCCGGATCTTATGACCGTATCCAAATCGATTGCTGCAGGATTCCCACTTAGCGGTGTCGTCGGAAAAGCGGAACTGTTTGATGCATGCGATCTAAAGGGATCCCTCGGCGGCACCTATTGCGGCAGCCCGATCGCTTGCGCTGCTGCATTAGCCGTTCTCGATATTATTAAAGAAGAACATCTTATTGAACGAGCAGAAAAAATAGGCGTGATCATTGAAGAACGGGCGAAAGAGTGGGCACAAACCTATTCATTTATCGGTGACTTTAGAAGACTTGGCGCCATGGCAGCCGTTGAATTTGTTAAGGACAAAGGGACGAAAGAACCGGATAAAGATCGGGCCAAGAAAATAGTTGCCTATGCCAATCAGCATGGTTTGCTTCTTCTTGATGCCGGATTGAAAGGCAATTGTATTCGCTTCTTATCGCCGCTGACGATTACTGAAGTCCAATTAGCTCAGGGATTGGATATAATTGAAGAAGCACTGGAAACTGTAAAATAAAAAAGGTGCATAGATTTTTCTAGCAATGACTAGTAGAATTCAAAATATGAATAACTGAAAATTGTATTTAATTATATAACTTAAATAATTCAATAACTGGGGAGGTCTTTTTCATGAAACGTTGGTTTATGTCAGCACTTATTCTTGTATTGCTCGTCGGTATTCTTTCAGCTTGTGGCTCAAGCAGTTCCAAATCAGGCAGCTCTTCTTCAAGTAAAACGACAGACACATTGGCGGCGGCAAAGAAAAAAGGAGTCCTTGTCGTGGGGTCTTCAAATGATGCGCCGTTTGCTTTCATTGACCAGAAGACGAAAAAATTCACCGGTATCGACGCTGAAATCATTAAAGAAGTTGCCAAACGTTTAGGAATTCCAAAGGTTGAAATGAAACAGACAAAGTTTGAGAACTTGCTCCTCGAATTAAACAATAAGAATATCGATCTCGTGACGGATGCTATGTATATTAACCCGCAAAGAGAAAAAATAGCGAAGTTCACAACAATTTGGTATACAGAGGGCGAAGCGTTCGTTATTCCGAAGAATTCACCGATTAAAAGTGTTAATGACCTGAAAGATAAAGTGGTCGGCGCACAAAAAGGAACAGCATTCTATGACTTTGCGAACAAGCTGAAAAAAGAAGGCAAAATCAAACAAATTAATGTGTTCGGTTCTCAAGCCGATTTGCTTCTTGCGGCAAACACAGGAAAGATTGATGCATTGGTAACTGATGGTGCTGTTGCTGCCTATAGCTTGAAACAAGATCCATCGCTGAAATTAAAAATTCTTGATCCGTATACACCACAGGCTTCCGGAAACATCGGTGCTGCTGCAAGAAAGGGCGACACGAAGCTGGTAAACGCGATCAACAAACAAATTAATATTTTGAAAGAAAACGGATTTATCAAGAAACTATTGAAGAAATACGGAATGCCTGATAACTATTACGTGCCCGTTCAAAAATAAAACTAAAATTGATTGAATCAGAGTTATTCTTTCAACAAGACTAACTCTGATTTCTGCTATTTGTATGGGAAATTCAAGTTAAGGGCAAGGTTGCAGAATGCAAGACAATTGATTGACGAATGAGGTGTAACGAATGGATATTTTGAGTCATCTGGATTTTGCCACAGCCATCAAAGAACTGACACCGGAATTATGGCAAGGGCTTTTAATTGCTCTTGAAGCAACAGTAGGCGGATTCTTGCTGGCTGTTATTCTAAGTGTACTCATTGCAGTGGGCCGTTTATCGGACTCAAAAGTACTAAAGGGCATATTGGTTGTTATTTTGGAAATTGTCAGGGGGACGCCGCTCCTTGTTCAGCTTGTGTATATGTTTTATGTTGTGCCCCTGCTTATCTCTTTAGTTGCTCAATTTTTCATGCCGGATTATCAATTTCAGCTCAATCCGCTTTTCGCCGGAATACTTGGATTAGGAATCAATTACGGCTGTTACTTATCTGAAGTGGTGCGTGCCGCGATTCTGTCGATTGACAAGGGACAGACAGAAGCGGCGCTTGCGCTGGGCTATACGCAGCGTCAGGCCTTGTGGTCTATTGTGATTCCACAAGCAACACGACAGGCGATTCCTGTATTTGGTAACTATCTGATTATGATGATTAAAGATACATCGCTGCTTGCGTTTATCACGGTCAACGAATTATTGCTGCGCACACAAGCCTATGCGTCACAGACCTTTTTAACGATTGAGTCCTATACGATTCTCGCAGTTGCTTACCTGATTCTCAGTTTGCCGTTGTCTCAAGTCGTGCGGCTGTTAGAAAAGAGGTTATCGAAACATGCCTAAACCAATGATCGAAGTGAATCAGCTTCATAAATCGTTTGGCAGTCTGGAAATTTTAAAAGGGATTGACTTGGATGTTCATCAAGGTGAAATTGTCGTGATTATCGGACCTTCGGGCTCAGGAAAATCAACGCTGCTTCGCTGTTTGAATTGCTTGGAGCTCCCAACATCAGGAACAGTCAAAGTTGAAGGGGAGAATTTTGCAGACAAGTCCGGCCGCTATAATGAGAAACGCGTTGCTAAGCTTCGCACAGAAATCGGCATGGTATTTCAAAGCTTTAACCTTTTCCCAATGATGACTGCAGTTGAGAATGTGATGGCGGCACAAGTGAAAATAAGAAGAAAATCAAAGGAAGAGGCAAGGAAGACTGCAGAGAACTATTTGAAAAAAGTGGGTCTTGCCGAACGAATGGACCACTATCCAAGTCAGCTATCCGGCGGACAAAAGCAACGCGTTGCTATTGCTCGCGCATTAGCGATGGAACCGCATATTATGCTGTTTGATGAAGCAACATCTGCCCTGGATCCCGAATTAGTCGGTGAAGTGCTTAAAGTCATTCGCGAACTCGCGGATGAAGGCATGACCATGGTACTTGTTACGCATGAAATGCGTTTTGCCGAAGAAATCGGAGATCGTATTATTTTCATGGATAAAGGTGCCGTTGTCGAAGAAGGAAAACCGAGCGATCTCTTTAACGCGCCGAAGCATGAGCGCACCAAGCTCTTTATCAATCAAGTACTGCACCCTGAAGCGGAAAAAGTATAAGAGAATTTTCGAAAAGTCCGGGAAAAAGGTAGTGAGGTGCTTCTGCTAACAAGAAGGATCTTCAACTAATAACCTCACGTCCTGTGAGCAACGTTGAAGTCACAGCACCTGCGGAGGTTCTGAGCAAGCATCATGTGAGGTGATTGAGACTGAGCGGGAATTCGATAAATAATGAGAACTCTAAAAAACTATATGAGAACTCTAAAAAATACTTAGTAAATGGTGTTGCCAGCAGCTTTCACAAAGCGGGTTTTCAAGATTTTCCAATCTGTTTTGATCATGGAAAAGGCGCTCATCTTTATGATGTTGACGGCAATGAGTACATCGATTATGTGGCGGGAATGGGTCCTTTGATTCTAGGCTACAGTCCGGATGCGGTGAATCTGGCTGTGGCCAAGCAGATGGCAAAGGGGACGCAGTTCTGCTCACCTTCTGCCGATTTGAACCGACTTGCGGAAAAGCTGACCGAGATTATCCCTTGTGCTGAGCGTGTCGTTTTTCAAAATACAGGCACAGAAGCGAATATGTTCGCGTTCCGATTGGCGAGGGCATTCACCGGAAAATCAAAGATCATTAAGTTTGAAGGACAGTACCATGGATGGTCTGATGAAGAACTGATCAGCACGGATGCCCGTTCCGTTGATGAGTTGGGACCAAGAGAGCAGCCGAAGAAAAATCGGGAAGTATTGGGACAGTTAGCCGATGCATCCGATCAAATCATCATTCTGCCGTGGAATGATTTAACGGCAATCAAGCATGTGATTGAAAAGCATCGTGATGAAATTGCCGCAATCATTACCGAGCCTTATATGTGCGATTCCGGTCCGATTTTTCCGAATGAAGGCTATCTTGAAGGGTTACGAACACTAGCGACAGAAAACAAAATTTTGCTCATTTTTGATGAAGTGATCACAGGCTTCAGAATGTCTTTAGGCGGCGCACAAGACTATTTCGGGGTAACGCCTGATATAGCCGTGTTTGCCAAGGCTGTGTCAGGAGGTCTTCCTTTATCGATTGTTGCAGGAAAAGGTCGCGTCATGGATTGTGGAATCCGTACTTTTGGCACGTTTAATGGTAATGCACTCTCTGTTGCTGCTGCCTTGGCGACTATTGATCAATTGCAGTGTGACGATGTCTATGAACGGTTTGATAACATAGGTCAGCAGTTAACAGAAGGCCTCAGAGTACTGGGCGATCGCTTTGGTATTCCTCTTTATTGCCGTCATGACGGAGCTATTTGCATGCTTTTGCTTGGGGTTGATCAGCCTGTGGATGATTTCAGAGATTATTTGAAGTTCGCCGATATCGAGCTTTATAATCGTCTGGTTGCCCGTTCGCTTGAGCTTGGCATTCGACTTACGCCGAACCGTGGAAGAATTTATCTGTCAACCCAACATACAGAAGCGGATATTCAAAAGACGCTGCAAATCTTTGAAACCATATTTGCCGAATGGCAGTGATGCGTGACACCTTTTATGAGCAGAGCTGAGTGCTCTGTTTTTTATTTGCCCCCATTTTTTAATGTCGGTGTTTTGAGCAACTGAACGATGTGAGTATTGACCAGTTTGCATAATCTAATACTCAAAAACGGAAGGATTATTAAAGGTACTAGGCAAAAATAATCATTAATACTAAAGAGAGAATTTCCACTTATAATTTAAAATTTATGTGGAAATACTCTCTTCTTTTAAGTTTAAATATTGGCCGTGTGATGGGCCATTGAAAAGCTTTTATTCAAACGGATAGACAATGCCCCATTTTTTACGTATCACACTCATCAACTCCATCACATCCGTCGTCAATTGAAGGGTCGTATCTTCTTTTTCTCCATTTACTACGGAATTCATATAGTCATATTCATAAACCATGGCGTCATCTGTATTTCCGGCTGTTACAACCTCTGTTGAAAAATCGGGATAAGTAATTGTCGCTGATTGTGCGCGTGGAAAGGTATCTACAGTTATATAGGCTTTTTCACCAGTAATGATTCCTCTTTTTGGAAGTTTTGCGAACAGAGTCAAAATAACTGAAGCCATTTCATCCTCAGAATTTCGTAGAATAATTTCGGATTGTTCGTCGACACCGGTTTTAAATCGTTTAGCGGTTGTTAAAATTTCATCGGGTTGTTTGTTAAGGAAAAAGCGTGTAAAGGATAAAGCATATACGCCAATATCCAGAAGGGCACCGCCTGCCAACTTTTCATTTAAAAAGCGACTGTTGACATCAGGAACTCTAAGGCTCCCAAATGATACTTGGATCATTCTTAATTTGCCGATTTTCCCAGCTTCGATAAGATTGTTCAATTTTTCATAAAGGGGCATATGATAAATGGTCATTGCCTCAATGACAAAAAGCTGCTTTTCTTTGGCAAGGTGAATCACGTGATTAAGCTGCTCACTATTTACGGTAATTGATTTTTCACAGAGGATATGTTTTCCGTATTCAAGGCATTTAATCATGAGTTCATAGTGATTAGAATGTGGTGTCGCGATGTAGACAACATTAATCTTAGGATTACTTAATAATTCGTCATAAGATCGGTATGCATTTTCCACGTGATGATCATTAGCAAACTTTTGGGCGCGTTCAAATTGCCTGGATGCGACTGCGAAAACAGGACGTCCTGATTGATGGAGTGTATCGGCAAATTCAGATGCAATGGTACCTGTTCCTAAAATCGCCCAATTTAAAGTATTCATCATTATTTTCCTCCCAAGTTCTGTTTTTTTTAAAGAATAAATCGAAAGTTGAAAAAAGATTAAGGTGGCAGGAGAAGTCTCAAGCCACCATAAATCATATAAAATCAATCAACATTCTTTATGAAGAGGAACAATGCCCAATTTATCGAAAATCAATGCCTTTTCCGCAATATATGCGTTGTATTCGATTCTCTCAAGCATGTCATAGGCTTTATGAAGTGTTTTATCTGTGATTAGGATCCCATGACTATTAAGAAGGCAGGCTTTTGGAACGACATCATCTCCAAGGGATTTGATGTGTTCACGCACAAGATCTGCAAGTTCAACCGTTGTTGCCGGGCGGTAATCAAGAGTTGGGATCTTACCCAGTTTTTGCGTTGCTTCTGTAAGGTTAGGCAACTCAATTCCTAATGTCGCGAAGAATAGTGAATCTCTAGGATGTGCATGGATCACGCAACCGATTTTCTTATTCTGTTTATAACAAGCCATATGCATGTTGATTTCTCTAGTCAGTTTTCCATCACCCTCAATGATTTCTTCATCCATGTTGACGACAAGAATATCATAGGGGTTAAGGTTGCACAGCTTTTGCTGAGACATTAATGTTGGCGTCATGATGATATGGTCATCATCTATTCGGACGCTGACATTTCCACCTGCAGCATTTGTTTCAAAACGATCAAACATTGTTTTAACAACGGTACATAAATCTTTTCTTTCAGACTCATATAACATGAGATCCCCTCCGAAAACATTATTTAATCTTCTCAAATGTCACTTGTTCTCTTAGCAGACGCGCTTCTTCAGGAATAAATCCGGAACTTGTAGGCTGCATCGCTTTTGAAGCACTTACGGAAGTTGCGAAAGTTAACATATCTTCGACAGAATAATTTTTATAGAGCGCGTAAACAATTCCTCCGACAAAAGCGTCGCCACAGCCGGTATCATTTACAGTTTTTACTTTAGGTGGAATAACATGGTAAATTGAACCGTTATGAAACAACAGAGAACCTTTCTTGCCAAGTGAAACAATGATATAATTTATGTTAGGTAAGTTAGACTTTTCCATCACTTCAATTGTGTCCTCAATTGAGGTGATATTTTTTTGAGTTAGTTCACCAAATTCATATTGATTTGGTTTAATTAAAGTCGGCGATATTTCAATGGCTTTTTTTAGATAGTCGCCGGAAGCATCGATGATGAGTCGTACGCCCGTTTTTTTTACTTTTTTTAATATCGAACCGTATTCATTAGGACTCATTAATCGTGATGGATTTCCGGCAAATACTACGATATCATCCGGAAGTAATTTGCCAGCAAATTCAGTTGTAAATCTTTCGAGTTCATCGGATGTTATCGATGGACCTGTTTGAGTAATCATAAAGCTGCCTGAATCTGTTTCATCCATAATGACATAATTCTGGCGAACGGCACGATTGGGCAGAACAAAGAATTCCGGGCTGACTTTTCGATCAATCAACAAGGCATACAATTCTTCTTTGCCATTCTCGCCGATAAAACCTGTTGATACATTCGGCGTATCAAGACAGGAGAGTACGACGGAAACATGTGTCCCCTTACCGCCAATGTCATTGTAGCTTTCGGATATATGGTTGTTTTTTCCACGAGTTAATTCATCTTTGACATGGATGATGCGATCAATGGCTGGGTTAAGTGTTACTGAATAGATCACCTTTTTACACCTTCCTTTCTCTGCATGTACTTTTGGCGAATCTCTGCTACCTTTTGATCGTATTTTTTGAAAAGCAGGTCATAGGCACAATACCGGACAAGCAGGCCAATAATTAAAGCAACGACCCACATCATCAAATCACCGGTGAGAAAGCCAAGTAACAGCAGGGTGAATCCAAGGAAAACCATGAAAATCCAAAATGCTTTTGCCAATTTTCCCGCTTTCATGATTCAAAACCTTCAGCTTTTGCTTCATCGCGATATCGCTTCGCATTTTCCTTCTTTCGACCAAAGTAGAAGTAGACGAACAGTGCGATCCAAACAACTGCTAAGAGAATTCCCCACCATTTTCCGGCCATCGCCTCAGAAAAAGCGAACTTAAATTCACCATTTTCCATCGTACTCCAAGTAAGCATGCTTCCGACGGGTACTTTAACGGCATGAGTTTCCTGAGCCAGTCGCGTCATATATGGTGCAAAGAATGTCGCCAGGTATAAGAACACCGGAGTTGTAATGACACCATAGACAACCATCCGAAGCAGATTTCCTCGGGCAAGCAAGACAACTGCCACGACAATCGACAGATTAATGATTCCACCGAATGGGAGCACTTTATTACCCGGAAGAATAACAGCGAATAACAGTTCAACCGGGATGAGCAGAATAGCGGTTACCCAAAGCTCATTTCTCCCTGCTAGGATTGGCCAATCAAGTCCAATTAGAATTTCTCGATTGTTGAAATGCTTTCTCATAAAGTCTGAAATTGCTTCCGAAATTGGTGATAGCGCTTGCATAAAAAGTTTGGAAACCATAGGAAACAGTGTTAACGCCGTCGCAGCTTGAACCGCGAGAATTAAAGATTTGGATACTCCATATCCAGCAACAAGTCCTAGAAGGAATCCAACAATTGCTCCCATGACATGATTTTCTGCAAAAACACCTAATTTTTCCTTTAATGCATCTGCATCCATCTTCTTATTGAACATTGGAATCTTATCCATTAATTGATTAATCGGATAGAGCAGGCTGGCAATGATTGTCATATGGTGTGGTACGGTAACACCAGGAATGCCGGTCAATTCTTCAATTTCTTTTCCCCAAATATCACCGATTTTCAGTTCAATAATGATTTGAATGACAACAACAACGAAACCGAGATAGACATTTCCAGAGATATACGAGACCATAACTGCTGTAAATGCTTTTCCCCAAACATTCCACATGTCAACATTCAGCGTTTTCGTCCACTTCAAGGCCAACATAACAATGTTAACGCCAATCGTGATGGGAAAGATCAGAAATGCAAGCGGCCATGCCCATGTGATTGACGCGCCGGTGGTCCAACCACCGTCAACGGCGGTGAGTGCAATTCCCGTGTTCTTAGCAAATGCTTGAGCTGCGGGACTAATCGAATCAAGCATGAATCCAACAACTAAATTCATTCCGGCAAATGCGACACCAAAAATGATGGCTGCACTAATTGCATCTTTGAATTTCATTCGCGCACAGATACCTATGATCAGCATAATAATTGGGACAAATACCGAGGCACCTAAATTGAGTACATATTGAACAACATTAGTTAAAACGTCCATTTCATTCACTTCCTTTTCATAGTTGGTCGTTGTTTTACTTTAATGCTGCAATCAGTTTTTCAACCTCTGCGTCCATTCCCAAACCTGTAAGAAAAGCAATGCCATTTAAAGTTGGAATTCCATATGCTTTCTTTGGTTTTGTAATGGCAACATAGACATCACAGTTCTTAATCAAATGATCAAGCGACTTAATATCTACGGCCTCAACTTCTGCGCTTATCTTTTTTTCGGACAAAATACGTTTTACTTTTGAAGCAACGGTTTGACTGGTTGCGACACCGGAACCACACGCGACAATAACTCGTTTCATTTTGACTACCTCCCAAATTTGTCTTTCAAGTAAGCTTCCATTTGTTGCGAATCATTGATCGTTCTCACATGATCGATAAAAGATTGATCATTAAAGCATGACATAATTTCAGAAAGTAATCCGACCTGGCCTTTTGGATCCTTAATACCGAGCACAAAAACGATTTCCGCATTAACTTGTTGATCCGACATTCCCATATGAGCGAAGCGAACAGGTTTTTTTAGACGAACGACTTGGACAAAGGGTCGGTTAACATAGGTCACATCAGTATGCGGTATCGCAAACTGAATTTTTTCGTTCGCTAAGCCAGTAGGATAAAGAGACTCTCTTTCTGTGAGCGCAGTGCCATAGGATGCATTGACTAACCCTTTGTCTTGTAGACTTTTAAAAGTTGAATTGAAGAGATCGTTTTGGTCTTGATACTCAGCATTAAGGATAATGAGATCTTTTTGAAATAAATTGCTGTAATTCACGGTGTTCACCTCCTTTCAAGCAGATTTAGAATGTCTTTCCTTGATTTACAAGCGACTATTGCTTCGATACGTCCTTTTTCCAAGAAAACATCATTAAGTTTTAATAGCAAAGGTACATGAGCATTTGATTTTTCTGGTACTAAGGCGACCATAAGTTGGAAAGGATCACCTTCCGGATTTGTCACCGCTTGCTTGAAAATAGTGATTTGAAGATCGGCAGATTCTTTTGTTACAGTTGCATGCGGCAGGTAGACTTTTGGACCGATAAGCATCTGTTGATAATTTGAATAAAATATGGATTTACATTTATTAATGTAATCGCTTCCGATATTTCCCCTGCTAATGATGGGATTAAAGGCAGCCTCGACACAGTTATCCCAAGAGACGGAGGAATCAATTAGTGAAATATTTTCTTCTGTTAAGCTTAACTTTTCATGACAAATTGGTCGTTTTTCTTCTTTTTTATCAAAAAAGGATTTTAGTGCAAGCTCAGCAAGTTCCAGCTTATCCTCAGGAATGAGATCTCTTATGGCATAAACAATACCTTTAGCCTCTCGATGTGGGTCTTGACTAAGTAACTTGGTAACAACTTTTCTCAATTGTTTTCGGCTATCAGGCTCGAGAAAAGGTGGAACAATAATGGTCGCGATACGACTTTTCATTGGAACAGTTGTGAAAATAAAATCAGGCTCCAGATTCATTTGCTCAAATTGGCGAAAAGAAAATGCCCCAACAAAATCAATATCAGGAAACATATCTTTTAAATTTTCGAGCAATAACTTTGAAACCGATGTGCCATTAAAGCATAAGACAACGGCTTTATAATAGGCTGAATTATCTTCCTCTGTTTGATACATCCACCCGAGTACAATCATAGAAAGATACACGATTTCTTCATCCGAAAAATCATGTTCCAGAATCGTTCCAAATGATTTTTTTGCCGCATGAGCAACTGCCTTAAAAACGTAATAGTGCTCGTTTATGAACCGTTCAGTCAGAGGATTATTGACACGAAAACCTAAAATATTTCTAAAAATTGCCGGCTGGATATGCAACATAATCTTAGATTTGAAATCCGTCTCTTTCACAAAATCAATGGCTAATTTTTCCTTCAATAGTGCAATGAATTGATTTACCGAACTGTTTATTTCTTCGCTATCTGCAAACTCAAGAGCTGATTCGATTCGATTAGATGAAAGAATGTGTAAGGACAGATATAATAAATCAACATCTTTCAAAAAGGAAAATTCGCTGAACTGTTTTTTGATGATTGGAAATTCTAAGGTGTTTCTAATATCATACTTCTCCACCTTGAAGTTCCAAGGCTTTGGAAAATTTTGCATTCGTTGTAATAAGATCGATAGAATAAAGGGTAAATTTCCAAGTTGTTCGTCAGTAAGACGAATCATTATTTCGTCTTCAATACACTCTAATTTTTGCTTAAACATCGATATTGAGCTTTTATTAATATTAAATCGATCAATCAGACAGGATCTTCCATAAGCTGTTTTTAATAATTCATTTATGAGTTGAACTAAATGATTTCGGATTAAATATTCCGGTCCATTGATTTGATAACCATCTTTTCTCGAGTATGTTACGTGAAAATTCAAATTTCTTAGTTCTTCTTTCAAATACTTCATATCCGAAAAAACTGTGTTTTTGCTTACATAAAACAAATCAGATAGTGTTTGCAATGTGTGATGATTGCTATGAACGATTAACTCGAGTTCGATTAAATTTTTTCTGAGATCGACTTCATACTCATTTGAATTTGACGATAAATTGCCAACCAATGATGCATATAACTCATCGACACACTTTTCAGATATTTTTACTTCTCCGTTAACTACTTCAATTGATTCATGAGGAAGCCGCTCACTGATTAAATGAATCCGTTCAAGGACTTTGTTCTTTTCTGTAGATAAATGGTGGGCAATTTCCTCTACGCTTAAGTGCTTTTGAACAAGTATAAGATTTGTAATCTCGCGGTCTAAGATGATCAATTGTTTTCACCTCCTTCACAAAATCAATTATATGTGTACGACGTCTAAGTTTCATCACAACGTTTTGAAAACGTTTTCATTAACGATGTGATGTACTCGTGGGAATGTGACTATATACTCTACTTGAATGATAAAGAGGGGAGGAATGGGGAATGAAGAGGATCTACCTGGTAAGGCATGGTCAGACATTCTTCAATTTGCTTAATATTGCTCAGGGTTGTGCTGATTCACCACTTACTACAAGGGGCAAAGAAGAAGCGAGCGCGCTAGGGAGAGCTTTGAAGCAAAATAACATAATAATTGACACTGCTTTTACGAGTGACCTTACCAGGGCAAAACACACTGCCAAATTCATTTTGCACAGCGCAGGATTATCCATGAATAATCTTAGTGAGATCGAAGAACTGAGAGAAGTATCCTTTGGTTCATTTGAGGGAATGAATTCCCACTTGATGTGGAATAAAGCGGGAACAGCCGCAAATCTACCCCAGTTTAATTCTGATTATCCGGACTGGCAGAAGATATTTGTATTGGAGGGCTTAAAAAAAATTGACACATTCCATGCCGCTGAAAATTATAGTGATGTAAAAAAGAGAATACATCGTCTTTTAGAGATATTCACATCCACTCCTTCCAATGACATTTTGGCTGTTAGTCATGGATTATTTCTCAGCTGCCTTGTTTATTTTCTTTCAAGCGAACAGATTAAAGTAGACGTTATTCCCAATGCAAGTCTAACTAAAGTTGTGTATGACGGGAAAGCTTTTAACATTGAGTATGTTGGAAAAAGACTTTAAATAGCGAAATAAGTTAGCAGCGCAATGAAATGAAAACGATTACTTTTTTGGATGCAATTAACATCCCCATTTTATCAATTGATGAGAGGAATGATTAACTATGACCGTAGCTTCGAAAAGCATAATAGAGGCAAATTTTGTTAAAGAAATGGCAGAACTGGCATCAATAATGTGGTTGCATGGCTGGGATGAACGTAACGGGGGGAACATTAGTTACATTATTGATGAGGATGAGTTAAGACCTTATCTGAATCCGGATCATGTTAAGAAATCATTACCATTCAACGGATTCGGAGAAGTACCTGAAAACTTGGTTGGAAAAACATTCTTAGTCACTGCCACTGGTAGCTACTTTAAAAATGTGGAAAAACGGCCTAGTGAAGAACTGGGAATTGTTCGGTTGAATGAGCGCGGTGATTCGATTGATGTACTTTGGGGGTTTGAGGCGGGAAGAGGTCCAACAAGTGAATTTCCAACCCATTTGCTTTCACATAGTGTGCGCCTAGCACGGAATCCAAATCATAAGGTGATTCTGCATAATCACGCGACGAATATATCCGCGATGACTTTCGTTCATTCCCTTGATGAGAAAGAGCTGACGCGTACACTATGGGGGATCATCAGCGAATGCCTGATTGTGTTTCCGGATGGTGTCAGTGTTATCCCATGGATGGTGTGCGGAAATCGTGATATTGCTGAAGCAACCGCTGAGAAGATGCGGGATTCGCGAATTGTTCTCTGGCCTCATCACGGTATCCTGGCGTCTGGTGACACTTTTGACGATGCCTATGGTTTAATTGAGACGGTTGAAAAAGCAGCACAGATCTATATGCTTACCTACCGAAATGTTCGTGCTCAAATAACGGACAGTCAATTAAAGGATCTTGCACAGGCATTCAATGTAGTACCCAAAGATGGTATTCTCCATTAAGAAAAAAATAATTAATATAGCAGACAATCAGGGATCAACAGGCATCAACTTTTTATTACGACGAAGCTATGGAATGACGATCAGGGATATGAAGAGACGCTCAGGGCTTTTGATAAGAGCTTGAAGACTCTGGGACTTGACTATTTAGATCTTTATCTTATCCATTGGCCGGTAACCGGGAAATTCAAGTATTCGTGGCGGGCAATGGAGCATCTGTATCAGCAAGGCAAAGTACGAGCGATAGGCGTAAGTAATTTTAATCCGCATCATATTGAGACATTGTTAGAGGATGCCAAAATTCGGCCGGCAATTAATCAATTTGAACTTCATCCGCTCTTGTCACAAGTACCGCTAAGAGCCTATTGCGCTGAGCAGAATATTCAGGTCGAGGGATATTCACCGCTTGGAACGGGGAAGGTACTGACCAATTCGTCAGTAAATGAGATAGCTAAAATGCATGATAAAACTGCGGCACAGGTGATTCTGCGTTGGACTGTGCAGCACGGCATCATCACAATTCCGCGATCAATAAATCCAGAGCATGTGGTCAGCAATGCGAACATTTTTGATTTTGAGTTGTCTGCTTATGAAATGGAGCAGATTGATACGTTGAATGAAGATAAGCGCAATAATAGTGACCCAGAAGATTTTTAACAATATCCATACAGAAACAAGCCTGAACGCGGAATACTCTACGTTCAGGCTTGTTGTTTATCCTTTATATGCGACACAGGAGACTTCCAGTTTTGCTTGCTTTGGCAGGGCAGCTACTTGGATGGCGCAGCGTGCCGGGAGGATTTCTCCAGTGAAGTAATTTGAGTAAATGCCATTTACGGTCGCGAAGTCATTAATGTCAGCAAGATAGACGGTGGCATTCACGACGTTTGAGAAATCGAGGCCGGCTTCATTTAACACGGCCTGCAGGTTGAGAAAAACGCGTTCAGCTTGCGCTTCGATACTGCCTTCGACGATTTCGCCTGTTGCGGGATCAAGAGGAATCTGTCCGGAAGCGAACAGGTAGTCTCCGGCAAGAACGGCTTGTGAATAGGGACCAACAGCTTTTGGTGCAGCATTTGTTGCGATTTGCTTTTTCATTGAATCAAACCTCCAGATGTGTGTGAACGGCTACGCGCGATTGTCGGAGCAATCAATGACGAAAGCCGCGAATCAATAGTCTTTATTAGTTTACCATAGCGCTGCACGATGCGAATAACTAATTGTGGAACAAAAAGATTTGTCACTACACAGGTGCTCATCAGCGTCTTTTTTTCAGCAACCCTTTTCTATTTAAATAGTGAAAGAAACGTACGGATGTAAAAGCTAATAACCCTATGAGAATCGGTGCGACAATATTGTTATGAACAAAGAGATTAATCAGGATCTCAAAGGGGATTACAATTGCCAACACAATGATTAGCGATGTACTTCTTTTCATCAAAAGTAACCTCCAATCATTGATCTCAGGAATGAACAACCTTTTGTTTCATTGTAGTTCCAGTAGTATCTTTGTGCCCCGCATTTTTGGTGCGTGCATCCGCATTTATCATGCGTGATCACGCACTTCCCGTATAATCAGGAACGCGTGCGTATGGCGTAGGCATCCAGAATGATGCGCGCCATGACCTGCAGCGGGAGCCGTGAGCGCACTTCGTAATCCGGGAAATAGGATACTTTCGACTTGTAGCCGACGAGCGTCAGTTCGGACAAGGTGTAAAGCGGACTCTCACGATTGGCGGTCAGTGTGATTGTGCTGACTCCGTTTGCCTTGCAGTTCTTCGCTGCCTGTACCAATTCTTCGGTACGTCCATTGAGTGAGATGAAGATAACGAGATCTTTCTTATCTATTCGCTTGCTGATCGTCGTGATGATGTTCGGATCGTCATGCATTTCACAATACTTGCCGGTGAGCTGAAATTTAACGGTCATCTCTTTGGCGATCAGTTCAGAAAAGCCGCGGGCGAACAGCACAATTTTTCTTGAGTAAATGATTTTCTGCAATACATCTTCAATCGTACCGCGATCAAGCATTTGTATCGTTTTGGTGACTTCCTGTTCATTCTTAAGCATGGCTTCTTTAATTTTATTATCGACTTTTTCGACAACGGAAAACTCGGGAGCAAGCCGATGCTCGTCCTTCAGACGAATCTTGAAGGACGTAAAACCTTCATAGCCAAGCTTCTTCATTGTACGGACAATCGTCGCTGTCGACACGTTGGCATTCTCGCTTAAACGGACGATTGAAATTTTCGGCATGTCATTCAAATGCTCCTGAATATAGCGGAGCAGAAACTTTTCGCTGTCACTGAGTGTTTCGAAATACTGATTGACGCGTTCGAAAAAAGTAAAGTCCATCTTGACCTCCAATTTGAAAACCTTTACATTGATTATATCCTTTTTCGAAAACATTTTCATAAACAATCATGGCATAATGAAAAAGTAGAGAAGATGCAAGTGAAAGCGAGGGATAATCCGTGATCTATACATGCACGATGAATCCGGCAATTGATCTGTTTACTGAGTTTAACAGTTTCGAACCTCATGTAGTTAATCGAAGTGTTTTCGAAGATTACCAGGCAAACGGGAAAACGATCAATATATCATTTATGCTGAAAAAAATGGGGATTGACAGTGTAGCTACCGGATTCTTAGGTGGGTTTACAGGTACGTATATTGATGATGAACTGAATCGGACCGGTATTGTGACCGACTTCGTCATAATCGATGGTATCACACGCATTAATACGTTTATAAAAGCAGGTGCCGCGGAATATAAAGCGGTGAATCGCGGACCGGCGATCAGTTTGGCCGCGCAAGCGCAATTGATTGATAAAATCAGTAAGCTTACCGGCAAGGATATGCTGTTCGTGTCAGGCAGTTTACCGAGAGGCGTCGATGATTCGATTTTGAAAAGAATTTCTCAATTGTCAGCACAAAAAGGATTTCAATTGATTCTTGACGTCAGCTCGAATGCGCTACTGAGTTGCCTTGAAGATCATCCCTACCTAATCAAGCCGAGTGATGAGGAGTTGGCGGCATGGCTGGGTGTAAAGCCTGACTCTTTTAATAGTGAAGCGCAGCTGATTGAAGCGGCAGAAAAGTTACTGAAAAAAGGGGCACAGCGAATCTTGGTTTCTCGAGGGGAGAAGGGCACGATGTACGCAGATGGTGAGAGAGTACTGTTCACCACAGCACCTAAGGGCGAAGTAGTCAATACAGCCTGCGCCGGTGACACACTGCTCGGTACTTTTGTTGGTTCCAGGCTCAAAAACAAAAGCCTGGAAGACGCACTGGTTTATGCGACGGCAGCGGGATCCTCAACGGCGTTTACCGCAGGACTCAGCGATTTAACTGATGTTCCGGAATTAATGAAACAAATTAAACTTACGACACATTTGAAGGGGGCAAGAGAATCATGACAAAAATTATTGCGGCAACAGGTTGTCCGACAGGAATTGCGCATACGTTTATGGCTAAGAAAGCGCTTGAAGATGCGGCAAAGGCAAAAGGTATTGAGATAAAAGTGGAAACGCATGGACAAGCGGGTATTGAAAACGGCTTGACACCAAAGGAAATTGCAGAAGCGGACGGCGTGATTATCGCCGCTGATAAGGATGTTGACGAAGATCGCTTTGCGGGTAAACGTGTGATCAAGGTTTCGGTAACGAAAGGAATTAAAGAACCGGAAAAATTAATTGATGAAATTGTAAACGGTTCCGTACCTCTGTTCAAAAGCGGACAGACTCCGAGCGGAAGCGGTGCGACCGTAAGTGTTGATAAAGAATCGGTTGCACACAAACTGTATGTTTACTTGATGAACGGCGTTTCTCACATGCTTCCCGTAGTTGTTGCCGGTGGTGTGCTGCTCGCCATTTCCTTCATGTTCGGAATCAATTCGGCAGATCCGAAAAGCAATGAATACAATGTTTTCGCAGCCAATCTGAACGCGATCGGCAAGGTAGGGCTGGGATTAATGGTACCGATTCTGTCGGCATACATCGCTCAAGCGATCGGAAAACGCTCAGGTCTCGTGATTGGATTTATCACCGGTATGATCGCGTTCACAAATGGAACCGGTTTCCTTGGCGGTATTGTCAGTGGGTTTTTATCCGGATATCTGATCCTTCTGCTTGAATACGGCTTGAAAAGACTGCCGAAACAACTAGATGGTCTGAAATCAATTTTTCTGCTTCCGGTGCTGGGCGGTCTCATTGGTGGATACGCAATGATTTTACTGTCTTCGCCAATGACAGCAATAAATGAAGGTATGATGCAATTTCTAAGCAATATGCAGAATCAAAGTCCTCTTGTGCTCGGATTGATTGTCGGTATCATGTGCGCGTTTGATATGGGCGGTCCGGTAAACAAGGCAGCCTATGTAACTGGGGTCGCACTGCTTGGTCAAGGGAACTTCTATTTCATGGCCGGCGTCTCTGCCGCATGCATCGCGCCACCGATTGCGACTGGTTTTGCAGTTCTGTTTGCCGGTAAGTATTTTCAAAAAGAAGAACGTAACGCCGGCTATGTCAACTTTCTGCTTGGCTCCACACATATTACTGAAGGCGCGATTCCATTTGCGGCGAAGAGTCCGTTTACTGTCATCCCATCATTGATGGTCGGTTCGTCGATCGCTGCGATTCTAACCTATTATATGAAGGTTCAGGTACCGGCACCTCACGGAGGATTTATCGTGCTGCCGATTGTAACCCATCCGCTGCTCTGGGTCTTGGCCATTCTTGCAGGAGCTTTAGTGTCGGGTTACTTAATCGCTATTGATCAGAAACATCGCTTTAACAAAAATTTGAAAGCAACGGAAGCAGATAATGCTGCTCAGGCAGCTGCAGAAAGCAATGAAGCTGCTCCGACACTTGCTCAAGAGACACTCTTGAGCAAAGAGAACATCTATTTTGAAAAAGGTGTCCAAACGAAAGATGAGTTGTTCCGATTTATTGCTGAAAAAATGCAGATTAAAGGGAATGTGAGCGACCAAGAACGATTAGTCAAGGCTTTTCAATATCGGGAAAAGCAGAGCTCAACCGGCATGGAAGACGGTTTTGCGATTCCACATGCTCAGTCTGAGACCATTAAAAAGGCGGCGATGCTGGCAGTAAAACTTGAAACTCCGATCACCGACTGGCCAACGTTTGATCAGAAACCGGTAACCTTTGTGATTGCCTTCTTAATCCCACCGAAAGGCAGTGAAGCACACCTGCACTATTTGTCGGATACTGCTCAGAAATTGGTTGATAAACGTATAGTCCATGAGCTGAATACAGCGACAAATGCAGACCAAATCTATGCATTGCTTCATTGAAGAATTGTTTCTTAAAAAACCATCCGACGCCGGATGGTTTTTTTTAGCAAGACTCACCATATTTTGCAATCACGTCCTACTTAAAACATGTAGGAGGTGATCAAGATGGCAACCAGTACAATCACAGAATCGGTCTTTGTGATGAATCTGAATGGCGGCTTAGATGAAAAAGGCGAGCAGATTCTGCTCACCAAATCATTCAGAAACATTAAGCCAGCTGCTTCAGAGAATAGCTTGCTCGCAATCGCACAGAAATTAGCGCCGCTGCAGCAGCACCCGCTCATTTCAGTTGAGCGTAACGACACAGCCGAAATAATCGGCTGATCCTTTACAAATAAATCGAAAGGAGGAGCTAAGGAATGAAGAAACTGAATCTTGTTTTTTTAAATACTGAGGGCAAAAGTGTGACACTCTCATTGAATGATCCGGTTGAACCGGCGGATCCAGTTGCGATTAAGGACGCGATGAATACACTTATCGCAGAGAACGTGTTCCGATCATTGGGCGGTGATCTAACAAGCGTTAAATCGGCACGCATCTCGGAAAACAACACGACGCCAGTTGAACTAGACGTATAATGAGATCATATGAGGCCGAAGAGAATGTCGAACACGTTCTCTTTGGCCTTTATTAATGATCAGAAAGGAGGATGCTTCTATGGAGGTGTGGTTATCCATGGTTAAGGATGTTGGTTTTCCGGCTGTCGTCACCTTTTTTCTCTTGCATCGAATTGAAGGCAAGCTTGATGAGCTGATTCAGTCGGTACGTTTGCTTCCGGTCGACCAGGAGGCCGGCCAGCCGGACGAACGGATGAAAAGACAAATCTGAATGAAAGGCGGCACAACGTTCGTTTGAACGGTTTATGCCGCCTTTTACTATTATTCCTGCATTGATGCTCAGCCGTGATCGAATACCACGTGCATCGGTTTGAACCAGTTTTGTCACACAAGGGTTGGCAAAACTGGTTTTAGTTTGTGTTGTTTTTGTGAACGGGGGATCACTATAATAGAAATGTAGCAGAGATATAGAAAATGTAAGCGCTTAATAAACAATAATAAACAAACCGTTTTTTTAAGTAGCTTCAATTAGTAAGACCTTAAAAGGAGGAGAAAATAATGTCCGCAGGCTCTGGTGTTAAAGTTAAGGTTCAAAAGTTTGGAAACTTCCTAAGTTCAATGATTCTGCCGAATATTGGTGCTTTTATTGCTTGGGGGTTGATTACAGCACTTTTTATTCCAACAGGTTGGTTGCCGAATAAAGAATTAGCGACAATGGTTGACCCGCTTGTAAAATATTTGCTGCCGATTTTGATTGGTTACTCCGGCGGTAAACTGGTATTTGGTCATCGCGGGGGTGTCGTTGGTGCTATTGCAACTGCCGGCGTCATTGTTGGGACCGATATTCCAATGTTTCTCGGTGCGATGATTATGGGCCCGCTTGGCGGCTATGTCATTAAAAAGTTTGACAAATCGATTGAAGGCAAAATCAAGACCGGTTTTGAAATGCTTGTTGATAACTTCTCTGCAGGTATTCTCGGAGCAATTCTTGCAATTGTGGCATTCTTTGGTATCGGACCGGTTGTTGATGTGGTCAGCAACGGACTTGCTTCTGGTGTCGAATGGCTCGTGCATGCCGGTTTGCTTCCGCTTGCCAGTTTGTTTATTGAGCCAGGCAAAGTATTATTCTTAAACAATGCAATTAATCACGGTGTACTGACCCCAATTGCAGTTGAACAGGCACGTCAGTACGGTAAATCTGTTCTCTTTTTCCTTGAAGCGAACCCTGGACCAGGCATGGGCGTTCTTCTCGCTTATTGTTTCTTTGGAAAGGGCAATGCGAAAAAGTCGGCACCGGGTGCTGCAATCATTCATTTCTTCGGCGGCATCCATGAAATCTATTTTCCTTACATTTTAATGAAACCGCTTTTACTGTTGGCGACCATTGCAGGTGGGATGAGTGGTATCTTCACCTTGGTTACATTGAAAGGCGGTTTAGTCGGACCGGCATCTCCCGGCAGCTTTCTCGCAATGTTGGCCGTAACTCCGAAATCGTTTAGCAGTTTTGCAGCAAACATTGCGGATGTGCTTGTCTCATTAATCGTTTCATTTGTGATTTCGATGCTGATCTTAAAAACAGATAAATCAGGGAATGATGATCTTGATGAAGCAACACGGAAAATGGAAAGCATGAAAGGAAAGAAGAGCAGCGTTTCCGGTGTATTGACTAATAGTGAAGGATTTGATCCGAAAGCTGTGAAGAAAATCGTTTTTGCATGCGATGCCGGCATGGGATCAAGTGCTATGGGTGCGTCTCTGCTGAAGAAAAAAGTAAAGGCAGCAGGGCTGGATATTTACGTGACCAACACGGCAGTCAGCTCCATACCAAGCGATGCGCAAATCGTGGTGACTCAATCCGAATTGACACAAAGAGCACGAGACAAGGCACCGAACGCATTCCATATTTCTGTCGACAACTTCCTAAGCAGCCCTGAATACGATCTTTTGATCAATCAGTTGAGCAAAGGAGAAAAGATTGAATCGGCGGCACCGGAAGAAGCGGAAACACAGCCATTTGTTGATGGAAAGATTCTTCGAAAAGAAAATGTGTTCATCCAGCAATCCTTTAAGACCAAAGAAGAGGTTATCCGTTTTGCAGGTCAAAAGCTGGTGGAAGGCGGCTATGTGAAACCGTCGTATGTCGAAGGTATGATTGCCCGTGATCAGTTGATGTCAACATATATGGGCAATGGCATTGCCATTCCGCACGGCACTGAAGAAGTGAAGAAGGAAGTGCTGGAATCAGGAATTGTGATTGTTCAAATCCCGGATAGTGTTAATTTTGAAGGAAACAAGGTTCGGCTCGTTTTCGCAATCGCAGGTAAGAATAACAGCCATCTGGAAATTCTTTCAAAAATTGCTGTTGCCTGCTCGGATGTAATCAATGTCGGCGAGATGATACGTGCACAATCGGTCGATGATCTGCTAACGATCATAAATAAAGCAGCAGCGCAAAACGAGTAAGTGCTTTCACAAGAAATCGCCTGATCGTTATGCTATGTTAGAAGAAAAAGGCGGATAAATCGAATGTACATGACCACACGGGAAAAAACCATACTTGAGTTGCTGATTAAGACGAGCGGCAGGCACTCAACGTTGTCGATGGCGTCCTATCTCCAGGTCAGCATGCGAACGGTTCACCGCGACCTAAAAAATGTTGAGAAACTGCTTAAACCATTTGGTCTGCAATTGATTCAAAACGCAGATAAGACCCTGCAAATTCAAGGACCGGATAAATCCGTATTCAAACTGGTTCAAGAGCTTTCAAAAATAAAGCCAGTAGATTTGTCAGCCAAGGAGCGCAAACTTTTGCTCTTCCTGAAATTATTTGAGGCCGATGAACCCATGAAAACTGGACCGCTGGCAAAGGAACTGGATATCTCGTCAACAACTTTAAGCGGGTATCTGGATGAACTGTCCGCATGGACTGAGGACTTTGAGATGCATGTCGTTCGCAAACGCGGCGTCGGCTTGCAAATGATCGGCACGGAACGCGCCAAACGCACAGCGCTCGCTCATTTTTACCTGTTCTACTTTAATGAAGAATTAATCGAAGCGATTTTTCAAATTAACCATCAGCAGCTAAAGCCAGGAGTGCATGTCCTGCATTATTTCAAGTCCGATTACCTGTCGACGGTCGATCAAGCGATGAAGCATGATCTTGGGAAGCTTTATACGGAATTGGCGGACAGTGACTATGTCAGCTTTCTCATTCAGGTGTGCATTGCACTGCAGCGTTTTGAAAGCGGGCATCCGCTTGAAGAGGGAACGGGTGGTGATGAGAAGCAAAACAGTCATGAAAAGGAAGCGCTACCTTTTATTAAGAAGATTTCGGGACTCCTGTCCGATCAATTAGGCATCGTACTTACGGACTCGGAAAAGGCGTTCATGGCAACACTGCTCAAAGGATCACGGTTGCAAAGTGCCGAATCCATATACTTTGATCAGGTCATCACGGGCAAAGCAATTAAAAAATTGATCCAGCACATCTCACAGCAGTTGCAGGTCGATTTGAACAGTGATTTCTCTTTATTTCAAGGCTTGATGGCACATCTGGAGCCGTCACTGTTCCGGATTAGAAAAGATCTTGCCTCGTTTAATCCGTTGACGCAGCAAATTAAGGATCAGTTTCCTGTTCTGTTCAAGATTACTGAACAGGCTTTGAAACAGGTGTTTCAACAAATCCGGTTTCCTGATGACGAAGTTGCTTATATTGTGCTGCACTTCGGCTCCGCTCTGGAACAGCGAAAACAAATGCGAAAGATTCGTGCGTTGATCGTCTGTCCGACCGGTATCGGTGCATCGAAAATGCTGGCAGCAAGGTTAAGAAAGGAAATGCCGGACCTTTATTCGGTGACTGTAGCATCGATCCATGAAATGGGGCATATGGATTTAAATGCCTTTGATCTGATTTTATCTACCGTACATTTGCCGAAACAAAAAATACCGTGCCTGTTTGTAAACCCGCTGCTCAGTCAAGAAGATATTTCAGCGATCGAACAGGTCACGCATGATTTGGCAAAAAGCGGGACCGATGCGGAGCTGCTTCCGGAACGAATCGTTTCGAGCCCTGAGGTTGCCGGTCAACGTTCGCTACAGCAGTTGATGGATGAAGTGGATCAAGCACAGGCAGCAATTCGAGGCATTCTAAAAGCCTTCTCAGTAATTCAAGTGAACAAGGCGGAAAAGATGAACGATGTCTTAATCCAATTAATTGATACTTGCTTTGATCAAGCAATCATCGATGACCGTGAATCCGTCTATTGGCGGCTGATCGAACGTGAGCGTATGGCCGGACTTGCCGTTCCGGGAACGAATATGGCGCTGTTTCACTGCCGAGACAAGTCGGTACGGCACTTATGTTTTAAAATAGCACATTCAACTGAGCATTTTGAACTGGCAGCAATGGATGGTAAAACGTGTTCGGTCAGTAACATTTTGCTGATACTCGCGCCTGACCCCTTAAATCCGGTCGCTCAGGAAGCGATCAGTATGATCAGCTCCTCACTTGTCGAGGATCGCGAGAGTACACTAATTTTCGCATCAGCAAATGAAGAAATGATTCGTGCAAAATTAGAAACGATTTTTTATCGATTTTTCATTCATAAATTCTAATAAAAGGACTGAGGATCATGCAGGAAGTTGTACATTTTGGTGCAGGCAATATTGGAAGAGGGTTCATTGGCGCGCTATTCGCGGAGTCCGGCTACCATGTAAGTTTTGTCGATATCGCGGAAGAAATAATTAATGCCTTAAACGAAAAACAGACCTATACGGTGAGAACAGCGGCAGAGAATCAAGAAACGATCACCATTCATAATGTTTCCGGAATCAACAGTAAGACAAATCCGGACCAAGTGATCGAAGCAATCGGTAAAGCGGTTTATCTGACAACGGCGATCGGTCCAAAAGTGCTTCCATTCATTGCTCCGCTCATCGCCAAAGGGCTGGCTGAACGCGTAAAGCATACGGATGAAAAGATTTATGTGATCGCCTGCGAAAACCAGATCAATGCGACCGATCTGTTGAAAAAAGAAGTTCTGAAAGCACTTGATGAAGATACGTTGAAGAAGCTTGACGGAACCGTTTATTTCTTGAATTCAGCAGTCGACCGAATTGTGCCTATCCAGCATAATGAAGAATTGCTTGACGTGCTTGTCGAAGACTATCACGAATGGATTGTCGCAACGAATGAAAAGCTCCCGGAAGTAAAAGGAATGCAAATTGTTCCGGATCTTGCGCCGTACATTGAACGCAAACTGTTTACCGTAAATACGGGGCATGCGACGACCGCATATCTCGGCTATCAGGCAGGGAAAGAGAAGATTCATGAAGCACTGCGTGATTCCGACATCTATCAAGATGTGAAGGCAACGATTGAAGAAACCGGTGCTTATCTCATCAAGCAATATGGCTTTAAACCAGAAGTACATGAAAAATATATTGAAAAAATCCTGCATCGTTTCCAAAATCCGAAGCTGAATGACGATGTTACTCGTGTCGGACGTTCACCACTTCGTAAACTTGGACCGGAGGATCGGCTTGTAAAACCTGCTCGTGAAGCTGAAAAGCTTGGATTGTCCTTTACGCATCTTGCCAAAGTGATTGCGGCGGCACTTCGGTTCGATGTTGCCGAAGATGCGGAAGCAGCACAGCTGCAACAACAGTTAAAGGAAAAAGGAGTGGTTGCTGTTCTGCAAGAAGTGAGCGGACTTGGAGCCAACGATCCGATTGCGAAGGAAGCCGTAAGCTACTATGAGAACTTCAATTTGCTTAAAAAATAATTTTCTACACATATATTAAGATTAGCAGCACAGGCCAGGGCTATGGTCTGTGCTGCTTTTTTAGTGCGCCCGGCATGGGCAATAACTTGGCGGTGAAAGTCCGCTGTAGACCGTAGCGGTCGGAACTACTAGCCGAGGACAAGGGTGTCTCCCGTGAGGGAGAATCTGAAGGAAGTCTAAGGCAAAGTGCTGAACTGATGCACAAGAACCAGCTATAAGGCTGCGCGTCATGGATAAGGTTGCTAAACAAACCAAAGTCCGATACCGCTCAAAATGATGAGTAGTAGAGCTGGCAGTTACATGGCACGAAGGTTATTGCTCTTACCCGGGGAGATCTGCATCATACATTGCCGGCAAGAGGGATGCCATATCCCACAGCGACAAACGGTATAGTGATGTGCCGCTGAATGATGCAGAAGTCAGCCGAGGTCATAGTAGCTGTCTCTAGCAGCGAAGGACCGAACACTAACAATTCTCACTGATATTGGAGGTGGAAGCCGTGCGACAATCGCAGAAAACAGAACATCAAGCTGACCGCCGGAAGAGGGCAGGCATGGAAGGCCAAGAGTACTCCGGGGCGCGTAGTACGGTCTCCGGTGAAGGTGCAGCTGAGAATGGCACTTTAATGATGGAGCGTCTCCTGTCGCGAAAGAACCTAAATCAAGCTTACCTTCGGGTGAAGCGTAACAAGGGGGCGGCAGGAATAGACGGAATGACCGTAGAAGAAGTACTGCCTTATCTCAAAGAACACCGGGACGAATTAGTCGCATCCCTGCGGAATGGAACCTATAAACCAGCTCCAGTAAAACGTGTAGAAATACCCAAACCGGATGGCTCCAAGCGCAAACTTGGCATACCGACAGTCGTCGATCGGATTGTTCAACAGGCAGTGGCTCAAGTGATGATGCCCATGTTTGAAAGGGCGTTCTCAGATCACAGCTATGGCTTCAGACCGCATCGCAGTGCTCATGATGCGATCCACCAAGTGGTGGCACTCTACAATCGGGGCTATCACTACGTGGTGGACTTAGACCTGAAAGCCTACTTTGATACGGTCAACCACGATCTTCTCATGAAATTTATCAGCCAATATATTGATGATCCGCAACTCTTGCATCTGATCCGCAGATTTCTGACGAGCGGAGTGATGAACGGTCAGTTCTTTGAGGCAACGAACAAAGGAACACCGCAAGGTGGGAATCTGTCGCCCTTGCTGGCTAACGTCTATCTTAATGAACTGGATCAACTGCTCACCGCAAGAGGTCATGAGTTCGTGCGCTATGCGGATGACTGTAATATCTATGTCAGAAGCCGGCGTGCGGGATATCGAGTGCTTGCCAGTGTCACGAAGTTTCTGGAAAAAGATCTGAAATTGACGATCAATCGGCAAAAGACGCAGGTGGGTTCCCCACTGAAGTTTAACTTTCTGGGATTTTCCCTGGGTGTCTCCCGTAAGGGTGCCTATGCTCGCCCTAGCACGAAAACCAAGAAACGCATCAAAATGGCTCTGAAACAAATGACCAAACGCAACCGGGGACGCAGCCTTGAGGTCCTCTTCGGAGAAATTCGATTGAAGATGAGAGGCTGGCTGCACTACTACGGGATGGGGCAGATGAAGACCTTCATCCAGCGTCTCGATGAATGGCTCCGATCGAGAATTCGTCAATATATCTGGAAATCGTGGAAGAAAATTAAAACCCGTTATAAGAAACTCCGAAAATTAGGGTTGTCTGAAGCACAAGCGTTCACCTTCGCTAATACCCGTAAGGGTTACTGGCGGACAGTACACAGCAAGACGCTCTGCTACACCCTAACGAATGAAAAACTGGAGCATCTTGGATTGATTAACCTTTCCAAGACACTCCAGCGTATTCAAAGTGCTTAAAGTTATTGAACCGCCGTATACGGATCCGTACGTACGGTGGTGTGAGAGGTCGGCAGATGAACTGCCTCCTACTCGATCACAAAAGTATAAAGATTTAGAGAAATTTAATGTAAGTGGCTCGGCAATAAAGGAGCTTCGACTACCGGTGTTCACTTCCTATGAGGAACGTCGAAGCCAACACGTCCTGTGGAAGTACGTCCTGTGGCGAACCGGACCTAGGTCATCCGTGACCGTCGCGACGGCAGCTTCGTCTTCACCAGAGGCTTGGCGAAGCTAAGTTTTCTAACAGTAGAAGTGAAGAATAGGTCGTGACACCTTTCTGATTATACAAAACCTTAATTTGTCAATCTTGTGATTTTATGCTTCATTAGAAAGCTGATAAAAGCCTTTGCTGCAGGATGTATATAACGATCTTTGAGAAAGGCTAGATAGATGATTCGGGCAGGTATGTTATCCGCAATGTTAATAATTTTTAGGTTAAAGGAGGACAGGGCTTTAATCTTCGGAATGATTGCAATGCCGTAATTATTGGAAACAAGACCGGCCATCGCCAAGTCCTCTTCTACGACACAGGCAATTTTCGGATGGATCTGTAGTGATTGCATCGTTTGTTCGATGAGTGGGTATAGACCGCTCTCTTTACTGAAAAAGATATACGGATATGGCGTTGTCTGCTTCAGACTAACAGAATCCTGCTTTGCTAAAGGATGATTCTTTGCTGTGATTAAGACAAGCCCCTCTTGATAGACAGGAAAAAATGATAGTTCGGGAAGATCAGGCACGTAGGAGCAGATAGCCAGATCATAGGTTTCGTCGTAAATCTTGGGGATCACGTCATGAGTTGTCCCCTGATGAAAGTTAAAGGTTACATTTTGATAAGCCTCTTGGGAAGAAAACAGGCGAACCATTTTTGGAACAAAAGATGCCCCCATGGTGTAAATAAAAGCCAGCTCAATTGTCCCAGATTTCGGATCAATCATATTTTCAAGTGTTCGTCTTCCCTTCTCCAGTTCATTGAGTGAATTCTGTACATAAGGAAGAAATAAACGACCATATTTTGTTAAACGAATGTTGCGACCTTCTTTTTCAAAAAGGAGAACGTTAAGCTCGGATTCAAGTGTTTTGATCATGTGACTGAGCGTTGGTTGAGAAATGTCGAGAAGTTCAGCGGATTTGGTGTAGTGCTCGGTTTCGGCAAGATTGGCGAAATAATACAATTGTTTCAGATTCATAAACACACCTCCGAAAAATGCATAGATGGCATCTATAGATAAAACCGTATACCTTTATTGTATTTGATGTAAGCGCGTTCTACAATAAGATTGTGAAATAAATATCATTCTCTTTTGATTTAATACATGTGAAATAATTATCAATCATTTTTAACAATATGATATGGGGGTCATGTCACTATGGAAGACTATCCTTTACTTTTCAAACCATTAACAATTAAAAGAATGACGATTAAGAATCGAATTATCATGCCGCCAATGGGAACAAATTTTGCCAATCTCGATGGCAGTATGACAGAGGATCATCTTTCTTATTACACAGAACGAGCCAAAGGTGGTACAGGATTAATTATTTTAGAAAATGTTTGTTTGGATTATCCGATGGGCACAAATGGCACAACACAGCTCAGAATGGATAATGATCAGTTTATTCCCGGTTTATTTAAGTTTACGGAAACGATGCACGCTTATGGAACGTGTGTTTCCGTGCAAATGAATCATGCGGGTGCTTCAGCTTACCCTGGTCGGCTTCAGGGAAAACAGCCGGTATCAGCCTCCAATATTCCGTCAAAATCCGGTGGGGTGATTCCGCGCCCATTAACAAAGGGTGAAATAATGCTCATCGTTAAGAAATATGGAGAAACGGCACGACGCGCACAACGTGCAGGATTTGATTGTATCGAAATTCATGCCGGACACTCTTATCTTCTCAGCCAGTTCCTTTCACCTATTTATAACAAGCGGACGGATGAATTCGGCGGGTCACCGGAAAATAGAGCGCGATTCACGAGACTAGTGATCAATGAAGTGCGTCGCCAGGTGGGGGTCAACTTCCCAATCGCTTTGCGTTTTAGTGCGGAAGAATTTGTAGCGGGTGGTAATAAATTAGAGGATACTTTGCAGTTGTTGGACTATTTGACTGATGATGTTGATGTGCTGAATGTATCGGCGGCGTTGAACGACTCCATTCAGTATCAGATCGACGAAATGTCTCTTGAGGATGGCTGGCGGGCATACATGGCTGAGGCTGTGAAAAAGAAATTCAATAAACCAACAATCACATCGGGGAACATTCGTACGCCTAAAGTGGCAGAAAAAATTCTTGAAAGCGGAAAAGCAGATTTGATCGCGATCGGGAGAGGGCTTCTTGCCGAACCTTATTGGGTCAATAAAGTGCAACATGGGCAAGAAGAATTAATGAGAAAATGCATCTCGTGTAATATAGGCTGCGCGGATAATCGAATCGCACAATGCAAGCCGATTCGCTGTACAATTAATCCGGATTTGATTCATGGGGATTCATATAAGCGCTATCATGTGAGTCATCCCCTGCGCGTCATGGTCGTTGGTGGAGGAACGGCCGGATTGGAGGCGGCTTGTACGGCAGCTGAAGTCGGTTGTGATGTGCATCTGTTTGAGACGAAAAGCTATCTAGGCGGACTCGCACGAGAAATTTCAAGGCTTCCGGATAAAAAAAGAATTGAGGATTTTCCCAACTATTTGGAAAAAAGGGCGAAGTCGCTCACGAATCTGAAAGTTTCGTTGAACACGACGGTTCATTTTGATCGGATCGCCGCTGAAGCCCCGGATATCATCGTTACGGCAACAGGTGCGAAACCATTTTTACCGCCAATTCAGGGGCTTAAGGAGCAACTTGTCAGTTCGGAGCGTAAGGTCTTTTCCGTTTTTGATTTATTGTCCGATTTGAAGCGGTTCAGTAGTTTTAAAGGTAAGCAAATTGCGATTGTTGGCGGTGGCGCAGTTGGACTTGATGTGGCTGAATACTTTGCAAAACGCGGTGCCGGTTCGGTTACAATCATTGAAATGCTTCCTGTCTTAGGAAAAGATCTGGATCTGGTCACACGTGTGTCAATGATGGCGATGCTGGACAAGTATCAAGTCAATCAGTTAACTGAAACACCGTTAATAAAAGTGGAACGTGATCACTTTAATGTAAAGGTTGCAGGTGCTGAGAAACAGATTCCTTTCGATTTCGGATTCATTTGTTTAGGCATGCGTTCCTTTAATTCGCTGACGAATGAGCTGAATGATTATTGCCGAGAAAACAAAATTGAACTGGTTAACATTGGCGATAGCAAGGTGGCGCGGCGATTAATCAATGGCACCAAAGAGGCTAGAGATATCATCAAAACAATTAAAAAAGTCGATAGCATGAAAGCGGGTTTTTCTGCTGCATTATGAAAGCCGGAGTAAGTATTCTAGCTTTCGCGCAGTTGTATATAAAAATTTTAAGTGATGAAGGGAACGATTATCATGACAGAACGAATTACAGGACACACAGAACTCATTGGTTTGATTGCAACACCGATTCGGCACAGTCTGTCCCCGACTATGCACAATGAAGCTTTTGCGAAGCTGGGGTTGGACTATGTTTATCTTGCGTTTGAAGTAAATAATCAGGAATTACCTGATGTGATCAAAGGGTTTCGTGCTTTGAAACTGCGCGGTTGGAACGTATCAATGCCGAATAAAAGGTTGATCGGGAACTATTTGGATAAACTTACTCCGGCTGCCGAATTAGTTGGCGCGGTAAATACCGTAGTCAATGATCATGGTGTTTTAACAGGGGACATTACAGATGGAACAGGCTATATGCGTAATTTGAAAGAAAATGACATTGATATTATCGGTAAGAAAATTACGATTGTTGGTGCAGGCGGTGCAGCCACGGCCATTTGCGTGCAGGCGGCACTGGATGGAGTAAAAGAGATTTCAATTTTCAACCGCAAAGATGCGTTCTTTGAAAACGCAATGCACACAGTTGAGAAAATTAACTCAAGAACATCATGCAAGGCAACACTTTTTGACTTAGCCGATGAGGAGAAACTGAAAGCGGAAATCGCTGACAGCGTCCTGTTCGGTAATGCCACAGGTGTCGGTATGAAGCCGCTTGAAGATCAGAGCATTATTAATGATCCGAGTGTATTCCGTAAGGATCTGATTGTTACGGATGTAGTTTATAGCCCGAAAAAAACAAAAATGCTCAGCATGGCCGAGGCTCAAGGCTGCCGATTCTTTAACGGACTTGGCATGATGCTGTGGCAGGGCGCACGTGCATTTGAAATCTGGACGGGAAAACAGATGCCTGTGGATTATATACGCTCACTGCCATTCTTAGCAGAAGACGAAACAAAAAGCGCGGCACCTCAAAATAAGTAAACGGATATCGATAAGTATTCATTTGTGATTTTTATGTGAAAAAAATCACATTTAATCTATTTTAGAAATAAAATTCTGTATTTGGTCATTCTGTTCGGTACAAGATTTTAATAATGTCTCAGTTAGGAAATGCTGAATAATTTTTAACTTTGACAATGAGGAAGGAAGGTCAGCTATGAAGAACAAATATATGCCCACTGCGCTCGGATTGTATATCAATTACTTTATTCACGGGATGGGTGTCATTATCCTTGCACAAAATATGGATGCTCTCGCCGCACATTGGAACACAAATGTCGGCGGTGTCGCAATTGTTATTTCAGCTCTAGGGATCGGACGCTTGATCGTTCTGTTTGTTTCAGGTGTTCTTTCTGACAAATTCGGACGGAGACCGTTTGTGTATATGGGTTTGGCGACGTACATTGCCTTCTTTATCGGTATCTTGATCAGTCCGAATATTGGTATTGCCTATGTATTCGGCATTCTAGCCGGAATCGCTAATTCATTCCTTGATTGTGGCACTTACCCGGCACTCATGGAATCGTTTCCAAAAACAGCTTCAACGGCAAACATTGTTTTGAAAGCATTCATTTCTGGAGGACAGTTTTTGCTTCCATTGATCATCAGTTTTCTTGTAGCTTCTCATCTTTGGTACGGATGGTCATTCATTGTTGCAGCGGTCATCCTTGTCGCCAATGCCATTTACTTGATTAAACGGCCATTCCCGCCTATGACCGTCAACGAAGAATCCGAACAGTCGGGAGATCAAACATCAATCTTTATCAGCAAGCCGAAATTTTGGCTCGAAGGCACCTGCTTTTGTTTGTACGGTTATGTCTCTCAGGCAACTTTCTATTTGGTGAGCCAGTGGCTGACCAAGTATGGCAGCAGTGTCGCAGGTATGGGCGATGCATCTTCACGTGCGTTAATGAGCTATTATGCGATTGGCTCCATTGTCTGCGTTTTTGTGACTGCAGTTCTTGTACGCAAATTGCACACAATTTTTTTCTTGGTTGGCTACACATTCGTATCAATGGCTGCACTAGTGGTTCTATGTCTCTTTCCGAAACCGCTCGTTTGTGTACTATTCTCATTTGTGATTGGGTATTCAGCTGCAGGCGGTGTCATGCAACTCGCTCTTGTTTTGATGGCTGAAGTATTTCCACGTGGTAAAGGAACGATTACCGGAACATTTTATACGCTGGGCAGCATTGCGTCGTTTACTATTCCATTGATTACGGGTGTTCTGTCAAATACCAGTATTGCTAACATTATGGTATTTGATGCTTGGATCGCAGCTGCAGGTTTTGTGCTAGCTTTGATCATTGCGTATCGGTATCGTAAGGTAGTTCCGATGATGAGAAAAATGGAATCAAAAACAATATGAAAAGACCTGGTGCAATTAACTAGTGTTGACTTTGAGGGACGGGATGCAGATGAAACAAAAGAACAGGTACTTATTTTCAGCACTCTGCTGTTATTCGATTTATTTTGCCTTCGGCATGGCTTACATCATGCTGGCGCAGAATATGAGTTTTCTTCAAGCTAAATTTCATACGGATTCTGCAGGGATCAGCTTCCTTATTGCTACATTTGGTCTCGGCAGACTTTGCACTGTATTTATCGATGGACTTCTTGTTGACAAAATCGGGCGTAAGTGCATGATTGTGATCGGCTGTCTGTTCATGACTGTTTTTCTTTTCGGCATCCCGTTGGCGCCAAATTACTATGTAGCTCTATGTGTTGCTGTGTTCGGCGGACTATCTATCGCATGTCTCGATACGGGGACTTATCCATCACTGATGGAATTTTTCCCAAAATATTCTGGTTCATCAACAGTCATACTGAAAGCGATCATTTCTTGTGGATCGGCACTGCTTCCGGGGATCATTATCTTTCTGAACAATAATCAACTTTTTTATGGGTGGGCATTCTTTATTCCCGGTGCAATTTATATCATCGTTCTTTTATTGTTAAGCAGAGCGCCGTTTCCAAGTAAAAAGTCAAAAGCGGTGTCCGGAGAAGCACCACCGAATATACGCTTTACCGGAAAGCCAAAGTTCTGGCTTGAGGGTGCGGCATTTATTCTCATTGGATTTACAGCACCTGGTCTTTTATATATTATGGGGACATGGCTGCCGACTTATGGGCAGAAAGTGGTTGGCATGGATTTGGGAGACTCGTTAAAACTGGTCAGCTATTTCAATATTGGCGCGATTGTTTCAGTAATTTGTTTGGCATTGTTGCTGATGAAAGTTATCCGACCTGTGACGATTCTTGCTGTTTTTCCAATCTGTTCTTTTCTAGCGACTGTTCTGTTCATGTTCTCACGATCCGCATTTGTGGCGGGAACAGCTGCTTTCTTGATTGGCATTTTCACGGCAGGAGTCTTCCAACTGTGCATTGCTGTATTTTGCGAATTCTTCTGGAGCCGCAAAGGTACAGTTACAGGTACAATTGACACGGCTACTGGTATCGCGCAGACAACAATTCCCTTTGTGACAGGAATCATTATTCGCTATTCAGACATTCACGGAGTATTCGCTTTCTCATTATGTGTGAATACTTTAGGAATTCTACTTGGACTCTTTGTCAATTATCGCTATCGAAAATTAATTGCACGAACACCGGCTACTGAAACAACATCGTAAAAAAGCTCTATGGCGTAAATAAAGAAAGGTGAAAAAAATGAAGACAGTTAAAGTGAAAAATGTGGAATTGGGAATTGGTATTCCGAAAATAGCGATACCGATTGTCGGAAGAAATCTTGCGGAACTTCAGAAGGAAATTTTGCTGCTGAAGGAACTACCTGCCGATGTGATTGAGTGGCGCGTTGATTTTTTAGATGAGGTAGCCGACGTTGCAGCGGTTAAACGAGTTGCCTGTGAACTCAGAGATCTGTTGCCGGATAAACCGATTCTTTTTACGTGCCGGACGCTGAAAGAAGGCGGAGAAAAAGAAATTAGTTCAAATGACTATGCTGCGCTGAACCTTGAATTGATTCAGAGTGGATGGATTGATCTAGTGGATGTCGAACTTTTTATTGGAGAGGGTGTGGTGCGTCGTATTGTTACAGAGGCACATCACAATGGTGTCAAGGTGATCATGTCAAGTCATGAGTTCCATCAGACACCAAGCACGAAGACGATCATTGAACGGTTGTGCGAGATGCAGAATCGTGGGACTGATATTTCAAAAATAGCGGTCATGCCGCAATCAGCATTCGATGTTTTGACACTGCTCAAAGCAACGGAACAAATGAAAACTAAATTTGCCGATCGCCCGTTCATCACGATGTCAATGTCCGGAAAAGGTGTCATTAGTCGGTTAACCGGAGAACTCTTCGGTTCGGCTTTAACGTTTGGCTCGGCAGCAAAAGCTTCTGCTCCCGGTCAAATTAGGGCTGATCAATTGGCGAAATTGCTGTACTTCTTCCATGAACAAGCAGGAATATAATCACTATAAGAATGAGGTGTTTCAAAAGTCCGTCTTTGACTTTGAGACAAATTAAAAGAGAGATCGCGCAGTAAAATGGTACCTGTAGTTAGGACACTTGAAAAAGAGTGTTTTATCTACAGGTATTTTTTTATATACTTGAATTTCAAGCTTTGAGGAAAGAGGCCATCATGAGTAAACGAACATTTTCAACCAAAGAGATAAACAAGCTTAGAAATAATCCAAATGTACAACGTGTTAGCGAACGAGCAATTACCTATACCGATTCCTTTAAAAATAAATTCATCGATGAGTATCTGACTGGCAAACTTCCGAGACAAATTTTTATGGAGAACGGTTTCGACGCAGAGGTTATCGGAACGAAGAGAATTGAACAATCCGCTTATTGGTGGAAGAAATCCTACGATAATCATGGGTTAATCGGACTTACAGATTCACGGAAAACAGCTTCTGGAAGACCCCTAAAACGAGAACTGGCACCGTCCGAAATCATTGAAAGGCAGCAAGCAAGAATTAAGCTGCTCGAAGGGCAGGTGGAGCTATTAAAAAAATTAGAAGTGACAGAAAGGAGGCTGCTCAATGCAAGCAAAGGTTTAAATCCAAATAGAATATTTCAACTCATTTATGAAACTGTGGAACAAAATCATTTTAAGCGAATGACCAAGTATTTTTGTGACCTCTTGGAGGTCTCCCGATCTGGATACTATAGTTATCTAAGGGCCTCTACTCGTCGAGAAACAAGAGAACAATTAGACTTAGAAGCGAAGAAAATCATAGTAAAGGCATTTAATCATCGTGGATACAAGAAGGGATCACGTTCCATAAAAATGATCGTGGAGAATGACTTTAACCTGATCTTTAGTCGTAAAAAGATACAGAGAATTATGGGAAAGTACGGAATCGTTTGCCCTCATAGAAAGCCCAACCCTTATAAAAAGATGGCTAAAGCGACCAAGGAGCATTGGGTTGTTCCGAACAAATTGAACAGAGTGTTTAAGCAAGGAGTGCCGGGAAAAGTATTATTAACCGATATTAATTATCTGCCGTATAGCGGGAATTGTATGGCTTATTTATCGGCTATAAAAGATGCCTCCACGAATGAGCTCCTAGCATATCATGTTTCTGATCGGATCACCTTGGACATCGTAACCCAGACCATGCATAAATTAATCAATAATAAGAAAGTTACGCTACATCCAGAGGCCTTTATCCACTCGGATCAAGGCAGCCATTATACCAGCCCTAAATATCAAGAATTAGTAAAAAATCATGGCCTCGGCCAGTCCATGTCCCGACGAGGAAATTGTTGGGATAATGCCCCCCAAGAGTCTTTTTTTGGTCATTTAAAAGATGAAGTCGATTACCAATCATGTAAGACGCTCAAAGAACTAAAGGCGAAAATAAGTCATTATATGGTTTACTATAATAATTATCGCTATCAGTGGAATTTAAAAAAGATGACCCCTATTCAATATAGGAACCATCTTCTAGCTGCTTAATCTCTTTTTTATTGTGTCCTTGATAAAGTACCAGTTTACAGCGATCTCTCTTTTCTATGATTCCTTCATCAAGGAAGAATTCGAAGGAGTTAGCGGCATACTCAGTTCAAAATCATACCTATTAAATGAATCGAATATTATTTATGAACAATCAATCAGCAGACAGCGCGTCAATTGGATTCAGTCGTGAAGCGCGTCTTGCCGGTAAAAGTGCGGCAATAAATGAGATCACAAGAGCAATAATTACGATTGTGATGATGTTGGCTGCTGTAATCTGAACCATGTTGAATTTAACGATACTGTAGAGCAGGTGATTAAGCAACGCGCTAAATCCGTAAGCAAAGATTAGTGCGAGAGCTGCCGAGAACAAGCCGATCAGGATTGATTCTGCGGTAAACAGCCTTCGAATGTCCTTCTTGCGCTGTCCCAGCGCACGCAGAATGCCGATTTCTTTTGTTCGCTCAGATACAGACATATACATCGTTACGATGATCATGAGTGCGGAAACGACGAGCGAAATGCCGGCAATCGATGCGAGGACAATCGATGCAATCTGGACGTACTGATTAATCGTGTCCAAAATGTCGCCGACCGTAACGGCCCCATAGGCATATTTACCGTTATCCTTTAATTCTTGAATCTTTTTTGCGACCTGTTTAACATACGTTGAATCGGTGACATTAACGGAGACAAAATTCGCATCCGTAACACCATTATTTTTCTCAATCAATTGGCGCATCGTGTCATAGTTGGTTGCCGCCGGTAGAGTCTGGGCATTGTTTGAAAATCCAACGACCTTAAGGTTACCGATAATCTGAACAGGCTGGTTCTTTTTATTGATCCACTGCATCGTAAGCTTGATTGTTTTTCCTTGAAGCTTTTTATAGGTTTTGGCACTGGTGAGTGCGATCGCCTGGTTCTTATTGATCACAATTTCATTATCTCCGGGTGCATGTCCCGTTTTAATTGTATCTGTAGCAAACCCCTTGGTCCAAGTTTGGATTCCACTGCCGTTTGAATTCTTCTTGTTATAGGACAAGGTGTAGGTGCTTAGCTGATAGCCAGGTTCCACCTTGTTGACGTGCTTTAAGTCGCGCAGGCGGTCAACCTGATCGTTGGTAAGCAGCAGCCTCGATGGGTCATTGGCAAACTGCTGCATGGACTGTTGCAGCTCGGCAGTAGTCGCTTTTTTGCCGGTTGGGTTCTTAAACACAGTAATTGAATTGGGGTTAACCATTGAATTAATTTGGTCCTGCATGAAGGCGTTAACTCCGTTGCCCAGACCACTGAAGAGCAGTACGGCGAATAGTCCGATGGCCGTTCCCAGCATGATAAGCGAATTGCGCCAGAAATTAAAAGTGAGGTGTTTGAATGCATTCCGATAACTTGCTCCGGAAGAAAGCGCTTTTGGTCGAAACTCGTTCTGAGCGTCTGTTGGTAGCTGATAGGCTGGTCTTAGTCTTGTGTCACCGTCGATCTTCCCGTCTGTCAGATGGACAATTCGAGTTCCATAGTTGGCGACCTCTTGAGAATGGGTGACGGCAATGACCAATTTGCCTTCTTCCGCAATTTGCTCCAGAAGCTTGAGTACTTCTGCTGTGTTTCCGGAGTCCAAAGCGCCTGTTGGTTCATCAGCAATGATGATTTCAGGATCGCTGGCTAAGGCCCGTGCGATCGCTACACGCTGCTTTTGACCGCCGGAGAGTTGACTTGGGCGTTTCTTTAAATGCTCGCCCAGACCGACCTTTTTCAGTAAGGCGATGGCCCGTTCTTTTCGCTGGCTGCCGGTGAGCGTAGTCATATCTAAAGATACCAATACATTTTCAACGATGTTGAGATGACTGATTAAGTTGTATGATTGGTAAATGTAACCAATAGTGCTGCGGCGATAGTCATCCAGCTGTTTCTCCTTGGTATGATCCAGCTGATGTCCATCTACGGTTACCTGACCGGTGAATTTACGATCTAATCCACCAATGATGTTCATCAGGGTTGATTTGCCGCCGCCTGATTCCCCTAAGATCGAGACAAATTCACCGCGTTCCAGTTGCAGATTAATACCCTTCAGAACGGGAAATTCTTCTTTTCCTAAAAAGTATGATTTGTGAATGTCATGTAATTCGAGATAGGCCATGTGTCTCCTCCTTTACTAATATCAAGCTTAAATATACGAAAACTAAAACAAAATGTCAACGTTGTTTTAGTTTTTTTGACAAAATACAAGATTACTTTTACAATTATTAGACAAAAGATGAGCATGGAAGTGAACAGTAAATGAAACGAAGCGAACGGAAGAACATGATGCGCGAACACATTCTAAGGACCGCTGCTGAACTGTATTTAAAAGTGGATCCGGACACAATCAAAATGCGTGAATTAGCGCAAACCATTGGCATCTCATCGGCGACGCTTTACAACTATTTTCCAAGTAAAGACGAGTTATCAAAGGCAGTCGTTACGCGAATATTTACTGAGTTTTATGATTCAATCTTGGGGTTTTTAAATGATTCGACGTTAACATTCCCTGAGTGTCTGCAGGGCATGCAACAGTTTTCGAAACAGGCACTCAGTCATGTGAATAAGAAGATGATTGATCTTTTCTTCAAAATGTATCAAGATAATAGTGAAATTAATCTGTTATTTGACAGTAGGAGTGTTTTTTGGAGAAAATTTGTTGCACGCGGGCGAGCGGAAGGATATATTGACGATGATTTGAGCGATACCGCAGTTTTTATCTACATCGACATGTTCTTTCAGTATTTTCGTAATCGGCAGTATATGGAAAAATTTAACATGACTCCGCAATCGTTGCAAAAAATTGATCATGAATTGGACAAGATGTTTTACCGAGGGCTGCTGGGCATTAACGATAGTTGCATTGAAGTTAAAAAGAATTCTGAAAAAAATCTAAGTAATTAGGTAGCAGATAACCAAAATTAATAATCTATAGTTCTTCACTTTTCTAATGGGATGAAACTAAATTACGATACGAGGGAGAGAATTTATGAAATTATTGCTCACATCTGCAGGCATCACTAACAAAAGCATACATGACGCGCTGGTTGACTTACTGGGCAAGCCGATCGCCGACTCCAATGCCCTGTGCATCCCCACTGCGATGTACGGACACCCTTGGGTCGGCCCCGGTGTCAAAACCTGGCAGTTCATCAGTGGGAATTCCGAGAATCCCATGGTCGACCTGGGTTGGAAGTCTGTCGGTGTTCTGGAACTCACAGCGCTGCCAAGCATCGATGAAGACCGCTGGGTGCCACTGGTTCAAGAGACGGATGTCCTGCTGGTGGCTGGTGGCGACGCTCTCTACCTGGGACACTGGATGCGGCAGTCCGGGTTCGCAGATCTCTTGCCATCCCTGCACGCAGTCTATGTGGGAATGAGTGCTGGGAGCATGGTGATGGCACCCAACATCGGGGAAGACTTCGTTGGCTGGACTCCGCCCAACGGTGGTGATGAAGCGCTGAGACTGGTCAATTTTGCAATGTTTCCGCATCTGGATAACGAGATGCTGCCGGGAAACACTATGGCTGCCGCAACGAGATGGGCCGAAGGGATGCAAGGGCCGGCATATGCGATTGACGATCAAACTGCAATCAAAGTGATCGATGGAGCGGTAGAAGTGATCTCCGAGGGACATTGGAAACGATTTTCGCCCTGATATTACTCTGCCGCTAAACATATTAAAAGTAAATTATAAAAGTTTTGAAATGGGTGTCGCTTCTGGTTCGGGGCGGCACCCATTTCATGCAAACCCCTAAAAAAAGTGTCCGTTTTTATCTAACGTAAACTGTTACTTTAGTTTAGCAGTTGTATCAAGCCAAGTGACCCTTGGTTCTTCGAACGTGGAGATGCGTCATTCAGACAAAAAATGACCACAAAAAGAAGAGACCGGGAAGAAAAATCAATGACCGATCGCCTCGCAACTGTCCTCCAAAAATAGAGGTTGACTGCCCGGTGAGAGAAAAGTGACACAGACGCAGAAAAAAGCCGTGAATCCTTGATACATCTAGAATCCACGGCTTTACTTACTATGATTACCCCATCTGGATTCGAACCAGAACATCGCGGCCCCAGAAACCGCTGCCTTACCGTTTGGCCATGGGGTAATGAATCAGAACAAGAAATATTATACCCAGTACAGATTAATAATGCAAGGCTTTTTCTGAAAAAAGTTGAATTACTCCCAAAATCAGGTTATATGAGTGGACAAGGATCAAAAAAGCTATAATGAAAGCAGAATCATTTTTTGATGGGAGGAAGGATGAGTGAATGCGTGTCGCGGAGACGTGATCCGCTGCCCATTACGTGTATCATGTATCGACGCAACGAAAATTTGCCGCAAACGATTAATATAGTTCGTGCCCACACACATAATTTGAAGGATGTGACCGTTCAGATACCGTTGCGAAAACAGGTTGCAATCGCCGGTGTCTCGGGATCGGGAAAGTCGTCGCTTGCAATGGGGGTTCTCTATGCTGAAGGCAGCCGCTGTTATCTTGAAGGACTGTCGGCGTTCACACGGCGTAAACTTCATCAGATGGAGCGCGCAGATGCGGAGAAAATTGAATTTCTTCCGCCAGCGCTTGCCTTGCGCCAGCGTCCTCCAATGCTTGGTCGTCGCAGTACGGTCGGAACCGTGACGGAGATTTATAACCTTCTGAGGCTTATGTTTTCTCGATTGGGGACACATCAATGTCCGAATGGACATAGGGTTAATCCGTCTCTGACGGCTATTTTAAATGAAGAATGTGTGTGCCCGGAATGTGGCATGTCGTTTCCTCTGCCAAGTGCCGAAACGTTTTCATTCAATGCTGCGCTTGGTGCGTGTCCTGAATGCGGCGGACTCGGCGAACGTGCGGAGGTGGACCCCGCACTTGTAATCGCAGATCCTAATAAAACGATTCGTCAAGGCGCAGTTGCCTCATGGCGAGCCGCGGGCCGAGGCTACACAGTGCGGCTCGTCGCACAGCTTGGCGTGCGCATTGATGTGCCATGGCAGAAATTGAGCAAGAAAGAACAGGAGATTGTCCTGCGCGGCAAACAGACAAAGCGACCGCTCACGTTTCACAACCGTGAAACAGGCGAGGAGTATCCAATCACGTTTACCTATGACAATGCTGTTGAAGCGGTGCGGCAATCGCTCGCCGGCGACCGCAATCAGACACGGTATGCACGCATGAAAAAATTTCTAAGCGTGCGTCCATGCGAGCACTGCCATGGAACACGCCTGCGACCGGAAGCGCTGCTTACGCGGTTAGGTGGTTTGTCTATTGCAGAAGCCGCAACATTGACCATCAATGAGCTGAAGCATTTTACAGATGAATTACCGAACCATTTGGAATCGCCGCTTCGGCCTGTCGCAGAGAAACTTGCTGAGGGTATGCGTCGGGAAATTGATCCGATGCTGGAGCTTGGAATCGGTTATTTAACGCTGGATCGGTCCGGTGGAACACTTTCAACAGGTGAACGTCAGCGGCTTGAATTGCTTAATATGGCCAAAAGTCATTCAACAGGCATCCTTTATGTACTTGATGAACCATCTGTCGGTCTGCATCCGGCTAATGTAGCCGGTTTGCAGCGGATTATGCGGCGAATGGTTACGAATGGCAACAGCTTGGTTGTCGTTGACCACAACTTGGAAATCATTCGCGGAGCCGACTACATGATCGAGATGGGACCGCAAGCGGGCGAACGAGGCGGGCAGGTTGTCGCTGAAGGGACACCGAATCAGGTGGCACATATGCCGAATTCAGTGACCGGCAATTATTTATCAAGGCGGCGGATGGTACATGGCCGGAAACAACGCTCTATTAAACAAAATCATTCCTTTGTTGAGATAAGCGTTCATGATCTACACAATCTTCATGACGTAACAGCACGTTTTCCGCTTAATCGAATGACAGCGGTGACCGGTGTTTCCGGAGCGGGAAAGACGGCGTTGATTCAAGGAGCACTCGTTCCGGCAATCCGTACGCATCTCAATAAAACGAGTCTGCCGACATGTGTCAGCCAATTGACCGGTGCAGCCGAAATCCGGCGTATTCTCGTTGTTGATGCGGCACCGATCGGACGCAATGCACGTTCTACCCCGGCGACGTATACCGGCATTTTTGATTTAATTCGTAACCTGTATGCCCAGGCTTCAGCAGAGGCAGGCAGGAAATGGGATGCCGGCTATTTTTCCTTTAATGTGAAAGGCGGACGTTGTGCGGTCTGTGAAGGAAGAGGAGAGATGGCGCTTGACATGCAATATTTGCCGGAGCAGCGCGTCCGCTGTCCGCATTGCGGCGGCACACGCTACGAGCCGGAGACTTTGACGATTAACGTTCGCGGCAAGTCGATTGCCGATGTATTGGAGATGAACATTGATGAAGCAGCTGGGTTTTTCGCTGATGTTCCTGGATTGGTCGAACCACTCCGTCTTCTTCAGAGCGTCGGACTCGGCTATTTACGGCTCGGTGAACCGACACCGGGACTTTCCGGCGGTGAAGCGCAGCGAATGAAACTTGCCGGTGAACTGCAGAAGCATCATCAGGGAACGCTTTATATACTTGATGAACCGTCAACAGGGCTGCATCCGCAAAATATTGAAATGCTGCTCGGGGTATTGGATCGCTTAATGGCTGAGGATTCTACGGTTATTCTCATCGACCACGACCCTGATTTGATCGCAAATTGTGATTATGTCGTCGATCTAGGACCCGGCGGCGGCCCGTCCGGAGGGAAAGTTGTTGCCGAAGGTACTCCTGAGCAGGTTGCGAAGATTTCGGAAAGTCTTACCGGAAATTATCTTGCCAATCGAATGCGCATGGTATCCAAATAGGTGATTTGGCCGATGAGTATTGATCGTTATTTCCTTTTAGTGGCATAATAGAATCAGTCAACGTTATTTTTTTATTGCAAAACAAGGTTCAGATAAAAATATAAAGAGCTAATTACATAGAATTTGATCGCGACTCAGTCTATGTAATAAAAGATCATGAGGAGAGAGTTAACATGCGATTAGTTTTGCTATCAGGCGGGTCAGGAAAACGATTATGGCCACTGTCTAATGATGCACGATCCAAACAATTTCTGAGAGTGCTTGAAGACCAAGATAAGAAGCTGTCTTCAATGGTTCAGCGGGTATTTGGCCAATTGAACGAAGTGGGACTTGGAAAATCAACAGTGATTGCGACGGGAAAGGGCCAAGTGGAGATGCTTGAAAACCAGCTTGGTAAGGATGTGCCTTTAATCGTTGAACCGGAACGTCGTGATACCTTTCCGGCAATCGCACTTGCAGCTTCCTATTTATATACCATGACGGACGCTTCTCTTGACGATGCGGTTGCTGTACTGCCGGTCGATCCTTATGTCGACACCGCTTTTTTTAAACGAATCCTTGACTTAGAGAATTTACTCGATGAAACGAAGGCAGATTTGGCACTTATGGGTGTCAAACCAACCTACCCTTCGGAAAAATATGGTTATATTGTTCCTGTTAAAGGCGAAAATAAATCATTTATTAAAGTGGATCATTTCACTGAAAAACCAACTACGGAACTGGCGGAAACGCTGATTAAAGATTCCGCTCTTTGGAACTGCGGTGTGTTTGCATTCCGTCTGAACTATGTCATTTCCATTTTGGAATCGCTGGGCCTGCCGCTTAACTATGAGGAGCTTTCACAACAATTTGCTAAGCTGCCGAAAATCAGCTTTGACTACGCAGTTGTTGAAAAGGCAAAAAACATTGTTGCGCTGCCTTATGAAGGGTTCTGGAAAGACCTTGGTACTTGGAACACCCTGACTGAAGAAATGGCAACAAAACAGATCGGCAAAGGAATTATCAGCGATGATTCGGCAAACACGAATCTGATTAACGAACTTGATCTGCCGGTGACGGTAATCGGCGTTTCAAATGCGATTGTTGCAGTCAGCCCGGACGGTATTCTTGTTTCGGATAAAGAACAGAGTCCGCGCATAAAAGAAGTAATGAAGGGCTTTGATCAGCGCCCGATGTATGAAGAACGCCAATGGGGTTCCTATCGTGTTCTCGATTATTCACGGTACTCGGTTAATAATGAAGAAGTACTAACAAAAAAGATCGTGATTAAATCCGGTGCCAATCTCAGCTATCATTGCCATCATATGCGCAAGGAAGTATGGACAATTGTCAAGGGCAATGGCCGCTATGCGGAAAACGGCGTGATCCGTTCGATCAAGCCTGGCGACGTTGTCATCGTTACAGCCGAAACGCTTCATGCAATTAAAGCTGATGATGCACTCGAATTGATCGAGGTACAGATCGGCAGTCAGCTGATTGAAGAAGACATTGATCGCAAGTACATGAAGTGGGAAGAAATCGAAGCGAACTGTTCACAGGTTCGCGGATAAAAAAGATGCAAGCTGAGCGGATAGGCGAACCTATCCGCTTTTTTTGGCTGAAATTTTACACAGTGTCCCGATCATAATCTATGGTTCATTAATTAAGAATTACTGGGAAACGATTTGTTATCTTTTTAGTTCGCAGTAGACGGAAGAGGCGCAACATCGTATCAATTGAAAAAACACTAATAATATTAAGAAAGCTGAATTGAAGAGAAGAAGTTAGACCGAATCCAGGGAAAGCTAGACCGAATCTAGTGAGAATTAGACCGAAAAGTAGAGGTTAGGCCGAACCCGATAAAAGTTAGACCGAACCTGGTGAAAGTTAGACCGAATGAAGCAGAGTAACGCGATTGTCTCATACATTTTGTGAATTTCATAATTTCGCTTTAACTTTTGGAGGATTGGCTTTAAGTTTTCCATTGTTGGCTTTCACTTTTCTCAAATTAGCTTTAACTTTTGAGGTTAGCTTTCACTTTCGGTAGGTTGGCTTTAAGTTTTCCATCATTAGCTTTCACTTTTCACGGATTAGCTTTAACTTTTGTATTTCACCACTTTTCTCATTAACTTCACTGCATACTGCGCAGTGCGTAATTACCATGCAACAGAGATTTACTCAATAGTTGCTGAGTTAAGCAGCATTTACTTTTTCCGGATTTTTCCTTGCTTACTGCTTTGTGCTAGAATGCTTAATAGATGAATGTTTGTGATCGTTGGCCATAGCTTGAATGCTTGCAAACATCGTAACTATTGGATAAAAAGGACGGTAAAAAAATGAGTCAATTGAATGTTAAGGCAAATAAAGATGCATTTTTGAAAGATCTCTCCGCGCTCATTTCGATTCCGAGCACGAAGGATGCAACTCAGGCAAAGGAGGGCGCACCATTCGGACCGGGTCCGCTTGCTGCATTGAAAAAAATACTGGAAATGGGTGACAGAGACGGATTCCGCACAAAAATGCTCCAGGGCTACGCCGGCTACATTGAGTACGGTCCGGAAGATGCTGAGGATTACATTGCAGTGCTCGGTCATGTGGATGTCGTGCCTGCGACCGGCAAATGGGCGCATGATCCGTTTACCGCATACGTTGAAAACGGTACTCTTTATGCACGGGGAGCAATTGATGACAAAGGCCCGACGATGGCCGCTTATTACGCGCTCAAAGCATTGAAGGAATCCGGCGTACCCGTTAAAAATCGAATCCGCCTTGTGATCGGAACAGACGAAGAGAGCGGCTGCGAATGTATGGTAAAGTACAATGAACTCGAACCTATGTCACTGTTCGGATTTGCTCCTGATGCAGAATTCCCATTGATTTTTGCTGAAAAAGGTCAGATTCGCGCCTGGATCAAACTCCCGCAGGCTGCCGGTGACGCTCCGGTGCATATCGCTTCCTTCTACTCTGGCGAACGCATCAATATGGTTCCAGACCAGGCTTACGCTATATTGAAAGGTACGGAAGCAGAAAAATGGTCCGGACATGTTCAAGATGAACTCAAAGCAAAAAAGGTACCGTTCACTGAGGAAAAAACAGAACAGGGAATAAAGTTGACAGTAAAAGGTCAATCGGCACACGGATCGGAGCCGGCTGGGGGTGTTAATGCGGCATTTCTGCTCGCTGCCGCATTAAAAGATCTGCCGCTTATTCCAACAGAAAAGGCATTTGTTGATTTGCTTGCTGATACGCTGAATAACGACTTCGGCGGCGAACGTCTTGGAATTAAGTATCATGACGACATTTCCGGTGAACTGACCGTGAACGCCGGTGTCATCCGTTTTGGAGAAGAAGGCGGTACCGTTTCGCTCGATATTCGCTGCCCAATCAAAGCGTCATTAGATGAATTAACCAAGACGCTCACCGCTTCAATTGAGAAGCTTGGCCTTTCTATCGGAGAACTTGGAACAAGCAAACCGCTGTACATGGATCCGAAGCATCCGGCAGTACAAATTTTGAAGAACGTTTATGAAAAACATATGGGTCTTAAGGATGTTGAATTACTGACATCCGGAGGCGGCACCTATGCTCAATATCTTGATGCCGGAGTTGCGTTCGGTGCCTGCATGCCGAACTATCCGTACACCGGTCACCAAGTGGATGAACATGTCAAGGTGGACGATCTGCTGCTTGCGTCGGAAATTTATGCGGACGCAATGGCTGAACTGGGAAATCTTGAAAAATAAATGGATGCCTAAGCGATTATCAAAACCTAATTGCATAGAATAGCAATAGTTATAACGAGGAAAAGTGAATGCTTTTTTCCTCGTTATTTATTTATTGCACTTCCAGGTAAATTAGTGGTTACATTTTTAGACAGAACTTGATAGAATGTGTGAGTAAGAAATTAAAGTTTATTTTTCAAGCTTCCGAACCGTGATAAGCAAAAATAATGCGTGTTCATGCATTTGGTTGTATAACTAGGATGGAAGTTTGACAGACGGTGAAAAGGAAGAGATGACCTGACCCTCGGCGGTGACAATGACATGACAGCTTGATGGAGGAATGAAAAGCAATGGCAAAAGGTGTGTTTTGGCTGTTTCTTTCCGTATTCTTGAATGCGTTCGGGAATGCACTGACGGTGAAGGCAGCGTTCGGTTCGGCACCATGGACGGCGGCGAGCATCAATATTTCGAATGCTACAGGCTTGACGGTGGGAAATGTCCTGATCATTATGGGCATTATCGTTCTGATCGCAGATGATCTTCTCAGACGGCATTGGAATGGAATCAAGGATGTGTTTAATTTTCTCTATATGCTGTCCTTCGGTTATTTAATTGATGCATGGCTCTTTGTTATGCAATCGGTGACGCTGAACGGCTGGGTGCTTCGCATTAGTGTTTGTGTCTTCGGTGTTCTTTGTATTGCAGCAGCGCTGTCCATCTATTTTAAAGTCAACCTGGTGCTTCACCCCTTTGATGATTTGCTTAAAATCTTGCGTGAGAACTATTTGAAGGGTAATGTAGTGCTTGCACAGCGTATTTCACTTGGCATTCCTCTCGCATTAGGGTTGTCTATCGGGCTGTTCCGCCATCAATTACTTGGCATTAATTTTGGAACGGCGGTCAGTTTCCTGTGCATGGGTTATTTTATCCTGTTTTTTGATCGCTGCATTCATCTGCACTTGAATCGTGAAGCAATGCAGCACATGCATGTTCATTTGCCGCAAGTGTTTCATAGGGTAAAGCACTCAAAAGCATAACAATTGCTTGACAATCGTTTTAAGACGGCTAATAATAAATGTACAAAAATAAAAAAAGCGATGAAGAGAAGAAGTAGAGAGTGTACCGTTTTTCCACAGAGAGCTCCGTTTGGTGAAAAGGAGTAAAAACAAATCTCGAACATGGCCTCTGAGCTGCATGAACGAACGACGGCTTTTTCCGAAGTTAAGTCATGACGAGTTAAGGTTCTTGTTGCAAAAACCGGAGTATACGCACCATTCGTGCAGATGTACTCGCTGAGATCGGTCACGTGAGTGTCCGGTAAAAACAAGGTGGTACCGCGGAATAACCCCCGTCCTTAGTCAATCGATTAAGGATGGGGGTTTTTGGTTGAGAAAAAAGTTAAGAATAAGGAAAAGGAAAGGTGATTGGAATGGGTAAAGCTCTTGTGTTTCAAACGGATTTCGGACTTGTGGACGGCGCAGTGTGTGCAATGTACGGTGTAGCGAATTCAGTCGATCCGACATTAAAAATATATGATCTGACACATGACATCCCACAGTATAATATTTGGGAAGCCTCCTACCGATTGCGTCAAACCATTGATTACTGGCCAGAGGGAACGGTGTTTGTATCCGTTGTTGATCCCGGAGTCGGCGCCGCACGCCGCAGTGTGATCGCTCGAACACGACGCAACCAATTCATCATCACTCCGGACAATGGTACGCTCACGCATATTAAACGAATCGAGGGTATCGAGAGTGTGCGTACCTTCGATGAAAAAGCAAATAAATTACCTTCAGCGGGCGAATCATTTACGTTCTTTGGAAGGGATATCTATGCATTCAATGGTGCAAAGCTGGCTTCCGGGATTATTGATTATGAACAGTTTGGAGTGCCCGTTCCGGTTGATTCACTTGTTGAATTGCCGATTATTCCCTCGTATCGTGAAGGCAGCCAGGTAGTTGGAACGATTGATGTTCTTGACGTTCGATTCGGCAATCTTTGGACAAATATCGATCACAATCTTTTTCATGAATTAGACGTGGCACGCGGCGATCGATTGGTGATCAAAATCAAGAACGATACGCGTACGGTTTATAAAAATACAATGGTGTTTGCGCGTTCCTTTGCTGAGGTGGCAATCGGCGAACCATTACTCTACATCAATTCGCTTGAAAATATCGGTATTGCCATTAACCAAGGATCATTTGCGAAGGCGTACAGCATCGGTACAGGAACAAATTGGCATATATCCATCGAAAAGGCGTAAACAAGCATAAAATTCGATAAAAATAAAAATTCCGTTAAGTTGTGAACTGAGCCCCAAAAATTGATGATGAAATCCAATTTTTGAGGCTCAGTTCGTTGATTTTTATGGTGTACCTTAAACGATATCCAGCGGCAGTTTGCGGGACGGATGCGGAAACGCGAGCTCAAGTGAATGCTGTTCTTCTTTGGACAGTCGGATTGCTGCAGCCTGCGCATTCAGCAGTACATGTTCCGGACGACCGGCTTTAGGAATAGCAACAATTCCATCGGTTTCAGCATTACGGATTGCCCAGGCAAGTAGAATTTGGAGCGGCGTTGCCTGGTGATTGGTAGCAGCTTTAACGACGGCAGGGTCTTTAAGCAGTTGAGATTTAAGGGACCCACCTTCAGCCAAAGGGCAATAAGCCATGACCGTAACATGGTGCTCACGCATCCAAGGGAGGAGTTCATACTCAATTCCGCGCGAGCCGAGATGATAGAGAATTTGATTTACAGCACAATTATTCCCTTCCGGAACGGACCATAGATCCTGCATATCCTTCGTATCGAAGTTAGAGACGCCCCAGCGTAAAATTTTACCGGCACGTTTCAATTCTTCCATTCCTCGGACTGTTTCTTCGAGAGGTGTCGCCCCGCGCCAATGCAGCAAATAAAGATCAAGATGATCGGTGCCGAGCCGTTTCAAGCTTTGATCGCATGCTGCTGCAAGCTTTTTCCGTGTCGCATGATTGGGATAGGCCTTACTTACAAGAAAGAGATCGTCACGAATGTCAGTGATTGATTCACCAATGAGCGATTCGGATCGCCCTTCGCCATACATCTCCGCTGTATCAATAAGATTTAAGCCCAAACGAACGCCGAGGCGGAGCGCTTCCTGTTCCGAGGCGCGATTAAACGGATCTTCCCCCATATGCCAAGTACCTTGGCCGATCACCGGAATTTCAGCCCCGTCAGGCAGCTTAATTGACCGTCTATTCATTTCTCGCATTGCGCTGTTCAGTTCATCATCGTTCCATTCCATGAATGATTATTCTCCTTTACTTTTAAGATAATGGCGATTCAGCCATTTCAATCCTTCTCGAGTGCTCAAAGGTTTAAGTTCATGTTGCTGAATGAAAAGCTGCACGGCATGCGGATCGGTTTTTGAATATTCCCGAAGGACCCAGCCGATTGCCTTTTGAATGAAAAATTGATCGGAGTCCGCGTTCAGCAGGATGTATCGAAATAAGCGCGCTTCATTAGTCATCTGCTTGTACTTCAACTGATGTAATAGTGCCGCCCGCCGAAGCCATATATTTTGGCTAACAATCCATTTGTCCGCATAAAGTTCAATCAAATACGGATCGTGTTTAAAAAGTGTTCCGCAGCATTGAGGCGCAATATAGTCGACCGTATCCCACCATGATTTCGTGACGATCAGCCATTCCAATAGCGGCATATGATCAGCCTTCAGCTGCTTTTTAGCATATCCGAGCAAATCAAGCGCAGCTGTCTGGCATTCCCGCATGGGAAGATTCCATAATTGTTTGATTGTAAGGGGAAGCTGGTCCGATTCAGGTAATCCATAATTTCTAATAAAATCGCGGACGATGGCGCGCCGATCGGGAGCTTTAATGCCGAAGAACGGGAATTGATCGCGCATGTAGTGTTTCATTGGCTGGGCGTTTTCTTTGTTTTGATGGATTTCTAACGCTGTAATGAGCGGTCGGATATCGAAGTTCATGTACGATGACCTCTCTTAATGTAAATCGGTGATTTAGTCTTTGTATAACGAAATGAGTGCATCATTCGAAAATAAATTCCTGCTCTCTCCCATGAATTGATCATCTAATCATCCCACAATTTTACGATACTTACGAATGATATGATGTTAAACTTAACACGTTTTCAATGAATCTTCCAACTATTTTAACTTTATAACTCATTCCACTGTTGTAAAATAAAAGTTATGAATCGAATTTGCGAGAATGAAAGACAAGGAGTTACTGTGTCGTGATGCGTTCTGCGTTTATGAAAAAAATTGTTCAATCTGATTATATGAAGGTCTTTCTACTTTGTCTCGTCACTTCCGGAATTATGTTTCTCCCATCGATTATTGCCAATAAAGGCTTATTCACATTAGTCGGAGACTTTAACTATCAACAGATTCCATTTAATATGTTGAGCAACCATGCGATCAAGAGCGGAGACTGGTTTTGGAACTGGTCAACAGATCTCGGCAGCAATTTTATCGCTTCCTACAGCTTTTACACGTTGGGAAGTCCTTTTTTCTGGCTGAGCTTGCTGTTTCCGGCTTCACTTTTTCCGTATGTCATCGGTCCGATGTTTTTATTAAAGTATTGCGTGGCCGGGATGACGGCGTACGGTTATATGCGCCGCTATGTGTCGGACAGCAGATATGCTATGATTGGCGCGCTGCTATACGCCTTTTCCGGATTTTCAGCGGTCAATCTGATGTTTAATCATTTCCATGATGTGGTCGCCTTTTTCCCGCTGCTCCTTGCCGGATTTGACCGGCTGATGCTGGATCGGAAAAAGGGCTGGTTCGCTGCGGCTGTCGCCTTGAACGCTGCCTTGAACTTCTTTTTCTTCATTGGCGAAGTGTTCTTTTTGATTCTCTACTATGTGCTGCGTTATTTGTCGGAGGATTGGAAGTTGTATCTGCGTCGCCTGCCGAGAATTGTCTGGGAAGGCGTGCTTGGAATCGGGATGGCGAGCCTATTATTTGTTCCAGCCATCCTGTTTACCCTTCAGAATCCGCGTCTGGAATCATTCTTGTACGGACCAAACGCACTTGTTTATACGGGCAGCCGTTATCTTGAGCTTATTAAAGCGTTTCTCATGCCTGCGGATCTGATGCCGCATCAGTCGGCAATCTTTCCGTCGGATTTCTCATCGAGCAGCGCTTATTTGCCCTTGTTCGGTCCGGTTCTGATGCTTGCTTTGATGCTCGGTCGCAGAAATTGGATGCGGCGGCTGATGATCGGCTGCCTGATCATGGCGGGGGTGCCGCTCCTAAACAGCGTGTTCTATGTTCTGAATGCGTCGTATTACGCGCGCTGGTTTTATATGCCTGTGCTCGTCATGGCCCTGATGTCAGCGGTGGCTCTCGAGCAGAGAGAGACCATACCATTGAAAAAAAGTTTACTGATTTGCGCATCCGCATTGGCGGCTCTGGCTGCTTTTCTTCTTTTCTATCCCTGGAGCGAGACGCAGCGGAGCGCCGTCTATCACTATGACCAATTCCTTTTTTACTTGGCTGCAGCGGCGGCAGGACTGGCGGCTACCTATTATCTCGTTTGGCGGTTTCGCAGCGCCAAACACTGGCATGCATCCGCTCTGACCTTGACCGTGATTTTTTGCTCCGGTTTAGGACTTTTCAATATTTTTGCGACGCACAGTATTTATGATTATCAGGATGGAAAGGCCATTCAAGATACTGTGGTCAAAACAGGTAGGGAATTGAAACAGCGATTGCCGAAAACGGAGGACTACCGCATCGGTATCAGTGATGACGGATGGAATTTGGCAATGGTTGCCGGTTTGCCGACGGTTAATTCATTTACCAGTATGGTGAACGGATCTATTTTCGAATTTTACAAGTCAATCGGATCGCCCAGAGGGGTGAAGACGATCATTCCAACGGATGCGTATGCACTCAAACCATTACTTTCTGAGCGTTTTTTCGTGAATACGGTAAAAATGGAAGGCTACCCGCTCTACACGAAATTTTATAACGGTACCGGGATGGTCTATGTCTATGAAAACAAGGATGTTTTACCGATCGGTTTTACCTATGACTACTATATTACGCAAAGTCAGTTTCAACATATTACGGATGATTATAAGCCGCAGGTCATGCTCCGGGCAGTGGTTATTAAGGACAGTGACGTATCCAAGGTGAAAAATTATCTTGTGCCTCTGCCTGAGTCCGAGATGTTTACGACTACAAAAGCAGAGTATCGGCAGGATCTTCAGACACGTGCGAAGGAATCGTCGACTTCGTTCCGTCGCGATCACCGAGGTTTTTCAGCAGAGATTAAGGCAAATACGGACAAATTTGCTTTTTTCAGCGTTCCCTATGACAAAGGCTGGTCTGCCAAGGTCAATGGTATCTCTGTACCGATCATTGATGCAGACGGAATGATGATTGTTCCGGTCAACGATGGTGAGAACCACATCCGATTCAATTATCGGACACCGGGGCTTGCATCCGGTGCGGTGATTGCTCTGTTCTCGGCAGCTGTGTTTGCAGTCTATCTGTCATCAGAACGCTTATTTTACCGCAGACGTGTACATCCTTCACGAAATATAAATGAATAAGACAGAATGCCGAAACATGAGTTACTCGTGATTTCGGCATTTTTTTGCACCTTAAATACCTAATTATTGAGTATGTGACCTTTTGCTGCAGCTCTCATGTCAATCAACGTGATTAGCCATCAATAAAACTTTAATGATACAACGCGTTGTATCGACAAATGTGAGATTACTTGGTAGAATAGCATGCACAGGTTCATTACTGTGGGAATGGGCAATATAAATAAAGAATGCTCGAACAGAAGGATGGAGGTTACTCAAGTTGACAAATGAGATGAAGAATGAAGGGCTGACGGTTAAGTCCTACACGAATAATCTGCTGACCGGTCTCGCTATTGGGATTGTCGCCGGCTTAGTTCCGTCCGCGTTGCTAAGTGAACTATGTAAAGCGCTCGCACCACACGCGCCGATCTTCGGTTTTATTTTACAAATAGTCACAATCATCATGTTTGCGGTTCCACTGCTGATTGGAACAGCGATCGCGTTTCGATTCAAATTCAATCCGATTCAGATGGTTTCCGTGGCATCAGCGACTTATATTGGTTCCGGTGCATTGAATTTTACGCCGAACGGTGTCCTTGTGACCGGTATGGGCGATTTGATCAATACGCTGCTGACCGCAAGCATTGCCGTTGGCGTTGTCCTGATTGTCGGTGACAAGTTAAAGGCTTTTGCGCCGCTTTTCTTGCCGATGATTGTTTGTGTGGTTTCCGGAGGTATCGGATTTTGGATTCTGCCCTATGTTCGTAAAATTACCATGGCAGTCGGTCAGCTGGTCGACAGTTATTTTGTACTTGCACCGATTCTGATGGGAATTCTCGTCGCTGTCAGTTTTTCAATAATTATCGTTTCGCCGATCTCAACCGTTGCGATTGCGACTGCCATCAGCATGAGCGGTATTGCATCCGGTGCAGGTAATCTCGGTGTTGTTGCCGCAGCAATCGGCATGTTCATAGGCGGCCTGCGCGTCAATCCAATCGGGCTCTCACTTTCGGCACTGCTTGGAACCCCGAAAATTATGATTGCAGCAATTGTTCGCAAACCAATTATTCTATTACCGGTCATTTTAAATGCAGCCGTTCTTGGTGTTTTGGCAGTTGTGTTCCAAATTAAAGGCACGCCGATCAGCGCCGGATTCGGATTCTCCGGACTCGTCGGACCAATCAATGCCATCCGTTTCATGCCGGGCGGAGCAACTGCGGTCAATCTTCTGGTTATTATTCTGGTCTTTATTATCATTCCATTCGCATGCGGCTGGTTCTTCGAATGGCTGTGCCGCACCAAGCTGCACTTGTACTCAAAAGAAGATTATAGAGAAAAGGCATAATAAAAATTTATTGAGAATAAAAACAAAGGCTCCCGTGTCCTCGGACATTGGAGCCTTTTATGTTGGCAATGGATAGATGAATAGGAAAATAGTCTTATTGGATGAGTGTTCATGCCAATGAGAAGTTTGATCAGTATTCTCGTCCGAACAGGTTGTTAGTGTACGGATGGTCGCCCCTCACATAGCCCTTAATGCTGAGAAAACGTTCAAAAGTGGACATATTCGCGCCTATTTATGAACAAATTGTGAAAATAGATTAATATGTCAGAAAATAGTGTGAATAAAGTATTGTGCTAAATGACATATACTTTATAATAAAAGTACAAACATAGAGACGCAATATTCTCTAGTGTTTTTCTCCATATTGAGAACCGCCGAATTTCTTCCACGCGAGCGGTTCATTCCAAATTCGTGCAAAGTCGTTTTTGTCTGTGAGCAGTATTAATCAATGTAAGGAAAACAAACAAAGAAAAGAGGCGCGTGAATGGAACTTTTGAATCATTACATCATCCGTCCGGAAACAATGGCATTGCTACCTTATTGTTTCTCCGATGGAAGTATGGGTACGTTGGTTATTGAGGAAGCCTGTGAACACTATGTGATGGAACTGCCGAAAGCTATTGTCGAGCGGTCATGCGGCTATTATGGGTCAACCTATAAAGGCCGAAAAAAAATAGCCGTAGATATGGGTTATAAAAGTATGCCGCCCATTTGTGTATGCGGGGAATTGGGCATTGTCTTCATTTCCTCAATGACCGAACGCTCGGATCGTTGTGCATGGCTTGCGTTTATCCATGTTCGTCAATGGAGCGAAGTGGATAAAAAGAGTAAGGTTGCTGTTTCTTTGACCAATGGACAGATCGTTGAATTGCCAATGAGCCCAGGACCATTCAGCGGGCGCGTCATGCGTGCGATGCAGTACAGACATCAGTTGCGAGAACGGATTTCGGCATACAACATGGTTGATGAGGCAGACAAGAAAAGAGCTCTGAAAAAAATCGGAATTAAGGAAAACGGTACTTACTATATAAATTCCAATCCGTCTGAGGATGAATTTATCCAAGACTAATCATAATAAATTACAATAGTTCACAAAATAGTTTACCCTAATGATCCTTAAAAATCATTGGGGTATTTTTTTAAAGACAAATAGGAAAGATAGGCAAGTTTTCTTTGCGATCGTTGACGATGTCCAATTGCAACATGAAAAGTTAATTGATAAGGCATACTAGGAAGAAATAATTTTCCGAACGTCATCACTTCGACACATTGACGGCGCTTCCATAAAATTCAAAACGATTGTTTTTCTGTTATACTATTTCTGTAATATAACAGAATGAAAAAAGGAGTTTTATTATATGACAAAACCTTTCCTCTTTCTTTCCGACTTTGACGGAACTTTATCCGATAAAGATTTTTTTCACGTGATCATTGACCGCCATTTTGCAGACCAACGCGAGAAACTCTACGATGATTGGGATAAGAAAGTCATGACTGATCTCGAGTATCTAAGCCGTTTATTTCGTTCTGTAGATCGTGACCAAGCCCAGATCGACGAGGATATTGATGCTGTTCCTTTTGATCCTGATGCGAAAAAGGTTATTGAAAAGGTCAAGAAGCTCGGCGGTGACTTTGTTGTCATTAGTGCTGGTACAGATTATTACATTAAGCGTATTTTTGAAAAACAGGGTATAACAGGAGTGAAAATATATTCCAATCCCGGTGTCTATGAGAACAGAGGCATTCAATTACGTCCCGACCCAAACGGAGCCTATTTTTCAGAACTCTACGGGATTGACAAGCAAAAATTGGCACGCGATCTAATGAAGGATTATGACACGGTCTTTTTTGCCGGAGACAGTCTTCCGGATTTGAAAGCAGCAATGCTGGCAGATACAATTTTTGCTAAAGGGAAGCTTCAACCGTTGCTTGATCAGGAAAATAAAGATTATGTAGCAATCAATAATTTTAAAGATATAGAGAAATTTCTCGATATTCATGAGGAGGCCATAATCAATGGGAGCCGATAATCATCAGATTGTTGTTCCTTCTTTGCTCGATGTTCGGAAAGGAAATATGGCGGAGATCGGACGACTGCTCAGCCGTCATCAATTTAAGAAGGTCGTTATTTTCTTTGGCATGGGCTTAACCGATATGCTTGGTGAGAAAGTATTCGGATCAATGAAAGCAGCCGGGATCGATGTTCTTGAAACAAAAGAAGTCAGCGATATTGATATAGACAGCGTTGTCGACCATGCATTCCAACTGCCGGCTCAAACTGAAGCGGTCATCGGTATTGGCGGAGGAAAAGCATTGGATGCGGCAAAATACACAGCACTGCTAAGAAAATGGCCGTTCATCAGTGTGCCGACGTCAACGTCCAATGATGGCTTCTCCAGTTCGAACACTTCTTTAACGATTCACGGACGTCGCATATCTGTACATGCGAAAATGCCTTATGGAATTTTGATCGATATTGATGTCGTTAAAAATGCGCCGGAATGCTTTATTTATTCAGGAGTAGGCGACCTTGTCTCGAAAATCACGGCAGCTGAGGATTGGATTTTTGAAGAAAAGAACGGACACACACGTGTGGATGACTGTGCGTTGATGCTCTCGAAGAAGGCAGTCAACAGTTTTGTTCGTACCGATTTCGGTACAATTTGCGACGACCTTTTTCTCAAAGAGCTTGTTGATTCATTGACCATGGCCGGAATTTCAATGGAAATTGCCGGAAGCAGTGCGCCGACCAGCGGCAGCGAGCATCTGATCTCTCATGCGCTAGACACCTATTCGAAGAAACCCCAGCTGCATGGCATTCAAGTCGGAGTTGCCACCTACTTGATGAGCAAGGTTCAAAATCATCGCTATGAACGCGTCACGAAGGTGCTTCAAGATACCGGTTTCTTCACATTCGCTAAAACAGTCGGCATGACGATGGCTGACTTTGATATGGCGATCGACCGGGCTCCTGAAATGAAACCGATGCGCTATACGTTCTTACATGTAGCTGAATATCGAGAGCGGGCACACCGTATTTTGCATGAAGATCCGATTTTAAAAGAAATACTAGCATAACTAAACTGAAGAGCATGAAGCTGACGAAGCGGAGACGATTGGCTGTCTCTGCTTTTCTTTATATAAAAGAGAAAAAGATAAGCGATATCCCCCGTATAAGATTGAAAAGAGATTTCGATCAAAAGGAGATTCAGCTGATGTCTAAGGACCTGGCTGCGCCAAGTTTTTCTTTACAGGTAAATAAAATGTATCGTTTTGCCTCGCTGGCACGACGATAAGGTCATAAGATGCTGAATCCCAATCCATACGTATCGGTTGGGTGATCAGGTTAAGCGCCTTATCTGATAAATAGACGGAGAAATTACCCTTATTTAGAAAATGAGCGAAAAAATCGCTTAAATAGACGGAAAAATTCCGCTTATCGAATCGAAAAACATGAAAATAGAGGGATTTGCTTTGCATAAGCGGAAAAATTACCCCTATTTACCGGCGAAATAAGCTTCATGGTGCATATAAGCGGAAAAATTCCGCTTATTTTATTTGTTGCTTATAAGGATCAGAATGCTTAGTGAAACAGAAGTGAGATAAAGGAGCTTTCGCTACCTACGATATGTTCTGTTTGCAACGCGAAAGCCATCACATCGTGTGAAAGTAAGGAGCAGACATTTTTTGCCAAGTTTTTTTTACATCAAATAGACACGATATTGGTGGTTGTGGTGTCGGCTTTACGCAAGTTATAATTAATTTGGAAAGAATTAAAGTTTTTTGATCCGACACGCAGCTTGGCAAGGAGCTAGATAAGGAAGGGGCAGGGAATATGAGTACAATTCTGTATAATGATTCGTTTCTATCAAGAGAACAAGGCAAGGTAGATATGGAGGATCGCGGCTACCAATTTGGCGACGGCATTTATGAGGCGCTTCGTGTTTATAATGGAAAAATGTTCCTGCTTGACCTGCATATGAAACGATTGAATCGAAGTGCACGCGAGCTGAGGCTTTCACTTCCTTATGATACGGACCATCTGGCCGAAAATCTGGACAAGTTGATTCGAGAAAATCAAATGGACTACGGTTATGTGTATTTTCAAATTACAAGAGGTGCGATTGCGCGGAAACATCGCTTTCCGGAGCAGAAGATTGATTGCGTGCTGACCGGGAGTATCGAAGCGACATCAAAGGATGAGGATTTGCATGCAGACGGCATTAAAGTCAGCCTTCTCGATGATATTCGCTGGTTGCGCTGTGACATTAAAACACTGAACCTGCTCGGCAACGTGCTCGCCAATCAGGAAGCATTTGAACAAGGTTCTGATGATGCTATTCTTCATCGTGACGGTGTGGTTACGGAGGGTACAACATGCAATGCATTCATGGTCAAAGATGGTGTACTGATTACACATCCTGCCGATCATTTCATCTTAAACGGAATTACGCGTATTTTTGTGCTGGAGCTTGCAGAACGGCTTGGCATCCCAGTTGAAGAACGCACGTTTACAACAGAAGAATTACGGAATGCGGATGAAGTATTTATTACCAGCACCGGTGTGCGTGTTACACCGGTCACCCAGATTGATGGCCAGCCCGTCGGCGATGGAAAGCCGGGATCAATGACTCTGCGTTTGCTCGATGCATTTAATCATGATGTGGAACAATTCATCGCAAATGTCTGATCATTGAAAAATATGCGAGGGCTGTTGCCTGAATTGATCGGCATGTTCAATAAAAAATTGTAAGCTTAGAATGTTGGAGTCAAAGCAGCTGTTCCCGAACGGAAGCGAATAGCTGTTTTTTCATGCAAGCACACCATAGTTGAAGCAGGGATGACCATCAATGGCAAAGCATTCGTTTTATTTACTCGCATTTATTATGTTCCTTTCGATGACGGGCTATGGTATTGTGTTCCCGGCATTGCCTTATTTGGCTGCCCACCTTGGCCTTAATTCGTTTCAAATGGGCTCGCTGATCACCGGATGGGCAGTGGCTCAGTTTGTGATTGTCCCTTTTTGGGGACGATTGATTGATCAATTCGGGCGCAAACCGGTCCTTGTCTTCGGCCTTTTCGGTTTTGGTGTTGCGTTTCTTTTGATGATTTTCGCCACGACCTATACCGAGCTGCTTTTCATCCGAATTATCGGTGCGATCGTTTCAACGGGTGCGATGCCCGCCGTCTATGCAATGATCAGCGATGTGTACGATAAACGTCAACGAGGACCGGTCATTGCCAAAATGGCAGGAGCCAATACGCTTGGATTTCTTTGTGGTCCGGTTGTCGGGAGCTTGCTGTCACCGTTTGGCATCAACATGCCCTTTCTTATAGCGGGAATGCTTAGTTTCATAACTATCCCGTTTGCAATCCTTTTTATTAAGGAACCGAAAAGAAAAACCATTCGGAAGGATAATCTGTCTTTTGCTAAGTCGCTTGGCATCCTGATTCAACCAGGATGCTGGGAACTGTTTCTAATGACCTTTGGTATGGCTGTCGCCGCTTCAGGATTCTTTTCAATGCTCGGCTATTTTATGATTGAACGGTTCAGCGCAAGCGCCAGCCAGACCGGTCTTTCATTCAGCACGGAATCCTTGGCCGCAGTGATCTTGCAGGTATTTATCATGGGTACGATTTATAACAGACTTGGCGAGATGCACGCGGCAAAAATCGGCGCAATGATTAATGCGTCCGGTTATGTATGCATTGCTCTATCACAATCAGTATGGATGATTTTTCTTGGCTGTGCGCTGGTCGGAATCGGTAACGCACTGGTACAGCCCACGCTTGTATCTTTACTGTCTAAGCAGGATTCAATAGGACAGGGAATGGTGATGGGCTTGCAGCAATCCACGGACAGCCTGGGCAGGGCTATTGGTCCGCTGCTTGCCGGTTGGCTGTTCTTCTTTCATGACTCCGCTCCTTTTTGGGGATCGGTGCTTATTGTCCTTTGTATCATTATGGTGTTGATTACAAGGCAGGGTACTTTGACCGCTCATCCCAATAGAGGCAGTCAAAAGCAATTGAGTGCGAAGTAAATAATTCAAAAACAAAAAATCCATACATCGATGAATTCATTTCAGAAGGAGGTTTTTTCATGCAGTTCGATCCAATAGAGCCGATTATCTATATACGAAATGTGTTATCCAATGACGCATTGCAGGAGCTTTCGAAGCTTAGCCAAAAGATTGTTTACGATCCGTGGACGCCGGGAGCACCGGAACCTGAGCCGCTTAGTGCACTTGCTGAATGTGATGTGATGTTGACTGCCGGTTATCGTGATGATTTAAAAATTTTGCCAAAAGCGAAAAACTTGAAATGGGTTCAGTCCGCCAGTGTTGGTGTCGACATGATGCTGCGCAAGGAAGTGGTTGATCATGAACTGATGATTACCAATACACGTGGCTGTACATCTGTGCCGATTGCCGAACATGTGCTGGCAATGATCACCGCTCTAGCGAAAAAGGTGCCCCATTTTGTTCGCAAACAAATGGCCGGGACTTGGGATGAAGCAAACGTCGGAGATTTGGCGGGAACAACAGTAGGCATTATTGGTTATGGGGACATTGGTTATGAAATAGCCCGCCGATGCAAGGCATTTGATATGAAAGTGATCGGCTGCCGAAGAAATCCGCAAAAAAGGCATGGCGATCACGATCCTGCCGATCAAGTGGTCGGCATGGATCAAATGGATGCAGTGCTTGCTCAATCGGATTTCGTTGTCCTAGCACTTCCTGCAACAAGCGAAACCATACATAGCTTTGATAAAAAGCGGCTCAGTCTCATGAAAAATGGTAGTTATCTGGTAAACATCGGTCGTGGGAATCTGATTGTTGAGTCTGATCTTGCGTTTTGCTTAACGAACGGTCCAATCGCCGGTGCAGCGCTCGATGTATTTGAAATTGAGCCGCTGCCGCAGAAACACCAATTCTGGAACATGGATAATGTGATCATCACGCCGCACCGGGCTTACTATTCTTCCAATTACGAGCAAAGGTACATGGATCTTTTTGTTGAAAATCTGCACCGATACAGTGAAGGACGTCCTTTAATTAATGCAGTGAACAAAATGCTCGGCTACTAAACGATTAAGTTGTCGGATGTCAGCGGATCGCCGATTGTCATTCGAATTCAAATGAAGTATAATTCAAAGACTGCTCTTTGATCAGATTTTGAAAATCTGAATCACTTAAAAAGAAAATGAGGGTTGAACAATGGTTACGCAAAATCGGTATCGTTTTTCCGCAGACAAACACATAAATGCATTGGTGCCCATGTTTGTTTTGTCTCAAAACCGAATGGTGATTTGCCTAAAAGCGTAGCTGTGCTCGTTATATGACTTGATTGAAAGAGTCCGATGCTCAGCATTTCGTTGCTGCGCTCGGACTCTTTTTAGTTTGGCAAAAAGGTGGTAATTTTAATGAAGTGGCGTGACTGGGATATAAATTTAAAAGTTCGATTCATCGGAGAAGGACTATTCAATATTCTTTTCTGGATGTATTTTCCGTTTATGGCGATTTATTTTTCTGAGCATTTCGGCCAAGAAATGGCCGGACTGCTGCTGATTCTTTCACAAGTTATAGGTGTTGTTCTTGGACTTTTCGGCGGCTATTGTGCCGATCACTTTGGTCGGAAACGGATGATGGTTTTTTCCGCAATCGGCCAGACGGTGTGCTTCGCATTTTTCGCTTATGCAAATTCACCTTGGTTTGTATCGCCATGGGTAACGTTTATCAGCTTTTCATTACTTGGTTTGTTTGGCCAGCTGTATGGGCCGGCGAGCAGCGCGATGATTGCCGATATCGTTCCTGCGCAGCACCGGGCAGGCGTGTTCGCATTATTTTACACGTCGATTAATGTCACGGTTGTCGTTGGTCCGCTTTTAGGTGCCGTTTTCTTTTTCAGTGATCGTTTTCTGCTTTTACTTATTTGTACCGCTGTGAGCGCCGGCTTGATTTGGGCACTGCAGCACTGGATTCATGAGACAGCGCCGCAAGCCGAACAGATTCAAGAGAAGGTAAAACCAAACTGGATGAAACATTTGATTGATCAGTTTGGCGATTATCGGGTGATTTTCACAGATCACATTTTTCTACTTTACATATTGGCAGGTGTGCTGGTCGCTCAGACATTCTTGCAGCTTGATATGCTGATCGCAGTGTACACCACCGATAAGGTGCCGCTCCAAACGTTGTTATCGTTTGGAAATTGGCAAGTAGCGATCAGCGGAAGAAACCTGTACAGTGTTATGGTATCAATGAACGGTCTTTGCGTGGCGCTTCTGACCGTTATCGTGACCAAATGGATGACGAAATTTCGTGAGGGCAATGTGTTTATGGGGTCTTCTCTTTGCTATGGAATTGCCATGATTCTGATGGGGTCGACGCAAAACATCTGGCTGCTGCTCTTCTGCATTGTACTCTTTTCTTGGGCAGAACTGATGACGGTTGGTGTGCAGGACAGCTTCATTGCCAAGCTGGCTCCAAAACATTTGCGTGCTCAGTATTTTGCAGCATCAGGTTTGCGCTATTCACTCGGACGAACACTCGCTCCGATTGCCATACCGATGACTGTTTGGTTCGGTTACCCATGGACTTTTGTCATTCTCGGGACGATTGCTTTTCTCGGTATGATCATGTACGGTTTAATGTTCTCACTGTATGATCGAAGCAAGCTGAGCGTGTCGGGTCATTCAAGCAATCTGTAATAAAAAGGATGCGAAGCCGATTTCCGGCTCGCATCCTTTTTGCTGTTTCATTATCGCTTATTTCGATAAAGATACATCGTGATTGGTGAAAAGATGAGAATCAATACTGCCGAGGCAATGAGTACCCAGATGATTTCAGTAAATGCAACGCGACCGCCCATTAACCCACGGACAGCGGTGGTCAGCATCGAAACTGGATTGGCGTTGACTGTTGCGCGCAGCCAGCCGGGCATTGTCGCCGGATCAACGAAAATATTGCTGGCAAACGTGACCGGAAATAACAGCGTCATGCTGATGCCCATCACTGCTTTCGACGTTTGCAGAATGAGCCCGATTACGGTAAAGATCCAGGAGAGACTGAACGCAAAGATCAGCACAAGAATGATCCCTGCGATAATTTCAAGAATAGTTCCTGCCGGTCGGAATCCAAGAATCAAACCTAAGACGATCACAATTATTGAAGCGATCGTGTAACGCACCGTATCAGCGATGAGCGCACCGACTAAGGGCGATGGGCTCCAGATGGGCAACGATCGAAAACGGTCGAATGTTCCCTTAGAGATATCATCATTCAGAGAAACGCCGGTATATACTGTGGTGAAAACGACCGTCTGTACCAGAATACCGGGAATTAAAAACTGCAAGTATTGACTTGTTGATCCGGCGAGCGCGCCACCGAATAAATAGGTAAACATTAACGTGAACATCACCGGGAAAAAAGTGACATCGAGCAGCTGCTCCGGTACATATTTTATTTTCAAAAGTGCGCGCCATGCGAAGGTGAGCGATGTCGCGATTCCGTTTGGACGCGGCGGACGTTCTTGTTCAACAAGTGCGGCACGCATTTTAGCCATGCTCTGCTCTTCGCTCATGACTTCGCACCCTCTTTCTGCTCTTCATTTTCTGCCGGTTTACCAGTCAGCGTTAGGAATACTTCATCAAGGCTCGGCTGGCCAAGTGAAAATTCACTGACCTCAATTTGATTCGCATCGAGCGCGGCAAGTGCTTTTGATGCAGCCTTTGTCCCTGCAAGTTGCGCGGCAAGTGCAGCAGGATCTGAGGAAAGACGGACGGGAGTGCCGAGTGCATCTGAGAGTAGCTGCTGCGCCTGAGCACGTGTCGAAGGGTCGAGAAGCCGTACATGAAGCACACCAGATCCGACCGATGCTTTGAGTTCACCGCTTGTCCCCTCTGCGATAATTTTTCCATGGTCAATAACGGCGATTCGGTCGGCGAGTTGATCGGCTTCATCCAGATATTGCGTGGTCAACAGCACGGTTGTACCGGTGGTGACGAGTGCGCGCACAATATCCCAAATTTGGTTGCGGCTGCGCGGATCAAGCCCGGTTGTCGGTTCGTCCAAGAAAAGCAAATCCGGACGTATGATCATGCTGGCCGCAATGTCCAGGCGCCGCCTCATGCCGCCCGAATATTTTTTAACCTGTCGTTTTGCGGCATCTTGTAAACCGAATGCATCTAGAAGTTCGGACGCCCTTTTTTTCGCAATTCGTGAAGAGTAGCCCATCAGTCGTGCAATGAGAATTAAATTTTCAATTCCGTTCAGGTCTTCATCAACCGAAGCAAATTGACCGGTGAGGCTGACGCGTGTACGCACGGCATCCGGTTCCTTTAACAGATCATGGCCCATGACCTGAGCGCTGCCTTCATCAGGCTTCAACAAGGTGGCCAGCATTTTCATGGTTGTTGTTTTTCCGGCACCGTTTGGACCGAGAAACCCGTACACGATGCCTTGCGGGATGGCTAAATCGATGCCGTCGACAGCACGGTGTTTTCCATAACGTTTGACTAAGCCGGTCGCTTTAATGGCAAGCGGCTGATTGTGAGTGTCCAAGTCGTTGTTCATCTTTTTCCTCCGATTGTTGGCGATTAACTCGTGAAAAGTGCTACTCATTAGTATCGCCAAGTTCATAAAAAACGTAATATGTGTCAATTGTATGAAATTTTGCGGATAAAAGCGAATCTGAACCCTTGTAAAAAAACGCTCATCTATATTTTGTAATGGAAAATTATTGGTAAATGCAAAATGGGCTGGCGATCTCTGATCCATGCATGCATACTTAAATGAGTAACGGTATCGTTATATTGTCAACCGAATGACATTTATAAAAATATAAGCATTTATTTATTGAAACGAATGGAGTGTACCTATGGTTTTCAAACAGGCGAAAGAAAAAAAGAGATGGCGGCTCGGCTATCATATTATGGCACCATCCGGATGGATAAACGATCCCAATGGGCTTGTACAATATCAGGGCATGTATCATGTATTTTTTCAGCATTACCCAAATGGTGTTGAATGGGGGCCGATGCATTGGGGCCATGTCGCAAGTCGTGATCTTGTTCATTGGAAGCATTACCCGATTGCGCTCACTCCCGGCGATTCCTTTGATCGTGACGGCTGTTTCTCTGGGAGCGCTATTGAAAAAGATGGTAAGCTGTGCTTAATTTACACGGGACATCGCAATGCAGACGATGCAAAAAAGAGTTCCGATCAGGTTCAATGCCTTGCCGTGAGCAAAGATGGTATCAATTTTGAAAAGTCTCCGGAAAACCCGATCATCGCAACACATCCTAAAGAAGGATCCGGTGATTTTCGCGACCCAAAGGTGTGGCGAAGAGGTGATCATTTCTATTTAATTGCCGGAACATGCAAGGACCGTGTTGGAAAAGTGGTCTTGTATCGCTCGAGCGATCTGAAAAATTGGACCTATCTTGGTGTCCTGGCGCAGAGTGGCAAAAATTTGGGCTATATGTGGGAATGTCCAGATTTCTTTGAACTTGACGGCAAGCATATCCTCATGATTTCGCCGCAAGGCATTGAATCTGAAAATGATTTGTACCAAAACCTGTATCAAACCGGCTATTTCGTTGGAAATTTTGATTATGAGCATTTGCAATTCAACTACGGACATTTCAAAGAATTGGACAACGGCCATGACTTTTACGCGGCTCAGTCCTTTCAAGATCATTCCGGACGGCGAATTGTGATCGGTTGGATGGACATGTGGGAATCGCCTATGCCCGAACAAGCGGAAGGCTGGGCCGGTGCGCTGACCTTGCCGCGCGAGCTGCGTCTTGGCGCAGATGGGAACATTCGCATGACTCCAGTCGCTGAGCTCCTCCACCTGAGAAAAAATGAACGAATGAACGCGGAAAATCTACAGGTTTCCGGAAGTCACACATTAAATCAGCTGGACGATGACTTGCTTGAACTTGAACTACTCGTTGATCTTCACGAGTCCGATGCAGATTGTTTTGGCATTAAATTACGCTGCGGAAAAACAGAGGAGACGGTGCTTGAGTATGATGCCGCAAATTGTGTCCTGACATTTGACCGATCAAAAAGCGGTACCGGATCAGGCGGCACGCGGCGTACCAAACTCCCTAAGCGTGATTCTCTCAAACTCAGAATCTATTTGGATCGTTCTTCAGTAGAAGTGTTTGTGAATGACGGAGAGAAAGTCATGACCAGCAGAATCTATCCAACAGAACAAAATCAAGGCGTGCAGTTATTTGCCAGTGGTGGGCGATTAACCGTGCAAAACATGCATTCATGGTCACTCAAAGATATTTGGAATGAAGAATAAAGATTAATAGACACTGCAAATGTGCGTTGTGTCCATCAAAATCAGCTGTGTTTGGTCATGTTAGATCATGACAAGCCGGCTGTTTTCTATTATTCTGATAATAATGGTATTTTTTTGCTTTAATTGAGGGGGCTTGATTATGGACATGCACGAGACATTCGGTGCTTTTACAAAAGATGGGATGAATGTTCCGTCTACAGGCAGCGGGCAGCTCAATGAGCTGATGTTCGCGGCAAAGGATATATTTGCTGTTAAAGGACATGTGAACAGTGCGGGCAATCCGCTTTGGGCAACAACGCATCAAGCTGCCAAGGCGCATGCACCTGTCATCCGAAAACTATTGGAGCAAGGTGCTCTGCTGCGTGGCATGACGGTAACGGATGAACTGATGTACAGTCTCAAGGGAGACAATATCCATTATCCGCCGACAATGAATCCGCGTGTACCCGATGCCTTCTCAGGCGGATCATCAAGCGGATCGGCAGTTGCCGTATCATCCGGAGCTGTCGATTTTGCGCTTGGTACCGATACAGGCGGTTCGGTGCGTATACCATCCGCATATTGCGGCTTGTTTGGCATGCGTCCGTCGCATAATCTGGTATCCTTGGAAGGTGTTGTTCCGCTTGCACCAAGTTTTGACACGGTAGGCTGGATGGCTCGGGATGCAGATGTTCTCGAACGGGTGGGCCAATGTTTGCTTCCTGAATCAGACTCCACAGCTTCCTTTCAACGCTTCTACCTTTTAAGCGAAGCTTGGGATCAAGTTGATTCCGAGTCCGCCCAAGAAGTGTTGCATGCGTTTATCAATGAACACTTTTCGTCTGGGCAATTAGAAACCGCTTCTCTTCCAGAAGCAACGCCTGCTGAGCTTGCGGAAACCTTTCGGATCTTACAAGGCTATGAAGCTTGGCAGTCGCATGGAGAGTGGATTGAACGGTATCATCCGCACTTTGCGAAAGATGTTGGCGGACGCTTTATAGCGGCTTCAAAAATGAAAAAGGACGCAGCTTATCACCATGCCTCACAATTAAAACAGCAGTTTACAGAAAAAATCCGCGCATTTCTCGGCGCAAATGGTATTCTGATCATTCCAACCACATACGGACCGGCCCCGAAACGCGATGCCAGCTTTGAAGAGAGCGAAAAAATACGTGCCCGAACGATGAAACTAACCTGTATCGCCGGCGTATCGGGTTTGCCGCAAGTGACCGTTCCGCTCAATGACCATGGCCATCCGATCGGTTTGTCTTTTGTTTCTGGGTATGGAACTGACCGAAAGCTGCTCCAATATATCAAAAATTATTTCTAATTATAAAATTAATCAAAAGCCCTATGAGTATGCAGTGAACAAACAGACTGCTGGCTCAGGGGCTTTTTTACAAGATAAGTATAAGATGTTGCCCCGTATTTAAACGAATAAACCAGTGTCTTGGCCGAGAATCAAAGCGGAGGTGCGAGACGCCTGCGGGATCAGGTGCCAGCGAGACCCCGCAGATTTCTGCTTGTCTGAGGAGGCTCGCGGTGCGCCCGCGGTCGCGCTCAGTTGATGCGAGCAACCGAAGCGATGATTCAGCACCGTAAAGACACAAACCAATCACACATGACAAAGGAACTTTCGCTAATCACGCATACGTCCTGTATGCAACGCGAAAGCCACCGCATCCTGCGGAAGTAAGGACCGGGCGTTTTTTTGTCCGGTTTTTCTTATGTCACCAACTGTTATCTTATTTAACGGTATATGTATGTTTAAGTTACACAATATTATATTCACATTTTGTATGTTATGAATAATGACATGCATGTACTGTTAGAATTATTATTAATTTATGATTTATTAGATAATTGATCATGGCGAACAATTGAACATGAAAAAATTAAAGCGAAGGAGGTAGAAAAGTGCCATTTGTTAATGTGAGGAATCTTTTTAAATCCTATGGTAACTCTGGAAAATATGTTCTAAATGATGTGAGCTTTGAGATCAATGAAAATGAATTTGTTTGTGTACTCGGTCACAGCGGTTGTGGTAAATCGACTCTGCTAAACTTGCTGGCGGGATTTATTAAACCGGATAAAGGTGAGATAAGTGTCGATGGGCAGTTCGTGTCAAAACCTTCAGAACAAAGAGGTGTTGTGTTTCAAGATCACGGTCTGTTTCCGTGGTATAACATCTTAGATAATGTCGCATTTGGTCCTAAAGCATTAAAAAATAAGGATGCCTATCGTATCTCAAAACGTCTGATTAAAATGGTAGGTCTTGAAGGCTATGAAAAGGTGTATCCTTCCAGCCTTTCGGGAGGTATGGCTCAAAGAGTCGGCATTGCGAGAGCGTTAGCTACAAATCCGCAGCTTCTTCTAATGGATGAGCCGCTTGGCGCGTTGGATGCAATGACTCGAGAAAAGATGCGGATTGAAATACTGCGCATTTGGAAAGAGACGAAAAAAACAGTCATTTTTATTACCCACAGCATTGCCGAGGCCGTTTACTTGGCGGATCGAGTCATTGTATTAAAAGAAGGCAGAGTTTGTATGGATGAAAAAATTGAAATGGAGCGTCCTCGTTCCATTCATGCATCTCAGTTCATTGACTATACAAAAAAATTCGAAAAAGTACTGTTTGAACAAAATGAACTTGTCATGGATTGATGTGCTGGTTCTCATGTGAATCATAAGAAATGCCAAGCAATAAGGTTAGGGGTGACATAATGATTGATGAAATAACGAAAAGCCCAATTCAATCTGTCGTCAATAGACCATTGACATCTGCCAAACGTGTAAATCGAAAAAATTATTCAAAATATGTTCAGGCTCTTTCATTAGTCGTATTTTTTTTACTTTGGCAATTATTCAGCTCTATGAATGCGCATTTTATTTGGTTCAATCCACAATTTTTCCCATCACCGATGATTGTTCTACATACAACCTGGGGCTATTTGCTTGATGGAATGCTGATCAACGCAATCGGAGCCAGTGTGACTAGGGTGTTGCTCGGATTTGCATTTGGCTCACTCGTTGGCGTTCTTCTTGGTATTATGATGAGTCAATCAAGACTCTCTAACGATTTGATTAGTCCTGTTCTTAATATGCTTGGTCCCATTCCTGTGTTCGCTTTTCTCCCAATCTTTATGATTTGGTTCGGAATCAGTGAATTTTCGAAGATCATGCTCATTGCCTATGCGACTTTTTTACCTGTATTAACCTATACGATGGATGGCATCAAAAACGTCAATCCGACATGGATCCGAAGCGCAATGACTTTGGGAGCGACACGTTATCAAATCTTTACCCGTGTTATTTTACGAGCGGCACTTCCCAATGTTTTTGTTGGTATGCGCATCAGTCTTGCACTCGCTTTTGGTGCCTTAATTGTTGCTGAAATGATGGGATCGAGTGAGGGACTCGGTTTTATCATTGTGAATGCAAGAAACTGGTTTAAATTGGATGACATGTTTATGTCATGCATGCTGATTGGTTTGCTCTATACACTTTTTAATTATATTTTGTTATTTTTGGAATCTATTCTCTTCCGTTGGAAAAAGGACGGAATCCAGAGTGCGGTTGAACGTTAAAAAGAAAACACGAAAAGGGGAAATCACAAAAATGAAATCATTTACGAAGCATAAATCACTCATCTTAGTAACCGTATTGCTGCTCGTCATCTCTGTGTTTACGGCGGGGTGTTCATCATCATCAACTAAATCGGGAAATTCATCAAATAAAAGTTCAAATGTCATTCAAGCGTATGGTGAACTTGATCCGCAAGTTTCCGGTCAACAAATTATCGCTCAAGAAAAAGGCTATTTTAAGGATGAGGGTCTGAAGGTGAAAAATCACCTGATGGCTGGTCCTGATCAGAATGCTTCGCTCATTTCAAGCGGAAGTGCTCAAGTGATTTTCGGATCCATTTACAATAATATTTCGGTAGCTGCGAATGGTGTCAACGCAAAACTAATTGCCCCGCTTGCTAATGCCGGGAACACACAAAGTATTGTTGCTCGCAAAGGTCTGAAAATAAAATCTGCCAAAGATCTCGAAAACTTGAAAATCGGTGCCACAACCGGATCTGGAGTCATTATCGCTATCCAGAGCATGTGCAAGGAACTTGGCGTCGATTACAATAAAATCAAATTTGTTAATCTGCAAGCCGCTGATCAGTTGACTGCTCTTGAAAAAGGTAACGTTGATGCGATAGCAGTATGGGAACCTTGGGTAGGGAAAGCAGTTGCTGCCGGAGGAAAGATCTTGTTTACGGGTAAAAAATCATATTTGCCGGATAAACAAGGCGATGTCAATTGGCTCAATTTTTATATGACTGTGGCCGTGTCTGATAATTTTTATAAAGAGCATCCGGATCAAGCAGTGAAATTCTTACGGGCGTTAAATAAAGCAACAGCATTTATTAATGAACATCCGGATGAAGCGGCAGAAATTGTTGCGAAAAAGATTAAAATTTCAAAGAGCGACGCAAAAAGAATTATGGCAAAAAATAATTATTCAATGGCCTGGAGCAAAGATTTCACAGATAGCGCGAGTGTTATGGGAAACTTCATGAAGGCAAATAAAAACATTAAAGAAGTACCGGCATTGAGCAGTTATTCCACAACCAGTGTGCTTAAAAAAGTGGACAGCAAATTAATTGAAGTAAATGACTAAACAGGAGTGACCCTCGTTGTTTGATTTAATCGTTAAAAACGCAAAAATTGTTACTGCTGATTGCGTATTTTCAGGCAGTGTTGCGGTGAGCGGAGAAAAAATCGGAGCGCTGCTGCCGGCGGATACGATCGAACCCGCACATTCAGTCATTGATGCGGATCACGCCTTGCTTTTTCCGGGACTTATTGACGCACATGTTCATTTTAATGATCCTGGTTTTGAATGGCGTGAAGATTTTTCTCATGCGACGCAGGCTGCTGCGCTTGGGGGAGTGACGACTGTTGTCGATATGCCGCTTCAAAATGATCCGGCATTAACTGATCGAGCCATTTTTGATCGAAAACATCAGTTGTTAAAGAATAAGTCCTATATCGACTATGCATTCTGGGGCGGAATGATTAATGATAATCTTGACAAGCTTAACGAATTAAATGAGTGCGGTGTGACATCATTTAAATCATTTTTGGCTCCTGTATCCAGTGATTATACGTCGCTTGATTATGGCAGAGTCCGAAAAGGTCTAGAAATTATCAAGGAGTTTAATGGACTTGCCGGTTTTCATTGTGAAGATTTTGGGATTATTTCTTATAATGAAGCAACTGCTGTTAGGAATGGAAACGTATCGCGAGAGGACTACTTAAAAGCGAGACCTGTGGTTGCTGAATTAATCGCTGTACAATCAATCATCGAACTGTCACGTGAAATTGGCACGCATGTGCATATTTGCCATGTGTCACATCCATTAGTAGCCGAAGCGATCAAACGTGCAAAATATGAAGGTGTTCAGATTACTGCTGAAACTTGCCCGCACTACTTGGTTTTCAATACTGAGCAATTTCTTGAAAAAGGGATGTATTTTAAATGCGCCCCTCCATTAAGAAGTAAAGAAGCAAGTGAGGCGCTTTGGAATTATATAAAAGATGGTACCTTAGATTTAATCGCGAGTGATCACTCTCCCTGTGCGCCGAAAGAAAAGTCGGAATCTGAAGGTTCTTTTAAAGCATGGGGCGGGATAAGTGGTGTTCAAACGAGCTTGCAGGTTATGTTTCACGAAATAAAGAAAAGAGGATGGTCACCAACAATTCTCTCAAGAATGATGTCTCGAAATCCTGCTAAAGTCTTTGGCATGAAAACGCGAAAAGGCGAACTGACTCCGGGATACGATGCTGATTTTGTTCTTGTTGATCCCAAAAAAGAGTGGGAGATCAGGGAAGATCAGTTAGCTTATTTAAATAAACAATCCGCTTTTATCGGCTATAAGGGAGTTGGGGTGCCAATCTGTACAATTCTGCGTGGTCAAGTGATTACAGAAAACGGGACAGTGGTTGGAAAGTCAGGAGAAGGCAGGTTGATTAGAAGAGAACAGTGATGAGTATCTATAGAAATCAAACGCGTCTTTGATCGTGTAAATAAGGCGCGTTTTTTCTATAAGCAAATTGTTTTGGTAACCTTTTTTGATGTGTAATCGACAAAACATTCGAAAAATGGTTCAATGATGAGTAACAAGGATGTGGATTGGAGTGTTCATTTTGAAAGTGCGCGATATTTTTTCCGAACCCGTTTTCAGAGGATTTAAATGGATTGCAGGAGAAAAAGGCGGAGAAAGGGAAATTCGCAACATCAATATGATGGACGCGCCGGATATTATCGATTATCTGAAGCCGGACGACTGGCTCGTTACTTCCGGATACCATTTGCAGAATCATAATGATTTCTTCCTTGAGCTCGTCGACAAGATGGCATTGAAAGGCTGCGCCGCACTTGGCATCAAAACGGATCGATTCATGAATGGGATACCGAATGAAGTGATTGAACTTGCGGATCGGATTAACTTTCCTTTGATCTTTATTCCAAATCGCATCCCATTGGTTGATATCGTTAATCAAACATTGACCTCTATCCTTCATGCGCGCACGGAAGAACTGCAGCTCGCGATTGATACGCATCAGCAATTTTCCAATCATATTATGAATGGAGAGGGAGTTGAGCGCCTTTTGCTGGACTTGTCGAAAATAATCGGCTGCCCTGCCGCTCTTCTTGACTCGTTTTTCAAGCCAATTGCCGCTTCAAGTGATACGAGTGAAAAAGATAGTGCGGATCGTTTTCGCATACTCAGACAAGTCGGTTCATCCTTTGCACAAATGAAGGAACCTTATAATGCCTTTTGTGTTATGAAAACGCATCAGGAATTTACACTATTCCCTCTTTATACGTATAAAATGAAGCGTCATTTTTTAATTATAGAGGGATTCGTCCCACAGGAAGAACGAATCATGGTACTGACGATTGAGCAGGCGGCCAACGTTCTTGCCTTCGAACTCATGAAGGATGAGGCTTTAAGGCAGAGTGAACGAAAAATACGCGATGCCTACTTATCGAAGCTTGTCGCGGGCGAGTTTACATCTAAAGATGGGATCATTAATCGGGCACGAGAGTTTAACATGTCTGATGAACAGAAATTGATTGCGGTTGTTGGGAAGCTTGATCTTGACGACAGTCGAACAAGTTTTACGAAATTTAGAACGAAAACGAATGAAGTCAGCGAGTTTATTGAAGGGGAAATGGAAAATCTGCCTTTTCACGGCTATTTTTTCGTGAAAGACAGCTTTTGTATCTGTCTTCTTGATGTTGGGGAAGGGTGGACGAATGACTCGCGTCCATTGATTCCTTATCTTCAGCATGCTCAGGAGCGAGTGGAACAATACTTTTCCGAAACCTTATCATTCGGTGTCAGCAACATTTGCGTGGATCTCTCTGATTTGTCGCGTGCGTATCAATCCGCGGTCGATGCGCTGCAAGCAGGCCTACGTTCCGGACGTCGCAAATTTATCCAAATTTATCAATCTAAGGGTTTTTCCGATCTCTTACGTATGGTACCAATGGATGATTTAAACAAGCTGTATCGTGAAACGTTTCAAAGGCTTGCATTTCCGGAGAGGGAAGAGGATGAGGAACTGTTCCATACGCTGATTGTCTTTTTTGAGTCGAATTGCCAAATATCAGAGACTGCTAAAAAACTGTTTATTCATCGAAATACCGTTATCTATCGGATTGATAAATGTGAACAGTTACTTGGTAAGGACTTGAAGGATCCTGAGACAGGTTTTTTAATTCGCTTCGCGTTTCGCTTGAAGTCGCTTCTCGATGAAACAAATACAATGAATCATCCGCAATGATCCATTGTGCAGTTTAACTGAATTTAGATTAAAAAAACAGAAATTATGTCAATGGTTGCAATTTGAAATTTTGCTAAAATGAAGCTGTTCTATATATGTTATGTAACTTCACATAGAAAGAGGGCTCGTCGGATGGCTTTTCGAACCTCAGCGCCATTAAAGGAAGAGATCGCTGAACGAATCAACTGGTTAGGACAGATTGGACGAACCGAAAATGACGGCGTAACGCGCTTACTTTATAGCGAATCATGGATGGAAGCACAAAGTGCTATAAAGAAAAAAATGGAAGAAATGGGACTTTCCGCTCGCTTTGATGATGTCGGCAATGTCTTTGGAAGAGTAGAAGGAACAGAAGAACACGATCGCGTGATTCTTACAGGATCGCATAGTGATACAGTTGTTGACGGAGGAAAATATGACGGAGCCTTCGGTGTTCTTGCGGCGATGATTGCAGTCAGCAGACTGCAGAAGGAGTATGGGGCACCGAAAAAGACAATTGAGACGGTCGCCCTTTGCGAAGAAGAAGGCAGCCGCTTTCACTTAGCTTTTTGGGGCTCCGGATCAATCACCGGACGCTATCACTTGAACGATGCAAGTGCGGTGACGGACGGACAAGGCACAACTCTTGAAGATGCCATGCATCAAATGGGATTCGGTCAAGGAGCGTATCCCGCGGCAAGACGTGAAGATATTGCTTGCTTTTTGGAAACGCATATTGAGCAGGGGCAGATTTTGGAACACGAGCATCTGACATGGGCACCGGTCAGCCATATCGTTGGGATGAAACGCATGATCATTCGTCTGTCCGGAGAAAGCAATCATGCAGGGACAACACCCATGGCCGGTCGCCGGGATGCTCTCTACGCCGCATCTCAAATGATTTCTGATGTAGTTGGTCATGCGAAAGAACAGAACAACGGATTGGTTGCTACGGTTGGTCAGATAAGTATTCAGCCCAATGTCGGTAATGTCATTCCCGGTGCATGTACCTTTGCACTCGATGTCCGTCACCATGAATATGATGTTCTCCATGACTTCTGCACGAAAGAACTTGAGAATTTCCGGCTGATTGCAGAAAAAGAAGCGGTTACTCTTGATATTAAAACATGGCTTGATGATGCACCGGTGAAGATGGATCCGGCGATGACACAGCGCCATGTGGAACTTGCGCAGAAGGCAGGAATACCATTTAAAAAAATGGTCAGCGGTGCGGGTCATGATTCGCAAATCTTCGGCGTTTATTGCCCAACGGCGATGATGTTTGTGCCAAGTCATGATGGAATCAGTCATTCTCCTAAAGAGTTTACAAAAATAGAAGACTTGGCTACCGGTGTACGTATGCTGATGAAAATCTTGCACGAAATGGCTTATTAAATCATTTATTTGCGGAAAAGAGTGAAACTATGGAAACAACAATGGAACAACGAATGCTAAAAGTGCCTCCGCGTAAAATTATGACTCCCGGGCCGGTTGAGGTCGATCCACGTGTGCTACGTGCGATGTCCATGCCGATTCTTGGCCAGTTTGATCCAGCATTTACGCAGGTTATGAATGAAGTGATGGCTATGCTGCGCGAGGCTTTTCAAACAAAAAACCATTGGGCCTATCCGATTGATGGTACTTCGCGTGCCGGACTCGAGGCGGTCATTGCCAGTCTCATAGAACCGGGGGATCGTATGCTGGTCCCAATCTATGGTCGTTTTGGCGATCTGTTTGTTGAAATCGGCGAGCGTTACGGTGCGGAAATTCATACGATGACCTGCCCGTGGGGAACTGTTTTCGATCCACAGGATGTCATTGCGGAGATCGAGAAGGTTCAACCTAAAGTCGTAGCACTTGTTCACGGAGAAACGTCGACCGGACGCATGCAGCCTTTGTCTGAAATCGGTCATGCATGTCGCAAATTAAATACTCTGCTGGTCGTTGATAGTGTTGCGACATTTGGAGGTGCCGATGTTCGCGCTGATGAATGGTGCCTTGACGCGGTGATCGGCGGTGCGCAAAAATGTCTTTCAGTATCATCTGGAATCACGCCGATTACGTATAACGAACGTGTCGAACGCGTCATTTTGAGTAGGAAAAAAGTTGAACGGGGTATCGCGACTGAATCAGACAACAATTCGGCTGCTGTGATGCCGATTCGAAGTAATTACTTTGATTTAAGCCAGCTTCAGGATTATTGGAGTGAACGCAGGTTGAATCATCATACTGAAGCAACGTCGATGGACTATGCGCTGCACGAGGGGCTGCGGCTTGTTTTGGATGAAGGGCTGACTAAGCGTTTTGCTCGGCATAAGTTAAATGAAAAAGCGCTGATGGCAGGCATCGAAGCCATGGGACTTGATTTGTTCGGAGATCCGGAATGCAAAATGCCGACAGTGACTTGCGTGTCAGTTCCTGAAGGCGCGAATGCAGATGATGTGCGCGGCGTATTGTTGAACCAATTTGGTATTGAAATTGCCGGTTCATTTGGTTCGCTACAAGGGAAGATTTGGCGAATCGGTACAATGGGCTACGGCTGCCGAAAAGATAATGTACTCGCGGTTCTTGCGGGATTGGAAGCGTCACTGATTCGCTGCGGTGTCTCTGTCAATCGTGGCGAGGGCTTGCAGGCGGCGATGGATGTATATGATGAGGCGGCTGAATAAACAACGATTCGGATTGTTTTCATTTTAAGGGAGATGAAGGCTGTGCCTTACGACTTACTGATCAGAAACGGCAATGTTGTGCTGTCGAATGAAGTGAGAAGACTCGATATCGGTATTAACAACGGAAAAATCACAGCACTGGGTCAGGTATTGGATGGAGAAGCAAAACAAGTCGTCAATGCTGAAGGGATGACCGTTTTTCCTGGAATGATTGATGTTCATGTTCACTTTGATGAGCCAGGCCGAGAGAATTGGGAAGGCTTTGAAACCGGTTCGGCAATGCTTGCCGCCGGCGGCTGCACCACCTTTTTTGATATGCCGCTTAATGGTATTCCTTCAACAGTTACTAAAGAAGCATTTGTTGATAAAGTGGCTGTTGGTGAAGCAAAGTCACACATTGACTTTGGCCTTTGGGGCGGGCTTGTTCCGGAGAACCTGAATGACTTGGCTGATCTGGCCGATGCTGGCGCGATCGGGTTTAAAGCATTTTTATCTCCTTCAGGAAATCCCTATTTTCATTCTGTTGATGATGAATCACTCCTTGAAGGGATGAAGCGCATTGCAAAAACCGGATCCGTGCTCGCCCTTCACTCGGAAAGCGCCCCGCTCGTCACTTTTCTTCAAAAGGAAAAAGAAGCTAAAGGGTTAACGGGGTATGATGACTATGCAGAATCTCGCCCTGTCCAGGCGGAAACTGAGGCTGTTTCACGAGCCTTGACATTCGCTGAGGTGACCGGCTGTCCACTACATTTTGTTCATATCAGTACGGTTGAGGCCGTTGCATTAATTCAAGCCGCCAAAAAGAGAGGGCAGGACGTTACGCTTGAAACCTGCCCGCACTATTTGCTTTATAGTCATGAGGATTTTCGCAAGATCGGTGTTGTGGGGAAATGTGCACCTCCGCTTCGTTCGGAAGCTGAACGGAGTGGTTTGGTCAATCTTCTGATTCAAGGACAGATTGACCTGGTCTCCTCTGATCATTCGCCATGTGAATGGAAAGACAAGCAGACAGACAGCATATTTACCGCCTGGGGCGGCATTAGCGGCGGTCAGTTTTCGTTATTAAGCGCGATTGAGATTGCCTTGACTCATGATCTTCCGCTCACTAAAGTAGCAGACTGGACGGCGAAGCAACCAGCGGAGCGTTTTCGGCTCACAGCGCAAAAGGGAGAAATCCGCAAAGGCGCTGATGCGGACCTTGCGGTTGTAGCACTTGATAAGCCTGAACAGGTAACAACAGATAAGCTTTATCAAAAGAATAAATTCAGCCTGTACGAGGGCCATGTTTTCCCTTCGAGCATTCAGACAACGATTAATCGAGGGACAGTTGTCTACTCTAATGCGGATGGCATCAACGGCGCAGCGGCGGGAAAATGGATCCGTCCAGGAAAGTAATTGTAATATAGCCTCTATCTATAGTAATGGATTGACCGTGTATAAAGTGTACACGGTTTATTTGTGTCATAAAATATGACATATTTTATATATACATCTAGGAGAATAGTTAACTTAGTACAAAAAAGAATTACTTTTTTATATATTATAGCTAATGACAAACATAGAAATGCTCTTTAATATAATCTATGTAATATTATTTAACGTACTTTGTGAGTTGAAGAAACATTATTTTCTGCACGATTCATCAAAAGGGATTAGGATGTCCAAAAACAGATTGGCTGAAGTTGGGTAATTGATTTGCTTATTAATATCAAAATATTCTGGATGATGGAGGGTATGAGTATGGGTTCAAATGAAATTTTTAAAGGGACGATCACGGAACCGAGTTCACACTTGTATAACGAAGATTTGGCTCCCGCCAAAGAAAGACGCTGGACGACCTACAGCTTACTGTCGATGTGGATGTCCGATGTGCACAGTATCGGTACCTATACTTTTGCAGCCGGCTTATTTTTTCTTGGATTGACCGGTTGGGAAGTCCTTGTTGCAGAAATCATTGGCGCTTTTGCTGTCATGTATCTTGCCAATATGACCGGTGTTGCAGGAACCAAGCTTGGTGTGCCTTATCCGGTTCTGTCGCGCATTTCATTTGGCGTATTCGGCGGGAATGTGCCTGCATTGATTCGCGGATTCATCGCTATTTTTTGGTATGGAATTCAGACGTACCTTTCATCAGTTGCCGTTGTCGCGATTCTATTGCTTATCTTTCCGGACATGAAATCAATGATGGGCTACACATTCCTTGGACTTTCACTTCCCGGATGGATCGGTTTTCTCTTTCTTTGGTTGTTGCAGTTCGTTGTATTTAATTATGGAATGGAATTTATTCGTAAATTTGATAACTTCTGCGGTCCTGTTGTTTATCTGATGATGCTGATCTTAATCGTCTGGATCGCGATCAAGGCAGGCGGAAAAATAAACATCGGTGTCAGCCCTGTAAAGATTTCTTCAGGACAGGCAGTGATTCAATTTTTCAGTGCGATTTCACTTGTCATTGCCTATTTTTCAACAATCATTCTGAATGTCAGTGACTTTACTCGCTTTTCACCTTCAGTGAAGACAACGAAACGGGGGAATTTCTGGGGGCTGCCCGTTAACTTTACCGCTTTTTCACTGGCTTCTGTTGTTGTGACAGCCGGGACCATTACTGTATTTGGGAAAGCGATAACGGATCCGGTTCTCCTCATTCAGCGTGTGAGCAATCCGTTTTTCCTCGTTATCGGCGCAATCGTCTTTATCATTGCCACAATGGGTGTGAATATCGTTGCTAATCTTGTATCTCCTGCTTATGACTTTGCCAATCTTGCACCGAAACATATCAATTTTCGCCGCGGAGCGATGATTACTTCGATTCTCTCAATCGTTGTCATGCCGTGGCAAGTGTACAGCAATCCGGTTGCCGTCAACTATTTTCTCGGCGGACTTGGCGCTTTTCTCGGACCGATCTTCGCAATTATCATTGTTGATTACTATTTAATTAAGCGCGGTAAGATCAATGTGCAAGCATTGTATGAAGAGAAAAAGGGTGAATACTGGTATAAGAACGGGTACCATGTAAAAGCGTTCATCGCATTTATTGTAGGAATCATTATCACGGTTCCTCTGGCACTCATCCCTGTATTCTCAGCAGTTGCCGCATTCTCATGGCCGATCGGTGTGCTGATCACAGGAATCGTTTATGGTGCTATAATGCGGAGCGAACAGGTAGCCGCAAGCACTGAATTTTCCGGAGCGGAGTAAAGGTTTCCTAACTTTATAGATAAATAGATAGGACGAAAACATGAGTGAGCTGCTGCTTACTCATGTTTTTTTTCGAACATTCGTCCGTATTATTTATGATTTTCAAGAAAATTTTTCAACTCTTTTTTTCTTTCAGGGGACAACGCATGCCAGCGTATTCCTCGAACAGCGCCTTCAAGTGCATAGAACTTGCATAGACAAGCGGATGGATCATTTACCTTCATAGCTAGAAAGGCTTGTTCACTTCCCATAGCGCGTAATTCTTCCGCAGTGCGAATATGGATTCGATGTAATTCCTTAACAAGTACTGGTCCGAGGTTGGGGAGGCTGGGTAGCTCAGTCATGAGAATCGCTCTTTTTCCATGCAGGAAGCTTACGCATCATGAACGCTGCGGATTCTTGAGCGACATTGGCATTGAGCCCTTGGGTTCTTATGATGAACTGGGTCATAGATGCCAGTTTTTCATCATAGCTTTGCATGCTCCCATCTGGCCGTGCGCAATATTTGCAATAGTCTTTCGTTGTGTCGCCAAGTGGATAATCGTCAACATTTTTCATAGGCATACCGCATGCAATACATTGCTTCATTTTTCATCGACCTCCTTATCAAACACATGAAGCGCCGGTTCCAGACAGGTGGCGACGCCTTTAATTCCTGTTACGGTCAGCGTCATTAAAATTGCTTCTTTTAGTTCATCACGTGAAGCACCAAGATTTTTCACCATATGGGTATGGGCGGTAACAGCGGCAGCATCTCCTTGCGATGCTTTCATGGAGATATAGATGAGCTGTTTCGTCTTTGGATCAAGTCCTGTTGATGTTGATAGCGTTCTGATGAGCCCATTAAACGCTTGCGCGGCTTCAGGGGCTTCCTTCATAAAAAAATTCATCATATTCATTTACAATCCACCTCCAGTAGTTTTAAAAAATTTGCTATTAATTGGTTTTTATAAAGAGCAAGGACTGATCCTTGCGGTGCAAACAGCCTACGGTTCATCAGATAGTAATGAATGAGTCCGATCCATGTGTTGAATAGGAACGAAAAGGGGAGATCCTTTATTTTTTTCTCATTCTTCAATTGAGTCATGACTTGATCCAAATGATGGGCAATCACTGATTGAATACCAATCACTGTTTGTTGTGCTTCTTCCGGCAATTGCTGCAAGTCCATGATCAAATGGGTGTAAAGTGATTCACTTGCTTCAATCGCAGTTAGATGTGTTTGTAAAACGTCACTGAGACAATGTCCCGGTTCCGATGATTCATGGATTTGTGCCGTGAGTGCCGTTCCTAAATTGTCAATCACTGCCAGGATTAATTTTTCCTGTGATTGGAAATGAAGAAAGACAGTGCCATGAGCGACACCGGCTTCTTTGGCAATCATCTGTGTTGATGGACGTATAAAGCCATTGATTGCATAAACATGTTCGGCGGCCGTAAGAATTGCTGCGCGTGTCTGCTGTCTTTGTTGCTCTCGCTTATTCATTAAATGACTCCTCACTCACTGACTGTATAGTCATTATAATTCCGTGTCTTTAATTTCGCAAGTCATGTGTCAGCAAACGGCGTTGACAGCATTCTTTTGAAATGCTTCAATCATCTTTGAAATGAAAAAACACGATCCGGTTGGTAGTCCGGGTGTATCAATGATGATATCAGTATCCTTCCCTCCTCGGGATGTCCGTCATTTCATGAAACAACTGAGGAGGAGTTTTCTATGAAGTTAACCGTTTATTTTGATGGGCAGTATTGGATCGGTGTTGTTGAAGCAGAGAAAGAGGGACAGATGATTGTTGCGCGGCATGTGTTCGGACCGGAGCCTAGCAATCCTGATGTTTTATCTTTTGTTTGTTGTGGCTTGGATCAACTCATTGATCGAAGTCTGCCTGTTGCTCGAGAGAAGGAAGCTATTCATCGCCGTAAATGCATCAATGCGAAGCGATTAAGGCGCATGGTCAAAAAAGAATCCCGTAATTCAGGGATTGGTACAAAAGCGCAAAAAGCTTTGAAAGAAGCATTCGAACAAAAAAAGAAAATACACCGCTTGCGCAGTAAGGAAGAAAAAAAGATTTTAAAGCAGCAGGAGTATCAATTGAGAAAAAAGAAAGCCAAGCTGAGACATCGCGGAAAAATCTAATTTTCCGCTAAAATAAAGCGCCACCATTTTGCAACAAAAAGCATGGTATAATAGAAGCGGATTGAACAGAACGGGGGACGATTTCTATTATGGATAAAACACCGCTTTTTCTAGAGCCGGCGCTTCACGATAAGATCTGGGGCGGCACGCGGCTGCGCGACTTGTTCGGGTATAACATGCCGAGCGAAACAACTGGTGAATGCTGGGGGATTTCAGCGCACCCAAATGGCCCGGCTGTAATCAAAAACGGGACTCTTGCAGGTAAAACGCTTGCCGATGCATGGGCACAGCACAGGGAATTGTTCGACAACTATGCCGGAGATGACTTTCCCCTGCTGACCAAAATTCTTGACGCACGTACGGATCTTTCCGTGCAGGTTCATCCGGACGATGCCTATGCACAGGCTAAGGAGCATGTGCCATTCGGCAAGACGGAGTGCTGGTACATTATTGACTGTGATGCAGATTCAGAAATTGTATACGGACATACGGCCCAAACACGAGAGGACTTCCGCAAGGCCGTTGCCGAAAAAAAATGGGACAGCCTGCTGCGCCGGGTAAAGGTAAAACCAGGAGACTTTTTCTATGTGCCGAGCGGGACCATTCACGCGATCTGCGGCGGTTGCCTGATACTTGAGACTCAGCAAAGTTCAGATACAACCTATCGTGTCTATGACTATGATCGGCCCGGAGCGGACGGAAAACCACGTGAACTGCATATTCAGCAGTCCATTGATGTCGCAAATTGTCCGCATGTCGATCCCGAGCTGACCTATCATGTGCGTCAGGAAACGGAAGCAAAATTCACCGAATTACTGCGTGAGAGCCTGTTTACCGTCTCTCACTGGGAAGTGCGCGGCTGCACGGAACCGATCAAGAAGAACTGGCCGTTCCTGCTGATGAGTGTGCTTGACGGTGAAGGAAAGCTTCAAATTGACGATTCGAGCTATGATTTGAAAAAAGGCGACCATCTTGTAGTACCTGCATCTGTTGAAACGCTGCAGATCATCGGTCATGCAGACCTGATTGTGTCGAATCCAGTATAAATGAGCGGCATGAGAAAAAAGCCGGCGATCATGGTGATCGGTGCGAAGCAATCCGATCACACTGGATTTACTAAGCATAAGAAACAGTTGATTATCAGTCGTAAAATACAAGGAATCGCGACTGTTTTCTTACTTGAAAACAATGGCGATGAATTGAGAAAAAATGAGCTTTCGATCGTTAAACGGGGGATTGCTCGTTGCAACTTAATTCTGCTGCTTCAGAATGCAGCTGTTGGTGTCGCTCTGCAGGCGGCCGCAATTGCCAAAATACATGATGTGAACGTCTTGATTGATTCGGAACCGATGCTCACATTGACTGAAAAAATCAGACGTGCTACTGAACAGATTAGGCATATTGACCAGAAAAAACGTATGACCGCTAAAAAATGGCGAAAACGACATATATAAAATGGGAGCGAGGGGTTGTCCCCACGCTCCCATTTATACTCAGCAGTTATTTTTTCTTCAGAAAATCATAGATGGTCGCAAAATCGTACTCGCCTTTACCTTGCTGCTGGCATAATCCGTACATTGCCTTTAGAGTGTTCGATAGCGGAAGGGCAAAGCCATGCTTGTACGCTTCCTCGGAAGCAAGCTCCATATCTTTATAGATGCTGTTTACTTTGAAGTCCGCGTTCTCGAAGTCTTCGTTCATCATTTTGCTCTCCTTGAAATGAAGAATCGGCGCGGCAGTTGGACCCGCAAACAGTGATTTGATCACACCAGCTTTGTCCAGGCCAAGACTTTCACCGAAAGCAACCGCTTCGGAAAAAGCAGCGACAGTCTGTCCGAGCATCAGGTTATTGACCAATTTCATCGCTGTACCGGTTCCATTTGCTCCTTTATGATGAATTTCTTTTCCCATGATGTTGAGCAATGGACGTACCTTTTCTAGGTCTCCAGATTCACCGCCGACGAAGAAGATCAATTCGCCTTTTTCAGCAGGACCCGTTGAACCTGCGACCGGAGCATCCAAAAAGTGAATGCCTTCATGTTTTGCGGCATCAGCTAATTTTACCGATTGAGTCGGGCTGATCGTACTGCTGTCTACCCAAAGTGCGTCTTGTTTCATACCGGCAAGCAGTCCATTGTCGCCGTAAGCGACTGCATCTACCGCCTGAGGGTTGGCGAGCATGGTAAATACGATGTCAGCTTGTGAACCGACCTCCTTTGGTGAACCTGCCAGCAGCGCACCTTTTTTAATCAGTGGTTCGGTTTTCGACTTGGTGCGGTTGTAAACGATCAGTTCATGTCCTGCGTCAAGCAGACGTCTAGCCATGCGGCTGCCCATAATACCGATTCCAATAAATCCAATCATCTATCATCTCTCCTTGCTTGCGGCTGTTTTGTTTCTCAACACCGCTTTTCATCAAAATAAGGAAGTACGAAGATTTCGTACCTGCTTCAGCCAAGTTTTCGTCAATAGGCTCATTCGATTGAGTCACTACTGTCAGAATAGCACAAAAATCCGCGAATACACATTGACTTGCTTAGAATGCTGGTTGACCTAAAAACGATCATGATATAATGAAAAGCATAAATGTTTGTATACGGAGGTTTTCATTTGATTGAAATTATTGCTACTGCAGAATCATTGGAGCAGGCTGAAGCACTAATCGACGCCGGGGCGGACAGGCTCTATGTTGGCGGTCATCCATTCGGTCTGCGCCTGCCAAAGCCGCTCAGTTTAGAAAGTATTGGTCGGATTTCCGACTTGGTGCATCGCCGCGGGAAAAAAATAACGGTTGCCTGCAACGCACTGATGCATAACGAACAGATCAGTGCATTGGCTCCGTACTTGTCTCAACTTGGAAAATTTGGTGTGGATACTGTTTCAATTGGAGATCCTGGTGCAATTTTTGTCTTGAGGGAATTGGGACTCCCGTTGAATTTTATTTATGATGCCGGCACATTGGTTACCTCGGCGGAACAGGTTGCTTTTTGGATCAGTCAAGGTGCCTCAGGCGCAGTTGCTGCACGCGAATTGACTCTAACAGAATTAATTGAGATGCAGCAAAAGTTGGATCAGCCCATCGAGGTTCAGGTATACGGACCAACATGTATCCATCAATCCGGACGCCCGCTACTGAAAAATTATTTTAAGTACACCGGCGGGGCTGAGAAGAACGATCAGACACTGTACCTGCGCGATCCAAAAAATCCGGATAGTCAATATCCTATTTTTGAAGATACGGACGGGACTCATATTTTTTCAACGGATGATCTATCACTGATGGGACAGCTGAAATTAATGCATGAGAACGGCTTGAATACATGGAAGCTTGACGGCGTACTGCTTCATGGCGAACGCTTTGTTCAAATTGTGTCGCTTTTTGCTGAAGCAAGGCAAGCACTTGAATCCGGAGCGTTCGTACCGGAGAGCTTTTGCAACCGTTTAGTCAAGCTGCAGCCGGCACATCGGCCGCTCGGTACCGGTTTTTACTTGAAAAATCCTGAAGATGTTCATTAATAGAACAGCCTCTTAGACTATTGCAAGCAAGAAGGAGAACAATGATGAAAAAGATTGAGAAGAAACCTGAAGTGCTTGCTCCGGCAGGCAATTTAGAGAAACTGAAAATGGCCATCCGTTACGGTGCGGATGCAGTCTACATCGGCGGTCAGGCATTCGGGCTGCGTTCGCGTGCAGGCAACTTTTCCTATGAAGAGATGTCTGAAGGTGTAGCTTTCGCTCACGAACACGGCGCAAAGGTTTTTGTCGCGGCAAACATGGTGACGCATGAAGGCGACAGTAATGGAGCGGACGAATTCTTTAAGACGCTGCAATCCATTGGCGTGGATGCGGTGATCATTTCGGATCCGGCGTTGATTGTCGTCTGCTTTAACGCCGCACCGGGACTGCCAATCCATTTGTCGACGCAAGCCTCGGCGACGAATTACAAGACACTTGAGTTCTGGAAAAGCATCGGACTCGAGCGCGTGGTGCTTGCAAGAGAAGTAGGTATTGAGGAAATCCGCGAAATGCGCCGCCATACAGATATCGAGATTGAAGCCTTCATTCATGGCGCGATGTGCATTGCTTATTCAGGACGCTGCACGCTCTCCAATCACATGGTGAATCGTGACGCGAATCGCGGCGGCTGCGCTCAGTCCTGCCGTTGGAAATACGATCTGTTCGACATGGACAACGGTGAGCCGAACAGTCATCTGCGCGATGATGAGCCGTTTTCGATGAGTGCGGTCGATTTGTCAATGCTTCATCATCTGCCTGATATGATTGATGCAGGTGTTAACAGCTTGAAAATTGAAGGCCGAATGAAATCGATCCATTATGTATCAACGGTTTCCAATGTGTATCGCAATGCGGTCGACGCTTACTGCAGCGATCCGGTACATTTTGTCTTTGATCCGGCATGGGATGATGAGATTTGGAAGGTCGCTCAGCGCGATCTGTCGACCGGTTTTTATTATGGTGTGCCGACCGAAAAGGAACAGCTCTTCGGCAAAGCGCGTAAAATACCGAAATACACTTTCGCAGCTCAAGTTTTAGATTACGATCCGGATACAAAGATCGCGACGCTGGAACAGCGCAATAATTTCGGTGTCGGCGAGGAAGTTGAATTTTACGGACCGGGATTTGCGCATTTCAAACAGACAGTGCGTGATCTGTGGAACGAGGACGGCGAACCGATTGACCGTGCTCCCAATCCGATGATGACCGTAACGATGACTGTCGACGCGCCGGTCGAACCTTACTTTTTGATGCGAAAAAAATCAGATGCATAAACTTATTAATCCTTTGCCTGTGCCAAATAGGTGAAGGATTTTTTATTTAAAATCCGTTTAAAAAATAATAATTTCAATTGATCCGCCTACCTTAGCGTCCATGTGGCCGCCTATGGGATGAGTGATGTCGGACATGCACACCTTGAATTTTCCGAAAAAAAAGACTACACTATTGTTAGCAGTCATTCAATGTGAGTGCTAATCTACCTTTCCTGTATCACCAATGAAGTTCAATTTAAAAGGAGCGCGGTTTTCGATATGAGTGAACAGGTAGCTTATGTAAGTACGTATCTTCCCCAGAAGTGCGGTATTGCCACATACACGTATCATTTGAGACAGAATGTGCAGAAGGCGAAGCGCAAGTCCTTGGCCGACCCGGTTGTCGTTATTAAGGATAAGGACACATCGTATCCCAATGATTCATTCTTCAAATGGTCCATTGAAAGAGAAAACAGATCGGATTATCTTAGGGTAGCTAAGGAAATCAATAAGAGTTCGGTGTCCGTCGTCTCACTTCAACATGAGTTCGGTATCTTCGGAGGCAATGCTGGCGATTATATCCTTGATTTTGTTCGTGCGCTGAAGAAGCCGCTCGTTACAACATTTCACACGGTCTTCAAGAAGCCCGAGGAGCCTTATGCATCAATCCAGCGCGAGCTTGCTGAACGCAGTGACAAAATCGTCGTAATGAACCATAAAGCCATTTCCTATTTAAAAGACAGCTTTCACATTAATAAAGATAAAATTGAATTTATTTCCCACGGCACACCGATTGCGGATATGAAAAAGCGCGCAGACTTTCGGAATAAGATCGGCTGGCAGGATCGCAAGGTAATCATGACCTTCGGATTTCTGAGTAGAAATAAGGGCATTGAAGCGGTCATTCGCGCACTTCCCAAAGTCGTTAAAAAAGTGCCGAATGCGCTTTACGTCATTATCGGGCAGACACATCCGAACGTGAAAAAGCTGGAAGGAGAATCTTATCGTGAGGAATTGAAGACCTTAATCCGTCAGCATCATCTGGAAAATCATGTACAAATGATTGACGAATTCATGACGGAGCAGGATCTTGTCCGCTATATCACCTCATGCGACTTATACATTACTCCTTACCCGGGACTTGATCAGATCACGAGCGGTACTTTGGCCTATGCGATCGGCTTAGGCAGGCCGGTATTGTCAACACCGTATCAATACGCGCAGGATCTGCTCAAGGGCTGTGAAGAATTATTTGTTGCGTATGATGATCAGGCCGGATGGGTCGAAAAGATGAATGCGCTACTTTCAAATGAGACGCTGCTTGCCGCTTATCAACGGAAAATGGCACATATCGGATTGCCGATGAGTTGGCCGCAAGTCGGGAAAAAATACAATAAAGTATTTTCGGAAGCAGTATTGAACCAACCGTCAATCGGGGTGGAATCGATTGCCAAGACTCAAGATTAAAATGACGCATCTGGAACGGATGACCGATGATACAGGTCTGGTCGAGCATGCGCTCGGAAACATTCCGCGTCGCAGCGAGGGCTACTCAACAGACGATAATGCCCGCGCACTGTGGCTCGTCTCGGAATGGCAGAAGCTTATTGCCGGAGATCCATTGAAAGGCATGGAAAGCCTGCAGCTGCGTCGGTTGTCTTCGGTTTACCTGTCCTTTCTTGAATACGCGCAGCAAGCGGATGGTCATTTTCATAATAATTACGCCTATGATCGAACATTGGAAGAAGAACAGCCCTCGGAAGACTGCCTCGGACGATCGCTTTGGGCTTGCGCGGTTGCCTGCTTGGATCTTCCGAATCCGGACAGTCGCTGGGCAGCAGCTGCACTGTTTCAAAAGGCCTTTCCATTGGTCAAAAAGTTAAACTTTCCGCGCGGAACGGCCTATGCACTTTCGGCAGCAAGCTTGCTCAACATGCGCTGCGGTGAACTGAGCTGGACGCCTGAATTTCAAAATTTTGTTCGCGAAGAAACACCGGAATGTATTGAGAACCTGGAAGCAAAGCTGCTTGCTCTGTTTGAGCGTAACTCAGATACGAGCTGGCGCTGGTTTGAACCGGTAATGACCTACGGAAACGGAGTGTTGCCCTGGGCACTTTTCCATTCGTTCAGCGTCAGTGGAAACAGTGACACGTTGCTCATTGCGGAAGAATCGCTTGATTTTCTTATAAACAAAATGACGCGTGAGGACGGTTTGGTTCATCCAATTGGCAATCATGGGTGGTGCACGCGAGAATGCGCCAGCCAGTGGGATCAGCAGCCGCTTGAAGTGATGAAATTGGCGCTTGCCGCAGAACAAGCCGTCTCTGCTCTCAGTACTCCGGAGAAGTATCTCAGAGTCCTAGAAAATTGCCGCAACTGGTTCCATGGCGCAAATGACCTGCATGTGCCGGTTGCAGATGCTGCAGAAGGCGGCGGCCGCGACGGCTTGGAGGAAAAGGGCATCAACCGAAACCAAGGTGCCGAGTCAACGATTGCTTATTTGATGACCGAGCTGATTTATTGGCGAACCTTAAAAGAAAGCAAAGGCGCAGAGGAGCAGCGTGGCTATTCTCTGTAAAAAATCTACAATCTTATTTAAAAAGTGATGTGCCGGACCAATGGGTCACGGGCATTATTTTTTTACTTTTTTTTGCTAAATAAATATTATTTCAAAAAAGGACGGGCAAAAAAACAAAAAAGACCAAATTTCATGTTGACAAAAATGTTTCCTTAATGCAAAATAATGATGCAGACGAAACAAAGGAGCTGAAGAAAATGGAGGATGCAATCGATTTACATCGGCGCAGGAAAAAACATGTGATGCATTACTCAGACGGAGCGAGCTTGGAAGAAATCAATAACACGGTCGCGCTGCCTAAGAAAGCGGGCTTTTGGAAAATGCTGGCCGCTTATAGTGGACCGGGGGCTCTGGTTGCCGTCGGCTACATGGATCCTGGCAACTGGATCACGTCGATACAAGGCGGTTCGCAATATGCGTATACACTCCTGTCGGTGATTTTGATCTCGAATTTAATTGCGATGCTGCTGCAAAGTATGTCGGCACGATTAGGAATTGTCACAGGTATGGATCTTGCTCAAGCCACGCGAAAGGCTACAAATAAGCCGGTTTCCATCGTGTTGTGGATCATGACCGAGCTTGCCATTATGGCGACCGATATAGCAGAAGTCATCGGCGGTGCCGTCGCACTTGAACTTTTATTTAAACTTCCGCTTCTTGTCGGCGTCCTCATTACGACGCTTGATGTACTCCTGTTGCTTACCTTGACGAAAGTCGGGTTTAGAAAAATTGAAGCCATCGTTGCTACGTTAATCGCTACGATTCTTGTTGTTTTCCTTTATGAAGTGATGCTTTCTAATCCGTCCGCCGGGCAGATTTTTGCTGGTTATGTGCCTAGCCCGGCGATTGCGTCAGATAAAGGTGCCCTTTTACTCGCACTCGGTATTGTGGGAGCAACGGTTATGCCGCATAACCTGTACCTGCATTCATCGATTGTTCAAGCGCGCCAGTTTGAACGCAATGATAAAGGAAAGAAACAAGCGATCCGATTCGCGACGATTGACTCCAATGTCAGTTTGTCGGTAGCATTTGTCATTAACAGTCTGCTCCTTATCCTTGGAGCTTCAATGTTTTACGGGCATGCCAGTAATCTCGGACGTTTTACTGATCTCTACAATGCGCTCGGCAATTCGCAGATTGTCGGCGTGATCGCAAGTCCGGTACTCAGCACACTTTTTGCCATCGCCTTACTCGCCTCCGGACAGAATTCCACAATAACCGGAACACTATCCGGGCAGATTGTCATGGAAGGCTTCATCCGCATGAAAGTCCCAATGTGGCTGCGTCGAATCATCACTCGTCTGATCGCAGTTGTACCGGTGATCATCTGTGTCATTCTGTACGGAGGACGAGAGGAAGCGGTCGAGCAACTGCTCCTTTATACTCAAGTTTTTCTCAGTATTCAACTTCCATTCGCTATTATTCCCTTAACGATTTTTACCAGCAGTAAAAAAATGATGGGCAGGTTTGCCAATCCTACTTGGATTAAATATCTGGCATGGGTGATTACCGTGATTCTAACCTGTTTAAACATATTCCTGATTTACGGCACATTCAGCGGCTGATCAAAAATTACTATACTATAGAAGAAAAAGTAAAGATGCGAGTCTGCTTATGCAAGGAGGCTCGCATTTTTTGTGTGAAAAATCATTAATCATAGTTGAATACTGTGACTAATGATTGACTTCTTTACTGACGACTTATACGATGGAATTATTAACAAAGCGACCGCGATTCCTAAGCAAGGTCGGGGGAGAGAAAAGGGGATAAGGTATGGCTGATTATAGCAAGTCCGATTTTATCACACGCTGCATTCATGTTGGTAATGATATCGATAGCGAGACGGGAGCTATTCGCAGACCAATTACAATGGCAAACAGTTACCGGCTGCCGGATGATGCGTCGACACTCAATTGGAGCGACCCGAACAATTTGATCTACACGCGAACCACTTCCGCAAATCAGATATACTTGCAGGAACGCCTTGCCTCACTTGAAGGCGGTGAGGATTGTGTGGTACTCGCGACGGGAGTTGCGGCACTTGCAGGCGTCTTTTTCAGCTTTATCGACAAGGACGCACATGTGATTTGCACCGATGTCTCGTACATAGCGGTCTATCGTCTGCTCCATGAATATTTTCCAGATAAATATGGTATTGAAGTCTCGCTTGTAGATACTTCGGATCCCGAAGCAGTGCGGCAAGCAATTCGTCCGAACACGAGACTGATTCATTTGGAAACGCCGGGAAACCCGACGACTCGTGTCAGTGATATCGCTGAAATCGCAAAAATCGCTCATGAAGCTGGTGCGTTGGTTTCCGTCGACAGTACGTTTGCCTCACCGTATATTCAGCGGCCGCTCGAACTGGGTGCGGATCTTGTCATTCATAGCCTCACCAAATACATTAATGGTCACGGTGATGCGATGGGCGGAGCGGTGATTGGAAAAAAAGAATTGATTGATAAAATTAAACGTGAAGCAATGGTCAATATCGGCGGAGCGATCAGCCCGTTCAATGCATGGCTAATAACACGCGGTGTCGTAACACTGCCGTTGCGTATGAAACAGCATAGTGAGACTGCACTTAAAATTGCTGAATTTTTGGAAAACCATCCCGAGGTGACGTTTGTTGCTTATCCCGGACTCAAGAGCCATCCGCAGCATGCAATTGCTAAGAAGCAGATGCACGGATTATACTCCGGTGTACTCTCTTTCGGTATTAACGGCGATGTTGCGCGTCACAATGATTTTGTGAATTCACTCAAGCTGATCATATCCGCAGTCTCGATTGGACACGATGAAAGCTTGATCGTGTATACTGGTCCTGATGATGAGCGCATCCATTTTTATCCCGAAGAATTCCGTGAACACGGATTTTTGCGGTTCAGCGTCGGACTTGAGAGTGCCAATGATCTTATTGCCGATTTAACACAGGCATTTGAAAAAGTAGGGTTGTAATGTAATAGGTTTAATTTTGCGGGGAGTCCATTAATGGATTCCTTTTTTAAAAGCAAAAAAAGTATATGATTTTTACCAAAGTAAAGGGCTGCGAACCAAACGCATAGGTGCGAGACTCCTGCGGAGCGGCTCTGTTGATCGCAGGCTAGGGGGAGACCCCGCAGACATCAGTTTGCTTAAGGAGGCTTCCAGACTGCCCGCGGCCGTGCCTAGTTGATCGCGAGCAACCGGAGCGTAATCAAACCGGTATCGTAAAAGGATCTTTCGCTAAGTACGCATACGTCCTGTATGCAACGCAAAAGCCACCACTTCCTGCGGAAGTAAGAACCAGGCGTTTTTTTGCCTGGTTTTTCTAATTAGGGAATGTCAATCCTCAAGAATACAGGAAAACGAGGCGATCTTAGAGGCGCTCTGATTCATCCTGGCTGCGGAGAAAAGCCTTCATTAGTAACTTTAATGTTGAAGAAAATTTCAATAGAACGATAAGAATATGAAAAAAAATTGAAGATTTTAATCAAAATGGATGAATAATGATGATTTGTATGTTATTGTAATGATAACAAAAAAGAATGATTATTGAACCGATAATGCTGTGCAGAAGAGGACATCGTTTTGGGTGGAATTTGTGCGTCTAGAATCTTTTGAGCGTATGGTTTCCCTTGAATAGGACGAGTCGTGTAAAATAGTTAATAGAGTTAACTTTATGACAGCGAAAATCTATTTCTTCATCATGCATGATTAATAGATAAAGATCGGTTGAATGTTCATGTTTAAAGGAGATGTTCATGTGGCTGAAGTAAAGCATGTGGAACGCGCAGAATCGCGCCGTATTGCAGGAAACATTTTAAAAGGATCATTAGGTAACATGATTGAATGGTACGATTGGTACGTGTACGCTGCCTTTGCGGTGTATTTCTCGACCGACTTTTTCCCTTCAGGAGATACAACATCACAGCTGCTGAACACAGCCGCTATTTTCGCCATCGGCTTTCTGATGCGGCCGATCGGTAGCTTAATCATGGGCCGTTATGCGGACCGTCATGGCCGCCGCGCCGCGCTCACCCTGTCAATTACAATTATGGCCGGCGGATCGCTGGTGATCGCTGTCACACCGAACTTCCAGACAATTGGTGTTTTTGCACCGATTATTCTTGTCTTAGCTCGACTTTTTCAAGGGCTGTCGCTTGGCGGTGAGTATGGAACCTCAGCGACTTATCTTTCCGAAATGGCGAATAAAGGCCGCCGTGGTTTCTATTCCAGTTTCCAATATGTTACCTTGGTTGGCGGTCAATTGGTCGCGCTTGGTGTTCAAATTGTGCTTCAATTACTGCTGAACGAGGATCAGCTCAAATTATGGGGCTGGCGCATTCCGTTTGTGATTGGAGCGCTTGGTGCACTTGCTGTACTGTGGCTCCGACTGTCGATGGATGAATCCGATCAGTTTAAGAAAATGTCAGGCAAGTCGAAAAAGAATGCCGGAACAATCAAAGCACTGATGAAATATCCGCGTGCAGTTCTGACTGTTGTCGGACTGACACTTGGTGGTACAGTCGCTTTTTACACCTACACAACGTATTTGCAGAAATTCATGATCAACTCAGTCGGATTGGATAAGGAAGTTGTCAGCATCATCAATTTTGTCGCACTGCTCATCTTCTTAATCCTGCAGCCGCTTGCTGGCATGTTGTCCGATCATATCGGCCGCCGTCCGCTGCTGTTCTTCTTCGGTATCTCAGGGACTGTGCTGACCGTTCCACTGTTCCTACTCATGCAATCATCGCACAACGTGATTGCCGCGTTTCTGTTGATGATGCTCGGCTTGGTCATCGTCACCGGCTATACCTCGATCAATGCGATCGTTAAAGCCGAACTGTTTCCAACCGAAATTCGTGCACTCGGCGTCGGCCTTCCCTATGGCCTGACAGTCGCCATCTTTGGCGGCACCGCCGAATTCGTTGCCCTGTGGTTCAAAAGCATTGGCATTGAAACCATGTTCTTCTTCTACGTCGCCATCTGCATCTTCGTCAGCCTGATCGTGTATTGGCGCATGCAAGAATCATCGAAGAACTCATATATCGAGGCAGAGTTGGAAGAATAATTCAAGTTTGAATTAATATAGAAGAATGATCGAATAAATTAGTGATAAACGAATAAAAATGATATGCAACAAAGCTGACCCCTGTCATTGGCAAAAGCCAAAGGCAGGGGTTTAAAAATAATCACATTTAAATGAACAAAAAGTACTATTTTAGCAGGATTTATAATTTGTTTCTTGAATTAATAATATATTCGAGCTTTGCAAACATTAATTGACATTTAACGACTCAATTCATAGAAGGTGGTACCGATGAGTTCATACATAGCTCATTATCGAGAAAACGACCATAAGCCCCAGACGGTAAGAGAACATTTATTAGCGGTAAAAAGCTTGGCTGAGAAATACGGAAGTGAAGTGGGCGTGTGTCATATTTCTGGATTATCCGGTGTTCTTCATGATCTTGGAAAATACACAAGTGAGTTTCAGAATTATCTATATCGAGCAGTATTCACCCCTGAAAATGCTCCTAAACGTGGATCGGTTGACCATGCTACTGCCGGTGGTAAATACCTCTTTGAACTGCTACACTCTGATCATAATCGTAAACCATTCAAATACATACTTTCTGAAATTGTTGGCAACTCAATTATTTCACATCACTCATACCTCCATGACTTTTTTAGTCCCGACGCGGAGGCTCCCTTTTATAAACGTGTTTCAAAATGTGAAAATGAACTGCCCGAGTATGAAAATGCAGTCCATCGATTTCATTCAGAAGTAATGTCGAAGGATGAATTGATGAACTATATTGATGATGCGGAAAAAGAACTAAAAGCTTTTTTTCAAAGCAATCCCGGCAATCCTATCGAAAAAGCAAATTTTTTGACACGATTTATTTACAGCTGTCTCATTGATGCAGATCGAACGGATACACGATTATTTGAAGAAAATGACCCACTTCGACAGGTAGAAGTAGCGAAGCTTTTTGAAAATTATGATCAGCGATTAAAAGATAAGCTCAATTCATTTAATTTAAACGAGAATGCACACACACCGATTAATCAACTAAGAAGCGAAATGTCTGAGCAATGTGAAATGTTTGCCCAAGAGCCCTCTGGCATTTACACTTTATCAATTCCAACTGGTGGTGGAAAAACTCTTGCCAGTATGCGCTATGCTTTGGCACATGCTTTGCGTTATAATCGAAAACAAATTATTTATATTGTTCCGTATACGACGATAATCGAACAAAATGCAAAGGTCATTCGCTCAATTTTAAGGGATGATCAAAATATACTTGAGCATCATTCAAATGTGATTGAAACGCCTGAGGAAGTACAGGATGTGGATGAAGGGGGAATGACTGTTCAAGAGAGACTAAGACTTGCTAAGGATAACTGGGATTGCCCAATTATTTTATCAACAATGGTTCAATTTCTTAATATCTTTTATAGATATGGGTCACGGAATATCAGACGCCTTCATCATTTAACCAACAGTGTCATTATTTTTGACGAAATTCAAAAAGTTCCTGTTCACTGTATTTCACTATTTAACCAAGCAGTAAATTTTTTAAAAACATTTGGTCAATCAAGTATTTTACTCTGCACGGCCACGCAGCCGGCACTTAATTATGTCCGGCATGCTTTAGATATAAATTCTCATTCAGAACTTATTCAAAACTTAGATCATGTGTCCGATGCTTTCAAACGCGTGAGAATCATTGATCGTTCCTATCAAGAATCTTTCAATACAGATAAACTTGCTGTCTTCATTGATGAACAACTTGATCATGTAAATAATGTTCTTGTCATACTCAATACAAAATCGGTTGTGCGCAAGCTCTATCAATATATGAAAGAGTTGGAACTCCCAGTTAATATCTTTCATCTTAGTACGTCAATGTGTGCGAAACATCGTGAAGTCATACTTGATCGGGTGAAAAATTGTCTAAAACACAAGGTGAAAATGGTGTGTATCAGCACTCAATTGATTGAAGCGGGTGTTGACGTCAGCTTTGAGTGCGTCATCAGATCATTAGCCGGACTTGATTCAATTGCTCAAGCTGCAGGACGTTGTAATCGAAATGGCGAATGTCCAGCTGGTCGCAAGGTTTTTATCATTGATCATGAGGAAGAAAGACTGGCAAATCTATTTGAAATCAATAGAGGAAAATCAATATCTAAAATGATTCTTAAAGAATTCCATGGAAATCCAAAGCGATTTCAAAATGATATTCTTTCACGGACGGCAATGGATTGGTATTTTAAAAATTACTTTAATGAGCTTGAAGGTAAATTGGATTTTAACATGCGTCATTATAAAGGAACACTCATCTCTCTTTTAAATACTGATCGTAGGCACAGTGTGTATGTAAAAAGTTATAAAGAAAAGAACGGTTCTGTTCCACCACTTTTTCTACCGAGCAGTCTGAAAACAGCCGCTAAAGAATTCTATGTTATCAATGAAACAACCAGTGTTATCGTTCCTTATGGTGATGGAATAGAAATTATTGCTGATCTAAACAGTGCGACTACGATTGAGGACTTCAGTCAATTTTTCAAAAATGCACAGCATTTCTCAATCAACATATATGAACAAATTAAAACAAGGCTGGAAAAAGAGAATCTTCTGATTCCATATTTAGAAGGACAAGTATTTGTATTAAGAGAAACGGCATATAGCGATGAATTTGGATTGGATTTAGCGGGAGATAGTGATTTAGATCCGTATGTATTTTAAAAAAAGCCCATATAAGGGCACTTAAGTAATTATTACTTAATCCATTTCAATCCACGCATTTTCTGCGACAAATGTATTTTATCCAAAAATAATAAAAATAAGCATGATAATACAGTAATTTAATTATTACTTAATCCGAAAGAATAAAAATTACTTGAATGAACAAAATAAAAAATACTAAGGAGTGATTATTGTGGAAAACAAAGAACTGTATGTAAATGTCAAAGAGATTTTTCAATTGAGAGGGAAGCAATTTCGCTCTGAAGATGATTTGATGTATGTTCAGCAAATTGATATAAAACGGTTCTCTGAAAAAACAATACGTTTTTTAGACTGTAAATAAAATCTCTGTCTGATTTATTATATCGTAACAATAATTCAGACTGACAAAAAGAGGGCGGGAAAATGGATGGCAAGAAATATCCATAATATTCATTATGGATGACTAATCCTGATGGAGGTGAAAATGTGAAAAATAGTTATTGTTTTGTGGTTTATGCACCATATGCACTCTTTACAGATCCGCTGACTAGAATTGGCGGGGAAAAATCAACTTATCAAATCCCTACCTATCAATCTTTAAAAGGGATAACAGAAAGTATTTACTGGAAGCCAAGTATCGTTCACTACATTGATTCAATACGTGTCTTACATACCATTCGCATGGAGACTAAGGGTGTACGACCAATTGAATACAGTGGGGGCAATACATTAGCTAATTATACTTATCTCAAAGATCCGAGATATGTCGTCCAGGGACATTTTGAATTTAATCTGAACCGTCCTGATCTTGAAGCGGATCGCAATGAAGGAAAACACTTTAGCATTTTTCAGCGTTCATTGAAGGCTGGTGGACGTAGAGATATTTTTTTGGGAACACGGGAATGCCAAGGTTATGTAGAGCCATGTGCGTTTGATGAAGAAAAAGGAGATTATGATCAAATAGATGAAGTTCATTTTGGCACCATGGTACATGGTATTTCATATCCGGATGAAACGGGTAAGAATGAATTGGCCATCCGATTATGGCAGCCGGTAATGAAAAACGGTGTCATTCATTTTCCTCGCCCTGAAACATGTAATTTGATAAGGAAAATAGGAGAAATGCAGACAAAACATTTTGAGCTTTCATCGATCCAGACAGCAGATGCGCTCTTTGATGAATTCGAGAAGGGGGCAACCAGATGAGCTGTTTCCTAAATTTATATAAAACCTATGAGGCAAACCAGGCATTTGTAGGAATAGAAGAAGAGAGAAACGGGAAAGCCTACTCGCTTTTACCAATTTCTCATACAACACAGACGGCTCATATTGAAGTAACAGTTTCTGAAGAGGGTAATTTTCATACAGCAGAGCTCATTTCGAATAAAAATGAACGAAAAACTGTGATTCCATGCACGGAGTCTTCGGCAAGCAGAGCTGGTGCAGCCATTGCTCCTTATCCGCTGCACGATAAACTCAGCTATGTAGCAGGTGACTTTGTTGCTTTTGGTGGGAAAGTAAAAGATAGTAATGATCAGCCTTTTTCACATTATATTGAAAATTTAAAGTTATGGTCTGAATCTCAATATACCCAACCGCAAATAAGGAGTATCTATACGTATCTAAAAAAAAGCTACTTGATTAAGGATTTGGTCGATGAACATATTTTGTGGCTAGATGAGAATGGAAACTTAATTGATAAGTGGAAAGATCAATATAAATCAATCTGCGGAGGAGAAAAGCCTGAGATCTTTACCATTGCTACAGGTGGACAATATAGTGCGTTTATTCGATTCGGAGTTTATACAAACCATGAGGGAAAACTTGCTCCTAAAATATGGAAAAATCAAGAAATCTATAATTCTTTCATTAATTTTTATAATCAACAGCTAAGTGGCCGTGATTTATGTTATATTACGGGACAAGTTCTTCCATTTACAGAGAGACATGCAAATAAGATTAGAAATTCTGGTGATAAAGCAAAGCTAATATCTGCGAATGATACGAGTGGTTTTACTTTTCGCGGACTTTTTGAGACAAGTCATGAAGCAGCAAATATAAGTTATGAGGTATCGCAAAAAGCACATAATGCATTGAAATGGTTGATACGGCGACAAGGAAAAATTATTGATAACCGTGTATTCCTTGTCTGGGCTGTGTCCGGTGAAGAATTGCCGGATCCGGAGGATGATTTTTTTGATCTTGCGAATTTGACGGATAACAAAGAGGCAATGATCGAACAAACAGCGTTTACTGATCAAGCTTTTGCTGATCAATTTAGAAGAGCAATTGATGGACTCCGAAATGACCTGAGTCATGTAAGTGAAGTTAATATTCTCATCCTTGATTCTGCAACGACGGGTAGAATGGCTATTTTATACGATCGGAGTATGCAAAAAGAGATCTATTTGAATAGCCTGCGCGAATGGCATTCTCAATGTATTTGGAAACATCGATATGTCAGAAAGAAAGATAAGAAATTAATAGAATTTATTGGTGCGCCGTCGACCTTAGATATTGCCTATGCTGCCTATGGTCCCAACGCAAATGAAAAGGTCATTAAAGATACTATAGAACGATTGTTGCCGTGCATTGTTGATCGGCGCCATATTCCAAAGGATATTGTTACATCAACATTTAATCGTGCCGTTAATCCCCTCGTCAAGGATCAATACGAATGGGAGAAAACATTAAGCATTACCTGCGCATTAATTAATCGACAAGAACATGAAAGAAAGAAGGGATTCACATTGGCTTTAGATGAACAGACAAAAGATCGAAGTTATTTGTTTGGCCGTCTGCTCGCAATTGCAGATGTATTAGAGCATCGTGCACTTAAGTCAGAGGATTGGAGAATGAGTAACGCGATGCGCTATATGAATGATTTTGCAAAGCATCCAGAAAGAACATGGGCCATTATTCAAGCGAACCTTGTCCCCTATCAGGCGAAGCTTGGCAGAGGCGGATGGTACTTAACTCAGCTTATTGATCAACTAGGCGCAATGTTTCAAACAGATGAATTTAATGATCGGCCGCTATCCGGTAAATTTCTTCTAGGATTTTATAGTCAACGACATCAACTGTACCAAAAGAAATCTGAGGAGTCAGTGACTTCTCAATTGGAAAAATAAAAAACAAAAATAAAAGGAGCGATTTTAAATGACTGTTCTTGATCATAAAATTGATTTTGCCGTTCTTTTAACGGTTACGAAAGCCAATCCAAATGGCGACCCACTAAACGGAAATCGTCCAAGACAGAATTACGATGGTTACGGAGAAATTTCTGATGTTGCCATTAAACGCAAAATTAGAAACCGCCTTCAAGATATGGGCGAATCAATCTTTGTTCAATCAAATGATCGACAAGCTGATGAATTTAACAGTTTGCGAGAACGTGCGGACGGCAATGAAGAATTAAAAGCAATCACCAAAGATAAAAAGAAAACAAATGATGACTTTGCTGAAGTTGCCTGCAAAACATGGTTTGATGTTCGAAGTTTTGGACAAGTTTTTGCTTTTAAAGGGGGATCCAGTAAAGGTGTTTCTGTTGGGGTACGCGGACCTGTAAGCATACAAACAGCGGTGAGTGTGGCACCAATAGATATATCAAGCATGCAAATTACAAAAAGTGTCAACTCGGAGCCGGGGGAAGGCAAGGGTTCAGATACGATGGGGATGAAGCATCGTGTTGATTTTGGCCTTTATCGGTTTAATGGAAGTATCAATACACAATTGGCGGAAAAAACAGGTTTTACTAATGACGATGCCAATAAAATCAAAGAAGCACTGATGTCATTATTTGAAAATGATGCGTCATCTGCACGCCCTGAGGGGAGTATGGCGGTTTATAAGCTCTATTGGTGGGAACATAGCAGTAAATTAGGTCAATATTCTTCCGCTAAAGTCCATCATTCACTTGAAGTCAAACCAGCTAATGACCTGCTAAAACAATTGGGAGACTATGAAATTACTCTTGAAAAACTTGATGGTCTGGATGTGGAAGTTATTGAAGGCAGATAATGAAGACGATTATTTGATGCTTTCAGGAATCCAACATTTTCAATTTTGCAGACGACAATGGGCTTTAATTCATATTGAGCAGCAATGGGAAGAAAATGTCAGAACAGTTGAAGGACAATTTTTACATCGTAAGGCGGATCAGCCTTTTATCCGGGAAATGCGTGGCGACAAGCTGGTTGTCAGAGCAATGCCTGTGAAATCAAACGACTTGAGAGTTACAGGTATTTGTGATGTCGTTGAATTTGTGAGAGATGAAATACATGGTGTCACAATTAATGGGATGGATGGCAAATTTGTTCCATTTCCTATTGAGTATAAACATGGTAAGCCCAAAGTAGATGATTCAGATCGTTTACAACTGACTGCACAAGCAATATGCCTTGAAGAAATGCTTCTTTGTGATGTGAAACAGGGGTTTATATTTTATAATGAATTAAAGCATCGGGTATCAGTTGAATTTACTGAGGAAATAAGAAAGAAAGTTCATTCAATGATTTCGGAGATGCAGGAATATTATCGACGTCAATACACACCAAAAGTGCGGACCGGTAAATTTTGTTTGAGTTGTTCGCTGCAAAATATTTGTTTACCAAAATTAATGCAGAAACAGACCGTAAAGCGTTATATTGAAGGGAAAATATATGAATGAAAAGACTGCTCAACACACTATATATCACTCAACCCGATGTGTATCTTTCCCTTGATGGCGGCAATATCGTACTGCAAAAAGAGCAACAGAGACTTGGAAGAATCCCGCTTCATAACTTGGAAGCAGTGATCTCGTTTGGATATACGGGAGCAAGTCCAGCACTAATGGGTTATTGCGCAAAAAATAATATTGTACTTACCTTTTTTACCATGAATGGACATTTCTTAGCAAGGGTAATAGGTGAGAGTCGAGGAAATGTTGTTCTTCGAAAAAAGCAATATCGGGTCTCTGACAATCTCACTGAATCATGTTTAATCGCAAGAAACTTTATCTTGGGAAAAGTATATAATCAGAAATGGATTCTCGAACGAGTGACACGAGATTATCCTTTGCGAATTCAAGTCGCTACATTTAAAAATGCCTCACAAGAACTAACCAATGTTTTAAAAGCAATTCGTGAATGTAATGATTTGGAGCGATTAAGAGGCTTAGAAGGACAAGCTGCCACAACTTATTTTGCTATGTTTGATCAGATGATTCTGCAGCAAAAAGATCATTTTATTTTTAAAAGCCGATCAAGGAGACCTCCTTTAGATAATGTTAATGCAATGCTTTCGTTTGCTTACACATTGCTAGCAAACGATGTAACGGCTGCTCTTGAAGGAGTGGGATTAGATGCTTATGTTGGTTTTATGCATCGTGATCGACCTGGCCGTGCTTCTCTTGCATTAGATGTCATGGAAGAATTGCGAGGTGTCTATGCAGATCGGTTTGTTATTTCATTAATCAATAAGAGAGTTCTGCATAACGAGGATTTCATGAAGAAGGAAAATGGCGCGGTAATCATGAATGAAGAAGCAAGAAAACTATTTCTCAAAGCATGGCAAACAAAAAAACAAGAAAAATTGACTCATCCTTTTTTGGGCGAGAAGATTTCATGGGGACTTGTTCCACATGTTCAGGCTTTGTTATTAGCTCGGTATTTACGAAATGATTTAGATGAATATCCACCATTTTTATGGAAATGAGGTGTTGAATATTCTTGTCCTTATCACCTATGATGTCAGTACCGTAACAAGTGCCGGGCAAAAAAGACTGAGAAAGGTAGCAAAAATTTGTCAAAGATATGGTCAACGTGTTCAAAATTCAGTGTTCGAGTGCATTATTGATTCGACACAATTCGTTGGCCTAAAAAGTGAATTAGCTGAGGTAATCGATAAATCTGCGGACAGTCTTCGATTTTACCAAATGGGAAATAAATACAAAAATAGGGTTGAACATCTTGGGGCTAAAGAAACGGTGGATTTAGAGGGGCCCCTATTATTCTAAATTTCAATAGAGGCATCTAATTACTACCTAGGTGCGGATATGGTGTGCACACAATTTCTCTTCAGCTTTCGCACCACTGTAATGTAAAAATGTTGGCCATATAATTAACTGCTAACTAGATATTTGTTATAAAATGTAATTAATTGGCATAAATTAGCAATAATATGGAAATATTAAACATATTATTGCTAGTTTCCGCTATCGCACTCCTTGAGAGTGCGTGGATTGAAATCCCATCGAAAAAGTAATCGATGGAAACATCGAACAATCGCACTCCTTGAGAGTGCGTGGATTGAAATAAGATGCCATGATCGATGCCAACTACCTAAGCATCATCGCACTCCTTGAGAGTGCGTGGATTGAAATAGAAAAAGGAATCGAGACTGACAACCTGCAGAAAGATCGCACTCCTTGAGAGTGCGTGGATTGAAATAAGGTGTTTTACCAAAATCAGAAACAGAAGAAGAAATCGCACTCCTTGAGAGTGCGTGGATTGAAATTTTTAATGGCAGTAAATCGGTTACAATCAGTCAAATCGCACTCCTTGAGAGTGCGTGGATTGAAATCTTTTAACAGTGATTACAAAAATACAAGATGGTATCGCACTCCTTGAGAGTGCGTGGATTGAAATAAATGGTAAAGTTTTAAATGGCTTGGTTAAGCGCATCGCACTCCTTGAGAGTGCGTGGATTGAAATAGATAGGATCTTATCGAAACGAATAGTCGGATACATCGCACTCCTTGAGAGTGCGTGGATTGAAATATTTTTAGTATGTATAGCAGGCTTTACACCTGCTATCGCACTCCTTGAGAGTGCGTGGATTGAAATCTGTTATGGTGTATTTATACTACTTTTACCCTAGATCGCACTCCTTGAGAGTGCGTGGATTGAAATATTTATTTTATTTTCATTGCAATTATGGCTTTGCCATCGCACTCCTTGAGAGTGCGTGGATTGAAATAGACAATCACATAGCACGTTAAGGAACTGGGTAACATCGCACTCCTTGAGAGTGCGTGGATTGAAATTACATTTGGTGATAATACATACATTACTCATTATCGCACTCCTTGAGAGTGCGTGGATTGAAATTCAAGGGAAATACTTAATTTGGCTTCGATGAGAACATCGCACTCCTTGAGAGTGCGTGGATTGAAATCTTGCCTATCTCACTATCTGTTATCTCATATACATCGCACTCCTTGAGAGTGCGTGGATTGAAATTGAAGTCATGCCAGTGTAATCAACTATTCTAATCATCGCACTCCTTGAGAGTGCGTGGATTGAAATATCGATTATGACAATACATTGACCCTCTTTACCAATCGCACTCCTTGAGAGTGCGTGGATTGAAATTAGTTCCGTGCCAAGGCTATCCGAAAAATGCTCTATCGCACTCCTTGAGAGTGCGTGGATTGAAATCCCTTTTCAAGCTTTTTTAACTCCATGAACCAAGTAATCGCACTCCTTGAGAGTGCGTGGATTGAAATAAGGTCAAATACGCTATAGCTTTTCATTGTTCAGCATCGCACTCCTTGAGAGTGCGTGGATTGAAATCGCTATAGCTTCATAGTCAACCATCTTTTCATACATCGCACTCCTTGAGAGTGCGTGGATTGAAATACAAGGTTTGCTTATTATATCGCTACAATAAGGGAATCGCACTCCTTGAGAGTGCGTGGATTGAAATTAGCAATGGCTTACCCGTTTCAAGGTCAAATACATCGCACTCCTTGAGAGTGCGTGGATTGAAATCGAAAGACTTTTATGATCTTCCGGATCCGGTAAGCATCGCACTCCTTGAGAGTGCGTGGATTGAAATGTACGGATGCCGGATCCATGCCGGTCGGAAGAGTATCGCACTCCTTGAGAGTGCGTGGATTGAAATTGTATGCTCTCATTGTTTGCTCCCTCTTCCTTTATCGCACTCCTTGAGAGTGCGTGGATTGAAATTCCTAAAATATATAAGAGTAAAATAACACAACAAAATCGCACTCCTTGAGAGTGCGTGGATTGAAATCATATGCAGAAGATGTCCGGCTCAACCGTACCTTATCGCACTCCTTGAGAGTGCGTGGATTGAAATCCAGTAGCATCTACACCGGCGACAATGGGCAGAAATCGCACTCCTTGAGAGTGCGTGGATTGAAATTACGCTGTGCTGGATGTGGTAAGCGGCCAAGCCAAATCGCACTCCTTGAGAGTGCGTGGATTGAAATTATCCATGCAGCGACCGGATGCACAGGTGTTAGATCGCACTCCTTGAGAGTGCGTGGATTGAAATCGGTAATTATGTAAATGCATTAAATGGTAATTTAAATCGCACTCCTTGAGAGTGCGTGGATTGAAATTGATAACTTATGCTATCTGCGGGCATAGAAAAAGAATCGCACTCCTTGAGAGTGCGTGGATTGAAATTATCAATCAAGTGATAATATGCCGATATGCAGACATCGCACTCCTTGAGAGTGCGTGGATTGAAATATAATATTCAGACTATTTTAGGCAAAAAGAAAAGATCGCACTCCTTGAGAGTGCGTGGATTGAAATGACAAGATCAGCGAACACAAAAGCATTAAGCTAAATCGCACTCCTTGAGAGTGCGTGGATTGAAATATTATGTGGCTATTGATACTAATGGTAACACGTATCGCACTCCTTGAGAGTGCGTGGATTGAAATTTAAATCAGATTTGAAGAAACAGGAGGAGATTAAATCGCACTCCTTGAGAGTGCGTGGATTGAAATCTTCTCAGATTGTAGCCATAAACGTATTACATTATCGCACTCCTTGAGAGTGCGTGGATTGAAATATGAATGATGACGATGAAGGTGATATACATGACAATCGCACTCCTTGAGAGTGCGTGGATTGAAATTAACGTGGCAGCTAAACCATAAAGAAAACAATACATCGCACTCCTTGAGAGTGCGTGGATTGAAATTCTCGGCAAGTAGCGCGACTAAATGGCTGAACTGATCGCACTCCTTGAGAGTGCGTGGATTGAAATATCCTGCGGCGTACTCAACAGTCGTACGCTTAGGCCATCGCACTCCTTGAGAGTGCGTGGATTGAAATATTTATGCTCTAACACCTTAAAAATACCTAATGCATCGCACTCCTTGAGAGTGCGTGGATTGAAATCCAGCACTTTGGCGGTCACGTCCAAGCCTGCAGTATCGCACTCCTTGAGAGTGCGTGGATTGAAATCAAATTGCATCATGCCAAACAGATTGATAGGTAGAGATCGCACTCCTTGAGAGTGCGTGGATTGAAATACAATAGAAGTACCACGAGTTTATTGTGGAAAATATCGCACTCCTTGAGAGTGCGTGGATTGAAATTGCATGACAGATAGGACATTCCCGAGTGCAGCCACATCGCACTCCTTGAGAGTGCGTGGATTGAAATTGTTTTTGTCATCATAGATGATCTCATTACCATCATCGCACTCCTTGAGAGTGCGTGGATTGAAATCCATCATATCCGATACAGACTGAGTGCTAATTGATCGCACTCCTTGAGAGTGCGTGGATTGAAATATACACCAATAAAACATTGTCATATGAAGAAGTAATCGCACTCCTTGAGAGTGCGTGGATTGAAATCCATAAAATGGATGTAAAACACCCCCATGCCTACTAATCGCACTCCTTGAGAGTGCGTGGATTGAAATTTTCTCAATAAATGCTGTTGTACAAAAATCATCCAATCGCACTCCTTGAGAGTGCGTGGATTGAAATTAAAAGTATGCAAATTGTTGATCTTTCAGTAAAAATCGCACTCCTTGAGAGTGCGTGGATTGAAATTGTTGAAGGAGGATATCCTAGAGGATCAAATCAGATCGCACTCCTTGAGAGTGCGTGGATTGAAATAATTTGTGCAATATTATTAGGAATATTTTTACAATCGCACTCCTTGAGAGTGCGTGGATTGAAATTTGCTTATAGATGTCACAATTCATCTCGCCAAATTATCGCACTCCTTGAGAGTGCGTGGATTGAAATTCATCTCGTTGCATGTACACTCCCCCAGATATTTATCGCACTCCTTGAGAGTGCGTGGATTGAAATTTGAATTTATTAATGAAATATAATTGACCTTTCGGATCGCACTCCTTGAGAGTGCGTGGATTGAAATAGACGTATTCTCCTGATATTATCTGTTGTGACCTAATCGCACTCCTTGAGAGTGCGTGGATTGAAATCCTTTACTTTCATTATTCCATCGCATGAAAAATGATCGCACTCCTTGAGAGTGCGTGGATTGAAATAAAAGCTTGATGCCCAGATACTGCCGCATCTCCCATCGCACTCCTTGAGAGTGCGTGGATTGAAATACTAGCCAGTGAGTTCGCGGCAGATAGTGCTAAATCGCACTCCTTGAGAGTGCGTGGATTGAAATCTTCGCCAATCTTTTAGCCCGCTTGTGGTCACAACATCGCACTCCTTGAGAGTGCGTGGATTGAAATATCCTTATTGATCACAAGCTTGTCCTTTTCATTATCGCACTCCTTGAGAGTGCGTGGATTGAAATAACGGCTAAAGCTCCGGAGATCTTCTCATCATCATCGCACTCCTTGAGAGTGCGTGGATTGAAATCCATTTAAGTTTTGACTGTTGTTTTGACATATTAAATCGCACTCCTTGAGAGTGCGTGGATTGAAATATCAATCATAGTAGCAATCATTTTTTCGTATTTAAATCGCACTCCTTGAGAGTGCGTGGATTGAAATCTCCGATTATGTATTCACGCATATAAACTATACATCGCACTCCTTGAGAGTGCGTGGATTGAAATTGATCCCTTATCAAATAGTTTTGATTCAAACGTATCGCACTCCTTGAGAGTGCGTGGATTGAAATAAAAAATAGTTGTTGTTATTGATGCTTCAATTATATCGCACTCCTTGAGAGTGCGTGGATTGAAATACGTAGTAGAGCTTGCGCTTCGAAGGCAGCTGAAATCGCACTCCTTGAGAGTGCGTGGATTGAAATTGCTTCGGGAAGAACACCCTGAACGGTTTGCAACACATCGCACTCCTTGAGAGTGCGTGGATTGAAATAGACCAGCATCGCCAACGTTTCCGCAACCGCGAATATCGCACTCCTTGAGAGTGCGTGGATTGAAATTACTGATCCCAAAGAATGACACCAATACGAAAGCATCGCACTCCTTGAGAGTGCGTGGATTGAAATCCGCCAAAGTCCATGCGCTTCATGGCGCCAACGCATCGCACTCCTTGAGAGTGCGTGGATTGAAATGTCCGTTGCGTGCTTGGTGCCGCGTTCGCTGTCAATCGCACTCCTTGAGAGTGCGTGGATTGAAATGACTTATCAGATCCAGAGCAACAAAGGCAATGCTTATCGCACTCCTTGAGAGTGCGTGGATTGAAATCTTTTTGGATGGCGGCGTTAACGGCTGCGTCAAATCGCACTCCTTGAGAGTGCGTGGATTGAAATCTGATATATCAAGTCCTGCAGTGAAACCAAGGTATCGCACTCCTTGAGAGTGCGTGGATTGAAATATTTTTATCACCTCAAAACGTCCGTACTGGCAAAAATCGCACTCCTTGAGAGTGCGTGGATTGAAATATTGGTCGCCATGTTGTTGTGTTTATCGGCAGCCATCGCACTCCTTGAGAGTGCGTGGATTGAAATTTACAATTCGATCCTTACTATAAAAAGACAATGATCGCACTCCTTGAGAGTGCGTGGATTGAAATAGCCACAATGCAGCGATTGGCGGAACCCTGAAAAATCGCACTCCTTGAGAGTGCGTGGATTGAAATCATCTTTTTTCGGGGCTGATAATCATCACCCAACCATCGCACTCCTTGAGAGTGCGTGGATTGAAATCCATTGTAGTTTTGACCGTTGTTTTGGCATATTAATCGCACTCCTTGAGAGTGCGTGGATTGAAATATACCGACTAACCAAAGGTTGAATATTCTTCATGATCGCACTCCTTGAGAGTGCGTGGATTGAAATTAGTCTTTTTATTATTTATTCCGTTGTGTTTATATCGCACTCCTTGAGAGTGCGTGGATTGAAATTTTAGCAATATGTATTAATGAAATCACCCTCTATAATCGCACTCCTTGAGAGTGCGTGGATTGAAATCATAAATGTTAGTTTGTGAATCTCTAATTAAATTATCGCACTCCTTGAGAGTGCGTGGATTGAAATCGACCCAGATACGCAATAAGAAAGGACAGTAGGATCGCACTCCTTGAGAGTGCGTGGATTGAAATTAATCCCTTGTAAATAAAGGGTTTAGAGACATCATCGCACTCCTTGAGAGTGCGTGGATTGAAATTTGCCATCAGCATTCGGCGTGATACCTGCATCATATCGCACTCCTTGAGAGTGCGTGGATTGAAATGGATTAGGAAAACCAAGAACAAAATTTGGAAAATATCGCACTCCTTGAGAGTGCGTGGATTGAAATAAAATGTGAACCTTAACCCACCGGATAAATTCAGAATCGCACTCCTTGAGAGTGCGTGGATTGAAATACTACATACTTTCTGGTTCGGTTGTTTCTTGACATCGCACTCCTTGAGAGTGCGTGGATTGAAATATTGTAACACAAGAGAAGGAGCGGCGGCAATGAACATCGCACTCCTTGAGAGTGCGTGGATTGAAATTTTATAGAACTTGTCAGTCTGTATTTTTATTGAGATCGCACTCCTTGAGAGTGCGTGGATTGAAATTCCATAACGAATATCACCGCCTATTCGGAACGTGTATCGCACTCCTTGAGAGTGCGTGGATTGAAATAGATGATGCCGCTGAACTTCTGAAAAAGAGCGGAATCGCACTCCTTGAGAGTGCGTGGATTGAAATATTTAATGGGAGGGATTTTGATGCGCACAGAAACACATCGCACTCCTTGAGAGTGCGTGGATTGAAATCCAAACGTTACAAAGCGTGAAATTAGGGAGCATAATCGCACTCCTTGAGAGTGCGTGGATTGAAATCGGAAGTGCAATTTAAAGAAGCTGTCAGACACTAATCGCACTCCTTGAGAGTGCGTGGATTGAAATCGTATACCATCCGCTTAATACATAGCCCTCGCCGCATCGCACTCCTTGAGAGTGCGTGGATTGAAATAACGAAGTCAGGAACTCTCTCTTTTATGACTGAACATCGCACTCCTTGAGAGTGCGTGGATTGAAATCATCAACCGGAATACATGGTGTTCATCCGGTCGTATCGCACTCCTTGAGAGTGCGTGGATTGAAATCGTTTTCTGTTGGAAATAATCCGGATCATCTTTAATCGCACTCCTTGAGAGTGCGTGGATTGAAATAACAATATATCGTAATGGCTAAATCAAGCAAAGAAATCGCACTCCTTGAGAGTGCGTGGATTGAAATAAAATTACTTAATTCATCAGCAGGTGTGTTAAGTATCGCACTCCTTGAGAGTGCGTGGATTGAAATATGAGTGTTAGTAATTCAATAATTAAACTATAATATCGCACTCCTTGAGAGTGCGTGGATTGAAATTCGTTTTCGTCGCGATCGTTCCTGAGGCTCGTCTAATCGCACTCCTTGAGAGTGCGTGGATTGAAATAAATGTATTGGGGCGGCGTAAGATGGGCTATTAATCGCACTCCTTGAGAGTGCGTGGATTGAAATAAATCAATCAAGTGTGCTTCGAGTTTTGCTTTGATCGCACTCCTTGAGAGTGCGTGGATTGAAATAGAAAAATAAAATAAGCCGCTCTGCCAAGCGACTCATCGCACTCCTTGAGAGTGCGTGGATTGAAATTACTACGGCATGGATCAGACAACTAAGAAATGGAATCGCACTCCTTGAGAGTGCGTGGATTGAAATCCCTTGAGTAGCCAATAATAGCGAAACTTATTAATCGCACTCCTTGAGAGTGCGTGGATTGAAATCTCGTACACGCCGGGCAAAAATTTATCGATTGCCTATCGCACTCCTTGAGAGTGCGTGGATTGAAATCATTGTGAGCATATATCGTTGCCAGCTAGTTGAATCGCACTCCTTGAGAGTGCGTGGATTGAAATAGCTTCAGCAGCCGGTCATACTCGGTAAGATAGCATCGCACTCCTTGAGAGTGCGTGGATTGAAATCTTTAATCCATCAAAACCGCTGATTAATCCGCTGATCGCACTCCTTGAGAGTGCGTGGATTGAAATTTGTCCTTGCATTTAAGCAATCGCTCGATGTAGGAATCGCACTCCTTGAGAGTGCGTGGATTGAAATTTTAACCGCCTTGTACCAATTGTCGAGTGCCTTCCCATCGCACTCCTTGAGAGTGCGTGGATTGAAATGACATCATCCGTGCTCAAAACGCCTAACTCGTCATAATCGCACTCCTTGAGAGTGCGTGGATTGAAATACATAGTAGAGTTTGCGCTTGCTTGGCAGCTGAATATCGCACTCCTTGAGAGTGCGTGGATTGAAATCCATTATTGCCGGATATGATGCTATAGGTAATCTATCGCACTCCTTGAGAGTGCGTGGATTGAAATCATAAGGCGCGGCGTTTAAAGCAATTGTTTTGCATCGCACTCCTTGAGAGTGCGTGGATTGAAATCCGGTACCAGGGGCCGTTTGGGAGCAATGGCGACATCGCACTCCTTGAGAGTGCGTGGATTGAAATATATGTCTCGTATTTGATCGATAAAAACATTTCAATCGCACTCCTTGAGAGTGCGTGGATTGAAATAGGGCATCGTTGGCATCAGCGGATAGTACACGATCATCGCACTCCTTGAGAGTGCGTGGATTGAAATCGATTACTGCACCTATACTTTTATCCCATAGCCAATCGCACTCCTTGAGAGTGCGTGGATTGAAATAAAAAAACGATCGATAAACTAACACAACTTGAAGCATCGCACTCCTTGAGAGTGCGTGGATTGAAATCTTTTTCGACAGCTGTGGCTACTTTGTCAGGACCCATCGCACTCCTTGAGAGTGCGTGGATTGAAATCATACCATAACTTGGATAAAGTCGGCTTCGTGCTATCGCACTCCTTGAGAGTGCGTGGATTGAAATTGATCTGGCTCCCCATGTTGGCAATCTGCGTTTAAATCGCACTCCTTGAGAGTGCGTGGATTGAAATGTCAGTCGTTGTGTATGCAGATGTGATCGCTTCACATCGCACTCCTTGAGAGTGCGTGGATTGAAATATCATCATCTAAATGGAGGGATTAAAATGCGAACATCGCACTCCTTGAGAGTGCGTGGATTGAAATTTAAAAATCCAATTTATATCGGCAAGTTTAGATGATCGCACTCCTTGAGAGTGCGTGGATTGAAATATGGAATGGACAACGTGTATCTTATAGGTATGATGATCGCACTCCTTGAGAGTGCGTGGATTGAAATATTAAGTTTATGCGAATCAACCTTATCTACAATAATCGCACTCCTTGAGAGTGCGTGGATTGAAATTGTTTACCAAAAATCCCATTAACAATAGCTGAAAATCGCACTCCTTGAGAGTGCGTGGATTGAAATTGTAAATGCGTTTATTCAAGACATTAACGCTACAATCGCACTCCTTGAGAGTGCGTGGATTGAAATAATAGAAGATATTCTCTCTCAAAATAGTGTTACAATCGCACTCCTTGAGAGTGCGTGGATTGAAATTCATCATAATCATACAATCCACTTTTCCAACGATCATCGCACTCCTTGAGAGTGCGTGGATTGAAATTTTGAATGATGTGTATTGATTATATCCGAATAATATCGCACTCCTTGAGAGTGCGTGGATTGAAATTGATAAATCTCATTGATACTGTGCATATATGTAATCGCACTCCTTGAGAGTGCGTGGATTGAAATTGTGCTTAGTCGGCATGTGTTAGATAGCATCCAAATCGCACTCCTTGAGAGTGCGTGGATTGAAATATGAAAATAACCTGTAGATTTAACAACATGCCCATCGCACTCCTTGAGAGTGCGTGGATTGAAATTTTCGTAGGCAGATCAACGTAACTGCCAATTGGATCGCACTCCTTGAGAGTGCGTGGATTGAAATAATATTGGCATAATACATCCTCGCCGCTAAATGAATCGCACTCCTTGAGAGTGCGTGGATTGAAATCCACTCTAGGGGGAATACAAATGAATACAGTTGAGATCGCACTCCTTGAGAGTGCGTGGATTGAAATTTCCGTAACCGTTGCGTATCTTTGGGTCGTGTCTGGATCGCACTCCTTGAGAGTGCGTGGATTGAAATATAACACTGAGAACTTGAAATAATTTTTAATTCAATCGCACTCCTTGAGAGTGCGTGGATTGAAATGATTTTATTAGAAGAAATATCTGAACAAGCATTCAATCGCACTCCTTGAGAGTGCGTGGATTGAAATAAACTGGCGAAAACATGGCAGGATTTCCGTATTAATCGCACTCCTTGAGAGTGCGTGGATTGAAATTACATCATTAACTAAATTATCAAGAAACATTTTAATCGCACTCCTTGAGAGTGCGTGGATTGAAATTTCGTTTTTGTCTTCTCTAACTTGCAAAAATACTGATCGCACTCCTTGAGAGTGCGTGGATTGAAATAAGATTGAAGATGTTTGCACGCTGGTATTATTACCATCGCACTCCTTGAGAGTGCGTGGATTGAAATAGCAGAGGAGATGAAACATTATGAAGACAGAAGAAATCGCACTCCTTGAGAGTGCGTGGATTGAAATAACTCTATGGAAACCATCACTAAACACCACACTTATCGCACTCCTTGAGAGTGCGTGGATTGAAATCCGAGTGCAGCCACCGGTCTCCTCGAATTCGGTAATCGCACTCCTTGAGAGTGCGTGGATTGAAATAAGTAAGAGACTTAGCACCAATGGCACGCAGAATAATCGCACTCCTTGAGAGTGCGTGGATTGAAATGCTACCTACAGTACCAGTGTATAAATTAATCATTATCGCACTCCTTGAGAGTGCGTGGATTGAAATTCATATTCGCGGCAACCCTGCCCCGAAAGAGAAAATCGCACTCCTTGAGAGTGCGTGGATTGAAATTTTAATCGGCGTTTTTGGCTGCGCTTCAGATGAATATCGCACTCCTTGAGAGTGCGTGGATTGAAATTATATAATTTAGAACTAGGATCAATACTTTGATTATCGCACTCCTTGAGAGTGCGTGGATTGAAATGAGCCTGGGATTAACGCTGATCAAGTCGAAGAAAGATCGCACTCCTTGAGAGTGCGTGGATTGAAATCTTTTGATCATCAGTGCTTGCAAAAGTATATTTATCGCACTCCTTGAGAGTGCGTGGATTGAAATATCAAACATAGAGCCATCGTCATTGGCTTTAAAATCGCACTCCTTGAGAGTGCGTGGATTGAAATAAAAACATATGGCAAGACAGCTTACGAATGTAAAAATCGCACTCCTTGAGAGTGCGTGGATTGAAATTGTCATTAAACGTATCAACTTTGATGAAGATACATCGCACTCCTTGAGAGTGCGTGGATTGAAATAAATTAGTCAAGAGAAAACTCATACAGCACTAGATCGCACTCCTTGAGAGTGCGTGGATTGAAATAAGAGGGCATTACTACAACAAGAAATACTGTTTGATCGCACTCCTTGAGAGTGCGTGGATTGAAATGCAAAGGGATCATTTAACCCTGGTTGTCCTTGCAATCGCACTCCTTGAGAGTGCGTGGATTGAAATTGCATATTTATATCAGCTATGTTTAGTTTTTGGAATCGCACTCCTTGAGAGTGCGTGGATTGAAATGTCTGTGTCTGCAGTTATGGACCAGTCAACCTGGATCGCACTCCTTGAGAGTGCGTGGATTGAAATCAAAGTCGGTGCTCCAGGGCAGTGAGGAGCTGAATCGCACTCCTTGAGAGTGCGTGGATTGAAATCCGCACATGATCCATGAGATCCGTCCAGAGCAGATCGCACTCCTTGAGAGTGCGTGGATTGAAATATGAATTACATCAAACTGCTGGGAACGGACCGAATCGCACTCCTTGAGAGTGCGTGGATTGAAATCGAAAATATCCGTCTTGGTATGAAAGTCTGAACGAATCGCACTCCTTGAGAGTGCGTGGATTGAAATGTATCGGGTATACGAGGGCGGCCAAGATGGTGGATCGCACTCCTTGAGAGTGCGTGGATTGAAATCGCCAAACAGCATTAAAGCTCCGCTTGCCAATCCAATCGCACTCCTTGAGAGTGCGTGGATTGATTGAATTCCATTGGATATCAGTCATAGTAGATGATACTATCGCGCCAATACGCTCCAATCGTGAGCAACTCATGAGTCAATTGAATTCATCAAACGTAATTTGTGGCAGGTGTTGCGCATTATCTACTTTAAAGTGCTAGCGACAAATGCACGGCGAAATTCATGTATACAATCCACCTTTTCCCAGAATACTTATTGTGAGGATTTGTTTTATGTTATCGTTACGAAAATGTCCTTGAAGGAGTACTATTCATGAATCTAAAAGTACGCGTCTCAAGTGTGGAAATACATAATTGCAAAAACGTTGTTCAAGGCAAATTGTATTTTCCTTGTTCCAAAAACCGTTCAATGAAGCGTGCGGATGTGCTCGGTTTGTATGGGCAAAACGGTTCGGGAAAAACGGCGGTTGTGTCTGTGTTTGAGGTGCTTCGTGCACTGCTCTGCGGGCAGCCGCTTGATCCGGGCGTTGATCGTCTGATCTATCAGCGGAGCGATACGGTGCGCTTCGTTTTCACCTTTTTGATTTGTGTGGAGCGTCAATGCTACGAAGCTGTCTATGATGTGGCACTGACAAAGCAGGATCTGGATGCGGATGATGCGGTAAATCTGGCAAATGATCGCGGTCCTGATCCGGTGTATTTGTCGCATGAAGAAATTCGCTATAAGGAATTGGTCAAAGGCGCTCGCTATAAAACGATGGTCGCTTTTACTCGAAAAGATGGGGAGGAGAAGCTTGCCCCGAATACGGTTGCGTCGAAAATAAAATCGAGAAAAGAAAATTTAGTGGTCGCATTCAAGGTCAACTCTGAGTTGGCTTATCAGCAGCGTACCTCTGTTTTCTTTCGTCAGGAAGGCTTTGATCTGCTTGAAAGGACTCTTGATCAGGAACCGTTCACGCTGCTTCAGGTACTCAAAAATATCTTTGCCGGACGATTGTTTGTGCTGAGCAATCATGAATCGGGAATGTCGCTTGCCAACCTGTCGATACCGATTCATTGCAGAAATACGACTTTGAATCCCAATGAGCAGGGCTATGGGGTCATCAATTTTCCAATTGATGCACCCAAAAGAATGGATATGGAAACGTTTGAAATTCTCCACACAATGTTCACAGCGATCAGCAAGGTATTGAAAGAGGTTGTCCCCGGTCTGACTGTGGAAGCAAAAAATCTGGGAGGCGAGCTGCTGCATGACGGCAGAAACGGTGTACGTGTTGAGTTGGTAGCAAAGCGTGAAGGTCGCTCGCTTCCGATCGCTTGTGAAAGTGATGGCATCAAAAAACTGCTGACGGTGCTGAGCTCGCTTATTGTGATGTATAACGATGAAAATGCATGCATTGTGATTGATGAACTTGATGCCGGTATCTACGAATTTTTACTTGGCGAGATTGTGAAAATTTTGAATAACGGCGGCAAGGGGCAACTCCTGTTCACCTCGCACAACTTACGCCTTCTCGAGGTTCTTGAAAGAGAAAATTTGGCATTTACATCTGCCAATCCCGAAAATCGCTATATTGTACTGAAAGGAATACGGGACAGCTCAAATATTCGTGATGTCTATATTCGTGCGATTCAGCTTGGTCATGCTGGAGAAGAAGTTTATCAGCCAACGGATCGCTACGATATTATGGAAGCATTCGATGAGGCGGGTGAATGGAGTCATGGCTGAAAAAAAGGCCATTGTGTTTATTGTGGAAGGTGTGTCGGACGAACGGACAATTGCAGCGATCCGTAACTATGTGCCGAGCAAGTACAGTGTATATGTTCATATTACCCGTGGCGATATGTTCACAAGACCCGGCGTGCGAAAAAATGTAAAGACCCGAGTCACGGATCAGGTTCGAAAAATAATGAATGAAACGAAATACCGCAAGCAGGAGATTCTTGCGGTGATACAGTTGACGGACACGGACGGGGTTTTCGTTGACGATCGAAACATTGAGGTGAACGCATCGGTCGGGCGTGATCCGGTTTACCGTGAGTCGGGAATTGTTGTTGCCAATCCCGGTATTCAACAGTACATACAAAAAAGGAATAAAATAAAGGCATCTGAATTGCGGACCATGTGTTCGGCAGACGTCATTATGAATGGAATCTACTATTTTATCTTCTATTTCTCTTGCAACTTGGATCATGTCATGCATAATAATCGTAATATGACTATTGAAGAAAAAATTAATCAATCGCGTGCATTTGAACGTGCCTGCCGTGATCAGCCGGATCATTTTTATCATTTTTTCCATGATCAGCCTTTTGCTGTTCAAGGATCAATTGATGGCACCTGGGATTTTATTGAGAGGGGCGCACATTCTGTGCAACGGTATTCAAATTTTCATTTGATTTTTGATATGCTGGATACTTTGGAACAGCAGAAAGCCCTTGAAGAAAACGCACGTTAAGGAGGAGACCGATGGACAAATGTATTGGCGGCAAAACATTGGCGGAGTGGGAGCACGCGGAACCGACAGTGATAAAGATAAGAGATAAAAATGAAGTGCTGTGGCTGAATCCACGTTATGGGGAACGTGATGCGAGGATGGTTACCTCTAGTGATGTGACTGATGCGGAAGCGCGGCTGCACCGCTTTGCTCCGTACTTGGCGTCAGTTTTCCCGGAAACCGGGCAAGCGGGCGGCTTGATTGAATCACCGATTTATACAACAGCTGAATTACAGGCTTATTTGGGAAAAGAAGTAGGCACACGAATTCCCGGTCGATTAATAATGAAGGCGGACAGTGAGCTGCCGATTTCCGGATCAATTAAGGCGCGTGGCGGGATTTATGAGGTACTCAAGACCGCGGAACAATTGGCAATCAGCGCCAATTTGCTCAAGGAGTCCGATGATTACGCCATACTTACGAACGATTCGTTCAAGCAATTTTTCTCACGCTATTCAATCGCTGTCGGTTCAACAGGCAACTTGGGTCTCAGCATTGGCATTGTTGGTGCAACGCTTGGATTTCAGACAACCGTACACATGTCGGCGGATGCAAGCACATGGAAAAAAGCGCTGCTCCGCGAAAAAGGAGCTTTTGTTAAAGAATATGCGGCAGACTACAGTGTGGCGATTACAGAGGGGCGCAAGCAGGCGGCTCTAGATCCGCACTGCCATTTCGTTGATGATGAAAATTCAAAGGATCTGTTTGTCGGTTATGCTACCGCGGGTAACCGTTTGAAGACACAATTCCAGGAAGAAGGTATCTCAGTAGATGCCGATCATCCGCTGTTTGTCTATTTGCCGTGCGGTGTCGGCGGGGGACCGGCCGGTGTAACCTTTGGATTAAAACAGGCATTCGGCGTGCATGTTCATGCCTTTTTTGTTGAACCGACCCATGCGCCATGCTTTTTACTCGGCCTTTTGACGGGATTAGACGACCAAGTATCCGTACGCGATTTCGGACTTGATAATCACACAGCTGCTGATGGATTGGCTGTTCCGCGCCCATCGGCGTTCGCAGGCAAGGCAGCCGGTCATTTGATTTCGGGTTGTCTTACCGTGGATGACGATCGCCTTTTCTACTATCTAAAAGCACTTAAGGATAAGGAAAATCATTGGATCGAACCGTCGGCTGCCGCAGGTCTAGTCGGCCCACAAATGCTTCTAAACAATGGGTTGGGCAAGAGATACTTAGAAAATCATCATTTGACGGATAAAATGGCCAATGCGATACACCTTTTTTGGGCAACCGGAGGCGGAATGGTTCCTCAAAAAAATCGAGAAGCCTATTATGTCAGGGCTTCTCGCTAGGAGATTCGTGATCAACGGTTCTCACTCTTATGTTCGCTGGTGAATTCATTCGGTGCATGTTTGTTCCCATTGGCGTGATTTTTTTGCTGGGCGAGCCGTCCATTGCGATGTTCACCTGTATTTTCCCTCGCCTTAAATTGGCGGTTGAATTCCTGCTCTTTATTCATAGAGATAACTCCTTTCAATGTTTGAATCACTTATTAATTTGCACAAATTGGCCATGAATTATGCACGTTTTTTTACAAGGTGATTCAGCAGTACGGACATAATTTTAATTATTCTGACGAATGAACTAATTTGATTAAACAGCAGACGGGGAAAATACACCTATAAAATGTCTAAGTCATTGCGCTATAATTGAGAAATAATTAAGAAATTGTTTTGTGATCTTTACAATGGAATGTTCGGACAGATCTAGGATAGAGATTCTTTTGATGGGGGTTTACAAGATGTTTAAAAATCCTAAAGCATTCGTTTTTTGGCTTATTCTTATCTTATTTATTATTGGCATGATCTATAAAGGATCATCGACTCCTTACGCTGACCAGAATATGCAGCCGTTCTTAAAGGCGCATTTTCAGTGGACGGCGGAAACGTTTCCGCATGTCGATTTTAATTATGGCGGGGAACGTATTACGTCCGACGAACCTTATGCATTGTTTGAGTTTGTTTTTCGCAAGGCAAGTCATGTAACGGAATACTGTCTTTTAACCTTCATGATTATTAACTTATTTATGACGACAGTCATGCCTCGTTTGCTCTGCTATTTGTGCGGTCCGGCGATCTCACTTTGCTATGCGATGTTCGACGAGTGGCATCAGACTTTTGTTCCGGGGCGAACCGGTCACTTAATCGACACATTTACGTTTGATTTGACCGGGATGATTTTGGCGATGGTCATTGTATTTATACTTGATCTTTATTACTATCTCTTTTATACAGGCAGCAATCATTCGTCGCGATTTCGCGCTGAACAACACGGATAAATGATGGAAATTGAATAAACTTTTCAGTTGAACACTCCGATATACTAAGTGATAGATGATGGGCTGTGCGAGAATTGTGAAAGTGATTGAAGTGGGCTTGAAGGGATGGATCAGTCATGGCTTTAAAAGAGAAACAAAAAAGCCAAAACAAAAGGCGCTTTAATCTTCAGAGCCTTTATTTTGTTGCTTTTTTTATTGGCGTATTGGTTGTCGCTGCGGTTTTTTATTATCTCGGTGTCGAAGGAATGCTTGTTCCCGCTATTTTTGCAAGCGGGGTGACCTTAATCGCGGGTCTTTTTGCCTTACTTTTTATCTTCAAGGGATACAACAAGCGTGTGCATGATTTGAGGCTTGCTGTCGGCAAAGCTGAGACAGGCGATATGAGTGTGATTATCAACGATAAAGAAAATGATGAATTGGCACGACTCGCCGAAGGCATCAACCACATGATTCGAATGAATCACAGTGTGATTGAGAGCATGTCACTAGTCTCCGAAAAAGTAAACGATGCCTCGCAATCGCTGGTTTCAAGTGTTGAAGAGCATACGGCTTCATCAAACGAGATCGGATCGACGATGACCGAAATTGCTGCCGGAGCCTCCGATGAAGCAGAATTAATGGGAAAAAATAAAGAGGCAACGGATCAGTTAAAAGAGAGAATGGGCAGCATTACGGAGCAGACACAGATGATGGAGCACGGCGCGGAGCAGCTGGCCAAAATTTCTGAAGGAAATCAGCAGTCTGTCATTAAGCTGAGAAATCATTCGGAACGGACAATCAGTACGACTGCTGATATTATTGACGCGATCGCTTCCTTAGATTCACGTTCAAAGAATGTAGGCAAGATCATTGAATCCGTCTCTGAAATTGCCGGCCAAACCAATTTGCTTGCCTTAAATGCGGCGATCGAGGCCGCTCGTGCCGGAGAACAAGGCAAAGGCTTTGCTGTTGTCGCAGATGAAGTGCGTAAGTTGTCGGAACAAACCGATCATGCCTTGAAAGAAATTTCCGAGTTGATGACCGGCATTCGTTTGGATACGGAAAATACGGTTCAGTTTGCCGGAAAAACAAGTAAAGTTCTGGAAGAACAATTTATCGTTGTCAGTGCTTTTGAGAAGGCATCAAAGCGGATTGCTGAAGCCGTGACTGAGAATAAAGAGCGAATCAGCAACATTTCCGCTTCGATCAAAGACATGGCGACGCAGACGCAAAAAATTAAAGAACATATTGATGGAATGACTCAGATCAGTGAACAAACAGCTGCCGGCACAGAGGAAGTGACGGCATCGATCGAGGAACAGACCGCCGGAATGGAACATCTGACCAAACTTGCGGCTGATCTGGAAGCAGATGCTGCGATCATTCAAAAGGCCCTTAAGGGGTACAAGCTAGTTTAATTCAAATTTTTCCATTGATTTGATCAATAGATATAAGGGAGCAAGGTACTCGGGGGGCTGACAACGCATGAACAAAGAGAAGGACACGGATAAGGCAAAAAAAAAGGTGAGACAACTGAAAAAGAAAACGAAATTGGCGTGGGGAGAAACGTTTAAATCCGCAGGGGCATTAATCGTTAAATTGCCGCAATTTCTGAATGGACGCGCTCTAGAAAAAATGAGTGTGAAAAAACAGCTCTTAATTCCGATTGTCAGTATCATGGTAATCGTCGGTTTGATCGGCGGGCTATTCAGCTACATCTATGGAGCGAGGCTCATTCGCAATCAGATGACGCAATCGGCCATGGCACAATTGAAGGCCACGGATCAAACCTTTGATACCTATTTTGATGACGCACAATCGGTTACCCGCCAGTTTACAATGAGCAAAATGCTCGGAGATGTAAAGAAAAATAACGAAGAAATTCAACAGGATTTCCAAAATGTACTTAGTTCAAATACTAAATATCAGGCAATTACCTATGCATCGGCGAAAGGAGCTGTTGTACGGTCGCCTATGTATTTCTTTGACAAAGGCTATGATCCCACCGAAGAAGGATGGTACAAGGACGGGGTAGGCGGAAACGGCCAGTCCATGTGGACCGACCCTTATACGGACAGCGTGACGAAGCAAAATGTCGTGAGCGTCGTGCAGGCCATTGTTGATAACGGACAAGTAAAAGGTGTCATTAAGATGGATTTATTTATTCAATCCATTATCAAGCAAGTAAGCGAAGCAAAGCTTGGAGATTCCGGCTATGTCGCGCTGCTTGACAGTAAGGGCACCTACATTGCCTCTCCTAAAAAAAGTCAGTTAGGTAAAAATGTTGCCGGTCAAGACTTCTATAAGACAATGCGCAGTATGGGAAAGAGCGGCAAGTTTTATGCAAAGATCGACGGTTCACAAAAATTGGTAAGTTTCCACACGAATAAGACATCCGGCTGGACTCTATTAGGCATTATCGATAAGAGTGCGATTTCAAACAGAGCGAACCTCATTACTCTGCCATCCGTTGCAACGTTGGTCATTATTATTATTGTTTCTATTTTGATCACGCTCTACACACTTGGCCGTGTCGTTACGCGATTGAGAAAGCTTCAAGAAGCTGCAGGTCGCATTGAAAATGGAGATCTTACCGTAAAGATACCGATCCAAGGCGATGATGAATTATCCCAGCTGACAAAAAGTATTAATGCACTTGCGAATACGAACCGTGAAGCCTTTAAGAAGATGTATGAGGTGTCGCATCAAATCATTGGGGCCTCGCAAACATTGGTAGCCAGTGCTGAAGAGAATGTTGCGTCCGCAAATGAAATTAGTGCAACGGTTACGGAAATTGCTACAGGAGCATCAAGTCAGTCTAAGTCGATTGATGAGAGCCAATCGTCGCTGCAAGGCCTTTTGGATGAGGTTAATCGAATTGATGACCGCAGTACAGAGGTTCTCCATGGGGCTGAGCGAATGAAGGAATATGCGAATGGCGGCCTTGAAAAGATGAATCATCTTTCCGCCCAATCAAAGACATCTGCGGATACGACGCATCAGATCATCAATACCGTATTAAAAATGGAGGAACATGCGAAAAATGTGCATCAAATTATTGATGTGCTGGACGGCATTGCACGAAGAACAAATTTGCTCTCCCTGAATGCGAGCATCGAGGCCGCGCATGCAGGTGAACATGGAAAGGGCTTTGCGGTTGTTGCCGGAGAAATTCGAAAACTTGCACAGCAGACGAATCAATCATTAAAAGAAGTAACCGATACGGTTCAATCAATGAATCATGAAATTCAGCAAGCAGTCGCTTATTGTGAGCAAACGAACGAAACACTTCAAGAACAACATGCTGCCGTTGCCGAATCCAATGACGCGTTTAAAGAAATCGAAAAAACCATCAAACTTAATGTGAAGGGCATGCAGACAATCGCCAATGCGATTATTAAGACGCATGAACAGATTGAACAGATAACTCAAGGTTCACAAACCATTGCGTCAACAAGTGAGGAGACCGCTGCCAGCACCGAAGAAATGAGTGCTTCTGTTCAGGAACAGACGGCTTCGATGGAAGAACTGAACAAGTTGGCCGGAGATCTGGATCAACAGGCTCAAATGATGCAGGAAGAAATCAAACGCTTCAAGATTTGAGACTACTTTATAAATTTAAAGAGACGTAAAAAGCAGGCCTGAGTGAACTCAGACCTGCTTTTTATACTGATTTTCAGATTGCCCAATTACCGTTACGGAAAATCGGAGTCCTTTCACCATCTGCTGTTTCACCGTCAATATCCAGTTCACCGGATCCGACCATGAAATCAACATGGGTAAGGCTTTGATTCATCCCTGCCGCCGCGAGTGCCTCTTCAGACATTTTGCGTCCGCCGCGATAGTTAAATGGAAAACCGTGCCCGATTGCTAAATGGCAGGAAGCATTTTCATCATACAAGGTGTTGTAGAAGATAAGATTGGTTTCTGAAATAGGCGAATGGTGCGGAACGAGAGAAACCTCACCAAGATAGTGCGAGCCTTCATCCGTCTCAATGATTTGTTTCAGCGTTTCTAATCCTTGCTCTGCTTTATAATCCACAATTCTACCGTTTTTAAATGTAACAGAGAAGTTGTTAATCAGATTTCCGCCATAATTCAACGGCTTTGTGCTGGAGACGGTACCGTTAACTCCGGTTTTGAGCGGCATTGTAAAGACCTCTTCAGTTGGCATATTCGGCTGAAAAGGAATACCTTGATCATTGGACATTCCGCCGCCAATCCAAAGATGTTCTGCCGGAAGCTCAATGGTTAGGTTGGTGCCTGGTCCTGCATAGTGCAGTGTCTTAAATCGTTTTTCGTTGAAATAGTTCAGCTTGTCCGTTAGTGATTGGATATGCTGTTTCCACGCGGCTTCGGGATCTTCCTTGTCTGCTCGCGTGATTTTGAAAATTTGCTGCCAAAGCGCATCGATTCGTTCAGATTCTTCCATGCCGGGAAACACTTTGGCTGACCAAGCTGCGGTCGGTACCGAGACAATGGTCCAGCTTACCTTGGCACTGCTTTTATCATTTGAAAATTGTTTATTTGCGGCCGCAGCTGCTTTCTGTGCTGTAGCAACGCGCAGCGGATCTATTCCTGCGAGTAATTCCGGATTCGGCGAATAGATATAGAGAAAAGCCGCATTTTGATTCGAGAGTTCCTGAAATGAGCGTGCACGCCATTCGGGAAACTGGCTGAGTGATTTCTCAGACGCAAGATCGAGTCTCAATCGAGTTAATTCTTCATCAGTCCAGTCGACAAAGACATGACGAGCACCTACTTCATAAGCTTTTCGCACAATTTTCCGTACAAATTCCGGCGATTCAATGGGTGCGAAGATCATGACATCTTGATCTTTTTGCACATTAAGACCGATTGTAACGGTGATATCGGCATAGTGTTCCAACAATGTTTCAAAATTTTCCATGTAGCAAGCCTCCTGTAAGATCCATTCATAACGATGGCAAAATAGCGAAAAGCACGGCAGTAATTACTGTCATTTTATCACAGTCATTTTCGTTCGGCATGCGGATCTGAAACAAAGCAAAAAGCAGATGTAACAAAACGGGCGAAACGATTTGGGGCATTCGCATAAGATAGTAGAGAAAATCAAGTGGAGGTGATGAGGATCATGGGTGCTTCAGAAGGATTCGGACAGAACTCAGGCTTCGCGTTGGTGGTTGTTTTGTTTATTCTCTTAATCATTATTGGCGCGTCGTGGGCTTATTAAAACAAAAAATCGGGCCGGCTGTGTCCCCGGACCGATCTTTTGTACATATAATCTTCAGTTTTCCACTCCATAGACAGATTGGAAAATTTCTTTTTTTCGCTCCTTAAAGACATGCTCGGTCAGGGGATTCGGATACTGCATCATGAGCAAGTCAATGTGATCGCCGGTCTGACCTAAATCAGGCTGAACATAACCGAACGAACTGAGCGAGAAACCCAACTGCTCATAGAAGTGAATACGGCGAACAGCAAGATCGGTCGTTGGTGATTCGACCTCAATTAAAACCGTTTTTTTGGCTTGCTCGAGATAATTGCTGAGCAGTGTCGATCCGATCCCGCGTCCGCGCAGATTTGGATCCACGGCGAAATGCTCCAGAAAGAGAAAATCACTGAACGACCATTCGGCGATAAATCCGTCAATTTTTTTCCCAGATAAATCATAGCGTGTTAAAACGGTAAAATTCGCTTGGTTTAATAGCTGGCGCTCTTTACTGCGCGGGCGAAATTCTGCTACTGGGAATGAACATTTCATTAAACGATAAAACAGATCAAAATCTATAGTCTTCAGCGGTGTTAATTTTTGATCCATTTAATGACCTCCATATAAATGATGCTGCTTGTCTTAAACGATCAGTGTTTTCTATTCTAGCATAAAAGTCAAAGGCACTCGGGAACGAATGCCTTTGACTTTTATTTTGTTCGTACGTTTCAGCGATGGCGTCTCATGGACATATGAATCTGTTTCCAGCGTGCTTTTTCTTTAAGCCGCTCTTGGACATCGGACTTGCGCCGAATAAAAGCAAGCTCGCGCTGCAGCTTGAGATAGCTTTGATAACGATTTTCGCTCAAACTGCCATCCTGCAGAGCGCGTTGCACCGCGCACCCTGGCTCTTTTTGATGGGTGCAATCTCTAAAACGGCATTCAGAGGCGAAAGTTTCAATATCTGAGAAGCTTTGTTCCAGCGAATCATCAGAAGCCGTCCAAAGCTGCAGTTCGCGCATGCCCGGCGTGTCAATAATGACCCCGCCGCCGGGAAGAACAATCAGTTCACGTGTTGTTGTGGTGTGTCTGCCCCGGTCATCATCTTCGCGGACTGAATGCACAACCTGAATGTCTTTGCCGCAAAGCCAGTTTGTTAATGTTGATTTTCCGGCACCGGATGACCCGAGAAAAACGGCTGTTTTTCCCTGACCCAGATAGTCAGTGATTTGCTGCTTGCCGGCATCTCTCAGTACGCTGACCGTAATGAGGGGAACGCCGAATGCAATTTCTTCTACCGCGGCGATCTTCGTTTCCAAATCAGTACACAGATCTGCCTTGCTCAGCAGGATGACAGGATTCGCACCGCTTTCCCAGGCCATGGTCAAATAGCGTTCCAATCTGCGGATATTAAAGTCATGATTCAGCGCCATGACAAGGAAGACGGTATCAATATTGGCAGCGACAATTTGTTCCACAGTAGTTACGCCTGCTGCTTTTCGTGAAAATTTACTGTATCTGGGAAGAATGCGATCTATGGTTGCCTTGCACTCTGACGGACGTTCACGGATAACCACCCAGTCGCCGACTGCAGGAAAGTCTTCACGTTCTTCTGCCTGATGACGCAGTTTTCCGGTAACCTCAGCTAAATAGTCGCCTTGCTCTGTTACGAGTTTATACTGTCCTTTATATTCGGATGTCACTCGGCCAATCGACTGGCCATTTTCTAGATTCAATTGTGTTGCGTCTAAATGTTGATTCCAGCCATACATTTTTAAGTTCATATAAATCCTCCGGTTGTCTTAAAATTAGGTATTAAAAAAAGACCGTTCACACGGTCTTTTCGTAAAAATGGAGCTGCCCTGTGAAAGGCCGCCGATCCCTAATCGTCAGTTCAACGTTCAGATTATGCTGAAAATAGGGGACCGGTGGCACGCGACAATGAGATTGTATGCGGCAGTACGTATGCGATTCGCCATAAAACATGTCCCCTTTCTCAATCATATCGTTTACTTTCAGAGTATAACGTGTCTCATAGCCTTTGTAAAGGCTTATGGAGAGTGGTATGGATGGGACAAGCAGCGCATAGGATGAATAAGAAAACCGAGTATGACGGAATCAGAAAGGGACGATCAGATGAAGAACAAGGTGGTTGGCATTATGCAGGTTGCAGCGACGTTCATCGGTACTGTGGTCGGCGCCGGTTTTGCCTCTGGTCGTGAGATCATTCAATTTTTTACCCAGTATCATTCATTCGGTACGATCGGTGCAATCCTAAGCGGCGCGTTCATGACTTGGATTGGGACGAAAATGATGGTGTACGCGAAACGGATTGACGCCTACTCGTTTAATGAGCTTCTTGCCGCTTTATTTGGCGAACGAATCGGGAATGTCATTCAGGCGCTTTTATTCTTTATTATATTGGGCATGACAGGAGTGATGCTGGCAGGAGCCGGAGCAGTCTTTGGCGAGCAGCTGGGATGGAGCCGGCAATTCGGCATTGTGCTCGCTCTTTTGATTGGCATTCTTTTTCTGGTTAGAGGCGTTCGAGGTTTGCTGTTTGTCAACATGCTGGTCGTACCTCTATTGGTCAGCTTTGTGCTGATTACTTTTTGGACAAACAAAGCTGGTGCTCAATTTTTTCCTGAATCCGGCCATATTCACTGGCTGTTTTCTGCATTTAATTACTCCGCATTTAATCTCTCTACAGCGCTTGTTGTGCTTGTACCTATGGCTAAGGAGTTTAAAGATGAACAGGTGATTCGTCTTGGCGGCATTCTCGGGGGATGCGGGCTTGCGATGATTTTGCTTATGTCCCATCTCATGATGCTCGGAAAGTCTGATATCAGTTTGTTTGAATTGCCGATGGCAGAGATGGTGCGTCCGCTCGGAACAGTGATGCATGCTGCATTTATCTGCGTTATTTTTGGAGAAATACTGACCACTTTTGTCGGCAATATTTTCGGTCTGACACGCCAGCTGCACAGTGTATTTCCAACGTTGTTCACAATTCGCTTTGCCATGCTAAGTCTGATCATCTGTACCTTTTTTATTGGACAATTCGGCTACGCATCGTTAATCTCCACGCTTTATCCTCTCTATGGCGCGCTGTGCGCCGTGGTTTTTATCTATATGTGCTTCGTGCGCCTTCCTGAAAAAAAACGCTGATTTTGTAAAATTTATGTTCTTTTATTGAAATAAATTTTTTACATAAGACATTTTTGAGTAAAAACTAGTTGCATTATGTAAAAGAATAAAGTAGGTTATTTATAGGCACATAAGTTTCTCTGGAGAAACTTATGTTCGCAGAGCGAAAAAAGGAGGAGTGTCATGTCCGATCAAGAACAGCAGAAGACCGGACTGAACCAATTCGAACAAAAGACTATGAACAAAAGACAATCTTCCGATGCGGTCAATTCTGAACCGCACCCGCAATCATTTGAACAAGCTGTTGGCGGGGCGAAGGGATGGAGACAAATGCTTCCATTCATTGGCCCTGCTTTCATCGCGGCAGTCGCCTATATTGATCCAGGCAATTATGCAACAAATATTCAGGCAGGCTCGCAATTTGGCTATTTGCTGCTCTGGGTGGTTGTTATCTCCAACTTAATGGCAATTCTTATCCAAATGTTATCTGCCAAAATTGGAATCGCAACCTCACACAATCTTCCGGAAATTATCCGTGACCGCTGGCCGAGAAAAGTTTCGATCTTTTATTGGCTTCAGGGTGAAATTATGATCATGGCAACAGATCTCGCCGAATTTATCGGTGCGGCACTTGGCTTTCATCTTGTTTTTGGTCTTCCGATGATCCCATCTGCGATCTTGACTGCGATTTGTGCACTGTTGATTCTCATGTTTCAAATCAGAGGATTCAGACCGCTTGAAATGGTTATCGCCTTGATGGTTTTTATTGTTGTCATTGCATTCAGCTTTGAAATACTTTTTGCTTTACCGGAGTTTAAACCATTTGTTCAAGGCTTCGTTCCTCAATTTCAAGGAACCGAGAGCGTGCTGCTTGCGGCAGGAATTCTCGGGGCTACGGTTATGCCGCATGCGATTTATATGCATTCGGGGTTGACCTGTCGGCGTGTTATTGGTCGGAACTCGGAAGAACGTAAGAAAATTTTTCGCTTTGAATTGATTGATATTTTAATTGCGATGATTATCGCAGGTGTAATTAACGCTATTATGCTCACCGTTGCAGGATCTACTTTCTACGGTAAGGAAGTCATCAATGATTTAACCGTTGCTTTTCAAGGGTTCAGCACGTATCTTGCACCGATTGCCGGTATTCTGTTCGGTGTCGGTTTGCTCTCTGCAGGCTTGTCAAGTTCATCCGTCGGTACACTTGCGGGCGACATTATGATGCAAGGTTTTATTCATAAACGTATTCCGGTCCTTCTGCGTCGTGTCTGCTCAATGCTGCCGCCGCTCATATTGATCATCTCGGGGGCTAACGCAACAAAAGCGCTTGTCATGAGTCAGGTTGTCTTGTCCTTTGGCATCGCACTGGCGATCATCCCGCTTATTGTGTTTACCAGCAATAAAAAGCTTATGGGCAAGCTCGTGAACCATAAGCTGACAACCTTCACTGCTTGGTGTATTGCGGCTGTCGTGATTTGTCTGAATGTCTTTCTGCTCTACCAAACATTCTTTGGATAGGATTTATTCAATGCTTTTGCACTGTGAGAAAACAGGTGTAAAGCAGTAAAAAAATTGTTCACAGGATTATTGAATTTGTGAAATTGACTTTATGACAGAAAATGACGTAAAATGAAGATTGTGAGATAAAAGCGATAGGCCACCTGAGAAGGTGCGACGGTTGTTTGTCGTTTGTTTATAATGTATCGGACATGTTAGTTGTCCAATAAATTCTTGGAGGTTATCGGTAATGGTTAAAATTTCCAAAGGCAAGTTTGAATTTCTCGAACAATTGTCTGACAAAAACGGTGTAATTGCAGCATTGGCAATTGACCAACGTGGTTCTTTGAAAAGAATGATCGGCGCAGCACAAGGCAAAGACGCTACGGTTGAAGAATTGGCGGATTTCAAAACGCTTGTATCTAAAGAATTGACTCCATATGCAAGTGCTATTCTGCTTGACCCAGAATATGGCATTCCTGCAGGTAAAGCGCGCGCAGCATCTTGTGGCCTTCTGACTTCTTATGAAAAAACAGGTTATGACGCTACTGAAGCTGGTCGTATTCCTGATCTTCTTCCTAACTGGTCTGTAAAACGCATCAAAGAAAACGGCGGTACTGCTGTTAAACTGCTCGTTTACTTTGACCCTGATGAACCAGATGAAATCAACGATGTTAAAAAAGCATTCGTAGAACGTATCGGTTCCGAATGTAAAGCTGAAGACATTCCGCTGTTCTTTGAAATCGTAACTTACGATGAAAAAATTACGGACAAAGAAGAATATGCTAAAGTTAAACCTCAAAAGGTTCTTGATTCGATCAAGGTCTTTACACAAGAACGTTATGGTATCGACGTTCTGAAATTGGAAGTTCCTGTTGACATGAGCCGTGTAGAAGGCGTTGGCGAAAACGCTCCTGTTTACACTGCTGAAGAAGCTAAGAACTACTTCCTCGAAGTTGACAAACTGACAACGATCCCTTACATCTGGCTGAGTGCAGGCGTTTCAACTGAACTCTTCCAGAAAACACTCGTGTTCGCTCACGATGCAGGTGCAAAATACAATGGTGTACTTTGTGGCCGTGCTACATGGCGTGACGGCGTTGAAGCTTACGGCAAGGGTGGAGAAGAAGGCGCTATTAAATGGCTTCGTTCTCAAGGTAAGGCAAACGTTGAAGAACTCAACGCAATCCTTGCTGAAAATGCAACTCCTTGGTATGAAAAATTCGGCGGCAAAGACAAGATCGAAGTCGTTGACTAATTTATTGCTCAATTAAAGAAAGCGCGGCGGAATTATTCCGTTGCGCTTTTTTTATAAGTAAAGTATATGATTTTTGAAAAAGCAAAAGGTTGTGAACCAAACGCGCAGGTGTGAGACGCTTGCGGGTGCGGCTCTGTTGATCGCACGAGACCCCGCAGATTCCTGCCTGTCTGAGGAGGTTCGCGACGATTCAGCACCGAAAAAGACACAAAACCATCACACATGGATGGAGATTAAGGACCAGGCAGCGCCCAGTAGTTTTTCTTGGTATCAAAATAGAGTCAGCAAAAGATAGAATTAGGGCAATATAAGTTGAGACTGATTTACTGGGTTTCAATGCAAATGAAACCTAGATGATGCAGTGGAAACAACGATCGTATGCTTTGTGATTAAAAAGACTCTGGGAGTTTCTATGATTACAAAGAAAATCACTGTTGACCCCTCATTTTTAAAATAAGCAACGAAAGATATCTTTCAGTAAGAATTGGGTGGACTAGGAAATTGTTCACATCAACGAAAGGGCATGTTATGATTTCTCTATAAGTTCAGTGATGCAAGCATCCCGACTAAGAAAAAAAGATAACCTGTTCGAGGTGGCCAGTCCAAGCTGTGCTCAATAACTAAGATGAATCTACAAGGAAAAGGGAAGAGATCATGAAAAAGAAAATTTTACTGACGATCGGCAGCATTATTGTTGTGCTTTTTGCTGCAGGGGCAGGTTATGTTTGGTGGATGTATCACTCGGTTGCGTCAACAGCTGGCGATATGTATGAGACAGCTGGCGGCAAGGGCAACCACGATGCGATCACTCAGAAAAAACCGATAAGTCTGCTTCTATTAGGCGTCGATGAACGTAAGGGAGACCGCGGGCGTTCGGACACTATTATCGCAACAACGTTAAATCCGACAACAAAAACGATGCAGATGATTTCTATTCCGCGTGATACACGAACCGAAATTGTCGGTCGCGGCACAATTGATAAAATTAACGCTGCGTACGCGTACGGTGATACAAAGATGGCGGAAGATACGGTTCAAAAGTTTATAGGCGATATTCCATTCGATTTCTACATAAAGATCAATATGGAAGGCATGAGCGACCTTGTTGATGCGGTCGGCGGGGTTACCGTAAATAATAAATTGGATTGGCATGATGAGGGCTACTATAAAAAGGGTTATCACTACGCGCGCGGCAACATTACTCTGGACACAGGGGCAAAAGCGATGGGCTATGTACGGATGCGCCATCTGGATCCACAAGGAGATTTCGGACGGAATCAGAGACAACGTGATGTGATCATGGCGATTGTCAATAAAATGGCTAATGTGTCATCGGTATCTCGCTACTCACAGATTCTCGATGCGCTTGGTAGCAATGTGAAGACGAACTTGACCTTTAGTGATATGAAGAATCTCGCGTTTAATTATCGTGATGCGCGCAAGCATTCGATTGATTATGAAGTAAAAGGCCAAGGACAGAAAATTAACGGAATCTATTATCTTGTTGTTGGTTCTGCTGAAAAGCAACGCGTTCATGATATGATTAATGATCAACTGAATAACTGAAATTCAAAGTGAAACAATAGTGAAAACGGGAAGCCTTGAGCAATGCTAATGCTACGCTCTGACTTCCCGTTTTTTTATGTAGAAGAATCATGCTCCCATCTTCTTAGCAAATAAGCGCTTCATATTGGCGATTAGTTCACTCAGGTTTGTGCTGAACAGTAATTTATTTCTTTTGGATTCTTTTGCGAGTTCTTCTTGGTTTCCAAGGACAAAGATCGTTAACTTGGGAAACTCATTTCTCAAATGCTTTAGTAAACTAAAGAGGTTGGTCGCGTGCTTATTTGTACATAAGATGGCAAGATAATGTGCCTGTTTTCTTTGAATTTGATCTTGTATTATGCCTATTTCATTAATTTCAGGAAGGAAATCGGTTTTCCAACCGCTGATTGTGAAAAGATCATCCATCAATTTTGCTCGTGTCAAGCCGCTAAAGGATTCCAAATTTGCGATGACAATCTCGCCCATATCGGTGTTCGGAAGCTGGTGCGTTATTTTCAACATTTTCCAGCTGAGCAATCTTAAGATCGTGAAAGCAGCGACCATATAATCTGCTTGCAAAAAGCGATTCAGTAAAAATCCTTTTTGCACTTCATCCAATGAACGCTCAAAAAGCTTCACAAATACATCCTCAATACGCATTCCGTCAGACAGTGCATCGAGGCAATCAACTGCCCTGACACTGTCGCCCTCAATTAAATACTTAACGTAATCGTTCCATGTCTGCCTTGCCTGCAACACCATCTCACTGCTATCCCAGCTGGTGATCGTTTCGACAGTAAGAGACAGGTCGCTTGGGAGTTGGATGACCTTGCCGCTGTTTTCAAGCTTAACATGCGGTAAGATGTCAGAACCTGATGAATTAGCAAGAATAAAGCCCTTCTCACCGCTTGTCAATAAAACATGGGTCGCAGGAGGGAAAATGTGTATGAAATTAATAAATAAATAACAAATTTTTAAATCAAACAAATCATTGTTATAGCTGTCATTTAGGATGATCTGCATTGCTTTTGTTGTGTGCATCGGTTTTCTATAGGATCGGCTCAACGTCAATGCTGAATATACGTCAACAATCATCATCAATTTAAGATCACGGTCAGATGGTTTCACATGCAGGTGATCCGGATAACCGCTGCCGTTTAACCGTTCATGATGAGAACGTGCAACTCGGCACGTTTCTTCAGGAAAATTCATTCGATCGAGTAATTCACAGCCATCCACGGTATGCTGCGTTATTTTTTCATACTCACGTTGAGTAAGTTTTCCGGTTTTCAATAAGATTTCAATTGGCGTATAGAGTTTGCCAATATCATGCAACAGGGAACCGAGAAGAAATTCCTGACTTACCCGCCAATGAACATGCTTAAAGTAGAGGCTTGTTAATACAAAGACGTCAAGTGAATGGATATAGCAAATCGGATCCCACTGTTTCAGACAGTCCAGTAGAAAACGAACAGTCGGATTTGAGTAGAATTTCAGATAAAGTGATTGGAGCCATAGGTATGAAGTTTCCGAATGCAAAATTCTTCCGTAACGTAATTCATCAGCAATTTGAGCCATTTCATTTTGAAACCGTTCAGTAAGCTCTTTCCGTTCATGAGCAGTCATTCGCGACTTTGGTGTAAATGTATTTCGAAACGGTGCGATCGAAGGGCCATCGAAAATGGCTACGGCACTCACTTTTTTTCTTTTAAGATAATTAATAAGCTCAGAAGTGATCAACATTCCCGTTCTAAAGAGAACAGAGGAATTTATGTAAATATCCTTGGCGAGAATGCTTCCGTCCTTCAAGTTCTCAAGCTTTACGACTTTTGGCATAAGTGCCGTTCACTCCCGTTCAATAGCTCCTAGGAAAAATCAGGATACGTTCCGCGGTAGACAGACTAACGCGATAGTCATTACAAGAGGCGGTACCTAATGTAAGAATTAAAGAGACTGACTATATTAGTGTTTTTTTCGACAATAAGTTACAAATAATATTTTAACAAGTGATGTCAAAAAACGGAAGTGAAAATTATTTGATACTCATATACGATTGAACTTTTCAATAGTAAGATAGGAGTCTGACAATGCATTCACTTGTAATCTGTTGGATTAGGTAATAATGCCTATTAGCATGGAGTCGTTCATAGGTTTGCCGCACCGAATTTAAGAAACTACTTTAATTCAGCGCGAAAATAGCCGATAAAGAATGAGAATGGTATTAGAGCAGCGGAAAGGGTTGACTTACATGGATGTGGCAACAGTCATCGGCTTGCTGGTCGGATTGCTATCTTTACTTGTTGGATTTTTACTTGAAGGCGGAGAGTTAGTTGCGTTATTAAAAGTCACCGCTTTTCTGATTGTAGTCGGAGGCACAATCGGAGCGGTGGTTGTTAGCTTTCCGGGAAAGATTTTGGCAAAAACGCCGTTTATTTTAAAATATGCATTTACAAAACCTAAAGAACGCCAGGATGATACGATCATTGAACTGATTAATCTTGCCAATATATCCAGACGTGAAGGTTTACTTGCTTTGGAAGGTGAGCAGCAGAAGTTTGAAACAGATGCGTTTATGTCGAATGGTATTCAGATGGTCGTCGACGGTGTAGACTCCGATGTTATTGACGACATATTGAATCGGGACATTGAACTTTATGAACAAAAAATACTCTCCATTGCCCGCATATTCGAATCTGCCGGCGGTTATGCGCCGACAATGGGCATCATTGGAACTGTTATGGGGCTTGTACACGTTCTCGGAAGCTTGGAAGATGCCTCCGCACTTGGCCCGGCAATTGCTGTCGCATTTATTGCAACACTTTATGGCGTGGGCAGTGCGAACGTGATTTATTTGCCTATTTACACGAAGATCAAAAATAATTTAGCCAGTGACATTTTAATCCGCCAATTGAAGACTGAAGGAATATTGTCTATTCAGTATGGAGAAAGCACGATGATTTTGAAGAAAAAACTTTATGCTTTCCTAACAGAAGAAGAATCCCGAAAGGTTGAACAGAAACTGACGAGCGGATCTGGCAGCACAACCGCAGATCGGGAATTCCAAGAAGCGGGTCAGCCATGAGCAAGCCAAGAAAAAAGCGGTATACTCGGCCGGAAGAATCAAGTCATAATTCGGAGCGTTGGCTGATCACTTACTCGGATTTGATCACTTTGTTATTAGTCTTTTTCATTGTCATGTTTTCGATGAGCAGTATTGAAAACCAGAAATTTAATGCGCTTGTCTCATCTCTGAAATCATCATTTCAAGGGGATTCAATTCTTCAGGGCATCGGCTATCCGAGTGCGGATAAAGGCCAAACAAAGCCGAGTGTGCCGCTGGTCAAAAAGTCACAGTCCATTAGCGATTCGGAAAAACAAAAGGACAAAAAAAAGCTGGATGCGTTGTACGTTCAATTGGATCAGTACATCAAGAACAATCACTTAAGCCCGGACGTGTCGCTTACGGAAACGCAGCGAGGTGTGCAGCTCACTTTTCGTGAAAAGATTCTGTTTGATCTTGGAAAAGCTAACTTGAAGAAAGATGCTAAATCAGTATTGGCACGGATTGGCAACATTCTTAATAGTGTACCGAACGAGGTCAGTATCGAAGGGCATACGGATAATACTCCTTTTCGGGATCAAGGCAGGCCCATTCGTTCGAATTGGGAATTATCCGGTCTGCGGGCGCAGACAGTCATGAATTATCTGATCAATAAAGACGGACTCGCACCGCAGCGCATGCATTTTGTCGGATATGGTGAATACCGACCGATCGTAAAGAATGATACGGCGGCGCACAAGGCGATGAATCGACGTGTGAACATTGTTATCGTCCGGGAAGAGCAGCAAGATTCCGATTAAAAGTATTGAAAAACATTGATTTATCTGGTAAATGATTGCAACATGGTCTGCCAACCGATATATTATATGCATGGGGAATTTTTCAATATACATAATGGTATCGAGTTGAGGGTGGGCGGAAGTGAAAAAAATTTGGCTGATTTTGGTTTGTGTGCTGTGCCTCGTGAGTGTGGTGGGAGGTAAATGGTATTGGAACCATAAATTGGATCGAATAACATTGCAGGCTAAAAACGATACAGCTAGTATCGAGGGACTGAGTGCTGATCAATCGGAAACATTGATCGAGAAGAACATTGCAAAATTACCAAAAGAGCTGCGGAATGCTGCCGAGAATGCTTATAAGAAAAACGGACAAGTTCGGATTGTGATGATCGGCAGCAGCAATGAACAAGCTCTGGCACTATTGCTGCAAAAGCAGCTCGATGATACGTTTGGAGAAGGCTTTTTCCGAGTAACCGTTCAGGATCTGGGAAAGTCGAACTCGCTTGTGCTGAATCAAGCGAAGCTTGGGGATTTGATGAAAAATGTGAATGGAAGCCCGGACCTTGTGATATATACTCCGCTTATCTATAATGACGATCGTCAAGTAAGTACAGATGATACGGAGACAGTGGCCACTCTGCTGGCTGAAAAAGTAAAAAATAAGTATCCCAAAGCTGCATTTTTGGTCAATCCGCCAAACTATTCATCAAAGCAGCCTTATATGAATGATCGAATCGACCAGATGAAAACATATATTCAGAAACAGAAGATAGCGGTGCTTAACTATTTATCTGAATGGCCGAAAGGATCAAAACGTGCGAATGCTGTTGGCGATGACGGACACACGATGAATGTAACCGGACGAGAAATATGGATTGACTATATAACGAAACAATGGCAGCTAAAATAATGAAATCAAATAAATCACCAGTGAATGGCTTTCACTGGTGATTTTTCGTTTCATTAATAATGTTGACTTGTAATAAGAGAGGCACAACGTAGATCGGCCGTTTATTAACGATTACTTTTTTTAGCCACTTGCCAAACGCGAGCAACATTAGAAATCGTACGGACTAGATTGATGCGTGCGTCTTTTAATGCCTGATCAAGGGAAACGGTACCGGGAACAATCGTGAACAGTGCATCAATACCATGTGCGTAGACAGATTCGCAGCTTTCTGACAGGGATCCGGCAAGCGCAACGACAGGGATCCGATGCTTTTTCGCACATTTTGCGACTCCAATTGGTGTTTTCCCATAAATCGTTTGTACATCAATTTTACCTTCGCCGGTGATCACGAGATCAGCCCCAAGGAGGCTTTCTTCAAGCCCCGACTCCTTGATCACTAACTCAATCCCGGGGCGAATGGCACTGTTTAAGAAAAAGAGAGCTCCGGCCCCCAGACCGCCTGCCGCACCACTTCCGGGGACGATCTAAATCTCTTGTTTATCGTCGCGTCGTACAATCTTAGCGAACCTTCCAAGTGCCTGATCCAACTGAGCAATCTTGTTGGAGTCTGCACCTTTTTTGGTCCGAAAATTGCGGAAGCGCTTGTAACTCCTGTTAGTGGATTAGTGACATCGGTTGCGGCTTCAATCTGTACTTCTTTAATCCTCGGATCTAGTCCGGATAAATCAATTGAATCCAGATTAATTAATGCCGCTCCGCCGACGGGGAGTTCGTGTCCATCCACGTCGAAAAGGCTGGCGCCAAGTGCCTGCGCCATGCCGCAGCCTCCGTCGTTCGTTGCACTTCCGCCTAATCCGAGAATAATGTGACGCGCGCCTTGTTCTAAAGCAGAACGGATCAACTCGCCGACCCCGTATGTTGTCGCAACGAGCGGATCGCGTTCCTCTTGTTTTATATGTTCGATGCCCGATGCCGCAGCCATCTCAATTACTGCTGTACGGTCACCATTAATTAATCCATAAAATGCGGTCAACGGCTTGCCCAGAGGACCGGTTACCTTTCGCAAATGATTCGTCCGTTCCGCGCATCGACAAGGGAGCGGACCGTTCCTTCAACGCCGTCAGCCATCGGAACGAGAATGTAGTCAGCTTCCGGCCACACTTTTTTGAGGCCTTCTCGTATGGATTGTGCAACCTCAAGTGCGGATAAACTTTCTTTAAATGAGTCCGGTGCGATGACTATCTTTTTCTGTTTCATCTCGATCCTTCCTTTGTCTACCTTTTTTCTTCATTGTAGCAGATTTAGTGATTACCATAGCTTAGAACACTATTTCCGGGGAAATGACAAAATAAGACATCTATTCCATGAAAAAGAGATTCCGCAAAATCATCGGAATCTCCTAATTTCTTTAAAGATTATTTTAGATTACTATTATTCTCTGCCATAAACGCTTCAATTTCATCGGTCGTGCGCGGAAGGCCGGTGGTAAGCACTTCAGAACCATCCTCTGTAATCAGCAAATCATCTTCAATGCGGATGCCAATGCTTTCTTCGGGAATATAGAGTCCGGGTTCATTGGTGATGATTTCACCCGGAACCAGCTCCATTTCGCGATAAGGACCGACGTCATGCGTGTCTAGTCCAAGTGAATGGCTGACTCCGTGGAAGTAATACTTGCGCAATTCCTCAGGTGTTTTAATCAATCCGATTTTCATGAGTTCCTCAGTGTAAAACTCGATTGTAAATCGGTTCAAGTCCATGAAGGCAACGCCTGGCTTTGCCATTTTCGTTATTTCTTGGTTACAACGTAAGACAATGTCATAGATTATTTTTTGGCGAGGCGTAAACCGTCCGTTTACAGGGAAAGTATAGCTGATGTCGCCATTATAATAGTTGTACTGAGCGCCAAGATCGAGTAGCACAAGATTTCCATCAGCGGCAGTGCCCGTGTTTGCCGAATAGTGAAGAACGGTACCGTTAAACCCACTGGCGAGAATGGTTGGAAAAGCAAATTCGGTGCAGCCGCTGCTCTTTAATACGAAATTAAAATAAGCCTCCAGCTCAAATTCTTTCATGCCGGGTTTGGCATTCGCAAGCACATTTTTGATTCCGTCTGCAGTAATTTTACCTGCTTTTTTCGTTAGTTCAATTTCCTCAGACGTTTTAACAATGCGGAATTTGCAGATGACCGGATATAGGTTGTGAATAGTCAGGTATGGATAGGTGACAGCGGATTCAGCAGCAAATTTGTTTGACGGCTTTGCTGGAAATTCCCATGATTTTGTCTCAAGATCCGCGTACAAATGGTTGCACACACGACTGTCCATAAATGACCGGATGTACGTGTCAAATTTGTCTAGAAGTTCAATGTTCTGAACACCGGAGGCTTCTTGTGCTTCATTAGGCGTAATGGTTTCGCCAACCCATCTGGCCATCCACGGATCAGCACGCTCAATAAATAGTGTCTCTTCAATTTCACCGCCGAATTTTGCTGCAACGAATATTACTTTTGGCTCGGCGATGCCGGTCATATAGTAAAAATTGCGGTTGGGATAGAAAGGATAGCTCTCATCTGCAGACTGATGTGCCGCTTCACCGGCAAAAAGAACAGTCAGCGATTGATCTTCCAAGGTTTCATAAAGCTTCCTACGGTTCCGAATAAAAAAGCTCTTCTCCATGTGGATCCTTCTTTCATTAAAAGTTTTTCCATTATTATTCTATCATTATTAGCTAGTCTTCACCGAACCTTAGTCGAAGGCGAAGACTTAGTTGCAACGGCCATCGACGGCCTAGTGTCCGGTGAGCCGCAGGACGCACTTTCGCAGGATGCGATGGCTTTCGCGTTGTGTACAAGGACGTACCTTAGTTAGCGAAAGTTCCCTTATTGCCGGACCGCTTATTCTAACTTCCGCTAATCTTTTACGATTTTATACTTTCTTTTTGTAGAACGCCAAGATGTCGTCCGCATGATTTCTTGGTTAAACGGTATCATTTTAGTGATTATGCTTCCATTTAAGCCAAATGATTTTCGAAAAAAATTGGGCATGTCCGACCACATTGCGCTTCCACATTCTTCGCGGTTCCAGTGCCATGCGGAACAGCCATTCAAGATTCAGCTTCCGCATGATTTTCGGCGCCCTCGGCTTTACTCCGGATGCGAAATCAATAAAACCGCCAACGGCGATTCGAGCTAACGGTTCAAGAGATTCGGAGTTGCGGTCAATAAATTTTTCCTGCAGAGGCATGCCCATACCAACAAGTAAAATATCCGCATCCGATTGATTAATCGTTGCAACCATCTCTGATTCTGATGAAAAATAGCCGTCATGAGTACCGGCAATGACTAAATTCGGCAACTGTTCAGTAAGCTTTTGAGCAGCAGTCTGAGCGATATGCTGCGAAGACCCGAGCAAATACACCGACCAATGGTTCTCAGCGCATTTTTGCAGCAGCAGGGGAATAAGATCCGTTCCATTTAAATTTTCTTCAAGGGAGACGCCCCAAAGCTTTGCTCCTAATTTGATTCCGATGCCATCGTTAAGCAAGTAATCTGCACGATTAAGAACCTCGTTATAATTGCGGTCTTTTTGAGCAATATTATAGCCGTGGTCATTTAGAAAATATAAGTTCATGGGTTTACGATCCATAATGCGGTCAGTAAATACATCCGTAAATTCCTTTTTTGTGTGAAATTCATTCATACAAATCGTACCAACTTGCTTTTTTTCATTCATAAATTGATCCCATCCTTAAAATAAGTGAAGCAATCATATTCATTTTGCCTTTTTTGCTATTTTTTTAATCCTATTAGAGATTCCAACTGTTACTTTGAATCATCAAAAAAATACCGAATTTGATGCGTAGGGCTTCTAATATTGTAAACTAATTTTAACGGATTGTGTTGTTTGTTTAGATATCGTAAAGTTACCAGTGGTATTGTCTTTACAATGTGGTATAATTCCGTATAAGAAAGCTTAAAAGATTGCTATCTTGTTGGACACGAATCCGAATTTATTGATAAGGGCGGGGCTGAAACGATGGTCTATGTGACGTTCTTGATTTGTTTTCTTGCTGCGGTTGCTGTAACACCTCTTGTTAGGAAACTGGCGATTCGCATTGGCGCGACCGATCTTCCGAACGCCCGCAAAGTACACAAAAAAATAATGCCGCGAATGGGCGGCTTGGCTATTTATTTAGCTTTTATTATCGGTATGCTGATCATGTGGCCGGACAGCAGTTTTACATTGCCGCTGATTATCGGCAGTGTGATTATCATTATTACAGGCGTACTTGATGACATGTATTCGCTGTCGCCAAGGGTAAAGATTGTGGCCCACTTTTTTGCTGCTTTAGTAATTGTCAACAGCGGGATCAGTGTCACATTTATTAATCTTCCGTTTAACGGCGTGCTGCATTTGTACTGGCTCAGTATTCCACTGACCTTGCTATGGATCATGGGCATTACGAACGCGATCAACCTAATTGACGGTCTTGATGGTTTGGCTGTCGGCGTATCGAGCATTGTGCTTTTAACGATCGCCGGACTATCACTGACAGAAGGAAACTTTTTCGTTTTTACGGTGAGCGCGATCCTGCTTGGAAGTACGCTGGGCTTCTTGCCTTATAATTTTCATCCGGCGAAGATTTTCATGGGAGACACCGGCAGCTATTTTCTTGGATATATTATTTCCGTTCTTGCGTTGCTCGGATTTAAAAATGTGACTTTGTTTTCACTCGTTGTACCAATCATTCTCTTAGCGGTTCCGATTTCCGATACGTTATTCGCAATCATCCGTCGATTGGTAAATAGAAAGCCGTTAACAGCACCGGACAAGTCACACCTTCATCACTGTCTGCTTCGCTACGGGTTTACCCAAAGCCAGACTGTGGTTCTTATTTACGGGATGAGCGCGATGTTTGCTTTAGCGGCAATCCTGTTCTCGACATCAACTTTGCTCGGTTCGTTGCTTATAATCGTCAGTGTCATGCTCGTGATTGAGCTGGTTGTTGAAGGTGTTGGCCTCGTGAGTGCGAATTACAAGCCGCTGTTGAACACATATAAGCGTCTGCTCAGCATGGCTAAAGTAAAATAAGAAAAATAGATTAAAAAATGGAGCGGTTCATATGAGCCGCTCCATTTTTTTAAAAGCTTGTATTTTTAAGTGCAACACTTAGAAAATTAAAGGACTCATTGCTGAGTCTTCTCTGTAAAATAGGGTTTGCGAGAAATAACTGAAAACAACGGAAAACCGCAAAGAAGTTTGGTTCATGCGTTATAATGAGTCAAAATAAGAGAATATCGCACAGTCCCCGAGCTGAACCGGGAGTTAGATTAGGTTCAAAACTTATTAGACGAAGAGGATATAGATATGAACAAATGGATCAAATTATTCATGGTTTCAGTCCTTGCCGTAGCGAGCTTATTGACTATAACATCATGCAATACAGCAACAATTAAAGTGGGTTACACGCCTTTAAAGACTGCCGAATCCACTCGTAACGTGGTTGCTACAGGTAAATACGCCCTTTATACGAAACCCGGCACGGTAAAAGGGGCTAAACTAGTGGCTTCCAAGAACCAAATGGAAAAATTTGCTTCTTATACTCGTGCAGATGCTGACTATCACGAGTTTCGTCGGAAGAACCCGGCTTATAAGGGTTCAACTTATTATTTCCGTGCCTACGGTTATAAGGTAACCCACACCGGTTCCGTTTATTATCGTGTCGTGACGATGAATGGTAAATATCGGGGGTACGTCTATGGGGGCAAAAAAGTCGGTTCATTTGCTGGCGGAGTTAAAAGAGCAGCGACTACCCAAGCCACAACAATTCCTGCTAACTTTAAGGATTACGTCGGGGTTGTCATTCCAGGTACTGTTTGGAATTATCCTCCCTACACGCAATACAAGACTAAGAGATTAGGTAAAGTAAACTGGACCATTCCAAGTCTGGCTAAATTTAAAGTCATTAAGGCTGTAAAACGGACTCGTGAACAAGATATTTACTACTACCTTGAACCTCAAAATAGCCCAGCACCTCCAAATTTTCCATTTCTTACTCCGTCAGGAGTTCGGATTAATAAAAAATCTCAATATATCCAAGTACCTTCAGGTTGGGTCAGTAGCCGTTACGTTATTTCTTACAGTGAAGTTGAAAGCAATGAAGGCATTATTGATAATTGATCACTCTAATGCGTCATTACATGTTACTCATCAATGATCAAATAAAAATGAAGTTGCTTCATAAATAGTCAAGTTTCAGAATTAAAAGATGGATCATTAATTTTGAATGTAGTGCTCCAAAGGGACAGGGCAGTTCGAGAATGTGTCAAAATGAGCCCAATAAATGAGTCTAAGGAAAGTGGTAGGGTAGAAATTGGAACTATGCATCATTCAATTTAAAGAGGCTGTCATAGTCAACTTCTTGACTATGACAGCCTCTTTAATAAGTGGTCTTTATTTTATTATTGATTACTGCTCGTACCATCGGATGATTCATCGACCAATCCGGAGCTATCGGAGGCACCACTGCTGCTTGATGTACCGGACGTTGCTGATCCGCTGCTTCCGGAATCACTGCTGCTGTCGCTGCTTTCCGCTGTTGATTCATAATTTAATTGCTGTTTAAGATCAGAGCGAACTTTATTTAAATAGTCATCATCTAAGGCAAAATAGTATACTCCGGAGCTCATATCGTCTGTACCCTTCAGCTGAAGTGATTTGATTTCAGAAAGAGAGCCCGCATATTGACGTAGGCTGAGCAATTGTCCGAACGTCAAGTTTGTTTCAAAATTCTTATCGAGTGAATCAATGACTTTACTGTATTTAGTTACAGAAGAAAGCTTTGCACTTTTCTTCACGATTGCTTCAATCATCGCCATCTGACGTCTGCCGCGGCCGAAGTCTCCTCCTGCCCCCGGCGACTTGCGGTTACGAACGAGAGACAGAGCCTGTTCACCGTTAAGCAGCTGTTTTCCGGGCTTCAGGACAATGGCGTCTTTACCGGTTTTATCTTCGCTGTTCTGTGTGCGAAGCGCGACTGGGACATTCATTTCAACACCGCCAAGGGCATTAATGATCTTAACGAACGCAGCGAAGTCCACTTGGACATAATAGTCAACCGGAACCTGGAATAAATTCTCAACGGTAGCAATCGTGTAATCCGCGCCTTGGTTGTTATTGGCGTCGCCATAAGCATGTGCATGTGTAATTTTAGAAATGCCGTAATCGCGCGTGTGCGTCGGATCTATGATCTGAACTTTCGAATCACGCGGAATGCTCACCATATGCACCTCATTCGTTGAGTGATTGAAGGTGGCTAAAACAAGGGCATCGGAGCGGCTTGGCTCATTCTTTCGTTTATCAATTCCCATAAATAATATGGAAAAATCATCCTTTACGGGGTCAACTTTTTCTGCGCGAAGATCAGATTTATTGCCTCGTGTAAGTTTATTTTGTGCATGGCTTGTTACATTTTCAAGTTTTTTCGTTAAGTAATAGCCATATGCTACGCCGCTTCCGACTAGAATGAGAAGAACAGCTGATATGATTATAATTATTGTTTTGCGTTTTCCATGTTTTTTCTTCTTGTAGTTTTCTGATCTGCTCAATGCCATCTTCGACGTATTCTCCTTCAGGTTTTCAGTCTTTCACAGATAGGTGCACGTTTCATTCATTTTTTTCTACGCAATTCTCATTGTATAGGCCAATTGTCATGTTTTTTTACAATAGCTTTATTTTACCTAAGTCTTTCTGTTCCATCAATGTTAAATCCGCGTTTTTTCGGCAAAATTCGCAAATCGGAACTAAAGAAGGCTGAATGCCTGTTTTCTGTTCGCTAACAACAGGATGAAGCAGAACTTAATCATTATTTGAAAGCTCACCTGGGTTTGGAAGTTTCTCCTGTAAGTACAATTCATGTGATTTATCGGTTTCTGCCTGGCCGTTTGTCAAATCGGTCACCCAATTCAAAAATGCTGGACCGTCATCCTGATTTGTGTACAAATCGAAACTGACCTTGTCACTATAGCGTATATTCTTAATGATGTATGCGGATTCGCGTAATTTATTTTCCAATGTGCCGCTCAAGTGATAATCAACAGTCACAATCCACTGATAGGAAGGGACCTGTTTTACAACCTCCGCAGCATTGAGCCCGGCACTTGTTGCATGGGCATATGCCCGGATTAATCCGCCGGCACCGAGTTTAATGCCACCGAAATAACGAGTGACCACAACCAGCACATTACAAATGCCGCGTCGCTTTAATACATCAAGAATCGGAACACCTGCAGTTCCGCTCGGTTCACCGTCGTCGCTTGCCTTTTGAATTTCTTGCTTCTTTCCTATGATATAAGCAAAACAATTATGATTGGCTTTCCAATGTTCCTTGCGCACGTTTTGAATCAATTGTTCCGCATCGGTCTCGCTTTCTACCGGATGAACGGCACAAATAAATCGAGAACGCTTGATCTCAGTTTCAATCAGAGCGGCTTTCCCGACTGTAACATAAGCTGTTAATGTCATTTTCGGCTCCTTTCATTTAATCCTTTGAATCGATGCCGTAGCTGTCTTTTCATCTGTTTAGGATTTTGCTGCTGGTTAAGGAGACGGACTATGTCATTCACTCGATCAAAGTGAACCAGGAGCATATAATGATACACTTTTACATTCGACAAACAACGACACGGTTGCGTCCGTCATTAAAGAAATGCCATGAAAATCGAGAAAAGGTACATAGAGATATGGTAATATTTGCACTTGTCATTTGTTTATCAGTAAGAAAGAATGGGTATAGACACTTTTAAAAGAAATTATATATGAAATTGATTGATTGTGCTTTACTGTTTCCTATATTATGAAATTAATTATATGGGACAAAGAAGATTGAGTCGTGAATTAGTGCATAATACCTATATGCAGATAGGTACAAGGTGGCTAGCACGTTCGTAGTGGTTCGGCTACATTTGTTATGGAGGGAAATTATGTCAACCAGCAGACCAATCAAGACAGAGCTTGATGTCAAGCATCTTGATAAAATTATCAATAGCATGATTGATAATGTGAGCGACAGCAAATCTCAGATTTTCGAGATCGGCGAGGAATCGCGAAAAGAGCATGACGCGCTGGTTAAAGAACTCCAACTTGTAAAGCAAGAGTTAAGAGGAATCATTGATCGAAGCGACACACTCGAGATTGAAGCACGAAAATCGAGAGGCCATTTAGCTGAGATCAGCAGAGCTTTTAATCAGTACGGGGAGGAAGACATCCGCCACGCCTATGAAACGGCGAATTCCATTCAAAACGATCTGTCAATTGTTCGTGAGATGGAACGGCAGATGAAGAAAAGACGTGACGAGCTTGAACGACGCTTGATTCAATTAAAGGCGACCATTCACAAAGCGGAAAGCTTGGTCGGGCAAGTTACGGTTGTATTGAATTACTTGACGAGCGATCTGAAGCAAGTGGGCGACGTCATCGCCAGCGCAAGGGAGCAGCGCGCATTTGGGCTGAAAGTCATTGAAGCACTAGAAGAAGAAAGAAAAAGACTTTCTCGTGAAATTCATGACGGACCCGCCCAGACACTTGCACAGGTGCTGCTTGGTCTCGATGTGGTCGAACGTGTCGGGCAAAAAGAAGGAATGGCGGCATCGCACGAGGAATTGCAAAAGTACAGGGTCATGGTACAAGGCGCCTTGGCCGAGGTTCGTAGGATCATTTATGATCTTCGTCCAATGAGCCTTGACGACCTTGGGCTTGTGCCGACACTGCAGAAATACCTTCACCGAGTGAACAGCGATTATCCTTCTCTAAGTATCCATTTTGATCGTATGGGGAAGGAGAAAAGACTGCAATCTAGAATTGAAGCCGCTTTATTCAGGTTAATTCAGGAAGCGGTTCAGAATGCCTGTATTCATGCGGATCCATCGCACATCAGTATTAGAATTGAATATAGAGAAAATAAAGTACTCATTCTAATTACGGATAATGGCACAGGATTTGATCAGTCAGTGAAGAAAGAAGGAAGTTACGGGCTGATCGGCATGAAGGAACGCGCCGAATTATTGGATGGTGAATTGATTATTCACTCAGAAATCGGGCAGGGAACCAAAGTGCTCATCAACATACCGATTCAGCAGGAAGACATGCTTAGCGAGTAACACAGCAGAAGTGGCGGATAGGGCGAGTCCCAAACCCTATCCGCATGGCTACAGTGAAAAAAGAGAGGTGAAAAACTGTTGCGGCACGGGATATGCGAATAACGACTGTTCTCTTTAGGGTTGTGAATCTAGCATTTTTTCTTATTATCTGGCAGCCTTTATTATAACGAGAGACATGCACCTAAAGATGAGCATGAATGAAATCGTTTGCTTAGCAACAGAAATAATCGTGACAAATGTGCGACCGAAAGTGACAACGATTGCTTTGATTGACGATCACCGCCTTTTTCGTGAAGGCGTCAAAAGAATTTTGGATATGGAAAGCGATTTTGAAGTGGTAGCCGAAGGTGATGACGGCAGTACCGCTGAAAAACTGATTGAGGAATCGGATCCCGATGTTGTGTTGATGGATATTAATATGCCGAAATTGAATGGTGTTGAAGCAACGAGACAGCTGATTAAAAATCATCCTGGTCTTAAAGTCATCATTCTTTCGATTCATGATGATGAAAGCTATGTTACCCATGTGTTGAAATCCGGTGCACTTGGCTATTTACTGAAGGAAATGGATGCAGATTCGATGATTGAGGCCGTTCGGATTGTTGCACAAGGCGGTGCTTACATTCATCCGAAGGTAACCCATAACCTTGTTAACGAATTCAGAAGGCTCGCAACTCAGGGCTATTCCACAGAGCTTTCCGGCTTCCGCGATCTTGAATACCGGCCGCCGCTACATATCTTGACTCATCGTGAATGCGAGGTATTGCAGCTGATGGCAGACGGCAAGAGTAACCGAGCGATCGGTGAACATCTCTACATCAGTGAAAAAACGGTGAAGAATCACGTAAGCAACATTCTTCAAAAGATGAGTGTAGAGGATCGTACGCAGGCCGTTGTCGAAGCGATTAAGAACGGTTGGGTAAAAATATATTAAGAAGAAAAACGAGAGCCGTTCGCGGTTCTCGTTTTTTTAATAAAGGCGATGTAGGTGTTTAAAAAATTTTATGATCTTGAAGGATATATGGGCAGCTGCTGTCGAAATAGTAATCTAGCGATTTAATTTTCCAAATAAGATTTACTGCCGCCTTTCATTCTATCTGTACCCAAAGTACCTCATCAACACAGCATCTTTTCCACTATGCATTTCAAATTTATTTTTTTCCACTAACAAAACATCTGATTTTAGCTGCTTCGTCACTCGGTCATTTGTCATCCCTCATTTACTCTCCGAAAGAAGGTTTGTCTATGCTCTTGCTTTCCCGCAGTAAAGGTTTGCTCCTGAATGATTATTCCGATGTTCAGCATGCATTGCACGGTAGAGAGTTTCGTGCTGAAGAACTCCCATTTCCTGAAAAAGTGATTAAAGACTATGTGAAGAGCGGCCATGTTACTGTCCGTCCGGGGATTGTACCGCTTAATGAAAGTATCTTTGATTTGCTGACCGGCCGAAAAAAATGGTTGTGCGCTCGTTGCGGCAATCGTGATCAAGAAACGTTTGCAACGTGCACGTGCGGCCGCTGTCAGAAAAAGTGCGTCTACTGCCGTCACTGTTTGACGATGGGAATCGTGCGGTCATGTACTAAACTGGTGACTTGGTGCGGTCCTGAACCTGCATTAAATCATCGGTTTATTCATCAGAATACCCACCTATGTGCGTGGAACGGTACATTGTCTGATGAACAGAGTATGGCTGCCGAAGCACTGAATCAGACACTTCAGATTGGCAAATCATTTCTTGTCTGGGCTGTCGCCGGGTCCGGCAAGACGGAAATGATTTATCCGGCCATTGAACATCAGTTGATGAATGGCCGGCGTGTTGTGCTGGCAACGCCGAGAACTGACGTCGTCCGTGAGCTTCTGCCGCGAATGCGTGCGGCTTTCCCGGATGTTCCGATCAGCGGGCTCTACGCAGGTAGCCAAGAATCAAACCCGAATGCACCGCTCGTTGTGTCGACTGCCCATCAATTGATCCGTTATTCTAATTGCTTTGATTGCATCTTTATCGATGAAGTCGATGCATTTCCTTATCATTTTGATCCGATGCTGGAATTCGCCGTTCGAAAGGCAGCTAAGCCGGGTGCTCCGATCGCCTATTTATCAGCAACACCGCCTGCCGATTTGACGAATGATTACGCATCAGGAAAATTGCGAGGTGTCATGCTCGCTAGACGCTATCACGGGCATCCGCTGCCCGAGCCGCGCTTTCAATGGATCGGCAACTGGATGCAGATGATTCGCAAAGGGCAGATGCCGTCATTGCTTTGCGAATGGTTGAGCGAAAAAATAAATCAAAAACGACAAGTATTTGTGTTCGTTCCCTCTGTTACGTTAGCTCGCGATTTAACAGAGCTTTTGCAGCGATGCGGTTTTGAAAGGACAGCAGGTGTTCATGCTGAAGATCCGCATCGCCATAACAAGGTCAGCGATTTTCGCGAAGGAAAAATCAATATTTTGGTTACGACAACTATTCTTGAGCGCGGTGTGACTGTTCCGGGTGTCGAGGTTTGCGTGGTTGGAGCTGATGATCCTGTATTTGATGACCGCGCGCTTGTTCAGATTTCAGGACGTGTCGGAAGATCGGCTGAATCTCCAACCGGTGATGTTCTTTTTTTTCATAATGGCAAGACACTGGCGATGATTCGCGCACGCAAACAAATTGAGCATATGAATCAGATCGGGGGCTTTCATTGATGCGCTGTCTGTTTTGCGGTGCGGATCAGCCTGAGGTGTTGACTTTTCGCACACTGCTTTTAGCAGAGGACAAAACCGGGTTTTGTCGTTCGTGCAGAGAACAACTGGCACCAATTGCTGTTCAAAACAGCTGCCAATTATGCGGCAGAGATCTTTCGATACTTGATCCGAAATTGGTGCATGAACATATCTGTTATGACTGCACGCAATGGAAAAAGAGCGGCAGAAACGGTTTATACGAAAAAAATTATGCAGCTTATCACTACAATGCATTCATCAAAGATATTTTGAATCAATTCAAGTTTCGCGGGGATTCAGTATTAGCAGATGGGTTTGCGGATGAAATGAAGAAAATCTTTCGGAGGATAAAGAAGGAACAACGATTGAAGAATTCCTTCAGTTTATTTCGTCCACATGATGAAGAGTACGTTCTTGTGCCCATACCGCTCAGCATGAAACGGCTTGCGGAGCGGGGATTTAATCAGGCAGAAGTGCTGGCCGAGACACTTGATATGCCGATCCTAAACGCACTCACTCGGGTAAAACATGAACCAAAACAAAGTAAGAAAACGCGCAGCGAACGATTGTTGATGCGTGAGACACCTTTTCATCTGGAAAATGAGTATGTATCATTTATCTTGGGGAAAAAGGTTTTGTTGATTGACGACATCTACACGACCGGAGCAACGATGCGCTTGGCTGCCCACGCACTGACAAAGGGGAATCCATTGAGAGTGGATTCTCTTGCACTGATCCACGGATAAAAAAACTTCGCATCGAAGCACTGCGAAGTATGGTTCAGAATAGAGATGATTTTCGATAGCTGATTGCCTGACTGCCCATTTGTTCCCAAGCCTTTATGAATGATGCGCGGTTCGCAATCGTATCTTTTTTTCTGAGCGGATCATTAATAATAATTTTATTCTGATCGTAGCCCGTAACCAGCACTGCATGTTCCTGATTTGTTACTTTAGCTGTACCCCCACTTGTGCGCCAATAGTGAAAATAATTCTTCGAGAGCGGCTTAAAGGTTACATTCGTGATTACGACTACTGGAATACCATCATTTAATTGTGAAAGTACTGAGTCGAATGATTTGCCGCTTAAGTCAATAATACGGCTGGGAAGGTAACGGCGTCCAAGTAGTGCGAGCGGTTCATGATACACGCCGTATCCTCGTTTTGTGGCATCTTCCATGCTGCCGACAAAGCCCACGTCCGGATCTCCGAATTGCTGATTTTGATAATAGGGCACACGTTTGATTTCATGAGCCAGTTCCATTTTTCCTACTTGGATGCCTGCTTTCTGCAGCAGCATCGCCAATGAAGTAACCTCACAGCCCCGTGGCAATTCCGGTTTTTGAAGAATAAATGGGGCATCGATGCGAACGGAATGTTTCCTCGGTTGTCCGGTTGTCTCGTTTTTAATCTGTTCTGCTTCATAGGAAACATCGGATATCCACCTTTTCCCGATTGATCGGTTTCCAGGTGAATAAAGCACAAAGAGCAGTGCTGCAAGCACGATGTCAAAAGCAAGAAACCAGCTTAACCAATGCTTTTTAAAGCGCAATATGCGATCTCCTTTCGATTCAAGATTGTTTGCCGCATCGTATCGGTTGTGCTGCATTTAGCTTATTTGATTTGTGAACGCATTTTTGCATTGTCTTATAGCATGAGGTAATGGCAGTGCTTTGTTAGTGTACCACCATATCCGTAGCCTTTTCGGCTTAATTTGTAACAGTTCCGCTAAAATTTACCGACTTCATGCCGATAATAAGAGCAGACGAAACAAGCAGCGTTCTTACGGCTCTTAGTTGTTATGCAAGGAGGAATTGAATTGCCGGAACTCGAAAATTGTAAAGGATGCGGAAAACTTTTTGTACGCGTATCTTCACCCTATTGTCGGGACTGCTTAAATGAACAGGAAAAGCAGTTTGACACAGTCTACAGCTATATACGCAAACAAGAAAACAGAATGTCCACGGTGACACAAGTTCATGAAGCAACAGATGTTGATCTTGATTGGATTTATCAATGGATTCGTGAGGGCAGACTAAAAACGGCTGTTTTTCCCAACCTTGGCTATCCATGCCGATCATGCGGGCGAACGATACAAAACGGTACCTTATGCGAGCATTGCCGCAAAAAGCTGGAACGCGATATGCAGCAGGAACATATTGATGATTCGCAGACCAATTTCAAAGGCAAGACCTATCATACGTGAAGGGAAAGGAATAGAAGTTAAAGAATTTCTCTGTATTGCCGATATAAAGTATGAACAGACAGAGAAAGAGACAATGTAAATAAAAATGATAATGATACGGCAAATTCCTCTGAGATGAGGTGAATTCATTGAAAATAAATGGTTACCAACCGGTACAATCATACACGAATAATTATCAGACAGCGAAGCTCGGCGAACAGCAAACGGCTGCATCCAAGACAAATGATAAAGTAGAAATTTCCAGTGCGGCGAAACGTTTGCAAGGTACGCAGAAGCTGGACGAAGCCAGGCAGGATAAAATTGAGCAATTAAAATCGCAAATTGAGAACGGAACTTACCATGTTCCGGCAAAAAGTATTGCGGAAAAAATGTACGGATTCTGGAACAGGCAGTAAGGGAATTTGGTAACGAGGAGTGAAGAAGCTTGTCTGCTGAGTGCATGGAACGAATAGTCAAAACAATGATCAGTCAGCATGATGCGCTTTGCAAACTTGCTGATCGTAAATGCGAAGCGATTAAGAATGGAGACGCGCAGACGGTGAGCGCAATCACGAAGGAAGAAGCTCCATTCGTTGATGAACTGGGCAGGCTTGAGAAGAAACGTATTGCCGCGATTCAATCTGATTTAGGCGGCACACGCTCTGAAGCAACATTTTCAGAATGGGAACAAGCGATTATTCCTGAGGATGAGCAGGAAAAGTGGCAACACCTTTACCTGGATTTGGCAAAGAGCGTGTACACGCTTAAACAGGCAAATACGTTAAATCAGGAACTTCTTCGTGATTCTTTGCTGTGGGTTAAGCTGAATATCGGCTTGCTGAAGCCAAAAACGCGCACATTGAATAACTATCAGAATCCAAGAGGCGGACAATCTCCGTCATCCGTCTTCAGCGGACGTATTGATTCTCGGACATAATTTAAGACGGAGGTGCTAACCGGTGATCCCGATTTTTTCCAGCTTAAACATGATGCAGCGAGCGCTGCAGGTCACACAGTCAGCCATTCAAACAACAGGAAATAATATATCGAATTCGAATACAGACGGCTATTCGCGTCAACGCGTCAATCTGGCAACATGGCTCTCTTATCCGGGTATCGGCATTAACGCCGATCGAAGTGCAGGTCAATTGGGGACCGGAGTGAATGACGAAGCAGTTGTTCGTATCCGTGATCAATTTGTAGATCTTCAAGTCAGGGATAGTTCCAACCAGAACGGCTATTGGAGTGCGCTGAACGATGCGTACAGCCAAATGGAAGATATCGTGAATGAGCCGACCGATACTGGTATTTCATCTGAGCTAGACAGCTTTTGGCAGTCTTTGCAGGATTTAGCCAACAATTCCTCGACAAGCGGGACAGGAACGGTTGTTTTAGAGGATGGTGCGGCATTGGCTGATACCTTTAATTACATCGCTGTGTCATTAGGAAAGGTTCAAAATAATTTAAATCAGCAAATTACAGCGAACACGGATCTTGTTAATAATTATGCTGATCAAATCAACGCGCTCAATCAGGAAATTAACAAGCAGGAAGCGAACGGCTTTCTAGCGAATGACTTATATGATGAGCGAGACGCATTGACAGATAAAATCGCTCAGCTGGTTAATATAAAAGTCAGCAAAGACCCAAGCGGCGGCAATCCGTCACCGCTCGCCGAAGGAAAGTATACCATTGAAATTGTTGATGCAAATGGCAACTCTTATGAGCCAAAGGCAACTTTGGTCGATGGCGCGGCACTGACGAATAATCATCTGAAAGCAGATATCGATACAACGGATACATCGAACCCAAAAGTTACGATATCCATGATGCAATCGGATGACACGACTCCGGTATCCACAGGCACACTGACTAATTTTTCCGGAAAACTACAAGGCCAAATTGATGCCTACACTAACGATTATCCGAGTGTATTAAAAAGTTTGGACAATATGGCGAATACGTTGGCAACGGAGTTTAACAACGCCTATAAGGATACAGCGGGATATAAAGCAGACACGAAAGGCGTCTTTTTTCTCGGTAGCGGAACGGACAACGATGCGGGTACGGTGACAGCATTAAACCTTCATGTAAACAGCAAGTTAAGCGGAAGTGACATTACATCGGCAAATTCAGGTATGCCAAGCGGCGACAACAGCGGAGCAACTGCGATGGCTGATGTGATCGCATCCAATAAGTTCGCAATTGATCCCAATGGTGAAGAAATGACCCTGAAAAATTATTTGCAAGGTTTGGTTGGTCAAATCGGAGTGAACGCTCAATCAGCGGATCAATTCACGAGCAGTTCGCAAACGATACTTGATGCAGCAACAAATCGACGATCATCCATCAGCGGGGTATCCATTGACGAAGAACTCACAAATTTAATCCAATTTCAACATTCGTATGCTGCAGCTGCAAAAGTCGTAACGACACTGGATACAATGTTGGATACATTAATCAATAAAATGGGGTGATATTGGATGCGGGTAACACAAAGTATGATGTCCAATAGTTTACTGAAAAATATCTCCAGTGGCTACAGCCAACTGGCCGATTATCAGAATCAATTGTCGACCGGGAAAAAAATCACGCGTGCATCCCAAGATCCGGTGGTTGCCACGATGGGTATATCTTACCGTACGGATGTCAGTCATGTAGAGCAATACCAGAAAAATGTTACGAATGCCTATAAGTGGCTGGACAGTTCCGACGACGCACTGCAACAGGTCAATGATGTACTTAACCGTATTCGTGAGTTGACAAATGAAGCGAGTACTGATACTTATACAGCAGATCAGCGTGCGGCTGCAGGTGTGGAAGTGGATCAACTGACCCAGCAGCTGGTTACTTTGGGGAATACACAGGTTGGCGGCCAGTATATTTTCAGCGGCAGTGATTCCGCAAACCCATTACTTACTCAAGCATCCAATGGAACAGTAACGATTAACAATTTGGCACAGAAAAATCCTGATTTCAATGTTGCGGTGAACGACGGTATTCAGATGACGATTAATGTGAGTCCGGACTCGGTTTTCAATGATCAGCTTTTTAAAGATTTAAATCAATTGAAAACGGATTTAACTGAAGGCACAGCGACAGCCAGTCAGATCAGCGCACATTTAACGGAAATTGACACACATTTGGATGAAGTTGCCAGTGCCCAGGCGGATCTGGGGGCGAAAACCAACCGAATTGATATGGTGCAAAATCGTCTTGCTGATCAAAAGACAGTTGCAACGAAAATCATGTCCAATAATGAAGATGCAGATTATGCAGAAACCATTGTGAAATTAAATCAACAGCAAAACGTTTACAATGCATCGCTTTCCGTCGGTGCGAAAATCATCCAAACGTCCCTTGTCGACTTTTTAAATTAATAAATATGCAGGTAGGACGATGACATGGCTAAAATTCTTCCGCATGTAGAAATGAGACAAGTTTTCGGCAGAGTGTCAGTAAGTACACAAAATGCGACGCAAACGATCCGCCAACCAAAGGCAGAACAATCCATACAACAGCCAAAAGCGGACATGACGATTGACCGAGAACCGGCACATGTGCAGATTGATCAGTCAGCCGGATGGCATAATCTTGATCTGAAATCGGCAAGAGTACGTATTGCCGAGGCGGCAGATGCCGGCAAGCAGGCGGTACTTGATGGAATCGCACGCCATTCTCAAGAAGGAGACGAGCTTCTGCATATCGAGCGCAATAGGGGAAGAAATCTGTTTGCGAAGCAGGCTGCCGATAATGTGAATGCAGCAGTCATTGGTACACGTTACAGTACAGGCAACACACCTGCATCCCAAGCGGTCACTTATGATGTGACACCCGCAACTTTGCAGGTGAATTGGCAAATTCATGCACCAATGATTCAAGCGACCATTAGTGCGCCGGAATATAGTTATCAGCCAGGACAGGTTAACATTTCCATGGAGCACTATCCATCACTTGATATTCAGGCGGTCGGCATTTTTATTGATGAGAAAGGATAACGAATGGTTATGATCATCCAAACAAAGTATTTTGGCGAACAGGAAATCAAAGAAACAGATATTATAGCGTTCTCGTCGGGGCTTCCCGGATTTGCACACGACCATCGGTTCATTATTCAGCCATTTGGCGAAACCTTCTCCATCCTTCAGTCGGCAGACGATGCAGAGGTCGCATTCATTGTTACCTCACCTTTTTACTATTTTGAGAATTACAGCATTGATCTGCCCGACCATTTTGTAGAACAGCTCGAGATTCGTTCGCAGGAGGACGTGGCCGTTTGGGTAATCGTCAGCGTACGCAATCCTTTTTCTGATTCCACGGTTAATTTAAATGCACCGGTCATCATTAATGTAAATAAAAAAGTTGGCAAGCAGTATATACCCGAGCAATCCGATTACTCTCTTCGAATGCCACTTACCGCGCAGCTCCAGGAAAAGAGGGTGTAACCGATGCTCATTTTGACCCGAAAGCTTGGCGAGTCGATACGTATCGGTGATGATATTGAAGTGAAAATCGTAGCGGTATCCGGTGATCAAATAAAATTGGGAATCACGGCACCACGCGAAGTTGACGTGAATCGCGGCGAGATCTACGAAGCAATTCGCAAAGAAAATAATTCCGCGGCAACCAGCAAACTCCCCGCGGACATTCTGAACACAATGAAATCAATGAAGAAGAAGGATCATTAAATAGACGCGGGCAACCGTGTTTTTTATTTGGATTTCTTTAATGAGAAAATCGTATGTAAAGTGATAAAATTCAATTTGAAAAACAGCATAATAACGATTACATGTACCTTAATGATTGAAAAATTTTATATAAAGGTGAAAAAAGGTCAAAAGGTCTTGAATCTTTATCCCCGCTGTGCAAAAATGTTCATACATTAAAAAAACTATTTTCAATCGAAATGGCACACCTATTGAAAAATAGGGTCGCAAAGCCACGGGCCTACGGTTCATGCTATGGCAGCCGGGTTACCGAAAGGGAAGCAATGATCGTTCTACTCCCACATTTATTTCGGTGCGCCGTTTTGAAGTCAAAAAGGGGCGAGTGAATCATGTGGCTTTTTTATTATCTCAGGAAAGAAAATTTTTTTCATCATTATCAACCGATTGTCAATCTGCAAACAAAAGAAATTGAAGGGTATGAAGCACTTTTTCGCTCAAAGGTTTTTCTAAACCCGGAACGAGCATACCGACTGGCAATCAGGAAAAAAAGCTCTTTGAATTTGATGCACATTCAATAAGAAAGGCACTGTGTACCTTCGTCAAGGACGGACCTGCTCAAAAAGGCAGAAAACTGTTTATTAATGTTTACCCATCAACGATTCTTCATCCGAATTTTGCTACGTTTATTCTTCGGCTCATTGATCAGTGCTCCATTCCTGCTAGCCAGATTGTGTTGGAAATCGTCGAACATGAGATGATAACAGATTTTATCAAACTTACACAAGCTTTGAAAGCTTTGAGAAAAACGGGAATCTTAATTGCGGTCGACGATTTTGGTAAAGGGATTGACAACATTAATCGAACAATCGAAATTGATGCTGATTATATAAAATTAGATCGCTATTTCTCAATTGGTTTAAGCAAGTCAAATAAGAAACAGGCCTACGTCGAATTTCTTGTTCATTACTGTAATCGGTTCGATGTAAAGCTGATTTTTGAAGGGTTGGAGACCGAAAGCGACATTGATTGTGCGCAAGTGCTTGGCGTTTCGTATGCACAGGGTTTCGCTATTGGTAAGCCGCAGCCTATTTCTCAATCTATATAAGGTGATGTACCTATGTCAGAAAACGCAATTATAGTTCTTGGTGCCGGAATTGAAGGTATTTTCCTGCTCGCTGTTCTCTTTGCATTCATTATGTACTACAACAATATTTTGAAGAGAGATCGCTTGCTCATTACGGATCTTAGGAAAAAGATTTACAAAAAAAGCGAATTTGATCGTGAAAAGGAACCAAAAGAACGCCGCCGTCACTACCGCATTGAACTGAACGGAGAAAAGTGTACGGTACGTGTCCTTGATTTTGGCGAACAGACTCTGCAAGGTTTGAATAATAAATCAATTGACGTGGAAATGCTTGATCTTAGTGTAAGCGGAATGAAAATTAAATGCGGAATTGATTTTCCCATTAAGGAAGAGGTTCATGTATTTCTGTCCTTTGCCAAAGAGGATGGCACGATCATTCATGTTAGAGGCGAAGTGATGAGAAAGGAAACAAAACATGGATGTCCAACAGTAAATTATGGTATTCAGTTTGTGAATCCAAGTGCCAAGGAAGAGACGGAAATTCAATCTTATATGAATCAAAAAGAATTGTCAAAAAAGCTTTTGAACTCTGCAATCAGCCGCTGATTTACGGATGACAAAGGATTGGTAATAATTTGAGAAGCCTCCAATTGATTTTTAGAGGATTCTTTTTATCAAAAAACTAAATTATCCGAAATATCAGTGCAATGATGATGTTTGCGTCAATGAACAACTGCCATGGTCTTTATTCAGACGCTGTGGCGTGAGAGAAAGGAAAGTGATGACCATTGACCATTGATCAAATCGAAACATTCCTCGCAGTTGTCAGACATAATGGATTCCGTCATGCTTCGTGTGCACTCTTTTTAACCCAACCTTCTGTTCGTACACGAATTAAAAACTTCGAAAAGGAATTAAATGTGCCTCTGTTCATTCACACCGACCGCACAATTAGTTTGTATGAGAATGGAAAAATACTTTTACCGTACGCAGAAGGCATTACTCGACTGTGTCATGAAGCGAGAGCCGAGCTTGCAAAAATATGCACGATGCATCCTATATGAAATAAATCTTTGACAGATTGAGCAGTTCACGTTAAAATAAGAAAAATTAATTGATGCACAAATACAATGTGTCGTGCCCCGACATAATGGGGCAAAGCGCCTGCTTATTTTTCAAACAATTGTAAAGTGTAACAAAAAAGCGACTTTTTTAATAAAATGGACAAAACACACTTTTTTCGGAAGGAATGAACAGTCCATCGTCACATTTAAGATCCATTGTTGCATAAGCCATGCAACAGGATGAAAAATGGAAACAAGTGGGCTGTTATAAAAAGGAGGATGCAACACGTGATGAATCATCCGAATGACGCCAAAGTCGATGACTATCTGGACCTGTATCTCTTCGCTGCGAAAATCAAGGATCATGAATGGCAAAAGGAAATAAAAAATAGTTTGGCAGCTTTTGTAAAGGCAACAGCTGACCGTGATCGCCAGAGAGCAAGTGACTTGCGTGTCCAGCTCGGTTATGTCAATCGCAGAATTCTCGGCCTGTATCAACAATTGCGTAAACGCAATGTCGAGCTTACCGAAGGAATAACCAATGAGCTGTACGCGCTAAAGCAGCGCAGACTGGAATTGGAAGCGGAGCTTAGCCAAATTAGAGAGCAGAAGCGCCGCATCAGCTAAATGAGCAACCGATTGAAAAGGCCGCCCCATAATGGAGCGGCCTTTTTTTAATTCTTCACCTTATCGGTCACTAAGTCGGATTGCAATGCTCAGTTCCAATGGTTCGTCAGGTGTTACCATGAGCAAATCGTCTTTCTTTTCATTTAATGTGTTGGTAAGCGCGGTCCATGGTTCGACACACACGAATGGCTGATTGCCTTCAACCCATAAAACGGTGTAGCGATAGCGTGGATCCTGGCTGATCACGATTTTTTTCGTCGCGTTGAAATCAAAGACCAGTTGCGGGTCACCACTGTTCAGCAGTACGACAGACTCTTTTAGTCCCTTCATATTGATCTCACCGTTGAATGGCTTGGTTTCATGATCATTGTAATCCAAATAGCTGACTGCCTTGCTTTTTAGATGAAGCTGTTGATCTGTCATTTTAAAATATGGATGATAGCCCGGGTAGACGGGCATGGATTCACTTGAAAGGTTGTTGATGGTTTGACTGATCGTCAATTCACCGTCCGACAGTGTGTATGTGAGCACAGCCTCGAAATCGAATGGATAGGAGTTACGCGTATCTTCTGAACTATGGAAAGCGATCTTCAGCGCTGAGTGGTTGGAATCAGCGGATTGATCTGCGACTTTCCAAGCTCTGGTGCGTGCCAGTCCGTGGTTGTCCATGGAATAAGCAACGCCTTCCCATTCATAGGATTTATTGGTTAATTGCCCGGCGATCGGGAAGAGAACCGGAATACCACCGCGCACATTTTTGCTCGTGTCAAAAAGCGTGGCTTCGTTCATGAACAGGACGTCTTCGCCATTCGTATGGAAAGCGGTCACCATACCGCCGCGTTCCGGACAGATATCTATGTAAGAAATCCCGTCTGTTAGTCGAAAGAAATGCAAGCCTTGTTGATCAAATTCTTTAACCTGATACATGTCAATCCCTCGATTTATTGTTTTATGAACGACTGGAAAACTCTGCCGCCCTACATAACTACTCTATCAAAATTTTAATACGCTTACATCAATTTTGTGAAAAAAATAACAAAAAATTAAAAAGCCGCTGGGCCAACAAACTCAGCAGCTTTGTTCCTATAATTTTTTTATTCTTTAGCCAATTCCTGCAAGAGAAGGCAGTATGCTTTTTGAATACGTGTGAAACTGCTTAAACGGTAGAATTCATTCGGTGCATGTGGACGTTCATCATCCTGCGAACCGCCAAGCGACAACGTTTCTGCTCCGAGTACTTCTTTGAACAGGCTGGTCACCGGAACCGATCCGCCTGCCCATTGGCGCTTGACCGGGTGACCCGTCATTTCTTCCAATACGTGTTCGAGTTTTTTTAGCGCAGGATCATTGCCAGGAACGCGGTATGGAGGCGTACCGTGCTCGTCTTCAACTGTAACTTCTACCGAACGGAAGGTGTGCGCTTTGATATGCTGCTCAAACAACGCTTGAATTTTTTTCGGATCCTGATCCGGCACGAGCCGCGCGGTGATCTTGGCGTGTGCTTCACATGGAATGACTGTCTTGCCGCCGGCACCCTGGTAACCGCCCCATATACCGTTGACTTCTAACGTAGGACGTGCAACTCCACGTTCCATTGGCGTGAATTCCGGTTCGCCATAGAATTCTTTGAAGCCGACACTTTCACGCATTGCATCCGGAAAAGCATCGAAATTGGCGATCTGCTTCTTCTCATCATCCGTAAGCGGACGCACTTGATCATAAAATCCATCGATCAAAATGCGTCCATCCTCATCACGCATCGAATCAAGAATCCGAACCAATTCATGGATCGCGTTTGGAGCAATACCGCCGCCGAATCCCGAATGCATGTCCATGGCAGCAGTCTTCACGTTGATTTGTGCCGAAAATACACCGCGTACGCCTGTTCCGACGGTTGGCTGTTCCTCAGTGCCGACACCGCTGTCGGCACTGACCACAAGATCACAGGCAAGCAGATCTTTGTGTGCATCAAGGAAACCACTGAACGAACGGCTGCCGATTTCTTCTTCGCCTTCAAATAAAAATTTAATGTTAATCGGAAGCACGCCATCTGTTTGCAGCAGAGCTTCGCAAGCGACAATCGGCAAAAGCAGATTTCCCTTCATATCAGTAGCAGCACGGGCAAATACCTTGCCATCATCAATAATTGGTTCAAACGGATCGGAATCCCATAATTCCAGCGGCTCCGCCGGCTGAACATCGAAATGTCCGTAAACCAGTACCGTCGGCTTTCCTTCAGCATGCAGCCAGTCACCATAAACCACCGGATGTCCGCCGGTTTCCAATGTTTGTACATGCTCAATCCCTGCCTTTTTCAAACGCTCGCCAACCCATTTGGCAGCCGCGCGCACATCCTTCGCATAGGCAGGATCTGCCGAAATACTCGGAATACGAAGCAAGTCAAACAATTCCTCGATAAAACGGTCTTGATTTTCATCCAAATACACATTCCATTTGCTAGACATGATGATCCAACTCCTGCTGTCAAAATTGAGCGATTCTTGCTCGTATTATTATCGTGAGAACTGTTTAAAAGTAAATCTATTATTAGTTTAGTTTATTCTGACAACAGTGTAAATCCCAGAGATATAGGAGTGTGAAAAAACAGGTGACCAAAGTCACCTGTACTGAGGCATTATTTTCGATGATCCTGTGAATGCTCTGCACTGCCGATTTGTTTCAGCTCAATTAAATCCTGCTCGAACAGATCAGGATTGTCGGTCAAACCTGCCGCAAGTTCCTTCTGCAAACGACGCGCCATCGGTTTCATTGTGGCATAGGTGATTCCGCCGGCTAGTGCGCCTCCTAAGACCGGAACGATTTTCGATACACCGCGAGCGAATGTTCCTTTTGTTATCTTCGCACCGAAGAAGGTAGCAACTTTGCGAATCAGCGGATAATAAATTGTTTGTTCCAGTGCTTTCTGTGGGATGCGTTCGAGTGCGCGAGCAGAAAGCTTGGACGACAGCACACGCAGCAATGCACCCGTACCGCTGACTCCGAGCATCGCACCAAGATAGAGAATCAATGTTTCACGTCCTTTTTTTGTCGCGATCTCTTGATTGCTCCATAATTCTTCTCGTCCGTAGAGATAGCCGAGCTCCTGCGCGAGACGCAATGCCATCGCATAGAACTGCGTCGTATCGGCGGGAATCGTTGCCGCGATAGCCAAACCGCCTGGAATGCCCGCGGCAAACGACATCGCTGAGCTTCGCAACGTCGCATTTTGAATCAGCTGTGCTGCTTGTTTCTCAAGTTCAGCTTGTCCAAAATAGCTTGCAGGTCCGATCTCAATCAGCCGTTCCGTATCCTCTTTTGGGAACGACCGTCTGAAGAATTCTTCACGATTAATCTTCAATCCCGGCATCTTCAAAATTACGTCTAGAATGGTATGCGTAAGCTTCGTTGTCTGCATCGTTTGCTCCTTGTGTATGGCCTGCGTTCAATGAGTATCTTCCTATACTACTGTTTCCCATAGGAGCAGGTTTCATTTGCAAGGTTTGGCTTTAACGGACAGACTGCGTTAGGATACAGCCTTGCTGTGCATCTGATGTCGTGCGTTTAGGAGCCGAATGCCTGTAATCATGGCACAGAACACGCATATTCCGGCAGATGCCAGAAAAACGATGTGCATGCCATGTAAAAAGATGGACGGATGACCCGGGATCATTCCGGTGACATGATAACCGGCAGCTTGCGACATGCTGGCAAACAGAAGCGTTGTCGCAAAAGTGATTCCACTGATCATGCCCAAATTTCGGATTAGTGCGTTGACACTCCCCGCGCTTCCAAGCTGATTTTTCGGAACCGTCGACATGACAAGCGAATTATTCGGCGACATAAAGAATCCGCTGCCGGCACCGAGCAGAGCAATCAACACACCCGCATAGATGATTGAGCTTTCCCCATTCAGAAAACCGAGACCAATTTGTGCCGCTACGAGGACAAGCAATCCGATAAACGTTAGGATTTCCGAACCGATTTTGTCAGACAGTGCGCCGCTGAACGGGGCAATGACAGCCATCATGATGGGGAACAGCATCAGCAGCAGTCCGGAATGGCCTGCTGACAGATGCAGAATATCCTGGGTATAGAATGGCGCAATAATGTTGAAACAAAAGTTGGAGAGAAAGACCAAATAGCCGCAGAAAATGCTGACTGAAAACATAAGATTTTTAAACAACCGCAGCTGAAGCATCGGCTGATCAATCTGCCACTCCATAATGATAAACACGACCAGAAGCACAGCAGAGAGAAAAAGCGATCCCAGAATACGTCCGTCGCTGAACCCTAAATGCTGTCCAAGCAGCAATCCGCTGAACAGGGCTATGATGAATAAGCCGAAGATTGACGTACCCACCCAGTCCAAGCGGCCTCTTGATGCAAACAAATCTTTAGGCAGAACACGCCAGCCCAGAATCATTACCACCAGCCCAATCGGTACGTTAATCCAGAATATATAATTCCAGCTCAACGTGGAGACAACCAGCCCGCCGATCCCCGGACCAGTGATCGAGCCCAAGGACACGAACGTGCCGATTAAACCAAGCGCCCGCCCGCGTTCGGATCTCGGGAAAATATCCGTTGCGATGCCAAAATTATTAGCCATCGTCATCGAAGCGCCTATGGCCTGAACCACGCGGCCGACAAGTAGAAAATTCAGGTTTAGACCGAATCCGCACAGCAGCGACCCAAGAACAAAAAGAGCGGTGCCGATCTTAAAAATGCGAAGTTTGCCCAGCATGTCGCCAAGCCGCCCGAAAAGCAGGATAAAAACACAGATCGTCATTAAATAAATCGTGACAATCCACTGACTGCTGGCGATCGGCAAATGCAAATCACGTGAAATCTGCGGCAGTGCCACATTGACAATACTCGCATCAAGCGTCGACATAAATGTGAACATATTAATACTGATCAGGATCATCCAACGTCTCTTCTGGACGGTTGGGTCATCCTGATAAGTTAAGGGTTTTGAGGTATTCATAAATCTGCAGCCTCCAGTTACTCGTGCTCTGTACAAAGAATAGCATAATTATTGAAACGGGGTGGAAGCAAAAGATCCGATTCCGCATATGTCAGAAATTAACCTTTTACCATGGATTTTTTTCTAGACATTTTGTTTGGAATTCGGTTATACTTTTACTGTGAAAGATCATACGTTCGCCTTTAACTCCCTGCTTTCCCAATTCCTCACAACAATAAATCATACCTCGTAAGGAGGCCTCTCATGCCTACTGACCACGATCGGCGTTTCAAAGTGCTGCTTCACGAGTTTTTTGATGAGTTTCTCGAAGCCTTTTTCCCAAAAATTTATCACATGCTTGATCTGTCTGGAAAAACGTTCCTTTCAGAGGAACTGTTTCCGGATCTAATCGAAGGCGACAAGAAGAGGGCGGACATCATTGCGGAAACGAAGCTGAAATCTAAAAAAGCTGTAATTCTGATTGTCCATCTTGAGGCACAAAACTATTATCAAGATGATTTTTCCGAACGGATGTATCTTTACTACATCATGATCTATCTGAAATTTCGAAAACCTGTTTTACCCATTGCCATTTTCAGTTATGATGGTGTAAGAGATGAACCGGATAAATTTGTGGTAGAAATACCTCATTTTATGATGATCAGCGAATTCCATTTTTTGAAGCTTGAGCTTGCCCAAATGAATTGGCGAACATTTATTCACAGTAATAATCCGGCCGCTGCCGCGCTCATGAGCAGGATGAACTACTCAAAAAAAGGAACGTGTTCAGGTTCGACTCGCCTTTATCAGACAGATGATCGGCATGCATCTTGGAGAAGCACGTGAAAGCATAATCAATGGATTTTTCGAGACCTATCTTCAATTAAATAAGAAAGAGGTGGATCAATTGATGGACCAAGCGAACAAACTCCCGGAGGAAATCCGTGAAGAAGTGCTCAAATGGCCGAATTCGACTTATGATCGTGGAGTGGAGGACGGCATGGAAAGAGGAATTAAAAGAGGAATTAAAAAAGGAATTGAAAAAGGTGAATTAAACGCCAAAAAACAGGTTGCCCTAAAGCTGCTGCAAAATGGAATAAGTCATGGGAAAATCAGTGAGTGGACAGGATTAAGTGCCAAAGAGATCACTGAACTGGAAGCAATCAATGAATGAAGAAATTCGTGAAGATGCGGTTACAGCTTTGGACACTACTGGCAAATAACAATCGAGAAATAACCAATGCATGAATCGTCTGTTCTGTGGAATGTTTGGAAAGGGGAGCCCGGCTTTTAAAATGCGGTTTATATCCAGTAAGGAATTTACGTGATTTAAATAGCTATGTCATCGCGTTTCTATTCCGGGAAAACGAACCGATGAAAGGATCGGCCTATCGATCAAACCAGAAAACTACCAACAATTTGTGCAATGAAGCGCATGTCCGTCTCAGTGTAGCGCTGATCAATGGGCAGCGCGATCAGATTTTTCGCCAGCTTATAATCGAAACGTGCAGGGGGAACGCGCGACAACACTTCCTGCCAATAATCATTGGCATAGATGTGGCGCTCCAACAAACAATCTTTTAATTTTTCCCCGTGTTCAATAAGAAAAGGGTAGCACATCGGTCCGTTCACATTGGTGAAGTCTGCACGCAGCAGATTGTAGGTGCCGATTTGTTGATGAAGAAATCGGAAGTTCTCATTTCGAATGGTGCGCACCTGCTCATAATCAACACTCATCAACAGTCGCTGAGTCGTTCGTGACATCGCGTGCATCCCGCATGTATCTAAATAGGCCTCATTTTGTTCAAAAAGCGGCTCGGCGGAAACACTCCCTAGATCAATTTGCTTCAACAGCGCATCGTAACGGTAGTAGGACGGATCCTGATCCAGCTCAAGCCGCTCTTCAGCATTGGTATACAAGTAGCCGCCATCCGGAACGCCAAAAAACTTGCGTGGCGAATACAGGGTATCCACATGCAGCTGCGGTCGTTCAAAAAACGCCTGCGTATTGTCAATGATAACATTTGCTAGATTGCTGCAGACATTTTGGACATTCTTGTTGTTCATGCCGAAGTAATTGACATAAAGAAAGCAGGCATTGTCCTCCGGCACACGATTAAAAACTGGAGCGAAGTGCTCATCAATAGAGTAGAACGTATAATCAATGTTCAGTCGCTTAATCGGTTGAAGCACACTGTCACAGATATAGGCCGGCAGATAGATTTTTTTGTAGTGACGCACGCGCAGTACGTATTCGAGCGCGTAGCGCGCACTGTTCAGGCGCAGTGCCTGGCTGTGGTACTCGCTTCGCATGGGTAGTTCAAGAGAAAAGAAACCACCGATTATTTTTTGCTGATCAGTCATGTAATCACCTTACCCTATCCTTGCGCATTTCCATTGAGCACGTCAACTATTTTTTTTAATGAAAAACTCCGGCGGGAACCGGAGTCTAAACTTAGTTTTTTGTATAAATAATTTGTATTTAAAATCAAGACGATTGCTGAAGCGATTTCAGACAGGCATCAGCTTTTTCCTGATTGAATTTACCCTCTGATTTGGACATAACCACAGCAGCCAAACCGTTGCCGACAACATTGACAACCGTACGAAGCATGTCCAGAATGCGATCAATGCCGGCAATGAAAGCAACACCTTCGAGCGGAAGCCCCATTGTTCCCAGTGTAGTCAGCAGCACAACAAACGACGCGCCGGTTACACCTGCCATCCCCTTAGATGTTAGCATCAGTACAACGAGCATCGTCAGCTGATGGGCAAGCGAGAGGTGGACGCCGTATACTTGGGCGATGAACAGCGCGGCAATGGATTGGTAGATGGCCGACCCGTCTAGGTTAAATGTATAACCGGTTGGAATCACAAACGATGTGATCGGTTTCGGACAGCCGAATTTCACCATTTTATCCATCAGTTTCGGCAGAACCGCTTCGGAGCTTGCGGTTGTAAACGCCAGAAACAGTTCGTCCTTTAAGATACGGAACAGCGAGAAGATATTTATTCCGGCAAATTTTGCAATCAGACCTAAAATGACTACGACAAAAAAGATCATCGTGCCATAAATGACAAAGACCAGTTTTCCTAGTGGAATCAGCGAAGCAATTCCGAACTGAGCGACGTTCACCCCGATCAGTCCGAATACGCCGAATGCGGCAAATTTCATGACCAGGTTCGTCACCCAGTACATCGCTTCCAAGACACCGCCGAAGAAGTTCAGCACCGGCTTGCCTTTTTCACCAATTGTAGCCAGCCCGATTCCGAACAATACGGAGAAAAAGATCACCGGCAATAAATCGCCATTGGCAAGCGACTGAAAGACGTTGCTTGGAATAATGTCCACAAAATGACTGACAATACTTGAATGTTCAGCTGTCTTGGCCGTCTGTTCATACGTCGATATATCGCTTTTCGCCAAATTTGATAAATTGATGCCACCGCCAGGGTGAAACACATTGGCTGCAATCAAGCCGATTCCGAGCGCCAGCGTTGTTACAATTTCAAAATACAGGATTGTTTTCCCGCCAAGCTTTCCCAGCTGTTTCACATCGCCGACACTGGCAATTGAAACAATCAGCGCCGATACGATAATCGGGATCACGATCATCTTGATCAGATGAATAAAAATATCGCCAAACGGTTGGAGAATCGCCATCACCGTTTCATTTCCATAGAAAAGCGCACCAACCAGAATACCAAGAACAAGCCCAGTAAAAATTTGGGTTGCCATACCAAATCTCTTCAATTCAAGAAACCACCTTTACTGTTTTCTCTATCTTTATTTCTCTATATGAAAGAAACGAGCAAGAACCTAGAGCGTCATTCAGACATGATTCTTAAGTAAAACGAACTGATCGGAGAACGTTTCGCCAAAATCTGAACGACCAAATACCGTTGTCGAAAAAATGTGATTGCATCGAACTTTCATTATACAGCATCAACGCAAAAACACGAACGTTATATTTATCCAGTGAGAAAGAGCTTAATTCGTTTCGCAGCATTCAAAAAATCCGCCCACGTGTCGTTCTTGAGCGGATTAATGGATTTCATTGTTTAAAAAGGGACAATCAAGGCTGGTTTTCAACAAATTCAACTAAGGATTCCCATGCTTGGTTCCATTTTGGCAAGTCATGAGAAAGGTTGCAGATGATCCCGAGCTTTTTACATAATAAGAATAACGCATGATAGAGGTGATCATCGGCTACAAGTATGCCACTTGGACGCTGCGCCGTTTCTTGAATCATATTTAAAAGGAATTTTTGGGCTGTGCGCACATAAACGGACTGTTCATTTACTTGATCAGGCATCACTGAGGCATGAAGCAGCACTTGTTCGTTCGTGTGATCGACAGCGAATTCAATCCAAGGGAAAATCGGCCGCTCGTCACTTTCTTGTGCAACAGGAAACGGTGCGAAGCTGCCTCCAAGTTCCACCCATGATTTATTTTGGCGAGCCGTTTTCTTGATTCGCTGAAGATCAATGGCATTGGTCAGTGGTTCGGCATGATGCCATTCACGTTGCTTGCTCGCCGGCTCAATGGTAGCATCGACCGATTTCTCATTGTCATGATCATCCAAAACATATTTTCTAAGAAACCATTCATGATCTTGGTAAAAAGGAAACCGCGCAGCACGATCCCGATAATCAAGTGCAAGATCTGAAAGCTTCTCAATGATCTCAGCGAATAGAAGTGCCTCTTCGCCGCGCGGTATCCAGTTCATATAGCCGGGTGTTTGAACACGCAGCATCGGCCAATGATCCGCATGTTCTAGATCCAAACCCAATAGACTGAACAGTGCCCGATCATCTTCCGGAAACGTTCCGCGCCTGCACAGCGAGAGATGGAACACTTTGGCAGTTAATGTTGTGTTAAGAGAAGCATCCGATTGTGCGAAGAGGCGATGAATCATTGCCAATCCCTCATCTCCGGCATAGGCAACAAGACCGAATTCATTACCCATTTGACCAAGGACGCAGCAGTACACGCATTCCGGACGGTTGGGAAGGTCAAGTACAATAACCTGATCGGAATCCAGCCATTGCCAAGGCTCAAGATCCGCAAACCTTTCCGAAGCACGCAAGAGATCGAACCAATTCTCTACATCTGAAGGATCAACATTAAATGGAGATAGGTCTTCCTCATCGTCATCGAGCTGATGATAGATGCTCAAGCATTCAGTAAGATCCTCAACAGCCTCTGCCTGATTTCTTAAAGGATCATCAAAATATGTCCCATCTTCATCCATTAATAAGTCGTTCAAATAGGGAACCATTGCCCGACTACACCCAACACAGCGAGGCACGGGCTGCTCATACTCATCCCTAATCGGTTCAAGGAGGATTTCCAGCCGTCGGCTATGATCCGGAGTGGAACAGTGGCCTTTGTCACCAGGTTCAATGAGAAAATCAGAAACCAAATAATGAGTGTCATTCAGAGCATCCGGACCAAATTCGGTCATTTGCCCATACTCCTCATCAAAGACTCCGAATACCACATCGGTTGTTGCAGAGCGGAGCGAATACCCGAGATGTTTTGGTAATTTAATAGACGACTCATTATAGTCAAAACCAAACAGTTCGTTGATATAATTATGCAGATCCGAAACGGTAATCATACTGTCCGCTTGGATCCTTGCCCAAACAGGAGGCTTACTGCCTTTTATCGAGATTTTCAATTGAATGTTCATCAGTGTGTCCTCCAAAACAGAAAGTGATAGGATGACTTTGTTAAGTTGCACCCTTTTTGCTGCACAGTCCAAGTCCTCATCGCCTTAACCCAATTATAATGAAAATAGGCGAGTTTGGACAAGTGCAGGTCATACTTACTTGCGGAACCTTCCGTTTTCCTCATTTCCTACTGATTTCTCATAAATAGGCACGAGTACTCACTTTTCTATAGATTCGACGCATAATTTAGGTATACCATAAATAGATCGATCAAATATTACAATGTGATGGTTTGAACGTAACAATCGATGGAGGTGTTGAATCATGAGTCATGATTCCGAAAATCACTTAGAAAAAGACTTAACCTTGATGTTGCTGTATTTGACCTCATGGGAAGAAAAAGAATACGGCGAAACATATCGGCGCAGCTGGAAGGGCTACGATTTTGATCTTTTAAATGAGTTGGGTGATGAGAAATTGATAAGCGGCAGTAACAAATCTAAATCTGTTTATCTCTCGGAAAAAGGAGTGGAAGCTGCGAAGAGATTGCTGAAGAACTATGGGATGAGCGGTCAAGAAGATAGATGATGGATTTCGCAATCGGCTCGTACGTGTTATAAAAAAAGAAAAATGTTCGTTCCTGTTAAAGCGGACGAATGCTCAAAAAGCATCAAACGGATTCAGATCCTCTTTTTTTAAGAATGCATTGATGTGAGCTACAAGTTCCTCACGTGTCTGAGTTGGGGCGTATACCTGAACGAAGTCTCCTTCCAACGGATCGATGAACCAGGGTTTATTTTGGGCAATGAATTCACCTAAATGCTTGCAAACAGTGGTGCATCTGGGATAATCAATCCCCTTCTCAGGTTGAATGATTTGTTCAATAAAAAGATTAAACATCATTGTACGGACATCATCTTGGTAGGTGTCATTTCCCATATATCCACAATTGGAAAAGCATTGGGTTAATGTTGCCCTTTTGCGAAACGCAGATGTATCTGAAAAAGCAACCGGATTGTCCCGGCTACTCGTGAAAAGCTTAAAATGGTGCAATCCTTTTTTTGACAGATCAAATGCTTCATCAAGATCATCTTGCAAGGTCGCCAAGGTTGTTTCCCCATCCAATTGCAGACGAACCCATATTAAAGGACTCTGGTTTTTTAAAACAATTTTTAATTGATAGATCATTGATGACCACCATCTTTTGAGTGTACGTAATTTTGTACGTGCGGATTTTCTCGCAAGAAAGGGAAGAGTAATTGATTTACCTCATCCTCTGAATTTGATTCAACTAGTGTCGATAACTCATGATCTTTGTCTCTAGTTTATCGGGCATGTTTTCTTTTCTCCATAAACTTTCTGCATCTAATAAACGTTCTTTTTCTGTCTGCACAATCAGGTGATCAATCAGCGGGGAAGGGGTGACAGCAATAGGTTTACTAGTCCATTCAGAGTAAACGTTCAAAAAAGAGAATATTTGTTCTTGTTATTGCGGATTTCATGGTACACTAATTAAGACAGCAAAAGCTCATGGGCGGGTGCCGTGCCTCTCTTTTGATGGAGGGAGGTGAGGCCAATGACGACATATGAAGCATGTTCACTAATGATCCAATTTGCAATGCTCGTGCTGATTATCGTGTCGTCAAAAAACAGAAAATAATCCGCCCATGACTTCCCCAAGCCAAGCGGATTATTTTCATAATTAACGTTCGGTGCGGTAGCTGCCTTTGAAGCAGTTTGTTGTCACCTTGCCGCCGATGTTCGACCATCGGCGGCTTTATTATATGCACCTTTTATTATAGTATAAACGATTCGAAATGATTTAACCATATCTGAGCTGTCATGAGATAACAATGATTCAGGCTGGAGACGATGAATCATTCGACATTTAACGAATGAAAAAAGGCGTCAAGAATGGGACAAACAATTTTTTAATTAAAACGAACGGAGGACACAATGGTTCTGATTAGCAGTAGGTGATCAGAGGTCTTCAAAGATCAATAAAGAAGTTCATTGCATTCTAAAATGCAACGCTACTTACCCCAATACCGAGTCAATCCGGGATAAGTAGTAAGAACGACAATCACCGTCAGCAGCAATGGCAGCCAGACGGCTTTTCTTTTATTCTTCACTTGTTTGATCATGAGGAGATAAATGATCATCCCATTCAGAATGAACAGGGGCATGCCATACCTGTGGAAGAAACGTCATTAAGGCTGATAACACAAGAATATAAAGAAAGATTTTCATCGTAAAAAAGACACCACCCATTCGCATCTTCAATAAGATTAAGTTTACCATACAGCGAAAATCCGACATTCGAAAATCAATGATTCATTTTTTGCCAAAAAGAAGGAAAGAAGTCGTATACTGCCGAATAATAGGTATAAAAATCTACTGCGAAAGTTGTGATTCGATGACAGTGGCTGAACTTCATGGAAAAATCTCAATGCTTGAAGGGCGGGAGGATCTGCTGACGTCTGATGTTTTTTCCGCATTTCGTTACTTACCCGTAAATATAGCACTCATTCCATTTCTCAAAAAGGCAATCCATGCTCAGACTGCAAAACCAATCCACAATCTTTTCAAGGATTGCCTAGCGGTTGATTACATTTTCTGGCCTAAGACTACCTATTACAAACGAGAACCGGATTTGGTTCTCTTAATCACACGCAAGACAAAGCCGCCGATCGCCATAATAATAGAAGCAAAGTATTACAGTGGGCGGCATGACGTGAACCGAGAGCAGGCTGAAAGGGAACTTCAAGTGTTACAAGGCGATCAATTAGCCGAGCAATACGTCGATCTGATGAATAACGAATTAGATCTCAGCAAACAGCAAAAGCAAATGCTGCAAGAAGCCGACCATCGTTTGCTTCTGTTTGTTACCGCACATGATGCCTTGCCAAGAGAAATTACCGATGATTCGATCAATAAATTAATGAAGAAAAACTATAAAGGCGATCAACTCTACTGGATAAACTGGCAGGCGGCATTTGATGCCGCAAACGATGCACTCGGGACACAAATACTTGACGAAGGACAGAACTGCATTTTTGAAGATCTAAGAGATTTGTGTTTTTCAGAAGACTTCAGTCTTGAATGGCGACTTTCAGTTGTAGACATTTATGTCTGAACGAGGCTATCCCAAATGAAATCTAAAATAGAAAAACTCGAGAGTGAATAAATCCTCTCGAGTTTTTTGCTTAAGCTGCCTTTTAGAACAGTATCTGGTTTGGAAAATGGACTACTCATGTCCATTATTCTTAAGCTTAAGACCATTATCGCATGCCCTTTGGAATGCCTGTGATGCTTCTTTAATTCTCTGAATAGCACTTTCTGATACATTATGAGGCGCATTTTCATACACTTTCAATGAATACTCAAGATTTACTAATTCTTCGCAATATGCATCTGACTTTGCAATGTCATGATTCTTTTTGGATGTTTTTAAGGCATCATTGAGGCAACCTGCACGTTTTTTAGCATTGGCTATATCTAATGGATAAATTTTTGTCAAAAAAATCAACTCCTGTAAAATCACAAATGATTGAAACTGACCGCCGAAAGTGAATGATTAAATTTCTAACATACTCCGTAAACTGACCGCCTTTAAACAATGACAATAATTGTATAGATATAACAATTCTGACTGATTTCACCTAAAAATACGACCACGTCTTAGATTTATTAACTAATCAGGAGGATTCGTAATACATTTCTTTTATAGGCTATGGATACGATTTCAAATAGCTCCAACAGCAATTGGTCAATTTAATCTAATGACCTTAATATGATATTAATAAATAGAGGAGGTCATTATTTTGGAAAATAAAATAACACAATATACAAAAAGAGTCAATATATCAAGCAAATCAACTTACAGTCATGTTAACGAAAAAAAGGTGATGAATAATTTGAATCAAAAAATTATATGCTCAAATTGTGAATGCCAACGAACTTATGATGAATCAAACTGTCCAAATTGTGGGTCTGTAAATAAAACTTTAGTTATTGGAGTTTCAGATAATCTGTATATTGATCTTAGAGAAAAACTTAGAGGAAAAGCAGAGGTAGAAGGAAAGAAAAGAGCTATTAAAGAGTTTAAATATGGTGATGACTACAGTTACAGCCTAAAAAATTTGTTGATCGAACAATGATAGTTGATCGGGAAAATAATCGTTATTTCGAAAAAATTATAGATAAAGAAAAAAATGAGGTTATTCACGAATGTGACGAGAGCTTGAGGGATCATTTTGGACACGGAGATGCCAAATTAAGAATGACTAAAATGTCACATAGTCAAAAGTAAGTGTAAAACTGTATGTTTCCAAATTATCTTGGAGAATGAAAAATGTTGGAATGTATTAGGAAACAGCGACAAGATGAAAAATATAAAAAAGCTGTATATTCTTGAAGAAATTCAAAGTGATATGAAGGTGGCATTAGAGAAAGCGAAGCATATTATTTTTGCGGGTTATTCTCTTCCAAATGATGATTTTATTTATCGTAGTATACTGGCTGCTCGACACAATATGAAAGATGAGGTAAGGTGCTCGGTTATTGGCTATTCTGATGGAGCGGAAGACAAATGGCTATACGATAAAGGTTTGCACCTTAATAATACACAGGACAAATCCGCATTTATTAAAACTTGTAAACGTGTTGCAGATATATTTGGTATAGAGAATGTACGTGGTTATGCACAAGGAATTCCTAATGTGTTTTTGAAAAATGGACAGGCAGATAAGGTGAAAGTGGAAGAGACGCTTAGAAAGTGGTAGCTCAGGCAGATAAGTATTCTGTTAAAAAATATGAAAAAATATCCTAGTCTGCTAAACATCTTTTTCCTAATGACGATATATAGATTGTAAGGCGGTTGGGAAGGCGCCTTTCCAATTGCCTAAATACTATTCCACATGGACGTGGGAATTCACAATTCAGGGAGGAAACAATTTATGATTATCAATCACAACATTGCTGCGTTGAACACACTCAACAACTTGAGTAAAAACACAGCAGCAACTCAGAAATCTCTTGAAAAACTTTCTTCAGGTCTTCGTATTAACCGTGCTGGTGACGATGCTGCTGGTCTCGCAATTTCCGAAAAAATGCGAGGTCAGATCCGTGGTTTGGATATGGCAAGCAAGAATGCTCAAGATGGTATTTCTCTTATTCAGACAGCTGAAGGATCATTAAATGAAACACATGACATTCTCCAACGAATGAGAGAACTGGCTGTACAGTCTGCAAATGATACAAATACGGATTCGGATCGTTCTGAAATTCAAAAAGAAATCAATCAATTGGTGTCCGAAGTTGACCGTATTGGAACAGACACAGAGTTTAACACGAAAAAACTTCTGAATGGTTCCGCTGGTGTAACTGTTCAAGCTACTAATAATGCTGTTAAAGATTTATCAGGTACTGCGGATACAAAGGATGGAACTATCAATTTAACTGCAGCTAATACAACTCTTGCTGTTGCTGCTAACTTTAAAGATTCTGGTTCTGTAGGATTAGCGACTACAGCAACGGCTCTTGGAGCTGATAGTAGCATTACAGTTAACGGAACGTCTTTTTCGTTTACATCTGCTCAAACTGTTCAGCAAGCCTTAGATGCGTTTAATGAAAAGTCATCAGTTACAGGCGTTACAGCTTCGTGGGCTACAGGCGCAGGTAATGGTTTTACATTTACAGCCGTAAATGCTGGCTCATCACATCAGATCACTTACAGTGCTGGAACCGGTGTATTTACTACGGCTACTCCTGGTACAACTTCTAATGGTACAGATGCAACATTGAGTGTTAGTGAACTTGGTGGTTCATATACTGCTTCAGGAAACAAAGTTTCTGTTACTTCTGGAAATTATGAAGGACTAGAATTTACTCTAGTAGCAGACCAAGATGTTGATATTGTTGTTGGCACGAATAACGCATTGAAAATGCAAATTGGTGCTAATGAAAACCAAAATATGAGCATCGGAATCAATGATATGCGAGCTGATGCACTTGGTATTAAAGGTATTGATGTTTCTTCACAAGATGCCGCAAATACAGCTGTAACAACAGTTCAAAATGCAATAGAAAAAGTTTCGGCAGAACGCTCAAAACTTGGTGCTTACCAGAACCGTTTGGAACACACAATCAACAATTTGAGTACTTCTTCAGAAAACTTGTCAGCTGCTGAATCACGTATTCGTGACGTTGATATGGCTAAAGAAATGAGCAACTTCACGAAGAATAATATTCTTAACCAGGCTGCTCAAGCAATGCTTGCTCAATCTAACCAACTTCCACAAGGTGTTCTTCAACTCTTGAGATAATGAATTATGGATTGATTTAACTTTTTCAAACTATAGCAACTTTAAAGACGAATCTCTTAAACATCGGAGGTTCGTTTTTATTTTGGTAGATATTTTTGTAAAGCCTGAGATTTGGTTGAAGGTAATGTAGAAATCTAAACTTTTTATAAACGATACCGATATTTAAAGTAGAAGAAAAAGTTGCAGCTTTGGGAGGGCTGGACATGAATGGCGATGTTTCACTTGATGTAACTTTGCAGAATCATGGAAGCGAAATATCTGCACCACAAAGAGATACACAAACAAATCAAGCACATAATCAACCAAATGGAAATCAGAATATAAAAGAGGAGAGAACCTATTCCTCTTTTAATAAAGAACAACTGGATGATTTGGTTTCTGAAGCAAATAAGTTGTTGAATCCGGAATTGACAGAAATGCACTATGTACTCCATGATAAATTGAACAAGTATTATGTGCAGGTCGAGGATGTTAGAACACATCAAGTGATCCGGGAAATCCCACCGAAAAAATTTATGGATATGTACGCAGCAATCGCTGAGAAGTTAGGACTAATTGTTAATAAAAGAGTTTGATTAAGAGGTGAGCAGTATGGCAGATTCAAGTTCAAATAGTGTTTCCATAGATTCAATTAATAGTATGATCGGTGCGACGAATACAAGTCGGGTAAGTGGTTTGGCAAGTGGAATTGATGTAGATAGCATCGTTGCCAAATTAATGACTGCTGAAAGCCAACCGCTTGTCCAAATGCAGCAGAATTTGCAATTGACAGAATGGCAGCGTGATGATTATCGTTCGATGAATACACTGCTGAGTAATTTGCAATCAACGACGCAAAAAATGCGACTACAAGGTGCATATTTAGCAAAAACGGCTACATCAAGTGATTCTTCTAAAGTTACAGCAACGGGTGGAGCGAATTCTGGTAACGTAGCTTATACACTATCAAATGTAACTTTGGCAACTGCAGCGCATAATAACAGTACTGAATCAATTGTGACGAATGTAAAGGCATTTGATTCTTCGAAATCATTGTCATCACAAGAAGATGCACTTGGTCAAACGTTTAGTGGTCCGATAGAGTTCTCGATTACGACCTATAATGATGGAAAACCGACTAACCATGATTTTTCGTTTGATCCTGAAAAAACGTCGCTTGATAAAATTATGGCAGATATTACTAGTTCGAATATTGGAGTTAACGCATTTTATGACTCGGTAACAGGACAAGTTTCCATGACACGAACGACAACTGGTGACAACAACCCGGATACGAAGAATCAAACAACAGGGGAGGTTACTGTTCACAAGGCTGAGATTGAATTTAGTGGTGATTTTCTCACAAAGACACTAAACTTGGATTCAACTAAGGAACAAGAAGGAACAGATGCCGAGTTTACATTAAATGGTCTTAAAACATCTCGTCATTCGAACACATTTACAGTTAGTGGCGTAACCTTTAATTTACAGAGTTCTTTTGAAGGTTCTGCGTCAATTAATATTAGCACAGATACTGATGCTGTATTTAAATCCATTTCTGATTTTGTCAGTCAATACAACGACACAATCAAACAAATAAATGATAAAATTTCTGAGACTCGCAATCGTAGCTATCTTCCTTTGACAGATGCTCAGAAATCTACGATGAAGGATTCGGATATTACGAATTGGACAGACAAAGCGAAATCCGGGATGCTTGCCAATGACAGCATTTTGAGTGGTGCTTTGAGTCAATTGCGTATGGATCTCTATACATCTGTTAATGGTACGAGTAATACAAAAATGAACCAACTATCTGAGATTGGCATTACTACAAGTACGGATTATCTTGATCATGGCAAGTTGGTGATTGATGAGGACAAATTAAAAGAAGCGATTAGTACTGATCCACAAGCAATAATGGAGATGTTCTCGAATACGGGGACTTCATCCTCATCGCAAGGCGTTATGCAGCGTCTGAACACAACCTTGAAAAATACAATGAATCAAATTGAGGCTAAAGCCGGAAACACGAATATGGTTTATACTCAATACTCGATGGGCAAATCGATTGACGACATGAACGACCGGATTGATGCATTCAAATTACGGCTTCAGGATATCCAAACCCGATATTATACTCAATTCGATGCGATGGAAGCGGCGATTCAGCAGGCAAATAGTCAAGCTTCGTATCTGTCACAGTTTATTAGTTCATGATTAGGGTGAGGGGGAACGAACATGCAAGCAAGTGCTTATAAAAATTATCAAAAAAATTCTGTACTTTCAGCAACGCCAGGCGAATTGACATTGATGCTCTATAACGGTTGTATCAAATTTATTCGGCAAGCGAAGCTGGCAGTTTCAGAAGAAAATATCGAAAATAAAAACACATATATTCAGAAGGCACAGGCGATCATTAATGAATTAATGATCACTCTTGATCAGAAACAACCAGTGGCAAAGAGTATGATGCAGATGTATGACTACATGAATCGACGTCTGATTGAAGCGAACATCAAGAATGAGGAGGCAATTCTTGATGAGGTGGAAGGCTTTGTGACTGAGTTTCGTGATACATGGAAGCAGGTCATTGAAATCACGCAGAAGAATCAGCCGAAGCGGGATCGTGCTTAAGATGGTTCTTCAAGAGATCTATGATCAAACGATTGAACTGGATGAACTTGTTAAGGACTATGAGCGTGAGGATCGTGATGCGTTTATCGAGCGTCTGCAACAGTTGCTTGACGCGCGGGAAGCGCTTTTGAAGGAGTTGCCGGACCATTGCAGTAATTCTGATCGTCAAATCTGGCGAGAGATTGAAGCGATGAATCAAAGCATCAATCAATCGCTTCAAACGATTAAGCAAGAGATTGCCGGTGACATGAGTCAGTTCCGGCATCGAAAAAAAACGGTTAATCGCTACCGTAATCCGTATACCGGCCCGACCAAGGACGGTATGTTCTTGGATAAGCGGGAGTAAGGATCACTGCTGAGGCGGTGATTTTTTCTTTTTCACCAACCGCCCATTTTTTCATACAATAAGACCATTGATTCATGATTGATTTTTCGCTCCGAATAAATAAATCGCCCACCCGTTAGGATTAACGGATGGGCTTTCGCAGTGCTATGAGCGAATTAGTCGCCAACGACAGCTGCTTCTTCGGGTTCTGTATTCAGACTTGCGAGGAATTGCAAGTAATTGTAGGTCGATTCTTTCTCATCTTCATTGAGCTTCTCGAACAATTCGATGATTTCTTCCTTCTTGACTGACATGGTCAAAACTCCTTTTATGAGATATGGTCACCGTCTCACTCATTACCTTTGAGTTATGGATCATATACAGGCGAATGGTTAGATAATCTAACCATTAATTCATGAGTTGAATTAAGTAAAACATGAGACAAGAATGCGTAAATTGTCATGTGTTTTCTTGTTTGCGTTATCATTATATGTGCTAGAACAGGCATCGTCAATACAATTCAGCCCTTTTGTCACGTCTGATTTGATTGGAATATTGCATGTTATTGATACCTATTATGCATGAATGCGTTTGCAGGTTTAAATAAGCGGTACTTGTCGAAAATATAAAAAGCAAGACGCTTTTTGTAAAAATATTTTGATGTTTGGGAAGGAATTGGGACGGGAATAGCGAATGTATATAGTATTGAAGGGAGGCTTTCTCATGGATATTATTATTCGCGGGGAAAACATCACAGTGACATCATCTTTGCAGGATTATGCAGAGAAAAGAATCGGCAAACTGGAAAAGTACTTCAACACACCGCTTGATACAAGCGCACGTGTGAATTTGCGCGTCCACAACAAAGAACAAGTGGTCGAGGTTACGATTCCGCTTCAAGGCCTTCTCCTGAGAGCTGAGGTAGGCGAGGAAGATCTTTATACAGCGATTGATTTGGCTGTTTCCAAGCTTGAGCGTCAGATCAAGAAACATAAAACGAAGCTCAATCGTAAGAGTCGTCAAGGTGTGAAACAAGCGTTTCAAAATGCAAACAGTACGGCGACGAAGACAGTTGAGGATGAGGAAGCACTTGACGTTGTCCGCAAGAAGCATTTTGTGTTCAAGCCGATGACGGTTGACGAAGCGATCCTTCAGATGGATATGCTCGGCCATTCCTTCTATATTTTCAATAACGCGGAGGACAATACGACCGCAGTGGTTTACCGCCGTAAAGATGGACGATTTGGTTTGATCGATCAGGTATAACGAATAAGCGTGTTTATATACAACTGGGGAGAGATTCGCACACGCGAATCTCTCCCTTTCGGATTTTCGGATGTGCACATGCGTCAACCGATACGCTGAATACGGGATCTCGCGCAGCCTATTTGCTCAAGGCTGCTTTTTTCGAAATGTTCTTCTATTTTCTTGGCATACATTTTGCCGTATAATGGAAGATGTTGTGATCTGCCTATCGACTGATGCTCGCCCTGAAAAGCGGGAAGTATGGCGAATAGTTTGTGAATGGTTCCGTATTGATACGGAGGGTTCAGTGATTCTTGTCGTGGGTAATTGTCACCGTAGGCGAATATTGTTAAAATAGAGAACATATTGAAGAAGTGGATTTTTGGACGGGTTCATACGTGAACGCATGATACAAGTGATTGTTACTGATGGCGCGGGCATGTGGCGCTCAATCAGAAATCTTAAATGAGGTGTATGCAGGCATGATAGGAATGCTCAAACGAGTTTTAGGAGATACCAGTCTCCGCAAGCTCAGCAAGATGGAAAAATTAGCGCATGTGGTTGAAACTTATGCCGACCAAATGAAGGCGCTGAGTGATGATGATCTGCAGGCGAAGACGCCGGAATTCAAACAGCGGTTGGAGAATGGCGAAACGCTGGATGACCTGCTTCCAGAAGCTTTTGCGGTTGTTCGTGAAGCATCAACACGTATTCTTGGTATGACGCCTTATTATGTTCAGTTGATCGGTGCGATCGCGCTGCATCAAGGGAACATTGCCGAGATGAAAACCGGTGAAGGTAAAACGCTCGTTGCGACGATGCCGCTTTATCTGAATGCACTTGCCGGTGAGGGCGCACACTTGGTTACGGTCAATGATTATTTGGCTAAGCGTGACGCGGAGCAGATGGGGCTGCTGTATAATTTTCTCGGTCTGTCTGTCGGCTTGAATATTAACGGCTTGAATCCTGAGGAAAAGAAAGAAGCCTATGCTGCCGATATTACGTACGGTACGAACAGTGAGTTCGGTTTTGACTATCTGCGTGACAACATGGTGCTTTATAAAGAAGAAATGGTTCAGCGTCCGCTCAGCTTTGCGATCGTCGATGAAGTGGACTCCATTTTGGTCGATGAAGCGCGTACGCCGCTGATCATTTCCGGTAATGCGGAGAAATCAACGGATCTGTATGTCCGTGCCAATCAGTTCGCGCGTCTTTTGACGGAAAAACAGGACTACACGGTTGATCTGAAGACGAAGTCGGTGCAGTTGACTGAAGAAGGCATGACCAAGGCGGAAAACTTCTTTGGAATCAAAAATCTGTATGATTATTCAAATGTGACCACAAACCACCACGTCAGCGAAGCGATGAAGGCACATGCGATTATGCACCGCGACCAGGATTATGTGGTTAAAGACGGTGAGATTATCATCGTCGATCCGTTTACCGGCCGCTTGATGCAGGGCCGTCGCTACAGCGAAGGCTTGCACCAGGCGATTGAGGCTAAGGAAGGTCTCGAGATCCAGAGTGAAAGCAAGACGCTGGCGACGATCACCCTGCAGAATTTCTTCCGTATGTATCACAAGCTTTCCGGTATGACCGGTACGGCGAAGACGGAAGAAGAAGAATTCCAGAGCATCTACAACATGGATGTTATTGAAATCCCAACGAATAAACCGATGATTCGTATTGATAATCCGGATCTGATCTATAAATCGCAAAAGGGCAAATTCCATGCGGTTGTGGAAGAAATTGCCACGTTATATCATCGCGGTCAACCGGTGCTTGTGGGTACGGTTGCCGTTGAAACATCGGAATTGATTTCGAAGCTCCTGAAAAGGCGCGGTATTCCGCATAATGTCTTGAACGCGAAGAACCATGCGCGTGAAGCGGAGATCATTGAAAATGCAGGGCAAGCAGGCTCTGTAACGATTGCCACCAACATGGCCGGTCGTGGTACTGATATCAAGCTCGGCGAGGGTGTGGCTGATCTCGGCGGTCTGTTCATTCTTGGTACGGAACGTCATGAATCCCGTCGTATTGACAACCAGTTGCGTGGTCGTTCCGGTCGTCAAGGCGATCCCGGTGAATCGCGTTTCTATTTGTCTCTTGAAGACGACTTGATGAAACGGTTCGGCTCGGATAAAATGAAGAGCTGGATGGAAAAGATCGGTATGGACGATACATCCCCGATCGAAAGCAAGCTTGTCAGCAGGTCGGTGGAAGCTGCTCAGAAACGTGTTGAAGGTAACAACTTTGATGCCCGTAAACAATTGCTTAAATTTGATGATGTTATGCGTCAACAGCGTGAAATCATTTATAAGCAGCGTATGGAAGTTCTTGAATCCAAGAATTTGCGTGAAGATATTGAAGGCATGATCAAGCTTGTCATTGAAAATATTGTGCATGCACATACTCCGGAAAAAGAAGTACCGGAAGAATGGGATCTTCAATCAGTTATTGACTATCTAAATGCAAAGATTTTCAACGAAGGTGTACTGACTCTGAAGGACCTTGATGGTAAGGATCCGGAAGAGATGATTGATGATTTGTATGCGAAGGCAATTGCTCGTTACGATGAAAAAGAAGAAGAATTCACGTCGGAACGTATGCGTGAATTTGAGCGTGTGATCACGCTGCGTACGGTGGATACGAAGTGGATGGATCACATCGATGCGATGGAACAGCTTCGTGAAGGTATCTATCTGCGGGCATATGGTCAGGTTGATCCGTACCGCGCATATAATATCGAAGGCTTCAAGATGTTCGAAGAAATGGTTGCAAGCATTGACGAGGAGATCGTCAATTTCTTGATGAAGGCGGAAATCCGTGAGGAACAGCCGATTCAACGTGAAAAGGTAACGCACGGACTGCGTGTCATCTCCGGCGGCCAGGACGACGAACCGGCAAAGAAGCAGCCGATCAAGCGCAAGGTCCATGTCGGCCGTAACGATCCGTGCCCATGCGGCAGCGGCAAAAAATATAAAAACTGCCACGGAAAATAATCTGTGGAAAATGGAAAGTAGGATGAACATGGATTTACCTGAAATGAAACACGAAATTGATGAGATGGAAACGCGTCTCAAAGCATTTAGGGGGTCTCTTTGACTTAGATAACAAGAGGGCAAAGATCGCCGAATTGGATGAAAAAATGTCGATGCCAGGATTCTGGGACGATAATGAAAAAGCCCAGAAGGTCATTGATGAATCCAATGAATTAAAAGGCAAGGTCGACAGTCTGACCGACCTTGAATCGAAATTCGAAGATCTTCAGGTTGCCTATGAACTGGTCAAAGAAGAGGATGACGCGGATCTCAAAGCTGAGCTCGAGGAATCACTCGGCGAGGCACGGGAAGCGTTCAACAAATATGAAACACGGCTGCTCCTCAGCGGCCCGCATGACCGCAACAATGCGATTCTGGAACTGCATCCGGGCGCAGGCGGTACCGAAGCCCAGGATTGGGCGTCGATGCTGCTGCGTATGTATACGCGTTGGGCAGAAAGCAAAGGCTTCGCTGTCGAAACACTCGACTATCTGCCGGGTGATGAGGCCGGGGTTAAGAGTGTTACCTTGCTGATCAAGGGACCGGACGCGTTCGGTTACTTGAAAGCGGAAAAAGGTATTCATCGTCTCGTGCGTATCTCACCGTTCGACGCAGCCGGACGCCGTCACACCTCGTTCGTGTCGTGTGAAGTGGTGCCGGAAATCGATGATGATATTGAGATTGACATCCGACCGGAAGATTTGCGCGTCGATGTCTTCCGTTCCAGCGGTGCCGGCGGTCAGCACATTAACAAGACGTCTTCGGCCGTACGTATGACACACCTTCCGACCGGCGTTGTCGTCAGCTGTCAGTCGGAACGGTCGCAGTTCCAGAACCGCGATCAGGCAATGAAGATGCTGAAGTCGCGCTTGTACCAGTTGGAGGAAGAGAAGAAAGAAGCCGAGATGGCCGCGCTCCACGGCGAGCAGAAGGAAATCGGCTGGGGCAGCCAGATTCGCTCCTATGTTTTCCATCCATATTCCATGGTCAAGGATCACCGCACCAATGTCGAAATTGGTGACGTAAATCGCGTCATGGATGGCGATATCGATCCGTTTATTGATGCATACCTGCGCTTGCATTTGTGAGCCATGAATATTAGAAGGAACCGGTAGATCCGGTTCCTTCTTTTTGTTTTCGAAGCGAAGTGACCCGCGAAATTTGACGTGATATTTTTTTACCGATCACAATAGCGGTTTTTTGCGTGCATTGACCGTTTTGTGGCGAATGCATTAGAATAAAAGCATTCGACTAATTTTGCATCGGGAAAAGGAGCTTTTGCATGAAAATTTTTAAAAAAAGGGACAAGCATGTGATCCCTAATCGGGGAAAAACAGCATTGTTCATGGATTATATACTCGTAATTATTGGCTCGTTTATTGTGGGGATCACGTTCAATGTGTTTATGCTGCCGACGCATATTGCGTCCGGCGGCGTGGCCGGGATTAGCATCGTCTTTCACTGGACGTTGGGCTGGGCGCCGTCCTATGTACTGTGGGGCTTGAATGTACCGATTTTCGTGATCGGGCTGCTTATCCTTGGCCGCAGCTTCGGGTATCTGGATTATGCAATGAAAACCTTGCTGGGGACGGTTGCGCTTCCGTTCGCTGTGTTTGTTACGGCCGGTATGCCGGCGGCGACTGACAGTCCGTTGCTCGGAGCATTGTTCGGAGGAGTCGGTACCGGGATTGGGCTCGGTATTGTGTTCCGCGGCCGCGGGTCAACCGGCGGTACAGCACTTGCCGGTCAAATCATTCAAAAGTTCAGCGGTTTGTCGCTTGGCGTGTGCGTTTCCATTTTGGATGGACTGATTGTTTTAACTTCGGCATTTTTCTTGTCGCTTGAAGCTGCTCTCTATGCACTTATCAGCATCTACTTAACGGCGAAAATGATTGACGTGGTTCAGCTTGGTTTCAATACAGAGAAGATGGCCCTGATCATTTCGGATAAAGAAACTGAAATGCGTCAGGCGATTCTGGATGAGATTGATCGAGGCGTGACACGCATCACCAGTCAAGGCGGCTACACCGGCGATGATCGTCCGATGTTGATGACCGTCGTTTCACAAGGCGAACTGACACATTTGAAGCAGCTTGTCCGCTCGATTGATCCCGAATCCTTTTTCATCATTACGAACGCAACTGAGGTTTTCGGGAAAGGATTTTATCAAAGGACATAAGACAGCCTGTTCGGGCACGCGTGGAGACGATCCTCGCGTGTTTTTTACAGGAAAAGGAAAGTTTAGCGTTTTTCCTTGCTGATCCGACGATATGGTCATAGATGCTGATTCCCAATCTGCGCTTATCGGTTGGGCGATCAGGTAAGTGCGCAATCTGATAAATAGACGGAAAGATTACCCTTATTTAGAAAATGAACGAAAATAGAGCTTAAATAGACGGAGAAATTCCGCTTAACGAATCGAAAAATGTGAAAATGGAGGGTTCTGCTATGCATAAGCGGAAAAATTGCCCTTATTACCGGCGAAACAAGTGCCATGATGCAAATAACAGGAATATCTCCGCTTATTTTCACTTGTTACTTAGCGAAGGAACTTTCGCTATATGCACAGGCTCTGTACGCAACACAAAAGGCCGCCGCATCCTGCGGAAGTAAGGATCTCGCACTTTTGCCCAGTTTTTCTTACCGGCGGTCATTCGACAGCATTCGTTTCATTTCGATATCTCATTTGAAATTGAAATGTAATAATTTTCATCGGTCATTTGAAGGGTTCGGATGGTATAATGATGATTGTTTCATAGGTTACATAGGTTGGTGCAATGGGAATGCATCCGAACATGTTTTCGATGCGGGCAACCCTCCCATTCTTGTGTTTCGTGCGAATGGTTTACATAGAAATGCATAATCAGACAGATTTTTAGAGAATGTGACAAAAAAAGTGAAAAAGGATTTTGGGGGAAGGAACTTTATGGATGACGTTATTTTGATGCAAAATGTCTGGAAGGCTTACCCGAATGGGGTTATGGCGCTGAACGGCATTGATCTGTCTGTCAAACAGGGTGAATTTGTTTACATCGTTGGGCCAAGCGGCGCAGGGAAGTCGACGTTTATAAAAATGATTTTCAGAGAATTGAAGCCTACACGGGGCAAAATTTTCATTAACAATAAAAACATTGCGAATTTGAGAGAACGGCAGGTGCCTTATTTCCGCCGCAAGATCGGCGTTGTGTTCCAGGACTTCCGGCTGCTTCCGAAGCTGACCGTTTATGAAAACGTGGCTTTTGCGCTTGAGGTTATTGAAGAGCACCCGCGGCAAATTAAACGTCGTGTGATGGAAGTGCTTGATCTCGTCGGTCTGAAGCACAAGCTGCGCTCATTCCCAGATCAGTTGTCCGGCGGTGAGCAGCAGCGTGTGTCCATCGCACGTTCGATTTGTAACCGTCCGCCTGTACTGATCGCCGACGAACCGACAGGAAACCTTGATCCCGAAACGTCGTGGCAGATCATGGATGTGTTCCGGCGGATCAATGAGCAAGGGACAACGATCGTTATGGCGACCCACAACAGAGACATCGTCAACAAGATCAGGCACAGAGTATTGGCGCTTGAAGGCGGCATGATTGTGCGCGATCAGCAGGAAGGTGACTATGGCTATGAAGATTAGAACATTGCGAAGACACGTGAATGAAAGCTTTAAGAGTCTCGGTCGAAACGGGTGGATGACCTTCGCTTCGGTGAGCGCAGTTACGGTGTCGCTGGTTCTCGTCGGACTTTTCCTGATGGTGATGTTCAACTTGAATAAAATTGCCGGAGATATTGAAAGCGACGTCGAAGTGCGTGTCTATCTGGATCAATCGATGACGCAGGCAGAGCAGGACGCTTTGCAAAAAGATCTGAAGGAAGTCAAGAATGTTCAATCCGTTCGTTTCCAATCGAAAAAAGAAGGATTAGACAGCTTAATGGAGAGCCTCGGTAACGATAAGCAGAGCTTTTCGGATCTAAAAAAAGAAAATCCGCTGCCGAACGCATATATCTTAAAAACGAATAAACCGGAGCAGACGATCGCTGTCGCTAAAACGGTGAAGAGTCTCCCGAATGTTACGGATGTGCGTTATGGAAAAGGGACGGTTGAAAAGCTGTTCCGATTCATCAACATTGCGAGAAACGTAGGCATTGTCCTGATCATCGGGTTGCTGTTTACTTCTGTATTCTTGATCGCGAATACGATTAAGCTGACGATTGTTGCCCGCAGGCGGGAGATTGAAATCATGAAGCTTGTCGGTGCAACCAATGCTTTTGTCCGATGGCCGTATTTCATCGAAGGATTGGTTATGGGCGTTCTCGGATCAATTGTTCCTATTGTTTTAGTTATGGTTGTGTACCGATTTGCCTATTATAATCTTGGGGGCAACCTGCAGCAGATGTTCATCCGACTGATCCCTTATCACACTATGACAACGAATCTGAGCCTGCTCTTAGTGGGTATCGGCGCGTTGATCGGTGTCTGGGGCAGTATGAGTTCAGTACGAAAATTCTTGAAAATCTGAAGCCACCCGCTATGTCAGGTGGTTTTTTTTACATCAAGAAGCTTTGGTGCGGAGCTGTCTCCATTGTTCGAGACAATCGCGTGCCATTGTTGTATGATAGGAGCTAAGTTCATTTTGCCCGGCGAACGATTCGCTGCGGGTAAACAGTGTCATTGAGGAGGCAATTCTTTATGAAAAAGTTCAGCGGCAAAGTGGTCGCTTTGCTTATGGCGATCTCACTGATCGTGGGGGCGGCAGGCTCTTACGCGGTGTTTGGCTTTGTCCAGAATCGCAATCAGGAATCAACGGCATCAGCATCTGCCGGTTCGGCGGCGTCGGATAAGGATACGGCAAAAGTGAAGGCGATTCATGATCTGATTGAAAAGGAATATTTCCGGAAAATCAGCAGCACTGATCTGTATGACGGTGCCATAAAAGGTATGATCGAGGCGCTTAATGACCCATTTTCAAGCTATATGAGTACAAAAACGGCTTCGGACTTTAACCAATCGCTGTCCTCTTCTTTTGAGGGAATCGGCGCCGAAGTTCAGATGGTCGGCAAGCAGGTCACCATCGTCTCCCCAATTAAAGGAACGCCGGCTGAAAAAGCGGGACTGAAGCCGAAAGACGTGATCGTGAAAATTAACGGAAAATCGACGGAAGGTCTTGATATTAATCAAGCCGTCAACAAAATTCGCGGGAAAAAGGGAACGGTTGTCCACCTTGTGGTTAGCCGTCCAGGTACGAGCGGCAACTTGACCTTTAATATTAAGCGCGATACGATTCCGATCCGCACGGTTGAAAGCAAAATGCTGAAACAAGACGGTCAATCAATTGGCTACATCGCGATTACGCAGTTCAACGAAAATACGGATCAAGAATTCAGCAAAGCACTCAGCAAGCTCGAAGGCGATCAAATGAAGGGCTTGATTATCGATGTGCGCGGCAATCCGGGCGGATATCTGCAGGCGGTTGAGAAAATAGGCAATCTGCTGATTCCATCGAAGAAACCGATCGTCCAAATTGAAGATCGAGCCGGCAAAAAGCAGCCGTTCTACTCTACTCTGAAAAAGAAGAAGAGCTATCCGATCGCAGCATTGATTGACGGTGGCTCTGCCTCGGCATCTGAAATTCTTGCCGGTGCCCTGCATGAAGCAGGCGGATACCCGCTGGTCGGTGTGAAATCGTTCGGCAAGGGTACGGTTCAGCAAGGGATTGAGTTGTCGGACAAGAGCGAACTGAAACTGACGACGGACAAATGGCTGACTCCGGACGGCAACTGGATTCACAAAAAAGGAATTAAGCCAACGATTGCGGTTAAGCAGCCGGATTACTTCTATGTCGCTCCGATCACCGTGAAAAAGGGCAAGAACTTGAAAGCAGATGAGACGAGTACAGTCATTGCGGACGCACAGAAGATGCTGAAAGCCGCGGGCCAGAATCCTGGACGCGTTGACGGCTACTTCAGCGATCAGACCGCACAGGCAGTAAAAGCGTTCCAAAAACAAAAGAAGCTGCCGGTTACCGGTGAAATTGATCAGAAAACAGCCGACGCACTGCAGCAAGCAACGCTGACGGCCATCAAAGAACAGCAAAACGATCGCCAGTTAAACACGGCGCTTTCGGAAATCGAAAAAGAAATCAAAAAATAAAAAGCAAAAAGGAAAACAGGCGCAGCTCCGGCAGTGCCTGTTTTCTGTCGTAAGAGGCGCTGAATCTGGAACGCTCGATAAATTAGCCGGTTTTAAAAAAAATCGTTCCAAAAATTTCTGCGTGAAAAATGTACATTGGGATAATTTATTTATTTTAGAACATAATATCGCATATATGATATAATTCGAATACAATGAAATGGAACCTGATACCTTATGAGAAACAAAATGGTGAAAAACCAGTAACTGTATATTTAAATTCACTCGACACCAAGCATCGAGTAAAAGTTCTCCGTAACCTTCAACTGTTAGAGGAATTTGGTCCGACTAAGGAAATGAGGGAAAAAATCAAGCCATTAGGTAACGGAATTTTTGAGCTCCGTACACAATTCTCTAACAACATTTTCCGAATTCTTTATTTTCATTTGGTTGATAAGGATCTTATCTTGACCAATGGATTCACAAAAAAAACTGAGAAGACACTTCCACGAGAAATTAAAAAAGCAAAGGATTACCGCGATGACTTTTTAAAAAGAAAGGGTGATCAGCGATGAGTTTTCTTGACGATTACATTAACGATCAATTGAAAGATCCGGAATTTAAGAAGGCTTGGGATGAAAGTGAAGCAAGCTATCAATTAGCAAGGCAGCTTATTGACTTGAGAAAACAACGGGGATTAACGCAAAAACAGTTGGCTAAACGTGTTGAAACGCAGCAAAGTAGCATATCCAGAGCTGAAAATGGTGATCATAATCTTACGATTGGAACGATGGCCAAAATCACGAGAGGTCTTGGAGCGAGGATTGTTGTGGTTCAGGACAACGAAGAAGTGATTGTCAAAAGAAGAGCAAGAACTCTTTTCAGACACCGAAATCCGGATGGAGCAAAAGTCATTCGTGCTTCTAGAGTTAAGCGATAAACTTGGAAAGTTGATGGTCCCTTGGCCGTCAACTTTTTTGAAGGGAAAAGGAATTGCAGGGGGCTTTGCGTATCAGTGAGCAAAGCGCTCGATAAACTTGACGAACCGCTCGATAACTTGTAAATCATTTTATAATTTGAAGAACTTTTCCACTGATCAGGATGGAAAAGTTCTTTTTTGCATAGGGAAAGTTGCATGTGCAGTAAAAATTTTCCTAAGAAGTCGGCAACGGACACTGTTCGTCATGTATAATTAAAACAAAAACGATGGGCAGGAAATACTGTGCATCTTGTCGAAATACCAAAGAAGATCGGATTAAACGGTTATAAAATATGACCATTTAATCGGGGTACCAGGTGGGGGAATTGCAGATGGCGGACATCATTGGGTTTATTTTTTCAGGTATTGCCACTTTTTTTATCAATCCATTACTCTATTTACTTTTAATCGCGCTTTTTCTGTACGGCGCGCAGCGCGTGCGCAGGGAGCGGCGGTCATTTCGCGTCAAGGCATACGGTATGTTTAATACAATTTTTTCCAGTATTGCGCCGAGTCTGCTTGTCGGACTTGCAGCGACTATTGTGCTACTTGCCGCCGGAATCAGTCTGACGCCGGGAGTTATTGTTTTGCTTTCACTGGCATATATCATGACACTGTTCACGTGCCGGCAAAGCTTTTTGTCGCCGGCGGTGGCAGGTGGCTTGGCATTGATTGCCGCTTATTTTATGCCGGCACTGCAGACCCCGTATTCGCTCATCAACGGTTGGATTGGGGACATCCGAGCCATTGATTATGTATCATTCGGCATATTCCTAGTTGTCGCTATGCTGGCTGAGACAGCACTGGTCTATTTTTGGGGTGCGCAGCAGACTTCGCCGCGCCTCATCAGCAGCAAGCGGGGCAGTTTGGTCGGAGCTCATGAAGCTTGCCAGCTTTGGATCGCGCCGCTGCTCTTCCTTATGCCGGTTTCGGGTGCGATTTCGTCCATTGGTCCCTGGCCGTTTGTTTCCGGCGGCGCTTCATTTAGCTTTGCGATTTTCCCATTGGGCATAGGAATCGCACAATTGATCACGCACGCATTACCGAAACCTGCTGTTCGTCAAACGGCAAGCTGGTTGATGGCGTCGTCCGGCATAACGGCGATCTTCATCGGTGCGGGCTATCTGCTTCATATGGCGCTTTTCGTCGTGCTGGGCGGAGTTGTGGCACTCGTCAGCCGATTGCTGCTCACCTGGTACCACCATCACCTGCGTGAGACGCAGCCGTTCTATTATCTTATGCCGAACAGAGGACTGCGCGTTATTGGAGCGATCCCTCACTCGCTTGGTGCGCGTATGGGCATTATTCCTGGGGAAGAAATTTTGCGGGTGAATGATTTAGAGGTCAGCAGCGTGGATGAATTCTATGAAGCACTTCAAAAGCATGCGGCTTACTGCAAGCTGGAAGTGATCGATCGTTTCGGCGAGCAGCGCTTTGAAAAGGGGCCAATTCATGAAGATGACAATTATAAGATCGGGCTACTTTTTCTTGAAGGCGATCAATGGAATTTGAAACAAAAGACAAATAGTTAAGCCTTAATTCGAATAATCTAACAGGAACAAAAATCCGCAGGAGGGACAGCGAGATTCCTTTTCCTTCCTTTTTATGGGAAGAAAGGAAGATGCTTAAGGTGAGGCGCTGCCCGCAGACCTAAAAGGTGAGCAAGCTTGCTGGTCCCCTTGGCTGTTTGTTCCGTCAAAATTTACAATAATCCCAACTGTTAAAATGTGACTGATTTTGAAACTGGGTGTAGTTATGTGAGCAATTGGAATTTTTTAACCCCTGCACGAATTGTGGTGCATATTGGTGCTATAATCAAGTTAAAAGTGATGCAGGTCGTAGTATAGAAAAGGCGAGAGGAGGAGCGCAAAAATGAAATCGACAGGTATTGTGCGTAAAGTTGATGAATTAGGACGTGTTGTGATTCCGATTGAACTCAGAAGGACCATGAATATTAAAGAGGGTGATCCGCTCGAAATCTTCACGGAGGATGAACGGATTATCTTCAAGAAATATGTGCCGAATATGGCGTGCCAGATCACGAATGAAGTGTCGCCGGATAACCTTGTTCTGGCAAACGGCAAGCTGATCCTGAGCCGCAAAGCAGCAAAAGGAATTCTAGAAGAAATTGAAAAATACATGGGTGAAGATATTAAATCGTAATTCATGTTCTCAAAAAAGACTTCTGTGGCCGAGTGCCATGGAAGTTTTTTAGTTTCATTAAGTACTAGTAAATGACTTCTCCGGTTATCCTGTGTGAGATGAGCCGAGTTTAGAATAAATGACTGAAAAACATTGGGAATATCCGTTCGCATTTTGCTGTTATTTTGCTATAGAGGTATGCTATACTTTTTTTAAGAAAGATTTTTTACTATTAATGACAAATCATGCTTTTTTCATAGAAAAACAGTAAAGATTGGAGGAGGGCGCTATGGATTTTCAACTCGCGTCCCATTTTCAACCGCAAGGCGACCAGCCGGAAGCGATTCGTACATTGGTCGATGGGATCAGGAACGGTCAAAAGCATCAGACGTTGCTCGGCGCGACCGGTACCGGTAAAACATTCACGATGTCGAATGTGATTGCTCAAGTGCAGAAGCCGACGCTGGTCATTGCCCATAATAAAACGCTTGCAGGGCAGCTTTATAACGAGTTTAAGGAATTTTTCCCGAATAATGCGGTCGAATATTTTGTCAGCTACTACGATTATTACCAGCCGGAAGCCTATATTCCGCAGACGGATACGTATATTGAAAAAGATTCGAGCATCAATGACGAGATTGACAAGCTGCGTCACTCGGCAACCAGCTCATTGTTTGAGCGTCGCGATGTCATTATTGTTGCCAGTGTTTCGTGTATTTACGGTTTAGGTTCTCCGGAAGAATACAGCTCACTTGTACTCTCATTGCGGCCGGGTATGGAGAAGGAGCGGGATGCGATGCTGCGTCAACTTGTCGACATCCAGTACTCGCGTAACGATATTAATTTTACACGCGGGACATTCCGTGTGCGCGGCGATGTGGTGGAGATTTTCCCGGCTTCACGCGATGATCACTGCATTCGCGTCGAATTCTTCGGTGATGAAATTGAACGGCTGACCGAGATGGATCCGATGACCGGAGAGATTGTCGGCGAGCGTGATCATGTCGCCATCTACCCGGCTTCCCACTTCGTTACCGGACAGGAGAAAATGAAGCGAGCAATTGTGAACATACAGAAGGAACTCGAGGATCGGCTGAAAGTGCTTAATGAGAACGGTAAACTACTTGAGGCACAACGGCTTGAGCAGCGTACGCGTTATGATTTGGAAATGATGGAGGAAGTCGGCTTTTGCTCCGGAATTGAGAACTATTCAAGGCATCTGACCTTTCGAAAACCGGGTGAATCGCCGTATACGCTCATGGACTATTTTCCAAAGGACTTTCTCATTATGGTCGATGAATCCCATGCGACACTGCCACAGATTCGGGCCATGTACAACGGCGACCAGGCGCGAAAAAACGTCCTGGTTGATCATGGTTTCCGTCTTCCTTCTGCAAAAGACAACCGGCCGCTTAAATTTGAAGAATTTGAGGAACGTGTCAATCAGATCGTGTACGTTTCGGCGACTCCGGCGGATTATGAATTGGAGCATTCCAATAAGCCGGTCGAGCAGATTATTCGACCGACCGGATTGCTGGATCCGGAAATCGAAGTCCGTCCGATCAAGGGACAGATTGATGATCTCTACGACGAGATTAATATTAGGATTAAGAAGCATGAACGTGTCCTCGTCACGACGCTGACAAAGAAGATGGCAGAGAATTTGACCGACTATCTAAAGGGCATGGGCATTAAAGTCAATTATCTTCATTCGGAAGTTAAGACGCTCGACCGGATTGAGATCATTCGCAATTTGCGACGTGGCGAATTCGATGTGCTGGTCGGGATCAACCTGCTCCGTGAAGGACTGGATATTCCTGAAGTCTCACTTGTCGCTATCCTTGACGCCGATAAGGAAGGCTTCCTTCGCTCGGAACGGTCGCTGATTCAGACGATCGGACGCGCGGCGAGAAATGCGGAAGGGCGAGTCATTCTGTATGCCGACCGAGTTACCGATTCGATGCGGTTGGCGATGGATGAAACCGCACGCCGCCGCAAAATTCAAAAGAAATTCAATGAAGTGCATCATATTACACCGACGACGATTCAAAAGGCCATTCCTGAGCTGATTAAAGCGACATACGAAGTGGAAAAACAGGATGGCTCCGGCAAGAAGAAAAAGAAGAAAATGACAAAGAGCGAGCGCAACAAGGCAATTATCGGTATTGAAAAAGAAATGAAGCAGGCGGCAAAGTCGCTTGACTTCGAGCGTGCAGCGGAACTGCGGGACGCACTCTATGAACTGAAGGCGGAGGGATAACACGCAGATGGTACTTGAAAATATTGTTGTCAAAGGCGCAAGGGAACATAATTTAAAAAATGTCAGCGTAACAATACCACGTGACAAAATGGTTGTTGTTACCGGATTGTCGGGCTCAGGCAAGTCATCGCTGGCGTTCGACACAATCTACGCCGAGGGGCAGCGCCGCTATGTTGAATCGCTGTCGGCATATGCCCGCCAATTTCTCGGCCAATCCAACAAACCGGATGTGGACGCGATTGAAGGCTTGTCGCCGGCGATTTCGATTGACCAGAAGACGACGAGTCATAACCCGCGTTCAACCGTGGGAACCGTAACGGAAATTTATGATTACATGCGTCTTCTTTTTGCCAGAATCGGGCACCCTTTTTGCCCGACACACGGTGTTGAAATCACATCGCAGACTATTGAACAGATGGTTGACAGAATCATGGTTTATCCGGAGCGGACAAAGCTGCAGATTCTGGCACCGCTGGTCTCCGGAAGAAAAGGAACACATGTCAAGACCTTGGAAGATATTAAGAAAAAGGGCTATGTCCGGGTACGTGTTGACGGCGAGATGCGTGAGGTGTCGGAAGAAATCAAGCTTGAAAAGAACAAGAAGCATAACATCGATGTTGTGATTGATCGAATTGTTGTGAAACCGAATATAGAGGGACGGCTTGCCGATTCACTTGAAGCAGCAACTAAACTGACTGACGGTCGTGTCGTTGTGGATATTATCGGTGGTGAAGAACTGCTTTTTTCCGAACAACATTCATGCCCTTATTGCGGCTTCTCAATCGGTGAACTTGAACCTCGACTCTTTTCGTTTAACAGTCCGTTCGGAGCCTGCCCAGATTGTGACGGACTGGGCTCACGCATGGAGGTTGACCCTGATTTGGTCATCCCTGATCAGACCAAATCGTTAGCCGAAGGTGCAATTATCGCCTGGGAACCGACGAGTTCACAATATTATCCACAACTGCTTAAGGCGGCTTGTGCTCACTTTGGCATTGATATGAATTGTCCGGTCTCAGAGCTGCCGAAAGAGAAGATGAAACTCCTTCTCTACGGCTCAGGGACTGAACGCATCCATTTTCACTATGAAAATGAATTCGGCGATGTTCGGGATAAAGACATGTACTACGAAGGCGTCATGAACAATATCGGACGTAGATACCGTGAGACAAGCTCTGACTTTATTCGTGAACAAATGTCCGAATATATGATGCAGAAGCCGTGTCCGACCTGTCACGGTCACCGGCTTCGTCCGGAAGCGCTGGCAGTGAAAATCGGGGGCAGGCACATCAGTGAAGTGACCGAAATGCCGATTCGGGAAATGCTTTCGTTCTTTAACGGGCTGGAACTCACCGAAAAGGAACAGACGATTGCTCGTTTGATTCTTCGTGAAATTACACAGCGGACTCAGTTCCTCATCGATGTAGGACTGGACTATCTGACGTTAGGCCGTGCGGCGGGAACCCTGTCGGGCGGGGAAGCGCAGCGAATCCGGCTGGCAACGCAGATCGGATCGCAGCTCATGGGTGTGCTCTACATTTTGGACGAACCGTCAATCGGCTTGCATCAGCGCGATAATGACCGCTTGATTCATTCGCTGCTCGGCATGCGTGATCTCGGAAATACACTGATCGTTGTGGAACATGATGAGGATACCATGCTTGCTTCTGATTACATTATCGACGTCGGTCCGGGTGCCGGCGAGCATGGCGGTCAGATTACGGCTCAGGGAACTCCTGAAGAAATCATGAACAATGAACAGTCACTTACCGGACAATACCTGTCGGGCCGCAAGTTCATTCCGATTCCGGCGAAACGGAGAAAAGCAACCAAGCGCGAGATCAAAGTGATCGGCGCGAAGGCGAACAATTTGAAGAATGTGACGGTTAGTTTTCCGCTCGGTGTGATGACGGTGGTTACCGGCGTTTCCGGCTCGGGGAAAAGTACCTTGGTCAATGAGGTGCTGTTCAAGGCACTTGCTCAAAAATTGCACGGACGTCGCGATGCTCCCGGTGAGTATAAGCAGATCAAGGGCATAAAAGAATTGGATCGGGTCATTCAAATCGACCAGGCACCGATCGGACGCACGCCGCGTTCCAACCCGGCAACTTATACCGGAGTCTTTGACATGATTCGCGACGTGTTCGCGGCGACAAATGAGGCAAAGGTGCGCGGCTATAAAAAAGGTCGTTTCAGCTTCAATGTTAAAGGCGGACGCTGCGAAGCGTGCAGCGGCGACGGTATTATTAAAATAGAAATGCACTTCCTTCCGGATGTTTATGTGCCGTGCGAAGTATGCCATGGCAAACGCTATAATCGTGAAACGCTCGATGTGACCTATAAAGGGAAAACGATTGCCGATGTTCTGGACATGACTGTAGAGGAAGGTCTGGAATTCTTCAAAAATGTACCGCGGATCAAACGCAGACTGGAACCGCTCTATGATGTCGGCTTAGGCTATATTCGGCTCGGCCAACCGGCCACGACGCTCTCCGGCGGCGAAGCTCAGCGTGTCAAGCTCGCGTCCCAGCTTTATCGTCGTACGAAAGGCCGTGCACTTTATATCCTGGACGAACCGACGACCGGTCTGCATATGGATGACATCTCCCGGCTGCTTGTTGTGCTTCAGGCACTCGTAGACAGCGGTGACAGTGTGTTAATCATCGAGCATAATCTTGATGTAATTAAATGTGCGGACTACTTGATCGATCTTGGTCCGGAAGGCGGAAACGGCGGCGGCACGATTGTGGTTACAGGGACTCCGGAAAAAGTAGCGGATACCAAGGAATCCTATACCGGCAAGTATCTGAAGCCGGTGCTGGAACGTGACCGTGTGCGCATGGAGGAGCATCTTCATAACCAGCAGCAGGTAGCTGAATCGAGCGATCAGTTGCGCGTGTAAACCAGATTTTCCCCATAAAACGGGAAAATGTTCTTGTTACCTTGCATGATGAAAGGGTATAGTGGAATAAGATGAATGAGGCGGGAGGTTTTTTCGTGTACAAACAATTATTCCGATCAAGAGAAAACAGGGTACTTGGCGGTGTACTCGGCGGAATCGGCGACTATTTTAATATTGACCCCGTAGTTGTCAGGCTTGCCTTTGTGGTTTTGACAATCGTAACCGCCTTTTTTCCATGCTTGATTGGTTATTTTATTGCTTATCTAATTATTCCTGAAAGAGTGTGACGCTTTTGTTTAAAAACTGGTTTGCCAAAACCTTGCTTAATGTCATCATAAATATGGTGATTTTAATGACACTTGCCGGCTATCTTCATACGATGGTGCATCTTTCCGGCATTGGCGCGGCTTTTGCTGCCAGCCTGATCTTGTCATTTCTCAATCTCTTTATCCGGCCGGTTCTGTTATTATTCTCCTTACCGGCGACCGTCCTGACGCTCGGATTCTTCATTTTTGTCATCAATGCATTGATGCTGATGCTGACGGCATCGATCATGGGCCCGGCATTTGAACTGGACGGCTTTGGAAGCGCGTTGATCGTTGCGATCATTATGGCTATTTGCCAGATGATCATCCAAAACTTTATAATCAAACCCTTGCGGCGCGAGTAATTGCGCCGTTTTTTCTGCTGTTTCCCAAGGATTTGCCCGATCATTTAAAATCATGGGATTCATTTTTTGGCGCGCGGCGAATCTATGGTAAAATAAAGAAAATGTGACTAATCATCGGGCAGTACCCCGATTTATTAAATGAACCTGAGAGAGCACCGGACCGACACCCCGGTGCACTAATAGAAAGAAATGGAGGCTGATTCTCTCTCTCAGGCGTGTACGCCTTGCCCGGCGGATTTTATGCTTCCCGAACGCCTGTCAGCCCTAACATGAGGTGCGTGATGACGGAAGAAAACGGACAGGTTCCGGCGGCAAATGAAAACATGAGCAGAGTGCGTGTGCGTGAACTTATTGAGCATTTTGATTTGAAGCTGGTAAGCGGCAAGGAAGGGTTGGATCGTGAAATTATTGTCAGCGACATTTCGAGACCCGGCTTGGAAATTGCTGGCTATTTTACTTATTATCCCAGGAGACGTCTGCAGCTGCTTGGGCGTACCGAACTTTCTTTTTTTAATGAATTGAGCCAGGATGAGCGGTATAAACGAACCTCTCAGCTGTGCACCGCACAGACGCCGTGCATTGTGATCTCTCGTGGAATTGAAGTGCCTGAGGAATTCATCATTTCATCAAATAAACGCCATGTCCCTGTGCTTCAGTCGAAGATGCAGACGACACGACTGAGCAGTATGATCACAAACTATTTGGAATCGCGACTCGCACCGATGACAGCCGTGCACGGCGTGCTCGTTGATGTCTATGGTGTCGGAGTTCTGATTACCGGGGACAGCGGCGTGGGGAAAAGCGAAACAGCACTCGAACTCGTGAAGCGCGGTCATCGCCTTGTGGCGGATGATTCGGTTGAAATTCGTCAGGAAGGCGAGGCTGAGCTCGTCGGCAGCGCGCCGGAATTGATTCAGCATCTTCTTGAAATTCGTGGACTCGGGATTATTAATGTAATGACCTTGTTTGGCGCCGGGGCAGTCCGCAATTATAAGACCGTTTCATTGGTCATTCATCTGGAACTGTGGGATCAGAGCAAAGTATATGATCGGCTCGGACTGGATGAAGAAAAGATTAAATTGATTGATACGGAGATTCCAAGGCTTGTTCTTCCTGTACGACCGGGGCGCAACCTTGCTGTCATTATTGAAGTAGCGGCGATGAATTATCGGTTGAAAAACATGGGTTACCATGCCGCGCAGCAATTTGCTGATCGACTGAATGACAGTTTGAATGATCGATAATCCATTTTATTTAAGTTGAGGTGTCCATCTTTATGAACGAAGCAATTGAACCGCTCAATCGAGTGGCTTTTGAATTAGGACCGCTCCATATTTATTGGTACGGCATCATTATCGCGGCAGGCGCTTTAATTGGACTGCTTATTGCGATGCGCGAGGGCAAACGTCTTGACCTCCCGCCAGATACATTTACCGATTTAATTCTCTATGCAGCGCCAATCGCGGTGATCTGCGCACGTATCTATTATGTGGCCTTTGAATGGGGTTACTACTCCAAGCATCCCGGAGAGATCATTGCTATTTGGAACGGAGGCATCGCAATTTATGGTGCCTTGATCGGTGCAGTGCTGACCGCAGTTGTCTATTGCCGGCTCCGTCATCTGTCTTTTTGGAAGGTTGCCGATGTCTGCGCACCGAGCGTTATCCTCGGTCAAGCGATCGGACGATGGGGCAATTTTATGAATCAGGAAGCGCACGGCGGTCCAACAACACGGGCGGCACTGGAACACTTGCATCTGCCTCATTTCATCATCAACCAGATGTATATTGATGGGACCTATTACATTCCGACTTTCTTGTATGAATCGGTTTGGAATATCGTCGGTTTTGTTATTCTGCTGGTTATCCGGCGTGTCGTTCGATTGAAACGCGGCGAACTTTTTATGATTTATGTAACTTGGTATGCCTTAGGCCGCTGCTATATTGAAGGGTTGCGCACAGACAGTTTGATGCTCGGGCCGCTTCGCGTATCGCAATGGCTGTCCGTTGTTTTGGTTATTGTTGGCTTAGGACTGATCACCTATTGGCGAACGGCACAGAAAAACAGACCGCTCTATAGTGAGTAGACATAAATTTAATTGATCATCGCAATTCAAGAAACAATTGCGGTGATTTTTTTCTGTATAGAGAGATTTGATGCGAATTCATTAACACTTAGTTGAGTTTTCTTTTGGGGAGATGAGCAATTTGATAAAGACGGTTTTATTTGATTTGGACGGAACACTGATTGATACAAATAATTTAATCCTGACTTCTTTTCAATATACACTGGACCACTATTATCCAGGAAAATTTACACGGAAAGATCTGATCCCGTTTATCGGTGAATCCTTGGAGACAAGCTTTAACCGGATTAGTCCGAAGCTGACAAATGAAATGATTTCCATGTACCGCGATCATAACAGCCGATTCCATGACAGGCTTGTCAAGGAGTTTCCCTACGTGCGCGAAACCTTGACCGTGTTGAAAGAAGATGGCTGCAAACTCGGCGTTGTTTCAACCAAAACGCGAGATATGGTGGAGCGCGGTCTCCATTTGACCCGAATGGCTGATTTCTTCGAAACGGTAATTACGAGCAATGATGTTACGCGGCTCAAGCCAGATCCTGAACCTGTAGTACGCGCGATGAACGACTTGGCCGCACAGAAGGAAACAACTATTATGGTTGGTGACAGCCCGGCCGATATCCTGGCAGGAGAAAATGCACATGTTCGCACCGCGGCAGTCGGTTGGTCACTCAAAGGGCGGACGATGCTGGAACGATTGAACCCGGATTATTTATTGAATAACATGAAGGATTTGCTCAGTATCGTACGGAGTACAGAAGTAACAATCTGAATTAAGAGTTTCTAGAACAACCGCCAAGAGACGGTTGTTTTTACATGTCGGCAGGTAAACTGTAATTGGCAAAGGCTTTTCAAAAATGGCGAGAGCAGTTATGCTATAATTATTTGGGATTGGAAAAAGAGGCACGGGGGCAAAAGGATTTTATGGAGGAGAGAAACTGCACGAAAAAAGCACGCGTCATCGATTTTCATTGTGACGGTGACTTTTTTTATCAGAAAGGGATCGCTTGTTTTGAAAAAGGCGATCTTGAACGCGCCAGCAAATATATGGAGCGCGCAATCAAATTCAAACCGAATGATGTCGAATACCTTTGCCAGCAAGCTGAGATTCTTGCTGAGCTGGAAAACTATGAATCATCAATTCGCTTACTAAAAAAAGTGGTTTATGAACTTGATTCGAAAATGACCGATTGTTATTTTTTTATAGCAAATAATTATGCCTATCTTGGGGAATTTCAAGAGGCACTAGATGAAGTTCAAATCTATTTGACTTTGGAACCGAACGGAACATTTAAGCATGAGGCTCAGGAATTGTTTCAAATGCTGAACTCAGAAATGAAAGAATTGGATGAAGATGAATCTGCCTATGTTACGGTTCATGAACGCGGTCGTCTGGCACTGGAACACGGCCATTTTGACGAAGCAATCCATTACTTTAAACAAGTGATTGAGGACGAGCCGGATTTTCTTGCGGCACAGAATAATCTTTCAATCGCCTATTTTTCTATGGATGATCAGGAAAATGCGCTTGCCACTGCATGCCGCGTTTTGGAAAAGGATCCGGGAAATATTCATGCTTTGTGTAATTTAGCGACTTTTTACTATCAATTGCACGATAAATCCGGGCTGGAGAAAGTGGTTGCACGTCTTGATTTGATCTATCCGCTTTACCCGGAGCATTGCGGAAAACTCGGCTCAACCTATCTTTTTATCGGCAATTACAAGCGGGCTTACTACTGGTTGCGCATTGCGGAAAAGCGAGGCGCACGGCGTGATCAGGTTTTTTACTTCTGGATGGCACTTTCTGCTTATCATTGCGGCGATGAAGAGGCGGCTAAGCAGAACTGGAGACGTGTTGACTTTTTCAGTGATAAGCCCTTCCACCCGTTTAAGTACAGCAAGATTCAGGACATGATGTTCGAACCAGGGGCGGAAAAGAACTTCATGGTTCGGGAGCTCATTCGAAAAGAAGCATGGGAAGACGTAAAATCGTTTCAAATTTTTTCTCTTTTCTATGCTGCGCGGTGTCATGATCGTTCTCTGCTTCTGGATGTGGCGAAGAAAGGCACAGATCCGGAAATCATGGGTCATGCACGCAGGCTGGTTGAAGAAATGGACAGCGGCGTGCGCGACCTAAGTATGCAAGTCATGCGCGAGGTTGAGCGGTTAGCAGGAGGCTGCAAAGAGACGTTAAAGCATCCGGAGCTTTACAGTTTCTGGGCCGTTGTCGATTCGTTCGCGCATATCCGTGAGGAGGACATCAAGGGCTGGGCTGCTGCTTTGATTTATTTGTGGAAGAAGGAGTTCGGCAAACCGGCTGCTCAGAAGGACATTGCGATGGAAGCAGGTACGACACTGTATCGATTGCGAAAACATATTCAGGAATTATCAATTGCGCTTGAAAAACAGTGGGATGATGATTGATACGAATCAAGTGTTTTTACGTATGAGCAATTTTCTGGACTTTGGTCGCGCCATTCTTTAGCATAGAATTATCAGATCAGTAGATAATAATAATTATAAAGAAGACTAGCAAATTTGCTATGGAAGGAATGGATTGACGTTGGCTGAAGAACAGAAAATTTATGATGTCATTATTGCGGGGGCAGGGCCGGCCGGAATGACGGCCGCCGTGTATGCGGCGAGAGCGAATATGTCAGTGTTGATGATTGAACGCGGAATTCCAGGTGGTCAGATGGCGAATACGGAAGCAGTCGAGAACTATCCCGGTTTTGAATCGATTCTCGGACCGGATCTGTCAAACAAGATGTTTGAGCATGCGAAAAAATTTGGAGCAGAGTATGCGTATGGCGATATTAAGAAAATCGAGGATGGTTCGGATGTCAAAACTATTGATTGCGGAAGCAAGCAATACAAGGCGCGGACGGTCATCGTAACGACGGGTGCTGAATATCGCAAGCTTGGCGTTCCCGGCGAAAAAGAATTCGCTGGCCGCGGCGTGTCCTATTGCGCGGTGTGCGATGGCGCATTCTTCAAGGAGAAGAAACTGGCGGTGATTGGCGGCGGTGATTCTGCGGTTGAAGAGGGAACTTATCTGACACGTTTTGCATCCAAGGTAACAATCGTTCACAGGCGCGACCAGCTGCGCGCACAGAAGATTCTTCAGAACCGTGCATTCAATAATGAAAAAGTTGACTTTATTTGGGATACCATTTGCACGAAGATCAATGGTGCGGACGGCAAGGTAGCCAGCCTGACGCTGAAGAATAAGAAAACCGGAGAAGAAACCGATTTTCCAGTAGACGGTGTGTTTATTTATGTCGGTATGAATCCGCTGACTGGTGCTGTGAGCGATTTAGGCATTCTTGACGATGAGGGTTATATCGTGACGAACGAAAAGATGGAGACCAGTATTCCAGGTATTTTCGCGGCAGGCGACGTGCGCCAAAAGGAGCTGCGCCAAATTGTGACAGCGACCGGAGACGGCAGCATTGCGGCAGAAAATGCACAGAAATATGTTGAGAAGCTGAAGGATGCTTCGGCAGTCAAATAAGGCCTGTGCGTCTTTAGTCATGATTCTTTAGATGAATCATTGGGCGTAATTTCATAAGTGTTTAATCATCATGTAATCATTATGAAATGAAAACACGATATGATTAAAGTATGAAATTGACCCCCCTTTTTATATAAACATTTAGTGGCATCGCAATATGGCGGTGCTGCTTTTTTTGCCTTATTTCTCTGCGCTTTGTCGCTTCCGGGCAAGGAAAATAGTTGCCAATACGCATCGCATTTTTCATAAACGCACGTCTGCTGATTATCGTTTATCTTTCTGAATGCTTCTTTTTCGAGTATACTAAAGATGAAAGAATGCCTTGATGCAGGTGTTGCGTCACAGGTGAAAAATTGATCGGTGGGGACGGATGCAGGATGAAAGATATTCAAGTAGTGATCATAACCGGAATGTCGGGCGCGGGAAAGACAGTTGCGACCCGTATTTTTGAGGACTTGGGTTACTTCTGCATCGATAATTTGCCGCCGACTTTGCTTCCAAAGTTCATTGACTTAATTGAAGATTCAGATTCGGAAAAACTGAATAAACTAGCATTAGTCATGGATCTTCGCGGCAGAACTTTTTTCGATTCGCTTTTCGCATCACTGGATGCATTCAGCAAATCCGAGAAAGTCAGGCCGAAGATTCTTTTTCTCGATGCGAAGGATGATGCACTAGTTCATCGCTACAAGGAGACACGCCGCTCACATCCGCTGTCTCCGAAAAGCCGGCCGATTGACGGTATTCGCGCCGAACGAAAAAAACTTGAAGAAGTTAAAGGACTCGCCCAATATTATATAAACACAACAGACATGAAACCAAGAGAATTACGCGATCGCATCGTTCAGGAATTTGCCAGCGAAACGGAGACATTCCGCGTTAATTTGCTGTCCTTTGGTTTTAAATACGGGCTTCCCATCGATGCTGATCTCGTTTTTGATGTACGTTTTCTGCCCAATCCTTACTACGTGAAGCATATGCGTGAGCGGACTGGACTTGATACTGATATTTCTGAGTACGTGCTGAAATGGTCGGAGACGAAGCAATTTTTGAAGAAGCTGATGGATCTGCTTCAATTCATGATTCCACAGTACAAACGTGAAGGCAAAGGGCAGCTGGTTATTGCGATCGGCTGCACAGGCGGCAAACATCGATCAGTCGCCTTGACCGAGTGGATTGCCAAAAAACTTTCCGGAGATTTCCCGACGAATGTGTCGCACCGGGATATTGAGAGAGGAAAATAATCGAATGACAGATCGAAAAAAAGTCGTTGCGATCGGCGGGGGCACAGGGCTTCCGGCGGTGCTTCGCGGTTTGAAGAAGTACCCGGTGGATATCACTGCGATTGTGACTGTTGCGGACGACGGCGGCAGCAGCGGAAAGCTGAGAAATGAGCTGCAGATTCCTCCGCCCGGCGATATCCGCAATGTACTTGTTTCGCTATCAGATATTGAACCGATGTTCGAACAATTGCTTCAGCATCGGTTCAAAACAGACAGTGGATTAAACGGCCATTCCTTAGGAAACCTGCTGATTGCCGCGCTGACATCGATAACCGGTGATTTTGTCAAAGGTGTGCGCGAATTAAGCCGAATTCTCAATGTTCACGGCCAGGTGCTGCCTGCGGCGGATCAAATGATTGCACTCGGTGCAGTGATGAGCGACGGCAGTATCGTGGAAGGAGAATCGCATATTCCCGAAGTGAACAAACGGATTGAACGTGTTTTCTTAAAGCCGGCGGATATTCAGCCGCTCCCGGAAAGCGTCCGAGCGATTCGTGACGCGGATTTAATTACGTTCGGACCCGGCAGTCTTTATACGAGCGTGATCCCTAATTTGCTTGTACCGGAACTCGCCGATGAAATTGCGCGTTCGAAGGCCAGAAAAGTGTATGTGTGTAATGTCATGACGCAAAAGGGGGAAACCGACCATTTTACGGCATCTGAACATATTAAGGCCATTCATCGCCATGTCGCACATCCTTTTATCGATACAATTATTGTGAACAGCCGGCCCATTAAAGTCGACTTGCTGAAGCGTTACGCAGCTGAAGAATCAGAGCCGGTGCAGATTGATTGGGAGCAACTGAATGATCTAGGCATTGATGTCATTCATGCGCCGCTGATCAAGACTGCCGGAGGCGTTGTACGTCATGATGAAGAAGTCGTCGGCCGTATGCTGATGTCTTTATTTACGGAGAAAAAAGTGTAAGGTTTGGAGGGATTGGCATGTCATTTGCCGCCGAAACCAAAAAAGAATTGACGATGCTCGAGGTAGATGACTGCTGCGCGCGTGCGGAGCTTGCTGCGCTGACACGAATGAATGGCTTCATCTCAATTCGTAACAAGAGAATTGAATTGGATATCGCAACAGAGAATGCAGCAATTTCTCGACGGATTTTCCGACTGATTAAACAAGCGTACCATTATCAAATCGAGATCCTGGTACGGAGAAAGATGCGGCTGAAGAAAAATAATGTTTATATTGTTCGTCTGAAAGAAACGGCGCGTCCGTTCCTGGAAGATTTGAGAATCATTGATGACGGAGGACAGTTTACCCGTGAAATTGCCCCAGAATTAATTGAGAGCGACTGCTGCAAACGTTCCTATCTGCGTGGATCATTCTTGGCAGGTGGTTCACTGAACCATCCGGAATCCTCATATCACTTAGAAATTTTTTCGAATTATGAAGAACATACGTATTCTTTGGCTAAACTGATGAATACGTTCAATCTTAATGTTAAGATCTTGCCGAGAAAGAACGGATACATCATTTATATGAAAGAGGGCGAAAAGATCACCGATTTTCTGAGCATTATCGGCGCAAACAAAGCTCTGTTTTATTTTGAGGATATCCGTATTGTCAAGGACATGCGTAATTCAGTGAACCGGCTTGTCAATTGTGAGACGGCGAACTTGAATAAAACGGTCTCCGCTGCGATGAGACAGATGGAAAATATCCGGTTGATTGAGAAGAGTATCGGGTTGGAAGAATTGCCGGATAAATTGCGGGAAATTGCTGAGATTCGGTTGAAAAATCCGGACATTACGCTGAAAGAGCTTGGAGAAATGGTTAATGGTGAGCCAATCAGCAAATCTGGGATTAACCATCGCTTCCGAAAAATCGACGCGATTGCCAATCGGATTCGACAGGGCCAATAAATGGTTGTGCGCCTTCATTTTTATGAAAGGAGGAATGGACAACATGCTGACTAAGAAAGTGATCATCGGGCTGGAAAATGGCCTTCAGGCGCGGCCAGCCGCTCTATTTGTGCAGAATGCCAACCTTTATCAGGCAGCTATAACGCTTGAAAAAGACGGGCACGTAGCAAATGTGAAGAGCATCATGGGTGTCATGAGCATGGCACCGGCTCGCGGTGAGCAGCTCATTCTGACCGCTGAGGGTGAGGATGAACGTATGGCGCTTGAGACGCTGGCTTCTTTTATTGAAAACAAATGATAACGCTTACTAAAAGACAATAAGAAAAGCCGGAGCAGATGCTCCGGCTTTTCTTTATGGTCAATTATTTTGCTGAAACCATAATATCGTCAATCAAACCATACTTCTTCGCTTCTTCTGCGGACATGAAATTGTCACGATCCGTATCACGAGCAATCACTTCGTAAGGCTGACCGGTACGTTCAGCATAGATATGATTCAACTTTTCACGAATAGAAATGATCCGCTTTGCGTGAATTTCCATATCTGACGCCTGACCCTGCATGCCGCCAAGCGGCTGGTGAATCATAATTTCGCTATTCGGCAGTGCGTAACGCTTACCGATTTCGCCTGCAGTTAAGAGGAAGCTGCCCATTGAAGCGGCCATACCAATGCAAATGGTTGATACCTTTGGTTTAATAAACTGCATTGTATCAAAAATGGCCATTCCTGCGGTAATTGATCCGCCGGGGCTATTGATGTAAAGCGAAATATCTTTCTCCGAATCTTCTGCTGCCAGGAAAAGCAGCTGTGCGACAACCGCATTAGCTACATTGTCGTCAATTGCTGTTCCAAGCATAATGATACGGTCTTTCAATAAGCGTGAGTAGATGTCATACGCGCGTTCGCCGCGGTTTGTCTGCTCAATGACTGTTGGTATTAAAGGCATTGAACGAACCCCCTTTTTCCATTGAAGAAAGTTATTTTTCCCATTACCAACATCCATGATACATTAAAGGTCAATATAGGTCAAATTTAACGATCCACTGCTCAGCTTTTCATGAAGTTGAGGCAGTGGATCTCTCCTATAATGACAAACTGAGTGCAGAAAGCGCAAACTTCAGAGCCAATAATAGTTATCAGCTCTCAAGGTTTCAATTATTTGCTTTGGAGTGCTAATTGAATGGCCGTATCCGTAACTTGGGTCAGGCTGATGCCGGCAGCTTTCATCATTCGCGGATAGCGGCTGTAGCTGGTGAATCCGGGCATTGTATTTATTTCATTAAAGACAACTTCATGATCAGGTGTAAGGAACATGTCGACACGTGTTAATCCTGTACATCCCAGCGCACTATAAATTGCTTTAGCGGTTTGCTTGATACGTGCCTCAACGTCTGATGAAACATCGGCTGGGACGCGAATCGTTGAATTCTCGGAATCTGTTTCCGGATGTGATTCCTGATGAATGCGGAAGAAACCGTGAGACAGAACAATCTGATCAACTTCGCCGACTGTCAAGTCGTCCCCGTTTCCTAAGATGGAGCAGCCCACTTCACAGCCGTCGATTCCTTCTTCAATACAGATTTTGCTGTCGTAGTTCTGAGCATCAACAACTGCCGCTAAAAGACCGGCAGAATCAGCAACCTTAGTGACGCCGAACGAAGAACCGCCGTTTGCCGGTTTGACGAAAACCGGGTAACTCAAGCCGACACTAATTTTCTCTAACTGTTCCTTTGAGGACTTCCCGGTGATGGAAACTGTTTCAGGAACACGGAAGCCTGCGTCCTTCACGATACGGTGTGAAATATCCTTATCCATGCCCATTGAAGAACTCAGCACATTACAACCGACATAGGGAATTCCAGATAGTTCAAGGAGGCCCTGAATGGTTCCGTCTTCTCCGTTTTTACCATGCAAAACGGGGAAAACGACATCAAGATGTGTGCGAATAAGCTGATCATGATGCTGTTCAATCAATCCATGCAATTTTTTATCCGGTAAAATCCATGCAGGCACACAATTTTGTTCACTCCAAGTATCCGAAGGAATGGCATCTACCTGGCCTGTATATCTTTTCCATGAACCGTCCTGCGTTATGCCAATCAGTACCAACTCGTATTTTTCAGTATCCAGGCTGGTGATAATGGAGTATGCAGACTTCAGAGAGATTTTATATTCTGCCGAGTGACCTCCAAATAGAACGCCTACTGTTACTTTTGTCAATGTGTACGACTCCTTTTTATTCTGAGTATTTGTTTTCATTCCCGTTTAAGCGGAACATAATTTTCTTTAATGATTCAAAGAAAAATGAAAACACCAATTTGTACTTTATTGGTTAATCATAAAGCAAATTATAGATATTCGTCTTAATTATTTCTAAAGTTTTGCCTATAATTTGATACAAATTTCATAGACAATACGGTACAAGCACATTCATGGAATAAAAAGGGCACTTCCGAGCGTTTCTCAGAAGTGCCGTCAATACAATTACTGTATGATGCGTTCGGATTGCTGCACCATTTGATGCGCTCGAAGGGAGTCGAACCCCCGACACATGGTACCGGAAACCATTGCTCTATCCACTGAGCTACGAGCGCATAGGTAAGAAAATTCTCGCTGACATTTGTCTATTCTAAGTGATTTACTTCGCTTTTGCAAGCGTTTTTCAAAAATCAATGAGGTAATTTAGGATGATCAACACCAACAGTTTCTCATGTTATCTGCCCAAATTTAGGCGGAACGACTAAAATTAGGTGTTCTCATTAGTGCAATGGCTTTCCTCGACTCATAGGTTATTAGTGTACTTTAATTGACGAGGAGGAGCAAAATTATGGAGGTTTCACCTTATTCAAATCAGCCTGTTTCAGGCAATATGGGAAACGTCGGAAATGTAAGCAACACGGGGAATATCGGAAATTGGGGCAATGCCGGCCCAGTCAGCCCGATGCCAAGTCCGACACATGAATATAAGTCGGAAAACAAGCCGGCTTACAAACCTGAATTTAAACCGGCTTCCAAATGCTCAACAGCACCAATGGGCTTCCCAAGTAAAGGGAAAGGTAAAGGTGGTTATGCACCCTATGGAAATGTTGCCGGAGCTGGCACAGCCCCGGGAGCTGCCGCAGGAAAAACGACTGAAAATACGCTGCATTGTCCGCCAACACAAGGCGGTACAGTCTATGATCCGCAGACCGTCAATGTTCAGCATATTTACAAGCCAGTCATTGTGAAACATATTCATCAACTGCACACGATCAGAAAAACTCATTACATCTACGAACATCAGCACTACTACCCACACACGATGTCGGAGACTTGTGATGAGTGCCACTATGACGTACAATGCGGCAAACCATGTTTTCCAAAGCCGCACTGCTGAAGTAAGGTATTTACCGCACTATTAATGAAGAAGAGCCTGTCAAAGGGCTCTTTTTCTTTACCAAGTAAAGAAACATCATGACTCGCTTGAGGGGCGCTGGACACCAATGGACATGTAAATATAAGTTGCTTCTATTTATGTATAAACCGTTTAGCGTTTTGCCTTGTTGGTTAGACGATAGACGTCATAAGATGCTGATCGCCCAATCTGAAATAGAAGGAAATTCTCCGCATCCTGCGGACGTATGGACCGGGCGCTTTTGCGCGTTCTTTCTAGTCCGCTTAAAAAGATGAAAAAATATTTTGTGTAACGTTTGCGATCAGTTTGTGTTCTTTTGGCACACCATGTATTATAGAACGTGGCGGTATTCGACCGCGCACGTAATCCGATGCGCGCCAAATACACAATTCCGCTGAAGGAAGTGATTGTTCGATGAGTTCTGATAGTTCGAGTCCAAAGCCTGGTCCCAGTCATCGGCAGGGGAAGCTTATATGGCATCAGACGCTCTTGGGCAAAATCACGGCAGCGGACAGATATCTGTGTAGGCTTCCTCTAAATTAAGAGGAGGTGCATCATGATTGATATTTATTTAACTGATGAGCAAGACAAATTGGTGAAAAAAGAAGAGCTGGTTAAAGGATGCTGGATAAATTTGACACGTCCATCCGAATTTGAAGTGCAGAAGGTTGTGGACGGTACCGGCATTCCATCGGACTTTATCCGAGACTCACTGGATGATGACGAACGCTCTCGTATTGAAAAGGAAGACGATTCGGTTCTGATCATCGTTGACTTTCCAGTGCTGATCCAAGATGAATCCGACTCAGCTCCTTATGATACGATTCCGCTTGGCATTATTGTTACGCCTTATTATTTTGTGACCGTTTGTTTGCAGAGTAATCCGATCATTGATGATTTTATTAATAATCGTATCCGGAACTTTTTTACTTATAAGAAAACACGCTTTACCCTGCAAATACTCTATGCGATTGCACGCTATTATCTCAAATACTTGAAAACCATTGATCGCAGAACGTCGCTGATCGAACGTGAACTGCATGAATCAATGAGAAATAAAGAACTTTTTGATTTGCTTAGTCTTGAAAAAACGCTGGTTTATTTCACAACATCATTGAAATCAAACAATATTGTTATGGAAAAAATGACCAAACAACGCTTCTTGCGTATGTATGAAGATGATCAGGATCTATTGGAAGACGTTATTATTGAGATTAAGCAGGCGATTGAAATGTCGGAAGTGCACAGCAATATTTTAAGCGGCATGATGGACGCGTACGCTTCCGTGATTTCAAATAATGTGAATGTGGTTATGAAATTTTTGACCACGGTTACGATTGTGCTTTCGATCCCTACGATGGTGGCGAGTTTCTGGGGTATGAATGTGGGCTCAATTCCATGGGAACATGCACCGCATGCTTTTTGGATTCCGATCAGTCTTGCTCTGGGACTTGCCGGGATTACGGCATTATTCTTCTGGAAAAAGAAATATTTTTAAACAAAAATATTGATGAAGGGATACGGCCGGAACAGCGCTGTATCCTTTTTTGGTTTCCTTCTGTTTACGTGACTGAAATGATGCACTGCAGAATCATGAAAAGCAGCCCATAAATAGTGCATTATATTTATGTGGATTGGTCTAGAGCGGTCTATTGTTCGCTAAATGATCATTAAATGTGACAAATTCCGTCAATGAAAGCGTAGTCATTTTATTGATGAATTGCTATAATAATAGTAAAGGAGGTGAGCGAGATGGGATTGGCACTCGTTCAAACGCAATCGTTAAAACTGAAAATGACGCCGGCTCTATTCCAGTCGATGACCGTGCTCCAATGTAATAATGAAGAGCTTTCGCGGATGCTCCATGAAAAAGCTTTGGAAAATCCATTGCTGCATGTCGAGGATCGCGAGGATCGCAGAGATTATTCGTCCTATTCTATAGACGGTGCTGCGAAGAGCACGTCCGACGTGATCGAGGAAACTGCGGCGAATCGTGTTGATTTTCGTGAACTGCTGCATCAAGACCTGCATCAAACACGGCTTGATCACATGCTCATGGATGCTGCCGATATCCTTATTGATTCATTAAATGACAATGGATTCATTGATGAAGATCCGCAAGCCATTCTTGATCGGTTCGGGAAGTTTGATGCGGATCCGGAAGAAGCGTTGGAGGCCGTTCAAGCCTTGGACCCTGCCGGTGTCGGTGCCCGCTCGCTCATCGAATGCCTGTGTCTGCAGCTTCGCCGACTCGATCGGCGCTGCACGCTTGCGGAAACAATCTTGACTGAGTATCGGGACTGCTTTATGACCGGAGACTGGGCAGAACTTGCTTCTTTACTCGATGTGGCACAAGCCGATATTGATGCGGCTGTTGAACAAATTCGTAAACTGAATCCGAATCCTGTGGCAACGATTCAGGATGATCCGCCGCAATATATTGTTCCTGATGTCGTCATTTCGAAAAGGGACGGCGGACTTGTTTGCGAATTGGAGGATCAATATCTCCCGACGATTTCTGTAAATATGAACGATTATACGCGCTATATGGAGGCAGCGGATGCGGAAACGAAACGTTATCTTCGCGAAAAGTTTGATGAAGCTGACTGGCTTCTCTCTGGTGTATCCCGGCGTCGGCAGACGCTGATGAAACTTGCGCAGATGGTGATGGAGCGTCAAAAAAATTACTTTTTGAGTGGAGATCAGGATTGTTTGCTTCCATTTACCATGAAACAAGCTGCCGAACAGCTTTCGGTCCATGAGTCAACAATCAGTCGGGCAGCTGCCGGAAAATATGTTCAAACGAATTTCGGCGTTCTTCCGATGAAAAATTTCTTTGTCCGTGCTGTGCGTGCGGAACACGGAACCGTATCTGCCTTTCAAATTCAAAACGAAATTAAGCATCTGGTCAAAATGGAAGATCGCAGAAAACCGCTGTCTGATCAGAATATTACCCGGCTTCTTGAAAAATCAGGGATTCGCTGTTCCAGACGAGTCGTTGCGAAGTACAGGGCAAGCTGTGGAATTGGATCGACAATTGAACGCAGAGCAGCCTACAATTAAAAAATGTTGGGACTGGTTGAGTCCCAATTTGATTGGCGTTGTAAAATTTTACAACGCTTTCTTTGTTTCCTTTTGTCGAAACAGGGTATACTTCACATGGACAAAAAAGCCGCAAGAGAAGATCCGGACAAGCATGCAATCAATCGTGCAGATGTGACATTTTTCAAAATTTGCAGACAGTTTCGATTTAACAAGCCGCATTAAATCAACATTTTTTATAATGTGACGATTCTGCGTCATTGAAATGCCTATACAAAACATTTACATGATTATGCTTGTAAACAATGGCGAAAGTTGCTATCATGAAACATGGAGCAGATGGGACATAAATTGACTGTGTGGGACATTTTGAGACCTGAACAGGTCGATCGAGGGGGACGCTGTGGAACATTTGCTTGATCTTCAAAAAAGGCTGATCCCCGATGTCTTAGACATAATGTCCAGTCGCTACCGTATTCTTCAATCTCTTCATTTTCTTCAGCCGATCGGCAGACGGAGTTTGTCATCTCATTTAGGCATGACTGAGCGGGTTCTGCGCGGCGAAGTCACGTTCCTGAGCCAGCAAGGGCTTATCCAAATGGCGTCAAGCGGCATGTATCTGACGGAAAACGGAGAAGCCATTGTTAAGGCTCTTGGCACTGTGATGAAGAATATTTCCGGATTGAAGAACATGGAGAAGCAACTGGAAGAAGTTCTCGGCGTTTCCAAAGTTGTCATTGTCTCTGGCGACAGTGATCAGTACGCGACTGTCAAGAATGAGATGGGGCTGGCCTGCGTCAAGGAAATCGAACGCGCACTAGGTGAAGTCAACATTGTTGCGGTGACCGGGGGCTCAACGCTCGCAGCCGCTGCTGAAATGATGCACCCGCTTAGAAGAGCGCACCAGGATCTCCTGTTTGTATCGGCGAGAGGCGGTCTTGGCGAGAAGGTCGAAAATCAAGCGAACACGATCTGCGCTAAAATGGCGGAAAAAGCTGAAGGGCGCTATCATCTGCTCCACGTTCCCGATCAGCTCAGTGACGAGTCCTATCACAGCTTGATGGAAGAGCCCAGTATTCATCGGGTCCTGCAGCACGTCCGTCGTGCAACCATCATCGTGCACGGCATTGGTGATGCAAAAACGATGGCAATCCGCCGTCATTCCGGTGAAGAAATTCTCAAAAGAGTCGACACGGAACATGCTGTGGCCGAGGCTTTTGGCTATTTCTTTGATCAGACGGGTCGCGTCATTCACAAAGTTCAGACCATTGGATTGCAGTGGGAAGATCTGTTTGGCGCGCACGCAGTGATTGCCGTGGCCGGGGGCAAGTCTAAGGCTGAGGCAATTCAGGCTTACTTTAAGAAAGGTCCCGATTCCGTGCTTATCACGGATGAAGGGGCAGCACAAGAGATTTTAAAAAATTTCCAAACCATTTAGGAGGTCATTATTAACATGACAGTTAAAGTTGGTATTAACGGTTTCGGACGTATCGGTCGTCTTGCTTTCAGAAGAATTCAGGATGTTCCAGAATTGGAAGTTGTTGCAGTTAACGACCTTACAGATCCAGCAATGCTCGCTAACCTGCTGAAATATGATACAACTCAAGGCCGTTTCAATGGCGAAGTTAAAGTAGAAGATGGCTACTTCGTAGTTAACGGCAAGAAAGTAAAAGTTCTCTCACAACGTGACCCTGCTGAATTGCCATGGGGCGAACTCGGCGTTGACATCGTTCTTGAATGCACAGGCTTCTTCACTTCGAAAGAAAAAGCTGAAGCACACATCAAGGGCGGCGCTAAGAAAGTCGTTATCTCTGCTCCTGCAAAGGGCGATCTGAAGACAATCGTATTCAACGTAAACAACGATTCACTCGATGGCTCAGAAACAGTTATTTCCGGTGCATCTTGCACAACGAACTCTTTGGCTCCTGTTGCTAAAGTATTGAATGACAAATTCGGCATCGAAAAAGGCTTGATGACTACGGTTCACGCTTACACAGGCGACCAAATGACTCTTGACGGCCCGCACAGAGGCGGCGACCTTCGTCGTGCACGTGCCGCTGCTGAAAACATCGTACCTGCTTCTTCAGGTGCTGCTGCAGCCGTTGCTCTTGTTATCCCTGAATTGAAAGGCAAATTCGACGGATCTGCTCAACGTGTTCCAGTTAAATCAGGTTCTGTAACGCTGCTTTACGCAACGCTTGCTAAGAACACAACTGTAGAAGAAATCAACGAATCGATCAAAGCTGCATCTAACGAAACTCTTGGCTACAACGAAGATCCAATCGTTTCTTCTGACGTCATCGGTATTACTTACGGCTCTCTGTTTGACGCAACTCAAACAAAGATTCTTGACGTAGACGGCAAGCAACTCGTTCAGGTTGTTGCATGGTATGACAACGAAATGTCTTATACTTCACAACTTGTTCGTACGCTCGAATACTTCGCAAAGCTTGCAAAATAAGTATTGCCTAACTTTTTGAATAGAACTTGAATAGCGGAAACCTTAGTTGTTTCCGCTTTTTTGATGAATACTGTTCTTATCGGCGGTGGGCACGGACTGCAGCCTTGCCCCAGTGTCCGATGAAATATAGCGAAAGAGGGTCTAGGCATGGCAAAGAAAACCATTAAAGACATTGACGTTAAAGGCAAGAAAGTTTTCTGCCGTTGCGACTTCAATGTTCCGCTTAGCGGTACGACGGTTACGGACGACACACGTATTCGTGCGGCGCTCCCTACCATCAACTATTTGATCGAAAACGGTGCAAAAGTTATTCTTGCTTCTCACCTCGGCCGTCCTACGGCTGAAGACAAGGATTCCTTCAAAATGGATCCTGTCGCAAAACGCTTGAGCGAATTGCTCGGCAAACCAGTTGCTAAAACGGACCAAGTAGTCGGACCGGAAGTTGATGCAGCTGTTGCAAAATTAAACGAAGGCGATGTTCTTCTTCTTGAAAACGTTCGTTTTGAAAAAGGCGAAAAGAAGAACGATCCTGAACTTGCAAAAGCATTCGCTGCGCTTGCAGACGTTTACGTCAACGACGCATTCGGTTCTGCACACCGTGCGCATGCATCAACAGCAGGCATCGCTGAATATCTTCCTGCAGTCGCAGGCTTCCTTCTCGAAAAGGAATTGAAGATTCTTGGTGCTTCTCTCGAAAATCCGAAACATCCGTTCACTGCCATCATTGGCGGTGCGAAAGTAACCGACAAAATCGGCGTTATCGAAAATCTGCTTGACAAAGTAGATACTTTAATCGTCGGCGGCGGACTTTCTTATACGTTTGTTAAGGCACAGGGCTACGAAATCGGCAAGTCTCTGCTCGACAAAGACAAACTTGATCTCGCTAAGAAATTCCTTGCACTTGCAAAAGAAAAAGGTGTTAATTTCTTGACTCCTGTTGATACAGTCATTGCTGATGAATTCTCCGAAACAGCTAACAAAGACGTTGTCGATATCGACAAAATGCCTGCAGGCTGGCTCGGCGTAGACATCGGACCGAAGACGGTTGCTCTGTATGCAGACGCAATCAAAAAGTCCAAACTTGTTGTTTGGAACGGACCAATGGGTATTTTCGAAATGGAACCTTATGCTAAGGGTACTGAAGCAGTTGCTAAAGCACTTGCTGAAGCAACTGATGCAACAACGATCATCGGCGGCGGCGATTCTGCAGCAGCTGTTGAGAAATTCCATCTTGCAGACAAAATGACGCACATTTCAACCGGCGGCGGCGCTTCTCTTGAACTCATGGAAGGCAAAGTACTTCCAGGCGTTGCAGCCCTTGATGACGCTGAATAATCAGGACAAGATAACTAAGAAATAACCGCAAGAAAGGGTAGGTGTTCTTTCATGTCACGTAAACCGATTATTGCCGGAAACTGGAAGATGAACAAAACAGTTAAGGAAGCACACGAATTTGTTGAGGCAGTTAAGGACAAGGTTCCTTCTGCTGAACTCGTTGATTCTGTTGTTGCCGCTCCTTTTCTCGCTTTGGACCGCATTGTTGCGGACGCAAAGGGCTCAGATCTGAAAATCAGTGCTGAGAATGTTCACTTTGAAGAATCCGGTGCATTTACCGGTGAAGTCAGCCCGGTTATGCTTGAAGATCTAGGTGTTCAATACACGATCATCGGCCACTCTGAAAGAAGAGCGATGTTCGCTGAAACGGACGAAACAGTTAACAAAAAGGTGCTTGCATCCTTTGCACATCACCTCGTTCCGATTGTCTGTGTTGGTGAAACACTAGACGAACGCGAAGGCGGCAAATGGCAATCCGTTGTCAAGAACCAAGTAACAAAAGCATTTGCAGGTGTTCCAAGCGATCAGGCTTCTGACGTTGTTGTCGCTTATGAACCAATCTGGGCGATCGGCACAGGCAAATCTGCTTCGGATGAAGATGCTAACGAAGTTTGCGCTTATATCCGCACAACAATCGCAGCTCTTTATGACGAAGCAACCGCTGCAAAAGTTAGAATTCAATACGGCGGCAGCGTAAAACCGGCAACAATCGCCGGATTGCTCGCTCAGTCTGATATCGACGGCGCACTTGTCGGCGGTGCCAGCTTGCAGCCTGAATCATTCCTTGCACTGCTTAATGCAGTAAAAGGCTGATTCAAAATCAGTTTTATTGAAAATGATGTTTGAAGTCGTTCGTTATCGTCCGGACATAACGATCGATAACCAAAGTACTGTATAAATTTATATGAGGATAAGGAGAGATATGAATGTCTCAAATCGTTGAAGTTTACGGTCGCGAAGTTCTTGACTCACGCGGCAACCCAACTGTTGAAGTTGAAGTTTATACAGAAGACGGCGGCAAAGGCCGCGCACTTGTTCCAAGTGGTGCTTCTACCGGCGAACACGAAGCCGTTGAATTGCGTGACGGCGACAAGAGCCGTTTCGGCGGCAAAGGCGTTCTGAAAGCTGTAAAGAACGTTAACGAATTAATCGCTCCTGAAGTAATCGGCATGGAAGTTCAAGACCAAGTAGCTCTTGACCAAGCAATGATCGATCTTGACGGAACGGAAAACAAAGGCAAATTAGGCGCTAACGCTATTCTTGGTGTATCTCTTGCTGCTGCTAACGCTGCTGCAGACGAACTTGGTGTTCCGCTTTACCGTTACCTCGGCGGCGTAAACTCTAAAGTTCTTCCTACACCAATGATGAACATCCTTAATGGCGGCAAGCACGCTGACAACAGCGTAGACTTCCAGGAATTCATGATCATGCCTGTAGGCGCAGATTCCATCAAGGAAGCTGTTCGCATCGGTGCTGAAGTATATCACGCTTTGAAATCGGTTCTTTCTGCTAAGGGTCACCTGACAGCTGTCGGCGATGAAGGCGGTTTTGCTCCTAACCTTAAGAACAACGAAGAAGTTCTTGACACGATTCTTGAAGCAATCGAAAAAGCAGGTTACAAACCGGGCGTTGACGTTAAGCTCGCAATCGACCCAGCTTCTTCTGAATTGTTCGAAGACGGCAAGTACAACTTCAAAGGCGAAGGCGTTGTAAGAACGACCGACGAAATGATCGAATACTACACCAAATTGGTTGAAAAATATCCGATCATCTCGATCGAAGACGGCCTCGATGAAAACGATTGGGAAGGCTGGCAAAAACTTACCAAGGCAATTGGTGACAAAGTTCAACTCGTCGGCGACGACCTGTTTGTAACGAACACTGACTACCTGAAGAAAGGTATCGACCTTGGCGTTGCCAACTCGATCCTTATCAAGGTTAACCAAATTGGTACGCTGACGGAAACGTTGAACGCAATCCAAATGGCTCAAAAGGCTGGCTACACTGCAGTTGTTTCTCACCGTTCCGGTGAAACTGAAGATACGTCAATCGCTGATATCGTTGTTGCAACGAATGCAGGCGAAATTAAGACTGGTTCTCTTGCAAGAACTGACCGTATCGCTAAGTACAACCAGTTGATCAGAATCGAAGACGATCTCGCTTCTTCTGCTGAATACCTTGGCGATGCTTCATTCTACAACATTAAGTAAGATCGATTCTAATTAAAGAATCTTTAGTCAAAGAACAGGATCCATCATTCATGGATCCTGTTCTTTTTTTGTTAAATAAATCCTCATGTTTTGGTTCTGAACATAAGTCGCCTTGATAAAGAAACAAAAAAATTGACGAATCAACAGTAATCGTGCGAAGATCAAAATGAATATTGTGAGGTAAGTCACTTTGAAAAAATGGAAGATTTGACAATAAAGAGGTGTGTCTAATGGGTTTTTCAGGTATTGGTATTCCCGGTCTTATTCTCATTCTGGTGATTGCGCTTGTCATTTTCGGACCGTCAAAGCTTCCTGAGATTGGAAAATCTTTCGGAAAGACGCTGAAGGAGTTTAAAAAAGCAACGCAAGGACTTGGCGATGATCAATCGGATCAGCGTAATAAAACGATAATTACCGAAGCGGAGAAGACAAGCAACGAAAAAAAGGGTTAAGGAACTGGTAACAGATGACTGAAAAAAATATGTCGCTCATTGAACATTTCAATGAGCTGCGAAAACGAATCATTTCTGTTTTCGTTGTCTTTGTCTTAAGCGCCGCCGCTATGCTTTTTTTTACAAAAAACTTCTATCTTTGGCTCGTTAGTGATCTGGGTGTCTCTAATAAGTTGGCTGTGCTCGGACCGACGGATATTGTCAGCGTCTATTTTTTGATCGCCGGCGTTGTTGCAATAGCTGTAACCATTCCGTTTGCGGCGTGGCAGCTTTGGCTGTTTGTAGCCCCGGCTTTAAGTAAGAACGAGCGTAAATTGACGCTTTCTTACATACCGGCGATTTTCTTGCTCTTTATAGGAGGAATCGTCTTTGGCTACGAAATTGTTTTTCCGAACATCCTTCATTTTCTTCTTGGCATGAACGACGATATGTTCCAAGTGCTTTTTACAACGGATCGCTATTTTCGATTTATGATTAACGTTGTTTTACCGTTCGGAGTTTTGTTTGAAATGCCGGTGATCGTGGTGTTTTTGACCAATTTAGGTATCTTGACGCCGATACTTATGAAAAAAATGCGCAGAATTGCCTATTTTGTGCTGATCGTCATTGGCGTCGTGTTGTCGCCGCCGGATTTTGTTTCCGATACGGTCATGTCGATTCCACTTTTACTCCTCTATGAGATTTGCGTGACGGTTGCGACTATTACTTATAAACGGAAGCAGCGAAGAATGGACAGGGTTGCAGATCAAATGAACGATTGATCTGCGCGGTTAAAAATCATCCGTGGCCGGTTGCTCTTGGCACTTCGGTATGGTACATTAAAACTAATGACTGAATGAACGTTGATTCGAAGATAAGGGGTACACATCGATGCATACATTTTTATTAACGGTTATGATTATTTCAGCTGTTGTAGTCATTGCACTCGTTTTGATTCAAAGAAGTCAGGGCGACGGGTTGTCCGAAGCAATTACTGGTGGAGCTGAACAATTATTCAGCAAGCAAAAAGCGAGAGGCATTGAAGTCGGCATTAAAAGGCTGACGATTTTCTTCTCAATTGTCTTTTTTGCCTGCGCGTTTTTAATTGGCTACTATTTTAAATAATGCCAGTAAGTAAAACCGGAGCGGATACTCCGGTTTTTATTTTAATTCGAACTTGACAAGGGAACCGTCCATGCGGACTTGTCCGGCTAAAACTTCCGGTTTCCTTTAGACCTGGCAGAAGATATAGCGTATAATATATTTTGGAAGAAGATGCCTATTTCATTTCAATATGCTGTTCATTCATGCTGATCGCGATTGACTCTTTATAGAAGCAAAGTTCGCGTGAAACAGGGATAGAGAACGTGTGGAATAAGGCAAAAGCGGATCTTTTGTTTAGGGGATGAGGGAAGGATGGAATTAAAACGTCCAAAGCCATTTTTCCTTGAATCCGGACCGCGTGCTGTACTGTTGCTGCATGGATTTACAGGCAATTCGATTGATGTCCGGCAGCTCGGACGCTACTTGAATCAGCGCGGGTACACATGCTGCGGACCGATTTATTCCGGTCATGGCGGACCACCGGAGGAATTACTCAAAACAGGACCTAAAGAGTGGTGGCAGGACGTTTGCCGTGCTGTCGAACACTTGCAGCAAACTGGGCATACTGAATTTGCGGTTTGCGGTCTTTCATTAGGCGGGGTATTTTCACTCAAATGTGGATACACTTTTTCAGTGAAGGGTATTATTCCAATGTGCGCTCCGGCTTATTCCGCAATGCGTGACCGCTTGGTTGCCGGTACGACGGCATACGCACGTACGTACAAGCAGTATCAAGGAAAAAGCGGTGAAGAAATAACCGTCGAATTGCAAGAATTCAGACGTCGAATCCCGGTTGTTCTGGATCAATTATCCGCTCTGATTGACAATGTCAGGGAAGAAAGCCATAAAATTACGGCTCCTGCTCTGATTATTCAGGCGCAAAAGGATGAAATGATTAACCCGGAAAGCGCACACTATTATTATGATTCCATTCATTCTACAAACAAGCAATTAAAGTGGTACGAAAATTCAACACACGTGATTACGTTAGGAACAGAGAAAGTGCAACTGCACAAGGATATCTATGCGTTTCTTGAAAGCCTAGATTGGTCTGTTTCCTAAGTATAGGGAGGTTAACGACATGGCGGAAGAACGCATTCAGAAAATCCTGAATTATATGCGAGAAGAAACTTACCGGCCGATGACATTAAAAGAACTGGAAGCTGCTTTTGGAGCAGAACAGCCGGAGGACTTCACTAATTTTGTGAAAGAAATGAATGAAATGGAAGAGCAGGGACTTGTGATCCGTACACGTTCGGATCGCTACGGTCTGCCTGAAAAAATGAGCTTAATGACCGGCCGTGTACAAGCACACGCTAAGGGCTTTGCATTTATTATTCCGGAAGAAGACGAAAAACTGGATGATGTATTTGTCAGCCCAAACGATCTCGCCGGCGCTATGAACGGAGACACGGTTGTTATTCGTGTGTCTCACAAAACATCAGGTGAACGTCCTGAAGGTACCGTCATCCGAATTCTTGAGCGAGCAATCACCAAGGTCGTCGGAACCTTTAATGCCGGGAAGCATTTTGGTTTTGTCATTCCGGACGACAATAAAATTACCGGAGACATTTTTATTCCGGAAAATGCGGAACACGGTGCAATGGAAGGCCATAAAGTCGTTGCTGAAATCACGAAATATCCGGAAGGCCGCAAAAATGCTGAAGGTATGGTTACTCAGATTCTCGGTCATAAGAATGATCCCGGTGTCGATATACTATCCATTATTTACAAGCATGATTTGCCGCTTGAATATCCGCCGGAAGTTCTATCCGAAGCTGAAGCGATTCCGGATGAACTGTCGGAGAAGGATTATATTGGCCGCCGTGATTTACGTGAAGAGACGATCGTGACAATCGATGGTGAAGATTCCAAGGATTTGGATGATGCGGTAACGGTCTCTCGTTTGGACAACGGCAACTATAAGTTAGGCGTACATATTGCGGACGTCAGCTATTATGTGACAGAAGGATCAGCACTGGATGCGGAAGCATACGAACGCGGAACGAGTGTGTATCTTGTTGACCGCGTGATTCCAATGATTCCGCATCGTCTGTCGAACGGAATCTGCAGTTTGAATCCGCATGTTGACCGTTTAACGATCAGTTGCGAGATGGAGATCAATCCGCAGGGCATTGTTGTCGGCCATGATATTTTCCCGAGTGTCATTCGTTCGACAGAACGCATGACCTACAACAATGTGCGCAAGATTTTGAAACGCGAAGACGATGAAGTGCTGGAACGTTATAAAGACATGATTCCATTCTTTGATCTCATGGCAGAACTAGCCGGTATTCTTGAAAAGCATCGCCAAGATCGCGGCGCGATTGACTTCGATTTCACAGAAGCAAAGATTATTGTCGATGAACAAGGCAAGCCGGTGGATGTTGTCGTTCGTGAACGAACGATTGCTGAGCGCTTAATCGAGTCTTTCATGCTGGCGGCTAACGAAACGGTTGCTGAGCATGTAGACAAGCTACATCTACCGTTCATCTATCGTGTTCACGAAGAACCAAACCCGGAACGTTTGGAAAAGTTCTTTGATTTCGTTGTTAACTTCGGCTATGTGCTGCACGGTTCGCCGGATAAAGTACATCCGCGTACGCTGCAGTCCTTGCTTGAAAAAGCAAAAGGGCAGCCGGAAGAAGCGGTTATCAGTACCGTGATGCTGCGCTCGATGGCCAAGGCAAAATATGATGACAAATGTTTGGGACACTTCGGTTTGTCAACGGAATATTACACACACTTTACATCGCCAATCCGTCGTTATCCGGATTTGACGGTTCACCGTCTTCTGCGCAAATATCTGTTTGAGAAGAAAACGGATCCGAAGACATTGGCCTACTGGAAAGGTGAAATGCCGGAAATTGCGAAGCATACCTCCGAATGCGAACAGCATGCGGTTGAAGCGGAACGTGATACAGATGACTTGAAGAAAGCTGAGTATATGCAGGACAAGGTTGGAGAGACATTTAATGGTGTGGTCAGTGGTGTCACCAACTTCGGACTGTTTGTTGAATTACCGAACACGATCGAAGGACTTGTCCATATCAGTTATCTGACCGATGATTATTATCACTACAGTGAAGAGAATATGGCACTGATGGGCGAGCGAACCGGTCATATGTACCGGATCGGTGACGAAATTGAAGTTCGTGTGCTGGCTGTTAATCTGGATGAACATGCGGTCGACTTTGAAGTTGTGGGCATGAAACCGCAGAAGCCGCGTCAGAAAAAATCACGACCGACAATTATCCAAGGAAAAACCGGACCGAGCAATGGCCCCGGCAAGAAACGGTTCGGCGACAAAAACGGGGGCAGACATTCTGATTCGCGAGGTGGAAGCCGCAGTGGCCGTGGAGGTCGAGGCGGAAATAATCGTGGTTCAGGTCAAGGAAATTCCTATTCGAACAATAACAGCAAAAGTAAATAAGAGATAATAGGTGCCTCGGCATCCGAATCTTTGAATTCGGAGGTCGGGGCTTTTTACTTTCCATAGATACTGACATTTTATAAATGGACAAGCATTTATCTATACAAATCATATTATATAAATCATTTGACTATACAAATAAAAATGAAAGCGTTATACTTACAAATGTAGTAAATAGCTGAGCGGACATCTAGGCATTGCAACGGCCGTGTAGTGCTGAAATGCAGCTCAATTTATAGGGAAATAAATGAAAACGTTTTATAAAAATAATCTCGCACTAATTTGCAGAATCATAAAACAGGAGTGATTCGTATGGCAGTCATTAATGAAGAATCGGTTAATCAGATCATTGATACGGTCGGCGGTCGTGAAAATATTAGCGCCGCGACGCATTGCGTTACCCGGCTGCGTTTAATCTTAAAGGACGAAAATAAAGTAAACAAAGAAGAACTTGATAAGATTGACCTGGTCAAAGGCTTTTTCTCAGCAAATGGTCAATTTCAGATCGTGATTGGAAATGGTACCGTTGACAAGGTATATGATTTATTTGTTCGTTTAACGGGAATCGGCGAATCTTCAAAACAAGAAGTAAAAGATGCGGCGGCAGAAAAAATGAATCCGCTGCAGAAGGGGATTAAAACGCTGGCAGATATTTTCATCCCTATTCTTCCTGCAATCGTGACTGCCGGCTTGCTGATGGGCATTAACAACGTGCTTGCAAATCCGGGGATTTTCTTTAAAGAATCAGTGGTGCAAGCCTATCCACAGTGGAAAGATTTTGCTGATATTATTCTGGTCATCGCAAATACGTCTTTCGTCTTTCTGCCTGCACTGATCGGTTGGTCCGCAGTGAAGAAATTCGGCGGCAACCCATTGCTAGGCATCGTGCTCGGTCTTGTACTCGTTCACCCATCACTGTTGAATGCCTACAGCCTGGCAGAAGCACAGACCAAGGGCACCGTTCCGATTTGGAATCTGTTCGGACTGCACATTGACAAAGTCGGTTATCAAGGACAAGTGCTTCCAGTACTCGTTGCTTCTTATGTGCTTGCGAAAATTGAAGTTTATTTGAAAAAACATGTCACGGATTCCATCCAGCTGCTTGTCGTGGCTCCGGTTGCGTTGCTTGTCACCGGTTTGCTTTCCTTTACGATTATCGGACCTGTGACTCTGCAGCTGGCGAACTGGATCACAGCCGGCATCGTTGGTTTGTTCCATTACGTTCCGATTCTTGGCGGTTTGGTTTACGGATTCTTCTATGGCGTACTGGTTATCACGGGTATGCATCAGATTTTTCTTGCTGTTGACCTCCAGTTGATCGGAAGCACCGGTTCGACATTCCTATGGCCGATGCTTGCATTGTCAAACATTGCGCAAGGCGCGGCAGCTTTTGCCATTTTCCTAATGGCTCGTGACGCCAAATTGAAAGGGCTCGCGATGACATCCTCAGTTTCTGCATGGCTTGGTATTACGGAACCGGCGATGTTCGGGGTTAACCTGAGATTCCGCTATCCATTTCTTGCGGCAATTATCAGTTCAGGTATTGCCGGTGCATTCATTACCTTGTGCAGCGTTAAGGCAACATCAATCGGTATCGGTGGATTGCCGGGCTTTCTGTCAATCATTCCGAAATATTGGGGACCATTTTTCATCGGTATGCTGATCGTATTGATCCTGCCATTTATTCTGACGTACATTTTTTCTAAATTCAGCAAGAAGTCGATTGACGAAGGGTAACGCTAAAGAGATCAGGGTGCAAAGTAAAAAAGAGACAGGGTGTGACGATATGAATGAAGATTGGTGGAAAAAGGCAACCGTTTATCAAATCTATCCGAAGAGTTTCATGGATACAAATGGAGACGGTATCGGCGATATTAATGGAATCATCGAGAAACTGGATTATTTGAAAAAGCTTGGTGTCGATGTCCTTTGGCTGACGCCGATGTATCGATCACCGCAAAACGACAATGGCTATGATATCAGCGATTACTACAGTCTGCAGCCGGAGTACGGAACGATGGAGGATTTGAAACGCTTATTCTCTGAGGCACATCAGAGAGAACTGAAAATCGTTATGGATATCGTCGTCAATCATACATCAACAGAGCATTCTTGGTTCAAGGCTGCGCTGAGCAGTGCCGACAGTCCGTATCGTGATTATTATATTTGGCGCGATCCATCCAAAGATGGCGGAATGCCAAACAATTGGCAGTCGAAATTCGGAGGACCGGCTTGGGAGCTGGATGAAAAAAGCGGGCAGTATTATCTGCATCTGTATGACGTCAGCCAAGCGGATTTGAATTGGGAAAACAAAGCCGTCCGTGATGATGTTTACAAGATGATGAATTTCTGGGTTGATCAGGGTGTGGATGGTTTCCGCCTCGACGTGATCAATGTCATTTCAAAGGATCAGCGTTTTCCGGATGATCATGATCCGAAATCGCCTGGAGACGGTCGGCCGTTTTATACGGACGGACCGCGAATTCATGAGTTTCTGCATGAGATGAATCAACGGGTATTCAGCAGACGTGCGGGAACCGTTACCGTTGGCGAGATGTCCTCAACAACGGTTGACAATTGTATCCATTACACGAATCCGAAGTATGAAGAGCTTAGTATGGCCTTCAATTTTCACCATTTGAAGGTCGACTATCCCAATGGCCAGAAGTGGGCGCTCGGGAAATTAAGACTTGTTGATTTGAAAAAGGTTCTGGAAGAGTGGCAAAAAGGCATGCATGACGGCGGGGGCTGGAATGCGCTCTTCTGGTGCAATCACGATCAGCCGCGGATTGTATCTCGATTCGGCGATGAGGGTGAATACCGAATTGAATCTGCGAAAATGCTCGCCACTACCTTGCATATGCTGCAAGGTACACCGTATATCTATCAAGGCGAAGAAATTGGAATGACCAACCCGAACTTCAAGCGTATTGATGACTATCGGGATGTGGAATCGCTCAACGCCTATAAACTTCTTCGGGAAGAGGGCAAGTCTGAAAAGGAAATTTTGGCGATTCTCCGGCAAAAATCGAGAGACAATGGTCGGACGCCGGTGCAATGGAATGCGAGCGAGCATGGCGGGTTTACCCTAGGCAAGCCATGGATTGATGCCGCAAATAATTATAAAGTCATAAATGCCGAAGCGGCACTGAACGATCTGAATTCTGTCTATTATCACTATCAGAAGCTGATCGCTCTTCGCAAAAGGTTCGATGTGATCGTTAACGGTGATTTCCAGCTGCTGCTTCCCGAGGATCCGCAAATTTTCGCCTATCTTCGTAACGGGGTAAGTGATCGGTTGCTTGTCGTCAGCAATTTTGCCAATGCCAACGCAAAATTCTCTGTACCTCAAGAATTAGCAGGTGCTCAAAGTGAAGTGCTGATCAGTAATTATTCTGATACCTCGGAACAGCTGCAGGATCTGAAGCTTCGTCCTTATGAATCAGTGGTTTACCATCTTGAAGGTAAATGAGGAAGTTCATTAATTTGCCTGATATGTGAAGGCTTTCATACCGAAACTTTGATATACTGATATTGGGATTATGGATAAGAGGGCAGCTTTGCCCTTTTATTTTTACTGTCTAAAAAAGTTTTTTTGATAAAATAGAAATGGGCAGTCGTTCGGCAACTGAAGGGGAAAGGTAATTATGGGCAGGAGCAAATTCATTTCAATTTATAACGATCTCAGTGAAAAAATACACAAACAAGAAATTGCGGCCGGTTCGCTGCTGCCTACTGAGAATGAGCTCGGTGAGCAGTTCAAAGCATCGCGTGAAACCATTCGGAAGGCGCTTGCAATGCTGTCGCGCAACGGGTACATTCAAAAGATTCAGGGGAAAGGTTCCATTGTTCTGGATGTAAGCAGGCAGAACTTCCCAATCTCAGGATTAACAAGCTTTCGCGAGCTTGCCAATCATTCAAAGAACAAATGGACAACGCAAGTACATCAGCTTGTATTAATGAAACCTGATGATCATTTAAAAATGATGATGAATATTCGTGACGATCAGACGGTCTGGAAAGTGATCCGATCGCGCACGGTAAATGGGGAAGCAGTCATTTTGGATAAGGATTATTTACTTCAAGGGATCGTGCCCATGCTCACTGCAGATATTTGCGAACGTTCCATGTATGATTATATTGAGAATGAACTTGGGTTAAAAATCGGCTTTGCCAAAAAGGAAATTACAGTCGAACGTGCAGGCGTTGAGGATAAACGTTATTTGACGATGAGTCAGGATACCCATGTTGTGGTGGTGCGCAGTCTGGTCTACTTAGAAAATGCTGAACTGTTTCAATTCACCGAATCGCGGCATCGGGCTGATAAATTCCGCTTTGTCGATTTTGCACGGCGAGAACATCAATAATAAACAGGAGGATCTAATGATAAAATTAATAGCAATGGATATGGATGGGACGTTGTTAAACAAGCATCGCGGGATCAGCTGGGGAAACTTAAGAGCGCTGCGTTATGCACGTTCCAAGGGTGTGACGCTGGCGATTGCTTCAGGACGTGCCTTCTTTGATATTGAAAGCAAAATGACGGAATTCGATATGGAAACGCATCTGATTGGAGCGAATGGAGCAACCATTCATTCCTCTGACGGCAAACTGCTTGGCGCGGATTTTCTGAACCGAGATGAAGCACTGGAAATTGTAAAAGAGCTTGCGGAGCAGCACTATTATTTTGGTGTCTATTCAGAACATCATATTTATGTTCCTGAAGAAGGAACAACATGGCTTCGTGAAGAACTGAAAAGGCTGGGTATTCACGAGGACCGATCCGTTGGTTTTCAAGAGGCGACACGTGCTGACTTTTATCGCTTTGTTGAAGATTGGGACATTTTTAAAAATCGAAGTACAGAATTTTCCAAGATTATTATTTTTTCCTATGATGACGAAAAGTTGAAAAAGGCTCGCGATGTGTACGAAGCCAAACATAAATACAGCATTGTTTCAAGCGGAACGGGTAACTTTGAAATCATGCCCCCTAACGTATCGAAAGGAAATGCGCTTGATCATCTAGCACATTATTTAAACATTCCGATCGATCAGGTAATGGCGATTGGTGATAATTACAACGATTTGTCGATGTTTGAGGTCGCCGGTGTGTCCGTCGCCATGGGCAATGCTCATGACGATATTAAAGCGGTTTGCGACCGCGTGACCAAGAATTACGATGAAGATGGTGTCGCACATGCAATCTACGAAGAAATCGGCTATCCGGACGGAGAGAGGGCATAAAATCATGAAAAAGATTCTCTATTATGCCGGGCTATTCGCAGCCTGCTTTGCGATTCAATGGTTTTGGTACACGCAAATTATGACAAAGTCGAATAAAACACCGCTCGACATGCTGCTGGCTTCATTCGTATTTATCGTTATTGTCATTCTTCTTGATTATGTTTCGGTAAAAAGACGGAGGTAAACGGATCAATTAGTGAAGCGCTTGCCCCACTATGTCTGCATGACCTATAATGAAACAATGAATGAAAGTCTGGCAGGTGTTTGATATGGGAAAAGGCGAAAGACGTGTGCTTGCACAAAATCGCAAGGCACATCATGATTACTTTATTGAAGAAACAGTGGAAGCGGGAATTGTGCTGCAGGGCACGGAGATTAAATCGATCCGTCGCGGCAAAGTCAGTATTCAGGATGCGTTTGCCCGTGTGGAGAACGGCGAAGCATTTGTTTATAATATGCACATCAGTCAATATGAGCAGGGCAACCGCTACAATCACGATCCGCTCCGCACTCGGAAGCTGCTGATGCATCAGAAAGAGATCAATAAACTTGGTCCGGAGGCCGATAAGACCGGCTATGCACTGATTCCGCTCAAAGTTTATATTAAGAACGGATTTGCCAAGGTTCTTGTCGGTCTCGGGCGAGGCAAAAAGATGTTCGATAAGCGGGAGTCAATGAAAAAGCAAACCGCTCAACGTGAAATGGCCCGCGCGTTTCGCGATCACCAGAAAATGTAAGTTGAAAAGCTTGCTTTCTTTTGCTATAATGACCTTACTGTGTTAGTAACAGTTACAGTTATGGATGATTCACTTTCACCGCAAGTCCCGTTGCTTTTTAAACGGGGACGTTACGGATTCGACAGGGGTAGGTCGGGTTTAAGCGGCGAGCCGAGGGGGTCGGCCTCGTAAAAACGCCAAAGCCATAACTGGCAAAACTAATAACAACCTCGCTTTAGCTGCCTAAGTAGCTTTTGCGGTCCCTCCCTCCATCGCCCATGTGGTAGGATCAGGGACTCACTCTAGTGGGATACGCTGGACGCCCGCATCCTGAGGGCTAAGGAAGAGAACAATCGGGATAGCCTCGCAAAAGCCTGTCGGCAGGCCGACGCTGGGGCGAAATGCTAATATGCCGACTACGCTCGTAGAAACTTAAATCACGATGCTTCTGGACGTGGGTTCGACTCCCACCGTCTCCATTAATGGAGTATCAGAGATGGTTGAATAAACCAAGTAAAAGAGCTTTGAATCGTTGATATGACGCGGTTCAAGGCTCTTTTTGTTTTTCGGCAATCGTCAAAGATAATCAACGAAAATCAAATCATTTTGCGCTAATTTTGCATCGTTTTGGTGCTTTAAAGGTTGTTCATTGTGTTATCCAGTAATACATCCATGTGATTAGTATCATGTTCTTGTTTGGGACTACAATTGGACTTAATTGAGTATTGCGGATGGATTGAGCCAGCTGACGGCGGCCACGTCAGCGGCCCCCTTTTGCCAAAAAATAGTCCACTCAATGACAAGGAATAGGCCACCTTCTGCCATAATTTGATCCACAGGCATTTAATAATGCCTTCTGTCCGCAGCCGGTGGCAATGTCGCCATTGCAAAGATTTCGGTCATGATTATTGGTAATGGAAAAGCAGAAAAAAGTCCGACTGATATTCATCAATAGATGGCCATTTCTGCCCCTTCCCTATCCAACTACTGCGACCATTTTCTTTGAGGTTCTGACAAGGGCGACCGTAGGGAGGGCGAAGCCTTTACCCTTGCCAGGTTCTCAGAGAAAATGGATACTCTCTCGAGATAGGGAAGGGGGAGCAGCGTCAGAAACTGACGTGGCCACCGTCTACCTTTTGGCCTATTTTCTTGCAGAAGGTGGCTTCTTTTGTGGCAGAGCCTGGCCTATTTTTTGGCACGAGTGGCCTATTATGATGGCCGCCTTCACCAGCAGTGCGGAGTTTTGAGCCACTGTTGGCGGATATCTGAGCCAGTAAGTGCGGGAGGAAGAGCCACCGTTATTAAAATTACCAAAGTAATATTAAAAGCCATTGGAATCAGGTTCGTTCCAACGGCTGTTTGTACTATCTGAATCGTTTATCTCCTAATTGCTTATCAATAATCTCTATTGCCCAACGAACCAGTTCATCCTGATCTAAATTCTCTTCCTCATTCCATATGCAGGAGGGTAATAGTCTTTCCTCAACTGCCACCCTCACTTTATCCGGTAAATACATATGCATAAAATACCGTGCTATACGATTTTCAACTTCCGAGGGAATCATATAGATACCCTCAATCCATGACGTTCTCTCATCGAAACGTCGCCATCAACTAGAATCTTATAGGAATCGTGAACGATTCGGTCAAGAATCGCATCTGCTATCTGTGCCTGTCCTAGTTTCGAGTGCCATCCTTCCGGAGAAAACTGAGAACAGAAAATGGTGGATGCTTTCTTTAACCTTGCTTCAATAATTTCCAACACATGGAGTACATTATCTTCTGACAACTCTGTTAATAACCACTCATCTACGATCAATAAATCAATCTTTTTATATTTTTGAATCAACTTACGGAAACTTCCATCTGCTTCATACTTTGCTACAGCTAATTCATCCAGTAATTCTGGTAATCGAATATATTTAACTTTGTAATATTGGCGGCATGCATGAACACCAAAGGCGTTTGATATCCATGTTTTCCCGTTCCCAGAGGCTCCCATTAAAATAATGTTATGGTGGTTTTGAATGTAATTTCCTGTTGCTAACTCTAGTATTTGTTTCTTGTCTAGGTGACGATCAGGATGATATTCAATATCTTCAATAGCGGCTGTTGGATCATTAAATGTTGCCTGTTTAATTAATCTTTCTAGTCGATTAGATTTCCGTCTATCATACTCGTAATCGACTAACAGATTGAATCGATCATCAAAATCCATACTCTTGTAATCGTTATTCTGTCCTTGTTGCTTATAGAGTTCAGCCATCGCACCCATTTTCATTTCTATTAATTTACGTAACGTCTCTTGATTCATCATTTATTATCTCTCCCAAAGTATTTAGCCCCACGGATAAATCCATAATCATCAGAGGTGGTGCTACTATCTGTATTTTGTTTTTGTTTTCTTTTCTTTTCTTTTCTTCATTCTTTCCAATACACTTTTTAAAACAGAAACCGTTGGGTTTGTTGCTATTTCAAGTAATGTTTCTGTTGCTTTTTCCATGTCTGCCTTTGTGTATTTTGTTGATAGATTCCTGAGTGTACTAAGGATATTTAATGCCTTTTTCTCCACATTTTTTTCTAAGATATAAGAAACCAACTGAGTCACGGACGGTCCAATCGTTTCTGCCCACTTCCGATTATTATCAGGATTATGTTCTAGATATAATCGGTGATGATCAGGCATATGGTCCGCGTTCGTAGAAAACTGACCCATTTCACCTTTTAATCGTTTATGGGATGCAATACGGACTTCTTTGAAGTAAACTTCAATTAAGTCCGTGGTTAGTCGAATGTCGACATTCTCTCGGACATAATCATATGGAACGGAATAATACATTCGTTCAACTTGGATGTGGTAGTTCAGTTGAACTTTTGCTGTTTTCCATTCCGCAAGTTTGTACCGTGTTTGAGGAAGCGATTGAAGGTAGGATTTCTCTTCTTCCTCAAACACCTTTTTACGTGAACCAGGTCGCTTTTGAAAGTCAATGGTGTTAATTTCCTCTAGACTTTCAAAGATTTGTTGATTTAAATCTTCGATACGAAAACAATGATAGTTTCTTAGTGGAGCGATCATCTGCCGAGAAATATATCCAGCAGTCCCTTCAACGCTTGCTTTATCTCTCGGCCTGCGAACACGGCTCGGAACAATGACAGTATGGTAATAGTCTGCAAGTTCACGATAGGCTTCATTCAGAAGAGGCTCTTCTCGATGTGCTTTTGTCACCCCCGTTTTCAAATTATCGGGAACCAACGTTTCAGGAACTCCCTCGAAATACTCCAATGCATGAATGTGAGCAATCAGCCAATGAGCTGATTTCATATCTAAAAATGCTTCAACGTAGCTGAATTGACTATAAGGCAAGGTCGCAATAAAAACATAGGCTGGAATCGTTTCTCCTGTTGAACGATCAATTATTTGCAGCGTAGATCCAGCCCAATCTACCTCCATAACTTCACCTGGTTTTCTTCGAATAGGCATGGTTAACTTATACTTCTTCGCATATTTCCCATAGTTTTCACAGTAAGTACGATAGGCATAAGGAATTTTCCCACCATCACGTGCTTCTGTCGCATACTCGTGATGCAATAAAGTCAAGGTGACATTCTTTTTTTGTAACTCTTTATGGACTTTTTCCCAATTGTTATTGCTGCCTGAAAATAGCCGAAAGTTGACGGGATTGCCTGTCCAGTAGGTGCCAGCTATAATGTCCATAGGACTTTATAGCTGGCACTTATTTTACGAAAGGAAAAAGGTATCCCTTTACCGTGTAATCCTACTTACACGAGGGATACCCTTAAAACCAACAATATGGTTATTATATCAGACTATCGGCTTGTTGATAACCCATCCACAGGTGTTTTCTGTTAAGGGTGCGGAAAAGGTGCCTTGTCCTTGTTGTGGAGGAGAACTTAAAGTCATTGGAAGCCGTTTGAGAAAATACATAAAGGATTCAGGAACGTGCGTTTCACTGCGCATTCGTCGTTTGTGTTGTGGCACGTGTTCAAAAGTTCATCATGAACTCCCTGATCTGCTTATTCCTTATAAACGTTATGAGTCACGTTGCTTTGAAAAAGTTGTTTCCCAGCCTCACAAAAATGATGTCGCTGCGGACAATTCGACTCTATATCGTTGGAACCGTTGGTTCCTTGAGTATATCGATTACTGGCTGGCCTGTCTTCATTCGATCGTTCTCCGCTTTCAACAAATCAATTTAGCCCCAGTGGATCCTTCGTCCGTGGAATCACTGACCGCACTCGAAAAAATTGGACGGCTATTTGGCGATGCACCAGGTTGGCTGGCTAGAATGGCCAGACCGATTGTTAATGTTCATCTTTGGGTACAGACCCGTTCTGCATTTTTGTCCGGCTGACTCCCGTTTAAACTTCATGATGAAGGCTAAAACGAGGAGAGATGTGTGATGAGAAATTCTAAAAAGCTGGAAGAAATTGCGTCTCAACGTTTTCAACTGATCGCCCCATTGTTATCTGGCGATTTGGACACCGCCAGAGCGACTGAAGTGAAAAAACAGATCTGTGAAACAAGTGGACTCTCAGAAAGAACGATCCGACGTTATCTGGGCAGCTATCGAGAGCTCGGACTCGAGGGGCTCAAGCCCATGCGTAAACAGGCAGGCTTGATAAAAGGCGCGTTAAGAAATGAATTATTGGAAGAAGCAATCCTGCTCAGAAGAGAAGCACCCCAACGAAGTGTCCGGCAGATTATCCAAATATTGGAGTGGGAGGGACGAGCAAAACCGGGTGAAATTAAGCGATCAACACTGCAGGAAAGACTTACGGAACGAGGTTATAGCTCACGGCAAATGCGGCTCTACCAGTCAACAGCAGGAGCCGCTCGACGCTTCCAACAATCTCATCGAAATAAGCTCTGGCAGTCGGATTATCCCGATTTTTTTATTATTCCGATTCTTATTACAAATCACTAAAAAACTGCAGATCATTAAGCTTTCTGCAGCTTTCTTAGTAAATAATCGGGATAACTTTTTCATTTCAGTCCATAAAGTTTTTTGATCAGTTCATCATCGTTTTTCCAATAAGCTGGATTTTCTCCCACTATTAATGGATTGTTGGCTCCTGTTGCTCTTTTAATCGCTTCTCGTTTCATCTCAGTATCTGCGTAAGCGTAAATCAGTGTTGTTTCCAGTTGGGCATGGCCCAGCCATTCTGACAACAATGCCAATGGCATTCCAGCACGGTAAAGATGCATGGCCCTGGTATGGCGGAATAAGTGTGGATGTACTTTCTTAGGGATTTCGTCACATTTCTTTTTCGCAGTTGTTCCATATATCTTCATGAAACGTGCGACGTTGTCATCCGACATTTGTTGTTTTATTCCATGCCTTACGGTATAAAAAAGATACTGATTTAAGTTTTCCTCCGTTGGGCTGTGAAAGATCTTTAAATACTGATGAAAATGATTCACCGTTTTTGTCATAACAGGAACCACACGTGTTTTCTCACCTTTTCCAGTAAGATAGACACATGGATTTTTCAAATCCACACAAAAATCTTTTACTTTCATATCAAGGACTTCCCGGTCTCTGGCCCCCGTATCATACATCAGAATCATGAAAAATAGATCCCTAATACCGTTCTTTGTGCTTGTATCTGGCTGTTCCAATACAGTTTTCAATGCCTGTTCTGTCATGAATTCCACGACTTTGGCATCCTTATTCTTTTTTAAGGGTATCTTTTTGATTTCATTTTGATAAACAATCATTGTTAGTTCCATATTCCCGGCATACTTGAAAAAAGAACGGATACATGAGAGACGATGGTTTCTGGTTGATGTTCCCCAATTATGTTCTCTTTCCATCCAGTCCAGAAATTCAATGATCGTTTGACTGTTAAGCACTTCAAAAGTTATATCTGTCAGAGGAATTGCTTTTTGTGTCGTAATAAAATCAAATAGAAGGTTTAGAGACTCTCTATATGATTTTATGGTATTCAAACTGCAACATTTCTGATTTGGAAGATATACAGTTAGATAATCACGCATTAATCGAAATAGAGTCTCATCTTTCAACTTTTTCATTGATGCACCTCCGGTATCAATTCAGTAAATTTCGACCAGTTAATCGCAGAAGATTTGGTCAGATGTTCCGGAATGAGATGAATGTAGTATGAAGTGGCAGAAAAATCAGCATGACCCATGTAGGCACTAAGGTATGGTAGCCATGTATATAGATCTTTTCCTTCCTCTACCCATTTCATCATTAACCTAGTGGCATAATTATGCCTAAAGTCGTACACGCGCGGTCTGCCCCCATGAAAGTCAGTAATTCCTGAAATTCCCCAGCATTTACGGAACTGATCCTGCAGCCAGGATACCGAATAAGCTGTTCTATCAGGATGGGGGAAAAAGTATTTCCGGTTTTTACAGATCGTACTGATCCGATACTCGTAGTTTTTGCATAAGATTAGCATGTCGGAAGACATAACGATGGTACGGTCTCTATGCATCTTTGTTTCCCGGATATAAAGTTCTCCTGTCCTAAGGTTAATATCTGCACACTGAATTTTTATCCCTTCACTTGGCCGTAACCCACAGCAGTAAATCAGTCTAAAGATAACCGGTACGATGTAGTGCCTAAACGGTGAAAGTTTGTGGGGGATAAGACGGTCTGATGCTTTAAAAAAAGCAGACAGTTCTCGGTCTGTATAGAGATAAGGAACAAATGGTTTGAAGTTTCCGATAATCTCCGTTGGGATCACATATGCCTGAATACCGACGGTATTCAGATATTTACCCAGCTCACGAACAGCGATCATTCTTCTTTTTAACCCATTAGCGTTCTCTGAGGGATGAAGACGTGCCCATTGCATAACAAGATCTCTTGTGAGGATTGATTCATACGGGAAATTCATGAAACAAAACCTGTCGAAGTTGACGAAAAACTTCTCATAACTGCTTTTTGAATACCCCAGCGCTTCTTTGAACTGAATCATATCTTCCAAGTGTTTAGCAAAATGGCTAACAAAAATAGGATTCACAGCAATTCCTCCTTCTCTGTTTCGATAGCCTGTAGTCCCAGAGAACATTCCTGCAGTCCACAATGGTCCATTGAAAGATATTGTTTCGCTGAATTCTGGTTACGGTGTCCAAGAACCTGTGAGATTGTTGTTAGCGGAACTTTTGCTTCAAGCATCCAAGTGCCCATGGAACGGCGTAACGCATGGAGTCCTTTCCCATCACCAGGCTTATGTATGATCCCGGCCTTGTTTCGATATTTCTTAAATATATTGCCCATTGATCCAACATCCGCCAATTTAATAAAGGGCGCAAAAGAACGTAGAAAAATATAAGGTGAATCTGAAGTAGGTCGTCCATAGAGAATATATTCCGCAATCGCTCTTCCGGTATCTGGCTCTAATGGAAGAGCTAGTGCCTGTCCAGTTTTTCGTTGGATAATCTGTATCTCATCTTTTTTCCAATCTATATCGATTAATTTAAGATTTACTATATCTATAGAGCGCAATCCAGTATGAGCAGCAAGATATAATATAGCATAATCGCGCTTTCCTTCTGGGAGACTTATATCAATCTGCCGAAGGATAGACTCTACCTCTTCATGTGAAAAACAAGGTAAAACTTTTTTTCTGGATCTGGCAGGTTTCTGTAATATTAAGCCTGCGTCAATATGAGCTATTCCTGAATCCCTTAAATAACTGATGAATGATCGGAGCGAATAGAGGATATTACTCATGCTTTCACAGTGACTTTTTGAAATATACACGATAAAATCTCTAATTTCCCGTTGGGAAATCTTCACAAAATCTGAATGTCTGTTAGTCTCCAGATAACCGAGGAATGATAAAACATTTGATTGTATGCCGTTAATAGTACCCGCACTCAAGTTTTCATGTAATGTCTTAGTGTACTCCAAAAGAATAGTGGAAAAATACGCATTTACTTTGACTGTGGTATGGTTGTGCAGGTATGCCCATTTCATGGTACCCGTGGTATAGAATTCATCTAATAAAGCGGCCGACTTCTGTAGCTTTCTATAATAACGGGCAGATATTTTTTCCCTAATCAGCCTCCTCTTTTCAAAGGTTAAAAAATCTCCTGCGATTTTTGAGCTATAGTAAATTTTCTCATGACTAAAAAAGAATTTTCTAATTCGGTAGAAACCGCTAAGCCTATACGACTTTAGCGTAGATTCCTTTAATCCTAAAGATTTCATAGCGTTCAAAGTCTGATCAATGAGCCTGCTTATTTCAATTTGTTTCATTTGAATTACCCCCTAATAAAGTTCAGACTATTGGTCTGCATCTTTTATTAGTAAGGATGCCTAAATGTGCTGCGATAGAAACTAGAATATATTATTCCGATTTTTCATTTTACTTTTATAACATTTTCACTAATAATTAGATTAAATCGGAATAATAAAAAGATCGGGATAATCCGACTTATTCCGATATCGGAATAAGTCGGATATCAAATTTGGACCATTCCTCCCCATTGGTCAAGGCGGTATCAAGAAACAAGCCTATCTTGTTTTATTCATCGATGACGCCACTCGTTTTGTCCTTCATGGTGCTTTTTATCCCACTCTAGATCAGCGGATCGTTGAAGATGCTTTCCGCCAATCTGTTCAGAAGTATGGGAGACCGGAAGCTGTATTTTTTGATAACGGGAAGCAGTATCGCACGAAATGGATGGCTCGGACCTGTTCCAAACTGGGGACAAAGCTCCTCTATGCCCGACCGTACTCGCCTAGCTCAAAAGGCAAGGTAGAACGTCTAAACCGTGTTGTGGATGCTTTTTTGGGAGAAATCGCATTAGAAAAGCCCAAGTCACTTGATCAACTGAATGACCTCTTCAAAGTCTGGCTCAGTGAATGTTATCTGAACAAGCCTCACTCGGCCCTGGGCGAGCATGTCACACCGGAGATGGCTTACCGGAGCGATAAAAAGGTCTTACACTTTCTGGATGCGGAAACCATCCGCTTGGCTTTTCTTCATGCGGAAAAAAGAAAGGTAGATAAATCCGGATGTATCAGTTTTCAGAACCAACTGTATGAAGTGGGTACTCCATTTATCGGCACTACCGTGGATGTTATCTATGATCCATCAGATCTGTCACAAATTACTATTGAAAAAGAAGGTTATACTCCCTGGCAAGCTAAGAAACTTGAGATTGGCACACATGTCGGAAAACGACCAGAATTACCTGAAAACCTTCAACCCAAACAAACGGATGCGTCACGGCTCTTGCGTGCAGCAACTCAAAAGCACGAGGAACGGCAAGACGTGCAGAAACCGGCGGTTTCTTACAGCAAGGTGATGAGAGAAGGTGAGCACCTTGTTTGAGCCATTTTACCAGATGAAGCAGGCACCCTTCTCCCGATCAATTCCTTCAAGCAATCTCTATCACTCACAATCTATGGATGAGATTTTGGGGCGCCTGATACACGCAGCGGAACGTCAGCTCTTCGCTGTCTTAACAGGTGACTGTGGCACAGGTAAAACGACAATTGTCCGACGCTTTACACAAGAATTAGATCCAAGTCATTATAGTGTTCTCTATTTGTCCGATTCAAAGCTAACGCCACGTCATTTCTACAAGGGACTCCTGGAACAGTTGGGCTGTGAGGCTAAATTTTATCGGGGGGATGCGAAAAGACAACTGCATCATGAAATCGAACTCATGCGTGGGATTCATGGTATCCAGCCTGTCTGCGTTGTCGATGAAGCTCATCTGCTCAGTCGTGAAATGTTGGAGGAAGTTCGGTTCCTTTTGAACTTTAAAATGGATTCACAAAGTCCAATGGCTCTCATCATGGTCGGTCAAAGTGAGCTTTGGGACCGTCTGAAACTTCAAAGTTTCGCCGCTATTCGTCAGCGCATCGATCTTCAGTGCAAGATCGGTCATTATGATCGCTCAGAAACCAGTGCCTATATTGAGTGTCAACTCAAGTTTTCTGGTTGCGACCGTCCGGTATTTACAGAGGATGCCATTGAAGAAATCTACCGATTCTCTAGTGGTACACCGCGGCTGATCAATAAGGTGTGCACGCATTGCCTAATATATGGTGCTCAAAATGGTCATCCCATCATTGATGATCGGATGGTTAAGCGAGTGATTGAGGGGGAACTTTCATGAACCCACCCTATGAAATGTTCTATGATCGTGAACAGGATCGTTGGGCTGTACTATTTGAAGGTCAGTCCTACGGACTGCACTGTGGGGAAGGATTTAATCTGATTCTGGGTTACTACTACCTAAACTGCACCCTAGAATTCTGCAATTGTTGGTATATTATCACCGAAGGTGTTCGCTTCAACCTAAACGAAAAAGAAAGATATCAGGTTATTCTATAAATATCCGGTTAACTGACTGTCTTCTTTAAGATGGTCTTATTTTTTGGCGATCATTGGACAGCGTCCTCGTCAAACTGCGGTCAATAGCCACCGTCATTTTCTGGACATAAATGAGTATCAATAACACCAATCAACCGGAAAGTAACCTTTCTCTATAGCTTGTTTCTCTGGAAAAAGAAACGCTTCTAGCCATGGATTGGTCATTGTATCGTTCAAGCATTCCACATCAAGTTTCTTGGCACGTTGAACGACATCAGAAACAGTATTCCTTGAATGTCCAGTGCTAGAACTAATGGTTCTCTGACTGACTCCTTCAAAATACAGTTCCAGAATCTTGCGACAATTAAGCATAATAAAAACCTCCTGTATATTAGTGTCATGCTTGAATGCATGCAACATAATTATACAAGAGGCTTTCATGATTCTATCAATAATGGCTCTCCATTCCGCAAATGGTGGCTCTTTCTTCCGCAATGATTGGTTTTAAACTCCGCATAAGTGGCTCTTTCACACTGCAATAATCACAGTATTGAACAATATTGATATCTTCCTCTATTTGACACTTACAGACATGCACAGAATCGAAGAAATAATATAATGATTTAATCCCGGCTATTGTCGGAATATATAAAAAAGCCCCAGCTTTGGCCGGGGTGGTAACTATATAACTTGATTTACTAATTAGTTCTTACTAGAAGCATACGATTCATAAAAAGAGCTTAGAGATTGAAGACATCCGATATAAGTACCACGTAGATTATAGATACGAGTTTTTATTGATTGTCTTGTTTCAAAATTGATGTTTACTAATCTGATGCTTTGTTTTTCCATTGAACCAAGATTACTTATTAATAACTTTAGAAAATCTTTTGTCTGTGAGGTGTAATTGGTATTTTTGTTTAATAATGATTGTAAAGCTTTTTTCGTATTCTGAATGTTGGTTACCTGTTTGTTTAACTTATCTTTGCTCATATTAACTTTATTTGTTGTCAGCCATTTTTGCGATAATAGTCTTATTGTTTGTTTTGTTGTAAACTCGGTTGAATCCTTTTCGTTAAAGGAGTATTTCTTTTTAAATAGGGCTAAATCATTAGCATATTCCTTAACAACAACAGGGTCTGATTTGTATGACAGTTCCTTAGAGAGATTAAGAAAAGAAAAAGGATACATCCAAGTGACAATTAATAAAACAACAATACAAGTAATTACTGTTAGTGAAGGCATAATAAACTTCTTCAAAGAGAAACAGATCTCCCTTCTTTTTATAATTATATATACATTGTTGCTTGTGTGTTCTTCTGAATATCGAAGGAAGTTGAAGAAGCACCAGAGAAACTAAATCCAATACCTCCTAATGATATGCTGAAACCCATACTAGTGGATACATTTATTTTGGCGTGGCTATATCTTCCGTACGCATCAATTCTTGTTTCTTTACCATAACTATTTTCATCTACAGAATAGTATGCATACATTGATAATGAGGTAACAAACATCCCAAACCAATTTCCACCAGTTTTGGTACCTTCATCATTTTTTAGATTCATTTTTACTCCGTAACCACTAGAACCAAGTTGCCATTTATCACTACTGGAGGAATATGTGGCTGAATCAGTTCCGGATTTACCAGTTGTGTAGTTAACATAACCCCAACTTTGTTTGGCATATTTAGTACTATCATTATTTGGATTAAAGTGGCTAGAATTTATTGCCGCCCCTATTCCATCAATACTTCGAGTAGCAGGAAGTACATCCCATTTAACGCTGTTTTTAATTCTATATTTTCGTCCGCCCAAAGAACTTATAGAGGTAGTCATAGTTTTATATGAAGTAGTTCCTGAGTCAGGGTTTGACATTGGAGTTATACCATTCGCTAAATTTTTTGTTGATGGAAGTGCTGATTTTTGCGACGCAACTTCGCTATAATATTCATCTTTTGTAAGTTCGAGGGTCTCGGTGTTTTCTTCTGTAGTTTGAGTTGGAGTTAATTGTTTATTGGTGGTAGCTTTCAAAGTTTCAGTAGAAGGTACTTCTACTGTTTTATAATATTTAGTATCGCTCGAAATTTTTTGACCGTTCAGGTCTTTATTGAGGTTATATTCTTCACTATCAATATTTTTAATTTCTTCGTCAGAAAACCCCAGATTAATTAATCGCAAATAATCTGAATTAGTAATTTTAATTTTGTGGTTATTTACAAATTTAAGTTGATTGTTATCATTAGTACTTGCATACGTTGAACTTAAAGGAATTAAGGAAAAAAGTAGAGTTGATAAAAGACAAATAATTGAGTAAAATTTAGTTCTTTTTGACATTAATAGACCTCCTGTGGATATTCGAATTTGTTGATACGAGGTAATAAACTGTGTGCTTGTTTACATAGAAGGGGAGATATCTTATGAAGTGAGAGTTAAGCACATTAGGTTCTATTGATATAAAGAAAAAGAACAAAAAATTAGCTTGTCAACCATCTAAACAGAGTAGCAATTAATTAAGCCTCCTTAGTAAATTATTAATGGTATATATAAATAATAACATTTCTCCAAAAATTATGACAACACATTTATGCATGCGGAACACCGCACGATCCCGCATTGGCCCCGCATGATCCCGCACATAAAATTGAAACATAAGCAAAAAAAGAGCATCTCACACAATAAAAAATATATAAATTGTCTCAAGTTTCGTATAATTATTTTTTTATAAACAGTGTTCGCTCAATTCCTTTCTTACCATAATACGTAACCGTCACATTAATCTTCTTAACGGGATGGTTTCATCAATCACAGCGGCATACAATTTATTGATTTTTCTCATTCCATTATGTTTGGCTTTTGACTGTGCCCAACTGATGTCGTCCCAGCCTACAGCCTCTGCGTGTAGCGTCATGATACCATCTTTAACACGATAATAAGTATTAACACGTGGTCGTCAATGATGCGAAAGATGGTGTGTTTAAGCCCTACAGGCTTTCCAAGCATGCGATAGGCAAAAACAAATCACAATAAAATGTTAAATAACACTAAAGAGAGTTTGTGTGACATTTCAATCAGCGAGCTAACTATTTTCTTTTTCTAAATTCTCAATCTCATCGACGACAGTCCAGTATGTGGAATCAGAAGTTAGATCGTAACGGTGTTCGTTTTCGTATTTTTTTAGGACAATAAGTTTGCAGTTATATTCTTCAATCATTGTTAGTGAGGGCAAAGAGAGGGCAATATCAAGTGGATATGGCAATTGTTTGCTATTATGGTGCGCTTTTTTGAGTTAGGTTATATTCCCACCATCTCCATATGGAGTAAAAAAAGCTGCAAGCCTTGATTGAAAGGTTGTGCAGCTTTTTTCGTCTGAGACCATGAGTCATAGCAAGATAAATGTATCATTTAATTATTCTAGCTTGGATTCCTGTCTTATCCACTAAGAGATGCTTCCTGTTTGGAAAAATGATACAATGAACAGTGACTTTAAAGTGATAAAAGTCACTGCTTTGTTCTGCATTGATTTATTGGTTGTAATAAAAAAGAAGTTCATGATGTCCAAAGTCCATCTTTGAACAAAAAGATCGGAGGAAGCTGGTTCATGCATATTCTGACAATTGGAGTCAACCATCGAAACACTCCGGTGAACATGAGAGAAAAATTGACGTTTCAAACGTCGGATTTAGAGCAGGCACTCCTTAAATTAAGAGAAGCAAACACTATTGTTGAAGATGTGATTTTATCTACATGCAACCGGACGGAACTCTATGTTGTCTGCGATCAGCTGCATGCAGGTCGTTATTATAGCGAAAAATTTTTTATTGAATGGTTTGGGATTGAGCCTGAACGTATTGCTCCCTATTTGATCATTAAGGAAGATCAGGAAGCTGTTCGCCATCTTTTCCGTGTGACTTGCGGATTGGAGTCCATGGTGTTGGGTGAGACGCAGATTATCGGTCAAGTAAGAAACAGTTTTTTGACAGCTCAGCAAGCCGGGACAACCGATACTTTATTCAATGAACTGTTCAAGCAGGCATTGAATGTGGCAAAACGTGCACAAGAAGAGACACAAATCAATGATCATCCGGTTTCGGTAAGCTATGCAGCGGTTAAAATGCTTCAGAGTACGGTTGATTCGCTTGAAAGCAAATCGGTACTGATGATTGGTGCGGGCGAGATGAGCAGGCTGGCACTGAAGCATCTGACCAGTGTCGGTATCAGGCATTTGACGGTGATGAATCGAACGAGAGAACGAGCCGTTCAATTAGCAGCAGAGTTTCATGGTCAGGCTGCGAATCTGAGTGAATTAATTGTTCGGATGGAGCAAAGTGATGTTGTTTTTGCATCCACATCAGCTCCGGTATTTCTGATCACAAAGGAGACTATTCTCCCGCTTCTTGCAAGAAGGAAAGGGCGTCCTTTAATTTTGGTGGATGTCGGGGTTCCGCGAAATATTGATCCGCAGATTGCGCAGCTGAATGGAGTGCGTCTGTTCGATATTGATGATTTGGATCGAATCGTCGACGACAGCCTAGAAGCACGAAGAAGTGCTGCAAGGCAGATTGAGCGATTTGTCGATCATCAACTGGTGAACTATACAGAATGGCTGCAGACGCTTGGCGTTGTGCCGGTCATCTCCGGTTTGCGTAAGAAAGCACTCTCTTTGCATGCTGAGGCAATGAAGCGTATTGAAAATAAACTACCTGGGATGACGGAACAAGAACGTAAGATCATCAGCCAGCAGACACAGAGCATGATTAATCAGCTTCTGCATGATCCAATTCATAACATTAAAGAATTGGCAGGACATGATCAAGGCATCCGTGCGGTCAAACATTTTGCCGAAATTTTTAACATAGCCGCAGACACAGAACGATTCGCTCAGGCATACCAGTGGGACCTTCTCCCGAATTCCTCCGTTAAAAGCAAGGAGAATCATCTTCCCATTCATACGGGTTAAGAAAGTTTCATTTATAAAAGCAATTCTTCTATTTGTTTCAATACATGATGGTGGCCCGTAAATGGACACGCCATTTTTTTATGCTCCTGAATTGCTGATATCAGCATCATCCGAACTTGAATCCGCAATCAATGCTATTCATTCCTTGTTTTCGTCATCTCATTCTGTTAACGCTTTCACAATCCTTTTTGTTGCTACAATTAGTGTGTGGAAAGGAAATAATCCTTCAGAAAAGCTGATTTTACAGTTTATATAACTAATTGGAGCGAAAAGAGGTCATTAACATGACAAATGAAATGAAGAGCTCAAAACAATCCCGTCTGTCCGTGCTGATTGGAACGGTTATTGCAATGATTGGTTTAGGTACCATCTATACATGGAGTTTGTTTAATCAGCCGCTTGCCGATACGTACGGCTGGAGTGTCGGTGCAGTCGCAACGACGTTCTCGATTATGAGTTTTGCTTTGTCTTTCTCGACTTTATCGGCCAGCAGCATTCAGAAGAAATTGGGGATTCGCGGTCTGCTCATTCTCAGTGGAGTAGGTATGGGTGCTGGACTTATGATTACATCGATTTCCTCATCGCTGTGGATGCTGTATAGCTTTGCCGGGATTCTTGTCGGTGCATCGAACGGTATCGGGTACATGACAACACTCTCAAATGCAATTCAGTATTTCCCTGAGAAGAAGGGTTTGATTTCGGGAATCGCAGTCGGCGCATACGGAACCGGGAGTCTGTTGTTTAAATACGTGCTCGGATTCTTTATCAACTCTGTCGGCGTTGTGCAAGCGTTCCTCTATTGGGGCATTATCATTATGCTCTTGCTCATTGCGGGTGCGTTCTTAGTCAAAGAGGCGAAGGTCGCAGTAAAGCCGCAAAGAAGCAGTGTCAAGGTTCAAAATGATTATACCTTAAAGGAAATGCTTCACACGAAGGAAGCGTATCTCTTGTTCTTTGTCCTGTTCACGGCATGCATGAGCGGCTTGTATCTGATTGGCAGCGTGGCAAATATCGGTGTCAGTCTTGCCGGGCTGAATATGGCAACAGCCGCAAATGCGGTTGCGCTTGTCGCGATTTTCAACACAACCGGACGCATTGTACTGGGCACCGCATCCGATCATTTTGAGCGGCTGAAGGTGATTGCTGTATCGCTCTTCATTACTGCGGCAGCTGCACTTGTCCTCAGTGAATTGAAACTGAATTTTGCCTTGTTCTTTATCTGTGTCTCTAGTGTCGCATTCTGCTTCGGCGGGAATATCACCATCTTCCCAACCATTGTTTCTGAATTCTTCGGATTGAAAAATCAAAGTCGGAACTATGGAATCATTTATCAAGGGTTCGGGATTGGTGGTTTAAGCGTATCCTTCATCTCAGGATTTCTGGGGGGATTTGCGCCAACGTTCAACTTCATTGCGCTGCTTTGCGCTGCTGCCTCTGTTGTTGCGCTGCTGCTCCATGTCCCAGGTACGAAACGTGCTCCTTTGTTCGCCGCACGTAAAATACAGGAAGAGAGAAGATAATAGATTTTTGAGGATGAAAAATGGGTCATATAAATAGATGGCTTGTGAGATTTTGCAAAGGCTTCTGCTTCAAGCATCAACGGTCGATGTTTGAGGCAGAACTTTTTGTTGTTTAAAAGAAGTAGCGATACAGGTCCAAAAAAGTCTGTTAAAATGGTAATGAAATCGTTATCAGGACGAACTGAGAGCAGGTGAAATTCATTATGACATCGTTTGTGACCATGCTGTTTCAATTATTTGAGCGAGCAGCATTGCTGATTGTGTTTCTTTTTTTAATTACGAGAATTCCGCGTTTTAAAGAGATATTGCAGCGTGAAAAGCACTCGGCATCCGAGCTTGCGATTCTGACATCCATTTTTTGTTTGTTTGCCATTTTAAGTACCTATTCAGGAATTCATGTGGAAGGATCACTGGTGAATGTCCGTATTGCAACAATTGTATCGAGCGGAATTTTATTTGGTCCGATTGTCGGTTTGATTACCGGTATCGTTTCCGGTACACACCGCTATTTGATTGATATAGGAGGCGTTTCAGCACTTCCGTGTTTTATTACCAGTTCGTTTGCCGGAGTGGTTTCGGTATGGATCCATAAAAAGGTAAAAAAATCGCAGCGTTGGATATATGGTATCGCCGGCGGGATGTTCTGCGAGCTGTTAACGATGGTGCTCATCCTTTTGATGGCCGGTTCGTTTAAACTCGGCTGGAGTATTGTCTCGCAAATTGCTCTGCCCATGATTTTGGGTGAGGTCAATATCGGTTTTATCGTCCTACTGGTCATGAGTGTCGAAGGAGAAAAGGAGAAAATTGCCGCGATGCAGGCGAAACTTTCCTTGGATATTGCGAATAAAACACTTCCTTATTTTCGTTCCGTTAATAAGGATTCTCTGGCAAAAATCTGCAACATCATTAGAGAAGAAATTCATGCAGACGCTGTGGCTATGACGGATACGGAATCGGTACTCGCGTATGTTGGTTTCGGAGAGGAGCGGTACACGGTTGGTAAAAACATCGTCAGCGATTTGACGAAAAAGGTGATCAGTCAAGGGCATATCACCTTCTCCAACCATTCGTCGGAGCATCATTTGCCGCAAATTCAATCGGTACTGATCATTCCGTTAAAGGAAAAGGATGAAGTGACAGGAACGCTCAAGACATATTATTGCAAGGCGACAAAAATGACTTATTCTCAGCAGACACTCGCGATCGGACTCTCGCAAATGATCTCAACTTTATTGGAGATCTCTCGAATGGAACAAATAAAAGAGGCAGCAAGCAAGGCGGAGCTGCGGGCCTTGCAGTCAAAAATTAATCCGCATTTTCTCTTCAACGCACTCAATACGATTGCGTCTCTGACGCGCAGAGATCCGGGAAAAGCGCGTGAATTGATTATTCATTTATCCAGATATATGCGTTCAAATATTGAACGCACGGACGAATTGATTGATATGGATGAGGCAATTCAGCAGGTGAAAGACTATGTCGAAATCGAGCGTGCGCGATTCGGTCACCGACTGGAAGTAGCCTATGATTTGGATCCGGTCGATTTAAAAATTCCCAGCCTTCTAATACAGCCGCTCGTGGAAAATGCGATTAAGCATGGAGCACTGAAAGCAGGCGGACAAGGCAAGGTCACGATAAGCGTCGAGGCATTGAGCCATTGTGTTCGTATTCATGTGAGGGATAATGGACCGGGCATTGATCAGGCAACGATTGATCATTTGTATCAAGACCAAATGCCGGCAAAGAAAATCGGTTTGCTAAATGTTCATCAGCGCGTAAAATTAATTTATGGGAACGGTTTGATCATTCATCATTTGACACCGGGAACTGATGTTTATTTCGACATTAAGAAGGTGGGTTAATGAAAGCAATTATTGTTGAGGATGAACAATTAGCGCGTGATGAACTTGAATTTTTAATCAAAACATACAGTTCGATTGAAATTACAGACAGCTTTGAAGATGGTCTTGATGTATTGAGATTTTTACAAGAAAACGAGACCGATGCGATTTTTTTAGATATCAATATTCCGTCTCTTGACGGTATGCTTTTGGCGAGCAACATCAGCAAATTCAAACGGAAGCCGTATATTATCTTCACTACGGCCTATAAAGAGCACGCGGCAAAGGCGTTTGAACTAGAGGCTTTCGATTATATTTTAAAACCCTATGATGAAAAGCGGATCGCGCCAATGCTTGCTAAACTAGAGGCTGCCTTTCAGCGTGATCATGGATTGACAGGTGAGACGGCTGATCACCGCGAGCAAGCAGCAGCTGAGGACGAAACGATCCGTTCGCGGCGAATCAATCTGCGTCATGATGAAAAAATTATTGTCAAAGATGTTGATGACATCTATTATGCCGAAGCAAGTGAAAAGGTGACGCTGGTGTATACCAATGATCAGCAGTATACGATGCCAATGAGCCTGTCCGAATTTCAGGCGATGCTGCCTCAGAAGTTGTTCTTTCGCTGTCACAGGTCTTATTCAGTCAATCTTTCCAAAATACGTGAAATTGTTCCGTGGTTTAATCAGACCTATATCGTACGTTTGAATGATCTTAAAGCTGAAATTCCGGTCAGCAGAAGCAAAGTGAAGGAGTTTCGGCAGCGGATGCATTTGGATACGTAATTTTTTTGCGCCTAGACTTTGTTGAACCTTTTGCCGTAAAAGAAGTTACTGAGTCTGTAATTCAAGATAACGATAAACTGAAAAAAACACAGGAAAACGTGTTAAAGAATTCTGTGATAAACAAACCGCTCAGTCGGAATAGGACTGAGCGGTTTGTGATTTAATAAAGACATGTTTGTAAATAAGTCGGTTTTGATAATGGTGTTAATCGACGTTGTTCCAGATCTTTTTTGCGGTAGTGACGACGAGATCTATTTTTGCCCATTGCTGTGCTTCCGTGAGCTTATTTCCTTCTTCGGTCGATGCGAAGCCGCATTGTGTGGACAAACAGAGATTTTTTAATGGAACATACGCTGTTGCTTCTTCAATTCGTTTCTGAAGGCCGTCAACAGATTCCAGTTCGGGAAATTTAGAGGTTACAAGACCAAGGACGACTTTTTTACTGGAGCCTTCTTTGAAAATCTCTCCGAGCGGAGCAAAGTCGCCGGAACGCTCGTTGTCGTATTCGAGAAAATAACCGTCGAGATTAAGTTGAGCAAGGTATTTTGCAACCGGTCCATAACCGCCGGAGAACAGGAATGTAGACTGGAAATTTCCGCGGCAAATATGGGTCGTCACGGTCAGATCTTCAGGAAGTCCCGCTAAAGCCTTGTTAATTACGGTTACACTGTCTTCGGCAATTTGTTCATATTTTGCCTTCTCCTCAGCATTCTTGGCATTAATAATCTGATCGATCAGAAATGCCCAGGTTGTATCGTCAAGTTGAAGATAACGACAGCCAAGATCATAGAATCGCTGAATCGTTTGATGATAAGCAAGACCCAAATCTGTCAAGAATTCTTCATGTGAGTCGTAAAAATGAACGGCTTCGTCACTGCGATGGTCACGGAAATAGAGAGTCGGGCTGGGGATCGTTTGCTTGACTAGAATGCCTTCCGGTACGATGCTCTGCATAAATTTAAATGCTTCAAAAAAAGGATGTTCCGGATTATAGGAAACCTTGCCAACGAAGCGCACGTTTGTATCGCGTGTTTTTGCCCCTTTGAATTTATAACTTGCATTTTGGGCATAGCTTTCGACACCGTTTAATGCGGCGAGAAAGTCGAGATGCCACCAGCTGCGGCGGAATTCACCATCTGTGACGGCCTTCAATCCCAATTGGATTTGCTTCTCAACGATTTTTTTTATCTCTTCGTTTTCTACTTGAGTTAATGCTGCCTTGTCAATTTCTCCTGAGTCAAATTTCTCCCGAGCGATTTTCAATTCGGCCGGACGTAAAAAGCTTCCTACTTGATCAAATCTGAATGGTGCTTGTTTTGCAGTGGTTACGGTCACTTCTGTTTCCTCCTCAATATCATTTCCTGGTTTAATGGTTCTTTCACAACTGCCTAATTGGTGGTAACGGTCTGTCCGGAGAGATTCCATTGACTCAGCGTTTTTTATACAAAAAAGCCTTCTTCAGGGAGAAGAAGGCTGCGCGTTCAAGTCTCTTCTTATCCCTCCGGCACATCTTGCCAGCTGGGATTAGCACCTTGTCGTGAAACGACGGTTGCTGAAGTGTCATCGGGCCAGTCCCTCAACTTCTCTAGATAAGAAATTATCGTTAAATTATTCGATTGATTTGTAGTTTACGACAAAACGAGATAAAATTCAAGGGCTTTTAATAAGTCTAAGCTCAATGAATATCCTGGTCGTGTAAATTTGTATATCGGAGCAAGTAGCAGGCCAGCTGAAGTTTTAGCACATTTGTATGGTCGGAGAATGAGAGTGATAAAAGCTCTTCTATTTTTTTTAGTCTCTGATACATAGTATTAATATGAATATGAAGCTTTTTTGAAGCAGCAGATACAGATAAATTCGATTCCATATAAACGATTAATGTTTCTTCTAATTGATGATCCTGATGATTATTTGTCTTTAAAGGTCCGAATACTTCATCAATAAATGTGTCGATTTCTTCAATTGGCTGATACATAAATAGACGGTTAACCCCAATATCTCTGTACGCCATCGTTCCCGTTTGATTTGTTGATACTAAGTAGGCAAGTGATTTTTCAGCCTCGTGATAACTTTTCTCAATTTTTTCGATGGTAGCGTAGCATGTACCTATTCCAATACGTAATGACAGCAGATGATCTTGATGCCAGTAATTCAATAGCAATTGTATCTTTTTTATCAAAAACGTCTGATCTTTCTGGCTTTTTAGTGTGAACAATACAATGATCTTTGCGTTATATCCATAGATCACAGCAATTCGATCCTGAAAACTTAATTTGATCTCTGATATGAGTTTATATATTTGCACATTAATGACCTGAACATCGGTATTTAACTGAATAATCATTGCCTGAAAGTTTGCGTGGCGACTTATTCCTAATTCGCTCGCTTTTTCATGCAGAAGAGTATTCCTTTTGCAGTTTAAGAAAGAGAAAAAGAGATCATGCGTTTTTTTATAATAAAAATCGACGACCGCTTGTTTTCTTATCATTTCCAATGCAATGATTGAGCTGCTTTGTTCTACAGATACCCTGCAGTAATCTAGAAATGCCGTTTCGTCGACTTTAACCATGATGATGCCTAAACAGGAATGATTGGCTATAATTGGCTGAATATAATACGAGACCGTTTGATCGAACAAAAATTGAAATTGAGGCTTTCTTAAATGGCTGAATGTCTTGATCATTTGGTCGGTTTGGTCCCAACTATCTTTTCTTAGCCGACAAAAATAATTTGTATGATCGCTAAAATCGATAATCATAATTGGCAGATTAATGAGTTCACTCAATTTATCTGCAATATTTTGAATTCCTTTGCTTTCCAATGAAAGTTCCATAAATGTTTTATGAATTTTTGATTGTGTGACAAGTAACTGGTTTTGTTTTTGTAAATTACTGTAGAGCTGTTGGTTAGCAAGGACAATCGAAACTTGATCAGAAAATCCTTCGAGTAATTTCTTGTCATAATCGGTGAGCATTGGATGGTGTCCACTTTGATAAATGATTAAAACGCCTATCGTTTCTTTTGCAACGGAAATAGGAACGGTTATTACCGATTTCATATTCTTGAAATTATAGGATTTAAATAATTCCTGCATATTTTGGTCAGTCATTGTTACAGAGGCATGTTCAATATTTGCATAACCAGTGTAGATTCGTGATCGACGATCAAGAAATGTACTGCCAACAATTCCTTCGCCAGGCTTCATTTTCATTTTAAGTAAATTTTCATTCGGTCCGCCTGTCCATGCTTTTGCTTTCAGCCGCTTTTCTTTCGCATCAAACATCCATAATATGCCAACATTAGCAACCGGAATAACTGAAAGCGCATTTTCTAGAATCTTGGTCAGGAGTTTACTTTGATTTTTCAAGTCGGAAATATCTTGAACACTTTTTAGAATGATATCTAGTGTATAGTGCTGACGATAGAAAGCGACCAGTGAATAAAATAGATTGAAAAGCCGACGGAGTTCATCACTGTCAGGTTTCTTTTCATTGAAAATACGAAAAACAATCTGCCCAATTGAGGGAAAATTTAAATAGATGTCCTGTTTCGATTGAAATCGGGAAATGATGTAACTTTCTCTTTCTTTAAAAAAAACAGATTTCGGTGCTTGTGATGATGAAGAGGAAGGCGTAAGCAGGTTGAATTCCGATTGATTCAAACGAATCCAAATTTCATAATCACTTGCGTATAACGATGCAAGTGAGTCCTGAATATTGGCTAAAATGTTCAATGATTGCACCGCCTTTATGTGAAATTTTATATTCTACTAGAATTATTTGTGGAATAGTTCACATTGTTATTATACCTTACATCAGTTAAAGTTTTAATTATTAAATTAATCTAATTTTTTCGACGCCTTAATAGCTAGATTAATTGGAGATTATTAGCTTTATTCGACCATGAAGTAAACTAATTGGAGGAAGTGATTTATTAATGGCCCAATCAATGAAACAATCAATGAAACAATCAATCAAATTTTTAACAGCTGTATTACTGACTATGACTTTATTATTTCTCGGAGCTTGCGGGACATCATCGTCCAACACCAGCACTGTCAAAAATTCGATTTATTTAGGGCTGGTCAATCCACCAGCCGGTTTTAATCCCATTAACAATGGTGATATGGCGGGACAATTTGCTGTAGGTGTCATGTTTGACCCGTTCCTTGATATGACTTCACCGCTAAAATTTGAACCTAAATTGGCTGAATCAATAACCACAAAAGATAATCAAATCTATACGATTCATTTGAATCCTAAAGCAAAATGGACGGATGGAGAGCCAATTACGGCAGATGATGTTCTTTTTACCTTCAACTTAATTGCTAACCCAAAATCAGAAACAGCAATTGGATTTAATCTCTCTTCTTTAGAGGGCTTAGACAGCAGCGGTAAATTGACAAAGGGACTGTCGGAGATTCCTAATCTAAAAAAAGTTGATGACCACACAGTTTCATTTAAAACCAAAAATCCAATCGATCCGAATTATATTAAAGAAATGATTGGAACGAAAATTTTTACTTTGCCTAAACATGTGCTCAAAGATGTCGCGCCTGAGAAATTAGCAAACAGCAAATATATGACGGCACCTGATGTAACAAGTGGAGCGTACAAATTTGTTAAGTACAGTAAAAATACATTCATTGAGTATCAAGCAAACAACAATTATTATCTTGGAAAACCTAAGATACCTAAGCTATTTATCAAAATCATGCAAGCGTCCAACCTTGCTTCTGAACTTGAAGCGGGATCGATCCAGATGAATGTTGCCGGAGGAGTTGGTGATTTGCCTACTCAGGATGTAGATACGGTTAAAAAAATGAAGACGATTAAGACGAGTGTTGATTCACAGCTGTCAAATTTTCAAACGATGATGTTCAACACGGCAAACATACCAAATGCAAAGGTCCGTCAAGCGCTTGCACATGCAATTGATCGTGAGAAAATTGTGAATAAATTATTGAAGGGGAATGGTAATTTTAATGACGGACCATATACTGAAATGCATCCGTACTACGATAAGAATCTGAAAACACTTGACTATAACCCAGATGAAGCGAAACAAATGTTAAAAGAAGCGGGCTGGGATTTCAATCGGACACTCAATCTCGTTGTACCTATTGGAAATCTTGTTCGTCAGCAGTCAGCTGACTTAATTGTTCAGGATCTTAAGGCTATCGGCGTTAAAGTGAAAGAAACGACCTATGACTTCCCAACAATTATGCAGAAGGGGAAGCAGGGAGACTTTGATCTGCTGCTCATCGGTTTACCGATGACGGTAGATCCGGATACAAATTATTATTACAAGGATAATTCGTACAATTTCATGAAATACACGAATCCGAAATCCGATCAATTGCTTGAACAGGGGAAGAAGGAACCGGTTCCGGAAAAACGAAAAAAGATCTATAGCAAGTTGCAGGCAATTTGGCAGAAGGACATGCCAATGCTGACGCTTTATGCGGTTGATCAGGTCACTGCTGTAAGCAAGGATCTATCTAATGGTGGAATATCTTCATTTTGGCCGGGATCCCTACATGAACTACAAAAATGGCAATACAAGAAACAATAACAACGTAATAAAGGTGTATCAATACAAACTTGAACGAGCTTAGGAATGTTTTTAGGAGGACGTTTTATGAACTTATCAGATGAACTAGCGCAGAGTATTGATGGTGAACGTGCACTATTTAAAAAGATCAGTGATAAAATTTGGGGATTCGCTGAACTTAAATATCATGAATTCAAGTCGGCAGAGCTTTTGATGAAAACGCTCGAAGATGAGGGATTTACTGTTGAAAGAAATATAGCTGGAATGAAAACCGGCTTTGTAGGCAGTTTTGGATCTGGAAAACCAATTATTGCTATAATGGGCGAATTTGACGCTTTGGCGGGCTTAAGCCAAAAAAAGGGCGTGGTTTTCCATGATCCAATCATCGTTAATGGCAGTGGCCATGGGTGCGGACACAATCTTCTCGGAGTAGGTGCCATGGCAGCTGCTTTCGCAGTTAAAAGATACATTGAAAAAAATAATGTGTCAGGAACAGTGCGCTACTATGGTTGTCCGGCTGAAGAAAATGGCAGCGGCAAAACGTTTATGGTTCGATCAGGATGTTTCAAGGATGTTGATGCTGCTTTTACATGGCATCCAGGAACAAGCAATAGTGTGATGCATCTTTCATCAACAGCGTCCATCATGGCACGTTTTACCTTTCATGGAAAGAGTTCACATGCGTCGGCTTCACCGGAACTTGGTCGAAGCGCACTTGATGCGCTAGAACTGATGAATGTTGGTGTCAATTATTTAAGAGAGCATATGCCTAATCGGGCGAGAATTCATTATGCAGTAACGAATACAGGAGGATTTTCTCCGAATGTTGTTCAATCCGTTGCTGAAGAAATGTATCAAGTACGTGCAGAGAAACCTGAGGAGGTTAAAGAGCTTTTCGAGCGCGTGATCAATGTTGCGAAAGGTGCCTCTTTAATGACCGAAACGCAAATGACGTGTAAAATTGTCGGAGCAACCCATAATTTGATACCCAATAAAACACTTCATCAAACAATGGCAGAATTCATGAAGGAGCTAAGTTATCCGGAATGCAGCAAAGAAGATATCGAATTTATCAAGTCAATCTATAAAACTCTTAATTCATCCGAGAAAGAAAATGCATTAATCGAATTAAATTCAGAGCAAATAAAAACAGTTGAAAAACTGCCTATTGCGAATTGGATTCAGCCATGCCCGGAGAAAGAAGCATTTATGCAGCCATCGACTGATGTTTCTGATGTCAGTTGGAATGTGCCGACAGCTCAGTGCATGACGGCAACCTGGGCACTGGGAACTCCTTTTCATACTTGGCAGGCAGTTACGCAGGGTACTCAGAATTATGCGGTCAATGCGATGCTTTTGGCTGGGAAAGTGATTGCCTGCACGGCAGTTAAAACAATGATCGATGGAGAACTTTTGGAACATGCAAAACAGGAATTTAAGCAAAGACTTGACGGAGAACGCTATGAATGTCTCATTCCGGATGATACAAATCCTCCGGAAAACTAAGTGGTTTGTATTTTTAAGATTATAAAAAAGTGTAGGGAAGCAGTTGAAGGGGTAGCCCGATTTGGTACACCCGCGATGGTCAAGGCACCGCGGATGATTTGTGTTCATAATGTTGCGGCTGCCAGCGTGGTTGTCGATTTAGCTGGCAAAGAGGGAGAAATTATTCGTAAACGGTTGTTCCAGCTGTACTTTACGCTATGCGAGCAGATTTCGCACGTTCCTTTTTCTTGAGGTCACAGGCATAACTTTTGACAACGCTGTCACTTCTTTTTTACGATAAAAGTAATCTGTAGGAAAGCTGGCGATCTGATGGAAAAGATTCAAATTGGACGGACAGAATTAACAGTTAATCCGCTCGGACTGGGAACAAATAAAATTGGTGGATACAATCTTTTTCCGAATCTTAATGATGAAACAGGCAAAAAAGTTGTTCAGACTGCGATTGATCAGGGCATTGAGATGATTGACACAGCTTTTATGTACGGGCTTGGGCATTCAGAAGAGCTGATCGGCGAGGTGCTGCAGAAAAATGATCGGCATAAGGTTATTGTAGCTACCAAAGGTGCACAGCAAGTGGCACCCGATGGCTCCGTCACTTTGAATAATACTCCGGAATTCTTGACTAAATCTGTGGATGAGAGTCTGAAACGGCTGCAAACGGACTATTTGGATATTTTTTATATTCATTTTCCGGATCAGGATACACCGAAAGCAGAAGCGGTCGGCGCATTGCAACGATTAAGAGAAGCGGGAAAGCTTCGAGCAATCGGTGTTTCCAATTTCAACTTGGATCAGGTTAAAGAAGCCGATGCAGATGGTTATGTCGATCTTGTGGAAAATCAATACAACTTGCTGCAACAAGATGCTGTCAAGGAATTGGTTCCCTATTTGAATGAGCAGCACATCTCTTTTGTGCCTTATGAACCTTTTGCTGCCGCATTGCTGACCGGTCGCTATTCTCCGGAAAATCTGCCGCACTTCGAGGAGGGAGATCATCGCTTGAACATTGATCTCTACAAACCGGATCAATTGAAAGCAAATGTTACAAAGGTTGAAAAATTGAAACCAATTGCATCAAAATATGATGCGACCGTGGCTCAGCTCGTTCTTGCATGGTACTTAAAGAATCCGGTGATTGGGCCGGTTATTCCTGGCGCGAGAACTCCTGAACAGCTGCTGGCAAACCTGCAAAGCGAAAGTCTCCAGTTGAGTGATTCTGACTATACGGCCATTGAACAAATTTTTGCATAACATTATGAAACAGCCGCTTGTGAGGCTTTCATCTCATGAACGGCTGTTTTTTTGTTCACCAGGCAAACGTGCTTTTTTCTATATACTAGTGATCTGTCTTTTTCAAAAAAAGATGGACGGACATAAGAATATAGAAAAGGAGCTGTCGAAACATGGCAAAATACAGTATTCATGCCGGACATAATACATTTGTACCCGGTGCGCATGGATATATTAAGGAAGAAGTCGTGGATCGTAAAATTAAAGATGCAGTCATCACATATCTGCGGGCTGACGGTCAAACCGTTTATGATGATACAGACAACGAGGGCAAAACGCAAAATGAAAATTTGTCTGCAATCGTGCAGCATGTGAATGCCCATACCGGTCTCGCTTTAGCCGTATCCATTCATTTGAATGCCGGTGGTGGAACCGGAATAGAGGTTTATCAGTATGACAGTAAAACCGATGCAGCGGCCACACGCGTTTTAAATAATATTTGCGCGGTAACCGGACTGAGAAGCCGTGGCATTAAGAAAAATACAAGCCTTTATGTGCTTAGGAATACCAAATCGCCGGCAATTCTCGTTGAGTGCGGGTTTGTGGATACAAAAACGGATGCAGAGATTGTTTCATCTAAAACCGATGCAATCGGAAAAGCAATTGCTGAAGGAATTGTTAATAAGACGATCACTGCAGACAATGCAGCGAATCAATCAGCAAAACCTGCATCTGCGACACAGACTGCGTCATCTAAGAAAAGCCCATTATTACAAAATAAATCAACGGGTTCTGCTGTCAAGGAACTGCAGCAGGAATTGATTAAAGCCGGTTATTCTATAGGCAAAGCGGGAGCTGACGGTATTTTCGGAACGGCTACTGAACGAGCGGTTCGTGCTCTGCAAAGCGATTATAAAATTGCGGTCGATGGTGTTGTCGGACCAGATACTCAGGCGGCATTGTCAAAAGCGGTGAGTCAGAAAACGAAGGCGACAGGTTCAACAGGAACGTCGGTAGTGACTTATCCTGGAACAGCGATCAAACGAGGCAGTCAAGGAAAAAATGTGGAACGGATTCAACGTGCGTTGTCACTGACTGTTGACGGTATCTTTGGTACGAAGACGGAGTCAGCTGTTAAGGCTTATCAAAAACGTCACGGGTTGACGGTGGATGGCATCGTTGGTCCGAAGACATGGAACGTGCTGTTTTAATTTAGAAACAAATCTGGGGCATGCACAAATGCATGCTTTTTTTGCGCTTGCATTCCTTTACGCGACCGTGTGCTCATGAATTTCGCGGTTTCGCTTTAACGGGCACGGTTGTGTCGTTCATACTTCGCTGCCAATCTTTACTGTCCCATCATGACACTGAACCTGAACGTTTTTTGTACAAGTCGATTAGATTTCATCTGTTCCGTTATAATGAAAAGAGAATTTGATTGTATTCTTCTATAACATAAAGGGATGATATTCTTGAATTTTTACAGCTACCACTACATAGAAAGTCAGACGGACACAGCTGTTTATGTGCAAATTGCCTTTATGGCAGCAATTTTTCTTGCCCTGCTCTTCTTGATATTAAGATTCAGAATAAAGCGTATGCCTTATAAGTATAAAGAGATCAGTGTTCTCCTTCTTGTACTCTTAATCCTGCTTGGCGGCATCCAAGTCAATGATTGGGTAAATAAGGAGCATACACAGTCTGAATACCGCGGAGTACTGAACGAAATGAAACAGCTGGCAAAAGACCTGGACGTTCCTGTAAATCAGATTTATACCAATCATATGACTCCTGAAGAGATTATGTTATACAAAGTGGGCAAAAACTTTTTTCGATTAGAGCATAACGAGGATGATCCGGCTCATTATGTGCTGGAGCAAATTCATGTTCTAAATGGTACGGCTATTAAAATGGTCGATAAATAAAGGAGGAAAAGACATGTTTTCATACATGGATGTAGCAGTAAAGCTTGTCATCGGATTCATATGCTTGATTATTTTCATAAATATGTCGGGTAAAGGAAACTTAGCTCCGATGTCGGCAGCGGATCAAATTCAAAATTATGTATTAGGCGGGATTATCGGTGGTGTGATTTATAATCCCGATATCACGATATTGCAATTTTTGATTGTACTTCTGATTTGGTCCGGACTGATTATCACAACACGGATTCTCAAATCGAAAAACAGCGAGGTACGTAAGTGGATTGACGGAGATCCAATCATCGTTATAAATAAGGGCAAGATGATCCCGGAAAATTTTAAAAAAGCAAATCTGTCTGTCTCTGATTTTTCAACAATGCTGCGTATGCAAGATGTTTACACCATACAGGAAGTACGAAGGGCTCAAGTGGAGCAAAACGGTCATTTAACGGTTTTAAAAAAAGATAGCGACCGGCTTGGGATTATCCTTGTTGCAGAAGGATCGATTGATTATGATATGCTGGATTTGCTGGAAAAAGATGAACAGTGGCTTAAAGACCTGCTTCTAAAACAGGGGATTGACTCTGTTGATGATGTCTTTTGTGCAGAGTACTACAAAGGAACAATCAGCGTTTTCACCGACGATATGAAGAAAACAACGCGCAAGATAGCAGCCGAGAGCTGAATACAAAGGGAATCCAATGCGGGTGAGACGTACTCATCAAGTAAACGATTAAATTAAGGCTTCGTTCAATTTTTTCAGTATGCTCTTTTTTCAAGAAGTTATCATCAATTACTATAGAGAAGAATGAATCCAGATTATCTGATCGGAGAGGTGAAGCATGGAGTATGTCATTAAATTTATTTACGGTTTTTTGCTGCCGCCAGGTTTATTTGTAACATTGCTTGCTGCATTTAGTTTTCAATTGTTTCGAAAAAAGCGAAAATCTGCATATCTCACAGGCGGTTTAACGCTCTTTATGTATCTTTCCTTTATTCCGCTAACCGGGATCCTGCTTGTGCATCCTCTTGAAGAACGTTATCATCCGCCGACTGTGCCAAGGGGAGATGTGATTGTCATGCTAGGAGGCGGGGCAACGCTCGACACCCCCGACATGAATGGAAGCGGGCAGCTTTCCGGAAACGCAGCGAATCGGCTGCTTACTACATACAGACTGTACAGGCAAACAAAACTGCCGATTATTTTATCAGGAGGGAAGGTTTATCCGGATAGTGGGGTTGAAGCGGAGATCGGCAAACGACAGCTGATTGCGCTTGGTGTGCCGAAGGACAAGATCATCGTGGAAAAGAAAAGCATCACGACGAAAACGAATGCCAAGAAGACGAAACAATTGCTTGAACGTTTTCATTTTCGCAGACCTATTTTAGTTACCTCTGCTTTCCATATGCCGCGCGCCGTTTTGATTTTTAATAAGCAGGGCATGCACGTCACAGCTTACCCGACTGATTACTTGGAAAGCAGAAAGGTTTTCCTGTATCCCGGGCAGTTTGTTCCATCTAACGGCGGTGTTGCGTTCACGGCATTGAAGGAATACGTTGGGATCCTTGCTTCACTTTTTTGAAGACATGAAATGCAGATGTGCAGCGAACGGCGTATGAAGATATCTGAAGTTGGGCTGTTTGATACATACATTCTGATTGTGATTGTGCAAAAAAAGAACGTCCACAGTACGGACGCTCTTTTTCAGGAGGCTATGCATTTAACTAGAGACTGCGGCATCAACAGGTGCCGGATGGATGAGTCGCTTCAGAACTCAAACGGATCAGTAACAGAATGCAGCACCAACGATAACTAACAAAATGAACAGTACAACGAGCAAAGCAAAGCCGTTGCCGATTCCGCTACCGCAGCTGGCACCGCCTTTATCTGGACAGCCCATGAAAACACCCCCTCATCAATCGGATACTGCATTATATGTATGCAGTTCCGGTTTTGGGAGGGCGAATGTACCAATTATCGATTTCAATGTCCTATCACGAATGCTTAGAAGAATGACGGAAAAAACAGATTGAAAGCGATGGAGAGGCCAAAAGCAGCACAAAAAAAGACAATCGCTTGAACGTCCAATCGAGACAGCCTGAGTACATTCATCTTTGTTCGTCCGTTCCCGCCTTGATAACAGCGACATTCAATTGCATTAGTCAATTCGAATGCACGTCTGAAGGAGGACATGAACAAAGGGAGTATGATTGGAAAATAGGCATGGATTTTTTTTATCAGGTTTCCGTTGCTGAAATCAGCACCGCGTGCTTTTTGAGCATCAATAATTCGATCAAATTCTTCCGCGATCGTCGGCAGAAAACGGAGCGTGATCGATAGAGTCATTGAAAGCTCATTAACCGGAAAATGGAATCGTTTAAGCGGAGCTAGAAGCTGTTCAAGCCCTGCAGCGAGCGCGTTCAGCGAGGTTGTGTATGTAATCAGCGAGCATCCGGCAATGAGCGCGGTTAAGCGGACAAGTAATGTAAACCCCACAAATAAACCTTTGTCGGTAATCCGAATAAATGAATAGTGAAATACAGGATCACCGTCGACGTAGAAAATATTAATCAAAGCCGTGAAGACAATGACTGGAATCATTGGTCGTACGGCTCGAAACACTTTCCTTGCCGGTACATGAGAACAGGTAATCAGAAATCCGAGCACGAAAATAAGAAAGCATAGGCTCAGCGCACTTCTGGATATGAAAACTTGAATAATAAAAACAAAGGTTAGGACAATTTTTGTCCGCGGATCAAGTCGGTGCAAGAGTGAGTGGCCGGGAAGAAATTGGCCAACAGTAATATCGCGCGTCATTCATGATCCTTCCTTTCAAATAGTCTCAAAAGCTCATGCTCCGCTTGATCCATCGTAACAGCAGAGGTGTCGACAGAGTATCCCTTCGCTTTCAAACCAAGCAGAACTTTAGTCATTTGCGGGACGTCAAGACCGAGCTGCATCAGTTCATCTGCATGAGCAAAAACTGAGGGCACCGATCCTTCAAAAGCGGTCTTTCCTTTATCAAGGACAAGCACTCGCTGCACATGTTCAGCAATATCTTCCATACTATGAGAAACCATAATAATGGCCGTATTTGTTTTCCGACGATACTGTTCTATGTGTTTAAGCAGGTTGCGGCGTCCTTCAGGGTCCAGCCCGGCCGTCGGTTCATCCAGCACTAGCACCGCCGGTTTCATCGCCATGACGCTGGCAATTGCGACACGCCGCATCTCTCCGCCCGACATTCGAAACGGATTTCGATCCAAATACGAATCGTCTAGACCGACAAAATGCAGAGCTTCAAGAACGCGCTGATTGATCGTTTCTTGATCAAGCCCCATATTCTTTGGTCCGTATGCAATATCTTGAGCGACAGTATCTTCAAAGATTTGAGTTTCCGGATATTGAAAGACAAGTCCGATCTGAAAACGAACGGAGCGAATTTGTCTTGGATTTTTCCAAATATCCTCGTTGTTTACGAGGACTTGTCCGGAATCGGGGCGGAGTAATCCGTTAAAGTGACGAATTAACGTTGATTTTCCAGAACCGGTATGACCAATGATGCCAATAAAATCACCACGGTCAACAGATAAAGAAATGTTTTGGAGCGCCTGCTTCTCAAATGGAGTGCCGGCGCCATAACGGAAACTGATTGTCCTAAGCTCAATAATGGCCATAACGTTCCTCCAAAGCAGCAGCCAAGGCGTCCACGCATTGGTCGATTTGAACCATTCGTTTGGGAATAAGGATGCCCTGCTGTCGCATGCGATGGGTTAATTCGGTAATTTGCGGGACATCCAGCTTCAGCTTCTTTAAGAGTTCGATTTGCTCGAATGTATTTTCAGGCGTATCATCCGATGCAATTTGTCCCTGATCCATCAGAATCACTCGTTTCGCTCGTGCAGCTTCCTCCATGTGATGTGTGATCAGCACAATTGTGATACCCAATTCACGATTAAGTCGGCAAATGGTCTTCATCACATCGGAGCGGCCTTTTGGATCCAGCATTGATGTCGGTTCGTCAAGGACAATGCACTGTGGTCGCATCGCAAGAATTCCTGCGATTGCAACGCGCTGTTTCTGACCTCCTGATAATTTAAAAGGGGTATGCCTTTTGTAATCAAGCATATCAACAGCATCAAGTGCCCAATTTACGCGACTGCGAATTTCTGAAGGCGCTATACCAAGATTCTCCGGCGCAAAGGCTACATCTTCTTCAACAATTGTTGAAATTAATTGATTATCGGGATTTTGGAATACCATTCCGATCGTTTTTCTGATCTCGAATTGGTTTTTCTCGTCATTTGTATCCCTGCCGTTTACAAGTACCGTACCATCTGAAGGCGTCAGCAATGCGTTGAAATGCTTGGCAAGCGTTGATTTTCCGCATCCGTTTGATCCGAGAATAGCAATGAATTCTCCGTTTCGAATAGTCAAATCAATCCCGTTTAATATCCATTCGTTTTGGGATTGATGATGTAAATATTGAAAATGAAGGTTCTTCGTTTCAATCAGAGCGCTCATGTGAACTCTCCCTAAATGTAAGAATAGGTGCAGATATAAAAAAGTTCGGACCAATTAACTGTCCGAACTTAATCATACACGGTTTAATTAAATTTTGGAAACTCCTTTGTTTGAGTCGAAAACCGACAATCCTTTCTTTAATGGGAAATAGAGAGCGGTAACGATAATCACGGTTGAGACTGCATTAATCGCCGTTGCCGGCAGACTGGTAAATGCAGCAACCACTGAGGGTCCAAATGCACTTCCGAGAAGCAGTTTTTCAATCAAGCCGTGCAGGAACTCAAGTACAATTTTTGATGCACCTGCAACCAGAGCGAGAACGAAGATATTCACTGGTTTGTCAACATGCTTCAGAAGGCGGAAGGCAAAGCTTACGATGCCTGCGACTAGAAAAGCGAGGATGACGGTTACCGGTGCTGTTGACGCATAGCCGCTGAGCAGATCGAAAAGTCCGAGACCGATAGCGCCTGCAAGACCGCCGCGAAATCCTCCGAGAAGCAGGACGGCGAGTACGAGAAGCGAATTTCCGAAATGAATGAATGGTGCACCGACTGCTGCCGGAAGCGGGATTCTCAGAGCAGAGATGCCAAGGTACGTTACTGCGGCAAACAGTGCGACGAGTACAATGTCACGAACACCAAATGATTTCTTTTGATTGCTCATTGTTCGATTCTCCTTTAAAATAATGATGAATAATTTTATTAGGCCTATAAAACCCACTGATCTACAGGGGATTAAGAATGATTTTACTATTTGCCTCATGAACTGTCAATAGAATTCAGCAAATGGTTAACGAAGCTGTGGAAAGCCGATATGAATGACCGAAATGCGTTTTTTTATATGCGGAGAAACCACATTTTTGGAATGCACGCCTTGATCCGATATTATCGTCATAGATGTCTTCTACATAGAGTTCCTGCATTCCATGTTTCACTGCTCTCATTATTAATGCACGGATGACCTGACTTCCGATTCCTTTGCCGCGATACACTGGATCGCCAATGACGATTGGCAGATCATGAGGACATAGTGTAACGTCCCCTATGGCATGAAACAATCCGTTTACTGCAACTTCAATGTAGTATAATTCGCCATGCTGCTCAAGGTAATCATACATCCGTTTTAAACGTTCTTTATCAAATGGTGCGGCTTTGTTTCTGCAGACAAGCCGTAATGTTTCTTCATCTTGGTACCAAGATGAAGCTTGGGGGACGATCGTGTCGAATTTGCGGAGACGGAGATCAGGTGAGATACTGAGCATTTCCGGTTGATCTACATCAAACAGATTCATCTAAAAATCCCTCCATTATTAATGCTGTGCCTTAAGTATACATCAATTTTTCTTATATGCGATCAGTTCAATGGTCAGGAAACAGGTTGCATGACAGAATCAGTGATCATTGGTTACAATAGAAAAAAGGGAGTGAACATAATGGCTGAAAAAAAAGTATTGATGATAACAAAAACAGTATGTCCATATTGTGATCGGGCGAAGATGGTGCTGAACCATGCGCTCGACGGAAAATACAATGATCAAATTGAAATGTTCGTGCGTGAAGATGATGAAGAACGGTTTGCGCAGCTGAAAGAAAAGTATCAATTTATGACTGTTCCGACATTCATCGATAAGAAAACCGGAAAAACGTTGAGTGATTCACAAGAACAAACGATCACGGCCTTCATGAAAGAAGCAATCGGCTGATTTTGTTTGGATACCCGAGATTCTAATCTCGGGCTTTTTTTGTTCAATGAGCCCAAAAAAGTGATGAACAACATAATCTTTTAACACAGGTTTTGTTAAGAAATTTTTAAGAGTCATTGATTAGTATTGTGAGAATGAAAATTGGGGTTTTCTAATGACAGAAAATAAGTTACGATGAAATTTAGGTTCAAGCTTTGCCGACAGACATTTTTTTATTTTTGTTTGAAACAGAAAAATCTAAGGAGACGTGTTGATGAATTCTGTATCGTGGTTTATTGATGTCTTTCTGCATATTGATCAATTTCTTACCCAAATTGTGAATCAATATGGTGCATGGACGTATGCAATCTTATTTATTGTAATTTTCATTGAAACGGGGCTGGTCATTTGTCCGTTTCTTCCGGGTGACTCGCTGCTGTTTGCTGCCGGCGCAATCGCTGCCCACAGCGGCACAGAACTCAACATTTGGCTGCTCGTGATTTTAATTGCTATTGCTGCGGTACTTGGCGATACCATTAATTATTGGATTGGTCGTGAGATTGGCCAATCGCTGGAAAGTCATAATCGTTTTCACAAACTGATCAATAGAGAAAAAATGGAGAAAGCGCAGCATTTTTTCAATAAATATGGAGGCTTTGCTGTATTTCTCGGCCGCTTTGCACCATTCATCCGCACGTTTATCCCGTTCATTGCAGGAGCAAGCCGCATGCATTACCCATTTTTTCTTTTATACAATATATTAGGCGGTGTCGTTTGGACATTGGCTGGCCTAATGGCCGGTTTCTTCTTCGGACAAATCCCGTTCATTAAGGACAATTTCTCTTTAATGATGCTGTTGATCGTATTTGTGTCGCTCTTGCCAATGCTGCTCGTCATGATTAAAAATATGTTCAAGGGAAAACGTTTTGATTAATTGTTTTGTTGATTTTTCGAATCATTAGCACCGATTTATTTGCATGCTTGAATTTAATTTCAGCTATTTAAAGCATTACGCCCCTACTTAAAAGATGAGTCTTTTGAGTAGGGGCGTATGTTTGTTTTGTCTAAAATGAATTACCGGATACACAATGGTATGTACGATGAAGGAATGTATTGTATTCTTTTTAGTTTGGTACAAAAATACTCGTCAGTATAGGCAAAGCAATTTGTTTTTGACTATTGTCTTAGTATTGCTTTATCTTTCCGCCAAAGGATAAATGCGATCAACCATGATGTGAGTAGTAACGAAACAAGTAAATAGCCGATTGAATTCAAAGTTAACGAACGGATCAAATGCCAAAACCAACCCTTCCATTGAAAAAGGCTGGAGAATGTTTGCCCCAATTCTATAAAGCCTATAGACACGGCTGCAGAGACAGACAAACTTGTAATGATTAAATTATAAATAATTTTTCTAGCGGGATTCAGTAGCGCCATTTTGTAGGCACGTGACATCATGACAGAATCCAGCGTATCGACAATAATCATGCCTGACGCAAATAATAAAGGGATTGAAAGAATTACCGGAACTGAAAAGAATCCCTTTGTCATTTCAACTGATATAGCAAGTACAGCAACCTCAGTAGTTGTATCAAAGCCCAATCCAAACAAAAAGCCTATTGGATAAATGTGGTAACTACGGTTTACAAAATGAAAGAGACGATGGAAGACCCGAGTTAAAAATCCATAGGGTGCTGCGTCTGTCATTTCTTTATTGATCATATCTGTGTCTCTTTTTCTAAAAACTCTAATTAAATTTGAGAGCGTCATTAAATTTAATGTAGCAATCAAAAGTAGAAACACCCCTGAAATAAATGGACCGAAAAAGCCGCCAATTTGACTGATGATACCAAATTGTTTTTGAGACCAGTGAACAAACAAGCTCATAAGTAAGGACATAATGATGACCACGGTTGAATGACCGAACGAAAAGAAAAAACCGACCCCGGAAGAATCCTGTTTCTGCTCAACGAGTTTGCGTACGGTATTGTCGATCGCTGCAATGTGATCCGCATCAAATGCATGACGCAAGCCAAGTAGATAGGCAATGAAACCTGCTCCCATCATTGCCGGATGAAAGCCTGATACAATGAAGAAAAGAACGAAACTCATTACATTGAATAGAATACATGTCATAATGTAAACGACACTGTGCCGATGAATTTGAATAGTTGGTTTCATTGGAAAAGCCTCATTTCATGACAAAAAATAGAACATAGTATAGATGGAAATTAATAGACTCCTTTAAAAAGAAGAACGGCACAGATAGCAGCAACAATCGGCGAAACGACAGGAATCCATGAATAGTTCCAATCAGAAGTACCCTTCTGTCGCAGGGGAAAAAGGGCATGTACAATACGCGGCCCGAGATCACGTGCTGGATTTAGGCCAGGCCCGGTTGGACCTCCAAGTGATGCAACAAGTGCCCATACAAGGAATCCTACCCCAAGCTGAGCGACTCCTGCTTCATGAATCAATACAGGTGAATGACTGATCAGCATCGCGCCAAAAACAAGAATAAATGTACCAAGGAATTCATTAATAAAGCCATCCCAATGGCTTCCTGATGCTGAAATTGTTGAGCAAGTTCCTAAGATTGCTTGAAAATTATCCGTTTGATCATAAAAGGGTTTATAGGCAAAAATTAATAAGATCTGACCAAGCATTGCCCCGATCATTTGGGCAACAATATAGGGAAGCACGTCGGACCATGGTAAAAGTCCTCCGACAGCTGTTCCCAATGTGATTGCCGGATTAATCTGGCAGCCGCTGATCGGGCCGAACATCATGACGGGAATCATGACACCGAAACCGTAACCAACGGCAATAATCATCCAACCGTTGTGGTAGCCTTTGGTCCCTTTTAATTCAACGTTTGCAACGGCACCATTTCCTAAAATGATCATAATTGCAGTGCCGATGAGTTCACTAATACAGCGAACGGCTAATGAGTAAGTCATCTTGTTATCTTTCCTTCCGTTGCAATATTCTTTAAGTTTTATTTGCACGAGTCAATTTTTGGACATCGTGCTCATGGTTTAACTTTTCTGTAATTGAAGAATGCTTTGTTGAGCTGCATCATAAATAGCAGAAAGTGGAACCTGTTTTTCTTCAGCAAGATAAGCGCAATCATCAAATTCCGGTGCCCATTTCTCAACGGCATTTCGAGTGGCATGTTTGACATGAATTTGGCCATAGGGTGTTGATAACCGAATAAATTCTCGCTGCATCTTATAGCGCGGACAATGAGAAACGCGCACGCCAAGGGTAGTCGTTTCCTTGAAAATAATTTCTGAGAATTTTTCTTCATCTTCAGGTTTCGCAAGTACAGAGAGTTTAAATGCTGGCCGGTTTTTTTTCATATATATTGGTGTATAATAGACGTCCAAAGCCCCTTTACACAGTAAGTGGTTCATCGCGTAGCCAAGCATTTCACCTGTTTGGTTATCAATATTTGCTTCAAGTAGAACGACTTCATCCTGTGTATTTTTCTCTGCTCTTAATTGTTCACCGAGGATACCCCGCAGAGCATTTATTTGACCTGTATCTCGTTTGCCTGTTCCGTATCCGATTCGTTGAATATCCATCACAGGAATGGTTCCAAAATTGCTGGCGATGGTTTTAATAATGGCCATTCCGGTCGGTGTGATCAGTTCAGTTGCCACATCGTCTTGAATATAGGGAATCGTTCGGTTGCTTGACGCGAGCATTTGCGCTACGGCAGGAACCGGAACGGGCATTTGACCATGGGCGCAGGTAATGAAACCATGACCATCGTGCAGTGGCGAGGCATAAGTCTTCTTAATACCCAGTTTTTCTAAACCGATAAATGTGCCGACTATGTCAATAATACTGTCGACTGCGCCAACCTCATGGAAATGCACGTCATCAATTGATTTGCCGTGAACGTGGGCTTCTGCTTGAGCAACTTCTTCAAACACACGTACTGACATCGTCTTGACCCATTTGGATAGAGAACTTTCATTGATGATTTCACAGCAGTCTGATAAATTACGATGATGAGCATGGTGATGCTTCATATCATGGGCATCATGAGCAAGTACGACATCTACATCACTGCCGCAAATGGCTCCTGTTCGTTTTTTTGAATAGTGAATCGTGTAGTCGCTCATATTCATTTTTTTTAATTCTTCGGTCAGATAGGTTTCTTCAAGTCCTAAGTCAATGAACATGCCCAAAAGCATATCTCCGCTTATTCCGGAGAAACAGTCTAAGTATAAAACCTTCATGATTGACACCCATTCTTTATTTCTTTTATAATCAAGTTGGCGCTATATGCGGCACCAAAACCATTATCGATATTGACAACGCTCACGCCGCTGGAACAACTGTTCAGCATGGACAGCAGGGCAGCAAGACCGTTGAAACTGGAACCGTATCCGACACTTGTCGGAACGGCAATGACCGGATGGTCAACCAAACCTCCGACGACGCTGGCTAATGCACCTTCCATACCTGCGATGACGATAATGACATCCGCTTTTCTGATTTTATCGAGCTGAGCGAATAACCGATGAATGCCGGCAACTCCGACGTCATAGATACGTTCTACCGAGTTGCCGAATGCTTCAGCAGTTATTGCTGCTTCTTCAGCCACCCCGATGTCCGAAGTCCCGGCGGTGACAACGGCAAGATAATGCGTGTTTGACGTGTTTGTTTTCGACGGATGAATGACGATGCAGCGCGCCTCACGGTAATATACGGCTTCAGGAACAACTTCCAATACTCCTTGATAGTCTTGTTCCGAAGCGCGTGTTACAAGAACGGTGTTTCCTGTTCGGGCAAGCACATCGGCAATCTTCTGTGTTTGTTTCACTGTTTTTCCTTCACAATAGATGACCTCAGGAAATCCGTTGCGAAGCTTGCGATGATGGTCAATTTTGGCAAAGCCGAGATCTTCGAACGGTAATGTTTTTAAATGTCCGGCTGCTTCGTCAAGATCCATGGTTCCGTCTTTAACTTGAGACAACAAGGCTCTTAAGTTGTCTTCATACATGACTACTCATTCTCACTTTGATTTTTGTTTTATTATCTAAGGTTTCATTTAAACTGCCTCGTCGATAACCTTGCAGATCGAGTGTTGTATAAGCAAATCCAATTTTGCGAAACTGTTCGGCCACGTGGTCCATCACTTCGGTATTAAAGAAGATCTGGCGTTCCTCCGGTGCAACTTCAATTCTTGCAATATTTCCGTGATGATAACGCACACGCAGATTACGAATATTCATTTCTTTCAAAACCCGTTCCGCTGCGCTGATTTTCTTTAATTTTTCCTCAGTAATGTGTTCTCCATATTGAACACGTGAAGCAAGACATGCGCTGGCCGGCTTGTTCCATGTCGGCAAATGATACATCTTTGAGAAGAAGCGGATATCCTCTTTTGTCATACCCGCTTCCTTGAGCGGACTGACGACACCGATCTCTTTTAGTGCACGCATGCCGGGTCGAAAATCACCTTTGTCGTCAAGATTAATTCCGGCGGCCAGCCAATGGATGCCTTGTTTTTGCGCTTCTTTGGACATACTGCTGAATTCCATCGCCTTGCAGTAATAGCAGCGATTTGCTGAGTTGTGCCGAAAGTCAGCTCTTTCAAGTTGATTCATCTGAATAATTTTGTAATTGACAGTATTGTTTTTTAGAAACGATTTAACATCTTTTAAATCGTCTTCGGTGACTGTCGGTGATTGAATGGTTAGTGCCAAGGCACCATCCTGCAATTCTTCTTGAGCTACTTTTAATAAAAAGGTACTGTCGACACCGCCGGAGAATGCAATCGCTATTTTCTTGTATCCGTGCAGCAGTGTTTTCAATTTATCTAGTTTAGAAGCTTGCGAGGGCAGCATAAGTTCAGCTCCTTTAATGGATCAATGAATGTCCGTTTCTGAAACATCCACCGTTTATTTCACAATAACCCCAAGACCATCTGGTATAACGGTTACTTTCGCATCTTTTCCCTTAAGAGCAAATGCTTTTTTCATTGCTTCGTCCAGAGTAAGGGCAAGTTCCATATGCATCGACGTAATCAGGTTCGGATCAACGAGATCAGATACAATAATAACATGGTGTCTGGAGAGAATTCGTGCTAAAATTTGCGAAGTCCATTGATCTGGAACGGTTTCCTGACGAGCCGTATGCGTGGCTTTTTCAAGAAATTCTGCCGGATCATCGACATCTGCGATATTGTGATAGAATCCTTCACCGCCATGTCCGTCAGCACAGCCCGCAACCATAATAATGATTCCGCCTTCGTTGTTTGTAGCTTCTGCTGCGGTCATTCCTTTGACTGCTTGGTAAATATTCTGATCGAGAGGATAGCCGCCATTTGTTACTACGGCAATATCACTTGGAATCTTTTTCACTTCGGCCATCTGTTCAACGAACTGACAGCCCGTTTTGTGTGCTTCTTCCAGATCCCCAGCGAAGCTTTTGATCACCTGTTTATTCTCATTTAGAACGACGTTAAGAATGAATTTTAGACCAGCCGTTCTTGCCGCATAGAGCATATCCTTATGAATCGGATTATGATGAAGATTGCCTGTACGCGCCTTGTCTGAATCAATGAATTCACCGCAGTGGTTGGCCATGATCGTTTTGTACGATGCAATGCCGGGAAGCACCGACTTGCGTCCGCCGGAGAATCCTGCAAAGAAATGCGACTCAATGAATCCTTCAGCAATCAGTAAATCAGCTTCGATTGCTGCTTTGTTCACGATACAAGGGCCGCCGGAAGGAAGGGTACCAATTTTAATCATTGATTCGTCATCGGTGGACACATGCATCACGATTTGTTCTTCCGCAACAATACGTTCTCCATATTTATTGACAAGTTCTTCGTGAGTGGAAGGCCGATGAAATCCGGTTGCAACAAGTATTTTGATCTCTGCGTTCGGTTCAACTGAGCGGATGCGGCGCAAAAGGATTGGCATTGTAATTCTTGATGGAACTGGTCGCGTGTGATCAGAGCTGATCACAACAATCTTTTTCTTGCCTTTCACCAAACTTTCCAATTTTGGAGAACCAATCGGATGATCAAGTGAAGCTTCAACAATTTCTGATTCTGATTGATTGCCTTGATTTTTTTCGGTATCTGATTTGAGAATGCCGGCTAAATGATTTTCATCAATTGATAAATTGAGTTGTTTTTTGTCATAAGGTAATTTTATCGTTGGCATTACGTTCATCCCTCTTTAGAGTTCGCTATGGAATGCGCATTCCGTAGTTTTGCTTGACTTAAGAGCTCATAAAGAAGCATACACAGACTTTTAGGTTTTGTATAACAAATATAAAAGATGACAGTTATAAGAAAAAATGATGACAAGCTGTGAAGGAGGGTGAAAATGAGTGTATTAGAAAAGAAAATGAGAGAGTTTTTCGATGGGGGAAACTTGCAATGATCGCTGCGAAGAATCAAAAAGTGAGGTCTTGATAATGAGACAGAATTGTCATTCCATCCGAAAGGCTTTATTGAGTTTAATAACGTAATCAATAAACAGCTTCATTACTTCATATTTGGGGTTCTCTTTTTTGTATAAGAGATAGGTTTTCAAATCAAGAATCGGGTCGATTGCATATTGCATTCCCGGCTCCTTATTTTCTTGCAGAGCTGTAAGCAAGCGTTCAGGAAGCAGAGCACCCGAATTATTCTCTTTGCAATAATTCACAATGGCATAAGGCGTGGATAACTGAACTGTTGCTTTAGGTTCGGCATGGGCATTGTCGATTAGATAGTTGTCAGTAAGGCTGCTCATCAAATAATGTGTCGGGTATTTGACAAACGGGTATTGTAAAATCGTTTTGGCAGTAATTTTTTTCCCGGAAAAAGATAGATTTGGTGCGTAATAGACAATTCGATCCAATCTGAAAAAGGCTTTATCATAGGCACCTAACTGCATATCTGGCGAGAGAAATGTAGAGGCAATATCAATGCGTCCATTTTCCAAAGAATGAATCAAATTACTTTTTTCCATACTGTAAACGGTAATGAAAATATTAGAATATTTTTGATGGAAATAGGCAGCATGCTGATTCATGAGCACGTCACCCAATGAGGTCAGAACGCCAACTTTCAGTTCAAGTGGTTTTTTGCCGGTTACCTGTTGCACGTCGTAAATGGCCGATTTTAAATTCGGAAGAATTTCATTTATTTTTCGATAAAAGAATTCTCCTTCCGGAGTGAGTTTACTGCCTCGATTAGAGCGTTCAATCAACTTAACGCCTATGATTTGTTCTAGCTTTTTCATTTGAAAGCTGAACGCTGATTGAGTCACTTTAGCCTCTTTAGCTGCTAGAGAAAAATTTTTAAATCGACCGTATATCAGAAAATCCTCAAGTTCTGTAATGCTTGGCATGTCCACCATATTTTTACACCTCTAATCTGTTTGGAATTATTGCGATACATGAATAGTTTTAAATCAACTGAACAAATTCGTTTCCAATCACTCGAATAAGTGTACGCTGAAGATAATTTGTTTGTAAAGATATTTCGGAAGAAGTGACACTCCGTAAATGTGAAATGAATCGTGATTCGAAAATCATTAAATATAAGTAGAAACTCGGCTGTTTGTTACAATTCCAGCACAATATTGTGAATTAAATAGCAAGAAAAATATACATTTTAAGTAACATTTTAATAATAAATTTTTTGGATCCTTACATGTTTCAGTACGCTACACATAGGTTAGTATCTATTTTTCATTGGTAAAACGAGCGCAAGATGAGTTATAAATTTAGAAATTAGTGGAACAAACATTATAAATTTACACCGATTATATTGAAATGATCTTGATAAATAAAAAAACTGGAAGAGCACAATATAGGACTCTTCCAGTCTTACGTTTTTTAATTGATTTAAAATTTACAGTCCGAGGAATCCGCGAGCGAATAATGCGGCACAAGCTGCACCGAGGAATGGTGCGATACCTGGGACAATAATACCGTATTGCCAATCGTTGTTTGCTTTTCCACCTGGAATCGGCAAAATGGCATGGGCAATACGTGGGCCCATGTCTCGAGCGAGGTTCATGGCGAATCCGGTAGGACCGCCCATGCCCATGCCGATGGCCCATACAAGAAGACCAACGCCGATCGGCACGATGCCCGGAGTTTTAATCGAAGCAATTGCTAAGATTGCGGTAATAAAGATAAACGTATCAATAAATTCGACAAAGAAGTTGCGCGGTAAATTGCGCACATTTGGGTTTGTTGAAAAGATGTTGCGAATCTTTACACGGTCGAGTTCTTTGGATGCATTGAATTGATCGTAATAAGCGATAAAAACAACGATGGAACCGAAAATACCGCCGAGCACTTCTGCGATACTTAATGGGATAACGTTTGCCCATGGAATATTGCCTAATATTGCCTGTGCGACAACCATCGCAGGATTGATGCTGACATCTCCGAAGATAAATAATGAGATGGTGATACCGAAACCCCAAGTTGTAATGGCGAAAATGTGACCGGAGTTCTGATATTTCGATGTCTTCAGCACCTCACAGCAGTGTACACCGACACCAAAAATAATCATTAACGCCGTTCCCAAAAATTCCGCGATTAACTGATGCATTGATTCATTTTCCCCCTGCAATTTGTTTTAACAGGAAGAGTATAAAAGGAATGCAAGTCTATTTCTTTTCCATTTCTCGGATTAATTTTTGCCGTTTTTCATTGCATACGTTTACAAAATGCAAATTTGTTGACTTCTAGAATTTGGGTTGACATTTATCAAGAAAATAGCTTGCTCTTAACGCGTTAACTTACATTATCTGATATACTACCAAATGACAGGTTTTTTAAATGAATCAATTGATATAAAGGTATGAAAGACGGCCATTCGTCAACCGGAACAGACAAAACGATGACAGGAGGTTCAGCTCATTGGAAGACATCTATTTTTACTTTATGTCATTCAGCCAAGAACAACACTACTGCAGCACTACACATTGTAAAATTGTGATTCCAATTTATGGATATACGGCTATCGTAACTCAATCCGGCGAAAGAAGAATTAATAGTTCTCAATTTTGTTTGCTGCCTGTCGGTTTTTCTTATTCTCTCTGTTCAGCTGAGTCAAATGAAAGTCTTGTGATTGAAATTCCCGGACGTTACATCCGTGAAAATTTGCGCAATCAATTAGATGAACAAAATGAATTAATTTGGGATTTGAGCATCATCTGGCAATCAATTAAGGATTTGCTCATTCACGAAGTAATGCAGGAAAATCATGATGAGGCTGTTTTATTGCTCAATTACTGGTTTCATAAAATAGCGGAAAAGCCTGCAAGTGTATCCATAAGGTTCATTCATCAGCATTATTCAGAAAAGATTGACGTGAAGTCGCTTGCGGAGATGGAGCATTATACACCATCTTATTATTGCGATTGGTTTAAGCGCAAAATGAAGATGACTCCACTTGAATATATCCATTTTCTTCGTATTCATCGTGCGAAGGAACTGCTTGGCAATTCAAAATTGAGTGTACTGACGATCTCCTATCAATTAGGCTATGAATACAATGCTTCGTTTACTAAAATGTTTAAAAAATATGAACGGTGCTCTCCTTCGGAGTATCGTGCGGAGAAGCTTTCTTAAGGCCAAATCGAGATTTGGAAAGACGGATCGGACGCTCAGGCAAGCTCAGTTGTGGTACACTAGTTCCCAGAGAATGATTAATCGGAAATCATGGGGGCTTATGAATGATTACTACAAAACTTCCGGTACGTTTTGTCGACTGCGACGCTATGGGTCATGTTAACAATGCAGTCTACTATACTTACTTTGAAGAGGGGAAACGTGAAATCTTCCGCTGGTTTACGCCGAGCATGGATTTGAGTGACTGGCGCGTGATTGTTGCTTCGACACACTGTGATTACATTCAAGAAATCAACTATGACGAAGAAATAACCGTTTACACATGGATCAGCACGATTTCCCGATCTAGTTTTGATGTGGAACATGCAATTGCGGGACCAAGCGGTAATTGGCACGCACGAGGCCGCGTAACGCTCATCGGTTATGATTATAAAACCAAGCAAGTTGTCCCGCTGACCGAGGCGATCAAGGGAATTCTGAAGCAGCATCAAGATGCTCCTGAAGGTGTTCCTGCGTTAAGACAGATTCGTATTAACGAATAGACGAAAGAATAAATGAAATGCAATAAAATAAAAAGAGCCGAGCGATGGATTTTCCGCTCGGCTCTTTCATTGATTACAAAACAGGGGACAGCAGGCGTGAAATACTTTCTTTGAACTTGATAATAAAGGAACGATTGCGGTAATCGGACATAGTCAGTTCTTTTGACAATCGGATATCCTGCTTAAAGATCTGAGACAGCTCTTTAGCAGTTTCTTGATGGTAGATAAATGCATTGACTTCAAAATTTAGACTGAAACTACGAAAATCAAGATTCGATGTACCAACGGTTGCAATGCGATCGTCAACGATGATCGTTTTCGCATGCAAAAATCCGTTCTGATAAAGATAGACACGTGCTCCCGCTTCAAGCAGCAGTCCGACATTGGAATAGGTGGCCCAATAAACAAATGGATGATCCGGTTTGTTTGGAATCATGATACGAACATCGACATGTGAGAGTGATGCAATGAATATAGCGTTCATCAGACTTTCGTCCGGGATTAAATAGGGTGTTTGGATATAAACCGTTTCTTTTGCCGACAGGATCATTTTTATAAATGCATTTTTAATTTGTTCCCATTTCTGATCAGGACCGCTTGAGACGACTTGAATGCCAACTTCCCCATACTGCGTCTGATCATTCATTGAATAATAGGATTGAAAGGGTACTTGTTCTCCTGACGCCTGGTTCCAGTCGAGAAAGAATCGCGATTGGATGCTGTTCACGGCTTCACCGACAATACGCAAATGCGTGTCACGCCAAAAGCCGAATTTTTTGCTGAGACCAAGATATTCATCGCCAACATTGAATCCGCCGATATAACCGATTGAACTGTCAATAATAACAAGTTTACGATGATTGCGATAATTAATACGTAAATTTAAAAGCGGCAGACGACCGGGAAAAAATGTGTAAAACTTGCCGCCAGCATGAATCAGGCGACGGACAAGCTTCTTGGGCAGTCGTCTTGAACCTTCATCATCGACAAGCAGGCGGACAATCACACCTTGTTCAGCCTTTTGGATGAGTGTATCGATTAATTCATTTCCTAAAAAATCGCCACGAAAAATATAGTACTCAATATGAATGTGATGTGTTGCAGAACGGATATCCTGCAGGAGACTTTGAAACTTGGATTCTCCGCTTGTGAAAATAGACAGCTTATTATTCAAGGTAAGCGGTGCCTCATCATTATTGAGATTCATATAAATAAGACCGTGATAATCACGAAGAATCGGTTCCGAGAAGGGGGGCTCATGATTGACAATCTTGAGCATTTGTCGGCCAACCGTTTCTTTTGTTCGTTGATGAACCGTATGATCCCACTTAAAGATCTTGCGCCTGCTCAAATTTTGTCCGAAGATAATATATAAAATGAATCCGACGATTGGGAGAAAGTTGAGAATCATCAACCACGCCCAAGTAGAGCTGATGCTTTTGCGTTCAAGAAAGACGACGGTCGCACCGAGCAGAATATTGGTTCCAAGTAAAATCGTCAGTAAGATTGAAGTGATGCTCATTATGCCACATCCTTTTTCCTGCCGAGTACATGATAGTTGATTATACCCCTAAACAATCCAATCATGCTAGAGTTTGGCCGTTGCAGTGTTTTGAAAATCAGTATCAAAAGTTGTCCTCGCATGATTTTCATTGCTTCGTCTCTTATTATCAAGCTATAATTAGAATAATAACTTGTGGAAGATAGGTCCTTCACGGACTTGTGAAAAGGTGTGAAACTGTGCTAAAAAAACATTCGAACTTGATTTTCTGGACGATCGAACTCTTGGGAATAGCTCTGCTTATTTTCATACTGACAAAAATATCGTTTATTTTTGTTCCGGTTGTCACTCTGATCACAACGCTGTTTTTCCCAATTATTGTGGCCGGATTCCTTTTCTTTTTGATTAGTCCCTTCGTGGAGATCTTCCAGCGAATGAAGATTCCAAGAACGCTCAGCATTTTAATTATTTACATTATATTGACCGGCTTGATCGCTTTACTTGTGGTGATTGTCGGTCCGCCGCTGACGTCGCAGGTCAAATCGTTATTTAGTCAGCTTCCGGATTATATGACAAGCTGGAGAAAAAGCATCGAACACTTGGCTGATTCTCAAGGATTTAAATGGCTGATCCACCAAGATTATTATTCTATTGATAAAATTCAGAGCAGCCTTGAGAAGATGCTTAAAGCGTTTACGGACAATGCAGGTTCAGGGCTGTCAACGTTTTTTAATGTATTAGTTAATGTGACGCTGACCGTGGTAACGGTGCCGTTTATTCTCTTCTACATGCTTAAGGATGGTAACCGTCTGCCTAGTGCGGTCACTCGTTTTTTTCCGCACAAATATCACGAAGAGGTTAATCGCATTCTCAGTGATCTGAATGATACATTATCTTCGTATATTCATGGATTGATTATTGTCGCGTCATTTGTCGGCATTACATCAAGTATCGGGTTTGCCGTGATCGGATTGCCGTACAGCCTGCTTCTCGGATTGATTGTGGGCGTAACCAACATCATTCCGTATCTTGGACCGATCTTAGGTGCAACTCCGGCACTGGTCATCGCATTGATGGATTCGCCAGCGAAAGCGCTGCTCGTTCTCGCTGTCATCGTCATTGTTCAGCAGCTTGACGGCCATCTGATTTCACCGCTTGTTATGGGCAAACGACTGAACACTCATCCGCTGACAATCATCGTACTGTTGCTTGTCTCCGGCAAATGGATCGGCCCGATCGGTATGATTCTTGCCGTGCCGACTTATGCAATGATCAAGACATTTATTGCGCACATGATTCGTCTGGTGCGATTGCGCCGCAAAAGCAAGGATGACAGTTTGATAAAATGATTATGATTCTTCAATACGGATCCGCCTGGTCAGTGAGACAAACTGCTTCAGGGCCGGATTCGTATTTTTTTTCAAATAGGCAAGTGAGAGCACGGCCTTAAGCGGATAATCATCGATTTTACGATACACGACCTCCAAATTGAACAGCTTTTCTGCAGAAGCCGGTACGACACCAATTCCAATTCCGGCGGAGACGAGACCGACGACCATCTGATATTCCGTTGCTTCTTGAACAATTTTCGGTGTGAAATCGACATGTTGAAATAGAGATAGAAATTCATCGTACAGACCGGGCCAAATGTCACGTGAAACTAAGATAAATGGAACATCTTTCAGATCCTCAATCCGAATTCGTTCTTTTTTCGCCAGTGGATGATTCTTCGGAAGTGAGAGTGCGGCAAATCCACGCTTGATCGGAATGGTATCAATCAAAGAACTGCTCACCGGAGGGTGCAGTAACCCGACATCAATTCGATCACCGATTAGTGCGTTCACTTGATCCGGTGTGGAAAATTCGTGAAGACGTATCGAGACATGTGGGAAAATACTCCTGTATTCTCTGATGATCTGCGGAAGTATGTCATAGGTTGCCGATCCGACGAATCCAATCACTAAGCGTCCGAATTCGCCGCGATGCGCACGCTGAGCCGTATCTACGGCTTGATTCACCTGTGCAACAACTTCACGTGCTTCAGGTAGGAAGAGTTCTCCTGCGGTTGTCAGTTCAACATGGCGCTTATTTCGTTTAAAAAGAGCGACACCGATCTCTTCTTCGAATTGCTGAATCTGTTTACTTAATGGAGGCTGTGTCATTTGCAGCCGTGCGGCGGCTCGTCCAAAATGAAGTTCTTCTGCAACCGTGATGAAATAAATAAAATGGCGAAGTTCCATAATGTTCATAACACTCCTCGACGTACAGTTTTCAATAATAATGATCTAAAAATGATCTTTTGATTAATATACACTATGTATTACATGACGTTCAATAATATATTTCACATTGGTTAATAGACGCGGTAAAATGATATTAGTCACAGAAAACATGAAAAAAAGCGCGGACTATTTGCTGTTGCACCATTCAAAAAAAGTGCCAGCAGATAGAAGAACACTCACACATAACTAGGGAGGAAAAAAATCGTGAGCGATTTAAAAAAGGAAAAAGAAGAACAGAAACTGGCGACCGGTGCTGAGCTTGTCGTTGACTGTCTGATCAAACAAGGCGTGAAATACGTATTCGGGATACCGGGAGCAAAAATTGATGCGGTGTATGATGTTCTAAAGGATCGCGGACCGGAATTGATTGTATGTCGTCATGAACAGAATGCTGCATTTATGGCTGCGGCGATCGGACGAATCACCTGCAAACCTGGCGTTTGTCTGGTCACCTCCGGACCAGGTGCATCTAACCTTGCGACCGGCATTGTTACAGCCAATGTCGAAAACGATCCCATTGTCGCATTGGTTGGTGCGGTTCCGAGAGCAGATCGACTGAAACGTACCCATCAATCGATGGACAACGCCGCTCTGTTTCAACCAATTTCCAAATACAGCGCTGAAGTTGTTGATCCAAAGAACGTACCGGAAGTCGTCACTAATGCTTTTCGTGCTGCTGAATCAACATCGGCAGGTGCCAGTGTTGTCAGTTTTCCACAGGATGTTCTCGTTTCAAAAACAACTGTGAATGCACTGGGACCGCTCGAAAGCCCAAAACTGGGAACTGCTTCTGAAGAAGCGATCGACAAGGCAGTAGAAGCAATCAAGAATGCGAAGATGCCGGTTATACTTGCGGGTATGCGTGCGAATCGTTTTTCAGTAGTTTCTGCTGTACGCTCATTGCTTGGGAAAATTGCCTTTCCTGTTGTGGAAACGTTCCAAGCGGCCGGTCTGATTCCACGCGACATGGAGGAACATTTCTTCGGACGTATCGGTTTGTTCCGCAACCAGCCCGGCGACTTGGTGCTTGAAAAGGCGGATGTTGTGGTAACGATCGGTTACGATTCTGTTGAATACGATCCGAAATTCTGGAACAACGTCGGTGCACGTACAATCATTCATTTGGATGAAGTACGCGCGGATATTGATCATTACTACCAGCCTTCGATTGAACTCGTAGGAGATATTCCATCGACCGTTCAGCGAATTAAGGATAAATTGACAAACCTAAATATGACACAAGAAAGTATTTCTTATCTAGAAGGCATGCGGCACAAGCTCGATGCACGCGATGAACCGCCAAAGAAAGCAAATGGTAATCTTGTACATCCATTGAGCCTGATTCATACACTGCGTCATTTGATCAGCGATGATACCACGGTTACTTGCGATGTGGGTTCGCACTATATTTGGATGGCACGTCACTTCCGTTCCTATGAGCCAAAGACCCTGTTGTTCAGCAATGGCATGCAGACGCTCGGTGTTGCACTTCCATGGGCAATGGCCGCATCCTTGGTCAATAATCACGCAAAGACGATTTCTATGTCTGGAGACGGAGGTTTCCTTTTCTCGGCAATGGAATTGGAAACAGCAGTGCGCTTGAAGCTGCCGATTGTTCATATCGTGTGGCGCGATGGTACGTATGACATGGTTGCCTTTCAGCAAAAAATGAAATATGACCGGACATCCGGTATAGATTTCGGGAAAATTGACATTGTCAAATATGCTGAGGCATTTGGTGCGAAGGGACTGCGAGTGAATAAACCTGAAGAACTCGAAAGTGTTCTGAAAGAAGGCCTCGCCTACAACGAAGGACCGGTGATCATTGATGTGCCGGTTGATTACAGTGATAATATCGCTCTTGGCAAGAGTCTGATTCCAAACCAATTAAACTAATCAATACAGTAATGCATACTTTTAAAATGGCGCAGTGAACCTATTTATTCAGGAAAGAAGGTTTTTCCACTATGGCAAGTGAAAAAAATAACGGTCAGTTGTTTCAGCTTTCAACGATGTCGTCATTGCTTGACGGTGTCTTTGAAGGGGCAATGAACTACGATGAATTCAAGAACTATGGAGATTTCGGTATTGGCACGTTCGAACATCTGGATGGAGAAATGATTGCTTTTGATGATGCATTCTATCGTTTGCGTGGTGACGGTACGGCTACACCGCTCAAAAGCGAAGACAGGACTCCATTTTGCTCGCTGACTTATTTCCAGCCGACGATCAAAAAAGAATTTGATCAGCCGCTCGACAAGGCAGCTTTTGAAAATGAACTGAAGAAAATAATGAAAAGTGAGAACTTATTTTACGCCTTTCGAATTGACGGGGTGTTTAAAGAAGTAAGCACACGAACCGTTGCTTATCAAGAAAAGCCGATCCCGATGACTGAGGCAGTTAAAACACAGCCGATCTTCCACTTTAAGAATGTAAAAGGAACGATCGTAGGCTTCTGGTCGCCGGCATTTACACAAGGCATTGCGGTTTCCGGTTTCCATCTTCACTTTATTGATGAAGAGCGCAAGGGAGGCGGCCATGTCTTTGATTATACGTTGGATCATGGAACGGTTCTTGTTGATAAAAAATCGCACATGAGCCTGTACACTCCTGAAACGGCAGGTTTTCTGAACGCAAATCTATCCCGTAAGGACCTTGAAAAAGAGATCAAGGTTACTGAAGGCTGATTAATATAAAAAATAAGAGAAAAAATCTGAAGGAGCCATCCCTTTGGATTTTTTTTCGTTTCTCCGCATTATTTTTTCTTTTAATCAGCGGTACTGCGCATCATTCATGAGCAGTTTCACATAGAGCAATGCTCCAATGAATTTCAAAACAGGCTTCTGCATAAAAATGAGTAGGTAGCGTTTCAGAAACAATGAAAGCAGGTGAAACTGATGGTTCAAATGATCATTATCCAAGCATTTGCAGCGTTTGGAGCGATCATGCTGCTGCTGGTATTCGTAAAGCTTTTTTTTCATGCCCATGATGTGATGCTGTTCCCGGCTGCTTTTGCTTTCGGATTGTTTTATACCGCCTTTATTGAAAGACGAACAGAACTCCTTGAAGGCGCGATTATAGGGGCCATATATGCACTTGCTGCGTATGGTTTATACATGCTTGTAAAGAAACTGTCTAAACTGTACCGTCACTCTAAGGATGGACCGTTCCATTAAGAAATTGATGAGAAACACGTTATAAATCATTTCTTGCTATCAATTTGCTCATCAAAGGACTCGTCCAAGATCAGAATGCCCGCTAGTCCGAACCATGGATTAAATCGAATGGTCTCGGACAAGATGTTCCATGTGCAGGCGTTACGTGACCACCAAGACAGGAGACAATCATTTGCTTAAGAGAGGGTTACATTGATGTGAAAATTGTATAGATGCCGATACAGATCAGCAGAATTGAAGCCGCATATTCGGATAATGTGCCCATTCGCGAACGAAGCTTCTTTAATCCTAATCGCTGCCCTGCATCTATTGAGAAGAACGAAAGAATGCCGACGGTCAGTGCCACACCGACCGGATTTAATCCGCCAATGCCTGCACCGAATGCAGTACCCATTGCGTTGAACGAGAGTGCGAAGCTCAGCCAGAACGTTTCATTAAAGGAAATCAGGTTATTCTGGTCGCGGTCAATTTGGTCTGCCTGAGGAATTGTCTTTGAAGGCGTCATTCGGTGTGTACAAGTGCTGACAAGCGACCATAGACCGATACCAAGTATGATTGCACCGCTCATCAGATTTGCAAGAAACTCTGGAATTGTGAAGCCGAGAAGCGAACCGGCAATGATTGTAATAAGTGAGGTTGCCAAAGCAACGACAGCCATAAACAAATTGGCGATCCACGTAATTTTCTTCCCCTTGATTCCAAAGGACATGCCCACCGCAAAATTATCGATGCTAGCCGCAATGCCGATTAGGAGTATCATGAACCAATGCATCTTCTCATCCCCTTACCTATCAAAAAATTGAGACCGGCAATTCAATTGTTGTGCTTTAAAAATACTCGGTCGGAAGGTATAGTATGTTAAAATAGAAAAGGTGTTCATTGCTAAAAGACGAATACCCTATCTTTTTAACCGAACTATCATCAGTTTTCGTGTGATAACGGAATGTAAGAAACGAATAGGATGAGAAACAGGTGATCAAGTGAAACAGATGATACAAACTCATGGACTTTATGACGGCGCTGCTTACTATTATCTGAAGTACCGCGGTCAGTATAGCGATCGACTGATTCAGACCTTGGCTTTGAAGTGCGGACTTGATGGAAACGGACGGCTGCTCGATTTGGGCTGCGGAACGGGTAAACTGACTTTTCCGATGGCTAACTATTTTGATGAAACGATTGGCATTGATGTCAGTACGGATATGCTCCAATCTGCCCGCAGTCAATGTGAATTACTCGATATTCATACGATGAAATGGTTAAAGATGGCTTCTGAACAAATGAATCCGGAACTCGGTTCCTTTCGGATGATTACAGCCGGGGATGCATTTCATTGGATGGATCGCGAGCTTGTACTGAAGCTCAGTTATGATCGACTTGAACCGGGCGGTGCACTTGCGCTTGTCGGACAGGGGCATATGCTCGGCGATCGCTCTCTTGATTGGCAGAAGGCTGTTCAGCGCATTGTCGATAAATGGTTTCCTAACAGCAAACGTTTGAAACATAGTGTTCGACATGAGCAGCTCGTGGCTCAATCTTCGTTTCATTCCCTGCTTACAGGACAGATACACTCTGAACGTGAGCGTGACATTCCATCAATTATCGGCTACCTTTATTCCACATCCACCTGCCGCAAAACAACGCTTGGCAAAGATGCAGCAAATTTTGAAAAAGAATTGTATGATGAACTCAAATCAATCGACTCGTCCGGGACTTTTAAAGAACCCGTTACGGATTACTATATCATTGCGTTTAAATAAAACAGGCAGGCTATTTTTGTAGTGAAATAGAAAATGTATTTTTAATAGTCATTTGCAGCCATGAACGGGAGGAACGAACACGTGAACAACCATGATATTGACTACAAAATCGAAGGTCAGGAAATGCAATACGTGGAAATTGAATTAGATCCTCGCGAAACGGTGATTGCTGAAGCGGGAAGTTTTATGATGATGGAAGACGGCATCGGTATGGAGACGATTTTCGGCGATGGAAGCGGTCAAAACGGCGGTGTGATGGGGAAACTGTTCGGCGCGGGGAAACGTCTGCTGACCGGCGAAAGTCTGTTCATGACCGCATTTACCAATGAAGGAGCAGGAAAGAGGCACGTATCCTTTGCTTCGCCTTATCCAGGGAAGATCATTCCTCTTGATCTGAGTCTGTATGGCGGGCAGATGATTTGTCAGAAGGATTCCTTCCTGTGTGCTGCAAAAGGGGTTTCAGTTGGTATCGCTTTTCAAAAGAAGTTAGGAGCCGGATTTTTCGGCGGCGAAGGCTTTATCATGCAGAAGCTTGAAGGCGACGGACTTGCGTTTGTCCATGCAGGCGGAATGATTAAAGAGCTTGAGCTTGCTCCGGGTGAAACCCTGAAGGTTGATACGGGTTGCCTCGTGGCCATGACGAGCAGTGTTGATTATGACATTGAGTTTGTCAGAGGTGTGAAAACCGCTTTGTTCGGCGGCGAAGGTCTCTTTTTTGCGACTTTGCGGGGCCCTGGAAAGGTGCTCGTACAATCACTTCCGTTCAGCAGACTTGCAAGTCGCGTATTCAGTGCGATGCCAGGCAATCCTGCCGGCCGCAGCAAAGATGAAGGCAGCATCACCGGAGGGCTTTTTAACTTGTTCAATGGCGACTAAATGCAAATGAGTTTTTTGGACAGCGCTGGCGCTCAAGTGGGCGACAGCGCTGTTTTGATTCATCTGTGGGCATTTTTCTAGGTTTTCGGCAAGAAATTCTTTAAACTATAGGCAATGATAGATAACGGAGTGGTACGAAGTGAAGAAAAAAAATGAAGCATCCGGTACGAAAAGTGTGTCGTGGGTTTTTTGGCTGCTCACTGCCAAAATTATTTTTATTCTCTTGCTGGCGGGGCTGACGGTATGGATTATCTATGCGGTTCATGCGTCGAATTCAACAGGAGGCGTTCGATTTACTCACGTGCTCGGTGCGGGATACAGCAAGGATGGCAAGACGCTTTGGCTTGGGACGAACAAGCGGCTGCTTACCTATAAAAAGGGTATTTGGCACTCCGAAAAGCTTAAGAACCGTGCGCATGACGACATGTTTCTAGCCATCAGTTCCGGTTTTATTCAGATGAATGAGACGGGCTATCTGCAGTGGAAGACATTGAAACAAGAGCCGCTGGGCCACCGAAAGCTGAATGAACCTCTTGGAGGGCTGTGGGCCTTCGGCTATAAGACAGGACGTATGTATCACCTTCAAACAATAGCAGGTGAAGGATCTGCATTGCGTTATTCGGATGACGGCGGCGCTACGTGGAAAGTCGTGAAGATAAAACATCTGGATGGGAATGCCCAGATTCTTGAAGCTTCACCGGTCGATAAACGTATACTAGTGATTGGGACAACAAAAGGTCTATATGTCAGCACGGATCTAGGCGCTCATTTTCATCGATACTTGAAGGGCTACTCGGTTACGAGCGCTGCATTCGGTTTTAGCAAACAAAATGCACTGCTCGTTGCTGTTGCGGGAAAAGAAACTGCACTTTACCAAATCATTCCTCAACAAGAAAAATCAATAAATCTTGATATGGGTACAGTGGAAAATGACACAGTGACTCGAGTCCTTCAAAATCCGGCGAAGTCCGGAGAAGCTGTCATGTTGACCAAGCACGGTGACCTGTATCGAACGGAGAACAGCGGACAAAACTGGACAATCATTGCGAAAAAAGGTCGCGGATTAAATGGAAATTAAATGCGGACAAAGGGTTTCCTATGATAAACTGATATAAATAACGTGAAGGTCGGTGAAGAGATGATTCAAACGGTTTTATTTGATGTCGATGGTGTATTTCTTAGCGAAGAACGCTATTTTGACGCCTCGGCACTTACTGTGCGCGAATTACTGTACAGCGAGAACTATTTAGGGCTCGGAAACGGCAAACCTTTCCAAACGGAATACAGAGACGAAGAGATTGCTGAAATCCGATCAGACATATTTCTTAATGATGATGTACTGAACTTCTTGAAATCCCGTGGAATGAATGCCAATTGGGACATGATTTATATAACGATTTCCGAACAGCTGATTCATTTAACGACTCAGCTTCCTGAAGATGCGAAGATGCAGGCAGCAGAATTGCTGAAGAAACCGATTGATCAAACCACATTGAATACGTTTCGCTCATTGTTTAAGAATTACCAGATAAAACCTGATTTCAAGCGCTTTATGGATGATTATAAAGATACCAAAGCAGTAAAACAGGAATTAATCGTTTATCTTAATGAGATTGCTTTGAAGCGGCTTGGCATTGAAACCTCAGCATTCCAGCCGAAAAGTGCTTTTTGGCATATTGGCGAGCACGCATCCCAGGAATGGTATATTGGTGATGAAAATGTTCTGGCAGCAACAGGCTTGCCCTCGGTTCAAACAGGTAAGAAAGGTTTTATGAACGAAGAAGTAACTTTGGCTGATCCGGAGTATATTCGTGGAATGTTTCACGCATTTCATGATTATGGTGTGCGCGTGGGTATTGCTACAGGCAGACCGCGATTGGAGACATTCAAACCATTTACCTATTTAAACTGGATCGGCGAGCTTGATCCGAATCATATTGTAACCGCAGACGATGTACTTGCCGCAGAAAAGAAATACGATGTGGCACCGCTTGCTAAGCCGCATCCTTTTACGTATCTCGCTTCCTTTCATGGTAAGGACAGTGATCTAAAACGCTGGAGCGCTCGTCGCCCTGAGCAGCTGCCTGATGGAGAACAAACCTTGATTGTCGGTGACTCACTCGCTGACCTGCTCTGCGCAAAGCAATTGGGCTGCCGATTTGCCGGGGTCCTCACCGGCCTTTCCGGTCAGAAAGCTCGAAGTGAATTAGAGGAACATGGTGCTAATTTTATTCTCGATTCCATTGCAGATGTAAAGGACTTGGTGCTTCATCTTCTGGGAGAATAAAAAAAATAAATTTTTTTAGGCGGGCGATGCGGGCCTGCCTCTTTTTTATCCGGACTTAATGAGGGAAGAAGGAGAATTGATGGTGAATGGTGTAACGGCAGGCATAGACGCAGGTGGAACGCTATGCAAGATTGCTATGCAGACTGAAAAGGGATGGGTATATCAATCATTTCCCACAAAGCAGATCCAGAAGTGTATTTCATGGCTGGATACGTATTGTGCACATCGCTGCCTTTGCATTACCGGCGGCAAAGCGAGCATGATTCGGGAAAAACTGAAACGGTCTGATTATACGCTCATACCTGAGTTCTCTGCATCATGCGCCGGTGCCCGAGAGCTGCTCGCCGCAGAAGGACATGCAGATCTCTCAGATTTTATCCTTACTAATGTCGGTACCGGAACGTCAATAAATCATGTTAAAGGAAAGACACAGGAATGGATGGGCGGAACAGGAGTTGGAGGGGGTACGATATTAGGGTTGTCGGGACTGCTTACAGGCGCTTATAATTATTCGACATTGATTCAGTATGCTGAGCATGGAAAAAGAGATTCGATTGATTTGACGGTTGCACGAATCTATGAAGGTGAGAAACCGCCGATTCCCGGTGATTTGACCGCAAGTAATTTTGGCGCTGTGTCAGATGAAGCGGCATCGCCATCTTCGGCGGATCAGATTGCGTCAGTAATTGGACTTGTCGCAGAGACGGTCACCTCGCTTAGTGTCTTGGCAGCGCAGAAAGCCGACGTAAAGACGATCGTTTATATCGGGAGCTCCTTCGTCAATAATTCCTTGCTGCGAAAAATTGTTACTCGCTACAGTGGGCAATGGGGGTTCGTTCCAATTATTCCGCAGTATGGATCCTTTTGCGGAGCTGTAGGTGCAGCTCTTACAAAATAAAACAGCCGCCAATCGCTGAAAAGCGGAATTGGCGGCTGCTTTACTTTGGCTATGATTAATTTTCATCTTCCGGGATGTTGATTTCAACAAACTGAACATCATTAAGATCTTCAATACTGAGTAATTCATCACGAACGCTGTCCGGTACAGGTTTGTCAACAGTGAGGACCATGACCGCTTTACCGCCGATTGTTTGGCGTCCGACGTACATACTGCCAATGTTGATGCTGCCTTTTCCAAGAATTGATCCGACGTTTCCGATCATGCCGGGAACGTCCATGTGATCAATATAGAGCAAGTATTTTTCTGGTTCCATATCAAGGCGATAGCCGTTAATTGAAACAATACGGCCGCCAAACCCGGTTAAATAGGTGCAGGCAATCGTCGCTTTGTCGTCGCCATTCACGATTTCCAGTTCGATAAAATTGGTGAATCCTTTATGAGCTGCATTTTTTTGTACACTGTATGAGAGACTGTGTGCCTTAAGTACTTGCATGACGTTTACGATATTGATCGAAGAATCCAAGTAATAGGAAAGCAGTGCCTTAATCATTTGCCGTGTGAGCAGCCCTGTGTCTTCTAAAAAGAGTTCACCATAATAATTAATATTTATTTTTTTCGGTGCTTTTTTGAAGACTTGCATTAAAAATTCGGCCATTTGTTCGCTTAATGTGAGATATGGACGGATCTTCTGCTGTACCGATGCCGAAATATGCGGCAGGTTAATGGCGTGCTGCACACTTCCCGATGTAAAGATACCGACAATTTCTTCACTGACCGATTCAGCAACCTTTTCCTGTGCTTCGGCAGTTGATGCACCGAGATGCGGTGTAACAATAATGTGCGGATTCTGAGTCAGTCCGGTGTTTTCAGGGGGTTCGTGTTCGAATACGTCAATCGCTGCTCCGGCGACTTGACCGCTGTTTACAGCGTCGACAAGTGCTTGCTCATCAATAATGCCGCCACGCGCACAATTAATGATACGAACGCCCTTTTTGGTTTTGGCAAAATAGTCTGCGTTGATTAATCCGCGTGTTTCAGCAGTCAACGGGGTATGAACCGTGATGAAATCGGCTTGTTCCGCAATTTCATCCAAGCTTGCTTTAATAATTCCCAATTTCTTCGCACGATCTTCGGTTAGAAACGGATCATAGCCGAGAATGTTCATTTGGAAACCTTTCGCCCGTTTGGCAACTTCGGTGCCGATTCTGCCCATGCCGACAATGCCTAAGGTCTTTTGATAGAGTTCGACGCCTTTGAAAAGTTTGCGTTCCCATTTTCCGGAGGTAAGCGAACCGTATGCCTGAGGAATGCTGCGGGCGAGTGACAACATCATTGCCATCGTGTGTTCCGTTGCAGCGATCGTATTGCCGGCCGGCGCGTTAATGACAATAATGCCTTTTTCAGTAGCTGCCTCAATGTCAATATTATCGACGCCGACACCGGCGCGGGCGATCACCTTCAGCCGGTCCGCAGCTTGTATAATGTCGCGAGTTACTTGTGTTTGACTGCGCACGATCAGTGCGTCGTAATCCTTAATCATTTCTGTGAGAACTGTCGGTTCAAGGCCGGTGTGTTGATCAACTTGAAATTCTTGATTGCTTGTTAAAGCTTTCAAACCGCTCTCGCTGATTGGATCGGTAACAATAACCTTATACATTTTTTGCGTAGACCTCCTCAGCCTTTTTAACTGCTGCGCCGAAACGAGGCGCCTGTCCGAACTTTGCAAGTGTCAATTCGAGTGCGCTCAATACTTTAAGAATATCGAATGGCGTGCAATAACCCATATGTCCGATACGGAATATTTTTCCTTTAAGATCTTTTTGACCGCCGGCAATAGTAATTGAGAAATCTTTTTTCAATGCTTTTTGAATATCCGGAGCAGCGATACCTTCCGGCTTAACGGCTGTAACGGTTGGCGAAGCGTCTTCTTCGGTTGTCAGCAGCGGCAGCCCCAGTTCACGGATCCCGGCTCGCATCATGTCGCGCAGGAGCACATGACGCTTGATCACGTTTTCCCAGCCTTCTTCTTCGATCATGTCGCAAACAGCCTGCGCACCCTGAATGAGTGAGACAGCCGGAGTAAACGGCGTTGATTTTTGTTTTTCATAAGTGTCGACGTAGCGTTTCAGGTCGAGATAAAAACGCTTTTCCGGACATTCGCGAATTGCTTTCAATCCTCGATCGCTGAATGCGGCAAATGCAAGACCCGGAGGAAGCATCAGTGCTTTTTGTGAACTGGTGACGAGAATATCAATATGATCGCTCTCCATGTCAACAGGGACGGCGCCGATGCAGCTGACACCGTCTACGATAAATAGAGCATCGGTTTTTTCTTTGACAACTTTTCCAAGTGCGTGGATCGGATTCAGAACCCCGGTTGAGGTTTCATTGAATGTTCCAAACACCGCCTTAATGGGTGTTCCTTCAAGGGTATCGATAAATGCCTCAAGCTGTTCAGGAGAACAAGATTTGCCCCACTCGATATTTAAGCGGTGAACGGTTGCTCCATAATTTTCCGCAATCGAAGCCAGGCGGTCGCCGAACGATCCGGCAACGATCACGACTGCGTGGTCGCCTTCGTGAATTGTATTCACAACTGCTGCCTCAAGTGCCGATGTACCGCTGCTGGTTAAAATCATGACAGGATGCTTAGTTCCGAAAACAGGCTGGAGCCGTGTTGCGACATCTTCAATCAGTACGGAAAAATCTGGACTCCGATGCCCGATCATCGGGCGTGCCATTGCGGCATTGACTTGATTTGGAATAGGGGTCGGGCCGGGTGTAAACAAATACGTCTGATCTAAAAACAATGAACTCATCCTTCCTGTTTCTCTTTGATTTGCGGAAGCGGCTTTTGTGCTCCCTGAAAAAATAAAAACGTCCCTCGCAGCATGGTTTCATGCTGCGAGGGACGTTGATATTCGTGGTGCCACCCTCATTTACCGACAATAAAATATAAATGTCGGTCTTCATTGAATCGATAACGGCTTTAAGCCGGACCCGCATACACATTGCTGCACATGATTTCACAACAGCAATTTTCTGCCGATCTGTTTCGGAGTGCTCAACTAATTGTGAATTGTACCGGCTTCCAGCGTAATACCGGCTCTCTGTGAACAAATCCCGCAATCAATGCTGTCTCCATCATCACAATTGTCATGATTTAAATGCTTAACTTATTGTGTCCAAATTGTAACAGCTATCTGATTGTTTGTAAAGAAAAATATTTTGATTTCTTCAGAAATATCGGAAGACCTAATTATTTACTCGGTTCCGCCGAAGTTTCGAGAATCGCCTGTTCAAGAATCTGAAGAAAGAGTTTCATATCTTCCATGGTGCCAATGGTGACTCGCACGCCATCTTGAAAGGGGTTTATTAAGAATCCTTTTTGTTTGCAATACAACGCCACCTGTTTCGGCTCGGCAACTTTAATGTAAATGAAATTTGCTTGAGTATCAAAGTAGGAAATGCCCTTTTTATCAAGAAAAGCAGTGGTCATTGAAAGGACCTCGCGATTTTTGAGCACACATGCTTCTTTAAACGTATCATCCTTGAGACCGGCAAGAGCGGCAACTTGACTCAATCTCGGGTTGTTGAAAGGGGGGCGGACCTTTCCAATTTCTTCAATGACGGGCAGACTTCCAATGGCATAACCGATTCGGAAGGAGGCAAGTCCATACGATTTGGAGAACGTCCGGAGCACAAGGACATTTTCCTTGCTCTCAAGGTAGTTTAATCCATTTGGAAAATCCTTTGCTGTAACAAAATCAATATAAGCTTCGTCAATGACAATTAGCACATTTTCAGGGACTGCTTGAACAAATTGATCCAGTTCGGTTTTCGTTAAATAGGTCCCAGTCGGATTGTTCGGATTGCAAATCCAAACGACCTTAGTTGTTTCATCGATAGCCTCAAGCATCGCTTTCCAGTCATGTTTTCCATTTTGGTCACAAGGTATTTTCTTTGTTGCTGCACCTTCAATTTGAGCATGACAATAATATTCATAAAAAGTCGGCCAGGCCATGACCATGCTTGTGCCCGGTTCAAGAAATGCGCGGCTGATTAAAACAATAATTTCATCCAAACCAGCGCCAAAGAGAAAACGATCCTCCCTGATACCTAATCGTCGCGAAAGTTCACGCCTCAGATCAGAATTCTGGCAGTCCGGATAAAGCTCAGGAAGCAGAGCATCCTCTATGATTGCATTACGTACATTTGGCGATGCACCGTATACATTTTCATTGGAGTCTAACTTTATCATGCGCTTCAAGCCGTACATGTCTTTTATTTCATCCACGGATGGGCCGGGATCATAAGCTCTTAAATTTTCAAGTGTTTTTTTAAACATTGTGATCACTCCTTCTGTTCCAGTTTGAATTATTTCTCCTACCACATTATTCGGACACAGGGCTTTTGCCACCTAGGTATGTCCGGTCTCATTTTCAAGAATTTTTAGATGCGGCAGATACTGGGGTCTCTTTATCCATTACATTTAATCATGGAAAAGTATAAATGTAAAGAGAATGTCAATAGAGTTAACAGCTGAAAAATAGGCGGTAAAATAAGATAAATGACTTGATGACTAGAATAGTGTCATGCGTCATTTTATTAAAAAATTGCATGAATACACGTGAAAATTGAACAAAAAGCAAAAATAGAAAACGTTTGCAGAAAATTATTTTCAAATGTAAGCGTTTGATGTACAATGGAATTATAGATGAAGGAGGGACTATGAATGGCAGAGAGTCAATGTATTGTTCGTATTCAGTCAGCCTATCCGCACTTGAGTGAAAAAGAACGCAGAATTGCTGATTATATTTTAAATAATCCGAAGGAAACAATTCACAGCAGTATTAACCAAGTCTCCGCGAGGATCAAGGTGGCGGATGCAACTGTTTTTCGTTTCTGCCGCCGATTAGATTTTAAAGGATTTCAAGAAATGAAAATAGTACTTGCCTCTGACATTGCGCGAAATAAACGCTTTGGAGAAACGACGAAGACAAGTGAAGACGATGTCTTAAGTCTAGCGGAACAAGTGTTTCAAGACAACATCCGCACATTGGAAAACACGTATCAGATTTTAAATAGCGAAGGTTTTAAAAAAGCTGTTTCTATTTTGGCACACTCAGAGCGCATTGCATTTTTCGGAAGCAGTGGTTCTGCCTTGATTGCTCAGGAAGCACATCGAAAGTTTGTACGCGCGGGAATCATGACCTACGCGCCGAGTGATGGTGAGTTTCAAATGCTGTCGGCTTCACAATTGACTGAGCGTGATGCCTCGGTATTTATTTCATACTCGGCTTCAGATAAGCATCTAGTTCAAGTTGCTAAAACGGTGAAGCAGAAACGCTGTCCGGCGATTGGGATCACAGGATTTATGAAATCGCTGCTTGCGGAACTGATGGATGTCTCACTGCACACAGTTTCTGTTCCGACTGATTTCAGATCAGAATCCTATGTGGCACGTGCCGCCCAGGTGACTTTAATTGACGCGCTTTTTGTGAGTGTCATGGAGCAACGCCAAAAGCTGCAGTTAATTGACAATCACGAGCAGGATGCGCTTTTACAGGGATGATTCTGATTTGTATTGCAAACGATTACAGAGTTGGCGCTGCAAACAATAGACGACATTTGATTATCGATCATTGGGAACGCAGGACAAGAAATAAAATATATAAACCGCCAAGAATTGCGGCAAATAAAAATATAAAGCCCCAGGCAATCTTAACTTTCATCAAAAAACCTCCTGATTTGCTCTTAGTTTGAGCAGATCAGGAGGTTTCTATTAAAAAGAAAACTGAGTGTCAGATGCCTATACTTGGAAATTATTTGGCGGATGCGATGCGTGTTTGCACACCAACGTTCACCGGTTCCAGCACGATACATTCGTAGTCTTTGAAACGCTTTTGCAGGAGGCTGCACAAATTCGCACTTTTATCCTTGCTGACCAGTGACATGACTGTTGGACCTGCACCGCTTAAAAAGGTACCAAATGCTCCATTTTCACGCGCTATGTGAGTGATCTCATCCATATCAGGGATCAGCTTTGCGCGGTACGGCTGGTGAAATTTGTCGCTCTCCATCATTTTGCCCGCAGACACGCCGTCCTCACTCAGCAGAGCCGCGACGAGCACATTGCCAATACTACTTGCTTCAATGGCTTGCTTGAAGGGCATTGTTGTAGGCAAGGCTTTGCGCGCTTCACTTGTCTTTAGTTCAAAGTTGGGAATGGTTGTCACCAAATCAAATTTCGGTGCGGGCAACCGTACACTTGTTACCCTCGTTTTCGATTGTGTAGAGATAACCAGTCCTCCGTAGAGCGAAGCCGTGACATTATCAGGATGGCCTTCGGCACGGCAGGCGATCCATGACTTATCCTCCAGAGAGAGGTTAAGATCGAGCAGAACATCGGCAAGTTCAATACCTGCAATGATGGCAGATCCGCTGCTGCCCAGACCACGTGAGAGCGGAATATCGTTGAACACATCCACAGAGTAGGCAGGCAGTGTTTTCCCATGTTCATCGGCAATTTTCCTGGCTGTAACATAAATCAGATTGTTTTCAAGAGCAGGGCGAAATGCAGGCTGATTCACATAGTGGAAGGACCATGAGTCTGCTTTGACTGCTTCTAAACACAGATAACGGCCGACTGCCAAACCAATAGAATCAAATCCTGGCCCAAGATTAGCCGTGCTTCCCGGCACTTTTATTTGAAATGCCAGCGGCTTGCTCATTTGGTCACCTGTTGAAGATGATCGACAACAGCAGAAGCTTCGGCACCGATAATTGTCGGTTCAATCGTCAACGTATCCATTGCTGTGGTTGGATCCTTCAGACCGTTTCCAGTCAGAATACACACGATCTTCGAACCTTTTTTGATTTTGCCTGTAGCCACATGTTTCATCAGGCCCGCAACGGATGCGCAGGAAGCAGGTTCAGCAAAGACGCCTTCTGTTCGAGCGATCAGCTTGTAAGCAGCAATAATTTCTTCATCGGTTACGGAATCAATTTCTCCGCCTGATTCCTTCTCAGCAGCGACCGCAAGCTTCCAGCTGGCGGGGTTGCCGATTCGAATCGCGGTAGCAATCGTTTCGGGATTTTCAATAACTTTATTTTTGACAATGGCCGCGGATCCTTCTGCCTCGAATCCGTGAATTTCCGGCGGAGCGATCTGCTTGTTGTCGCGGAGTTCTTTGAACCCTTTCCAATAGGCAGAGATATTTCCGGCGTTGCCGACGGGGATACAAAGCACGTCCGGCGCGCTGCCGAGCTGATCAACGATTTCGTAAGCACCTGTTTTCTGTCCTTCAAGTCTGAACGGATTGATTGAGTTGACAATGGTAAAATCTGAATGTGCTCCTGTATAGCGAACAATATCCAAAGCTTGGTCAAAGTTTCCGTTGACTTCAAAGATCTTTGCTCCGTACATGACGGACTGAGCTAATTTGCCCAATGCAATTTTTCCTTTCGGAATGACGATGATGCAATCCATACCTGCACGTGCGCTGTAAGCAGCTGCCGATGCTGACGTGTTGCCGGTGGAAGCGCAGATTACACCTGTGCTTCCGCTTTCCTTTGCCTTAGCAACGGCGAGAAACATGCCGCGGTCTTTAAAACTACCTGTTGGATTCAGACCTTCGAATTTTCCATAAATCTCGCAGCCTAATTTTTCAGACAGCTTTTCAAGCGGAATGAGCGGTGTGTTTCCTTCAAGCAGCGTCAATCGCGGTGTTTTATCCGTAACCGGCAAGACATCCTTATATTGTTCCATTAAACCTTTCCAAGCCATGATTTTAGCCCCTTTCAACACGGAAGTATTTAGCATTCACAATGGCATCCAACTGTTTCAGCATTTCAAATGATTTTTCAAAAAGTACTTTGTTCGTGACGTGAGTGACAATGGCAACTTCGGCAACATCGCGTCCCGGAATCGGTTCCTGATATAGTTTTCCGAGGTTAATCTGCTGCTCCCTAAAGAGATCGGTCAGTTTTGAGAATGAGCCGGGTTCATCCTTCATATGCATCCGAACAAAGAACTGGCTCTCGACAAGATTATCCTTGCGGGCATGCAATTCTTTTTTGGGTAGAAAAATATGATTGCCGGTTACGCCAAGCGAGATATTGCGGACAACTGAGAGAAGGTCGGAAACGACGGATACCGCAGTCGGGCCTTCTCCGGCGCCTGCACCATAATACATGGTTTCTCCTAGTGCAGAACTATAAACATAGATGGCGTTGTTTTCATTTTCCACCGAAGCGAGCGGATGGCCGTTAGGAAGCAGTGTCGGTTCGACGCGTACATCAATGTCGCCATTGTTGACCTCCGAGATGCCAACCAGTTTGATCGTGTATCCAAGCTTCTTAGCAAAAACGATATCTTCACGCGTCACATCAGTGATACCCTTAATTTTTACATCGTCCAGTTTCACAGGAATAGAATAGGCAAGATGACTTAAAATGACCATTTTTCGCGCGGCATCAAGTCCCTCGACATCCGATGTAGGATCGGCTTCGGCAAACCCCAACTTTTGGGCAGAAGCGAGTGCTTTTTCATACGACAAGCCTTCGCCACTCATCTTGCTCAAAATATAGTTGGTCGTTCCATTCACAATACCGATCATTTTCTGAATCCGATCAGCTGCCAGACTGTCGGTAAGTGTCCTGAGAATAGGAATTCCGCCGGCAACACTCGCTTCGTAATAGAGATCGCAATGATTGGTTCTTGCTTCTAAAAGTAATTCTTCGCCGTAGGAAGCCATGAGGTCTTTATTGGCAGTGATTACGTTTTTCTTATTTTTAAGCGCTCGCAGAATATAACGATACGCTTGATCCACGCCGCCGATCAATTCAATAATTACATTTATTTCGGGATTGTCAAGAATTTCATAGACATCTGTGGTTAAATTTCGGTTATCAATGAGTACTTTTCTCGGTCTGTTTTTGTTGCGGACGAGCACTTTTTCCAGGTGGATTTCACAACCGGTACGTTCCTCAAGTCGTTCTCTGTCTTTTGTAAGCAGCCTGACGACGCCAGTTCCGACCGTTCCGAAACCAAGCAAGCCTATGGACACCTTCTTCAATTCTCACCACTCCTCGTATGCACACGCTACTAAAAGTATACGTGATCACAGATTAAGGCGCAGGCAGTATGTTAACGCAACTGTCCGCACTTTTCTATTTTTCAGTCAAATAACGAACGACGTTATGTATCTTGCATTATAACCCGAAGATTGAGCAACAACAAGACAATTTTTCTTGACAAATGCGTATGAGTGGAAAGAGAAAACGCCATGGTGTTTTGAATAGATTTAATTCTCTTGAGCAGCGAAAAAAAGATTATCATGTAAATCAGATGAGAATGAAGCTATGGGGGTTGACCATCCGTTAAAAATACGTTAGTATAAATGCCAATCGTCAATAGTTTAATGAATTAAAGTGATGATGGGGACTTGTCATGTGGGAAATGGTTTTCAGAGAATCGGGAATGGTGAAAACCCGGTAACCGACACATGAACATACCGCCCTTGAATGTCTGTCTGAAGAGAGTAGGACAGAACGAGTGCCGGTCACTTGTTACAAAAATGACTGATCTCAAGATTGAGTTTACAGTTGCTAAGCCGGTGTTTGTGAAAACATCGGGAAGCTGGGTGGAACGTGAAAAGCCAAACCTTTTCGCCCCTGCACATTTATTTGTGCGGGGCGGAAAGGTTTTTTGTTTCAGAGTTAATAGTTATTGAACTTCAAATCTGTGCGATGCATATACGAAATGGGTGGCTGAACGAATGAAACAGAGCATGAACGTTGAATTAATGGATCAGGAACAGCTGTATGACTGTCTCTCGAATGTGTTGGGAGGCAAGAGATCACGCGCAAAAAACGTCTCCGTGACGCGTCACGGAGAGGAAAAGGCTGTGACTTACGAATTTGCGGAGACAAAAGCATCAGGCATTGCTCATGAATGGGTACAAAACGGTCCGCAGATTGGTGAAAGAGAGCTGGTGACAATATGTTTGCCGCTCCTATCGGAAAAAGAGTTTTTCCATGTTAACCATTTGATCTCAAAGTACAGAGGTACAATCATTGACAACAGAGACTTAACCTACACCGCGACGGCTGATGCATCCGCGAAACAAGTTGATGCATTGATTTGTGAACTGCTCCCTTATGGAATGACAGCAATGTCCAGAACAGTCATTGAACAAGATATTGATGCTCCTATGTCCTTAAAGAATGAGCAGCAGGAGAACTACAAAGCTTTGGCGCGTGTGATCAGATCCGGCTGCTGATCGATATACTTATTTTCTTTTTTTTGCCGCTTGGGCCATAACCGTTTTAACAATTTCCTCGGCGTTGTTTTGAAGATCCGGACGCATGATTAGTTTGCTTGTGTCGAAATGCTTATAGCTTGGCGTTTCCTTTGCCACTCGTTTCTTTAAACGCGCAACGAGCGCACGGTAGGCAGGACTGTCTCCCTGGTCGACCGCCGATTCAGCCTTATCGACTTCATTTGTTTTATCAAGGCGTATGACCCAATAAATAATGGCCGCCGTTATGTGTTCGCAAAAGGGAGCGGTTGAGGTGCAGCCGCAATCGGCAGTCATTGTGCTGATTTTTGGGGGAAGTGGCGTCTTAGATTGTTTGCTATTCCAGTGAATATTGACCTGAAAAAAAGTGCTGTGAACATCTTCAACACTTGCGTGCAATCCTTGATCCGACGCATGATAATCCCATACCCGATGCTTGTCATACAACATCAGACCGCGTTCGAATGCGCTTTGCTGTGCTCTTGCTGCATAATCAGCCAGCCATCCGGCCAGTCTGGCATTACGAAACGTAAGTCTGCGTGCCATGATTACACCACTCCTTCATGTAATTGAATCAGATTTAACAGTTCCTGATCGCTCATTTCAGTCAGCCAGGACTCCCCGCCGCTGAGAATCTGTTTTTGCAAGCTCTTCTTTCGCTCGATCAACTGATCAATTCGTTCTTCAAGCGTTCCTTCACAGATTAGTTTATAGACATAGACATTGCGTTCTTGACCAATCCGGTAGGCTCTGTCGGTAGCCTGTTCTTCAACAGCCGGATTCCACCAACGATCATAGTGGATCACATATCCTGCTTCTGTCAAATTAATTCCTACTCCGCCGGCCTTGAGTGAAAGGATAAAAAGTGTCTTCTTATGATCGGGATTCTGAAATTTATCGATCATTTTCTGGCGCTGTTCGGCACTTAAGGAACCGTGAAGGAAGAAAACCTGAGCATCCGGATATTTTTGCTGTACTTCTTCAAGCAGTAGTTTCCCCATTTTTACATATTGAGTAAAAAGAAGAACCTTCTCATCCTGTTCAAAAAGTGGATCAAGTATTTGAAACAATAAATCAAGTTTACCGGACGTCTGGTCGCTGGTTGCAGACGGATCGCTGACTAATGAAGGATGGTCGCATACCTGCTTCAGTTTGGTCAGCGTCGACAAAATCAGGCCTTTTCTCTGGATTCCGCCTGTCTCCGCGACGTTCTTTTTCAATCTGTTGACTATGGATTGGTAAAGTGATGCTTGATTTTTTGTCAAGTTGCAGATCCTTTTTGCTTCAACCTTTTCCGGCAGATCACGAATAATCTTTTTATCTGTTTTTTCACGTCGAAGGAGAAAAGGACGAATCATTTGGGTGAGCTGACGTCCTTTAGATCGGTTGTTTTTCTTCTCAATCGGATGAATAAACTGAGTTCGGAAACGTTCAAGTGATCCGAGATAGCCCGGATTCAAGAAATCCATAATCGACCAAAGTTCTTCAAGACGATTTTCAATAGGCGTACCCGTCAATACAAGACGATGTGCGGTCTGAATCGGGCGTAATGCACGCGTTTTTTGAGCGTGCGGATTTTTGATCGCCTGCGCTTCATCAAGAATGACACAGCTCCAATTGTAGCCCAGCATTTCGCTGGCTTCTTTTGTGTATATTGCATAACTGGTCACGACGACATCGCATGCGCGAAGGCGCGCGTGGAACGATTTTCCGCGCAAACGATCCGTACCGTGATGAATATACAGATCAAGCTGAGGCGAAAATGTCGCGCATTCATGCTTCCAGTTCGCAACGAGCGAGGTCGGACAAATAATCAGAGCAGGTCCTTTTGGAAGGGCGGAATCAGAAAGTGAATCTTCGGGATGCTGCTTGATATAATCCAAATAGGCGATTGCTTGAACCGTTTTACCCAGTCCCATATCATCGGCAAGACATCCTCCGACATGTTGGCGGCGCAAATTAACGAGCCATGTATAGCCTCGTTTCTGGTAGGAACGCAGACTGCCGACAAATGCATCGGGCAGCTGAACGCTGCGGGCAGGCTTTTTTAATAATTGGCTCAGATAATTGCCGATTTCCGAATCAAGATGAATATTGATTCGGCCGTTTCGTTTGCGGCGGCGGGTTGCCTCAATTTTCATCGCTGCAGAAACACTCGGCTTCTTATCAAATAGGCTGAGCGCATCTTCCATTTCTTCGTAAGCCTTCATCATTTGATTAACAGGCAAATGGATCCACTGATTTCCTTGATAGATAAACGGTTGATTGGCGCGGACAAGCTGCCTGAATTCATCGGTACTTAATTGAATATCTCCAATTGCAATACGCCAATCATAAGTGATCAGCGAATCTAAGCTGAACAGTGACGCCTCATTTCCATTTTTTTTCTGATGAATATCCAAATCAACAGTTACTGACGGAGCATCTTGAATCGCGACATTTTCCGGAAAGACGACAAGGATCGAGGCGTCTGCAAGGATATGTTCGTATTGATAGAGTTCTGAGAGCTCATGTATTGAGATGCAGCCGTCAGCGACGCCCTTGAACAACGAAACGATTGATTCCGGTATTTGCCCTTTTATCCGATCGAAACATTGGGACAGCCAATTTTCTTGGGTGAGCGAGACCGGACCGGCAGTCTCTTCAGGTGAACGCTCTGCAAGTCTGCCATTTTGCCAGCCGGAAATTTTGATTGTGTAGTCCCAAATGGATGACGCAGAAAACAAATTGTCTGCATTCGCAGGCTTAAGGATTATTTTCGCTGTTTCCGGAACAAAATAGGCTTCAGTTTGTTCACGTTTATAGTTCAACAGTGCCTGCTCCCATGAACCTGACTGCTCAGACGCAACAGGGCGGACCCATCCTGCAAGTTCAAATTCTAACTGATCCATTTGTTCGATCTGTTGCTGGTCATGAAGGATCATCCATGGTTTGTCTGTTCCAGTAAGAGGACTGCCGCTTTTGAGTTGATTCAGAAATGAATCGTGATCACTATTCTCAAGCTCAATCAGCTGATTGCTTAAATCTGTCTTTTGATTGGAACGAATCATGGCGTTCAACCAATAGATGACAATTAGGTAAACCCATTGCTGCACCTTCTGATCCTGCAGCTCATCTATTGAGAATGCGAGGCGCGGCAACCGGCTCAGCCAATCGGCAAACAACCCGCTATCAGTGAGAACGCGGGCATCGGGTATCCATTGACAGAAATAGCATTGCTCATCTTTTCCACGCTTCAGATGATAGAAAAAGGGATAAAAAAGTCCATTTTCTAATAGACTATCTATAGTTTCTGATATTTGGCGAAACCATTGTACAGTGAGTCCGGGTAAAATGCCCTTTTGATCTTCCCGAATAACCCCGTCATGGATCAAACGAAAGACACCGGCCATCGGCATAATAGCGCCGTCAACGTCAGCGTCGCTCTTACCATCAATAAACTTCGCTTTATAAGGGAAAAAAGGATATGAGGATGCTTCGCTCAGCCATTCCGGAATCTCCGCGTTGTCTGCGGAGCGGTTCGGAAAGGGCAGGACTTCACCATTCATGTCAGTAAACCAAATAAAAAAGTTCCATGAATTCTCAATATGAGGAATAAAAGTCATTTGAAGAAATCGATCCATCCAGTAAGATCTCCTTAAAAAGTTGGTGATGTTAAACAATCATATTGTTTATTGGCTCATTTACCACCGGGTTGATGAACGATGGGGAAAAGCTTTCATACTTCGAGCCATCAAATCGGCACATTTTTCAGCAAGCTGAAAGATGTGAAGAGCAAATTAGGCTTTTCACGAATAGGTCAATAATATAGTACGAACAACAAAATCCTGCAACAAAGCCAAAAATAAAAACTGAAATCAAAATTCTATATTATATAGAAACAACTGGCCATAGATTTAATGATTTAGACCATTGAATGCTTGCATTTGCATAAAATTACTATCCTATAAGTGTATCATAGCGATCATTAAGAAGATACTTCAATTCCTGATAATCAGCTGACGAGATGGATAGGCACATGCAATTTTATTGAATTCTTGTTATGATAAACAGAGAAGTTAATTGAGCGCTGTATAACATTATGGCACAGATGGTGATGAAACTATACTTGTAAGGTTCATAATATTGTTAGCGCTAACATTTTCTGTGTACACAGATTTAACGATGAGTTCTAATTATTGAGTGTTTTAAATAACACGGGAATGATGTGTTGGAGCCAGAAAGTAAAGGCGGGATTGCAAATGAAAGAGAAAGAGTGGTATTTTATTGATTCAGGCGTCAATTCACCGGCGTATAACATGGCACTTGATGAATATCTGCTTGAATGCGGCGCAAAGGGCAGGAAGCAGCCAGTCCTTCGTTTCTATGGCTGGAATCCTCCGGGGCTCTCCATTGGCTACTTTCAAAAGACTGATGGAAAAATTGATTGGGAAGGAACAAAGGCACATCACATTGCATGCGTACGTCGCTTGACTGGTGGGCGCGCCGTGCTCCACCATAATGAACTCACTTATAGTGTCATTATTTCTGAAAATGATCCGGACATGCCGCACTCAGTTGTCGGGGCTTACAGGGTTTTGTCCAAAGGATTGCTCGAAGGATTCAGAGCGATGGGATTAAGTGCGGATCTTGCCATCCCCGAAAAAAAGCCGGGCAGTGCCCATTCACCAGTGTGTTTTGAGGAAGCATCCTGGTATGAACTGGTCGTTGAAGGACGGAAGGCTGCAGGAAGCGCACAGACAAGGCAGAAGGGAATGATCCTTCAGCATGGATCAATTCCGATCTCAGTTAATGAAGACGAACTCTTTGATTGTTTTTATTATGCAAACGCCAAGTTGAAGGAGCGGGCAAAACGGGCCTTTTCCGGTAAGGCGGTTGCACTGGAAGATCTACTGGGGCGAAGCGTTGACTTAGAGGAAGTCAAAGAGGCCTTCCATCACGGTTTTGAAGAAGGATTGGATATCAAGCTTCAGCCACTGATACTGACTGAAGACGATGAGCGAAACGTCTTGGCACTGGCAGAACAAAAGTATGAAACAGACCAATGGAATAAATCCAGGTAAGCGCAAAGCGGTCATTGAAAAACGCGAGGGGGAATAACAGTGGAAAAGCACGGATCCTATTTGAGAAAACCTGATTGGCTCAAGATACGAATCAATACGAATCAGGACTATCGCGGTATTAAACATCTGATGAGGGAAGAGAGCTTGCACACGGTTTGTGAGGAAGCAAAATGCCCAAATATTCATGAATGCTGGGCAACCCGCCGGACTGCGACATTTATGATTCTAGGTGACGTATGTACGAGAGGATGCCGTTTTTGTGCGGTCAAAACTGGCAGACCGACAGAACTGGATCTCCGCGAACCGGAACGTGTCGCAGATTCAGTATGCAAGATGCGTCTGCGTCATGTCGTTGTGACCGCAGTGGCCCGAGACGATCTCAAGGATGGCGGTGCATTTGTTTTCGCAGAAACTATTCGTGCGATCCGAAGAAAGGCACCCTATTGCACCATTGAAGTATTGCCTTCAGACATGAAAGGCGATGATGAAAGTATTCTGACGCTCATGGATGCAAAACCGGATATTTTCGATCATAATATTGAAACGGTTCGAAGACTTACGAAACGTGTTCGTGCAATCGCCACCTACGATCGCTCACTCGCGGTTTTGAAACGGGTAAAGGAACTGAGCCCAAATACACCTGTAAAATCAAGTATTATGGTCGGTCTTGGTGAAACTAAAGAAGAGATTCTTGAGGCAATGGATGATTTGCTTGCGAATCATGTGGATATCATGGTGATCGGCCAATATTTGCAGCCGACTCGAAAGCATCTGGATGTCATCCGTTACTATACACCGGAAGAATTCGATGAGCTTAAGGAAATCGCACTTGCAAAAGGTTTCAGACACTGTGAAGCGGGACCTCTGGCCCGTTCATCTTATCATGCTGATGAACAAGTTGGAGAGGATTCACGTCGCCGTCATGACGAATTGATTCGTCAATCTGAAAAAGAAACCGGAACTGAATAATAATACATCAGAGCGCCGCGTCTTGTTTACTTCAGACGCGGCACTTTATTGCCCGAAACGATGCAATCGTTCATAAAAGTCGTCAATAAAGGATGAAAAAAGCTGCTCGGAAGGAGCGAGATCACGATCGCGCGGCCGTATCACGCCAACGGAACGCGATATTTTCGGAGTGCTGAGTGCAAGAGCAGTGACGTCGTCCGGAAGATTATATGCGGCAGCATTTTCAGGCATTAAGGCAATACCGAAATTGGATGAGACTAGGCTCTTAATTGTGTCCATGTCCTCACCTTCAAAAACGATATTCGGAGTAAATCCGGCCTGTCTGCACGCATCACGGAATAATTCTTGAAGGGAAAGCTTGCTGCGAAATGTGATAAATCGTTCGTTTTTGAGTTGGCTCAGCGGAATTGATCCATGTCCGGCTTTTTTATGCTGTTTCGGCATGAGAAGAACCATTCGCTCCGTATAAAGGATGCTGCTGCGTACAACGTCATGGTGCTTCGGAACCGGCGAAGCAAAGGCAAGATCGATGCTGCCCTGTTCAATCAATTTAATTAGGTAGGGGACCGTGCCCTGATGGAGCTGGAAATCAATGCCTGGGTGTATGTCATGAAATTTTTGCAAAACAATAGGCAAGGTGTGTACCGACAAACTTGTTGAAATTCCAAGTCGGATCAATCCCGTTTCAGGATTAAGGTATTCTTTAATCTTTTTTTGAGCTTTTTCAAATTCAATTAATCCCCGTTCCGCATGTTGCAGAAATATTTTTCCTGCTTGCGTAAGTTGAATGTTGCGCCCTTTGCGCGAAAAAAGAGCAACGCCGAGTTCGTCCTCAAGCAGCGCAATCTGACGGCTGATCGCGGATTGCGCGACATGCAAAGCTTCAGATGCTTGTGTTATATGTTCCCTTGTTGCCGCTTCTATAAAATATTGAATCTGCCTTAATTCCATTATTCGCACACCATTCATCTAAAATTGAGATTGATTTATTCTAAATTATATATTGTAAAGATTGATATTGAAAGAGTAAAATTAAATCACCATACTTTTGGCCTAATAAAGAGATAAAAAATACGTTTTCAGAAAACTCACACAGATATGATGCGTGATTGCGAACAGAAGGAAGGATGAGGTTTATGATGAGCAAAGTTCAGACGAGAGAGAAACCGGAAGGACTTTACCGCCCGGAATTTGAACATGATGCATGCGGAATCGGTATGTACGCGGATATTAAAGGGCGTGCGTCTAATGAGATTGTCAAGACTGCGCTGGAGATGCTGGCAAGGCTCGATCACAGAGCCGGTAAGGCTGCCGATGGAAAAACAGGCGACGGAGCCGGAATTTTGGTTCAAATTCCCGACCGTTATTTTCAGGAAGTATGCGACTTTGAGCTTCCCCCTGTAGGACATTATGGTGTCGGCATGTTTTTTATGCCCCAGGATCGTTCGAGCCGATTGGTTGCAATCGGCAAAATTAAAGCCTGCATTGCTGCACGAAATCTAAGAATATACGGCGAGCGCGATGTTCCAATCGACGAAAACGAAATCAGCCGTTTGGCAAGAAGCAAGGCGCCATATATGTACCAAATGTTTATCGGCACGGCGAATCAAGACGCAGGGCCGGTACTGGATTCGAAATTGTATTTGCTTAGAAAAGCCATTGAAGCAAAACTTAATGATGAAATATATGTTGCCAGCCTCTCAAGCCAAACTCTTGTTTATAAAGGTATGCTTCGGGCAAAAGAGGTTTCGGCTTTTTATACAGACTTGCAGGATGAACGCTTTGTTTCAGCGCTTGCCTTAGTCCATTCACGGTACAGCACAAATACCTTCCCAAGCTGGGAACGAGCCCACCCAAACCGGATGATTGTACACAATGGAGAAATCAATACAATTCGCGGCAATATGAGCTGGTTTAATGCCAAAGCGAAACGTTTAAATGACGGAAAACTTCCTCAGATTATTGATCCTGAGGGCAGTGATTCGGCTATTTTTGATAATGTACTCGAATTTTTAACCTATCATGGTTTTTCACTTCCACATGCGGTAATGATGATGGTACCTGAGCCTTGGGAGGGAGATAACGGACTCCCTGATTATCTGCGTGACTTCTATGAATTTCATAGCAGAACGATGGAACCATGGGACGGTCCTATGGCACTTGGATTCTGTAATGGAAAACAAATTGGAGCAATTCTCGATCGCAACGGCCTCAGACCGGCACGCTATTACATCACGAATGACGATAAAGTTGTATTCTCGTCTGAAGTAGGTGTCGCCGATCTGAAACCAGAAAACATTCGAGAACGCTGTCATCTGAAACCGGGCCAGCTGCTGCTCATCGATACCGAAAAAGGGCGTATTGTACCGAGCGATGAGTTGAAGAAAGAAATCTGTTCATCGATTCATTACGCGGATCTTCTGAAAAAATCGGTAATCAAGCTAAACGGACAGCATGGAACCGGGGTACTTCTTCCCGACAGTAAGCGTCTTTTTCAACAAAAAGTGTTTGGCTATACCTATGAAGACGCAACGAAAGCCATTCAGCCTATGGCGGAACAAGGAAAGGAACCAACCGGTTCGATGGGCAATGACACACCGCTCGCGGTCTTGTCCAATAAGTCGCAATTGTTATTTGATTACTTTAAGCAGTGGTTCTCACAAGTAACAAATCCGCCGATCGATGCCATTCGAGAGGCACGGGTGATGTCGAAAATAACATGGCTTGGCCCGCAAATCAGCTTACTTGAACCAAGCAAGCATGTGACATCGCAAATTCGGTTGAAGCACCCAATCCTTGATCGAAAGGCATTTCAGGATCTTCAACACCAAGAATTAAAAACGCGTACGGTCGCACTGACTTATCTTGCCGAAGAGGGCAAATTCGGACTTTCCAAAGCAGTGGATCAGCTGATTCTGCATGTGGACGAAATGATCCATGATGATGTGTCGTTGATTATTCTTTCGGATCGGGATGTGGATCAAAATCATTTGCCGATTCCGTCTCTTCTTGCGGTCAGTGCGTTGCATCATCATTTAATCAATCAGGGAACACGGCCGCAAATCAGTTTGATTGTTGATTCAGGCGAACCGAGAGACAGTCATCAGGTAGCCGCATTACTTGGCTATGGAGCCGATGCCATTCATCCGTATTTGGCACTTAATACCGTTCATTCTTTAATTAAATCGAATCATTTGGATCTGTCCGAGGAAAAAGCGGAGCAAAATTACATTAAAGCACTCGTTGGCGGTATCGTAAAAATCATGTCTAAAGTAGGCATTTCGTCAATTCAAAGTTATCGTGGAGCGCAGACGTTTGAAGCGCTTGGTTTGTCAAATGCTCTTATTGATAAATATTTTAAGGGCACGGTATCACAGATCGGCGGTATTGGGCTGGAAGAAATTGAGACGGAAACCTTGTTGCGCCATAAAAAGGCTGTTGAGGAATGCCTACAAGGAGAAATGAAGCCATTGGACCCAGGCAGTACAATGCAATGGCGCCAAGGCGGGGAACAGCATAAAATTGAACCGCTGATTGTGCATACGCTTCAGCAGGCAGCACGGACAAACGATTATCAATTGTATAAAGACTATAAAAAAATGGTAGACAAAGCGCCGTTCTCGACCATTCGGAGCTTGCTGACTTTTGAAAAGGATCGAAAGCCGATCTCTCTTGAAGAGGTTGAACCTGTTGAAAACATTCTGAGACGGTTTAAAACCGGTGCAATGTCCTACGGATCGATCAGCAAAGAAGCACATGAAGCAATGGCGATTGCAATGAATCGTATCGGCGGGAAAAGCAACAGTGGTGAAGGTGGCGAGGATGCCGATCGATTTACGCATGATCAGAACGGCGACTGGCGCCGCAGCGCAATAAAACAAGTAGCATCAGCACGTTTTGGGGTAACAAGCTATTACCTCTCTGAAGCAGACGAACTGCAGATTAAGATGGCACAAGGTGCAAAGCCCGGTGAAGGCGGACAGTTGCCTGCCGGCAAAGTATATCCTTGGATCGCCCGCACCCGTCATGCAACAACAGGGGTTGCTCTAATTTCACCGCCGCCGCATCATGACATCTATTCAATTGAAGATTTGGCGCAATTGATCTATGACTTGAAGTCTAGTAATCCAAAGGCGAGAATCAGCGTTAAATTGGTTGCGAAAGGCGGAGTCGGTACCATTGCTGCGGGTGTTGCTAAAGGGAAAGCTGACGTAATTCTGATCAGCGGACATGACGGCGGGACTGGCGCAGCATCCAAAACAAGTATTAAGCATGCCGGACTTCCATGGGAAATCGGACTTGCCGAAGCGCATCAAACCTTGATGAAAAACGGTTTGCGTGATCGTGTTCGTCTTGAAACTGATGGGAAATTGATGACGGGGCGCGATGTTTTGATTGCTGCTTGTCTCGGTGCGGAAGAGTTCGGTTTCGCTACGGCACCGCTTGTGGTTCTCGGTTGCCTGATGATGCGCGCGTGTCACCTTGATTCATGTCCTGTCGGCATCGCAACGCAAAATCCGGAATTGCGCAAGAATTTTATGGGCAATCCGGATCACATTGTTCATTTTATGACGTTTATTGCTCAGGATATTCGTGAACAATTGGCTGAACTGGGATATCGTTCGCTTAATGAAGTCATTGGACAGGCGCATTTGCTCAGAATTAAAAAAGAAGTACACAGTCACTGGAAAGCACGCACATTGGATCTCTCCGACCTGCTTTATCAGGCAGAAAGCGATGTTTCCAAACGCTACTTCGCCCGCGCTCAAGAGCACCACGTCGAGCGCCGTTTTGACGAACGTAATTTGGTTGCCACCTGTCTGCCGACGATTGAAAACAAGCGTCCGGTGCAACTTGTCTATAAATTAAAGAATTCCGACCGAACCGTCGGATCGACACTTGGCTATTTCATTTCACGTTCGACCGGAGGTAAGGGCTTGCCTGAAGACACTATTACTTTGTCCTTTACCGGGAGTGCCGGACAGAGTTTTGCGGCATTCATTCCGAAAGGTGTAACGATGATCTTGACGGGAGATGCCAATGATTATGTCGGCAAAGGACTGTCGGGAGGAAAAGTAGTTATTAAGTCAGAAGAGCTTGAGGGTGTTGATTCAGATTCCCAAGCAATGATGGGAAATGTTGCCTTGTTTGGCGCAACGAGCGGTGAAGCTTATGTGCGCGGTACCGCCGGCGGACGTTTTTGCGTGCGCAACAGCGGGGCTAAGGCTGTTGTCGAAGGAGTCGGCGAGAACGGTTGTGAATATATGACCGGAGGCAGGGTTGTCGTCCTTGGTGCAATCGGAAGAAATTTTGCTGCTGGAATGTCCGGCGGTGTTGCTTATGTTCTTCCTGATGGTGAACGTGATCAGCTGATTCCTCTAATTAATAAGGAATTGGTAAATATCGAACCGCTCACGGATAAGCAGGAGCAGGATGAGGTTTATCAGTTGATTAAGAATCATTTGGATCATACCGGCAGTCCGAAAGCCAAAAAAGTACTCATGAACTGGAAAGAATCCATCCAACGAATGATCAAGATTATTCCGCGCGACTACGAAGCAATACTTGAACAAATTGCGCGGTATGAATCGCAGGGATTGACCGGAGAACAAGCCAAGGAGCAAGCGTTCTACTTGAAAAAGCAAGGAAATTTAAGTGTGCGCAATTCCACTTATTTACCGGTTTGAGTTCAAGACGCCGACTTTTGCAGCGGACAAATTTTGAAAGGATGAAGTTTACCTATGGGACAATTAATGGGTTTCCTGAATATAGAGAAAAAGAATCAAAAAGAACGCAAGCCGGTTGAACGTGTGCATGACTGGGGCGAATATAAAATTCCATTGGTGGAAAAGGATGCAAAAGAGCAAGCGGCACGCTGCATGGATTGCGGTATTCCTTACTGTCAAATTGGTACCACAATAAACAGAGGTACAACCGGATGCCCCATCCACAATCTAATTCCTGAGTGGAATGACCTTGTTTATCATGGGCTTTGGAAGGAAGCTTATGACCGTCTGGCGAAAACAAATAATTTTCCTGAATTTACATCGAAAGCCTGTCCTGCTCCATGTGAAGGATCATGTACCGCAGGCTTTGTCAGTGATCCGGTTTCGATTAAATCCATAGAGCGAGCAATTATCGACCGTGCCTTTGAAGAAGGATGGGTCGTACCGAAACCGCCGAAACGGCGTACGGGCAAAAAGGTCGCTGTGATCGGATCAGGACCTGCGGGGCTCGCCTGCGCAGACCAATTAAATAAAATTGGTCATGAGGTGACTGTTTTTGAACGATCGGATCGTCCAGGCGGTTTGCTGATGTATGGTATTCCAAGCATGAAAATTGAAAAGGATGTCGTAGACCGTCGCGTTCATTTGCTTGAAGAAGAAGGTATTCTTTTTAGAACAAATGCGGATGTAGGAAACACAGTCAGCGTCGAAGCGCTAAAAGAAAACTATGATGCAGTGATTCTCTGCACAGGCGCAGGCAAGCATCGTGAGGTGTCGATCGAGGGTCGCGAATTGAAGGGTATTTCACCGGCAATGCAGTATTTGACTGCAAGCAATCGTCACCTGCTCTATGGCGAAGCGCTAAAGCCTGATTTCGATGCAAAGGGAAAACATGTGATTGTGATCGGTGGCGGAGATACAGGCGAAGATTGTGTGGCAACGGCAATTCGTCAAGAATGCAAAAGTGTTGTTCAGTTTGGCAAACACGGCAAGCTTCCAACTCAACGCATGGCCAATAATCCGTGGCCGGAGCATCCAAATGTTTTCTCGGTGGATTATGCTTATGAAGAGGCTGAAGAGGTACTTGGAAAGGATCCGCGTGAATACTATGTTGAAACGCAGAAATTTATTGGAAATTCCGATGGACATGTGCAGGAGCTGATCACCGGTTCATTTAAGAAAGATACGGATGATGCAGCTAAAAAAAGCTGGAAGGCCGATCTTGTGCTCATCGCCATTGGTTTCCAAGGCACTGAAGACAAAATATTTGAGGATTTCAAAGTAACTAAAGACGCCTCAGGCCGTGTGATCGAAACGGATTCACGCAGCTACCAGACAAGCCAGGAAGGTATCTTTGCAGCGGGCGATGTTCGCCGTGGAGCAAGCTTGATTGTATGGGCGATTGAAGAGGGGCGCAAAGCAGCGGCTGCCGTTGATCTTTATTTGGATAAGAAATTGTCTTTGCTTCACAAATAAATCATTTCATAAATAGTTCATTGTGAAATTCATCATTCATAAAAGCCGACATTTGTCGGCTTTTTTCTAATTCATGTGATGTGAAACGACTATGTTGTTTACCGTTCATGAATAAACCAATAAATTGTATGAACAACAAAATCCTTTAAAACCTAATTCAAAAATATCTGATCTTTATTTTGAAGCGACAAATTTCGCATTGTTTCGACGTAAAATTTTTGTAAATTATAGAAACGGCTCCTCATACAGAGTGAAATATACCGTATAATAAGAAATAAGTGTTTGAATTTGGAAAAAGAGATTAAGGTTATGGGGTGAGGACGGTGGCGAGACATAAACTGTTCGCATCGATCACAGTTGGGCTGCAGACGCTTGTTCTAAAAATTGCCGATCTGACCAAAATGTCGATCGTTGAGTACGTTAAAGCTGACGTTTCAATTGGCGCGGATATTTATAACCACAGGATGATTGAATTTCAAACGGTTGATCAGGCTTGCCGTCAATTGGCCGGATTTGTACAAATTTTGGATGATTACGGCGTTACCAATTATCGTGCTGTCGCAGCAAGTTCGGTTCAAGAGGCGAGAAACGCTGAATATGTAAAGGAACAAATCCGAATTAAAACCGGCCTCAATGTTGAATGGCTGGCGAATGCTGAGGAGCGTTTTCTTCATAATCAGGCTGTCGCTTATAACACGGATACGTTCAGCGACTTGATCCAACAAGGCACCATGATGATCGACATCGGATCGGGCAGCATGCAATTGACCGTGTATAATGCTGGCCATTTTATTTTTTCTCGAAATATCAAGCTTGGTCCGCTTCGTATCCGTGAATTGCTTGGTGACTTGGAAAGTAAAACCGGTGATTTTGTGGAAATTATGGAGGATTATATTCGTAGTAAAATTGATGGTTATCATCAATTTGCCCCAAAAGGAGTCGCAATTCGCAACTTTGTGCTGGTCGGTACCGATCTGCTCGCGTTTAAACAAGCGTTTATGAGCGGAAGCGACGAGATAATCAGCCGTCAACGTTTCGATGATTTATATCAGCATATCTTGACCATTCCTCCTCAGGTGTTGGCCAAGGAATTTACGTTGCCCTACGATTCAGCATCGCAGCTGCTTCCATCTGCTATGATCTTGAAGATGACACTGGAGATTACAGGAGCCGAAAGCATTATTCTTTCGGATGCCGATCTGGCCGATGGGATTATTGTTCATGAATTATTACAAATGCATAAGAATATTTTGGATCACTCGTTTACAGAGGACATCATTGTTTCTGCTCGAAATATTTCTGTACGCTATAATTGCGACACGGAGCATATTAACAGTGTTGAAAATTTTGCCCTTCACTTATTTGATCGGTTGAAACGGCTGCACGGTCTGAATAAAAGGGACAGACTTCTTTTACAGCTTGCTGCAATTTTGCAAGATACTGGGAGTTACATTGATATGAACGCCCACTATATACATTCTTACTACATTATTCAATCGTCGGAAATCATCGGCATCTCAGAAAATGAACGGGATATCATTGCTAATATCGCGCGCTATCATAGCGCGGAGACGCCGTCGAGCAACTCGTCTGCTTTTCGGAAGCTTCCTACGACAAGCAGACTGATTGCTGCAAAGCTTGCGGCGCTGTTAAGAATTGCTGATGCACTGGATGACAGCCGTCAGCAAAAGGTGGAGCGTATCGCTGTTTCATTGAAAAACGATCAAGTCACAATTACTGCCCGCTCTGATGATGACCTTTCACTGGAAAAGCAGACGTTTAAAGAAAAAGCGGCTTATTTTGAAGAAGTATTTGGATTGAAACCGATTTTAAGAGGATAGGTGGATGGCAATGGATAATTTTGATCGTGAGGAATATTTCAGCAATCGTGAGTTAAGCTGGCTGCTTTTTAACGAGCGAGTGCTTGAGGAGGCGAGAGATAAAGATAATCCGCTGCTCGAACGGATAAAATTCTTATCAATCACAGCAAGTAATTTGGACGAGTTCTTTATGGTGCGAGTCGCGTCTTTGATTGATATGGTCAACGTAGGCTATAACAAACCGGATGCCTCTGGCTTAAGGGCAGATCAGCAGTTGTCAGCGATCAGCGCCAAGGCTCATCAAATGATCAATCAACAGTATACGACTTATAATCGAATGCTGAAGAAGATGCTTAACGAGAATAAGATTCATATTCTGGATATAGACGAACTCTCCCAGAAACAGCTTGATTTTATTGACCATTATTTTAACCGAGAAGTTTATCCGGTTCTGACACCGATGGCAGTCGATTCGTCGCGTCCTTTTCCGCTGATTTTAAATAAAAGTATCAACATCGCGGCGTTTATTCATAAAAAGGACAGCAAAGCGTCTCAAAGCGAATTTGTTACTGTTCAGGTACCAAACGTGCTGCCGCGCGTTGTTAAGCTTCCGGATCGCGAAGGACATACAAGCTTTATTTTGCTTGAAAACATCATTCGAAGGCATCTTAATCAGCTCTTTGTTGGTTATGAGCTTGATGAAGCATCATGTTACCGCGTTATGCGTGATATGGATCTTGAAGTGGATGAAGAGGACACGGAGGATTTGCTGAAAGAAATTGAGAAACAGCTAAGGCTTCGTGAACGAGGCAATGTCATTCATCTTGATGTGGAGGCGGGAATCAGTGAACGCCTCGTGACCAAGCTGTTTGATCGGCTTTCAGTCAGCGCTGACAATGTATATCGGGTTAACGGTCCCATCGACCTTACCTTTTTATCAAAGCTTGCCGGACAAATCAAAGAGCCGGGCGACATGGTTTATCCGCCGCATCGTCCGTTTGTCCACTATGAATTGCTGGAGCATTCCATTTTTCATGCCATGCGTGCAGGAGATATTTTTCTCCACCATCCGTACGAATCGTTTGATCCGGTGATTGAGCTGATTCGGCAAGCCTCAAGAGATCGTCACGTGCTTGCCATTAAAATGACTCTGTACCGTGTTTCAGGAAATTCTCCAATCATTCGTTATTTGGAAAAGGCAGCTGAGAATGGCAAGCAGGTGACCGTACTCGTTGAACTGAAGGCGAGATTTGACGAAGAAAATAATATTAACTGGGCACAGAAGCTGGAGAAAACCGGCTGTCATGTTATCTATGGACTGGTCGGATTGAAAACGCATTGCAAGATGGCGCTCGTTGTGCGCAGAGAAGAAGACGGTATTAAACGTTACATGCACTTTGGAACAGGCAACTATAACGATATCACTGCTCATTTTTATACCGACATGGGCCTTTTGACTTGCAACGAGCAGATGGGTATTGATGCATCCAATGTATTCAACATGCTTTCCGGTTACTCAGAACCTCCTTATTTTCATAAATTGGTGATTGCACCTCTATGGCTGCGTAACAGTCTGCTCGATTTAATTGATACGGAAATCAAGAATGCGCAAAGCGGCAAACCTGCGTTTATTCGTGCAAAGATGAATGCATTGTCGGATGAAGGCATTATCAAAGCCTTATATCGAGCATCGGCAGCAGGCGTGGACATTCAGTTGCTTGTTCGAGGTATCTGCTGCCTTCGAACAGGTATACCAGGTGTGAGCGACCGGATAGAAGTTCATTCGATCGTTGGTCGTTATCTTGAACACAGTCGAATCTATCTATTCGGCAACGGAGGCGAGACTCTGGCCTTTCTTGCAAGCGCAGATTTGATGCCGAGAAACTTAAATCGACGTGTCGAGCTAATGTTTCCTATCGAGGATGAGCAAATTAAAACAACAATTATTGACCTGTTTGATTTAATGATGAGAGACAATGTGAAGACGCGTGTGCTTGGCAGTGACCATCGTTATGAGAAGCCGGATCGACGAGGGAAAATTCCGTTCAATGTTCAGGAGCATCTGGCAAAACTTGCAGAGCAGCGAACCATTCGTCGTGATCATTCGCTTCGAGAAAAACGAACCTTTACACCAATTAAAGGGCACACGAACGAATCAATTGATCCGGAAGATGAGTAAATAGAATAAAATAAAAAAATATCCTAAAATGTTCGAGAGGCATTTTCCCTTGTCACTGGTGCTTTTTTGCCAAACAAGATTAATGTACTCTCTTTTTCTGTGCTTTTTACGTGTTGAATCACTGAGAGACATGCCGTATGATTAAAGATATCGTTTTAAAGTAATAGATCGTTGCACTTGAAAAATAACTATATATTGTGGTATGTTATTTAACATAAACTATATGTAGTGGTTTTTGTGGCAGAAACCTTCACTGCATTGATAGAAGGAGGAGCGTTCGCTTGCGCATCTTATATGCAACAATGACAGGAAACGTCAAAAGGTTTCTCGCTAAAACAGGACTCGCTCATCAACCGATCAGCAGTGCTGATCCTATTGATGAACCTTATGTTTTGGTGACAAATACTATTGGATTTGGTGACGCTCCGGATCAAGTGAAAGACTATTTAAAAAGAAACGGAAGATATCTCATTGCTGTGGCAGCAAGCGGGAATCGAAACTGGGGTCATAATTTTGCACATGCGGCAGATGTAATTGCAGAGTTGTTCCACGTACCAGTTTTATATAAATTCGAGCTTGGTGGTACTGAGAAAGATGTCAATGAATTTCGAGAGAGGGTGAAGGCACTTGCCGAACGAAGCGATAAAGTCAAAGTCTTACACTGAATTGAACAATGAGGTGCTGACACGCGGAGATGACGGTTTTTACCGTTTAGATAAAGACAAAGAGGCTATTGAGGTCTATATGGAGGAAGTGCACGCGAAGACGATTCATTTTAATGGTATACTTGATCGGCTTCACCATTTGGTTGACGAGCACTATTATTATGACGTATTTGCTGAATACAGTGATGAGCAAATCGAACAGATTCATTCGATGGCTGTCGCCTATAAGTTCCAGTTCAAATCCTACATGGCAGTGAGTAAATTTTATCGTGACTATGCGATGAAAACCAATGACAAATCTCACTATCTTGAAAATTATGATGAACGAGTTGCCATTGTTTCTCTGTTCTTAGCGCGCGGAAATTATGATTTAGCCGTTCGCTTGATGCGTGCGATGATGGAGCAGCGCTATCAGCCGGCAACGCCAACTTTTCTTAATGCAGGAAAAGCACGCCGCGGCGAAATGGTTTCCTGCTTTTTGATCGAAGCGGATGACTCGCTCAATTCTATTAATTACATAGAGAGCACCTCTCAACAGCTGTCGAAAATCGGCGGCGGTGTTGCACTTAATCTCTCAAAGATACGTGCACGCGGTGAAGCGATTAAAGGGGTTGAGGGTGTCGCCAAAGGTGTAGTTCCGGTCGCACGCAAGCTGCAACTCGGATTCTCCTATGCGGATCAGTTGGGACAGCGGCCTGGCGCGGGTGCAGCATATCTGAATATCTTTCATTGGGATGCTCCGGAATTCCTTGATACAAAGAAAGAAAATGCTGATGAAGATATTCGTCTCTCGACATTGTCGATTGGTCTGATTGTTCCGGGTAAATTCTTTGAACTTGCCGAGGCAGGCAAACCTTTTTATATGTTTGCACCTTACACCGTTTTCAAAGAATATGGAAAGCATCTTGATGATATGAATATGGATGAAATGTACGATAAGCTTGTTGCTAATCCTGCTGTTAAAAAGAAGAGCGCGGATACACGCGAATTTCTGAATTTGATTGCTCAAATGCAGATGCAATCCGGATATCCTTATATTTTCTATAAAGACAATGCAAACAAGAATCATCCGCTCCATCGTCTAGGGGACATCAAGATGTCGAACCTCTGCACTGAAATTTTTCAACTGCAGGAGACATCAACAATTAACGATTATAATGTTCCTGACGACATTCGCCGCGATGTTTCATGCATCCTCGGCTCACTTAATATTGTGAATGTAATGGAGACCGGAAAAATCCGTGATTCGGTACACGCAGGTATTGAAGCACTGACTCAGGTCAGTGAGATGACCGAAATTGCGAACGCCCCGGGAGTAAGTCTTGCCAACCGTGAACTGCACTCTGTCGGTCTCGGTGCGATGAACTTAAACGGCTATCTTGCAAAAAATCAGCTTGCCTATGAATCAGCAGAAGCTCGAGATTTTGCACGTACGTTCTTCTCGCTTGTTAATTTCTATTCAATTGAAAAATCAATGCTGATCGCGAAAGAACGCGGCAAAACATTTAAGGGCTTCGAAAAATCGGACTACGCTGATGGTACGTATTTTGCCAAATATGAGCATGAGTTCTTCGGCCCGAAAACAGAGAAAGCAGCGGAGCTCTTTAAGGGTATTCATATTCCTACTCCTGCAGAATGGACAGAACTCAAAGCAAAGGTCGGGCAATACGGCTTATACAATGCCTATCGTTTGGCAGTCGCTCCAACGCAATCGATCAGTTATGTGCAAAATGCAACGAGTTCGGTCATGCCAGTTGTGAATGTTATTGAACGGCGTAAATACGGAAACAGTGAAACAATCTATCCAATGCCGTTCTTGTCGCCGCAGACCATGTGGTATTACAAATCGGCGTATCAAACGAATCAGTTCCGCGTGATCGATATGATTGCTGAAATTCAAGCGCATGTTGACCAAGGAATATCGACTATTCTTTATGTCGACAGCATGACCAGCACGCGTCAACTGGCAAGATTGTATGTCTATGCACACAAAAAGGGATTAAAATCTCTCTACTATACTCGAACACAGCTCTTGTCGCCTGAAGAATGCACGGCTTGCTCAGTCTAAACACAATTAGCGTTCTAAGGCTTTAACGATCAAGAAGTTCAATTGAAGGATGGATTATTTACGATGAAGGCAATTAATTGGAACAGCAGCGACAATCAAATCGCAAAGGTATACTGGAAGCAAAACATTAACCAGTTTTGGACAGAGGAAGCGTTTAAGGTATCGCGTGATCTTTCAGACTGGTCGAAAATGAATGAGGATGAGCGGGCAACTTATGTTGAAGTGCTTTCCGGACTCACCGGTCTTGATCGTGAGCAAGGCGATAACGGAATGCCGCTTGTGGCCATTCACCATGACAATATGCATGAGCAAGCAGTTTTTGCTTGGATGGGGATGATGGAGCATATTCATGCAAAATCCTATTCGCATATTTTTTCAACGTTGATTTCGTCAAAGGAAACGGATTATTACTTAGGCGAGTGGGTGAACAATCAACCTGAACTTCAGGAAAAATACCGTCTGATTGCACACTGGTATAATCAGCTTTACGATAAGCGGGAAAATGTGACACCGTTTAAACGGTATATGGCGATGTGCGCCTCTGTTTTTCTTGAGAGCTTTTCCTTTTACAGCGGCTTCTTTTATCCGGTCTTCTTATCAGGACAGGGCCGCATGATCGCCAGCGGTGAAATTATCCGCAAGATTATCCAAGATGAATCGATTCACGGAAGCTTCACGGGTATGGTCGCACAACGTCTGTATCGTGAGGATCTTACAGATGAAGAGCGCCAAAAAGCTGACAATGAGAGAGAAGAGCTCCTTGACCGATTAATTGAAGTTGAGAAGATATATACAGCAAAGATCTATACGAAGATCGGGTTAACCAATGAAGTGATGGATTATGTATATTATAACGCGAACCGTGCCTTGCAGAATTTAGGCTATGATGACAAGTACGATCATCGTCCGGTGAGTCAAATCGTATTAAATGGAATCGATACAAGCACGATTAATCATGACTTCTTCTCGACAAAAGGCGATTATGTTGTTCCGCTGAACATTGAACCATTGACTAATGAAGATTTCAATTTCGATAATGTATAAAGAAAAGTTCCGATCCATTGTGTTCGGGGCTTTTTTCATATTAGAGAAAAAAATAGAAATTTCTAGTATAATAAGAACTAGGAATTGTTCGCACTGAGTTTATCTTTATGTGACTGACCTACTCGTTGTTCGGCATTCGAATAACTGAAATATAAGGTGTAGCTAAGTTTGGTTTGGAGGTTGGTTCTGTGATCCCTCAATGGATAAAAAAGAGTTTGGTCGCCTGTGTTGCGGTCTTAACCTTTGGTACGGTTATCCCAACTCTTCCTGCTCATTACCTTGATAAGGAAAATGATAAGCAAAATGTCCAAAAAGCAGGAAATGATGTTGCAGCTTCTGGTTTTGAAACCGAACTAGCAACAAAAAAAGAGAGTCATAATTCTTGGAAACTGAAAGATTCCAAAGAAGACTTGCTTGACGGATTTTCAAGCTACGCAGCACGCGAAGCTGAAAAGCAGGGTGCGACTAAATTCGGATCACGGATCACGGAACGAATTAATCGACAATACACGGAACAAATTGTTCCTGCATTTGCTCAAGCACTGCAGGAGATCGGTGATGTGCATAGCCTTGCATGGATTCGCGAACTGGATGTTACTCATGCACCTTCTCAGGGATTTGGCGAGCGGATCATGCATGTGTATAATAAGCAATCAGGCAAAGAGGTCCTGAAACTTCATGTTCGGCGCGATCATCCGCCGCTTGACGGTTATTATTTTAACTTTCATTATCACACGGCGTTGGATGATTTTCAGCAGCACCATGAGATAAAAACGATATATTGGGGCAAGAATATGCCGCCAAAATGGCGTGCATGAATCCAATGGAAAAACCGGGGCATTGCTCCGGTTTTTTGTACTATAAAAAAGTATAAGCGATCCGGGATAACGCCACGTCCTGTGGCGACCCGGATACTAGGTCTTCGCTTTTGTCAAAGTTTTGGCGAAGCCAAGTTTTCTAATGTAAATCAGCCGAAAGCAATGGATTTGTGAATGAGCAGCCGGAAAAAAAGTTATTGAAACTATTCAAAGCCCAGATTCGCGGTGATCTGTGCCATGATGCGATAACCGATTGGATTTGGATGAATGTGGTCGAAGCCGAGTAGCTGCGGTTCATGTCCTGAAAAAGCACGATATATATCGGCAACGCGAACAAACGGATAGCGTTCAAGACCAGTGAGCCGTTTAGTGTATTCCTCCAGCCAGTGATTGGTATTTGGAATGTAAAACAAGGGGTTATACAAATTCAACACACGAACGATAAATGGGCTGGGGTTGCTTGCATGGAGCGTATCAATACGTTGGATCATCTGGTCGAAATGGATCAGACTCTCCTGAGAGGCCTCAATAATGGGTGACGTATCGCCTGTTCGCATCCACATTCTTCCTGCCTTCAGAAAATCGTTGCCTCCTCCGGTCAATGTAATGAATGAAGCATTACTTACCGACTCAGCTACTTCAGGCTGAGAAAGTATATTACGAATCTCCTCAGTTGTTGCTCCATTTCTTGCATAAACACGTCGCTCAATCTGCGTCTGATAATAGGCTTCAAGTGTGCGGTGATAGAGTTTAACAAAGTTCGGTTGAAAGAAAGTTGATCCAATTCCGACAGTTAGTGAATCACCAATAGCAACGTAAAGCGGATGCAAACGCAACTTGATCACCTCCTGTTCACAAGTTGTCTCTTTAATATACAAAAAGAAAGTATAAAAGCGAATTAATAGCAAAAATCTAATATAAGAAAAGCTAAGGTTCGACTGGCATCCGACGACTCGGCATCGGCAAGTTTTCTTTACCAGTGTATTCATGATTTCAGAACATGTTCTGCTGACGGATTAGGTGAAGGAAAAAAGGAGCAAAGCAAAAAGCAGCGTCCACATGTGAAACACAGTGAAACGCTGCTTTCTATTGGGATCGTTGATTATTGAATGTGGTGATAGATGTTGATTAGTTACCGATGAATTCCTGAGTCCAGTAGGAGCCGTAGGAGCCGCCCTGAACATAGCCGACACCGATTGTAGTAAAGCTTGCATTTAAAATATTTGCACGGTGGCCCGGACTGTTCATCCATCCTTGTACAACTTCTTCAGGTGTTTTTTGACCGGCGGCAATGTTTTCACCGGCAGATTTATAAGAGATACCGAATTTTTTCATCATGTCAAATGGTGAACCATAAGTTGGTGACTGGTGATCAAAGTAATTTTTATCACTCATATCTTGAGATTTGGCACGTGCCATTTTTGATAGAGTGCTATTGTCTGCCTTCAGTGGCTGAAGACCGGCTTTTGTCCGTTCCTGATTTGTCAAATCAACAACCTTCTGCTCATACGCGTTCATTTCGCTGTTTGAGGATTGGTTGTCCGAAGGTTTTTCTGAATGATCGGCTGCAGGTTTCTCAGAATTTGCCGGTGCTTCAGATTGCTGCGGTTCAGCAGGCTTCGCTTGCTCTGGTTTTTCTGCTTGAGCGTCTTCGTCCTTCTTTGGAGTTTCAGCCTTTTCAGCTGCATCTGCATCTGGTAAATTCACCAGCTGTTCCTGAATTTGGCTGAAATCCAATGTGATTCCGAGTTTCTTCAGCAGCTCTTCCAAATTCGGATTTTGCTGCTCCTTCAATTTCCATGGGTTGAGCAGGTCTGTTGCGGCAGCTTTGCAGATTTCTTCTTTTGTTTGAGTTGCCGCATGTGCCTGGCCACCTCCCATAACGAGCGGCAGGGCAAGCATCCCTGCGATGGTTAAACCAACTACTTTCTTTTTCATTGTGTAACTCCCTCCTTGGTCAATAGGTTTCGGGTTTAGGAGATTGGTAGTGGGGTAAAAGGTTGAATTACATGATGTTACCAGATTTGTGGAAGATCTACCCATGAGTTTGGTTAACCTATTTTTTGCAGACATTTTATAGAAGAAATAGTTAAGTATATAAGAAAAACCGGGCAAAAAGCGCCCGGTCCTAACATACGAAAGTTCTTACATCTCGCCTCTATTTCTATTAAGCATTCTGATCTTCATTAGTAAAATAAGCGGAAAATTTCCGGTTATATGCATCATGGCACTTGTTTCGCCGGTAAATAAGGGTAATTTTTCCGCTTATGCAAATCAAAACCCTACCATGTTTACGTTTTTCGATTCGATAAGCGGAATTTCTCCGTCTATTTAAGCTTTTTTTTCGTTCATTTTCAAATTAAGCGGAATTTCTCCGTTTATTTCTCAGATTAGGCGCTTACCTGATCGTCCAACCGAATCCTATGACGCTGATCATCATACCAGCAAGACAAAATCTTATACTTTCTTTACTTGTAAGAAAAACCGGGCACAGCCCGATCCTTACTTCCGCAGGACGCGGTGACTTTCGTGTTGCATACAGGACCTACTTTCACAGGACGTATGCGTATTTAGCGAAAGTTCCTTACACTAGCGAAAGCTCCTTCACTCCAAATGGAGCTTTGATCCATCAACCTTGTGATTTGAGCGACACTTCAGCTGCTCGCTTGTCGGGAGTTCAGGACCTCCTCAGACATGCTGATATCTGCGGGTTTCCTTTGGCCTGCGATCAACAGAGCCGCTCCGCAGGCCTCTCGCACTTACGTGTCTGAAATGAACTTAGTGCTGAAATGCCGCTAATCGTAGTGCCATCACGGCATAATTTTATACTTTTGTACGTAATCATCGTACTTTAGCACAATGGTATTTTCATTTAAGCGGTGTCCAGCACCCTTCAAGGGGGACATGAATGTTTCCTATTTGTGTAAAAAAACAACCGCCCGATGTGGATCGGACGGCTGCTTCCGATGAAGTCTTGCTAAAGGGGCAATCACTTAATGGGAGACAAAGCAATCGAATTATAGTGCTGAAACCAATCGATGATTTCTTGAAGACGAGTAAGCCGATTTCTTGGTTTTCCGCTTCGTGAAAGCTCGTGATTTTCTCCTTTTATTCGTACAAAGCGTGTTTCGACACCAAGTCGGCGCAGTGCGATATACCATTGCTCTGCTTGTTCAATCGGGCAGCGATGGTCTTGTTCACTGTGAATAATACAAGTCGGTGTTTTGACTCGATTTGTTTGTCGAATCGGCGAAAGTTGCATCAGCATTTCCTCATTGTTCCACAGATCAGCACCATTAAAATAACGAGTAAGGAAGTAATAGCCGATATCACTCGTTCCATAGAAATTATAGAGGTTGCAGATGGATCGTTGTGTGACTGCTGCACGGAAACGGTTCGTTGTCCCAACAATCGTATTCGTCATAAATCCGCCGTAGCTTCCGCCGGTTACAAATTGACGATCAGGATCGCATTCCGGAAAATTCGCTAATACGTGATCGAGTCCTTTAAGAATATCCATCTTGTCCTTTCTGCCCCAGTCACCATAACATCCGGCACAGAATTCAGCACCGTAGCCGCGGCTCCCCCGCGGATTTGTGTAGACGACGGCGAAGCCCTGCGCTGCCAAACATTGAAATTCATGGTTGAACGAGTCGCCGTAGGCAGCTGCCGGTCCGCCGTGAATTTCCAAAACAACCGGTACTTTTTCTGAAGTTCTGGCGGTTTTGGGGGGCATAAGCACCCAGCCGTCGATTTTCCAGTTGTCGGCACCGTCATATGTAAACGAAATCGGCTCATTCAAATCTAATTGTTTGAAAAGCTCTTGATTATGATTGCTGACTTGTCGAATCGTGTCGCCATTTCCCAGGAAATAGAGATCTCCTGTCGAAAGAGGTGTCGATAGAATTGCGATGATTTTGTCATTGCTCATCGAAAATGAGGTCATTACAGTTTTTTTACGCATGAATACGGTAGAGACTGCACCATTTAAAGTTATTGATTTTAATCCGCTGATTGCACCGTCTTGAACGAGATATGTTAGGGATTGACCATCTGTTGCCCATTGAATCAAATTGTGGCCGGCATCAAAACGAACGTCAGTACCAATAAAACTGCCGAGTGACAGGTGTTCGTTTTTAGTTAGATTTTTTGCTGGTCCACCAGCTACGGGCACAAGCAGAATGCTGATATTTTCCGGAGTACATTCTCCGTCTTCATTTCCTGCGAGAGCAACCGTCTGTCCGTCCGGTGAAACTTTTACATCCTCAATGTAACCTAATGCTTTATAAATACGTTCCGTTGTGTGCGTAGAAAAATCATAAACATATAGATCCGAAAGATAATCATTTTGATCCGGTTGAGGCTTACCCATGCAGAAGTACAGTCGGCACCCGTCTGGTGAAAAGGCAGGAAGTTCTGCGTCGCAATGTGGGTTTGTGATCAGTTCCTTATGCTTGTCTACGATGGAGAGGAGATACAGAGCTGTTGTTCCGTCAACAAAGCCTTTGCCGTTCTGCAAATATCTGAGTCGCGTAACCACCGTGACATCCGGATTGTCAGAGCCTTTCTTATCTTTTAATGTTGTTTGACAGACAAGTTTGTGCCCGTCAGGGGAAAGTGCAAAATCATTTGTGCCATCTTCGAAATCGGTGATTTGTTCCGATTCTCCGCCCAAAAAAGGAATTCGCCACACTTGATCAGTTCCTGTTCGGTTCGAAAGATAATAGACATACATTCCATCCGAGGAGAAACAGGGACTATGATGTTTCTCTAAACCCGTTCCGTTATAGGCATGGGTCAGTGGTCTAGGGGCATGTTCTCCATCTGTACAATACAATGATGAAGAATATCCGTTTCGTTTTACATCTGTTTTCGTTACGACATAGACCGCCTGAGTTCCATCCGCTGAAAGTGCAGGAGAACCGGCAAAAGTAAATGCCGCTAAATCGTCAATCGTTATCAGTCGCTTGCTCAAATTGATTCCCCTCCTTTCATTCAATTATAGGTGATTAGCGATAAAACGACATCCTTTTTTAACAAGCTGTCAGAAGATTTCATCATAACTTTTATTTTGGTCAGCTTTTCCATGCTTGAAAAAAAGCCACCCTGAATAAGATCAGGATGGTTTGATCATGCTTTGATTAATGCTTATTTAGGAAACTGTTGTTGTGCATACTGCATAAACTGCTGCTGTGTCTGCTGGATTTTCTGTGGATCTTGCGACTCCATTTTGTACCAGCCTTTGTTGAACATCAAATTGAAGAGGTCACGTTGATGATCGCATGTCTGATCAAAAACCCCTTTGACATCCTGATACAACGATTGGTGACTGGCTTCCTGAAGCGCATGAACGTAAGAGGTACACAGATATTTTTCCGTAAGAAGTACATCATTCAGATAATCGCGATCATTCATCTGCGGTGTCTTAGGAACTTGCGTCTCTGTGTTTTGAATTGGCATGGATTGTACCGGTTGTTTTTCCATCATCGTGCCATTCCCCCTGCCATCGCAGTTGCTTGAACATGTTTACCCAAATGATTGAGGATGTTTTGATAATGACGCATGTGCAACTGACATGTTCGATTCATCGCCTGAATCACATCCTGATCCTGACACAATGAAGCGTAAGCATTTGCTTTTTTAATGATCTCGAGGTTCCAAGACAGGATGTCTTCAATGTAAAGAAAATCCTTTGTCGATAAAATCGCAGGTGGTTGTGCGAAATTCATTGGAGTCTGCCCGCTCTGTTGCTGAATGTTCATGTGTTTTTCACACTCCTATATAGTTGTGGTGGCGGTGCTCTCTGTTAGTATGTCCGGTCGGCATCAAAAAATTTGGTTGAAGCAACTGTTTTTTTGTGTTGTTTTTTGCATGGTTCATGACGGCAGGTATAATAAAAGAAGATCATTTAGGGGAAGAGAAAGGATGAGTAAAGTGCTGACCATGTATAGCTATCCGCCATGCGGAACGTGCCGAAAAGCGAAGAAATGGCTGGATGAACATTCAATTCCATATGAAGAAATCAATATTGCCGATCATCCGCCCGACTACGATGTACTGAGGCAATTGGTTGACAAAAGCGGGCTTCCGATCGGAAAATTTTTCAACACGAGCGGAAAGCACTATCGTGAAGGCGATTTTAAAAATCGTAAGAAGAATGAACCAGAAGAAAAATGGCTTGAATGGCTTGCTGAAGACGGTATGCTGATCAAACGACCGCTTGTCTATGACAAAAATAAAGCAACGGTTGGGTTCAGCGAAACACTGTTTGAAAACGAATGGATGAAACGTTGAAAATGTGAATGAAATTCATTTGTTTTATCTGCCAAATTTTACGCTATAATAGAAGTATCGTTAAGATGTAAGGAATATCCAGTACCTGAAAACGGAGGCAAAATAATGAGTGTACCTACAGATTTGCTGTATTCAAAGGATCATGAATGGGTTAAGAAAGAAGCGGATGGTAAAGTCCGTATCGGTATCACAGAGTTTGCTCAAAAAGAACTCGGAGATATTGTTTTTGTTGAACTTCCGGATATTGGTGCGGAACTTGGCTCAGGCGATTCATTCGGCAGTGTGGAATCGGTAAAAACGGTTTCTGAACTCTATGCGCCAGTAAGCGGCGTTGTTGCAGCAATTAATGAGGAACTTGAAGATTCACCGGAATTTGTTAATGAATCGCCTTATGAAAAAGCTTGGATGGTTGAACTCGAATCTGTTGATGCGTCAAGCTTTGATAATCTTCTGGATGCTGCAGCATATGAGAAATTGATCGGTTAACGAAAGGCATATGCAGGCAATAAGGCACTTATAAAGTCACTCACAAAATAGTTTAATAATCCTTGTCATCTTTTTGTTACCAGATTGTCGCTTTCTTTTCAATAGGGAAGCATGGTATAAATGAGGCAAGGGTTTTTTGCTTTTTCGACAAAATCCTCGAACAATGGGACATTAACAAAAGTTTTTGACAATAGTCCTACATTTCCATGGGACATGTTATTGTAAAAAAAAGATGGTCAACAGATTTGATTTTTACCATTTGGAATTGATCAAAGACTTAAAGACCAAAGCGAGAGGTGAGTGTTTTGATGAGCGCAAACCAGTTAACATTAGGCGGAGCGTTTAATATTTCGCTTGAAACGAATATTTTTCAGGTACAGCAAGGCGATGAATCCTTGCGAAACTCAATTATCGAATCATACCAGCCTTTTATTAAAAAGGTTGTTTCTAAAGTATGCAATCGTTTTATAGATCAGACAATGGATGAATTCAGTATCGGTTTAGTTGCGTTTAACGAAGCAATTAACCAGTACCAAAAAGGGCAGGGAAGTAAGTTTTTGACTTTTGCAGACATGGTCATTCGACGCAGAATTATTGATTTCATTCGCAAAGAATCCCGCCAAGTACGCCATATTTATTTGGATCAGACAAAACAGACCGATGAAAACACGATGGAAGAAAGTTTCATCGAACAGCAAGCTGCTATTGATCACTTTGAAGAGCAGCGGCGGATTAACGAGCGTATGGAGCAAATCGAAAGCTATCAAACACTGCTGCTCGAATACGGTATTACATTTGATGTGTTGAGCAAGCATTGCCCGAAGCATGCGGATGCGCGTGAAAATGCAAAAGTATCGGCAAAAAGGCTGGTTGAGCACAAGGAATTAGTAACTTATTTAAAGAAAAAGAAGCAGCTGCCGATAAAAGATTTGTTACAATTTGTATCGTGTAGCCGCAAAACGATTGAAAGGAATCGAAAATATATAATAGCATTGTCGCTGATCTATATTGGCGGGTTCAGTGCATTAAAGTCATATATTGAACCGGAATTAGAAACGGTTCAGTGACCGAGAAAGGTGGGGAGGAAAACTGATTAATCAGGGTGTACTCGTGTCCAAAAAGGGGAGGCGTGCTGTCATTCTGACTGATGAAGGCGACTTCAAATCGGTCAGGCTCAGACGCATGGCTGATCTTTCTATTGGACAAACGGTACGTTCCAAACACCTTGCCCGATTTAACTTTCTTCCCAAATCGATACTGACGCCGATCATCGCACTTGGATTTTCGCTGCTTTGTTTTATTCCGTTGTCGCATAGTACTTATGCGCCTCCTGGGCCGGTAGCTGCATATGTGTATTTTGATTTAAAGGCAAGTATCGAAGCGAGTGTAGATCGTAATATGCAGGTTATCTCTGTACAGCCTTTAAACAGTGAAGCAAGACAACTGCTTCAGAGTATCCCTGTCGTCCAAAAGATGCCTCTTCAGCAGTTCAGTTCAGCACTCTTCTCAAAACTGAGGAACGAAGGCGTTTCAGATAAGCGATCGCTTTGTTTAGTTACAACAGTTTTGACGAATCAAATCGGCCGCTCGCAAAAATCAGTATTTACAGAGGGCTTGACCGCATCTTTTAATCGCGGAGCAAGTCAATCCCTTCAAGCGAACGGAATTGGAATTGAGTGGCTTCAAGCATCTCTTGAACGAAAAAAGGATGCCGAAGCACGAGGCCTGTCTGTTGGAAAGTATCTGCTTTATTTGCAAGCGAATGCGTACGGCAAGACGCTCTCGCTTGAAGATGCCCAACAATTATCCACTGAGAAGATGCGCGAAGTATCAGGAGCTGTTTCACTGCCATGGCATTCGTTGATTAGAGAACGGAATAATACTCAAGGAAGCAGACCATCTACGGAGCAAGCGTCCTTTAGGGCCAATCAACTTAAACCGCTCTTTCAAAATCCTTTTCAGGTCGGTGAGGCGGCTAAAAGCAGGGAGAACAGCAGCTATAATTATTTGAACACTCGAATAGCGGGTTATGCCTGATTTTTGTCTATGAAGATCCAAGCAGAGAAACATCTGCTTGGATTTTTTAATATGCATAATCGGGTATCTGTTAAGAGAAAAAATGGTTTGACAGCTTGAGTTATGCGTGGTAAATTATTAACACTCAATTGAATAGAAAAACTCTTATCCAGAGAGGCGGAGGGACTGGCCCGATGATGCCCGGCAACCTAATTGCAGATCGTTGCAATAAAGGTGCTAATTCCTTCAGAAACAAATGTTTCTGACAGATGAGAGAGGCGAATCCCACCTCTCTCAAGGCGGGTTTTTTTATTGGTTGAAACAAAAATCGGAGAGAGGGATGCCACCAAGTAGAATACAGATTAAATGCCAAGTAAAAACGTAGGATAAGTTTTTACGACTGTAATAATTGAAAGCGGTGAACGAAGTTGATTCAATTAAGCAATGTTGAAAAAACGTTTCGGACTGATCAGGGTCCGGTGCGTGCACTATCGGATGTTAGCCTTGCTATTCAGGAAGGGGAAGTGTTCGGCATTATTGGCTATAGCGGTGCCGGCAAGAGCACACTCATTCGGATGATTAATCTGCTTGAGAAACCGACGTCAGGAACGATCACGATTGATGGTCGAAGTCTTACAGACTTGGATGAGCGCCAGCTGCGTGAAGAACGTCGGTCAATTGGAATGATCTTTCAGCATTTCAACTTGCTGTGGTCGCGGACTGTTGCTGAGAATATTGCTTTCCCATTAGAATTAACGAAGCTGAAAAAGAAACAAAGAGAAGATCGGATTGCCGAATTGATTCGGATGGTTGGACTTGAAGGCAAAGAGTCTGCGTATCCATCACAACTGAGCGGCGGTCAAAAACAGCGTGTAGGCATTGCACGAGCACTGGCTAACAATCCGAAGGTCCTTCTTTGTGATGAAGCGACATCGGCACTTGATCCAAAAACAACCGATTCAATTCTTACCCTTCTGTCGGAAATTAATAAGACGCTTGGACTGACGATCATACTGATTACTCATGAAATGACTGTAATTCGAAAAATATGCGATCGTGTGGCTGTGCTTGACGGCGGTAAAATTGTTGAGCAAGGAACAGTTGAGTCTGTGTTTTCGAATCCGCAACAAACCATTACTCAAGAATTCGTAGGCAACCATACTGGGAAAAGTACACCGATTCAAATCAAAGTTTCCGATGTGATACATACTGAGGGAACTGTAATCAGTCTTTCGGCTGCTGACCAAGCCACGTTTCAACACAGCTTATCGCGGCTGCTCGGGAACACGAACCTATCGGTAAAGGTGCTTGGATTAGCATACGGAGCGAACACTCAATCGGAGCATACAATCGTTTCCATTCAAGGGGCTTCAGAATCCATTAGAAAAGCGATCAACGTTCTGCGTTCAGAAGGCGTGAGAGTTGAGGTGACAAAGGAAAATGTTTGAGTGGTTACAAAATGTTGATTGGCCAAGTATGTGGCTGTCTACCGGTCAAACGCTCTATATGACAGCTATCTCCGGTGTGTTTACATTTTTTTTAGGAGTCGCTTTAGGGCTTTTACTTTACTTAACGGCAAAAGGCGGACTCTATGAGAATCAGATTATCTACAGGTTTATTGCTTCATTCGTCAATGTGTTTCGATCAATCCCTTTCATTATTTTGATCATTCTTTTGATCCCGCTTACGGTGATTATCATTGGGACCATGATTGGAGCGAGTGCGGCACTGCCTTCGATCATTATCGGAGCGGCACCGTTTTATGCCCGGCTGGTTGAGATCGGTTTAAGAGAAGTAGATAAGGGAGTCATTGAAGCGGCTCAGGCAATGGGTGCAACCAAGTGGCAAATTGTTTGGAAAGTACTTCTTCCTGAAGCACTGCCGTCACTATCTTCCGGAATGACCGTTACGCTGATTGCACTGATTGGCAACACGGCAATGGCCGGGGTCGTTGGTGCCGGAGGACTTGGTACTATTGCTTATAATGAAGGTTTTCAAGCAAATAATAATACAATTACGTTTATCGCGACCGTGATTATTCTAGTGATTGTCTTTATTATTCAGTATGTCGGCGATCATATTACTCGCCGTGTTGACAAGAGATAGACAGCATAAAAGCTGACTTATTAAACAAATGATGGTAACTAAAATTAATCAAACAGAACTTGGGGGAGTTAATATGAAAAAATCAATCGTATTTGCTGTAGTTCTTGCTTTTGCTCTCATTCTTACCGCATGCGGACAATCAACAGGAAAGTCGGAGAAAAATCAAACATTGACTGTTGGCGCGTCGGCAGTGCCTCATGCTGAAATTCTCAAGCAAGCCGCACCATTGTTAAAAAAGAAAGGTATTACCCTGAAGGTAAAAGTATTCCAGGACTATGTGCTGCCAAACAAAGCACTCGCATCAAAACAATTGGATGCTAATTATTTCCAACATGTTCCATTCCTTGATCTTTATAATAAGCAAAACAATACGGATTTGGTTAATGCAGGAAAAATCCACATCGAACCATTTGGTATCTATTCCAAGAAATTCAAGAGTGTTGATGAAGTGAAAGACGGAGCAACGGTCCAGATCAGCAACAACAAGTCGGAACAAGGACGCATTTTACTGCTTCTTCAATCAAAAGGACTTTTGAAGATTAAATCCGGTATTGATCCAATTGCTGCTACACTTGCTCAGAAAAACGGGAACTATACGGATTTCGACAATATCAAACATCTGAAATTCTTGCAGCCGATCGATCCGGCCATTCTGCCGAAAGCTTATGAGAACAGCGCGGCAGACTTGTATGCAATTAATACAAACTATGCACTTCAAGCGAAATTGCAGCCAAAGAAAGATGCTTTGATCCTTGAAGGAGCTTCCTCTCCATATGCGAATATTATTGCCGTGCGAAAAGGCGATCAAAATAAAAAAGCGATTAAAGAACTAGTCAATGTGCTGCATTCTAAAACGATCCAAGATTTTATCAATAAGAAATATAAAGGCGCGGTTCTACCTGTTTCCGAATAAATAGATAAAGAACAATAAAAAATCGTCCAGCAGCAATTGTTGGACGATTTTTCATTTAGTTCAGGAAAAATTATATTATATATTTTATTCATTCTTCTATTATGATAATTGAAAATAGCGGTATAATACGGATACATACTTACTCGTAAATTGTGGACTATCCTTTGGGTTGCTATCTATTTACATCTGATATAATATGATAATGAGAATAGATTGAGAACGGATTTCAATCTGCAATTAGACTTTTTAAATTGGAGGTTTTGATATGACTGTACCGGAATTGAAAATAAACGATCTTCACGTTTCTGTTGAAGGCAAGTCCATTGTTAAAGGATTTAATCTGAATATGAAGGGCGGAGAAATACATGCCCTGATGGGACCGAACGGGACCGGAAAATCAACCGTTGCTTCTGCATTGATGGGACATCCGAAATATGAAGTCACCTCAGGACAGGCACATCTTGACGATCAGAACTTGTTTGATATGGCCGTTGATGAACGCGCAAGGGCAGGAATGTTTCTCGCCATGCAGTATCCGAGCGAAGTAAGCGGGGTCAGCAATGCTGATTTCTTGAGAACCGCGATCAATGGGAGACGCGGAGAGGGCAATGAAATTCCGCTGATGAAGTTCATCAAGACGATGGACAAGAAAATGCAGATGCTGGAAATGGATCAGTCTTTCGCAGAACGCTATGTCAATGAAGGATTTTCCGGCGGTGAGAAAAAACGGAATGAGATTCTGCAGCTGATGATGCTCGAACCGAAATTTGCAATACTCGATGAAATTGACTCCGGCTTGGATATCGACGCTCTGAAATGGGTGGCTAAAGGTGTTAACTCAATGCGTTCGGAAAACTTCGGGTGCTTGATTATTACACACTATCAACGGCTTCTAAATTATATTAAACCTGATTTTGTTCATATTATGATGAATGGACGTATTGTGAAAACCGGCGGACCTGAACTTGCCTTGCAACTTGAAAAAGAGGGTTATGACGGCATGAAGGCTGAACTTGGGATCACTGATGATGAAACGGTTGAGGCATAAAGTTTTCATATGTGAGGAGGGGTGACGATGTCCATGCAATTGAAAAATCTTCCATTCGACGCGGAAGAACTAACAAAATTTGCTGAAGAACGAAAAGAACCGAAATGGTTTTCAGATACACGGTTAAAAGGTTTGAGCCTAGCCGAAGAACTTCCGCTTCCAAAGCCGGAAAAAACACGAATTGCAGATTGGAATTTTACCAACTTTAATTATCAGATCGGGAGCAGTGCTGTAAATCAATTAAGCGAGCTGCCTGATAGTATTCAAAATCTGATGAAAAACGGCGAAGAAGCAGGCAATGTTCTGATTCATGTAAACAGTTCTGCTGTTTACAGCAGACTTTCAAAAGAACTGACTGATCAGGGCGTTATTTATACCGATTTGGCAACAGCAATTCGGGAACATGGCGACTTGCTTGCGAACTACTATTTTAAGACAACACCGATAGATAAACATCAACTGACAGCTTTGAATGCAGCTCTGGTTAATGGTGGTACCTTTCTTTATATTCCAAAGAATGTTGTGATCGAGCAGCCGATCCAAGCTGTTTATTATCAGGATGCCCCATCTTCCGGCCTCGTGGCACATACGGTAGTCGTTGCAGAACAGAACAGCTCGGTTACTTTTGTAGAAAGCTATCTTTCCGACAACTCAGTTGGCGAAGGTGCGGCGAACTTGGTTAATGAAGTTATTGTAGGTGAAAATGCACAGGTGAAATATGGCGCGGTCGATGAATTTACAGATCAGATTGTCACATATGTCAGCCGCCAAGCAGAAGTAGCAAAGGACGGACGTATCCAATGGGCACTTGGCCAGATGAACGACGGAAACACATTGTCGGAGAACGCAACGAATCTCGAAGGAGACGGAGCAGCTGCAGACATTAAAGCAGTAAGTATCGGAAGTGGGTCTCAAAAACAGAATTTCGATAATTATGTGCGTCATGTGGGTAAGGCAACGCAAAGCCAGCTGCTTGTCCGTGCCGCGCAAAAAGATGCATCAAATTCCATTTTTAATGCAAGAACGAAAATCGAACATGGTGCATCGGGTGCCGATGGTGAACAGACGCAGCGTGTCCTGATGCTCAGCGATGAAGCTCGCGGTGACGCGAATCCGATCCTGCTCATTGATGAATATGACGTTATCGCCGGACATGCGGCATCTGTTGGCAGAGTAGATCCGGATCAGCTTTACTATTTGATGAGCCGCGGCATTAAACAGGAGTTAGCGGAAAAACTAATCGTTGAAGGTTTTCTTGCACCGATTGTTGATTTGCTTCCTATTGAAGGTGTGCGCAAACAATTGACAACTTTAATTGAAAGGAAAGTCGGCTAATGGATATTCAATCAATTCGTCAAGATTTTCCTATCCTGAAGCAGCAAGTCAATGGACACAATTTGGTCTATTTGGATAATTCGGCGACCTCTCAGAAACCTGTCTCCGTCATTCAGACAATGGTTAATTATTACGAGACCTATAATTCCAATGTACACCGCGGCGTGCATACGTTGGGTACAATTGCAACGGACCGCTATGAGGAAGCACGGGAAAAAATCCGCCGCTTTATCAATGCGAGCAGCGAAAAAGAAATCATTTATACTACGGGTACAACTCAGAGCCTGAATTTGATTGCCTACGGATATGGTCTTGCGCGGTTGAGCGAGGGAGACGAGATTGTGATCACGCCAATGGAGCATCACGCAAATCTGATTCCTTGGCAGCAGGTTGCTAAGAAAACGGGAGCTGTACTCCGTTATTTTCCAATGGAAGCTGACGGCACTTTAGATCTTGCTAAAGTCCGCAAAACGATTACGAATCAAACAAAGATCGTATCGGTAACGGAGGTTTCCAACGTACTGGGAACTGTTAATCCTGTAAAAGAGATTGCGAAAATCGCTCATGAACATGGCGCAATTATGGTTGTAGACGGCGCGCAAAGCACGCCGCATATGACTGTGGATGTTCAAGATCTCGATGCGGATTTTTTCGCTTTTTCAGGACATAAAATGCTCGGACCAACAGGCATCGGCATTCTGTATGGCAAACAAGAATTTCTTGAAGCCATGGAACCGGTTGAGACCGGGGGAGAAATGATTGATGAAGTTGGTTTTCAGAGTGCGACCTGGGCAGAGCTTCCTTGGAAGCTTGAAGCCGGAACGCCGCATATTGCCGGAGCAATCGGACTTGGGGCGGCAATCGATTACTTACAGAGTATCGGTATGGATGCGATTCAGCATTATGAAGAACAGATAACAGCGAAGGCTTACGATATGCTTTCAGAAATTGAAGGGGTCACATTATATGGGCCAAGCGAACGCTCCGGACTCATCTCATTCAATATTGAGGGCGTACATCCTCATGACGTATCGACTGCGCTTGACTCGGAGGGCATCGCTGTTCGTGCCGGTCATCACTGTGCCCAGCCGTTGATGAGCTGCTTAAAATGCGAATCAACGGTTCGTGCAAGCTTTTATTTCTACAATTCTGAGGACGAAATTGAAGCACTAGCCAAAGGAATTAAAGAAACGAAGGAGTTCTTTGGACATGTTGTTTAATAATCTTGACCAGCTTTACCGTTCTGTTATTATGGATCACTATAAAAAACCACGAAACAAAGGTGAACTTGAGGGAAATCACTGTGTGACGGTAAACATGAATAATCCGTCATGCGGCGATAAAATTCAAGTGTCACTTGAAATAGAAGACAACAAGGTTGTCAATGTAAAATATTTAGGCTCCGGATGTGCCATTAGTCAATCCTCCGCCTCTATGATGACTGAGGCGATCAAGGGATTGGAGATTGATAAAATTCATCAGCTTACCTTTGATTTCTCTGAAATGGTTCAAGGGCGCGAGCATAATGATGATTTGGATCTCGGAGATGCTGAAGCACTTCACGGTGTTTCTCAATACCCGGCTAGAATTAAATGTGCGACCTTAGCATGGAAAGCTGTTGAGAAAGCATTACGTGAGGCGGATAAGGAAAAAAGTCGTCAATAATCAACAATTCTGTGAATTGTGGTAAACTGAATCTAAGCAATTGCTCATGCCAACTGTTGACTAAGATCAGTAAGTATCTGTGATTATAAATGGCGATACAGATGTATCGTTGAGTAAGATGAAAAAGGAGGAATATCGCGATGGCTACAGAACAGCAGCTGCCCGAAATTGAAGAATATAAGTATGGGTTCCGGGAAAAAGACGTGTCTGTGTTTCGAACAAAGCGTGGTTTGACTGAGGACATCGTACGCGAAATTTCCAAGAAAAAAAACGAACCGGAATGGATGCTTAATTATCGTTTGAAAGGACTGCATCATTTTTATAAAAGACCCATGCCGCAATGGGGCGCAGATTTAAGCGGACTGAACTTCGATGACTTGACCTATTATGTGAAGCCGGTACAAAACCAAGGCCGTTCCTGGGATGAAGTACCGAGTGAAATCAAGGATACCTTTGATAAACTGGGTATCCCGGAAGCTGAGCGCAAATACCTTGCAGGTGTTTCTGCGCAATATGAGTCCGAGGTTGTCTATCACAGTATGAAGGAAGATCTTGAAAAAGATGGTGTCATTTTCCTTGACACAGATTCCGCGCTTCAAAAGCATGAAGATTTGTTTAAACAGTACTTTGGCAAAGTGATTTCTTTTGCTGATAATAAATTTTCCGCGTTGAACGCAGCATGCTGGTCCGGCGGATCCTTCGTTTATATTCCGAAGGGTGTGGTTTGCAAGACACCGCTTCAAGCCTATTTCCGCATTAACTCAGAGAGCATGGGTCAGTTTGAACGCACGCTGATCATTGTCGATCAAGGTGCTTCTGTACATTATGTTGAAGGCTGTACTGCGCCTGTATATTCCAGCAGCTCACTGCACAGCGGTATTGTTGAAATCTATGTGTGCAAAGATGCTTACTGTCGTTATACAACGATTCAAAACTGGGCAAACAACGTGTACAATCTTGTTACCCAGCGCGCGATCTGTGAGGAACATGCGACGATGGAATGGGTAGACGGAAACATCGGTTCCGCCGTTACGATGAAGTACCCATCCGTCGTACTAAAAGGTGAAGGATCACGGGGAAGTACGCTGACAATCGCGATCGGCGGCAAGGGACAGAACCAAGATTCCGGATCAAAGATGATGCATCTGGCTCCGAACACATCATCAACGATCATCTCGAAATCCATCGCTAAGAATGGCGGTAATGTAACCTATCGAGGTAAGGTTCATTTTGCACCGAATGCGAAGAATTCCCGCGCCCATATTGAATGCGACACTTTGATCATGGATGATAAATCGACATCGGATACGATTCCTTATAATGAAGTATTGAATAAGGATATTTCGATGGAACATGAAGCGAAGGTTTCCAAGGTCTCCGAAGAACAGCTCTTCTATTTGATGAGCCGAGGGTTAACCGAACAAGAAGCGACGGAAATGATCGTTATGGGCTTCATTGAGCCGTTTACGAAAGAACTCCCGATGGAGTATGCAGTCGAAATGAACCGGCTGATTAAATATAACATGGAAGGCTCGATCGGCTAACAAGCATAGATGATCAAGTCAAGTATTGATACCTTTCAATCCGCCTTCGGACGGTTTGAAAGGTTTTGTGTTTTTTGGGTAAAGAAATTTAAAAAAGGCGACTCCTCCTTGACAGAATAAAAGCTGCAGAGGATAAAATAGATATGTCAGCTTTAAAAAGCTGCATGGTTTGTTTCTTAATGGGAGGTTTACGTTTGATCACACTCCATTTTTTACATACAAATGATATTCACAGCCATCTTGATTCGTGGGGCTGCTTGGTACGTTACTTGAATCAGGAACGAGAACGCCTTAATGAAGCTGGAGAGCCGTTTCTGACCTTAGATTTAGGCGATCATATGGACCGTGTAAATCCAATGACAGAGGGGCTGCTCGGAACAGGAAACGTAAAATTATTAAATGATGCACACTATGACTACGTGACCATTGGCAATAATGAGGGGATTACATTTACGAAAGAGCAACTCAGCATTGCGTATCTGATGAGACGTTTTAAGATTGTGCTCGCCAATCTCTATGATCAGCAAACCGGAAAGCGTCCGCAATGGTGCATGCCATACGTGATTCAGGAGATGCAGGGCGTGAAGGTTGGTCTGATCGGGTTGACAGCTGCTTTTCCTCATTTTTACAGCCAGCTTGGTTGGACCATTAAGGATCCATATTCCGAATTAACGAACCTGGTGACACAGATACGCGGCAAGGTCGATGTTCTCGTTTTATTGTCTCATGTCGGTTTGCCGTTTGATGAAAAGGTCGCACGGGAAATTGAAGGAATCGATGTTATTATCGGTGCTCATACGCATCATGTGCTTGAACAGGGAAAAATAGTAAGCGGTACGTTAATTGCCCAAACCGGAAAGTTTCTTCAATACGTCGGTCATATCGTCGTTGATTATGATGAACTAAAGAGAAAGGTTGTTTATAAAGGTGCAGATCTTGTAACGCTTCGTGAACCATCTGATCAGAGCGCGAACAATGAGGTGCGCGAACTGACTCAAAAAGGCATTGCAAATATGCAGAAGGTTATTGCCGTGCTCGATCACGATTATCCGGTCGACTGGTTTGCAAAATCAGAATTAACCGACTTAATGGCTGATGCGCTTCGCAAGTGGTGTGATGCAGATATCGGAATGGTGAATGCGGGTGTTATACTGGATCACCTGTTGAAAGGTCCTGTTACGCGATTCATGATTCATCGCATCTGTCCTCACCCGATTAATCCATGCCGCGTCGAAGTGACGGGGGAAGAAATTGTTGAAATGATTCGTCTCGGACGGAAAAAAGACTTTCAAACCTTTGAATTAAAAGGATTCGGATTTCGCGGTAAAATGCTTGGCCGGCTTGTGTTTAGCGGACTTTCGTATGAAATAATTTCAGATTCACTGGTTAATGTCCGAATACACGGGCAGCCGATTGATAACTTAAGGCGATATAGTGTCGGTACGATCGATATGTTTACCTTAGGCTCATTTCTTCCTCCGATTGTCAAAGCTGAGCAGCGCTTCTATTTGCCGGAAACATTGCGCGATCTGCTTGCATGGCGGCTCGGTCAATTGCTTAAAGAAAAATGACAATTCACCCATTGCCCACTCTCCCCATAGGATAGGTGGGGAGGGAGGCTTAATAATGATTGACGTGCAACCTTATACAATTGATGGCATTCTGTATCAAGGGATCAGTGTCTCATTACCGAAAACGACTTTGCTTGTGATTGCTGGGAAAAATGGCTACATTATGTGTGGTGCGCTGGATGTGAATTTACTTAATGATAAGCTCGCTGATCGAAACGTGCTGGCCGGAAAGGCAGTCGGTGTCCGCACTCTGGACGATCTTCTGCATGCACCACTGGCAGAAGTGACGGTCGGTGCGGAAAAGCTTGGCATTCATGCAGGTACGATTGGTTTAGACGCTTTGAAAAAAATGGCCTAATTTCTTCAATCAAAATCTGAATAGATTTTGCGGAATCATTCAGATGCATGATGTGCCATGAGTTTTCCATAGAAAAAAGACTTAACCCTCCTTCACAGTCATATAAATGATGTGGAGGAGGGTTGTCATGTTTAAACCGAGCCGACGCTACAGAAGAAAGAACATGTCGATTAAGCATACGCTGTTTCTCTCACTCTTCATTTTTTTTCTGTGCGTTTCCCTAGCAATTTGGATTGTCAATGAGAAAATGAAGCCCGCCGTAATGAGTATCGCGCTCACACAAACGGAACAAATCAGTAATTATGCGATCAATTATGGAATTGGGCAAAATGTATTAAGCAACGTGAATGAGAAAAATGATCCTAATGAATTACCGAAAATAGATCCCTCTAAACTGATTCTCACTCACCGTACGGATGAGAATACGGTGAGTGATTTCGATCTGAATACTGAGGAAGCTAATCGTTTAAAAGGAATTATTTCTAATCGAATTCTTTGGTTTTTAAGAGCGGCTGAGAAAGGGCGTATTTCCTTAACCAATGGTCATGCTGATGATCTAGTATACAGCAAACATCATAACGGTGAGGCTTTGATCGCCGACATCCCGTTGGGGCAGGTTCTAAATAACGCATTGCTGAGTAATTACGGACCGCGTGTTCCTGTTGAAATGGATGTGGTCAGTAACGTCGAGAGCGACATCCGTTGGAACTATAAGAATGAGGGCATCAATAACACGCTGTTTATGTTGTATCTTGATGTCAAAATTAAGGTTGATGTTATTGTTCCGTTTGAAATGAAGACGAAAACAATTGTGCAACATATACCGCTTGGCGGCAAAGGTCTCAGTCCCGGTGTTCCTTACTATTACAGCTCAAATGGATCCGGCATTTCGACCGCAGTACCGATTGAGACACCTAAAAAAGAAGAAAAAAAGAAAAGTGGTCAGTAAAACGCAACACTCGTAGTCACGCTCAAGTGTTGCGTTCTCATTTGGATTCGTTCTTATTTGCCTGCTGTTCCCATATCCTTAATGCCGGGTACGGATCAACAGAATACTCTGCATGTCCGTTATCTCTGTACAGCCCATAATGCAAATGCGGCGGAAATTTTCCCATCGTTCCTTTTGGACCGTATCCCGAGCTTCCGACATAACCAATGACTTGTCCTGGCTTCGTAATAACATTGTGATGAATTCCGGGTGCATAGCCGTTCAAGTGGGCAAAATAATGGTAGTTTCCATGCAGATCGCGTAGGCCGATCCGCCAACCACCGTATTTATTCCAGCCTATCAGTTCGATGACACCATAAGCGGTTGCACGGACTGGTGTTCCGTAATCGGCGAAAATGTCGGTTCCTTCATGAATTCGATTTCCGCCCCATCCTCGCTTTGCGCCCCATGTCGAGGCATAATCATAATTGTAATTTGTCGGGACGGGAAAAGCGTGCTGTTCCAATTTAGCTGGCGTTGCATAGTCAAAGAGTCGAGCAAAATCTTCTATAAGGTCCACGGCTTTGCCTCTGTTATAGATGTTCCACAGGCCAATTCGTATGTTTTCTTCACCTGGTCCGGATTGAACAATTTGTTCGGCAAATGTGTAGAGCCGATCCTCAGGACTTTCAAGACTTGCATGGCCGTCGCCATTCCCGTCCTTACCCACACCTCCGAATAAGGCAATGGTTTTCGGATTCTCATCATTGAGATCAGGATTGAGCGGACCTGCCCATACGCGCTTTGGAAAGGTAATGCTGATTAGTTCATTTTTATTTTTTTTCTCAAGCCGTAACGCGTTTATATTGCGTGCATATTGGTCGCATCCGGCAAGCACATTCCAAGGAACATCAGTGAGCAATGCAGTTTTTAAATACAGTGCCTTTCGCTCTTGAGCTTGTGTATCCGGCTTTACTTGTGCGTGAACGGTTTGCGATGATACAAAAAATATAATGAGTAAGCTATAGATAATTCGTGACCGCAGCGACATGATTTAACAACGATCCTTTCATCGTTCATTTTTATTAGCAAACTTGGCTTCGCCAAGCCACTGGCGAAGGCGAAGACTACATTCCTTTAATTTTTTTCTTTCTTATTTTGTGTAAAATTGATTTGTTTTTGCACTTTTCACGAAAGCCGCGTGATCTGCTATAATGGACAGTATGCGGATATGATGCTCTGCTTTGCATCCAAAAGCGGGCAGATGCCATGATGTGCTATACGGCAATCAAGAGGGGAGGTTATCCCATTGACCGGTTCAATCGTTTCTGTTGAACACCATAAATATGAAGTTGTAGAAGATGTTCGGAACGGCTGGAATGAGGAAGCCTTTTTAAAGCGATACAGCGAAATCCTGAACAAATTCGATTACATAGTCGGCGATTGGGGTTATGAGCAGCTGAGGCTTCGCGGCTTCTATGAAAACCATAATCCGAAATCAACCTTTGATACGAAAATAAGCACACTTGTTGATTACATTGTTGAATATTGCAGCTTTGGCTGTGCCTATTTTGTACTGAAAAAAATTGATGGTAAATAAACGTATGAACCTTGTCTGTTAGTGTGCACAAAATCAGACAATTGATAAGTCTGATTTTGCTCAAAGACAAGATGCAATGTAAAACAACATGGAGGTAGAGACGGTTGGAAAAGTATGATGCATTTTTGCTTGACCTTGATGGTACCGTTTATTGGGGAAAAGAAGAAATACCGGAAGCTGTAACCTTTGTGAAGACGTTAAAAAGCAAAGGACTGCGTTATTTGTTTGTAACTAATAATTCGACGCGCACGAAAGAAGCCGTTGCCGATCAATTATCCGGGTTTGGTATTCCGTGCACGCCGGATGACGTCTTGACAACGAGCATTGCAACAGCGAGCTATATAAAAGCGCAAAAGCCTAACGCAAAAGTGCTCTACATTGGTGAGCAAGGATTGCAGCAAGCGATGCAAGCCGCTGGTTTTACCTATGAAGAGGAGCACCCTGATTTTGTCGCATTTGGTATGGATCGGCATATTACCTATGAAAAATATGCGAAGGCATGTCTGGCAGTCCGTTCCGGTGCAGCCTTTGTTTCCACAAATCCGGATGTCGCACTTCCTAATGAACGCGGTCTGGTACCGGGAAACGGAGCGCTGACATCCGTAATCACTGTGTCCACAGGTGTAAAACCCGTATTTATCGGGAAACCAGAGCCGATTATCATCGATTTGGCGCTTGAGAAATTAGGTACAACCAAGCAGCGCACACTCATGATCGGAGATAATTATGATACAGACATTATGGCAGGAATTAATGCGGGCCTTGATACACTCATTGTTCACACTGGCGTAACGTCTGCTGAAGTTTTGAAGACGAAGACCGTACAGCCTTCGTATGCATTAAAGTCCCTAAGTGAATGGAACTTTGAATAAGTGCCATTAATAACGACGATTATCATGATTTTTTAACAAATTCTTTAACTGAATAACCGCTTATATGGCCGCATTTTTAATGCGGTTTTTTAACAAGTAAAGAAAGTATAAGATTTTACCCCATATTTAAACGAATAAACCAGTGTCTTGACCGAGAATCAAAGCGGAGGTGCGAGACGCCTGCGGCAAGCGAGCAACCGAAGCGATGATTCAACACTGTAAAGACACAAACCAATCACACATGGCTGGAGATTAAAGACCGGGCGCTTTTTGCTCGGTTTTTCTTATGGAAATCATTGCTTGTTCGGGTGATGAAATATACTTTTGATCAATAGAATGGATAAAGTAGAAGTCTGACAATGGAGGCGGCCGTATTATGAATATGCCTGACTGGCGGTCGGTAGTGGCCAAAGATTACGATATGCAGAATACAGACGGACCCATTAGGCTTTATTTTTATCCCATAAATCAATTTTATCACCATAATTTAGAACAGCTGGCACGATGGGCGGATTATTTAGCGATCGAAGCCGGATTACCGGTCTGCCGAATGGTGCGAAACCGTGAAGGCCGCTATGATACGGAAGTGAATGGAGAGTCATGGGTCCTGATGAATTCTCCACTACAAACGGATCGGCTGGAACGATCAGCCGGGGCAATGCTTGCAGAATTTCACGCGCGGACATCAGGTGTCGATTTGGCGTCATTTCCCGAATCAACAGGGCAATCGAGAACAGAAAACTTAGAGAAACGACTTGATACATTGGAAAAAAAATATGATGTTTGTCAAAATGAAGGGCAGCGCTCGTCTTTTGAGCAAGTGTTCGTAGATCATTTTCCATACTTTTCAGGCTGTGCAGAAAATGCAATTCAGATGGCTGTTGATGAATCCATCAACTCCCCCAATGCGGAACCGCTTTGTATCGGACACGATCAATTTGTCGATTACGAACGTTTTCCTATAGATAATCCTGCTCTTTGGGTTGTTGACGATCGATCCAGGGATTTGGCGGAAGGGCTTCGCACACTTGCTTGGCAAAGCGTGCGAAGTGATCCGGAGCTGACAGCCAAAGCTTTTTTAGATGATTACGAAGCGCGCTTTCCGTTGAGTGAGCCCGCAATTGCCAAGATGTATGGACGCCTTCTCTATCCGCTTACCTTCATAGAATGCTGTGAGCGATATTTTACTGGTTCCGTAAATGCCAACGAACGTGACCTTGAATTGGTTTTGCGCCAGGGAGAAGAAAAAGTGAGGGATCAAGAGCGGCTGCTTTCATTTCTTGCAGACCGTTATAAAAATCGATTCTATGCCCCAGAATGGCTGTCCCGTCCATTATGACAAAAAAAGCACCGTTCGCAAATTCAGCAAACGGTGCTCAGCTTTATCCAGTTCTATTTAAAAGACTTGTTCAAGCTCTTTAATTCCGGGAACATTTTCAACGAGTGCTCGTTCGATGCCTGCTTTCAGCGTGAGTGTCGAACTTGGACAATTGCCGCATGCGCCGAGTAATCGGACACGTACAATGCCGTTCTCCACGTCCAACAATTCAACATCTCCGCCATCGCGCAGCAGGTAGGGACGAAGCTTCTCCAGTACCTCTTCGACTTGATTATACATACACACACTCCTCCACTGTTGCATTTAGACTCATTATAGCTTTTTTTATCTGGAAAATCTATTGATAAGTCATACCAGTTCAACAACTGAAGCGATTGTCAAAAATCAAATCAGTGACGCAGCCGTGTGAATTTGCTATATTAATTAGTAAATTACATGTGATCTTGAGGTGAACGGATTGGAACTAACAGTATACGGAGCTGAAGCCGTCTGCGCAAGCTGCGTTCAGGCACCGCCGGCAAAGGCAACTGCTGAATGGCTGGAGGCAGCTCTTTCACGTAAATTTGACGGAACGATTTCAGTCCGTTACATTGATCTTAATAAACCGGAAACAGCTGAAGACCGTGCCTATTGTGCTAAAATTCTTGACGATGACTATTTTTATCCGCTTGTGGTATCACAAGGGAAGGTGCTTGGCGAGGGATTTATCACACTCAAGCCGATTGTACACTACTTAATTGAGCACGGTATGTGTCTTCGGCAAACAAACCAATAAGCATACGCACGATCGATCAGATAAAAAGGAGGACATCATATGCTCGATTTTCATCACAGCTGGCCCTATGAGAGGGTTGCGAACGACCTCTATTTTGAAGAGTGTCCATTTTGTCATAAATCGCCGGTTTTGCTTTCGATTAAAAAAGAAGCTGTTGACGGTGCTTTCGAGGGAATTAAAGCAAATCTAATTATGCCTTGCTGTCAAGAAAAAATCGTTATTGAAACGATGGATCGTGATTACATCTGGGCAACACAGGTATTACGCTGACGCTGACATACCGCTATCATATTGAGCGGCTTACATAGGACTGGAGTGATGAATTTGGGACAGGAAATTCAGTTTACAAAAATGCATGGCCTTGGCAATTGTTACATCTATTTGGACGGGATCACGCGGGATTTATCATCGATCACGTCCTTTCCTGAACTTTCACAGCACGTTTCCGATCCTTATAAAGGGATTGGTTCTGATGGTTTAATTCTGATTTTGCCGTCGACTGTCGCTGATGTGCAAATGCGTATCTTTAACAAGGATGGTTCCGAAGCGATGAATTGCGGGAATGGACTTCGTTGTGTCGCAAAATACGCCTATGAGCATCAACTGGTCGATTCAAAACGATTTGCAATTGAAACCCGCTCTGGCAATAAATGGGCCGTTGTACATGTGCAGAACGGTGTTGTGGATGAGGTGACCGTAGATATGGGAGAACCGATTCTTGAACGAGAGCGGATTCCTGTAGCAGGAGACAAACGCGGACAAAAGGTTATTCGCGAGCCCCTATCCGTTGAGGATAAGGGGTATACATTCACTGCCGTATCCATGGGAAATCCGCATGCCTTATTTTTTGTGGAAGATATTGCTAAGGCGCCGATTCACAAGCTTGGCGCGATGCTTGCCGATACGGATCCTCTTTTTCCAAATGGTGCTAATATCGGCTTCATTGAACCGATTACAGATCGGGAAGTGAACTACCGTGTGTGGGAACGCGGATCAGGAATCACTCAAGCATGCGGTACAGGTGCATGCGCGTGTGTTGTTGCCTCTGTTTTGGAAGAGCGTGTCGCAAAGAATGTGCCGGTAACCGTGCATCTTGAAGGCGGCGATTTACAGATTGAATGGAGAAACGATACGAATCATGTGATGATGACCGGTGAAGCAAAAACGATTTGTGAAGGGGTCTATTTTCAGGCATAAAGGATGTTTATTTGTGATTCAGGTCACATCACGATATAATGTTACTAAATCATAAAAGGAGCTGAAAGAAATGAATATTACATTGACTGATGCTGCCAGCTTTCGCGTCAAGGAAATGATTGAGAACGAACCGGGAGAAAACTTATTCCTCCGCGTTGGTGTCGGTGGCGGCGGCTGCTCCGGACTGACTTACGGAATGGGATTCGATGATAAAATGATTGACGGCGATCTCGCTTTTGAAGGCCAAGGTTTTAAGGTAGTTGTCGACCAGAACAGCGCGCCAATGCTCGACGGAGTCACCATTGATTTCAAACAAAATCTTGACGGCGGCGGATTCACAATCGATAATCCGAACGCAATTTCTTCATGCGGCTGCGGTCATTCATTTAAAACTGCAGACAACGAAGGACAGCCTGCAAAACAGTGTGACTGCTGAAAAAACAGATTACTTAGAAGCATATTTAGCAAATTTAACTATTAAATACGGTGCGACTTATCTTTTCAATTCTAAAACGTACAGCAAACTGCTTTAAAGGTTCGTGATCCCTTGAGACTTTGGCATCAAAAACTCATTCCCTTTTTACCGAGACAGCAACTGCTAGGACAACATCGAGAATGTGCAGCTCTAAGAGGAAATGGATGGGGCCGACCGCATGCGACCGTTAACTATGTTTTTAAGTATTCTCCATACAAACTTTTTCAGTTTCACATGATTGTAATTAAAGAAATGAAGAAACGTGGATATAATCCTGATATGCAATGGGCAGATCCGTTTTTTCGTGGGAAAAAATGCTTAAAATACAGTGAACTTGAATGCGTACCTTTAAAAGATCCTATTTATCCAGAGCATGATGAGGATTATTTGAAATCCTGCCTGTTAAATTTGAAAAATAAAGGTATTGAACTCTCTCTTTAACTAAAGTTTGCAAATTAAATCGTGTATCAATCAATTCCTAGTCAGCTGCTCTTTAGGTTTTCACAATGACTATTGATTTCGTTCATTTTGGAAAGGTAAAAACTTGCGGCTGTCTTTTTTTTCGAGCACCTTTTAGTGATTCATCACTAAAAGGTGCTTTTTTTTTAATATCGATCGTTCGAATGAAGCAGGAATTATTTCAAGTTCTGTTGAATGACTAATCATATCCTGCAAAAATGGAGATGGTAAACAATGGAACAAATAAAGCTGTCAAAAACTGAACGACTCATTTTAGCTAATCAATATATCATCTTAAGAAAATTGGATACCCATTCAACGGCAGAGTTTGATGGCATAATTGAAGCATTGATCAATGGATATCCATATATCTATAATGATTATTTTAGTTATGTAAACGATAATATAGATGAAGACATTGAGAAAAAAGTAATTAATGTCTTGAGTATGTTTCGAAGTCTGTATTCGAGCTATCAACAATTAGCTGTTGATGATCGGAATAGCATTGATGAAAGTGAAGTTGTTTTTAGTGGGTTCGATGGAAATAACGAAACTTCGCATTACGCCTTTACTGAATGCTTAATTAACAAATACGATCAATTTAATGAAGTAAAAGAGCTGATTAAAAATAAAAAATTAGAGGATTTGAATTCACATTTTCCTACATTGCCACGGTATAATCAACTCTTAGAAAGATGGTTCACGCTTAAAAAAGAAGGACAATTTAGTTCATCTGAAAATGTGTTCCTAACAGTAGATGAACTAAATTATGTCTTGGGACATAATTTCTGAACCTAGAGATCAATTTAATTATAGAAGCTGTCTGATGATTTGACGGCAACCTAACGGCATCTGTTCATTCAGGTGCTTTTATTGTATCTTAATTTGGAAATTTTCATATCCATCAATGGAGGAATTTGGATTTTTTTAGCAATACATGGATGACAATCAAATTGGTTGATGAAGTACATTTTGACGCGTATTGTTATCCGTGAGGAAGATTTGTCCATTTCGTATTATAAATATTTTTGACACAAATTATCCTTGAATTGTTAACAAAAAAGACATATTATTAAGAGGAAAACGAATCAACTTCAATTGCATTGATGGTTTGCTTGCTGGATTCAGTTCAACGAGAGTGAGCATATTAGTCGGCCGATGTTATGCATCGGCAAACCAACCTAATAACTGTATTTATATTTTTTATAAAAAGAAAAAGGTGGCTGTGAACAACCATGAGTAAGCCGAAAATCGTTATACTTGGCGCCGGATACGGCGGTATGATGGCAACCGTGCGCCTCACAAAAGAATTAAGTGTGGAAGATGCGGATATTACGCTTGTCAATAAGCATAATTATCATTATCAAACAACTTGGCTGCACGAAGCTGCAGCGGGAACGATTCACCATGATCGCACAAGAATGTTGATTAAAAATGTGATCAACACAAAACGTGTACATTTTGTGCAAGATTCTGTTCAGTCTATTGACCGTGAGAATCACAAAGTATTGCTCAAAAACGGTGAGATTGATTATGATTATCTGGTCATTTCACTCGGATTTGAGTCGAATACATTCGGTATCAAAGGATTGGAAGAAAATGCGTTTGCTATTCGCAGTGTAAACACGGCACGTAAGATTCGCGAACACATCGAGTATCGGTTTGCAAGCTACAACAGTGATCCGGATGCAAAAGACAGCGACTTGACTATTGTTGTCGGTGGTGCTGGATTGAGCGGTGTTGAATTTTTGGGAGAGCTTGTTGACCGGATTCCGGCACTTTGCAAGGAATATGATATTGATCCTAGTAAAGTACGAATTGTGGATGTTGAAGGTATGCCTTTTGTTCTGCCTCCGTTTGATCGGGAATTGGCAAATTATGCGCAAAACTATTTGGAAAGTAAAGGCGTTGAATTTAAATTAAGTACGTTTATTAAAGAAGCGACCTCCGAAGGCGTTAAGGTTCAAAAGAAGGACAGCGAAGAATTGGAAGAAATTCAGGCTGGTACCGTTGTTTGGACAGGCGGTGTCAAAGCTAACCACATTCCTGCTGAATCCGGATTTGAAACGAACCGCGGCAAAATCCAGGTAAGTGCAGATCTTCGTGCTTCAGAGGACGATCACATTTTCGCAATCGGAGATGTCGCTGTTGTCTTCCCTCCTAATGCGGAACGTCCTTATCCGCCAACGGCTCAGATTGCCATTCAAGAAGCCGAAAATTTGGCGAAAAATATGAAACATATCCTTAAGGGTGAAGCGACTGAACCGTTTGTATACAAGCCTAAGGGTACAGTGGCATCACTTGGTGAAAAACAGGCGATCGGTGTCGTGTTTGACCATAAATTGACTGGCAAGCCTGCAGCGGCAATGAAAAAGGTAATTGATGATCGCTACCTGCTCATGCTTGGCGGTGTTCCACTCGTGCTGAAGAAGGGCAAATTAAATCTTCTTTAAGCATTGTGCCGATTAAATAATTATAGTCTCTCTAGTTTGGCGGATAAGCAAATCTGCCAGCCGGAGGGACTATTATTTTTTTAAATGATGTGTTTACATAGAGTAGTTAATAGAGACCTATGAAGAAAGTCCGATTGTCTCTGGCAACACGTTTCTTGCTCATAAATTAACCATTTGTGAAGTAAAGGGATTGATTGAAGACACGAAAAATAGAGTGCAATGGTTGGGGGGCATTGAAGGGTGTATTGCATGAAAATAATGAGTTCTATTAAAATTGAAGGCATTTACGATGAGCTTCCTGTTGCTCATTTCAGCCATTTCCAAATTTGCATTAACCGATTTGCCTTTTCAGGATTCTCGTTCATTTGATCAATCAGATGGTCAAGTTCCGGAATCTTTTTGACCTTCATAAGTAATTCCTTATCTTCTTGACTGCCGTACCCTAATGCAGACTCATTTATCAAACCAGTGCGACCAAGTAAATAATCTGTAGAAACACGAAGATAATCCGCAATTTGCACAATCATTTCAGGATCTGGTTTGCGATCTCCTGATTCGTAGCGGCTCAGCTGCGCATTGGAAATATTTAATTGACGCGCCATTTCAAGCTGCGATACACTTTTTTCATCGCGCAGGAAACGGATTCTGCTGCCCAACGTGTTAACCATCAGGAGTAATCCTCCTACATTTTGCTTTATCACTAAACAAGAAAATTCTATCATGTTCCCTTTTTAATAGTGTTTTGTTTGACAAATAGGAAAAATGATTGATGATATTTAGATCTTAATGCTATAATTCTAACTAAAATTACCAATAAGGTAATGAGGAGGATCACTATGCTGACTGTTGACCTGAACAGAATGAGACAGTTAAGAGAATCAAAAATGTCATTGCAAGAAATGGCCACACGAATCGGATATCAAAGCGCCAATGGTTACTATTATCTTGAATGCGGCAGAAGTAAAATAAGTGCTGCGACACTCGCTAAAGTGGCAGTGGTACTAGATGTACCGATTCAAGAGCTCTTTACTGACCAGGCGGAAAATTGATACGATGATGGTCTCTTAAGAAGATGGGAAAGTTTACAAGTAATGAAACCAGTCAAAACTTTGAATTTGTACGAGTCAATGCTAAACTTAGTATCGGAATTATACTCGATGTTGAGACGGGGAATGTTGCTTGTGAGTCATTCACCAGCCATCTCTGAAAGGAGACTTTTTAATGTGCGGATTTTGCGGATATATCGCAAGAAATCCTCATTTGGAACCGGATAATCATGAACAAAATTCGATGACCTCACGAGCAGAGATTATTAATCACAGGGGACCCGATGATGTGGGGTATTATACGGATAATCAGGTACAGTTAGCCTTTCGCAGATTGAGTATTATTGATCTTGCAGGTGGACATCAGCCGCTTCCATATGAAAATGATCGTTACTACATTATTTTTAATGGCGAAGTTTATAATTACGTTGAATTGCGCAATGAATTAATTATGAAAGGTTTCAGTTTTGAAACGACATCGGACACGGAAGTCATTGTCGCTCTATACGCTGATCGCGGTTTAGATTGTGTCAACTATTTGCGAGGAATGTTTGCTTTTATTATTTGGGATAAGCAGGACAAAACCTTATTTGCTGCACGTGATCACTTTGGTATTAAGCCATTTTATTATATGGAGCAGGACAATGGGATTTTCTTCGCTTCCGAAATGAAAAGCCTGCTCATTAGCGACGAGACGCATCCGATCGAAGAGAAGGCTTTGCAATATTATCTCACCTTTCAATTTGTTCCTGAGCCCAATATGCTTGCGGGAAATGTAAGAAGTCTGGAGCCTGGACACTACCTTATTAAAAAAAATGGCAAGCCGTTGCAGAATAAGGCGTTTTGGCATCCAACGTTTGCTCCTGTCAATCAGTCAATTGATGATGCAAAAAAGAAAATACAGGACGTGCTTATTGATTCGGTGAAAATACACATGAGAAGCGATGTTCCGGTTGGTGCCTTCTTATCCAGCGGTATTGATTCAACATCAATTGTTGCTTTGGCTAAACGTTTTAATGAAAAGATTAAAACGTTTACAGTAGGGTTTGCAAGCAAAGGCTACAATGAGGTTGATGTTGCAAGAGACTCTGCGGAAAAGCTTGGTGTCGAAAATTACGCGCTTGAGATTACACCCGAAATGTGTATGAAAGAGATGCCGAAGATCGTTTGGCATTTGGATAACCCGCTCGCCGATCCGGCAGCAATTCCGAATTATTTTGTTGCCCGGGAGGCAAGAAAACAAGTGAAGGTTGTCCTTTCAGGAGAAGGAGCTGACGAACTGTTCGGCGGCTATAATATTTATCGAGAACCGCTTTCTCTGAAATGGTTTGACTCCGTCCCTGAACTTGGGAAAAACTTGCTTCACGCACTTGCGTCAAGACTTCCTGATACGTTAAAAGGACGTAGCTACCTGCTTAGAGGAACGACACCGCTTTCCAAACGATATGTTGGAAATGCGTTTATCTTCAATGAAGAAGAGAAGAAATATGTACTGAAGACTTTTTCTGAGAACACTTCATTTACGGATATCACGAATCCAATCTATAAAAAAGCTTCTGGGAACAACAAATTGGACCAAATGCAGCTCGTTGATATTGAAACATGGCTACGCGGAGATATTCTTGTGGTTGCTGATCGGATGACGATGGCGCATTCATTGGAGCTGCGTGTTCCATTCTTGGATACAAATGTGTTTGATGTTGCCCGCTCGCTGCCTGCCTCGCTTAAAACTGCACAGGGAACAACGAAATATGCGTTCCGTGAAGCCATGCGTGGTATTGTTCCGGATTCGATTCTATTTAGAAAAAAGCTTGGCTTCCCAGTACCGATCCGCATCTGGCTGAAGGATGAAATGCATGACTGGGCGCTTAAAATTATCCATGACAGCGATACGGATACTTATATTAATAAGTCATATGTGCTTAAATTGTTGGATGATCATTGCAGTGGGAAAATCGATAACAGTAGAAAAATTTGGACCGTTTTAATGTTCATGCTCTGGCATCAGATTTATATTGAGAAAACAGTAAGTGTGGAGCATGAGCCTGCGCTCCAATCATAAAAAATTGAAATGAAAAAAGGATCCTTGCATCTAGGGCAAGGATCCTTTTTTGTGTTGCTGAAGCTTAATGGGTTTGAGTTTCCCGTTCGCGCTCCAGACCTTCGTTTGGTCTAAATAAGATTGTTAGGCAATACAGGGCACAAATGCCGACAATCCCATACACGAGGCGTGAAAGTGCAGTTCCTGATCCACCGAATATCGCAGAGACAAGGTCAAACCGAAAAAATCCGATTAACCCCCAATTTATTCCGCCGATGATAAGTAGTACGAGACATGTTTTCTGCAAACCGCTCATAACCGTACCTCCTTTTATGTGCGTGCATGACTAGCATGGCTTTTTTTCCCACATCTATTCATAAAAATGATGATTGAATAAAATATAATTAGTGAATGATCTGTGAAATCGTTTGCAATTTGATGAAAGAAAAGGGAATCATGACTTGAATTTGCCCTCATGGTCTTGTACAGTTAAGGAGGAATTATTTTGAGTATTGGAGGCCGATGAAATGAGCAAGAAAGTTGCTTTTGATTACAGCAATGCACTTTCATTTTTTGCACAACATGAATTGGATTATCTGACAGCGCAAGTATCGACTGCTCATCAAGCAATTCATGAAAAAACCGGAGCAGGCAATGATTTTCTTGGCTGGCTTGATCTCCCAACTGCATATGATAAAGAAGAATTCTCCAGGATTAAGAAAGCAGCAGAGAAAATTAAATCAGATTCGGATGTTTTAGTAGTTATTGGTATCGGCGGATCCTATTTGGGTGCCCGCGCGGCAATTGAAACCCTTAACCACTCATTTTATAACATTCTTCCGAAAGGAGAACGCAAAACACCGCAGGTATTCTTTGCAGGCAACAGCATTAGTTCAACCTATTTGAATGAATTGTTTGATGTGCTCAAGGATAAGGATGTTTCGGTTAATGTTATTTCTAAGTCAGGAACAACGACTGAACCTGCGATCGCGTTCCGCGTATTCCGTGAATTTCTTGAAAATAAGTACGGTAAAGAAGAAGCAAAGGGCAGAATCTATGCGACCACAGATAAAGCAAAAGGTGCGTTAAAAACTCTTGCTGACAACGAAGGGTACGAATCCTTTGTTATTCCGGATGACGTCGGCGGACGCTTTTCAGTGCTGACGGCAGTCGGTCTGCTGCCAATTGCTGCTTCCGGAATTGATATTGATGAACTCATGACCGGCGCAAGAGATGCACAGAATGACTTCAGCGAACCTGATTTGAGCAAAAACGCTGCTTATCAATATGCAGCGGTTCGTAACATTCTATACAATAAGGGCAAATCGGTTGAGATGCTTGTCAACTTTGAACCGCATCTGCACTATTTCTCAGAATGGTGGAAGCAGCTCTTCGGAGAAAGTGAAGGCAAAGACTTCAAGGGATTGTACCCTTCTTCAGCTGATTTCAGTACGGATCTTCATTCACTTGGACAATTTGTACAGGAAGGCCGTCGCGTAATGTTTGAAACGGCAGTGCTTGTAGGCGAACCAAGAAAGAATGTGACGATCAAAGCAGAAAAAGGAAATTTGGACAACCTGAATTTTCTTGCTGACAAGACGATGGATTTCGTTAATAAAAAAGCTGCTGAAGGTGTGCGTCTTGCACATACGGACGGTCAAGTGCCGCAGCTCGTGGTGACCATTCCTGAACTGAATGCCTATCACTTTGGTTACCTGATTTACTTCTTCGAAAAAGCAGTTGCGATCAGCGGATATCTGCTCGGCGTGAATCCATTTAATCAACCGGGTGTTGAAGCATATAAAAAGAATATGTTTGCACTGCTCGGCAAGCCTGGCTATGAAGCAGAAAAAGCAACACTTGAAGCACGATTGAATCATTGATTTTCCAGATAATATAAGAAGCTTTGCCTCATAAAGGGGTGGAGCTTCTTTTTTTTTGGAGATATTCCGTATGTTATAGACTGTTTGTTCGTGTAAGGTGGAAAGGTGATTAACGGTTTGGGGTTTGACTAAGGTCACATTATCCCTTAACATATAGTGCAGTGATGCCTTGACGGACATGCTTTGTAAACGATTCGGAAAGGAAGGGAATAGGACACGTGAAACGAAGAAACTCTACCGGAATGTTTCCCAAATTGATCAGCATCCTTTTAACATTCGTTCAAGTTGTCATTGTTTTATATATCTTGCTGCAATTTTTCGGTGCAAATCCGACACCTTTTGTGAATCTGCTTAACAGTCTGAGTGAGCCGATACTTAAGCCTTTTCAAGGCATTTTTCATCCAATTGTCTTTAATGAGCACAGCCTCGATCTTTCTGCAGTCTTCGCTTTAATTGTGTATAGCATTATCGGATTCGGGATCCAAAAGATCTTGGCCATCCTTAAAATAAAATAAGAATAACTGCTGAAAAACGGAGCGTAGGTGCTCCGTTTTTTTACGTGCAACCTTTTGCTCGCAATTAATGATGGTTATTCAATCGTCCCATAATTATAGTGCTGTAGTAGTTGCCATCGGAAAGCTTTTTGTCTTCTCTGAGCACGCCTTCAACAGCAAATCCCATTTTTTTATACAGAGTAATGGCGTTAGTGTTGGTTTCAAGCACATTCAACATGATTCTTTTTATCCCTTGTTGATCAGCCCAGGCAAACAGTGTAACAAAAAATCCCCTTAAATAAAAGGGGATCGTATTGAAGCCGTTAATCAAATTTACGTAATGATTCAACCGGATCAAGGTTGGCTGCCTTAGAAGAAGGGGCAAGGCCGGCAATGACACTGATCAGTATGCTTATCATTAATCCGAAAAGGACAAAGCCCGGTGTCACATCAAGCAGGGACACGTGCATATGCGGACGGGCGAAATAATTGCCGATTGCGGCGGCAATAAATGCCAACCCAACTCCGATTGCTCCGCTGAATAAGCCGAGCAAACTCGCTTCCGAGAAGAAAAGATGGCGAATGTCCTTGCGCCGTGCGCCGATCGCGCGTAAGATGCCGATCTCCTTTGTCCGTTCAGAAACACTTATATACAGAACGACAATGATCATGATTGCTGAGACCAGAAGCGAAATACCGGCAATCGCAGCAAGGACATAGGATGCGATGGAAATGTAGAGTGTCAGTGAATCAAGAAATGCGCCGGCTCCGTTTGGCGTGTAGCCATGCTTTTTAAAGTAGTTCTGGACGGTCTTAACATTTTCAATTTTGTCGATCTTGACGGTTGCCATATTCGCCTTTAACGTCAGTTTCTGCTTATCGTACATATCCTGCAATGTACCATAGTCAGCTGTGAGCAGGCCCATTTGCGCGTTTCCGTTAAAAATGGCTGAGATTTTCAATTTTTTCTGCATGACGATCGGCTGTTGATTTTTGTCCGTCATGTTGACATAGAAAGTAACGGTTTTTCCAATCAGACTGTTTGGTTTTTTCGAAAGCTGCTTAGCGATGTCTTTGCTCAACCCGATTTCGTTTGCCCCTGGGATATGGCTTCCCTTAGCTAAATCTTTTTCAGGAATCGCTCCATCTACAGTCTGAAAATATTGTGGGATAGCGATTTTACTGCCTAGCTTAATGCGTGTTGAGGAGAGCCAGAGTACTTTTTCCGCTGATGTGACATGATTGATCTTTTTCATCTTCGCAAGATCGTCTTCTGAAACTGCAGCGGATTTTTTAATTTGGCTGCTCTCGCCGTCTTGCTGCGAGATTCCTTTCTTGGTGAGCTGAACGACCGTAGGATTTATATTTTTCATGATTTCGTCGTGAAGGTAGGTCTGCACACCGCTGCCCAATGCTAGCATAATGATGACACTGAATATACCAATCGATCCGCCAATCGTAACGAGCAAATTTCGTTTCAAGTTGTGGCGAATATTGTCAAGGGCCATTTTAAATGTTGCGGGCATGCTCAAATTTTTTGTTTTCGGTTCCTCGCGATGTTCAGGCAGCGGATAGGCATCTTTGAGACGGATGTCATCAGCGATCCGCCCGTCGTCAATTTTTATGATGCGTGTTCCGTAGTCTGCAACCTTTTGCGAGTGTGTGACCGTGATGACTAATTTGCCTTGCTTGGCAATTGTGTCAAGAAGCTCCATAATCTGCTCACTGTTCTTCTTGTCAAGCGCTCCTGTCGGTTCGTCAGCAAGGATAATATCCGGATTATTCGCTAGTGCGCGGGCGATCGCCACGCGTTGCTTCTGACCGCCGGAGAGCTGATTCGGCCTTTTGTGGAGATGGTCACCGAGTCCGACAGTCGTTAGTAGGTCCTTGGCGTGCGCCACGCGTTCCTTTTCCGACATCGTCGTCATTTTCAGAGTGATCAGCACGTTATTCAGAACAGTCATGTGATTGATCAGATTGAAGCTTTGGAAAATGAAACCGACATTTGTCTTACGGTAATCATCCAGCTCTTTTTCTTTCATCTGATGCAATGCCTTGCCGTTGATCAGGACATCACCAGTGTAATCCTTGTCCATACCACCGATGATATTCATCAACGTTGATTTTCCACCGCCGGATTCGCCTAGAATAGAGACAAACTCCCCACGTTCAAGTTTTAAATCGACCCCATGAAGAACGGGAAATGTCTGCTTTCCGGAAAGCTTGTACGACTTATGAATGTCTTTTAATTCAATGTAGCTCATTGGGTTCCTCCAGTTATTATCCCGCTTGAATGTTCGCGAGAGTTTCTTATTCTTATGTTTTACTGCCCATCCATAGCATAATGGATGATATGAAATGTTTAACCGTGCTGAGGCATTAAATGTTTCTAAGCCTAAAGACGTATTCTCATCGCTATTTAAGTGTAACCAATAGGAATTTGGCAAAATAGTGATGTTTATCCGAATTAGAAATGACAATTGTCATGCGTTCCACCAATTATTGAACTTCCCATAACTACTCAATGAATCAGCCGACGATTGTTTGTCCGTGATACATTAGTCCGTTGTCCTGTTCATCTTGTTATAATAGTTTAAAAAAATAATTAGGGAGTTTTGAAATGACAGGTTATGAAAACAAAGAAGCATTAATTGATGAAATTCGAAAAACATATCGACTTTTTGATCAAGAATTTGAAAATGTTCCTGAAGCGAACCGGAACATTCGCCTTGATGAAGTGGATCGAACACCACAGGAAATGCTTGCTTATCAGATTGGATGGCTGACGCTCGTGATGAGCTGGGAGGAAGATGAATTAGCTGGGAAACAGGTGATTACACCAACCCCTGATTACAAATGGAATCAACTAGGAATGCTTTATCAGCAGTTTTATCAGCACTACGCCAATGATTCATTGGAGGAGCTTCGTGCATTGTTTAGAGATAAGATTGAAACATGGTGCGGATGGGTTAATGGCTTGAGTGATGAAGAACTTTTTGTTCCGGGTATACGAAGGTGGACGGTGACTAGTGCAAATTGGCCGATGTGGAAATGGATTCATATTAATTCTGTCGCACCATTTAGGAGTTTCAGGACCAAAATCAGAAAGTGGAAAAGAAATATTTAAGTTGGCTGTTACAGAATCTGATGGAAGAATGGTCTGAGAGGATTGAAGGTGAGCAGGGAAAAAGATATACCGCCATCTAACAATGCGTCATTGATCACTGGCTTAATTAAGCGTGAATGAACGGTTAGCATGTATTCAACTGTTTCCGGATACAATAAAAGCCGTTGCACAAAAATCATGCAACGGCTCTCTAGAAAGTGGAGCATAGGGGGATCGAACCCCTGACCTCTGCCATGCGAAGGCAACGCTCTCCCAGCTGAGCTAATGCCCCATAAAAGACCACGACAAAGATTATACTGCCGAGAGAAAAATTGGTCAACCCTGTATCAAAAAAGGCGGTTATATCATTATCTGTTTGTGGATGTAAACTTTTTACTTTAGCATTTATTTTAAAATATCATGAGATTGTGTTAAATAATAAACGAAATTTAAAAATATTACCAAAATTTAAATCTTTAGTCAATAAAATATTTAAATTTTGTAATAAAATATAATCTTTTTACGTCACATTTCCTAACATTAGAGTTATAATTGTCTATGAAATTTTTTTTAATCCATATAAGAGGAGACGTTGGTAGTGAGTATTTTTAAAACAAAACCGATTGCCAGCCTGATTGCGGAAACAGAAGGTAAGCAGGGATTAAAGAAAGCGCTTGGCGCGATGGATCTTACTCTGCTCGGCATCGGAGCTGTTATCGGCACCGGCATTTTCGTCCTTACCGGTGTTGCAGCAGCAACCTACTCCGGACCGGCACTAATTATTTCATTCATTTTATCCGGATTGGCTTGTTTCTTTGCTGCTTTATGCTATGCGGAATTTGCTTCTACTGTTCCGGTTGCCGGCAGCGCATACACGTACAGCTACGCTGCACTTGGTGAAATTTGGGCATGGATTATCGGATGGGATTTAATTCTTGAGTATGCCGTTGCGATCAGTGCAGTTGCGATTGGCTGGTCAGGCTACGCAGTCACGCTGCTGAGCAGTTTAGGCATTGATTTACCAAAGGCAATTACTGCGGCACCTCTAGACGGCGGTGTAGTCAATTTGCCGGCGATGATTATCATTGCATTAATTTGCTGGCTGCTGATTTCTGGTATCCGCCAGACTTCAAATTTAAACGGCGTTATCGTTGCAATAAAGTTGATCGTTATTGCATTGTTCATTGTTCTGGCTGTTTGGCATGTGAAACCTGCAAACTGGCATCCGTTTATGCCGTTCGGCTTCAACGGAGTCGTTTCCGGCGCAGCGGTTATCTTTTTCGCCTACATTGGTTTTGATGCCGTATCTACGGCTGCTGAGGAAACAAAGAATCCTCAAAAGAACCTGCCTAAAGGTATTCTTTATTCACTATTAATCTGTACGGCATTATACATTGTTGTATCAGGAATTTTGACAGGTGTCGTTAAATACAGCTTGTTCAAGCATACAGCTGCTCCGGTTGCGTTTGCTCTGCAGCAAATTGGAATTAACTGGGGCTCGGCACTCGTTTCTGTTGGTGCGATTTGCGGCATTACATCAGTATTGCTCGTCATCACGTACGGCCAAACGCGTATCTTTTTCGCTATGGCTCGTGATGGATTGATTCCTAAAGCACTTGGCAAGGTCAGTGAGAAGCATCAGACACCGGTAACTTCAACACTTTTGGTAGCTGTCGTCACGATCATCACGGCCGGCTTTCTGCCAATCGGAATTGTTGCCGAACTCGCTAATATCGGCACGCTGTTCGCCTTTGTTATTGTCTCAATTGGCATCATTGTGCTTCGTAAAAGAAGACCTGATTTGAAACGCGGCTTTAGAACACCATTGGTACCACTTGTTCCTATTCTCGCCGTGTTGTCCTGCGGTTATCTGATTATTCACTTGCAGACAGCGACACTCTGGCGCTTTGTTATTTGGTTCATAGTTGGTATGATTGTTTATTTCTTCTATGGTCGTCGTCACAGCACGCTGCTTCGCGATACCCAATCATCCAGTCAAGAAAAAGCTTGATAAATCGGATAACATTTTAAATAAGAATAGAGAGAACAGCTTGTTTCCCTTGTGGATACAGGCTGTTTTTTCTTAACGATGAAATTATAGCAATGAACCTGTGAAAAATTTTTGTAAAATGATGTCTCATTTGTATTTTTTGCTAATGTGTAATGAGATATGGTAAAGACTACATAGTAAGGATCTAAACGGTTGATTGAAAGGTGGGGAAGACGAATGGACAGGGAGATACTGTACACGCGCTTATTCCAAATTGGTTATTTCATATTAGGCGCGGCAATCGTCGGACTTCTCTTCTATTTCTTTGTTCTTCTACTTGGCAACCATTATACAGATGATGAGAAGCTGGTGTTGAGCAGGACATCAGTAGTGGTTGACGAGCAAGGGCATGAACTCTCAAGGCTCTATGCTGAAAATCGTGATCCAGTCACCTTGAAAAAGATTCCGAAGCACGTACAGAATGCGTTCATTGTGACTGAGGATCAGCGTTTTTATAAACATTCAGGCATAGATCTTCGCGGCATCATGCGTGCATTGGTAACGGATGTTATGGCAGGTGATAAAGCAGAAGGCGCAAGTACGATTACTCAGCAGCTGGCAAGAAACGCCTATCTTTCTAATGAAAAGACATGGTTTCGAAAGTTCAAGGAAGCGGCCATAGCCGTCAGTCTTGAGCGAAAATACAGCAAGAAACAAATCTTGGAAATGTACTTAAACCAAGTTTATTTTGGTCATGGCATTTACGGTGTTCAAATGGCATCTGAGTTTTTCTTTAATAAAGATGTCAGCCAGTTAACAGAAGAAGAAGGCGCTCTTTTGGCAGCACTTCCAAAGGGACCAAATGGCTATTCACCGATTTTGCATCCAAAGAAGGCATTGGAGCGGCGCAATCTAGTCCTGTCGCTGCTTGAGAAAAATGGCTACCTGACTGCCGAACAATCGGTGCGGTTGAAAGGTAAAACGCTGGGGCTGAACATCCATAAGATTCAAACGCATCCTGAATTTGATTCATATATGGATCTTGTCAAGGAAGAAGCAGCGAAAAAATACCACATTGGAACGGACGACTTGATCCGCGGCGGATATAAAATAGTTGTGCCGATGAGCCGGGAGGCACAATCTGCTTCTTATAATGCATTTAAGAACAACATTTATTTTCAAGGCAGCAATCCAAATCAAACGCCAGAAGGTTCTTTTGTTCTGATGAATAAAAACGGCGGTGTGCTCGCGGCGCAAGGCGGTCGAAATTATGTTCGAGGCAGTTACAATCGAGTGAATGACAAGCGGCAGCCGGGTTCATCCTTTAAGCCTTTGGCTGTCTACGGTCCGGCACTCGATTCGGGCAAGTATCAGCCTTATTCAATGCTTCAAGATAAAAAAGTCGCTTACGGCAGCTACAAGCCGACAAATTACAGCGGCAGTTATACCGGTGAAATAACGATGTATGACGCGGTTACTGTTTCGCAAAATGCACCGGCGGTTTGGCTTCTCAACCGGATCGGTATTTCGAAAAGTAAGTCCTATTTATCGAAGATGGGTATTAATCTGCCGGACAACGGTTTGGCGATTGCGCTCGGCGGCTTATCTAAAGGTGTCTCACCGCTGCAAATGGCTTCTGCGTATACGGCTTTCGATAATGGCGGACGTCAATCTGATCCCTATTTTATTCAGGCAATTTATGATCATCAAGGGAAAAAGATCGGCGAAGCAAAACCGAAAGCAAAGAAAATATTTTCGGAACAAACGGCATGGTACATGACTCGCATGTTACAGTCGGTTATGAAAAACGGAACAGGCCAAGCAGGATATAGTCAGGCCGAGATTGCTGGAAAAACGGGATCAACAGCATACACGAAAAATGGATTGCGTGATGCATGGTTTGTCGGTTACACACCTGATGCGGTTGGTGCTGTGTGGATCGGTTATGACCAAACGAATAAAAATCAGTATTTAACGGGTTCAAGCAATGACGCGGTCAGACTATATAAATCGGTGATCAACAGTATGCCTAATGAACGCAAGCTTACGTTCGAGAAACCGAAGCATGTCAACGATCTCGATGAGCCGATTCGCTTGGCAGCGGTAACACAGCTGCAGGCAAAAGGAATTCTTGGTAAGTATGCACTTCCTGCACTGCAGCTTACTTGGAATGGAGGTTCCGATAAACGAATTGTTTATCGAGTTTATGCCGAATCGGATGGAAAGAAAATATTAAAAGGTGAAGTTAAAGGGAAAAACACCTATCGAATTGACTTTGTTAATCCGATGAGCAAAGAGAATTACTATGTCGTCCCTTACAATTCGCAGACAGGGAAAACCGGAGCAGCATCGCCTTCAGTCGAACTCAATTGGTTCTCCAAGCTTTGATAGAATAATGCAGCAAAGAAAAGTACAGTACAGTGCACTTTCTTTGCTGCTTTTCCCATTCCGTTTTCATTTGGGTTCAAAAGATAATTCAGAATGGACGACCTGTCGCGCAGATGTCCGATAAACTTTTTCCATTTGGCATACAAAGCTTCTAGTCTCATTTCATGTCCATTGTCGGATTTCTCGTCATTTACCCTAAAAAGATATAAAATAGAGCTTGTGAAAAAATATTCTCTATTACATCGTTCGAAGCCTCAGTGGTTGAGGCTAAAGTAATTGCCAATTCCGTAAAAAGCAATGAAAGGTTCTGTATACAATGAGTAGAAAAAAGATTGGTTTGCTTGTGATGGCTTATGGCACACCCTATAAAAAAGAAGATATTATTCCCTATTACACCGCCATTCGTCATGGCAGAAAACCGAGTGATAAACAAATAGATAATCTTGCTCGCCGTTATGAAGCGATTGGTGGCGTCTCACCGTTAGCAAAATTGACACGTGAGCAAGCTGATGCACTAGCTGAACAATTGAACGCGGCACAAGTGGACTATGAATTTCACGCTTACCTTGGTTTGAAATATATCCATCCGTTTATTGAAGATGCCGTGACTCAGATGCGCAGTGATGGTATTGAACAAGCGGTTTCTTTGGCACTGGCGCCGCATTATTCTCGATTCAGTGTTCAATCCTATATTGATCGCGCTCAAGCTAAAGCAAGGGAGCTTGGCGGGATAACTATTGCATCGATAAAGAGCTGGTTTGATCAACCACAGTTTATCCATTTTTGGAAGCAGGCCGTGCTGAGGGCTTTTGAAGACATTTCAGAAAGTGAACGTAATCAAACCGTTGTCCTGTTTACTGCTCACAGTCTTCCAGAAAAAATTATGAAAAATGGTGATCCTTATCCGGAACAAATAAAGGAAACGGCGGAAGCAATTGTGCATGCTGCGGAGATAAAGCATTATGCTCAGGCATGGCAGAGTGCAGGAAAAACACCCGATCCATGGCTTGGGCCGGATGTACTTGATCAAATCCGTGCGCTTCACAAAAAAGAAGAGTATAGGCATTTTATTTTCTGCCCGATTGGTTTTGTCGCTGAGCATTTAGAGGTGCTCTATGATAATGATCAAGAATGTCGTGCACTTGTCGAATCACTTGGTGCAAACTACCATCGCCCGCAGATGCCTGACACAGATCCGCTCTTTATCGACGCATTGTCTTCAGCCGTTTTGAACGTTTGCCGGTCGCATCTGTTTCTGGCAGCAAAATGAGAATCAATGAATCCACAAAAGCTATAACACAAAAAAATGCCTTCAGGCCGTATAGCCTGAAGGCATTTTTTTTTTGCTTCTTATAGATTTTCAGTACGACCGATATAAGCGATTTTGAATACACCGTTTTCGAATACAATTTTTGTGACACTTGTATTTTCAATAGAAGAAACATGTATTTTTTCATCGGATAGCATATAAATAAGACAACTGATATAGAGACCATGGCTGACCGCTAAAATGGTTTCCTCTTCGCTGTGTGCCAGAACACTGAGAATAGCGCGTATACGTCCTTTAACATCGTCATAGCTTTCGGCCAATCCGGTTGTGTCCAATTCTTTCAGTGATTCAAGAGAATTAATTTTTATTTCATCAGGAGAGTCGCCGCGAAGTTCCGAATTGCCCAAGGCATCACTGACTGCTCCCCACATCAAGTCATTCGAATCCCCCTCAAACTTGCCAAAGCTCACTTCACGAAGATTATTCGTTTCGATTGGTACGAGTTCGGGATTTAACGAGTGATCGAGTATCAGCCTGGATGTACGCCTTGTTCTCCCCAGATCGCTTGTATAAGCAGCATCAAAAGAAATGTCCTGTGACTTAAAAAGCGCACCAAGTTCAGCAGCTTTTTGTTCACCGATGTCCGTTAACGGGGTATCCGAAATACCCTGTACTTTCCAAAGTTGATTGAATAAAGTCCGTCCATGTCTTACGAAATAAATGGTTTTCATTTATATCCTCCCATTGACAGTTTTAAAGCGATTTTATTGTCATTCTATAGAAATCAATCTATTTTAGATTATCCTAACTTGCCTATTCTTGTAAAGCGAGGTGTGAGCGATTTTTTAAGAACGAAAGAATTTGTATCTGCTTACATGATCCTGCTAGACGCGAATCACAAAGGGAATTAAGATGAAAAAGGAGAACCCAAAAAGTAAAGGGAGGTACTACACAACATGATTTATTTGAATAATCGCGATATGCTTGATCAAACGCTTAATTTCGCTCTTGAGGAATATGCATTAAAGCATTTATCAATTGATGAAACCTATTTAATGTTCTACCGAATGGCTCCAACGGTTATTGTTGGACGCAATCAGAATGCGGTGGAAGAAGTTAATATGGATTATATTACGAAGAATGAGGTCACGGTGACTCGCCGTTTGTCAGGCGGAGGTGCTGTGTACAATGATCCGGGCAACCTAAGCTTCAGCTTTATTGCGAAGGACGACGGAGACAGCTTTAATAATTATAGGAAATTTACAGAACCAGTGATTCGTGCGCTACATCATATGGGCGTCGATGCAAAGCTTGAGGGCCGCAATGACCTTACGGTTGACGGGAAAAAAATTTCGGGTAATGCACAGTTTGTCACTCAAGGACGGATTTTCAGTCATGGAACGTTGCTTTTTGATGTCGATCTGGATCATGTAACACTAGCCTTGCATCCGGACAAGGCGAAATATGAATCAAAAGGCATTAAGTCGGTGCGTAGCCGGGTGACCAATATTCGCGAGCATTTAACAAAAGATATGGATATTCACCAATTTAAAGCAGAACTGCTTCACTATATTTTTGAAGGTGAGGATCATATACCTGAATACCAGCTGACTGACGATGACTGGACAAACATCATCAATATTGCCAAACGACGCTATCGCAATTGGGACTGGGTTTATGGGAAGTCACCTGAATTCAATGTGCATAAAGCAAAGCGTTTTCCGGGTGGACGTGTGGACTTTCGTATGAATGTAAAAAAGGGTGTCATTGAACAAATCTCTGTTTTTGGCGATTTTTTCGGTGTTGGTGATGTTCGTGAATTTGAAAAATTACTGATTGGGGTAAGATATGATCAGAGTGTCCTTTCTGAAAAACTAACGTCGATTGATTGTCACCACTATTTCGGAAAGTTGGGAGAAGAGGAATTGCTCGCTGCTCTTTTCTAAATATGTTCTAAATAGACCTCACTAAGACTAAATTGATAGTAGCCCGTCCCAGTTTAAAGACGGACAATCATTAGTGTAGCAGAAGAGGAGGATCCTTCTTGAAGAGAAAAAAAGTGATAGGATGGTTTATCGCTTTATATACCGTCTATCTTCTCGTGATGGCTGCTTATTTTTTTGTCTGGTCGAAGTCAGGTATACCGGCAACTATGAAAGGGACTGCAGCTGATCCCTCCTTGTTCATGAACAGGAAACAGCTGGCGGAAAGCGGCAGTCTTAATGCTTGGCGGCATTTTCTTTCCTTTGCTTCCATACCGCTGGAGTGGGGTGTCTATCTGTTTGTTCTGATCGGCGGATTCTCATTGTGGCTGAGAAAGTGCTCAGAGCGTTTATCATCATTTTTTATTGTACAGATGTTCCTATGCTACGTCGGTTTGGCAGTTATTTCTGCATTGGTTTTCTTGCCGGTTGAATTTGCGTCTTACCAGCTCTCACTTCATTACGGGGTTTCTGTTCAGCCGCTTTCGGACTGGCTGAAAGATCAAGGGATCAGCACCGCTATTGGAACGCTGATCGGCTTTGTTGCAATGAGCGCCGTTTTTTTCTTGATTCGCCGATATCCGAAAAACTGGTGGTTTCCGGCATGGCTGCTGTCGATTCCATTCATCTTATTTATCATGTATCTGCAGCCAGTGGTCATTGATCCATTGTATAACCATTTTCAGAGTCTTCAAGATGGCGAGCTTAAGTCGGAAATTCTTCAAATGGCTTCGAAAGCAGGCATTCCCGCGCATAATGTCTACGAGGTGGACATGTCGAATGAGACCAACGCAATGAACGCCTATGTTAACGGAATCGGGTCTCACCTGCGTATTGTGCTGTGGGATACGACTGTTCATCGGCTCAGTCATGCTGAAGTCCTTTTTATCATGGCACATGAAATGGGACACTATGTGATGCATCATATCATTTGGGGCACCGCGGCGGCGTTGATTGGTTTATTGATTACATTATGGATCGCTGCTAAAGTACATTTATGGGCGAGCGCACGTTGGGGGACAAAAATGAACATTGTTCATCCCGGTGATCTTTCTGCACTGCCCATGCTGCTGTTAATTTTGTCACTTTTGTCTTTTGCAGGTGATCCGGTTCAAAATATGGTGTCTCGCCATTTTGAACACCAAGCAGATGAATATGCGATTGAAATGACTCAAAATAAAAAAGCAGCCATCTCTTCCTTTCAGAAACTGTCCGCGTCAAGTCTTAGCGAAATGGATCCACCGGCATTGGTAAAATGGATTCAGTATGATCATCCAACGATGCTTGAGCGTATTATTTATTTAGAGCATGTAAAAATCAATAAATAATCATCTGAGCCAATGAAGCCTGTATTTTTTCAAGAAAGCGTTCTTCTCCCGAGTGGATTGTGATAAACTAAGTAACTGTTGAATGGTAACGATTACATGGAATACTGCATTCTCATTACAGCTATGGAATTGAGGAATTTATGATGAAAAATGAGAAAAAGACAGTCGCAGTTTTATACGGTGGAAAGTCGACAGAACATGAAATTTCATTGCTTACGGCTTTTTCCGTAATTAATGCGATGGATAAAGAAAAGTATCGAGTGCTTCCTGTCTATATTAAGCAAAACGGAAGATGGATTGCCGGCGATGAAATCAAAGGAAAAATTGAGTACAAACATCAATTACTTCTTAAGGAAAACGCCACAGCGGAGTCATCTGCTGAGCACTGGCTTGCGCCGTCAGCACCTGCAAGCGCAGCTGTTGGACGACCGGATGTTGTCTTTCCGCTCCTCCATGGTCCAAATGGAGAGGATGGAACGGTTCAAGGTATGTTTGAACTGCTGAATATCGCCTATGTAGGTTCCGGTGTTTCAGGATCGAGCGTCACTATGGATAAAGTGATGATGAAGGATGTACTCAGCGCGCACAACATTCCCGGTCCGAATTATGAATCCATAACTCGATTTAATTGGAAAAATGATGCACCGAAAATGATTCTTAAGGTGAAAAATTCAATCGGCTATCCATGCTTTATCAAACCGGCAAACGGAGGCTCAAGCGTCGGGATCAGCAAATGCCTAAGTGAGACAGAGCTTTCAGCAGCAATTACGGAAGCATTCCTTTATGACTCAAAGGTTATTGTTGAAGAGGGAATTGCCGGGCGCGAAGTCGAAATTGGCGTAATTGGCAATCATGATTTGTCTGTCTCTGTTCCGGGCGAGATTATTACGAAGAATGCAGCATTCTATGATTATCAGTCGAAATATCATGAAGGAAACAGTACTTTAGTGATTCCAGCTGATTTGCCTGATAAAGTAAAAGCGGAGCTTGAAGAGATGGCGAAACGTGCATTTGTCGCATTGAACCTTTCGGGGCTTGCACGTGTTGACGTTTTTATCCGTGAAAAGGATCAGCGTGTCATTGTCAATGAGGTCAATACAATGCCCGGATTTACGCAATTTAGCATGTTCCCGCTGCTTTGGCAGCATACAGGGCTCCCTTATCATCAATTAATTGAAAAGCTTGTTGACTTCGGATTGGAAATATATCAGGATAAACAGCACATTCATTATCAAATTGAAAAGTAGCAGGATATCTCCAAAGCGGCAAAGGCACCGGTGAGAAAGATCACCGGTGTTTTTGATGTGCATGTACATAAAGAGATGAAATGACGATTCGGTTGAGCAGTCCATTACAGCAGCCCTGTGGCATGGCAGAAGCTCTTTCTTGTTTGCTTTTGTTTAAAAGTTGCTTAATCAGGTTGGACGAGCTGTATGGCTGTCTAAACACCTTCAGTCCACAGCCCAAAGAATACAAGGGTTATAGAAAAGGCTTGGCTGAATATGTCAGCCAAGCCTTTGAGATTCATAATATTATTGGAGAATGGTAATCGTTATGCTCCTGCGTCCAAAATTAAGCGCTTGGTCACGGGAAGCAAAATGGACATCGATCCGATTTCCTTTAATCGCGCCACCAGTGTCCCCGGCAGTATAAACACCGTAGCCCGGAATCATAACTCGAGATCCGAGAGGAATGATACTCGGATCAACGGCAATCACTTTGGCATTCGGATTGCTGCTGAAATCAATTCCTGTAGCTGAACGTCCGCCGAGCGAATAACTTGTTGCCTCAACGGTAATTGATTTACCTGATGGAGCAGATTGTTCTTGCTGCGGATTTGCCGGTTTATAGGAAGTATTAGTGACTTGCGGCTTTTTGGATGCATTTGCGCTTGCACGCTCAGCAGCGGCTTTTTTCGCGGCTTCTTTTGCCGCATCTTTAGCTGCTTGTCGAGCCGCATCTTCAGCTATTTTCCTGGCTTTTTCTTCTGCAGCCTTACGCGCGCGTTCTTTTGCATCTTTTTTTTCCTGAATTTTAATTTCAACAAGCTTTTTTTGATTTTCTTTGGATTCATCCGTATTACGGTAAACGGTGTAAAGAGCAGTTTTTGTATCTGAACCGATTATACCGTTTTCTGAATCCTGACGATTTGACTCTAAAGCATTAACGGCTTCATAGGTCTGCTCGTCGAAAACACCATCGACATCTCCGCCGTAGTAACCGAGCTGCTGCAACTCATCTTGCAGCTTCGCCACCTCCGGACCGGAATCGCCCTGTTGAAGCAAACTATTTCCGAAAATTATGTTGATCTCCTGATTGTCTGTTTGACTGCTCGGAGCGTTTGCTGCAAAACCAACTGCATGTGTTTGTTCAGAATCATTACTTTTCATGATGTGATTATCATTTGTACTGTTCGTTTTGGCGAAAACAATGGTCGTTGGTGTGAGCACACCGAGGCATACCGTTAAGCTCGTCATTGCCGTCAGCCTTTTAATGATATTCATTCAGTGAAAACCTCCTTAGGTGATCAAGCCATGGCCTGAATCCATGGCTAACATCCAAGGGCTATTCTAGACGTTGAATGTCTCAGGCATGTTTTAACAACATTACAGTTCTGTAACACAAGATCACTATTAATCATTTTGTCAATACATTTTCCGCTAATTTTTTTACTATTTTTAGTGGTAAAAGGGCCTAAGGACCTATTTAAATTGGAAATAAAGAAGAATTCTGTCCAAGTTAATGATTAGTCGCAGATCTTTCGACAGAAACTTTCATTTCTTTAAAAATAAGTGAACGCAAATAATCTTAAGAAGAGTTATGATGTATTAGAAATAGGTTTTTTATTTAAGAACGTTGATTTTTTTTGCATGGACACATTGATGACGGACATGCCTTGATCGAAGATGGCATTCCTATTATTTATGGATTATGAATGGAGGATAACGATGCAAGCGAAAAAAGCTAGAGAATCATTATCGGTAACCTCAGTACACGTACTGCCTAATGACACGAACAATCATGGTACATTTTTTGGCGGAAAGCTCATGATGTATGTGGATAATATTGCTGCAATTGCTGCAACACGTCATTCAAGAAGCCTTGTCGTTACAGCTTCAATTGATTCGGTTGATTTTCTGCGGCCGATCTATACCGGTTCATCGGTTTGTTTAGAAGCATTTGTCACCTGGAGCCACAATACATCCATGGAAGTATTCGTCAAAATAATTGATGAAAATCTTAGAACCGGGGTACGTCAATTATGCACAACGTGTTTTTTGACCTTTGTAGCACTTGATGATAAAGGAAAGCCGAATGCTGTTCCTAAAGTCATTCCTGAGAGCGAAGAAGAGCAGCTGCTATTTGAAAGTGCAGAAGGACGTTACTTGAATCGGAAAGAGCGCAGACAGCAAACGAAGAAATTCACCTCAGAGCTGACGCTGAAGAAGCCTTGGGAATAACTGTCTTGTGTCCACACCAAATGGCGTCATAAGCATAACATGTAGTGTTGAGTAAGGGACACATGCTCAATAATATATATGAAGGGGCGAGTGACGATATGGGTGCACCAAGCGGTGGATATAGCGGCAGCTTTGCGTTAATCGTTGTTCTGTTCATTTTGTTGATCATTGTGGGCACAGCCTACGTTTATTAATGACTAGAAGCAAAAGAGCACATTGAAATAATAAAACACCCGCGGAATTGATTTCCGCGGGTGTTTTATTTCTATATAATTATGCTGCGATACGTTTTTGAATAAATTTCTTTAGTCGCTGGCTGATCGGGATCATAATTAATGTCAGCACAACACCCTTAAGCAAGTTAAACGGCATGACTCCGTAAACAATCAGCGTGAGCAGGTTGTGTATGCTTCGGTTCGCAGATTGTGCCATTCCAACAGTGGCGTCGATGCTGAAACCGAGAAACAGAGCATATCCAGGGAAGATCAAGTAGTAGTTTAGGATGGACATAATCACAGTCATGACTACGGTTGCCGATATCATGCCAAGCAAGAGCGAGACAAACGTTGATTTACGGCGATAAAATGCCCAAGTTACTAAAATGAAAAGTGAGCCCGCAGTAAAATTGGCAAATTCACCGATTGGAACAACAGTAAGCGATCCGGTCAACAAGACATGCAGGATGTTTTTGATCGCTTCAATGGCGATACCTGCACCCGGTCCAAGAATAAGTGCACCGATCAATGCAGGCAGATCACTAAAGTCCATGGTTAAGAATACTGGAAACAATGGAATGGGAAAAGCGATCAACATAATCAGAAAACCAAGTGCAGAAAGTAATGAAATCAGTACCAATTTCTTCAAAGATGTGTTCATGTAATTACCCCCATAAATGTAGTATTGGGGATCATGCGCAGCATTTCTGGCTTATGCGCGGTTCGTGGTAAAAACCGTACAGCTCTTCAGGATTTTCATGTTCCAGACGCATTAAAAAGCCCAAAGGAACGTTCCTTTGGGCTCAACAAAATCGATGTGCAGAAGCACAGCGAAAAGAATGCGAAGAATACAAAAATACTGTCGCATCATCCTTCTTTCATCCAGACTCTACTGTCGGTTCCGGTTTCTCACCGGATCTGCCTTGCGGCTCGCGGACTCTGACTGTTTGTCAATACCGCCGGTCGGGAATTACACCCTGCCCTGAAGGAACTTCGTATTTAATTACACTCGTATTATACAATAATTTAACTGCTACAGCAATATAATCGACTTTAATTATCGATGCAAATCTAATAATTTGATCTCAGACTGTTTCAGATAAAGTAATCGAGAACAAGTCCGAGAGATAGGAGGATGCCGAATAAAGTTTGAAGCTGTGCAGTGGCTTTCATTGCAGGCACCATCTGGATGGCTTTCGTTTTCTTACGAAACAATTTGGTTGCTTGAATTGCCTTTGGGAGGCTGGCGAATACGAGGAGCATCCAAGCTGATTCGACACCTAGGATCATTAATCCAAAGATCCAGATATAAGAAAAGGTGAATAAACCTGCAAGCAATGTGATTGCCTTTGGCCGACCGAGTAAGATCGGAAGCGTCCGTCTGCCTTTTTGCTGATCCCCAGCGAGATCGCGTATATTGTTTGCCATATTAATTCCGCCAACCAGTATGCCAATCGGTATCGAGATCAGCACACAATTCAAAGTCAGCGTTCCGGTCTGGATAAAAAAGGAGATCCAGATGATGAATACGCCCATGAAAAGACCGGAGATTAATTCGCCGAAGGGTGTATAAGCAATCGGATAAGGACCGCCGGAATAAAGATAGCCGGTGAGAATGCATATTGAACCTGCAAGAGCGATCCACCAGCTGCTGTTTGCACAAATATAGATGCCGATAAGCATGGCAATGCAACAAAGCGTGAACGCCAGTCGAATAATGGTTTTCGGATGAAATCCATCGCGGACAATGCTTCCGCCAATTCCTACCGACTCCTCATTATCTAAACCTCGCTTAAAATCGAAATACTCATTAAATAAATTCGTTGCAATTTGAATGAGCATCGAGGCGGTCAGCATGGCAAGAAACAAAGCTAAATCAGGACTTTTTATTGGCAGTACGAGTGCGGTTCCCAGTGCAACCGGAACAAAAGAAGCGGATAATGTGTGGGGCCGAAGCATGAACCACCATTTTTTAAAGCCAGTATTTCTTTCGGGTGCTAATTCCCCCATTATAATCTCTCCCACTACAAAATTCTTATGTGTTTCCTATTTTGAACTCATTCCTTAGTTTCATAGATTCAAAGGACGAGCTTTTCTAATAATTGTCACCAATTCGACACTATTTTCTTTTTAAGTTTATGGAATAAAGTTGTTGGTGTCAATAAGATGCATCTGGAAAATGGTTCAAAATTAAGGAGTTCAACAATAAGGTTATGATGCATGAGCAAAAGAAAGATATGGGGCAGAGAGGAAGACCGCTTGGAATGAAAATAACGAAGAAAAAATTGTGTTATGATTGTGCGGCTTGACTTGTTTCCGGAGGATTTGTGAACTGAGTGTGATGTTTATTCAGCAAGCCTTTCAGCGCATCACATTCAATTCCGGTCAGCGTAATGCCGCGTCCCATTTTTTTCTTGTCGGGAGCCCAACTCCGAATATCATATTTAGCTTCGCGGGTATTCCAGCTGACAAGGTTTAATTCCTTTGTCCAGCCACTGTTTTCAGTGGCAAGTACGCCATAGTGTTCGACGATGTTGAAGGTTACTTCTGAATTTGAATCCGCCATACGACAATCACCTCTTCATTTTATTTGAACAAATGTTCTGATAATAGTTTATATGCAAACAAACGTTCTGTCAATTGCATTTATCAGATAATTATTTATGGGAATTACATTGTTCATGACTTGATCACATTTTTGGTATACTATAAGAAAATTAAATGACAATTACGGTATAGTAGTTTTATAGAAAAGATTCGCTGAAAAGGAGATACAGCTAAATGTTGAGCTACACATTAGCGTTCTTGAAATATGAAGATAAAGTGCTTATGATTAATCGTCAAAAATCACCATGGCAAGGTGCGTGGAATGGTGTCGGCGGTAAACTGGAGCAGGGTGAATCTCCGAAGGACTGTGTCATTCGTGAAGTGTGGGAAGAGACAGGCATCAAATTAACTTCACCCGTATTTCGCGGAATTGTCACATGGAATCCAGACGTTGAGCCTGCTCAAGGAATGTATGTGTTTATTGCCAATGTGTCGCGTGATGAATTGACTGATCTGCCGCGTGCGACTCGTGAAGGCATTCTTGCGTTCAAAGATGTTTCTTGGGTTTTGTCAGAAGACAATTTCGGTACCGTCCCGACTATTCGTTTTTTTATGAGACGCGTGCTTGATGTGGGGAGCAGTGATCCTGCAGATTACCATTGTACATTTGAAGGAAACGTGATTGCTAAAACCGAGATTCGACCCTTACCGGAGTTCGTTACGATTTAGGAAGCAAGAACAGGATCAGAAGCATCATACAGCCGAGAAGTCCTATAAAGTAAAGAATCCAATAATCGGCACCCATCATGACAGACAGAACGGGAGCTAAGACTGAATAAACACCGGCGAGCAGAATCATAATGCTGCTCGTCAAAATAAAACGACTCGGATTTTTTATTCGATAATGAATGATACGTGTGAAGGCTGTGTTATTTTTTAAGAAGAAAAGGAAAAATCCGCAGGCAATGAGTAATATGCCCAATACTGTCAAACGATTCATAGGACGACATCAACCTTCGTTCAATTTTCATTCACCACAGTTCATTATACATAAAGAAGTCGTAAATGGGAGATCAAATGTAAATTTTTCGAGATGAAAAAGCTTCGGAATTATATCAATTCCGAAGCTTTTTATTATTTTAATGAGAATGAATAGGCTGTTCAGTTGTCTCATCCGGAAGATCAGCTGTGCAGTTTGCACATTTTGTCGCATTAATCGGAATCGATGATAGACAATATGGACATTTTTTTGTTGTTGTCTCTTTTTTCGGTGTTGTCTTATTCAGTATCTTAATTGCAAAGAAGATGACCACTGAGATAATGAGAAAATTGATAACATTGTTAAGGAAGAGTCCATAATTAATGGTTGGAGCCCCAGCTTTCTGAGCTGCACTGAGACTGCTGTATGCATGACCGGATAAATTTAGATATAAATTGCTGAAATCAACTTTTCCAAGCAACAAGCCGATTGGCGGCATCACAATATCTTTAACAAGAGAACTGACAATTTGTCCAAAAGCAGCCCCAATAATCACTGCCACGGCAAGGTCAATCACATTACCGCGTGCCAAAAATTTTTTGAATTCATTCATTGTTTTCATAAGTGTCCTCCGGTTTCTGTGAAATTTTAGAATGACTATAAATAAAATCATAGCATTTTCGCCATTTTTTTTAAAGAAATCCCTTCTCTTCTTTATCTTCTAGAGTAAAACAGAATGAATCGGTGCATCCTACAGTTAGGAGGTCGATTCGGGTGAAGTATCGAAAATTCATATATCTGCTTTGTGCGATTGTCGCATTATCAACGATCGCTTATGAGCACTACCCCGAAATGAAAGCGAACGCTAAGGATATTCATAGCGGGAAGCTGATTGTTTCGTTAATTAATGCAAAAAATGAAGAAATGGGCACGGCAACGTTAACTGAGACACCAAAGGGCGTTCGAATTGAACTGGAGGCGGACGGATTAACACCGGGTATCCATGCGATTCACTTTCATGAATATGGCAGCTGTACACCTCCAGATTTCATGTCTGCCGGCAGTCACTTTAATCCTGAACACAAAAAACATGGGTTGAAGAATCCAATGGGACCTCATGCGGGAGATATGATGAATATCTTTGCGGACAGCCATGGTCATGTAAAAACGGTACTTTTCAATTCAATGGTAACGTTGCAAGAGGGTAAACCAAATTCGTTAAGAGATGCCGATGGTTCCGCCTTAATCATTCATGAAAGAGGCGACGATCAGATGACAGATCCTTCCGGAAACTCAGGAGACAGAATATTATGCGGTGTAATTAAATAAGAAAAAGATGAGCCGGAGATTTATCCTCCGGTTCTTTTTTGAACATTCGAATTGAACATGATGAAATTTCATTACCAACGACCGCATTTTCCGATACTTCTTATTGAGAGCAGGTGGACTGAACGTCAAACAATCGCCTGAAAGAAAACAGGCGATTGTCGACAGGGAATGTATTTGGTTTTTAAGACGTAACGCGGATTAATCCGCAAGAAGGGAAAGCCCTCCGTCGACTGTAATTGTTTGACCGCGGATCATGAATGCCGCAGGAGTACAAAGAAAATACACGGCCTCAGCGAGATCTTCAGGCTCGACAATCCGACCGGCGGGATTGCGTTTTGCTGCCTGATCGAGTAGTTCGTCGCGATTTGGAAAATGCTTCAGTGCATCTGTGTCAACAGCGCCTCCGGAAACGGTGTTCACTGTAATATTCATTGGCGCCAGCGCTACAGCCAGATAACGAGTGAGCGCTTCAACAGCCGCTTTTGAAACACCAACGACGACATAGTTCGGCAGCGCACGGACTGCGCCAAGACTTGACAGTGCGACAATATGGCCGCCGCCTGTTTTATTCATCAGTTTTGCTGCTTGCTGGGCTGCGAATAAGTAGGCCTTTGCATTGATATCCTGCGTCCAGTCCCAATGTTTTTCCTGAATGTCCATAAGAGGACGCTGAACGCCGGACGCTGCGTTGCTGATGAAGACATCGAGACGACCGAATGCAGATTCAACTGCATCAAAAAGCTGGTCAATTTGATCAAGTTCACCGACATTTGCTTTCATAATATGGACAGAGACGCCATATTGACTTTCAATCGCTTCCTTCGTTTGCTCGGCGTTCGTACTTTTACGTGCATAATTTAAAATAAGGTTGTATCCGTTCTGCGCAAATTTTTCTGCAATTGATTTTCCGATCCCGCGGGTCCCGCCCGTAATCAATGCCACTTTATTTTCCATGTTAATCTCCTTTAAAAACATCCATCCGATTTAAAATAAATCGGATTTAGTATAACAAAAGGTTCAAAAGAAGGACAAGAAAAATATTTAAAAACGAATCATCGCACCATGATCTTTTGCCTGTAATAGGGTATGATACGTTTAGAATAGTTACCGGTAACTCTGAAAGGAGCGTATTTTTAATGATTATCGTTTACCTAAGTCTTGCGCTTGTTGTTGCATCAATCATCGCATTCATTGTTTCCGCTGCTAAGACGGTTAAATTGATGAACGGATCCATTGAGAAAATTTCAAAGACCAGTGCAAAATTAGAAGATCAAACTGAAGGAATTCTGAATGAAAAAGATGAACTCACACGCAATCTTTCACGCATTCAATCGGATATCACTCAGAAAAAAGGCAAGATCCAAGATGCAGCGCGTCAGGCAAAACAATCGGTTCTTTCTGCACAAGTTGCTTTTTACAAAGGAAAAGCATTTGTGAAAAACACTCAAATTAAGATTCGCTGATAAACGTCGGTTCAACGGTGACCTTCACATTTCCTTTGACTGCTTTTGCAATGACGCAGTCCTGTTCCGCTTTATGGATGCAGGTTGTCAGATGGTCATTAAGTAACTTAGTAAGCGGCTCAGCTAAACGGATCGTCGGGTAATGGGTGACGTTCTCAAAATGCAGGCCGCCTTTTTTTGTGACCGTCGCCTTGGTATGGATATCGATACGGTGATAAGCAATCTTTTCTTTTTTTAATCGAATGCCCAGGGTGATCATGTAACAGGACGCGAGCGCGCTGATTAATAATTCATCCGGGTTTGTTCCGATGCCTTTTCCCGACATGGCCGGATCAACTGAAATCGCAGATGATAGACCGTTTGTCTGTATTTTTCCCTCGCCGTCCCAGGATCCTGTCCATGAACCGTTCAGTTCAAAATGAAAATCTGTCATAATGTTCATCCCCTTAGCTATGAATAAAAGAGAGACATGCATTGAATCTCTGTTATCGTAGCATAAATCAAACGCTCTGCAACGGATCATGCTTAAGATTAGGAGGTAGCGATTGTGGCATTGACAGAAAACGAAAAGAAATCAATCATTCCATGGTTATGGTTCAGCATGATCTGTATTTTGCTTTTTTTAATTTTGGTTATTGCGATCCGGCAACCTGCTGTTCAGGCGGCAGATCGTGCACTTGTTCAGAGCCTTAATCCAATACGAATTCCCATATTGGTCACTTTTTTTTCAGAGTTTACCGATTTTGCCTCAAGCAGACTGCTGCTTTGGATTATTGCTCTCTTCATGATTTATCTCTTCGTTTACAAACGTTTTTTTTCGTCTATTCTGCTTCCCTGCGTGTTTTTGTTTGAGCGTGAGCTGAACAGTGTACTGAAAAATTGGGTGATGCGTGATCGTCCGCCGTTCCAGCACCTTGTGCATGAAACCGGCTTTAGTTTTCCAAGCGGACATGCAATGAATGCGTCTACTGTCTATGGATTGCTCATTTTGCTTATTCTTCCGTTAATAAAAACAAAATGGATTCGAATCGCGTGGGCTGTTATCGGCCTGACGATGATTTTGCTGATTGGATTCAGCCGGCCTTTTTTACGTGTCCATTACTTTACGGATATTCTCGCGGGGTATTGCGTCGGCGGTTTTTTAGTCGGTATTTCAGCGATTGTTCTCATTTTTGTATATAATAGAAAGGTTGAGACAAAACGCGCCGATAAAAGGCGTTAGAGCGGAGGATGTTTATGAAAAAAGGTTCGATTACAATGGCAAACGGCGACGTGATCGCTATTGATTTTTTCCCGGAGGAAGCACCGAATACAGTAGCCAATTTTGAAAAGCTTGCGAACTCAGGCTTCTATGACGGGGTAACTTTTCACCGTGTGATTCCGGGTTTTGTCAGCCAGGGCGGCGATCCGACAGGAACAGGGATGGGCGATGCCGGCTACACGATTAAATGCGAGACTGACGGTAATCCGCATAAGCATGTTGCCGGTGCGCTTTCGATGGCACATGCAGGAAAGGATACCGGTTCCTGCCAATTTTTCATTGTTCACGAACCCCAGCCGCATTTGGACGGCGTGCATACTGTATTTGGACAAGTAACCAGCGGACTCGATGCAGTTCTTAAAATGCAGAACGGCGATGTCATGAAGGCTGTAAAAGTTTGGGACGAAGATTAAATCAGTGTTGAGGAGGACTTTCACATGCCAATCAGCAATGTAGGGCTCCAAATTCTTCCCTTTTCAAAAGAAAAGGACACATACGGACTGGTTGATGAAGCAATTAAAGTCATTCAGAACTCAGGTGTAAAGTATGAGGTAACAGCACTCGAAACGATTCTTGAAGGAGAACTTGACGAGCTGCTCGATGTCGTGAAAAAAACGGTATATGCAACGGTCGAAGCGGGTGCTGATGAAGTCGCGGCGGAAGTAAAAATTCATTTCCGCCCTCAAGGTACTTCGATCGAAGAAAAAGTAGGGAAATACCGGAAGTAAAGTGCAGGAATAACTGAATGAGTATAACTAAAGCCGCAGAGACGCGAATCTCTGCGGCTTTTTGTCAATGAATCTTCATTTAGCTGGTCAAGCGAATGAAAAGAACTGATGTTCTGTATATGCTATAATTATAGTAATTAACTTTCGAATTAACGATCTGTTCAGATCTATTTAGATACAATGAAACGGGGGGAGACTGATGTCTGTCCGATTTATATTGGGACGGCCGGGAACGGGTAAAACGGCGATGTGCTTATCTGAAATTCGCAGCCATCTGCGTGAACGGCCGGATGGGGAACCGCTCATTTATTTGGTTCCCGAACATATGACATTCAGCATGGAGTATGCACTGGCATCCACTGCGGGACTTGGCGGGATGACCCGATTGAATGTGTACAGCATGCCGCGTCTTGCACTGCGCGTCTTGCAGCAGGCAGGCGGAGCCACGCGAAAACACTTGAATGCGACCGGTGTGTCGATGCTGCTGCGCAAAATTGTTGAGCAGAATAAAACGAAACTTCGACTCTTTCAAAAGGCATCTCAGCAGAACGGCTTTTACGATCTGCTTGGCGATACGCTGATTGAATTTAAACGTTTTTGTCTTGAACCGGAAGCAATGATCACTGAAGCGGAACAACTTAAAGGAGACAGCGCGGAACGGCTCCTTCTGAAGGACAAGCTTCATGATTTGTCGCTCATCTATCAATCGTTCAGCCAAGCTCTGGAAGGAAAATATATTGATAGTGAGGATTATCTAAAGCTCATGGTGGAGCGAATGGATCACGCTGATTTTCTGAAACAGGCGGAAGTCTGGATTGACGGTTTTCAGACCATGACGCCGCAGGAAATGTTGGTGGTTGAACGGCTGATGGCAACATGCAGACGGGTCACCATTGCTTTAGGAACGGATCAGATCTACGATCGGGCACCGGATGAATTTTCTGTGTTTCGCCATCCCGCACTATTGTTTCTGCAGCTCAAGGAACGAGCAGAGATGAATGATCAAATGCTTGAACCCATTGTCTTTCAAACCGATGCATTACGGTATCAGTCAGTGTCTTTAAAAAATATGTGTCTGCATTTCGGACAGTATCCTTCTCAAGTAAGCCTGGAAACGGATGGAGTCACGATGACTGAAGCTGCAAATCGCCGTGAGGAAGTGGAGCAGGCGGCACGCAATATCATTCACTGTGCACGTGTCCATGGTGACCGTTTCCGTGAAATGACGGTGCTTGTCCGTAATCTGGCAGACTATCGCGATCTTGTTGAAACGATTTTCAAAGATTATCAGATTCCTTTTTTTATTGATCAAAAAAGTCCGATGAAACACCATCCTCTCATTGAATTTATTCGCTCAGTGCTGGAAACGATCCAACAAAATTGGCGTTATGAACCGATCTTCCGCTGCGTGAAAACTGATTTCTTGATTCCATTTGATTTCAATTTAAAGGAAGCCCGCGAAGGCATGGATCAGCTGGAAAACTATGTAATCGCACGCGGCTATTATGGGAAAAAGTGGACCGATGAAGATCCATGGCATTATCGGATCTACAGGGGGCTGGAGGAGCAAACGAGAGCACAATCAGAAGCTGAAGAACATGCAGAAAAGACGATCAATAAATACCGCATGCTTGTTGCACAGCCGATTGCTTCCTTGGAGCGACGATTAGGAGATGCGACGACGGTCTCCGAACAATGCGAAGCACTTTACCGTTTTCTGATCGATATGACCATTCCCGAAAAGCTCGAACGGCTGGCAAGAACAGCGGACCAACAGCAAAAGCTTTCCGAAGCAAAGGCACACGGACAGGCATGGAAAGCAGTTGTGGATCTGCTTGATCAATGTGTGGAAACAGCAGGAGACGAGCAGATGACGCTCGATCTGTTTATAAAGGTTGTCGACACGGGGCTTGATGCACTGGAATTTGCGATGGTCCCGCCGGCATTGGATCAAGTGCTGGTTGGCAGTTTAGATCGGATGCGGTCGTCAGAAATGAAGGATGTCCTCCTCCTGGGCGTTAATGAAGGGGTACTGCCGGCGAAACCAACAGATCAGGGACTGTTCTCCGGTAAGGATCGTGAACTGCTGCTCGATGAAGGCGTAACGGTGGCTGAAGGCGAATCAGAACAAATGGCTGGTGAGAATGAACTGATTTATCGCGCACTGACACTAGCAAGGAAGCGCCTTTTTATTTCTTATCCGCTCGCTTCTGAAGACGGCGAGTCGCTGAGACCCTCTCCACTCATTTCTCGACTGCGGCACTTTTACCCGGATTTGCAGGTGCAGCTGGCGCCCGCAGAACCAAGAACCCTGAAGGATGAGGAGCAGCTTGCATTCATCAATACACCAAGAAAAACGGTAAGTATTCTCTCCGCTCAAATTCGCGAATGGAAAAATGGGTATCCGATTGCCGAACTATGGTGGGATGCCTATAACTGGTTTACGGTGCATCGCGAGTGGGGCAGTGCGGCACACATGGCATTGGCCGGTCTGTTTGCACGCAATGATGAGCGTCTCAGCCCGGATTCGGCTCTTGCCTTATATGGGCAGACGATCCAGACGAGCGTTTCACGAATGGAAAAATTCAATTCCTGTCCATTTTCGCAATTTGCGTCTTATGGGCTCAATCTCAAGGAACGGGAAGCTTTTCAATTAGCCGCTCCTGATATCGGTCAGCTTTTTCATTTGGCGATTAAACAGATGACCGCTCAGATTATGAAGGAAAATCGAAGCTGGCAAGATCTATCGCCGGAGGAATGCGATCAATTGGCAGCAGGCACAGTAAATGAGCTTGCACCGAGTCTGCAGAGACAGATTCTGACCAGTTCGAACCGTTATCGATATCTGCAGCATAAGTTGGCACAGGTCGTGGCACGTGTGGCACGTGTCCTCCGCCGTCACGCATTGTCGAGTGGCTTTTCCCCAGTGAGTCTTGAGCTTCCTTTCGGTCCCGGCCGACCGCTGCCTCCGCTCAGCTTTCCTTTAAAACACGGAGCGAGAATGGATGTTGTCGGGCGAATCGATCGTGTGGATCAAGCCAAAGACGAACAGGGGCGGTTGCTTTTACGAATAATCGATTATAAATCGAGTTCGAAAACTCTTGATCTGTCAGAGATTTTTTACGGCCTTGCGCTTCAAATGCTGACCTATCTTGATGTCATCATCACGTATTCGAAACAATGGCTGGGTTCTGAAGCTGATCCTGCAGGTGTGCTTTATTTCCATGTGCATAACCCTGTATTGAATTTGGATGAAAAACTGCCGGAGGATCAGCTGGAACGTGAACTCTACAAGCACTTTAAAATGAAAGGTTTACTTCTTGAAGATGAAGACGCGCTGCTCCTGACAGATAAGACTGCAGAAGGAAAGATTTCGGATGTTGCGCCATTCGGCATTAAAAAGAACGGGGATTTCTACAAAAGTTCGTCACTCGCAGGTGTGCAGGAGTTCAAAACACTTCGACGCTACACTCGCGAGGTGATGACGGACGTCGGTTGTAAAATTATTGACGGCGATGTGTCGATCACCCCCTTTAAAATGAATGGGCAAGTCCCATGTACCTACTGCTCATTTCGTCCGGTTTGCCGTTTTGATCAATCACAACCTGGCAATCAGTATCGCTTGTTGAAAAAGATGAAGGACGAGGATGTCTTAGGCAAATTGGCGAAGTTGGAGGAGAAACCGGATGAGCACTAACCCGAAAGAAAGAAAATGGACAGAGGCACAATGGCGTGCAATAACAGAACGTGGTCATGATTTGCTTGTCGCTGCAGCAGCAGGTTCCGGAAAAACCGCAGTTCTTGTTGAACGTATCATCCAAAAAATGACGGATTTGGATCAACGTGTGAATATCGATGACTTGCTGATTGTTACCTTTACAAAAGCAGCGGCGTCTGAAATGCGCGAGCGTATTGGACAGGCAATCGAAAAGCGGTTGGTTGATGAGCCTGAAAATTTATTCTTGCGGAGGCAGCAGGGGCTGCTTGGCAAAGCGTCAATCATGACTCTGCACGCCTTTTGCATGTCGGTCGTCAAGCAATACTATTATTTTCTTGATCTTGATCCAGGCTTCCGCCTGCTTGATGAAACGGAGGCAGCGCTGATGCGTGAGGAGGTCTTGGATGATCTTCTCGAAAAGTATTATGCAGCAGACGATCCGGAATTCTATCGTTTGGTGGATCGCTATTCAAGTGACCGAAGCGATGATGCATTGAATCATTTGCTTTTACGTATTTATGAATTTTCGATGAGTCATCCCTGGCCGGAGCATTGGCTGGATCAAATGGCTGAAGCCTATCGTGTGGACAGTGCAAGGGGACTGGATCAATTCGGATGGCTGTCTGATTTGAAGAAGGCATTATGGCGCACGATTTCCGGAGCAGTCCATAGTCTTCAAGATGCGATACGGTTGTGCGGCGAACCGGGAGGTCCTGCGGCTTACGCGGAGACTTTGACTGAAGATTTGGCGGCACTGCAGCAAATTCTATCTAAGGTAGACTCAGATTGGGAGACGCTTCGTTCTGTGTGTCTGACCGTGTCATTTGGCAAGCTGAAGGCGATTCGCGGTAAAGAGGTTGACGCAGCGCTCAAGGATCAAGTAAAGAAAATACGAGATAAGATTAAGACCACAGTTGCTGAGCTGCAGCAGCAATGGTTTTCGCGCTCTTCTGAAGAATGTCTGAACGATCTAAGTGATATGGCACCTTCTGTTGATCTGATCATTGAGCTTGTAAAGGCATTCACCAAGCAGTTTAAAAAGGAAAAAAGGCGCAAAGCCGTTCTCGATTTTTCCGATCTGGAGCATGAATGTCTCACTGTTTTGCGCGGCGAAGGGTCTTCGACGAATCACGAGGTGCCGTCTGTGGTTGCCGAACAGTTCCGCGCGCAATTCAATGAAGTAATGATTGACGAATATCAAGATACCAACCGTGTTCAGGAAACGATTATTCAATTAATTACTAAAGACAGTACCCATGGAGGCAATCTCTTCATGGTTGGCGATGTAAAACAGAGTATCTATGGATTTCGATTAGCCGAACCAGGACTCTTTATTGAAAAATATAAACTGTTTTCCGCGCCGGAAAGCGATGGACAAGTTATTGATCTGTCAAACAACTTCCGCAGCAGGCAGGAAATCGTCGACGGAGCGAATTTTCTTTTTCGACAAACCATGGACGAGGCGGTCGGCGGTGTGATTTATGATGCCGCAGCAGAATTGCGCTGCGGGGCGAGCTACCCTCAGGAGAGCCGTCCAATTGATCTGGAAATGATTAATCGCGCTGGTGCTGAAGATGAAGATTCGGAGGGCGCAGACGATCTGGACTCCTCGGAACTTGAGGCGAGTGCGATCGGCGATCGAATTCAGGCGATGATCGGCGACGGAACATCCCCGTCCTACCAAGTCTTTGATCGTGATTTAGGACATATGCGTCAAATCCGCTATCGAGATATTGCGATTCTGCTGCGCTCTGCAAGCACATCCGCGGCAGTCATGAAAGATGTGCTCGGACGCCGCGCTATTCCCGCTTATGCAGAGTTATCCAGAGGCTATTTTGACACGGTGGAAGTGTCGGTCATGCTCTCTGTTCTGCAAGTGATTGACAACCCGGAGCAGGATATACCGCTCGCGGCAGTTCTGCGTTCCCCGATCATCGGGTTAAACGCGGATGAATTGGCTGCCATCCGTATGTCTGATCGGGAATCAGGTTTTTATCATGCCTTAAAACGTTATACAGAAGACAATGAACAAGATTTAGCACAACGATTGAGTTTATTTCTTGAAAAGGTTGAAGAGTGGCGTGATTTTTCTAAAAATCATTCGGTTGCTGAATTAATTTGGCAAATTTATCGCGATACCGGTTATTACGACTATGTCGGCGGATTGACTGGAGGCACGCAGCGCCAGGCAAATCTGAAAGCTTTCTACGATCGCGCGCGTCAATATGAAAAAACGACATTTCGCGGACTGTTTCGGTTTCTCAGATTTATTGAAAGAATGAGAGAAAACGGCGGCGATCTTGGGGAAGCACGTGCACTTAGTGAGCAGGAAGATGTTGTTCGCATTATGACCATCCATAAAAGCAAGGGATTGGAATTCCCTGTTGTTTTTGTTGCGGGTATGAATAAACGGTTCAACATGCGTGACACCGCTGAACCAGCACTTTTGCACAAAGATTTGGGATTCGGTACGAAATGGATTAATCCCGACATGCGTACCAGTGTTCCCACGCTGCCTTATTTGGCGATCAAAGAACGAATGAAAGCGGATGCGACTGCTGAAGAATTACGTATTTTATATGTCGCGGTTACGCGGGCAAAAGAAAAACTGATTCTGATTGGAACCGTTAAAGACGCGAAAAAACAAATAGAGAAATTCAGACCTGTTCTGCAAACCAGGGAGTGGCTGCTTCCGGAAGATGCGCGTGCGTCTGCCGTAACCTTCTTTGATTGGATTCTCCCGGCAGTTGCGCGTCATCACGCAGCTGAAGCACTTCATGACTTGCTGGATGATCAGCCTGATAAGAGAGCAGTATCAATGGACCCCTCTTCATGGATCGTACAGATTATTGCTGCTTCAGGACTTACTCAAGCAGAGGATCATCGTCAGGCCGTGAATCGGGAACGTCTGCAGAGACTTCATCAAGGTAAAGCTGTCGTTTCCCATTCCGGATTTCAGGATGAGGTCGCAAAGCGTCTCGAGTGGTCGTATCCCGATTTTGCGGCCACCACATCAATGGCGAAACAGACGGTTACGGAAATTAAAGCACAGCAAGACTACTTCAGCGATGGGACCGATGATCGCCTGCTTAGCGACCCGGAACATTTTTCCTCGATCGGCAGAGACCGTCCACAATTCCTGCAGCAATCTGCACTCTCTGCAACTGAGCGAGGTACCGCACTTCACTTGTTTATGCAGCATCTAAATTTAAATAAAGTCGATGATCAGGAGCAGCTTCAGGAACAAGGCCGCGTGCTTGTAGAAAATGAAGTGATTACTGACGTGCAGGAGCAGAGTTTCGATTATGAAGCAGTATATCAATTTTTCCAGACACCGATCGGAGAAAAGATGCGAGCAGCGAGTAAAGTTGTCCGAGAATGTCCGTTCAGTCTTGCTTTATCGACAGATGATGTTTATCCAACATGGAAACGATCAAATCATCAAGAATCGGTGCTCGTTCAAGGCGTTATTGATTGCATTATTGAAGATAAAGACGGATTAATTCTTTTGGATTATAAAACCGATCACCTTTCCGGTCGTTTTCCTGATCAGGAAACTGCTGCAGCTGAACTGAAACGTCGTTATGAAGTGCAGCTCGATCTGTACAGACAAGCCATTGAACAAATTTGGAAGCAGAAAGTAGCACTTGTCGGTCTTTATGCTTTTGATATTGGCTGCTTTATCGATCTGACAAGCGGGGGGAATCAGTCATGAAACTTTTGCACACAGCCGACTGGCATCTTGGGCGCAGTCTTGAGGGCCGCTCAAGAGCAGAGGAACAGGAGCAGGTTATGGATGAAATCTGCTGCATTGCGGACGAAGAAAATGTCGACGCGATTCTGATGGCGGGCGACGTCTTTGACACGGTTAATCCTCCTGCTGCTAGCGAAGCACTTTTTTACGAAACCGCGCAGCGCTTGTCACTCGGCGGAAAACGTCCTGTTCTGATCATTGCCGGTAATCATGACAGTCCGGAGCGGCTGGAGGCTTCCAGGCCACTCGCCGGAAGGCAGGGCATAACCATTGTCGGTCGGCCAGTGCTTAAGCCCCTGGTCATCCCGATCAAAAGGACAGACGAGACACTCGTGCTCGGGTGTGTTCCTTATCCTTCCGAATCCCGCTTAAATGAATGTCTCAGTGAAATCAATGATGAAGACATGATTAAGGCTGCATATAACGAACGTCTTGCTGCGCTTTTTCGTGAGCAGGCAAAGTCGTTTAATAAGGATGCAGTGAACATTTTGATGACTCATCTTTTTGCAGCAGGAGGCAAAGAATCTGATTCTGAACGGCCGATTCAAGTAGGCGGTGCTTATACAGTCCATCCATCTGCTTTTCCTCGTTCTGCTCAATATGTTGCGCTCGGACATCTGCACCGACCGCAAAACTTATTGGACTCACCGGTTCCGGCAAGATATGCCGGATCGCCGCTTGCTTATAGTTTTTCAGAAGCCGGCAGGCCTAAATCAATTAGTATTCTTGAGGGTATGCCTGGTGCACCGCTTGCATTAAGAGAGATTGAACTTAAATCGGGTCGTCCGCTGACTCGATGGCATGCGGAGAATGGCTTAAATGAAGTGCATCAGTGGATTGATGAAGCACGTGATCCTGAAGCATGGATTGATTTGGAAATCCGGCTGGATGAAGCCATGAGCATGCATGACATTCAAGCACTACGTAAAGCACGTCCGCGGATCGTCACCATAAGACCGATATACAACAGTGTTGAAGAAGACAAAGAACGTTCTGAACGTTCTAATCTGCCTATTGATGAACTTTTTGTTCGATTTTATAAAAAGCAGACAGATGGCGCTGAGCCTGGTACCGATCTTATTCGTCTATTCATGCAGCTGATTGACGAGGATGAAGCCGCGCGTGAAGTTGCGGCGGGGAGGGTTCCGAATGAAACCGATTGAATTGACCTTAAACGGATTGAATAGTTTTCGTGAGGAACAGCATATTGACTTTGAAGCGTTGTGTGCGGACGGATTATTCGGCATTTTCGGTCCGACAGGAAGCGGAAAATCGACGATTTTGGATGGAATTACGCTCGCACTTTATGGAACGGTGGAGCGTGCGGCAAATAACACATCCGGGATCTTAAATCAGCTTGAAGAACAGATGTCGGTTGGTTTCACCTTTGAACTTTCCGGAGATAAAACGGAACGATACCGCGCGGAACGCAGCTATAAGCGCACAAAGGACGGCGGTTTGCGTCTGGCAAGCTGCCGTTTGCTGAAGCTTGACGCCGTCAATGAGGTGATTGCTGATAAAGAACGTGATTTGACGCGTTCCGTACAAGAGATTCTTGGATTGACACATGATGATTTTACAAGGGCGGTTGTGCTGCCTCAAGGTAAATTCGCTGAATTTTTGACACTCAAAGGTAATGATCGTCGCAAGATGCTCCAACGGCTCTTTCATCTTGAAAAATATGGTGATGAATTATCTGCACGTCTGAAACGAGCATTCGACGAACGGAAACAGCAGCTCCAGATTATTGTTGAGAAGCAGGCAATGCTTGGTGATGCATCTATAGAGGCGGTCAACGCGGCAATCAAACGATGCACAGAGATTGAGCATGAACTCACTTTATCGCGGACTAAGCTTGAGCACGTGGAAGCTGAGAAGCAATTATTTGAGCAGATCTACAGCATGATTGAAGACAAGGAAGCAAAGACTCAGGTACTTCAGGAGTTGATCCGGGAAAAGGACAACTATGAAACAATAAGGATCAAGCTTGATCGTAATGAGGCAGCGGATAAGTTGATGCCTTACCTAGAGGCGTTGAGCGATACAGAGTTGGAAGCGACAAAGGCAAAAAATGAACACGTGGAAGCACGACGCCGATTTGATCTTGAAAAGGCACAGCTTGAAGCGGTAAAAAAGAAACGTGAAGGCATAAAGAAAAATTTGGATGAGCAAATGCCGAAGCTTGATGAGAGTAAACAAAAATTTCTCCAAGGCGCATCGATTCAAAATCAGCTTAAGAGTGAATTGAACGCTTTGCAAGAGCTCCAAACAGAAAAAAAATCGCTCGAGCAAAAACGAGGCAAGGCGCGAACAGCACTAGAGCAAGAGCAGAAGCACTTTAATGAAATGAAGGCGAGCCTGGATAAGAAAGAGCGTGAACTGACGGCACTGGAAGTGCCAAGCGACAGACGAACGCTCATTCAACAAGCTCTGCAAGAAAAAAAAGAGATCGATACTCTAGATGTTTATCTTAGCGAGAAACGCGGTGAATGGATTCAACTGCGCGACACACTTGAAAAATGCGAACAGGAAATCAAGCATCTTGAAAGTGAGCAGGAGCAGATTAATAAAAAAGATTCATCGCTTTTCAATCAAAATCAGGAAATTTATAACCGCGCTGTTAATACAAGCAGGCTCATTCGATCTGCGCAGACATTTGTTGACATGCAAAACAAAGGAATTGAGCAAGAACGCGACCGGATCAATCGCCATAATCTGTCGTTGCAATTGGTTGCTGCACTGCGTGACGGCGAGCCGTGCCCGGTATGCGGCGCGCTTCACCATCCAACTCCGGTGGCAGGAGATGAAATGCTTTCAGAGACTGAAATTGATGCAAAGAGAACTTTTTATCAGAAAACAACTGAATTCTTAATGAATCAACTTCAGGAAACCAGAATCTGCACAGCACAATTAGAGCAGCAGGCGAAAGCCTTTCCCGCTTCTGTGCAGGCAGCATCACCGTCTAGTCGAGAAAATCATGACATGGATCAATCAGTTGATTTCGCAGAATGGGAGCGTTCCGGTATAAAGGATCTGCTCAATCGAATCACGCTCGCGATTAAAGAGGAGAAACAGGATCAGCTGCAGGTTGCGGATCAATTGGCGACGCAGCTGGACCGAGCGCGTACTATCGAATCACAACACTCGACATGTGATGCTCGATCTGCCATGTACATAGAAAAGATGTCGTCCCTTAAAGACCAAGCAATCGAAAGAAAACGGGAACGTGATCTGCGGTTAAATGAATGGAATACCCGCTTTTCTTCATTCAAAAAAGTACAGGAAGAGGCTAACGCGATCCGTGAATCTGATCAAAAGGCGGAGCACTTGCGCTTGGAGGTACAGCGGATGAAAAAAGACCTTGGCCAACTTGAACAAAAAGCTGGTCAAGATCAGGAGGCCTTAGGCAGCCTTGACGAGCAATGGAGCGAAGGGGTCGGCAGACAGGAAGCGGCAGAGAGATCGTTGCTTCAGTGGCGCGACCAATTACACGCGCTGGAATTAAGCGAAGATATGGCACTGAAACAATTGGCACTCGATGTTGAGCAGGAAATGGTCCGATTGAAACAAGAAATGGAATCTGCCGAACGCATTACTCAAGCCGCAATAGACACGTATCACCGTGTTGATAAGGACTGTACAAATGCTTCTGCACGAGAGGAACGGGCGGAAAAGACATATCAATCAGCAAGTGCAAAATGGGAGGAACGGCTCGCTGCTTCCCAATTTGAAAAGCGTGATCAAGTACAAAAGGCTCACTTAAGCGATGACGTGCGGGTCAAGCTTTCTGAAAATCTGATAAGCTATGAAGAAAAGACAACAAAGCTTTCTTCTGAAATTCAGTCAATCTCTGAAAAACTCGGTGATCAATCGGTTTCTAAAAATCAACTGGATGAATTGCGACAGCAGTGGATGGAACTGAAGGAGAAGGTGCAGTCACTGATAGAACGCGTTGGCGCCGCTTCAAAAGAACGAGAAAATCTAGAGAAAGATCATAAATTGTTCCTTAAGCTGGAATCGGAACGAAAGAAAAATCAGAAGGCTTCCGATCAGTATGAAAAATTGCAACGCGTTTTTCGCGGCAATGCATTTGTCGAATTCGTTGCGGAAGAGCAGCTTCAACAGGTTTGCGCCGCCGCATCGAAACGGCTTGGTGAACTGACACATGACCGTTATGTACTTGAAGTAGATGAGGACGGCGGTTTTGTTATTCGAGACAATGGGAACGGCGGTGTTTATCGCCCGGTTTCGTCTTTATCAGGAGGAGAAACGTTTTTAACCTCGCTTGCTCTGGCTTTGTCTCTTTCAGAACAGATCCAGCTCCGGGGCAATGTTCCGCTTCAATTCTTTTTTCTTGATGAGGGCTTTGGTTCGCTCGACCCCGAGCTTCTTGATACAGTGGTTACCGCACTCGAAAAGCTGCATATGCGGCGTTTAGCAATCGGTGTCATCAGCCACGTGCCTGAGATGCGTGAGCGACTGCCGCGACGATTAATTGTTTCGCCTGCGGTCCCATCGGGCAGAGGAAGTCGCGTGCACATGGAAATGCTCTGAAATCTAAATAAAGTGTTTTGATCAATTAAAGCCGAAAAAAGGCGGTTCAGCATTCATTAATTGAATGCTGAACCGCCTTTTTAACGATTAATGCAGCAGACCTGTATTCGCAATCATACGCAACACTGCCCAAATAAGATGTTCATTTTACTCAAAGCTGTTTGTAGTAGAAAATGGCGAGCTGGGTGCGGTCGCGCAGCGCCAACTTTTCAAGGATTGTGCTGATATAATTGCGTACCGTACCCTCGCTGAGAAAAAGGTTTTGCGCGATTTCACGGTTGGATTTGCCGTTTGCTACTTGTTTAATGATAGAAAGTTCGCGTTCGCTCAGTTTAAACTGGCTGAAATTCGGCTGTTCTTTTTGTTTCATCAATGAGGGGATTTTACTGACGATGGCATCGCCGAATACACGCTGACCACTGAAAACAGCCTTCAGAGCCGGAACGATACTCTCAAAATTCTGCTTCAAAATATAGCCTTTGGCACCTATACGAAGAGCTTCGACAATGTAATCGTCATCCGAAAAAGTGGTCAAAAAAAGAATTTTTGCTTCAGAATTCTCTCCTAGCAAGACCTTGGCCGCTTCAATCCCTGTCATTCCGTCCATCCGGATATCCATGAGTAAAATGTCGGGGGTAAGTTCGCGATAAAGGGCAACCGCTTCGGTCCCAGAGTTGCCGATTCCCGAGACATGAACCGTAGAATCCGCCTCAAGAATCGTTTTGAGCGATGAGGAGACAAGCCGATCATCATCGACAATCAGTACATTCATGATCCTTCTTCCTCCTTAGGTATCGATATGAAGAGTTCAAATCCGTTCTTTGTTTCGATATTGAGAAGACCGTTAAATGCTTCGGCACGATCTCTTATATTCTTTAAACCGATTCCGTTATTCGGATCATAGTTTCGCACCCGCCCGTTATCGGAAATGATCAATTGATAAAATGCAGGATGTTCGCGGAGCGTAATTGCCGCACGTGTGGCAGCAGAATGCCGGACGATGTTGGATAAGCCCTCTTTTACGATCGAGATCAACGCATAGGTTAACTTGCTTCCCGGCGTGTTTTGGACAGAATAATCGAAGGCTAGCGGACAAAAGGTGAATTTATGATTCAGATCAACGAGCTGAGTACGCAGATCAATGGACTCGTCATGGAGGTCGTGAACGCTTGCTCTGATGCTCGTCATCGCTTCTGAAAGGGTATCCTTCAGAGTGGAGAGTGCTTCCTTCGTTTGCGGATCCTGCTTCACAGCGAGAAAAGCGCCAATTTGCAGCAGTGCACGCGACAGCAGATGTCCCACGCTGTCATGGATTTCACGCGCAATTCGGTTGCGTTCGCCAAGCGTTGCCATTGTTAATTCGGTATCCTGTTTCTTCAGCAAATCCTGATTTTGTTTCTTTAAACGCAAAGACATTTCTTTTGTCGTATCACGCAGATTATAATAACGTTCTGCAAGTTGGTTAAATGCAATCGTTCTGTATTTTAATAGAGCGGAAAAAACAAAAAGTGCGCAGAGTGCTGTATCCGCAGCCAAAGGAGCATTCGGGAAAAAGAGTGTTAAAGGCAGCAGCGCTAGCAAGCAAAACCATTGTTTCTTTGAAAAAAGCAGATCATAGCAGACTAATGGCAGAAAAACACAAGCCCACGGCAAGAGCAGTGCGATGAACAAAAAGAATGCAGTCAGAATGATTTGCCAACGACTCTGATCAAAATAGCTGAGCAGACAGGTGAAAATGACAGCAAGCAGAATCGGGACAACATCACTATCAAACGTCCGGCCGAACAGGTATACGGCAAGACAGCAAATAAGAAGGATTAATTTATCAATAATATGATTCATAGCCACCGTCCGTCTTCGTTCATTCCTTTTATGTTTTCATTTAACCATTTTTTCTCTGTGCGCACAATTCCAAATGGGGAATGATGACAATTGTCATGAACATCGATGATGAACGGCACTTACATCGATATAACGAAGCAGCTAAACTGAATACAGATAGGAAGGGAGACACGAAAATGATGATTCATGTGAAGAATTTGGTGAAAAGGTACGGAGACCTTGTCGCTCTGGATCATTTATCTTTAGATATTAAAGAAGGAGAAATCTTCGGTCTGCTTGGTCCGAACGGTTCCGGTAAAAGCACGGCGATCAACTGCATTCTGTCATTGCTGAGCTATGACAAAGGAGAAATTGAAATTTTCGGTAAGAAAATGACGCCGGATGCTTACGCTATCAAACGCGATATCGGTATTGTTATGCAGAACGTCGCGGTATTCGACGAATTAACGGTGTATGAAAATATCAATTATTTTTGCGGCCTTTATGTTCGAGACAAGGCAGAGCGAAAGCAGCTGGTCGAAGAAGCGATTGCTTTTGTTGAGCTTGAGGATTTTCGAAAGTTTTATCCGAAGAAATTGAGCGGCGGCCTTTTGCGCCGATTGAATATCGCTTGTGGAATCGCTCATAAACCGAAGCTCATTTTCTTAGATGAACCAACTGTTGCCGTTGATCCGCAAAGTCGAAATAAAATACTTGAGGGTATCGAGAAACTAAACGCACAGGGAGCGACCATTGTTTATACCTCCCATTACATGGAGGAAGTAGAGCAGATCTGCTCAAAAATTGTCATCCTGGACAAGGGCCGGGTCATTGCCTCAGGAACTAAGGAGGAGCTGAAGGCAATGATTACGCTAGGTGAAAAGATCACCGTAGAAACGTTCTCGATTGAAGAAACGCAGCTGTGTCAATTGCGCGCGCTTCCCGGTGTTGTTTCGGTTGATAAGATTGATAAACGTTTAATCATCAAATCAGGAAAGGGAACGAACAATCTCGAGTCTGTCCTTAACTTTTTGAAAAACAATCAAATTGGATTTGGTCGTATTTATTCTGAATTGCCGACTCTGAATGATGTTTTTCTTGAAATAACCGGGAAGCAGCTTCGCGACTGAGAGGAGATGAATCAAATGTTTGCGCATGTGTTCCGTTATCGATTTAAGTGCTTAATCAGAGACAAACAGTTGGTGTTTTGGACACTCCTTTTCCCCATTCTGCTTGCTACATTTTTCTACTTAGCCTTTATGAACTTGAATGACGATGAGGCCTTTCATCCTATTGACGCAGCAGTTGTTGTCAGCGGTCACAATCAGTACGATGCCCCGTTTAAATCAGCATTGAACAGTGTTTCGAAAGGGAAAAATCGCTTGTTTAATATGAAGGCGGCGTCGAATCAGGAAGAGGCAGCTGAATGGCTGAAGCAGGGGAAGATTGACGGTTATTATACAAGCGGAAAGACGATTAAATTGACCGTAAAGGAATCCGGATTCAATCAGAGCATAATGACAACCTTTGCCGATCAATATCGTTCCAGTAACTCCGCTGTCATGCAAATCGCGTCTGATCATCCTGAAGCCTTGCAGAACGGATTGTTGAATGATGTCGGCAACCGTCAAAATTATGTCAAGGAGATTTCGGGTGGAAGCGCGGAACCGAATAATATATTGAATTATTTTTATTCCTTAATTGCGATGGCCTGTCTCTATGGAAGTTTCTGGGGCATGAAAGAGGTCAGCGATATTCAGGCGAATATCACTGACCGCGCCGCACGTGTAAATATGGCGCCGGTACACAAACTTAAGGCATTTATTGCCGGCAGTTCAGCCGCTCTGGTCATTCTTTACACAGAAATTCTCATTTTGCTTACTTATTTGCGCTTCGGATTGAACATCAGCTTCGGTCCGCGCACAGGGTATGTCTTATTGACCGCGCTCGTCGGCAGCGTGCTCGGCCTATCATTCGGGGCATTTATCAGTGCGCTCATTAAAAAAGGCGGAGGACTGAAAGTCGCTATTTTAATGGTTGTAACCATGGTCGGCTCGTTTCTCTCGGGAATGATGTTCTTAGATATGAAGTATAGAGCGACCGAGCAAGGTCGTGCCTTATAGCGGGTGGGAAGCCCGTCGGAAAAGAGCTAGCCACTCATCCGTAGCGAGTCTTGGAGAACGAAAGGCAACTTTGGTTTTTAAGCGTAGACAGCGAGCCAGTGGGCCGTAAGCCAAGTGGTTGAAGGGATTGAGCCTCGAAAACTTATGAAATGGGAATGCCGATGGCGTTATACTTCCAGAAGGCAACACGCCAGACATCGTTAAGGCAAGAGGTCTGGGGGTTCCCCGGGGTCAGAGACCATGGCACGCTGAGCATCAATAAGGTACGGCAACTCGGGAGATCCCAGCGGGTCTTTCGAAAGAAAGTATAGCGAACCAAGCAATCAAATGTAAGGACGTTAAATGTCTGCTGGGAAGTCGGAGGAAGCACATAGTACCCATGATATCGGGTAATGCCGGTTGAGGGAAGGTGTTTTCCCTTGTTTATGAATCTTATCTGGGACACATCGGCACACACAGAGGTGACAGTAGAGATGACTACAAAACAGGTAAGAATAGCAGAGCTAGCGAAGGAAAATCCGAAGATGGCCTTCACCTCTCTGGCTCATTTATTGAGCGTAGAGGAATTGAGGGTCTGTCACCGGGAACTGCAGGGAAACAAAGCAGCGGGCATCGATCAGATGACGAAGGCAAGCTATCAAGAACATCTTGATGAACACCTTGCCGATCTGGATAAGCGCCTGAAGCAGAAAAGCTATCGGCCGCTCCCTGTCCGGCGGACATATATTGATAAACCGGGAACAAAGAAGAAACGCCCACTGGGCATCCCTGCCTATGAGGATAAAATTGTTCAGCGGGGTCTGGCGAAGATCCTTAATGCCATCTATGAGCAAGACTTTCTTAACTGTTCCTTCGGTTTCCGCCCAAATAGGAACTGCCATGATGCACTTAAAGTCCTGAATGTCTTCATTGAAAAGAAGTACACGAACTACATTGTTGATGTGGACATCAGGGGCTTTTTCGATCATGTCGACCATCAATGGATGATGCGTTTTCTCAAGCTACGGATCAAGGATCCAAGCTTTCTGAGGCTCATTGCCCGTTTTCTAAAAGCGGGTTACATGGAGAAGGAAACTTGGCACGCAAGCGAACAAGGGACGCCGCAAGGCGGACTGATCTCGCCGATCCTAGCTAACGTCTATCTGCACTATGTGATTGACCTATGGTTTACGAAAGCGGTGAAGAAACAGTGCCAGGGACAGGCTTATCTGGTGCGCTATGCCGATGACTTTGTCTGTTGTTTTCAGTATAAACAGGAAGCCCAACGATTCTATTGCGATCTGAAGCGGCGCCTAGAAAAATTTAACTTGGCGCTTGCGGAGGAGAAAGCGAGGATCATCCCTTTCGGACGATTCGCTCAGGAAAATGCCAAGAGAAATGGAAACAGGAAGCCAAAGACTTTTGACTTCCTGGGATTCACCCACTATTGTGGGCAAAGTAAAAGCGGACATTTTCGAGTCAAGAGGAAAAGCAGCCGAAAGAAAGTGGGTGCCAAACTCAAAGCCTATTCGCAGTGGCTGAAAGGCCATCGGACCCAAGAGATTGACTTCATCATGGATCGGCTCAAGAGGTCATTGACCGGCTATTACAACTACTATTGTATCACCGATAACAGTCTAAGCGTGAGCGCTTTTCGATTGCAGGTGATTCGGTTGTTGTATAAATGGTTAAACAGAAGGAGCCAGAAACGATCGTTCACATGGGAAAAATTTAATCAATTTCTCAAACGCTTCCCTCTGCCGCAACCGCGAATCAAGGTCAATATTTATCAACTTCGGTCGGAGCTGAGCTACATTCTGTGAACCATGAACAAGAAGAGCCGTGTGCGTAAATAGCGCACGCACGGTTCCGTGAGGGGACAGAAGATGTGAATCGCTGTCCTACTCGACTAATTGCCGAATACCTTCCGCCACTCGTTTGGCTGAATCCGGTAAACCTGCTGACCGACGCATTCTACGCGCTCTATTATTATGATTCTTTAAATCGGTATGCCTTGAACGTAGGCGCAATGCTCCTTTTTATCGTTCTATTCAGCGCCGCGACCTATCTGATCGTCAGGAGGCGGAAATATGCCAGTCTTTAAGCTATGTTTGAAAATTTTCCTGCACAACTGGATCTCAGTCTCTATTTATATCGTTATCTTTCTAGCCATCTCGATTGCACTGGCAACGAATGGCACGTCAGAACTAAGTAACGGTTATTCTCAAAAGAAAGCTAAAGTGGCATTCATTTCGGAGGAAAAGACCCCTCTGACTGAAGCTTTTCGCCATGAGTTGTCGCGCAGCGCTCAGTTTGTCAATTTGCCCGATCGTACGGAAGAACTCCAGGACGCCCTGTTTTTCCGTCAGGTCACTTATATTTTACGCATTCCTAAGGGCTTCACGGACAGTGTGCTGAACGGAGGATCGGCGCAAATGAAGAAAACCGTTGTGCCCGGATCGATTCAGAATGCCTATGTCGACATTAATGTCGACCAATATTGGAACTTGGCGCGACTCTACGCGAAGCATGAACCAGGTATAAGCCAAGAGGAGCTGGCAGAACGCCTCCAAGAAAATTTATCCGGCGAGACACCTGTACAGATTAAAGCACATCAGAGTGCAAAAACCTCGGGGAGTTTTTCCTTATACTATTTCAATTATTTTGCCTATGCTTTATCTGCCGTTCTTATCATGGGCATTTCGACGATCATGATTGTTTTCAACAAACAGGATTTGAGCCGCCGGCATCGCTGCTCGCCGCTTTCCGCCGGCAGCGTTAATGCTCAGCTGATTATGGCGAATCTATTGTTTGCGGCTATCGCTTGGGTCATTTTGATTGCATTTGATTTTCTGCTGGACACCGGCAGCTACAGTACACAAAATATCATTTACTTCCTAATTAATTCCTTAGTATTTACGGGTTGTATGACCAGTATGAGTTATTTGATCGGTACTTTGATGAAAAATCTTGAGGCGATGTCCGCAGTCTGCAATGTGATTACGCTTGGCCCTTGCTTTATAAGCGGGGTGTTCGTTCCACAGGAATTCTTGAATGATACGGTGCTTAAGCTTGCCAGCTTCACACCGACGTATTGGTATGTGCAGGCCAATGCTCATATCGCTAAGCTCACTCAATTTGGATGGTCTGATCTTTCATCTATTATTTATAGCATGACTGTGGTGATTGCTTTCGCTGTCGCCTTCGCTGCACTTTCTCTTGTGATCGGCAAAAGAAAACGATTAATGGACTAGCATGCGGTTCGATACAAATTGCAAGAAAGGCTGTTTTCCGGAACTATTTCGGGAAACAGTCTTTTTTTTGTATAAATTGTGCGATTTTTATCACAGCATACATAGTTGCTTGTACTTTTGAAGCGCTAAAATAGAAAAGGATTGATATAGAGATAAGTAGATTTAATAGAGGCGTGTTCTAAATACGCGATTTGATGGAGAGGAAGAGAAAATGACCAATAAAAAAACGATGGATGGCAATACGGCGGCTGCGTATGTATCCTATGCATTCACCGAAGTAGCATCCATTTATCCGATCACTCCAAGCTCGCCCATGGCCGAAATGGTCGACGAGTGGTCCGCCCAAGGCAAAAAGAATATCTTTGGAAGTCCGGTCCGTGTTGTTGAAATGCAATCTGAAGCAGGTGCGTCCGGCACGGTTCACGGTTCGTTAAAAACAGGAACGTTTACATCTACATATACATCATCGCAAGGTTTGCTGCTGATGATACCGAATATGTATAAAATTGCCGGGGAACTGCTTCCGGCTGTCTTTAATGTTGCAGCACGCGCAGTGAGCTCTAATGCGTTATGCATTTTTGGCGACCATTCGGACGTCATGGCAACACGTGCGACCGGATTTGCCATGCTCGCTGAAGGCAGTGTTCAGGAAGTTATGGATCTTTCGACAGTTGCACATCTCGCTACGGTTGAGGCATCGATTCCTTTTGTAAACTTTTTCGATGGCTTCCGTACGAGTCATGAAATTCAAAAAATTGATGTGATCGACCATGACGATTTTAAGCGATTGCTGAATCATGATACGGTGGCTGCGTTTCGTCGGAGAGGCATGAGCCCGAATCACCCGACAGCAACCGGATCGAGCCAGAGTCCGGATCTCTTCTTTCAACAGAGGGAGGCGGTTAACAGCTATTATGACCGAGTGCCTGAAATTGTCGCTCACTATATGCAAGAAATAAATAAGTTGAGAGGCACGAATTATGATCTCGTCAATTACTATGGAGCACCGGATGCTACGCGTGTGATTGTGGCCATGGGCTCGGCAACCTCGGTGATTGAACAGGCAATTGATCATCTGACTGAACAAGGCGAGAAAGTCGGCTTGCTGTCCGTCCATTTATACCGCCCGTTTCCGACAGAAAAGCTGTTGGAAAAGCTTCCTGAAACGGTTGAAAATATTGCTGTTCTGGATCGGACAAAGGAACCGGGAGCTTCAGGAGAACCGTTGCTGCTTGATGTTCAAAGTGCTCTGTATGAAAGCGACCGCCATCCGCGAGTGATCGGCGGACGTTATGGGCTCGGTTCTAAGGACGTGACTCCGTCGGACATTTTAGCCGTATACGCACATCTTGGCAGCGCGCATCCGAAGAAACGATTTACAATCGGCATTGATGACGATGTAACACACCTGTCGCTTCCGGCTTTTCCAAGTCTGGATTTGACGCCAAAGGGTACCTTCCAAGCGAAGTTTTGGGGCTTTGGGTCTGATGGTACGGTCGGCGCAAATAAAGCGTCGATAAAATTAATCGGCGACCATACCGATCTTAATGTTCAAGGCTATTTTTCCTACGATTCGAAAAAATCCGGCGGCCTCACGGTATCGCATCTTCGTTTCGGGGATCAACCGATTAAATCGGCCTATTTGGTTGAACATGCGGATTTTATTGCCTGCCATGCATCGTCGTATTTGCGCTCCTATGATCTTCTCAAGGGTTTGAAAACAGGCGGAACTTTTCTACTGAACACGATCTGGGATGACGACCACTTGGAAGCCCATTTACCGAAGTCAATGAAGCGTTATTTAGCAAAAAATAGGATTCGCTTTTACACAATCAATGCAATCGGCCTTGCCGGTAAAATCGGGCTGGGACGCAGAATTAATACGATCATGCAAACCGCCTTTTTCAAGCTGACCAATATTGTACCGTTTGCTGACGCCATTGAGTGGCTTCGGCAATCTGCAATAAAGACCTACGGCCGCAAGTCGATGGCGATCGCACAGCTGAATGTGGACGCAATCAATCAAACGGTGGATTTGCTTCATGAGGTAACGATTCCGCAGCAATGGGGTGAAGCGGATGACAAGCCAAAACCAATGAGTATGAATTCAGTTAAAAAGCAGCCGGATTATGTCTTGAATATCTTAAAGCCGATGAACCGCGAGGAAGGCGGCAAGATTAAAGTAAGCACACTGCTGAAGGAAAATATGGCGGACGGCAGTATGCCGCTGGGCACATCTGCCTATGAAAAGCGAAACGTTGCGCTGCAGGTTCCGGAATGGGACCCGAAGTTTTGCATCAATTGCAATCAGTGTGCGTTCGTCTGTCCGCATGCAGCGATCCGGCCGTTTCTTGCCAATGGAGAAGAGATGGAGAAGGCGCCGGAAGGCTTTATTGTCCGGACGATGCGCGGTGCAGACGGACTGAACTATCGCATTCAAGTTTCCGTTGCGGATTGTACCGGATGCGGATTATGTGTTGAAGCTTGCCCGAAGGCTGGAACAGCGCTGTTTATGAAACCGGCGGAGTCACAGCAGGATCAGGCGGTCAATTGGGCGTTCGCGATGACACTTAAGGCAAAGACTAATCCGGTGAAGAAAGCGACCATTCAAGGATCACAATTCGAACAGCCGCTGCTGGAATTCTCAGGCGCATGCTCCGGATGCGGCGAAACGCCTTATATAAAACTATTAACGCAGCTCTTTGGCGACCGGATGATGATCGCAAATGCAACCGGTTGTTCCTCAATATGGGGAGCATCCAATCCCGTTGTTCCTTACACGACAAATCAACAGGGCCACGGACCTGCTTGGTCAAACTCACTCTTCGAAGATAATGCCGAGTTCGGTCTCGGTATGAAGCTTGCGCGTGATACAAGGCGTACACGGCTTGCTGATCAAATGAAGGACGTAGTGCAATGTGATGAAGTCAGTGACGGCTTAAAGGACTTGATGAACGAATGGATCGAAAAGATGACGGAAAGCGAAGCAACAAGGGATCGTGCGGAAAAACTCGAGCTCGGATTGCTTCAGGAGAAGGATCATCTGCCACTGCTTGAAACCATTTACCAAGAACGCGATCTCTTTATTAAAACAAGCCAATGGATTATTGGCGGCGATGGTTGGGCGTACGATATTGACTTTGGCGGAATCGACCATGTCATTGCCAGCGGGGCGGACGTCAACATTCTGATCACGGATAATGAAGTATACGCCAACACAGGCGGACAATCGTCAAAAGGAACCCCGGCAGCGGCTATTGCTCAGTTTGCCGCAGGCGGTAAGCGGACGGCGAAAAAGGATTTGGGCATGATGGCGATTAATTATGGCCATGTTTACGTGGCGCAAATCGCTTCGGGAGCGAACAAGATGCAGACAATCAAGGCGCTCACGGAGGCGGAACGCTATCCGGGACCTTCTGTAGTCATCGCTTATACGCCTTGTATATCACACGGTCTGCGAGGTGGATTAACCAACGCACTTGCTGAAGCGACGGATGCCGTGAAATCCGGATACTGGTCGCTTTACCGCTATGATCCCGAGCGCAAGGTCAAAGGCGAACCGCCGATGCAGCTTGATTTCAAACGACCGCAATTTGATGAATTAACTGATTTTATGATGAAACAAACACGTTTTTCTGCCTTGAAAAAGGTTAATTCTGAAATCGCTGATCGGTTATTTGAAAAAACGAAACAAGATGCAGAAAAAAGATTCTTTCACTATGCCCGCTTAACCGGACAGGAAGAAAAAATTAAAGAGAGTCTCGCCGCATTGAAAAAATAATTATTGATAGTTAACCGTCTGTTCATAGCGAACGGACGGTTTTTTATTTGTCAAATTTTAAATGAATGTAAATCTTTCAAATCAGAATTGACCGAAAGACGAATAAACAGATATAATGAAGGTAACGAACGATCGTTAGGTGATGGATATGTTAACAAAACAGAAGATATTTGCTTGTGCTCTGGAGCTTTTTTCGATGAGCGGATTCAATGGGGTATCCATGCGCGACATTGCGCAAAAAGTCGGAATCAAAGGAAGCTCGATCTATAATCATTACAACGGAAAAAAGGCAATCATGGATGATATTTGTGAAACATTTGCTCAAACACTGGATGTGTCCCGGCCACCTTTATCGCAAATTGATCAGATGCTCGATCAAATGAACGCAGTTGAACTCTTTCAATCCTTAATTAGGGCATATGGCGAGAAGATCAATAAAACTTGGACTCAGATGGCAAGAATCATTTTTTCCGAACATTTTTATAATGAAACAGCCGGGGAGGTATTTAAGAAGGAGCTCATTCAAGAAAATATCGCCTATTACGTTTCAGTTTTAACAATTATGGAGCAGAGAAAGAAAATCAAGAAATGCAGGAAAGAACTCATTGCAACGCTTTTCAACAATGAGCAGCTTATGCTCAGTATGCAATACGCGCACTGCACATCGGACACAGAACGAGCTGAACTCGCAGCCGTGATGATGGCAAGCGCCGACTATTTATTTGCTGGACTTGAAATGTACGACTAAAAATTAATTCATTGGAGGATTTATCATGACCGAAACGAACAATGGAAAGACAATTTCTTGCTTCATTTTGATCATCTTGCATTTCTTTCTTGGTGTCGGTGCAGTTTTTGGCGGTGGTGCATTAATTCTATCGCCAGATGGAACACTGCTGCATATGCCGCTTGAGTTGCTGAAATACACGGCTTTCGATTCATTTCTGATTCCGGGTATCATCCTGTTTTCTGTTCTCGGTCTCTATCCGATCTATATCGCATTCCTGCTGATCTTTGAAAAACCGATGCTTATTGGAGAACGTATCCGATTTGATTCTTCAGCTTCCGGTGCGTGGAACCATTCACTTTACATTGGGTTCCTCCTGATCGGATGGATAACGATTGAGGCCTATCTTATGCACGACATTGTGTTTATCCATGTCTTCTACATCTTTCTTGGGCTTGCCATCCAAGCGGTGACCGTGCTTCCCTCGGTGAAAAAGCATTATTCCATTAGTGGGCTGGGCAAACGGTAAACAAAAAGCATTGCAAACTCAATTAATGAATTTGCGATGCTTAAGACTCAATCTAATGGCATTTATTATCTACACGATCATCCGGTTTTGCCAAGCTTTTTGACTAGTCGGTTATTGGATTGCTGAATGTGTTGATCAATCTGTTCTAAAGCTTTGATAATTGCTGTCCGATCATTTTGTTTGACTGCGGTTTTTAACTGGCCGAATGCTTGATGGTGACCGCCAAATTTAGCATGGTGGAACAACTGTGCTATTTTTTGATGGGCATCCTCAGCTGAAATTTTTCCTTGTGCCTGATCTTTTTTTATGGCTTGGATCTTTTTTGCCTGCTTTTCACAAGTATTCTGGCAGTCTCGGTTACCTTTTTTGAAATTTGCACTTTGACGCCATTCGCTCATCAGATGATGATGTGTCTCCATATCTTTTTTCATTGTCTGTTTAAGGTCAGCAGGTGCATATTGATCGATAATCTGCGAGAGCCACTGATGCCTAAAATCATGGCCTGGCATACCCATAGGATTATGTCCGGATGCGGCATGTCCTGCTTGTGGGATGATCATAGTAAGCATCAGAATAGGCAGAATAAGCAAACGTGTCAGTTTCATAAATGAGCCTCCAAATTAAGTTTTGCTTAGTTTGTGCAGATTTTACAAAAATGATTCATAAAAAGGTTTGAGCATTGGCTGTCCATGTGTTAATTTGTTAATAATACATGGTGAATCGGCAGCTTTGTCTTGTGAACGAGATGAATATGAGCTGCCATTCTGAAAGGAACGGCGATATGAAAGTATCACTCTATCAAGAATTTAAAGTATTATTGGTCGTTATTACGGGCGCGCTGCTGAATGCGGCTGCCCTAAACCTATTTCTCATACCTGCAAAGGTTCTGGCCGGAGGAATTACTGGTATTGCTCAGCTCGTTAATTCAATGCTGGAGCCGACCTCTTTTCATATCAGTACTGGGATTTTGCTTCTCTTGATGAACATCCCGGTTATCTATGCCGGCTGGATTAAAGTCGGGCGCCGTTTTACTTTATATAGTACAATCAGTGTGGCTTTAACAACATTTTTTATGGCGGTTATCCCGCTTCATCCACTGACCAATGATATCTTACTGAATGCGGTCTTTGGAGGAGTGGTGCAGGCGATCGGTTCGGGGATTACACTGAAATTCGGTGCATCCTGCGGAGGAATGGATATCATCGCCATGATTTTGACGCGAGTCAAGGATCGACCGATCGGCTTTTACATGTTCGCACTTAATGGAGTAATTATTCTTTCCGCCGGTTTTCTGTTTGGTTGGCGGCGTGCGTTGTATACGCTTCTTCAACTCTACGTCAGCATTCGTGTTGTCGATGCCATTCACACAAGTTATGTGAAACTAACTGCCTGGGTTGTCACCGATAAGGCGAGCGAACTTCAAAAAGCGATTTCCGTTCAAATGTACCGGGGGATTACGAAAATATCGGCAAAGGGCGGCTATACGAACAAGGATAAGGACTTGCTGATGATTGTTTTCACTCGTTATGAACTGTACCGGTTGAAGCAGATCATCAAAGAAGTCGATCCGCGCGCATTTACCAATATTGTCGAGACGACGGATGTTTTCGGGTTGTTTGTGCGTAAGAAGGATGCATGATGGGAAAATGCGTGAATGAAGTGGCGAAGAAATCCGTTTCTTTTTTATGTTGGTGAATCTTCCGCTGCTGTATTAAAATCGGAAAGTGTGAACCAATCTGTGACCAAGAATGGGCTGTCATGTGAGCCAATTGGCATGTCAGTTTTGATGTGAACTAATACAGTAAATGCACAAAAAAGCGTAGATGGGATGCAAAATTCCCAATCTGCGCTTTAATACTGTGTGGATTAAACTCTGGTGAATTATCTAGACATTATGAATCGGATTCGGTTATCCTTTATGTATACGATCACTTGTTCTCTGTTATCTCCAAATTTTCTTCCTAATCCCTCTTGCACAACGACAACCATACCGCGTAAGGAGGCCTCATATGCCTACAGACCACGATCGGCGCTTCAAAGTGTTGCTTCACGAATTTTTTGATGAGTTTCTCGAAGCCTTTTTCCCAAAGATTTATCACATGCTTGATCTGTCTGAGAAAACATTCCTTTCGGAGGAGCTGTTTCCGGATCTAATCGAGGGCGACAAGAAGAGGGCGGACATCATTGCGGAAACGAAGCTTAAATCCAAAAAAGATGTAATCCTGATTGTCCATATCGAGGCGCAAAACTATTATCAAGATGATTTTTCTGAACGGATGTATCTCTACTACATCATGATCTATCTGAAATTTCGAAAACCTGTTTTACCGATTGCCATTTTCAGTTATGATGGAGTAAGAGATGAACCGGATGAATTTGTGGTAGAAGTACCTCATTTTATGATTATCAGTGAATTCCATTTTTTGAAGCTTGAGCTTGCCCAAATGAATTGGCGAAAATTTATGCGCAGCAATAATCCGGTTGCAGCCGCGCTCATGAGCAGGATGAACTACTCAAAAAAGGAACGTGTGCAGGTTCGGCTCGCCTTTATCAGGCAGATGATCGGCATGCATCTTGGAGAAGCGCGTGAAAGCATGATCAATGGATTTTTTGAAACCTATCTTCAATTAAACGAGAAAGAGGTGAATCAATTGATGGATCAAGCGAAAAAACTCCCGGAGGAAATCCGTGAAGAAGTGCTCAAGTGGCCGAACTCCTTTTATGATCGCGGAGTGGAGGACGGCATGGAAAGAGGAATTAAAAAAGGAATTGAAAAAGGTGAATTAAATGCCAAAAAGCAGTTCGCGCGAAAGTTGCTGCAAAATGGAATAAGTCATGGGCAAATCAGTGAGTGGACAGGATTAAGCAACAAAGAGATCACTGAGCTTGAGGCAAACAATGAATGAAATAAGCGAGGATATCCGTGAAGAAGTGCTCAAGTGGCCGAACTCCTTCTATGATCGCGGAATGAAAAACAGCTTTGAAAAAGGAATTGACTAGGTTATTGCGCTTAACCGATCGATCTGATAAACTTTGTGTAAAGCAGAAAAGGAGGTGGGTCTATTGTCACTATTCACGAAGTATCGCGCAACATTGGAATCATTCTTGTACACAGTTCGCGCGATTTTTGCTGCATTTTTCTTCAAGGGATCAGTCTGCCCTTTTTTAAAAAACAGCATAGCTTTGTGAATGGACGCGTGACCCACTGAAGCGGAACTCAATTGTTTTTTTAATTGAATCAAGATCAAAATCATCCATGGGTAAATGAGCGCCCGTGGATTTTTTTGCATGCAAAAAATAAGGAAGTGACGAGAAAATGATGATATGTCAAGCAGATCATGTACGAAAAAATATAGCGGGAAATGAAATATTGCGGGATGTCAGTTTTTCAGTGCTGGATAATGAAAAAGTTGCGGTTGTCGGACCGAACGGAAGCGGGAAAACGACTTTGTTCAATTTACTCGCACGAATTGATACCCCGGATCAAGGCGCTATTGCGATAAAAAATGGGGCATCAATCGGTTATTTGCGCCAGCTTCCGGACGGGCAGGAAAGTACGGCGCGCGAAGTACTGATGCATGCTTTCGCGGAATGCATAAAGGTTGAGAAAAAGATGAGAGCGCTGGAAAGGGAATTGGCGGGTACGATCGAAGGACGGCTTGAAAAGCTGCTGACTGAATATGCACGTGTTCAAGAACAGTTTCAGGAAATGGGCGGCTATGAGATGGATTACAAAATTGACCAAGTCGCCGAGGGCCTTGAAATTAAGTGGCTGTTGGGACGCTCATTTGCCTCGCTGAGCGGTGGTGAGCGAACAAAAGTCGGGCTTGCGCTTCAGCTCTTATCTGAACCCGATCTGCTTTTACTTGACGAACCGACGAACCATCTGGATATTCTTGCTTTAGAATGGCTGGAGCAGTACATCAAGCAATACAAAGGAACCATTTTACTTGTCTCGCATGACCGTTTTTTTCTGGATCGTACGGTAACTAAGGTTCTGGAACTTGATGAGGGCGAAATGGTTGCTTACAATGGAAATTACTCTTATTTTGTTAAGGAAAAACAAGAAAGACTGCTGAATGAATTTGCTGCTTATGAAGATCAACAGAAGAAAATCAAAAAAATGAAGGAGGCTATCAAGCGTCTGAAAGAATGGGCAAATCAGGCAAAGCCGCCAAATGCTGCCTTGCATCGACGAGCAAAGAGCATGGAAAAGGCGCTGGACAGAATTGACCGGCTGAAGCGTCCAAAAATGGAGACTGATAAAATGGCGCTCGATTTCGCACGTGGCAGCCGCACTGGAAATCGCGTGCTCAGCTGTCTTGATCTGTCCGCAGGTTTTAATCATAACCCTTTATTTGAACATGTAAGCATGGATATTCGTTATCAAGACCGAGTAGCGATCGCTGGACCAAATGGAGCCGGGAAAACCACCTTATTAAACTGTTTACTTGGAAAATTAAGGCCAAGCCACGGAAATATTCATCAAGGAACCAACTTAAATATTGGGCTATTGTCACAGCATGTGTTTGAGCAGGAAACAGAAAAGGAGCGGCGTGTGATCGATGTCTTTCGCGAGCATGCCCGTTTGACCGAAGGGGAGGCGAGACACGAACTTGCAAAGTTTATGTTTTACGGTTCGGATGTATTCCGCAAGATCGGTTCACTGAGCGGCGGTGAACGTGTACGCATTCGCCTGGCTGACTTGATGATGAAGAAGATCAATGTGCTCGTACTTGACGAGCCAACAAACCATTTAGATATTGAATCGCGCGAAGTTTTGGAAGAAGCTGTGAACCATTTTACGGGAACAGTACTTGCAGTGAGCCATGATCGTTATTTTTTGACCAAATGTTTTAGCAAAATTTACTGGCTTCAGAACGGTCGACTGACGAAGGAAGAACATTTTTCAGAATCCGCACATACTCGTTAAACCAATAGAGAAATCCCGCGAGATGAATGCCAACTCGCGGGATTCTTTTAATCCTTTTTTTTCGTTAATGCGCGTTTTTGTTTTTCATTGGTGTAGTAACGCATGACGTGTTCGACATATTTAGGATCGCCGTAGCTGCTCCAGTTGAGTTCTTTAGACTTCTCTTCTGAAAATTGGCGAGCAAGTTTTGGCGTGTATTTACCGCCGTGTGCCTCAACATAATCGACGAAGCCAAGGCCGAAATTATAGCTTTGGAGAGCAAGCTCAAGATTCCCGTTTGATCGTGTCAATGCTTTTTTAAAATAGTGCGTTCCTGCCTGAATGCTTTTTTGCGGGGAATTTATGGCATTCCTGGGCAGCCCCAAGCTTTCAGAGGCTTGCATCACGTCAGCAGCTTTTCCTTTTGACTCCTGCATGGCAATCGCCATAATGATATCTGTATATTGTCCGACACCATTCGCTTTGGCTGTTTGAGCAATAATCGGGCGATAATGTTCAACCTCAGGGCTGATGACTCGCTGGTCATTAAGAAGCGGTACATGATCTGCTTGAGGACTATACATGCTTGAAATGATATAGAGGAGCACAAAAGCAATACCGATGATCAGTGAAGAAGAGACGATTAATTTAATGATTTTGGTCATCCGTTATTCCTCTGCCTTTTCATTTCGTTCATTATATTTTTCAATGAAAATCGCATTTTTCGTCCGTCTGATTAAAAATTGAATGATTCTATCGTTTATTGACTGGTCAGATAGGCGTCAGATAATACCTGAATGGCATCATTTCTCACGTGCCCAGCAGTTCTGCATAAGATGTGTTGAGGTTAATGCCCAATGGCGGCAAGAAAGGATGACATGAAAAATGTGCGGAATCACAGGCTGGATTGACTGGCGGCAGGATTTACGCGGCGAGGGAAAGACAATGAAACGAATGGCTGAGACGATGGATCATCGTGGGCCAGACGATTTGAATACATGGCTGTCGGAGCATGCAGCGCTTGGACACGCGCGTCTGGTTGTCGTCGATCCGGAAGGCGGTTGTCAGCCAATGAAAAAAACGGTGAATCATAACGAGTATGTGCTCGTTTATAACGGTGAATTGTACAATACTGAAGAAATACGTTCGGATTTATTAAAAAAAGGGTACACCTTTCAAGGACATTCGGATACTGAGGTGCTGCTGACCGCTTACATTGAATGGCGGGAAAACTGCGTCGATCATTTTAATGGTATTTTTGCCTTTGCTATTTGGGATGCCGCCAAAGAGTCCTTGTTCGGTGCACGCGACCGCATGGGTGTTAAACCTTTTTTCTATAAGAAATCGGGAGGCAGGCTGCTGTTTGGTTCTGAATTGAAAGCGATTCTGGCACATCCCGATGTACGTCCGGAAATTGATCGCGAGGGGCTCTATGAAGTATTCGGACTCGGTCCTTCGCGAACACCGGGGCATGGTGTCTATGCAGGAATGGACGATCTGCGCCCGGCTCATGCATTCACGTATACAAAAGACGGTATGAAGATTTGGCGCTACTGGAATGTGGAGAGTCATGTTCACACTGACAGTTTGGAGGATACGATTGCCAACCTGCGTTATCTTGTTACTGACGCGGTTAAACGTCAGCTTTATGCGGATGTTCCGGTGGCAACCTTTCTGTCTGGTGGGCTGGATTCCAGCGGTATTTCGGCCATTGCTTCCGAATATTTTAAAGAACAGAAACGTCCGCCGCTTCACACTTTTTCAATTGATTATGTTGGCAATGATCACTACTTTAAAACAAGTAAATTTCAGCCAAACAGTGACGCGCCTTTTATTGAAGAGGTCTCCAAATATCTTGGTACGGTACATCATAATCTTATCATTGATAATGAACACCTTGTTTCTTATCTAAAAAAAGCGATTGTCGTTCGCGATATGCCTGGTTATGCTGATGTCGATTCTTCACTTCTCTGGCTCTGCGAAGGAATTCGCAAAGAATTTACTGTCGCACTTTCCGGAGAGTGCGCCGATGAAATCTTCGGAGGCTATCCTTGGTTTCACAGCCCGGAAACATCAGCTAAGGAAGGCTTCCCATGGATGCGTTCAATCGGTGCGCGACAGGATTTGCTCAATGACAAATGGGGAAGTAAATTAAATCTAAAAGAATACGAAATGGCACGATTTAATGAAACGATTGCCGAAACACCTAAGCTCGAGGGTGAATCGGTAATCGATGCAAAACGGCGCGAATTGTTCTATCTTAACATGAACTGGTTTATGACTGCATTGCTTGATCGAAAAGACCGTATGAGTATGGGTGCCAGCCTTGAGGTACGTGTGCCATTTGCCGATCATCGTATCGTACAATATATGTGGAATGTTCCGTGGGCGATGAAAATGCTGGACGGTCATGAGAAAGGTATTTTGCGAGCGGCACTCAAAGGCTATCTGCCCGATGATGTGCTTTATCGTAAGAAGAGCCCGTATCCAAAAACGTATCATCCAAAGTATACGGAAGCTGTCTCGGCATGGCTGCAAAAAGTTATTAATACGCCAAGTTCGCCATTACTTGAATTGGTAGACAAACAGAAATTGCAGGCGCTCATTGATACGAAAGGCGATTCATTTAAAACACCATGGTTCGGTCAGCTGATGTCCGGTCCTCAGCTGATTGCCCATATGGCGCAAATGAACGAATGGCTTAAAACATACAATGTGAATATTCTTGATCAATAACAGAATTCAAAGGAAATCCTCTAATTATTCAAAATTAGAGGATTTCTTTTTAGGGTTCGCTGGCTTGTATTGGAGAAAATCAGTGTACAGTAATGAATAAAAAAAAGACTCCACCATTGTTTGGATGAATGGTCGAGCCGTTTTTTCTAGTAAGGTATTGTTCTTTTTTTGATTATTCGCGGGTCTATTTGAAAATAGGATTAGCGCGTATAAGGATACTTAAAATGTTTCGCAAGTGAAGCGACATCAATCGTTCCGAGTCCGGTACTCTGGTTATAAATGGTTTCTTTCGTACCGGTGTAATAGAGATTGGTATTTTCTGTTCCCGTCGCGTTCAGCGGATGGAACGGAGAACTCTTTTGCTTCGCGAATCGGTAGATTTGGCTGTTCCAAAATCCGATGCGACCTTTTTGGTTGCTGTTCATTAATGCAGTCAGGCCGGCAAGTTGAGGCGATACGACACTTGTTCCGCCAAATGTGCTGAAACCGGAATTACTGCCTGGCGCATTAGGATCGGAGAGAAATACTTTATAACCTGTATATGGATCTGCATTAAGCGACACATCCGGCATGTTTCGACCACTTGACGTTCCTGAAACGATTTTCGGATCGCTGAGCGGAGTGACTGAACCAAAATCAGTACTTGGCTGCCATTGCTGAACGGCTGTAAATCGATTCACACCGGAGACTCCTTTCTGATAATCAGGAGTTCGGAATAGCTGGCTGAATCCTCCGCCTCCGCCGACAAAGTAATAGTTTGCCCATCCTTCCGGTGTACTGAGTCCGAGTGAATCAAAGTATGGATAAAGGTAATTCCAGCCCCATGCACGTTCAGATGATACATTGAGCTGCACACCCGTTTTCGTTGTGTAGGACCATGGCAATGTTGTTCCACCGGCAGCGGTAATATAAGGACTGTCGGCCGGATTGTCAACAGCTAAATTGTAAGTGCCCATATCTCGGCTTGCATCATAAGCGCCGGCATCGCCGGCGGAAGCAAACATCGAGATGCCTTGTACTGCTGCTTGCTCAAATAACTGATTAAAGACAAGCGCGTAAGCCGGATCTTCCGTTTGGTCTTTAATCGCGGCGCTGATGGCTGATTCACTGAGTCCCCAGCTTACAGAGATTTGAGAGGCTTTATTTTCGTTAATCGCCGTAGCAAATGCGTTAACAAAGCCTGCATCCGTATTCGGTCCAACATAGACATTAACGTCCGCTTGCGGTGCGAGTGCACCGGATTGCTCAACGTCGAGCGATGTCTCCTCATATCCGTTCCAATCGGATCCGCCATCGACAAGAATTTTGTGAATGCGGTCTGCTTTAACATCAATACCTTCTTGTTTCCAGAAACTATAGGCATCTTCAGTGTTAAAATCTGCTAAGGTAACGATGCCGATCGTCTGTCCCTTGCCGTTAGCCCCTTGATCATATAAGGGACCGACATTGTACTGCTTAATTAGATCAGAAGGATCAAGATTAAGTGGCCCGCCGCTTGAATTCGGTGTCATTTTAAGCGGCCGTTTCACTGCACGAGGTGTCAGTTCGGAATAGTTAGTTAAACCAAGAACCGCCAGTACATGAGTCGCAAGAAAGCGCGGCAGCTTGGGTCCTTTTTTGGCGGCGTGAAAGCTTTTGCCTCTGAACTTTGCTTTTTGGAGGGTGACACTGAATGCCTTGTTGAAATCTCCCGCTGTCCCACTTGCGGAGACAATCAAGTTATTATCATACACTTTTGAACTGATATGGTATTTTTTCAGATACTGAGAGAGTGCTTTAACAGTGATGTTAGATGCACCAAATGCTTTTTTAAATTGAGGAACACTCAGGTACTTGTGATAGAATGTGCTGCTAGGATCAACTGTTTTTTCTATATAGGATTGCAGCTGGCGTTCATTGCCAGCTTTTAAGACAATATCTACTGAAACCGGCGTTTCATTTGGAAGATCTCCGAAATAATCAGCATTCTCTAATACGGATTGTCCGGTTCCTTGTTTTACAGATGTCAGTTTTTGATCCGCTTTACTTGAGGATGCTGCGGCTGCAAAAGAAGGAAGTAAACTGAAAACAAGCAGCAATGACAGAAAAGCGGTAAAGGCTAGTTTGCCCCATTTCTTTAACATTGGTAAATCATCTCCCCATTTAATCAATTTTATATAATGATGAATGATGCTCCCTTTTCTCTATTAAATAAAATTGATTATACGCTAGATTGATTGATAGATTAAGCGTCACGTGTCAAAATAATTTTGACACTATTTGTGCACATTTGGCAAAAACGGGAATAAATACCTAGATTCAGTAGGACAAATAGCACTGAAAACCTGTGGAATGTTCATAGAAAGTAAATATACACGATTAGAGTAAGAGAAAAAAAGGTACATAAGGCCCTCATGTATACGTTTGCTGATTGTAAACGAATAGAAAAGAGAAAACCCATGATTAAGCGATCCTTAGATAGTCATTTGTCGAATTTACCAGATACGAGCAAACACGAAATTCTTGAAGTGATCAAGGCAAGCGAAGAAGATTGATTGTATCGGAATCAATTGGAGCTGTACAGCCGCTACCTGCCTCATTAACAATACTGAATTCGAAGCTGCATTTGGTGCAGACATTTCCCCCATTTAACAAGCGTGAAAATAAATTACATGACAAGTGAACTAATATGACAACTAATTTGACTGAATGTCTAGACAACCTACTGCTTTTATGCAAAAATGACAGAATAGTAGATAAAATGTGACAGAGATAAAGGAGGACAACATCTGTTTATGAGAAGTGATCTGTCATTTTGTGGTTCATGACTTTATCTTTTTATTATTGATAACAGGGGAGAGAGATATTATGTTAGGTTTTCTTCAAAGAATAGGCAAGTCGCTCATGCTTCCTATTGCAGCTCTACCTGCGGCAGCATTGTTATTACGTCTTGGACAACCGGATCTTCTCAACATACCGTTTATCGCAGCAGCAGGAAACGCAGTGTTTTCAAACCTTGCATTAATATTTGCGATTGGTATCGCCGTCGGTTTTGCTAAGGATAACAATGGGGCAGCTGCTCTTGCCGGAGCGATGGGTTTTTTCGTACTCAGCGCCTGTGCAACTTCATTAAATAAGACAATAAACCTTGGCGTCCTTGGCGGTATTATTGCCGGAATCATTGCCGGAATGCTCTATAATCGTTATCACAATATTAAACTTCCTGATTGGCTTGCATTCTTTGGCGGCCGCCGATTTGTCCCTATTGTTACGTCAGGAACAATGCTTATTCTTGGATTTATTTTTGGCTATGTTTGGCCTTATGTACAGCTCGGCATGTCCCATTTAGCGACTTGGATTTACGATGCTGGAATATTCGGCGCTGCTATTTATGGCCTTTTAAACCGATTACTCTTACCGCTTGGACTGCACCATGTTATTAATACACTTGTTTGGTTTGAATTTGGCACTTATAAAGGGTTTCACGGTGAAATCACCCGTTTTCTCAATGGCGATCCGCATGCCGGCCTGCTTCTATCAGGCTATTTTCCGATCATGATGTTTGGCTTGCCGGCTGCTTGTTTTGCCATGATTGCCGCGGCAAAAAAAGAAAAACGCAAAGCGGTCTCCGGCATGCTTATCGGAATTGCACTTACTTCCTTTGTAACCGGTGTTACAGAACCGATTGAATTTTCATTCATGTTCCTTGCTCCCGTACTCTATGTTATTCATGCTTTCTTGACAGCTCTGTCAATGGCTGTTACCTATGCACTCGGTATCCACGATGGCTTTGGTTTTTCTGCTGGTGCAATTGATTATATTATCAACTATCGAATTGCCCAAAAGCCGCTGTTGCTACTGGTTGTCGGCGTTATTTTTGCTGTGATCTATTTCGTTGTTTTCTACTTTGCCATCAAATGGTTTAATCTGAAGACACCAGGTCGTGAGGAAGATGACGATCTCGTCGAAGAAAATCCGGATCAGGCTCCCGACCTCAATACGAATGATAAATATGAAGTGATGGCTGCCCGGTTTATTGAGGATATCGGTGGCAAAGAGAATATTACAAATGTGGATCATTGTACCACGCGTCTTCGATTAACCGTCGCGGACTCAGAGGCCGCAGACAGTGCTGCGATTAAGCATCATGGCGCGCACGGAGTAGTCAAGCTGAATAAGAAAAACTTGCAGATCATCGTAGGCACGGATGTAGAATTTGTGGCTGACGCGATGAAGAACTTGATCAAATCTTCTGCGGATCTTACGAAGGCAGAAGTGGACGGTACATCAACTGAGCCTGGTTTAGCCACTGTATCTGTTGGAGCGGAATCTGTATGTGCCCCCATTAAAGGCAAAATGCTTCCGATTACCGATGTTCCGGACAAGGTTTTTTCTGAAAAAATGATGGGCGACGGATTTGCTGTTGATCCGGATGAAGGGGTTGTTGTTTCTCCTGTCGACGGAAAGGTTAGCGGCGTGTTCCCGACAAAGCATGCGATTGGTTTGACGGGAAGCGATGGTTTAGAGGTCCTGATTCACGTCGGCATTGATACGGTCAAGTTGAATGGTGAGGGGTTTGTTAATTATGTGCAGGAAGGCGATACAGTTGTAAAAGGGCAGAAATTGATGTCTTTTGACCTTCCTGCACTTAAAGATAAAGTTCCATCACTGATCAGTCCTGTAATTTTTACAAACCTTGATCCTTCAAAGCATGTTGTACTTAAAAAGAGTGGTAACGTGGCACTTAACGAATCTGATATTATTACCTTTGATTAATTGATTTATTAATGAAAAAGTCTGCGCATTTATAGCTCAGACTTTTTTTGTTGATTCGTTCATTGTTTTACTGAAAAATACAGCAAACATAAGGCAACCTGTACATTGAAAGAAGTATCCACCTTAAGAAGAGGTAATGGTGTCATTAGAATTTTTCGAGCGTTTCTTTGACGTGAGGAAGCAGATTTTCCCATGCGGCATCCGGAGATTTGCAGATGGTTACAAAGTCATTAAAGCCGAAAAGGCTGATGACGCCGTCTATTTCAATCAATTTTGTTAAAAATGGGGAATTTGTTTGGTCATCTTTGAAAACTTCGACTCGATTTGAAAAAAGAGGTCCTTCAGCGGTGAATTTTAATGCGTTCGGGTTTGGCGTAGAAGTCATCGTAAAGTTCATCTGTATTTTCCTTTCTGTTAATAAACGGATTCTATTGTGTCGTTTTCTTCATTATATATCATGATGGAATGGAGCGCATTGTTAGAATACTGAGGCTGTGGACAAGAGACTGTCTGAGAGATGAAATAGACCAGATATTCGGTTATACTAAACGTAACCCAAATGAGGAAGGAGGTATTTGCAGTGGCTGAGAACAGTTCTTCTGAGGAATTGAAAGACCGCATACTTGAAGCGCTGGAAGATGTTATTGATCCTGAACTCGGTGTGGATATCGTCAACCTGGGGCTCGTGTATGGCGTCGACATAGATGAAGAAAACAATGTAATTGTGACCATGACGCTGACCTTTATGGGTTGCCCATTGTCTGCGTCCCTTTCCTATGACGTTAAGCGTACGCTTGGAGAGATCGAAGAAGTAAATCAAGTAGAAGTGAATTTTGTATGGGATCCACCGTGGACGAAAGAGCGCATGTCGCGGTATGCTAGAATTGCACTTGGACTATCAGAGTAAACCATTTGCCACGTATCAGCCGGAGCAGGATGTATATCCTGCCTCGGCTTTTTGTGTTTCGAACCCAAAAGCCCCCGCAGGTGATGATCACACCATTTTTGGCATATCTTCTTTATACATATCAAAAAAATAGTACAGATCAGCAATAGTTCATGTAAGTGCAACTAAAAATTTGCTTTCAAAAATCTGATGAAATCAAGTTTTCTAACAAATAAAGAACCATTCAACCCGTTTAAGGTGGTACTGGACACTTGAATGAAAATACAATGGTGATAAAGTGCCATGTATTATGTACAAAAGTAAATAATTATTCCCAAGTAAAGGTTGTGAAGCAAACGTGCACAAGACTCCTGCAGTCGTGCTAGTTGATGCAGCTCTTGAGCATTTACCCGTTTTATATATATATTTTCTTGCGTGAGCAGGGGGGAAAATGATGGAAGAAGCAATGGTGTTTGGCGGACTCTCGTCTATTGGTTTTCTTCTTACTGAAAGACTGCTTGAGGCGGGAGTTGTCGTCTATTCAATTAGTTCGGCAGTTACTGATGAAGAGAAAGATCGTGAGGAAGAGAATGAGCTTTTTTTGGGTCGCAACGCACTTTTTCATAATGACCGAGACAAGCCGCGTTCAGTAGCAAAGCATCTTATTCTTGCTGACACTTTCCGGATGAAACAGGAAAGCAATGATGAATTGAAGAAAAAGATGGGTCATCTACTTACTGATTCGCCGCAATGTCAACGTGTGCTTTTTCTCTCTTCCCTGGAGGTATGCGGGCAGCATGTTGATAAAAACGGGAAAAGAAGAGCGGCCTGTCCGACTTCTGTTCGCGGAAGAGCTGCCAATGAAATGGAACTGTTCTTCATTAATCTTTTGCACGAAAGTAAGAGGAAAGAGGCAATTATTTTACGGACGGATTTGAATTTAATTTCCGACAAGTGCGATGGTGAAATCATAGCAGCACTAATTAACGGGTTAATGGAGCAGGAACATGAAGGACTTGATGTCGTCCATTTTAAAAAAGGACTTGATTCGAATGATGCGATAAATGAAAAACTCAGGAGCCTTTTACCGCGGAATTATGAGAAATGGCTGCAAAGAAAATCTTGATTAAACTTCTTTTTCTTTTGATCGAATTAAAAGAACTGCTGAGTGGATCTGAGTTCACCCTTGCAGTTCTTTTACTATTGCCATTTTCAATCATGGCTTTTTAAAGAAATTGAGCAGCGGAGACAATTGTTTGATCGCCGGTGCTGTCTGATTAATGACATTGACCAGCTGGGTGGCGCCATTTACCATTTTGCTCACATCAATATGTCCGTCTTGGCCGAGAAACGGTTTTAAGAATCCGGGTTGTGCAGGCTGTGTCGGTTGCACCGGCTGTACAGGCGGTACTTGCATTCCACTTGCTTGCCAGCCGCTGTTCTGATAGAATGCTTGTGGCGGTTGATAGGTTTGTGTTTGTTGCACTGGCGGGATTTGTGAACCGAACATGAGATACGTAAATGGGTCAAAGTGACTGTCTCTTGGATTTTGAGCAGGTTGAATCAAGAGTCTCCCTCCTTTACATCTGGTCTTTATCATATCTTATGCCTTTAAGTGATGAATGTGTGATTCATTCGCCTTTAGGTGATGATTTAACCGGAGACAGGTGTCCTTTTATCGGGAAGCTTGTTGGACAAATGATTTTTAGTGTATTATATTGTTACCAAGTCATTATATATACTGTTAAGATCTGAGAGGGGATTTGCGGATGTCCGCAGGAATACTGGGAATGGGCAAGTTTATTCCCGAACGTGTGGTTACGAACACTGATTTAGAGAAAGTCATGGATACTTCAGATGAATGGATTCGGACAAGAACCGGAATTGAAGAGCGGAGAATCGCCAATGATGAAACAGACACTTCGGACATGGCATTTGCCGCTGCCGAGCAGGCGATCAAAAACGCAGGTTTGACAGCTTCTGACATTGATTTGATTCTCGTTGCAACGGTTACGCCTGATCATCCTTTTCCTTCTGTTGCATGCATGCTTCAAGATCGACTGGGAGCAAGGCGGATACCTGCAATGGATATTAGTGCCGCATGCTCCGGGTTTATTTATGGAATGGTTACAGCAAAACAGTTTATTGACAACGACACTTTTCACCATGTTCTGGTTGTCGGTGTTGAAAAACTGTCAAAGATTACAAATTGGGATGATCGCGGTACCGCTGTTCTCTTTGGCGATGCAGCTGCGGCGGCAGTTCTTGGCAATGTTTCGGAAGGTCATGGAATTCTGTCCTTTGAATTAGGCGCCGACGGAAGCGGCGGCTCTTATTTGTATCAGGACGGCAAATACATTAAAATGAACGGACGGGAAGTTTTTAAATTTGCAGTTCGTCAAATGGGTGAATCGGCTGTTCATGTCGTAGAGAAAGCTGGTCTGAAAAAAGAAGATATTGATTATCTTATTCCTCATCAGGCGAATATAAGAATTATGGAAGCTTCGCGTGAGAGACTGGAAATACCTGAAGAAAAAATGATTAAGACGATTCAGAAGTACGGAAATACATCTGCCTCTTCGATTCCTCTGGCGTTAGTCGACGCTGTTGAAGAGGGGAAAGTTAAAGACGGAGATGTGCTTGTGATGGTAGGCTTCGGTGGAGGGCTCACCTGGGGCGCGCTCACGCTTAAATGGGGCAAATAATTTATAATTATATCGTATAGCTATCATTTATTGATTACCTAATGATAAAAAGGTTCCAATCCTATCAAAAGGAGAGAATTGAATGAAAAGAAGAGTCGTTGTGACCGGATTAGGAGCTGTGACGCCACTTGGCAACGATGTTGCGACAACATGGGCAAATGCAATTGCCGGCAAATCGGGCATTGGTATTGTCACACGTGTAAACCCTGACGATTTTCGCGCCAAGGTTGCCGGTGAAGTGAAAGATTTTGATCCTGAAAAATATGTTGATCGCAAGGAAGCGCTTCGCATGGACCGTTTTGCGCAATTTGCCGTAGCGGCAGCAAAAATGGCAGTCGAAGATGCTAATTATACAATAGATGAAACGAATGCTGAACGTACCGGTGTCTGGATTGGATCTGGTATTGGTGGAATGGAAACTTACGAAAAAGAACTGCGCGTCGCTTTGGAAAGAGGCTTCAGACGTGTAAGTCCGTTTTTTGTTCCGATGATGATTCCGGATATGGCGTCCGGACAAGTTTCTATTTTACTTGGAACGAAAGGAATTAACTCGTGCACGGTAACGGCTTGCGCTACTGGAACAGATTCAATCGGAAGCGCGTATAAGGCTATACAGCGTGGAGACAACGACGCAATTCTTTGCGGCGGAAGTGAAGCACCACTTACAAATATGTCCTTTGCCGGGTTTACGTCGGCGCGGGCACTTTCTACGAATCCAGATCCGAAGACGGCTTGCCGTCCGTTTGATAAAAATCGTGACGGGTTCGTCATGGGCGAAGGAGCAGGTGTGCTGCTTCTTGAATCTTTGGAATCGGCTCAAAAGCGCGGCGCACATATTTATGCCGAAATCGCAGGATACGGTGCCACGAGCGATGCTTTTCACGTGACACGTCCGGATCCTGAAGCAAAAGGTGCAATCCGTTCGATGCAAATGGCACTCGATGATGCTGGTGTGAAATCGAATCAAGTTGATTATGTAAATGCACATGGAACGAGTACAGAAGCCAATGATTCCACAGAAACGAAAGCTGTTAAGGCAGTGTTTGGAGACGGTGCCTATGATTTGGCAATCAGTTCAACGAAATCAATGACTGGTCACTTGCTTGGCGCATCAGGCGGTGTTGAAGCAATTCTTTGTATTAAAGCAATTGAAGAAGGAATTGTTCCGCCGACCATCAACTATGAGACGCCGGATGAGGCATGTGATCTGAATTATGTGCCGAATGAAGCACTGAAAAAAGAAGTTAATGTGGTACTTAGCAATTCATTTGGTTTTGGCGGTCATAATGCGACACTTGCGTTTAAAAGATACGAAGTTTAAAATTTACTTTTTTAAAGCGTCTGCGATTCATTCGCAGGCGTTTTTTTGCACAAATAAAGAGGTAAGTATGTACGCATACATCTTGTATGCAACGCGAAAGCGATCGCGTTCTGCAGAAGTTAAGGACCGGACTCTTTTTCCCCGTTTTTTCTTACAAGATAAGAAAGTATAGAGCGACCGAGCAAGGTCGTGCCTTATAGCGGGTGAGAATCCCGTCGGAAAAGAGTTAGCCACTCATCCGTAGCGAGTCTTGGAGAACTAAGGGCAACGTTAGTTTTTAAGCGTAGACAGCGAGTCAGTGGGCCGTAAGCCATGTGGTTGAAGGGAATGAGCCTCGAAAACTTATGAAAACGGGAACGCCGATGGCGTTATACTTCCAGAAGGCAACACTCCAATCATCGATAGGGTAAGAGGATTGGGGGTTCCCCGGGGTCTGAGACCATGGCACGCTGAGCATTGATAAGGGACGGCAACTCGGGAGATCCCAGCGGATCTTTCGAATGAAAGTATAGTGAACCAAGCAATCAAATGTGAGGACGCTAAATGTCTACTGGGAAGTCGGAGGAAACACATAGTACTAATGACGCTGGGTAATGCCAGTCGAGGAAAGGTGTTTCTCTTGTTCATGAATCTTATCGGGGACACATCGGCACACACGGAGGTGCAGTAAAGATGAACACAAAACAGGTAAGAATAGCAGAATTAGCGAAGGCGAATCCGGGGATGGCGTTCACGTCACTGGCGCACTTAATGGATGAAGAGGAATTGAGACAGTGTCATCGGGAGTTACAAGGCAACAAAGCAACAGGCATTGACCAAGTAACAAAAGTTGCCTATCAAGAAAACGTGGCGGATAACCTCTCCCACCTAGTCATGCGACTGAAGCAGAAAAGCTATCGGCCGCTTCCGGTGCGTCGCGTGTACATTGATAAGCCGGGTTCAACGAAGAAAAGACCGTTGGGCATTCCGGCTTATGAAGATAAAATTGTACAGCGAGGACTTGCGAAAATCCTTAATGCCATCTATGAACAGGATTTTCTTGACTGTTCCTTTGGCTTTCGTCCAAATAGAAGTTGTCATGATGCGCTCAAAGTGCTCAATGTCTCCATCGAAAAACGGTATACAAACTACATCGTTGATGTAGACATCAAAGGTTTCTTTGATCATGTTGATCACCAATGGATGATGCGTTTCTTAAATCATCGCATTAATGATCCAAGTCTACTCAGACTCATTGCGCGTTTTCTGAAGGCTGGATACATGGAGAAGGGGACGTGGTACGCAAGCGAACAAGGGACGCCGCAAGGTGGACTGATCTCGCCGATTCTAGCCAACATCTATCTTCACTATGTGATTGATCTATGGTTTATGAAAGTGGTGAAGAAGCAGTGTCAGGGACAGGCCTACTTGGTGCGCTACGCTGATGACTTTGTCTGTTGCTTTCAGTACAAACAGGAAGCGGAGCAATTCTATAGTGAACTCAAGCAGCGAATCGGTAAATTTAATTTGACGCTAGCAGAGGAAAAAGCGAGGATCATTCCTTTTGGACGTTTTGCTTGGGAAAATGCCAGACGAATTGAAAACAGGAAGCCAAAGACCTTTGACTTCCTGGGGTTCACCCACTACTGTGGGTGGAGTAAAAGTGGACACTTTCGAGTAAAACGAAAAAGCAGTCGAAAGAAAGTCTGCGCCAAGCTCAAAGCCCACGGGCAGTGGCTTAAAGCTCATCGAACGAAAGAGATAGACTCCATCATGGATCGGATCAAGCGCTCGCTGATCGGCTATTACAACTACTATTGTGTCACCGACAACATTCCAAGTGTGAATGCGTTTCGATTACAGGTGATTCGGCTGTTGTATAAATGGTTAAACAGAAGAAGCCAAAAACGATCTTATACATGGGAAAAGTTCAATCAATTTCTAAAACGATGCCCATTGCCTCAACCACGAATCAAGGTCAATATCTATCAACTTCGCCCAGAACTTAGCTATATTCTGTGAACCATGAACAAGAAGAGCCGTGTGCGTAAATAGCGCACGCACGGTTCTGTGAGGGGGACAGAGGATGTGAATCACTGCCCTACTCGACAGATTTTGCCCCGTATTTAAAAGAATAAACCAGTGTCTTAGCCGAGAATCAAAGCAGAGGTGCGAGACGCCTGCGGGATCAGCCGTGCCAGCGAGCAACCGAAGTAATGATTCAGCACCGTAAAGACACAAACCAATGACACATGACTGGAGATTAAGGACCGGACTCTTTTTGCCCGTTTTTTTCTTATATAGTATTTTTTTTTTACGAGCGCCGAGGTACGTAAATACATAGATTCATAGATTAATGCATAAAATGAACATGAGAAGATATGAGGCACAAAAAATCTGCTCGATCCGAATAAAATCTTCCAATAATGTCCATAATGTTGTCAAATCAAACAGAGGAGATGGAGCCTCATGGAAATTGTCAGTGATATCTGGGTAAATTGGTTTGAGGGTGAAGAGAACAGCTATAATGTATGCGAATTTTTCGAATGGCGTAAACATGATTTTATAGAGCTTCTCGACCAGATTCCTCTGATTAAAGTAGAAAAACCACTCCTTGACTACATTGAAAACGACTTGCAGGATCTTCCCCAAGAATTGTTGAAAGATGTTCGGAATCGAAGCGTGATCTGTAAAAACAATCAACGAGAGATTATTGAATATTGCTTTATCGCAACCGATGGAGAACGCTGTATTGTCGCCGATACCTTGGGCTATTCGATTCCTGTGCGAAAGAGTCGAATGATCCCAAGACAAGAGAGTCTGATCCTGCAGAAGGGAGCAAAAATGGATATCGACCACTATCCGCTTCCTGCCGGATGTTTTCGCAAAAAAGAATATCATATGCTCTCACTTAATCCTGAGTGTATGATGGGCTTAACAAGAAAAGAAAGACAGCTGAAGCAGCTGCTGTTTATGGCGCTTGATCAGCTCTATTCATCTGGGAATGTCGAAGAAATGCGCTATTGGTATACAGAGTGGTATCCGACTAAATATAGTGAAAGCCGCCGAATGACCTTTGATGAGGCATGGCAAGGATTGATTTTAGGAATGAAAAAGGGTTGGTCGGACAAGCATAGTGATCTTTGCGAACGGATGATCAAGGGTCAATCCTATTTCGAAAAGCTGTGGGAGTTAGAACAGGGCACGAAAGTTCAATGAGAGAAAGCTGAATAATAAGACAGACCAGGCAGAATGTTGCTGCTTGGTCTTTTTTTGCTTTATATCAAATCAGAATATCTAATTAAACTTTTTATTAATTAAATGCTCGCTTTGCTTATTGTCGTGTTATTTTTGATAAACTATAAGTAAGTTCAACTTGTGATGAGGGACGCAAAGCATTGTCCTTCTGCGAAACATACTTTATGAACTGCTTAAATTTTACTATATTAAAAAAAGGTGTGCTTATGAATCATCCTGGAGTTACATTAAGATACATCCGAAAATCAAAAAAAATGACGCTGTCGGAACTTGCACAAGGAGAAGTATCGGTTGCCTTTCTCTCTCGCTTTGAACGTGGCGACTGTGACATATCATTTACACATCTTCTTAATTTGCTTAACAAATTGAATGTGTCAATGGACGAGTTTCTCTATGTAAATAACGACTATGAAGTTACTCATTTTCAGAAATTCTTTGATGACTTGAAGGGCTACGTAATGGAAGATAATCTGCATATGCTTCAAGTCCTTCGTGATCGTACAAATAGAAAGTATTTAATAGAAGGAAAAAATTATTATCTGCATTTTTCTATCGTGGCCGAGCTGTATATACGGCGAATTTCCAAGAAAAAGCCGGATCCGAAGATGGTAAAAATTCTGAGTGAATACTTTTCTAATGTGGATGTCTGGGGATACTATGAACTTGTGATTTATACAAATTCGATGTTCAGTTTTCCGGTCGATCAAATGGTTGCACTGTCGCGCATGGCTTATGAGAAAAGTATGGATTATAATCCGCTAGGAAGAGGGGACGTCAAGAAACAAAAAATATTATTAAACACCATTGTGGCACTATTAGAAAACAATAGGCTGCCTGAAGCGAACACATTTCTAATTCTATTGGACGAATCATTGGATAAAGAAAAAGATTCATACATGAAAATTAAGCTTATGTTTTTAAAAGGAATTTACGCGATTAAGTTAGGAAATCGCCAGCGCGGAGAAAAAATAGCTTTACAAGCCATCCAAATTTTTACTGAGCTGGATAGTGCATCACAAGCCAGTACTCATGCCAAATATCTTCAGGACGTTTTGGATTCTACTATATTAAAAAATGATTAAACCTGAAACTAAACTTTTATGAATAAAAAAACAGCCGCCGAGCACATGTAATCGCTCGAGAGCTGTTTTTTGTTCCTTGTCTTAATGCTTGTTTCGTCGTCCGATTCCGAGGGCCTTCTCGGCTTTGCTTAAAGTTTTACTTGCAATAGCGTAGGCTTTTTCTGCACCCTCATCGAGGATTTCATCGAGTTCGGAAGACTCGATCAGATGATTGAATCGTTCCTGAATCGGATTCAATACTTTAACGACCGCTTCGGCAACATCGGTTTTAAATTCCCCATAGCCCTTTCCTTGATAGGAAGCGACCAGATCGTCAACGGATCGGCCTGAGCAGAGAGAGAAAATATCCAGCAGGTTGGAGACTCCCGGTTTAGCATCCCGGTCGTAGTGGATGGATGCTTCATCATCTGTAGTCGCCGATTTGATTTTTTTGATGATATCCTTTTCACTGTCTAGTGTAAAAATGGTTGCCTTGCGGTTCGCATCCGATTTGCTCATTTTCTTTTTTGGTTCAGCGAGTGACATGATTCGCGCACCAACCGGAGGAATGTAAGGTTCCGGAATCGTAAACGTTTCGCCGTATTTGTTGTTGAACCGTTCAGCAAGATCACGTGTCAATTCCATGTGCTGTTTCTGATCAGCACCAACAGGAACAAGATCTGTCTGATAGAGCAGAATATCTGCTGCCATCAGAGGCGGATAGGTGAGAAGACCTGCTGGAATTGCTTTTTTTCCTTGAGATTTGTCTTTGAATTGAGTCATACGTTCCAGTTCGCCCATGTAGCTAGTACATTGCATGATCCAGCCAAGCTGCGCGTGGCAAGGAACTTCCGATTGGATAAAAAGAATGGATTGTTTTGGATCAATTCCCATGGCCAAATAAAGCGCCGCTAGATTATGGATGTTTGTTTGGATCTCCCTCGGATCTTGAGGTACCGTAATGGCATGTTCATCGACAATACAATAGATACATTCATTGCCTTCTTGCAGTGTAACGAAATTGCGCATGGCACCAAGATAATTCCCAAGGGTCGGAATGGACGTCGGCTGAACGCCGGAAAATATTTTTGCCAAAATAAGTCACCTTCCTGATTTTATTATTTTTCTTTTAGACAATATAAAAAGGCCTATCCATCCACAAGGGACGAATAGACCGCGGTACCACCCTAATTTTTCTGCTGTGCAGAAACATCTTTCATCTGATTCTGTTCGAGAATCATTACCGTTGTAACGTACGGAAACGTCTATGCCTACTGACGGATTGAATCCCGAGGTTCGGATTGAAGCTCAGAAGTCCATTCCCAAGCAGTCCGACACTTGGTTTCCATCATACCCAAGCTCTCTAAAGACTTTCTGCAGGTACTCTTCTTCTTCATTGCTTTACTATAAGTCTGTTCAATATTGACATAATTATATATAAAACGCTAATTAAAATCAAATCTATTTAATCATAAGGACCAAGAAAGAAAAATGGAAAGAAGAAACAAAAAAAGACTGTCGAGGAGAAGCGGCCAAATAATGAATGATCTCTTTCCGTCCCGATGTCTATATTCCGCCATTGGAGCTTCAGTGTCCTCTTCCTGAAACGTCTTTTTGCGTGTTGCACGTACAAAACGTTTGAAACTATAAACGACACCGTCAAAAAAACCGCCTTGGACAATAAAAACAATGAGACCAAAGTTGAAAAATAGCAAACTGATAACGGACAAGTGATTAATAAAAGCCAAGTATGAGAGAGAAGAAAAAATTAATTGTGAAAATAGTGTTAAAACGAATTCAATAACCAAGATTAGTAAAATAAGGAAAAAACGTTTTGACTTAAAAATATTCATTGAAGCACCTCTATTATTTAGCAAAATAAGTCGCCTGTTTTGTAATCATTGTTAGAAATTATAACATAACGGCAAAAAAAAATAAGCGGAAAAATGTTGTAGCATCAATATATTCTACATTTTCTGCATCATTAAGCGGCCGAATTTTTAAAAAAAAGAATGCAAAAAAAAAAAAGAACTTGTATAATAGCATTTGTAGGTTTAAGCGGTTCTCTTTATTCGTTGTAATATGGAGGATTAAACCTAAACAAAGATAGCAAATTTAGGGGAGGTTATTACTTTTATGAAGAAGGCAAAATGGTCACTTGTGCTCTCTTTTATCATGGCATTGAGCCTTGTGCTTTCCGCTTGCGGAAGTTCAAGCAGCAGTGACAATGGCAAAAGCGGTGCGTCGAAGCTAGCAGCAAAACAGGAATTGAAGTTTGCGATTACAGCAGACATTCCTACACTCGATCCTAACCTTGCAACGGATACTACGTCATCAAACGCAATTGAAATGACAGAATCCGGTTTGACAAGAATGCATGATAACAAGTTTGAATGGGATCTTGCAAAGGGTGCGCCTAAAGTAAGCTCTGACAAGAAGGTTTATACATTTACCCTTCGTGATCAGAAATGGTCCGATGGCAAACCTGTAACTGCACAAGATTTCGTTTATGGCTGGCAGCGTCAGAACGATCCGGCAGCTAAACCTGCTTACAACTTCTTGTTCGCATCTGTAGGAATTAAGAATGCAGCAAAAATTGAAGATCCTAAAGACCCATTATATGGCAAGTACAAACAACTAGGTATCAAAGCTCTCGATGACAAGACAGTTCAAGTAACTTTGGAACAAGCAGCTCCACCGTTCTTCTACAGCATCTTGTCACAACCTCAATTCTTGCCTCAACGTGAAGACTTCGTTAAGAAGCAGGGGAAAAACTATGCGACTTCAGCTGACACCCTTCTATACAACGGACCATTTACACTTTCCGATTGGCAAAAAGGTACAGGCTGGACCTACAAGAAAAATAAAGATTACTGGAATGCAAAAGCTACGAAACTCAGCAGTGTTAATTTTAAAGTTGTAAAAGAACAAGCAACTGCAATTAACTTGTACAAGACTGGTGCAATTGATGAAGTAGGACTCTCTGCTGAATTCGTTGATCAATTCAAGAAAACATATCCAAAAGAAATCAAATCTGGTGTTGATGCCGGTACTTACTACCTGTATATCAACGAAAAGACAAATAAGAATTTGAAGAACCTGAACCTTCGTAAGGCGTTGAACGCGGCTATTGATCGTGATGGCTTGGTTAAATCAATTCTGAATAATGGTTCAGTTGCATCTAACTTTGTTGTACCGAAGAATTTCGTTGCAGGTCCGGATGGCAAAGATTTCCGTTCAGCTGATCCAGATGGTTTCCCTGCAGGATCAACTTCCGAAGCAAAAACCTACTGGAATAAAGCAAAGAAAGAACTTGGCATTAAGACACTGAAATTGAACTTCTTGAGCCAAGACGGCAGTTCAACACAGCAACTCAACCAGTATGTTGCGAACCAAATCAAGAAGAATCTTCCTGGTGTTGACGTTACAATTAATGCTCAACCATGGGCTAACTATCTGAAATTGAATAATGAATTTAAATATGATATTGCTTTCAGCGGTTGGTTCCCAGATTATCAAGATCCGATGACTTATCTTGATATGTGGACAACTGGCAACCCTATGAATACAATTGGTTGGTCGAATAAGAAGTTTGACAGCCTGATCAATGATGCTCAAACGAATACAGCTGATGCTCAAAAACGTTGGGAAAATCTTGTTTCAGCTGAAAAACTGATGATGTCTGAATATCCAATTGTTCCGCTTTATCAATCTGGTCATACATGGGCAGAAAAATCTTATGTTAAAGGTCTTTCATTCCCATCTTATGGTCCACAAGTTGACTTTGCACGAGCTTATATCTTAAAACACTAATTAAAAAAAGTTTGAAAGATATGTGAGGCATTTTGAAGGAGAGTATATGTCGGTCCTGGCATATGCTCTCCTTTCCATTAATTTATAATTTCTTTAATTATTTAACACACCAAAATCACTGATTGTTGAATGTTAGGAACTATAATATAGATACTAATTTAAGGAGGTTCTATTCGGTGGGTCGATATATTTTAAAACGGGTTGGCTATATGCTCGTTACCTTTTATGTAGTTATTACACTGACCTTTCTGTCTATGAAAATGCTGCCTGGTACACCTTTTAAGTTTGCCAACCGTCTAACACCGGAACAATTAAATCAGCTTAAACATTACTATGGCCTGGATCAGCCGATTCCCGTTCAATACCTTCACTATTTGTGGAATATGCTTCACGGTGACTTGGGTGGATCCTTTCAATATGGTATGCAGCCGGTGACTGAATTTCTTCTTCAACGCTTCCCGATATCGATGGAGCTTGGTATCGAATCGATGATTTTTGGCACAGTATTAGGCATCGTTCTTGGTATTATTTCTGGTATCTATCGTGGTAAATTTCTTGATTGGGGAACCGTTACACTGACCGTTCTTTTTATTTCGATACCGTCATTTATTTTTGCGGCAATTCTTCAGTATTTCTTTTCCGTTAAGATTCAGCTTTTTCCGGTTATCGGTTGGGATTCACCGATGACTCATGTATTACCGGTCATCTCTATTGGTGTAGGTGTCATGGCATCAATTGCTCGGTTTATGCGTACAGAAATGGTTGAAGTGCTGAATCAGGACTATATTGTAACGGCACAGGCAAAGGGTTTAAGCACAGTAGCGGTTATTTATAAACATGCCATTCGTAATGCAATGATTCCAATCGTCACAGTGATTGGGCCGATGACAGCGGCTGTGGTAACAGGATCACTCGTTATTGAGAATATTTTTGCGATCCCTGGCATTGGATCACAATTTATTGATGCCATTGTCACCAATGATTATCCGATGATTATGGGGACGACTGAACTGTATGCCGCATTATTTATTGTGACTATTTTAATTGTTGATATTCTATATGGTGTGATTGACCCAAGAATTCGTGTTTCTGGAGGGAAGTCATCATGACAACAACTGAAGCGTCAGTAACAAAGGACCTTTTTGGACCCGTTGAAGCGGACAACTCGGAAAGTGAAAAAATTTCCGGTGAAAGTATCAGTGCCTGGAAGGACGCAGTTCGCCGTTTTGTTACGAATAAAGGTGCGATGGCTTCAATGATCATTATTGCTTTGATTGTTATATTGGCTATTATTGGTCCTCATTTCTTTGGATATGGTACTGATGATCAGGACGTTTCACGTGCAAACTTGCCACCCAAAATCGGTGCATTGACGTGGATTCCTGCGTTTAGCGGTCAAGAAGGCGGCGTAGATATTTACAAAGAAAAACATATTACCACGAACTATTGGTTTGGTACGGATCAGCTTGGACGTGATTTGTGGACAAGAACATGGAATGGTACTCAAATTTCTCTAATCATTGCATTGATTGCAACACTTGCCGACGTGCTCATTGGCGTAGTCTACGGTGGAGTTTCCGGATACTTTGGGGGCATGGTTGATAATGTTCTGCAACGTATTTTGGAAATTATTGCCGGTATTCCAAGCCTTGTATGGATCATTTTGCTTATTTTGATTATGCAGCCAGGTCTGTTTGCAATCACTGTGGCAATTTTGGCGACAAGCTGGCTATCAATGGCGCGTATTGTTCGCGGCGAAATGCTGAAACTGAAAAATCAGGAATTTGTCCTTGCTTCACGAACACTAGGTGCAAGTGATGGACGAATCATATTTAAGCATTTAATTCCAAATTCAATTGGAATGATCATCATTAATACAATGTTCTCAGTTCCGAGTGCAATCTTTTTTGAGGCATTCCTGAGCTTTATCGGATTAGGGATTCGTTCGCCGCAGTCATCGCTTGGTTCGTTAATTAATGATGGATATCAAATGCTTCAGATTCATCCTTATCAGACCCTATATCCTGGTATCATCATTTCGCTCCTGTTGATTTGTTTCAATATTATGGGAGACGGGCTTCGTGACGCATTTGATCCGAAGCTGCGTCGATAAAGGCAGGAGGTATTCATTATGAGTCATTTATTGGAAATCAATAATTTGAGTGTGAAATTTCATATATTTGGTGGAACAGTACAAGCTGTCCGCGGTATCAGTTTGAATTTAAATAAAGGGGAGACCCTGGCGATTGTTGGCGAATCCGGTTCCGGAAAATCGGTGACATCGAAAGCAATTATGGGACTGATTCCGAGTCCTCCAGGTGAAATTGCGACCGGGGATATTCTGTTTGAAGGCAATGATCTTGTTAAATATTCCAAGAAGCAGCTGCAGAAAATCCGTGGTAAGGAAATTTCAATGATTTTTCAGGATCCGATGACCGCCTTGAATCCAACGATGAAGATCGGCAAACAAATTATGGAAGGTTTGATTAAGCATCAAGGAATGACGAAGCATGATGCAAAAAAACGTGCAATTGAACTGCTGCAATTGGTAGGTATACCAAATCCGGAAAAACGTGTGGATGAATATCCACACCAATTTTCAGGCGGGATGAGACAGCGTGTTGTTATTGCCATTGCATTAGCTTGCAATCCGAAAATTCTTATCGCAGACGAACCAACAACGGCACTTGATGTGACGATTCAAGCACAGATTCTTGATCTTATGCGTGATTTGCAGAAGAAAACAGGAACAGCAATTATTTTAATTACCCATGATTTAGGTGTAGTGGCCAATTTGGCACAACGTGTTGCTGTAATGTATGGAGGAAAGATTGTAGAGACTGGTACCTTGGATGAAATATTTTATAATCCAAAGCATCCGTATACATGGGGACTGTTGTCTTCTATGCCAAAATTGCATGCCAAAACCGATAAATTATTGGCGATTCCAGGGACTCCTCCAGATCTGAGTAATCCGCCAAAGGGTTGCCCATTTGCTCCAAGATGTCCTTATGCGATGAAAGTATGCACGGATCATATGCCTGAGTACACAGAAATGTCGAGCACGCAAAGGACAGCTTGTTGGCTGCTTGATGAGCGGGCACCAAAGGTGGAACCGCCTGCAACAATTGGTGTAGGAGGATCAAATAATGACTGAACAAAGAGAGAAATTGCTTCAAGTTAAAAATTTGAAGAAATATTTCACTATTTCGCGTCAAGATATCTTAAAAGCGGTTGATGAGATTAGTTTTGATGTCTACAAAGGTGAGACCCTTGGGCTGGTTGGCGAATCAGGTTGCGGCAAGTCCACGACCGGAAGAACGATTATTCGTCTTTACGAGCCTACTGACGGCAAAGTGGTGTTTGACAACCATGATATAAGCGGCAAACTCTCTGCAAAAACAAGAAAGGAGTTAAGAAGACGCATGCAAATGATCTTTCAGGATCCGTATGCATCGCTTAACCCGAGAATGATGGTTAAAGACATCATTGCAGAAGGAATTGATATTCACCATTTAGCCAAATCACCAAAAGAACGCATGGAACGTGTTTATGAAATGCTGGAAACAGTCGGCTTGAATCGTGAACATGCTAATCGTTATCCGCATGAATTCAGCGGTGGTCAAAGGCAGCGTATTGGAATTGCAAGAGCACTTGCTGTTGATCCGGATTTTATTATTGCCGATGAACCGATTTCAGCGCTTGATGTGTCCATTCAGGCTCAGGTTGTCAATCTGTTGCAGGAATTGCAGGAAAAACAAGGCTTAACCTTCTTGTTTATCGCACATGATCTATCAATGGTAAAGCATATAAGTGATCGAGTCGGTGTGATGTATCTCGGAAATATGGCCGAGCTTGCGAGCAGCGATGAAGTGTACGAACATCCTCTTCACCCATACACTCAATCGCTTCTGTCGGCAATTCCGGTTGCTGATCCTAATATTGAACGTTCACGTGAACGGATTATATTGGAAGGTGACGTGCCAAGTCCAATTGATCCGCCCAGCGGTTGCCGTTTCAGGACGCGTTGCCCATTTGCAATGGATGTGTGCGCGAAAGTAAGACCAAAATGGCATGAGGTAGAAAAAGATCACTGGGTGGCTTGCCATCTTCATGACGAGGAAATGAAAACTGAAAAAGCTTAAAAAAATAACCCTTGCGCCTATTTATATCGGCGCAGGGTTATTTTTTTTTGTAGATACTATAGAGCTGCACAAAATAGCTGATGACAGTGATGAGCAGTAAAATAGTGATGATTGGCATAGTCAATACATGATAAAAATGATACAAAAGAATGGTCAAAACGAGCAAAAGGGTAAGAATGACTGTGATTAATCGCGCCATGACATCAACTCCTTTAGGGTAGGGTATATTTTTGAATACTTTTTGTTTTTCTCACGTATAGTATAAGAGAAAGAGGATTCAGTTGGCCATCTTCATTACAAATGTGGTTGCGATGCGCTGTTCTGTTAATACTGATGTCCAAGCTTATCACATGCATATGTGAATCTCAAGTTGTGCAAGATACATTTTCTGGACAGGTGCAAACGGAGACAAGTCGAAAAATTACCTTGACAAGCAGGCATACCGGGTTGAGAATAAAAAGAGACAGGTACACTTCTGCGTGAGTCACGGGAATAAAACTTTGTATAAATGGTTTAAGGAGGCGATTATCGGTGAAACCGAAGGAAGTAAGGCGGAGGCGCAAAAATTCAATCAGAAAATGGTTGAAGGAGACATTAGGACAGTTGCAACCTAAGTCACAAGATGCACCGTCATCAAACTTAAAATTGCCGGCGTAATGTAGTGGAACTATCCACATAGATATATTGAACAATGAGTGAGGACTTCTTGCATTTTGGGGAGTCCTTTTTGCATGGAAAATGTTTAAATAACTTCAGTGTTTCTAAAAAAGTCAAATAATTTGTAATTAGTACCTTTACATAAGACCAGGTAACATGTAGAATGATTTTTACAACTTAGTGGAAAAATAAAGAGAAAAAGTCAGATTGTTAAAATTCTGAAAAAAGAATAAATAGAATTCATTAAGTTGTGTTATTAAGGATATACAGAAGGAGATTTTAAGGATGAGGCGTTTGCTTAGCACGTTATTCAGAAGAAAGCCGATGGATTATACGATTCATCAGGCGAGCGGCAAGAGCGGGCTGCAGAAAGCAATGGGAGCTTTTGATTTGACCATGCTTGGTGTTGGAGCGGTGATCGGTACCGGAATCTTTGTTATGACAGGTATTGTTGCTGCGAACAATGCAGGGCCAGCTATTATTTTATCTTTTGTTTTATCAGGAATCGCATGTGCATTCGCAGCTTTGTGCTATGCGGAATTCGCTTCGATGATTCCGGCTTCAGGCAGTGCATATACGTACAGCTATACAGTTTTCGGTGAATTGTTCGCATGGATTCTTGGATGGGACTTAATCCTTGAGTACGGCCTTGCCTGCTCAGTTGTGGCTAGTGGATGGTCTGCTTACTTTCAAGAATTGCTGAAGGGATTCGGATTTCACTTGCCTACCGTAATAAGTGCCGCGTTTGATCCTGGTAAAGGAACTTACGTTGACGTGATGGCAACGGTGATTGTGCTTCTGTTATCGGCAATCCTGCTCAGCGGGGTTAAGGAATCAAGCCGAATTAACGATATCATGGTACTTATAAAAATAGGTGTCGTTGTGCTTTTCGTCGTTGTCGGTGCATTCTATGTGCAGCCATCTAATTGGACGCCATTTATGCCTTACGGTTTTGGCGGCGTTGTACAAGGTGCAGCAACAGCTTTTCTGGCCTACATCGGCTTCGACGCAGTGTCTTCGGCTTCTGAGGAAGTACGGAATCCGCAGCGTGATATGCCGATCGGTATTCTGTCGTCACTTGCCGTTTGTATGGTTCTGTACATTGCTGTCTCGATCGTGTTGACAGGAATGGTTCCTTACACCAAATTAAATGTAGGCGATCCTGTTGCATTTGCTCTTCGCTTTGTTCATCAGGACTGGGTAGCAGGATTTGTTTCTCTGGGGGCTATTCTTGGTATTACTACGGTACTTTTTGTGATGATGTATGGACAGACTCGGCTGTTTTTTGCAATTAGTCGAGATGGTCTGCTGCCAAAATCAATTGCAAAGTTATCAAAAAAATCCAAGACGCCTGTATTCAGTATTCTCCTGACTTGGATTATGGCAACGATTTTTTCAGCACTTGTTCCGCTCGATGAATTGGCGCAGCTTGTAAATATTGGTACACTCTTCGCTTTTATCGTTGTTTCGATCGGTGTGGTCATACTGCGTGTGAAACGACCAGACATCAAACGGAACTTTAAGGTGCCGTTTGTTTATGTGATTCCATTCCTTGCCGTTCTTTCATGCGGGTTTCTGATGGTCAATTTATCAGGAGAGACATGGATTCGTTTCTTAATTTGGTTTGGCATTGGCCTTGTGATCTATTTACTTTTCGGTTTCAAACACAGTGAACTTGGCAAGTTGCAGAAACAGCAAAATCAGTAATAGGATTTTTAAGTGAAAATATATTTTCTTGGAAAAGAAGGCTATACTTCTTTTCCTTTTTTTATGCTATCTAAAGTTCAGTGTTGTTCGTTAATGAGCTTGTAATTCGTTTGTAATGTTTCGTAATGAGAATGAGCGGGAATAATGAAAATAATCTTATTGTCGAAAAAAGGTGAAAGAAGGCGCATATAATGATGAAATATGAAATTATTTTCACATAAAAAAGGGTATAAAATTTATAAGAATTATTATATAATAAAAGAAGCCTTAGAGAATAGAACGTTTCTATTATCCAAAGGAGGGCGAATTATGGTTACATTATATACATCACCAAGTTGTACATCGTGCAGAAAGGCAAAAGCTTGGCTGAAGGAACATGATATACCTTTTAGAGAACGAAACATTTTCTCCGAACCGTTATCGATTGAAGAAATTAAAGATATTTTGCGCATGACCGAGAATGGGACGGATGAAATTATCTCGACACGGTCAAAAGCATTTCAAGAATTGAATATTCAGTTGGAAACAATGTCGATCCAGCAGCTTTTTGAATTGATTAAAGATAATCCAGGGTTGTTGCGGAGACCGATTATGCTTGATGACAAGCGGCTGCAGGTTGGCTATAATGATGATGAAATTCGTCGTTTTCTTCCGAGAAAAGTACGTACATTCCAGCTTCAGGAAGCTCAGCGCTTGGTTAACTAAAGAAATGAGCAACAAACGGATGCCCTTGGGCATCCGTTTGTTGCCTGTTGAGAACGGCTGCTCGTTAACGTGTAGCCGTTCTCATTTGAATAAAGGTACTTTAGATATTATAATTTACCGGCGACTCGAGCTGATGAAAAAAAATTGGTCAGCCAACCGACAATAATTAATGTGCTAATAAGGATGGCTGGGAAAAAATGGGCAAAATGCTGAGAATTTTCAAACAGCCATTGCATTTTCGGTTCGCTCATAATCATTTCCGATGCAGTATAGCCAAGAACTCCGCCACCGGCATAGATCAAGATCGGGAAGTGCTCTAAAGCGATGAGAATCAGCTTACTCCCCCATACAATGATGGGAACAGAGAAGATAAGGCCGATTGCAATATAGCCGATATGGCCCTTTGAAGCACCAGCTATGGCAAGCATGTTGTCAAAACCCATGACGACGTCTGCGAATACAATGGTTTGGACAGCAGCAAACATGGACGTGCCTGCACGAACATTATGTTTTTCTTCTTTATTTGTCATCAGGCGAACGGCAATGACAATTAAGAAAATGCCTCCTGCAAGCATCAGAAACGGAATGTTGAGTAAAGACACAACGATCGCCGTCAGGCAGATCCGCACAATGACGGCAAGCCCGGTACCGAGAAAAATGGCTTCGTTCCGCTGCTTTTCTGCGAGTCGGCGGCAAGCAAGTGCAATAACGACCGCGTTGTCTCCGCCCAAAATAATATCTATAAAAATTATTTTTAGAATGAAAAACAGGGTATTGAGATCAAAAGACATGCGTTGATAGCTCCTTTCCTCTGCCTCCGTTCAAACTTATGCGGACTTGTCCCGAATCATTCCGCTAATCTGTTTGACAGACATTTGCCGTTCTATTGTTTTCTTTGCATAAATAATTTACACGATCAATAAAATGAAACAATTAAACTTATTTTGCTTGCTGAGAAGGCAAGTGCGGAATGTTTGGAATAAGGATTACTTTTTATTTCAATAGTGAACGTTTTATCATACAATAGAGGTACAGGATAGATATTGTCCATTGGCGGTTGGTCACTCCCATAACTAGTGATGAAGAAGGGAGAGATAGCGTTGAAAATCGAGCGAATTAACGAAAACACACTGAAATTCTACATCAGTTATTTGGATATTGAAGACCTTGGCTTTGACCGTGAGGAAATTTGGTATAATCGTGATCGCAGTGAAGAGCTCTTTTGGCAAATGATGGATGAGGCACATAGTCAAGAATCGTTCTCACTTGAAGGGCCGCTTTGGATTCAGGTTCAAGCGCTTGAGAAGGGCATGGAGATTATTGTAACTCGTGCTCAAATTTCGAAGGACGGTGCGAATCTCCAGTTGCCGATCTCAGAAAATAAGCATTTGGATATTCCAATTAATGATCACGAGGACCAGGACCCAGATCAATCGGACATGTCCGAAGATGATACTATGAAGGACGGCGAAGAACAGGACGATGAAACTGAGGAAGATTCACAGCCGATTTCTTTCATTATCGAATTCGATGATCTTGAGAACTTGATTTCGCTGAGCCATGCTTTTGAGACGCATGAGAATATGGATACCGTATTATATGCGTACAAAGGTTATTATTATTTAAACATCACATTCGATGATGAATTAACGGATGATTGTCAAGATGATGCCTTAAGCAAAATGCTCGAATTTGGTCTTGACACAAGTATGACGCATTATGTTCTTATGGAATATGGTAAGGAATTAATATCAGACCATGCCTTACAGACAATAAAATCTCATTTTCCTTTACTTTCATAAGTCTACTAAGCACCTACAAGAGATGATCTGAAAAGCTTGCCGATTGGCAAGCTTTTTGTTTTTTCCAGAGAGGCTGTTGAACTGCCTGTTCGTATGAGGATTGTGCGGGGATTTTCTTACACATGAGAAGGAATGACAGTCTACACTGTCGAAATCATAAAAATAGAAGGAACAGGTGGTGATTTTGTGCTCATCGCATCAACGAAAAATGCTGAACGAATTTCACTGATTGCCCGAGTATGGCCTCGTGAAACGCTGCTGCAGATGGGGAAAATCCATGGGTTTTATTGCCCTGTTTGCCAAGCACCGGTGCATCTGAAAACGGGCACAAAACGATGTTGGCATTTTGCACATCAGCCACATCATGCGTGTTTTGTCGACAGTGAACCGGAAACGTCCGCACATTTGTCAGGTAAAGAAGATCTTTTTCATTGGTGTGACGATGCGGGTCGATCGCCGCAATTGGAACATTACCTGCCCGAGCTCAGGCAGAGACCGGATTTATATTTGCCGGGAATTGAACCTGCTGTAATTGAGTATCAATGCAGCATGATCCCTGAAGAGGTGTTTGCCTCGCGTTCAATGGGATACCTCGATGCATATATCACACCGATATGGGTCATCGGCATTAATCACTATCATCGACAATGGGAGAGGATTCGTCTATCTGGTTTTACCTCCATGGCAATCCGCCAATCAAGGGTCTCTCCCGAAACACATCCGTTTTCTTCTCGTTACTATGTTTGGTTTTATGATCCGTCTACAAAGGTTATCCGCTGCGTTCATGGCCTTTCTCCACTTTCGAAGACACATTTTATTTCCCAGGAAAAGAGCGTTACGCTCTCAGTATGCAAACCTTATCAGTTAATTTCTCCGCCGCAGAAATTTTCACCAGCCCAATTTAAGCGTTATTGGCTGGAAATGAAAAAGAGAAAGCGGCAGGCAATCCCCTATCATATGACGCGCGAAGAATACATGCTGCGTGCTCAAACTTATCAATTAAACCATTATTTCGCTTGTTATCCCGCCTTTGTAGGTCTGCCGCATCATTCATTTATCCATCTTATGAATCCGCCTCTGTTATGGCAAATGTGGGTATATCTTTTTATGGGTGTTATTGAACCGAAACGCTATGTTATGCCCCGACAAATTATTGAGAAAGCTGTACAGAGGGGGATGGGGTCGCTGTATGAACTTCGGCACCTTCCGCTTTGTCCATTGAAAACTGCAAATCAACTTGTCAGAATTTATTTGGAGCAGCTGATTCGGTTGGGGATTGCTGAGAAAATGGATGATCGTTATCGGCTTGTCTATTTGCCCCCAAAAGATCTGGTGATTTCTCGATTACTGGAGGATGATCGTCGTGTTCTGGAGCGATTAGAAGAGACGCTTCTTTCAAATCCAATTAAAGAATAAGCTAAATTTTGCGTAAATGATAAAAAAGAAGTACGATATGGTTGATACATTTTTTGGAAAAGCAATGACATTGGAGGTGCCGCAATGGCTGGTGAAAAGACAACTGCGCTCCCAAAACGAGAGGATATTCCGGTTCAGGAAACATGGGATCTCGAGGCGATTTTTCCTGATGCGGATGCGTGGGAACGTGCGTTTCAAAAGGTTAAGGATTTGATCGCTGAAGCGGAACAGTTTAAAGGGAAAATAGGAGATTCTGCCGAAACATTATTTGCGTTGCTTAAGAAACAGGATGAACTGACGGAACTTTTATATAAGGTCTACGTCTATGCACACATGAAATCAGATGAAAATACGGCAAATGCGACTTTTCAAGCGCTTAATGACCGCGCCGGCAATCTTGCTGCGGTAGCAGGAAGCAAATTAGCTTTTGCTGTTCCTGAAATTTTAGCTATTGATCCGAAAACGCTGAACAGTTTTATTGACAGCAGTAAGGATCTGCAACTCTACCGCCATGCACTTGATGAAATCATTCGGACGCGTCCTCATGTGCTGGATAGTGAAAAAGAAGCACTTCTTGCGGCGGCTGAAGAGGTTACCGACGCTTCATCAACAACGTTCGGCATGCTAAACAATGCGGATTTGAAGTTCCCAACGATTAAGGGTGAGGACGGAGAAGACGTTGAAATTACACACGGGCGTTATGGCACACTCATGGAAAGTGAAAATAGGCAAGTGCGCAAAGATACATTCGAAGGCATTTATAAAACGTACGGTGCATTCAAGAATACTCTAGCTTCGACATTGAGCGGTCAAATCAAGCGCGATACGTTCTATGCAAATGCGCGTCATTATAAGTCGGCACGCGAAGCGGCTTTGTTTGGTAATGATATTCCGGAAACGGTTTATGACAATTTAATTAAAACCATTCATGACAACCTGCCGTTGATGCACCGATATGTGGCGCTGCGTAAAAAGGCGCTCAATGTTGATGAACTTCACATGTATGATCTTTATGCACCGCTCGTCCCGAATGCGAAGATCAAAGTTACTTATGATGAAGCGAAGGAAATTGTAATTAAAGCACTGGCACCGCTTGGCGAAGATTATTTGAATGTTATTCTGGATGGTTTTAAAAAGCGTTGGATTGATGTGCGTGAAACACAGAACAAGCGGAGCGGCGGTTATTCTGGCGGCAGCTATGGCACCATGCCTTACATTTTGTTGAACTGGCAGGATAATGTCGACAGCATGTTCACATTGGCACACGAGCTTGGACATTCGATGCACAGCTATTATTCCCGTACATGTCAGCCGTACCCTTATTCAGACTACTCAATCTTTGTTGCAGAAGTTGCTTCCACATGCAATGAAGCGCTGTTGAACCACTATCTGCTTAAAAATACGGATGATAAGAAGAGAAAACTGTATCTGTTGAACAATCAATTGGAGGGCTTTAAAGGAACGGTCTTCAGGCAGACGATGTTTGCAGAATTTGAGCACATCATTCATGAGAAGGCGCGTGCCGGAGAGGCGTTGACTGCAGATCTTTTGACGGAAACGTATTACAACCTGAACAAGACTTATTTTGGAACGGATATTGTCGTAGATGAAAAAATTGGTCTTGAATGGGCGCGTATTCCGCATTTCTATTACAATTACTATGTTTATCAATATGCAACAGGATTCAGCGCCGCTTCAGCTCTTTCTTCGCAAATTCTGCAGGAAGGCGCGCCGGCTGTTGAGCGCTACAAAAACTATCTGAAATCGGGAAGCTCTGATTCACCGATTGAAGTGCTTAAAAAAGCAGGCGTTGATATGACGGATCCTAAACCGGTACAACAGGCAATGGATGTCTTTGCCAAAGTTCTGGATGAAACTGAACACCTGCTGTTTAGTTGAAAAAAATACTGTTTAAAAAACGACAAGGACTGAGGATTAAATTCTCAGTCCTTGTCGTTTTCATTCATTGCTGCGCCGATGCCGTGTCACGAAGCACATCATGAAGAAAATAATTGTGAAGAGCATCGCCCCGGAAAGCAGCAGGGACTCTAAATGCAGCAATCCAAGCAGGAAATGATAAAAACAAAAAAACGTAACGGCGGTCAGAAGACAGAAAACAAAAAGTTTCATGGCATTCATCCTCTGCAGTTTCTCTAAAAACAAGCCTATGAATGTCTCGGAGTAAACATTCATCTAGAAGGTAAGAAAAGATGCTAGAGCTTGAGATAGCTGCGCACTCGTTCGTAAATCCAATCCATGGCTACACTTTTTTGATAGACGAATTCAAATAGGCGGCCCCGTACATAGACCTCATAATTGAACCAGCCGCGCTTAGTCATGCGGATGTGATTGTTGAAAATATCTTGCTTATTTCTTCGCAGATCCAGTGTTACGTGAGCAATTATGGCATCCAATAGTTCCAAATAAAGCGGTTTGAATTTAGTGTCCGCATGGACAATAGCTGTTCGATCACGTTCAAATGCCATTTTAATGAGCGGAAGCAGCATATATTCGGCGGCAATTTTCATTTCTTTTTCAGTCATTTCCGAGGCGGGCAGAAATCCTCCATGATCATTCATTTGAAATGCCCCCCGATTTTATTCGCACGTGCGCGCAACTGGCTGGACGACATAAGTGAGGTGCCATGAAAGATGGCCGTCTTTCCATATTTTTGATAAATTGTGTCGATTGCAGCACTTAATTTTGTTTTTTCTTCAATATGAGCGAAGAGATCGAGCTGATAGCTGCTTGATACCGGCTGAAGATCACTAAGGGTGACTGCAGCGGCTCGTACCGGAAGGCAGTCCCAGCTTTCTGTAAAAAGCCGATTAACCGCATGATAAATATCCATGCCAAAATTTGTCGCGAAGGGCAGCTTGATCTGGCGATGAAAACCGGTATGGCGCTCAAAAGTTCCGGAAATGCCAACGGAGACAACAAGCCCCATATAGTGTTTCACACGGGCTCGATAAGCGACCTCTTCACTCAATTCAAGAAGGATCACACGAATATCGCGCATTTCCGGGTAGTCGAAGGGCAGGGTCATGTGGTGCCCGATCGCTTTTTGTTCTGTAAAGGTGCTCATGGAGACGGGAGCACTGTCCAAGCCGTGTGAGGTTCGCCATAACAGCTCTCCGTTCACACCCCAACGCTTGCGCAGTAAAGCGAGCGGAAAACGGGCGAGATGACCGATTTGGCGAATTCCCATTCCAATGAAGTGCTGCTCCATTCGATGGCCAACGCCAAACAATTCACCAATGGGCAGGGGCCAGAGGTATTTTTTTATATTCTCAGCATTTAACTCAAAAATTCCTGCTTTGTTCTTTTTGCCATAATGATCACAAGCCATCTTGGCCATTACTTTATTGGGTCCGATTCCAATGCGGGCATAGACACCAAAGCGTTCCTGCATGCATCGTTGAATCTTCCGTGCAATGGTTGAGGGTGAACCAAAGAGCGGCAAGCTTTCGCTGACGTCAATAAACTGTTCATCAATCGAATAAGGCTCAACCAGATCGGTAAACTGTCTAAGAAATCGTGTCACGGCTGTAGATACATCAATGTAATGCTGCATGCGTGGCAGACGGATAACCGCCTGCGGACACTTAATTAACGCTTGACCAAGCGGCTCGGCCGTCAGTACGCCGAAATGCTTGGCAATCGGGCAAGCGGCAAGGACGATGCCGCTTCGCTGCCTCGGGTCACCTGCAACGATCAGAGGCTTGTTTCTGAATTCCGGGAAATCAGCCTTTTCAACAGAAGCGTAGAACGTTTGCATATCGATCAGGAAGATCACTCGATCCATGTGCGACACCTCAATTAATTGGATATGGATTTATTATACACGAACAAACGTTCTTTTAACACTGGAAATAAAAACATGTGTTCGTTATAATAGAGTTATGGAATGATTTAAGACAATGAAAAAGCCCTGCTCCTTTTTTAGGAGCAAGGCAATTATGGTTCTTGCAACATTCAAACGATCAAATGATACGGTCATTACGAATGACCGATATAGGACCAGTATTCACCGCTTTTCAGAGAAACCGGTTCGATAATTTGCTGGAGCTGCAATTTGCGCAGTTCCTTTAATGCCTCTTCTTCCGTTAAGTCATAGATTACGACGACTTCCTGAGTGGTCAGAAAGCATTGTTGTTGAAAATAGTCTTTGAGCGAGATATTTGGCGCCGGGATCGGCTGCTCGCCCAGGAGTTCGGTCAAAATCTGTACATAGACGGAGTAAGGGTAATGTCCGTTTACCTTAATGGCTTCAGAGTCATTGCATGGTGCTGAGAAAACCAAGGTCGGAAGTTCGGTGATTGCCAATTCATTTGCTAATCGGCGATCACACTGAAAAGCCTTAATCGGACGACAGGAATGATAGTCATTGGAAAATTCCTGTTCATTCAGTCCGGCAAGGCGAGCGACACCCAGCAGCTCTTCAAATTTATTCAAGCCCTGTCTTCTGAGAAAAATCTGCTCACGTACGCGGCGAAGAAAAATTTGCCCGGCCGCACCTCCTTGGAATTCGGCCGCCTTAATCGCATAAGCGATCGAATAAGGAGAAGGCGGATTTTCCAGCCACACATCACTGTCGCAGCACATGCCGGTCAGGCGGGCATATTTGTCCCATTCCTCAGCAATTCTTTTTGCACGAGTGAATTGACAGCGATTTACCGTGTCATGCTTTGTCGTTAACAAGACGCGAAATGTAAAATAGTCATGGTATTGAAAAATAAATTTTTTAAGTAAAGGTTCAAAACCCCAGCATTCAGGGCAAAGCGGATCAATGAATGTTAAAATTTCGACTCGCTGGAAGGTTCGTTTCCTGCCGGTTCTTAATGTACACGACTCGTTTCCCGGTGTTCCCTCACATATAGACCCTTCCTCAAAACGTGTCATGGGATCCCACCTCTGGAAGAAATTTTAAATAGGGCGGCCTCAGAAATGGCCCCTGATTCAGATGGACTGTGCCGATAGCCGGATTGATCCATCTCATCATATCTTTATCCATTATTGATAAAGTCAACCTGCCTTTATTATATTCTTTTCAGTTTCATTCATTGAATGGTGGAAGCACAACTTTATGATTCCATCGTCCTGAAACTTTCTATATTGTAACAAGTTCCGATCATTGAGGGCAACTAATCGGCACTCAAGCTGTTTTTTGCGGCATAAATAAATGTTTGAAAAATGTGTTTAGTTTAACAAGTGAAAGTGTTGGGAAAATGTTGCCAGAGGTTGAATCCGCAAATGAAGGTGCTATAATTTGAGACCCGGGGAACTAAGAAAAAATAAAGTGAATGAAGGAAGAACGATATGTTACCTGCTTTTTCCATTGGCGAATTAATCAAAAAATCATGTATTTCAGTTTGTGCCGCTTTTTTATGTGCGCTCAGCATGAATCTTTTTCTTGTGCCGGCTCATGTCTATGCGGCAGGAATAAACGGTGCTGCCCAATTGATTTCAGATATCCTGTTTGATGGGTTGAACCTTCATCTTTCGATCGGTTTGCTGATTCTCGTTTTAAATTTGCCAATTGCCGTACTTGGATGGTATAAGGTCGGAAAGAGTTTTACCTTATTTAGTTTCATTACAGTTATGCTGACCTCATTATTTTTAACTGTTCTGCCGGTGCATCCGCTGTCTTCAGACATTCTGCTCAATTCTATATTTGGCGGAATGATCTCTGCGATCGGTGTTGGAATTGCCTTGAAATACGGTATTTCAACGGGCGGTTTGGATATCATTGCCATTTTTTTAACGCGGCGTAATCGTAATGCATCATCAGGTAAATATTTTTTGATTTTGAACGGTATTATTATTGTGATTGCCGGTGCGGTGTACGAATGGCAGTACGCACTTTATACGTTAATTTCACGTTTTGTAAATAGTTATGTGATTGATATGATTCACACAAAATATCAGAAATTGACGGTTATGACGATCACGGATCAGTCGGATCGGCTGGTTGAAGCAATCCAGGATCAATTTGACCGAGGAATGACGGTGATTCCGTCATACGGAGGGTTTACCGGCACCAAAAAGAGTACGTTAATGATGGTCATCAGTCATTATGAATTGTATAAAATGGAGCGGTTGATTAAGAGCATTGATCCGAATGCGTTTACAAATATTCTTGAAACAAATAAAATTATCGGTACGTTCCACACGGAAGAACAGCAGCGGGCAATTCAGGCCATGAAGCATGGAGAACACACCTTAAAGGTGGAACAGACGCTGGGCTCCCAAGATTATGAACGGTTTCAGAAGTTATTCGGCACGTCGATTGTCAAGTAATTGTTTCATGGAAAAGATAAATTGAAAGAAATGGCATGAAAAAAGAGGGACGTTCACCTGAGCGCCCCTCTTTTTTCATTCTCGATAGTGGGTAAAGACAAAACGTTTGAAGTGGGTGGCAGCAGGAGACAGGGCACGGTCTTCATACCATGAGAGCCCGATCTGTCTTGAGCAGCTTGGCCACTTTACATGCAACTTGGCCACTTTACTGTCGTCGATGTCTTTTTGGTCGGGAAGCAAGGCGACGCCAAGTCCCGCCGCAACCAAACCGGCAAGTGTGGTCACTTCTTCGCCTTCAAATGTGATGTTTGGTGTGAAATTAGCTTTTCGGCAAAGCTTATCGGCAATCTTGCGCAGCTCATAGCCTTCTTTAAGCGCAATCATCGGTTCGGATTGGATTTCATCCAAGACGATGGATTCTCTGCGCGCGAGCGGATGGGTTCTCGGAAGCATCAGAAAAAGCTCTTCGTCCCAAAGCTTTTCCCATTGAATATGGGGATCATCGAAGGCATGATGCACAAGGCACAGATCAATTTCCCCCGATTGAAGCTGTTTGAGTAGTGAGACATTATTGTTTTGATAAAGCTTGATTCGTGTATTGGCATGTTCTTTTTGAAAGGCACGAAGAATATTTGGAATCATGTTTACGCCGAGCGTGTGCAGAAATCCTAGGGAAACCTCACCGTATTCAGGATCAAGCAGGGATTGAATTTCCTTTTTCGTATCATCAATCTCTTTTAAGATCCGATTGACATGCTTTAAGAACACCTTGCCATACTGATTTAAGATAATACTTCTTCCTTGCCGTTCGAAAAGAGAAATGCCCAGTTCTTCTTCAAGGCGTGCAATCGACCTGCTGAGCGCGGGCTGTGAGATTGACAGAGCCTCCGCTGCCTGCGTCATATGCTGCAGCTGGGCGACCTTTTGAAAATATTCAATCTGTTGCCACTCCATAAATGATCACTCCTAAAAAGGGTGGAGAATGATAGCGAAAAAACGCTTCTCTACAGTCACTTTGTGATTAAAATGCCGTCATAAAACAGCATACGTGCTGAAGGTGTATCCTATATATTAACATAGTTATAGTGAAAAATCCCGATAATAAGGCATTTTATTGAATTGCATTACTCCGAAGAATATAACTCATAAAATAGGCAGCTGCAATGTATGTGTGCTTTGACGGGGGATCGGGTGCTCCGGTTCTAAATCCTTATGCATGAATATCATTCACATAATTTATTAGACAACGAATAGGGATTGTCATAGTATGGATGTTACAAAGAGAAACAGAGAGGATGGAATTTTCCATGGATTATATTTCACCGGAAAGTAAAGCCTTTAAAAAGACATTAGTGGCTTTGTTTCTGGGAAGCTTTATCATGTTCGCTGATCTTTATTGCACGCAGCCTGTCATTGCTGTTGTTGCCGCTCAATTTCATGTGCAGCCGGCTATGGCAAGCTTGACCTTGTCGGCGGCGACCGGCGCACTGGCTATTTTTCTATTATTTGTTTCATTTACCTCAGGCATGTATGATCGAAAGAAAGTGATGGTGCTGGCGCTTGTTTCTTCGGCGTTTCTATCCATTATTGTCGGCTTCATCCAATACTTGCCGCTTTTGATTGCCGTTCGTTTTATACAAGGTGCGCTGCTTGCCGGTTACCCGTCTATTGCGATGGCCTATATCAATGAAGAATTTGACAAAAAAGTGCTTGGCTATGTGATCGGCATCTATGTCAGCGGCAATAGCCTTGGCGGTTTGGCTGGTCGGCTGATCGTTGGAACACTCAGTGACACGTTTTCCTGGAATATGGCGATCGCCATTTTAGGATTGGTGAATCTTGTGATGGGTGCCTTATTCATCATGCTGTTACCGAAGTCCAAGCATTTTGATGCGAAACGCGGGTCGATTAAAAGAACGACTGCAGGTTTCCTTGAAAATATTGAATCACCGGCACTTGTTTTCCTCTATTTAATTGGGTTCATTCTGATGGGGAGCTTTGTGACGGTATATAATTATTTTGGTATTCCGCTTATGGAAGAACCGTATAATTTAAGTCAGACTGTGGTTGGATTTGTCTTTATCATTTTTCTTGTCGGTACATTCAGTTCGACATGGATGGGCAAGCTTTCCGATCACACCAGTCGTTCCGGAGTGATTGCACTGTGCATCATTTTGATGACTTGCGGTCTGCTGATTACGATGTCATCATTCCTAGTGCTGAAAATTTTCGGTTTGGCAATGTTTACCTTTGGTTTCTTTGGCGGACATTCGGTTGCGAGCAGCTGGGTCGGCATTTTGGCGAACAGGCGTGAGAAAGCACAATCTTCATCACTTTACCTGTTGTTCTATTATGTTGGTTCAAGCGTGATCGGACCTGTTGGTGGATTATTTCTCGAATCGTATGGCTGGGGTGGGGTCGTCACCTCGATATCTATGCTTTGTCTGATCGGCATTTTGTTATGTTACTATGTACGCAGATTGGTAACACATGGTGAATGTCATCGTTTCCGTCTCCATCACCCAAGCCATCATCATCAAAAAGTTACGGGACAGCACATTTGACTAAAATGATTATGAAGTAAACCGATGTTCAATCCGAAAGGAATGAGCATCGGTTTTTTCTATTAACGTTATGCTCCTGTAATAGGCCGCCTTCGCTATTGCTTGGCTTCACCAAGTTTTCTTTATACTCGTTAGGATGGTAAAAGGGATAAAGGATTAGAGGAAACAAGTATAAGGGCAACTAGGGTTCAGCCTTCGCTATTGCTTGGCTTCACCAAGTTTTCTTTATACTCGTTAGGATGGTAAAAGGGATAAAGGATTAGAGGAAACAAGTATAAGGGCAACTAGGGTTCAGCCTTCGCTATTGCTTGGCTTCACCAAGTTTTCTTTATATAATAGTTGAGATGTGGAAAAACGAGGAAGAAAGAGAAGAAAGATTTAAAAAAGGGGTGTTTTGCAGTGACGGTTTTTGAAGATTATAAATACGAACGACCGGATGTCGCTAAATACGAAGAAGCATTCAGTAAAGCATTTGACGCATTTAAAAATGCTGAGACGCTTGATAAAGCGGAACATTCTGCTGAAGAAATCAATCGCATGCGTACGCATTTGGACACAATGTTTCGACTTGTTGAAATCAGGCATACGATCAACACGGAGGATCCTTTCTATAAAGATGAGAATGATTTTGCCGATGAAACGATGCCGATATTTGAAGGGAAAACGACCGAGTTCTACAAATTGCTCCTCGCCTCTCCGTTTCGTGCGGAGCTGGAGAAGAAATGGGGCAGACAGCTTTTCGCACTTGCCGAAGCACAGCTCAAATCCTTTTCACCTGAAGTGATTCCGCTGATGCAGCAAGAAAATAAGTGGGCATCAAAGTATACTAAATTAATTGCTGCCGCGAAAATTCCGTTTCAAGGCAAGGAATGTACGCTGGCTCAGCTGGCACCATTCCAGCAATCTCCTGATCGTGAAGTGAGAAGTGCGGCGCTTAAAGCATATTTCGGCTACTTTACTGATCATGAACAAGAGTTTGACGAAATTTATGATCAATTGGTGAAAATCAGGACAGAAATGGCACATAAACTTGGATTTAAGAACTATGCTGATCTCAGCTATTATCGAATGGCTCGTATTGGCTACGACCGCGATATGGTCAAAAATTATCGTGAGCAGATTCGCAAATATGTGGTTCCTGCCGCGAACCGTCTCTATGAACGTCAACGCAGACGCATCAATGTTGATGAATTAAAATTTTACGATGTGCCGTTCCAATTCACGACTGGTAATGCAGCTCCGAAGGGAGACGCCGAATGGATCATTGATAACGGAAAGAAGATGTATTCAGAGTTGTCGGCGGAAACAGGTGAATTTTACCAGTTTATGCTTGATCATCATTTAATGGATCTGCTGGCAACTAAAGGTAAAGCCGGCGGCGGATATTGCGAATATATTTTTGACTATGAATCACCATTCATTTTTTCTAACTTTAACGGCACAGCAGGCGATATAGATGTCTTGACACACGAGGCTGGTCATGCATTTCAGGTTTATTCAACACATACTGAAATTCCTGAATATCGCTGGCCAACTTTTGAGGGTGCAGAAATCCATTCGATGAGCATGGAATTTTTTACATGGCCGTGGATGAATCTGTTCTTTAAAGAAGATGCTGATAAACGCAGATTCTCACATTTGAGCGATGCGCTCTTATTTCTGCCTTACGGCGTGAGTGTTGATGAATTTCAGCACGTCGTTTATGAACATCCGGAAATGACCCCGGCGGAACGCAAGCAGGCATGGAAGGCTATTGAGAAAAAGTACTTGCCATACCGTGATTATGACGGCATTGAATTCCTTGAGAGCGGCGGATTTTGGCAGCGTCAGGGACATATCTATGAATCACCGTTCTATTATATCGACTATACATTGGCTCAAGTATGTGCATTTGAGTTCTGGAAGAAGTCGCAGGAAGATTATGATGCTGCATGGAAAGATTATTTAAATCTGTGCAAGCAGGGCGGAAGCAGATCGTTCCTGGAATTAGTTAAGACTGCCGGTCTGGAATCACCGTTTAAAGAAGGCTGTGTCGAATCAGTTGTTCATGCCGTGACTGATTGGCTGGATCAAGTTGATGACAGCAGTTTTTAATGCTAATGGATGTGCATTGAATAGAAAAAGTTCCCGTATCCAAAAGATGCGGGAACTTTTTTTGAAAAAATTAAAAGAGGCCTTGCAAACCCCACATGATAATCGCGGCAACGGGAACTAGCACCCAAACGTTCGATCCCATCAATGGTCGCTGTTTATCTGCTTCAAGAACTTTAACCTTTTTTTCAAGAGCATCAACTTTGGCCTCAAGAGCTTTCAGCTTTTCTTCATCCATAAGAAGGTACCGCCTTTCATACGTTAGCCGTTTGGATTTTGCTCATAATTTTTTTCACGTAAGCTTGTGTTTCGGCAAATGGAGGGATTCCGCCGTATTTTTCTACATTACCTGATCCTGCGTTGTAAGCAGCCAAGGCAAGCGAATAATTTCCGTTAAAACGATCAAGCAGTTTGCGCAGATATTTAGTTCCGCCTTCAATATTTTGGACAGGATCAAAAGCATTAGTGACTCCCAGTCCTGTTGCTGTTCCGGGCATCAGCTGCATGAGTCCTTGCGCGCCAGCCGCACTGGCAGCATTCGGATTGCCGCCGGACTCAGCGTCAATAACGGATCGAATCAGGTTGGCATCAACAGAGTACTTCTTGCTCATTGCCTGAATGATTTCATTATAATCTGATGTGCCGCCGGTGGTGGAAGATGGGTTCTTCATCGACAATGGCGAGACAGAGGAAGAGAACTGCTGCCACAGCAACTGATCGGATGCTGTACTTGAATCCGTGGCAAGTGACGGATCAGAAGTCATTGCTGCTGGGCTTAAAAGATTAGTGTTCAAACTGCTCAATCCGTTGCTGCCCGATGTACTTGTGCTGTCCATATTCATCATTAATGAAAGCAATGTGCCGAACAAATTTGAGTTTTGAGTATTCATTTGTACGGACGAGGTACTGGATTGATCAGAGAAAATCTGATTGCCGGACATGACCGACATGGATAGAAGTTGGGCAAGTGTGTTTGTGTCAGTAGACATTGCCGGTTCAGCTCCTTTTTTCCTGTGTCGCTTGAAAAAGACGAATCATTTTACTTTTTGATGCCCTGCGGGGTATTGAGTGTTCAAGAAGCAATGTATTGAAGATGTCCGATCCTGAACCTTGATCTGCCGCTTCATATTCTAACTCGTAATCATTATGATCTAAGTATAAGCTGTGATCCAGAAACAATTTACCGGATTGGTAGGGGAATTGACAGCGTTTCGTTGTCAATTCGCCAATGAGCACAAGCTGATCTGCATCCACGCCTACTTTTGTGATCGCTTGTTCGATTTCACCGGGAGGAACGATCCCAAGCTGGATCATGGATCGGCTTTCTTCATCATCAAGCTCTTGATGAGTCTCAAGAATAACGCCGTTATGCGGTTGTTTTAATGTAAAGTCATGCTGTTTTCCGACTTCTCGGATACGCAGGACCGTTTTTTTATTCATCAAAGCGAAGGTGGGGGTGTCAAAATAATAATTTACTTGTTTGAAAAACGAGGTTGTTTTCAGTCCAAATACCGTACAAAGTTTGGAAAATTCATCACCTGTCAACATATTCTTATATTCAATTTCCAATTCCTGAGCCATTTGTCTTACGCCCCGCCCTCATCTATGGTGCTAAAGCAGATACTCGTAACTTCCTCTAAATTATGACATAATGGGTGTGAAGAAACAACAGACCGAAGTAAATTTTCAGGTGGACGAGCAGCATTAATGACGACACGTTGTTCTTGTCTTTGACCAGATGGAGTGATTGGAATGGAGTGGGATATATTCCTTGCGCCCTACAAGCAAGCAGTAGATGAACTTAAAGTTAAATTGCGCGGCTATCGTGATCTTTATGAGGTGACCTCGGAAAATTCACCGATTGAATTTGTTACAGGCAGAGTAAAACCGATACCGAGTATTATGGAGAAAGCGCGACGAAAAGGGATGCCGCTGGCTCAGTTGAATACACAAATGCAGGATCTTGCCGGGATACGTGTCATGTGCCAATTTGTGGATGATATACACCGGGTTGTACGACTGATTCGTGGCCGCACGGATTTAGTGGTGGTCGAAGAACGTGATTATATCAATGAGAAGAAAAAAAGCGGTTACCGTTCTTATCATGTTGTTGTTCAGTATCCTGTGCAGACAGTGAGCGGTGAGAAGAAGATCTTGGTTGAAATTCAGGTACGCACGCTGGCAATGAATTTCTGGGCGACGATTGAGCATTCATTGAACTATAAATATAATGGGAAAATACCGATTGATGTAAAAAAAAGGCTGCTCAGTGCCGCTGAGGCTGCCTTTCGTCTTGATGAGGAGATGTCCCAAATTAGAGATGAAATTCGTGTAGCCCAGCTGCGTTTTCTTCAGAAAAACGCTGATGAAGAAAAATAAGCCTTAGAGCAGGACGTAGATCCGCAATGAATAAGTTGGAAGAAGGTTATGGCGAGATGGAACAAAAACCGCGGTACATAAAGAGTGTTCCCGCTGGCAGCTTAAAAAAATTTGCGATTGAAAAAAGAGGAGATGAGCTCTCTTCTGCGTTGCGGAAGCGCATTTTTGAGCAATTGACGCTGCACAAGCTCATCTATGATGACATGGAACCGGACCTTGTTATTTCAGTTGGCGGTGACGGTACGCTGCTTCAGGCTTTTCATCGCTATTCTGATCGCTTGAGTAAAACGGCATTTGTAGGGCTGCATACCGGACATTTAGGCTTTTATGCCGATTGGACCGCTGAAGAGGTTGACGGCCTTATTCAATCAGTTATTGAAAAAAGCTTCGATATGGTTGAGTATCCACTTCTGCGTATTGCCGTTGATTTCATGGACGGTACACAATCGAAACATTTTTTGGCATTAAATGAATGTACGGTGCGCAGTGTTGAAGGGCTGCTTGTTGCGGATGTGATGATCAAGGGTGAAAAATTTGAGAGTTTTAGAGGAGATGGGCTGTGTTTTTCTACACCGACAGGTTCCACAGCTTACAACAAGGGACTGTCCGGAGCGATTATTCACCCCTCACTTTCTTCAATCCAGTTGACTGAGATCGCATCGATTAATAATCGGGTTTATCGAACGGTGGGCTCACCACTCATAATGCCTGAGCATCACCGTTGTCAGGTCATGCCGGTCATGGACAAATCCTTTACTCTTTCAGTGGATCATTTATCAAGTGTCCATGATCAAGTGAAACAGATTGAATTTGGCGTCGCAGAAGAAAAAATCCGCTTTGCTCGTTTTCGCCGTTTTCCATTTTGGCGCCGCGTACGTGATTCGTTTATTGGCTAGTTATCTAAGATAAGGACGTGAATGAGGAATATATGGTTCCGAATAAAATGGAGAAGCAGTGTTATACCATAGTGAAAACCATGAGTTCTGCTGAACAGGGAATGGTTATGCGCGATTATCTAAAAAAAGAAATCAAAGTATCACGGCGTGCGTTGTCCGCAATTAAATATAAAGGCGGTAAATTACTAGTTGACGGTGAGGAACGTTCCGTGCGTCATGTACTTCAGAAGGGTGAGAAGCTAACCATTGTCTTTCCACCGGAGATGCCGAGTGAGTTTCTTTCCGATGAGTCAATGCCACTCGATATTGTATACGAAGATGATGTTGTCCTCATTGTGAATAAACCGGCAGGAATACCTGTTATTCCATCTCATCAATATCCGTCCGGAACGTTAGCAAACGGCTTGCTGCGTTATTTTAAAGAAGAAAATCTTGCGTCAACCGTCCATATTATTAATCGACTGGATCGCAACACATCCGGCTTGATGTTAGTTGCCAAGCATCGCTTCAGTCATGAGCGCTTTTTTAAGATGCAGAAGAAGAAAGAAATCCATCGCAGATATCTGGCATGTGTCGAGGGAACGGTGCACCAGGATCAGGGTGTAATCGATGCACCGATCGGCCGCCGTGCGGGAAGTGCAATTGAGCGAATGGTCGATTGGCAGAATGGTCGACGGTCAATTACTCATTACAAGGTGCTTGAGCGATATAGTAACTGGACACTCGTCGCCGTGCGGCTGCAGACCGGGAGAACACATCAGATCCGTGTTCATTTCGCATCAATTGGGCATCCGCTTTTGGGTGATGATCTGTATGGTGGAACGTTAGAGCGGATTGAACGACAGGCACTGCATAGTTTTGAAGTCTCCTTTATACATCCGTTTACCGGCGAGCCGATCCATCTGCATAAACAGTGTCCAGACGATATGCAGACACTTCTAGCAAATCCAATCAATCTGGAAACGATCTGAAGCGATCCGAGATTCGCGGCATGGAGGATGGAACAGCAACCAGTTTCATTTCTGGATAGCGTAGTGCGCTCAGCATACCGCCAAACGCGCATCCGGTATCTAAGTTCAACGTATGATTTTTCCAGCGCGGTCTCACCACCGGAGTATGGCCATATACAATCAGAGGTTTACCGTGGTACTGTCTTGCCCAATCGCGCCGTTCAGGAAGTCCATTTGCATCTTTTTTTCCTGTAGTATCACCGTACAGAGCAAAGGATTTCATCGCACTCGTGAGCGGTTTAAATAAATTATTTTCCTGCACGCCTGCATGACAAACAACTAATTGCTGCTGATCGAGGTAAAGAATCAGCGGCGATTTTTTGTAGAGTGCGATAAATTGTTCCGATATCTGTTCACGATGGCGATTGTCCAATTGGTTGAGTTCTTGTACGGTTGTTTCAAGTCCGTGCGCGACCTGTACGTTTCTTCCAATCAGGAGCCGGTACAACTTATTGCAGTGATTGCCGGGAACGTACAAGGCAAGCCCTTGCTCTACTAAATTGGCAACAATTCGGATCATTTCAACGGAAGACGGACCGCGATCCGTGATATCGCCGACAAAAACAAGTGTTCTTTGCTCAGGGTGGATGGGCAGTTGATGTACCCATCGATAACCGAGTTTCTCTGTCAATTGAGTAAATTCTGTGAGACAGCCATGGATATCACCAATCACATCGTACATGTATATCATCCCTCAATTACGTATTCAATACTATTTTTCCCAACTTACTTTAAACGAATCATTGCTGATATTTCTTATCATTTTGCCGCTGACTGCTTGTAAAAAAAACAGCCGCTGACCGCGGCTGTTAGGAAAACATGAACTTTTGTGTTTGCATTCGTACGCTTTGAACAATACCGACACAGATCATGCTGGCAAGCAGCGAACTTCCTCCATAACTTAGAAAAGGCAAGGTGATCCCGGTGACGGGCATGACTTGAATGGTCATGCCGATATTTTCAAATACCTGAAACATGACCATGCCGACGATCCCGGTACAAATATAACTTCCAAATGGGTCGTGCGTTTCAACAGCTGCTTTGATTACTCGGGAAACAAACAGAAAGAACAGCAAGATGACCGTTACCGCGCCAATGAAACCGAAACTCCCGCCAATTACAGCGAATATAAAGTCATTATAGGACTCAGGCAAGGTAATTGACGAGTTAAACCGGTAATTGAAAAATTCTCCGGAACCAATGGATTTAAGAGACTGGATCAACTGGTAGCCTACATCAGAAGAATAACGCTGCGGATCCTGCCAAGCTAAAAAACGATCCTTTTGGTGCGATTTAAGGAAAATATTAATGATTTCAGGAAAGTGGAACCAGCTGATGGCGAAAAAAGCTAATCCACAGATAATCGATGCAAAAATGCCTAAAATCAGTTTCCAATTGATGCCGCTGACCGAGGTCATGGAAACGATGATACTGAACATGACGAGTGCGGTTCCAAGGTCCGGCTGAGCAAAGACCAGCATAAAAGGAGGAAAGGATACAAGCGCAATTTTGCCGAGCAGCAGCATGTCCTCCCTTAGTCCTCGAATCGAATATTCTTCATTATGTTTATCAATCGTTGTAGCTATGGATACAATCATAAATAATTTCATGAACTCGGAAGGCTGCAGCTGTCCGATACCAGGGAGCGCATACCAGCTCATGGCTCCGTGAGACTTATCGACCATTGGAATCGGCACACCCAGTTGGGCGAAGGTGAGACCTAAAAGCAGTGCCATTCCGATTCCATAAAAAATCCAGTGCATCCGTTTCAGACGATCATAATCAAAGAACATGATACCAATAGCAATGAATATGCTGACAATGTACCATGCAATTTGACGGTGAGCCATGCTTAGAGCAGGCGCACCGGATTTGAGCGGAGCCATAGAGATTGATAAATAGCTGATGCAGGCGAACAAGAAAATGATAAAAAACAACGTATAATCTATTTTTGCAAGGGAATCTCTGTTCAACATGAGTCTGTCCTTCTTCTGAAAAAAGTTTCGTGGAGGTAACTTATAGTAATACATCGGTAATACTTAATCATGATAGCGTAAAGCATGAAAAAAAGAAACATTTAGATGGATCAAGTAAAATGCAGATATACTGTATTTCTGAATGCAAGGGCTATACAAGTATTCGATTATACATTCTCTTTTTTAGCGGATTTTGAGAATCAATGACTGCGGACCTAAGCATGAAAGGACGCAGGCGTTCTTTCATGATATAATAGCCATTGGATTGACGTGATCTATAGGGAGGATTGGACATGGAATTAACGCTTAAAGGGCGTACATATGTAGTTATGGGTGTTGCTAATAAACGCAGCATCGCATGGGGTATTGCGCAGGCACTTGATCGTGCCGGAGCTAGACTCATTTTTACGTACAATAACGAACGCTTTCGCGAATCTGTGGAAAAGCTGGCGGCAACACTTGATGGGAAGGACAGTCTTTTCTATTCGTGTGACGTCACGATTGACGAAGAGATCAAAGCGACATTTGCAAAAATTAAAGAAGATGTCGGCAAAATTGACGGACTTGCTCATTGCATCGCCTTCGCCAAAAAGGAAGAACTTGACGGCGACTATATGAACACGACGCGTGACGGTTTTCTGCTTGCGCAGAATGTCAGTGCCTATTCATTAACTGCTGTGCTTAAAGAAGCAAAAGGCTTGATGACTGAGGGTGGAAGCGTTGTCACTATGACCTATCTCGGCGGCGAACGCGTTGTTAGAAACTATAATGTTATGGGTGTAGCAAAAGCCAGCTTGGATGCAAGTGTAAAGTATTTGGCAAATGATCTTGGCAAGGATAATATTCGTGTGAACGGCATTTCTGCCGGACCGATCCGTACACTTTCGGCAAAAGGAATTTCTGATTTCAATGGTGTTTTGAAGGTTATTGAGGAGAAAGCACCGCTTCGCCGTTCGATTAGTCCTGAAGATGTCGGCAATACCGCACTTTTCCTATTCAGCGATCTTTCTAAGAATATTACCGGTGAAACCATTCATGTTGATGCAGGGTTCAACATCATTAGCATCTGAATAGCTTCATGACTTTGCATTGGGCGAATTCATGATTACCTTAAATTTCACTTTCTTATTTGTGGAACAGAAAAAAACGGTATCCGTTTCTCTATAGAGAGAATGGGTACCGTTTTTTCTTTCTTTAATTGTTTTTTGGCCGCCAAGTGACATGACCGCAAGTACTGCAACTGCTTTTTCTTTTCTTCGGGGCTTCAAAAAAATCATCAGCTTTGTTTTTTTGCTGATTATCATGAATTTGTTCATCAGCTTCTTCTCTACTCACCGAACGCATCTCCTTTTTCTTTGTCCTTCATCATTTTATTCAGAATGCGGCGGATCGTATGGGCGATCATCGCTGTTAATATGGAAAGGATCAATTTCGACGGAATGCAGATCATCCTCCTCATGATGAAAAGGATGGATCGATTCACTGCTTGATTCTGGGTCTTGTTCATCAAATGCAGGGGAAATCTGGTCATCGATCTGAGGCTGTTTTTCTGCTAGCTGCTTCTGTTCTGGATGAGATGCAGTTTTTTTCTTACTCGGCCATGTCGGCCATTTTACGTGCCGAATAGAACTTAGCTTTTGCTTTTCTCCCTGAACTTCATGATTGTTATTCAAGCCGTTCACCTCCTATATTATTTAGGCGACCATCCGTACCTTTTGCTCCAAGAGAAAAATTATTACGGATGATCATCGTCACTAGTTGAACAGTTCCCTGAACTTTTCTAGTTATCCGCACAAAAAATGGGCAGTCATAATTGTGCCAATCCCCGTGCCATACCCATACTATGTAGGGAAACAACCAACCATGTTTTTTTACATTTGACAGAAAGGAAGGTTTTAAATGGGAAGTAAACTAATCTCCAAGCCAAAAAGCAGGCTTAAGGATGAATGTATCAGAGTTCCCAAGGTCTACGACTGGGTTACGGACAAAATCGGTACAAAATTAAAACTTCAGTTTACTGAAGCGCAGCTTGAAGACATTGAATGCGCTTTGGCCGACCCAAGTAGAAGACCACTGCGCGTAGTGGTTAAAACACCGAAAACTCCGCCTTTATTTCCGCTCGACAATAGTGAGGTAAAAAAAGGTGAGCATAAAGATTTCTTTTGCGAGCAGGTTGGCGGCAAACAATCTGTAGAAGGACATCTTTATGGGCAAGAAGTGAGTGCTCAGCTTGTCACTATTCTGTTCACGGCAACAATTACTGTTCTTGTTGTCGACAGAGAGGGAGAAGTGGTCACTAAACTGAAAACGGATGTCAGCGCTCTTGAGCCGTTTGCGCTTTGCTATCCGAAAGGAACGGATCTTCTTTGCAGAGTATCGAAAATCTCAGCACGCATTCTAGATAATGCGGTTATTCTCAATGGACCGTTCCCGCCATTTATTAGACTGAAAGTATTCTTCTGTGCTGATATTCAGGTTGAGGCAGAGGTTAAACTGTCTGTTCAGGCTAAATTCTGCAAACCGCGTGGCAATGATATCCGCGTAGATGATCCGGATTACGATGATCCGTGCCCGACACCTGATTTTCCAGAAGAATGCGATGATATCTTCCCAAGGAAGCATCATACGGTCAGTGCACGAGGAGAAGCATCCGGTCCCGTAACTGATGAATGTGAGTACGATGGCCGTGCAGCGATCAAAGTCGCAATTGACAGTGATGATCTTGATGAAAGCAGTCTAAAATTCAAATACAAAGATCTTGATGATGACAAGCATGATAAGGACTTTACATTTGAGGCTGACCGCTTTGATCCTTCTTCACTTGATGCTTTTGAAAAGAATGGCTATTCTATTCTAAAAATTTCCGGCGTCGGTCATGCCGATGATAAAGAAGTAGGATTTGAACTTGATCTGGCTGATGGAAACGGTCAAGATAAATTCAGTCTGAAGCTTATTAATAAAAAGAGTGGAAAAGTAACATTTGCGACTGGATTGGTCGAAGTAGACGAAGGAAATATCAAAATAAATCTCGGCTAAGCATGATTGGACGTAGGGAGTGATTTGTTCACTCTCTATTTTTTTTATTTACTTTTCTTCAAAACTGACACATTGAGTAGAAAAAAAGATGGGCAAGCAATGGACGAGCTATTCCTTCATATACTGGTTTCAGTGATGACATTTTTCGGGAGGCGCCAGTCATGACCAGCCAAAAGGACATGTTAACAATAGCTTCATTGGAAGACAGGCAGAAATTTTATCGGAATAAGGCGCTAAAATTGGAGCAAAGCATGATCTTCGCCAAGGAAGAAGTTGCACAGTTAAAAAAAGAGCTGGATGAAAAAACAGCAAAAACAAAAGCAGTTGACAAGAGTTATGAGAAGCTCAAGCACCAACTATCCAGCTTGAACAAGGATTATGAGACTCTGAAACAGCATGAACAAGAGATTCAGGAAAAGCTTGATTCCGCTGAAGCAACCATTGAAATGATGAAGCAGAATCAGCGGTCGAAATCTGATTTATCAAGTGATGAATATCATCGCCGTGTCCAAGGTTATGAACGCTTGCTTGGTGAAGTGCAAACAGAAATTAATGATAAAAACAGACGAATTGAAGCCTATGAAAAACGGCTGGCCATACTGGAACATCGGTTAAAAAACGAGCGCAAACGAACAGAGACGCTTCCCGTTCCAAATGCGGACAGTCATCATCCAGTAAAATACGGAGCTGTTTCCTATATTAATTACGTTTGGATTCTGAGCGGGAAGAAAAGTTTGATTCAAGGGGATGTGCTCATTGAAAATACAGGCTCGCTGCCTCTGGATACGCCGACAATCTGCTTCCGTTTTCATCCGGGAGATATTGCTGCACTAAAAGGGCATGTCGTTCACGAAGAAGATTTGCCTTTAGCGGAAGGCGAACAAGAAGAAAATGTTTGGGTAATTTTGGACACGGAGGATGGGAGCGAGAAGAATGAGTCTGGGGAAATATGGGTGAGGCCATCTGATTCACTCGTTATAAACCCAAAGCAATCGACGGCGTTTACTAATTTTCAAATACCTATTGATCACAGCTACTTGGATTCTGTACGCATTGAGTGCTTTGTTTTCTTTGGAGACAATGTGTATAAGGTCAGGTGCGGTAATGAAATTGTTGTGAACACATCGTTTCATGAGCAGAAAAGTGATATCGACTGAATGGCATAGGATATGATGGTCATTTGGCATTTGCAGGTGAGTCTAGAGCCAGCAAATTTTGGAATAGTTATACACCTTTTGGGGTTTAAGAATGTATCCTTTGAAGGAACAGCCCGTCCTCATTTCGCCATTCGGCGATCATGATTTGACTTGGCTCCTCAATGGAGCGTTTTTTCAGCTCGTCAATTAGCCACGCTTCTGTTTTACCGATTAAAGGCAAATTTTTCTCAATAATCGTTCCGTCACTGATTAATGTGATTGGAAGAGATACCGCTTCGTCAGCGAGTTTCAAATCTTTGCGCTTTGTTTGTTCATATTCTGATTTTCGAATAACGGAGATTTTACCGTTCGGCTCCAGTATAGCAAATTCAATTTCACGCAACGAGAAAATATCCCGATCCCGTAGAAGCATTTGCAGATGATTCATGTCGATACGGTTTTTTTTCATTATTTTCCGATCTATTTGCCCCTTATTGATTATTAAGGCGGGCTGACTCTCGAAGAAACCGCGTGATTGATGGTATTTCAATGTAATAATATCAATAAGATAAATCAAAATCCCCCAAAACAGAATCGTAAAAATAACCTTGAAAACATGAGTTTGCGGATCATAGATTGCATCGCTGACAAAATCACCAACAACGATCATTGAAATGAAGTCAAAGGGAGTCGACTCAGACATTGATGCCCGGCCCATAACTTTTGTAAGAAGAAGCAGGGCGAACAATCCGACACTTAATTCAATGCAAATGGAGATAAATTCCTTCATGGGCGCATACCACCTTCCGGATTCAGCTGTCATGCTGACAACAAAGCTCATTTAGTTTTAGAGAAAGCAACAGATTTTATACGATTACGGAAGAAAAAATGATCTCAAAATAAATAGTGCACGTGTCTTGTGAATAAAAAGAAAATCAAGGTTCTCATACAGAAATAGAGCCGTTTTTAGCTCGTCCTTGCTTGGACAGGGTGATTACGCTATGATAACGTTGCAGTCTCTCGATGAGCGAGCAAACCATTTTGACGTGCTTTTTACAACACTTTTGTGACTTTGTCAGTCTTCCGTCATTTCTTTTTGTTCTTCAGCATAAAATGAAAGAAGGCGGATTACGTAATTTTGGGCGTTCAGCAGTATAGATCAGCCTATTGCGACTGTTTTGGTGCTTTCTTTAATATTCCTTATGAATGATCTGAGTCTTATCCGTTCTTTTCAGCCGTACCTTGTTTTTGAACGGTTTCTTGAATCAGCTGTATGCAAACATTCAATAATGAACAGAATGACAAGTCTTGATCTGTCTTTGGAAGGAGAAAAGATGAATGAATGAACAACCTTTTTCAAAAAGCATGACCTACGCACCTGGGCTGCCGAAGGGTGCTACCTTTTATTCGGCACATAAAAAAAGAGTGACTTCTCAGGCCATTGCAAATGCCGTTGAAGCGGCTTTGGCAGAGCGTGGTGTCACCGTTGAGGACATTGCTGAAATCGTTTTGGATTTACAGAAGCCATTTATGTCCGGATTGACGATTGATACATGTGTGGAGAATGTTCAAGGGGTACTTGCCAAAAGAGAGTTGCAGCATGCAATCCTCGTAGGAATAGAACTGGATCGTCTTGCCGAAAAAAAACTGTTGTCTGAACCTTTGCAGTCACTTGTTGATCAGGATGAAGGCTTGTTCGGCGTAGATGAAACGATTGCGCTTGGTGCTGTGTCCAGTTTCGGCAGTATTGCAGCTACGACTTTTGGCTATTTGGATAAAGTGAAGCCTAAAATCATCGGCCGACTGGATCTTGAAAAAGAGGGCAAAGTCAACACATTCCTTGATGATTTGATTGCAAGCATTGCAGCGGACGCTTCGAGCCGACTTGCACATCGAGTAAGAGATGACGAAGAAAAACGTGTTTCGCAATCTAATAGAAAATAAGCGGATCCGGATCTCTTGGATCCGCTTATTTGATGATATAATGTATTAAACGGATTTTTAATACAAAAAGAAAACGCAAAAGAGTAAGAAATTAGCGGGTGCCTAGTATAAGAAAAGAGAAGAAGAACTTCGAAGAAACTTCCGCTAACTGCGTGCATGTCGTTGTACATAATGTGGGAGTTCAGCCGGTGTCCAAGGACTCGGCAAGAAAATTTTTTCTTTATGAGGTAACGTAATTAACTGATGAGGTGCTGAATATGACCTGTTTTCTTGTGCTACATGGGCTTGGCGGCAGTACGAGCGGACATTGGCAAGAGTGGCTGACTAAAGAATTGAAAAAAAGGGGAGAGCGTGTCTGGTTTCCTCAATTTCCTCAGTGGGATCATCCGGTAAGAGAAAGTTGGATCAACTGTCTTGAAGAGACCATAGATGAGATTCCTAAAGATGAACCCTTGGTAGTGGTGACACATAGTCTGGGCTGTATCCTTTGGATCCATTATGCATCACAGCATAACGCAAGAAAGGTCGATCGAGTAATCATGGTCTGTCCGCCATCTGAGCATTTGGACAACCCAGAAATTCAAAACTTTTTTCCGCTTCCAAAAGATAAAGCTTCATTACCGAGCATTGCAAAGAAAACATTACTAATTTTATCAACCAATGACCGCTTTCTGCCCCAAGAGGAAATGAAACAGTATTTTGACTTTCATGTGCCTTGTTTGATTTTTCCTGAGCAAGGGCATATTAATATCCAATCAGGGTACGGACCATGGCCGTGGATACTTCGTTTTTGCTTAGAAGATGCTGCATATTGGCCATGCACAACGGTTTGAGAAAAAATAAGCCAGAGGCGGAAGCCCTCTGGCTTATTTCATATATGAGTTATCTTTCAAATACCTTTTGTAAGCAATCTCGAGCTCGGTTAAGGAGAGCTCATAGAGTTGATGATTTTTAAATTTAAAAATCCCATGATCCAGCATCTTGCCGATGAGATTATTCTTCTTCTCTTCGTAATTTTTTGTGAGTGTATCAGTCATCACCCACACCTCTTGTCTTTTATAAAAATATTCGATCACACGTGAGCAGGTAAAGAAATTTATTTATGCATTTTGGACACGCCTTAATAGTTCAAGTGCCTCATTACCGCTGACCATAATTAATTCTTCCAGTAATTCGTCACGTTTCAGATCAAGCTGAATAATGCGTTTTGCTAAACTTGCCGCTTTTTCCTGTTCCATTGAGAAGCCTCCTATAGCCATTCGTCGTACATAACCCATCTATTAGTTTAAACGGGATGAATTATTTCGTCCATTCATTTGTCATTAATTCTCACATGCCGATTGATGTATGGGAAATAATGATGTAATATTATCTTACAAAATTGTTTCGTGATTAATGAGTCATGTTGGTTGCGAAGAGAGGATGATAAATGAATGGCGACGCATTCTCCAAAAGACGCTTATTTGTACAAGAAAGTCATCACGATCGGAACTGTTTGTGAACTTACAGGTCTCAGCGAACGTCAAATCCGTTATTATGAAAAAAGAAAATTGATTTTTCCTGAACGAACAGAGCGAGGAAACCGAAAGTATTCTTTTTCAGATGTGGAAGCGCTTATGGATATAGCCAATAAAATGGAAGACGGTATGCAGACTTCCGAACTACGTAAAGAAATGCAGAAAAAAGAGAGCAAGCGTTATGATAATAAGCTGAGGGAACGCATGATCCGCGGACAATTGAATGCGTACTTTAACAAAAGAGATTAATGAATCTTGAATTAATCTGGATCCGGTAGCGATGCCGGATCTTTTTGTATTTATAAACAGAATTCCTATGGCCGGAAAGTCTTGAGAAAGCGAAAAAATTGAATTTAGGTCAGTAAGGCCAATGGATTTCATGAGCTTTGTCACAAAACAGAAAAAAATGCGCCATATTTTGTTCACAAAATTGTCATTAGCTAAAGGGGAAAGTATGCTATGGAAGTTGTAAAGTAAGAAGTGGAATGTGACATCTGTTACACTTTTGTACATTTAAACCCGATTGAAGAAGTCGGGAATGTGATTTATGTCCTATAGATAAATGGTGGCATCAATGAAAAGTCACCAACTTGAAAAGAGGAGAGAGTATGGACGTATTGAGTTTAGCGAGATTTCAGTATGCGGCAACAACAATTTTCCACTTCTTTTTTGTTCCTTTGTCCATCGGCCTCGTGCTGATTGTGTCAATTATGGAAACGATGTATGTTGTCAAGAATAATGAAATTTACAAGAAAATGACTCAATTTTGGGGGAAGTTCTTTTTAATTAACTTTGCGATTGGGGTTGTGACAGGAATTCTGCAGGAGTTCCAATTTGGAATGAACTGGTCCGAATACTCGCGATTTATGGGCGATGTCTTCGGAGCGCCTCTTGCGATTGAAGCATTGCTTGCTTTCTTTATGGAGTCAACATTTATCGGCCTGTGGCTGTTCGGGTGGGACAGACTGTCGAAAAAGGTTCATCTTACCTGCATTTGGCTGGTTACGGCTGGAACGAGTTTATCAGCCCTTTGGATTCTGACTGCCAATTCATTTATGCAGCATCCGGTTGGCTTTCATATCAACAATGGAAGAGCGGAAATGAATGATTTCTTGGCACTTTTAACAAATCCTCAATTATGGGTTGAATTCCCGCATACTATTTTCGGTTCATTTGCCACCGGCGCTTTCGTTGTTGCCGGTATCAGTGCGATTGCATTGCTGAAAAGAAATCATGTGGATTTCTATTTAAAATCATTTAAAATTGCAATAATGATCGGGCTCGTGTCCGGAGTTCTCCTTGCACTTGTCGGACATTCACAGGCACAGTATCTGGTAAAGACGCAACCAATGAAAATGGCGGCAAGTGAAGGGACCTGGCAGAATACAAGCGATCCTGCTCCGTGGACCGTTATTGCAAAGATTGATACGAAAAATCATAAAAATACAGGAGAAATAAAGATTCCTTACTTGCTGAGTTTCCTTTCGTACGGAAAATTCAGCGGAAGCGTAGAGGGGATCGAAAGTCTTCAAAAGGCATATGTGGAAAAATATGGTCCAGGGAATTATATTCCGCCTGTGAAAACAACTTTTTGGACGTTCCGCATCATGACGGTTATGGGTGGACTGCTCTGTCTGCTCGGCATTGTCGGCGCGTTCCTTGTATGGAAAAAGAAACTCCTGAATAATAAATGGTTCTTACGCACCATGGTCGCAGCAATCGCTATCCCTTTTATCGGCAGCACAACCGGATGGCTAATGACGGAGATTGGCCGTCAGCCGTGGACTGTGTTTGGCTTTATGCAAACGGCTGCCAGTGTGTCGCCCAATGTGTCGGCAGGAGAACTGCTATTCTCGATCATTGCGTTTATGAGCATGTACTCAATTATGGCCATCGTCATGGTTTACCTGTTTGTACGCACGTTTAAAGAAGGACCTTCACTCGATAATAAAATGACGATTCAATCAAACGATCCGTTTGACGGGGAGGGATATCACGTTGTTACTGAATGAACTGTGGTTTCTTCTAATTGCTGTCTTGTTTATTGGCTTCTTTTTCCTTGAAGGCTATGATTTCGGTGTCGGCATGGCTACGCGGTTTGTCGCACGTAATGAAACAGAGCGGCGTATGTTGATTAACACGATCGGGCCGTTTTGGGACGCAAATGAAGTATGGATGATTACAGCGGGCGGTGCGATGTTCGCCGCTTTTCCGAACTGGTATGCGACCTTGTTCAGCGGCTTTTATGTTCCACTCGTTTTCCTCCTGCTGCTCTTGATTGCGCGAGGAACTGCGTTTGAGTACAGAGCGAAGGTCGCTCACCCAAAATGGTCAGGCACTTGGGATTGGGCGATCTTTATCGCCAGCCTGCTCTGCCCATTCTTATGGGGAGTCGTTTTTTCATCGCTCGTTTATGGACTTCCGATTGATAAAAATATGAATATGTATGCAACCTTTACGAGCATTGTTAATCCGTACACGGCTCTTGGCGGAGTATTGATCACACTTTTGTGCCTCTATCATGGGCTCGTCTTTATTTGCCTAAGGACGACGAATGATATTCAAGAGCGCACGCGTGACTTGGCTAAAAAAATAGTTTGGATACTGGCAGTTGCCGCAATTGCTTTTGTTGTGGTTACATTCTTTGTCACTGATCTGTTTGCGAAACGCGGTGTGTTCCTGTATCCGATCTATGCGTTGGACGTCGTTCTGCTGGTTTTGTCGGCATTTTTCTTAAGTAAGAAGCGTGACGGATGGGCATTCGGAATGAACGCCGGAGTTATTGTTCTGACAATCAGTTCATTGTTTATTGGTTTGTTCCCAAGACTGATGATCAGCAACATCAAGACTTCCTATGATTTAACCGTGTACAATTCAGCATCAGGTTCCTACTCACTAACTGTTATGACCATTGTTGCGGTTACATTGCTTCCGTTTGTTCTCGGCTATTCGATTTGGAGTTATTATGTATTTAGAAAGAGAGTTTCGAAAGAAGAACATATGGAATACTAAGAGAAAGTAAGGAAAGGATGTGGGCGCTTGGCCCTCGTGACAACGAGATTAAATGATTGCCAAGCCTGTTTATGGATCGGGAACTGTTGTCTTATAAAGGCGCCAAGCCGCTTTTCGCATTAACGGCGTTCTTGACGGTATTTCAAGGATTGTGTATTATTTTGCAAGCGATATATTTGGGCCGGAGCGTATCCGGCCTTTTTTCAGGGAAACAGATTGCGAGCATAAGCTCCGATCTGCTCCTTTTTTTCGTTGCATTGATGCTCAGATATTTACTCATCTTCATTATCAAGCAAGCTTGCTATCGTTTTGCTGATCGAACAAGCTCTGAATTGAGGAAATCATTTCTGAGGAAGCTTTTTGAAACCGGACCGCGGTCGGTGAAAAAAGAAGGGACCGGGTCCATGGTATCTCTCGCACTCGAAGGAGTGCTCCAAACTCGGAATTATCTGGAACTTTTTGTTCCTAAGATGGCAGCGAATGGAATTATTCCATTATTAATTCTCGCCTATGTTTTTTGGGCGGATCGTATGTCCGGAGTTATTTTGCTCCTGACCATGCCGATATTGATCATTTTTATGATTTTACTCGGGCTCGCTGCACAGAAAAAGATGGATGATCGCTGGGCCTCCTATCGCGTGCTGTCCAACCACTTTATTGATTCGTTAAGAGGACTGCCTACACTTTACTATCTGGGTATTAGTAAACGACATAAGCAGACGATTAATCGAGTCAGTGATAAATACAGAACGATGACAATGAGTACATTGCGCCTCGCTTTTCTGTCATCATTCGCTCTGGACTTTTTTACAATGCTGTCGATCGCTTTTGTTGCGGTGGCACTTGGTATCCGGCTTGTTGACGGACATATCTTATTGGAACCGGCGCTGACCGTGCTCATTCTTGCTCCTGAATATTTTTTGCCGGTTCGGGAACTTGGTCAGGATTACCATGCCACACTTGACGGCAAGGAAGCTGCACGAAAATTAAATGTCTATGCTAAGGAAGAAACCATTGGGAAACAGGTGACAACAAACGAATCTCATATCGATCGATGGTCGAAACAAGCGGTTTTAGCTATTGAAAACGGATCGGTCGCTTATCAGGGTTCAAGTAAGAAGGCACTTGATCACCTGAATCTGCAGTTTTCAGGTTTCGAAAAGATAGGAATAATCGGCGTCAGTGGAGCGGGTAAATCCACAATGATCGATTTGATCGGCGGCTTTATAAACGCAAATTCAGGCACGACAACGGTAAATGGCAAAGCTGCGGTATTTACCTCGAGTGAATGGCGGCAGCAAGTGACCTACCTTCCGCAGCATCCTTATCTATTCAGTGCGTCGCTGCGTGATAATATTGCTTTTTATGCCCCGGAAGCAACGCAGCAGCAGGTCGCACATGCAGTAGATGAGGCAGGGCTGGATACGCTTGTGAGCCGTTTTCCGAATGGACTGTATGAACGTATAGGCAATGGAGGAAGGCAGCTGAGCGGAGGCCAAGAGCAGCGTGTCGCACTGGCGCGTGCCTTTTTATGCGACCGTCCGATTTTATTGCTTGATGAACCGACGGCGCATCTTGATATTGAAACAGAATACGAACTGAAAAAGCCGATGCTGCGGTTATTTGAGAATAAGCTGGTTCTGCTGGCGACGCATCGCTTGCACTGGATGGAACAGATGGATCGAATGATCGTCATTAAGGACGGTAAGATTGCTGAAATCGGAACACAGGACGAACTGATTCAAGCAAATGGTGTGTACCGTGCAATGGTTCGCTCTCAATTGGAGGGGATCTGATGAATGAGTGGCTCAAACCATCAATAAAAAAACATTGGAGAGGCTTGCTTTTTGCCGGTCTGCTCAGTCTTATGGCCATTCTTTGCGCATCAGGCTTGCTTTTTACATCCGGCTATTTGATTTCCAAAGCAGCCCTGCGTCCGGAGAATATACTGATGATTTATGTTCCAATCGTTGGTGTGCGGACCTTTGGTACCTTCCGAGCAGTATTTAATTACGCGGGAAGACTGGCAAGCCATAATACGATCTTAAAAATACTTTCTGAAATGCGCACGCATTTGTATGAAAAGCTTGAGCGATCCGCCTTGTTTATTCAGTCAAAATACAAAACAGGCGACATTTTAAGTGTTCTTTCGGAAGATATTGAGCATCTTCAAGATCTCTTCTTAAGAACCGTACTGCCCGGCGGAATTGCGCTTATTATTTACGCGTTATGGATTACAATGCTTGGCCTGTTTGATTTAGGCTTCGCATGTTTTATGGCACTATATCTACTTCTCCTGCTCCTCATCTTTCCAATTGCGTCCTTAATATGGATGAGAAAAAGGCATCGCATTATTTCGCAAAGCAGGCACAGACTTTACGTACAATTAACCGATGCTGTTTTGGGTTCCGCAGATTGGATGATGTCAGGCAGACAGGAACGTTTTCTTGAAAAGTATGAGCAGCTGGAGGGGGAATCGCGGTCAGCGGAACGTTCCTTACATTCTTTCAGAAAGTGGCGCGATTTTGCTGCCCAATTAATTGTCGGTCTTTGTGTCGTACTTCTGGTACTATGGTCCGGGCGCCTTGCTCATGAAGGAATGATTGATCCGACATTAATCGCTGCATTCGCACTGGTGGTATTTACAGTTGCAGAAGCGCTTGTGCCTCTCTCAGAAGCAGTTGAACGTTTGCCGCACTACGAACGAGCACTCAATCGTCTGAACAGAATTGAAACGCCTCAAGCTCAGACGACAGAGATTCGAACTGATGGGAATTGGAAAGTAGCTGCTGAGAAGATCACCATTGATATTTGCCATGTCTCGTTTAGATATGCAAAAAATGTTGACTGGTCCGTTCATGATGTATCGCTTAAGCTGCCTCAAGGGACAAAGCTTGCGGTGATTGGACGAAGCGGGGCAGGAAAATCGACGCTCGCCCATTTAATTTACGGTACACTTGTCCCTGAAAAGGGAACGGTGACTTTAAATGGAACTCCTGCTCACCAAATTGGGTCGGATCGATCAAAACAAATATCCGTTCTCAGCCAGAATCCGCATCTATTTGATACATCTGTCCTGAACAATTTGTCGCTCGGCTGTCCTGAGGCAACGATGGATGAAATCGTCAATGCGGCAAAACAAGTGGAGTTGGATGCGCTCATTGAACAGCTCCCGCAAGGATATCATACTCAAATGCATGAAGCAGGTTCCATTTTTTCCGGTGGTGAGCAAGAACGGTTGGCTCTTGCACGTATACTATTAAGAAAGACGCCGATTGTCATTTTGGACGAGCCTACTGTCGGTTTAGACCCAATTACTGAAAGGACTTTATTAAAGAAGATTTTTGATACACTTGAGGGCAGAACATTAATTTGGATCACGCATCACCTGACCGGGACAGAAAAAATGGACCAAGTTATTTTTATGGACAATGGTAAGGTGCACATGCAAGGCAGACATGATCAGCTTTTCAGTCAATCTGCACGGTACCGCAGTCTTTACGAATTGGATGTACCCCTTTATTTAAGACAGGCAATTGAAAAACAAAATCGATAGACAAAAAAGAGAAGCGCGGAACAGCGCTCCTCTTTTTTACTATTTACAAGATGCTCACTGATTAAGAATTATTTGGAACCGTTTTAACCTTAGTAATCATAATCTTTCGAATCTGATGGGCTTCCATTTTCTTAACCTCAAAAGTCACATGATCATAATTAAGGGTTGAGCCAACTTCGACATTTGGATCCTCGGCAAGAATCCATCCGCCGATTGTATCGATTCCTTCTTCTTCGATGTCAATTTGAAATTGCTGATTCACATGAGAGATCAGTAATTTGCCATCAACGAGAGCCTGATCAGGATTAATACGTTTAATTAGCGGCTCTTCGCCTTCGTCGTACTCATCTCGAATTTCTCCGACGATTTCTTCCAGAATATCTTCAACGGTGACAAGACCTGATGTGCCGCCATACTCATCAGTGAGAATGGCCATATGAATGCTTTCTTTCTGCATGCGTTCAAAAAGCGTGCGAATCGGCATCGTTTCAAGCACGGATAGAATCGGACGAATATAGTGATCCATCGGTTGAAGATCTTTGTTCAGCACATCGGTGAACATGTCCTTAATATTAATCATGCCGACGACATGGTCTTTATCTTCTTCTACAAGTGGGAAACGAGTGAACTTTTCGTTATGCAGCGTTTGAAGCGACTCTTCAAACGGATCTTCTTTGTAGATACAGACAATTTCGGTTCGCGGCACCATAATTTCTCGAGCAGTTCGTTCATCAAAATCAAAGATGCGTGTCATATAACGTAATTCGCCTTGACTGATTTCCCCGCTTTTAAAGCTGTCGGCCAGTGTAAGCCTCAATTCGCCTTCGGTCAGTGCGCTGTCATGCTGATCTTCAGGTTTAACGCCAAGCAGGCGGATAACTCCGTTTGACAATGTGTTAAGCAGCCATACAAATGGGAAGAGCAGGCGATGTATCCAAATAAGAGGATAGGCAATGTTCAGTGTAATTTGCTCCGCTTTGTGGATCGCAATTCCTTTAGGTGCTAATTCACCAAGAACCACGCTGGCAAACGTGATCAGGAAAAAGCCGGTCAGCACTGAAAGGGTATGAATTAACGCGTTATTCAAGCCAAACAACTGAAATACAGGATTAAATAGGTGGGCAACTGCCGGTTCCCCAATCCAGCCGAGGACAAGCGCAGTAACCGAAATACCGAGTTGTGTTGTTGACAGGTAAGCATTTAATTCATCTACAATTTTCTTTGAAGCAGCAGCACGCTTGTTGCCCAGCTTGATTAGTTCATTCAAGCGGGTGGGGCGAATTTTAACAATCGCAAATTCTGCAGCTACGAAAAAAGCAGTTAATATAATTAAAAAAATGACGATTAATAAGCCAATGGTATCGTCCAAATGAGCCCTGAGTATTGTCATGAATACCCAGGTTTCACCTCCAAATAAATAATCGAATTACACTATTTCAGTATACACGAAAAATGGAATGCTTTGAAAGAAGAAACACAATCTTTGCAAGTGGTTACTCATTTTATAGAAAAATGCCCGACGGTTGGATACCGTCGGGCATTTTCATAATCTGTTAATCAGCAAACAAATGCAGCGCCAACAATAATTAACAGGATGAACAATACAACGATGAGCGCAAACCCACTACCGCAGGATGTGCCACCTACAGGATAAGAAGGGTAGCCGCCACCGCAGCCGCAGCCTTCACTTGCACCACCATATGGAGCATTTGACGGATATCCGCCGAAACCAAAGTTGCCCATTCAAGTCACTCCTTTATCACGAGATATGATATTCTATGTTAACCAGGGGTATTTGGCGATGAAATAAACGCCCAATCCTTGAATCTATGCGAATGCCTATTTGTTGGTTGAACATTTATGTTCCCTTTTTTATTTTAGAAAAGGGAAAATCCGAGTTTCAAGCAGCACGCAAAGGCGCGTTGTTTCGTAAGATTTCATCGCCAGTTGCTTGACAAGAGCGTATGATTACCCCAACCTTGTGATTGAGTATGTTGTGATTTGGAGGAATAATAGATGGGAAAAATGGATGAACAAATAATTGTTGTAGGCAGATCTGATTTATTCGGAGCTGGAGACAGCAGCCTTGTTTTTCAAGGAACAGAGCGATACGAACAATCGGTTGCCACGTTAAAGAAAAGAATGTCTGACCACTTTTTGGTTATGCGACGGGGCGATGCGGAAGAGAATCCGTTATACAAGCAGCCTATTCCATATGCAGTGTTGAAGAAAGGTGAGCGCTATTTTACATATAAGCGGTTAGGCGAAGGCGGCGAAGAACGCCTTTATGGAAAATTATCGATCGGGGTCGGAGGACATATGAATGAAGTTAAGGGCGCAGATGATTTTCAGCAAGTCCTTGCTCAGAATTTGGATCGAGAAATCAATGAGGAATTAATTGTACAGAATGCCGAAACCGCAGACATGAAAACCATTGGTTTAATTAATGATGATAAATCTGAAGTCGGCAAAGTTCACATCGGAGTTCTTGTCGTCATCGTCTTGCCGAATGATGCTCAAGTCGATGTTCGTGAAAAGGACAAATTGGAAGGAAGCTGGAATACACTTGATGAATTAAGAAACCCTGATGTTTATGATCGAATGGAGAGCTGGTCCGGCTTTGCAATCGATGCACTGTCTCATGTGTGAGCGTCAAACAAACCTAATTTTGTGAAAAGAATTTCATTTTGCTTTTAGCAATCGAGTGCAGCGCTATACTAAAATGGCTGACAAATAATGGCCTGCAGATTTGTATGAATGAACATGCAAAATGGCAGGGGTGCCAAAAAGACAGGCGGATATTTATGAACGAAGAACTACTACTCTGCATTATTGTTCCTTGTTTCAATGAAGAAGCTGTACTGCCAGAAACAATAAAGGTATTGACCGGGATCCTTAATTCTTTGTCAGAGACGGGCACGATCAGCCGGAAGAGTTTTATCCTCTTTGTCGATGACGGAAGCTCGGACAAAACGTGGCAGCTTGTAAGTGCACGCGCTGAAACTGTTCCGTCAATACAAGGATTAAGGCTGAGCAGAAATTTTGGGCATCAGAATGCGCTTATTGCAGGTATTGAAACGGTGAATAAAGAAGCGGATTGTGTCATCACTATTGATGCTGATTTGCAAGATGATGCCCGAATGATTCCTGCGTTTGTTTACAAGTATCTGGAGGGATCTGATGTCGTCTACGGAGTACGGAAACGGCGTGATCAAGATACATTCTTTAAAAAAAATACTGCACGTGTTTTTTATAAACTCATGGCTAAAATGGGAGTTAACCTGGTACCGAACCATGCGGATTTTCGTTTGCTCAGCCGAAGAGCGGTACAGGAATTCATGCGCTATCAAGAAGAGAACCTCTTTATTCGAGGCATTATCCCGTTGCTCGGCTTCAAATCGTCTAAAGTGTATTATGACCGCCAAAAACGGTATGCAGGTGAATCAAAGTATCCGTTGAAGAAAATGCTTGCATTCGCAGTCGACGGCATTACTTCATTCAGCATTGTGCCAATTAAATTGGTGATGAGTATCGGCTTTCTTTTTGTATTGATTGGAGGCGCAATTGCTGCTTATGCGTTGATCAATTGGTTTCTAGATCATACAATTAGCGGCTGGACTTCACTGATTTTGTCGATCTGGATGATTGGCGGTATGCAGCTCATGGCAATCGGCGTGATTGGCGAATACATTGGCAAGATCTTCACGGAAACAAAAAAGAGACCACGGTATACTATAGAAATCAATACACTGCACAATAAAAAATTAAGTGAAAAGGATAAGTTCCATGAGTAGCCGAAGTAGAGGGCAGTACATTGATCAAAAAATAAAAAAAGATAATTTAAAATGGCGATGGATCAAACAAGCATTTATTTTTGGCTCCGTTGGCGTGAGTAACACGGCAGTTGATTTTATTGTATTTTTTGTACTGGCACATTTTTTCTCCATTTTTTATGCAGCTGCACAGGTTCTGTCGTATGGCGCCGGTATGCTGAATAGTTATATTTGGAATTCCAAAATTACGTTCTCAGAATCCAAACGGTCGCTTTCACGATTGATTCGATTTATTGTTCTGAATCTCGCTGTACTGGGCATCACTTTGCTGGCTATGCACAGCATGTTGTTTCTGCCTCTGTACATAAATAAATTAATCAGTACACTCATTGGTTTAAGTGTTAACTTTTTGTTAAGTAAATTATGGGTGTTTAGAGCCTAAATGCGGCGCACCGATTGACATTTAGGGACGCAAAATGTAGAATGCTTGTATTCATACGTGCCATTGAATTAGAGCTTATGTCGAACCATTAAAGGTGAGTGTTTGACAGGTCATATAAGCCTGTATTTTTGATTTGATAAACTGCGTTTGGGCAGAATAAATGTTGTGTAGACACTTTAGTTACTGTTATGGATTGATGGGCTTGCGCACATTGTGATTTTTAAGGAGAGCGAATTAAATTGAAAAGAATTTTAACCTACGGCACCTTTGACTTATTGCACTATGGACATATCAATTTATTGAGACGCGCGAAGGAACTTGGCGATTATCTAATTGTCGGGCTCTCGACGGATGAGTTTAATGCCGTGAAACATAAAGAGGCCTACCACAGCTATGAGAACCGCAAGTTGATTCTCGAAGCGATTCGCTATGTCGATAAGGTAATCCCTGAAAAGGATTGGGACCAGAAGATCGCCGATGTTAAAGATAATGATGTGGATATCTTTGTCATGGGTGATGACTGGAAGGGAAAATTTGATTTTCTGAAAGATTATTGTGAAGTTGTTTATCTGCCGCGTACAGTTGGTATTTCAACCACAAAGATCAAACATGATTTGTTTACTGTGAAAAATGGCTAAGGAATTTCTGATTAACTGTTATCTTGTTTTTTTTAAAGTCATTTTTACGCTCTGCAAAATTTTTAGGCTTCACAGGAAGATCGTTTTTGTCTGTTCTTATACAGACAATAATCAATTTGTCTATGATGAAATGAAGCACAGAGGATCTGAAACAGAAGTTGTTTTTCTGTGCCGAGGAAAAGCTGTTTTCACTCATTTCGGCAGCACAGGTGAAATGGTGATTCCGTTTGAAACCATGAATATATGGCAGTTTGTTCGCTCAGCTTATCATTTGGCGACAGCGAAACTGGTTGTGGTTGATAATTATTTCGGTTTTCTTTCGGTGGTCAATTTTAAAAAAGATGTATTATGCATCCAGCTTTGGCATGCATGCGGAGCTTTTAAGACGTTTGGTTTAAAAGATCATTCAGTTACCTTTAGGTCTGCGCGTGCGCGTGCGCGGTTTTCAACCGTATATCGGCACTTTGATAAGATTGTTGTCGGTTCCGATGCCATGGAGGCGATTTTTAGGCAGTCCTTCGGTTTAGGTGATGCCCATTTCATTCATTTGGGGATACCGCGAACCGATCTTTTTTTTGATTTAAAGAAGCAGGCAGAGATAAAAGATTCGTTAAACAAAATGAGTTCGGGCAAGAAAATCATCTTATATGCACCAACTTTCAGAGATCAGCCTCTGGAGGAGCTTGGACTCGATTTAAATAGGATGGAGGAAGAACTCAGCAAAGATTACGTGCTGATTCTTCGTCTGCACCCTTCTGACAGAGGAAAAATGATTAATCTCAGCTGGGATCATAAGTTTTTAATTGATGGTTCCAAATGGAACAGCGTAAACGAGTTACTGCTCGGTACGGATCTTTTAGTGACTGATTATTCATCCATTCCCTTTGAATTTGCATTGCTGAATCGTCCGATGATCTTTTTCCCATATGATTTGAATTCTTATGAAAAAAACAGGGGATTATGGGAAAATTATGAGCAAATGGTTCCAGGGCCAGTTGCGAACTCCACTGATGAAGTCATTCGGCTGATTAAGCGTGACACCTTTGACTTGCGGCAAATTGCGGCTTTTTCGGAGAAATGGAATCGCTATTCAACGGGTCAGTCGAGCAGTAAGATTGTGGATTATTTGACTGCCTGTATGAACAAATGAATGGAGTAATGGTCATAGTGGTTACAACCAATAAAAAAAACAAGAAGAGTAAAAATGAATGGATAGATCCTACTACATCTAGGAGGAGCAGGGGAAATGATCAGTGAGCAAGCCGAAAAACAGATAAAAAAATTAATAAAACCACGGATTTTAAGTTTTGAGGCGAGTCCGGGAGAATGGAACGTCACCATTCGTTTCAATCCAATGGCAGATGAAAGTTACATAAAACGCATGGAAATACACGTGTGCGATCGTTTTGGCGATGCTGCGTTTGTATTTCCTATTGAGTCTGTGAGCAAAGACGAAAATGACTATTGGGATGCAAAGATCAAAATTATGTTGCCGGCAATTCAGAATCGCTTGTTTGAACGCGACTATTGGGACTTTTTCATATCTGTACCTGTAGACCAGTCGTTATTAGATCAGGTCTATTCAAATTTGGACGAAGCTCAGACTGAAGAGATGGAGATTGTTGATCGAAGTGAGCTCGAAGAGGGTTTTCGCTTGACTATTCGCTTGCATGCACTGCGACCGCTGCAACCGCTCGATTTGTTTAGCCTCTATAATGAAGAGCAAGACAAAATGCTCATTCCTTTTTATACAAAAAAGAATGGCCTTTCACTGCGTGTTGAGGAAGTTCACGTAATGGCTCGAATTGATCGTGCGGAGATCAGCAGAACTTTTATGCTTACTCTCGAAGGACATGTTGTTTTCCCGTTTTCTGATGTGCTTTCGCAGCCTGATATCCAAAAGAAAATCATGCTTTTAAACAGCGAAGAAGAGGTCATTGCGGAATGGCGGACTGAGAATGTAGAACGTCCGGATTTAACAGAGGCTGCCGCATCTTTAAATCGTAATTATGATTGGGCAGGTTTTTCTCTTGCCATTGATCTCAAGCCCATTGCATCGCAGTTTGCTGATATCGAAGAGCCCGTTTATCTGTATTTCAGGCTGGAACTGACTCACAAAAAGAACGGGATGCTGTATTCTGAACGTCCAGTGCGTATTCTTGCCAGACATAAGGTGATCACTGGCCGCCACATCATTAAACTGAATGGATTGAAGAAGAGCCTGATTGTGAAGCGAAATCGCAATCACAGCCTTGCTTTCCGCATCGCGCCGTATACCGTGGCTGATGCACTTAAAGGGAAAGCAAGACGCGGCTTGAATCGTGTAAAGAAGAGCAGAGTATTTACATCTCTTTATCACCGAACATTTCAAGCCCTTTCTCATCTGCCGATGAAAAAGAATTTAGTGATGTTTGAGAGCTTTTTCGGTCGCCAATACAGTTGCAATCCGCGTGCGATCTATGAGTATATGCGTGAGCATTGCCCTGAATATCAATTGATCTGGAGCGCTAACGCCAAGTATACAGAATTGTTTGAACAGCATCAATTGCCGTACGTCAAGCGTTTTTCATGGAAATGGCTGATGCTCATGACCCGTGCTAATTATTGGGTGACGAATGTGCGCTTACCGCTTTGGATGTCAAAACCGAAACACACGATTTATCTTCAAACATGGCATGGAACACCATTAAAACGACTAGCTTTGGATATGGAAGAAGTACACATGCCAGGAACAAATACTGAGAAGTACAAACGGAATTTTCTGGCAGAGTCTGCTCGGTGGGATTATTTAATATCACCAAACCGGTATTCATCGGAAATTTTTGCTCGTGCGTTCGGCTTTGAGAATACAATGATCGAGTCCGGCTATCCACGCAACGATTTTCTATATCAGAAGAATAATCAAGAAACGATCGATGCAATTAAGGATCGAATTGGCTTGCCAAAAGATAAGAAAGTTATTTTATACGCACCGACATGGCGTGATAATCAATTCTATGGTAAAGGTCGTTATCGTTTTGAATTGGATCTGGATCTGCGACGCATGCAAAAGGAACTTGGAGAAGATTTCATAATCATCATGCGCATGCACTACTTGATTGCTGATAACCTTGATTTAACTGAATATGAAGGATTTGCTTATGATTATTCACATCATGAGGACATTAGTGAACTTTACATGATCTCTGATCTCTTGATTACGGACTATTCATCCGTTTTCTTTGATTTTGCGAATTTAAGACGGCCAATGATTTTCTTTACGTATGATATTGATGACTATCGTGATCACCTGCGCGGCTTTTATTTTGAATTTGAACAGAAAGCACCAGGACCGCTTGTTTTGACAACAGAGGAAGTAATTCAGGCTGTGCAGAACATTGCAGCATCCGGATTTGCCGTATCTGATCGTTTTGATGCATTTTTTGATAAGTTCTGCTCGCTTGAAAACGGGCATTCTTCGGAAAAGGTAGTGAAAACTGTATTTAAATAAAATTGATTAGTTCAAATGGAATCAAGCAATGTTAAAGAAGTTGTTCCTAAGTCGAATATTTGGCTTTGAAACAGCTTTTTTTTCGAAAATCGGAAATTTTAATCATTGTTATAAGTGTAGAAAAAATGTCATAAAATTAGGGAATTATTGTCTTAAAATACGCTTACAAATTTTGAAAGGTGGTATAGTATAGGTGTAGTAAGTTAAAGAGTTTTGGAAGGTTGGTGATGATTATGTATAAGATTCTCGTTCCTGTTGATGGTTCTGAGCCGGCAAACCGCGCTGTTCATGAAGCAGTTTCGATCGCTTCAGGAAAGAAGAATGCCGAAATTACATTACTTTATGTGAGCCCATCTCCAGTCTATTTTCCTTTCTATTCTATGGTCGGTCCATCACTGGATGCGGATGTCAAAGAGGTTGAAGAAAGAGAAGGAAATCAGATGCTCGACGACACTATCGAAAAAGCATCTAAAGATACATCTGTGACGTTCCGCAAAAAACATCTTTACGGTATTGCGGCACAAGAAATTTGTGATTATGCAAATGATACGAAGAAAGATTTAATTATTATGGGCAACCGAGGAATGGGTGCATTTGGACAGATGATCCTAGGGAGTGTCAGCAATAAAGTGCTTCAACTCGCGCAATGCCCGGTTATGATCGTCAAATAATTAATTTTTACTGATATGGTTAACAACCTTTGCAAATATCGTCATTGCAGAGGTTTTTTATTTTTTTATCCTTTATACTTGAAAGTCAAAGAAGGTCAGATTATAATATAGTCATAAGGTCAAATAAGGTCAAAAGAATCCAAATCCTAATTGACATTAAATCAAACTGAAGGAGGTTTGATCTTATGCTTTGTGATGAGTGTAAATTAAATCAAGCAGTTGTTGAAATGAATGTAATGATTAATGGACAGCAAAAACATCTTCATCTTTGTGAGGAGTGCTACGCAAAAATGAAAAATAATTTTAATATGCCTTCATTTTTTCAGGGCGGCGGGTCGCCATTTGATGATTTATTCCGCAGCTTTATTCAACCGTCAATGGCCTCCGGTGAAAATAGAGCTCAGGAAAACGGTTTGAATTTTGACGGGATGAACGGAAAGTCAGCGGGAGGTGGCGGCGGTGGTCACCGTCGTGGCGGATTTCTGGATCAAGTCGGAAGAAATCTGACCGAAGCTGCACGACAGGGAAAAATTGATCCGGTCATTGGTCGTGAGCGCGAAGTTCAATTAGTTATTGAAACGCTAAATAGAAGAAATAAAAATAATCCGGTCCTTATCGGAGAGCCAGGTGTTGGTAAGACAGCGATTGCTGAAGGACTCGCTTTAAAGATTACCGAAGGAAAGGTACCTGCAAAGCTGGCAAATAAAGAAATTTATCTGATTGATGTTGCTTCCTTAGTTGCGGGTACAGGAATCAGAGGTCAATTTGAGCAGCGAATGAAACAGTTGATGGCTGAGATTGAAAAGCGGAAGAACTGCATTGTCTTTATCGATGAAGTACACTTGCTCGTCGGAGCCGGGTCTGCAGAAGGCGGATCTATGGATGCAGGAAATATTTTGAAGCCGGCACTTGCTCGTGGCGAATTGCAAATTATCGGCGCGACGACCTTGAATGAATACCGCAAAATTGAAAAAGATGCAGCTTTGGAGCGGCGTTTCCAGCCGGTCATTGTCAATGAGCCGACTCAGGAACAGACCATTCAGATCTTAAAAGGCATTCAATCGAAGTATGAAAAGTACCATCATGTTCGGTATACGGATGAAGCAATCAAGGCATGCGTGGCGCTGTCGGCGCGATACATTCAGGATCGTTTTCTTCCGGATAAAGCAATTGACCTAATGGATGAGTCGGGGTCTAAGGTTAATTTGAATCTTACTCCTGTTGATACAGAGAGTGTTAAGAAGAAAATTGAAGAGATCTCTGCGGCTAAGGCAGAAGCGACAAAAAATGAGCAATTTGAAACTGCTGCACGTCTTCGTGATCAAGAACATGCGTATCAGAAGCAGTTGGAACAGTTGGAGAAAATCAAAGCCAATGGTTCTGAATTGCCCGTTACCGGCAAAGATGCGGTTGTTGATGATGTACTGATTCAGCAAATTGTTGAGACACGTACAGGGATTCCGGTTCGCAAATTGCAGGCTGATGAACAAAACAAAATGCGTAATTTGGCTGACCGCCTCAATGCAAAAGTAATCGGTCAAAGCGAAGCCGTCCAAAAAGTATCACGTGCCATTCGCCGCAATCGCACAGGCTTTCGCAAAACAACACGTCCAATTGGTTCGTTCTTGTTTGTAGGACCAACCGGTGTCGGAAAGACCGAGCTTGCAAAAACGCTTGCTGAAGAAATGTTTGGTGAACGCGATTCAATGATCCGTCTTGATATGAGTGAATACATGGAAAAGCACTCAGTGTCTCGTTTAATCGGAGCACCTCCGGGTTATGTAGGCCATGACGAAGCCGGACAGCTTACTGAGAAAGTTCGTCGCAAACCATACAGCATTATTTTGCTTGATGAGATTGAGAAAGCACATCCGGACGTAATGCACATCTTTCTGCAAATCTTGGATGATGGTCGCTTGACAGACAGCCAGGGAAGAACGGTAAGCTTCAAAGATACGGTTATTATCATGACAAGCAACGCCGGGATAAAGAATAAATCTGCTTCGGTCGGTTTTGGAACAACAAGCAGTCGTGAAGATATGATTAAACAGCTTGAAGATTATTTCCAGCCTGAATTTTTGAACCGTTTGGATGGAATTATCAAATTCAATGCATTGAAAAAAGAAGATTTGCTTTCCATTGTCGATCTAATGTTAGGTGATATCCGCGTGGCAGCTTCTGAACAGGGCATCGAGTTGAGTGTCACGGATGCAGCGAAAAAGAAATTGGCAGAGCTCGGTTACAATCCCGAATTTGGCGCACGACCATTGCGTCGGGTTCTTGAAGAGAAGGTTGAGGATCAAATTTCCGACTTGCTTATTGACCATGGTAATGCGAAGAAAATGAACGTTGATGAGAGTGATGGAGACATCAAAGTAACTGTTGAATAAATCAATTCGAAAAAAGCACTTGCAAAGCAGTGCTTTTTTCTTTTACTGAAGCAAATAGTTTCAATGATAAGAACGCATGAATAAGATTGTAGGATAAGTCAAAGTTTACGAATCAGTTCGTTATTGAAAATTTGACAGGAATCAAAAAAAGTGGCAGAATGACTATACATTATATAGTGAAAAACAATGACAGGAATAAGTAGCGGTCGAAACGGCTATTAAGAGAGCAGGCGGTTTGGTGCGAGCCTTGCAGCAATCGATGCAGCGAATTACCTCCTCGAGTATCTTCTGTGAACATATATTCAATTAGTAGCAGAGGACGGTTGCAGCCGTTATGAGTTAATTAAGTGACTGTTTTTTTATCAGTTAACAAGGATGGTACCGTGCGATCAGCGCTCCTTTTTAAGGAGCGCTTTTTATTTTTTTAACTTTTAGCAGTAACTTTTTTAACATGAAAGAGATTCAATTTAATTAGGAAAGGTTGAACCAATTATGGATATTATTGATGATTTAAAGTATCGAGGTTTAATTAATCAAGTATCGGATGAAACAGCATTGCGTGAGGCATTGAAGAAGCCGCTGACCTTCTATTGCGGTTTTGACCCAACTGCAAACAGTCTGCATGCAGGAAACTTACTCGTCATTGTAATCATGATGCGTCTGCAGAAAGCAGGGCATCATCCAATTGCTGTTGTCGGTGGCGGTACAGGTATGATCGGCGATCCAAGCGGTCGTTCAACGGAAAGGCAGCTGAATACAAAAGAGGTAGTGGACAGCTATGCAGAGAGCTTGAAAGGTCAATTGAATCGTTTTCTACATTTTGATGAAGGAAATGCGACCTTTGTTAATAACGCAGAATGGCTTAATTCATTGTCCGCAATTGAATTTCTACGAGATGTCGGCAAATATTTCACACTGAATTATATGCTGTCCAAAGATTCCGTGCAGACAAGGCTGGAAGCAGGTATTTCGTTTACTGAATTCTCATATATGCTGTTGCAATCTTTTGATTACCTCAACCTTTATGAGAAAAAACATTGCAGAATGCAGGTCGGAGGCAGCGATCAATGGGGCAACATCACTGCCGGTTTGGAATTAATTCGGAAGCGCGGCCATGAAGAACAAGCATTTGCCATGACCTTTCCTTTAATCACAAAGAGCGACGGTACTAAATTCGGCAAATCAATGGGCGGAGCAATCTGGTTGGATCCTGAGCGCACAACCCCGTATGAATGGTACCAATTTTGGTTCAATGCATCAGATGATGATGTCGTTAACTTCTTAAAATATTTTACGTTCTTAACGAAAGCTGAAATTGAAGCATTGGCTAAAGAGGTCAAGGAACACCCGGAAGAACGAAAGGCTCAAAAAACACTTGCTAAAGAAATGACCATTCTGGTCCATGGTGAACATGCATTGCAGCAGGCAGAACACATTTCAAAAGCGCTGTTCAGCGGCGATGTTGCACAACTGAGCGGAGAGGAAATTAAGCAGGGCTTTAAAGATGTACCGACATTTAACGCGACAACCAAAGAGGCGGTCAGGCTGCTTGATTTGCTTGTTGAAGCTGGTGTTGTATCTTCCAAACGTCAAGCACGCGAAGATATTTCTAATGGCGCAATTTATATTAACGGGGTGCGTTGCATGGATTTGAATGCACAGGTGACGAATGATGATCGAATTGACGATGAATATGTTATTGTCCGCCGTGGCAAGAAAAAATACACATTAATACAATTCTAATTTTTTCTAAGTTATGCAAAATAAATTGAAGTTTTAGGACGGGATTGTATCACATGGTATACTAAGTGTAGTTGATACATGCTTTAGAGCTATGGGTATTCAGCTACCAATTCAGATTGCGGTTAAGGAGGGGCTAAATAATGGCTTCAGAAAATGAAAAGTGTACATGCAGCGGTACTGGCATTAAGGAGCTGGTGCTTGGCGGAATTATTGGCGGCGCGATCGGTGCATCTATTGCTTTGCTGTTTGCTCCGAAATCAGGAGCTGAGATGCGCAAGGACCTTTCTGTAAGGGAAATCGTAGACAGCGGTGTTGACAAAGTAAAACAAGCGACAACGAGCCTGCTTCATAAAGATGACGAGCCGTTCAGCTAAGTTAGAATCATTAAGCAAATAATAAAAGAGCTCTTCAAGCAGACAGTGCAAATCTACTTGGAGAGCTCTTTTTAACATGGCCGCTGTTAGGGTTCATACCTTTAATCACTTTTATTAGCTCATTATAATTTAATAAACCGTTTTAACTAGCCGAGGAATCTCTACTAGCAAATAAATCAATTGTTTGCTTCCTATTTTACACAATAGGTCGTTTTGGAGGGAAGTTCCAAACAGTTTAATTGGCCACCGAACACGCAGCCGCCATCTATGCCGATTATATTATTCTTTCCAAAAAAAACGTCGCTCGTTTCGTGAAGATTCAACGTTGGCGTATGCCCGAAAATAACAGTCTTATCCCCCTGATAGCCCTCAAAGAATGGTGTGCGAATCCACAAAAAGGTTGTCTCATCGGTGTCCTTTAACTCTTTTTCAGGATCGACTCCTGCATGAACGAAAAAGTAATGTTCCGTTTCAGCATAAACGTTTAAGTGCTGAATCCATTCTAAATCGTCCTGGAGCTCATCCGGTAGCGAAAGCGTTCCATTCTGAACGTCCTTATAGACATTCTCAATGGATAAACCGTAACTCGACAAGGTTTGTGCGCCGCCATTTGCAGCCCAATGAGAAACAGCTTCAGTGCTTTCCCCGACAAGCGCTTTTTCCATCATATCCTCGTGATTGCCCTTTAGAGTAATCGCACCTTCTTTTTCAAGTTGGCGTGCTTTTTTTATTACTTCTTTTGGATTCTGTCCACGGTCGACATAATCCCCTAACAAGAAGAGCAGATCCTCTTCAAGTGAATAATTAACTTTATCGAGTAACGCATTAAACGCGTCGATCTGACCATGCATATCACTGATTACAAGCAAGCGTTTGACTGTCTGCAAACCAATAACCTCTCTTTCTATAACTATCATAGACAAATTACAATCTATTATGCAAGCTTTGATAGAACCAAAGAGAAATATACCTCATCATCAATAAAAATTGATACCTTTTCATTTTACCAAGTACTCACCTTTCAAAAAGTAAAAAAAAGAAAAGCCCTGTTAAGGGCTCGTTATTTTTTCGTTTGAGTGGAAGAGACACCGTAGTTTGAGTCAGGTGGAATCTTTTGATCAGTATTATAGTTGATTTTTGATACATCAGGTGCAACAAATCCTTTAGGATGATAAAAGCGCAGCAGGTCACCATAAATAACCTTGTCTGAGTAGTCAAGCATCTTTTTAGCCATATCTTCATATGGCTTTCCAAGTGAGTCCTCAACTTTCTTGCCATCGTTATTAGCATAGACATTTCCGCCGACAATTGAATATTTGTTCGTAATGACATCACCATTGCGGAAAGGAATAATTTGACGATGTTGCTTTGAAAAAAGATCTGTTCCAAACTGAATGTAGTTTTTGGTATTAATACCGAGCAGACTCATCAGTGTCGGTCTTACATCAACTTCTCCGCCATAGGTTGAAACTGTACCACCTGCTACCTTAGGAATATGAATAAACAGTGGTACTTTCTGCAACTGAGCGTTATCGAAAGGAGTTATTTCATCTTTGCCTAGTACTTTCGCCATGGCATCGTTATGATTTTCTGAGAGACCATAATGGTCACCATACATAATAATCACCGTGTTATCAAAGAGACCGGCCTTTTTTAAGTCTGTGAAAAATTGCTCAACAGCCTGATCCATGTAATTGGCAGACTGAAAATAATTATTAACAACACTGTCACCAAAGTCTCCAGGCTGAAACGTTGTGTCCTCTTTGTCCATGCCGAACGGGAAGTGATTAGACAGAAGGATTAATTTGCTGTAGAACGGCTGCTTCAGATTCGAAAGATAAGGTATTGTTTCCTTAAGAAACGGTTTATCCTTCATGCCGTAATTCTTTGTGTTTTCAGCACTCATATCATAATACTTAGAATCGAAGAAACGCTCATAACCAAGTGATTTATACATTTGATCACGATTCCAAAATGACTTGACATTACCATGAAATACCGCAGTCTCATAGCCGCGCTGATTCATAATTGCAGGAGCAGCCTGATACGTATTTAGTCCTTTCATCTGGAATACAGGTCCCTGCGAGAGAGGAAAGAGCGAATTTTCCATCATGAATTCAGCGTCGGATGTCTTACCTGAGCCGGTTTGATGATAAAAATTCTTAAAATAGGTGGTGTCATCGGCGCCTGCCGTTAGCTTGTTTAAAAAAGGCGTAACTTCTTGACCATTAGGCATTTTGTAGTTGATGGCAAAGCTCTGCAAAGATTCCAAGGATATATAAATGACATTCATTCCCTTGGCTTTTGCATAATAGTTCGGGTTCGGAGCGGCGAAATTTGATTTGGTGAAATTTTGAATATCATTAATATCGCTGCTGTCTGCCATCGCTCTCTGAGCATTTGAGCGGGCATTCTGAATGGTATCATAGATTGCAAAATTATAAGCGCCTAAATATTTTACAATATAGTTCCGATCAAATGTTCGGCTAAGCAGTTCCGGCCGGTCGGTTTCCGCAAGGCTTAAGTTAACAATGAAAACCATGACTGCGGAAACAAAGACAGTAAAGATTGCGCGAATGTTCCATCGCTCAGCAGACGGGCGAGCGATTCTAAAGAGAACGAGACTAAGAACAATTAAAGTATCGATGAAAAATAAAACGTCGTATCCATTCATCAACGACGCAATGCTTCCTCCTAAGTCACCGGCATTGCCCGTTGATTGAGTCATCGTAGAGAATGTAATGAAATCACTAAAGAAGCGGTAGTAAACAATGTTTGCATACAGCCAGAATGATAGGACAAAATTAATAATGATTAGCAGCCATTGCTGCAAGCGTCCCTTAAAAATAATAGCGATACCAAAAAATAAAAGTGCAGAACTTACCGGATTTAGAAAGAGCAGAAATTGCTGCATCTTATCGTTGACACCGAGGTTAAACTGAGTTAAGTAGACAAAGTAAGTTTTTAGCCAAAATAGGATGACTGTGAGCAAGAAGAATGCATATTTTTTTGTTAGTATACGTTGTCCGCCAGTAAATAATTGCTTCACGTTTGTTCAACCTCCTGAAATCAAGGTAAATGATTCAACTAAGGTACTATTCACATCTAAATTTAAAATCGTTATAGTCCCAAATTATATCATACGGATTAATATGAAGTTATATTAAAAATGTGTAAAAAAAAATACACGGAAAACCTTCAATAATTTTATATCATTTTAATTTAAAGTCAAGAAATGTATGCACTAAATCCTGTACCATTATTTAAATTTCAAAAGAAGAACTTGTCCAACAGCGAAATTAACATTTTATATAGGAAAGAAGTGGAATTTTGTCATAATCTTGGATTAAAAAAATCAATCCGGAACATCAGATTGATGTGTGTTGTTTGGTTGATGGATGCCGTTAACCTTTATGTGGTTATCGTGCTTCACGAAGCCGTTTTAATTTCTGCTCATTTTTTCCAACATTTTTCAGCAGTGAAGGATATCGAACCATTAGCATCGTGTAACGACCAAATAAAAATCCAGAGATAAATATGAAGTAAATAATAAAGCTCGAAGAACCATTTAATGAAGGAGTCATTGACAAGTAATGGATTGATAGGGATTTGAGCGCAAAACGAATGGGTATTGACAGCGACCAAGTTAATACCGACATGATGGATCCAGAAAGATACCATGCGCCGTCATGATTTAAAAGCGGGGTAAAACGACCTTGGATCAATCCGAGCCCGAATGAAAAACACAAAGTTGTAACGATCATGATCCAGTCAATGAGCGGCAATGGCTGCATAGTGGAAAGTGCACAAACCGCGCAAAATAACAATGCCAGTGGTTGCCGATAAAGACGGCCGGTTAATGGTTTTTCTCTAAACTGGTTGTAGAGAACAGTTGTCAGCAAAACCGAACCAAAGATAAGAAACATGGCATTTACCTCCGCTCATTTTGTTCTACTTAGTTAATGTATGTCACGTTCAAATTGTCCTATTCCTTTCATTTGTTGTCCCAATAAATTCTTTTTCTGAAAAATTTATTTAAATGACAAATTTATTACAAAGGAAAAATGATTTAATTCGTGGGATATCGAGCTAATGTTACAATTATATTTCATTTCGACATATAAGCTTAATATCAGTTTGAAAAGGTAGGGTGCTATAATTAAAAAGTCGATAAAGAGAAAATAATAGAACCTAATAAAATGTACGGTAAAAAAAGAGAATGATTGTTTTGGGGAGGAACTAGGCCGATCATGAAAATGAATAAGAAAAAAGCAACCGTGACACTGGCACTGACGTTCGGACTGACATATACTTCGATTGCTCCATCAGTTACATACGCTTCACCATCATTAAGTGATATTAATAACAAAACTTCTGCTCAAAAATCACTGAGAGATCAGCTGACTAAGCAGCAGCAAGCCATTCAGAATGAACTTGCCGAGATGAATAAGAAACAGTTGAAACTGACAAGCGAAATCAGTGATGGACAGGCACAGATTAATCAAAATAATGATCAGATTAGTGCCTTGAAAGCTGAAATAACTGAAATCAATAAACGAATTGAAAAACGAAAAGCACTGTTAAATGATCGTTTAGTTTCGATCTATAAGAATGGCGGATCTGTAAATTACTTAGATGTCTTACTGGGTTCCAAAAATTTCGGGGATTTTATTGACCGTACCTTTGCACTAACAACGATTACGAACCAGGATCAAAAAATTATTACTGATCAAAAGAATGATCAAGTCGCTGTGAAAACAAAGAAAGCAAGTGTTGAGAGAAAACAAGCAGCCAATGTTGCACGTTTGGAAAAGCTGAAGAATACGTTAACTGAAGTTGTTGCACTTCAGGAAAAGAAGAAAATTGCTTCTAAGGCATTGGATCAAAAGCAAGCCAGTGTATCAGCTCAACTCGCTTCTTTAGCAAGTGCTGCAGAAGACCTGAAACGTGCATCGATCAAACCGGTTTCTTATAATCCATCCAGTGAATCTACTGATTCGAACAGTTCAAGCAGCTCAAGTAACTCAAGCAGTTCAACAGCTAGTGATTCTTCATCAAATAGTAGCAGTTCATCAAATGATTCAGCACAGTCTCAGCCTGTTAGTCTGTCAGCATCCGTTGCGACAGGGGGCATTTCCGGTATCCTTGGTTATGGCAATCGATTTATTGGCAGGTCGACTTACGTATTTGGTGCTTCCAATCCTGCAGCTGGTCAGTTTGACTGCTCTGGCTTCGTTCATGCTGCATTTGCGGCAAATGGCATTGGAGTCGGTCGATCAACAGGTGCACTGGTAAGTCAAGGCAGTGCGGTAAGCTTTGCCTCTGCACGTCCTGGTGATCTCGTATTCTTCGATACATATAAAACGAATGGTCATGTTGGTATTTATCTAGGTGGCGGACGCTTCATTGGTTCCCAGAGCAGCACCGGCGTTGCCATTGTAAGCATGGACAACTCATACTGGAAATCACATTTCCGCGGTGTAGTTCGTAGAATCCTTAACTAATTCATTCCCAAATATAAAATTTTTAAAACACAAGCTTAGTTGCTTGTGTTTTTTAATTTGTCATAAAATCAGCGAAATATAACAAATATGACAGCTGTCATAAAAGAAATATGATATGTGAGACTATGCGTGCTGCAAATCATTGGCTATTCTTTTTGTAGTGGTATTATTTCAATAATAAAGAAGGCTGAATGATGAACACTTTTCCGCTGGTTAAACATTTTTTGCGTGTCATGATGTATTACAAAATTAATTTGATCTTTACCCTCGGAGTGCCAATTGGATCAATCATTTATACGATGCGTCCCTTTATCTTCCATACGTCGGATCAGCAGATTGTCCAGAATCATGTGTTTTACTGGATTAGCTACATGGTTGTTCTTTATGCCATAATTAACAGCGGCCCTTCATTAGTTGTTCTAAGAGAAGATCAATTTCTAAAAATGTTTCTATTCATTTCAGGGAATGTCTGCTCGATCATTTATGCCAAATACATATCACAATTTATTTTACTCACTCTATCCGTTCTAATCTTGGATATTCTTAGCTGTTTTTTATTCGATCTGCCAATAATAAAACTGTTGATTCAATCCTTTCTGCTGATTATTCTAAGCAGTCCGCCAATATTTTTTCTCTTTCTTTTCTTTGCAGCTCTACGCTTGCGACAGGAAACAATGATCCCGTTAACTAATATACTGATTTTCTGCTTTATTTTCATGTCGGTCAATCAAATAAATCGTGTTTTATCATTCATCAACCCCATTGATTATGCCTTTCAGATCGCAAGATTTTTGTTTGATGGAACATCTATCCATGGGTTTCAGATTTGGTTTTCGATCACAATAACTTGTTTCTATTTGTTTATTGGTTTATTTTCTTTAAAAAAAATACAGTTCTTACCGATTTTTAGAAATTGAGGTGAAACGCATGAAAATAGAACATTTGAATTTTAGGTATCGGCAAAATGATCGCTTAATTTTTGACGATCTATCATTTAATCTCGTGCAAGGGAAGACGCATTTTTTACTTGGAATGAATGGAGAAGGAAAATCGACTCTTCTTGATGCCTTCGCAGGTTTGCTCAATGTTGATGCGGCTATTCTGAATCCAATCCAAAGAAATGAAATACTCTATCAGATCCAAGGAGTTCCTATTCTAAGCACGATAAAAGGTAAAGATCTTGCTGAATTGATTTTATGCGGGAGCGGTCAATACAGGAGTGGGGATTTATCACCAGAGATGTGTAGCGAACTTTTTGATGATCCGAGTGCATTAAGAAAAATCACCTATTTGTGGGATATGCAATATGGCAAGATGTCCCCTGGAGAGCGTCGCTGGCTGACTATCGTTCTGTATTGTCTGATTGATAAATCCTTGTATCTTTTTGATGAGCCAACCGCAGGTGTTGATCTCTATTCCGGAATGCAAATCGCACAGTCGATTCGTCGATTGCAGGAGAGGAGAGGAAAGACAGTGGTTTATGCCACCCATCAGCTTCAAGATCTTAAATGGTTTGAAGATTACCAGGTGCATGTTCTAGATAAAGGAAAAATCATCATTGACGAAAATGAACGGCATTGGATACAAGCGTGCAGAGAAAATAAAATGCCTATTTGCGTGCGTATTATCGATGAATGGGAAATGTCATGAGATTAAGCTTCAGTTTTTTTGAAAATAATCGAATTTTTATTTAACTTGTTTACTGACTTTTTATTAACATGTATTCTAAAGAAAAGCCGCTTAGAGAGAGGGCGCGAAGATTGAAAATATTTCCAAAAGCGACAGGCCCATATCCCTATCTTTGGATACTGATTATTTTTCCTCAATTCTTTATTAATGTTTGGCAGGCCGATCATTTATCGGAAAAAGTGATTGGGTTGATTGCAGGACTTGTACTGCTTTATGTCTTTCGGCAGATGTACTGGCTTGAGTACACGACGCTACTTGTCCATTTTTTATTAGGTGTCGCTGCACTCGTCGTTGCCTCAGTAACTCTCGATTCTGCCATAATGCTCCTTTACGGCATTAGTTTTGTTTTTCTTTTCGGTTATATTGAACGTGTGAGAGACTTGGCGATTGGAATTGCGGGACTAGCCGCGGCTTACCTGTCGGTGTCGCAAATCATTGATGGTTGGCCGTTAGCTTTTATTTATCATGATCAGGTCTTTTTTTTCCTATTAGAAGCTGCCATTCCGATCGCAATTTTTCTTCACGAGCGAACAAAAAATTTGCATCATCAGCTTGCCCAGGCGAATGAACAGATTGTTGCCTTGGTTAAGGAACAAGAGCGTGGACGTCTTGCACGTGATCTTCATGATACACTGGGGCACACGTTGACGATGATTATTCTTAAAAGCGAGCTTGCCTTTCGATTGATTGATAAGGATGCGGGTCGTGCCAAATCAGAGATCGGAGAAATAGAACGAATTACTCGATCGGCTTTGGGACAAACGCGGGAGATTGTTGCGTCCATTCGTCATCATTCGCTAGCAGAGGAACTAAATGAAACGAAGTATTTTCTTGAAACAAAAGGCATTTCAGTGATTATTCATAATCCGGAAAAATGGCCGCGGCTTCAGGCAGCCGATGAGACAATGCTGAGCCTTGCGTTCCGTGAAGCAATCACTAATGTCGTCAGGCACAGTGCTGCCAAGCATTGCATCATTCAGGCGGCGATTGATGGTCATAAATTAATTCTTGAGGTTATTGATGACGGGATCGGCATTCGAAACAAGGATACAAGAGGAAACGGCTTGCACACAATGCAAGAACGAATGCATTTGATTGGGGGAGCAGTGGATGTGCGGACAAAAGATAAAGGAACGCTCCTTCGTTTTTCTCTGCCGTTAAATGAACAAAAGGTGGTTGAAGAAAAATGAAATTATTAATCGCTGAGGATCAAGGAATGCTTCGTGGCGCGCTTGCTCAGTTGCTCGAAATGGAAAAGGATTTTGAGGTTGTGGGCCAGACAGGTAATGGCAGAGAAGCATTTGAGCTCGTTCGACGGTTGAGCCCGGATCTTATGATTGCAGATATCGAAATGCCGGAGATGACTGGACTCGAGATTGCCGAAAAACTTAAGGATGCGGATACGCCGTGCAAAACAGTCATTGTGACGACATTCGCACGCCCAGGTTACCTTGAACGCGCAATGAAAGCTGGGGTAGCAGGATACATATTAAAGGATGAACCGATTAATGAGCTTATTGCGCATTTGAGGCTCATAAACGATGGAGGCAGGTTTATTAGTCCTGAACTGGCGACAGCTTTTTATTTTTCCGATACAAATCCATTAACGAATCGTGAACAAGAGGTCCTGTGTCAAGCCTTCTCCGGTTACGAAACGAAGCAGATTGCAAGCATACTTCATTTATCAGGCGGAACCGTCCGCAACTATTTATCAACCGCCATTCAGAAGCTTAACGCGCATTCGAGGCAGGAGGCTGCCAAAAAAGCGAAAGAAAATGGCTGGATTTGAATGCAAAAATCAAAGAAACCAGTGCAAAACAGGTTGAACTTATAGTCACCTTTTCTCTTTTTTTAATTATATTGCTCTTTTAAAATGTTAGCGAACCTTAACATGTAGCGGATTAACTGCGTTCTTTATAATTTCATATATCCATTAGGTACTTCACAGTGATGATGAAAACAGATCTGAGTTTTTGTCGAAAAATGTGCAAAGGCCGCTGCAGAAGTGGACATGACCGAATAGGATATAGAAAAATAGAGGGGGATGCAGTATGTTTATTCTCATCGTTGTCATGTTTATTCTCCTTGTCATCGTTGGTCTTTTCTATTAAATAGGGAAAGATTTAATGATAAACCGGTGTTCATTTAAAAATGAAATTCCGGCTTTTTTTTATGCAAAATTTTTATGAGAGTATGGAAGACATGGTATCAATAAATTTTTTATGAACTGCTTCTTCCAAACTAGTGTTTAGTCGACAAAAAAACCCCGTTCAGTATTTGCGTGAAATGTGTGACAATAAAGGTATCTTATTTAAGCGAAAGGAAGTGCCAACTGCTATGCCAAACATCGTTTCTTTCAAATTCAACCCAAGGGAACTGAAACTAAACAAATTCATTGATTTTTATGGTTATTGCGCGCAATGGAATCAAAATATTTATGTTTATGGGAAAAATGAAGCACAAAAGGTTCATCGTCTGTCAGAGCTGCTCTCCTTTATTTTGTTTTCCCATGATGAGGAGTGCCTGATCGTTATCGAAGGAAGCGGAATTGATCAAACAAAGGACTATATTACAAAACATTTAGCAGGTGTTCAGACTGCCTGAGCAAAGATTTCCTGACCAAGACGGATGCATTTGAAAATGTGACAAACTCGTGAATTATCTTTTCAATATGGTATAGTATGAGTAGTGTAAATTCATATTGAAAGGCTAGGAGTTGCATGACAACAATTGAACAGATAAGAACAGCACCGATCAGTCCTGAAAATGATCCGTGGGAAGCTTACTTTGATATGGAGCATTACGGACACTTAGAACTGACGAATGTGGAGTTTACCACGACGACGCTCTGCAACATGCGATGTGAGCATTGCGCGGTAGGATACACATTGCAGAAACGTGATCCAAATGCTCTTCCGTTAGACTTGATTTTCAAACGACTTGATGAAGCAAAGAATCTGCACGCTTTAAGTATTACAGGTGGCGAACCGATGCTGTCACTCAAGTCAGTAAAAGAATATGTGGTGCCCATCTTAAAGTATGCGCACGAACGCGGCTTGAGAACTCAGATCAATTCGAACCTGACGCTTGACCTTGCGCGGTATGAACTGATTATCCCATATCTTGACGTGCTTCATATTTCCTTTAACTATGGAAGTTTCGAAGATTATTCCAATATAGGTTTCGCAGTAATGGAGAAGAAGCCGAAAATTGAAGCACAACAATTGTTTTTTAATCGTATGATTGAAAATGCACGAGAATTGACTGCTCGCGGAGTGATTGTTTCAGCGGAAACGATGATTAATAAACGAACTCTGCCGCATCTTGAACGGATTCATGAACAAGTGGTGGCGATGGGGTGTCAACGTCACGAAGTACATCCGATGTATCCTAGCGATTTTGCCAGCGTATTACAAGTTGCTTCGCTTGATGAAATTCGATCAGGTATTCATCGTTTGCTTGATTGTCGTGATCAGAACGTATGGATGCTGTTTGGGACCTTGCCTTTTTACCCATGCAACAAAAATGAGAAAGATCTGGCGTTACTTGAACGTCTGTATCACGAGAAAAATGTGACTGTTCGTAATGACCCTGACGGCAGGTCAAGACTTAACGTCAACATTTTTGATGGAAATATTATTGTCACTGACTTTGCCGATGCACCGGCACTGGGCAACATTAAAACAACAACACTGGAAAATGCCTATCAACACTGGTTGACGACTCCACTTGCAAAATCGTTGAATTGTCACTGTCCAGCAGTAAAATGTCTTGGTCCCAATGTGCTTGTCAAAAATACTTATTATAAAGATGTTGATTTTATGAAACGGAAAGCACTTATTTCGCGGTGATTTCCGCATATATAAAAAGGTCCTCTGCATGATTTGATTGCAGAGGACCTTTTTTCTTATTGAATACCTAATACTGCTCTGAGATAAAGTCGGAGCGCATCAATCTGAGTTGGGGCACCAACCGTTTTATGCCCCAGTAGAGCTGCTTCTAAAGCAATTCCATCTGTTGTGTTAATGAAAAAGCGTGTAATGTCTTCAATAGGCTGCTGCGGAATGAACTCACCACGACGGACACCTTCTTGAAAAATGCGAGAGAAAATGTTTTGTCCCTTCAGGTAACGATTTCTTAAATACGTTTTTCGTTCTTCATTGCGCCATCCGGTGACGAAGTATTCATAGACCGCTATAGAAAAAGGAGTGCCTGCCTCATGTGATAGTGCTTCTAAATAATCTTGAACTGCATCCCACATTTTTGTGTGTTTCTGTATAAGTGAATTTATAAATTTCTCGAAATCTGTGTTGTTTTCTTCCAATAATGCGCGCATCATGGCCTCAGTGCTTGAAAAGTATTGATAAACCCCGCCGCGGCTCATCCCGGTTTCATTTACAATATCCTGCATCGTGGCCGGTTCAAAACCTTTATTGGAAAAAACAATTTGAGCGGCCTGAAGAATTTGCTTTCTTCGTTGCGCAAAATGAGCTTCACTCACCTTTGGCATCGTCACCCCTCCTGCTTTTTCAGTATATCACAATCAACTCTTTATCGATCATGAGCTTGGTGTATCACCGGCGCGAGTTTCACTCAAATTAAGGCTATATGTTCCTGTGCCAAGTTTATCTGGTTCAGGCATCTGGCGCAAGATCGGCAGAACGAGCCAATAGAGAGAAACAAATAAGAGACTTGCCCCAATACTTATGAAAATAGGACCAACACCCCATAGATGTGCTATTTGTCCTCCAAATAAAGATCCAAGCGGCATGGCACATCCGCCTGCACTGATCATTATGGTATAGATTTGTGCTAAGTGTTTTTGTGGAACAGCCTTCTGCAACGCTGAAACAAAAAGAATATTAGTCATGCCGGTTGGAATCAGACTTGCTGCATATAAGATAAGTGACAGACTGTTCAATGGTGTAAAATAAGAGATCAGCCATGAGATTCCAGATAAGAAAAAACCGAAAATAATTAGCTTTCCTAGCGAGCATTTTTTGAATAATGGCGCAGTCGCCGCGCCGATGAGTATGCCAATTGTTTCCGCCGATTGATAAAAGCCATACCATTGCGCGCCGCCGCGTTCTGCGGCATAAGCGGGCAATGTGGCGTTGAGCATTCCGAAGACCAGATTGGCAATAACGGTTGCCGGTATAAATTGGATAATAAATGAGCCGCATACCATTTTTAATCCGGAAGTGAGATTTTTCCAATACTTGTATAAATTTTTCTTCAGATCTGTTGATTTATCCGCTTCCTTTTGGATTTCCATTGTTCTTTTAATCAGAAGAAAGCAGACGATACTGCAGCAATTGAAGATAATTGACAAAAGATAGAGCGTTAAGGGTGAAATAAAGACAATCAAAATACCTGCAAGACTAGTGAAGATGATGGAGAATGCTTGATAACTCACGTTCATCAGAGCGTTTGCTGAGGCGTACTTTCCTTCTTGAACAAATTCCGGAATTAAGGACATTTCCGCAGGATTACTGAACATACCTAAAACAGCGACGACAGGCGTGAGCACGATGAGCGCTGCTGCAGAGTGCCAAAAAACAGTAAACATTACATAAGTGATGACTACTGAGATAATTTGACCGAGCTCGGTCATCCAAAGCAATCTTTTTTTATTCAACCGATCAACAAGCGGTCCGACCAAAAATTGAAACATCATGGGAGCGAGCGCAAGAAAGCCGACTATGCCAGTGTAAAAAGTGTTTTGAGTCAGGTGGTAAATGGACCAAATCAGTGAAACGTTGTACAAACTCATTCCAATTGTACTGAGTGAGCGTCCTGAAAGCAGTTTCCAAAAATTAATCGACATATAATTCATCTCCAACAAAGTAATAATGACACCGATGTCGTTATTATAAACGACACTTGTGTCATTTTCAATGCGTATTTAGAAATAAATTTTGTAAACGTATTATGTTGTTTTTATTTCAATGAGCAGCAAATAAGATGAAAAAATAATTCCGTGTTTTAAGATCGTTGAGAATGAAACCGCATAATTGCTGGTTAATGTGAATTTCGTCGAAAAATGTGTTAATCTTTTTTTAACAATTCGAAAACGGATTGTAAATCTATTGTGTTCTGTTAAAATGGAAATTGGGCTCTTTTTCAGTCGTGATGGCATTGAAATTGAATGTTGTAAATTTTTTTCTGTGCGACTCGTTAAAAAAATAATTTTAATTATGATATGGAGAGGTGGACTTTGTGCACTTTTTGTCGAAAAATGACAAGTTTTTGAATATGCTTTCAATCATCTCACTTAATCTAGAGGATGCAGCTAAATTTTTTGATGAAAGTAAAATTAAAAATGAAGCTGACTTACACGAGTTTTCTCAGAAAATGAAAAACTTTGAACGTAAAGGAGATTCTTACGTTCATGAACTTATCATTGCTCTAAATAAGACCTTTGTCACTCCTTTGCAACGTGAAGATATTTTGGAATTAGCAATGAAAATGGACAGTGTCCTGGATGGATTTGAAGAATGGTCAATGCGACTTGAAATATATGGGATTTCTCATGCTGATGAATATATGGTTGAGTTTGTCGGCATTTTATATGAATCCTGTAAGGAAATTAATCAGGCCATCACATTGATGAGTAAAAAGAACTTGTCAGGTATTCGAAACAGCGTCATCAAAATCAATGATTATGAAACTCAGTGCGACGATCTGCTTGTTAAATGCATTACAAATTTATTTAAGAATGAAAAAGATGCAATTAAGATCATTCAGTATAAAGAATTATACGAAATGTTGGAAAGCGTTGCCGATAGCTGTGAAGATGTTGCCGACACATTGGAAACAATCATGATGCGAAACGCATGATTCCGTCTTTGTGCCCGTTTCTTTGTGGGGAAATCTTTCCGCAATGATTACGATTGAAAATCAATGAATGACTGAGCAATTCCTGAAAACCACGCATTCATTTTTTACGAGGAAAGGGTTTTATGATCATGGAAAGTTTGTTTGCGTTGACGCTGATGATTGTGTTTTTGGCGTTTATGTTTGATTTTATTAATGGCTTTCACGATACTGCAAATACGATAGCCACCTCTGTTTCTACACGTGCTTTGCGCCCAAGGGTTGCAATTATTTTGGCAGGTACCATGAATTTCCTTGGGGCCATTACATTTACGGGTGTAGCCCAAACAATCAGCAAGGGGGTTATTGACCCATTTACCATTAAAGATGAAACGACTGGTTTAATCATTGTAATGGCGGCGCTGATCAGCTCAATTTTATGGAATCTTGCAACATGGTATTTAGGTGTGCCCAGCAGTTCGTCTCATGCAATTATCGGTTCCCTGGCGGGTGCGGGGATATCTGCGCTTGGCTTTGGCTCTTTAAACTATCAAGGATTTATTGAGATTTTCGAAGCGCTGATTTTCTCACCGATTGCGGCGTTTACAATTGGCTTTATTGTCATGAAACTTTTCACGCTCATCTTCCATAACTTTTCGTTAGTGAAGACAAATCGTCACTTTAGGATTTTTCAAATATTCACAGCGGCATTGCAATCTTTTGCTCATGGAACAAATGATGCTCAGAAAACAATGGGGATTATTACGATGGCTCTGGTGGCATCAAATTATTTGACAAAAGTTGAAATACCTATGTGGGTACGTGTTGCTGCCGGACTTGCTATGGCGATGGGAACATCGGTAGGCGGCTGGCGTATTATTCACACGGTAGGAAGTAAAATCATGAAAATTCAACCGATTAATGGAGCAGCTGCCGATCTATCTTCTGCTACAATTATTTTTGGATTTACATTTATCCATTTTCCGGTCAGTACAACGCATGTTATTACTTCTTCTATATTAGGCGTTGGTTCAGCGGAACGTGTTAGAGGCGTAAACTGGGGAATGGCATTGAATATTGTCATCACGTGGGTCATTACGCTGCCTTTTACAGCGATTGTTGCTGCTGTGATTTATCGGCTATTGAATTGGATTCTTTAATTAAGTATGTTAAATCGGCTCGTTGATACGAGCTTCTTTTTTTATAAGATAAAAGAGTATATAAATAAATGGATAGTTTTTAGAATGAGCTCTGCTGAAAACATGCCGAGCGAGTAATCACAAATAATAAAATTCTTCTCATAGTGGGTTAATATTTCATGATAACGATTACAAAAAGAGGCAAATAAAAAATGAATGCCGGCCAGAAGCCGGGAAGAGCTAGGGGCGAAAGGAAGTACGGTGACTCTATCTCAGACCTGTGCGCTTTGAGAAATCGCTGAACATTTTTCTTGAACTTCAACAATCATTAAATCAAGTTCTTGACTGCAAAGTAACGTTTGTTCGGCATACAGGCCATACTTTTTAGCGGTATCCAATAAATTTTTCCGCTTATTCTCAATAGCTTCAGAGTAAACGCTACTATTTTCCTGGTAAATAAGTACCTCTGATAACTCAGACATGAACAAAAAGCCCTCCTTGAGCATCAACATCTAGCAATATTAAATATATTATAGCATGTCTCTTTTGTTTGTCTACCAAATGTAGCAGGCATAATGAGAATGGGGAGGTTCAGCTAAGAGATTGATCACGTATCGTTGGAGGGAAAGACTTTGAAATTATCTGATCTTGAATTAATTACTGTATTATCGGACGAAGGAAGTATGAGAAAAGCCTCTGAACGACTTTTTGTTTCACAACCTGCATTGAGTCAGAGACTGCAGTCTATTGAGCGCCAATGGAATGCTCAATTATTCATTCGATCAAAACGAGGAGTTGTACTAACATCAGAAGGTGAGATTGTCGAACAATTTGCACGGGAAATGCTTGAACGTGCTGCAGAGACACGTGCCGAGATTCAAACTCATAAATCTGAGATTCATGGTACGTTAAAACTGGCTGTATCATCGGTCAATGGGCAGTATTGGCTTCCTGATGTGCTTAAGGCTTTTGTTGAACAGCATCCGCTTGTGAAAATCTCCTTGACGACAGGCTGGTCAAGCGAAATATTGGAGCATATGTACCGTGCGGCTTGCCATGTAGCAATTGTTCGCGGAATGCCGAAATGGGGTGGAGGAAAGCTGCACCTGTTTTCCGATCCGCTTAATTTTGTGGATTCGAAGATTTCAACGTTGGGTGAATTGAATTATGAAGAAAGACCCTATATTCAATTCCGCAGCGACTCATCCTATGATCAAGTGATCCAGAATTGGTGGCATTCACAAAACCTCAGGGTTCCGGTACGCACAATAATGGTTGATCAGATTGAGACGTGTAAACTCATGGTCACACACGGCATTGGTTATTCAGTTCTGCCGTCACTCAGTCTCACGGAACAGGACATCATTAATCGCATACCGTTGTTAGACGCCCATAGCAATCCTATTTATAGAGAGAATTGGCTGCTGTACGATCAAGAAACGCTTAGCCTTAAACAGGTGCATGCCTTTGTGAGCCTGGTAAAACATAGACTTTTCACATAAAATTCGATAATATAGCAAGTGAAACGACTAATTAGGAGGAACAAAAATGGAGCAGATGGATGCTTATGAAATTATTTCATTTTTGAAAAACAGTGTTAAGAAAACACCGGTAAAAGTTTACATAAAAGGCGATTTAGCGTCTTTATCCTTCGGTGAACAGGTTCATGCGTTTATTAGCGGACATGCAGGTACAATAATAGGCGACTGGCAGGAAATTGAGCCTGTACTCACAGCGAATAAGGACAAGATCGAAGATTATATTGTAGAAAATAATGCGCGTAACTCAGCGGTCCCGTTACTTGATCTTAAGGGAATTGAAGCACGTATTGAACCTGGAGCGTTAATTCGTGAAAAAGTTGAAATAGGCAAACAAGCAGTTATTATGATGGGAGCCGTCATAAATATTGGCGCAGTAGTCGGGGATGGCACGATGATTGATATGAACGCAGTTCTTGGCGGACGAGCAACGGTAGGAAAAAATTGTCATATTGGTGCAGGAGCAGTTCTCGCCGGTGTTGTTGAACCGCCTTCCGCACAACCTGTTGTCATCGAGGATGATGTTCTTGTCGGTGCGAATGCGGTTGTTCTTGAAGGTGTGCATATCGGCAAAGGAGCGGTTGTTGCTGCAGGAGCAATCGTAACAAAAGATGTTCCTGCAAATACCGTAGTCGTCGGTGCGCCAGCACGTGTGCTGAAAACAATTGATGAGAAGACACGTTCCAAAACAGAAATTATGCAGGACTTGCGTCAATTATAATAAATACGGGTGATTGCTCGCATAATGGGAAGGGATCAACAATGGATTATATTGCGATCAGGCGCGCGTTGCACCAGATACCGGAACTTGGATTTGAAGAAGTGGAAACGCAGGCATTCCTGCTGGATCAAATTAAGAAACTTCCGCAAGATCGAATACAAATAAAAAAGTGGAAAACCGGATTGTTTGTCCACATTTCCGGTACTGATCCTTCAAGACTCATCGGATTTCGTACTGACATTGACGCGCTCCCGGTCAAAGAAAATACTGGGTACTCGTTTCAGTCAAAGCATGAAGGAAACATGCATGCGTGTGGGCATGATTTCCATATGACCATTGCACTTGGCGCTCTGGAAAATATTGTACTTCATCCGGTTAAAGAGAATGTCTTATTTATTTTCCAGCCCGCTGAAGAAGGCCCAGGTGGAGCACTTCCGATGATGGCCAGTGAGGAATTTAAGGCGTGGAAACCGGACTTGATTTTCGCTTTACATGTGTCACCGGATTTTCCGGCTGGTACAGTTGCCACAAAGGAAGGTATTCTATTTGCTAATACATCCGAATTGTTTATCGACTTCCGTGGAAAAGGCGGACATGCAGCTAATCCGCATCTGACTCACGATACAATTGTTGCGGCGAGCCAATTTATCGTCGGACTTCAAACAATTGTTGCCCGACGAGTTAATCCGCTTCATTCAGCGGTGCTCACAATCGGGAAAATAACAGGCGGCTTTAAACAGAATATTATTGCAGAATATGCCCGCGTTGAAGGTACGATTCGAACATTAAGCCAAGACACCATGACATTGATTAAAGAGGACATTGAGCGCCATGTAAAGGCAACTGAGATTGCTTACCAATGTAAGGGCGTCATTGATTACGGAGCAAATTATTACCAAGTATTCAACCGCAAAACATATGTGGATCCATTCATCAGCTTTTGCGAAAAGAACAAATTTCCATATGTGATTTGCGATGACGCAATGACCGGAGAGGATTTTGGCTATTTCTTAAAAGAATTGCCGGGATTCATGTTCTGGCTTGGTGTTGGGCAAACATCAAGTCTGCATTCTGCTGATTTCAAGCCTGATGAGGCAGCACTTGCCCAAGGAGTGAAGGTAGTCAGCACCTATATAAGAGATGGCGTTTAATTAAATCAGTACATTTCCAGAGCGAATTTATTTTTCGCTCTTTTTTTATTTCACCTTTAAGCGTATTAATGGGAGAACAACGTGTAACGTGTTATCATTTATCTTGAATGAATCAAAGAAAATGGGGAATCATATTATTTGATAATATTTATTTTAAATGATAATATATTTTACTGATTACATTTATTAATTATTGATACATAAGTATTTTATGCTAATTTAAATTAATTATTAATTAACATTGACTTAAAATAAAGTCCATACTATAATAATGTCATAGCCTCATTTTGAGTGAGGAAAGAAGATAATTTTCAGGAGGAATGATTAAAATATGGTAGAACGTCTTGTAAGTGCAAAGGCCCCTTTGTTTAATCTTGATAGTGTGAATGCGGATGGCTCTTTCGGCAAAGCAAATTTGGAAGAGAACATCAAAGCCGGCAAATGGACGATCTTCTTCTTTTACCCAATGGATTTCACATTTGTATGTCCGACTGAAATTACTGCCTTCAGTGATCGTTACGATGAATTCAAAGCACTGGGAGCAGATATAATTGGATGTTCCTGTGATACAATCTATACACACCAAGCATGGATGAAGACTTCAAGAAGAGAAGGCGGCATTGGTAAAATCAACTTCAGTTTAGCTGCAGACCACACACATGAAGTTGCTGAAAAATATGGCGTACTCATTCCTGAAGAAGGCGTTGCACTTCGTGGATTGTTTATTATCAGTCCTGAAGGCGATCTTCGCTACTCAGTTGTTAATGACAATAACATCGGCCGCGACGTTGATGAAACACTTCGTGTACTTCAAGCGCTTCAATCAGGCGGACTGTGCCCGGCAAATTGGCATCCCGGTGACGAAACGCTGCATGTGTGATTTCAGATATTAAATCAATGATATAAACTGGCAGCTCATTGCTGCTCATAAAAAACAGGGTAATCGACTTAAGATTGCCCTGTTTCTTTGCGTATAAGAGTTACTGCACTAGATTTCTCCAAGGATTGAGTTCGCTGACGGGTCAGATGTTTAACCAGCCAAGCAATTAAATTTTTATTAGTCTGAATGAAAGGCTTGGAAGGCAGGTCATTAATGAGCCTATAAAATTCATAATTAGTAGTTCCAAAGATTACAAATAAGAGCGAATGACTTGTTGTTTGCTCTCGTTCTGATAAAATTGTCGTTATTGTAAAAGATATTTATATTTTTTAACCTGCGTTTTATGCATGGGCAGGGTAGGGAGAGGAAGGCGTACATTGGAGATATTTAAAAAGCTTAAGCAATTTTATTGGCCGGATCGTCATTATTTGTTCGGCTCACTTTTATTTCTGATACTGAGCAGTGCGATTACAATTGTTTATCCGATTGTCTTGCAGCTTACAATTGATCAAGCGGTGATTCGTCAGAGATTTTCACTTGTTCCAATGTTATCTTTAGGATTTGTAATTATCATGGCTGTTAAGGGATTATCAAGCTATTTCAGCCAGTATTGGGGCGATATGTTCGGAGTGAGTTCGGTTTTTCGCTTGAGAGAAGCACTTTACAAGAAACTGCAGTATCTGCCGTATCACTACTATGACAATGCGAAAACCGGAGATTTGATGTCGCGTCTGACAGCTGATGTCGAGGGCTTTCGTTTTTTTCTTTCGGCAGGATTTACTCAGCTGGTTAATTTTGTTGTTCTTGTAGGATTCAGCCTTGCTCTGATGTTTTATTATTCTTGGGAATTGGCGCTTGTTACTTTAGCAATGACGCCTTTTCTTTGTGTCAGTGTATTTCGTTTTGATAAACGTGTACATCCGGCATTTCGAAAAATTAGGCGTTCACTTGCAAGCATGAATACACGCGTTCAAGAAAATATTAGCGGCATGAATACAATTAAATCACTCGGGCGAGAAAACTTTGAAATTGATCGTTTCGCTAAAAACAATCAAACATACAGAATGAGAAACCTAATAACAGCAGATATTTGGGCAAAATACTTTCCACTCATGGAACTGATTGGCAATATCAGCGTGGTCCTGCTGCTTGCTCTTGGTGGTTATTTTGTCATGAGCGGAAGACTGGCTCCAGGTGCCTTGGTTGCCTTTTTCAGCCTTGTCTGGTATATCATGGATCCGCTGATGAATCTCGGATTTATGATTAATACCTTCTCTCAGTCGAAAGCGTCAGGAGAACGGTTGCTGCAAATTCTTGATGAAAAAAGCGATATTACGTCACCTGATCACCCTTTTCAAAAAGAACATCTTGCTGGGGATGTTGCATTCCGTAATGTGTCGCTGATCTACCCGAATGAAAAAACGACAGCACTCAGTCATATAAGCTTCGAAGCGAAATCAGGAAACATTATTGGACTGATGGGAGCAACAGGTTCTGGAAAAACAAGCATTACTCAATTAATCGGCAGATTTTATGATACGACCAGCGGCGAGGTATTGGTCGATGGATGCCCGGTTAAATCGTATGACTTAAAGTGCCTTAGGAAAAATATCGGCTATGTGTTCCAAGAAAACTTTCTCTTTTCTTCAACCATTCGCGACAATATTGCTTATGGCAAACCTGATGCGACACTGGATGAAGTGATCAGAGCGGCAAAGCGTGCTGAGGCGGATGAATTTATACAAAGCCTTCCAAACGGTTATGACACCGTGCTGGGAGAAAGAGGTATGGGACTGTCCGGTGGTCAAAAACAGCGAATTTCTATTGCACGTGCGCTTCTTGTCAATCCAAGTATTTTAATTCTTGATGATGCAACAAGTGCCGTCGATATGCGGACGGAAGGATTAATTCAAAAAGCATTCAAAGAATTAATGAAAGGGCGAACAACGTTTATTATTGCCCATCGTATTTCCTCGCTTCAGATGGCAGATCAAATTCTCGTACTTGAGCATGGACGAATTAAAGAGCGCGGTACGCATAAAGAATTGGTACAGCAAGAAGGAATCTATCGGCGAATTTATAATATTCAGTACAAAGATCGCGATCTTGTGAAACAACAAGTCGTCCGAGAAGGGAGAAGTCGATGATGAAGAGCGGAACACAGAAAGAACGATTCTTTTATCCGGAAGATCGGGTCATTGAAAAGCCATTTAACTGGAAACAACTGCTTCGTCTTTTAAATTACTTGAAACCTTATTTGAAAACGCTGATTCCTAAAGCAATTGCAGCAATGATTGTCTCGACGGCTGTTCGGCTGATTATTCCGATTATCATTGGTGTTTATGCGTTTGACCGAGCGATTAACGCGAAGAACTACACCTTAATTTATTGGCTGGTTGCGATTACCGCACTACTCTATGGAATATCATTTGTGAGCAATTGGTACCGGATTCGTACAACAAATCAACTTGGTCAGTATGTGATTCATGATTTGCGTGAACGTTTATTTAATCATATTCAATATCTTTCACATCGCTTTTTTGATTCAAGGTCTGCCGGTTCAATTCTCGTCCGAGTCATAAATGACGTGAATTCAATGCAGGATTTATTTACGAACGGTGTCATTAATACATTGATGGATGTTGTTACTTTGATTGGTATCTTTGTGATCCTCTTTGTACTCAGCCCACCATTGGCAGTTGCGGTATTACTTGTTATTCCGCTGATGTTCTTCATTTCAACGAAGCTGCGACGCAGTATTCGACGTTCATGGCAAAAGGTACGTATGAAAATGTCGAAGCTGAACTCTCATTTGAATGAGAGTATTCAGGGTATACGTGTGACGCAGTCATTTACACAGGAAAGAGAGAATCGAGCATATTTCAACGGTGTGAATACGGAGAACTTTTTGGCATGGCAGGAAGCATCTAAGAAAAATGCAATGTTTCGTCCTTTTGTTGATTTGTCCAATGCAGTAGGATCGGCTATTCTCATCTGGTTTGGTGTATTTCTCATTCACAGGAACTCAATAGAAATAGGCACATTCGTTTCGTTCGCATTTTATCTCGGTATGTTCTGGGGACCGATTTCCCGACTTGGTCAGGTGTATAATCAACTGCTTGTTGCGATGGCTTCCTCAGAGCGGATTTTTGAATTTCTTGATGAAAAGCCAAGTGTGCCTAATAAAAAAAATGGAATAAGCATGAAGAACATCTATGGAACAATTGATTTTGATCAGGTCGAATTCAGATATAATGCCTCAAGAAAAGCACTTAAAGGAATTACATTCCATATTCCGGCAGGAGCGACTTGGGCATTGGTTGGGCATACCGGTTCGGGGAAAACAACAATTGCGAACTTGATTAGTCGCTTCTATGATGTGACGGCCGGTCAAGTGCGTTTTGATGGTGTGGATGTCCGTGACCTTGATTTGCGTGAACTGCGTGCAAGTGTCGGAACGGTGATTCAGGAAACCTATGTATTTTCCGGTACAATCATGGAAAATATTCGTTTTGGCAAGCCTGATGCATCTGATGAAGAGGTAATGCAAGCGGCAAAGGCAATTGGTGCGGATACTTTTATTCAAGGATTGCCTGAGGGATATCAGACTGAGGTTGAGGAACGTGGAAATATTCTTTCGGTCGGAGAGCGTCAGCTGCTTTCATTCGCACGTGCGCTGCTCTCAGATCCGAAAATTCTCATTCTCGATGAGGCAACAGCAAGTATTGATACGGAAACAGAAATGGTCATTCAAACGGCTCTAAAGCAACTGCTTAAGGGAAGAACATCCATTATCATTGCCCACCGATTGTCCACAATTCGCGACTCTGATCAAATTGTTGTGCTTAATGAAGGTGAAATTGTTGAAAAAGGCAACCATCAAGAACTTATGGACCTTCGAGGTAGGTATTTTGATTTGGTACTCAGTCAGTATAATGCTCTTGATGGAGTCTCTTAATATTAAGTAAGCTAAGAGCACGCAGCGATGGCCATTGGTTGTTTTTTCTACTTACGGATGGATCAAGCCGGGAACGATTTATTTCTCGTTGTTTTTAAGACGGTGAAATAAAACCATACTTGACAAGAACAATTCACTACTGGATGAAGATTATCAATTCTTTGGTATAATGGGAAGGCAGGTGTCGAAGGATCTTTTGACCTGCGGACTGGAGTGGAAGGATCATGATGCAACAATTGATCCTGGTTGTGCTGTGGGTAGTCGTTTATGGGTATATGATTACGGCATCCATTGATTTTGGCACAGGATTCTATTTATTTTACGGTCAGAGTATTAAGCATTTGGACTATCTCTATGCACCGCTTCAAAAATGGCTGTCACCAGTATCGGAGTTAATGAATATAGGATTCGTTTTGATTTTCACGGCAATTATTGGTTTGTCTCCAGAGATGATTCTCAATTTCCAAACACCGCTCGTATTCTGCGGAGTACTGGCTATCTTTTTAACAGTACTCAAGGGAACATTCTTTGCTTTGACTGAGCTGTTGTCAAAGGAAAATAGGATGCGAAGCGTTTTTTTAGCTGGAAATGGTATAACCGGTATCTTAATTCCTGCGGTTCTGAGTATCGCATTGGTGATTAGTGAAGGCGGTTTTTCCGATGTTGGTGCAAGAGGGCTGCTTCCATTTATCATACGCCTTCTTTCTAATTTCTATTTTTGGTCGGTCATGATTGTTGCGATCATCAGTATCTTTTACATAAGTGCCATGCACTTGGTTCTCTTTGCTTCGAAGATTGGAGATCATGAATTAACCGTGCATTTTAGAAATAAGGTACTTTTTCTGAGTATGCCTATGGTTTTTGCTAGCGGATTAGTTTTTCTTGGACTTGAAATGCAAAACCCTGAACATTTCTTGCGTACGTTAGACTATTCATGGATGTTCATGTTTTCGCTTATCAGTCTGCTTAGTGCTGTGACACTTGTATTCCTGAAGAAGTATCAGTGGATTTTTACACTTGTCATGCTTCAGTATTTTTTTGCGTTGTTCGGATATACGGTTTCTCACTTTCCTTATTTAATCTATCCGGATATTGTGATGGATCATCAGCTGTCTGCATGGGCACAATCACCTTGGTTTTTCTTCATCGCGTTGATCATTGCGATTGCAGCACTCATAGGAATGATCGCTTTGAGAGAGAAGCGGGTATTGCGCGAGCTTGCCATCCCAAAATATAAATAATACAAAAGCACAGCGACCCTTTATCAGGCTGCTGTGCTTTTTTGTTCTTCTGAATTTATTTACTGTTTTCGACTTGCTTATTTACCTTTTCATCGACTTCCATAATAATCGGAAGAATCATTGGTCTGCGACGTGTTCGTTCATAAAGAAACGGAGCTAAACTATCTGTAATTTCTCCTTTAATTTCCGACCACTGCAAAGACTTTCTTTGAATAACTTCTTGCAAACGAGAGGCAAGCAAGCTTTGCGCTTCATTGATCAGATCGCCGGATTCGCGCATATAAACGAAGCCTCGAGAAATAATGTCAGGCCCAGCCAGTATCTTGTGTGCCTCAATATCAGCACTGACAACAACAATGACCAGTCCTTCTTCCGAGAGAATTTTACGATCACGCAAGACGATGTTGCCGATGTCTCCAATTCCACTGCCGTCGATATAAACGGAACCTGATGTTATTTTTCCAGTGACTCTTGCTGAATTTTGGTCAAGGGCGAGCACATCACCAATATTCATAATAAACGAGTGATCATACGGAATACCGCAAGCATGAGCTGTCTCAACATGCTTTTTCAGCATTCGATATTCGCCGTGAATCGGCATGAAGAACTTTGGCTTCAGCAAACGAAGCATGAGTTTTTCTTCTTCTTGACCGCCATGCCCTGAGGTATGAATGTTGCTTAATTTACCATGAATGACGTCAGCACCTGCTCTGTAAAGCTGGTTAATTGTACGATTGATGCTGACCTTGTTCCCCGGAATCGGAGAAGAGGAGAAAATCACTGTATCGCCCGGCTGGACTTGGATCTGGCGATGTGTACCGTTCGCGATTCGAGACAAAGCAGCCATGGGCTCGCCTTGACTCCCAGTACACAAAATAGTGACCTCCTGATCAGGTAAATGATTGATTTGCTGGTGTTCAATAAACGTATCCTTTGGAGCTTGAACATAGCCGAGCTCTTCGCCGATTGTTATTGCAGCTTCCATGCTGCGCCCGAACACAGCGATTTTACGCCCCGTAGCAACCGCGGCATCGACAACTTGTTGAAGCCGATGGATATTGGACGCAAAGGTAGCGAATATAATTCGTCCGTCCACTTTGCGAAAAATATCTTTAATATTCTCGCCGACTTCCCGTTCAGTCATCGTGAATCCGGGCACTTCAGCGTTTGTGCTGTCGGACATGAGGCAGAGGACGCCTTCTTTGCCGATCTCAGCCATTTTCGTCAAGTTGGCAATTTGTCCGCCGACGGGAGTGAAATCAAATTTAAAATCACCGGTTTCAACAATATTACCCTGAGGTGTCTTCACAACAACCCCATAGGAATCGGGAATACTGTGAGTCGTTCGAAAGAAACTGACCGACGTCTTTTGAAACTTGATAACATCATCTTCCGTGATCTCGTGGATCACGGTTTGACGTAGAAGATTATGTTCATCCAATTTATTTCGAATTAATCCTGCTGCAAGTTTTCCAGCATAGATCGGTACATTAACCGCACGCAACAAATAAGGAACACCGCCAATATGGTCTTCATGACCATGCGTAATAAAGAGTCCCTTAATTTTATCAGCGTTCTTTACCAAGTAGCTGTAATCAGGAATTACGTAATCGATACCAAGCAGTTCATCCTCGGGGAACTTGATGCCGGCATCAATAACGATGATTTCATCCTGAAATTGAACAGCATAGGTATTCTTGCCGATTTCTCCCAGTCCGCCAAGAGAGAATACGGCAGTTTGATGGTTTTTAACAAATTTCATAGGGTTACAGCTTCTCCAATTTGAATTCAGCAGACTTTTTTTCATATTCGAGAAATTTACCTGTAAGTGGTTGAATAAATTCTACGTTATATGGTTTGTCTGCCATTTTTTTGCGAACGTCGCGAACGTCGCTTGCTTCAAGATAGAGTGTCTCTGTTTGCTCGCGTACCGGGACCTCATCTCTTGATTCTTGATACAATACTTTATAAATCATGGTTCATACTCCTTCCAGAAAAATGTTCTACAAATCATTATATATGAAATGCTGATCTTTTTCACTGTCTAGCTCTGTTTCTGCGTGAATTCAAAAGATTTGATTGTCATTTGCCAGTTTGAATTTAGCTTTAACAAGCAATAAAAAATCATACCCGATTTACGAAAATAGTCCTCGGAACTGATATAATGAATTGGGAAAAAGATTCTAAATGCTGTTATGCGTGTTGGATTGGCCTAATCGTCTTATTCAACAGAAGGAGGATTATACGTTTGACGAAGCCTAAAATTGTTTTTTTTGATATTGATGATACTTTGTACGATCAGAATAAATCGGTTCCGGATTCCACAGCGGAAGCGATTAATAATTTACAAGAGCAAGGAATAATTACTGCGATTGCAACCGGTCGTTCCCCGTTCATGTTCCGAGCATTGCGTGAGCAATTAGATATTCACTCTTTTGTCAGTATTAACGGCTCCTATGTCGTTCACAATGACGTGCCGGTGTACACGAATCCATTAGCTTCTGATGTATTGGATGCACTCGTGTCACAGACTAGAGAAATTGGCTGGTCGCTGGCATTTGTAACTGAAGAATTGTTGAAAATGGATGGCGAAGCTGATAGCAAGGCACGGATAAGCATTGAAAGCTTAAAGCTCCCGATTTCCTTTCCTGAAAGTGATCCCCATTTTTTTGAACACCACGAAATATATCAAGGTTTGCTTTTTTACTCAGAGAATGATGATGCGCGCTTTCTTCAAAACGCACCGTTTAATCAGTTTCGTTATGTACGCTGGCATCAATACGGGGTGGATGTTATTCCAAAATTGGGATCAAAAGCTGAGGGGATCAAGCAGCTGTTAAACAAGCTGAATCTTACACCTGATGAAGCTTGTGCTTTTGGCGACGGTAATAATGATGTTGAGATGCTTTCTTATGTGGGTACCGGTATTGCAATGGGCAACGCAGTTGAAAAAGCTAAAAAATCTGCGGATCTTGTGACCACTCCGGTTCACCAGAACGGAATTTATAATGGATTAAAGCAGATTGGCCTGTTGTAATTTTATTAGTAAACAAAGAGGATCGCAAAACGCGATCCTCTTTGTTTGTCAAACATTTAATAAATATCTTTTTCCATGACGTGATCCGGAATTTTAAACGGATCTTCTTTATTAATCCGATCATAGAAGAGAATACCGTCCAAATGGTCAATTTCATGCTGGATTGCAATTGCAGGATAACCTTTAAGACGAAGCGTAACAGGCTTACCATCAATATCGAATGCCTTAACTTTGACTCGAGCATGACGCGGTACAAAGCCCGGCACTTCACGATCAACAGATAGGCAGCCTTCACCGCCCTCCAAATAAGTGTTTTCAATTGAATGGCTGATGACTTTCGGATTAAAGAGCATGTATTCATAATGCTTGCCGTTTTCATCATCCAAGTACAGTGCAATTATCCGTTTGCTGAGTGCAATTTGAGGGGCAGCTAACCCGATCCCCGCGCGCAGTCCATATTTTTTAGCAACTTTTTCATCCTGACTGTTTTTCAGAAATTCCAGCATCTGTCTCACTGTGTTTTTTTCTTCATCCGTTGCCGGGAGGGGAACTTCTTTCGCAACTTGTCTCAGAATGGGATTTCCTTCCCTAATTATGTCGTTCATTGTAATCATGAATTAAGTCACTCCTTCAACCAATTCAATAAAGCGTCGAAAATGTCTGTTCACTTTATTTCTAATCTGTTACTAGTGTATCATTAATAATTCCTAATGTTTACTCTCCTGTTTTGATTTGTGCTTTTATTTCTAAGAAGGTATGAAATAACCGTTAAACCGTTACGTTTGACTTCATTGAATGACATATTATAAACTAAAATTAGAAAAGAATGATGGATTGATCACATATCTACGGAGTTATTTATCCACTTTTGATTGAAGATGAATTGAAGGCGTGAATGATGAAATAGTTATGTTGAGAAATCTTTATCACTGTAAGCGCTTAAGTGATATATGTCTCTTTTTAAGATCGCAAGAAAACACGCATACTGATGGGAAGAGGTGAGGGACTTGCCTGTGAATTATTCTGGAAAGATCGAAGACTTTTTTCCAACGTTACGTATTCTTAACGTGCAAGGGCATGTCGTAGACAATCAAAGAAAGCCTGAAATGACTAATGACCAATTACGGGAACTAATGCGGCGTATGGTCTATACGAGAATCTGGGATCAGCGTGCGCTTTCATTGAATAGACAAGGAAGGCTAGGATTTTATGCACCTGTGGCCGGTCAAGAAGCGTCAATGGTTGCCAGTCAATTTGCAATGGACAAGGGAGATTGGCTGCTCCCTTCTTATCGTGATATTCCACAGCTTGTTTGGCATGGCCTCCCGCTTTATAAAGCGTTTCTTTATTCGAAAGGACATTTTGAAGGCGGACAATATCCGAAAGAACTTAATGCAGTTATGCCCCAAATCATTATTGGAGCCCAGGCAACACAGACTGCAGGAATCGCACTTGGTTTAAAGAAACGCGGAAAATCACAAATTGCGTTTTGTTACTTTGGCGATGGCGCGACGTCGCAAGGCGATGTTTATGAAGCAATGAATTTTGCTGGCGTTTATAAGGCACCGGCTGTGTTTATCTGTCAAAATAATCGATTTGCTATTTCTGTACCAGTGGAAAAACAGACGGCAGCAGAGACGTTGGCACAGAAGGCCGTTGCTGCCGGAATCAGAGGTATTCAAGTTGACGGAATGGACCCGCTTGCTGTCTATGCTGCGGCAAAAGAAGCACGTGAGCATGCAATTGCCGGAAAAGGACCGACATTGATTGAAACACTAACCTATCGTTATGGACCACATACGATGGCCGGCGATGACCCGACACGATACCGTACAGATGAATTAACAAATGAATGGGAGAAGCAGGATCCGCTCGTTCGTTTTCGCCTATACCTTGAGCAGCAAGGGATCTGGTCGCGTGAAGATGAAGAACAAACGTCAGAGCAGGCAAAAAAAGACGTGGCAAAAGCACTGAAACAAGCGGACGGCGTTCCAAAGCAAAAAGTTACCGATTTGCTTGGCAATATGTATGAAAAGCCAACGCAAGCTATTAAAGAACAGATTGAGCAGTATAGTGCGCGGGAAGGGGATCAGCGATGACACAAATGACGATGATCCAAGCGATTACGGACGCTATGCGAACGGAACTTCGCAATGATGAGAATGTACTTGTATTTGGAGAAGACGTGGCGAAAAACGGCGGTGTTTTTCGAGCAACGGAAGGACTCTATGACGAATTCGGCGAGGAGCGTGTTTTTGACACACCTCTAGCCGAATCTGGTATTGGAGGACTTGCACTTGGGCTCGCGCTGCAAAACTATAGGCCAATCATGGAGATCCAGTTCTTTGGGTTTGTATTCGAGGCAATGGACAGTGTTGCCTCGCAGCTTGCACGTTTGAGATATCGGTCCGGCGGTATGTATCACGCGCCGGTTACGGTTCGTTCGCCATTTGGAGGAGGAGTGAAAACCCCGGAACTGCATGCGGATAACCTCGAAGGACTTTTCGCGCAATGTCCCGGTCTAAAGGTTGTTATTCCATCAAATCCTTATGATGCTAAAGGTTTGCTGATTTCTGCAATTCGCGACAACGACCCTGTTATTTTTTTGGAACATATGAAGCTTTATCGTTCGTTCAGGGAAGAAGTACCTGAAGATGCATATACAATTGAAATCGGCAAAGCCAAAATTGTCCGAGAAGGAAAAGATATCTCAATTATTACCTACGGAGCAATGGTGCGTACCGCATTCAAGGCGGCTGAGCAACTAAGCAAAGAAGGCATTGAATGCGAACTAATTGATCTTCGGACAATCAGTCCGCTGGATACGGAGACAATAACGAATTCAATTAAAAAGACAAATCGAGCAGTTGTTGTACAAGAAGCCCAAAAACAGGCGGGTATTGGGGCTCAAGTGATTGCGGAAATAAATGATCGGGCATTGCTTCACCTTGACGCACCGGTGGGAAGAGTAGCTGCTCCGGATTCCGTTTTTCCTTTCGCTGCTGCGGAGGATGTCTGGCTGCCTAACGAAAAAGATATTATAGACAAAGTGAAAGAAACAATAACCTTCTAATACTTTTATATAAGCATCTGTCGAAATACCACATCGCGCAAGAGACGGATCTTTTCATTACTGCCGCAACGTGAATGTGCAGAGGTATTGTCTTTTAAGAAAAATGGTTACGCAGATATATTGTTCGAGGAAGCGAAAGGAGTGTGACGCCGTTGACCTACTTGTTTAAATTACCGGATATCGGTGAAGGGATTCATGAAGGCGAAATTCTTAAGTGGTTCGTAAAACCAGGCGATATGGTGCATGAGGATGATCCCTTGGCAGAGGTCCAAAACGACAAGGCAGTTGTTGAAATTCCCTCTCCGGTGAATGGAACGGTTCTGGAATTAAAGGCTGAGGAAGGCCAAGTTGTTGAAGTAGGAACAGTCGTTGTTACACTTCAATCTGATGAAGAAGGTGCTGAATCTGTTGATGAAAGCACTGCTCCTAATGAGGAAAGTGTTCAACATTCAGCTGTAGAAACCGAGCGAGACGAAATAAAGGTGAATCGTTCCGGTAACACAGATGGCAGCAATCGTGTCATTGCCATGCCGTCCGTTCGAAAATATGCAAGGGACAAAAATGTTGATTTGAATCAAGTAAACGGGACCGGTCGGAACGGTCGGGTACTCAAAGAAGATATTGATCAATTTCTCATTGCTCCGGAGGAAAAAGAGGAGACAACTCCATCGCTTCAAACAGAGGCCATTGACGAGAGCAGTGAGGGGCATCAGACTTCACCTGACGTTAAGAGGAGTGCTTTGGAAACCCGTGAACGATTCAGCGGTATTCGAAGGGCAATTGCGCGAGCAACAACACACTCGATGCAGAATGCGCCGCATGTCACAATTATGGACGATGTAGATGTAACGAAACTTGTTGCACATCGCAAGCAATTTAAAGAAGAGGCACAGGATCTTGGCGTAAAATTAACCTATTTACCGTATATTGTAAAGGTGCTTGTTTCCGCGCTGAGGGACTTTCCGGTGTTGAATGCCTCACTTGACGAAGAGAACCAGGAAATAATCTATAAACATTACTATAATATCGGCATTGCGACTAATACTGATGCGGGGCTGGTTGTTCCGGTGATCAAGCATGCCGAATCAAAATCGTTGTACGCGATCGCAACTGAAATTCAGCAGTTTGCAGAAAAAGCGCGTAACGGTAAATTGACTTCTGAGGATATGAATGGCGGAACCTGTACGATTTCAAATATTGGTTCAGAAGGCGGCCAGTGGTTCACTCCTGTTATTAATCAGCCCGAATCCGCTATCCTTGGGGTCGGAAGAATTTCTGAAAAAGCCATCGTTCGCGATGGGGAAATTGTTGCTGCACCTATGCTTGCTCTGTCTATGAGCTTTGATCACCGTCTCATCGATGGTGCGACTGCTCAGAGGGCAATGAACAAAATAAAAAGGCTGTTATTCGATCCGCAACGCCTTATTTTGGAGGGGTAGAGATGGTAGTAGGGGAATTTACAACAGAAGTGGATACGGTTGTCATTGGTGCTGGTCCCGGCGGTTATGTCGCGGCTATTCGAGCTGCCCAGCTGGGACAAAAAGTTATTGTCATTGAAAAAGAGCACGTTGGAGGTGTCTGCCTGAATGTCGGCTGTATCCCTTCAAAAGCATTGATATCAGCGAGCCATCGCTTTGAACAAATGAATCACTCTGAGACCTACGGCATTAAAGCTGAGCATGTAACTGTTGATTTTCTTAAGGTTCAGGAGTGGAAGGGCTCGGTCGTGGAACGGTTAACTGGTGGTGTAAAAGGCCTTTTTAAGGCACATGGTATTGAACTCGTTGAGGGCGAAGCTTTGTTTGTTGATACGGATGTTGTGCGCGTGAACCATGGCTATGAGTCTTCACGATATAAATTTAATCATTGCATTATTGCTACAGGTTCGAGTCCAATCGAAATACCTGGTTTTAAATGGAGTGACCGAGTCCTTTCATCAACTGGAGCACTTGCTTTAAAAGAAGTTCCTAAGAAAATGGTCGTTATCGGTGGCGGTTATATTGGTATTGAATTAAGCTCGGCATTTGCCGGATTTGGCACTGAAGTCGTTATTCTTGAAGGAACCCCATCCATTTTGCCGGCATTTGAAAAGCGGTTAATTGCTCCGGTGAAAAAGAAACTGAAACAAAAAGGAGTGACCATTTACACGAATGCGCTTGCCAAAGGCGTAGAAGAATCGGCAAGTGGTGTTTCAGTGACTGCGGAAGTGAAGGGCAAAGCACAAGTTTTTGATGCGGACTATGTGATGGTGACTGTTGGGCGACGTTCAAATACAAAGGACCTTGGTTTGGACTTGGCAGGCATCGAGTTGGCTGAGCGCGGATTAATCAAGGTTGATAAACAAGGCAAGACGACGAATGATAAAATTTACGCAATCGGCGATATTGTAGCAGGCTTAGCCCTGGCTCATAAGGCATCATACGAGGGAAAAATTGCTGCTGAAGCAATAAGCGGAGAGGCTTCCGAAGTTGATTATCATGCCATGCCGGCCGTCGTTTTCTCGGATCCTGAAATTGCTTCTGTTGGATTATCTGAGGAGGAGGCAGTTAAAGAAGGTTATGAAGTGAAAGCCGGACAGTTCCCGTTTGCTGCAAATGGGCGTGCACTCTCACTTGGCGAATCGGACGGTTTCTTGAAGATCGTTTCCCGTGCTTCAGACGGGTTGGTACTCGGCGCTCAGATTGTCGGTACAAACGCAAGCGATATGATTGCAGAATTCGGCTTAGCGATTGAATCAGGAATGACCGTTGAAGATATCGCGTTAACCATTCATGCACACCCGACATTAGGTGAAATTGCAATGGAGGCAGCGGATGTGGTGCTCGGACATCCGATCCATATTGCAAAATAAACAGATATAGTTTACGGCCTGGGTACTTTTGCACCCAGGCCGTTTTTCATCCAGTGTATCTTCAAGAAACCGTGACTTCGGAGCATGTTCGTGCCAATGTATAAAGCGGCTTTAATGTTTCCGTTTGTTCTTCCAAATAATCGGCTAGCTCATCAATGTTTTTCTTAATCGCTTCATTCTTTGGAATGACAACGCCGCAAAGTAATTCCGCCTTTTTTACCGTTTTCAGGCGAAGAAACATTTGACTCAGTTTTTCTTCATTAAGATCATGGTGAAGGCGATATTCATCTTTCATATGATCTGCAGACCAGGCATAATGGGCCGGTGTTTTTCTCATAAGTTCTGGGACCTTGCTGAGCAACGCTTCACCGAGGCGAGCTTTATCAGGATATTCCTCAATGACTGCCAGCCAGAAGAAGAGGTGCGTCGGCCAAATACCAAATTGGAAATGGGGATATTTTTTGTATCCGCGTTTGTCCTGCGCGAGTGCCAGCCAAGTGCTGTCCGGTGGATTAACCGTTCGGCGTGCATGACGAGCGATATGCGGATAAAAAGGCATTTCTGCATCGGCACTTTTATTCAAATACGGAATCACTCGATCGGCGATCATACTGAATTTTGGCTGCACATTTTCACGAATTGCGTGCATTCGGTTTTCCAAACCGGGCAAGCTCATAAGTTTAAATTCTTGCTCTGTAAAGCCATTTTGTGACATCATATCCACTCCTTTTGCGGGTGATCTCTTTTCATAGTGTACCACAGTCCCGCATGCAAAAATGGGTTTGTCACTTTTCAAGAACCGTCAATTTTATGGCAATACGCACGGTCTTTCAGCATAAACTAAAGAAAACAGTATCCATCGTTCAGCTAAGTACAGTATTGAAACAAAGAACCCCCTTTTTGAACTAAAAATTGAAGGGATGTGGCATCCGCCATGAAACAGATTAGTCAGACTCTGAACAGGAAGGATGCGGAAAGAAGAATTCCCCAAGTGCGTATTGCAATTGATCGGGAGCTGACACTGCTGCATAAAGCGCTGATAAAAAAGGATGACAAAACAATTCATCGATGCAAACAGAAGCTTGAAGTTCTTCGTCGGGAAATGTTGCTTCTCGAAATATAATTAATAGACAGACCTGTATTTATTGATTTAAATAATAAACAAATTCAATGACATGATCACCGCTGGCCGAAGCGGTGATTTTTCTTTTTTTTATTAAATGATGTACTATTATTTTAATGAACCAAATGCAAGCATCAGAAGAACGTGCAGGAACGGAGTGACAACAGATGGTAAATCGAGACTGGACAGTTCTTGGAGAAAAAGTGACCAGTTGGATCAATGAAGCAGCGGATCAATTACGTGCGTCATTATCCAAACCGCTTGAAGTCAGTGAAAAAAGTGCTCATAACGATCTCGTAACGAATATGGATCGTTCGATTGAACAATTTTTGATCGGAAAAATCCGAGCGGATTATCCTAATGACAAGATTATTTCTGAAGAAGGTTACGGAGACGGGGTAAAAGATAAACGTGGTGTTTTATGGCTTCTCGATCCGATTGACGGCACCTTGAATTTCGTAATGCAGAAGCGATTTTTTGCTATATCGATTGGCATCTATGAAAATGGAAACGGAAAAGCAGCGTTCATTTATGACGTTATGGCTGATGAATTATTTCACTGCATCACTGGAAGCGGTGCCTATCAAAATACAAGAAAATTGTCTGCTCTTACAGACATTGCAATTGACGATGCGCTGATTGACCTCAGTCCGACGTGGTTGAAACCAAATCGGAGAATTCACGAAGAAATAATGACTGAGATTGTCAGGCGCAGCAGCGGAACCCGAGCATACGGTGCAGCATCTCTGGAACTCGCTTATGTTGCAGCAGGTTATTTGGATGCCTACTTCACAATGCGACTCTCACCGTGGGATTATGGGGCGGGCTTAATACTCTTGACGGAAGTCGGTGGCCTTTGCTCTAGAGCAGACGGCAGCCCTATTGATATTTTGACAAAACAATCTGTGCTTGCCGCACGTCCTGGTCTTCATCAGTATATGTCCGATCATATTCGTGAACAAGTGAATCAGGGCAGATTTATTAAAGAACCTGAATAATTTTGTATCCTGTTACTGTTTGTTTTCGTCATTTTTTTGTTGCACAGCCTTTAGCAGAAAACCGAGCCACATGAAAAGAATGACGGCAAATGCGCAAAGCAGAGTAAAAAGCGGACGTGTGAAGATCATTCCTGCAACGATTCCGACCAAACTCATAGCTACAAGAAAAATAAGCAAATATATTGATATACGGAACATGTGATCACCTCATAAAGATATGATAAAGCGTATTAGGAAAAAGCACAAAGAAAACAAATAAAATGAAATTAAATTTCGATGGCAACAGAAAAAATTGACAACTAACGGTTTCTTGTGAGAGAATAATTTGCATGTGTATGTTTCGGCTATCTCACGCGAAGCGATTGGATATTATGAGGAGAGTAAAGAATAAATGACAAAATTTAGGGAAGAATTGCGGAATATCGCGATTATCGCACACGTCGACCACGGAAAAACCACTTTGGTTGATAAATTGTTGATGCAATCGGGAACTTTCCGTAAGAATCAGCACATTAACGAACGCGCAATGGACTCGAACGCAATTGAACGGGAACGCGGCATTACAATATTGGCGAAGAACACGAGTCTTTCTTACAAAGACCATACAATAAATATTGTGGATACGCCCGGGCACGCCGATTTTGGCGGTGAAGTTGAACGAATTATGAAGATGGTAGACAGCGTTCTTTTACTTGTTGACGCTTATGAAGGATGTATGCCGCAAACACGATTTGTATTGAAGAAAGCCTTGGAAGAACATCTGAAGCCAATTGTTGTCGTCAATAAGATCGATAAGCCAATGGCAAGACCTGCTGAAGTTGTTGATGAAGTTATTGACTTGTTTATCGATCTCGGTGCTAATGAAGATCAACTGGAATTCCCTGTTGTGTATACATCAGCTGTAAATGGTGTTGCGGGTACAGATCCGGAACATGTTGATCAGGATATGAGTGTTGTTTTGGATATGATTCTGAAATATGCACCTGCTCCGGTTGATAATCGTGACGAAAGCTTGCAGTTCCAAGTTACGATGCTTGATTATAACGACTATGTTGGCCGTATCGGGATCGGCCGTATTTATCGCGGCAAGATTAAACTTGGTGAAGAAGCTGTTTTGGTTAAAGATGCTGGAAAAAGTGTTGAAAAGTTCCGAATCACTAAGTTATTCGGTTATCATGCTCTGAAAAGAACAGAAATTGAAGAAGCATGCTCCGGAGATATTATCGCGATTACCGGTGTTTCGGATATTGATATTGGTGATACGATCAATGATGTCGACAAAGTGGACCCGCTGGCCCCACTGCGTATTGACGAACCGACCTTAAAAATGACCTTTCTGCCTAACACGAGTCCATTTGCGGGTCAGGAAGGCGATCATGTAACGAGCCGGAAGATTGAAGATCGTCTGATGTCTGAAATGGAACGTGATGTCAGTCTGAAAGTTGAATCCGCATCTGACTCTCATGATTCTTGGGTAGTGTCTGGACGTGGCGAACTTCATTTGTCTATCCTGATTGAAACGATGCGTCGTGAAGGCTATGAATTGTCTGTCTCGAAACCAAGCGTTATCACAAAAGAAGTTGACGGAAAGCTATGTGAACCTTATGAAGATGTTCAAATCGACGTACCTGAAGAATATTTAGGCGCAGTCATTGAATCAATGGGCAAACGTAAAGCTGAATTGAAAGACATGAGGCAGGAACAACCAGGACAGACACGTCTGACTTTCATAATTCCTTCTCGTGGCTTGATTGGCTATAACCGTCAGTTCATGGCCGATACACGCGGTTATGGAATTCTGAACCATACGTTTGATCACTTCGCACCGTTCATCAAAGAAGAAATTGGCGGACGCCGTAATGGTGTGCTCATTTCAATGGATCAAGGTCAGACAACTGCTTATTCTCTGGCGGCTCTTGAAGATCGCGGTGAAATGTTTGTGGGTCCTGGTGTCAATGTATATGAGGGCATGATCGTTGGTGAACATAACCGCGAAAGCGATTTGACGGTAAACGTAACGAAAGCAAAACACGCATCCAACGTACGTTCTTCCAATAAGGATCAAACGGTAACGTTGAAGGAAGCACGTAAATTGTCTCTTGAAGATTCACTATCCTATTTGAATGATGATGAATATTGCGAAATTACACCGAAGAGTGTGCGTATGCGCAAAAAAATTCTGAATAAGGGTGAACGTGAACGTTTCGAAAGACGTGGAAGCAAAATTCCTAAGTTTAATGGCTGATCTTCAAAACTTAAAACATAAAAAACGGCTGCGACTTTTAGTCGGCACCCAACAAAGAAGCATCAAGGAACATTCAGATTGGGCAGTCGGCAAATGTCAAGGAACGTATAAAAAAAACGGACAATCGGCGTAAAGCTGTTTGTCCGCTTTTTTTTCAGGCGAAGAAAATTTAGCGTTTTGCCTTGCTGGTACGACATTAAGGTCATAAGATCCGCGATTGGGTGATCAGGTTAGAGGCCAATCTGAGAAATAAACGGAAAAATTCCGCTTATCGAATCGAAAAACGTGAAAATGGAGGGCTTTTCTGTGCATAAGCGGAAAAATTACCCTTATTTACCTGTAAAACAGGCGCCATGATGCAAATAAGCGGAAAATCTCCGCTTATTTTACTCGTGTGCGCCCGGCATGGACGACAGCTTGGCGGTGAAAGTCCGCTATAGGCTTGGCAGTAGGGACTGTTAGCTAAAGGTAAGGGGTCCATTGTGAGGAGGAATCTGAAGGAAGCCGGAGGCAAAGCTAGGCATTGATCATGATGAATCCTTGAAACTGGCGGCGAGCCGAAAGGGATACTGGCGTCTTTCTCAGAAAAACGATGCACCGGGCTGTGACGAACAAAAAGCTCACTTGTTGGGGTATGAAAGATTGGCTTCAACAGTATGAGCGTCTGCACGCAAGCTAAGGAACCGCCGTATACGGATCCGTACGTACGGTGGTGTGAGAGGTCGGAGAAATTATCTCCTCCTACTCGATTAGTTAATTAAGGTTCAAAATGATTTGTTAGAAAACTTGCCGATTGGCAAGCCTTGGCGCAGACAGAGGCTTGGTTACGCTTACGCTCGTTTCTTTTAAATGTTGACTTATACTTTCCTACCAGTGTGAAATAGAAATGTCTGTTCAAGCACAGTAAAAACCGGGCGATTTCTGTCCGGTTTTTCTAATGAGGGGAGGATTAAGCTGTAAGGGTGACTGCCTCTATTATTTCTTTTCTATATTATGCATTTACAATTGGTCCGCAATTTGTGAATTGAAAATGATCAATTTCAAACTTTTCATTCTTTTGATTTATAACTTTGTGAACCATTTGTCTGCTTTCGATAAATTCATCGGTAACGATCACAAAAAATTGCTTGTCTCCTTTCAACACCAAATAAAATTCCTTATCTATATTTTTCACGTTGTTGATTATGTTAGGGATTCCGAATGGCGCATCAGTCAAAAATCCTACTAAGTTATCAATTATTTTTTCCTGTTTCGTATTCTTCTGAATTCCCATCAACGTATGAATTACGGCATTTGGATATTTTTCCCGCACAACCTTATCTTTTATTACTTTTTTTCTCTTCCTGCCGTATTGAGACAGGGTAATTGATTCCCTAATTATGGATTTTTCCAAACGTTCTTTATCGTCTAATAAATAATCAACACTAATGCCAAGTAAGTTTGAAATTAATTTTAAGTTTTCAACATCTGGAATGCCTTTGTCTGTTTCCCATTTTGTAACAGCCTGGCGAGATACCATCAGCTTGCTTGCCAATTCCTCTTGAGTAAGTCCACCCGCTGCTCTTGCCTCTTTAATTTTTTCACCTAAAGTCATAAAGTACTACCTCCTTAAATCGAACGATTCGAGCATTTAACTTGCTACACGTTCATTGTACTATGGAATTAATTTTTATTAAGAAACGCTTTGTATCATCTTTGCAACGTTGCGTAGCATTCCAAAATTAATATTTGGATGCCTACGCAAAGGTGAAAGGTGGCGGCATGGCAGAACTGACTGGGCACGAAGAACAGGCTCTGGCGTCGACTGTTTCCTTACCACGGGGAAAACACCTACCGAAATCAATGAGTCATTGTTCACGCTCCAGACAAGGGCAGCCGAAATTAAGTGCAGCAGGTAGAAGTCTATTATAGCTGTATTGGTGTGATTGTACTTCTGGAAATGAACGAAAGAAACAGCATACGCCATAGACCCAATTGACTATGGCGTATGCTGAACAAATACTTCTTTATTGTGGACGTAGCTTATAGCGCAAACTTTTTCTGTTCTCATCATAATTGACTGTTCTTTAATCAGGAACGTTTGCTTTTCTTTTTCTCTTCGCTTATAGGAAGGTGCAACGTAAACTTTCCGGTCGCCCAACGAGCGCGGGTCCGTTCGCCAATTCTTTTGTTGCACGAATCACAGAGATACGTATGAATCGGCCGATTTTTGAGCCGCTTAGCGATCGCGGATTGATTATCGATTTGACAGAGCTTTTCACATAGAGCGCATTTAACTTGCATGAAAAAACCTCCTTGGAGATAGTATAGCAGGTTTTGGTATAGTTAGTGAAGTACGGCAGGCTAGAGCCGTGTGACTAGTTGATCATATACAAAGGTGAATTGTGATTAATCTTGCATTTTAGCATAACAGAGGGTAAGATAAAATTTAGGCAAGCAATTGAGACAAGGGGGGAGCAGAATGTCAGTCGAAATAAAGATAGGCAAACGAGAAAAAGCCTATGAATTGTTGCAGGCCGACGCACAGAAAATTCTGAAGCTGATAGGAGTGCAGATGGATAATTTGACTATGCCCCAATGCCCCCTGTATGAAGAAGTATTGGATACTCAAATGTTCGGTTTGTCCCGGGAGATTGACTTCGCGGTTCGCCTCGGTCTTGTGCGTGCAGATGAAGGCAGAGAATTGTTGAGCTCACTTGAGCGACAGGTTTCCGCGCTTCACGAAGCATCGACACAGAAATAATATCAAATTGCTCAAACTTGCAGCCAAATCGTTGGGTGTAGTTTGGGCTTTTTTGTCTGCCGAACATTGAAATAGTGCCAGGTACCAGATGTGTTGAGCTGGTTGCTGATTTGAAAGCGAACAGAACCAATCAATACGTGTAACAATGATCTCTGGAGGTTTCCCGGGATGTAACGATTATGGATCAGACAGGTGAATCTCATGTTGAAAAAGCTGTTGCATCATTATGATTATTCTTTTCTTGTGGTTATGGTGCTACTGGTTGGCTTCGGTTTAATAATGATTTATAGCGCCGGTTCTGTTTGGGCGGGTCTATTTTTTGAGCAGCCACAGCCACCTAGTTACTTTTTTCTTCATCAGCTGATGTGGGTAGTAGCAGCAATGCCTGCAGCACTTGTAGGCTTACTGCTTCCCTATCAAGCGTATCGGAAACTGGTCAAACCGCTGATTATTGTATCACTGTTTTTACTTTTAATGCTTTTTGGATTAGGAAACACTGTCAACAATGCACAATCTTGGTTTCATCTAGGTTCGTTTAATATTCAGCCTGCGGAGCTTGTAAAAATTACGGTTATTTTATATTTAGCATCTACTTTTTCTAATAAGCAGAATGCGATCGCCGACTTTAAAACGTCGGTTCTTCCGCCGCTCATCGTTGTTATGATCTTTTTCACTTTGATCGCTGTTCAACCGGATTTTGGTACAGCAATGATTCTGATCAGCATCTCAACGATTATGGTTCTTTGCGCAGGCCTTAGGACAAAACATCTTTTGTTTTTAGGCGGATTTGCCCTGCTTTTCGTTATGATCTTTTACAACAAATTTCTGAGCAGTAACCAATTGGGGCGTTTTACCGCTGCATACGATCCCTTTTCAGTTGCAGATTCCACAGGTCGTCAGCTGATTAATTCATATATCGCTATCGCCTCGGGCGGACTAACCGGGAGAGGTCTAGGGCAAAGTATCGAGAAAACAGGCTTTCTGCCCGAACCACAAACAGATTTTATTATTTCAGTAATAGGTGAAGAACTGGGTCTGCTCGGTATTTTGTTCGTTATTCTCTGTTTGGCTTATCTTGTACTTAGGGGTTTTGTAACGGCGATTCGATGTAAGGATGTGTTCGGCAGCCTGCTTGCGATTGGTATTTCAAGCATGTTGGCCATACAAACATTTGTCAATTTGGGAGCGGCTACGGGACTGCTGCCGATTACGGGTGTCACGCTGCCGTTTGTTAGTTATGGTGGTTCATCATTAATAATGATGATTTTTTCTGTATGTGTATTAATGAACATATCTGCATTTGTTAATATGAAAAGGTCGAACAGCAAAATAGAAGGGAAGAGAGAGATTGTTAAAGCAAAAAATTAAACGATTGTTGATTGCTAACCGAGGCGAAATTGCCATTAGAATTTGCCGTGCCTGCACGGAACTTGGTATTCGAACGGTTGCCATTTATTCCAAGGAAGACATTAGCTCGTATCATCGTTATAAAGCAGATGAATCTTATTTGGTCGGCCAGGGAAAAAATCCAATTGAAGCGTATTTAGATATTGAAAGTATTATTGAAGTGGCAAAAGCGCATCACGTTGATGCGATTCATCCCGGTTACGGATTTCTTTCTGAAAATGCTGACTTTGCGCGGCGTTGCGCAGAAGAAGGAATTATTTTTGTTGGTCCGAAATCGGAACATCTGACTACTTTTGGCGATAAAGCAGCGGCAAGAGAAGCAGCAGTCAGTGCAAATATTCCAGTCATTCCTGGTTCCGGCGGTCCGGTGACTTCGGTAGATGAAGTGAAAGAATTTGGAAGTACCCATGGTTATCCGATTATTATTAAAGCTGTGCTTGGCGGCGGCGGCCGTGGTATGCGAATTGTACGCAGCGCTCAGGGCGTTGAAGAAGCTTATGCAAGAGCGACCTCTGAAGCAAAGCAGACGTTCGGCAAAGAAGATGTCTACGTTGAAAAATATTTGGATCATCCACGTCATATTGAAGTACAGATTATGGCGGATCAATCCGGCGAAATTGTTCATCTCTATGAACGTGACTGTTCCGTGCAGCGACGACATCAAAAAGTTGTCGAAGTTGCTCCTAGTCGCGGACTTGGAGACAAATTGCGCCACGATATTTGTGATGCCGCTGTCCGATTAATGAAAAGTGTCAATTATTTGAACGCCGGGACTGTAGAATTTCTTGTGACACCATCAGGAGAATTTTACTTTATTGAAGTCAACCCGCGTGTTCAGGTTGAACATACAATTACAGAATTGATTACCGGTATCGATATTGTATCTTCACAGATACTTATTGCGGAAGGCTATGGATTGCACGAAGATCCTGTTCTTATTCCTGAACAGAAAGAAATCCGTACTTATGGTTATGCGATACAATGTCGCGTGACAACAGAAGATCCTAGCAATCAATTTATGCCGGATACAGGGAAAATTGTTGCTTATCGAAGTGGCGGAGGTTTTGGCGTTCGACTTGATGCCGGCAATGCTTTTACAGGATCAGTTATTACGCCGTATTATGATTCGTTACTCGTGAAGCTTTCTACCTCTGCACGTACATTCAAGAGCGCTGCGGTCAAAATGCTTCGCAACTTGAAGGAATTTCGGATCAGAGGAATTAAAACAAACATTCCTTTTTTAATCAACGTTGTCCAACATCCGGATTTTCTGGAGGGGAATGTGTCTACAACCTTTATTGACACAACTCCGGAACTTTTTGTATTTGATAAAATCCTTGATCGCGGAACGAAAATGTTGTCCTATATCGGCAACATTACAATTAACGGTTATCCTGGTATTCATAAAAATAAAAAGCCGGTTTTTGATGTTCCGCCGGTACCTGATGTTAAGTTGTCCGAGCCGTTTCCTGGGGGCACAAAGCAAATTTTGGAGCAGCATGGCGCACAAGGTGTAGCTGATTGGGTTAAAGCCCAAAAACAAGTGCTCTTAACGGATACAACGTTTCGCGATGCACATCAAAGCCTGCTCGCCACTCGTATGCGGACTAAGGATATTGTGCGGGTCGCAGCACAAACAGCGCATCTGCTACCGAATTTATTCTCAGAAGAAGCATGGGGCGGTGCGACCTTTGATACAACCTACCGTTTTCTAAGAGAAGATCCGTGGGAACGATTGAACAAAGTAAGAGCAAAAATGCCGAATGTTCTTCTCCAGATGCTGCTACGCGGATCCAACGCAGTGGGTTACAAGAACTATCCTGATAATTTGATTAAGGCATTTGTTAAAGAAGCAGCAAAGCATGGTGTCGATGTCTTTCGCGTGTTTGACAGCTTGAATTGGCTTGACGGTATGCGTGTCGCTCTTGATGCGGTTATTGAAAGTGGAAAAATTGCTGAAGGAACCATTTGCTATACAGGCGACATTTTGGATGCATCTCGGACAAAATATAATATGGACTACTATAAAAAAATGGCGAAAGACTTAGAAGCGGCCGGAGCCCATATTCTCGGAATCAAGGATATGGCAGGTCTTCTTAAGCCTGAAGCTGCTTATCGATTGATCTCAGAATTAAAAGATACAGTTTCACTTCCGATACATTTGCACACACATGATACGAGTGGAAATGGCATTTATACCTATGTTCGGGCAATTGAAGCCGGTGTCGATATTGTCGACGTTGCCATTGAAGCGATGGCAGGCATGACTTCTCAACCAAGTATGAATTCCTTATACTATGCGCTCGGTGCAAATGATCGGAAACCGGATGTTGATATTAATGCATTAGAATCGCTGAGCCATTATTGGGAAAAAGTTCGTCAATACTACTACCCATTTGAAAGCGGAATGAAAACATCGAATGCTGAGATTTACAAACTAGAGATGCCTGGCGGACAATATAGCAATCTTCGTCAGCAAGCAATTGCCGTTGGACTTGGCGATCGATTTGAAGAAGTAAAGGATATGTATCGCCGCGTTAATCTTTTGTTTGGCGATATTGTCAAAGTAACGCCGTCATCCAAAGTTGTCGGTGATATGACACTTTATATGGTACAGAATAATTTGAATGAAGACAGTATTTATGAAAAGGGGCAAACGCTAGATTTCCCTGATTCTGTAGTAAACTTTTTTAGTGGTGAATTGGGTCAGCCCTACCAGGGATTCCCAAGAGAATTGCAGCGTATTATTCTTAAGGGCAAGCAACCCTTGACGGATCGCCCAGGCAAACATCTTGAACCGATTAATTTTGCAGATATCCAAGCACGATTGGAAGAAAAATTTGAACGCAAGTTCAAATTTCATGAAGTTTTATCTGCGGCGCTCTATCCAAAAGTTTATACGGATTATCTGCATTTCTGCGATACGTATGGGCAGACTACTGTCTTGGGATCGCCAACATTCTTTTATGGACTCCGTCTTGGAGAAGAAGTTTCTGTTACCATTGAAGAAGGAAAAATGCTCGTTGTAAAGTTGATTTCAATTGGTCACCCGCAAAAGGATGGCACACGGACGTTGTATTATGAATTAAACGGTCAGCCACGCGAACTGTCTATAAAAGATATAAATGTCCAAGCATCCGAAGTAGCACACGCAAAAGCTGAAAAAGACAACCCAAATCAGATCGGTGCATCAATGCCGGGGACGGTTGTTAAAGTGCTGGTCTCCTCAGGCGAACGCGTAAAGAAAGGCGATCACCTGCTTGTTACAGAAGCGATGAAGATGGAGACAACCGTTCAGTCGCCAATTGACGGAACGATCAAAAAGGTGTATGTCAACGAGAACGATGTAATCGAAACAGGCGACTTAATGATTGAATTAAATTAATCCATTTTAATAAATGACAGACAAAAAGAAGAACCCAAGCGGATCAATGCTTGGGTTCTTCTTTTTACTAATGAATGATTTACTGAACGGATTCTCTGTGCGTTCTTGGTCTCCATCCAAAAAGAACAAGTATGGTCATCACTCCAAAGTAACCAGTGACAAATAGTGCGTGAAGGAGCAGAAACAACAAATTCATTTTTGTGGTTATGATGAAAATTCCCGATACTGCTTGCAGCGCGACAAAGATCAAAGAGATAAAGAGTAAATTGGACAGCAACAATTCATTCTTATATTTCTTGAGTGACACAACCAGGTTCCAAATCAGCCAAATCAGCAGAATTAGTGCGAGAACCCGGTGCAAATACTGAACACCGGCTTTGCTGATTAGCGGCTCAGGAAGCACATGCCCATTACATAGAGGAAAGTCTGTACAGCCGAGACTTGATTCCGTATGGCGAACAAAGGCACCGGAATAGATCAACACATAAGAGTAAATGCCAAGGAAAATAAAATTCCATTTCATTGGTCTACTCAAGGTGAGTCTAAACAGATGACGATCAGGTTCGATACTCTCGAAAACAAGACAAGTAAGGAGCAGCATACTTGCAAACGAAAGAAGTGATATACCGAAGTGAAGGGCAAGCACGACTGATGATTGTCCCCATACGACGGCGGCCATTCCAAGAAATGCTTGTAAAAAAATGAAGAAGACCGAGGCGATGACGAGAAAACGTCCGCTCCAGACGTGCTTAAAGCGAAACCATAGCCAGATTGCTTGAATGACAACAAGAATGGATGCGACGCCTGAAACTGCACGGTGACTGAACTCAATCCAAGTTTGGTGAGCATGTGCATCAGGAATAACTTGACCGTTGCACAACGGCCAGTTATTCCCGCACCCGTATTCAGAACCCGTATTGGTTACAAGGGCACCCATGAGGACCACAATTAGAACCGAAAGGCATCCTGCAATACTTAAAATTATTAATAAACGATCTTTCATATGTATCACCCGATTTCAAATTTAAGCATCGCTGTTTTTATGCTAAGCTCTGCATTCCTATTCTAGCAGAATGCGGAAGGATTCTAGAATGATTCGCTCAATTTGTTCGGAAAGATCCATGAATAGACAAACAATATACACATTTGCAAGCCATATGGTATTGACAATGTGATAATTATCATTGAGTAAAACAAAAGACAAAAGCTATTTGATCGTATATAATGTTAATTGAACAGAATTGTTGCTTCAAAGTACTTCTGAAAGGCTCTGCTGGCAGTTCATGTTTTGTCATGTACGTCAACGTCAGAGCTTTGATTAAATTGGCACTATACTATGCCTCTAAGAACAACAGTTAAATGCAATACCACCTTTTGATAAACGGTTAATGATTGTAACAATAGAGAAAGAAGGCTGTTTAATGAGAATAATCGGATCGGATGAACAGGCATTAGAATCAATTGATGTGACTCCATGTAGAAAATTTGTTCATGATGTACTTACTACTGTAAAAATAGGCATTGTAAATTCCAATTTGATGACTGCATTTACTGGTGTATGGCTTGCTTTATTTTTTAATGGAGAAAGTATTGGGACATGGACAGGATCTGTAGTTTTTGTTTTAATGGGTACTGCACTTGTCATCGCCGGGGGTTGCTCATTAAATAATTTTATTGATCGAGACATTGATCCTCTAATGGAACGGACACATGAACGACCGTCCGCAACGGGGAAGATGAGTGGCAGAACTGTTTTGATCATGGGCTTGTCACTCTCAGTTATCGGCCTATTAGCCCTGTTTGCTGCATCGGTAACTGCAGCGGCATTTGGATTATTAGGGCTTCTTGTCTATGTACTTGTCTATACGATGTGGTTGAAAAGAAGCCATTCTATGAATACGGTTGTGGGCAGTGTTGCCGGTGCTGTACCGCCGATTATTGGTTGGGCGGCAGTGGATCCTTCACTTCAATCGCCAATACCATGGATTTTATTTCTTGTTTTGTTTTTATGGCAGCCGCCGCATTTTTTGGCTCTTGCAATCAAACGTGTTGAGGAGTATCGTCGTGCAGGTATCCCGATGCTGCCGGTTGTCGCTGGTTTCGAGATTACAAAAAGACAAATGATTTTTTATGTAGCAGCACTGGTACCAACCTCTTTGCTTCTTTACTCTCTTGGCCCTGTGTACGTTGTTAGCGCATTGCTATTAGGTTTTACATGGCTTGGACTCGCTATTTACGGATTGATGGCAAAAAATACCGTGAAGTGGGCACGGCTCATGTTCGTTTATTCCTTGAATTATATGACACTCTTATTTCTCATCATGATCGTTTCAACCTTTTTTTAATAAAATCAAACCTGAAGGTCGGAGGACTATTCTTCCGGCCTTTTTCACATCTTTTTGCCTGCTTAAAGGATTGTTCGCTTGATAAATAGAGATGAAAGTTTCTTCACTTTTTGTCTGATGATGAGCTATTAATTGAGTTTTTTCGCATACACATCAGGGACTAACCATACATTTAGGTGATTGTTTCTTGAAGGGGGTTCAGCGGTGCTGATTTTAACGGAGGCGCACGAACAAGATGCGGAACGGCTTTTTAGATTATATTGTGACATACACGGAGTGAGGAAAGAGCTAGGTTTTGAAATTGGAAAATTGAGCACTCAAGGATTTACAGAATTATTAAGCACAGCATCTCAGAGACGAGCTGCCTATTTTATAGCACAACACGAACGAACTGATATTGGCTTTGCTGCGATTCAAGGCCACGCAGCCAGTGAGATGGCACATCTTGCTTCTTGCAGCGTCGCCTTACGAGAACAATGGCAAGGCAGAGGATTTGGCAAAAAGATACTTAAAGATCTCGAAGAATGGTCCATGGATCACGAGCTGCTTAGGATCGAGGCATGTGTCGGTTTTGACAATCGAGCAGCTCTGCTTCTGTTTGGTACAACAGGATACAGAGTAGAAGGGATTCGAAAATCAGCATTTATGAGCAACGGGAAATTAAAAGACGGTTTTTATATGGCAAAGCAACTAACCACGCAAATCGAAGAAACAAAATAAATATAAATAAGGAACCTTTTTAGATAATTATAGTAAATGTATCATACAAAGCGGTCGGATGATTCGAATGTTTAGGAGCGTGAATTTTTGGAAAGGATGGGACTGGAAGTTCAAGGAGGAATTCGATTCGATGAAACTACCAGTCTTGTTCAAAGAACATCGTTCAATAATTATTATTCTTTCAATAGGTTTCATTGCTGTTTTAGCTCTCTACATTGGAACCTGGCATCCTGCATCAGCAAAAAAAGAGACGTATGGTCAAGTTGATCGGCAAATTTCTCCAGTTAATCAGCAGGAGAGGGAACTATTTACGATCATTAAACAACAAAAAACAGTGCATCAAGCCCTTACGGCGGACTGGAATTTGTTCCGAGTTGCAAGACTAGAAGCGAGACGAATAGCGTCTGGTCATGCAAAAAGTACAGAGGATGCAAGAACGATGCTTGGTTCACTTGGATACGATGAAAACACAGCTCAAATTTTAATGCTACAATCTGGCAATCCCGATGAATCGATAAGAACACTATGGCGAAATTCGAGACAGTCTGATTCGATCAAATCAGTAAGTACTGGCAGAAGGATCGGAACTGGTTTTGCGACAGGACGAGCAGGAAAAATATGGGTGGTTCTGCTTGCCAATGAACCGAAAAACAATTAACAGAATCAACAAAGAAAAACAGTGTAACAGATGAACTATCTGTCCGTTCAATACCAGGCTTGTTATAATGGAAGAAAGTTTTTGAGATTTAGAGGGGGAGAAGATGATGAGAAAAACAAATGTTATCATTTTCGCCATTGCGGTGATTGTATTTGCAGGCACATTTTTAATTAGTTTGGTAAGTCTCCCCTCAGATAGTACAACCTCTCCATCGAACAAGAATCGCCAGATGTCATTGACTGCTAATAAAGACTTTAAAGTTCCGGAGAGCGGTATACACACTTTGATGGGTAAAACGGAAAAACAAATAGTGCGTACATTAGGAAAACCTGAACGCGTTGATCCCAGTAAATTTGGTTATCGCTGGTTTGTTTACGGCAGAGCAAGTGAAAACTACTTGCAAATAGGCATCGATAATTCGACAAATCGCGTTACCACGATATACGCACTGGGAAAAAAATTGAAGACCAATCCGTTTACAATCGGTGACGAATCACAGAAAATATATGAAAAGGTGCCGATTGCGGACGAAGTCTCTTTAACTTATAAGGGAACAAAGATTGATTTTGAATTAAATGAAGAGGACATGATGGTGCGCCCGTTAATGAAATTCGGAAAAATATGGGTTCAGTTAAATTTTGACCATCTTTCTGATCGTCTAATTGGTGTTCGTTACATGAACACCGATGTTTTGGCTGTGCAGCATCCGTATTCAATGACCTATCAAGGAAATTTGCCCGAAACACCAACGCTTACCGAAGACCAATGGGCAGCCGTGAATCAAGGCGAGGATCAGGAGATCTTTGATGTCAGCAATGTACTTCGAATGAGATTCAAGAAAAAAATACTGCAATGGAACGAAGCGGCATATCAAGCTGCCTATAAGCATAGTAAAGAAATGAAAACTAAAAATTATTTTTCGCATGGATCCAAATGGTCAGGAGACCTTAAAGCACGATTAGAGCGTGAGAATATTAATTTCCAGACAGCCGGTGAAAATATAGCGGCCAAATATCCGGATGCCATTGCAGTAAGCCTTGGATGGCTAAACAGCATTGATCATCGCAAGAATTTATTAAATAACGATTTTACGGAACTCGGCGTTGGCTCTTATAAAAATTATTACACACAGGATTTCGTCAGGCCACTTATTCCCTGAATGAAACCTGTTTTTTTAATCATGATGCACACCTAGATCCACTGTTGCTTAAGATAATCTTAGGAAAACCTTTGGGGAGGTGTGCCCTTTGGCAGAAGAAAGAACAAATGCGGCAATTAAAAAATTTAAAAGCTTTTTACGCAGTCATCCGGAAATCGTTGAATATGTTCACGAAAACGGTATAAAGTGGAGCAACGTTTTTGATGACTGGGTAATCTTCGGTGAAAAAAACGATGTGTGGGAAAAATACGGCATGAACAGGGAAGAAACTGAGGAAGCTCCGGAGAAAAAAAAGAGTTCATCCTTTTCGCTTAATAAAATGCTAAAAGTGGTTGACACTATTGACACGAAACAATGGCAGGAACGCCTTGACACAATCAGCGGCGCTTTGACTGGAATTCAGTCGTTTATCGGTCAATTTCAACAAACGAATGAACAGGAAAAGCAGAATAATGGAAGTGGTCAGGATTCTGCAGGACAAACGTCAACTCAATCATCTGAAAATTCGCCCGGTCAAAATCCATTTTTCTTTTGAAAGGATTGATTTGAGATGAGAACTGAAATTCAAGAATACTTGGATAGCCGGCCTGAAGAAAAATTATTTGTGCGAATGCATCCGGAATGGTATCGGAAATTAAGCCGGGCTCCTTGGGAGTTGAGCCAGCTCAAACCGGCGGCAAATCAATTCTATGGTCGTACATTCAGTCAGCGTCTGGATCGGTTTAATCAGCGGGCAAGTATGATGTCAATGCTTGTTTCAATGGCTCAGGCCATGAGTGCACAGAAATCTAAGGATTAAGAGAACGAAATAAAATCTAGAATAATGGCGCTTTAGCTCTATTTGTTGTATATTTTAATAGAACTGGGGGTGGCAAAGTGATTGGAACGTTAGAAAATGCTTCTCTGCTGGACCACGCTGAAGAACTTGCTTCAATGGTGCTCCATTCGGATTGCTACGCATTGTATCAGGAAAGTAAGAACAATTTAGAATGCGACGAACAATCGCAGCAATTAATTAAAAATTTCTTAATGGTCAGAGACAAGTACGATGAAGTTCAGCGTTTTGGAAGATATCACCCTGATTATAAGTCGGTTATAAAAGAAATGATGGAGTGCAAACGAGATTTGGATGTCCATCCGCTTATTGCCGATTATAAGAAAAAGGAAAACCAATTGAACGAACTGTTGGGTGAGTTAAGTACAATCCTCGCGCGTTCAGTTTCATCATCGATAAAAGTACCCACCGGCGATCCGTTCTTTGATCGCTCATGTGGCACAGGTTGCGGATCTGGAGGAAAATGCGGTTGCCACACACGGTAAAGCAAATTCGTCGATTGGCAAGCACAAAGTGCAAAGACAGAGGCGTAGTTGCTCTTACACTAAATACCTTTAAATTATTTTCTTGAAAATTTGTGTAAAGAAAACTTGTCGATTGGTGAATATGCATCATTTAGTGACTTCCGCATGTGTACTGAACTTTATCATGCCTCGCGGAAGATCCTTTTACATAATTAAATAGTTGCTATGTGTTTGTCCGCAGGATGTTTGCAGACTTCTAAGTATAAACGTGACGTTTTCCATAGACCTATCTAATATCTGCGATGATATGAGTCAGTGTAGATAGAGATTGAGATGTTGCACGTTTATGCAGCTTAAGGCAGCCTAGAGAAAAATAGAACGGAAACAAAAGGGGTGGTGTGTTCCGGTGGACATACAAAAAAGAGACAGTATTATTGTTTGGCTTTATAATACAAAATATTTGAGAGTACTCAGACGCTATGGATATGTGCACTATATATCAAAACGAATGAAATATGCGATTCTTTATTGTGATCATGAACAGAGTGCAGCAACGATCAGCCAGCTGCAGAAAATGAAGTTTATTAAAACAGTGGATGTTTCTCAATTGCAGCATGTTCGAACAACTTATGAAAAAGGCAAATCAAAATTTGAAGAAAAAGATGAAGTGTTTAATTAATCAGGTGACACTATAACTTTAGGTATGTTTAGAAAATCTGACTACGGATGATCCATCGTCCTGCGGCCTGCAGGACACATTTTACTGGACTGCTGACACGAACTCCCTAAATAACAACTTCTTTATTTGTGTAAAAAAAAACCCGCAGACAAACTGCGGGCTGTCTTTACGCATCAGAGGATGCAAGACAATGGGAGAGGAGAAACCGGCGGAAAACTTATGGGGAAACGTAAGTATCCGCGGTTGGGCCAACATCTCAAACGATGTTGCCAGCAACTATTATGTACGAGTTGCTTGAATGCTATACATCTTTCATAACTTTTATTGCTAGATGTAGTATTCACAATGATTCAGAGCCTAGTCGGCTATTTCGACTCTTTAGAATATAAATGAGGCATGCCCTTACAAGGATATTTATCAATATGATCAATCGACGTAAAGGTTAACATCATCTATGACTATGGAGTACCTCTTCATGTAAGGAGGGACGTTTATTGAGAGTCATCTCAGGAGAAAATAGGGGACGAAAATTAAAAGCTGTCAATGGAAGAATGACAAGACCTACAACGGATAAGGTTAAAGAAACCATTTTTAATATGATTGGTCCTTTTTTTGATGGAGGATCGGTTCTTGATCTGTACGGAGGGAGCGGTGGACTGGGCATTGAGTCGCTCAGCCGAGGCATTGATAAAGCCGTATTTGTTGATCGCGCAAGTGCAGCCTGCCAAATCATTCGAGATAATACACGTCTGTGTGGCTATGAAGAGTGTACACAGATCTTGCAGCTTGAAGCAACACGAGCACTTGATAAATTGAGCGAAAATGGACAACACTTTGATCTTGTTTTTCTTGATCCGCCTTATGCGAGACAGCATATTCAAAAAGATATGGAAACATTGTTGCAGAAAAACATGCTGTCAGATCGTGCCATAATTGTTGTTGAGCATGAGGAAAACGTGAAACTTCCTGACGTTCTCGATGGCAGGCTGATTCGAGAGAAATACCGAACCTATCAAGGACAGACAGCAGTATCTATTTATTATTTCCAACCTGAACAGGGAAGTGATTCAGTTGAGTGAACGTATTGCAGTATATCCGGGCAGTTTTGATCCTGTAACTTACGGTCATTTAGATATTCTTCAGCGGGGATTATCAGTGTTTGATAAGATTATCATTGCAGTTCTGAATAATTCGTCTAAGAATCCACTCTTTACTGTTGAAGAACGTGTTGATCTGTTGAAAAAGGCTACCGCTCATCTCGATTCAGTGACCGTTGATTCATTCGAAGGGCTGCTCGTTGATTATGTACAAAGGAAAAAGGTAAGTATTGTACTAAGAGGATTGAGAGCAATTTCTGATTTTGAGTATGAGTTACAGATTGCCGCAATTAACAAAAGTCTCAATCCAAAAATTGAGACATGCTTTATGATGACAAGCAATCATTACTCTTTCTTGAGTTCGAGTATGGTTAAAGAAGCCGCCATGTATGGCGGTTCAGTGCATGAACTTGTGCCTGTTTCTGTTGAAGATGCCCTGGTTAAGAAATTCGGGAAAAAATCATCTGTTTAATGGATGAGTATGTGTGTTGAAGCGTCTTAGTAGAATGAAAATAAAAACGATCAGAATGGAAAATGTGATCATTGGCCCAAATTCAGCGGTTTGATGTGTCAGTGTCTCGAAAGGTTCACCCATAGCAAATGCGGTCTGTGCGGCTGATCGGTTGCCCATTTGAAAGATATGAAAGAGAAAAAAAGCTGCTATCGATGAGAACATCATTTGAAGCAGCCGGCCGATTAAAAAGAGTCGTGAACTTAGTCCTGCCTGTGAGAGAACACTGACCGCTTGTGCTTGTATAGAAAGGCCACAAAACCCGAGCAGGCCACTCACTACAATAACACGTTCAATAAGAGGGACAATAACTAATTCACCGACCTTGTTATCTCCGATCGTCAGCTCGAACAGCCCTGGAATCACGGCGGAACCAAGCTCAGGTGAAAAGCCGATGAATTTGAAACATGCACTCAGTCCAAAGCCTAAGAAATCTACAAAGCCAATTTGAGCAAGTAATTGGTAAAGCATGGAAAACAAAGTGATAAAACCACCGATCGCCAGCAGCGTGGAAACTGAAGAGATGACTGCGTCGCCTAATTTTTTTCCAAACGGTTGATCACGTGAAATACGCTCTTGATGCATACTGTTCAGAGCATGAATGAATAGGAAGCGCGAAGGGGTGGACCTCGCTTTATTCGTTTTTTTACCAAGAAATCGAAATGTCAATCCGACACATATATTGCCGATGTAGTGAGCAAGTGCAAAAACAATGCCTAATGATGCCTGATGAAAAAATCCAACTGCGGTTACGCTAAAGAGAAAGAGCGGATTGCTGAAGTTCGTGAATCCGGCTAACCGCTCAGCTTCTGCTTTCGTAATCTTTTTTTCTCTATAGAGATCTGCTGTAATACGTGCACCGGCGGGAAAGCCAGAGACAATCCCCATCATAAAGACGAAGCCTCCTACGCCAGGCAGCCGGAAAAGCGGACGCATCAATGGTTCCATAAGGATACCGGCAAACGTGACAATCCCAAAGCCAATCATAAGTTCTGTAAGAACAAAGAATGGAAAGAGAGCGGGGAACACTTTATCCCACCAAATCTGCATTCCTGTAATTGAGCCTTTGACGGCAATATCAGGATAACGTACCATGAGATATGCAACTGCGAGTGAGCCGGAAGCCAGCAGATAAGTTAAGCTCTTTGAATGTTTCATTAATATATCTCACCTACAATTTTTCAGCCAATTGGAAGTACTTGTCCATTACTTTTACTATACGGTACTGCGACGACAGATAGACCAACAGGAATTCGAAATAAATAAGCATCAATGACATATAATCAGAAGTGTTGTGTTTTTCAATTGTAGGGGGCGATAAACTTGCGAAAAAAAGTCACTCAATGGTTGGTGATTATCATTGCGATCTTATTAATTGGATTGAACTTTTACCGAACACCCTATTACGTGCAGCGTCCTGGCAAAGCTGAATCGATGTCAGGAATGATCAAGGTTAAAGGTGCAAAAAAAATTGATGGAAACTATAGACTTGTGTACATATATCTAGGTCAGGCAAATGTCTATCAGTATCTCTGGGCGAAATTTGACGGCAATAAATATACAACCTTGGTAAAAGAAAATCAGGTGAAAATGCCTAATGAAGATGAGCAGGATTACAACCTCCGTCAGGAAAACTATATGAGCAGTGCGCAGCAATCGGCTGCGTATGTCGCTTATAAAGCTGCGGGCAAGAAACCGACGCTTTTGGAAGAGGGCGTTTTAATACTTGGTGTAATGAAATCAATGCCCAACAGCAAAATATTGAACACAGGTGATTTAATTATTGGGATGGACAATCATAAGATTGCAACTACTGAAGATATGAATCGTTTGATTAAACAAAAAAAAATTGGGGACCGATTTGTTTTGACACTTGTTCGAAAGAACAAAGTGAAACAAGTGACTGTTCAAGCTGCTCGTTTTCCTAAAGCTTATACAAGTTCAGGAAGAGGGTGGGGCATCGGCATTTATCAGGACAACCATGTTAAGGTGGATGTTGAACCAAAAGTGAAGTTTTCAATTAAGAATATAGGTGGACCGTCGGCAGGGCTCATGATGACACTTGAAATTTATGATCAGCTGGATAAGCAGAACTTAGCAAAGGGCAGGGACATTGCTGGTACAGGAACGATTGAAATGAATGGAGATGTTGGACCGATCGGAGGAATTTCCGATAAGGTGGTTGGTGCCAGCAAATCAGGTGCGGACATCTTTTTTGCTCCTGTTGCTGATCATGAATATCAAACAGCAAAAAAGACGGCCAAGGAAATTGGCACAAATATGAAAATTGTACCTGTTAAATCATTTGGGGACGCAGTGAACTATTTAAAACGATGAAGGTGCACTAACTAAAGGACGATTTTTGAATGAGAAAAGTTACTCATTCAAAAATCGTCTATTTATTTCATCATATCGAATGGGTGGATGACTCGTTTCTGTATACTTCATTGGTTTATGATCTATATTTATTAAATAATCATAGATTTGGGCGGTTTTAAGGTCGATGTTAAGCATGAGCGAGCGATGATTTCTTACTTTCGAAATAATATCAATGGATGCTCTTTTTCGAATATCAGCTAAATAGGCCTGGCCTCTGCCATTCATCCCCAGCAAACGAGTTGAATCCGGATCACTGTTAAGAGCAAGAGGTTTGGCCTCTTCTTTCAAAGTATCCGTCAGAATATGTACGGCAAGGCGCTGCAGTCTCGCCCATGTATACCGTTTTGTTTTTACTGCCGAAATGAATTCATGGAAAGTCGATGCTGTCCGGATACATTCAAGCAGTCGATGCTCGATCCCCTCTTCCATTTCATAGATCAGTTTCAGTCGATCCCCGCTGAAGGAAAGAAGCTTGTATTTTAAAAAAGGGTAAAAACGCTCCCAATTTGCATAGCCGTTTTTCTTTTTGGCATCAATTAAGGCTTCCGCCACGTGCACGGGCAGTTTAGTGTAGATCGAATCGGCATGTCCCCCAGTCATGAGGTGCAGGCGGATGCTTGAGGCACTAGCAATCACTGCGTCGTCGTCAAAGGTTTGATCATTATGCTCTGCCTGTTTGCGCTTGATCGTTATTGGTTTCATAGTGCTGTTGCGCTGTTGGAGTGCTTTGATATATTGAAAGCCGAGACTGTTATTTGGTAGCGATAAATCAACGAGTTCTTTTCCATAACCTTGAGCAATGAAACGGTAAGCAGCTGCGTGAGCATTCGGATAGCTGATCCCTTTTGCCATTGATTCGGCTAATTGTGCTTCATAAGCCGTTTTATGATTGCTAATTAATGAGAGGCTGTTGAAAAAGGGCTCGATTCTTCCGCATTCACTGCTGAAGAAGAGTCTGTTGACCCCAAGACGATCAAGAATAGTGACAGCGCCACGAGCAAATACATCTGCTTTACCAACTGCAAAAACATAGGGAAGCTCAACTACTAAGTCAATACCTGCTTCGAGTGCCATCCGCGCTCTTGTCCATTTTGATACGATAGCCGGTTCACCGCGTTGGAGAAAATCGCCACTCATAACGACAACGACTACATCAGGGTGCACTGTCTTTTGCAATGTTTCAAGCTGATAGAAATGTCCGTTATGAAAAGGGTTATATTCAGCGATAATTCCGGCAATAATCATGACGACTACTCCTTTTTCTTTTGAAATCATGAATGGCCTTATTTTATCATATTCTTCGTTAGAAAGAGAAATTGCCAACGATTCACTTGATGTGATAATCTTTACTTAATGGCCGCGCAGCGGATTGACATTCCGTTATGCGGGGCTTATAATAACATTTGTTGTCTAGAGGTGGTTCAGTATGTCTTTATCATGGTCAGTGCCTGAACTGATGCAATTTAGGGAAGAGGGACTGAGTTTTCACGAAGAAGTTGTATTACCTCTGGAATTGTTTCGCGCGGATCCTGAAATACGAAGCATATTACCTGTTGATGTTAAGGGTGTCGTGGAATTTTCTAAACGATCGCTGACTTTTCATTTACGGCTGGCGGGCAAGATGGTGTTGCCATGTGCCGTTACTTTGGAAGATGTCGATTATCCCTTTCAGATCAATACCGCAGAGACATTTTTGCTGTCGGCGGGAACTGAAAATGAGGATGAGGGAGAATTCGTTCATCAAGTAGAGAATGAGCAAATTGACTTGATCCCTTATCTTGTTGAAGCGATTTTGGTTGAGAAACCAATGCGCGTCGTCAGTGAAAAAGCTCGTGATTCAAGTCGTCTCTCAGGAAAAGGCTGGACACTTGTAAATGAGGAAACGTCGAAGCAGCAGATTGATCCAAGGTTAGAAAAACTGAAAAAGTTTTTTGACGATTAATTATTGTCCGAGGAGGTGTCAAACGTGGCAGTACCGAAAAGAAGAACGTCAACTACTCGCAAAAATAAGCGGCGTACACATTTCAAACTTGCCGTTCCAGGCATGGTAAAATGTGATAACTGTGGTGAATATAAATTAGCTCACCGGGTGTGCCCATCATGTGGCTCATACAAAGGTGAAGAAGTCGTTGAGAAATAATTGAACATTTTTTTAGAGGAGCTTGCAGCTTCTCTTTTTTTTGCATTTTTTCTCTCAAAATGGTTAAGAAATCCTTGCGTTTTATTCTATCGATCCTATCATCGGCATAAAGTTTAAAACAAGGACTGTGTTCCAATCAGATTTGAGAGAAAAGAGGGAAGAAGATGCCATCCATAAGACAAGATGCGTGGACACATGCAGAAGACGGGAAACTCGCGGAAATTGTTCTTCGGCACATTAAAGAAGGGAGCACGCAACTGGCCGGTTTTGCGGAGGCAGGCCGATTGCTCTCGCGCACATCGGCGGCATGTGGATTTCGATGGAATTCCGCAATCAGAAAAATTTATGAGCAGGCATTGAAAGAAGCAAAAGAAATACGAAAAAAGAATAGGAAAGAAAAGAAAAAAACACTGATTTTAACAGACGATTCAGGAACGGAACAGCATGCAACTGTTCCGAATACACGAACACTAGGTAAAAGGGCTGCTGAAACGGATATTGATCAAGTGATTTGTTTCCTTAATCAATTAAAGACGCAATCTGCCGCCTTGGATAACTCGGAACAGGTGAATGAGCAGCTGAGAAACTTGAAAATCGAGAATCAGTTATTGGATGAAGCCTATCAAAAACTGCAAAAAGATTATTCTAATGTAAAACGCAATTATGAGTCACTGCTTCATGTGCTGAAAGCCGTTGATGAAGCAAGAAAAGAAATACCTGCATTGAATGAATGAACATTAAAAGTATGAAAAGCGCCCAATTTGGGCGCTTTTTTTTAAGCCATAGATGTGAAATTGAGTGCTGTTATTATTTTTTCTAAATTTAAGAAGGGATGGGGACTAAAAAGAGCGAATTTAGAAAATGATGTGGTGGAAAGTGGGGGATTGTGGTAAAGTAAAACAAAAGAGGAGGCGTCTCTGATGTTTATGGGAGAATTTAATCACAGCATAGACATAAAAGGGCGTCTCATCATTCCCTCGAAGTTTCGCGATGAACTTGGCGACACATTTGTTATTACTCGCGGCCTTGATCAATGCCTTTTTGTTTATCCCATGAGCGAATGGCACAGAATAGAAGAAAAACTAAAGGCGCTTCCTTTTACGAAAAAGGATGCTCGAGCATTTACTCGGTTCTTTTTTTCGGGAGCCAGTGAATGTGCATTGGACAAGCAGGGGCGGGTATCAATTAGTAACGGTCTTCGAGACTATGCGAAATTGATGAAGGATTGTGTGGTCATCGGCGTTTCCACTCGACTTGAAATTTGGGATCAGGAAATGTGGACACGTTATTTTGCACAATCTGAAGAATCATTTAATGACATCTCAGAGAGCTTGCTTGATTTGGACCTGTAAACCCGGTGCCAAATGAATTGTTCTGTGTGACAGGAGTCGGTGTCAGTGTTTGAACATGTTACGGTTTTAAAGAAAGAAGCGATAAAAGGACTTGATCTAAGTCCTGATGGCATTTATGTGGACTGTACGCTCGGCGGTGGCGGACATAGCGAGGTCATTGCTGCACAGTTGGAAAAAGGCCATCTCTATGCATTTGATCAAGATGATGAAGCGCTGAGCGCTGCATCAGAACGATTGAAAGCATATTCTGGAAAAATAACGTTTATAAAATCAAATTTCAGGCATCTAGAACAAGAACTGCTGCAACGCGGCGTGTTCCAGGTAAACGGAATACTATTTGATCTAGGCGTATCCTCTCCACAATTCGATCATGCAGATCGAGGATTCAGCTATCAGCATAATGGTCCGCTCGACATGAGAATGGACCAGCAGCAGCAACTTACAGCTGCCGCCATTGTGAATGAATGGCCGACTGATCGTCTGGCACGAATCTTTTTTATGTATGGTGAGGAGCGTTTTTCAAGGCAGATCGCTAGAAAAATCGAGAAGTACCGCGAAAATAAGCCGATTGAAACGACGGATGAACTGGTAGAAATCATCAAGGATGCCATACCGGCACCTGCAAGAAGAAAAGGCGGGCATCCTGCAAAACGAGTTTTTCAAGCCCTTCGTGTTGCTGTGAATGACGAGCTTGGAAGCTTTGACGAAGCATTAATGCAATCGCTTCGTGTGTTGGCGATTGGCGGACGGATCGCAGTGATCACTTTTCAATCACTTGAAGATAAGCTGTGCAAGCAGTTTTTCAAAAAATACAGCGAGCCGCCGGAACTTCCTCCAGGGCTTCCAGTCGTACCGGAAGCATTTTTACCGGTGCTAAAGAAAATAGGTAGGAAACCGGTTGTTCCTTCAGAAGAAGAAGTAACGGCAAATAATCGATCCCGATCAGCAAAACTCAGGATTGCAGAAAAAGTCAGGGAAATTAAGGAGGATGAGAAGCAATGAATCAGAGTCAGCAAGCATTTAAGGTACAGAGAGAAGAGTATGTGGAGCACACAACTCAGCAAGAACAAATTGTTATTACGCGACGGATAACTAAAGGCGAGAAGGGTCTTTGGATTATGGCAGGTGTGGTCACCTTTTTGCTGGCACTCTGTATTGTTGCTAATCAAGCAAAGCTTTATATGGCCTCGCAGGATGTTGCATCGCTACAATCGAAGATAAACGACCAATCGAAAGTGACACAGCAATTAAAGGCGGAGACTGATCGTTTAAGTTCTCCTGAACGAATTGTCCGTTTTGCAGAAAAGGAATTGGGCCTAAAACTAGATATTCAAAATATAAAGGTACTTCCTTAAGGTGGTTTGTTCCCATGTTTCAACGCAAACGAAGATTAATAAGTTTTTGGGCGGGTATAGTCGGCGGTCTTTTTATGCTGGCTTTTTTTGTCATTATCGGCCGTTTCGTGTTTATTGCTCAAGGTAAAGAAATTGATAATCATCAATTATTAAAAGTTGGAGAAAAGCAATGGTCTCAATATAAAACTGTCGATGAGAAGCGCGGTACGATCTACTCTGACAACGGACGGATTCTTGCGGAAGATGTTCCCGCTTATACACTTTATGCAATCATTAGTCCTAAAAGTGATAATCATGTGAAAGACAAAAAAAAGACTGCAGCCGCTTTAGCACCTATTTTGGAAATGAAGGAGTCTGATATCCTTAAGGAACTCAATCGGAACGTTTACCAAGTGGAGTTCGGTTCGAAGGGCAAAATGCTGAGCTATGCTAAAAAGAAGCAGATTGATCGCCTAAACTTACCGGGAATCGGGTATCTTACCGAATCGAAACGCTATTATCCTGAACAGTCGAGTGCCGCTTATACCTTAGGTTTTACACAAACAAACCAAGAAAACAATCAGCAAAAGGGAGTATTTGGTGTCGAGCAGTCTTTAGATAAGTATCTCACTGAAAAAGACGGATCGGTGCGCTACTATCGCAGTTTGTCCGGAGTACCCATTCCGGATGAAAAACAAAAGATTAAAAAGGCATCTCCGGGAAAAGATGTCTATTTGACGCTGAACACACGAATTCAAACGGTGCTTGATCAAGCGATGTCCAGAGTGAATGAAGACTATTCGCCGGAAAGTATGATCGGGATCGCTGCCGATCCAAAAACTGGGAAAATACTTGCCATATCCTCATATCCGACATTTAATCCCAATAAACGTGATATCAAGAATTTCAGCAATACCAGTATTTCTGAACCCTATGAACCAGGTTCGGTGATGAAAGTATTTACCGTTGCGTCTGCTATAGATGCAGGTGTTTACAAGGGATCTGACACCTATCAATCCGGGGATTATAAAACCAGCGGAGGTACAATTCATGATTGGAGACGGCAGGGCTGGGGAACGATTACGTTTGACCAAGGCTTTGAACTGTCTTCAAATGTTGGCATGTCGGTACTCACGGATAAGTATCTAGGAGTAGACAGATTCAAAAATTATTTAAAAAAGTTCGGGTTAATGGATAAGACGGGAATAGATCTTCCGGGAGAGCGTTCAAGTGTTGTCAACTGGCAATGGAAGATTGATAAATTAGAAGCTTCATTCGGTCAGGCCTCCGCCTTTACGGCAATGCAAATTGTTCAGGCGGCTACGGCCATCGGAAATGATGGAAAGATGATGCGCCCTTATATCGTTGATAAAATTGTTAACCCGGCAACAAAAAAAACGATTCTGAAGCATCAGCCTGTTGTGGCAGGCAATCCCATTTCTGCATCTGCTGCTGAACAGACGCGTGCGCTCATGCGTAAAGTAGTTACTGAAAAAAAAGTGGTAAACGGATACAGTGCAACAGGTCTTGCCTATGACCTCCCAGGTTATGATGTGATTGGAAAAACGGGAACCGCACAGATATCCCTAAACGGTCAATATATGGTTGGTAAAAACAATTATGTGTACTCATTTTTGGGGATGGCTCCGCAAAAAGATCCTAAATTAATTGTGTATGTGGCAGTCAAACAGCCGCATCTCAAAGCTACCGATCTTGGCGCGGAACCTGTGGTCGATATCGTGCGTCCGGTCATGACAAGTGCACTCCAATATCTTCAAGTTGACAAAAAAGCAAGCGAATCTAAGGAAAAATTACAGCTGCCATCACAAAAGTTTGGAGATTATACAGGTACTGATATGAATGAAACCGTTGAAAAATTAAAAGGTCAAGGAATTGTTCCGATCTCGATAGGTTCTGGAACGATTCAAAAACAGCTGCCTTATGCGGGGGAACGGCTTTACTCTGGTAATAAGGTCATTTTATCCGGAGAAGGTCAAAAAACAATGCCCGATCTTACCGGTTGGACGCTTGCCGATACGATGAAACTGGCAGATATGGAGAATCTAAAACTCAGTGCTAAAGGTGAAGGATTTGTTACAGGACAAAGCATCGCGGCTGGTGCAGTGATTAAATCAGGCAGTGATTTAATCATCACCATGCAGGCAGAAAAAACCGAAAAAACAAATTCAAATACAGGTAATTCATCGCCTGACACAAAAAATCCATAATACGCGAATAGCTCGTTCTATTATGCCTTGTCCCTTCATATGGGTAGGACAAGGAACGATGGGAGGGGCTAAACGTGCGTGTGTCGAAAGTTACCGTTAGAAGGCGGTTGTTGTTTTTCCTGTCCGCAGGGCTCATAATCTTTGCGATTTTTATTGGCAGACTGGCATATCTGCAAGTTTTTCATAATAAATGGCTGATGAATTATGCACTGAAATCTTGGAGCAGAGAGATTCCTTATGAGGCCGAACGAGGCCGTATTTTGGATAGCCGAGGAAAAGTTCTGGCGACAAATGTGAGCAGCCCGTCTGTTCTTGTCGTACCGCGACAAGTGAAAAATAAAAAGTTGACAGCGGAAAAACTGGCATCTGTTCTGAATATGAGCGAAAAAAAAGCTTACGAAAAAATTTCGAAAGTGGAATCAATCGTGCGCATAACACCTGAAGGAAGAAAAATTTCGAATGAGAAGGCAGCACAAGTTAAAGCGTTGGGCCTTCCCGGTGTATTTGTCGCTGAAGATTTTAAGCGTGATTATCCAAAAGGCAATTATTTGTCTCACGTGCTTGGGTTTGCAGGTATTGATAATCAAGGGTTGACGGGACTTGAGTCATATTATAATGATGGACTGAAAGGGAAAAACGGCCATGTTGACTTCTTTTCTGATGTGAACGGCAATCGAATGTCGGATCTGAAAGATAAATATGTTCCGCCAACCAGTGGCTCAAGCCTGAAGCTGACCATTGATTCTCGGGTGCAGTCAATTATTGAACGTGAATTAAATAATGCGGTAGCTACCTATAATCCTGACAGCGCCATGGCGATTGCAATGGACCCGAACACGGGTGCAATTCTTGGCATGTCAACGAAACCTGATTTTAACCCTGAAAATTATAAAAAAGTTTCACCAGAAGTGTATAATCATAATTTGCCGATCTGGAAGACCTATGAACCAGGATCAACCTTTAAGGTCATCACACTTGCAGCTGCTCTTCAAGAAAAGGCGGTTGATTTGAATAAGGATCATTTCTATGATTCAGGAGCGATCGAAGTTGCCGGATCGAAGCTTCATTGCTGGAAAAGAGGAGGCCATGGATCTGAAACATTTCTGCAAGTCGTGCAGAATTCATGCAACCCTGGTTTTGTAGCACTTGGGGAACGGATCGGCAAGGATAAATTATTTTCCTATATTGATAAATTTGGTTTCGGGGAGAAGACGGGCATTGATCTTCAAGGTGAAGCGAAAGGTATCTTATTTAATAAAAATAAAATCGGTCCGCTGGAAGCAGCTACAACGGCATTTGGTCAAGGTGTATCGGTAACCCCGATTCAGCAAATCACTGCAGTTTCTGCAGCGGTCAATGGCGGTTATCTCTATCAACCGCAACTGGCAAAGGCATGGATTGATACGGATACGGGCAAAACGATCAATCGGATCGAACCTGTGATGAAAAGGCGTGTTATTTCAGAAGCAACATCAAAAGAAGTTCGGAGTACTCTAGAAAGTGTCGTGGCGCAAGGTACAGGACGCAATGCCTATGTTCAGGGCTATCGGATTGGTGGGAAAACCGGAACGGCACAGAAGGTCGATCCAAAGACGGGGCGCTATATGAGTAATAACTACATTGTATCGTTTATGGGATTTGCACCGGCCAATAATCCGAAAATCGTCGTTTACGTCGCGGTTGACAATCCTAAAGGTACAGTCCAGTTCGGCGGTACAGTTTCCGCACCGATTGCCGGACGTATTATCAGCGACAGTTTGAGCGCAATGGGTGTCAAAAAACAAACGGGTGGATTAGAGAAAGAGGCTCGCTGGCCGGACCAGCCGATGATTACTATTCCGGATTTAAAAGGAATGGATAAAAATGACTTACGAAACACTTTAATTGATCTGAAGCTGAAGACTGAAGGAAGCGGCGATGTTGTTACCATGCAGTCTCCGAAAGCTGGGGTTAAGGTCAAACAAGGTTCAACAATAATGATATACTTAGGTGACAAAAAGAAAGCAGACGATTAAAATAAGCAATGGACGCAAGGGAGCCGCTGTGTTTTTAAGCTGGTTCTTGGGCATACATAAGTCCTGAGGGATGATCAGGAAATATTTGATTGCCCCTTGCCTCGCTCAGGTATCTGATGTTTGAAGAGACCAGCGGGTTATGTATGTGATTCAGATAAAGTTGAGGGACGTGTCAATCAATGAAACTTGCGGATTGCCTGACGGCGCTTGCTTTTTTTCAGCAAGAAGGAATGGGAAATCCAGAAATTAATGATCTCATTATCGATTCACGGCTTGTTAAGCCTGGATCCTTGTTTTTTTGCATCAAGGGTCATCATGTCGATGGACATCATTTTGCAGCCCAGGCAGAAAAAAGCGGTGCAGCTGCCATCATTGCTCAGGATCGTATTGATGTTTCGATTCCTGTAATTTATGTGAGTGATACACATAGAGCTTTGGCAATGGTTGCTGATCACTATTACGGACATCCGAGTCACCATCTGCACATGATCGGTGTTACAGGAACAAATGGAAAGACAACGATCACGTATCTCGTGCAATCAATTCAAGAGGCAGCGGGAATGAATACCGGTCTGATCGGTACGATGGGGATGCGTTATAAAAATGAATTTATTCCGGTACAGAATACAACGCCTGAGGTTCACCTTGTCCATAAAAATTTAGCTAAAATGAAAGCTCAAGGGGCTGTCTCCGCTGTCATGGAAACGTCATCGAACGCACTCTATGATGGAAGGGTTCACGGTTGTGATTTTAACATCGGTATTTTTACCAATTTAACAGAAGACCATTTGGACCTTCATGGAACAATGAAGGACTACATGTATGCAAAAAGCCTGCTCTTTTCACAACTTGGCAACAGCTACGGCGGTCAAAAAAAAGCCGCGGTCTTGAATGTAGACGATCCGGTATCTGATGTATACAGACATATGACGGCTGTCCATGTCATTTCATATGGTATTAATAAGGCCGCCGATTTCCGTGCGACATCGATTCAGATAAAACCATCAGGCACGGATTTTATTTTGGAGACCGCAGGAAAGTCTTATCCGGTATCGATGAAATTAATCGGTAAATTCAGTGTGTACAACGTCCTGGCGGCTCTGGCCGCTTGTTCCGTTAGCGGACTCGACATAATGGAAATGATTCACACAGTCGAACAAATAAAAGGTGTCTCCGGACGCTTCGAACCTGTTGATGCCGGTCAGAAATTCACTGTAATTGTGGACTATTCACACACACCGGACAGTCTGGAAAATGCTCTTGATACAATCAGGGAATTCGCAAAAAAACGTGTAATCGCCATTGTTGGGTGTGGGGGAGACCGTGAGCGAGGAAAGCGTCCGATCATGGCTAAAATTGCTGTAGACAAGAGCGATCTAGCCATTTTGACGTCAGACAATCCGCGCACTGAGGACCCTGATGCTATACTTGATGAAATGGAAAACGGTGTGAAAGGACGTTCTTATAAGAAGATTATTGACAGACGCAAAGCAATACAGTTTGCGATGCAACATGCCGAAAGCGGCGACATCGTACTCATTGCAGGTAAAGGTCATGAAGATTATCAGATTATCGGTACGACAAAACATCATTTTGACGATCGTGAAGAAGCGCGCTCAGCAATTCTTGAACGTAATACTATTAAATAATCGAACATCAAGTGTTCGCATGACATTAGGAGAGAGTAATCGATGAGTATTGGAGTAGATATTGTCAGAGGCCAGGCGATTCAGTCAATCGGTGATGCCGGACACATTGATCGACTGAACATCATGACCGACAGCCGCAAATCAAATGAAAGCGGCCTTTTTGTTCCTTTGGTAGGTGCAAACTTCAATGGTCACCAATTTTTAAGTCAGGCAATAGCGAATGGGGCAGTTGCTGCACTTTGGATGGAGAGAGAACCGCTGCCTGATGCATTGCCGGCAAATTTCCCTGTTTTTTTTGTTCGCGATACATTAACTTCTTTGCAAAGTATGGCAAAAAGTTATTTGAATCAAGTTCGGCCGAAAATCATTGCTGTCACTGGATCGAATGGGAAAACGACAACAAAAGATATGATCTACAGCATTCTTTCTCAGATGTTCAGAACAGTGAAAACGCAGGGGAATTTAAATAATCATATCGGTGTGCCGCTGACCATATTATCGATGTCCGAAGATACGCAAGTTCTCGTGCTTGAAATGGGAATGAACCATTTTGGTGAATTGACCTTTCTAAGTCAAATGGCAAAACCGGATATTGCAATCATCACCAACATCGGTGAATCACATATTGAGTATTTAGGAAGCAGAGAAGGAATTGCGAAAGCAAAACTCGAAATTGTCAATGGGTTAAAAAAACGAGGCACTCTGATATTGGACGGCGACGAACCGCTTCTTGCAAACATTCAGACATATGCTTATCAGATTGTGCGTTGCGGTTTTGACGTTCAAAATAATTGGTGTATTACGGACATTTCTGAATCTGTGAATGGAAGCCGTTTTTCACTGAATAGGCAGAAGGATTGCTTTAAAATCCCAGTGCTTGGCAGACATAATGTGAAAAATGCAGTTCTCAGCTTTGCTGCTGCCAGAATTTTGGGAGCAGATATTGAGACCATCCGCAATGGATTAGAACATCTACATTTGACAAAACTACGTTTTCAAAAAGTTGATGGGCTGAATGGGTCGACTCTAATTGAAGATTGTTATAATGCCAGCCCGTCCTCAATGAAAGCTTCTCTTGAAACACTGAAGAAACTGCCCGGTTTCAGACGCAGAGTGGCGGTGCTTGGCGATATGTATGAGCTTGGAAAAAATGAGGAAAATCAGCACAAAAGTATTGCTAAGTTTTTGACAGCTCCATTGACCCATGTTGTGACGATCGGTGAAAAAGGAGCTTGGATCGCAGACGGTTTGCGTGAAATTGGCGGAGATCAGGCAATAGATGTGCAATCATTTGAAACAAAAGCAGCGGCGCAAACTTACCTTGAATCGTTGCTTGATGACAAAACGGTGATGCTGTTCAAGGCATCAAGGCTTCTTAAGCTTGAAGAGTTATCAGCAGGTTTGCACGCTTAAAAATCGAATCATTTAATTTGATGACCTGATAAAGAAAACTTGCCGATGGGTAAGACTAGGCGAAATATTAACATCATCATAGAACAATTTCTTGTGTTTAGGTAATGGGCAGCGCGCATTAAAAGGAGCGAAAGGATTCATGACATTGACCTTATTATTTGGATTGGCTATATCTTTTCTAGTGACACTTGTTTTTGCACCTTTTTTCATTCCGCTTTTAAGGAGATTTCATTTCGGGCAGTATATCCGAGAAGAAGGGCCGAAGAGCCATCAAAAGAAAAGCGGGACACCGACAATGGGCGGCGTCATTTTTTTAATCGGATTACTCGCAGGTATTCTTGTAATGGGTTTAAAGTACCATGTTAACTCACAAGATACTTACATGTTGCTGTTTGTAACATTGGGGTTCGGCCTTGTGGGGCTGCTTGATGATTTTATTAAAATCTCAATGAAACGCAACATGGGCCTGACATCGAAGCAGAAAATGGCGGCGCAAATTGTCATCTCGCTTATTTTTTGGTTCATTGTTACGCGATATGACTACTCAACTTATTTGTCCTTCCCAGGGACCAACTATATGATCAATCTGCACTGGTTTTATCCGGTTTTTGTTATCTTTCTATTAATAGGTGTCCCTAACGCAACAAACTTAACTGACGGTATGGACGGACTCCTTTCCGGACTGTCCGTTATAGCCTTTGGTGCTTATGCGGTGATCGCTTGGTTTGCAATGAACCTAGGTGTGGCTGTATTTGCGACAGTTATGCTTGGTGCACTTCTAGGCTTCTTGATCTTTAATGCACATCCGGCACGCGTGTTCATGGGTGATACTGGCTCGCTTGCGATCGGCGGTGCACTTGCAGGCATGGCCATTTTAACAAATACGGAGATTTTGCTTGCCATTATTGGCGGTGTCTTTGCTATTGAAACATTATCTGTCATTATTCAAGTAATTGCCTTTAAGACGACGGGACACAGAGTATTTAAAATGAGTCCGATTCATCATCACTTTGAACTGTCAGGTTGGTCGGAGTGGAAAGTCGTAACCGTATTTTGGGTCGTTGGGCTCATGCTCGCTGTAATTGGTATCTATCTGAAGGTGGGGGTTGTCAGTTGAAAACATCGAATGAATTTACGAACAAAAAAATTCTTGTCTTAGGTTTGGGCAAGAGCGGTTATGCAGCTGCAAAACTGACCAAAAGCATGGGCGCTGATATTACGGTTAATGACCGCAGTGATTTAAGTGCAAACGATCATGCACGCGACTTGAAATCTGCTGGAATCCACGTTGTTGGAGGCGGACATCCTCTCGAACTTCTTGACGGCATTGACTTAATGATCAAAAACCCAGGCATTCCCTATACAAATCCTATGGTTCAAAGAGCCATTGAACTGAATATACCCATTGTGACTGAAGTGGAAATTGCAGGACTATTATCCGATGCACAGTTTATTGGAATAACAGGTTCAAACGGGAAAACGACAACGACGATGCTGATCGGTGAGATGATGAAGGGGTCGAAATATGAACCCATTGTCGCCGGAAACATCGGTACGGCACTGACTTCAGTTGTTCAAAAAGCAACCGAAGAAGACGTGATTGTAGCGGAACTTTCAAGTTTTCAACTTTTAGGAACAAGAAAGTTTCACCCACATACAGCTGTTGTCCTGAACATATTTGATCATCATTTGGATTATCATGGAACGGTTAAAAATTATGCTGAAGCAAAGGCGCGTATTACTACCAATCAGACTGCGGAGGATGCGCTCGTTTATAATGCCGACAGTGAGCGCGTCGTCGCTTATATCGCTGAAAAATCAAAGGCACGAAAAGTTCCTTTTTCATTGAAAACAAAGGTGGAAGATGGGGCTTATGTCTCTGAATCAGTTATTTATTTTAAAAATGAGCCAATCATGAAGGTGGATGAAATGGGTCTGCCGGGCGAGCACAATTTAATGAATGCACTTGCGGCAGTGGCTGTTGCCGGTGTATATGGGGTTCCGAAGCAGCATATGGCTGACGTGCTGCGTTCTTTTAAAGGCGCTCGTCATCGTCTGGAATATGTGGATGTCGTGCAGGGGCGAACCGTCTACAACGATTCTAAAGCAACGAATATTATTGCAACAACCAAGGCACTGCATGCTTTTCCAGGGAAAGAAATTGTTCTTCTTGCAGGCGGACTCGATCGCGGGAACACATTTGATGCGCTGATTCCTGAATTAAAGAAGGCACCGATTAAAGCAGTGCTTCTTTTCGGTCAAACGCAGAAGAAATTGCTTGATGCTTGTGAAAAAGCGTCAATTCCCGTGATCAGGGAAGTTGAGAATGTCGAGGCTGCTGTTCCGGAAGCCTTTGCTTTATCCAAACCAGGCGATGTTATTTTGCTTTCTCCAGCATGTGCAAGCTGGGATCAATATAAATCTTTTGAGCAGCGCGGTGACATTTTTATCGCAGAAGTGAATAAGTTTAGATAAGGGGACAGGCCGGTGATGATGAGCTTCGGCAATCCGTGTCCCTGATCTGAACGGAGTGATGCTCATGCGCAAGTATCGTCAATCACCTGATCTCGTGCTGCTGATCATAACTTTTGCTTTGCTCACTATAGGGTTGATGATGGTTTATAGTGCAAGTGCTGTAAAGGCGGCTAACGAATTCGGCGATTCACTGTATTTTTTGAAACGGCAGTTGCTATTTGCTTCGATCGGGGCAGCCTTGATGTTTGCTGTCATGCAGATTGATTATCACTTTTGGAGAGCATGGGCGAAAATAGGCTTGATTGGCTGCTATTTTCTGCTTGTGATTGTTTTAATTCCGGGTGTAGGTCTCGTTCGCGGCGGGGCGAGCAGCTGGCTCGGCGTCGGTGCATTTTCAATACAGCCGTCAGAATTTACCAAGGTCGCACTGATTTTATTTCTTTCGAACTATCTTTCGGAGCATCAGTCACGTCTGCCGAACTTTCGCAAGGGACTCATTCCGGCACTCATGCCGGTAATCTTAGCGTTTGGGCTGATTATGCTACAACCTGATCTTGGAACTGGGATGGTGCTGGTGCTTACCTGCGTGCTCATGATCTTTGTTGCAGGGGCGCGCATCAAGCATTTTGTTCTTATGGGCTCAGTAGGTATACTTGGTTTGGCAGGTTTAATCCTTTCTGCTCCGTATCGCTTGAAACGCTTGTCAGCATTTTTTAATCCGTGGCAAGATCCTAAGAATGGCGGCTTTCAAATCACGCAGTCCTTGCTTGCGATTGGACCAGGCGGTCTGCTTGGATTCGGATTGGGACAAAGCAGGCAAAAATATCAATATCTTCCGGAGCCGCAGACCGATTTTATTTTTTCTATTGTTTGCGAAGAACTTGGGTTTATTGGAGCAGCTTTTGTACTTCTGCTCTTTTGTCTCTTGCTCTGGCGCGGCATTTTGATCGCCATAAAGGCACCGGATCTTTTCGGAACGCTGCTCGCTGTAGGAATTACCGGCATGATTGCAATTCAAATTATGATTAACATCGCGGTTGTAACCGGGCTGATTCCTGTAACAGGGATTACCTTACCGTTCCTCAGTTACGGTGGGTCATCACTGACGCTAATGCTTGTGTCGATCGGTATTTTGTTAAATGTCAGCAGCCACATAAACTGACTGTCTACACACATCAATGGTCTAATCGCAACCCTGTTTTTCAGTAAACAGGGTTTGCTGTTTTTTTCAAAAGAAAATACAATAGAAGGTGCCGGATAAGTGAGAAATTAAATGCCCGCAGGATACCGGTTGTATTTTCAGTTCAAGGTATGCGGAGGAGAGAATGCTATGGACAAGAAGAAGGTTGTCGCGCTTGAGGATCGACTGCCCCAATTAAAGAAGGAACGAAAACGGAAAGCGAATCGGCGTTTTGCTTTTTACGCTTCTCTATTTTTTTTCTTGATACTTATTGTCGTTTATTTTCAATCTCCTCTAAGCCGAGTACACTCAATTGCTGTTGAAGGCGAGCAAATAGTGAGCAGCGATAAAGTCATAAAAGCGAGCGGCATCACGAATAAAACACATATATGGGATATCCGTAAGAAGGCTGTTGCTCAAAGCATTGAAAAATTACCAACAGTAAGAACAGCTGTGATCGAGAAGAAATTTCCAAATCAAGTTAAGATCATAGTTACCGAGTACACGCGCAAGGCCTATTTGCAAAAGGACGGCAGCTTTTATCCCATTCTTCAAAATGGCGCGATGCTGAGTAAACTTCAAAGCGGTAAACTGCCTGTCGATGCACCTGTTCTGTTTGGATTTTCAAAATCTGGTCCCCTTAAAAAAGTCGCTGAAGGGCTTTCTAAGGTTTCCAAACAGATGGCACATAATATTTCTGATATTCATTACATAGGAAAATCAGGAAGCGGAGACGATCTTGTTTTATATATGAATGACGGAAACAAAGTCATCGCCAGCACACAAACCTTTGCGCAGAACATTAAATTATATCCTGAGATCGCTGCTAATTTGCCAAAAGGGAAGCTCGGAACCATCCATTTAAGTGTTGGTACCTACTTTATTCCAGATGATTCAGATCAGGGTACGACTCAGGATGCAAACAAAAAATAAAAGCATGAAAAATCTCCTCAGTCATTTCGCAAAACAAGCAAATTAATCTTTTCTAGTACTTCAAGTTGGTGTAGACTATTAAATAGTTAAGTATTTAATAGTATTAACTTTTTTCGGCTCTTTCAAATGAATAGGTCTATATATCTATTCACTTTGTCTGAATAAATGCCGATATATTTGTGAAATACGATCAATTTAAATACGCTTTGAAATTTTAAAAGGGAATTGCTCCATTTTGTAGAATACAAACAGTACTAAGGTTTGACTCTATTTAACCGGAACAGAAAAAAGTATTGGGTTGAAAATAATGTCTCCAAAAATGAATTGCAGATATTCGTATGTTACTTGCTCGATCCAATCATCCCTGAATAGAGAAATCATCAAAGATATTCAAGAAAAAGGGGGTGCCACAGAATGAACAGTGAGGATGTTTTTGTCAGTCTGGATATCGGCACGTCCAGTATAAAGACCGTGATCGGCGAGATGGCAGGGGAACGTTTAAATGTTATTGGTGTTGGTGAAGCGTCTTCGTACGGGATAAAAAAAGGGGCGATCGTCGACATTGATGCGACGGTCCGCTCGATTGGCAATGCTGTTGAACAGGCTGAACGTATGGTTGGTATCGGCATTAAAAGTGTGATTGTCGGCATTTCCGGAAATCATATCCAGCTCAGAAGCTGTCATGGTGTTGTTGCAGTTTCCGGCGAATCTCATGAGATAGGGAATGAGGATATCGCAAGAGTAATCGATGCTGCCCAAGTGATGTCAATACCTCCGGAGCGAGAGATTATTGATGTTATCCCTGAGCAGTTCATTGTTGACGGCGTTGATGAAATTCATGATCCGAGAGGAATGATCGGTGTTCGTCTCGAAATGGAAGGAACACTGATCACAGGCTCAAAGACTTTGCTTCATAATCTTCTTCGATGTGTCGAACGTGCGGGATTAACTATTTCGGATGTTTGCCTCCAACCGCTCGCATTGGGCTCTGTCGCGTTGTCGAATGACGAGAAAAATTTAGGTGTCGCGCTTATTGATATCGGTGGCGGCTCCACAAGTGTGGCAGTATTTGACCAAGGCACATTGGTTTCGACTTTTGAACTTCCTATCGGCGGAAATCATATTACAAAGGATATATCCATTATCCAAAAAATCCCTATGGATGAAGCAGAAAATGCAAAAATAAAGCATGGCGTAGCTTATTTAGGTGCGGCTTCTGATGAAGATACGTTTACCGTATCGCAAATTGGAAGCGACAAAAAGCAATCACTGAATCAAGAAGATTTGGCTGAAATTATTCAAGCGCGTATGGAAGAACTATTTGAAATTATACGCGAGGAACTGCGGCGCATCGGTATTTACGATCTTCCCGGTGGCTATGTGTTTACCGGCGGAGTCACTGCGATGCCTGGTGTAGCAGATTTAGCAGCACATCATTTAAATTCCAGTGTGCGTATTGCCTCGCCTGATTACATTGGCGTGCGCGAGCCTAAATATACAGCTTGCATCGGTTTGATCCAATTTGCCTACCACAACGTCAAAATACAGGGGAAAGAGATTGCAGCTGCTATTGCCCCTGAGCATGAGCGTTATGAAGCTGTACAGAAACAGCACAAACAGAAAAAATCAAAACAGACCCCAAAAGAGCATGAAGGCGTCACGACCAAGGTAAAAAATTGGTTTAATCTGTTCTTTGATTGATCGGGCAGCGGAATGATTAAATGGGAGGAAATGAACAATGTATGATCACGATACGGAGATGGAACATCTAGCCAAAATAAAAGTCATTGGGGTTGGCGGCGGTGGAAATAACGCAGTTAACCGAATGATTGAAAGCGGGATTCAAGGCGTTGAATTCATTTGCGCGAATACGGATGCCCAAGCACTTAAACTTTCTAAGGCAGACGTTAAGCTTCAGCTTGGAGAAAAGCTGACGCGAGGACTAGGGGCAGGTGCTAATCCTGAAGTTGGCAAAAAAGCGGCTGAGGAAAGCCATGATCAAGTGGAAGAAGTGCTGCAGGGAGCGGATATGGTTTTTGTAACTGCTGGCATGGGTGGCGGTACAGGTACCGGTGCTGCACCTGTCATTGCTGAAGTTGCAAAAGAAGTCGGGGCACTCACTGTTGGTGTTGTTACCCGTCCGTTCACATTTGAAGGCAGAAAGCGTGCAAAGCAGGCCCAGAGCGGTATCGGCAATCTAAAGGAAAAAGTTGATACACTGATTGTGATCCCTAATGATCGGCTTCTGGAAATTGTAGACAAGAACACACCGATGCTTGATGCCTTTAGAGAAGCAGATAATGTACTTCGTCAGGGTGTTCAAGGCATCTCGGATCTTATTTCGGTTCCAGGTCTGATTAACCTTGATTTTGCCGATGTAAAGACAATTATGACTGAAGGCGGTTCGGCATTGATGGCAATCGGCGTTGCTTCAGGCGAGAATCGAGCTGCCGAAGCAGCAAAAAAGGCAATTTCCAGTCCACTGCTTGAAAAATCAATTGATGGGGCCAAAGGTGTGCTGATGAACATAACCGGAGGCACGAATTTAAGCCTTTATGAAGTCAATGAAGCGGCGGATATTGTTGCAACGGCTGCAGACGAAGAAGTGAACATGATTTTTGGTTCAGTTATTCGCGAAGAACTTGATGATGAGATTGTCGTTACAGTAATCGCCACCGGCTTTGAGGAACGCGAAAAGTCCGGAGAAGCTCAACAACAGACTGAAGGAGATCTTTTCCTTCGCAGAAGGCAAAGTACGGAAGGTTTGAACCAAACGAAACTTCGTGAGCACCATCGGGATGAAACGGCAAGCCCGGTTCAGCAACCGGTACATCGCTCACGCAGTATCGTTGACGATGAAGAGACGCTTGACATCCCGACCTTTCTGCGTAATCGCCGCAGAAAAAATGAGTAACACTGGAATTTGATCGTTGTTTCCGGTTTATTTTCTCCCAAATGATAGAAAACAAACTCGCTGTTCAGGATTGATGTCCTGACTGCGAGTTTTTTTGTGTAAGTTATAAGAATGATGTATCCACTTTTATATTCCTCAAAATAATTTTTATATTCGTTTCATAGGCGTTTCTTGTGATAATTTTTTTTTCGGTAAATCGTTCATCTTGTTCAAAAATTAATTGTTCAACGGTGCGACAAAAGCAGCCAAAATAACAGTAAAATTCCACCCACAGTGTGACAGACTTTCCATACTACTGCCCGTATACTAATCCTAAACATGCGAAGAAGGTGGGACGTTGGTCGTCTATCTGGATGCAGTTTGGGCACTTAACTTATTCATTGACGCTTGTTTGCTGAAATTAACCGCACTCATGCTCAAACGGCAGACGAGCAGGCTGCGGCTTTGGTCGGGTGCCATCATTGCCTCGGCCATCGTACTGATACTCTTTACACCTGCTGCCTTCATTGTGGATCAACCGCTTGGGAAACTGTTGTACTCTGCTTTAATCATTCTCGTTGCCTTCGGCTTTCATCGAGTTTCCATTTTTCTTCAGAATCTCGCTGCCTTTTATTTTACGGCTTTTGCGACCGGTGGAGGATTGTTCGCTGTACACTATTTCTTTCAAGACGCTTCATTTTATGCGAGCAACCGCTTTTTAAACACAACGAATTATGGTGATCCGATCAGTTGGATCACTGTATGTATTGGGTTCCCAATTCTATGGCTTTTTTCAAAGAAGCGGATTGATCAGACTGTGGTCAGAAAGTGGAACAGCACAACGCTTGCAGATGTAAGACTACGCTTTTTCGATATCTGTATTGATGCAAAAGCAATGATTGACAGCGGCAATAAATTGGTAGATCCGTTGACTCGCGCTCCAGTGATGTTTGTTGAAAAAAGTGCCTGCGGAGATCGTATTCCAAAAGTTCTTTTTCAAATGGACAGTCGGCAGTTAGTGCCACCGGAATTAAACAGCATACCGGAAGAATGGAGAAATAGGATCGCATGGATTCCATATCGAGCTGTCGACGGATCAAATCAATTGTCGCTAGCTGTACGGCCGGATCAAGTCGTCATTATGTTTGAGGGAAAGAAAATGGAATGCACGAAATCGCTCGTTGCATTTGTTGACCATTCACTAAGCTCATCCGGAGATTTCAACAGTATCTTGCACCCGGACATGCTGCTCCATGGAAAAGTGATTGATACAGCTTCATGACTTTGTACAAAAATAAGGAGGTCACTCAGGATGAAAATCAGTTTTTTAAAACTTTGGCATTGGGTACTAATAAAGCTAGGTGTTAAACCTAATGAAATATACTATATCGGCGGGAGCGACGGGCTGCCTTCTCCATTGTCAAAAGAAGAGGAAGCTGAATTAATGAAAAAACTTCCCTCGGGAGATCCTCAAGTGCGAGCAACCCTTATCGAACGGAATCTCCGACTCGTTGTCTATATTGCACGCAAATTTGACAATACGCGAATTAATATTGAAGATCTCATCAGCATTGGCACAATCGGCCTAATAAAGGCTGTAAATACCTTCAATCCTGAAAAGAAGATTAAGCTCGCCACATATGCTTCGCGTTGTATCGAAAATGAGATACTCATGTATTTGCGCAGAAACAGTCGAACACGTTCCGAGGTGTCGCTTGATGAGCCTTTGAATGTCGACTGGGATGGCAATGAATTGCTTTTATCAGATGTGCTTGGTACAGAAAATGATGTCACAACGAAAAATATGGAACGTAAAGTGGAACGGACTCTGTTAAAAAAGGCGATGTTGATGCTCAACGATCGTGAAAAGGAAATTATGACGCTTCGTTTCGGATTATCTGGAGGAAAAGAGAAAACTCAGAAGGATGTCGCCGACGAATTGGGGATTTCGCAATCATATATTTCGCGGCTTGAGAAACGAATAATCAAACGGTTAAAAAAAGAATTCAGCAAAATGGCTTAGCATCAAGGGTTCTGATTTGTACTTTTTTTACCGTGCATAAAATGGGTTCCTACGGAGATACTTGACCATATAGCAGAGGTTGAATAAGTAGCTGAATATGATATTTGATGTTCGGCAATTTTCGACCAGCTATCGCAAGTTTTCGACAATGGGGGGTCATCTTCTATGGCACGGCACAAAGTGGAAATCTGCGGAGTGGACACATCAAAACTTCCGGTATTGACCAATGTGGAGATGCGAAAGCTTTTCGCTGAGCTTCAATCAGGCAAACATGAGGCTAGAGAAAAGTTGGTAAATGGGAACCTCCGACTTGTCTTAAGTGTCATCCAACGCTTCAATAATCGCGGTGAATCCGTGGACGATTTATTTCAAGTCGGTTGTATCGGATTAATGAAATCCATTGATAATTTTGATCTGGGTCAGAATGTCCGCTTTTCAACATACGCTGTTCCCATGATCATTGGTGAAATTCGTCGCTATCTGAGAGATAACAATCCTATTCGCGTTTCAAGATCACTACGAGATATGGCCTACAAAGCGCTACAGGCAAAAGAGCGTTACATAGCAAAACACTCGACAGAGCCGACAACGGCGGAACTGGCAAAGATGCTTGATCTGCCTGTAGAAGATGTTGTGTTCGCAATGGATGCCATTCAGGATCCAGTATCTTTATTTGAGCCGATCTATAGCGATGGCGGTGATCCAATATTTATTATGGATCAAATCAGTGATGATAAGCATAGAGACAGGGAATGGGTAGATAACATCTCGTTAAAAGAAGCAATGAACAAACTTCATGATCGGGAAAAGCGAATTGTTGCGATGCGCTTTTTTTATGGCAAGACGCAAATGGAGGTTGCTGAAGAAATTGGTATTTCACAGGCGCAAGTATCAAGACTTGAAAAAATGGCAATTAAAGAAATGAACCAAGAAATCGGACCCTAACACTTGCTCAAGCAAGTGTTTTTTTGTTAATTAATAATGAATAAACGACCAAACCCGAAACAACTATTTCCTAGGTAATGAAACTGTCAAAATGACTTCTCAATACCGCTGCTTGCCCATATATTAGGGACAGTAGGGGAGGAATGAGTATGCCTAGAATTTCTGATTTTCAGACAAAAGAAGTTGTTAATGTCGAGAACGGCAAACGATTAGGACATATCGGTGATCTGGATGTGAATTTATCTTCAGGAAAGATTGATAATCTGATCATTCCAGGGGCAGGAAAGATTATGGGCTTTTTTGGGAAAGAGGAAGATATTGTTGTGCCTTGGAGCAACATTGTCAGAATTGGAGCAGATGTGATTCTTGTTCGTTTCTACAATGATCACGATTCGACGATAAAACGCGAGGATTCATGAAGTGAAGAGTTTTTTTGTTGATTATGGTAGAATAAAAAGAAAAGATCTGTCACAGTGACGATGAGAGGAAGAAATGTGGTGAATGAGCCTTTTTCATTTCGAGACGGTCCGTTATTGAATCTGAGAACAGAATCAAGTGAAACCCATGAAATTTATTCAGGGATCACATTGAGGGCAGAGGGGATAAGTCAAGGCGCCTTCTCTTCTATGAATTTAGGTCTTCATGTCGGCGATAATTCTGAAGATGTCATCGTAAATCGAGGACTTGTTGCGAAAAAAATTGGATTTCCACTTGAACAATGGGTTTGCGCCGAGCAGGTACACCGTACGAAAATTGCCAAGGTTACAGGGAAATCTGCAGGAGCAGGGGCATTTTCTATTGATTCAGTTGTTCAAGGTGTGGACGGATTGTTTACGACCGAGCCGAATCTTTTGCTTGCACTTTGCTTTGCTGACTGTGTACCTATCTATTATCGTACGTATCAACCGGATGCAATTGGAATTATGCATGCAGGCTGGAGAGGAACAGTGGCCGGCGGTGCAGCCTGCATGACGGAACGCATGTGCCGTGAACTTGGCTTATCTCCATCCAAGATTCACATTGTCATTGGTCCCTCAATCGGAGTTGAAGATTACGAGGTCGATCAAAACGTGATGAATGGAGTTCAAAAGCTGGATCGCTCTGTGTGGTCAGCTTCTGTAATTGACAAGGGAGAAGGGCACTATCTGCTTAATCTGAAAACACTAAATCGATCAATTCTTGTTGCAAGCGGAGTGCCTGCGGATCAGATTCAAATGAGCAGTTACAATACTTATGCACATCCTAACTTATTTTATTCCTTTCGTCGAGACCAAGGAAAAACAGGGCGAATGATGGGCTATATTGGAATGAAGAAAAAGGAGAACATTTAATCGTGAACGTTGCGGATAATTTTAAACATGTGAAATCGACGATTCATGCCGCTTGTGAGCGTTCCGGACGGAATGCAGAAGACGTTACCGTGATTGCTGTCACTAAATATGTCTCGGCAGAACGAGCTCAGGAGGCAGTGGACAACGGGATCTTCAATCTTGCGGAAAACAGAAAGGAAGGCCTGCTCGAAAAACAGAAATTTATTCATGATGATCGGGTAACTTGGCATTTGATTGGTACCTTGCAGACGCGTAAAGTAAAAGATGTTGTGGGAAAAATCGATTATTTTCACGCTCTGGACCGTCTGAAATTAGCGAATGAATTAAATAAAAGAATAAAAGAAGGAACATTAAATTGTTTTGTCGAAATGAATATCTCTGGTGAGGAGTCTAAGCATGGTATTACTGAAGATCAGCTTGATTCATTTATTGATGCGTTAGCCAACTATGAGCATCTCCGCGTTATTGGTCTTATGACAATGGCGCCGAATACGGAAGATCTTGATGTGATACGTCACGTTTTTCATCGGCTGCGTGTTCTGCGTGACCGGATTCATGATCGCAAGATTGACTACGCTCCTTGCACAGAGCTTTCTATGGGAATGTCGCATGACTATGAGATTGCTGTTGAAGAAGGCGCAACGTTTGTGAGAATCGGAACGTCACTTGTAGGTAATGAATGAAAGGAGAAGGGAATCATGGGTCTTAAAGGCACATTTAAACGATTCTTTGATCTTGAGGAGACAGTGGAACGCTCAGAAAGCCAAATGTCCGCAGCTCATGAATCGGAAGGAAACAAACCGGTTCAAGAACAACAACGCAGAATGGAAAAGAGCGGCAGAATTGTTGCGATCCAAAATGTTCACCAGCAAAGTAAGGTCGTTCTTGTTGAGCCTAAGTGTTTTGAAGAGGTCGAAGAGATTGTCGGCTATCTGAAAAATAAGCAAACGATTATATGCAGCCTCCAAGGGACAAGTAAAGAACATGGTCAAAGAATTCTTGACTTTATGGGAGGAACTGCGTTCGCACTAAATGCTCAAATACGAAAAATCGGAAAAAACACCTTTCTTTTCGCTCCAGAACAAGTGGATATATCAGGTATGATCAGTAATTGGCCAGAAGACTAATTAAAATTTGAGGTGAATGGATTGGTAGTAGCTTATTATCTCTCGCAAGTCATTAATATTTATTCTTGGATATTAATTATATATATTTTAATGTCATGGGTTCCAAGTGTTCAGGACTCATCCATTGGTCGGCTGTTTGCCAATGTTTGCGAACCCTTTTTGTCGCCTTTTCGCAAAATAATTCCACCGATTGGCGGCGTCATCGATCTTTCACCGATTATCGCATTTTTTGTTTTACGACTTGCGACTAGGGGCATTTACTACTTAGCCTACCTTTTTGCATGAGGCGTTCATCATGTCCATATATGAGCATTTTAGACCAGAAGAACGCAGCCTGATTGATCATTTCTTAGATCTGAAAGATCGCGTTGCAGAGCAATATGTGCCTAAACGAACTGATTTTTTAGATCCAAGGCAACAGATTATTTTGAAATCGGTGATTGGAGACCAGGAGGACATTCGTCTTTCTTTTTTCGGCGGCTATGATCATGCGGAGCGCGCTCGGGCTTTAATTCTTCCCCAGTATGCTGAAGAAGAAGACAACCCCTTCCAACTCGCCTATCTGGAAGTTCGCTATCCATCAAAATTCGGCTTAATTACCCATCCTCAATTGCTTGGTTCGGTAATTGGAACGGGCGTTTCGAGGGATAAAATCGGTGACTTGCTTGTCAAAGAAGGGAACGCTCAATTTATTTGTGCAAAAGAGTTGGAGAGCTATTTTATGCTCAATCTTACTTCTGTCGGAAAAATGAGTGTTTCCTGCGAACCGATTAAAAGACAAGCACTTTTACATAGTGTTGATGAATGGCAAAATTTTGATGGAACAGTGTCTTCATGGCGACTTGACACTGTCTTGTCTGAAATTTATCATTTGCCTAGAGCAAAGACTTCGGAACTCATTACTAAAGGACTTGCAAAAGTTAATTGGGAAGTCGTAGAGAAACGCGACTTCGAAATTTGCGAAGGCGATTGTTTGTCACTTCGGGGATTCGGCCGCAGTAAAATATTATCAAGCGGTGGCTTGACAAAAAAGAACAAAATTCGTATACAATATGGTAAACTTAAATAAACGAATTGTTTGTAAAATGACTTGGAGGTGACCAGGATGCCATTGACACCCTTGGATATTCATAATAAATCGTTTTCACGCGGATTTCGCGGATATGATGAAGATGAAGTAAACGATTTTCTTGATCAGATTATCAAGGATTATGAAGCTCTGATTCGTGAAAAAAAGGATCTTGAGCAAAAAATTAAGAATTCGGATGAGAAACTGAGCCACTTCTCCAATATCGAAACGACTTTAAACAAAAGTATCCTTGTAGCTCAGGAAACGGCAGAGGAAGTTAAGCAAAACGCGAATAAAGAGGCTAAGCTGATTGTGATGGAGGCAAAGAAAAACGCAGATCGGATCATTAATGAAGCTCTGGAAAAATCGCGCAAAGTCACTTTGAATATTGAAGAATTGAAAAAAGAAGCGAATGTATATCGGACTCGTTTCCAAATGCTGATTGAGGCACAGCTTGAATTGCTTAAAAGCGACGATTGGAAGAGTATGTCCGCGGGAAATGACGACGATAACGAAGAAAATTCGCAAAAAGACGGAATGATTCAGTCACAAGCTTGACGCAAGGCATTTGATTGCATATACTGTCTTACATAAACATTGTTGAGGTCAAGAATCCTAAGATATCGTGGCAATTATATTATTGGCTATTTCTATGAGAGGGAAAGTACTCATTGCAAGGTCACAAAGCGAGCCGGGAGAAGGTGCGAGCCCAGCGCGGACGGCAATGAAGAAAATCACCCTTGAGTTTGGTTCTGAACGCACGGCACTGCCGCGTTAGTAAGATCCGACGTTGATTCGCGTTAAGATAATCATGAGTGGCAGACTTTGTCTGTTATTAGGGTGGTACCGCGGTCCTTCCGTCCCTTTGGGATGTAAGGGCCTTTTTATATAGGGTGTAAAAAAGAAAAACAGAAAGACGATGGAGGCGTTCTACATGGAATACAAGAAGACACTACTGATGCCGAAAACAAATTTCAAAATGCGCGGCAGTCTTCCGACCAAAGAGCCACAAATGCAGGAACAGTGGGATCACGATCATATTTATGAACAATCTTTAAAGGTGAACGAAGGGAAACCAACATTTATTCTGCACGATGGGCCTCCTTACGCAAACGGCAATATCCACATTGGACATGCTGAAAATAAGGTGTTGAAAGACATTATCACTCGGTTTAAGTCAATGACCGGTTATAAAGCTTATTACGTTCCCGGCTGGGATACGCACGGATTGCCGATCGAACAGCAGCTAGCCAAGAAGGGCATTGACCGCAAAAAGATGTCGGTTGCTGAACTTCGCGAAAAGTGCAAAGAATATGCGCTTGGACAGGTAGAACATCAAAAGAAGCAATTTAAAAGACTGGGTGTTCGCGGAGACTGGGATCATCCATATCTGACCTTGCATAAAGAATATGAAGCAGAACAGATCGAAGTCTTTGGTGAGATGGCAAAGAAGGGCTATATCTATAAAGATAAAAAAACTGTTTATTGGTCTCCTTCCTCTGAATCCGCGCTTGCCGAAGCTGAAATTGAATACAAGGATGTCAAATCTTATTCCATTTATGTTGCTTTTCATGTAACTGATGGAAAAGGTGTTCTGAATCCAGATGAAGAGGTCATTATCTGGACAACAACTCCATGGACGATGCCGGCAAACCTTGCTATTGCTGTCAATCCAAAATTTGAGTACAGTGTCGTTCACGTTGCGGATCATAAATATGTCGTTGCAGCTGACTTAGTTGAATCACTGACAAAGACGTTCGACTGGGAAAATCCTCAAGTGCTGCGCACGGTCAGCGGCAAGGATTTGGAAAATGTCGTTTGCCGCCATCCGTTCTATGATCGTCCTTCATTAATGATTCTCGGCGATCATGTGACCCTGGATGCAGGTACCGGCTGCGTGCATACTGCCCCAGGTTTTGGTGCTGATGACTTTTATGTCGGCAAAAAATATGGATTGGATATTCTTTGTCCTGTTGATGATCGCGGCTGCATGACTGAAGAAGCACCTGGATTTGAAGGTATGTTCTATGAGAAAGCAAATGAGCCTGTCATTGAAAAGTTAAAAGAAGTCGGCGCACTGCTCAAGGTCGGCACGTTCACTCACTCCTACCCACATGATTGGCGAACCAAAAAACCGGTCATCTGGAGAGCGACAAAACAATGGTTTGCATCAATTAAGGCTTTTCGCGACGATATTTTAAAAGCGATTCACGAAGTGCATTGGGTTCCGTCATGGGGCGATGTACGCATGACGAATATGATCAAAGACCGTGAAGACTGGTGTATCTCGCGACAGCGCGCTTGGGGCGTTCCGATCCCTGTATTCTATGGCGAAGACGGCGAACCGATCATCACTGATGAAACCACTCAGCACATTGCCGATCTGTTCCGTGAACATGGATCGAACATTTGGTTTCAATGGGATGCGAAGGAATTGCTGCCGGAAGGATTTACATCGGAACACAGCCCGAACGGCATCTTCAAGAAGGAGACAGACATCATGGATGTTTGGTTCGATTCCGGCTCATCGCACCAAGGTGTCCTGACAACGCGTGAAGGATTGCGTCGTCCTGCAGACATGTATCTTGAAGGATCCGATCAATATCGCGGCTGGTTCAATTCTTCATTGGCTACATCGGTTGCTGTTACCGGTCATGCACCTTACAAGCAAGTGCTCAGCCACGGGTTCACTCTTGATGGCAAAGGACTGAAAATGAGCAAATCCGTAGGAAACGTCATTGATCCAATGAAAGTGATGCAGCAATATGGAGCGGATATTATTCGTCTTTGGGTAGCTTCGGTTGATTATCAAGCCGATGCCAGAGTATCAAATGAGATTCTTGGTCAAGTGGCAGAAGTTTATCGCAAGATCCGCAACACCGTTCGTTTTATGCTTGGCAACCTGAGTGATTTTACCGTCGATAAAGTAGTTCCTACACAAGATATGCCGGAACTTGAGCAATATATGCTTGTAAAACTGAATCACTTTACCGAAACGTGCCTGAAAAATTATGAGGAATATCAATTCTTGAATGTGTACAAAGCTCTTCAGAATTATTGTTCGCTTGATTTGAGTGCATTTTATATGGATATCGCAAAAGACGCGCTCTACGTTCAACCTAAAGATTCGTTAGTTCGCCGTTCAGCACAAACAGTTCTTTATAAGACGGTTGTAGCGCTTACCAAATTACTGTCGCCGATCATTCCGCATACTGCGGAAGAAATCTGGCAACACATTCCTGGTGCGAATGAAGCTTCTCATTATGTACAGCTTACCGAGATGCCGAAGCTGGAGAAAATTGCTGATGCAGAAGCACTCGAACAGAAATGGACATCGCTGGTGGCGGTGCGCGACGATGTGCTCAAATCGCTGGAAAAAGCGCGCGATGCTAAGCTGATCGGAAAATCACTGGAGGCTTCCGTAACGCTTTATGTAAAACCGGAAACAGCGTTCCTAAAAAATGTTACTGACCTTGACAAACTTCTGATCGTCTCACAGGTATCCGTTGTAGAAAATGAAACGATTCCGGAAGCAGCGGATCACTATACGCGGCTTGCTGTTCTTGTGACTGCTGCCGAAGGAGAAAAATGTGAACGCTGCTGGGCAATTTTGCCATCGGTTGGTGAAGACAAAGAACATCCGACTTTATGTAGCCATTGTGCGGAAACCGTTCGCCATGATTATGCCGGCGTAACGCTTGACTGAGTAACACTGCTCGGCTTTTGATGATCGTGTTCATGGTTCATTAAGAAAATCATTCCCAATCCACGTAAATATTACGCGGTCTAAAAATCCTCCTTTATCCCACACTAAGGAATGTGCGCGGATGCAAAGGGGGATTTTTTATAGATGTGGGGTTACAGAAAAATAAGAAAAAGATTGCTCGATCGAAAACAGGAACTGGAACAGAAGTTAAATCATGATATGGAGACTGCTGCCGAACTTGGTTCAGTTTCAGATATTGCTTCCGGAGAGCTGTCTGCTTATGACAACCACCCGGCTGAATCGGCGACGCAGCTTTATGATCGGGAAAAGGACCTGGCATTTCACAAGCTGGAGCAAAAAGAATATGAAGAGATTAATCATGCTTTAGAGAAAATCCACAATGGCACATATGGATACGACGAGAAAACCGGCGAGAAAATACCCCGCGCACGGTTAAACGCTTTACCGACAGCACGTACGGTGGCAAGCCATTCGGATGTTGTTCACAACAGATCAGTGCGTCCTGTTGAAGAATCAGTGATTATGGATTTAGAAAAACAGGGAGCAACTGATTTTGAGAGCGACGGATATAATGAGCAGAACGCCTTTGACATCGTCTCTCAATACAATGATCAGGAAGGCGTCTTTGAAGATGCGCCGTATTGCGATGACGAGGAAGGTATTGGATTTGTCGAAGAACTGGAAGCTTTTGCGGCTACAGATATTAATGGTTTTTCCGGAGACGATGAAATTCAAATTATGAAAAATCATCATTCTGATGATTGGTCGGCAAAGAATGCGGATGAGGATCTGAATCCGACTGAGCGATAATTCAGATTGCAGCAGCAGACCAAAGGGTCTCTGCTGCGTACATATATCTTTTAAACAATCTATGCTAAAATTTAGGGTAAACTAGGAAAAATTTAATTCTGCACGATTGGTGCAGAAAACAACGCGTTTTGGAGGAACTTATTCATGATTTATTACGCACTTGCATTCATTGTTTTACTCATCGACCAGCTTTCAAAATGGCTTGTCGTACATAATATGGCAATTGGTCAAAGCACGCCGATTGTTCCCGGCTTTTTCTACCTGACGTCAATTCGTAATAACGGAGCAGCATGGAGCATTTTGGAAGGACAATTTGTTTTCTTTTTCATTATCACCATTGTTGTCTTGGCTGTCGTTGTGTACTACATGCAGAAATTGGGCAGAAAGCAGCCAATCTTAGGTACATCACTGGGATTGATTATCGGCGGGACGCTTGGAAATTTTATCGATCGGCTGTTTCGCGGTGAAGTCGTCGATTTTATTCACGTCTATATTGTCCGTTATAATTTTCCGGTTTTTAACCTTGCGGATTCCTCGCTTTTTATCGGTGTCGTTCTGCTCATCATTTACTTGTTTCTCGACGGGAAGAAGGAACATTAATGCCTGATATCATGCGGTCAGTTGAAGGAAAGGATGAAGGCAAAAGGATTGACAGTTGGGTGAGCGATGAGATTGCAAACGAATCAAGGAGCAGAATTCAGCAGCTCATCAAGGATGGGCATATAGTGGTCAATGGCAAAGCAGTCAAAACGAGTTATCGGATGAAGACAGATGACCAAGTTTCTGTACACTTGCCGGAACCTGAACCGCTTGATGTTGTGCCTGAAGACATTCCACTTGATATAGTTTATGAGGATTCTTCGGTAATTGTTGTTAACAAACCAAGAGGGATGGTCGTTCATCCGGCACCGGGGCATATGAGCGGCACTTTAGTTAACGCTCTGCTTAGTCACTGTCATGATTTATCAGGTATTAATGGCGTGATGCGTCCCGGAATTGTACACCGCATTGATATGGAGACCTCAGGGCTGTTAATGGTCGCGAAGACGGATGAGGCACACCGGTCGCTCGCTGCACAGTTAAAAGATAAGACAACAAAGCGTATGTATTTAGCAATTGTTCATGGGAGCCTTCCGCATGATGAAGGAACCATTGATGCGCCCATTGGCCGAGCTGATAAAGATCGAAAGAAAATGGCCGTAACAGATAAGAACAGCAAGCATGCAGTGACCCATTTTAAAGTACTTGAGCGATTTGCAAAATACACGTATGTCGCATGCAGACTTGAAACGGGCCGCACACACCAGATTCGTGTCCACATGGCTTACATTGGGCATCCACTTGCCGGCGATCCTAAATATGGGCCACGAAAAACGCTGCCCATTGAAGGACAAGCTCTTCATGCCGCAGAACTTGGTTTCAGCCATCCGGTCACACATGAATTCATGCTTTTTCAAGCACCGCTTCCTGGCGATATGAAGAAACTACTTGAAGATCTTCGAGCAGGCAGATATATGTAAAAAAATATTTTCATTAAACAAAGCAAAATGCTCATTGTGCATTGACAAATCATCTCTCATTTGGCATACTTGCAATAGCTTAAATGAACTGAATGATTTCCTTTTAATTTTAGTCCCGAGAGACTAAGAAGGGTGATGATTGTCAATGACTATTGGCAACACTGCGGTCTCTTGCTCTAAACGGCAAGACTTTTTTTATGCCGTCAGCAAGAAAACATTTAAAAGCAATTTCGCGAATGACCGCACGCAGACGGCGGGTGATGAACTTTTGGAAGAGAAAGAAATATTGGACGAAAAGGCGATCGCACGAGCACTGACTCGACTTGCGCACGAAGTGATTGAACGCAATGAAGGTGTGGATTCGGTAGTTCTTGTCGGAATTAAGACAAGGGGTATTTATTTAGCCAAACGTCTAAGCGAACGCATCAAAAAAATTGAAAAAAAGGAAGTTGCCGTCGGTGAGTTGGACATTACGCTCTATCGCGACGACTTAAAGAAGAAATCAAATGATCCGGAACTGATTGGAAGCATTCTTCCGATGTCGATTGAGTCAAAGACAGTGATCTTGGTCGACGATGTCCTTTACACGGGTCGAACCATACGAGCGGCTATGGATGCTTTGATGGATCTTGGCCGTCCTCAACGCATTCAATTGGCGGTACTGATTGATCGCGGTCATCGTGAATTGCCGATTCGTCCCGATTATATTGGAAAAAATGTTCCTACTTCTAAAGAAGAAGAAATTGCAGTCCAGCTGACCGAAGTGGACAGCAAGGACACAGTAACGATTCGAGCGACAAGTTAATAATTTGAAACAGAACGTTGAACACCTTTTAAAGGCAGTCCAGAGAGACTGATAAAGAGTGATTGAGCGCAATACGGCTTTTTTTGCAAAACCTCTTTGTCAGATTTTTGATGAAGAGGTTTTTTGTATGCCTATAAGGGCTTATTGGATCAGAATTTGTTTGCAAAAAGTTTATGCAGCGCAATTAGGCGCACATTAAAGACTAGAGGGGGATTTTCAGATGGCTAATCTGCTTAGTTTGAATGATCTTTCAACAACGGAGATCAATTCAATTTTGGACCGTGCGCAGCAAATACATGAGATGAATGATGAGGGATGGGCTGCACCGAATCATACTTTGGTTGCCAATCTGTTTTACGAACCAAGCACGCGCACACGCTTCAGTTTTGAAACAGCTGAAAAGAGGCTGGGCTATCAGGTCCTTAATTTCAGCAGCAATACATCAAGCGCACTAAAAGGTGAAACCCTTTATGATACGGTACGCACGATGGAATCGCTTGGAGCAAAAGCAGTCGTTATTCGCCACCAGGAGCTGGGCTACTATAAGGCGCTTGGTAACATTGATCTCTCGATTCTTAATGCAGGAGACGGGGCAGGAGACCATCCCACACAAGCCTTGCTGGATCTTTTAACTCTGCGACAGGAATTTATGATGCTGCGAGGTTTAACCGTTGCGATCATCGGCGACTTGCGCTACAGCAGAGTTGCAAAATCGGATGCAGAAGTATTGAATCGAATGGGATGCCGAGTGCTGCTCTCCGGACCGGCTGAATGGCAGAATGAATTACTTCCGGGCACGTATGTGACAGTCGATGAAGCGATTGAAGAGGCGGATGCCGTAATCATGCTTCGCATTCAGCATGAACGTCATGAACAAGCCATGAAAATGACAAGAGAAGACTACCATGAACGATACGGACTGACTATGGAACGCACTCTGAGAATGAAACAGGGAAGCATTATCATGCACCCCGGTCCAATTAATCGCGGCGTGGAATTGGACGATGAACTGGTTGAGAGTGAACGTTCCCGGTACTTCAAACAAATCAAAAACGGTGTCTTTGCACGGATGGCTGCATTGGAATGGGCAATCAGTACTGAAGCTAAGGTGCTTGTTGAACCAGTTGCTGAAAAAATGTGATGTACTAAATTTTCGCAAACAAATGGGATTGTGCCCATTTGATATAAAGGAGTGGCAATCAATTGAAAAGACAGCTGATATTGGAAAACGGAGCAGCATTTGTCGGTGAGGGATTCGGCAGCAGCTCCGAGATGAAGGGTGAGGTCGTCTTTAATACAGGAATGACCGGTTACCAAGAATTGATTACCGATCCGTCTTATTGTGGACAAATTGTCACAATGACTTATCCGCTAATTGGAAACTATGGAATTAATCGTTCAGATAATGAATCCGGTCGTCCCAGCATTTCAGGGTTGATCGTTAAGGAAGTCGCAAAAACACCTTCTCACTGGCAAAAAGAAAAAACGCTCAGTGAATGGCTGAACGAATACGATGTTCCGGGGATCGAAGGAATTGACACACGCAAGCTCACCAAAATTATTCGTGAATACGGGACATTGCGCGGAAAGATTGTATCTGCTGATGCCGATCCGGCTAAGGTTGCTGCAGAGCTCAAGCAATGGCCGCTTCCTACCGATCAGATCAGCCGAGTATCAACGAAATCCGCTTATGTCACACCGGGTTCAGGACCGCGTGTGGTGCTGGTCGACTTTGGTGCGAAACAAGGTATTCTTCGTGAATGTATTAAAAGAAACTTTGATGTTGTCATCGTTCCTTATCAAACAACGGCAGACGATATTCTGAAACTTCGCCCGGACGGCGTCTTGCTGAGTAACGGACCTGGGGATCCTAAAGAAGTGCCAGATGCGGTAGAGGCAGTTCGGAAAATTCTCGGGAAGGTTCCTGTTTTCGGCATTTGCCTTGGTCATCAGCTATTCGCACTTGCTTCGGGAGCTAATACAGTTAAAATGCGCTTTGGACACCGCGGCGTTAATCACCCAGTGAAAAATCTAAGATCAGGAAAGTTTGTCATTACTTCACAAAATCATGGCTTCACAGTGGAAAAAGAATCACTGAACGGTACAGATCTGGAAATTACTCATGTAGCGATTAATGATGGAACAATAGAAGGTTTGCGTCACACGAAGTATCCGGCGTTCAGTGTTCAGTATCATCCGGAAGCTTCCCCGGGACCGGATGACAGTCAGGATCTTTTTGATGAATTTCTCAGCATGATGGAAACGAACAAGAAAGAGGGTGCAGAGCTTGCCTAAGCGCACAGATATTAAGAAAGTATTAGTCATCGGTTCAGGACCGATTATCATTGGTCAAGCAGCGGAATTTGATTATTCCGGCACGCAGGCTTGCCAATCCTTGCGAGAAGAAGGCTATGAAGTCGTTCTTGTCAACTCCAATCCGGCAACAATCATGACGGATACCGATATTGCAGATCGCGTATATATTGAACCTTTGACCGTTGAATTTGTCAGCAAGATTATTCGTAAAGAGCATCCGGACGGCCTGCTTGCAACATTAGGCGGTCAAACCGGCTTGAATCTTGCGGTGCAGCTGCATCAATCAGGTGTACTGGATGAGTTGAACGTTCAATTTCTTGGAACAAACCTCGATAGTATTGAACAGGCCGAGGACCGTGAGAAATTCCGTAACTTGATGATTGAACTTGGCGAGCCTGTTCCTCCAAGCGAAATTGTTACCAGTTTGGAAGAGGCGCGTACTTTTGTTAAAAAAGTGGGCTTGCCGGTTATTATTCGTCCAGCGTTCACTTTGGGCGGAACAGGCGGAGGAATTGCCTCAACGGACGAAGAACTGGACACGATAGCAGAAAATGGATTGAAGCTAAGTCCAGTAACTCAAGTATTGATTGAAAAGAGTATTGCCGGTTTCAAGGAAATTGAATTCGAAGTGATGCGTGATGCCAATGACGGCGCAATCTCAGTCTGTCACATGGAGAATATTGATCCGGTTGGCATTCACACCGGTGACTCAATCGTTACTGCTCCTTGTCAGACATTAAGTGATCGTGATCTGCAGCACCTTAGAAGTGTATCGTTGAAGATTGTGCGTGCGTTAAAGATTGAAGGCGGCTGCAATGTGCAGCTTGCTCAGGACCCGCATAGTGATCGTTATTTTATCATCGAAGTTAATCCGCGTGTCAGTCGATCATCGGCACTTGCCTCGAAAGCAACAGGGTATCCGATTGCTAAAGTAGCGGCAAAAATTGCTGTCGGTTATCATTTGGATGAAATTAAGAACGCCGTAACGGGTACAACATATGCCAGCTTCGAACCGACGCTGGATTATGTTGTAACGAAAATCCCGCGTTGGCCATTTGATAAATTCGATGATGCCAAACGGACGCTTGGTACGCAGATGAAAGCAACCGGTGAGGTTTTGGCGATGGGCCGTAATTTTGAGGAATCGATTTTAAAAGCAGTTCGCTCACTTGAGAATGGTACCTTGCACTTAGAACTTAAAGAAACTGAAGATATGAGCATGGACGATTTGTTCAATATTATTAAGAAAAAAGATGACCGTCGATTATTCTTGATTGCTGAAACATTGAGACGCGGAGCTGACATTGAAGAAATTTGGGCATGCACGCAGATCGACCGCTTCTTCTTGAACAAAATCGCAAATATCGTAGCGATTGAAGAAGAGCTTGCAGCATCACCAAATAACGAGACTATTCTTCTTAGAGCGAAAAAGCATGGCTTTAGTGACTGGAAAATTGCGCAATGCTGGAAGACAACGGAAAAAGCTGTCTCCGAGTGGCGCAAAGAGATCGGTATTCGGCCTGTTTATAAAATGGTTGATACCTGTGCAGGAGAATTCACCTCGGAAACGCCTTACTACTACAGCAGTTATGAGGATGAGAATGAATCTGTGGTCTCTGAACGTGAGAGCGTCATCGTACTGGGTTCTGGTCCAATCAGAATTGGACAAGGTGTTGAATTCGATTACGCGACCGTGCACGCTGTATGGGCAATTAAGCAACAGGGCTACGAAGCAATCATGATTAACAATAACCCGGAAACCGTGTCGACGGATTTCAGTATCTCGGATAAGCTCTATGTTGAACCATTGACGCTTGAAGATGTCATGCATGTGATCGACTTGGAGAAACCAAAGGGTGTTGTCGTTCAGTTCGGAGGTCAAACAGCAATTAATCTTGCATCAGGGCTTGCAGCAAATGGTGTCAAGATTCTTGGAACAACACTGGATGCGATGGATCAAGCGGAAGATCGTGACCGCTTTGAACAGCTGCTTCTTAAACTCAATGTTGATCATCCCGCAGGCGATACAGCTTTCTCAACGAAGGAAGCTGTAAAGATTGCCAATCGACTTGGCTATCCTGTCCTTGTTCGTCCTTCCTATGTACTCGGCGGACGCGCAATGGAGATTGTTTATAATGAAGCTTCTCTCAAGCACTATATGGATCATGCAGTTCTGATTAATCCGGATCATCCTGTGCTGGTTGACCGTTACCTGATTGGAACGGAAATCGAACTTGATGCCTTGTCTGATGGGGAGAATGTGTACATTCCAGGTATCATGGAACATATTGAACGTGCAGGCGTACATTCAGGAGACTCCATTGCGGTTTATCCGGCGCAGACTTTAAATGCTGAAGTAAAACAAGAGGTTGTCAACACGGCAATCAAAATTGCTCGAGGTCTCAAGGTTGTCGGTATGATGAATATTCAATTTATCATTCACAATAATCATGTATATGTGATTGAAGTAAATCCAAGAGCAAGCCGTACTGTTCCATTTTTGAGCAAAATCACAGGTGTTCCGATGGCAAAAGTTGCGACAAAGCTCATTCTTGGCGAAAAACTAGAAAAACTTGGTTATAAAACCGGTATTCATCCGGAACCTGAGCGCGGCGTCTATGTCAAAGTCCCGGTATTCTCATTCGCCAAACTACGCCGTGTCGATGTGACACTTGGACCGGAAATGAAATCGACCGGAGAAGTCATGGGGCAGGATGTCACGGTAGAGAAGGCACTGTACAAGGGATTACTGGCAAGCGGAATGACGATTCCGGCACATGGATCTGTACTCTTCACCATTGCTGATAAAGACAAGGAAGAGGCGCTTGCACTAGTTAAGCGGTTCTATGATATCGGCTACAATATACTGGCTACTGAAGGCACAGCTGCAATGATTGCAGAACGTAATATTTCAGTCACAACCGTTAACAAGATCGGAGGAGAATCACCGAATCTTCTCGATGTGATCCGCCACGGCGGTGCGCAATTCGTTGTCAACACATTGACAAGAGGTCAGCGTCCCGCTCGAGACGGATTCCGTATTCGCCGTGAATCGGTTGAAAACGGCGTTGTTTGTCTCACATCACTTGACACGACCGAGGCACTCCTTACCGTTCTTGAATCACTCGCTTTCCAAACCGAATGCATGCCGCAGATGGATGATCACTCGACGGTTAAGGAAGGGAGCGGCAACAAAGCAGGTGTTGCTCAATGATGCAGGAAAACATGCGGGTGCTCGCGCATGAAGAAATCGCCGACAGCGTTTACGAGTTAAAGCTGGAAGGTGAGCTGGTTCAGGCAATTACTGAGCCCGGACAGTTTGTCCACATAAGGGTTGCAGGTCGTACGCAGACCATTGCGCCGCTTTTGCGACGACCGATCAGCATTAGTTCGGCAGATTCTTCGACAAATACGATAACGTTGATTTATCGAAGCGGTGGATTAGGAACGGGTCTCTTGTCTGAGACCAAGATTGGCGAAAAGGTTGATGTACTTGGACCGCTTGGTCATGGTTTCCCTGTTGACGCGACGCCATCAGGCGGCAAAGCGTTGATGATCGGCGGCGGTGTAGGTGTGCCTCCACTTTATGGGCTTTCGCAGGCATTAATTGCACGGGGTGTACAAGTCACACATGTTCTTGGATTCCGCTCTGCAAAGGATGTCTTTTACCAAACGGAATTTAATAAAATGGGACAGACGATTGTGATGACTGAAGACGGGACAAGCGGGAAGCAGGGCAGAGTCACCGATGTGCTCGATTCAGTTGACTTTGATGTTGCATACGCATGCGGACCGATTCCGATGTTAAGAGCGCTTGAGCAAGCGATTACTGAAAAACCGCTTTTCGTTTCATTGGAACAGCGTATGGGTTGCGGCATCGGCGCATGCATGGCATGTGTTACGCATACAACTGATCCGAATGATGCAAAAGGCTATCGACGTGTTTGCTGCGATGGACCTGTTTTCAAAGCGAGGGAGGTTGAATTATGCTAGAAGTTCAATTGCCCGGGCTAGATTTAAAGAATCCGGTTATGCCGGCCTCCGGATGCTTCGCTTTCGGCGCGGAATACAGCAACTTATATGATCTAGAGGTACTTGGCGCGGTTACGATTAAAGCGGCGACTTTGGCGCCACGCTTTGGTAATCCGACACCGCGTGTTGCTGAAACTCCGGGAGGTATGCTGAATGCGATTGGTTTGCAGAATCCGGGAGTTAACGAAATCATTCGAAAAGAATTACCTCGATTTGAGGATATTAAGGTTCCGGTCATTGCCAATATTGCGGGCAGCGAGATGGATGATTATGTCTTAACTGCAGAAAAAATGTCAAAGCAATCCGTCGTCAATGCACTGGAGCTCAATATTTCATGTCCGAATGTAAAACATGGCGGAATCGCTTTTGGCACAGTTCCCGAAGTTGCTGCAGAATTGACAGCAAAGGTAAAAGCCGTTTCGGAAAAGCCGGTTTATGTAAAACTTTCGCCGAATGTCACCGATATTGTCGCTATGGCGAAGGCAGTTGAAGAGGCAGGAGCAGACGGGCTGTCGATGATCAATACGCTGCTCGGTATGCGCATCGATTTGAGAACGCAAAAACCGGTTCTGTCTAATCTAACCGGCGGACTAAGCGGTCCGGCGATCAAACCGGTTGCCATACGCATGATTTATGAAGTCAGCAAAAAAGTATCGATTCCAATCATCGGCATGGGCGGTATTCAAAACGCCGATGATGTCATTGAATTCTTCCTGGCAGGAGCGAGTGCAGTTGCAGTAGGGACGGCTAATTTCGTTGATCCTTTTGTCTGCCCGAAAATTATTAAAGAGCTGACCGAGAAACTGAATGCAATGGGAGTTTCGGATATAAATGAACTCGTTGGAAGGAGCTGGAAGAAATGAATGAAGAAAAACAGGTGATCGTTGCCTTGGATGTGGCATCAAATGATGAGATGCTGCAGATGCTCAAGAAAATCCATCGTCCCGGCTGCTATGTAAAGGTAGGCATGGAACTTTATCTTCAAAATGGTGCGGATATCGTTCGTATACTTAAATCAGAAGGCTATTCGGTTTTTCTCGATTTGAAATTGCATGACATCCCGCATACGGTTTATCGGGCAATGAAAGGGCTGGCTCGCCTTGGAGCAGATATGATTAATGTCCATGCAGCAGGTGGCGCGGAAATGATGCGCGCAGCTGCTGAAGGACTTGGCGAAGGTGCACAATCCGAACGTCCGATCTGCCTTGCGGTCACACAGTTGACGAGCACTGATCAGACAATGCTTGAAAATGAGTTGTTAATTAAACGGCCGATTGATGAGGTCATCACTCAGTATGCTTCGCTTGCTTATTCTTCCGGAATGGACGGCGTTGTCTGCTCGGCTTGGGAAGCACAAAAGATAAAAAATCAAACATCGTCCGAGTTCCTTGCGGTGACGCCGGGAATTCGATTGACCGATGATGATGCAGGAGATCAAAAGCGCGTCGCGTCTCCTGCACAAGCACGTCACCTTGGAAGCGACTATATCGTTGTCGGCAGAAGCATTACAGCCGCGGCTGATCCTGAAGAGGCTTATCAGCGGGTACTTGATGACTGGAGGAATCAAACATGGAAAACAACAAACTAATTGCACAAGATCTTTTAAAAATAAACGCCGTCGTCTTGAGTCCGGACGATCCGTTTACATGGGCATCCGGTATCAAATCTCCGGTTTATTGCGATAATCGATTAACACTTGCCTATCCCGATGTTCGCAAGGATGTCATTAACGCATTCGTTGCGCTCATTAAAAAAGATTATCCGGATGCTGAAGTCATCGCCGGAACAGCGACAGCGGGTATCCCCCATGCGGCATTGATTGCTGAGGCGATGGGACTGCCAATGGCTTATATTCGTTCATCAGCTAAATCGCATGGCCGTAAGAAACAAATCGAAGGCATTATTAATCCGGGACAGAAAGTCGTTGTTATTGACGATCTGATTTCAACAGGCGGAAGTGTATTGACTGCAGTTCACGCGGTTGAAGCAGCGGAAGCAGAAGTACTGGGTGTTGCCGCAATTTTTACATATCAATTACCACAAGCAACAATTAATTTTGAAAAAGAAAATGTGCGATTAACTACGCTTACCAATTTTGACACGCTCATTCATTTGGCGGAAGAACAGGGCAAAATCAGTGGCACACAACTTGAACAGCTTAAACTTTGGTACGCAGATCCTACATCAGAAGACTGGCGTGCGCAAAAGAAATAAAATAAGCGGATGAAACATAGAGTTTCGAGAAAGAGCCTTCTTTGAGGAGGTTCTTTTTTTGTTACATGCGGATAATGTGCAGATACGCACGGAAAAATGCGTGATCACGCATCAAGTGTGCGGGTTTTCATCGTGAAAAATAGATTACAATGAAAGAAAAAGAACGGGAGGTACCTAGTGAAACATTTAAAACGGTTCCTCATTATGGTTCTCATGCTTACCTTTTATATCTTCGCCTTAAACAACTATATTGGTCTACATTCGTTTATTGACTTTTTTAACAGCATGCTTGCTGCATCCATTATTTTTACACTCTTTTTTTTGTTAATTAACGGCCTAACAATTTACTTTTATCGATCTTGGAGGCAATGCTGGAAATGGATGATCGTCCTGATTTTATCTGCGCTTCCCTATGTTAACTGGCTTTATGTTTATCCATGGACAGCTGCTAAAACGTATCCTTATTTCGTGAATTATCTAGCAGAGCAGGGGCTTTCAACAGCAGACATCACCAGATACAGAGCATTTCCCGATCTGAAAATGGGCGGGTATAATTATGAGGCTTACTTTAAACAGGACAGCAAATATGCGTATAGTTATACCCTTGATGTACATGGATTTCTGATTTTTACTGCTTTTAAAGATAGTGACTTTAGAAATTATAAAGATGCGAAAATTCGCGAAGTCTACAATGAAAAAGAATTCATGCGATTAAAGAAGGATTCGATTACAGAGGCGAAGGATTACAGAAAATGGACAAAAGATCCGGTTTCAAACAGCGTTCAACAACAAAAACGTCGAGAGTCGCAAAAGCATCGGATTGGCTTATATCAGTCTAAGGACATCAATTGAGTGGTTGGACCAAGGAGTGAACATGGGTAAGATTAAATGGCTGCTTTTAGAACATTACGCTCCACATATACTTGCCTCTCATTTCAATGATCATTCTGGAAAGGAATCTTTTATGAAACACTATTTTGAAACGAAGAATATTAAGATGATCGGTCTTTTTTCTGTTGCAATTTTCTTGTTCTATTTAATTGGCTTTTTGATTGTGGGATTTGATCATTAATATGATCATTGAATATCTGGCCACTTTGTTTAATCTCATTATGTTTACGCTGATTTTTTTGCTCATTACAAGGAAAATAATCATTCGCGGGATCAGTCAAACGCTGTTTTTCTTGGCTTTTCAACTATACGCGTGGATTGCGTTTTGGCTGCTACTGGGCATTGATGCACATCAGCTATGGTTCGGATTATTTGATGCTGACTATGAGCGTAATTTATCGATGATGGTCAATTTGATCCCCTTTCGTACCCTCGTAACTCAGTTTGCCAATTTTCCTTCTGCCTATTATGCGGTACATCAGATTATCGGAAATATTATCGTTCTGACTCCTCTCTGTTTTTTTCTGCTCTATTTTAGACGAATCACGTTTAAACGCGCGTTTCCCATTATGTTCGTTTATTCGCTATCGATTGAGGCACTACAATTCTTATCGGATCTCCTCTTTTTTCAGGCTCGCGCAATGGATATTGATGATGTGATTCTTAACACTTCCGGCGCTGCTCTAGGAATCTCTGGATATTTAGTATATTTAGGGCTGGCCGCACTATCCAGTCATTTCATACGAAAAAAATTGATCAGCCACTATTCATCCAAAAAATTATAGTCTGATTCCTAATTGTGATACCCCTTGGACAACTACCTTCCATTCTTCAATACTTTGACGAAGATAGCCTTGACCCGTATTGGTAATCTCATAATATTTTCTCGTCGGGCCGGAGGGTGATTCTTTCTGCGTGACACATGTGTATCCGGTGGCCTTAAGTCGCCGAAGAATGGTGTAGACGGAGCCCTCATAAACATCAGGGAACACCTGGCGCACTGATTTCATCAATTCATAGCCATAAAGTGGTTCATCCTTCAGCTTAAAAAGAATGCACATTTCTAGAATACCTTTTTTCATCTGAGTATCCATAAGCGCTCTCCTTACTCGTTCGTGACGATTGTGTCCGCCAGCATATCATGGAGCGTCTTGTGTTCTTTCGTGAATAATAGAGTGAACAACGAAGCAAGCGGAACGATCGGAATGGAATTGATCAGAACTTTCCCCAGAAATTCACGATAAAAAATGGTCCATTTAGAAGCTGGTTCTGCGGTTGCAGTGCGTACACGGATGTGCATCAGTTTCTTTCCCAAGGTCTGTCCGTGCAGCAGCCAGCTACAGATCAGTGCGTAAAAAAGATAAAAAGCGACTGAAAGGTAGTTAAATGTAATCATTAGTGCGCTAGGCTTTCCGATCGTTCGATTCTCAGTTACTACGTTGTGTCCATCAGAAACTGTTGTTGATGTTTCTTGATAATAGGCAGCTGTTCCACCGTATATGGATACACCCCATGCAGGACTTGCATAGGAAAAGATAAGCATGAAAAGAACAGGGACAGCTATTTTGCTCAAAAGAGAGAATAATAAGGCAGGGAGAACTGCAATCACTGCATCAATCAAAAAGGCACATAGACGTTTGCCAGGATTGGCGATATTCTTATTAATTGTTCGTCCCTGTTGACTTTGCTCATCTCTGAGCGATTGTGCAAGATAGGATGGAGAACCAAGATCTGCGGAAATCTGATCGTCTGTTCGGCCTTCTTCTCTGCCTGAAATGAAAAAGCTCTCATAATCGGACAGAACTTCGCTCAAGTCATTCTCGGAAATGTTTCCTTTAAGCTGAATCTCTAATTCATGTATAAATTCGGATTGTTTCATTCTGTTCATCTCCTCGGATACTGTTTATTGAACAGTAGAATTATGTCATACTACTATTCAATAAGTAATAGCTGTATCTGCTTATCTATAGAACTTTTTTCTCCGCGTGTACACTTCTTAAGAAATTCTTCATTTTTTCTAATTGTATTTTTTAATAACCTCCATTTACAATAAATAAAGTAAGCTGATGAGCTGGGAGAGTAAACAATGGAAGAGTATAACGTGCTGGTTGTTGACGATGACAAAGAAATTCGTGATGTCATCGGCATTTACTTAAAAAATGAAGGCATTCATGTGCTGAAAGCAGAGGATGGACTTGAGGCGATTGAGCTGCTGCGCTGTCATACGGTACATCTCATTTTGCTTGATATTATGATGCCGCTTATGGACGGAATTCAGACAACGTTCAAAATTCGTGAACAGAAAAACATCCCGATTATCATGATCAGTGCCAAGACCGAGGATATGGATAAAATCCTTGGTTTGCAAGTTGGCGCGGATGATTATGTGACAAAACCATTCAATCCGCTCGAACTTGTGGCACGTGTCAAGTCGCAACTGCGTCGTTATGTCACACTTGGTACCTATGAAGGTAAAAAAGAATTGATAAATTTGAATGGACTTGTTCTGGAACAGGCAGAGAAACGCGTTTCTGTCAATGGTGCACCGGTTCGCCTAACGCCAATTGAGTACCGAATTGTCGATTTATTGATGCGCCACGCCGGTCGTGTTTTCTCTATTCATGAAATCTATGAGCGGGTCTGGGAGGAGCCAAGCTATAACGCAGAGAACACGGTCGCCGTACATATTCGCAAAATCCGAGAAAAAATTGAAATTGATCCGAAAATCCCAAGATATTTGAAGGTGGTGTGGGGCATTGGCTATAAAATTGAAAAATAAAACTGTTGCGAAGCTAGTAACCGGTATTATGATTCTTGGCCTTTCTTTACTGATTTTTGTTTTTTCGGCCTTTCACAACTACATGTTTGGCACTTTTGAAAAAACAGACAGTTTTATGAGCAGCTATTATAACTTTAGGCACAATTTGGCTTTGGTGAAGCTTAATCATCCGTTGCAGTCAGCGGTTAAAGATTTACCGATAAACGATTCGGATATTCACGAGTTCCGCTACCGTTATGGAAGACTTGAAAAACAACTGTCCAATGTTCGCGCACAATATACAGATGTGATTGCAAAAGCGGAAAAAGATAATGATAAAGATGTAGTCCAATATTATAAAAAGGAACAAAATCGCAAACTAAAAGCAATTCAACAAAATTTTAAAAGCGACCAGTACGTGATCAAACAAATACGCAATGAACGTGTAAAAAAAATGGAATCATATTATCAATCGCTTAATGAGGAGAACCAGTACTTCAATCAACTAACTAAGGTATTTCGCTACGATCTTGTCAATAAACGGACAGGTGAACGAATCACGAATGTTCGAACTGCTTCAGATAAAAATGCCGGAACGCAAAATCGCTTTGAGAAGAAGTTCACAGCCTTATCGGCTTATCAATATTCCGGTAACAGTAATAAAATTATTAATCGCGTGTTGAAGCTTTCTACGGATGACTATCAAGGAAGGATATTTGTTGCAGAAAACGCACCGTTGAATCAGTTGCCCGGATACGAGCAATACGAGTCCAGGAAAAAAACAGGTTTTATCATACTCATATTGAGTTTAATTATGATTGCTACGGCACTTTTCATTGGCGTAAAACGATCAATCCGTTCACTTGTCGATATAGAAACGGTTCACCAATTTTATGTGCGAATACCAATTGAATTTAGGCTGATAATCTTTGTCATGGAAATCTTTGTTTTTATTAACATTTTGAAATTGATTACAGCCAACCAGTATTCAGATAGCTATTTTTTTCCAATCATTGGCGGCATCGGTTACTCGATTGGACCTGTCTCGATTGGCATTGGGATTTTTGTGGCTGTCTCAACCTTGCTCTATCAATTTCAGTGGTTGGCGGAGATGCTTCATGATCCATTGAAACGACGCTTGTGCTGGGAAAACAGTATTTTCGTTCAAACTGGTATAATTTTCCGTGAATTTTTGCATGCTCCATTTATTGTGCTCAAGTTATTTGCGGCCGGTACTGCTCTGTTTTTACTCGGTCTCTTTGCTGGTTGCTTATTTTTGCAGAATGTATTCGCTTTTACAATGGTCGTTCTTATCTTTACAGCATTACCACTCATGTGGCTTGTTCTTCATCGGGCTGCTCAGCTTAATCGCCTCGTCAAACAGGTAGAAACCGTTGCTGCAGGCGGCGATCTGATTGATTTTCCAGTACAAGGAAAAGGTGCGTTAGGTATATTAAGCCGCACAATGAATCAGATGCAGCACGGGGTTCGATTATCACGAAACGCACAGTTGAAAAGCGAACGACTGAAAACTGAACTCATTACTAATGTAAGTCACGATTTGCGCACGCCTCTGACTTCAATCATTACCTATAACGATTTGTTAAGAAAATCGGATGTGAGTGATGGGGAACGGCAGGAATACCTAGGCATCATTGATCGAAAAGCGAAGCGTTTGAAGCGGTTGATTGATGATTTATTTGACGCTTCAAAAATGGCAAGCGGCGCAATCGAACTGCACAAAACAAAGGTTAACTTGAATGAATTGCTGACACAGGCACTCGCTGAATATGATGAAGCGATTCAACAATCAAAGCTTAATTTTCGTATAAAGACACCGAATGAAAGGGTTCCGGTTATTGTCGACGGTCAGAAACTATGGCGCGTTTTTGATAATATGATTGGAAACATTCTTAAATACTCAATGGAAGGGACGCGTGTGTACATCACGCTTGAGATGAAAAACGGCGAGGCGGTGGCGACGTTCAAGAATATTACTAAATACGAACTTGGAGACAATGTTGATGAATTATTTGAACGCTTTAAACGCGGGGATGCGTCACGCCATACGGAAGGCTCAGGGCTTGGACTAGCGATTGCTAAGTCGATCATCGATCTTCATGGCGGTATTTTTGAAATTGACTTGGATGGTGATCTATTTAAGGGTGTCATCAGACTTCCAACTAACTGAGACCTTTCTTGACTCGGAAGCGGGCCAAGTGAGACAATAGAGTTCGGTATTTAATTGGAAGTTGAAAAGCGAGCAGCGAATGCCCGCTTTTTTTGGAAGTGAGGAATGCGCCATGTCTTATGACGGTATTGTTACCCATGCTGCTGTTCAAAGTCTGCAAGATTTTACAGGTGGCAGGGTGGCTAAAATATATCAGCCGACACCTACGGATCTTATTTTTCATCTGCGCGCACGCGGGGTACGCGGAAAGTTGCTCATTTCTATCAATGCAGCATTTGCACGCATGCATTTGACAGAGCAATCGGAAGGGAACCCTCAAGAGCCGCCGATGTTCTGTATGCTTCTGCGCAAATATCTTGAGGGAAGCGTCATCGAGCGAATCGAGCAGCTGGGCTTTGAGCGTATTGTACACATTGATCTTCGTTCACGCAATGAATTGGGTGATCTTACAGAAAAAGAATTGATTATTGAACTCATGGGCAGACACAGTAATGTGATTCTGATTGATAAAGAGAGCAAGCGAATTATTGATTCAATGAAGCATTTGACTCCCGCGGTCAATCGTTTCCGTACAGTGTTGCCCGGTGAAACCTATGTTCTGCCGCCGGATCAGGGGAAGCTTAATCCGCTTGAGATGAGTGTACAGGATTTAATCGGCCGGATTGAATGGAATGCCGGACGCATTGATCGCCAGATCGTAGGCATGGTCAGCGGATTTTCACCGCAGATTGGTGCTGAAATTGTTCATCGCGCCGGTCTTCCCCATCAGGAAGCGATTGCACAATCATTCCTTGAGATTCAAACAGAAATACGAAATCATGATTATCATCCGATGATTGTTTTTAATGATAAGGGAAAAGATGACTTTCATGTGTTGCGGCTGACCCATGAATCAGGGAAAACGGAAAACTTCACCACTGTTCACCAGATGCTTGATCGTTTTTACGCGGTTAAAGCACAGACTGACGCAGTCAGACAGAAGGCAGGGGACCTCAGTCATTTTATCAGCCTTGAATTGAAGAAAAACAAGACAAAGCTCAAGAAATTGGAAAAAACACTACGAGACGCTGAAGATGCGGATAAGTATCGTTTATATGGAGAATTGCTAACGGCAAGCATGCATGTCTTTAAACGCGGCGACTTGCACGTGGATGTGATTAATTATTATGATCCGGATCAGAAACGAGTGACGATCAACCTTAATCCGAATCGGACTCCTTCGGAGAACGCACAAGCTTATTTTAAAAAGTATAATAAAGCAAAGACGGCAAAAAAAGTTGTTACAGAACAAGTTCGGCAAACGAATAGCGAGATCGTATATTTTGAAGGGCTGACGCAGCAGGTTGAATCTGCTTCGATGAAGGATATCGAAGAAATTCGCGAGGAACTGGTCGAAGGCGGTTATTTAAGAAAGAAGCGTTCGGTTAAAGATCGGAAGAGAAAGAATAAACCGGTCATTGATCAGTATTTTGCCTCAGATGGTACACTGATTCTCGTTGGGAAGAACAATAAACAGAATGATTACTTGACAACGAAAGAAGCGGCACGTGAAGAGATTTGGCTGCACACAAAGAATATTCCCGGATCACATGTTGTGATTCGATCGCAGAGTCCAAGTGAAGATGTGCTGAAGGAAGCGGCTAACCTTGCAGCTTTTTACAGTAAATCACGCATGGGCAGCGGTGTTCCGGTTGACTATACCAAAGTGAAATATGTCAAAAAACCAAGCGGTGCCAAACCTGGTTTTGTTATCTATACGGATCAAAAAACGCTCTATGTAACACCAGATGAATCGCAGGTCTTGAACATGCGTGAAAAGCCAAAATCTGAGACAAAATAACGGACTTGGCAGTTCATCTCAATTTATTTATCGTCAGTACTTGCGACAACTCGATAAAAATGTTTAAAATGAGATAGTGGAAGTGATCGGATGATTAAAAGTATGACAGGCTTTGGTATGTGTGATCAAACCCAAGACGACACACAGGTACACGTTGAGCTTAAATCAGTCAATCATCGATTCTTCGAGCTTACTTTCAACGGGCCGAGATCACTCGTCTATCTTGAAGATAAACTGAGGGAGATTGTTCATTCTTTTGTGAAGCGAGGCTCGCTCAACTTATATCTCTCAGTTGAAGGTAATCAAGCGAACGAGCCACATTTGAAAACGAATTGGTCGCTCGTTGATCAGTATATGAGTGCTGCTAAAGAAATGCAGCGGCGCAGCGGATTCCAGCTGAACGATCTCAATGCGATTCTACAGCTTCCCGGTATCTTTTCATTAAACGATGGAGACAATTGTGATGCAAAATCAGTGGAACCACTGGTGCTTGAATCCGTTCGCTATGCAGCAGAACATCTTATTGCGATGCGTGAAAAGGAAGGCGAAGCACTGAGAATTGATCTTTTAGATAAAATTCAGGGGATCCAATCCGAGGTTGACCAGCTTGAGGCGTTTATGCCTGAAGTTCGTGCCCAGTATAAGCTGAGGCTTCACGCCGCGATCACCGATTTTCTTGGGCAGAATCGAGGAATTGACGAGGATCGTTTCATGAACGAAATGGCCGTATTCGTCAATAAGACGGCGATTGATGAAGAAGTGACACGTTTGAAAAGCCACTTAGATCAATGCAAAGTCTTATTGGAAGAGCATTCGGACATGCCCGTTGGTCGTCGTTTCGACTTTCTCATTCAAGAAATGAATCGTGAAGTGAATACGATTGGTTCAAAGGGCAGTCATGCTGAAGTAAGCCGCCTAGTTGTGTCCATGAAAACTGAGATTGAAAAATTACGTGAACAAGTGCAAAATATAGAATAGATGAATGATTGATGTGTAGCGGTTGGAGGCAAAGTTGATGAGTTTTAAAGAAAAAGGGTTGCTGGTGGTTCTTTCCGGACCTTCCGGCGTTGGCAAGGGAACCGTGTGCAAAGCGCTGCGCAAGCGCGGCACGCAATTAAAATATTCCATTTCGGCGACCACGAGAAAGCCGAGAGAAGGCGAGATCGACGGCGTCCATTATTTTTTTAAAACACGGGAACAGTTTGAGCAGATGATTAAACAAGAGAAACTTCTGGAATGGGCAGAATATGTGGGCAATTGTTACGGCACACCTGTTGATTATGTTCGAGAATCGCTTGAATGCGGTGAAGATGTCATCTTAGAGATTGAGGTCCAAGGCGCACTTCAAGTGAAGAAGAAGTTTCCAGAAGCACTGTTCATTTTTCTCGCTCCGCCTAACTTGGATGAACTGAAAAATCGAATTGTCGGGCGCGGTACAGAAACCGCAGATCTGATTGAAAGTCGAATGAGTGTGGCAAAATCAGAAATGGAATTAATGCAGAATTACAATTATGTTGTGGAAAACGATCAAGTTGAAAAGGCCTGTGATCGAATCGAAGCCATTGTGCTTGCCGAACATTGCAGGGTAGATCGGCTGATTGAGAAATATATTGAAAATGGAAGGGGATGACGGAATATGATGATCTATCCGTCTATTGACAGTTTGCTTGAAAAAGTGAATTCTACTTATACATTGGTGACACTCTCCGCGAAACGTGCGCGCCAGCTTCAGGATGGTTCCGGACATTTACTCGTTGAGCATCCGCGTTCTGTAAAAGAAGTCGGTCAAGCATTGGAAGAAATCAATGCTGGACTTCTCAATTACAAACGTTAACATGCACCGCCAAACGGCAAGGCAACAACCTTTATCAGGTTGTTGCCTTTTATATAGGTTTTAGCCTGGAATTTAAAATATCGGCAATTTGCTCGGCAACATTTTCTTGAGAATGGGATGCCAACGACCAAAAAGTAATTTTGTAAGACAGTAGTCAGATATTGATAAGGAAGTGTTTTCATGACTCTTCAAGGGAAAAAAATCGTGCTTGGTGTAACTGGAGGAATCGCTGCATACAAGGCAGCGGACTTGACGAGCCGGCTGGTTAAATCAGGAGCAGATGTTCATGTTTTGATGACGGAATCTGCAAAGCACTTTGTCGGATCAGTTACTTTTCAAGCGCTCACAAGGCATACCGTTTATGATCGCGTCATCTTGGATGAAAAGGAGGGACAAATTGCTCATATTGACATAGCGGATGATGCCGATGCATTTATTGTAGCACCGGCTACAGCCAATACCATTGCCAAAATGGCGTCGGGTATCGCCGACGATATGCTTACTGCGGCAGCACTCGCTTCAAAGGCGCCATTATGGATCGCTCCGGCTATGAACGTCAATATGTATGCACATCCCGCTGTTCAGAAAAATTTGCACGTCCTTCAAAGTTACGGTTATCACTTAATTGGTCCGGAGAAAGGAAGATTGGCGTGCGGATGGACAGGTTCAGGAAGAATGACTGAGCCTGAAGATATTGTCCGTGAAATCGACGACTTTTTTACTCGTAAGTCACTTGTTGGGAAAAAAATTCTCGTTACCGCCGGCGCAACAAAAGAATCGCTTGATCCGATCCGCTTTTTCAGCAACCGTTCCAGTGGGAAGATGGGCTATGCGATTGCTGAAGCTGCAAATCAGGCGGGTGCTGAGGTGACGCTTATTGCCGGAACTGACCTGGCTGTTTCTCCTGAAATCAAAAGAATTAAGGTAACCTCTGCACGTGATATGTATCGCGAGGTCATGAAACGTTATCCTGATGCGGATGCAGTAATAAAGGCAGCCGCTGTCGCAGATTATCGCCCAGAGCAGGTGAGCGAGACAAAAATTAAGAAATCAGAAGGTCCGCTGACGGTCACCATGGTCAGAAATCCGGACATACTGAAAGAGTTGGGCGAAAAGAAACAGAATCAATTACTCATTGGCTTTGCGGCTGAAACCGATCATTTGGAAGCAAATGCACTCAAGAAACTTGAAGCGAAACATTTGGATCTGCTCGTCGCCAATCATGCGTCCGACAGCTTTGGAGAAGATACAAACAAAGTAACGTTCTTTTTTGCGAGCGGGAAGCAGCAGGAGTTTGATACGATGCATAAACAGCAAGTTGCATCAACTATTTGTGATGCCCTTGCCGAATTGTTTGAAATGAGTGAAACGAAGTGATTGCTGAGGTTTATATTGATATTCCGGCAAATCCGGTAAATAAACCGTTTGATTACCAAGTTCCGGAGCCGTTCAGCGATATTTTAGCACCAGGAATGCGTGTAACCGTACCTTTTGGGCGAATGCACCGTCTTGGCTTTGTGACGGCACTCAAGGAAAGTTCGGAATTTACTCGATTAAAGTCGATTGATACAGTTGAAGATCATCTGCCTGTCCTAACAACGGAACTCTTAAAATTGGGTCGCTGGCTGGCGGACACGACGGTCTGTGCGACTGTAGCGGCTTATCAAGCAATGCTTCCAGCAGCGATGAAAGCTGATTATAAAAAAGTGATTAAAGTTGAGGACCCAGAGCAGTTAGAAAATGATGATCCGAATTTGGCCGAATTTTTCAGATCGAAGAGACAAGCGCTTTGGTCGGAAGTTGTAAGAAACGATTCGGAATTATTAAATCCGATTAATCGAGCATTGCGAAGGGGCAGCCTTTCCATTCATCAGCTGGTACGCAACCAAGCGACTGCGAAACAAGTGGCTGCTGTTTCAGTTGCTGTTTCTAAAGAACGATTGAGCCTTGAACTTTTACAACTTAATGATCGAGCCAAGCGCCAAAAAGAAGCACTTAACTATTTTATTCGGCAATCCGATTCCGCAGCATTCCATCCGACAATGCGTGCTCTCATTGATGAAGGCTTAAGCAGAGATGCAATTTTGAAACTTGCGGAAAAAAGGTTGCTCCGCATCGATCAGATCGAACAATTACGCAATCCCTATAAACGATCAATTGAACACACCGAACCGCTAAAATTAACTGATGAGCAAGCGAATGCACTTGCACCTATTTTGCACTCAATGGATAAGCCGGAGCATCGCGTGTTTTTATGCCATGGTGTCACGGGGAGCGGAAAAACGGAAATCTATCTTCAATCCATTCAGCACGTGCTTGAGAAAAAGCAGCAAGCCATCGTTCTTGTTCCGGAAATTTCATTGACTCCGCAAATGGTTTTACGATTCAAAGGCCGCTTTGGCGATCATGTGGCTGTGATGCACAGCGGATTGAGTCGAGGAGAAAAATATGACGAATGGCGAAAAATTCGTGAAGAAAAGGTGCAGGTTGTTGTCGGTGCTCGATCGGCAATTTTTGCACCTTTCAATAATCTAGGATTAATTATTATTGATGAGGAGCATGAATCCAGTTATAAGCAGGAAGACATGCCGCGCTACCATGCACGCGACATTGCTATTCACCGAGCGCAAGGCCACCAGTGTCCGGTCGTCCTTGGGAGTGCAACACCTTCGCTCGAATCTTTTGCGCGTGCACGTAAACAGGTTTTCACACTACTTTCTTTGAAAGAGCGCGTCAATCACCGTCCGCTTCCTTCTGTTCATATTGTTGATCTCCGAGAAGAAATGCGGCAGGGAAACCACTCGGTATTCTCTAAGGAACTGCTTGAGAAAGTGAAGGATCGACTTCAAAAGAAGGAGCAAACGGTGCTCTTTTTAAATCGACGCGGGTATTCGACTTTCGTTATGTGCCGATCATGCGGGACCGTTGTCGAGTGTCCTCATTGCGATATATCCTTGACTTACCATCGCGCGCAGCATCTATTAAAGTGCCACTATTGCGGGTTTGAGCAAAAAGTCCCTGACACCTGCCCAACCTGTGGCAGCGATGCGATGCGCTTCTTTGGGACGGGGACACAAAAAGTTGAGGCAGAACTTAACAGGCTGATTCCTGAAGCGCGCGTTATCCGTATGGATGTAGATACAACACGGAAAAAAGGAAGCCATGAAAACTTGTTACGGCAGTTCGGTGAAGAGAAAGCGGATATACTGCTCGGGACGCAAATGATAGCGAAGGGATTGGATTTTCCAAAGGTGACGCTCGTAGGGGTACTGGCAGCAGATTCATTACTGCATCTTGCGGATTTTCGTGCATCGGAAAAAACATTTCAGCTTGTTACTCAGGTGGCCGGACGTGCAGGAAGACATTCATTACCGGGCGAAGTTGTCATTCAGAGCTATAGTCCAGATCATTATGCGGTGTTAGATGCTGCACATCATGATTATGAAGGCTTTTACAATCAAGAAATGGCGCTCCGTCATCGAGGAGGTTATCCTCCGTTTTTCTATTTGGCAATGGTTCGACTCACCCATCCGGAACCTGCAAAGGTAGCGGAAGCGGCCGAACGAATTGCAATGATTTTGAAAAAACAGCTGTCCGGTTCTTCTCAGATATACGGTCCGGTCGTTCCGGCTGTCTCAAAGATAAAGGATAGATATCGTTACCAGTGCATGGTAAAATACAAAAGGGAACCTGCTCTTCTGCCTGTGTTGCATCAGATCATGCAGCATTTTCAAGAGAGCGGAAAGAACGGTTTGCAAGTGTCTATTGACCTTAATCCTGTTGCACTTATGTAGAAGAACGTGTTCGAATACCGGGAAGAATGGCTTCCCGGCTTTCGAATAGGCTCTAAACCAGGATTTAATTTTGCTGAAGAGGATGATTCAATGAAAATAACATTTATGGGAACGCCGGATTTTGCGGTACCCGTACTGCAACATTTACTGGAAGATCCGGCTTACGATGTGGTTTGCGTTGTAACGCAACCGGACCGTCCCAAAGGCCGAAAGCATAAATTAACACCTCCTCCGATCAAGGTACTTGCTGAGAGCTACGCTGTGCCGGTTCTGCAGCCGGAGAAAGTACGCAAAGCGGAGGCGGTTAAAGAAATTCTAGACTTCGATGCGGATTTATTGGTTACCGCTGCGTACGGGCAAATACTGCCTGAGTCCCTGCTCAAGGGCCCACGGCTGGGGTGCGTGAATGTTCATGCCTCATTACTGCCCGCTTATCGCGGAGCAGCTCCGATTCAGCAGTCGATCATTGACGGACAGAAAGAAAGCGGCGTTACGATCATGTATATGGTGAAGCAGTTGGATGCGGGGGATATCTTATCACAAGTGCGAGTGCCTATTGAGGATCAGGATACATTTGGAACTTTGCACGGTAAATTAAGTGCCGCCGGAAGCACCCTGCTTATGGAAACCTTGCCGAAACTTGCGGCAGGCTCGCTGAAACCCCAGAAGCAGGATGAAAACAAAGTCACATTTGCGCCGAGCATCCAACATGAAGACGAGGAAATTGTATGGGAGAAATCCGCTCCGGCGGTACGCAACCTGATTCGCGGACTGAATCCGTTTCCAGGGGCGTTCACCCGACTTGGAGGTTCCGTATTTAAAATTTTCGTTGCTGAGTTAACAGATCTTAGGTCAGCTGAAAAACCAGGCACTGTTATCAGATGTGACTCAGATGGACTTTTTGTTGCAACAGGCGATGGTCAAGCTGTACAAATTGTTGAGTGCCAACCTGCGGGGAAAAAAAGAATGAAGACTGCTGATTTTCTTAGAGGCACACGTGTAGAGACCGGCACTATACTTGGAGTGAAATTATGAGCAAACCGACAGCTCGTGAGACCGCATTAGATTTGCTGCTTGCGATCACAAAAAAGCATGCGTACAGTCAAATAGTTTTGAACGAGACACTTAACGCCGGACACTTATCGGATAAAGATAAAGGATTGGTTACTACTCTCGTTTATGGAGTATTGCAGCAAAAATTGACATTGGATTATTATTTATCATCTTTTGTGGAAAAGAAAAGAAAAATAGATGATTGGGTGGAACAGCTGCTTCTTATTTCAATTTACCAAAAAGCATTTCTCGATCGCATTCCAGACCATGCACTTGTGAATGAAGCTGTTACGATTGCAAAGAAGCGGGGGCATCGGGGGATATCCGGATTTGTCAATGGGGTACTTCGTCGGATTCTGCGTGAAGGTTTGCCTGACCTGTCACAAATTGAACCGGAAAGAAAAAGGAATGCAATTATGTATAGCCATCCAGAATGGCTGATGGATCTTTGGGAAGCACAGTGGGACCGTGAAACAGCAGTTAAAATTGCTGAAGCCGACAATCTTCCGCCCAATGTTTCCATTCGAGTGAATCGTTTTAAGGCTACAAGGCAGGAGCTGGCAGATCAATTAGCGGCAGAAAATATAGAAACGCTTCCTGGAATACTCTCTCCGGATGCTTTGATTGTCAAGAGCGGAAATGCTGTTCAGTCGCAAGCATTTCGAGAGGGCTATTTTACCATTCAGGATGAAAGCTCGATGCTGGTAGCAGATGCAGCAGCACCTAAGGAGGGCATGCTTGTTCTCGATGCATGTGCGGGACCTGGGGGAAAAACAACCCACTTAGCTGAACGAATGGCTAATCGCGGCCGAATTGTTGCGCTTGATTTGCATCCGCACAAGGCACAATTAATAGATCATGCGGCCGAACGGCTTGGTTTAACCAATATTGAGACTCACGCTATGGATGCAAGATCGGCACGAAGCAAACTTGGCGAAGCATGTTTTGATCGTGTTGTGCTCGATGTTCCATGTTCCGGTTTAGGGGTGATCAGGCGGAAACCTGAGATTAAGTGGACCAAATCGGCAGATGAGATCAAGGGACTGATTCCCATTCAGCAAATGATTTTGGAAGAAGCCGCTTTACTCGTAAAACCTGGCGGCTGGTTAATTTACAGCACATGCACGATTCATAAAGATGAAAATGAAAAACAAATGGCCGTTTTTTTGGCGAATCATCCAAACTTTTGTGCGGAAAAGTCCTTTGCAAAACGAATGCCAAAGGCCATGATTGATACACGTGACGGCATGTTGCAGATTATGCCTTATATGTTTCAAACCGATGGCTTTTTCATTTGCTGTCTTGAACGCTTAAAAGATGGACTTTCTTAAAGGAGTGAACTGCGTGAAGGCCGAGTGGTGTACAAGTTCCGGGAACGTACGAGAACAAAATGAGGATAGTTTGGATGTGCTTTATGGCGACGACTGCCTGCTCGGGATCGTTGCTGATGGTATGGGAGGACATGCCGCAGGCGAAATTGCCAGTAAAATGGCTTTGGAGCTGACATCCGCCAAGTGGTCGGAGCATTCAGGTGTTTTTACTAAAGAAGAAGCAGAGACATGGCTGAATCATTTAGTTCGCAGTGTGAACCTGCGCTTATATGAATATGCGGAGACTCATGATGCATGCCGAGGTATGGGAACAACCTTCGCCGTCGCACTTTGTACGAAAGAATTTATCGCCGTTTCATCTGTTGGAGACAGCAGGATATACATATGGAAACAGAATTGCATTGTCAAACAGATTACAGAAGATCATACATTCGTTAATGAATTGCTGAAATCCGGGCAAATAACAAAAGAAGAGGCTGAAGATCACCCAAAAAGAAATATTTTGATGCGTTCTTTAGGAACTGAACCGACAATCGCTCTCGATACGTCAGTTATTGATTGGGCGAACTGTTCTCATCTTTTGATTTGTTCCGATGGATTAACAAACAAGCTGTCTGATGAGACATTGAGTGAAATTATGGAGGGTACAATGAATTTACGAGAGAAAACAGAAATGATGATCAGTGAGGCAAATCATGCCGGCGGAGAGGACAATAGTTCAGTGATCATTATTTCCAAAGATGGTGATGGTGAAAAGCTATGATAGGAAAACGAGTTGGCGGAAGATACCAAATTCTATCCCGTCTTGGTGAAGGCGGAATGGCGATCGTATATAAGGCGAAAGACTTAATTTTGGAACGCTTTGTTGCGGTAAAAACACTACGTCCCGAATTGTCCGGAGATGAGGAATTCGTCCGCCGCTTTCATCGCGAGGCAGAATCGGTCGCCAGTCTTTCTCATCCGAATATTGTTGCAATTTATGATATCGGTGAAGAGGACTGCTATTACATTGTCATGGAATATATCGAAGGAATGACACTTAAAGAATTCATAAAAGATTATTCGCCTATATCTATTGATGAATCAATCTATATCATGAAGCAGATTTTACTTGCCATTACGCATGCACACCAGCATGGCATTGTACATCGAGATATAAAGCCTCAAAATATATTAATCAATGAATCCGAGCGGGTGAAGGTAACTGATTTCGGAATCGCTCTTGCTGTCAGCGGGGCTACCATTACCTATACTCATTCGATCATGGGATCAGCACATTATCTTTCTCCGGAACAGGCACGAGGCGGGAAAGCCACAATCAAATCGGATATTTATGCAATCGGAATTGTAATGTTTGAATTATTGACAGGAAAATTGCCTTTTCCCGGGACTTCTCCTGTCTCTGTTGCATTGAAACATCTCAGCTCGCCTATGCCTTATCCGCGTGATTTTCGATCGGATATTCCTCAATCCATTGAAAATGTGATGATTCGCGCTCTCGCAAAAAATCCGTCTGATCGCTATGACCAAGTAACGGATATGTATAACGATTTAATCACTGCGCTTGATCCGGAACGTGCCAATGAACAAAGACTGATTCTTGACGAACCTGTTCCGGAAGAGGAGAACGAGGATCTGGAAAAAACGATCAAAATGGCACCGATCAAAAACCAGTCTAACAAAAGTCAAGAAGCGACAGCGGAAAAAAATGTTCCTGCACCAACTCAAACAGGCGGAAAAAAGAAAAAATCAAAAGCTAAGAAATGGCTAACGATTTCAGGTATTCTCATCTTGTTAATCGCAGCAGGATTAGTGCTCGGAACGACACTTTTACCTAAGTTGTTCTATGTCTCCAATGTTCGGGTCCCTGATGTATCAGGAATGACGTATCAAAAAGCCCAAAAGACATTGTCTAATCAGAAGCTGAAGACTATCCGAACGGATCGCGTAAGCAATTCCGTCGCAAAAGGAAAAGTTATCAGTCAGAATCCTGAGGCAGGCGCAGAAGTGAAAGAAAATGCGCAGGTATCGCTTGTCGTAAGCAAGGGTTCTAAAACAGTGGCACTGGACAACTATGTCGGTTACAGTCGGGATACGGTTTCTGATGTAATCAAGGATGCCGGCTATAAAGATGTGGTTTGGCATGAAGAACAGTCGGCATCAATACCTGAAGACCAGATTATACGTCAAAATCCGGCTGCAGGAGAAAAAGTTGTCCCATCGAAGACAATTTTGGAACTCACCTACAGCACAGGAAATCCGCAGGCAACTGTTCCCAATCTGAAGGGGAAAACAAAAAATGAGGCAAGTAAACTGCTTAAAAGTCAGGGGTTGACAGCTGATTTTTCTGTTGGTGATTATTCTGACGATATTGAAAAGGGCAGTGTGCTTGATCAAGATCCTGCTGCCGGGAGCCAAGTGGACAAGGATTCATCAGTCATCGTCACATTGTCGAAAGGAAGCGAAGCAAAACCAAAGGAGATTGATCAGCCGATCAAAGTGGTGTATCCGGGAACAAGCGGTGACAGCACATCCTCCGATTCAGGGGAAGGCACACCAATTCACGTACAAATATATTATACCGATGCCAACCACGACAACTCTGTATTTACCGATGAACAAATAACTGAAACGAAAACATATACGATACCATTTACGATCAATCCGAATGAGAAAGGTTCTTACAGGGTATTAATTGATAATGTCGAAAGAAAAACAGGTACGGTTGATTATCCAAATTAACAGAGAACATTTTTCTTAACGAATAAGGAGTCTTGATATGCCTGAAGGTACAATAATTAAAGCATTAAGCGGATTTTATTATGTGAAAAATGGTGATCAGCTGGTTCAATGCCGAGCAAGAGGGGTGTTTCGAAAGCGCGGTGTGAGCCCTCTTGTTGGCGATCATGTTGTTTACGAGGCGGCAAAGCCGACAGATGGTTATATTTTATCGATCAGTAAGCGTAAGAATGTATTGAAACGTCCCCCGATCGCCAACATTGATCAGGCTATTTTGGTGTTTTCCGTCGCGGAACCAGCTTTGGATTGTCAGCTTCTTGACCGTTTTCTTATTTCAATGGAAGCTCATAGAATCGATCCGGTTATTTGCTTCACAAAATGGGATCTCTTGTCTGAAAAAGATATTGAAACATTTCGTTCGCAAATGAGTGTTTATGAAAAGATCGGCTATCCTATTTTGTTTACCTCCAGTCTGAAAAAAGAAGGACTCGCTGAACTCAAGCAGCGCATGGAGAATCGAATCAGTGTTGTCACCGGACAATCCGGTGTCGGTAAATCGACACTTTTAAACTATTTGGGCGATTCCTTAAACATTGAGACTCAAGCGATTTCGCATGCTTTAGGCCGTGGAAAGCACACGACCAGACATGTTGAATTATTGCCGATTTCAATAAATGGCTATGTGGCAGACACTCCGGGATTCAGTTCGTTGGAACTTCCAGATATAGCCCCTTCCGATTTGGAACAATGCTTTCCTGAATTTGACGAATTTAGAGAAGGCTGTCGTTTCAGAGGCTGCATGCATTTGGCCGAACCTGATTGCATGGTAAAGGATGCGGTTTCCAAAGGTAAGATTGATCGCTCGCGGTACGAGCATTATCAAATTTTCTTAGCAGAACTCAATGAGCGTGAACGAACAAAGTATTAACGGTCAAAGTTAATAAGTAAAGAACGGAGGCAGCTGTAATGAAGCTGGCAATTGTTGCAGGAGGTCCGGAATCACTTCTGCCCGATCTGAATGCTCCTGAATATGAGGATTTTGAATGGATCGGCGCTGATCATGGGACAATCGTTTTGTTAAAAAATAGGATTCGACCAATTCGCGCATTTGGTGATTTTGATTCGTTGACTGCAGAAGAACGAACAAAGATTGACAAGGACGGGTTCGAACTTTGTTCCTATCCTCCTGAAAAGGATAAAACAGATTTAGAGCTGGCACTTGACTGGGCGCTTAGTCTGAATCCAGAGCAATGTTATCTGTTCGGGGTGACTGGCGGAAGGATGGATCACGCGCTTGCAAGTATACAATTGCTGATGAAATCGACTGACACTTCTTCTGAACTCGCTATTATTGATAAAAAAAATTGGATCACTTTATTGACTCCAGGCGCATATCCTATAAAGAACAATCCATCATACCGTTATCTTTCATTTCTTGCTTTGACTGAAAAAGTAACCGGGTTGAGTTTGTCATGTGTTAAGTATCCGCTTAATGATGCAGAGCTTCGTCTAGGATCAAGTCTCTGTATCAGCAATGAAACGCATGCTGCCGTTTTTCACGTTTCCTTTTCGCATGGCCTTCTTTTGATGATGCGCTGCAGTGATTAACTTGTCTAACGAAACGGTCATAGTTTTCATAATCGCTTCATATATTCTAGAAGCACGTGATAAAGGATGACGGCGCTTGTGACAAGGAGGAGCAGTATAATGAAATTTTATACGATTAAGCTGCCGAAATTTCTGGCAAGTATTGTGAGAGCCCTCCTCGGTTCCTTTAAGAAGGGGTAAATAAACTCACATCATCAAAAAGGGCATCTACAAAGATGTCTTTTTTGATTGGCAAACAAAAAAGCCAATTCCCTAAAAGGGCTTGGCTTTTTTGTTTCGGTTTCGTGCGAATTAAGTGGTTGATCATGCATTAAGCACGTTCAACTTTACCTGCTTTAAGCGCTTTTGCAGATACATAAACGCGTTTTGGTTTTCCGTCAACAAGGATACGGACTTTTTGCAGATTCGCTTTAAATGTTCTTTTCGATTTATTTTCAGCAAATGAACGGTTCTGACCGAACTTCGTTGTTTTGCCGGTAACAAAGCATCGACGTCCCATATAGATGACCTCCTTGACCATGCAATTCATTAACGCAATAACTCTATACTAACACGTACGAACGTGACACGCAACTAGAGATCGCAGAAAATTGATTGGGTCAAATGGTACATGCACATGCATGACTTTAAAATTAGGGAAAGCTAGTGTAAAATAACGATAAGTCGAATAAGATTACGGATAGAAGAGAAGAAGAATAAGATTGACTGTCCCTATAAAAAAATTAATAGAATTTCACTTGGGAGGTTTTACAAATGACTGTATCTATAACGAACACCTATGGACAAATTGATATTTCAATCGATGTTATTGCAAAAATTGTCGGTGGTGCTGCAATGGATTGCTTTGGTATCGTGGGCATGGCTTCTAAAAATCAATTGAAGGACGGTTTTACCGAGCTGTTGAAGAAAGAGAACTTCAGCCGCGGCGTTGTTGTTCGCTTTGATGAAGATCAGAATTTGCTTATTGATATGTATATCATCGTGAGTTATGGCACCCGTATTTCAGAGGTAGCAGGAAGTGTTCAAACAAAGGTTAAAGAAACTTTAAATGAAATGCTTGGATTGAATGCCGCTTCAATCAATATCTTTGTACAAGGTGTTCGCCTTACGGATGAAGAAGCGTTACCTGAAGATCAATCATTACAAGCATAAGGGGAGTCATGCGACATGAAGTATCGAAGTGTTTTTGATATTATTGGTCCGGTTATGGTTGGACCATCAAGTTCGCATACTGCCGGTGCGGCGAAAATTGGGCGAATGGCCAGAAAACTGCTCGGTGTCATGCCGGAGCATGTGAAAATAACTTTGTACGGTTCCTTTGCTGAAACATACAAAGGCCACGGAACGGATGTGGCAATTGTTGCCGGATTGCTGGATTTTAATGAAAGTAATGCAAATTTGCCTGATTCAATTAAAATTGCGCAGCAAAAGGGAATGGACGTGCAATTTAGTGTGGATAAGGAAACACAGGTGGAGCAGCCGAACACAGCGCGAATTCATTTATCAGCAGGTGATCAAAGCCTTGAATTAGTCGGCGTTTCCATAGGCGGCGGGAAAATTGAGATTACAGAAGTCAACGGCTTTTCTATTTCTCTGTCCGGAAGCAATCCTGCACTCCTTATCCTTCATCATGACAAATATGGGGCTGTTGCTGAGGTTGCTGTGCTGATTGCCAAATACGAGCTGAACATTTCCTATATGGAGGTTTCACGACAGGAAAAGGGACAGCTTGCGCTTATGGTGATTCAAACCGATGAAGAAATCAGCGATGGGCTTGCTGCAGAAATTTCAGGACTTCCTAATATACTCAATGTTGCAGTATTAGCTTAATCAAGTATCTTCCGGAAAAGAGGTGTCTTTATGTTTCAATCAATTGAAGAGTTAGTAAACATCGCGAACAGCCGCAATTTGCCTATCTATGAAGTAATGATTCAAACGGAGATAGAAACGACGGGTAACAAGCGTGATCAGATTATTGAAAAAATGTCTGGCCAGTTGAACGTCATGGAACAGGCTGTCCAAAGAGGAATTCATGAAGACATTAAGTCACGCTCGGGACTATCGGGAGGAGATGCCCGTCTTCTGCAGAGTTATTTGGAAAATGGTGACACATTATCAGGTTCGGTACTGCTTGACGCTGTAAGTAAAGCAATGGCGACGAATGAAGTAAACGCAGCAATGGGGACAATTTGCGCGACACCGACGGCAGGATCTGCCGGCGTGGTTCCCGGCGTACTGTTTGGTTTGAAGCATAAACTGAAACCGAGCAGAGAAGAGATGATTCACTTCCTTTTCACAGCCGGTGCATTTGGCTTTGTTATTGCTAATAATGCTTCCATTTCCGGGGCAGCAGGTGGCTGTCAAGCAGAAGTTGGATCTGCTACCGGTATGGCTGCAGCGGCGGCAGTTGAAATGGCAGGCGGCACTCCTGAACAGTCGGCGCATGCAATGGCGATGGCGCTGGGCAACATGCTTGGCTTGATTTGTGACCCCGTTGCCGGGCTGGTTGAAGCTCCTTGCGTGAAACGTAATGCAATTGGCGCTTCAAGCGCACTTGTTGCTGCTGACATGGCCCTTGCCGGAATTAAGAGTATCATTCCTTGTGACGAGGTTATCGATGCAATGTATCGAGTGGGACGCATGATGCCTCCTGCTTTAAGAGAGACCGCGCTCGGCGGACTTGCTGATACTAAGACTGGACGTGAGCTGAAAAAACGAATATTTGGAACGGATGATCAATTGTCCGTGACTGAAGATAAATGATGAACACTACTTTGCGTTTTCCAATTACGGAACTAAGAGGCGTTGGCCCGAAGCTGGCAGAGGACTTGAAGCAGCTTGGAATAACAACCATTGACGACCTTTTTGCCCATTATCCATATCGTTATGAGAACTATGAGTTAAGAGACTTGGCGAGTGCTCAGGACCAGGAACAGGTTACAATTATGGGGAAAGTGCAAAGTGAGCCGTTGCTTAATTATTATGGGAAGAAAAAGTCACGCTTGACTGTGCGTGTGCTGTCCGGCAGTTATTTAATAACCGTTATATTATTCAATCGGCCTTATTTAAAACGAAGTTTGAAACTTGGCGACATCGTTACGGTAACAGGAAAGTGGGATCGAAATCGTGCAACGTTGACTTCAACTGATTTTCATAAAGGACAGCCGGATCAAGAAGCACAATGGGCACCGGTTTATTCTGTGTGCGCAGGTGTTTCGGTTAGAAAACTTAGGAGCCTGATCAATCAGGCATTTACTCGTTTTCCCAATTATATAGAAGAAGATCTACCCCATGAATTGCTTTCGGCTTACAAACTCGTTGGCAAAAGACAAGCGGTTTATACAATACATATTCCGAAAGATCAGGCTCAACTTCATCAAGCGAGAAGACGGCTTGTTTATGAAGAATTCTTAAATTATCAATTAAAATTGCAAGCTTATAAGCAAATAAGACGTTCATCGTCCAAAGGAATCCGAATTTCTGCGGATCGTGAAAACGTCCGACGGTTTATTAGCTTGCTTCCTTTTTCATTGACACAAGCACAAAATCGAGTAGTCGACGAAATTTTAACAGACATGGATTCTGACTCGCCAATGAACCGACTTCTTCAAGGTGATGTTGGCTCCGGAAAAACGGTGATTGCGGCGATTGCGTTGTACACGGCAGTAAGCGCCGGCTATCAAGGTGCGCTGATGGCTCCTACAGAAATACTTGCGCAGCAGCATGCTGAAAATCTTGATGAATTATTTCGCCCTTTTAATATATCTGTCGGATTGCTGACTGGAAGCGTGCGTGGTACTAAAAGAAAGATATTGCTTGATCAGCTGCTTCATGGTCATATTCAAATTCTGATTGGTACCCACGCTTTGATTCAACCTGAAGTTGAGTTTAAACAACTCGGGCTGGTGGTAACCGATGAACAGCATCGTTTTGGCGTTCGTCAGCGTGGTGCGTTGCGGTTGAAAGGAAAAGAGCCGGATGTATTGTATATGACCGCTACTCCGATTCCGCGCACCTTGGCACTTTCTGTTTTTGGAGATATGGATGTGTCTACAATTGACGAACTTCCTGGCGGCAGAAAGAAAATTAAGACCTATTGGGTACAGGAAAATACGATTGGCCGTATCATAACTTTTATGAGAAAAGAACTTGATCAAGGAAGACAAGCCTATGTCATTTGTCCTTTGATTGAGGAATCTGAACAGCTTGACGTTCAAAATGCTCTTGATGTTCACGCGCAGCTTTCTCAAGCACTTCCCGGTTACAAGGTCGCCTTGATGCATGGCAAATTAACTCCTGAAGAGAAAGATCAGGTTATGGATTCTTTTAAAAGGAGAGAGGCCCAAGTACTTGTATCAACCACAGTTGTTGAGGTAGGTGTCAACGTTCCTAATGCATCGTTGATGATCATTTACGATGCAGATCGATTCGGCTTGTCCCAGCTGCATCAACTGCGTGGTCGTGTAGGAAGAGGCAGCGATCAATCTTATTGTGTTCTTCTTGCAGATGCCAAGTCGGAAACGAGCAGAGAAAAAATGCGAATGATGACAGAGACCACGGATGGTTTTAAATTGTCTGGATACGATCTTAAGCTTCGCGGACCCGGAGACTTTTTTGGTAAAAAGCAAAGCGGTTTGCCCACTTTTAAGCTCGCTGACATGATTCATGATTACCGAACATTAGCTACTGCGCGAGACGATGCGGCACGGCTTGTTCGTGATCCGCAATTCTGGCGTGACGAACGTTACACAGGACTGCGCGAGCCATTAACAGAATCAGGATTGACTAAGCTCCTTCATTTAGATTGAAATGAAACCAAAAAACTTGCGCCAGCGTATGTTATGAGTCGATGATTTAGCACCTTGTTTTGTCTGTGCGCCTCTGCCCTACCCGCGATAGATAAGTTATGATATACTAACTATTATTACCTAGTCTTAAAAAGAAGATGTTTAGTATTCATGATGAACATAAAACGGCGGTGTCCAGTTTATGAGAAAAAGCAAAAAAGACAGACAAGCATCTCTGAAACAAACGATCGACGATAATCCGTTTATTACGGATGACGAACTGGCAAAGAAATTCACGGTTAGTGTTCAGACGATTCGACTTGATCGTTTGGAATTATCTATTCCGGAGTTGCGAGAACGGATCAAACATGTGGCAAAGAGGCAATTTGATGACGTCAAAGCCCTTCACAAAGAAGAAGTGATTGGTGATATTCTTGATCTTCAGTTGGATATCAGTGCAATTTCTATCCTAGAAATAACACCGGATTTTGTTTTTTCAAGGACAGGAATTGCTCGCGGGCATCACTTGTTTGCACAAGCGAATTCGCTCGCTGTAGCCGTAATCAACGATGATCTCGCTCTGACTTCGAAAGCTGAGATCCAATTCATCCGGCCTGTCAAGTCAGGTGAACGAGTGGTCGCAAAAGCAAAGGTTTTGCGCAAGGAGCGTGTACGTACCGTCGTTGAAGTGGATAGTTATTCAGGGCATGATCATGTTTTTAAGGGCGTATTTACCATGTACCGTGCTCATGGAGGAAAAGATAAATCAGAAGTGTAAACGGCGGCAGAAAGCCGTCTGATTTGCTTCAAACAGTGGTAATTCGATATGTTGCGGAGGTTGATGTATTTTGAGTAAGATTGCATTTGTTTTCCCCGGACAAGGTTCTCAAACAGTCGGCATGGGTGCTGACCTGATTGCTACCTATCCTGAAGCCAAAAAAATGTTCGAAACGGCGGACAATCGCTTGTCATTCTCCTTGACCGAACTGGTTATGAACGGTCCAGAGGAAGTACTAAAAAAAACAGAAAACACGCAGCCTGCGCTTTTGACAGTAAGTGCCGTGCTTTGTGCGTTGCTGGAAAAACAAGGGGTTAAGCCGGATTATTTGGCTGGCCACAGTCTTGGTGAATATAGTGCATTATATGCGGCGGGTGTCCTCGGATTTGAGGATGCCGTTTACGCAGTTCGTGAACGAGGCTTGCTCATGGAGGCTGCCGTTCCGGCAGGAAAAGGAACGATGGCGGCTGTCCTTGGATTGGATGCAGATCAATTGAAGGAAATTTGCACTGCCATTTCAGAACAGGGCGAATCCGTGCAAACGGCAAACATTAATTGCCCGGGACAAATTGTTATTTCTGGAACCGTTGAAGGTGTTGAGAAAGCTTCAAAACGTGCAGAGGAAGCGGGAGCACGACGTGTCGTACCCCTTTCTGTGAGCGGACCATTTCATTCTTCATTGATGAAACCCGCGGCTGAAAAAATGCGGGAAGTTCTTGATGCACTGCCCGTTAAAAATGCCGTTGTTCCTATAATTGCCAACAGCACGGCGCAAGAAGAAGCAACCGCTGAAGACATTCGTGATCATCTAATTGAACAGCTGTATTCACCGGTTCGTTGGACTGAATCTGTGGAACGGCTGACGCAGCTTGGTGTAGACACTTTTGTTGAAGTTGGTCCAGGAAAGGTGCTCTCGGGATTAATTCGAAAGATTAATCGCAAGCTAACGGTTTATCAAGTTAATGATGCGAAGAGTCTGCTTGATGTGTCTGAAAAACTGAAGGGGCGTGTATAATAGAATGGGACTGGATGGAAAAACAGCATTGGTTACCGGTGCTTCCAGAGGAATCGGCCGCGCTATTGCCATTAAACTGGCTCGGCTTGGCGCATCCGTGATCGTCAACTATTCAGGCAATAAAACGCGTGCGGAGGATACAGTTGCAGAAATTGAATCTGCGGGCGGCAAAGCGCTTATCTGGCAATGTGATGTTTCAGACGAAACTGCAGTGCAAGCCATGATTAAAAAATCGATTGAGCAGTTTGGCCATATTGACATTGTTGTCAACAATGCAGGAATTACGCGTGACGGACTGCTCATGCGTATGAAAGAAGAGGACTGGGACGCAGTTCTGAATACAAACCTTAAAGGAGTCTTTTTAGTTACCAAAGCTGCGCTTCGTCCAATGATGCGTCAGAAGGCAGGCAGAATCATTAATGTGGCATCGGTAGTCGGTCTTTTGGGCAACTCTGGACAAGCGAATTATGTAGCTGCCAAAGCTGGAGTGATTGGACTAACGAAGGCTACCGCCCGGGAAGTTGCATCTCGGGGGATAACCGTTAACGCTGTTGCTCCGGGATTTATTATTACTGATATGACCGACCAGCTTTCGGAAGAAATTAAGGATAAAATGAAACAAGATATTCCACTTGGACAATTAGGTGCACCAGATGACGTAGCAAATGCTGTTGCATTCCTTGCTTCTGACGATAGCAAGTACATGACCGGACAAACATTAAGTATTGACGGCGGAATGTCAATGCAATAAAATGATTGAGGTACGCTTAAAGAGAGTTTCATTAAGTGAGACGGGTAGTTCATCAGTTTCTCACTGCGAAAGCTTTTCAGGGCGTTGTGCCCACTCCTTTTACGGAGAGCTAAAAAAATGTAAATGCCCTCGAGAGGAGGTGACGACATGGCAGATGAAGATGTTTTGACACGTGTCAAGAAAATCGTTGTCGACCGATTAGGCGTAGATGAAGCAGACGTTAAACTGGAAGCTTCATTTAAAGAAGATTTGGACGCAGATTCTCTTGATATTGTAGAACTTGTCATGGAACTTGAAGACGAATTTAATTTGGAAATCTCCGATGAAGATGCGGAAAAGATTCAAAGCGTTGGTGACGTCGTATCTTACATAGAGAGCCATAAATCCTGACATTCTAACCATGAGTCCCGTTTTTATAAATCCGTTTATAAGGGCGGGGCTTCTTATTATTTTCGGAAGTTATGGAAAAAATGGATTTTGGTTTCTTAGTTAGCGGAGGTGAAACGTGTGCCAAGTTCAAAAAAGATGCAAGATCAGGAAAAAGAAGTAACTGAAAGGCTTCATCATTTTCTTGATGATTTTTCATTCTCATTTCAAAATGAAGACTTATTAAAGCAAGCATTTACCCATTCATCTTATGTGAATGAGCACCGTCGTGCGTCACAAGACGATTATGAGCGACTTGAATTTCTTGGGGATGCTGTTCTTGAGTTATTGATCTCTCAATATCTTTTCAAACATTATCCGGATCTTACTGAGGGAGACATGACAAAGCTGCGTGCGGCCATTGTGTGTGAAGGCGGATTATTTCAATTTGCGTCATCGCTGTCTTTCGAGGATAAGATTTTTCTTGGACGCGGGGAAGAGGTAACCGGCGGACGAAAGCGTCCATCGCTTCTAGCGGATGTCTTTGAAGCGTTTATCGGCGCTCTGTATCTCGATCAGGGATTGACTGAAGTCGAGCGATTCCTAAAAATAGTTGTTTATCCGAGAATTAACGACGGCACTTTTTCCCATGTGATGGATTACAAAAGCCAATTGCAAGAGACAATTCAGAGGAGAAATCTGGGTGAACTGGATTATGAGCTGTTGTCCGAAAAAGGACCGGCACATCATCGCGAGTTTACGTCAAATGTATTGCTGAATGGTGAAATCGTCGGTATGGGCAAAGGACATTCGAAAAAAGATTCGGAGCAAAGTGCGGCATGCAAAGCGCTTAAGAATCTTGCCGAGTAACAAAAGCAGCCGGGCGCTCTCGGCTGTTTTTGTTACTCGTTTTGTGGTTTATTCATGATGTGCAAAATCAGGCTTAACCATGAATTTAATCAAGGTGAATTATAGAAGGGTAAGAAACGGAGGGATCGGGATGTTCCTCAAGCGATTGGATGTCTCAGGCTTTAAATCATTTGCCAACAAAACATCTGTTGAATTTGTTCCGGGAGTTACTGCGGTTGTCGGTCCGAACGGAAGCGGTAAAAGCAATATCACAGAAGCTATTCGCTGGGTACTCGGGGAACAATCGGCCAAATCGCTGCGCGGATCCAAGATGGAAGATATTATTTTCTCGGGAAGTGATGCGAAAAAGGCAGTCAATATGGCTGAAGTGACGCTCACGCTGGACAACAGCGATCACTACATATCAATGGATTTCAGCGAAATCAGCGTCACACGACGTGTGTTTCGTTCCGGGGAAAGCGAATTCCAACTCAATAAACAAAACTGTCGGTTAAAAGATATCGTTGATTTGTTTATGGATTCCGGACTGGGCAAAGAGGCATATTCGGTTATTGGTCAGGGAAAAATCGATGAGATTCTGAATAGTAAAGCAGAAGATAAACGGAAAATTTTTGAGGAAGCATCAGGTGTCCTCAAATATAAATTACGCAAGCAGGCTGCTGAAAAGCAGCTGAATGATTCCGAAGACAGCTTAAATCGTGTTGAAGATATTCTGCATGAGTTGGACGATCGGCTTGAGCCGCTTGAGAAGCAGGCGTCAATTGCCAAAGATTTTTTAGAGAAAAAAAGCGAACTAGAGGAAGTGGACATTGCACTGCTTGCTCATGATATCGATGAAGTTCATAGTCAATGGGAGCTTGCGAAAAATCAGGTAGATGAACTGAACCAATTAAAAATAGAATTATCCGATAAAGTGAATACCAGTGAGCATGATTATCGGCAACATCGTTCAGCACTTGAAGAATTGGACCATTTAATTGAAAAAAGGCAGACTGAATGGGCAGAATCTGCTGAGAAACTGGAAAAATTGTTAGGCAGAAAGCAAGTCATAGAGGAACGACACAAGCATGCACAAAGCAGTGCTGATGAACTGAGAGAACGTATCGCACACTTGGAACATCAATTGAACGAGGAACGGCAAGTACTTGATCAGGCACTTGCCAACAGTAAATCGGAGCGTATCTTTTTGACGCAATTGCAGCAGAATCTAGTGAAAAAACAAAATGAGTATCATAGTTTTGAACAGAATTTAGATGAACTGATTGAAAAGCTTAAAGGCGAATACATCGAGATCTTAAATCAACAAGCCTCCATGCGCAACGAGCAGCATTATCTATCTGATCAGGCAAAAACCTTGGAATTGAAGAAAACGCGCATTCAATCAAACACAGTAGAAATACAGACATCTGCAGAAGAGGCCGGCAAGAGAAAGCAAATACTTACGGCTAAATTGGAAGCGCTGGCTAGTGAAGGCAAACGTCTGAAGGACCGCTATGATAAGCTCCGTACCCGATTGGAAGAGGGAAGAGAACGCTATACTAAAGAAAAAGATGCTGTAAATAAAATCAGCAATTATATTGAACAAGCGCGATCAAGAAAAGAATTGCTGGAATCTCTTAAAGAAGATTATGCCGGCTATTATCAAGGCGTTAAGGTTATTTTAAAAAATCGAAAAAGACTGTCCGGAATTCACGGTGCGGTCGCTGAACTCATTCAGGTGAATAAAGAGTACGGCACGGCAATTGAAACAGCTCTTGGCGCCTCTTCCCAGCATGTGATTGTTTCTGATGAATCTGCCGGCAGGCAGGCGATTCAATTTTTACGGCAAAACAAAGCCGGTCGCGCAACTTTCCTGCCCATTTCTGTTATTCGGCCGAAGGCAATTGCTTCATCAGAACGCAATCGTCTTCAATCAAATTCAGCTTTTATTGGTGCAGGATCTGAATTACTGACATGCGATCCTCATTATAAACCCATAGTTGATTTTTTACTGGGTTCTGTGATCATTGCAAAGAATTTGGAGGGTGCAAATGAACTTGCACGTCAAGTGAACTATCGGTATCGAATCGTTACTTTAGCAGGAGATGTTGTAGCTCCTGGTGGTGCCATGACTGGAGGCAGCACGAAGCAGCAGCAAACAAGTCTGATCAGCCGAAGTACCGAAATTGAAGAATTGAGCCGGCAAATCGACGAGATGCAAGAAAAAAGAAAGCAGCTGCAAATCGATTTCTCCAATTTAAAGAATCAGATTGCAGCAGACGAGTTGGAATCCGATTCAGCACGCAAATCTGTGGAGGAGGCGCTTAATCAGTACCGCAGCATCGAAACACAAAAAAGAGATGCAGAAACTGAAGAAAAAGCAAGTCTTGATAAGTATCATTTATTGACAAGGGAAAATGGTGATTTCAGCACAGAGCAGAAAAAAATTGCAGAACGGTTGCGGATTATCGATGCTGATGTTTCGAAGAATGAAGAACGCGGTAAAGCTCTGACAGATCAAATTGAAAGCTTAACGAAAAATCGAAAAGATATCGATTCTTCAAAACAAGAGATTCAGTCGGAGATAACAGCACTTAAGGTCCAAATCGCAGAACAGAGCCAGATTACTGCGCATCAACAAGAAAAAGCAGATCAATCAAAACGACGGGTCGGTGAACTAAAAGAATCACTCGATACGCTTCGTTCTTCTGCTGACGGGATCGGCTTTGAGATTGAGAACCAGAATGATAATGCGGAGAAGCTGGATCAGCTCATTGAAGAAGCAAAGACGTATAAAGAAACGACTATGACGGAATTGATGGAAATGCGTGATTCCCGGCGAAATAAGCAAAAGGCCTTGGCGGAGGAAGAGACACTCATGTCACAAGACCGTACAGAATTAACCAGGATCAGCAACTTGTATCAAGAGAAAAACGTTCTTCTTGGGCGAATGGATGTTCAGCTCGATCATCTTTTAGACACACTAAGAGAAGACTATGAACTGACCATTGAAGCGGCAAGAGACAAGTACAAACTAAATATGGATGTTGACGAAGCACGAAAAAAAGTCAAATTAATAAAATTGGCTATCGAAGAACTCGGGACCGTTAATGTAGGCGCGATTGAAGAATATGAAAATGTTCTTGAACGCGAACAATTTCTCTCTGCACAGCGGGCAGATTTGTTAAAAGCACGCGAAACACTTAACCATGTTATGTCGGAAATGGATCAAGTGGTCGAGCAGCGATTTACTGAGACATTCAATAAAATAAGAACCCATTTTCAAACGGTTTTTCAAGAACTGTTCGGTGGGGGACGTGCTGATTTGCAGCTCATTGAACCAGATGACATGCTCACGAGTGGTGTAGATATTCTTGCAGAACCGCCCGGAAAGAAGCTTCAGCGGCTCTCTCTTCTATCCGGCGGAGAGCGTGCGCTGACGGCGATCGCACTGCTCTTTGCTATTCTGAAAGTGCGCCCAGTTCCATTTTGCGTCCTTGATGAAGTGGAAGCTGCTCTTGATGACGCAAATGTTGACCGTTACGCGGCCTTCTTGAAAAAATTCAGCCTTGATACGCAATTTATTGTTGTGACTCACAGGCATGGAACTATGGAACGATCTGACGTCCTTTATGGGGTCACCATGCAGGAATCAGGAGTTTCCCGCCTTGTGTCTGTGAGACTGGAAGAGACGGAAGATTTATTGACCGCAGGTAACGTTTAATAAGCAGCAATCTAAAGAATAATTTACAGACAAGGAGGAAACACCATGAATTTTTTTAATAAGCTGAAGAACCGTATCACCGGCAGCACGACTGCGGTTACTGATAAATTCAAAGACGGCTTGTCCAAAACAAGACAGTCATTTGCAGAGGGCATGAACAATTTGGTCAAGCGCTACCGGAAGGTTGACGAAGATTTTTTTGATGAATTGGAAGAACTGCTGATTGAATCTGATGTTGGAATGACCACCGTAATGGATCTGGTTGATCGGTTAAAAGATGAATCGCGTACGAGAAACATTAAGGATACGGCAATGTTAAAAGACGTGATTGTTGAGGTTCTTTCTGAATTTCTTACTAAAAGCAAGGAAGAAACAAAACTTAATATAAATCCTTCCGGACTTACCGTTATTCTTATGGTTGGTGTAAATGGTGCGGGTAAAACGACGACCATAGGAAAACTCGCCGGTAGACTTAAAAATGAAGGAAAGACAGTACTGCTTGCAGCGGCAGACACATTCAGAGCAGGCGCGATTGATCAGCTGCAGGTTTGGGGCGATCGTACGGGTGTTGATGTGATTAAGCATCAAGAAGGATCAGATCCTGCTTCAGTCGTCTTTGATGCCATGCAAGCTGCAAAGTCGCGCAAGGTGGATGTTCTGCTTTGTGACACAGCAGGAAGGCTTCAAAATAAAGTTAATTTAATGAAAGAACTTGAGAAAATCAAACGTGTGATCACTCGCGAATGTCCGGGTGCGCCGCAGGAGGTTTTGCTAGTTCTGGATGCAACGACAGGACAGAATGCGCTTAACCAAGCGAAATTATTTCGGCAAGCGTCAGAGGTTACAGGTATTGTTCTTACAAAACTGGATGGAACGGCGAAAGGCGGTATTGTGCTTGGTATCCGCAATGAACTGAACATTCCTGTTAAATTTGTTGGACTGGGTGAACAATTGAATGATCTTCAGGCTTTTGATGCGGATGCATTTATTTATGGACTGTTTTCTGAACTTTTTCAGGCCGACGATGAAGCGTCCCAATCGGAATAAAATGTGTATAGCACGGACTAACATTCGTTGCTAAGGAAAAAACTTGACACACAAAGAAAAAAAAAGTAATATTTAATCTGTAAAGTAAAATGCCTTTACAGCCAAGGGGATTTGCTATGCTTGAGAAGGTTTTGAGAGTTAACGCCCTATACGATTTTTATCAGCTGCTTCTCACCCCAAAACAGCAAGAGTATCTGAATCTTTACTATCTTAATGATTTTTCTCTTGGTGAAATTGCGGAAAGAAAACAAGTTACAAGACAAGCTGTTTATGATAACCTCAAACGTGCTGAGAACGCTCTTGAAGCGTTTGAAGAAAGGTTAGGGCTTTTTCGTAAATATGAAGTCAGGCTTTCTGTTATTTCGAAAATGAGGGAATTGGCTGGTCATTTGAATAGTAAAGAAAGCCAAAAACTAGATTCTTTTATTGATGAATTAGAGAATTTAGATTAGGAAGTGAGAAGTATGGCATTTGAAAGTCTGTCGGACAGATTACAGGCGACGATGAAAAAGATTCGCGGCAGAGGCAAGGTGACCGAGGCCGATGTCAAACAGATGACGCGAGAGATTCGCTTGGCACTGCTTGAAGCGGATGTTAATTTTAAAGTCGTAAAATCGTTTGTTAAAAGCGTTCAGGAACGTGCAGTTGGTCAGGAAGTTCTAAAAAGCCTTACTCCCGGACAGCAGATTATTAAGGTTGTTCAGGAAGAATTGACTGAGCTGATGGGTGGAGAGCAAACAAAACTTAATCTCGCTCTGAAGCCGCCGACCGTTTTGCTGTTTGTCGGGTTGCAGGGCGCTGGTAAAACAACGTCTGCTGCAAAACTTGCCAATTATATTCGAAAAACCCATAATAAGAATCCACTGATGATTGCTGCGGATATTTATCGTCCTGCTGCAATTAAACAGTTGCAAACTTTGGGCGGACAACTGAATATACCCGTTTTTTCACTTGGTGATCAGGTCAGTCCGGTGGAAATTGTGCGTCAGGGACTGGAGCAGGCGAAGACGGATCATCACGATTTAGTATTGATTGACACCGCAGGTCGGCTTCATATTGATGAAGGACTGATGGACGAACTTGATCAGATCAAAGCAGTCAGTCATCCGGACGAGATCTTTTTGGTTGTTGACGCAATGACCGGACAGGATGCAGTCAATGTCGCAACTGCGTTTAATGATCGACTGGATTTGACCGGTGTTATCATGACCAAGCTCGATGGCGACACAAGAGGCGGCGCTGCATTGTCTGTTCGTTCCGTAACGGGAACACCTATTAAATTCGTCGGCATGGGCGAGAAGATGGATGCCCTTGAGCCATTCCATCCGGATCGCATGGCTTCGAGAATTTTAGGAATGGGTGATGTACTTTCTCTGATTGAGAAAGCACAAGCAACAATTGATGAAGAGAAAGCGCGTGATATGCAGCAAAAGTTGCTTTCCGTCAGCTTTACTCTTGATGATTTTCTGGATCAAATCGGTCAGATTCGAAGTATGGGTCCACTCGAAGATTTACTTGCAATGATGCCTGGAGCGAACAAGTTCAAGGGCATGAAAAATATGCAAATCGACGAGAAGAAAATTGGCCAGACCGAAGCGATCATTCGATCGATGACTTCCCAGGAAAAAACGGATCCGGATGTCATTAATGCAAGTAGAAAGAAGCGCATTGCTCTTGGCAGCGGGACATCGGTCGCCGACGTCAACCGGTTGCTGAAACAGTTCAAGGACATGAAAAAAATGATGAAACAGTTTATGGGCAAGGCAAAAGGCAAAAAGCGAAATCCATTTAATTTACCATTTATGTAAAATCATTAAAAAAGTAGGAGTTGTTTTATTATGTCAGTTAAAATTCGTCTAAAACGTATGGGTGCAAAGAAACGTCCATTTTACAGAGTAGTTGTTGCTGATTCACACGCACCTCGCGATGGCCGTTTCATTGAAGAAATCGGCACATACAATCCGGTTGTCACACCAAAAACATTCACAGTTGACGAAGAAAAAGCGCTTGATTGGCTGCAAAAGGGTGCTCAACCTTCAGATACCGTACGCAACCTGTTCTCCAAGGAAGGCATTATGGAGAAGTTCCATCTTGCTAAACTGCAAAAATAATGACGAGGGGCGGCAGATAAATGGAAGAGTTAATCAAAGCCATTGTATTTCCGCTCGTTGACGATCATACGCATGTTATGATTGAGAAACAAGAAGAATCTGATCATGTGACTTATATACTTGTCGTAGATAAAAAGGATATGGGAAAAGTGATTGGCAGACATGGTCAGGTTGCTGAAGCTGTACGGACGATTGTGTCCGCTGTCGGAAGCGCTGGCGGTGTGCCGACACGATTCTTAATTCGTGAATAATAAAGAAAAAGAGAAGGGGGAGAGATCAGCCCTTCTCTTTTTCACCGTACATAGAGATTTTTTACAGATTGCCAAATGGTAAGGAGGCTGCATAATGACTGAGCAATGGTTTTATGTTGGAAAGATAGTCAATACCCAAGGAATCAAGGGTGAAGTACGTGTTGTCAGCATTACCGATTTTCCGGAAGAACGCTATGCGATTGGCGCAACCTTGTACGTGCGAAACCCAGAGACAGGCACGCACGACCTGTTGAAAGTAAAAACGTATCGCCGTCACAAGCAATTTGACTGCTTGAGTTTTGAGAATTATCCTTCGATTAATGATATAGAAAAATATAAGGGCTGTTCGCTATTTATTCCAAAAGAACAGCTGTCGGAACTGGAACAAGGCGACTTTTATTATCATGAAATCATCGGATTAAAGGTAATCACAGATACTGGACGCGAACTGGGTGAAGTGAAGGAAATCCTGTCTCCCGGTGCGAATGATGTTTGGGTCGTTGATACGGGAGTAAAGGATATCTTAATCCCGTATATTAACGATGTAGTGAAAAATGTCGATGTTGCGCAAAAAAAAGTGATCGTTCACTTGATTCCGGGGTTGGTGGACGATGAAGATTAATATTCTTTCCCTTTTTCCTGAAATGTTTGATGGCGTTCTAAACAGTTCTATTTTGGGGAAGGCAGCCGAGAAAGACGTTGTTTCCTTTAAAATTACGAATTTTAGGGATTTTACGACCAACAAACATAATAAAGTTGATGATTATCCATTTGGAGGCGGAGCCGGAATGGTTCTGATGCCTCAGCCCCTTTTTGATGCGGTTGATGCGGTGCGTCATGAAGAACATACCAAACCGCGTGTTATTTTGACTTCACCGCAAGGAAAGCCCTTTAAGCAGCATGATGCGGAAATGCTCTCCAAAGAAAAAGAACTCATTTTTATTTGTGGGCATTATGAAGGATTTGACGAACGTGTTCCTGAGTTCCTTGTTACGGACGAATATTCCATTGGCGACTTTGTCATGACAGGCGGAGAATTGGCAGCGATGGCAATGATCGACAGCATCGTGCGACTGCTTCCTGGTGTGCTCGGCAATGATACATCGGCAGTGACCGATTCTTTTTCCACAGGATTGCTGGAGCATCCGCATTACACGCGGCCAGCGGATTTTCGTGGCATGAAAGTACCGGAAGTATTGCTTTCGGGAAACCACGAGAAAATCGCTGAATGGCGCCTGAAGGAATCACTCAGGCGTACCTATGAACGTAGGCCTGATTTGTTAAACGGTTATAAATTGACCGAGCAGGAAAAAAGATGGATCAAACAATTTGAGCAAGAAAGTTAACCCTATTAAGCAATTCTTCACTTATTTAAATGCTTGCATGAACACTTTCGATTGTGATATGATAGTCGTTGTGGCAAATGCCAGTGAATACGATGTTCCGCTGCTTTCTTCGGGAAGGTAAGAGCATTTGTACGGAAGGAGGCCATTTTGTTATGTCTAACATTCTTGATGAAATTACTAAAGAACAGTTGCGAACGGATATTCCGGAATTCAGACCTGGTGATACGTTGAAAGTGCACGTGAAGATTACTGAAGGTACACACGAACGTATTCAGGTGTTTGAAGGTGTTGTGATTAAACGTCACGGCAGCGGTATCAGTGCAACCTTTACGGTACGAAAGATTTCTTATGGTGTCGGTGTTGAACGTGCATTCCCGGTTAACTCGCCGAAGATCGACAAGATCGAAGTGGTACGTTACGGTAAAGTTCGTCGCGCGAAACTTTATTATCTGCGTGCTCTGCGTGGTAAGAAAGCACGTATTAAGAGCAGATAATCATAATTGGAAATTGAATGTACACAGCAATGAAGAGGAGGGGCTTGGGATGACCAAGCCTCTCCGATTTTTTATACTATAAGAAAGTTTAAAATTCAGCGGAGTATAGTATAAGCGGTCCGGCAAAACGCCGCGTCCTGCGGCTCACCGGACACTAGGCCATCCATGGCCGTCGCAACTAAGTCTTCGCCTTTTCCGGAGGCTTGGCGAAGCCAAGTTTTCTAATACAAAAAGAAAGAATAAGAGATTAGCGGTCCCTAGTACAAAGAAGACTAAGTTTTTTTGAATACGTTCGAACAAGATAAAGTGAATCAACTCTTAGATTGAAAAAGAAGGGGGCAGGAATTATGACCATCCAATGGTATCCGGGACATATGGCGAAAGCAAAGCGCCAAATGATCGAGAAAATTAAGCAAATTGATGTTGTAATTGAGCTTGTGGACAGCAGAATTCCCGCATCGTCAAGAAACCCGCTTGTTGAAGAAATATCATCCGGCAAGCCGCGACTTCTTGTCATGAATAAAATAGATATGGCAGATCGTCAAGCAACAGCAGAGTGGAAAGACACATTTGAGAACGAGGGTGTAAAAGTCCATCTTGTTAACAGCCAAACTGGACAAGGGGTCTCAACATTACCTGATGCTGTTCATCAATTAACTGCAGATCGACGAAAAAAATTGGAGAGTAAGGGTTTTCGACCTCATGCTGATCGCGCATTAATCTTAGGTATTCCTAATGTCGGCAAATCAACGCTAATTAATCGTTTGGCCGGAAAAAAAATTGCAAAAATCGGTGATCGTCCGGGAGTAACTAAAGCGCAACAATGGATCAAAGTCGGAACAACGATGGAATTGTTGGATACGCCAGGCATACTTTGGCCGAAATTTGATGATCCGCGTGTCGGCCTTTGCCTTGCCGCAACGGGAGCGATTAAAGAAGAATTGCTTGATTTTCAAGAAATCGCGTTGTTTCTATTAAAAACCATGCTGCAGCACTACCGAAATTCGCTGACTAAGCGCTATCAAATAGAGGAACTCCCTGAGTTAAAAGGAACAGAAGAGGATCAACAAATGCTGATCAGTCTTTTTGATGAAATTGGCAAGAAGAGGGGTTGCTTGATGAGCGGCGGATTCATTGATTATGATCGCGTGTCGGAAATCATTATTCGTGATTATCGTAGTCAGAAACTAGGTCCGCTTACTCTTGAATGGCCGCAATGATTTGAATTTAATGCGAAAGTAAAAATAAATTGGACTCTGCCGATATAGATAATAACAGGGGAAATAGATGATGAAACGAACCACAATTGCAGAAATTAAAGAGCGATTATCTGAAACAACTGAGCTGTCTGAGCAAGAAATGCAGCAGCTTAAATCGGATACGCGAATCGGTGTTCGATCCTTGCTTCGTAAATGGGAAGAGCGGAAAGCCCATTTTCAAGAACTTGTCGTTAAATATCATCAAATGAATCGCTTCGAAGATGAACTCAAAAGCGAGGGTGCGCAATGTATCGCAGGCATTGATGAGGCAGGAAGAGGCCCACTGGCAGGACCTGTTGTTGCAGCATGTGTTGTATTGAAGTCGAATGCGATTATTCCCGGAATCAATGATTCCAAGCAATTATCGGCCGGAAAACGCGATTACCTTTACAACCGCATATGCGAGTCAGCGGCTGCATTTGGTGTGGGTATCGTTTCGGCCCATGAAATTGATCAGATCAATATCTATCAAGCTGCTAAAAAAGCAATGGTTCTTGCGGTCGAAAAAATGGAGATGGTTCCAGATCATCTGTTGATTGACGCAATGGAACTACCACTTGATATGCCTCAAACCTCCCTTATTAAAGGAGACGCGCGCAGCAATTCAATTGCCGCTGCGTCTATTCTGGCAAAAGTGACTCGTGATCGGCTGATGTGTGATTTAGATCGGGTGTACCCAGGCTATGATTTTGCCAAACACAAAGGTTATGGAACTCAGGCACATTTGCGGGCAATCGAGCGCTTGGGTACCTGCCCGGAACATCGCATGACATTTGCGCCACTAAAACCCTTAGAAGATGCATGAGAAGGTGATCCTGTGAACTTCCAACCTTATGCGATCAATCAGAGTCAAATGATCGGTACTTATGCACCAGAACAGATTTTGCGGGGCAAGGTCCTGGATTTGCTCCCGGATCGTACTGCTCTTGTTCGCCTTGGTGCAAAGCAAGTCGTTGCTAAAGTTGCTTCTGCTGATCCACCATTGAAAGTTGGTCAAGATTATTTATTTCAGATTAAGCAAGGTACGAGTCCGCTTATTGCAAAACTTATTGAACGACAACAGGCAAATCGTTCATCCAATATGATCGACGATGTCTTTAATACGCTTCAATTAAAAGAAGACTCATTAACAAGACAAATTGTTCAAACTTTTCTTGATCGTGGTGATCCGCTCACGCGTGAGTCAGTCCTTCAAGCAAAAGCATTGTTAAAAATGAGCGGCAATTTTACTGGAGATATGCAAACGATTCGATGGATGATGAACCGACAGATTCCGTTGGATGAATCATTATTTAACATTGCAAAAGGGTTGCAAGATTCCGAATCGATCAGTTCAAAACTTGATGCAATGTCCAAAGAGATTCAGCGTTCAGGTGTTCAAACTGCTTCCGTAGACCAATTGAAAAATGCACTAAGTAGTTTTTCAATACTGAAAGACGGAAATCGTTTTGCTCAACTTTATCATGAGATTGGAGATAACAAAGGAGATAAACTGCTCACATCATTTTTGGCTGATCAGACATCTCTTCATTCTAATGCTGCTCAAAAAGCAGTTAAAGAATTTATGGCAAGTCCGATGGCGCTAAATGATATGACTCATTTAATGAAGGAATTGAAAATAAACCAACCCATTAAGACGTTTATTAGTGCATTCCGTAGTTTTGCGCTCGAACAGATTCCGAATTTGACTGATCAATTAGTCGGGTCGTCGGACAATAAAAATCTTCTGTTTGATGTTTTAAAACAATTAGGATTTGATTATGAATTCCAAATCAGTGAATGGATGACAAACGATTCAAGTGCAGAAAGACAACAACCGGAAACGTTAAAAGGGCACTTGCTTGCCGTTATTCAGGATCAGGATGCTCCTTATGCATTGAGAAAGGCAGCACAAGAAATTGTTCAGAAAATTACAGGTGAACAGTTGCAGATGGTGTCTGCTGACCCATTTGTTGCTCAATTTTCACTGCAGATCCCCATTCCATATAAAAGAGATTTCACCAATGTTTCTGTATACTGGGAAGGAAAGCGAGATAGAAAAGGGGCGATCGATCCGGATTCCTGTACAATTGTCCTTTGGCTTGATTTGACTCATTTAAAGGAGACGTTAGTGACCATCCATGTGCAAAATCGTTCTGTGACCTTAAATGTGCAGAACGGTGAGGCCGATCTGCGTTCTCTGCTTGCTTCCGGAGAGCCTGCATTGAGGGATCAGCTATCGAAAGCGGGCTATCAGTTGCTCTCGCTTACGCAAACGGAGAAGATTGATCCTCATCTAATGAAAAAAGTCACGGACCCGCTTACCCAAACAAATTACAGGATGGATGTGAAAGTGTAATCATGACTTCTGAGCAAAGAAAAAAAGCAGTTGCTTTAACATATGTCAGTGGTTCTGATCAAGCCCCTCGTGTTTCAGCAAAAGGCGAAGGGGAAATTGCACAGCGTATTATTGACCAGGCAAAGCTGCATGATATACCCATTCAAGAAGATCCTGCACTGGTCTCAATGCTGGGTAAACTTGACCTAAACCAAATGATTCCTCAGGAACTCTATCAAACTGTTGCAGAAATTTTTGCATTTATCTATACTATTGATGAGCAGGCAGGTAAAAAAAACTCATAAGAAAGCTCAGCTTTATTGCAATATCTTTTTAGATGGCTCAGTTATAATGAAATTATTTTTTACTGTTTTTGAAACCTAATCATTATTATCATTTATTTGTGAAACACTCATACCTCACTCGTTTTAAACGAACATGATGGCTAGAAATGTAACCTCCCTTCTTTTATCTTTTATTCCATTACCTAAGATGCTTATCCTATCCTAACTACTCAATTAAATATGCTGAAGAAGGTGCGCCGATGGATCCTCTCACACTTAAATTAGTACTGCTCAATCATTGCCGAGGCATTGGAAGAAGAACGGTATGGCAAATGATTCGGATAGATCCGGATCTGAATAGGATACACGCTTATTCTCTGAACGAGCTGCAATCATTGTTTCGGCTCTCCTCAGCTAAGGCAAGGCTTTTTATTGAGGATCGCCATGCGATAAACCCAAGGAACCTAGTAGAGTTATATCAAGATGAACAGATCACGCCGATCCCTTTTTATCATCCGCATTATCCCCGTTTACTAAAAAATGTGTACGATCTTCCTTACTTAATCTACGGAAAGGGCAACCTCTCACTTTTGAATGAAAAGAAATTGTTAAGTGTTGTGGGCACGAGACATCCGAGCAGTGAAGCTGGCAGGATTACGAAACAAATTATTGAGCCTTTGAATCAGCATGGTTGGACGATCGTCAGCGGCATGGCAATGGGTATCGACGGCATGGCCCACCGGCTTGCATTGGGCGGACGAACGATTGCCGTCCTAGGATCCGGATTGCAGTGCCCCTATCCCCATCAACATCATGGACTGTATCAGCAATTGTGCCAAGCACAGTTGGTTATAAGTGAATATCCGCCTTCAGCTCTGCCTGAACGATGGCGTTTTCCAGAACGAAATCGAATCATCAGCGGTATGACTTTGGGAACGCTGGTTGTTGAAGCGAAGGAAAGAAGCGGATCATTGATCACTGCGGATCAGGCGTTAGAACAAGGACGTGAGGTGTTCGCAATCCCCGGCTCAATTTTAAAGGGTACAAGCAGCGGGACAAATCGTCTCATACAACAAGGCGCGAAACTGGTGTGTGATTGGCAGGACATTGTTCAGGAATTAAATTTGGTTCAATAATGAACGTACTTATGACTTGATGTGGATACAAGCACGGCATTCACATCTAGAAAAACGCATTAATGAATGCGAATTTTATACACAGACAAAAAAATAATTCGTTTTTATGAGAGGAAACACCCCAAAAAAGCAAATCATTTTTCGGACATTATATTGATTAAGTTTGACAAAGCTCTAATCAATCATTAAGATTAGTGAAGATTTGAATATTCACAGAAAGGGGGAGAAAACAACATGAATGATTATTTGGTCATTGTGGAATCTCCCGCTAAAGCAAAAACAATAAAACGTTATCTTGGTCCTAAATTTGAAGTTAAAGCATCAATGGGGCATGTTCGTGATCTGCCTAAAAGTCAGATGGGTATTGATGTTGAAGATGAATTTAAACCTCGTTATATTACAATTCGAGGAAAAGGTCCCGTTTTGAAAGAATTAAAGAGCGCGGCCAAAAAGGCAAAAAAAGTATATCTCGCAGCTGACCCCGATCGTGAAGGGGAGGCAATTGCCTGGCATTTGGCCCATAGCCTTGATATCGATGATCACTCGGCTTGTCGAGTCGTATTTAATGAAATTACGAAACCAGCGATAAAAGAAGCGTTCAAGACGCCAAGAAAAATCAATATGGATTTAGTCGATGCACAACAAGCAAGACGTGTTCTTGATCGGCTTGTCGGTTACAACATTAGTCCGCTCTTATGGAAAAAAGTTAAAAAGGGATTAAGTGCCGGCAGGGTTCAGTCAGTTGCACTTCGGATGATTATTGAACGTGAAAAAGAAATAAAAGCGTTCACTCCTGAGGAATATTGGACAATCAGCAGTAAATTTCACGTTGATGATGCAAGCTTTGAAGCTGCATTTTATGGAGTTGGCGGAAAAAAGCAAGCGCTTAAGAATGAGGCAGATGTTAAGGCAGTACTTGAAAAACTCAGCAGTGATCGTTTTGACGTAAAAAATGTACAAAAGAAAGAGCGTCTGAGATATCCTGTCGTTCCGTTTATTACGTCCTCACTGCAACAGGAAGCTGCACGAAAACTGAATTTCAGGGCAAGAAAAACAATGATGATTGCGCAGCAGCTTTATGAAGGAATAGCACTGGGTAAGCACGGAAGTACTGGATTAATTACTTATATGAGAACGGACTCAACACGAATTTCGGATGTTGCCCGAGCAGAAGCTAAGGACTTTATTGTTGAAAATTATGGCGAAAATTATTACAATAACCATCCGCAAAAGGCAAAAAAATCAGAAACAACACAAGATGCCCATGAAGGTGTTCGACCGACATCTGTATTGCGGCAACCTAAAGAAATTAAAGACTATTTGAGCCGTGATCAATATAAACTCTATAAACTTATTTGGGAACGATTTGTCGCGAGCCAAATGGCTCCGGCAGTACTCGACACGGTGCGTGCAGATCTGGAGCAGAATTCAGTTGTATTTCGCGCATCTGGTTCAAAAATTAAGTTTCAAGGTTTTATGAAAGTTTATATTGAAGGAAGCGACGATCAAAAGAAGGCAGATGCGGGGTCGAAAGAAAATTATCTGCCCGATCTTGAGAATGGAATGACCGCAATTCAAGATCAAACGGATCCGAAGCAGCACTTTACGCAGCCGCCGCCACGGTACACTGAAGCAACACTTGTGAAATCGATGGAGGAAATCGGCATCGGGCGTCCTTCAACCTATGCGCCGACAATTGATACAATTCAACGACGCAACTATGTCACCATGGATGCGAAACGTTTCATACCAACCGAACTCGGTGAAGTGGTTCTGAAACTGATTGTTGAATTCTTTCCGGAAATAATTAATATTGACTTTACTGCACAAATGGAAACTGATTTGGATGAAGTTGAAGAAGGAAAGAGAAATTGGATCACTTTAATCGATCATTTCTATCAGGATTTTTCGAAGCGACTGTCTACAGCGGAAAAGGAAATGGAATCTGTATCAATTAAGGATGAACCAGCAGGTATAAAATGTGAAAAATGCGGTCATGAAATGGTGTATAAGATGGGAAGATTCGGCAAATTTCTGGCTTGCTCCAATTTTCCTGAATGCCGCAACACAAAGCCAATCTTAAAAAAGACTGGCGTACCATGTCCAAAATGCGGTAAAGGAGAGGTCGTTGAGCGGCGTAGCAAGAAACGTCGTGTTTTCTATGGCTGTGATCGATATCCTGAGTGTGACTTTGTATCTTGGGATAAGCCTATTCAACGTCAATGTCCGAAGTGCAATTCTTATCTTGTAGAGAAGAAATCAAAGAACGGCAAAACAGTTGAATGTCCGAAATGCGATTATAAAGAAGTGACACAATAAAACGTTATTGAATGAAAGAAATGAGGAAAAGTAATGGCGAGACAGGCGATAAATGTCATTGGGGCAGGACTTGCTGGTAGCGAGGCAGCCTGGCAAATTGCTAAACGCGGGATAGAAGTAAATTTGTATGAGATGCGCCCAAAAAAACAAACGGCTGCGCATCATACAGACCAATTTGCAGAACTGGTGTGCACCAACTCGCTTCGTTCCAACAGCTTGACTAATGCCGTTGGAATTTTGAAGGAAGAGATGCGTCATCTGGATTCATTAGTCATGAAAGCTGCGGATACTGCATCCGTTCCTGCAGGAGGTGCGCTTGCAGTTGATCGACACGATTTTTCAGGAATTATAACAAAGACGCTTAAAGAAATGCCAAATGTTACTGTTGTGGGAGAAGAGGCCGCGACAATTCCTGAGGGACTCACGATTATTGCAACCGGCCCGCTGACATCCGATAAATTGTCAGCAAGCCTTAAACAGTTAACGGGTGAAGAGTATTTTTATTTCTATGATGCAGCTGCTCCAATCATTTCGGAAGAAACGATTGACCGTGAAAAAGTATATTTGAAGTCTCGATATGACAAAGGCGATGCCGCTTACTTGAATTGTCCGATGGAGAAGGATGAATTTGATGCCTTTTTTCATGCATTGACGACGGCAGAGACTGCTCCACTGAAGGAATTTGAAAAAGAAAAATATTTTAGCGGCTGTATGCCGATTGAAATAATGGCGCGCCAAGGTGCAAAGACACTATTGTTCGGGCCATTAAAACCGGTTGGACTTGAAGATCCGCGCACCGGAAAAAGACCGTATGCTGTGGTGCAGCTTCGCCAAGACAATACAGCGGGTTCGCTTTTCAATATTGTAGGCTTCCAAACCCATTTAAAATGGGGAGAGCAGAAAAGAGTATTCCAAATGATTCCTGGATTGGAACATGCGGAGATCATTCGTTATGGAGTGATGCATCGCAATACCTTTTTGAATTCACCATTGCTGCTTGAGCCTACTTATCAAACAAAAGCGAGACATGATCTGTTTTTTGCTGGGCAGATGACCGGTGTTGAGGGGTATGTTGAGTCTGCTGCATCGGGGTTGATCGCCGGAATAAATGCAGCTAAGCTTTATTTAGGAAAGGAACCGGTTATATTCCCAGATGAAACAGTAATCGGTAGTATGGCTCATTATATTACAAGTACAAACGCAAAAAATTTTCAACCGATGAACGCCAATTTTGGTCTTCTACCGCCACTTGCTGAACGAGTTAAAGACAAAAAGCAACGAGCGGAACATTATGCGTCAAGAGCTTTGGAATCAATCCGGAATGTTATTATAAAATTGTAAATATTATTGCTAATTCAAAAGCCTTGTGCTAACATGAATAGGCAGGAATTGTCAGCATTCATGAAACAATGAATGAAAACAATCGTTCTGATGTTTGATTTACAAATAGTTAAGCACATCATTATTGTTTTACCGATAAACATTGAGAAGGCTCAATACGATGCTGGTCAATCGTATTGCGGCTTTATTTTATGAATGTGTATAAAGATTTAATATTCTGACGAAACTGTAAATGACTGACACGACTTTTTAAGTGTCCAAGCAATATTAGATAACATTGGTACGAGAAGGTTACATACAATTTTGGGAAAATTGTTTTATGGTGCCCGTTCGAAGCAATCGACTGCTTTTTTATACTATGTCTTGCCGAAATTGTGAACAATAGAATCTCTGATCATTGTACAAGCCATAATCTCAACCAGTTTATTAATAAACCAGAATCTACGTTACCTAGGAGGAATAATGATGACTCTATTAGAAAAAACAAGAAAAATTAATCAACTGCTTCAAGGAACAAAAACACAGGTCGATTTTAATGAAATGGCACAAACACTACGTGACGTCATTCAAACAAATACATTTGTGGTAAGTCGTCGTGGTAAAATACTCGGACTTTCATTGAAACTTGAATTTGAGAATGAACGCATGCAAAAGATGTTTGAAAGCAGGCAGCTTCCAGACACATATACACAAAATCTTTTTATGGTAGCACAAACATCCCCGAACTTGGATGTCAACAGTGAATTTAGTGTGTTCCCTGATGAAAACAAAGATCTGTTTGAAAGTGGATTGACAACGGTTGTGCCGATTGTGGGTGGAGGAGAAAGACTCGGCACCTTGATCCTTTCTCGACTTAACGAAACGTTCACAGATGAAGATCTGATACTTGCAGAATACGGGGCAACGGTTGTCGGTATGGAAATTTTGAGAGAAAAAACAGATGAAGTAGAAGAAGAAGCTCGTGAAAAAGCTATTGTTCAAATGGCAATTGGCTCGTTGTCTTATAGTGAACTTGAAGCTATTGAACATATTTTTGAAGAATTGGACGGCAAAGAAGGATTGCTGGTTGCCAGCAAAATTGCTGATCGCGTCGGTATCACACGTTCGGTTATTGTCAATGCGCTGAGAAAATTGGAAAGTGCAGGAGTTATTGAATCACGTTCTCTCGGAATGAAAGGTACTTACATTAAAGTACTTAACGATAAATTTCTTTATGAGTTAAATCGCATCAAGGGAGAATAAGTTTTCAAGATTTGAAATGAATTATTAGGTAAAGCAATGGGACTTATGGCCACTGGACTTTGTGACCATAAGTCCTTTTTTGTGACATTTTTTTCACATGTAGTCGTCATGAATACAATATAGTGCTCATGGCCTGTTTTTTGATTGCAAAAGAATAATAATTACGCTTACATTAAGTGTTTATTAATAAACATGAAATATAATAGTGAAATATATAAGACTATATGACTATTATCGATCCTGAAATAAAGGTTGAATAAAGTCGAATCGTATACATTCACGTAGACAATGGTCAAAAAGTTGATAAAATAGACATAGGTACTCTAACTGATCTAGGCTATATTGAAATAAGGAGGATATTGAACGATGTTTTCAGTCACTCCACTAAACGCAATTGAACGGGCATTGAACGGATCAATGGCGGAGCAGAATGCAATTGCACAAAATATCGCTAATGTTGATACGCCTAATTACAAAGCACAAAAAGTTACTTTTAACGATGTATTGCAGACTAAGCTAAAAGCAAATCGCACCGATGAGTCGCAGATCGATTTCTCATCCTCCGAAGACTCAGGATACAGAACGGTGACTGACAATTATGGATCAGTTCAAAATAATGGTAATAATGTTGATCTTGATCATGAGATGTCTGAATTGGCTCAAAATCAATTGCTTTATCAGACGCTTAGCCAAGCTGCCAGCGACCAATTTAAAAAATTTAATATTGTATTAGGAGGCTCTTGAAAATATGGGAATGTTCAGCGGCCTTGATATTTCTGCCTCAGGTCTTACAGCACAGCGGTTTCGTATGGATGTTGTTTCTGCAAATATTGCTAATCAGGATACAACACGTGGACGCTATGTCGATGGAAAGTGGCAGCCTTATACGAGGAAAGTAGTGAACTTAAAAACGATAGGATCCAATACCTTCAACTCTATGCTGCAATCTTCTCTTGGAAGTTCGGCGGGTGGTGTTGAAGTTTCGTCGGTCAGCGAAGATCCTACTGCTTACCCAGTTAAATATGATCCGGAAAATCCTGATGCTGATCAAAACGGCTATGTACAAGAACCCAATGTTGATCCACTTAAAGAAATGGTCGACTTAATGGATGCTAATCGTTCTTATGAAGCCGGAGTTACAGTGATGAATGCGAATAAAAACATGCTTACGCATGCGTTAGATATAGGAAGGTAGGTTTTAGACAGTGAACATTACACCTATCAGTATCAATTCAACAGCGGATACTGCAGCATCGTCCGGGAAGCAGACAGCTGCTCAAGCCCAGCAAGGATTTGCAGGAGCGCTTGAAAATGCGCTCGGCTCAGTGAACGCGTCGCAGCAGTCTGCCAATCAAATGGTTACCGATTTGGCGAATGGAAGTACCGATGTTGATTTACATAATGTAATGATTGCCATGCAGAAGGCTGATGTCATGCTTAAGACAACCGTACAGGTTCGCGATCGAGTGATCGAAGCATACCAAGAAATCATGAGAATGCAGGTTTGATTGATACTGGTATTCAAGCATCCGGCGCGAAGATGAACGGAGGAAGAAGACATGAAAGAACGATTGTCGGCATGGATTCATCGATTAAGAAATTTTTGGATCGAATTGCCGAGAAAAAACAAGATTTGGATCATTGGCGGCACTTCAGCAATCATATTTGCGATTATTGTACTGTTGCTTTTGACTAATATAAAACATTACACACCATTGTACAGCGATCTTTCAGAGAGCGAAGCAGGTCAAATTACGGATACTCTTGATAGTAAGAAGATTCCTTACAAGCTTTCGGACGGTGGAACGACGATCAGTGTTCCGAAGGATCAGGTCGATCAGCTCAAGGTTGATCTCGCTTCAGAAGGTCTTCCTAAAACGGGACAGATCGACTACTCGTTCTTTAGTCAGAATGCGGGCTTTGGAATGACAGATAAGCAATTTGACGTTGTTCAGCGCGCTGCGATGCAAACGGAATTAGCTAATTTAATTTCGAATACAAAAGGTGTTAAATCCGCAAAGGTAATGATTACGCTGCCGCAGAATGATGTTTGGGTAAGTGACCAGAACAATGAGAGCAAGGCATCAGCATCAATAGTATTGAACCTTGCAACAGGGAGTCAGCTAAGTTCGGATCAGGTAAATGGGTTGTACCATCTGGTTTCGAAGAGTGTTCCTAACCTGCCTACTGATAATATCGTCATAATGGATCAATATTTTAACTATTATGATCTAAAAAATAATACATCCAGCGGATCGGTTACATCCACCTACGATCAACAGCAGTCAATCATTCGCGATGTTGAAAGCAATGTACAGCGACGAGTGACACAGATGTTGACGATGATGATGGGCGAAGGCAAAGTGATGGTAAATGTTACTGCCAACGTTGATTTTACCCAGTCGAAGGAAAAACAGGATCTTGTTGAGCCTGTAAACCAACAGACAATGGAAGGCCTTCAGACCAGTACGGAACACATTACGGAGACCTATACCGGTCAAGGCGCTGAAGGGCAAGCAGGAACAGGTACGAATGATGTGCCGACGTATCAAAATGGTGAGAGCGGGAATGGAAGCTATCAGAAAGTCGAAGATCGAGTAAATAATGTATTTAATAAAATACATCGTGACGTGGTCAATAGTCCTTATAAGGTTACGGATCTCGGTATTCAGGTTATGATCGAGCCTCCGACAGCCGGCAACAATAATTCTTTGTCAGCTCAGAGGATTAATGATGTCCGCTCCATCCTTAATTCGATTATAAAAACGTCTGTCTCAGATTCGCAGGGTCAGGAACTATCTAATAATCAAATCACTCAAAAGACATCGGTCACTGTTGGCCGGTTTAATGGAAAAGCTGCAACACAAACACAAAACAGTGGATTAAATTGGTTCTATGTCATCGGAGGAATTGTTCTGGCGTTAGTTGTCGGTCTTATCCTTTGGCTCGTATTGCGCCGGAGAAGAATGACTGAGGATGCAGCTGTTGATCAGACTGTTGTACAGGATATACCTCAACAGGAAGATTATGAAGCTATGTTGAACAAGGAAAATCCGGAAAAGAAGAAGTACAACGAGCTTGAAAAGATGGCAAGACAGAAACCAGATCAATTTGTCAAACTGCTTAGAAGCTGGATGGCTGAGGACAAATAAAGGAGAGTTGGCCGTTATGCCTGAACGAAAAACAAAATTAACCGGAAAACAAAAAGCGGCTATTCTGATGATTGCGCTGGGAACGGATGTCTCTGCCACTATTTTTAAGCAGTTCACGGAACAAGAAATTGAAGATATGACATTAGAAATTTCTAATGCACGAAAAATAGATGCAGACACCAAAGCACAAGTGATCGACGAATTTTTCCAGACCGCTCTTGCACAAGAATACATATCTCAAGGCGGCATCGGTTACGCAAAACAAATTTTAGAGAAGGCACTTGGTTCTGATGAGGCAAACAAGGTCATTCAAAGACTGACCTCGACACTGCAAGTCAAACCCTTTGACTTTATGCGTAAAAGTGATCCGCAGCAAATATTAAATTTTATCCAAAACGAACATCCGCAAACTATTGCGCTTGTTCTTTCTTATTTAGATCCTGACCAGGCAGGCGCAGTTTTATCTGCCTTGTCTGTTGAACAGCAAGCAAATGTTGCTCGGAGAATTGCGCAAATGGATCGTACATCGCCGGAGACGATTACACAAGTTGAGCGGATTCTCGAGAAGAAGATCTCTAACTCGTCAGTAAATGAAGATTATACTCAGACAGGAGGAATTTCCTCGATTGTCAGTGTTTTAAACGGAGTTGATCGGACAACTGAACGCAATATATTGGAAAAATTGGAGACTCATGATCCGGATCTGGCAGAAGAAATTAAAAAGCGTATGTTCGTCTTTGAAGATATTGTTGTGTTAGATGATCGTGCCATTCAGCGTGTCATTCGCGAAAGTGAGAATGAGGATTTGATTCTTGCGATGCGAACAGCCAGCGACGAAGTTAAAGATTTGCTGTTTAAAAATATGTCTGAACGAATGGCTGCCAGCTTCAAAGAAGAAATGGAATATATGGGCCCAGTTAGACTGCATGATGTTGAAGAAGCGCAAACCAAAATTGTCAACACAATTCGTAAGCTTGAAGATGCTGGAGAGATTGTGATCGCTCGTGGCAAGGGGGATGACGTGATTGTCTAATTTGATCAAACAGGCTCGCTCTGAGGGAAAAGCAAAAGTCGTTCATATTTCTGCTGTCATCGATCCTCACTTAGATTCATTAAATGCCGAAATGGATCAAGACGCAATTGAAAAAACACTGAGTGAAAAGATTGATGAGACAAAGCGAGAAGCCAATCGTTTGATTAAAGAGGCAGAATCAAAGGCAGATAAAATTAGACAGCAGATTGCTCAGGATGAAGAATCAGCAAAGCGCAGCCAAGCAGAAGCGTATGAGCAGAAACTGAAAGAAGGCTACGCAGTCGGGTTCAGCAATGGAACAAAAGCGGCAAAAGAACAATTCGCTTCACTTGTAGATCAGGGCAACCAATTTGTTGATCAAGCAAAAAATTTTTTTAATGAATCCATAAAAGAAGCTCAACCTGAAATTTTGAAATTGTCAATTGCTGTTGCTGAAAAAATAATCGGTACTTCAGTGGCTCTTGATGAAGACAAATGGTTTGCTCTAGTTGCTAAAGCGGTTCGAGAAGTCCGAGAGCAAGAAACAATAAAAATAACCGTTTCCCCGAAACATTTTGATCATCTCAATCAAAATAGATGGGAATTCGATAAGATCGTGCAAGATGCAAAAGTGTACGTCTATGCTGACAGCGACTTTTCAGATGATGCATGCACGATTGAAACCTCTTTCGGAAAAATTGATGCCAGTGTTGATAGTCAGCTTCAGGTTATTAAAGAAAAACTTGCTGAATTGATGGAGGAGAAAGGCTGATGAATGTAGACCATCTGATTGACGAGCTCGCAACCATTGACAGCTATCGGCGATATGGGAAAATCAATCGGGTTGTTGGGCTGCTGATTGAATCCAAAGGGCCCTCAGCATCAGTTGGTGATGTTTGTTTAATACATATTCAGTCAGGTCGAAGAAAAATAATGGCAGAGGTTGTTGGATTCAAAGATGAAAACATTTTATTGATGCCGTATACATCGGTCGCTCAGATCGCACCTGGCTGTTTGGTAGAAGCAACGGACAAACCTCTTGAAGTAAAAGTGAATGAAGAACTCCTCGGACAGGTTTGCGACAGCTTGGGACGACCGGTCTCTGGCATGACATTCTCAAAACCGGTTGATAGTGTACCGACGAATCAAGAACCGCCTGACCCAATGACGCGGCCACGTATTACGACACCGATCGAATTGGGTATTCGATCAATCAATGGTTTGCTTACGGTTGGGAAAGGGCAGCGCGTTGGCATTTTCGCCGGGAGCGGTGTTGGGAAAAGCACGTTGATGGGGATGATTGCCAGAAACACATCAGCTGACTTGAATGTTATTGCTTTGATTGGTGAACGGGGAAGAGAGGTGCGAGAATTTCTTGAAAAGGATCTTGGACCGGAGGGTATGAAGCATTCCATTGTCATTGTTGCGACCAGTGATCAACCTGCATTAATGAGAATCAAAGGTGCCTTTGTCGCAACGGCAATTGCCGAATATTTTCGTGCAAAAGGGAAAGACGTTCTGCTCATGATGGATTCCCTGACTCGTGTTGCCATGAGCCAGCGTGAAATCGGTCTTGCAATCGGTGAACCGCCTACGACAAAAGGATATCCGCCATCGGTGTTTGCTTTGCTTCCAAAATTATTAGAACGGGCAGGTACCAATGCAAATGGAACAATTACTGCATTCTATACGGTCTTAGTTGATGGGGACGATCTTGATGAACCTATCTCTGATACAGCACGCGGTATTTTGGACGGGCATATTGTACTCGATCGTGCGCTCGCACAAAAGGGGCAATATCCGGCTGTCAATCTATTAAAAAGTGTCAGCCGTGTCATGAACGAGATCTGTTCACAAGAACATTTGCAGGCAGCACAAAAATTTCGAACGCTGCTTTCTCAGTATACTGAATCAGAAGACCTTATTAATATTGGAGCATATAAGCAGGGCAGTTCTTCAGCGATTGATGAAGCCATTCACTTTCATCAGAAGGTGCTGGACTATTTACGTCAATCAGAGAAGGTTCGTGTGACGCTCAAAGATTCAGTCAACCAATTGTTTCATGATTTCGGGCAGGAGATGAGCACCAATGGCATTTGAGTATCGCTTTGAACGTGTGATGAAGCTGGCAGAGAGTGAAAAGCAAAATCTTGAAGCTCAATATAAACGACTGTTTGACGATTTCGAACGTCTAGCTCGAAAATTAATTGAGTTAATGGACCTTAAGGAAAAAGCACAAACGGATCTTCAGAAGCAAATGAGTCAGGCGATTACAATCGATCAGATGAAGATAGGAATAACGGATGTTAACACGATGGATTCCCTTATTGATGTTACAAATAAACGATACATAAGAGCAAAAGTCAGATTAGAAGACTTTCAAACAAGATTACAGGAGAAAGCAATGGAAGTAAAAAAATATGAAAAGATGAAGGAAAAGCAGCAAATGATTTATCGGCGGTTGATGCAAAAGGCAGAAATGAAACAGATGGATGAAATTGCAAGTCAACGTACGGTAAGTCGGTGAGGAGGTACTGAAGAATGGAAGAAACGAAACATACGAGTTTTGGACTGAAATTAATAAAAGTAGTTTCAGCAATTCTAGTTCCTATCATTTTTTTATTGCTGCTTGCGGCCTTATTCTTAAAATTATCCGGCCTTAATCCAGTCGATGAAGCCAAAAATTTGATTTTTCGTAATAACAACAATGCCGTTCAGCAAACGACATCTGCGGACGCTTCACAAACTGCACAGTTAAAAACGGATAATACTGCTCAGCGATCAACCATTAAGAAATTGCAAAGTGACAAAAATAAATTGACGGATCAAATTGCAGAGCTGAAAAATCAATTAAAACAGGCGCAAAGCGAGGCAAATGCAACAAATAAACAAACAAAAAGTCAGGCGTCCTTAGCGCGTCAGGCAGTGTATGCTCAGACGTACAAGTCCATGGATCCGGCAAAAGCAGCGGCTATTTTTAATAAGCTGTCGGTCAAACAAGCCGCTGAATATATTAATCTCCTTGATGACAAAACGAAGGCTGCGATACTTGAAAATATGGACGTAACAAAAGCCGCTGCACTGACACCGTTATTAAAAGCAAACACAACCAGTACAGATTCTTCATCGTCGGCAGCAGCGACTACAAGTACGACACCATAAAAATTAGAACTCTTTGAAAGGAGGTGAAACTATGAATGCGAATGTGATCGATATCAAAGCTGAAAAATCAGAGGCATTGTCTACCGTAAAAAGAAAGAAAAAAAATTCTAAAAACGCGGAGCATTCCTTTCTTTCAATCATGCATCTTTTTCAGCAAGCCGGGATTGCTGAAATCAGTGGTAAGGCGGCTCAATCTGATTCTTCACGTGCGCAGCTTGAAAAAGATAAATCTCAATCATCTGAAACAGCTTCAGCAGCAAAAAATACGCAAAAAGATAACTTATTATTGAAATCTGTACCTGCTAAGAAAAAAAGTTTGGAGCAGAAAACAGCTGTGCATGGGTTAGCTAAGGAAAATGTGACTAAAAAATTTGGCTCCATTCACAAGAATGATGACCTTCAAGGAGTACATGTAACGAGTTCGACTCATCCGTCGGATCCGACTCATCATTTAAGCATAAAGAGCAATGGATTATTAATACCCGAGTCTGCAGATCTAAAACAACAGCAGGTAAAGACAAACTCTATCGGTGATGCTCAGTTAAGCAAAAGTGATCAGAACCATGCAAATGCTGAACAACAAATTGTGAATCATTCCTTTGTTACAGATAAACAGCAACACAGCATGCAAGGCAACCATCAACAGAATGTTGAAACAGCTACTTTAATTGCAACAAAACAGCATTCACAGCAACAAAACAGTCAGTTAAAAGATCATGTGAAAGATGGAAAGATTTTGAACGGTAGTCAACACGGGTCATTGAACAGTCAAAAAAAAGAATCTTCCAATGAAAATAATCAAATCTCATTGAAAAAAGTCAATGCAAATGATGAACAAGGACAAGCGGATCATTCAAGAAATCAAAGCCGATTAGAACACCATCGCGCTGCTTCAGGACAAATGAGCAAGTTAGAGCTGTGGACTGCTTTCCAGTCAGGAAAAAGTGTGGAAAACGAAAAATCTGTTCATGATCAAGTCGCGGATCATCTCAGTGAATGGCTCGGAAAATCATCGTTCAAGCTCGAAAAAAATGGCATGCAGTCCTATACAGTCACTTTGTATCCTGAACATCTTGGTAAACTGGTTATTTCTGTCAGTCGTGGTGAGCAGGGCCTGACAGCGCAATTAACTGCTGAAACGCAGAAAACGAAAGAACTGCTTGAGAGCGGTCTGGGACAGCTGAAGCATGATTGTGCCGGTCGAGGAATCAATTTGGCACAAATTGATGTAAATCGGCAGCTCTATCAAACTTCCGCTGAGAATGCCTCAAACCAAGGGCAGCAACATGACTCATCCCAGCAACATGATGATTCTCAAGGGGAAAATCAGGAACAGCATAAACAAAGAAATCATACAGACATGGAAGCGGATCAGAATGATCATTTATTTCTTGATTACATGATGGGAGGAGGGATTTGAAATGAGTACTGGTACGACAGTAAACGGGACAACAGCAACAACAAGTACCCAATCGTCAACATCGAGTGTCAATAGTGCTCTTGATAAAAATTCTTTTTTAAAGCTTTTGATTGCGCAGTTAACCAATCAAGATCCGACGTCACCTATGGATACGTCGCAATTTGTGTCACAGATGGCGGAATTCACGACACTTGAACAGACACAGAATATGAGTGATGCGATTGACAAGCTGGTAGCAACGCAATCGAATCAATCATTATCTGAACAAGCATCGATGATTGGCAAACAAATTAGCTGGAACGAAACAACTACGGACAGCGACGGAAATCCGGTGACTGATTCATTAAGTGGAATTGTACAAGCCGTGACCTTAAAAGACGGCTCAGTTTCCTACCTGACAAGCGATGGGGATCAAGTTGATCCGGATTCGATATCGGAAATCAGCAATGTAGGAGAAGGCGTTTAAGGTGACTAAAGTAAATACTTTTACCTACAGTCCGCTTCCGCTTTCAACGTCTGTTCATACACAATCAAAAACGGATACAAAACAAAATCAAACGTTCTCGAAAAGCCTTGAAACCGAATGTGAACGATTGCCCGTAAAATTGTCAAAGCATGCGCGTGAACGGATGGATTTACGTAATATTCATATTTCAACGACTGAATGGCAGCTCATCCATTCTAAAATGCAGGAAGCAAGAAAAATGGGCATCAATGATTCACTTGTTCTGACAAAAGATGCGGCATTAGTTGTCAATACATCAAATCAGACTGTTATTACAGCAATGGGACTTGATGAAGCAAACACTCGAATTTTTTCGAACATTAACGGAACGATTGTCATTAACCAATAAGACAGCTGGACCTTTTTAAGGAGAGCTGAGACTGCCGACTGACTGAAGCAGTCAAAAAAAGGGAGGAATTCATTATGTTATTAAGATCATTAGGAACAGGTGTGACGGGACTTAAGAATTTTCAAACGTATCTTGACGTTGTAGGCAACAATATTGCAAACGTCAGTACGACAGGATTCAAAAAAGGACGCATTAATTTTGAAGATGTGTTCAGTTCGAATCTGCAAGGGGCAACTCAAAATAAAAACGCCATCCAGGTCGGACTTGGTTCAGAGTCCAGCTCAATTGATAATATCCTGACCGGAGGGACCGTAAATTCAACGGGGAATCCATATGACCTTGCTATCAATGGGGAAGGCTATTTTCAAGTAACAGACGGCAATAATACTTACTATACAAGAGCAGGCGATTTTAAACTCAATTCTGAGGGTAATGGACTTGTCAATTCGCAAGGCATGACGCTTTCTATTACTGGCGCTGTTGACTCATTTGCAGACGTGTCTTCTTTTACCGTAAATGACTCCGGGCATATTACCGGTGTTCGAACAGATAACGGTGCCGCTGCAAACTTGGGAAATATAAATCTATATGTATTTTCGAATCCAGCCGGTTTGGAAAAAGCAGGTAATTCATTGTATCAACAAACAACAGGATCTGGTAATGCAACGCTAGTGACTGCTGATAATGGACTTGGATCATCCACAAAAATCCAGCAAAATGCTCTTGAAGGCTCTAATGTTGATTTGACGGATGAAATGACGGCTCTCATTGAAGCGCAGCGTGCGTACCAGGCTAATGCGCGCACCATAACGACTGCCGATCAAATTCTTCAAGAATTAGTGCAATTGAAACGATAAATAAATGAAGGAGATGATGCGCTGGGCTTTTTTGTGCCCGGCACATTTTGTTACGAGAATGATTCAGTTAACTCATTTTAACAACCAATCGTTTATGCTTAATCCTTTTTTAATTGAGCAAGTGGAATCACTTCCGGATACGACCATTACTTTGACCAATGGGAAGAAGCTTATTGTTAGAGAATCTCCGGAAGAAGTCAGCAGGATTATGATTCAGTTTCTTAAGCAAATTTCACTAGTGTCGGGCTTGTCTGCGGAAGAAGGTGTGCTTAAATGTTCAAAAGCCGAGGAATGAACATACTTTTTATCTTTATGGTTCTCGTGATCATCGGAACGGTTGCAGCCTTTTTCATTATGTCGAATATGAGTCATAATGGTGAGACGGAGAAAGATCCGGATATAGATGAAATTGTGAAAAATCTAACCGTTGCAACCGGTGAAATCACGACGAACATAAAAGGCGATCACTTTATTAAACTCGATTTTAACATTCAAGTTTCAAGTAAAGATACGAAAGAAGAACTTGAAAAAAGGTCTTTTCAAGTAAAAAATGCAGTCATTTATACGGTATCCGGAATGACTCCGGATGATTTGCAGGATCAGAAAGGTATAGCAAATCTAGAAGATTTGGTAAAGAAGAGAATTAATGGTTTCCTAAAGAACGGTACCGTGACACATGTATACACAACAGAAAAGATTGTGCAATAATCCTAGGCAAAGGCGGAGGTGGTGAAAAAATGGCCGATATACTTTCACAATCTGAGATAGACGCATTGCTTTCCGCACTCTCAACAGGAGAAATGAATGCAGAAGAATTAAAGGATGAAGAAAAAAAATCAAAAGTTCGCGTTTACGATTTTAAACGTGCGCTTCGCTTTTCGAAGGACCAGATTCGGAGTTTGACACGTATTCATGAAAATTATGCACGGCTGCTCACTTCCTTTTTTTCCGCACAATTGAGAACCTATGTTCAAATATCCGTTGCATCGGTTGATCAATTGCCGTATGAGGAATTTATTCGTTCAATACCGTCAGCGACAGTCTTGAATATTATCGAAGCACCACCGCTAGAAGGACACTTAATTATTGAGGTGAACCCGAACATTGCCTATGCGATGCTTGACCGGCTGCTTGGCGGCAGTGGTGAGAGCATGAACAAGATTGAGAATTTGACTGAGATTGAAACGGATTTAATGAAAGGATTGTTTGAAGGCAGTCTTCCTGCTCTAAAAGAAGCCTGGACTTCTGTCGAACATGATATTAATCCCTTTCTTGTTGAACTTGAGACGAATCCGCAATTTCTTCAGCTCGTATCACCAAACGAAACAGTTATTGTCATTTCGCTGTCAGCAATGATTGGGAAATCAAGCGGTATGATTAATCTCTGTTTGCCTCATGTGGTGTTAGAGCCGATCATTCCAAAATTATCGATGCACTACTGGATGAGCGAGAAGAAAAACGATGCGACAACTGAAGAGTACCATGCACTGAAAAAAAGTGTTGAACATTCGTATGTTAATGTGACTGCTAATCTTGGTCAATCGCAAATAACGGTAAATGAGCTATTGAACTTGAATATCGGGGACGTCATCAAATTGGATCAGCATTTGGAACAGCCGATGATTGTTGAGGTCGGCGGCCTCCCGAAGTTTACCGCCCAAGCAGGTAAACGCGAGAAGCGAATTGCTGTCCAAATAATAAAAAAATTAACAGAGGAGGATGACGTCGATGAGTGACGGACAACTTTCACAAGAAGAAATTGATGCCCTTCTTGGAAAACAAGCGGAATCAAATTCAGGATCATCCGTAGATGGTCAGCCAGAACAACAAAATGGAAAAATAGAAGATGATATGTCCGATTTAGATGAAGATGTACTTGGTGAGATTGGAAACATCTCATTTGGCAGCGCAGCAACGGCATTATCCACTATTTTAAATAAGAAAGTCGAAATTACGACACCAGAAGTACATTTAGTTAATCGAAATAACCTTTCGGAGGAGTTTCCGGTCCCTCATGTTTCTGTTCTTGTTAATTATACGGAAGGTTTTCAAGGTTCATGCATGCTTGTCATTAAAACACATGACGCAAGCGTTATTGCTAATTTAATGATGGGTGGAGATGGAACCAATATCACTGATCAAATCAGTGATATGGAAATGAGTGCGGTGCAGGAAGCAATGAATCAGATGATGGGCTCATCATCGACTGCAATGTCGACTGTTTTTAATCGTCGGATCGATATATCGCCACCAAAGCTGACTCTTATGGATGTGAAAGCAAAGCAGGGGATTGACTATCTTCCAAAAGATGAGACTATGTTTGAAATTTCATTTCAGTTGAAAATCGGCGATCTAGTTGACTCACACATTATGCAGTTGATTCCGATAAACTTTGGTAAACAGCTTGTGAATTTGTTAGTTGCAGAGACCGGTGGGCAGAATACATCGGAGTCATCGGAAACAGCAGTGCAGGAACAAAAAACAAGCGGAACGCAGAACACTTTGCATGGTACGGCACATGATGAAGCGGCCGCAACAATGACCCCGGAAGCTGCGGCTTACCAAAATGTTAATGAGCATGCAGTACCTAAAGAAGATGTTCGGCCTGTACAGTTTTCTGATTTTGAAGAGCAAGCTCCTTCCCAGGATCAAGTAATGCCGAGAAACATGAATTTGCTTATGGACATACCACTTGATGTCAGTGTTGAACTCGGACACACAAAAAAAACGATTAAAGAGGTATTGGAGCTTGGCCCGGGATCAATCATTGAACTGGATAAACTCGCGGGTGAAGCTATTGATATTCTGGTTAATCAAAAATATATCGCAAAAGGCGAAGTTGTTGTTGTTGATGAGAACTTCGGCATTCGTATTACGGAGATTCTTGATCAAAGTGATCGCTTGAAAAATCTATGAATCTCTATTTACAAGAGTTGATTGGTTTTTCTCCTGATAGTTTCGCTTTTATGCACTGTCAGATATACTATATTTCATATGAATGTAACTGGAGGGATTGACGTGGCAGGACGCATACTTGTTGTTGATGATGCTGCTTTTATGAGAATGATGTTGAAAGATATCTTGACAAAGAATGGTTATGAGGTTTGCGGTGAAGGCGCAAACGGTAACGAAGCGGTAGCAAAATATGAGGAATATAAACCTGATTTAGTAACACTTGACATAACGATGCCTGAAATGGACGGAATTAATGCATTGAAGAAAATTAAGAGTGTTGATCCCAATTGCAAAGTGATTATGTGCTCCGCCATGGGACAACAGTCCATGGTCATTGATGCAATTCAGGCCGGGGCAAAGGATTTTATTGTGAAACCATTTCAACCGGATCGTGTTATCGAGGCAATAAAGAAAGCGATTGGATGAGTATCTGTGAAGAAGTCTCATTGGTATAAAATAATTATTACGCTCTTTATTCTATTATTTTTCTGCATCGGTCATAGTTCCATTTCTTATGCGGATTCCGGGAATGGTACCGTTAAGGATTGGATTGAAAACGGACAGAAAGAACAAAAAACATCGACGAAAAGCGGCAGCACACAAAAAACAAAATCAGTGAATGATACCGGTACGAATTTATTCGTTACTTTTATTAAATTGTTTTTCGCTTTATTGATTGTGTTAGCACTGATTTATTTGCTGTATCATTTCGTCGCGAAGCGTTCAGGAAGATTTGCTCAAGTTACAGCTCTGAAAAACATGGGCGGCGTCTCACTAGGCACAAACCGCTCCCTGCAATTGATTCGTGTCGGAGATGAGGTCCTTGTAGTCGGTGTTGGCGAAACCGTTCAACTGCTCAAAGAAATTAATGACCCACAAGTCATTGAAGCACTGACACAGAAAAAGGACGCTCCTGATCCTCTTGAAGAAAATGTGATGAAAGCCTTAAAATGGACGACGGATCACACGCTTCGCCGTCCAGTAGAGAGGTCAGAAAAAAAAGGAGAATCGACTGCCAGCGACGAGGATCTTCATCAGCAGCTGGTTTCGGTAAATGAAGAACGTTCAAAGAAATTAAGCGCTCTGATTCGGGAGGTCGTGAAAAAATGAACAGCATACCCGGTATATCCGCCGATTTTTTCACGAATCAGCCTCAGGATGTTGCAACAACCTTACAGTTGCTGCTTGTCTTGACCGTGCTCTCGCTTGCTCCGGCTATTTTAGTACTGATGACATGTTTTACACGGATCATCATTGTCCTTTCATTCGTCAGGACGTCGCTTTCAACTCAGCAGATGCCGCCGAATCAGGTTTTAGTTGGTCTTGCATTGTTTCTTACATTTTTTGTTATGGCTCCTGTTTATGGACAAATCAATACGGACGCTGTACAGCCCTATATGAAGAAAGAAATCACGCAGCAACAGGCATTGACAAGAGCTCAAATTCCTATAAAGGAATTCATGGCAAAAGAAACGCGAGAAAAGGATTTGCAGCTGTTCCTTGATTATGGGAAGTACAAGCAGCCGAAAAAGGTAAGCGCCATTCCGCTTACTGCATTGGTTCCTGCTTTTACAATCAGTGAATTGAAAACGGCTTTCCAAATGGGGTTCATGATTTTTATTCCTTTTCTGGTCATTGATATGGTAGTGGCAAGTATTTTGATGGCAATGGGCATGATGATGCTCCCGCCGGTCATGATTTCGCTGCCCTTTAAAATTCTGCTCTTTATCATGGTGGACGGCTGGTATCTGATCGTCGAATCATTGCTTAAGAGTTTCTAAGAAAGGTGAGGCACGATGAGTTCTGAAATGATCCTTTCTATTGCCGATCAGAGCGTCATGGCGATTTTAATGATCGGTGGTCCGATTCTCATTCTTTCACTCGTGGTTGGCTTGATTGTCAGCATTTTTCAAGCGGCAACTCAAATTCAAGAGCAGACACTGGCATTTATTCCTAAAATTGTCTCAGTTCTGTTCGGCCTAATCTTGTTCGGGCCATGGATGCTTTCGAAAATGCTCGCATTCGCTCAAAATATTTTTGCAAATCTACCGAACTTCATTCGATAGAAAAGGAATTGAGAAATCTTGTCATTAGTTAATGCGATCCCACTATTTTTATTAATCTTAGCGCGAATGACAAGTTTTATTGTCACGATGCCTATTTTTTCATATCGGACGATTCCTGCGCCGGTGAAAATCGGACTTGCAGCGGTACTTGCACTGCTCGTCGATGTGACCCTGCTTAATGGCCAGTCTGTTCCGCTTGATGGGCGTTTCATTTTGCTTTTGTTGAAAGAAGTGTTAGTCGGATTAACGATGGGATTTGTTGCCGGGATCATTACCTATGCAGTACAGCTCGCCGGTGCATTTATTGATATGCAGATTGGATTTGCGATTGCAAATGTCATCAGCCCGGAGAGCGGTGTACCTACACCTCTGACCGGTCAGTTCCTTTATGTTTTGCAGCTGCTTTTCTTTCTTGGCGTTAATGCACATCATATGCTGATTAACGGTGTTCTTTACAGCTTTCAATTGATTCCGGTGAATGAGCTTGGTGTTGCGTTTGGCAGCGGCTCAACGGCTGAATTCGTTTCCCGTGTTACAGCACAAATGTTTCTGATCTCAGCACAGCTCGCAATACCTATTGTCGGATGCCTTTTTCTTGTGGATGTAGCCGTCGGACTGGTTGCACGGACTGTACCGCAAATTAATGTTTTCGTTGTCGGACTGCCGCTTAAATTGCTGGTTGGATTTGCCGTGATGCTGGTTGTTTTTCCGGCACTGATCGGGCTGTTTCAAATTATTTTTGAATCGATGACATCAATATTTAGTGATTTTATGCGCCTTTTAGGGAGTTAGAAGGATGATGAAACTGCGCTATTCGGTAGACCTGCAGTATTTTGCTGGTGAGAAAACTGAAAAAGCAACGCCGCATAAACGTGAAGAGGGCAGAAAAAAAGGACAAGTTTTTAAAAGCGCTGATTTGTGTACGGCAGTTAGTCTGCTTGCCTTTTTCTTATACTTTCGATTTGCCGGCGGTGGAGTCATTGAGCAGCTCGCAAAAATGATGGGGCAATTCTTTAATGTAAACTTGGGTATGTCCGTAACTGAGCAGAATTTACACAAGATGTTCACTGATCTTTCAATCCAGGTATTGAAACTGCTTTTGCCAATTCTGATCATTGCGTTGGTTGTCGGTGCGGCATCACAAATTTTTCAAGTGGGCTTCCTTTTTCTTCCCGAGTCATTAATGTTTAAAGGTGAACGGATCAGCCTGCTCAAGGGACTCAAAAGAACTTATTCACTTCGTGCGATTGTTGAATTACTTAAGTCAATGCTTAAGATTGTTTTCGTCGGTATAATCGCATTTGCTATTCTGTGGATGAATCGTCAATCAATAGTCCAATCGGTCAGTCAGCCGCTTCTGGAGAGTGTCCGTTCCTTGTCGCAAATCATGTTGAACATGGGAATTGCTGTTTCAATAGCGCTGATTGCATTGTCGCTGCTCGATTATCTCTATCAGAAATATGATTATGAGAAAAACATGCGTATGTCCAAACAAGATATTAAGGACGAATTCAAAACTATTGAAGGAAACCCGCAAATAAAATCAAAGATTAAGGAACGGCAAAGGCAGATGGCACTCAACCGTATGATGCAGGAAGTGCCGAACGCGGATGTTATTATTACAAATCCAACACACTTCGCCGTTGCACTGCAGTATGACGCAGAAGAAATGACTGCGCCGAAAGTGATCGCAAAAGGAGCGGATCTTATCGCTTTGCGGATCAAGGAAATAGCCAAAGAGAATCAAATTGTTATTGTTGAAAAAAAGCCGCTTGCACGGGCACTTTACCATCATCTTGAGATAGGCGACAGCATACCTGAAGAATTCTTCAAAGCGGTTGCTGAGATCCTTGCCTATGTATACCGTTTAAAAGGCAAAGCCTGATCGGAAAGGAGGAAAAACGATGAAAACGAGAGATTATATTGTGATGATCGGTGTCGTGTTAATCGTGATGATGCTGATCATTCCATTACCGTCATCTTTATTGAGTTTCTTAATTATCATAAATATTTCCCTTGCACTTGTTGTTCTTCTTGTCACACTTAATGTAACGGAATCTCTCGATTTCTCGGTGTTTCCTTCACTATTGTTGATTATGACTTTGTTCCGGATCGCCCTTAACGTGTCAACGACTCGCTTAATCCTTACTGAGGGTGATGCCGGCCGTGTTATCGAAGCGTTCGGGCAATTTGTTGTAGAGGGAAACATCATTGTTGGCCTCGTCGTTTTCTTGATTCTTATTATTGTCCAATTCATCGTCATTACAAAAGGTGCCGAACGTGTGGCAGAAGTAGCCGCCCGTTTTACATTGGACGCAATGCCTGGAAAACAGATGAGCATTGATGCTGACATGAACGCGGGACTGATTAACGATCAAGAAGCCAAACGTCGCCGAGAAAAAATTACACGTGAAGCCGATTTCTACGGGGCGATGGACGGAGCCAGTAAATTTGTCAAGGGCGATGCAATTGCCAGTATGATCATTGTGGCCATTAACCTGATTGTCGGCATGATCATTGGTGTCATGCAGCAAGGAATGAGTCTCGCCGATGCGGCGCAAAATTTCAGCTTGTTGTCGGTTGGCGATGGAATCGTCAGCCAGATACCTGCTCTTCTGATTTCGACGGCCACTGGTATTATTGTGACACGTTCGTCTTCTGAGAACAATATGGGAAAAGAAGTGTCAGACCAGCTCATGGCCTACCCGATCATGCTGATTATTGCTGGTTGCGTGATTTTCATTCTTGGTTTGACTCCAATTGGTCTGTTGTCCACGCTTCCAATCGCGTTAATTCTTGTCATCTCAGGTCTGCTTATTCGCAGACGCAGGGTCAATGTCGAGCAGGACGCGACTGCTGAAGAAGACAAGAAAGCTGAAGAAACATTTAAAAGTCAAGAAAATGTGATGAATCTTTTACATATGGATCCTGTCGAATTTGAGTTTGGCTATGCACTTGTGCCCCTTGCCGATAGTTCACAGGGCGGGGATTTGCTTGATCGAATCGTCATGATCAGACGTCAATTAGCGCTGGAGCTTGGGTTCGTGCTGCCAGTTGTTCGAATTCGTGATAATATACAGCTTGAACCAAGCAGCTACCGAATTAAAATTAACGGCAGTGAGGTTGCAAAAGGCGAATTGCTTCCTGATCACTATCTTGCAATGAGTCCGGGAATTGAAGATGAGTCGATCAAGGGTATTGAGACCCTCGAGCCTGCCTTTGGGCTTAAAGCACTTTGGATTGATGAGCAAACGAAGGAACAGGCGGAGCTGTCAGGTTATACTGTAGTTGATCCTCCATCTGTTGTATCTACTCATTTAACTGAAGTTATGAGAAAGCATGCTTATGAACTCGTTGGTCGGCAAGAGACGCAGCAGCTCGTTGATCATTTGAAAGAGCAATACCCAGCTTTAGTTGATGCCGTGATTCCTGATCCTTTATCGGTTGGTGATGTACAGAAGGTCTTAGTTAATTTATTGAAGGAAAATTTGTCAATTCGAAACTTGCCGATTATCTTTGAGACGCTGGCGGATTACGGACAGATGACTAAAGAGACAGGACTGTTGACAGAATATGTACGGCAGTCCTTGTCACGACAAATTACGGAACAGTTCACTAGTCAAGGAGAAACACTAAAGGTACTGACACTCAGTCCTGATCTTGAACGAAAAGTGTCTGATTCTGTACAGAAGACGGAGCATGGAAATTTTCTTGCATTAGATGGATCGACAACGTCACAATTACTGAAGAACTTGTCTGCCTCCATTGAAAAATGGGCGGATTTGGAAAGTGATCCGGTTATACTCTGTTCACCAGCCGTACGTATGTATGTCCATCAATTAACCGAACGATATTTTCCAAATGTTCGAGTCCTATCTTACAACGAACTAGAGACGAATGTTGAAGTTCAAAGTATTGGGGTGCTGAGCGCAGCATGAAAATGAAAAAGATTATTGCACCGACCATGGCACAAGCAATTGAAAAAGTAAAACAAGAATTGGGCAGCGATGCAGTTATTTTCCACACAAAAAAGGTGACCACAGGAAAGTTTTTCAATTTGTTCAAAAAGGAAAACGTTGAAGTGTTGGCTGCCAGTGATTCAGAAATGGATGTGCCGATTAATAAACCAAGAAAAATAACCGATGTAAGAGATAAGGAAGTTATGTCTCATCATCGTTCAGCAGCAGATAGCGGAATGCCATTTAGACGCGTAAGTGAAAAAGTGGACCGACTTTTTACTGCACCTGATTTAATTGAAGAACTGCGCGGCAAACTTTTAGATCGAGGAGTAATTAGCAGTGATCTAGATGCATTAACTCAGGTGTTGATCAAAAAATGGTATCAGAGTGACGAGCGTATGACTCGAGAAGAAATGATCCAAGTAATAAAGGGCCGATTGGTTCAAAATCTTGATCCCACCCGCTTTCAAACATCTGTACTTAGTAATCGCTATATTATGCTCGTCGGGCCAACCGGTGTTGGCAAGACGACAACCTTGGCGAAACTTGCCAGTCGTGCAGTTTTGGACGAGGGGAAAAAAATAGCTTTTATAACTACGGATACGTACAGAATTGCAGCTATTGATCAATTAAAGATGTATGCAAATATTCTCGGCGCACCAATTGAAATTGCATACACAGATCATGATTTTCATGAGTTGATGCAAAAATTAGCCCACTATGATCAGATTTTTATTGACACTGCAGGGCGCAACTTTAAAAATGGCGCCTATATAAACGATTTGATCCGCTTGATTCAAGATGAGTCTCAAATTGGCATGTTTTTAGTCCTCTCGGCGACTATGAAACTTGAGGATATGAATATGGTCATTCAACAGCTTGATCCATTACATCTTTCACAGTTAATTCTCTCTAAAATGGACGAGACTTTATCTTATGGTGCGATAATCAGCATGCTCTTGAAGCATCGGCAGTTAAACGTTTCATACATAACAAACGGACAAGATGTACCTGATGATTTAAGTAATCCGAATCTTCGAGAATTGATTAATCTATTATTGGGTGATTCAAATGATAAATGATCAGGCAGAGAAATTAAGAATGCGCATTTCCCAAGAAAAAGATACAATTCAGACCGCGCCAATCATTGGTATTGCCAGTGGTAAAGGCGGAGTTGGAAAGTCTGTTTTTTGTGTCAATTTTGCTTTAGCACTTGGAGAATTGGGCAAAAAAGTTTTGATTATTGATCTGGATATTGGAATGGGAAATATTGAACAAATAATAGGCAGAAATGAAAATACTAATATTGTGGACGCGATAAAAAGCGAATGGCCATTCCAGCAGGTTCAGGTGGGTGTAACGCCAAATTTTTCATTCATCGCTGGCGGTTCTGGACTTTCCAACTTGTTTCATATGAATCAAAATTATTTAACTTTCTTTGTTGAACAACTTGAATTAGTGAAACGCCAATTTGACTTTATTCTTTTCGATTTTGGAGCGGGTGCGTCTGAGGATATGCTTCATTTTATGCTCGCAGTAAATCGCTTGATTCTCATTACAACGCCTGAACCACCGGCAATGGCAGACAGCTACTCATTAATGAAAATGGTGTACGGCTTGAAGAAAGACTTGGAGATCTCATGTGTTGTCAATCAAATTTTTAATCGCAGAGAGGGCATGGATTCGTGGCAGCGGCTGTCATCAGTCGCTGAGCGGTTCTTAGGTAATTCGCCGACATGGCTTGCTTCTTTGCCAAAAGACCATAATCTTTTGATGTCCGTACGAGAACAAGTTCCGTGCATGCTCAGCAGGCCGCGTGCCCACTACTGTGTTAACATGAGGCTGCTTGCTCGCTCCTTCCTTGTTCAGTGCATTGGGCAGGCGGAGCATAAAAAAACGGGATCATTTACGGATAAAGTCAGAACTTATTTTGGGTTGCTAAGGAGGAACGAGCGATGAATCAGATTAAGGTGCTCGTTGTCGATGATTCTGCATTTATGAGGCAAACGATTAAAGCAATGATTGAAGAAGACCCTATGCTGCAGGTGGTGGCGACGGCAAGGGACGGCAAGGACGCTCTTGAAAAATTGTTTCATTATCATCCTGATGTGATCACCCTTGATATTATCTTGCCAGGAGACAAGGATGGGCTTGGGGTTTTAAATGATATTATGGGGCTGCAGCCTACACCGACAATTATGGTCAGCGGAGCTTCAGATGAAAATGCAAATTATGTTATTGAAGCAATGAGCAGAGGCGCTTTCGACTTTATATTTAAGCCATCTGGGAAGCTTTCTGATATGGAACATATTGAGTATGAACTGCAGGCCAAAATCAGACAGGCGGCAGTATCAAGGATTAGAGTGGGAGAACCTGTACGGATTAGTGAAAAGAAGGACGTATTAGAGATATCTCGAAAACGTTCGTTGAGCAACTCAATAAAAAGCTCTCCCATTGTACTCATTGGTACTTCTACCGGCGGACCGAAGGCATTACAGTCTGTTGTGCCTAGACTGAACAGCAACTTGCCGGCGCCAATACTTATTGTGCAGCATATGCCGCCTCGATTTACAAAATCGCTTGCTGATCGGCTCAATCGAATGTCACCTCTTTCTGTAACTGAGGCTGCAGAAGGAGAACTGCTTGAAAATGGGCATGCATACGTTGCACCCGGCGGTTTGCATTTGCTGATTGAAGAAGACGAACAAAAACGCCTTAAAGTGCGTCTGTCCGATTCACCGCCTGTAAATGGGGTGCGTCCATCTATAGATGTTACACTGCAATCACTTGCAACATTGCATGGTTATTCCTATGTTGTCTCGATACTGACTGGAATGGGTAAAGACGGTGCTAAAGGAATTACCGAACTATGTGCCGCGGGAAATGATGTGCACGCCATCGCTGAGTCCGAAGAGACATGTACAGTGTTTGGCATGCCAAAAGCAATGATTGAGACAGGACAGGTAAATGAAATTCAGCCTTTATACCATATTTCCGAAGCGATCTGCAGTCAATTCGGATTACAGGGAGATGAATAATCATGGATATGAGTCAATATTTAGGCGTGTTTCTTGACGAGGCAAGAGAACATTTGCAAAACTTGAATGATAAACTGATGACACTGGAGCAGAATGCGGACGATCCTGAACTGATTAATAGTATTTTCAGATCTGCACATACATTAAAAGGAAGCTCCGGACAAATGGGCTTTCAAAACATGATGGAACTGACGCACATCATGGAAAATGTATTCGATGCACTTCGTCATCAAAGTATTCGTGTCAATTCAGAGATGATCGATGTTCTTTTTGAAGGAATGGATCATCTTGAAGCAATGGCCGACTCAATTGAGCAGAGCGGCAGTGATGCATGTGATGTAGCCGCTACCGTACAGAAGCTTCAAGCCATCACTTCGGGTGGACAGACCAATTCGAAACAAGCAGAAAAGAAAACGGAAACGAGTAGTTCCAATGCATCCATTCATGGAGAAACTATAAATCTAACGGATTATGAAAAAGAAGTTATTTCTCAAGTCCAGGAACAAAAAATGCAAGTTTTTGAAACAGTTGTCGTGCTAAATAAAGATTGCGTGCTCAAAGCGGCAAGAGCGTTAATGATCTCCAATGCTATAGAAGAGATTGGGACAATCATCGGCACACGTCCTTCAACAGAAGAAATTGAGAAAGAAGCATTTGATCAGCAACTGGGCTTTCTAATTGCAACGGATACTGAAGAACAGCAAGTTCTGGAAAAAATAAATGGAGTTTCAGAAATTGCAAAAGTTACAGTAACCCCTATAACTACTGTAGAAGAAAAGCAGCCAGTTGAACAGAGTCCGCTGGCACAGGAGATTGGTTCGAAGAAACAGGAAAAACAAGCAAAGGTTCCTAATAAATCGGCGAGTGCTCATCAGCCGGTTGCCGTAGCTAAAACGATTCGTGTAAATCTTGATCGAATTGACCAGTTGTTGAATCTATTTGAAGAATTAATTATTGATCGCGGACGGCTTGAAAAAATAGCTTCCGAAATTGATAGTGGAGATCTTAAAGACACGGTTGGTACAATTAAACGCGTGTCAAATCAGCTTCAGGAAACCATTCTCAATTTGCGTATGGAGCCGATTGAACAAGTATTCAACAGGTTTCCAAGAATGGTTCGCAGTCTGTCTAAGGAACTGAATAAGAATGTAAACTTTGTCATAAAAGGCGCTGAAACTGAACTGGACCGCACAGTAATCGAAGAATTAGGCGACCCACTCATGCATATGATTCGAAATTCAATGGATCATGGCATTGAAACACCGGAAATTAGGATAGAAAAAGGAAAAGACCCTCAAGGAACGCTGTCGCTCAGTGCTTTCTATAGCGGAAATCATGTTTTTGTAGAAATTGAGGACGATGGTGCAGGGATTAATCGAGAAAAAGTACTTTCTAAAGCGATTGAGAAAAATGTCGTCACGAAAGAAGCTGCGAAAAAATTGACTGACAAAGATGTATATCATTTACTTTTCGCTTCCGGCTTCAGTACTGCGGACAAAATTTCAGACATTTCAGGTCGAGGTGTTGGTCTCGATGTAGTTGAAAGCAAGATCCACTCATTAAGCGGCACCGTTGAAGTAGATTCTGCACCCGGAATTGGATCAAAATTCACGGTGAAATTACCATTGACTTTATCGATTATAAATGCACTGCTTGTGCAATGCCATGAAGAAATTTATGCAATTCCTATCTCATCGATTGCTGAAACAGCACTAAAACGAAATATTGAGATGCTGACAATCCATGATCAGAACGTTATGGAATACCATGAACAAATTGTACCGATTGTTAATCTTGATGAGTATTTATCAATTCGCTCTGAAGTTAAAGAGGGCAGTCAAGAGGACAACCAGAGAGGTTCATCTGTAGTAATGGTTCATCATGGCGATAAGCATGTTGCCTTGACTGCAGACAAATTACTTGGTTATCAGGATATTGTCGTGAAACCGCTTGGCAAGTATCTGAAAAATGTGTCGGGTTTTTCAGGCGCAACGATACTCGGCGACGGCAAGGTTGCCTTGATTATTGATTGCCAGGCAATCATCGCAAAACAGAAGAAAAAGTACTTGAAAGAACAAGCTTGAGGAGGGTGTCACATGGCAGATCAGGATGAAATCATGAAGGTAATACTGTTTGAAATGAATGCTGAAACGTACGGAGTACCGGTAGAACAAGTATTGTCCATTGAAAAAGTAGATACCATTACACGTCTTCCAAATGCAGCTTCATTCATTGAAGGTGTGATGAATTTGCGCGGATTAATCATACCCATTGTTGACGTTCGCCGGCGCTTTCAAATGGGTGAATCTGAAGTAACAAAAGAAAGCCGAATCATCGTTGTTGACGTAGAGGAAATGAAAGTCGGGTTGCTTGTTGATACTTCTAAAGAGGTCTTAGATATTGAAAAAGGTAAGATTGAAAAGGCACCGGAAATTATCGGCGGACCGTCTGCGACCTATTTAAATGGCGTCGCTCAAATTGGAGAAAACAAATTGCTGCTCCTCCTGAATCTTGATCAAGTGCTTAATCGAGATGACGTTGCAGCTCTGCAGAAAATAGAGGGCTGATTCATGCACAACTTAAATGAATTGCGAACCCCGCATCTTGATTTGCTTAAGGAATCAGGGAACATCGGTGCTGCACATGCTGCTTCATCTTTGTCCGTTCTATTAAATAAACCGATTGACATGAGAATCCCGTCTGTTCACGTGATGCCCATTGCCGATTTAATTGATAACGACGCTGAAAAACATGTCGCTGCCTCTTACATTCAAGTGGATGGCGGATTTAGGGGCTTTTTCTTCATGATGTTTGCTGTTGATCAGGCGAATATGCTGATAGAAGAACTTGTTCCTGGCAGTAATGTACTTGACGATGCCATGGGCAAATCAGCGTTTTGCGAAATCAGCAACATTCTTTGCGGCTCCTACTTGTCAGCGTTGGCATCTTTTCTCAACATTCCTCTTACCCAGTCACCGCCGGTTTATGCAGTGGATATGGCGGGAGCAATTCTGAGTGAGGGCTTAGTTGAATTATCACTATATGATGAATCTGCACTGCTTATTGATGCTGTTCTCTTTGATCGACAGAGAGGAAGCAGACTGAATGGCGAATTCTTATTTCTGCCCTTTCCTGATTCTTTGGATGCGATTTTTGACATCGCAGAAGGGAAGTATTCCAAGTGATCCACGTCGGTCTGTCTGAGATTAAATTTGCCGAATGCCCGGAGACACTGAAAACACTTGGCCTTGGGTCATGTGTTGGCGTCGTGATTTACCATGATCAGAAACAAGTTGCCGGAATGGCCCATGTTATGCTGCCTGATTCATCGCTCGCTCGAACAACGACGTATCCACTTGGAAAATATGCGGACACTGCTGTTCCTGCATTACTAAAAAAGATGACGGAGTATTATGATTGCCCAATTTCTCAGTTGAAAGCAAAAATTGCCGGGGGTGCAGAGATGTTTAAAACGACGAAATTGCTTCCGATGGGGAGTATTGGAAGCAGAAATGTTGAAGCAGTTAGGAATCAACTCTCTGCGCATCATATTCCGGTAGTTGCAGAAGAAACGGGTGCTGATTATGGACGAACTGTTGAGTTTTTGACGGAAACCTGTAACTTGACGATTCATGCTATATTTAAGGGGAAACGTATCATTTAAGTAAACAAAGGAGGGAAGACAATTGGGAAAGTCCGAAACCATGGAATCAAAGTATTGGGACCGCTGGATTCAGTCCCATGATGCAGAGGCCGCAAATTGTCTTCTTGAACTCTATATGCCCCTTGTTAATTACCACGTACAGCGGATCGGGTCCGGATTGCCGCGAAATATCGACCGTGGCGAACTTCAAAGTTTCGGTTTGCTTGGACTTTACGATGCCCTGGAAAAATTTGATCGTCAGAGAGACTTAAAATTTGATACATACGCATCGTTTCGAATTCGTGGAGCAATTTTAGATGGATTGCGCAAAGAAGATTGGATGCCGCGATCAACACGTGAGAAAAGCAAAAGAATTGAAAAGGCAGCGGAGCAAATTGAACAAGCCAAAATGCGATCTGCAAAACTGGAAGAGGTAGCTGATGTTTGCGGCCTGTCTCCAGAAGAAGTGTCGCAGGTCTTATCCGAGAGCTTGCTGTCCAATCTAATTTCACTTGATGACAGCTCCTCAGGAAAAGGAGGCGAAGGTTCGTCGTCTTCTATTGAAGATAATCATGCGGTGCTTCCGGAAAAACGTTTGGTAGATCAGGAGGACCGGGCACAGCTTGCAAAAGAAATTGACAAACTCAGTGAGAAAGAACGGTTAGTTGTTTCTCTCTTTTATTTTGAAGAACTTACGCTAACTGAAATTGGGCAGATTTTAAATCTATCGACTTCACGTATCTCGCAAATTCATAGTAAAGCGCTTTTCAAACTGCGCCAATATCTTAGTGCAAATGAAATGAAAACTACATAAATAATGTGAGGTGAATGCATTGACAGCTTTTTGGGTAACACTTAATTTTGTTTTACTGCTTTTAGCTCTATATCTCATTTTGCATCTCTATCAAAGAATCAGAATTCTGCAGCAAGACCTGTCGTCGCAAAACATTGAAGAAGCCAAAAAAACCTTTGCCGAGCACATTGAGGCAGTTCGCGTGGAAAATGAGCAATTTCTTTCAGAAGTAAGGGCACTGCTAACGAAACATGCTGCTGAACAAGCAAGCGTATCTAAAACTAAGCGTACAAGAAAAACAAATTCAAGAGCGAAAACAGCTGCGTCGAAACAGAAAGAATCTGATACAGAAGGATCAGATCAATCTTTTGCCAAAACGCTAAATAATGCTGAATTGGTGCAATCCATGAGGGAATCAACGAGCAAAAAAACAGACCCATCTGTTAATCTTGAGGAAAGTAACGAAGGATGGATGCCCCCGATCGAGGATATTAAGGACCAAGTAGAAGAATCTCCGTATCTGAAAGCAATGAAATTAAAAAATAAAGGCTATTCAGATACGGAAATTGCTAAAGAAATGAATCGTGGAACCGGCGAGATCGAACTGCTGCTTAAATTGCAAGGAAAAGTTCAATCCTAATCTTGCTATGTTGTTTAGAGTATGGTATAGTTACGTTTGGTGTCAATCACACACGTCTGTTGATTTATGCGCGGGTGCTGAAGCGATTCAGCCGCACACGAAAATGATGCAGACGGAGGAATAAAACCATATTAGGAGGAATTTTTTTCATGTCAGTTATTTCAATGAAACAATTACTTGAATCCGGTGTGCATTTCGGTCATCAGACACGCCGCTGGAACCCGAAAATGAAGCCGTATATTTTTACGGAAAGAAACGGTATCTACATCATTGACTTGCAGAAAACGGTTAAGAAAGTTGAAGAAGCCTATAATTTCGTTAGAGATATTGCTGCTGACGGAGGAAAGATTCTGTTCGTCGGCACAAAGAAACAAGCTCAGGATTCTGTTAAGGCTGAAGCGGAACGTTCAGGTCAATTCTTTGTAAATCAACGCTGGTTAGGCGGAACACTTACTAACTTTGAAACGATTCGCAAGAGAATCAGACGTCTGAAAGATATTGAAAAAATGGAAGCAGACGGCACTTTTGATGTGCTGCCAAAGAAAGAAGTCGTTGGATTAAAGAAAGAATGGGCTCGTCTTGAAAAATTCTTGGGCGGTATCAAGAATATGGAGAGTATTCCGCAGGCACTGTTTGTTATTGATCCGCGCAAAGAGCGCATTGCAATTGCTGAAGCACATAAATTGAATATTCCGATCATCGCAATTGTTGATACAAACTGCGATCCAGATGAAATCGACGTTATCATCCCAGGAAATGATGACGCGATCCGTGCTGTGAAACTGCTGACCGGTAAGATGGCAGACGCAGTTTTGGAAGCAAACCAAGGCGAAGAAACAGAAGAAGCCGCTGCTCAACCAGTGCCGGCTGAAGCTGCTGCTGAGGAACCTGTTAAAGCAGAATAATTAAAGTTAAAGCATTTAGTGGGGTGATAAGGGGCTAGCCCTTTATCACTCTTTTCACGAAAACTTAGGGAAGACAAAAAAGGAGGACTCTCATTGGCTGCAATTAGTGCAAAACAAGTAAAAGAATTACGTGAACTGACAGGCGCAGGGATTATGGATTGCAAACGTGCGCTTGCTGATGCAGAAGGCGACATTAAGAAAGCGATCGATGTGCTTCGCGAAAAAGGCATGGCTAAGGCTGCAAAGAAATCCGGACGTATCGCTGCTGAAGGCTTGGCAGAAATCAAAATAGACGGCAATAAAGCCGTGGCTCTTGAAGTGAACTCTGAAACGGACTTTGTTGCGAAAAACGCAGAGTTTAAGGCACTTATTGATGTGCTTGCTCAGCATCTGCTTGACAATGAACCTGCTACTGTAGAAGAGGCACTTACTCAGAAGACGTCAGCAGGTGAAACGGTAGCCGATACGATTACGGCTGCGATTTCTAAAATTGGTGAAAAAATTTCTTTGCGCCGCTTTTCAATTGTGGAAAAGACTGATGCTGAAGTATTCGGCTCCTATCTGCATATGGGCGGACGCATCGCGGCCTTGACAAAGGTTGCAGGCGCTGATGAAGCCGTTGCAAAAGACATCGCCATGCATGTGGCAGCCATTCGCCCACAATATCTTAAGGAAGATGAAATTCCTGCTGATGTTGTTGCCCATGAAAAAGAAGTGCTGACACAAGAAGCGCTTGGCGAAGGAAAACCGGCAAATATCGTGGAAAAAATGGTTGTCGGCAGAATCAAAAAATTCTTCAAGGAAATTTGCCTTGTTGATCAACCGTTTGTTAAAGACGGTGACGTCACTGTAAAGGAATATCTGAAGAGCAAAAATGCCGACGTCCTTGCCTTTGTACGTTATGAAGTAGGCGAAGGGATCGAGAAAAAAGAAGATAACTTTGTTGATGAAGTAAAAGCACAAATGAAACAATAATTGCGCCTGTAAGGTGACTGTTGAACGACGATATCTATAGCAACCGTCAAATAACCGTTTTGCGGTTTTCAACACCCGATGAAACAGAGCAAGGGATTACAATGGGGCACGGGTTACGTGCCCCTTTTTTTAAAATTATCCAATGAGAGGTGCAATGAAGATGCCGGAAAAGGCGAGATATAAGCGGGTCATTTTAAAACTAAGTGGAGAAGCGCTGGCAGGTGCAAACGGATTTGGTATTGAACCGAGCATAATCCGTTCGATTACAAAGCAAGTCAAAGACGTTGTCGAATTGGGTGTTGAAGTAGCCATCGTTTGCGGCGCCGGAAACATTTGGAGAGGCAAGGCAGGCAGTGAAATGGGCATGGATCGCGCACAGGCGGATTATATGGGCATGCTGGCTACCGTCCTCAATGCGCTCGCTCTCCAAGATTGCCTTGAAGGTATCGGGGTGGAAACACGTGTTCAAACATCTATTGAAATGAGACAAGTAGCAGAACCGTATATTCGCAGAAGAGCGATTCGTCACTTGGAAAAGGGACGTGTCGTTATCTTTGCTGCTGGTACGGGCAATCCTTATTTCTCTACAGACACAACTGCTGCTCTGCGTGCTGCAGAAATTGAAGCTGATGTGATTTTGATGGCGAAAAATAACGTGGACGGCGTTTACTCTGCTGATCCTAAAGTTGATAAAACTGCAAAAAAATATAAAGAAATTTCATACTTGCGTGTTCTTAATGAAGGACTGCAGGTTATGGATTCTACCGCTTCTTCACTAAGTATGGATAACGATATTCCTTTGATTGTCTTTTCACTTTCTGAAGAAGGAAATATTAAGCGTGCCGTTTTGGGAGAAGACATCGGCACAGTCGTAAAGGGGCGATAATTAATGGCTCAATCGGAACTATTTAAAAATGCAGAAGAACGTATGGAAAAAGCTGTTAAGGCATTTCAACGTGAATTGGTTACAGTTCGCGCAGGCAGGGCGAATCCGTCATTACTCAATAAAGTAACTGTTGAATATTACGGAGCTGAGACACCTTTGAATCAAGTGGCGTCAATTACAGTTCCTGAAGCACGTTTGCTGCTTGTGCAGCCATATGATCGTACGGCATTGGCAAATATTGAAAAAGGAATCATGAAATCTGATCTCGGTATTACGCCGACAAATGACGGCAATGTGATCAGAATTGCTATTCCTCCGTTGACTGAAGAAAGGCGCGCGGAACTTGTGAAACTTGTACGCAAAATGGCTGAAGAAGCCAAGATTGCCATTCGCAACGTTCGACGCGATGCAAATGATCAAATTAAAAAAATGGCAAAAAATAATGAACTAACAAAAGATGATGTCAGAGAAGCTGAAGATGATGTTCAAAAGTTGACCAATGACACCATCAAGACGATTGATCAAGTTGCAACAGAAAAAGAAAAAGAAATGATGGACATTTAAGGTAAGAAATAAGCCAAACTGACACCATACACTATTCCAAGGTACATTGTTTGTTTTCAAATAAACTGCGCTCTGGATGTTCAGTATCAGTAATGGGGGAAAATCAATGTTTGAGAAATTTTCCTTACATAGGGAAAAAACGGAGAGTCCGCAGCATGTGAAGGAATCTGGCAGAATGCCGGAGCACGTTGCAATTATTATGGACGGAAACGGGCGTTGGGCAAAAAAAAGAGGACTGCCAAGAATTGCCGGACATCGCGAAGCAATGAAAACGATAAAAAGAGTTACAAGAGAGGCAGATCGGCTTGGCGTAAAGGTTCTCACCCTTTTTGCTTTTTCAACGGAAAATTGGAAACGGCCAAAAGCGGAAGTAGAATTTTTGATGAAACTGCCACAACAATTTTTAAATACCTATTTGACTGAATTAGTAGAACAAAATGTTCAAGTTCAGGCAATGGGTGATTTGTCACGCCTTCCGACATATACGCTGCACGCGATTAAAAGTGCAATTGAGCGTACAAAAGACAACACTGGTTTAATCTTGAACTTTGCACTTAATTATGGCAGCCATGCTGAGATTGTTCATGCCGTGCAGGATATTATTCAAGAAGTGAGCAACCATCATCTCAGTCTTGAAGATGTAACCGAACAGAAGATTGCAGAACATATGATGAGCCCTGCCCTGCCGGATCCTGATCTGTTGATTCGTACTGGAGGAGAGATCAGGCTAAGCAATTTTATGCTTTGGCAGCTTGCCTATACTGAACTCTACTTTTCAGAAGAATTTTGGCCTGATTTTAACGAACGCAGTCTGCAAGAAGCTGTGCATGTTTTTGCAACGAGACAGCGCAGATATGGCGGCTTAAAGGAAGGAAGCGAAAACGATTGAAACAGAGAGTTATTACAGGTATTTTGGCAGGTGCCTTCTATTTAGCTTTACTGTGGATCGGCTCCGTTCCTTTTGCCCTTCTTGCAGCGGCCATAGCAGTAATTAGTTATCTTGAACTTGCTGAAATGAATAAAATGCCTGCCTATTCGCCGGAGGTCCTTATCGGTGCATTAGCGGTTGCAATCATTGTCAGCGGTGAGTGGATATCTCCGCTCATCTTTCATTCGATTTGGCCAAAGCTGGTTGTGCTTTTGGTTCTTCTGCTTGTAAGTTTAAATGTCGTGACTAAAAATCGTTTTTCATTTGCACACTCTGCTTATCTGTTTCTTGCTGTTTTTTACATAAGCATCCCTTTCCAATTACTTGTTCGCATTCGGCTTGACAGCCTCGCTCTTGTATTTTTTGTTCAAATCATTATTTGGACTACGGACAGCGGAGCCTACTTTGTGGGGCGCAAGCTGGGCAAAAATAAACTTGCACCGTATATCAGCCCAAACAAAACGCGAGAAGGCTCAATTGGGGCTATAATCGCGGCTTTAGTTGTCGCAGCACTGTTTCAGCTGATTATCGGGTATCCTTTATTTGGGTCATGGCCGATGCTGTTTATGGTTGCTTTACTCATTTCAGTATTTGGACAGCTTGGGGATTTGGTGGAATCTGCGATTAAACGGTTTTATGGTGTAAAAGATTCGGGTACAATCCTACCAGGACACGGCGGTCTGTTGGATCGATTTGACAGTTTAATCTTTGTACTTCCATTATTATATGTATTGGGATTCATCGGATAAGGGGGTCGCATTTTGAAGAAAATCAGCTTGCTAGGGGCAACGGGATCAGTTGGCATTCAAACTTTAAGGGTTGTTCGTGAACACTCGGATCAATTTTCAGTTGCCGCATTGGCATTCGGTCAGAATATTGATGCAGCACTGCCGATTATTCATGAATTCAAACCTCAATTAGTATCGGTTAAGGATAAGCAAGTTGCAGATAAATTGCGGATTCAACTCGATGATGGGATCAAACTTGTTTATGGTATTGAGGGAATGATTGAAGTGGCAGTTTTCTCGGAGGCAGATTTTTTGGTTAATGCTGTGCTCGGAAGTGTGGGACTTGAACCCACACTTGCTGCGATCGAAGCAGGGAAAACCATTGGTCTTGCGAACAAGGAAACGCTGGTTACGGCAGGGCATATCGTGATGAAACGGGCAAAAGATTCTGGTGTGCGTATCCTCACGCTTGACAGTGAGCATTCGGCAATTTTTCAATCCATGCAGGGTCAAGATCGCTCAGCTGTGTCACGCATAATCATTACCGCGTCTGGCGGCAGTTTCAGAGACAAGAATCGCGATGAACTTGCCGGAGTTACGGTTAAAGATGCTCTTAATCACCCAAACTGGTCAATGGGTGCAAAGATCACAATTGATTCGGCTACCATGATGAATAAAGGTTTAGAAGTAATTGAAGCGCATTGGCTGTTTGATCTGCCCTATGAAAAAATTGATACGGTTATTCACCGGGAGAGTATTGTTCACTCGTTAGTTGAATATGCTGATCATAGTGTCATTGCGCAGCTAGGATGCCCCAGTATGCTCGTTCCGATTCAATATGCACTTACCTATCCTTCTCGGCTGGCACTCAAGCAAACGAGAACACTGAATTTATGTGAAATCGGCAGTTTGCATTTTCAAAAAATGGACATGCAACGTTTTCCATGTGTATCATTAGCTTATCAAGCTGGCAAAGCCGGGGGTTCGATGCCAACTGTATTAAATGCAGCAAATGAAGTTGCGGTTCAAGCATTTCTGTCGGAAAAAATTGCGTTTCTTGATATTGAACGCTATGTTGAACAGGCACTTGGGCACCATCAACTTATTAAAGCACCTGATTTAAGGACTATTGAGGCTGTTGATAAGGAAACCCGAGCTTATGTCATGAATCAAATAAATTAAAAGGCAGAGGTGTCTCGCTCGTGGAAACTTTGATTATCGTTATTATCATTTTCGGACTGCTCGTCTCAATTCATGAATTCGGGCATTTGATCGTCGCTAAACGCTCCGGTATTATGTGCCGAGAATACGCGATCGGTTTCGGCCCGAAATTATTTGCGATCAAAAAGGGCGAAACAGTTTATACATTGAGGCTGCTTCCAATCGGTGGCTATGTGCGTATGGCGGGTGAGGATCCGGAAAAAATAGAAATTAAGCCCGGACAGCATATTGCCTTTTTCTTGAATGAACACAACCGTGTATCACGGATCGTGTGCGATCATCTTGAAAAATATCCGGATGCTCGTTTCATTACTGTTGAACATTGCGATTTGGAAAATGAACTTTGTCTCACCGGCTATGAAGAAGAAGAGGGACCGATCGCCCGTTACGCTATTGAGCGAGATGCGACCTATGTATCCGATAATCAAGACTTTCAAATTGCGCCGCGCGACCGCCAATTCGCTTCGCAACCTCTGCTGGCTCGTTTTTTAACTATTTTTGCTGGCCCTTTTATGAATCTGATTTTAGCGGTTGTTATCTTTGTTATTTATTTCAGCATTCAAGGAGTCCCTTCTGATACGCCGCAGCTTGGCAAAGTGATCCAAGGTTATCCTGCTGAGAAGTCTGGCCTGATGGCAGGTGACCATATTATAAAGATCGACGGAAAACAGACAAACAGCTGGGAAAATATCGTTAGCTATGTAAGTAAACATCCTAAAGAAAAAATAAATATTACGATTAAACGTGATGGGCAGCAGAAGCAAATTGATCTGATTACCGGGCAGCGCAAGGGTGAGAATGGCAAGGCGGAAGGTGTTATAGGTGTCTACCAACCGACGCACCATTCCTTTATCGAATCGGTCGGAGCCGGTTTCACACAAACCTATTATTGGATTAAAATGGAATTTGCCGGTTTGAAGATGCTGGTTACCGGTGGTTTCAATTTGAATAATCTTGCGGGACCTGTTGGCATTTATCACGCAACAGGTGAAGTAGTATCACAGGGCTTGTTTTTTGTGTTAAACTGGACTGCTTTTCTCAGCGTGAATTTAGCTGTCATCAACCTGCTTCCGCTTCCTGCTCTTGATGGCGGTCGACTTTTGTTTCTTATTGTAGAAGCTCTGCGCGGCAAGCCTGTTGAGCCTCAAAAAGAAGCACTGGTTCATTTTATCGGATTTGCATTTCTCATGCTGTTGATGCTGCTTGTGACTTGGAATGATCTGCAGAACCTTTTTACGCGTTAGATAATTGATGGAACAAAGAAATGATTTCAACGATTTGAGGTGGTCATTAATGAAACAAAGCCAGATGTTCATTCCTACGATGAAGGAGACACCGGCTGACGCTGAATCTGCGAGCCATCGGCTTCTGCTTCGTGGAGGCTTTATTCGTCAGAATGCGGCAGGCATTTATTCTTATTTACCGCTCGGTTATAAAATTATTAAAAAAATTGAAACCATTATTCGCGAGGAGATGGACGGTGCAGGTTCTCAAGAATTATTAATGCCGGCCATGCAGCCCGCGGAATTATGGCATGAAACAGGACGATGGGATGTATACGGTCCTGAATTAATGAGACTTAAAGATCGCCACGGTCGCTATTTTGCACTAGGTGCGACAGGCGAAGAGTTGATTACGAGTTTAGTTCGCGATTTCCTCAATTCCTATAAGAAATTGCCTATGAATGTGTATCAAATTCAAACGAAATTTCGGGATGAAAAGAGACCACGTTTCGGCCTGCTCCGCGGTCGCGAATTTATCATGAAAGATGCCTACACGTTTCATGATTCTGCAGAAAGCTTGGATAAGGCTTATTGGGATATGTACCATGCTTATTGCAGGATCTTTGAACGGTGCGGCTTGAAATTTCGCGCAGTACTGGCGGATTCGGGTGCAATCGGTGGAAAGGATACTCATGAATTTCAGGCACTTGCTGAAATTGGTGAAGACACAATTGCCTATTCCGATCGTTCCGATTATGCGGCTAACTTAGAAATGGCTGCAGTTCTTGACACGGATGCATCTGAAAAAAGCGATTCATTGCCCCTAGAAAAAGTTGACGGAAATCAAGAAATTGACGGAGAGATTAAGATAGCTGCACATTGGTTTAAAACTCGAACGGAGACAGTCGTTGTATTCATAAAAGCTGAAGATGAAATCAATGATGTCAAAGTTAAAAATGTGCTTAACACGGATTTGATTGAACCGCTTGAAGAGGTAAATCCGGACGCAATCAATCCTGAAAAAGGTGTTCTTATTTTCGCAGATAATGCGCTAAAACATCTGTCTTCTACTGTATTTTACAATGCAGCTGAGAATATGACTTATTTTCATCTTGATCCTGATCGTGACTTGGCAATTCAGCAGTATGGTGATTTGCGTTTCATTAAAGAAGGTGATCCGTCACCAGACGGACAAGGCAATATCAAATTTGCACGAGGCATTGAAATTGGTCAAGTGTTCAAACTCGGGACAAAATATTCTGAAGCCATGAACGCAACATATTTAGATGCCAATGGTAAGGCGAAACCACTTATTATGGGTTGCTATGGAATTGGTGTTTCCAGGACACTTTCGGCTGTATGTGAACAATATCATGATGATAACGGAATGATTTGGCCGAAATCATTAGCACCGTTTACTATTCATTTGATTACAGTCAATCCGAAAAATGATGAACAGTTTAAGTTATCCGATGACCTGTATCAGCAGCTTATTAATCAGGGCTATGATGTACTTTGGGATGATCGGAAAGAACGTCCCGGTGTTAAATTTGCCGATAGTGAGCTGATTGGCTGCCCGGTTCAGGTGATTGTTGGGAAAAAGGCGTCTGAAAACATCATTGAACTTGCTTCACGCAGGGAAAAAGAACGTGTCGAGACGCCGGTCAGCGAGTTGCCATCAGCAATTAGCGACTTGCTGCAAACACTCGATTAATTTTTGAAATTCTAAGGAGCCGTCTGCGCTCCTTTTTTTATTCAATTAGGAAGTAACGGTTCGTCAATAGCAATCTCTTGAATGTTTTAGTAGAATTATAGAGAAAGGAGTTGGGACGATGTCCGACGCAACATCCAAAACGGAGCGCTTTGCAATGCTCCTTAATCATATTGAAACGCCACAGGAATGGATTGATCGCTACTTTGAACAGGGTGAAATTGAGAAACTCTCGGTATTTCGCACAGAGAAGCGATGGCATTTTGAATTTCAGCTTGATGATATTCTGCCATACCAGGTGTATGAATGGTTGGCAGCCAATCTTCAAAAGCATTTTCAAACCGTTGTTCCCAATGTCACTTTCACCATTCAGTCACGAAAATCTGAGGGTGCTGATCCGAACTTTGCTGATTATTGGAAGCCGATCAGTCAGCAGCTGAGTCAGGAGTTTCCTGCATTAAAGATGTGCTTGTGCAGGCAACAGCCTGAACTTCATGACCGCCAACTTATCTTTGCTGCAAACAGTGAAACGGAAGCGGGACTGCTAAAACGAAAAATACCCAAGGCACTAAATGAAAAAATTCGCGTTTTTGGATTCCCTCCAATTTCGCTGGATATAAAAATAAATTCTGAAGATCGTTCAAAAGCTTTTGATACATTTGTTAAACAACGTGAGGCTGAAGATCAGCAAAAAGTAGTAGAAGCGATGGTTGAACGGCAAAAGAAAAAGGATGCAGAGGATACATCAGGCGGTGTTGATTCAGGGCCGTTTAAAATTGGCTATGATATTCGTGATGAGCCTGTGTCCATAGAAACAATTCAGGATGAGGAGCGCAGAATAACCATTCAAGGCTATGTCTTTGATTCGGAAATTCGAGAATTGCGGAGCGGTCGTACTTTACTCCTTTTTAAAGTAACCGATTATACTGATTCGCTTATGGTCAAGGTTTTTTCGCGAGACAAAGAGGACGCGGCAAAATTTGGCACTATGCAAAAAGGTATGTGGGTTAAAGTGCGCGGCGGTGTGCAAAATGACAGCTTTGTCAGAGACTTGGTCATGATCGCAAATGATATTGAAGAAATTACGCCAAATAAAAAAGAAGACACGGCACCGGAAGGACATAAGCGTGTGGAATTGCATGCACATACTGTGATGAGCCAAATGGATGCCGTAGTTACTGCTTCAGCATTAATCAAACGCGCGAAGCAGTGGGGACATCGCGCTATTGCCATTACGGACCATGGTGTTGCTCAATCTTATCCAGAAGCCTATTCTGCCGGACAAAAGAACGGTATAAAGATAATATACGGAGTTGAAGCAAACCTGATCGATGACGGTGTGCCGATTGCTTATAACATGGCACATCGCCTTCTCTCAGATGATACATACGTTGTATTTGACGTGGAAACGACAGGTTTATCCGCAGTCTACGACACAATTATTGAACTTGCGGCCGTTAAAATAAAAAATGGCGAGGTATTGGAGAAATTTGATCAATTTGCTAACCCGCATCATCCACTACCGCAGAAAATTATTGAGTTGACCAGTATTACAGATCAGATGTTAGCGGATGCCCCTGATGCGGATCAAGTGGTTGAAGAATTCAAAGCGTTTGCCGGAGATGCAATTCTTGTTGCACATAATGCTACTTTTGATATGGGATTCCTGAATACTGCCTACCAAAAATTAGGACATGAAAAGGCGGATAATCCGGTCATTGACACTCTTGAACTTGGGCGCTTTCTTTACCCTGAGTTTAAAAATCATAAACTGGATACGTTATGTAAGGCTTTCAACATCGAACTGACCCATCACCACCGTGCGATTTATGATACAGAGGCAACAGGCTATCTTGCCTGGAAGATGTTGAAGGATGCTGCTGAAAAAGGAATGATCTATCATGATCAGCTTAATGATAATCTAGGTAAGGGAAACATGGATCGCATCCGTCCTTCTCACATCATTCTGCTTGTGAAGAATCAGACGGGACTTAAAAATTTGTACAAATTAATATCAATTGCACACGTTAAATACTTCTTTCGAGTACCAAGAATTCCGCGTTCCGTGTTAAGCAAATACCGTGAAGGATTGCTCATCGGATCAGGTTGTGACAAAGGTGAGTTGTTCGAGACGATGATGCAGAAGTCAGCTGAACTTGCCGAGAAGGTCGCAGAATTCTATGATTATATCGAGATTCAGCCTCCGTCCAACTATCAGCACCTTGTTGAAAAGGGCATTGTTCGCGATGAACTTGCACTTAAAGATGTCATGATTAAATTGGTGAAACTTGGCGAAAAAATGAACAAGCCGGTTGTTGCAACAGGTGATGTACACTATCTTGATGAGCATGATAAGATTTACCGGAAGATCCTGATCACTTCCCAAGCTGCCAATCCGCTTAATCGTCAAACTCAGCCGGATGTACATTTTCGGACAACGGATGAAATGCTCGACTGCATGAGTTTCTTAGGAGAAGAGAAGGCCGAACAGGTTGTTGTGGACAATCCAAACGCGATTGCTGATCAAATTGAAGATGTGTTGCCTGTCAAAGATAAACTTTATACGCCGACCATCGACGGTGCTGAAGATGAAGTTAAAGAAAAAACGTATAGCCGAGCACATGCGCTTTACGGAGAACACCTTCCGGAACTCATGGAAAAGCGGCTGAATAAAGAACTGAAAAGCATTATTGGTCACGGTTTTTCAGTCATTTATCTCATTGCGCACAAGCTTGTGAAAAAATCGCTTTCCGACGGCTATCTGGTTGGATCACGAGGATCCGTCGGATCGTCGCTTGTTGCGACGATGCTGGAGATTACTGAGGTCAATCCGCTGCCGCCGCATTACCTGTGTCCGTCATGTCATCATGTTGAATTTTTCACAGACGGCTCAGTTGCCTGCGGTTTTGATTTGCCGGATAAGGCGTGTCCTGAATGCGGCACGGCAATGACAAAAGAAGGCCATGATATACCTTTTGAAACGTTTCTCGGATTTAAGGGTGACAAAGTGCCCGATATTGATTTGAACTTTTCAGGTGATTATCAACCCGTTGCACATAACTACACAAAGGTACTTTTTGGTGAGGACAAAGTATTCCGTGCCGGTACAATTGGTACCATTGCCGATAAAACGGCTTACGGTTATGTCAAGGGTTATGAAGAAGATACTGGTGCAAGCTTCAGAGGTGCAGAACGTGACAGACTCGCGGCAGGCTGCACAGGAGCAAAACGCACAACCGGTCAGCACCCCGGCGGAATCGTCGTTGTTCCGCGTGATATGGAAATTTTCGATTTTACACCTGTTCAATTTCCAGCGGATGATAAGACAGCAGAATGGAAAACAACGCACTTCGATTTTCATTCGATTCACGATAATATACTGAAACTTGACATTCTCGGACACGACGATCCGACCGTGATTCGTATGCTTCAGGATTTGAGCGGCATTGATCCAAAGACCATACCGACGGATGATAAGGAAGTCATGAAGATTTTTAGTACAACTGAATCGCTTGGTGTTACTGGTGAACAAATTCGCTGTAAGACAGGAACGCTCGGCATTCCGGAATTCGGCACACGATTTGTGCGCCAGATGCTTGAGGACACTAAGCCGACGACTTTCGCCGAACTAGTCCAGATCTCAGGTTTGTCACACGGAACCGATGTATGGCTGGGCAATGCTCAAGTACTAATTGAAGACGGAACTTGCGTCCTTCGTGACGTTATTTCCTGTCGTGATGATATCATGATTGATTTGATGCACCAGGGACTTGAACCGTCGCATGCATTCAAAATCATGGAGTCCGTGCGAAAGGGCAAAGGACTAAATGATGAATGGATAGACGAAATGAAGGAGAATAACGTACCAAGCTGGTATATGGATTCATGTCTTAAGATCAAATACATGTTTCCAAAGGCGCATGCGACCGCTTATGTTTTAATGGCAATCCGGATTTCCTATTTTAAGGTACATTATCCTGTCTTATTCTATGCAACCTATTTCACTGTTCGGGCTGATGATTTTGACGTGGATGTTATGAAGCGCGGATCTGATGCGATTCGACTCAAGATGGATGAAATTGAGAAAAAGGGCAATGACGTGCTTCCTAAAGAGAAGAGCTTGTTAACCGTCCTGGAAGTTGCACTGGAAATGTGTGAACGCGGACTCAGTTTTCAATCAGTTGATCTATACCGTTCAGATGCGACGCGTTTTCTTGTCGAAGGAGATACACTCATTCCACCTTTTAATGCGATTCCGGGCGTCGGTACGAACGCTGCAAAAGCGATCGCCAAAGCACGAGAAGACGGAGAGTTTTTGTCGAAAGAGGACTTGCAAAGAAGAGCGAAAATATCGAAGACAGTTCTTGAATTTCTTGATGGTCAAGGCTGTTTGGAAGGTATGCCGGATGCGAACCAGCTGTCTCTGTTCTGACATTATGGTTTTCTTGCCTTGAGCAGATGGGTATGATATAGTGTTTATGGAAATACTGGAAATAGTTCGTCTGCAAAGAGTGGGAAATTCCCACTCTTTCATTTTCAAAAGGAGGCTGAAAATGGCTAGCGTTGTTGCGAAGATGACAGATGACTTGATTTCCCCGATTTTGCGCGAAATGAATCTGGAACTCGTTGATATCGAGTACGTCAAAGAGGGCAAAAACCGTTTTTTGCGCGTTTTTATTGATACCCCTCAAGGCGGCGTCGATCTGGATACGTGTGCGGCTGTCAGCGAAAAACTGAGTGAAGTTCTCGATGAGAAAGATCCGATAAAAGAAGCTTACTTTCTTGAAGTGTCTTCACCAGGTGCAGAACGCCCGTTGAAGAAGTTCGGAGACTTCGAGAAAGCTGTGGGAAAAGATGTCCATCTGACCACCTATGAACCTATTGATGGTGCCAAAGTATTCGAGGGCAACCTGACTGAAGTGAACAAGGATTATGTTGTACTCGCAATCAAGAACAAAACGAGAGTGAATCATGTAACTCTTCCCTTTGACAAGATTGCGAGCAGCAGACTTGCGATCATTTTTTAGTATAGAACTGCCGAGAAAAAGGGGAGAACAAAATGAGCAGTGATTTATTAGAAGCGCTCACCGCACTGGAAAAAGATAAAGGGATCAGCAAAGAAGTTCTGCTGGATGCTTTAGAAGCTGCACTTATTTCCGCGTATAAACGAAATTTTGATCAGGCGCAGAATGTGCGGGTGGATATTAATGAGGGTTTGGGACAGATCAAGGTATATGCCCGAAAAGAAATCGTTGAGGCAGTTGAGAACAATAACCTGCAAATTTCACTAGAGCAGGCAAAAGGCTTGAATCCTCATTATCAAGTCGGCGATACTGTAGAGATTGAAGTGACCCCGCGCAATTTTGGGCGTATTGCTGCACAAACAGCAAAACAGGTCGTCACTCAGCGCGTGCGAGAAGCTGAGCGCGGCGTGATTTTTTCTGAATTTATTGATCGTGAAGATGATATTATGACGGGAATTGTTCAAAGAATCGATCATCGATTTATTTACGTCGATTTGGGTCGTGTTGAAGCGCTGCTTCCACAGACAGAACAAATGCCGAATGAAACCTATCATCCGCACGACCGCATCAAAGTCTACCTGACGAAGGTAGAAGACGCGAAAAAAGGACCGATGATTACGGTGTCTCGGACTCATCCGGGTCTGCTTAAGCGTTTATTTGAATTGGAAGTTCCGGAAATTTATGATGGAACAGTTGAAATTAAATCAATCTCTCGAGAAGCTGGCGATCGCTCGAAAATTGCAGTACATGCAGCGGATCCTGCAGTGGATGCTGTCGGTGCATGTGTTGGGCAGAAAGGTGCTCGCGTACAAACCATTGTTAATGAACTGAAAGGCGAAAAAATTGATATTGTTCGCTGGTCAGAAGATCCGGTAACGTATGTCGCGAATGCACTGAGTCCTTCAAAAGTGGTAAAAGTGATTGTAGATGAAAAGGAAAAGGCGACAACGGTCGTTGTTCCTGATTATCAGCTTTCGCTTGCCATTGGCAAACGTGGACAGAATGCCCGTTTGGCAGCAAAATTGACCGGATGGAAAATTGACATAAAGAGTGAGTCCGAAGCAGAAGAGATCGGTCTCTTTGATGATGAAACTGTTTCAGAGACCGGCGAAGTTCAGTCTGAAGACTTGATTGATACATCTGCGGATTCTGAGGATTCACCTGAAAACGAGCAAGGCTAAGGAGGCTATTTCAATGCCGAAACAGCGAAAGATTCCGTTGCGAAAGTGCATTGCCTGCCAGGAATCAACCGAAAAAAAAGGCCTTTTCCGTATCGTTCGTTCTCCTGAGGGAGAAGTATCTCTTGATTTGACGGGGAAGAAAAACGGACGTGGCGCATACCTCTCCAAAAAAACAGAATGTGTTCAGAAAGCGAAAAATAAAAACCTGCTCTCCAGGCAATTAGGCGTTCCTGTGCCTGAACATGTTTTTGATGAAATGCTTGACTATTTGGAGACACATACGGCCGATGTCCAATAAAGAATGGATGCAATTTCTGGGACTCGCACAGAGGGCGGGAAAAGTAAGCTCCGGAGAGGAAACCGTTCTGCGTTTGATTCGCCAAAACAAGGCTGAGGCGGTGCTTTTATCGGCCGATGCTTCTGAGCGAACTAAAAAGACAATTGGAAATAAGTGCAGCTACTATCATGTTCCGCTTTTGACCGTACCGGATAGAGAGGTGCTCGGCCAAGCGATCGGTCAGCCTTCGCGCGTGATCATAGCGGTCACGGACAGTGGTTTCGCAGGCCGGCTGATCGAAAGGATCGGACCATCAACACGGGGGTGAATATATGAGTAAAATGCGCGTATATGAATATGCTAAAGAACATCATGTATCGAGCAAGGTTATTATATCGAAATTAGAAGAATTGGGATTTGACGTTAAGAGTCATATGTCTATTATTGCAGAAAATGCAATGAATCAGTTGAATCGAAAAATGAACGGAGGCGCAGTTTCTTCTGCACAGAAAGTGACTGCGAAACCGAATAAAAACAAAGCAGAGGGTCCAGTGAATCAAACAAAAACAAAAGAAAAGAAGCCAAGCCAGACAGAGTCGACATTCAGGAACAAGGATAAAAGTTCAAGACCGGTGAACGGACGGCCTAACGGAGCCGGCAGCAATCAAAAATCTGCTGGCAGCAACCGTAATAATAATGAGCGCAATCGTTTCGGGGGAAACGGCAATAGCAACAACAATAATAACTATGGCGGTGGACGACGAAACGGGAACAGATTTCGGAATAACAGGCGTAAAGGCGGAGCTCAGCAAGCCAATCGTCAACGCCTTGAAATCAAATTGCCGGAAAAAATTACGTTGTCCGGATCTCTAACTGTCGGTCAATTTGCTGAGAAGCTGGGACGGCCATCCACTGATATTATTAAAAAATTGATGGCCCTTGGTGTCATGGCAACGAAAAATCAAGACTTGGACAAGGATACGATCGAACTCCTTGCCAGCGATTACGGTGTTGCGGTTGAAGAAGAGGTTATTATCGATGAAGCAAGTTTTGAAGATGACGGACTTGAAATCGATGAAAAAACCGCAATTATCCGCCCGCCTGTTGTCACAATTATGGGTCACGTCGATCATGGGAAAACAACCCTGCTCGATTCGATCCGTCATACGAAAGTAACCGCAGGCGAAGCAGGCGGTATTACACAGCATATCGGTGCCTATCAAGTCATGCATAACGGCAAAAAAATCACTTTCCTTGACACACCTGGCCATGCCGCATTTACTACGATGCGTGCACGTGGAGCGGAAATTACAGATATCACGGTATTGGTTGTTGCTGCGGATGACGGAGTGATGCCTCAAACAATAGAGGCCATTCATCACGCACGTGCAGCAAAAGTTCCGATTATTGTCGCGGTTAATAAGATTGATAAGCCAAATGCAAATCCTGATCACGTCATGCAGGAACTCTCCGATCAAGGTCTTATTCCTGAAGATTGGGGCGGAGATACCATTTTTGTGAAAATTTCTGCTAAAAAGGGTACGGGGATTGATGATCTGCTTGAAATGATCCTGCTCGTTGCAGAAGTTGAGGAATTTAAAGCGAATCCTGATAAATCAGCAAGAGGGGCAGTCATTGAAGCTGAATTGGATAAGGGAAAAGGACCGGTTGCGACTTTGCTCGTCCAAAATGGTTCGCTTCATATCGGCGATCCCATTGTTGTCGGGAACACATACGGACGTGTACGTGCGATGGTCAATGATATTGGCAGGCGCGTGAAAAAAGCAACGCCGTCAACTCCTGTTGAAATTACAGGATTGAATAATGTACCGCAAGCCGGCGATCAATTTATTGTATTTGATGATGAGAAGAAGGCACGTCAAATCGGAGAAATTCGTGCAGAACGTGCGCTCATCACAGAGCGAAAGGAAACAACAAGCAAAGTAAGCCTCGACGATCTGTTCGAAAAGATCAAGGAAGGCGAAATGAAGGAAATTAATCTTGTTATTAAAGCAGATGTACAAGGATCCGTCGAAGCTCTGTCCGGTTCGTTAAAGAAGATCGATGTCGACGGAGTAAAAGTGAATATTATACATGCCGGTGCCGGCGGAATCAGCGAATCGGATATTATTCTTGCATCAGCTTCTAACGCAATTATCATCGGGTTCAATGTTCGTCCGGATAATCATGCTCAAAAAGTTGCTGAAGAAGAAAAAGTGGACATTCGCTTATACCGTGTTATTTATGATGCTATTGATGAAATGGAAGCCGCTATGAAAGGAATGCTTGATCCTGAATTTAAGGAAAAAGTTGTCGGTCAGCTGGAAGTCCGTACGACTTTCAAAGTATCCAAAATCGGTACCATTGCCGGTTGCTATGTTACCGACGGCTTGATTTCCCGCGATGCAGGCATTCGGCTTGTGCGCAACGGTGTCGTTATTTATGAAGGTCATGTCGACACATTGAAACGATTTAAAGATGACGCTAAAGAAGTTAAAGCCGGTTTTGAATGTGGCGTAACATTGGAAAACTTCAATGACATCAAGGAAGGCGACACAATGGAAGCCTATGTAATGGAAGAGGTCAAGCCTAAGTGATCGTCGGCATTGTACGTTGTGAATGCATGCTCTTCAGTGCGCACTCGTTGAAGGAAAAACGTTCGGTTATTCAGAGCATTTTGAGAAAAGCAGTAAACGGACATAATCTTTCAGCCAGCGAAGTGGATTTTCAGGATACATGGCAACGCACAGAGCTTGCCTTTGCTTGTATCGGAACTTCGAAGACAGCTGTTGAGCGTGAATTGGCACGTGCGCTTTCATTAATTGATTTCAAAACAGAAATAGAGCGAACGAATACAATTTACGAATGGTTCTAAAAAGGAGGCTGACTCCATGGCCAATTTAAGGGTTCATCGCGTCGCCGAACAGATGAAAAAGGAAATGACTGATATTATCGGCAACAGAATTAAAGACCCGCGTGTTGGTTTCGTGACTGTAACCGGAGTTGATGTGACAGGCGATCTTCAAGAAGCGACGGTTTACATCAGTATATTCGGCGATGATGAGAAAAAGAAAGCATCTCTCGAAGGCTTGAACAAAGCGAAAGGTTTTGTTCGGACAGAAATCGGGAAGCGAATCCGCTTGCGTAAAACGCCGGAAATTTCTTTTAAGGTTGACGAGTCTGTGGAATATGGCAGTCACATCGATCAATTGATTAATAAATTGCATCATAAAGATTAACAAATGTTTATAAACGTGCCTTTCAACCACGATGTTTTTAGTGTTTGAAGGGCACGTGATTTGGGAGGAAAAATGATGCCAGAGTACAACGGCTTGTTGCCTCTCTTCAAACCGAGGGGCATGACTTCTCATGACTGTGTCTTTCGGTTAAGGAAAATGCTGGGGTTTCGAAAAATAGGTCATACAGGAACGCTTGATCCTGAGGTCGACGGTGTTTTAGTTCTATGTCTTGGCAGAGCAACAAAAATTGCTCAATATTTATTAGATTTCAGCAAGGCGTATCAAGGCGTGATCCGATTAGGTACTTCGACCACAACGGAGGATGCAAGCGGCGATGTTATTGCACATAGGCCAGTAGAAAGACGCTTTGATAGGACTGAGATCGAACAAGTCATGCACTCTTTTCTTGGTGAGATTGAGCAATCTGCACCGATGTACAGTGCGGTAAAAGTAAATGGCAAAAAGTTGTATGAATATGCGCGTGCGGGTATTGACGTAACACCGCCTGTTCGAAAAGTGACCATTTATCAGTTTGAAGTGGACAGCGAAGAGGCATCGTTTTCAACAGATCTTCCATTTAAAGTAATGAGCAGCAAAGGAACCTATATTCGAACCTTGGCTGTTGCTGTTGGTGAGAAATTGGGTTATCCTGCGCATTTGCATCGGATGACACGTAGTCAAGCCGGACCATTTTCGATCGATGATTGTTTAACGTTTGAGCAAATTGAACAACTGCTTGAGGGAAAAAAGTTTAACGAAGCATTGAGACCGCTAGAGCATGGATTGAGCCTAATGAACCGCTGGGTCGTTGATGAAAAACTGTCCGCAAAGATTGCTCACGGTGCGGTGCTGAAGGCACCTGCCGATTTTGGAGAGGGCCCGCATGCTGTTTTCAATGAGCAGAATGAATGTCTGGCAATCTATCGTTTGCATCCGGAAAAACCGGGCATGATTAAGCCCGATAAAGTGCTTGCAAACGACGCGATGGTATGAATATACCGATCAAAGTATGAGTTTACAAGAATTGAAGGTGCTTATTATGGAGCGCGTTTTTTTAGACGGTCGGCCTTTTATTGAAGAAATGGACAATCAAGAGAAAGTGATCGCGTTAGGGTATTTTGACGGGGTGCATCTTGGTCATCAAAAGGTGATTAAAACGGCTGTCAAGATTGCTGCAGAAAAAGGTCTGGAAGCAGCGGTCATGACGTTCTACCCCCATCCGTCCGTTGTACTGAGTCCGGAATCAAAAAGAGACACTGAATTGACTCCTAACGGAATGAAAGCTGAACTGATAGAAGAGCTAGGCGTGGATATTCTTTATTTTGTTAAATTTGATCGCAGTCTTAGTCAATTGTCGCCGCAGAATTTTGTTGATGAATACTTGATTCGACTACATGCCAAGCATGTAGTCGCAGGATATGATTTCACGTTCGGCCGAAAAGCGATGGGGAACATGAGCAATATCGGTGAATTCTCTAGAAGTATGTTTAGTTATTCAATGGTTCCTAAGGTTGAATTGTTCGGAGCTAAAATCAGCACAACCCATATTCGCTCTTTAATTGAGCAGGGAAATTTGGAGGAAGCTGCGAAATTGTTGGATCATCCATATCGAACAACCGGAATTGTGGTCCATGGCGACCAGCGCGGACGCACTTTAGGTTTTCCAACTGCTAATGTTGACGAAGATGAAGCGTTTCTTTTGCCGCCAAACGGGGTTTATGCGGTCCAATTGATCGTAGACAATGAACCATTGAATGGCGTTTGCAGTGTCGGTCTCCGTCCCACTTTCTACAAAAAAGATGAGGCAGTAAAAACTGTTGAAGTCTATGTGCTCGACTTCAAAGGTAATCTTTATGATGAAAAAGTGGGAATCAATTGGTATAAACGTTTGAGGCCTGAATTAAAGTTTGACAGTGCTGAAGCTTTGATTGAACAAATGGAGACAGATAAGGAAGATACACGTAACTATTTTTTGTCTAAATAACGTCTTTTATTTATTTTGTTTCAGTTTCACTTGAAATACAGGTTGTAAACATGTATTATTAACCAGTACGATTTAATCGTACAGGAACCCTTGCTTGGCTGTTTGCTCCACCGGCGACAGCGATGCATGCGGGGATTCGAGTTCAGGAGGTGAACATAAGTGGCATTATCAAAAGAAGAAAAAACGAACCTGATTCACGAGTTCGCAACTCATGAAAACGATACGGGTTCACCCGAAGTACAGATCGCTGTACTGACGAAGCAAATCAACGCGTTAAACGATCACTTGAAGCAGCATAAGAAAGATCATCATTCACGCCGAGGCCTTCTGAAAATGGTCGGCAAACGCCGTAACCTTCTCACATACCTTCGTGAAAATGATGTCAAGAGATATCGCGAGCTCATCACTAAATTGGGCCTGCGCCGATAAGTAAGTCAAAAAGCGGGAGCATTCCCGCTTTTTTATATAAGAGAAATTGCGCAAACAATACGATTGAAAGAATAATCTGGGTACGCGCGATAAGGATGGGGAAAGAGGTGTTACGATAATGCAAACCGGTAAAAAAGTGTATTCGTTTGATTGGGCAGGTCGGCCTCTGCGCGTTGAAATCGGAGAAGTTGCAAAACAAGCAAATGGTGCAGCTCTTGTTTATTACGGGGATACAGTCATTCTATCCACGGTCACCGCATCAAAAGAACCTAAAGAAGGATCATTTTTTCCGCTGACGGTAAATTATGATGAACGTACATATGCTGTGGGAAAGATACCGGGTGGATTTATAAAAAGAGAGGGACGGCCGAGTGATATGGCAACTCTTTCCGCCCGTATGATTGATCGTCCGCTTCGACCGCTGTTTCCTGAAGGGTTCAGGAATGAGGTGCTGATCGGAAACATGGTGCTTAGTTTAGATCTGGACTGCAGCGCGCAGATGGCTGCGATGCTTGGTTCGTCTTTGGCACTTTCACTTTCAAACGTACCATTTGACGGACCGATTGCCGGTGTAATTATCGGTAGGGTAGACGGCGAATTTATTGTTAACCCAACCGTTGAACAAGCAAAAAAGAGCGATTTGCATTTGACCGTTGCCGGAACGAAAGCTGCCATTAATATGGTGGAGGCCGGGGCAGATCAGATTCCCGAGGAAACGATGCTCGACGCCATTTTGTTTGCACACGAACAAATCAAAAATATAATTGCATTCGAAGAACACATTGTTGCTGAGAACGGCAAAGAAAAGATGGACGTCAAACTCTATAAAGCAGCAGATGATTTGGAAAAGCGCATTCGTTCCATGGTAGGGGATCGACTAAATCAGGCGATGCGTACAGAAGAAAAGCAAGCGCGAGATGCTGCTATTCGAGCAGTGAATACGTCGATTATTTCTATTTTCGAAGCCGAGAATGGGGATGCGGAAGTTCCGGTTGATTTAGAACTTGTTGAAGACGTTTTACATACGGTTCTCAAAGAAGCGGTTCGACGAATGATTGTTGTGGAACACCTGCGACCGGATGGGCGCGCAATTGACGAGATCAGACCGCTTTCAGCACGCGTCGGACTGCTTCCACGTGCTCATGGATCAGGATTATTTACGCGCGGACAGACACAGGCATTGAGTGTGTGCACACTTGCCCCGCTTGGAGAGGCGCAAACTTTGGATGATTTCGAAGCAGGAGAGACGAAACGCTTCATCCATCACTATAATTTTCCGGGATTCAGTACAGGTGAAGCCAGGGCATCACGCTCACCAGGACGAAGAGAGATCGGCCACGGAGCGCTCGGAGAACGGGCTCTTGCTCCGGTCATTCCCGACGAGCAGGACTTTCCTTATATGATCCGGTGCGTCTCTGAAGTGCTTGAATCAAACGGATCATCCTCACAGGCAAGTATTTGCGGAAGTACTTTGGCATTAATGGATGCCGGTGTTCCAATCAAAGCACCAGTCGCAGGGATTGCAATGGGACTCGTAAAGCATGGCGATGACGTGGTTATTCTTACAGATATTCAGGGTATGGAAGACTCTCTTGGCGATATGGACTTTAAATGTGCGGGAACAGAAAAAGGTGTTACCGCTTTGCAGATGGATATTAAAATTTCCGGTGTGACACGTGACATTTTGAGCAAAGCGCTGGAGCAGGCAAGAGAGGGACGCATGAAAATTATGGCGACCATTTTGGAAACTATAGCTGCTCCGCGCGAACACTTGGCAGCTTTTGCTCCCAAACTGATTAAAATGACCATTAATCCTGATAAAATAAGGGATGTTATCGGTCCAAGCGGAAAAATGATTAATAAGATTATTGATCAGACCGGCGTTAAAATTGATATTGAACAAGACGGGTCAATCATGATTTTTTCGATTAGCGAGGAAAATGGGAAAAAGGCAAAAGAAATCATCGAAGATTTGGTGCGTGTCGCACATGTAGGTGACATCTTTGTCGGTAAGGTGAAACGAATTGAAAAATTTGGAGCTTTCGTTTCGCTATTTGGTCATACAGACGGGCTCGTTCATATATCCGAACTCGATACAAATCGTGTGGGAAACGTTGAAGATGTAGTTAAAGTTGGCGATGAACTTCGCGTAAAGGTGATTGATGTCGACCGTCAGGGTCGTGTTAAACTCTCACGCAAAGTATTACTTGAACAAAAAAAAGAAGCTGCAGAACAGGTAAAAAGCACGACACAGCCATAACTTATCATTTTTTGGCATGACAGGATTACCTGTCTTTTTTTTTTGCCGAAAAACAGGCAGATTCTCTCATTGATGTATTTTTCAGATTTTCAATCATATAATTTTATTTATGAACTCATCAGTTTGGAAATAAACACCTAATGTTGGAAAAAGTCGGTAGGAGTAAAATAATTGTAGGCAGAAAAATAGCCTTGATTTCCAGCTAATGGAAATATCCGTTAACTGGAAATCAAGGACACCAAGCGGTAGCGCGGTAGGGCCGAGAAGCGATCGCTATGGAAAAGAGGGTGACCCCTTGGTAGAATCAAAGTTGAGCACAACGATTCGGAAGGAGCACCCTCATGAAACAGAATAGCACAGTGTACATGAATTTAAAACAATTGGAACAACTGGTCTGGCGACAGGTACAGGAAACCTTTGCTCAAGTGATGAAAAAGCTCTTGGAGGATATGGACCAACAGATTGCCGACGAACGAGATAAAAAACAGTATCGATGGGTGAGTAAACGCCCGCTTCAAATCACCAGCCTTTTCGGTGAACTCACGGTCGAACGCACGTACTATCGCGACCGAACCCAGAACGAATATGTCTATCTCCTGGATCGGTATTTGGACTTTGAAAATGCCGGTCATCTCAGCCCGATGGTTGAGGAAGCAGCGATTGAACTGGCGATTCAGGGCCCATCCTATCGCAAGGCAGCCCGGGCTCTGGAGACGTTTCTTGGCTATTCGGCCATCAGTCATGAAGCGATTCGGCGGCATCTGCTTGAGACGACACCGATCCCGAACCCACGGGAAACGATCCATCATCAAGTTCTTTTTATCGAGGTCGACGGTTTGTTTGTCAAGCATCAGGAAAAAGGCGTGCGAGGCAAGGAGGAACGCGTGGCCAAGATCCATCAAGGATGGGAAGAAAACGGGAAGCGGATCCAACTGAAAGAGAAGCGCCATTTCATCCACCGAGGGAAGCAGCCATTTTGGGAAGCGCTCGAGGATTTCTTGACAGAGACCTATGATTACGACCCCATCGTGCACAAGCTAGTCATTAACGGAGACGGAGCCAGCTGGATAACGGCTTGTCGCGACTATTTCCGAGATCGCGCCTTCTTTTGTATCGACCGCTTCCACGTGATTCGGGACATTCGCCGTCTGTTTTTCGGGCATCCTCGGTACAAAAACGTTCGAAAAGCCTTGCGCGCCTGGGATGGCACAGCGGTGGTGACTGAACTCAATAGTGCGGTTGGCACTCTTGAAAGCGAAACACAGGAAGAACGGCTGGAGGCACTCATCCAGCAACTTGAGAACTATCCGGAAGCATTAGGCGATTATCGAAAATGGCTGGAAACATTCGCGATCAACACGGAGGGGATGCGGACAATGGGTAGTGCGGAAGCGACGATGAGCCAATTGGCCAAACGCATGAAGAACGGCCGCAGTTGGGTCGAGAAAGGGAAACAGGCGATGATGAACGGCCTGGTTGCCCAGATGGATCACATGGGTCTCCAAACGCTGTTTGGTCGCATGGACCGTTGGAATGAGGTCAAGCAGGACGAGGCAAAACCTCCGAAACACTACGTGGAGAAAGTCACGCATACCGTGGGTGAATGGGCGCAAGGCAACTTACAGTATCTGCAAGGTAAATCAGGCATTCCGATACATCGGGCACTGAAGGCGCTGAAAGGTTTTTAAAAGACAACAAAGATTCAACAAGGACAACCCCTAAAACAGTGAATACGCTTACTTACCTAGTCATAAAAATTTCTGCCTACAATTGCTTGACTCAACCAAAAGTCGAATCTATTTGTCTGCTTATTTTCATCGTGATATAGTAGTATAAAATAATAGATTAGCGGATTGATAAGGTTACAGGGGGATTAGTTAGTGGTTATTAAAAAGAAATTGTCAAACGGTGTGCGTCTATTGCTGGAGAATATTCCTACTGTGCGCTCGGTAAGTATCGGCATATGGGTTGGAACAGGATCCAGATATGAAAATGAATCGAATAATGGTATCTCGCACTTTATTGAGCATATGTTGTTTAAAGGTACCCAGACGCGAAACTCACGTGAAATTGCCGAAGCGTTCGACAAAATCGGCGGTCAGGTGAATGCGTTCACCTCGAAAGAAAGCACATGTTACTACGCGAAAGTGATGGACAAAGACGCAGGCTACGCGATGCGTGTGCTTGCGGATATGTTCTTCCATTCTCGTTTTGATAAAGACGATATGGAAAAAGAAAAACAAGTGATCGGTGAAGAAATCAAAATGTATGAGGATACGCCGGATGATTTGGTTCACGATCTGCTCAGTGCAACGAGTTTTGCTCATCATCCGCTCGGGTATCCGATTCTCGGTACACAAAAGACGTTATCTGATTTCGGACCGGATGATTTAAGAGCTCATATGCAAATGCATTACACACCTGACAATATTGTGATCTCAGTGGCGGGCAATGTGCCTGTAGAATTTCTCAATGAAATCGAAGATATTTTTTCATTATATGAAATACCAGATGCGGATGAGCGCCAACCGGCACCGTCGTTCAATCCCGGCAAAATTGCACGCAAAAAGGAAACGGAGCAGGCACATATCTGTCTCGGATTCTCGGGATACAGCAGTCGTGATCGTTCGATGGCACCTCTGATGGTTATGAACAACACACTTGGAGGCGGTATGAGCAGCAGACTTTTTCAAGAAGTGCGCGAGGAACGCGGACTTGCTTATTCTGTTTTTTCATTCCATACTGCGTTCAAAGACAGCGGCCTGCTCACCATTTACGGAGGAACTGGCGCAAATCAAATTGAAGATTTGGGGAAAACAATACTTGAATCCATTCATCGTTTGACGGATCATGGTATTTCAGATAAGGAACTTGAGAGCAGTAAGGCACAAATTAAGGGCAACCTGATTTTCGGATTGGAAAGTACAAACGGCAGGATGGGCAGAAATGCTAAGAATGAACTCATTCTCGGTAGAGAGCGATCCATTGACGAAACCATTGCATTAATTGATGCGGTTACGTTAGGTGATGTGCATCGCGTGGCACAAGAAGTATTTGAGAAACCATACTCCTGTTCCGTGGTCAGTCCGACAGGTGACTTGCCCGTGGCACTTTAAGTCCTTTTAATACATTAAGCTTACTCTATATTTATTGCTGATCAACACACGGTCCAGTAATCGAATACGCAAAATGATCTAGACTCTTTCAGGCTCGGAATCAAACGATTCCGAGCCCTTTTTGCGCGCCCAAGAATTTCACACTACCGGGTATTTGTCATACCATAAAGTGTTGGAAGAAAAAACGGCTATGCACGAAAAATGGAAGAAAATAGCCGAGCGGAGGGAATGTCGATGCTGACAAACAGACATATCGTGATCATGGGAGGGGACGCCCGACAGATTGAAGTCATCAATAAATTAACTGCGCTCGATGCTCATCTGTCGCTTGTCGGTTTTGATCAGCTGGATCGAAATTTTAACGGAGCATCCAAGGTTAATATGGATGAAATTAATGCTAAAGAAGTAGACAGCATTATTTTGCCCGTAAGCGGGACTGATCATGAAGGCAACGTAGAAACCACCTTCTCAAATGAAACGGTGAATCTTTCAAAAGAATGGCTTGCTGAAACACCTGAACATTGCACCGTTTATTCGGGTATTTCGACACCTTATCTCAATAAAGTCTCTGAAGATACGCAGCGTGAGGTTGTGAAATTGTTTGCCAGAGATGATGTGGCAATCTACAATTCGATACCAACCGTTGAAGGAACATTAATGATGGTCATTCAGAACACGGATATTACCATTCACCAAGCAAATGTTATTGTACTTGGGCTCGGCCGAACCGGAATGAGTATCGCCCGTACGTTTCATGCACTTGGTGCACACGTAAAAGTTGGATCGCGGAATCCGGAACAGATTGCCCGCGCCGTAGAAATGGGTGTTAAAGCCTTTTATTTAAAGGAATTAGAAAAAGAAGTGGAAGACAATGAAATATGCATTAACACGATACCTGCTCTGGTATTGACAAGTAAAGTACTGTCAAAAATGCCGGCAAGCAGCTTTATCATTGATATTGCGTCACTTCCGGGAGGAACGGATTTTCGCTATGCCAAAAAAAGAGGCATTAAAGCAATGATTACACCGGGGTTGCCGGGGATGGTGGCGCCGAAAACTGCGGGCAGAATTATCGCTAATGTGCTTACGGAATTATTACTTCAAAAGTTCTCAGAGGAGGATGAGTCATGAATCTGAAGGGAAAACACATTGGATTTGGCATCACAGGGTCTCACTGTACGTATAGTCAAGTTGTTCCTCAGATTGAAAAGCTGGTTGAGGCCGGGTGCAAGGTGTCTGTATTTGTTACGTATACTGTGAAAACGACCGATACCCGTTTCGGCAAGGCAAGTGACTGGATCAGCAAAGTGGAGGAAATAAGTGGGCAGAAGGTTGTCGATTCCATTGTTGATGCTGAGCCCTACGGACCGAAAAAACCACTTGACTGTATGGTCATCGCGCCTTTGACAGGGAATTCAATGAGCAAGTTTGCTAATGCGCAGACAGACAGCCCGGTTCTTATGGCAGCAAAAGCGACGCTTCGAAACGAAAGCCCGGTTGTTCTCGGCGTATCTACCAATGACGGATTGGGGTTGAATCTGCAAAACATTGCCAAATTGATTGTTTCGAAAAACATTTATTTTATTCCATTCGGTCAGGATGATCCGATTCATAAACCGAATTCGCTTGTCTCTCATATGAATCTCTTGATTGATACCGTGGAAGATGCAATACTTGGTAGGCAAAAGCAGCCGATTCTCCTCGAAAAATAAAGTGACGTTATCTTTTGATTTGGTTTATTGGATACTCATCTTCCCATGTTGTTTCAATAAAATTTGTGAATTGATCAGCTGGCTGAAGGTCACGAATGCTGGGGCTTTTTAATGCCCCCTCATAAGCTGATCATGAACATGATACGTAAATAAAGCTAAAAATAAAAAAAATAAATGGGTCTCTGCTTCTCTCTTGAATAAATTATGATAAAATTAAACTGTATTTTTCGGTGAAAAAGGACATTTTTTGATTTGTCCTTTTCTTTAAGCCATTATTAATTATATAATAATAGGAAAAAACAGTTAGGAAAATAGAGGAGAGATGGGTTTGCTTAAATCAGAAGGCTTGAATGTGGCAGTTGTCGGTGTCACCGGTGCTGTCGGTACGCGTATGCTCAAAATGCTTGAAAGTTCTCCTTTGCCGGTTAAATCGCTTTATCCGCTGGCTTCAGCACGTTCAGCAGGGAAAAAGGTATCATTTGGCGGCACAGAATGGACAATAAATGAAGCAAAACCCGAATCATTTGAGAACATAGACATAGCATTGTTCAGCGCAGGCGGATCAGTATCCAAACAACTTGCACCGGAAGCTGCAAAACGCGGTGCGATTGTTGTTGACAATACAAGTGCATTTCGTATGGATAAAGACGTGCCGCTTGTTGTACCAGAAGTTAATGAAAAAGCGCTGTTTGAGCATCATGGAATTATCGCCAATCCGAATTGCTCAACGATTCAAATGGTTGCAGCATTGGAACCGATTCGTCAGGCATATGGTTTGAATCGAATTATTGTCTCTACGTATCAAGCGGTTTCCGGCGCGGGAGCTAAAGCGATCGCTGAGCTCGAGGATCAATCCAGAGCAGTTTTGAATGGCGAGCCACCGGTAACGGCGATTATGCCTGTTAAGGGCGATAAGAAACATTATCAGATGGCATTTAATGCTATTCCGCAGATTGATCTGTTTCAACCAAATGATTATACTTTTGAAGAAATGAAAATGATAAACGAGACCAAAAAAATCATGGACGATCAGGAAATCAAAGTGTCGGCGACTTGCGTGCGGGTACCGGTAAGTATCAGCCATGGTGAGTCTGTATACATTGAGATCGACAAAACAGATGTTGAAGCATCGGACCTGAAAGATCTTCTGAAAAATGCTCTGGGTGTTGTTCTTGAAGACGACCCGGAACATCAAGTTTACCCAATGCCGTCCAACGCATCGGGCAAAAAAGAAGTGTTTGTCGGTCGTATTAGGCGCGATCCTGACGTAGCAAACGGTTTTCATATGTGGATTGTCTCTGACAATTTACTTAAGGGTGCTGCATGGAATTCGGTACAAATTGCAGAAAGCCTTCTCAAGCTTGGCTTGGTTAAGGTCTGAACATTGTGTCTGAACAATCGCCGCGAAGCTGATCGATGAATCCTGCTCCATGTTGATCTCCCTTACGCGAAAGGGTGGAATAATTTGAAGATCATTGTGCAAAAGTTTGGCGGAACGTCGGTCCAAACAGAAGAAATGAGAACTCGCGCAGTTGAGCATGTCGCGAGAGCAGTTAAAAAAGGTTATAAGGTTGTTGTTGTCGTCTCTGCAATGGGGCGCTCAGGTGATCCATATGCGACCGATACGCTGCTTGCACTCGTTCGTGATGGTAAAAGTTCCGCACGCGAAAAAGATATTCTAATGTCATGCGGCGAAACAATATCCATGGTCGTTTTTTCAAATTTGTTAAAGCAGGCAGGTATTCGTTCAGAGGCCATGACTGGAGCTCAGGCGGGTTTTCGTACAAACGGCGCTTTCAATGAAGCTAAAATCATTGAAATGAAAGTCACCCCGCTCTTAAATCGTCTGGAGGATTGCGATGCAATTGTTGTTGCTGGATTCCAAGGCCAAACGAGAGATGGTGAGATCACGACATTAGGGCGCGGAGGCAGCGATACCTCGGCTGCTGCACTCGGTGCGGCAGTTGATGCCGAATGGATTGATATTTTTACTGACGTGAATGGGGTCATGACTGCCGATCCGCGTATCGTCAGTGACGCGCGCAGATTGTCAATGCTTACGTACAATGAAGTATGCAATCTGGCTTATCAAGGAGCAAAGGTCATTCATCCACGAGCAGTAGAAATTGCCATGACAGCGAAGATCCCGATTCATATTCGCTCGACCATGTCTGACAGCTTAGGGACAATTGTTACAACGATGGACCGTTCAGGCAGAGGTCAGGATTTAGTAGAGCGTCCGGTCACTGGGATTACTTATGTGCGAGATGTCACCCAAATAAGGGTACGTGCCGGAAAAAATGAATTTGATTTACAGGCAAAAGTGTTCAAGGCAATGGCTGAACAAGGAATTAGCGTAGATTTAATTAATATTAGTCCAAATGGTGTTGTTTATACGGTTAGTCAGCAGTCTGCCGAAAAGGCGATAGCCATTTTGAAGGCGAGAGGATATGCTCCCGAGGTTCAAAAGAATTGTGCCAAGGTGTCTGCAGTCGGTGCGGGTATGGCAGGTGTTCCTGGGGTGGCTTCGAAAATCGTCAATGCTTTAACAGAACAGGGAATCCGGATTTTACAATCTGCTGATTCTCACAACACCATTTGGGTTCTTGTCGAACAAGATAAAATGAAGGATGCAGTAAATGCGCTGCATAAAGCCTTTCATCTTGAGGCAGAACACGATGAATTAATCTTGGAACATCCTAAACAGGAGTGAGAAAAATGGATTTTGGGCGATTGTTAACTGCCATGGTCACGCCTTTTGATGAAAAGGGTAAAGTAAGTTTAGAACGAACCACCGACCTGATTGAACATTTGATCAAAACAGGTTCGGATGGCGTTGTGGTTGCGGGAACTACCGGCGAATCACCCACGTTATCACATGAAGAAAAACTGATGCTTTTTGAACATGTGGTTCGTGTCGTCGACGGAAGAATTAAGGTTATTGTCGGAACAGGCAATAACAATACGAAACTATCAGTTGATTTTTCAAAGGAAGCGGCAAAGCTTGGCGTAGACGCAGTCATGGCTGTGGCTCCGTACTACAATAAGCCGAATCAAGCTGGCTTGTACGCACATTATAAAGCTATAGCAGAACATGTGGATGTTCCGGTTATCATTTACAATATTCCGAGCCGTTCAAAGGTCAATATCTCAGCGGAAACGATTATTCGTTTGTCGCAGATCGACAACATAGTCGCTGTTAAAGAAGCAAGTGGGAACTTGGATCAGATGGCCACCATTATTAATGGAACAAAAGATGATTTTCATCTGTACAGCGGTGACGACGGACTGACGCTGCCGATCTTGTCGATTGGCGGTCACGGAGTGATTTCCGTTTCGTCTCATGTCATTGCTCCGGAAATGAAACAAATGATCAGTGCTTTTCTTGACGGTCGTGTTTCAGAAAGTGCGGAGCAGCACCGAAACATGCTCCCGTTTATGCGCGAGCTGTTTGCAGCGCCGAGCCCTGCGCCAGTGAAAGCGCTTCTTAATAAGCTGGGCATTAATGTTGGAAGCGTTCGCTTGCCTATGGTCGACCTTACTGAGCAAGAACTTGGTTCGTTGGTTAATATCTATCGGGAATTCAAGAAAACTGCAGATATAAGAATTGGCAAATAAATGAAAGATAAAAGATGAATCAGAGCAACCATTTGATTCATCTTTTTATTTGATCTTAATGGAGGAATCGGAGATGAGAGTGTTATTAAGCGGCTTTGCGCCGTTTGGGGGAAGTAAGCTGAATCCTTCATGGGAAGCTGTGAGACGATTGGACGGGGTGCAGGCAACGGATACCGTTGAACTTTTTGCAACGAAACTCCCAGTTTCCTATAGAGAAGCTGCGGATCGCTTATTTGCATCAGTACGCGTTATTTGTCCCGATGTCATTATTGCAGTCGGACAAGCTGGCGGACGTAAGGCAATTACTCCAGAACTGTTTGCGATGAATAAAAGCGACTCGGAAAATCCTGATAATGAAGGCGTCGTCCTCAATGATCAAAGCATCGTGGAAGACGGACCGGAAAAATATAAGTCCGCGTTGCCTGTTCATGAGATCATCCGTGCTATTCAAGAATTGGGCATTCCGGTTGAATTATCTGAAAATGCAGGATCCTTTGTCTGCAACCATGTTTTTTATAGATTGATGCATGAACTCAGAAAAACTGAAAAGCCGAAAATCGGGGGATTCATACATGTTCCTTTTCTACCTGAACAGATCTCAAAAAACGGCGCACCAAGCGTGGCCATTGATCAGTTGACCGAAGCACTTAAACAGGCGGCTATTGTCTCTGCGGCGGCTTTTTCTGAGAAAGTTACTGTATGATAAGATTCTGGGTGTTGCCTGTTGCAATGATGAATTAATACTGTTGAGGGCAGCGGTGCACGCATACTGAGAAAAATAGGGGTGAAGGAATCCGGTTGATCTGAATTACAAGGCTTGGATTGCTCCTCCAAAATCAATGAGAAAAAATTGTACTTTGCGATAGGGATTGGGTATAATAAAACCAATGATTAGTTCGGGTCAATAGCGATGACTGCTCAACTTAATAGGAGGAATGCCCATTGACACATGCAAAGAAAGACAGCGTGAAAATTTATGCAATGGGCGGCGTTGGCGAAATTGGTAATAATATGACAGTCATTGAAGTAAATCATGACATTTATATTATTGATGCGGGATTAATGCATCCCCACGAAGATATGCTCGGAGTTGATACAGTAATTCCCGATGTCTCTTATTTAGCTGATCGCCGCGATCAGATCAAAGGTATATTTCTGACGCACGGCCATCAAGCGAATATTGGAGGCTTGCCTTACCTGATGAGAGATCTGAAGGTTCCTGTCTACGGAACACGTTTGACACTAGCCTTTGTGTGGGAAAGTCTCAGAAGAGTAGGTGTCAGTTTTCCAAAAGATTTATTTAATACCATTAATCCGGATAAGCGTTTAAAAATCGGGCAATGCATCATTGACTGTTTCAGAACCTATCACAGTGTTCCGGATTCTGTCGGTTATGCGATCCAAACAGCACAGGGTTATGTTGTTCATACAGGGGATTACAAATTCGACTTTACTCCGGTCGGAGGAGTCCGTACGGATGTCAGCAAAATTTCAGAAATAGGGGATAAAGGTGTTCTTTGTCTGTTGTCTGACAGCAAGCATGCAGAACTTCCTGGTAAAGCGCCAACCGATGCACTCATTGGCGATCGTTTCAATCATATTCTCTATTCCGCGGAAGGACGAGTGATCGTCTCCATCCATGCGACCAATATTCACCGTATACAGCAATTTTTTAATGCATGTGCGGAACATGATCGCAAGGTAGCCATTGATGGGAAGTATTTGGACCGCATCATCTCGATCGCTTCCAAAGAAGGCTTTCTCGACATTCCGGAAAGTATCATAATCAATTGGGAAAAATCGACAAAACAGCCGGCACAGGAGCTTGCCATATTGACAAGCGGTGCAGATGGAGATCCGTTAACCCCATTAACGAGTCTTGCTAATCATCTTCATAAGAAGCTGAGATTAAAGGAAAAAGATCTGATTATCTATGCGGCATCCTTAACGCCAAGTAATGAGAAAACAGTGACGAATGCGATCGATCAGCTAATGAGCGAAGGTGCTGAAGTTGTGTTTGGCAAGGATGTTCATATCTCGGGTCACGGTTCTGAAGAGGACATTAAATTGATGCTCCAATTAACTCGGCCAAAGTATGTTGTTCCGATTGATGGTGAATTCAAAATGATGAAAGCACATCAAGAGATTGCAGAATCTATGGGAATTCCCGCTAGCCGCACATTTTTGTTGGACAAGGGCGATGTTGTGGAATTCACAAACGGTGAAGCGAGATCGTCGGACTCAGTTCCCGCCGGGCAGCTGCTTGTTGACGGACTTGGTGTCGGCGATGTGGGTAATATTGTGTTAAGAGATCGCCGCTTGCTGTCTCAGGATGGTACGGTCATTGTTGTCGTAACTCTGGGACGCAGGACGAAGAAGATCCTTGCAGGTCCTGAAATCATCACACGCGGATTCGTTTATGTTCGTGAATCGGAAGATCTTTTAGATCAAGCTAATCATATCGTTTCCGATGTGCTGTCGAAATCACTGACACAGCACGTATCTGAGTGGTCATCGCTAAAAAGTGGAATTAGAGATTCGCTAGGTCGATACTTTTTTGACAAAACCAAACGCCGTCCAATGATATTGCCAATTATCATGGAATTTTAAAAACCGGGTCAATGCTCGGTTTTTTTATTTGCTCTCTGTTGAATTGGTCAAGAAGGAGGATCAGTAATCCTTTGCCAAAAACAGGTATTTAGAGTAAATTAAAGACAGAAGAGCTTTAGGACAAGCATGTATGTAACAAGAAATAAATGAGGTGCACGTGAATTATGGCAAAGAAAAAAAGGAAGCGCACACGCGCAAGTATTGGCTGGAAAGAGACCCTGATCTATGAAGTAGGCGGTCTCTGCATGTTTGCGCTTACCTGTATTGGTATCAGTAATTTAGGCGTTGCCGGAGAAGTGATTAAAGAAGCAGCGCGGTTGTTCACCGGAAATTGGTGGGTCCTTCTTCTCCTCTATTTTCTTGTTCTTTCGGTATATTACATTCTGTTTCGAAAACAGCCGGAATTTTTTACACGAAGGCTTTCAGGTATTTATTTACTTACATTTACATTACTCTTGGTCAGTCATGTTCGGTTATTTGAGGCGTTGTCTTCCATAAATGTGTGGCAGAATCGGTCGGTCATTTTGAATACGTTCCTGCTTTTTCGCGGTGAATTGTCAGGATCAATTCCAAGTCAAGGACTTGGGGGCGGAATGATCGGTTCTATTGGGTTCGCTTTTTTTTATTACCTCTTTTCTACGACCGGAACCTATTTTATGACAGGCTTTCTCTTCCTTGTGTCCATTATTCTGATCACCGGTCACTCACTTCGCGATATCATAAAGAAATTGTTTGGCGGCTTGTTCCGATCAATGAAAAAGAGTGCTGCTCATTTTAAGAACGGAATGACTAATTTTTTTGCGAGAGAACGCAAACCGAAACAAAAGAAGGAATCACGACGTGAGGCTGAGCATGAATTGCCAATTATTGAAGAGGCGCATGAGGAGAGATCATCAGAACCTGAAATTCATGATTTTAATGAAACATCCATGGATATGCAGGATCCGGTCACCACGGACAGCAAACAGATGTCGGCAGAAGATTATGAAGATGGACCGGCAGAAGATGTTACTCCTGATTTCTCGCAAATGCCGGTCGAGAATGCAGATTATCAATTACCGCCTTTATCTTTACTGAGAGCGCCAGGGAAAAATGCACAGAATAATGAACGCACTCATATTGCGGAGAATGTACGTACTCTGGAACGGACCTTTGAAAGTTTCGGCGTACGTGCAACTGTTAAGGAAGTTCATCTCGGGCCAGCCGTTACTCGTTATGAAGTGTACCCCGAAGCAGGGGTGAAGGTCAGCCGAATTCTCAGTTTGAGCGACGACCTTGCGCTTGCTCTAGCCGCCAAGGATATTCGTATCGAAGCGCCTATTCCCGGAAAATCAGCCGTTGGCATTGAAGTACCGAATCAGGAAGTCGCTATGGTATGTCTCAGAGAAGTGCTTGAATCCAAGAATGCAAAACGTGCGTCATCAAAACTCACCATTGGGCTTGGACGCGACATCTCCGGGGAACCGATTCTTGCTGATTTAAATCGGATGCCTCACCTGCTTGTTGCCGGGGCGACAGGCAGCGGAAAAAGTGTCTGTATTAACGGAATCATCATTACACTTCTTATGCGGACGAAACCGAGTGAAGTTAAACTGTTTATGATTGATCCGAAAATGGTTGAACTGAACGTATATAATGGAATTCCGCATCTGTTGACGCCTGTTGTGACTGACCCTGCAAAAGCGGCACTTGGACTCAAAAATGTGCTTGGAGAAATGGAAAGACGTTACGAACTTTTCTCACAGAGCGGCACACGTAATTTGGAGAGCTATAATGAAGCGGTTCGAAAATTTAATCACGAGCACGAAGAAAAGCAGCCGCTGATGCCTTATATTGTAGTCATTATTGATGAACTTGCTGACTTAATGATGGTTGCTTCTAAGGATGTTGAAGAGACAGTGACTCGCCTTGCACAAATGGCACGTGCTGCCGGAATTCACCTGATTATTGCGACACAGCGGCCGTCAGTGGATATTATTACAGGAGTCATCAAGGCAAATATTCCATCTCGGATCGCATTCAGTGTTTCATCGATGATGGATTCAAGAACAATTTTGGATTCAGGCGGAGCGGAAAAACTGCTGGGAAAAGGTGATATGCTGTTTCTACCGATCGGTGCTTCAAAACCTGTCCGGATTCAAGGTGCTTTTCTGTCAGACGAAGAAGTTGAAGCGGTCGTCAATCATGTGATTAGTCAACAGAAAGCAAGTTACCGTCAAGATATGATACCGGCAGAACTGCCGGAACAGCATCAAGAGAAGGTCGAAGATGAATTATTTGACGACGCCGTACAGCTTGTCACCTCTAGGCAGACGGCAAGTGTCTCAATGCTGCAGCGCAAGTTCAAAATCGGTTACAATCGGGCTGCGCGTTTGATCGATGCAATGGAGGAAAATCATATTGTCGGTCCTTATGAAGGCAGTAAACCACGTGCTGTGCTTGTGCCGAAGCAAAGCGATGAAGTCAGTGGAAGATAGGCAGTGAATCATGAAAACGGCGATGGAGTGGACAAAATGAAGAAAATTTTGATTACCGGCGCCAGCGGGGCAATCGGTGGCGCAGCTGCGCGAGCGCTGGCAGGTTCCGGCGCTTCACTTTTTTTGCATTATCATGAAGCTGAGGCGGCCGTTCAGAGCCTGGCCGCTGCATTGAGCAAAAATTACCCGGAACAGGATTTCACGTGTATTCAAGCGGATCTCTCTGAAGCAGATGGACCCGATATGCTGCTTAAGCAGCTGAACACACCAATTAACGGAGTTGTCTATGCCAGTGGCAACAGCGATATTAACCTCTTCCAGGATATAAAAGAAGAAACGATTCAGAAAACGATTCAATTGCAACTCACCAGTCCATTTCGCATTCTACAACAGCTTGTTCAGCCGATGATCCATGAGAAAACTGGGAAGATCGTGCTCGTTTCATCCATTTGGGGATTGGAAGGAGCGGCAACTGAAGTCCTTTACTCTATGGTAAAAGGCGGACAAAACACCTTTGTTAAAGCACTCGCAAAAGAAGTTGCCCCAAGCGGCATTACTGTGAATGCGGTCGCACCGGGTGCAGTCGACACGCCGATGATGAGCAAATTCAGTCAAGAAGATATTGAGTTAGTGAAGGAAGAAATTCCTATGGGCCGTTTGGCTGCACCCGAAGAAGTTGGCGCATTAATCCAATTTTTAATGAGTCCTTCAGCGTCATACATTAATGGTCAAGTGATCTCAATAAACGGCGCCTGGTATTGTTGAACGCTCCTTATGAATAAGGTTGTGTACCTTTAGGAATTCTATAAAGGATCACAAATAAGGAGGAGATCAGCATGTCAATTTTGGATAACTGGCAACATTGGAAAGACTTTCTTGGTGATCGAGTGGAACAGGCGGAAAACATGGGTGTCAGTGATGATACGATTGCATCATTTGCAAAGAAGATCGGTGATTATCTGAGCGAACATGTGGATCCGAAGAACGATCAAGATCGGGTGCTTAAAGACTTATGGACAGTAGCAGGTGAGTCAGAACGCGCAATACTTGCTCGACTGATCATGAAAATGGTCACCTCGGATTCGTTAAATGTGCATCAATCTGTCTAATACCGGGATTTTTTTAAGAGGCGTATTTGTACGTCTCTTTTTTCAGTCTATGTGTAAAATGTTTCTCGGGGGGATAAATTTGATGTGAGTGCTTGAGGATGGAGCAGCATGCAGCTCTTTCTGCTCGAATTATGCTTTTGGTATCCCCTTTTTGACTGGACGAAAAGGAGAAGGCTCCTTATTCTAAATGTATACCCACCACGGAATACATCAGGAATAGAGGCCTTCTCAATGGATAGTATAGAGGATTTATTAGGAATTTGGAAGAATCAAACGAGCTTGTTGGCATTTGAGGAAGAGGCTACTGCCTATATGTATCAGTTCATGAGGCATAGCGTTGAACAAGTGTTTTCTTTGCTTGACCAAGCGATTACCCGTGAAAAACAGGCGGAGGGCTGGAAAGTAGATAGTCATAAGGACCAGCGTGTTCTCCAATTCTTATTTGGACCGGTGACTTTCTCTCATACGCGTATGATTAACCCGGAAGGACATGCCTGTTATCCATTGGATCACCTGCTTAAATTGAGAAAACACATGCGTTATTCGCCAAATGTTGAATATGAAACAGCGACCTTAGCGAGCCGTATGACTTGCCGGGAGGTCGTGAAAACCTTAGCCACTTGGACTCAGGTTCAAATGAGTCACACCACGGTCATGCACTGTGTTCGAGCAGTCGGCGAAGCTCAAGAAAAGCAGGATCAAGAGCGCGTGATCCAAGCAGCCAATGGAGAGTTGGATGGAACACGACAACCGAATTTTCTCTTTGCGGAGGCTGATGGAACCTTTGTCCGTGGATTGAAGAAACGGCAACACATTGAAATCAAGCATTTTATTTTGTATGAGGGTTGGGTGAAGAACGGAAAAAGACGGCTTCTGAAAGAGCCCTACGCGGTTATGACAAGCAAGGGACTCGATACCTTCTGGGAACAGGTTGAAGCCGTAGTCGAACAGCGTTATCGCTTATGGCAGACACAAATTGTCGCTAATAGCGACGGAGGCGTAGGTTATGACGAAACGCATTTTAAAGATGCCTTTTGTGGGTCACACAAGCGCATTTGGGTTCAACTGGATGCGTTTCATGTCGCTCAATCCCTAACTCGTTCTCTACATGGTGATAAGTCTTGGATCACGCGTATACAAAAGGCGATTCAAAGAAAAGATCGTGCAGAGGTCATCCTGTTGCTGGATACGTTTGAAAGTAATCAAGACAAGGGTGGGCGCATTGAGCAGGTTGAAAAGGTCAAGCACTATCTCATGGAACACTGGGATCGTTTGTTTGATTGGCGAGAGAGTATGGCGAAAGAAAATCTTCCCGAAAATGCCGGGAGATTGGGTGCGATGGAATCGAATCAAAGGCATTTGACGTTCCGCATGAAAAAGCGTGGCATGCATTGGGGTGAGTCGGAAGAAGGCATGGTTAAAGTTATTCAAGGGATACGTAATGGGACGCTAAGAGCAGCGTATCTTTCTTCGTTCCTCCCATCCAAACGCATCGAACGCCTAACGAAGAAAACAATACGTATTGCATCCTTGTTGAAGGAACCGACGGTTCCTTCTATCGGTGCACATCATGGTCGAATCGGAATAAACGCTTCCTCCTCGAGTGCAGTAGGAAAACTGAACAGAGTGCTTACGCTTGCCTGAAGAAGTGTGGTTTAACACCTAAGGGGTACAAATTAAAGATTAAGAAGTTCTTCTCTAGCAAAGAGTTCCGAGAAAAGCTTGACACATACTTTTTCAGTGACTGTATCGTTAAAATGATGAAGTTATGATAATATTAGTAGTGTACCTAACTATAATTAAACTGTTTATTTTGGCATCTGAACTTTTTCAACCATGTTCTGAAGAAGAGTCCTTGGAACAGTCTCTAATGGTGTTATGATACAGTAGTAAGGGAACTGAGACTCCGAATAGTGAACCGATGGAGGAAACTTTATGTCCGACGGTAAAGAATGGTATATGGAGTACGAAATACATAAGAACAGGCCTGGATTACTTGGAGAAGTTTCTTCGTTGCTTGGTGTTCTCGGAATCAATATCCTGACCATCAACGGGGTGGATCATGAACGTCGCGGACTTCTAGTTAAATCTCAGAACGACGAACAAATCAAACAATTTTTAGCTGCAATCGGAAAGATGGAGACTATTCATCTCACCAAGATACAGCAGCCGACACTTGGTGATCGAATTGCTGTCCGTCATGGCCGATACATAGAGAGAGATACAGGAGATCGTAGAACATTCCGTTTTTCGCGTGATGAGATCGGCTTATTGGTTGATTTTATGGCAGAATTGTTTAAGATGCCGACACACCCCCTGCTTGGCATTCGTGGGTTGCCACGAGTAGGCAAGTCGGAGTCGATTGTCGCGGCAAGTGTATCTGCAAATAAACGCTGGCAATTTATTTCATCAACACTTTTGAAACAGACGATTCGAACAAGACTTTCTGAAGAGGAGCGGTCTCGCGATCATATTTTCGTCATTGACGGAGCTGTTTCGCAAAGATCCGGTTCGGAAAGCCATTGGAGTCTGATTCGCGAATTGATGCGGCTCCCTGTTACTAAAGTAATCGAGCATCCGGATATTTTTATCAAGGAAACAGAGTTTTCGATGGACACTTTTGATTATATCATTGAACTTCGAAGCCATCGCGAAGAGGAAATGACAAACGAAGTGTCATAGGACTCCTTGTTTTTCGTGGCATTATTTTAATTCATAATGGCAGGTGTTAGGATTGAGTGAACTTGGTCAAGCGCTGAAGGAAGCCCGGGAACAGAAAAATCTGTCATTGGACGATCTTCAAGAAGAAACAAAAATTCAAAGGCGTTATCTGAAAGCCATTGAAGATGGCGATTACAGCCAGCTTCCCGGTGACTTCTATACTCGTGCTTTTATTAAAAGCTATGCAGAGGCAGTCGGACTGGATTTTAAAAATCTGACGGAACAGTATTCCAGTGATATGCCAAAGCTTGAACGCCAGCATGTGGAAACACGTATCACACCTCCTGATGGAAGTGAAAACGAACGATCACCGAAAAAACTTCGTACAAATGCAATCCGATCAAAAAACTGGTCATCATTTGTTAACAAAGCAATTGTGGTTGTTTTTATCTTGATCGCGCTGATGATTGTTTATATTCTTGTGACACATATTGCAGGAAACGGATCCAAACAATCAGCAGATCAGAGCAGCAGCAATTCCGTTCAATTCAAAGGCGACAGCACGCCTCCGAATAGTTCGTCATCCAGTAGTTCCTCTGATTCGGCGAGTAATTCGGATTCTTCTTCTGAACAAGTCTTGAAGAAGGAAAAAGAGGAAGGATCAACAACAACATATACGCTTTCTGGGACCTCGACTTTTGATGTTACAGTTTCAGCTAAATCAGATTCCCCCGCTTGGTTTGAAGCGGTAGACAACACAACAAATAAACAAATTGCTCAAGGAACTGCGGCAAGCACCGGAAAGAAATCCTATCATTTTGATGCATCAGATGTGCAGACGCTGCGGCTCAAATTTGGTAATGTGCCTGGAACGGAATTGAAAATTAACGGCCATAATGTTGATTTTTCAAATTCAAGTACAGTACAAACCCTTCTAATTAATTTCAGCAAGTGAACAAATTCATTTTATTGGAGCCAGCCCGCTGAGGCGGCTCACTTTTTTTGGTTACTGAACGGATTGATCCTTTATCAGAGGTATCGTCACCGTTTACCCGATCATTTATTTGTAGGAGGACTTCTCAATGAATATTGCCAATAAATTAACTGTTGCACGCATGTTCATGATTCCGCTTTTTTTAGTTCTGCTTTTGGCACCGATTCAACTCGGCAATCTTGGCGGGGAAGGTTATCAGCTTCCTGTTTCTCAACTGCTTGCTGCTATTATTTTTGTTCTCGCTTCTTTTACTGACTGGCTCGATGGAAAGTTGGCACGCAAGTATCACTTGGTTACAAATTTTGGAAAACTGCTTGACCCTTTGGCGGATAAGTTGCTCGTGATGAGTGCTTTTGTGGCTTTTGTGGGATTGGGAAGAATGGCATCATGGCTTGTGATCCTGATCCTTGCACGTGAATTTGCCGTCACCGGCTTGCGCTTAGTTGCTGTTGAAGAAGGGGAAGTCATTGCAGCAAGCAAGATTGCTAAATGGAAAACATTTTCACAAATGGTGGCGATCATCTTATTCTTGTTTAATAATGCACCTTTTGGCTTGAACGGATTCCCTCTTGATCAGATTATTCTCTGGATCGCGGTTGTTCTTACAGTGCTTTCAGGAACGGACTATTTTTATAAGAACCGCGAGATTATTTTCCGATCCAAATAAGCGGGCAGACTTGCACTACGAGTTCGAGTGCCCGATAATAAATGAGAGAATAATAGGTTTGAAAACGGATGATAGGAGTTCTTGCACATGAATGCGGAAATCATCGCGGTTGGTTCGGAACTTTTACTTGGGCAGATTGCCAATACGAATGCTCAGTTCATTTCCGAGCATTTAGCTGCGTTAGGTATTGATGTCTATTTTCACACCGTTTGCGGCGACAACGAAGCTCGTATGATTGATGTGATTAAGAATGCGGAAGCTCGAGCAGATTTGTTGATCTTCACCGGCGGACTTGGCCCTACAAAAGATGATTTGACAAAAGAGACAGTTGCTCATGTGTTAGGAAAACAGTTGGTAACTGATCAAGAAGCAATGGATAGCATCTTAAATTATTTTAAGGTGACCGGAAGGGAAATGACTGAGAATAATAAGAAGCAAGCGCTGGTGATTGAAGGAAGTCACGTACTGCCCAACCATCATGGAATGGCTCCAGGGATGATTGTAGATATGAAGAAGCATCTTTATTTGCTAATGCCCGGTGTCCCGTCAGAGATGAAGCCAATGTTTCTTGATTTCGCTCAACGCTATCTAGCTCGCCGAAATGAAGAACATATCCAATCACGCGTCCTTCGTTTTTTCGGAATCGGCGAATCTCAACTGGAGACGAAAATCATTGATCTGATCGATGCCCAGTCCAATCCGACCATTGCACCGCTCGCAAAAGAGAGCGAGGTTACCTTGCGATTGACTGCAAAGCATGAACGGTCGGATCAAGCTGAAGCAATGCTTGACGCGGTCGAGGCAAAAATTGATGCACGAGTCGGCCAGTATTTATATGGATATGATGAAACATCCCTTTCTGAGCTTGTGTTCAAGCTGTTGCGCGAAAAGAAAAAGACGATTGCGTTTGCAGAAAGTCTTACAGGTGGTATGGCGGCTGATTGGATGGCAGGCTTTCCGGGTGCATCTTCAGTTTTGAATGGCGGCATTGTTTGTTATACCAATCATGTGAAGCATCATGTACTTCACATTCCTGAAGAAGTGCTTCAAACAGACGGGGCCGTAAGCGCGATGTGCGCTAAACTATTGGCTGAGTCGGTCCGTAAACTGTGTGGCTCTGATTTTGGCGTTTCGTTTACAGGTGTCGCAGGTCCCGATAAAAGCGAAGGAAAGGCAGTCGGAACCGTTTATATTGGTTTTGCTGATAAAAGCGGCTCGAAAAGCTACCCATTTCAATTTAACGGAACCCGCCGAAAAATCAGGATTCAGTCGACAAAAACAGGATATGACATAGTCAGAAGATATTTAAAAGGTCTTCCGGTCCTGCAAAACAACAATAGCGAATAAACATTCGCAGAACACTTGTGCTTATCGATAAAAAAAGGTATGATTAAAAAAAGAATGTTGAAGGAGATGAACCACTATCATGGCTGAAAAAAACGAACGAAAAGCAGCATTAGACAGCGCTCTTCGCCAAATCGAGAAACAGTTTGGCAAAGGTTCAATTATGCGATTGGGAGAACGGCCGGAACAGCGTGTATCCACAGTATCAAGCGGTTCACTGGCTTTAGATATAGCAATGGGTGTCGGCGGTTATCCGCGCGGGCGCATTATCGAAATTTACGGACCTGAATCCTCAGGTAAAACAACGGTTGCTCTTCATGCAATTGCCGAGGCTCAGCAAGGCGGCGGACAGGCGGCATTTATTGATGCTGAACATGCACTTGATCCGGTTTATGCCGAACATTTAGGTGTTAACATTGATGAGCTGCTTCTCTCTCAACCGGATACTGGTGAGCAAGCGCTTGAAATAGCTGAAGCACTTGTACGAAGCGGTGCAGTTGATATTATTGTTATTGATTCGGTGGCAGCCTTGGTCCCGAAAGCCGAAATTGAAGGTGAGATGGGCGATGCACATGTCGGTCTTCAGGCACGTTTGATGTCCCAAGCGCTTCGAAAGCTTTCGGGAGCAATTAGCAAGTCAAAGACAACCGCTATTTTTATCAATCAGATTCGTGAGAAAGTAGGGGTTATGTTTGGTAACCCTGAGACAACGCCAGGCGGCCGCGCACTTAAATTTTATGCTTCGGTACGATTGGAAGTACGCCGCGCAGAAACGCTCAAAATCGGCAATGACATTGTCGGAAATCGAGCGAGAATTAAAGTAGTCAAGAACAAGGTTGCTCCGCCATTTAAACAGGCAGAAGTAGATATTATGTACGGACAAGGGATTTCCCAAGAAGGTGAAATCCTCGATATCGGTGCTGATCTAGATATTGTTGAAAAAAGCGGTTCATGGTATTCCTACAATAATGAACGCTTAGGTCAAGGCCGTGAGAACTCGAAACTCTATTTAAAGGAAAATGAACCAGTAAAAGAGGAAATTAAACAAAAGATTCGTGAACATTATCAGTTGGACGGGGTACCGGAAGAAAGCCCTGAGGCAGAAACCGAACCGCTTCCAAATAACGAATGAGTTTGGTAATAAATCAAGTGTGAAGATGCGGTCTCTTAGTCATTAGTCGACTTTTGAGACCGTTTCTTTTTTAACTTAATATTGGAAAGCATACATGAAGAGTCAAATATGATCCGCCTTTTCGATAAGTGAACATATTGACAATTTTCTGACAGTGAAGCATTCGATAACTATTTGAATTATTCGAATAATAGATGGTGTCAAAATACAATCCAAAGGCCGTGAGGTTGACAACCCAAATAGGCAATTATACAATAAACTTGTAACTGCAAAGTTATTGATTACATGATTATGTAAACTTTTCGCATGAGAATGCTTATAAAGGCGACAGAATGGTGAAAGAAGCTGCCATGTTCCTTTCATGCGACCTACTGCATAAGGGCAATAGAATAGGAACATCTAGTTAAAACACTATTCCTACCTATCGTATCTTTGTTAAGCATCATTCAAAAGGTAAATGCAACTGTTTTACTTATTGACGATATGGAAAAGCAAGGAGGTGAAATGATGATAATCATTATTTTGATCATCTCCATTGTGCTTGTCTCTGTAGTTTGTCTGTTTGTTGGCTATTACATCCGAAAGAAATTTGCTGAGGCGAAAATTTCATCAGCTGAAACCGCGGCACATCAGATTGTTGAAGATGCGCATCGAGACGCAGAAGCATTGAAAAAAGAAGCTCTCTTAGAAGCAAAGGACGAAATTCATACGCTCCGTTCTCAAGCAGAGAATGAGGCGCGTGAACGGCGAAATGAACTTCAAAGACAAGAAAATCGCCTTTTGCAGAAAGAGGATTTACTCGATCGAAAAAGCGAATCTCTCGATAATAAAGAGAGTTCATTGGAAAAAAGGGAGGAAACTCTTAGCAAGAAACGTCGACAAATTGAAGAGATGGAAAGCAAAGTGGAGGAAACGTTGCGAAAGCAGCAGTCGGAGCTTGAACGCATTTCCGGATTAACGAATGACGAGGCGAAGGAATTAATTCTGAACCAAGTCAGACAGGAAACGGCTCATGAGGCTGCTCAAATCGCAAAGGATATCGAGTCAAGAGCGAAGGAAGATGCGGAAAAGAAGGCCAAAAGCATCCTTTCACTAGTAATCCAACGTTGTGCGGCAGATCACGTAACGGAGACTACTGTTTCAGTTGTCAACTTGCCAAATGACGAAATGAAGGGCCGCATCATCGGGCGAGAAGGACGAAATATTCGGACGCTTGAGACACTTACGGGTATTGATCTCATTATTGATGATACGCCGGAAGCCGTTATTCTGTCAGGATTTGATCCGATCCGCCGAGAGGTTGCTCGCCTTGCTCTTGAGAAGCTTGTTCAAGATGGGCGCATTCATCCAGCTCGTATTGAAGAAATGGTTGAAAAATCGCGGCATGAAGTTGATGAAAAGATCCGCGATTATGGTGAACAAACCATTTTTGAAGTCGGTATTCACAGCTTGCACCCGGATCTTATCAAGATTCTGGGTCGACTCCACTTCAGAACAAGTTACGGCCAGAATGTACTGAAACATTCTATGGAAGTCGCATTCTTAGCCGGAATGATGGCTGCTGAGCTTGGAGAAGACGAGAATTTGGCGAGAAGAGCAGGATTGCTGCATGATATCGGCAAAGCGATCGACCACGAGGTTGAAGGAAGCCACGTGGAAATCGGTGTTGAATTGGCAACAAAGTATAAAGAGCACCCGGTTGTCATTAACAGCATTGCTTCTCACCATGGAGATACAGAGGCTACTTCTGTAATCTCTGTTCTGGTCGCCGCAGCAGATGCATTATCTGCCGCAAGGCCAGGTGCACGTCGCGAAACACTCGAAACCTATATTCATCGGCTGGAAAAGCTGGAAGAAATTTCCGAATCCTTTGAAGGAGTCGAAAAATCGTATGCGATACAAGCTGGGCGAGAAATTCGTATTATTGTTCAGCCGGATATCGTTGACGATGCAAAATCTTTCCAGTTGGCACGTGAGATTACTAAGAAAATTGAAAATGAACTGGACTATCCAGGAAATATCAAGGTTACAGTAATTCGTGAAACACGAGCTGTAGAATATGCGAAATAAAAAAGGCGGCAAAGTGGCCGCCTTTTTTATTACCTTGATTGAATCAAGTGATGAGAAAAGAGCGTGAACAATGAAAATCTTATTTGTCGGTGATGTCTACGGACGCACGGGTCGAGAAATGATTGAAGGTTACTTGCAAAAGTTAAAAAGCAAGTATCAGCCCACAGTAACCATCGTTAATGCGGAAAATGCAGCACATGGAAAAGGACTGACCAAAAAAATCTACCGGCAACTGCTTGAAGCAGGAGCAGATATGCTTACCATGGGAAACCACACATGGGATAATCGGGAACTCTTTGAGTTTATTGACGATGCAAGTCAGCTTGTGCGCCCAGCAAACTTTCCTGAAGGTACCCCGGGAACAGGAATTCGCTACATCACACTGCCGCACAATGTGCAGGTGGCCGTAATCAATATTCAGGGACGTGTTTTTTTGCCGCCGTTGGACGACCCTTTCCGGATTGTCAAACAGCTTGTTGATGAAGCGCGCCAAAGAACGTCGATCATATTTGTCGATGTTCATGCAGAAACGACAAGTGAAAAACTTGCGTTAGGATGGTATTTAGATGGTAGTGTTTCTGCGGTAGTCGGGACGCATACGCATGTTCAAACAGCTGATGAACGCATTCTGCCGCAGGGAACTGCATATCTGACGGATGTCGGAATGACCGGACCTTATAACGGAATCATTGGGGTCAAGAGAGCTGCAGTAACAAAAAGATTTCTGACCTCAATGCCTGTTCGTTTTGAGAGTGAAGAAGGTCCCGGCCAGCTTGGTGCTGTGCTTATCCAAATTGATGATAAGACTGGTAAAGCAACGAAAATCAATCGTATTTTAATTAATGATGATCACATGTTTTTCGATTGAACAACAGGTCTATATCGCAGTGACGTCAATTAAAAAAACCTCACGTGAATCCGGTGAGGTACGAAGGGATAAAAGGACACGCCTTGTTGCGTGTTTTTTTATTAGGAGTTAAGACGGCTTACTTTGTCATCACCTTTTATTTCAAATTAACTTAAAATGAACTCATTTTTTCATCTAGGCTCGACGATGAGTTTCATCGCCGTACGCTCCTCACCGTCAATAATAATATCTGTAAAAGCGGGGATGCAAATGAGATCAAGACCGCTAGGCGCGACAAAGCCTCTGGCGATGGCAACCGCTTTTACTGCTTGGTTGAGAGCGCCGGCTCCAATTGCTTGTATTTCCGCTGTTTTTTGTTCTCTCATTGCGTGAGCGAGGGCTCCGGCAACAGAGTTAGGTACAGATCTTGCTGAAACTTTTAATACATCCATTTCCGTGTGTCATCTCCTTATGAGGATTGCCCATAAATTACTATATTCTTCAAGAAGATGACTATGCCTATTTTAAAATGCAGGAAGAGACGAGAGTGAAGTAATCCTGATCCTATTCTGTTCATCTTTCGGGGCCAACTAATAATACAAATAAAGATACGAAACAAAATAGACACAAAATAGCGTATTAATTATCAGATAATATGATATCATAATAATATATAAAAGAAATGTAGATGATATGAGGAGGAGTATTTGTGACGGAGCAAAACGCATGGAAAATGAATGGATTTCTTGGGATTTTGGCAATGCTGATTATGATTGGCGCAGGTGTGGCAGGCATAATTAAAACGATACCGTTTTTAGTGATTGCATCTTGGCTCATTGCTTTCATATTAATGACGGGACTGACAATCGTACCACCGAATAAAACAAAGGTGGTCACATTTTTTGGCAAATATGTCGGCAGTTTACGTGATAATGGAATCTATTTGACAATACCGTTTTCAACAAAAAAAACTGTATCTATGCGCGTGCGCAACTTCAACAGCCAGAAACTTAAAGTCAACGATGTTGAGGGCAATCCGATCGAAATTGCTGCAGTTGTTGTTTTCAAGGTTGTTGATTCTGCTAAAGCACTTTTTGATGTCGACGATTATAGTCAGTTTGTTGAAATTCAGAGTGAGACTGCCGTTCGCCATATCGCCTCTCAATATCCCTATGATAATTTTAATGAAGAGGGATTGTCTTTAAGAAGTAATTCTGTAGAAATCTCGACGATGTTGAAGACTGAATTGCAGGAGCGGCTCGCGCTTGCAGGCGTGGAGGTTATTGAAACACGGTTGACTCATCTCGCCTATTCAACTGAGGTTGCGCAAGCAATGCTGCAGCGTCAGCAGGCGTCGGCAATTGTTTCAGCAAGGCAAAAAATTGTTGAAGGTGCGGTTGGGATGGCTCAAATGGCAATTCAGCGCTTGCAGGACGAACATGTTGTTGAACTTGACGAAGAACGAAAAGTAAATATGATCAACAACTTGATGGTAGCCATCGTTTCAGATAAAGGATCACAGCCGGTGATTAACACAGGAAGTCTCTATTAAGCGGGTTTTTACAATGGCAAAGAAGAAAAGCTTTTTACTCAGAATCGATCCGGAATTATATGATCAAGTGCAGAGATGGGCCGATGATGAATTTCGCAGTGTCAATGGACAAATTGAATTCTTGCTTCGCGATGCATTAAGAAAATCGGGAAGAAAAAGCGGGAAGAAGAATGATACATCGGATTGATAGAGATAAACATTTAAACGCTTTCTTTAAGGTGGTATAATTAAGAGAGAGGAAACTTGGTCAAACCAAGGAGGCGTTTGCTGATGCGTGTTGAACAACTAATGCTGAGAAATGTTGTGACTGTTCGCGAGAATGATTCGGTTAAGACATTAATCAAGATCATGATTGAACACAAAATAGGCGGCGCTCCAGTAGTTGATGATGACAATCGATTAATTGGTTATATCAGCGATGGGGACCTTTTACGAGCTATTTCACCGAAACAACAAACGATCTATGATCTATACTCATTAATTTCTGCAATTACGATTGAGCTGTCAAAAGATAAATTAAAAGATTTGTTAACGAAACAAGTCGGCGAGATCATGAAGAAAAGAAGATTGCAGACAGCAGAAAAGGATAATGAGCTGGATACCATTTTAAAAATGCTCTCACACTACCATATTAAAAGAGTTCCAGTCGTCGATGAGGATCGGCATGTTGTCGGTTTAGTGACGAGAAGTCATATCATTCGCCATATTGGCGAGCAGCTGCTAAATGAATAAAAAGGAACTACAAAACAGAATGGCTTTCTGGGTCATGCTGTTTTTTGCAATCAGAGCAAATGATCATTTCAATAGCTGTTATCTACAACAAATGAATCGTGTTCGTACCTGCTCCATTTAATGTAACAAAGATGACGAAACGAAAAATCAGACGGAGGTCTGAGAATAACGCTCCACCAAAGGATGATTTTAAAGAATGAAACAAAAAAGTGCATGATCGATTTCATGCACTTTTTTGTTCTTTATTCATTTTTCAAACATGTTCCCGTACGGTGTCCGCTTCCGATTGAAAACCATACGACTCCGGATTAACTTCACCTGCAGCAGGTAATTGACGCAAGATTGGCATGAGTGCAACGTAGCCTGCGTAAAACAGGAATCCGCAGCTAGCGGCAATGAAGATAACTTTCGGACCATACGCGGCACTAAGTGCGCCACCGACGAGCGAACCAAGCGGCATAATGCAAGTAGCCAAACTTGCAACAAGTGACATAGCACGAGCAAGCATGTTCCGAGGCACAACGTTTTGGATCAGAGTGAAATTAAGCACATTGTTGCAGCCTGGGAAAATCATACTCGCCGAAAATAAGATGATTGTGAGTATCGAAAACGGAGCAGAGGCAGCAGCAATCCAAAACAGAAAACCGATAAAGTAACCGATCATGAGCATCTTTCCAATGGGTTTCCGTTCAAATTGCCGTGCAGCTAAAGCCCCCAGCAATGTTCCGATCGCCATTCCTGCCATCATCAGACCATACATTCCGGATCCACCTAATTGATCAGAGTATGCCGGCAAAATGGCCACCAGTGCACCTAGAGCAAAGTTTGTCATCAGCGATCCGACCATCATTTTTCCAATTAGGGAGTGAATGACGATGTGAAACCCCTCGTTTAAATCAGAGAAATAGCGTGTGCATTGTGCTTTCATTGATAGACTTGTATGAGATGGGTTTACATGAGTTAATTGAAGCATTGAGAACATAATGACAGCAATAAAAAAAGAAACAATATCTGCGCTGAACAGAAATAGAGCACCGACTGCTGTAACGAGTACACCGCCGATTGCTTGAAATGCCGCTTCTGTACCCTGATAAGCAAGAGTCATCAATCCATTTGCTTGAACACGTTGATCTTTATCCAAAATTTGAGGAATAAGCGCGCTTTCCGCTGGAAAAGAAAATTGATTAAAAAAGGATACAATGGGCATGACGACAAGTACAAGTGATACAGATAGGACATTAAAAAGTGCAGCTGCAGGAATTGAAATGAGGAGAACAGCTTGAGCGATCTGAGTGATAATGATCAGTCGCTTGATTGAATAGCGGTCGAGAATAGGTCCAATGATAAACTGCACGGCTCGAGGCATCATGGTCAAAAACCCGGCTAATCCAGAATAAAAAGAGGATCCGCTCATCTCGTATACAAGCCACATGGCCGCGATAAAATAGATGCTGTCCCCGACATTTGTGATCATACGTGCGGAAATCAAGAGACGAAAATTCTTATTTTGTTTTAATAAGTTCATCCTTCATAAATGCCTCCATATTATTAATGGATCGATCATAGCATAAACTGATCAGAATTTTTTAAAATGTAGACTATGTTATACACTGATAGATTTTGAATTTTGAAACACTATTGAGAACAAGAATTCAGCCTAACGAAGCCCATTCTTTCATATCATGAATGAGTTTGCTATAATTTAGGGATGAGATTTGAAAGGGAGGTTGCCTTGTGGCTGAGAAAACAATCAGCAACGTTGATTTTTCAAAGTATTTCCAGCCGCCATCTCTGAAAGATGCGCGCAGGCGCCGCAGAGACGCGGTTCAAATTATAAATGATTTCAGTATTCCGGAAGACATGGAAACGATCGGTCATGGGAAGAACTACTTGATTGAAACATACGGCTGCCAGATGAATGAGCATGATACAGAAGTCATGGCAGGTATTCTCGAAAAAATGGGTTACCAAGAGACGGAAGAGCCGAAAAATGCGGATGTCATTTTGATCAATACATGTGCGATTCGTGAGAACGCAGAAAATAAAGTATTCGGCCATATCGGCACGCTGAAAACATTAAAACTGGAGAACCCCGGATTAATTTTAGGGGTGTGCGGCTGCATGGCGCAAGAAGAAGTTGTTGTTAATAAGATTCTTGCTAAGCACCCACAGGTTGACCTCATCTTTGGTACACATAATATTCACCGCTTGCCTCAGCTTCTGAAAGAAGCACTGTTCAGCAAGGAAATGGTCGTTGAAGTGTGGTCAAAAGAAGGCGACATCGTAGAGAATCTCCCGCAATCGCGACGCGGACATTTTCAAGCGTGGGTCAACATTATGTACGGCTGCGATAAATTCTGTACCTATTGTATCGTTCCATATACACGAGGAAAAGAGCGGAGCCGTCATCCTCAGGAAATCATTGATGAAGTGCGTGAACTCGCGCGTAAAGGATACAAGGAGATCACACTGCTTGGACAAAATGTAAATGCCTACGGCAAAGATCTTCCTAATATGGAAAACTATGGGCTCGGAAATCTTATGGATGAGATGCGCAAAATCGGTATTCCGCGTGTCCGGTTCACAACAAGCCACCCGAAGGATTTTGATGATCATCTGATCGAAGTCCTCGGCAAGGGAGGAAACCTTTGCGAGCATATTCACTTGCCGGTCCAATCGGGCAGCTCAGAGATACTCAAGATCATGGGACGAGGTTATACTCGGGAACGATATCTCGATCTTTTTCACAAGATCAAAAATACGGTTCCAAATGCTTCATTTACAACGGATATCATCGTTGGTTTTCCAAATGAAACAGAGGAACAGTTTGAAGAGACAATGTCACTTGTGCGCGAATGCCAATTTGACGGTGGATTTACGTTTATTTATTCACCGCGTGCGGGTACCCCAGCTGCGCGTATGAAGGATAATGTACCGATGGAAGCGAAAAAGGAACGCTTGCAACGCTTGAATAAACTAATGGATGAATTGTCTGCAAAGAGCAATGCCAAATATCAGGACAAAATGGTTGAGGTGCTTGTCGAAGGTGAAAGCCGCAAGAATCCAGATGTGCTCTCCGGACATACGCGGACGAATAAGGTTGTGAATTTTCGCGGACCCAAGTCACTTATCGGCCAATTAGTGACCGTTAAAATTACTGATGCCAAGAAATGGTCTCTTGACGGGGAGTGGCAAAAAGAAGCTGAGGTATTGAACAGATGACGGATCATCAGTATTCAAAAGAAGAAATTATTGCCAAGGCGGAAAAAATAGCAGAACAGCTTTCCGAAACGAGTCAAGTCCGCTTTTACAAACAGGCGGAAGCAAAGATAAGCGCGAATAAAAAAGTGCAGCGTCTCGTCGATGAAATTAAGCATTATCAAAAAGAATCAGTAAATCTGCAGCATTTTGGAAAAACGGAAGCCTACCATCAAAATGAAGCAATCATTAACCGATTGCAAGCAGAGCTTGATGCAATTCCTGTGGTACAGGAGTTCAAGCAATCTCAAGCTGATGTTAACGATTTTCTTCAATTGATGACTAAGATTGTGTCACAGAACGTCGCAAATGAAAATGATCGCTGATCGCCTGATTTAAATAGAGGCAAAAAAACTTCTCATACGAGGAGTTTTTTTGTTTGTCTAAGCCTTTAATTTGTTTCACACGTGTCATTCGCCCTGCATAACATGATGATGAAGAAGGTAAAGGAGGTTTGGACTTTTGGCAGAGAATGCGTATAGGGAAATTATCACCAAGGCGATTTGCGGAAAAGGCAAGAAATTCAGCCAGTCAGCGCATACGGTGACACCGACTCATAAACCGACGAACATCCTTGGATGCTGGGTCATCAATCATAAATACAAAACCACCTATCATAAGGATGCAGTTATTGTCGATGGAACGTATGACATCAACACATGGTATTCGTTTAATAATAATTCGAAGACCGAGGTTGTGTGCGAAACCGTAAGCTACCATGATCGTGTGCCGCTAACACTCCGCGACAAACAAGTTATTTCTGATCAGGTCGATGTCACATGCCGAGCACTGCAAGAACCGAATTGTTTGGAGGCAAAGATTTCTCCAAATGGCAACAAGGTAGTAGCTCAAGTCGAACGTGAATTTCTCGTTGAGGTCATCGGAGAAACAAAGGTTAAAGTCCAGGTGGATGATGACGGATTAATCAGAGCAGAAGCCTCTGATGATGACGAAGATTTAGATAAGGAATTAGACGGGCTGGATTCTGAATTTCTGACAGATGATGACAAAGAGGAAGACTGAGAAGAGGCAGGTGTCTCTTCTTTTTTTGCGTGCAACTAAAAAAGCCATGATCCGAAACAGGATCACGGCTTTTGTCTTAATCAGAAATTTATTTTTCAATAACGATACGGTTCCTATAGACAAGCAATAAAGAAAAAGCAAGAAACAGCAGCAGGGCCGATAGGAAAAAGACAGATCGTATACCAAACAGATCAGCGATAGTACCGAAGATCAAGCTGCCGATTCCGAACAGAATGGATTGGACAGCATCCTGAGCTGCAAACACGTTTGCGAGCACATCCGGACGTGCTGCATTTTGTTCAACCGTAAGAAAAATAAGCGATTTGAACTGAAGTGCTGTTCCATAAAGAGCGGTAAGGATGAGTGCGACCCAAGGCACCGAATTCATTGCAAATAACAATGTGATTAAGGAGGCAACGATCAAACCCCAAAGGGAGATTGAGGAAGGTGTTTTTTTGAGCTGCGTACCCCAACGCATGCCATAAAAACTGGTAGGCAGCAGTCCAGCAAAAAAACTGAAATTAATATAGCCCCACCATGAGGCATCCACATGGAGTGCCTGCGCAACGAAGACGTAAATGATGGCAGCAATCCAAACGACATCAGCAAATACGCATAGTGAATCAGTAATAAAGATGGTGCGCAGCGCAGGCACTTGCCAGATTGTGATCCAACCCGTTTTCAGAATTGTCCACTTGCTTTGTTCTTGCCGCTTCTTATCGCTATCTTCAGCGACACTGATCAGTATCATCAGCAATGCGGCGACCAAGTAAAGAACAAGCGATAATGAAATTAAAGAAATGCCGCCGAATCGAGCTGCAATTATTCCGCCCAGTGCCCAGCCTCCCATGGAAATTGATTGATCCAATAGAGACAGGAAACTATTTGTCGAGATCCACTTATCTCTTGAAACAAGCAGTGGTACAAGCGCTCCGCGTGCAGGAGTTGCCCATCCATCAAAAAAACTGACGAGTATGACCGTGGCAAAGATAATCCCTAAGCGCTCGCCGGCAAATGAAAAGAAGGCGGAGCAGAAAAAGACAAACAGCAGAAGGGTTTTGCCGACTTGAGAAATAACAAGGCTTGTCTTTAGTCCCATCCATTCAAGAAAGATAGGTGCAACAAGTGCACTCAAAAATCGGGATACTGTACTGAAAAACGGTACAAACGCCATAAATACAGCAGATCCGGTAAAGTGGTAGAGATAGGACATCAATCCGACGATGTAAAGTACATCACCGAGATTTGCCAATGACTGTCCCATCCAAAGAAAGCGAAATCCACGTTGTTTCATGACACATTCTCTCCTATTCAATTGGTATTGAGTTGGAATTGAACGTGTCAATCACATATTTGGATGTTCTTCCCTTCCGATTGATAATTCTATACTATCATAATTTGCTGTCTTCGGAATCAACACTTTGCTTCATGCTGTTTAATTGCTGCTTCGCCTCATCAATTGCTCGAAAAAATGTTTTGTTCTCCGTGTCAGTGAGCTCAACGCCACCATATCGAACTTTTTCATAAGAAGAAATCAATATACCCGAATGAGTTAGATTCAGACGTCTTAGCCACTCAGTCAGAGATTCAGATGTGCGTCTGCCAAGCTTCTGTTTCCTGGCGTGCTTTTGAAGCTTATAGATGGCACGGCGCACAGGATTTTTTGGCGAAAAAAAAGGGCGCCTGCCCTGACTTGGCTCGTGAACAAGGCTCGTGATTTTCTTTTGCGTCAATTCGGTATTCAATTTATCTTGCGTTGCGCTGTTTCGCTTGATTTTCCTCAACTGCCAAAAAACAATCAAGAGTATTGCGGCAGCAATAATGATGCCGAAGAATAGGCCAAAATTAAATGTGGAATGAAGATTGGATGGTGGCGTATTTACCGACGGCTTCTTTTCTATATTTGATCCTTGCAGCGCATTTTGAATTCGTCTTCCGGTTTGCTTCGAAGAAAAGTGATTCAGCCAACCGAAAATGACCGAGACAGTTCCATACGTGATCGGTCGGATGATAACGTTGAAAAGAAAGTTATAAATCACTGTAACTACCGGTTTCAAGAAGCTAGTGATAAGAGCAAGTAGGATTGCTACTGCAGCGAACGATGCTGCAATGATTGAAAGCCAGCGTTTGTTCAATTCGCTCTTAAAGCTGATCCACATGCCAGCCGCGGCTAATTCGACAAAAAGGAGAAGAAATAAAGCGCCACGTCGGCTAATTGGCGCAAACAGAGTATAGGCAACAACGACGACCGCAAACAGAAGCACCAGCCGCCAGAGTCGTTCCGGGCTCCTGCCTTCGTCATCCTGAAGTGAAAAATAAGTGAGCAGGGCGGACAATAGAGCAGATGCAAAAAGGCTCATATGCAGAACAAGCCACGCAAGCAAGCCGATTATGACGGCAACGAAGAGAAAACCTGCTAAACTGGAATGTCTGCTCCTCTGTAGTACACTAAGCAGCAGACTATGAATAATTGCGAGTGCAATAAAAGGAAACAACATCGCCCATTGGCCTGGCATGATCGGCAGAAGAACAAGAAAACAAAATAACCATTCGCAACTAAAAAAAAGTGTGAAAGAAATGCTCTCTTTTAATCTAACCAATGGCGATCGCTCCCTTCTCAACTGGTTCTAAAATGCAGGTATTCTCGGAAATACAAAGCTGAAATATAAGATGGCCGTTCTTTAACCATTTCGATAGAAACGGAGCAGCCAATTCGGGTTGGTCCAGATCCATGAGGATCAGAACGCTCGGGTGACTCAATTTCTTATCGATAATCTGCATTGCTTGAGGAATTGGTGTTTTGATTTGCCACTTTTGCATAAAAGCGAGCAGTTCCCAAACCTTCCTTAAATGGTTTCCGCCTTGTTCAGGTTCAATACCCAATATTTTTTGCCCGATTGTCTTTGTGTTGCTGTACATGGAAAACTCAATGTCGCGTTTCCTTGCATCGCGCGCCAGCCATGCTGCTGCAGAAATACGTTTTTCAAAGTCACTGGAACGTTCATGGCTTAAATGATTTGATGCATTCAGAAACAAAAATGTCCAACTCTGATGGGCGACACGCTCAAATGTTTTCGTTTGAAGACGTCCAGTGCGAGCGCTGGCTTTCCAGTGAATATGCTTGAACGGGTCTGAAGACGCATAGTTTCTAATACCGGAAGGCGCTGTGTAGTCTTGAAAGAGCGAATGAGCGGACGGAACTTCACCTAAGTGCTGCGGCGGAGCAAGATTCAAATGACTCACAGCTTTTGGTTGAGGGTAGATAATGAGATGACTCTTCAGCATTTCATTAAAATGAATCCCGCAGCTGACTAAATGAAGCGGATCCGAACATGTCAATTCAAAAGTTCGAATACGCGCCGTGCCTCTTTCCATGGCTTTAACCGGACAATGAACAGACAGCTTTTTTTGTGCCGGTACCGTCACTGAAAATTGATAGATTGGATTGGGATTCGAATGATTACCGGTTGAAAAAGAAACGATTGGATCAGAAACGATGCGTCCTCTTAATGAAAACAAGGGAAGCTTGGATGAATTAAGAAAAGTGACGATCAGTTCACCTTCGTCACCAGCAGAAAGACGAAGACTGCGGTCCGTGTTCTCAATAGATAAGGTGCGAATCATATGTACTAAATACCATTTTGACAGAAAAGCGAAAACGATAAAAATCAATCCTGTTATTGAAAGCAGGAATGTATTTCTAAGAAACCCAATCAGAAATACGATGAAACCGAACAGATAAAAGAGAGATTGGTTGCGGGTTTGCCAATCGGCCGCATATCCTTTCATTCTTGCTGTGCTCCTGCCTCAACCGGAACGTCGATATGTTCGAGGACGTCCGCAATGACTTGTTCCTTAGTTGCATGGAGCTCGCCTTCCATCGACAGCACGAGCCGATGGGCGAGTACGGAGGTGGCTATCGATTTCACGTCTTCAGGAACCACGAAATCACGTCCATTAAGAAGTGCCTTTGCCTGTACTCCGCGCATGAATGCCAACGTGCCTCGGGGACTGACGCCGCTCGCAACCCAGTCATGCGCACGGGTGGCGCGAACAACTTCCAACAAGTAATTCTCGACACTTTCACTGATTTTCGTCTTTTTAACCTGTTCCTGCAGCTGAGCAATTTCATCTTTCTCAATGACTGGTTCAATTTGAGCAAGCGGATTCGTTAACCGATGGAGGTGAAGCATTTCTCGTTCTTCGTCAAAAGTCGGATAGCCGGAAGAGATTTGCATGAAGAAGCGATCCATTTGCGCTTCCGGAAGTGCGAAGGTGCCTTGCGATTCAATCGGGTTTTGTGTTGCGATAACGAGAAAAGGCTTATCGATTGCAAATGTCTCGCCCTCAATGGTCACCTGGCGCTCCTCCATAACTTCAAGAAGGCTGGACTGTGCACGTGGCGTTGCACGGTTAATCTCATCGGCAAGCAGAATGTTAGTCATCACCGGACCCATCATCAGCTCGAAACTTTGTGACTTCGGATTAAAAAATTTAATTCCGGTAATATCTGACGGCAGTAAGTCGGGTGTAAATTGCACGCGGCGGAATGTTCCCTTAATTGACTTTGCAATTATTTTTGCCATCATTGTTTTTCCGGTCCCTGGAACATCTTCCAAAAGCAGATGGCCTTCGCAAATCATTGCGATAAATATGAGTTCCACCATGTCATCTTTTCCTGTTAATACAGTTCTAACATTGCTTTTTAAAGATTCTAAACTTTTATTCATTTTGATCGAATCCTTTCAACCATTATTTTGTCTATTATAGCATTGCACCGCATGATTCAATAACCCGAACATAGGTTACCCTGTGTTATAATAATAGAATAATAAATTGTACACAGGCAAGGTGGAGTCGACAGATCATGAGTTTTACACCAATGATTCAGCAATACTTGGCGATAAAAGCCCAGTACCAGGATGCGTTTCTTTTCTTCAGACTTGGCGATTTCTATGAGATGTTCTTTGAGGATGCTAAAAAAGCGTCGAAGGAACTGGAGATAGCGCTGACGTCACGAAACGGTGGAAAAGACGAATACATACCTATGTGTGGTATTCCGTATCATGCAGCAAAACAATATATCAAGGTATTGGTTGATAAAGGATACAAAATTGCGATTTGCGAACAAATGGAAGATCCGAAGCTGGCGAAGGGTATGGTTCACCGTGAAGTGATTCAATTGATTACACCTGGAACCATTATGGAGGATGAATCGCTGCAGCCGAAAAAGAATAACTTTTTGGCAGCGTTGAGTGCTTTTTCTGACGGCTCTTATGGGTTCGCCATGAGTGACTTAACGACTGGAGAAACGCGCGTCACATTGATTTCCAATTGGGACGGCGTGATTCAAGAAATGGATGCAAATGATGTACGTGAACTTGTTCTTGCGCCGGATTTCGATGCGGGCAAGAAAGAGGAACTGGTTGAACGGCTGAATACAACATTCTCCGAAAGCGAAGGGGATGCGATTCCGGATCAGTTGAAAAGCATTACTGAAGGTATTGATCAGGAAAAACTGATGCGGCCGCTGGGCAGACTGCTGAATTATTTAGTGAACACGCAGAAACGATCTCTCGATCACTTGCAGCCTGCAGATGTCTACCATATTAATGAATACATGATGATCGATCAGCATTCCCGGCGCAATTTGGAGCTTACGCAAACGAACCGCGAGAAGAAAACGTACGGATCACTGCTGTGGCTGCTTGACGATGTCAAAACGGCAATGGGCGGTAGGCGGCTGAAACAATGGATCGAGAAACCGCTATTAAATCAGAAGCTGATTGAGAAACGTATGGATGCTGCAGCAGCATTAAAAGAGCATCTTTTGGAACGCGAATCGTTGCGTTCTTTGCTTGGCAACGTTTATGATTTGGAACGCCTCGTCGGTCGCGTCTCATTCGGCAATGTTAATCCGCGTGAAGTTGTGCAACTCAGGCGTTCGCTCGAACAAATTCCTCAAATAAAACAGACTTTGGCTGAACTTGGAGAAGTTTCACTATCTCAGTATGAACAGGAGATGGATCCATGTGCTGAGACTCGTGATTTGATTGATCGAGCGATTGTTGATGATCCGCCTTTCTCAACCTCAGATGGCGGAATGATCAAGGCTGGTTACAACGAAACACTCGATCAATACAGAGATGCATCGAAAAATGGAAAACGCTGGATCGCTGAACTAGAAGCCAAAGAACGAGAAGCGACCGGTATTAAATCATTGAAAATTGGCTATAACCGTGTATTCGGTTATTATATAGAAGTTTCCCGGCCAAATCTGAAGCTGATTCCTGAAGGAAAATATGAGCGCCGCCAGACATTGTCGAACGCCGAACGTTTTATTACACCTGAACTGAAGGAAAAAGAACGTGTTATTTTAGAAGCAGAAGAGAAACGCGTCGGTCTTGAATTCCAACTGTTCGGTGATGTGCGACTGCAAATTAAAGAACAGGCTGCGCGTCTGCAGAAGCTAGCACGCCTTGTGAGCAGTCTGGATGTGTTACAGAGCTTTGCCTCGGTCAGTGATCGAAATGGCTATGTTCGCCCGAATTTTTCAAAGGATCGTGCTTTATCGATTAAAAACAGCAGACATCCGGTCATTGAACGCGTAATGCGGCGCGGGACATTTGTTGCCAACGATTTTAACATGGACAAGACATGCGATTTGTTAATGATTACCGGACCGAATATGGGCGGGAAGAGTACGTACATGCGCCAGGCCGCGCTTACGGCGATTATGGCGCAAATCGGCTGCTTTGTCCCGGCAGATCAGGCAACCCTGCCAATTTTTGATCAAATCTTTACTCGTATCGGTGCCGCCGATGATCTTGTTTCCGGACAAAGTACGTTCATGGTAGAAATGGACGAAGCTAATTATGCATTGAGTCATGCTACCCAAAACAGTCTCATCTTGCTCGACGAAATCGGTCGCGGCACCTCAACGTATGATGGAATTGCGATTGCTCAGGCCATTGTCGAATATATTCATGACCATATTGCAGCCAAAACCTTTTTCTCCACACACTATCATGAGCTTACCTTTCTTGAGAAAAAGCTCGATCGATTGAAGAATATTCATGTCGGTGCCATGGAAGAGAACGGGACCGTTGTTTTCCTTCATAAAGTGCTTGACGGCAAAGCGGACAAAAGCTACGGCATTCATGTTGCGAAACTGGCCGGCCTGCCAGATAATCTGATCGAACGTGCGGATGAAATTCTGCGCGGACTCGAACAGTCTCCTGAACAATCTCCTGCTTCTGAAACGTTTCCGAAGCGTGAAGCAGCGGCGGCAGCTGAAGTTGCCCGAGAAGAGCCGGAACAGCTGGTGCTTTTTGCTGAACCGAAAAAGGAGACCGGGTCTTCGGAACTGGGCAAGCACGAACGAAAAGTGCTGCATGATCTGAGCAAAATTGAAATGTTGGCTATGACACCGATGGATGCCATGAACAAATTGTATCAGCTGCAAAAGGAATTGAAGAAGTAAAGCACGTTTTGCGAAAGGAGAGATTCAGGTGGGTGTTATAAAGAGGCTCAGTGAGACGCTGGCTAATAAAATTGCTGCAGGAGAAGTTGTTGAACGCCCGGCTTCTGTCGTGAAAGAGCTTGTGGAAAATGCGATTGACGCTGAAGCATCCTCCGTTTTGATCGAGGTTGAGGAAGGCGGCCTGAAATCAATTAAGGTCACGGACGACGGTCGCGGTTTCGCACCTGAAGACTGCCAAATTGCTTTCGAGAGGCATGCAACGAGCAAAATTCGTCAGGATTCCGATCTTTTCCACATTGCGACGCTCGGCTTTCGTGGCGAAGCATTGCCAAGTATTGCAGCAGTTTCCCATCTTGAATTGACAACATCAGATGGTGAACATCCCGGTACGCATCTTGTTCTTCAAGGCGGCCATATAATTTCTACCGGTCTTGCTCAAAGCAGGAAGGGCACCGAAATCAATGTTGAACGGATTTTTTACAACACGCCGGCTCGATTAAAATATCTTAAAAGTATACACACCGAACTCGGGAAAATAACTGATGTCGTTAATCGCATGGCGCTTGCTTATCCGAACGTGCGTTTTACCTTGATTCATGAAGAAAAGACCGTTTTTCAAACAAATGGAAGCGGAAATTTGAGCCATGTTCTGGCTGCTATATATGGTGTGCGAACGGCGAAGGCTGGCTTTCATTTTTCGGGAGAATCACTCGATTTTAAAGTGGAAGGCCTTGCGGTACATCCGCAGATATCCAGAGCAGGCAGACAATATGTCTACATTTTTATCAACAATCGGTTTATTAAAAACTATCCGATTTTCAACAGCATCATAGACGGCTACCATACTTTGATGATGATCGGCCGTTATCCGATCTGTGTGCTTCATATTCAGATGGATCCATCGCTTGTTGACGTCAACGTTCATCCGGCAAAGCTGGAAGCACGAATCAGCAAGGAGAAGGAGCTCTGCGCACTAATCAGCGAAACAATTCGATCAGCTTTTCATCGTGAACGGCTCATTCCCTCGGTATCAGGCAAGCCGCATCTGCAGGCTGATAAGCCAAAGAATGAACAGCAGAAGCTTGACTTTTCACCGGCAGCCGTTACAGGACCTGATCTATCAGATCCGCAAGAGACACAACAAAATGAACCATTTGCTGAACCAACGTTCACGGAACAAGTACATGAGACGGAAAACGAAGGATTTTCAACGACAAGATCAGATTTTGATCAAATCGCGGCAGCTTTTCAAGGAGAGGTGCATGATACAGGCGTCGAAGTATCACCTGAGGATGATGAACCAAAAAGGCGCATGCCAAAGCTCTATCCGATCGGTCAGATGCACGGCACCTATATTTTTGCTCAGAACGAGGAAGGTCTCTATATTATTGACCAGCATGCTGCTCAGGAACGAATTAAATATGAATTCTTTCGTGAAAAGGTTGGCGAAACAGCACGTGAAGTACAGGAACTGCTTGTGCCCATGACCTTTGACTTCAGCACGGCTGAATATGAGACGGTCATGGAATATCTGGACTACTTGCGCGATATCGGGTTGAATTTTGAAGTGTTCGGAGCGCGCAGCTTGATCATCCGCTCCTGCCCAACTTGGATCCCGAAGGGCAAGGAAGAGGAAATGATCAATGACATCATCCATCAATTAATTGAAACAGGCAAAGTTTCGATCAAAAAGCTGCGCGAGAAGCTCGCAATGATGATGTCCTGCAAGCGCTCGATCAAAGCCAATCACTATCTGCGCCAGGATGAAATCCAGGCATTGCTCGACACACTCAGTAAAGCCAAGGATCCGTTCACCTGCCCTCATGGTCGTCCTGTGCTCGTACACTTCACGCCCTACGAAATGGAAAAGATGTTCAAACGCGTGCAATAAAGAGAAATATAATGAAGGTGTCTCAATAGTCCATTTTTGACTTTGAGACACCTTTTTAAATATATTTTCTCCCACAGATTTAATAAGTGAGATACAATTAAAGATTGTTGATCAATCCCGTTTCGAGATTCTGCGTGAAGTGCACAAAAACATTGGTGGTGAATTTGGCGGTTCTCCGTTTTCTTTAACCCCTACACTCTCGCATGGGAAAATTTTGAAGCTTAAGTCATAGCTTCTTAGATTACATGTTGATGAAAGTTGGTTAAAAATCATTTTTAGGTACTGTGAAAATTATTTTAGAATTATCGCTATGCAGAGATACATTTAAATAAACATAATCCCCCTTTAACTGAATCCCTTCAGTTTCAACTCCATTACCAACCGGATTGTTTAAGACGCTACCTTCAGCCCCTTCAACAGCAACAGCGTATGGAGTAAAGTCAGTTGTGCCCCAGTTGCCTTTTTGAATAACTGGTTGATTACCAACGCCACCACTTGAAATATAAATGGCTTGTCCGTCAGAAAACTCAATCCCTTGAACAGATTGATGTGCAACTTTATTGTAAAAATCACTTGATGTATATGACTTTACACATTGAGCCACAACAGAAGCGTCACCAACTGAAATATACTTTGAAGCTTGAGCTTCCTGAGTATCCAAAATATTATTTAGTCCAGCAGCATTGTAATAAGCAAATTGAACCGTATTGGACGTATTCATTGACCAGATCATTAAATAGTTACGAGAGCTATCTAAAGCCGCTTCACAACGCTTTAATGTACCAAAAGATGAACCTGATTTATTGGCATGATTGATGCTTGAGAAACGTGGAACATCCGTATAGTCAATCGAAGCGCCAGCTTGATATTGAATCCGGGCAATTTGTGTTCCCCAGTCGGTACCAGTAGCCGATGGATTATCTACCTGTGTTGCCTTTGTCACTACCCAGAAATAATCTTTTCCATTGTGGTCAAACCACTGTAACGTTTCACCGTGCCCAAATCGTCTGAGCGTCATGTAATTACCTTGCGCATTTAGTGATGAACCGCTTAATGGAAAACGTGTAATGATTTGGTTGGCTCCCACACCCGCATTATTAATTTGTTGAGTGGTGTAAACGTATTGAGTCCCTACATAGGCACTTTGGACAACATTCTTGTAGTGTAAACCATTTAATGTAAAAGCCGCGGTACCAGTTGCCGCCTGAGAGGAAATAGTTATTTTTTGTTGAGACCCGCTGATTTTTCTTCTTTATACGCGTCATAGGCCTGCCGAGGGGCTTCAGGGTGATCCTTAAAATAGTGCTCCATGGCTTCATCGGAATCAAAATCGTCTCGGTTCATAACTAATTGGTCGGTCGGAACAGGTTCACCAGCATCAAATCGCTCATCTAATGGGACGGCTTTATCATTTCCACTCATAACAAATTCCTCCCTGTCTAAAAATTTGGTTTGTAATAATATTCGCATTATTAAAACCTCTTTCATTATAACACTATTGTGGGCTGATTTAAGCCATATAAGCTTTTCTTTAAGAAAAAGGAAAACCGCAAAGGCGTTTAGTCGATGCGTTACGTTATGTTATGTTATAATGAGGCAAAATAAGAGGATATCATGCAGTCCCCAAACTGAACTGGGCGTTACGATTAAGTCCAAAACGTATTAGACAAGGGGGATTTAGATATGAATAAATGGACAAAATTATTCATGGTTTCAGTCCTTGCTGTAGCGAGCTTACTGACTATAACATCATGCAATACATCCAATACATCCAATAAACCCAATAAAACCGTTAAAACCAATACGGCAACAATTAAAGTGGGCTACACGCCTTTAAAGACAGCCGGATCCACCCGTAACGTGGTTGCTACAGGTAAATACGCCCTTTATACGAAACCCGGCACGGTAAAAGGGGCTAAACTAGTAGCTTCTAAGAGCAAGATGGCAAAATTTGCTTCTTATACTCATGCAGATGCTGATTATTACTATGGTAGTCTGAGAAACCACGCTTATAAGGGTTCAACTTATTATTTCCGTGCCTACGGTTATAAGGTCACCAACACCGGTTCCGTTTATTATCGTGTCGTGACGATGAATGGTAAATATCGGGGTTACGTCTATGGGGGCAAAAAAGTCGGCTCATTTGCTGGCGGAGTTAAAAAAGCAATGACTACCCAGCCCACAACAATTCCTGCTATCTACAAGGACCACGTCGTCGGGGTTGCCACTCCAGGTGTTATTTGGAATTATCCTCCTTACACGCAATACAAGACTAAGAGATTGGCTCAAAAATCTGATTTTATAGGCTCAACAATTCCAAGTAAGTCTGAATTTAAGGTCACTAAGGCTGTAAAACGGACTCGGGAACAGGATACTTACTACTACCTTAAATCTCAAAAGAGCTCCGTACCTTCAGGTTGGGTAAGCGCCATGCGCATTCTTTCTTATTTTGAGATTCAGTGAAATTGAAAGCAACGAAGGCATTATTCACAATTGATCGCTCTAACGCGTCATTCATATTCGATCAACGATCAATAAAAAAGAGGTTGCTCCGTATACAGTTTCTCATCAAAAAATGGTTCATGAAATCCCGAGGATTTTCATGAGCTATTTTTAGTCAACGGCAATAAAAAATCCCCCACCCTCGCATGAGGCCACTGAAAAAGTCATTAAAAAGAGTACCATTCCTCACACAAAGTGCGGAAATGGTGCTCTTTTCCTTTATAATTATAAGTATCCTTATAAAGTGGGTGTAGCTAATGATGCCGCAACAATCCTCGATGATCTTAAGTTCTTATTCAGAACTTTATGACATGGTTGTCCCTAAGGACAACCTCTTGCGAAAAATTAATGAGCTTATTGACTTCTCTTTCGTTGTCAAAGAACTTAAAGATAAGTATTGCTTGGATAATGGTCGTAAGGCAATTAGTCCCATCCGCATGTTTAAATATTTATTGTTGAAATCTATATTCGATTTATCCGATGTTGATGTCGTTGAACGCTCCAGGTATGACTTGTCGTTTAAATATTTTTTAAGCATGGCACCAGAAGATCCTGTCATTGAGCCAAGCTCACTGACAAAATTTCGGAAACTCCGTTTAAAAGATATTGCCCTTCTAGATCTGTTGATCAATAAGACCGTGACGATTGCGATAGAAAAAGGCATAATCAAAAGTCATACCATTATTGTAGATGCCACCCATACGAAAGCACGCTATAATCAAAAAACTCCGTTAGAGATTCTTTCAGAACGATCGAAAAAGCTTCGAAAAGCCGTCTATAAAGTCAACGAAAAGATGAAAGAAAAATTTCCGACAAAAACCGCTTCAGAAGCCATTGAGGACCAAACCGATTATTGTCAACAGCTGGTTCAGGTGATTGAGAAGGAGCCCGTGCTTTCAGAATACCCAAAAGTCAAACAAACCCTGAATCTTTTAAAAGAGACGGTGAATGACGATCTGGAACAGTTACAATTGGCCACAGATCCAGATGCTAAAGTGGGCCATAAAACAGCAGACACCTCCTTTTTTGGCTATAAGACCCATCTGGCGATGAACGAAGAACGCATCATCACAGCAGCGGTCCTTACCACTGGGGAAAAGAACGATGGCAAGCAATTAGAAACGTTGATTCAGAAAAGCATTCAGACAGGAATGAACGTAAAAACAGTGATTGGCGATACTGCTTATTCTGAAAAGGGAAATATTGAGTACACTCAGAAAAATGAGATAGAATTAGTAGCGAAATTAAATCCCTTGATCACTCAAGGGCATCGGAAGAAAGAAGAAGAGTTCCAATTTAATAAGGACGCTGGTATGTATGTGTGCAAAGCAGGGCATATGGCGATTCGAAAAGCGAGACAGGGGAAAAAAGATGCTGGAAAGAATCAAAAAGATACGTATTATTTTGATATAAATAAATGTCAGCAGTGCCCCTTCCGAGAAGGATGTTACAAGGAAGGGGCAAAAAGTAAGACGTATTCCGTCAGCATTAAATCAGATGAGCATTCGAGACAGGCCGCATTCGAAAAAACGGAGTATTTTAAAGAAAGATCAAAAGAACGCTACAAAATAGAGGCGAAGAATAGTGAATTAAAACACAGACACGGGTATGATGTCGCAAAATCCTCGGGTCTGGTTAGTATGGACATACAAGGAGCCATGGCGATATTCACAGTGAATTTAAAGAGAATACTGAAGCTCATGGGATAAAGAGACGGGGAAAGGCCTCCCTATTCAAAGAAAAAAGCGACTCAGAGATTCACTTTCGAATTTCTGAGTCGCTTTTTCGATAACGCTATTCAGTTCTTCTGAAAAAACGGAGGTTTTTCAGTGGCCTCCCCTCGCATGGGGGTGGGGAAATATTAGGCCATCTTGCAATACTCTCTCTATCAACTTATTTAAGCATCAATCAGATCTTTTTTTGCTTTTTCAAGCCAATCAATATCACGGCAAACCGCATAATAAACAGCACGGTTGTTTAAGTCATTCTGGTGTTCATCTTCGTACTTTCTTAAATCAGAGATTTTCCCATCAATCGCTTCAATTATGGCATCAATTAATATTCAATTGAACAAATCCAGTGATGATCTAAAACGGTGTTATTCTTTCTTGAGGGTAGTGTATTCTTATTCATTTGTTTGATTCTTATTCGTGGGATTGGATTGATTCACTTATCCTTCCATTTTAAAGGCTTATCTTGTTGGATAATCACTATAAATTCGAACATTTCTAGTATTTTAAATCGTCGCATTCATTTAGTGCAATGTTACTGTTTGAGATTATAAAAATCTAAAAATGATCCGGTATTAGATTTGGTCATTCAGCATGATCTGAGAACATTTGAAATTAATCTAACTGCACACGTCTTTTTTAGCTGATGTTCGCTACGAGTTAATTCGCTTATGAATAACTAATGAAGTATGATTGTATGTAAAAAGATGCGTTTCATTTAAATAAAGTAAGTTCAGGAATTGAGGAGATTACCAAGTGAAGAAACTGAAACATCCGAATCTAGTTATATTTATACTTATGTTCATTGGCGCTTCATTCAGCAGCGGGTTCCAACAGATGGCGTACTGGTCACCAAAGGTATTCTGGTATTGGGCAGGTGCAGGAATTGCTTATATGTCTACAGCTGCAGCGCTCATTTTAATAGTGTATTTAAATAAATCAAAAAAAGAAGGCGGCTTGGTTCGGTCCACCAAGCTGATCGGTATCATTATTTGTTCGCTGATTCTCTTGTGGACGACGTTTGTGATGATCGCCGGACAGTCAGGGATGTAAACACTAGAATAGTAGAGAAGAGTTGATGTTAATGGATGAAGGCAAGCAAAAGCCTACCGACAATTTTGACCGTCTGTTTATTGGGAAACCAGGTTGCATGTCCATTATTGTGATTCTAGCGGCACTTTTTATAATCTATGCGATTTTTATTGCAAAGTAATAAAATGGCAATGAATAAAACACTTTATCTTAAGCGTTTCTTAAGGATCTAAAGTTATTATAGACTCATGAAAGCAATATCTCCCCCCTTTTTATTCGAGCACTTAGTTGCTCGTTTTTTTTTGTTCAGAATCTGTTCAGTTTACTGTGCTATCTTTTATTTACCGTACATTGTTATTTTGTGGGCCTGAAAAGGCCCATTTTTTTTGCACTTTTTTCTTATCTCTGTCTTGAGGCGGATGACAGAAGGCGACACACACGTTATGATTTTGATAGATTCATTGATTTTTCAAGGGACAGGGGAGAAAGTTTCGTGACAAAGAAAATAAAAATTGGACTTATAGCTGCTTTACTGGCTTTATCGATTGTCGTACTCAGCGGCTGCCAGGTATTGGATTTTTTCACAACGCAGGTTGAGGGAAGCTTAAGAGGCCTAAATGTGACGATGCAGACTTATGACGCGGACGGACAGCCGATTGATACGATAAAAGGAATTTCGGGATCGATTACCCGGGATAATAAATTCGATCGCACAAATGATAAGGGCGAGACAACCAAAGAATCATCAGTTTTGAATATTACTATTGGCGGAAAGCAAGTCGTTCATGTGGGCAGTACATTGATCATGTATGAAAAAGGTCTACAGGATGTCATGAATAAACTGCCGCAGAAGGTGTTGGTTGAAAACCAAGAACGCAGTGTACCATTTGTTAATCGGATTGTTAATAACTATCATAATTATTTTGACGGACATTCGAAAGTCATTTTGATTCGTTCGCAGCTGGGAAAACCAATCGCTACCTTTGCAGGCAATCATGTTTCTTATTTTGCGACAGAAGTTCCGAATTCAACCGGATTGATCATTGATGGAAAATATCTATTTATTTATCGGTGCGATTTCACCATGTACGACACAGAGCTCCTTAAAAAGGATTAAATAAATGGTCTTGTCTCGATCAATATTGGTTATAATAGATTCTACTTGCATAAAAGAACACACGTTCGTTATAATTACTGTGTAAATGATGTGCTCGTGGGAAGAGGTGAGATCATCGAGCTGATTGATCCAGGTTCGCAAACGCGTGTGCAGACGTCATTTGGTGTGGTTTAAGGTAAACGATTTATGTACTATTCGCGTGGGGTTGTCACGTAATGCCGCTGCATAGATAGGTTTATCTATGCGGTGACAAAGTGATTTGTGTTATACTGTACCCACCTTTTTACTTTTTACATGGGAGTTCATGAGTACAAGATGAAAAATAGGATGCAAACAACGATTGTCATTGTCGGGCCAACTGCAGTCGGAAAAACAAAACTCAGTATTGCGCTCGCAAAGCGGTTTAACAGCGAGATCGTGAATGGGGACGCATTTCAAGTGTATCGCGGCATGGATATTGGTACAGCAAAGGTAACTGAAGAGGAAGCAGATGGTGTAACCCATCACTTAATTAATATTTGTGAACCTAGCGAACCTTATACGGCAGCCGATTATCAGCATGATGCGAGGAAAGTACTTGAAAGTGTGTCTTCTGAAGGAAAAATGCCGATTTTAGTCGGCGGTACCGGTTTTTATATCAAGGCTGCACTTTACGATTACCAATTTGCTTCAATCGGGGCGAATCCGGAATATCGGCGTGAATTAACACGTATGGCGCAAGAAGAAGGCGGAGAAGCGCTGTTCGCATTATTAAAGCATGTTGATCCTGTTGCAGCAGAACGGATTCATCCTAACAATTTGGTGCGTGTCATACGCGCTTTAGAAGTTTTCCATGAAACCGGGAAACGCTTCAGTGATCACGTGCAAGATGAAACTGTTCGCCCGCTCTATCCGTATTTATGTATTGGATTAACCATGGAGCGCTCAATACTGTATGCACGCATTGATATGCGTGTTGACCAAATGATCGATGAAGGTCTCCTTGAGGAGGCACAGCTATTATATAAACGAGGCTTGAGAAATGCGCAGGCGATGCAGGCGATCGGTTACAAGGAGTTCATCCCGTTTTTTGATGGCTTATGTTCGCTTGATCACGCTGTGAACCAGTTGAAGAAAAATTCGCGTCATTATGCGAAAAGACAATTGACATGGTTCAAAAGACAAATGCCGATTCAATGGTTCGATATGACGGATGCACTGCAAGACTTTTCAAGAAAAGCTGAAGAAATTTACAGTTTTATCGAAGAACATCAGGCAAAAAGCGAGCGATCGTGAACTTTTATCACATTTATTGTCTTGTTTCATAAACGATCTTTGCAAATGATGGAAATTTAAAATATAATCTTAATTGTAGATCTTTCTGACTGGACATTGAATTCCTTCTCAGAGAAAAAAGATCAGACAAAAGAGGTTTTCTTGCAGGTAATTTTCACATTAAATCGAAGTAGTTTTATTTAGAGAGAAAAGAGGAGGAATAAAATGAAACAGTCAATCAATATCCAGGATACATTTTTGAATCAGTTGCGAAAAGAAGGAACGTTTGTGACCGTCTTTCTGGTCAGCGGTTTTCAATTGAAGGGCAAGGTTAAGGGGTTCGATAATTTTACAGTGCTTCTGGACAGCGAGGGCAAGCAGCAATTAATCTTTAAACATGCGATTTCGACGTTTACTCCTTCAAAGCCTGTGAATTGGACCAGTCAGGACGAGTCATAATAGATTCTGGAAGGGCAGCGGTTACGCTGTCTTTCTTTTATTTTGGTAAGGCTTTTTGCTCGCTTTGCAAGTGACGGATCTTTGGCTCTTCGCACTTCTGAATAGGGTACCGACGACATAGGATAGAGCAGTCCAATCATTTTTCATAATGTCCCGAAGTAATGGGCATTTGTCACGGAAACGATCAAGCCGGCGTATACATAACAACGCAGGCCAAGAGCGGTGCTTGATCCAATGAATAGCGAGGTGATCGAATCGTGCGAGAAGCCTATACATTTACAAAAAAAAGTCAGATCAATGTGGTCTTTAACCAGAAAACCGAGAAACATGAGGCTGCGCCTTTTCCAGTTGATGAGCGTGTGACCCATGAACCGCTTGAAAAACTGGAGGCAAAGCTTGACCGACTGGTGGGAATGGATCAGATAAAACATATGGTACGCGAACTTTATGCGTGGCTTTATATTTATCGCAAGCGTGAAGAAACTAATTTGAAGGTACAAAAACAGTCCTTCCACATGTTGTTTAAGGGGAATCCAGGAACCGGCAAGACGACAGTTGCACGTCTTCTGAGTGACTTGTTCCGTGAGATGGGAATACTGCCGAAGGGCCATTTGATCGAAGCTGAACGAGCTGATCTTGTTGGCGAATACATTGGACAGACAGCGCAAAAAACAAGAGAACTTGTAAAACGTTCTTTAGGCGGTGTTTTGTTTATTGATGAAGCGTACTCGCTGTCACGTGGTGGAGAAAAGGATTTCGGAAAAGAAGCGATTGATACATTAGTGAAACAGATGGAAGACCATAAAGATGAGTTTATTTTGATTCTTGCTGGCTATTCCGATGAAATGGATGAATTTCTCAGAATGAATCCCGGCCTGCCATCTCGTTTTCCAATGATCATGTCTTTTCCGGATTATTCCGGTGCAGAATTGCTCGAAATTGCGAAGCAAATGATCCGTGATCGTGAGTATACGATGACTGCGGAGGCACAAAAAAAACTATTCCGCCATCTTCATCAGAAAATTGTTGAGAATGAACCGCATTTCAGTAATGGACGTTATGTACGCAATCATGTGGAAAAAATGATACGTCAGCAAGCAGTTCGTTTAGTTAGGGAAAACAGCTTTGATCGTGACGCGCTGATGACGATCCGTGCCTGTGATTTGACACTGGATAATCATTTAATGATCGCGCCAGCAGACGAAGCTTAATGCATCAATTAAAGAGAGGTATCTTATGGAAAGTGTGATACTCGTTGCCTGTCAGCTTCCTTCTCAAAGTGACGATCATTTTGAATCGTCACTTGAAGAGTTGGAGGCTTTGACGAAGACGGCCGGTGGACAAGTAGTTGCCGTCGTAACCCAAAAAAGACAAAAGATTGACTCCGCTACCTACATTGGAAGCGGTAAATTACAAGAACTTGATGCCCTTGAAAAAGAATTAGGCGCCGGGACTGTGATCTTTAATGGTGAACTGTCTCCCTCTCAGCAGGGACGGCTTGGAGCGCTGCTTTATGCAAAAGTGTTGGATCGGACACAGCTCATTTTAGATATTTTCGCGATGCGGGCGCGTTCGCGAGAAGGCAAACTTCAAGTAGAACTTGCCCAGCTCCAGTATCTCCTGCCACGCTTGAGCGGGATGGGAGATTCATTGTCGCGTCTCGGAGGAGGAATTGGGACACGCGGTCCCGGTGAAACCAAGCTTGAATCCGATCGACGCTATATTCGCAGCAGAATGAAGGATATCAGCAATCAGTTGAAAACCGTTGTACAGCATCGCAAACGCTATCGTGACCATCGTCAGTCAAATAATCAATGCCAAGTGGTCATTGTCGGCTACACGAATGCGGGAAAATCCACGCTGTTCAACCAATTAACCGCTGCAGGAACTTATGCTGAAAACCAGCTTTTCGCAACTCTTGATCCCTTGACACGAAAAATGAATCTTCCTGGTGGTTTCATGGCTCTATTGTCCGATACCGTTGGTTTCATTCAAGAACTACCAACACAGCTAGTAGCTGCTTTCCGCTCAACGCTTGAGGAAGTGAGTGGCGCACAATTGATTTTGCATGTACTTGATGCTTCGGATCCGGATTTGATTACACATGAAGAAACCGTTCGCCATTTACTGTCTGAACTCGGTGTAGACGACCTGCCTATACTCACGATTTATAACAAGAAAGATCTGTTACAGACACCATTCATCGTTCCGAAAGGATCTCTTCTCGTTTCGGCAAGGGACATTAAGGACCGTGATCGAATTCTTGCTGAAATACTGGCACAAATTGAAGCGCAAATGGTGGACTATCACACACAGCTCCCAGCCGATGAAGGAAAATTACTTAATGAACTAAAGCGGAACACAATATTGAAAAGACAAGAATATGACGAAGCGTCACAGGCTTACGAAGTTGAAGGATTTGTTTTTCCCGATGCACCAATCGCCTCGAAACTGATTCACGATCCGTCGTCAACGAATAAGGAGTTTTGAAAAATGTTTGAAGCACTTGCCTATGGAGAGAAGTTAAGAAAAATTGCTGCAGCAGTTGAAGCGCAAATTGCAGAACGTTTAAAAGCGGTTGATGCTGTTTCACTAGAAAATCAGTACCGTGTTTTATCCAGTTTTAAAAAAAATAAGATTAGTGATGCCCATTTTAGCGGAACAACAGGGTACGGATATGATGATTTCGGTCGTGAGGGCATTGAAGCAGTTTACGCAAATTGTTTCGGAGCTGAAGCTGGTCTTGTCCGGTCACAAATGATCTCCGGAACACATGCGATTACGACTGCACTCTTTGGTGTGCTTCGTCCGGGTGATGAATTAATGTACATAACCGGTAAGCCGTATGACACCTTGGAAGGTGTCATTGGTATAACAAGCGGCAGTCATGGATCATTAAAAGATTTTGGTATTGGATTTCGCGATGTTGCGCTCAACAATGGCAAAATTGATATTGAGACAGTAAATCGAGAAATTGCGCAGAACACAAAGCTAATTGCGATTCAGCGTTCTTGCGGCTACGATCAGCGCCCGTCGATTCCGATTGCCCAAATTGGGGAAGCAATTGCTGCAATTAAAAAAGCACATCCTCATATTCTTGTTTTTGTCGACAATTGTTACGGCGAATTTACCGAAACATTGGAACCCTGCCACGTCGGCGCCGATCTAATGGCCGGATCGTTAATCAAAAATCCTGGAGGAGGATTAGCGAAGGTAGGAGGCTACATCGTCGGGCGCGAGGATCTCGTTTCAATGTGTTCGGAACGTCTGACAGCTCCAGGACTGGGAAAAGAAGTTGGTCCGTCATTAGGCGAACTAAAGGATCAATATCAGGGCTTTTTTCTTTCACCACATATGGTTGCTCAAGCAGTTAAAGGAGCCATATTCACATCTGCCTTCATGGAGAAGCTTGGCATGGAAACATCGCCTTCTTGGGAAAAGGCGCGTACGGACTTGATTCAAAGCATTACCTTTCATGACCCCGATCAGATGATCGCATTCTGCCAAGCGATCCAAATGGCTTCGCCAATTAATGCTCATGTTCTTCCATATCCGAGCCCAATGCCTGGTTACACGAGTGACGTTATCATGGCAGCCGGAACATTTGTTCAGGGGGCAAGTCTGGAGTTGACAGCAGACGGCCCAATTCGTCCCCCGTTCACTTTGTATGTTCAAGGCGGATTGACATTTGAACACGTTAAAGCTGCTTTGATGATTGCAGTAAATCACTTATTTGAGAAAAACTTACTTGATCCTGAAAAGATCAAATTGTGACAATTTATTTAAATCTGTGTCATAAGCTGTGAGATAAGCTAACATCGTTTGACAACTTAAGGGCTGCCCGTTATAATTATGTTTAAGAAAGGGGCGTGAGGCGAAATGGCTGACAACGTACGCCGTTCAATGCCTTTGTTCTCAATGGGCATTGTTCAGAAATTAACTGGGCTGACGGCTAGGCAGATACGCTACTACGAAGAAAATGACTTGATTAATCCGGAACGTAGTGAGGGGAATCGCCGCGTCTTTTCTTTCAATGATGTTGATCGTTTGCTCGACATCAAGTCTTTGCTTGACGAAGGTGTGAATCTTGCCGGCATAAGGCGTGTGCTTAGTGAAAAGCCGGTGGAAGCAAATCGGCCGGCTGAAGCAAAGAAAGCTATGTCTGATGCTGAGCTCATGAAATTTTTGAAATCCGAACTCGTTCAAGCGGGCAAGTTCGGTAAGGCTTCGTTAATACAAGGGGAGTTGTCCCGATTCTTTCGGTGACTGCTACCTATGTATATAAAATTTTTTGAAAACAGAAACTTATTTTTGGGGAGGATCTTGAATGGCAAAGTTTACGAAAGAAGACATCATTTCTAAGGTAAATGAAGCAAACGTAAAGTTCATTCGTTTGCAGTTCACTGACTTGCTCGGAATTATCAAAAATGTAGAGATTCCTGTAAGTCAACTCGAAAAAGCACTAGATAACGATATTATGTTTGACGGTTCTTCAATCGAAGGATTTGTTAGGATTGAAGAATCGGACATGCTTCTTTATCCAGATTATGACAGTTTCGTTATATTCCCTTGGACTGCTGAAAAGGGTAAAGTTGCTCGCTTCATTTGCGATATTTATAAACCTGATCGTACGCCATTCCCGGGGGATCCTCGTTCGGTTCTGAAGGCTCAATTGGCTGAAATGGAGAAACTAGGTTTCACTAATTTCAACATTGGACCTGAACCGGAATTCTTCCTCTTCAAATTAGATGAATCTGGCAATCCAACTCTTGACCTGAATGATAAAGGCGGCTATTTTGACTTGGCACCAACAGATCTTGGTGAAAATTGTCGTCGCGATATCGTGCTTGAACTTGAAGACATGGGCTTTGAAATTGAAGCATCACACCATGAAGTAGCTCCTGGTCAGCACGAAATTGACTTTAAATATGCAGATGCTGTAAAAACTTGTGATAACATTCAAACATTTAAGCTTGTTGTGAAAACGATCGCTCGCAAACATGGCTTGCATGCAACGTTCATGCCAAAACCGTTGTTTGGTGTAAACGGCTCAGGTATGCACTCGAACATGTCATTGTTCAAGGGCAAAGAAAATGCGTTCTTTGATGCTGACACTGAAGACAAACTCAGTGCAACGGCTAAATCATTTATTGCCGGCGTTTTGGAACATGCACGCGCATTTACTGCCATCACTAACCCAATCGTTAACTCATTCAAACGTTTGGTTCCGGGTTATGAAGCACCAAGCTATATCGCATGGTCATTGAGCAACCGAAGCGCTTTGATCCGTATTCCTGCGGCTCGTGGATTGAGCACACGTATTGAAGTGCGCAGTGTAGACCCTGCTACCAACCCATACCTTGGCATGGCTGTATTGCTTGCTGCCGGACTGGATGGTATCAAGAAAGGTTTGACTCCACCTGCTTCCGTTGACCGCAGCATCTACGTTATGAATGATCAAGAACGTGAAGAACTTGGGATTCATGAACTTCCTGCATCTCTTAAAGAAGCAGTTGATGCATTCAATGCAGATGAAGTTATCACAGCTGCACTTGGCGAACATACAGTTTCTCACTTCAACGACGCTAAGGAAATTGAATGGGATATGTTCCGCACTCAAGTACACCCATGGGAACGCGACCAATACATGGAACAATATTAATCAAAAAGAAATGCTGAAACCCCTTGAGCCGTATGGCTTTGAGGGGTTTTTGTTTTGCCCAAAAATAACGTGTCAATATCACATATTTAAGGGGCGAATGTTTAAAAATATTTTGAGTATACTTTGCAGCTGTTTTTTCCTCGATATCTTTCTACCTTAAAAGCAGATGTCTCAGATCCGTTGCTGGCAAGCAATCGGAGTGAAAGGAGGGATGAGTTTGATTTTAGACAATAGACCAAAGACGGCCCAAGTGTGGGCCAGGTTGCCATAAAAGATATAGAACGTTGCCGGAGGTTGAAATCCTTAATCTATGTGATTCACTATACATCATCAAAAAGAGAACTAAGCGGCATTTGACATGATGATCGATGATCATATTTTGAGTTACTACAAGTGCTGAACAAGCATCTTGGCCCTGTAGGAAATGGCTATCATCATCCGTTGTACGATGAAATGCTGCCGAACTGGAAGATGGAAAAATTTTAGACGATAGGCAATGCTAAGCGGACAGGGACTTGTGGATTACCCCTGTGGGACAGTACAGACAATATTTTATCAGGAATCGCTGTGTTGGTTGTGTTTCTTAACTTTATTCCAGTCAATGATATCAACAATCATTACGAGGAACAAATATGCCAAAATATAATAGGTGATCCAGTCATCATATTTGTCAGGGGCAAAAATTAGCCACAAGGCTCCAAAAAAGATATATGGAGCTTCCAAAAATAAAAAACGTTTTGATTTATAATGGCGTTTTATTCTGTTGAGCAACTTGTTGAACATCGGATTAGCCCCTTGATTCGGATTATGAATTTATTATAATGCAAAGCAATATAAAACGATTGCAAATAATGTGCATTTCTCAGTAGACAGCAAAGGTAAAAGAAGTAGAGAATGATCTTGGATTTAATGAAGTTGGAATAATGTTGACGGAACGGAAGATTTTTAAATCGATTTTGATTTTGTTTCAAAAGGTAAATTTGGTGAGGTCAGAATTTGGAGATAGAACTGATTTACAGTTCGACACTATTGTTTTTTTTGCTCTTTTCTTTTGTGCACGAAATTAACTAGTTCACGAATAACACCAGGAATGGTAATAAGAATAACTGCCCATAGTCTAAGATCTGCAGGACCGAATAAAGCTATCAAAATAAAGGCAGATACAAATGGTATTGCCAATATTAGGTATTGCTTATAACTCATAATGGCTGCATCCCCTTATTAAAAAATCGGGATCTCATTCGATCAACCAATACTTCATTTTACCATATCAGGAGCGGTTCCTGTGCGATTGAAATGAAGATAAATCCTGCCGCAATGAAGCTGAATATTGATATAATGGAAACAAATAACAATGTGATTGTGATCGTAACAGGAAGCTAAAAATGATAAATCTGCTGGAGTTTGGAGAGACAACATACGTGTTAAAACAACGTGGGAAGGGGAAGGGCGTGAAGGATAAGAGTTTTAATATGAGTCAGGGAGTTGAAACGATGAAAAATGATGTGATCCATTGTGGCGGCACACTAACTTGGCGTGAATTTAAAAAGTATAATTTTTATGTAAGAAAAAAGTTATTTACAGTAACAAGCATTTCATTTTTTATCATCTTACTTTTGATAAATTTGATCCTGTTTCAAAAGTTACTGATTTCATTTACAATGGCAGCAGCTTTTACGGTCGTATTCTGTTTATTATTAATGATTATTTTTCCTCTTAGAGTAAGAAATGAATATTCGAGTAATCAATTAATCAAACAAGAAATTCAGTATGAGGTCAATCAAAATGAAATTGTGCAAACTCGTGGAAAATCAAAGACTTTTTTCAAGTGGGAAGATTTTGTTTCTGCATATGAACATAAAGATATGTTTCGGATTCATGTATCAAAGAATCAAGCAGTAGTTCTACCCAAACAATTTTTCAAAAATGTTGATGAAATAAACGATTTTCGGAGATTAATCAGCACTTTGATGCCGGAAAAGAAAGTACATTTAAGCAAGCAATAGTGAAGTGGCATAAAGAGCAGGAGTTTTGATTTGGGTTGAGATTAAGCGGCCTGACACCGAAAGAGTACCGGTGTCAGGCTGTTAAAAATGTAAAAATATCTCATCAGGCATTTTTTTAATAGTCATCAGATCAAATTTAATGTATCGACTCAATCTGTTTAATATCATATCAAATACGTCTACTTGACTCGTATTCATGATATTTTTTCAGATTGAGTTTTTTTCTTATCAAGCAAGAAATGATGAGGATAATCTTCTGTTTAAATGGAGATAACAATATAAGTAAATCCAAATTAAAAAAAGGATGATTAGGTGATTTACATATATAATGACTTTGGCGGGACACATACGACTGCATTAGCAGCAGCGTATCATTTGAAAAAAATATCTGCTGATCACAAATTGACAAGGGCAGAAATTTTAGCTGTGCCTTTTTTTAATAAGCTAAACAGCTCGGATATGGGTAAAATCATTTATCACGGAATTGATGATGAAGGAAATTCGGTTTATACGGTGGGGCGTGGTACGTCTAAACACCTGCTTCCGGCGTTGAATAATTTAAGTTTACTATTGCAGCAGAAATATAAGGGCAATGAAAAGATCATTTTTTCAAACACGTCACCGACCGTGCCATTTGCGATGACGATCGGTGGCTTATGTTCCAGATGGATGAAAATAGATTTTATTGGTGTACCGCTGCTTGTACTTGGAGCAAAGCAATGCTGTCAGGATATCATTCGTCTTGTCGCGTACACCAAAAAGGCAGCAAGAACAAGCGAGAAAAAGGTTACTGTTTTACAAAATAATTCGTTTAAATAGGCATAACCGGTTATGGTCATGTCGAATGAGGAGGATGATTGTTAATCATCTGTAGGATCATAACTTTGTCGCGGTCGCAATTTTGAATGGATTGTTGGGTTTGTGATTCAAATTGTTTTTGGTTTGTCACCAAACCTTATGTTTAAGAATATCAAATAATGACCAGGCTATTTAGGTGGCTCCTTTCCCGCATTCTGCCCTAAAGGATGGATGTTAATGAAACAACCTGTACGTACGCAAATTGAGCGACCGATGTGGAAGCAGAGATTGAGGATCATCAGGCTGTTCGTGAATATTTATCGTAATAACCACAAGCGGCAGCCAGTCCTTCGCTCAACATACATTGCGTTCATTTATTGTCATTTGATTTGGAAGGATATGGGCTATTGGTAAATAATGCTTCATATTTAAATAAAAATGATCCTTAGCAGAATGGTGCCAAGGATCATTTTTTTGTAAGAGATCCATTAGGTGCGGACCTTTAATTTTCATTTAAAATCTTCAACATGTCCAAGAAATGATTTTCATCTATAATGGAAATAGATTGTCCGGAGGCTGCAAGATGTTCTGCTTTAAGCACTTTGCTGCTTTTCGAATGCATCATTGTTCGTCGATCTGGTTTGCCAATAACAAGTAACGTTGTTTTCTTTGTCACGCCGTTGCCGTTGGCCCCGCCGCAATCAGCAACTTTCTGACACGCCTCTTCACGGGACATCGATTGAAGCACGCCTGTAAACACCACGGTTTGATGAAACAAAGGGTGTTGGTTATCAAAAGATGTTTTCTTAGAAGTAATGTCTGAAGGCCTGAATGCAGCCTCTCGACGTGTTCTGACGGATGAAAAGGGTGCATAGGAATGTTTATGTAATCTGCCTAACTTATAATTGATCGCCTTCTGCATCTGATCGAGCGTCTCAATATGAAACTCCTGCATCATTTGCCGAACGATCTCAGCACAAACCAAGGCATCATCGGAAGCTTGGTGATGATGGAAGGAGATTCGGTAATGGGAAGCAACGCGATCTAAACGGTATGAAGGCAGCGTGAGCAACTTTTTTGCAAGGATATAAGAACAGAAGTAATTGACTTCCGGATAAGGCAGCCGATATTTATCCAATGTAAAACGCAGAACACTCATATCAAAGCTGGCATTGTGAGCAACCAGTGGAAGCCCCTCAATAAATGGAAGCAGTTTAGGATAAAGCTCATCCATAGTTGGTGCCTGGACGACATCATCTTCATGAATCCCATGAATCTGCGTATTATAAGGATCAAAGAATTCTTCAGGGTTAATCAAAGAGTAGAAGGAGTCGATAACTTGTCCTTGAATAACTTTTGTTAATCCGACAGAACACGGGGAAGTGCGTCGCGAATTTGCAGTTTCGAAGTCGATCGCCACATAAGATAGTTCCGGCATCCTCAGTCTCTCCATTCTAAATAGCTTTTTCAATCTATTACTATAATAACACGAGATTTGCAAATCATAATCTGCAAGATTTTTTTAAGGCATTTTTAAGTTTTATGTGCTAACTTTGTTTAATCAAAAGCTTATTGGCTTGGAGGACGGATTCATTGGTTAAACACCTGAAGTGCAATATCTGTTTCGTTTTAATGTGTATCAGTATTTTGCTGCTTTTCGGTTGTTCTAAAAGTATTTTCGGACAAACTGAACAAGAAAAACAGGTCATTATAAATGTACAGAATGTAGCGAAGACGATTCAATTGGGAGATGACTTTGATTCTAAGAAAAACGTTGTCGTGACCAATAAGGAGGGAAAGAAGCTCACTTTAAAAAAATTAACCATTTCCGGGCATGTTGATCCTAATACAACAGGAATATATAAGCTTACCTATACATATAAGTCTAACGGGAACAGTACAACTATTTCCACAGCGATTCATGTTATCTATGAAAAAAAAGAGATTATTGCATACAAAACACTAACCATCAAGAAGAAATCCCTATTTCGAGGAGATCACCAGGTGCACCAAGCGGGAAAAAATGGCTCCGTCCTCGTAGGTTATCAAGCAAAACGAACGAACGGCAAACTTGTGCTTGGAAAAGTACAGTCACATAAGGTGATCAAACAAGCGCGTTCAGAGATTGTGTATACGGGAACCAAAATCCCTAACAGTTATCGAATGAATGTTGGCGTCATTAGTCAATTACCGGAGTTGCCAACCGGGTGCGAGATTACGGCCGTGACAATGATGCTGCGCTACAAAGGAGCGAATGTGACTAAGGATAAACTTGCGGAGGAGATGCCACGAGCAACGAACGGTGATCCCAACACAGGATTTATCGGCAGTCCCTACTCAAAGTCCGGGGCAACCATCTATCCGCCTGCGTTAATGAAGCTGGTTAAGCACTATGCTGGCAGTGCAATTAATCTAACTGGGGCCTCAACAGATAAATTGAAGGACTATCTTAGCAGCGATCATCCAGTTGTAATTTGGGGAACATATGATGGGTTTACTTATCATGCGCTAACCTTGACTGGATATTCAAAAAACGGATTTTATTATAATGATCCATGGACAGGGACGAAACGCTGGATGAATAATAAGCAGATGATGGTTCACTGGAATGCTTTAGAGCAGCGAGCACTTTCATATTGAGTTGAGATATTTGGTGAATTGAGACGAATCGTGCGTGATTATGCGTGATCCCGCATAAAGAATGCGGGGTTGCGCATCATAAATACGTTGTTCATGCGGATGAAAACAAGATAAGATAATAGTGGTAAAACAATTCAATGTTTTATCGGTCGGATTTGAGGTGAATCCAGGTTATGCCTCCAGCAAATCTTGCCCCAAATACTTAATTTATTCCAGCGCACTTAGAAAACGAGTTGCGTCTGGCAGTACAATGCTTGCCTCATTAACTTTCCCATCCTTTAAGTTTAAGATTTGCATGCATGCCATGTTCACCTTAAATTCTTTTTTTATTTTTAAGACCTTAGACGTAGATGCAAATCACGCTAAAGTTTGATGTTGATTGTTCCACATTATGTTACATTCATTATGTAAGTATTTAAGCAATAACTCCCAAAACAATCGTTACTTGAACCCCTTAACCAGGGGTTCTTTTTTTGCTTTGTTCAAGCATTTCATTGTTACTCTCCCCATTGGATATGAGCTCATTATTTTGAAATAAAATGGTTATTCTTGCTGTATCGCAAGCCTTTACATGAATGAACACTCGGACATAAATTATAGATAAAGAAGTTATGAGGTGATGAAGTTGTGACAAAATATGAATTTATCTATAGGAGTATTGCAGCAATCTTTGGTGCAGTGTCGGGTTATTTATACGGTGAATGGACACCATTAATTGCAGTATTGGTCGCTTTTGTGATCATTGATTATGTTTCCGGACTTCTCGCAGCCGCCTATGTCAGTGCTTTGTCTAGTAAAATTGGTTTCAAAGGCATTGCCAAAAAAGTGATGATTTTCGCTATTGTGGCTGTCAGTCATCTATGTGATCAAATTATTGGTTCGAAAAATATTATCATGGATGCAACCATCTATTTTTATTTAGCAAACGAACTCTTGTCCATTTTAGAAAACGCGGGCAGGACGGGTCTGCCTGTGCCGAAGCAGATCAAGCAATTAATCGGTATTCTGAAAGATAAAGAAGGGAAGCAGTGAACGATTTAATATGCATAAATTCAATAAAGAAAATGGCAATGACTCCTTTAAATAATAGGGATTCATTGTCTTTTAATTTAGCACCTATTTCATTAAATTTCCGGTCCATAAGGTGCATCAATGAAATAGAGGAACTCCTTTTTATTACACTACTAAAACTTGAAAGTTGAAAAAGTATTCCAACCCCATGACAGCACTGCGGTTTCGATGAAAAAAATAGGTCAGGATGCCGCCTTCGCCAGCACTTTTTGGCAGCTGACAGGCAACTTTCCAAGAAACTTTTCGATAATCTGATCAACGACTCTCTCAGAGAGCACATACTCATCTTCAAATGCTTCTTGAAACAGGTTAAGTAATTGCCGGATGGCTTCGGTAAAACTTAGATCAGCCAACTCATCGACCATCAGGTAGAAGAGTTCACCAAGAGTCCGATCATCGGCTTGTTCACGATGCTGTACGGCAAGAAGTGAGTAACTTATGGCAACTAAAGCCGTATGCGCAAAGATGCCATCATAAGATAATCCTTGATAGCGCGCCAGGCGGAGATACTGTTTACACATCTTGAAGTACACTTCAATTGACCAGCGCTTTCCGTAAAGTTGGATGATTTCATTTTCGGAAAGCTGGGTGTCGGTTGATGCCAAAACGAGGTACTTATTCCGTTTTTGGCGGTTACGGACATAAACCAATTTGAGTGGGAAGGCCTTTTCCCCTTCAACAACTGCTTCAACCCTGACAGAGAGCAGATAGCGTGAACGGCCACGACGTTTCTTCTGAGTCTTGAAGATGTCTTTGACATCCATCAGTTGACCGTTGAATCGATAATAAATTTTTTTCGATCGTTTCACCATGGCAACGGTATGAAGCTTCATCACACGCAGTTGATGAAACATCTTGGGACTTGAGAACCACGAATCAAACAAGACGTACGAAGCATGAACACCCTGACTCATTGCGGATGAAAGCAGTTCACGAACCACATCGGTTGCTTTACGCTGGGCCTGAAGCTTACGCTTTCCAGAATAGGTTCGGCCATCGACCGAGTTCATGCCACAGACCTGGTTCCGTCCAGAAAGCAGGGAAAAGGTCACCGGAAGAAAGGTGTTGCCGTCACTCCAACCCAGTTGGAGAAAACGAAAACCGCGCACATGCCGATGTTTGGCGTGGTCGAACTGAAACGCTGACAGTTCCACTCGCTTCGCATGGGTACGCTCGTACATGGAATCATCGACAATGAACACATTCCGACGTGTCTGATCCGTCAAGGGTTTGAGGAACTGAATGATCTGACGACAGAGCAGAATCAGGAACTTTTGCCAGTTAATCTTGCCCGTGTTAAGCAAGTTACGGAAGGTCTTATCCGAGAAATTTAGTTGATCCTGATGTTTCAGATAATCACGATAGGTAGACTTGTTTGAAAAAATTGTGCTGAGCAAATAGCAGAACAGCACGTGAAAGGGAACCCCCTTTGCCTTTGTGACATTTGAAGCTCGCGCAATTTGAGCCAAGTGAAATCGAGCAAAAAATGATTGTACTGAAGCTAAAATTCCAAGAGATGGATGGTCGTTTCGTGATATAATTTTCATGGCATGAACACTCCTCGATTAATTGGGACTCGACACTTCAATTATACCGAGTTGTCGGTGTTCATGCTTTTATTTTTGCATTAAACCCTTATGTGACTAGGGTTGAGGACTAATTTTGATGTTTCAAGTTTTAGTTACACTATTCTATTTTGATTACACCAGTTAATAACAGAAAAATATTATGTAAACAAACGATTGTCTCTGCTGCCTGTATCATTTTTCTTGTCATGCTTTCATTAAGCCTATCTTGCTAGATTGAAAAAACCAACTATAATTCATAGTAGGCTAATGATCAAGATCAATAAAAATACTCAATCAAGTTGAAGAAGGAGCAAGTTATGAAAAACGGGGGTCAAAATCAAACATATCGCTTAGTTCTCCTAAGTGTATTTACGGCAATTATCCTTTTGCAAAATTTTGTGCCTTTTCTTGGTTATATTCCGATTGGTGCTTTAAGTTTAACCATTATTCATTTAACCGTCATTGTTGTCGCCATTGTTCTGGGGCCGATTGAAGGAGCGATCATTGGCGGGGTATGGGGAATGACTACTTTTATACGTGCATTCACTTTTCCAAGTAGTCCAATTGCACCGATTGTATTCACTAATCCTTTAATTTCAGTGATACCGCGAATTCTTGTCGGCTTTGTTGCCGGATATCTTTTTATTTTATTGAAAAGAACGAAGCTCCCGCGCATTGTTTGTATGTCCATAGCTGCTTTATTTGGATCCATTACCAATACAGTGCTTGTTCTTGGCCTTATCTATATTTTTTATCGAGTACCCTATGCAAATTATCTGCAAATCGATGTGAGCAGACTGCTGCCTGCTCTGCTCGTTGTTGTAGCAACTAATGGAATTGCTGAAGCGCTCGCCGCGTGCTTTATCTCGCCAATGATTGCAAATCCGCTTATGATAATCAGGAAAAAACTGGGCAGCTGAGTCTTTCCCTTTTGACTATAGTTCAATCATTTATCCCGTTATTGAATAGGATAAAGTATTGAGGTTCGTGTGACGGGTGGGAACAATGATGAATAGAGAAGAACTGTCCAAAAACATAGCGTTTACATCCATAGCAATTGGAAAAGTGATGAATTCCATCGGACAGACGCCAATAAAAAATTTGGATCGTGAAACACAAGATCAATTGGTTTTTCTAGGCAGTTTAATCCAGGTTGGCGCCGGCGCTCTTTTTGCGGAATTCATATCCGAGGATCCATTAGCGCAATTAAGCGTTGCTCTGACGATCATTGGTTATGGCTCTTTTGCTATTCAATTCATTAATGATGAAGACGACGACCGAAAATTGCTTGTGCAAGCCATGTCGTCGAATTTGAAAGAAGTACTGGCAAACATGATTCTTTTTACTGATCGGACTGTTTGGAAGAAAATGTACTCATTCGTTGGAATCGCAATGCTTTGTTTAGGTAATTTTATGCAGGCACAGGGAAGAAAGAGGTTATTGGATGAAGAGGATGATTATACACTGTTCGATCCAACGGTAACGGCAGGAACGTGGATTGAAACAGGCGGGGCCATCGCAATTATGCTCGGTAACCTTGCCGAAACAGCTTAATAAGTAATATTAGAAAACTTAGCTTCGCAAAGTCTCTGGTAAAAGTGAAGCAATAGTTGCACTTACACTAATTCCTCTAATTAATATTTTTTCTTATTTGTGTTAGAAAACTAGGCTTCGAAAAGCCACTGGTGAAAGCGAAGTTTGAATTTCTTATTGTACAATAAAAACGCCTCTCTGTAATGTGTGATACAACATGTTGAAGAGGCGTCTTTTTCATTTGGATGACTGTAGATTTTATTTTAATAATAGTAAGGGTACGGATAGAAAAATGGTGGCGCAAAGAAAATAAAAGGAAACAGAAAACGGTTAAATCGTCTGAATCTTGGTCTTGGACCGCCTGGCCCTTGATAAAAACGCTCATTTTCATTCACATTTTCGGGAACGAGCATGACAACGCCTTGTTCGTTCACTTCTTCGATAATACCATCCATTTTTGACCCATCAGCCATTTGTGCAATAACGTGGAAGTTCATTAATTTAGTGCACATATCGTGGATGGCTTGGTTATTGCTTTCCGGTTGCTGCGCAGCTCGTTCCTCCATCATCTGCGGGACAAAGAGCTGCTGCTCGGGTGCATCATAAATATCCGACATATTCATCGCTCCTTTTCGCCTTAGTGTATTCACCCAGGTTTCGACTGGTGACAACACCTATGCAGTACAAGCCTCGATGAAGATGGATAATCTCAGAGTTGTTTCGATTGATTCTGTGCTTGCAGGCGCTTTTGGCGATATTGCGACCATTGAAAGTGAATGTAGCATCCCACGCAAAAACCGAGGATAGCGATAAAAGCTGCAAGACCAACGATTATTGAAAAGATGATGGAGACAATGGTCCAATGCAGAAGAAAGCTAATGAATGCAATGAAAAGACAGGACACTGCGATTGTCTGATTGAATTTTTGCTGTTGTTTATCTTCCGGAATATAGGTACTAAGCAGTTTTCTCAAGAATGGTTTTGCTAATGCCATTACAGGGTTGTAGTGAAAGAAGAGCCCTGAGAGTCCTGAGAGTAAAGGAATCAAAAGCAGCCAGTACTGGTGTGTAATCATCGATACGACAACGCTTAGTACAATGACCCATTGATTCGTTCTCACGAGCGGTCGAGGAATTGATGGAGTAGCAGCATCATTCATATTAATCGTACCTTTCATATAGGAATAAATTTATTATACGTTTTAAGGCTTAATATCTCCATTGATATACATTATTTGAAAGATCATATCTATCCTCAATATCGATATCTATCCTCAATGATATTATGAAGCATTGAGGAGTTATGTACTGTGGTATAATGATGCAATACGTGTTAAGGAATGAAGGTCGAGTTAAATCATGAATAAACGAATACATTGCGCCGAACAATTGCATTTAAATAGAGATATGTTCCGATGTCCTGTCTGCGGTGCTGATATGGATAGTGTTGCTCAAAAAAGTTTGATGTGCAAGCAAGGACATACGTTTGACATCGCCAAGCAAGGCTATGTAAACCTGGTAACGAAACCGGTCCATACGCATTATGAAAAAGTACTTTTTGAGGCACGCAGAAGAGTCATTGTTGATCACCGATTCTTTGACCCACTGATTGCGGCTCTTGCTGAACAAATAAAAAATCTAAAGAATGAGTCTGTTCGTATTCTTGATCTCGGCTGCGGAGAGGGTTCACATCTTGCCAAGATCTGTCAGCTTCTTGCAATCGCCTCGTCAAATAACATACAGGGGTATGGTATTGATCTGGCAAAAGAGGGCATTCAATCAGCTGCTAAGAATTATCCGGATCAAAATTGGTTTGTAGCTGATCTGGCCCATTCACCTTTTAACGAGCACTTATTTGATGTTGTTTTAAACATACTTTCACCATCCAATTACCACACCTTTGATCGAATGCTCAAGCCTGGTGGATCAATAATAAAAGTCATTCCGGGTAGTGATTATCTTAAGGAACTCCGACGTTCATTACTTGGCGCAGAAAAATCACACTATTCTAATGCGGACACATTCAGTTTATTTCAACAGCATTATCCAAACGCATCCGTGCAAAAGATAAGTTATACAGTTCAATTGGATCAGGATGGAATCAGAGACTTGATGAAGATGACGCCGCTCGCGTGGAATGCTTCTGAAGCAATACAGAAACAGTGGTTTGAAAAATCCTCCGCAATAATTACGGTTGAGTTTGAAATTCTTATCGGCAGCAGAGCGTACTAATCAGAATCGTTCAACTTTAATCATTAGTAATCGCGATAAATTGTAAGCGCTGAACTTTTTTGAAGCAAATTGATTGATTTTGGCTGAAAGTGTGGTAGAATATTTTTTGTGGAGGAATGAGTATGTTGGCTGAAGAAAGGCAACAATTGATCCTGAAAATTTTAACAGACACTTCTGTTGTTAAAATGCAGGAACTGGTTCAAATGTTGGCTGCCTCCGAATCAACGATCCGCAGAGACTTACAGGAATTGGAAAACCGTCACTTGCTTCGTCGTATTCATGGTGGTGCGTCTTTATTGCGAAAGCTCAATGAAGAGCCTGACATGGAAACTAAGACGCTTAAGAATGTTCAGCAGAAGAAGTCGATCGCTAAGCTGGCTGCTCAGAAAATAAAGGATAACGATTGTATTTATCTTGACGCAGGGACCACGACACTTGAAATCATTCCTTTTATTAGGGCAGCAAATGTAACCGTTGTCACTAACGGTCCTGCTCATGCTGAATTACTTGTTCGCAAAAGAATATTGTGTTATTTGCTAGGCGGTCTAATGAAACCGAATACAAAGGCAGTCGTTGGCAGCATTGCAATGCAGAATATTAATCTATTTCGTTTTGATACCGCATTTATTGGCGTTAACGGAATTGATTCGTCGATGGGCTATACAACCCCTGATCCGGAAGAAGCAGCATTGAAGCGATGTGCACATCAGCTTGCATCCAGTTCTTATGTCGTTTCAGACAGCAGTAAGTTCTCTGAAATATCTTTTTGCAAGATGTTTGATTTGGATAAGGCAGCCATTATTACGGATCAAATACCGGAAAGATGCCAATCCTTAATGACAGAGAAAACCGTAGTTTATATTGCAGACCGTTCAGCTGACTCTTAATGGAAAAGAGAGTCGAAGATTGATCCTACAATGAAAGTGCTTGCCAAACGACCAATTTTCATGAAATTTATTATATGGAATTGTTCCGTTAAAGACGGTATTTCAGAAAAATCTTGTTGCTCTACAGAAACTGAAAAAGGAGTTGCACAACAATGAAAATTACAGATCTAATGATTGAACGCGCCATGGTTCTGGATATGCAAGCCACGACTAAAGAAGGCGCAATTGATGAACTGATTGCTAGTTTGGAACGAAACGGAAGAATTAACGATCCGAAATTATTTAAAGAAATGATATTAAAAAGGGAAGCACAATCAAGCACTGGGATTGGTGACGGAATTGCCATGCCCCATGCAAAAACAAAGGCAGTTAATGAAGCAACGGTTGTCTTCGGTCGAAGTAAACAAGGCATTGATTATCAAGCACTGGATGGACAGCCTTCCGATTTGTTCTTCATGATCGCCGCACCAGAAGGCGCAGCAGATGTGCATCTTCAGACGCTTGCTGCGTTATCGCGCTTATTAATTGATCATGATTTTGTTGAGCAGGTAAAAAAAGCGAAAACGACCGGTGAAGTCGCACAACTTTTTAATGACAAACAAGCTGAGCATGATGCTGAAGAAGCGAAAGAAGAAGCTGCAAAATCAACGCAAACTCCGTCTCCATCAACTGAAGAGAAATTTGTTGTTGCCGTTACAGCCTGCCCAACGGGAATTGCACATACGTATATGGCAGAAGATGCATTGAAAAAGAAAGCAAAAGAAATGGGCGTAGCAATACGCGTTGAAACGAATGGTTCTGAAGGTGCAAAACATGTGCTGACAAAAGATGAAATCAAGCGCGCTTCCGGTGTTATTGTTGCGGCGGATAAGAAAATTGAAATGGCACGTTTTGATGGAAAAAAGGTACTTCAGACACCGGTCAGTGACGGAATTCGCAAGCCGGAAGAGTTAATTAATAAAGCACTCAAGGGACAGGCACCGGTTTATCACGCTGAAGGCGGAGCCTCTGAAAACGATGCTCCGGAGGCAAATGCATCGATTTGGAGCAGAATTTACAAAGACTTGATGAATGGTATTTCACACATGCTTCCTTTTGTTGTCGGTGGCGGTATTTTGCTTGCTATATCGTTCTTATTTGAAAGACTTGGTAAAGACAATACCATTTTCCAAATGTTGAGTGCGATCGCAGGAGGTGACACCGGTGCGTTTCACTTCCTAATTGCTATTCTGGCTGGTTATATTGCAATGAGCATAGGTGATCGTCCTGCGTTGATGCCAGGTATGGTCGGCGGTTTTCTTGCAGCCTCTTCGAACGCCGGTTTCCTTGGAGGTCTGGCAGCCGGATTTCTTGCAGGTTGGGTAATCATCTTATTGAAGAAAGCATTCAGCGGTCTTCCGCGTACGTTAGACGGTTTGAAACCGATTCTTCTCTATCCTGTATTTGGTCTATTGATTACTGGCGGATTAATGTATTATATTCTTGATCCGATTTTCAAATGGGTGAACACGGGATTGATTGGCGCTCTTGATCACTTAGGCACTGGAAATGCTGTTGTGCTTGGTATAGTACTCGGCGGTATGATGGCTGTTGACATGGGCGGCCCTGTTAACAAAGCCGCATATACATTTGCTATTGGTGTCTTCACGAGCAGCGGTAATACAAATGGACTTATGATGGCAGCCGTTATGGCAGGCGGAATGGTACCGCCGCTCGCAATTGCCTTGGCAACATCTATCTTTAAGCATAAATTTACTGAAGATGAACGAAAAGCAGGTATTACTAACTATATTCTTGGTCTTTCCTTTATTACTGAAGGTGCGATTCCATTTGCAGCATCTGATCCACTGCGTGTGATTGGGTCAAGTGTTATCGGGGCTGCAATTGCCGGAGGTTTGACTCAGTTTTGGAACATTAATATCCCTGCACCGCATGGCGGAATTTTCGTTGTCCTGCTCGGCAATCACGCAATCTTGTTCTTGATTTCAATAATTGTCGGCGCAGTCATTTCAGGATTGATTCTGGGATTATGGAAAAAGCCTGTAACCCAAAAATAAAAGTGTTATAAATAGATGTATTGAAGAACGGTCGATTATGTATCGACCGTTTTTTTGTGTGTCAAGTATATGATTTTGCCCGTATTTAAACGAATAAACCAGTGTCTTGGCCGAGAATCAAAGTAGATGCGCGATACCAGGCAGATTTCTGCTTGTCTGAGGAGACTCTCAGACTGTCCGTGGTCGTGCTCAGTTGATGCGAGCAACCGGAGCGATGATTCAGCACTACAAAGACACAAACCCATGCTAAAAAAGGAACTCTCTCAAGTATCAAAGGAGCTGTCGCTAAATACGCATACGTCCTGTATGCAACCGCGAAAGTCATCACATCCTGTGAAAGTACGTCCTGTATGTAACGCGAAAGCCACCGCGTCCTGCAGAAGTAAGGACCAGGCGCTTTTTGCCCGGTTTTTCTTTTACCTATAAAAAGGTAAAAGTAACCTGACGTAACAAGATTCTTACTGAAATGATGCAGGTGGAAAGTGAATATTATTTTGCTCATATTGTAATAAATGTGAGCAGTTTAACAAATACTGAATGAGAAAAATGGAATTATTACCCGGATGTGAATCGGATTGCTGTTCCTAAAACATAGATTGATACGACTATTTTGCATTGGTTTTGCACTTTTTGCAGGACTTTTTTTCCTTATGAGCGTGCTTGGTCCCATATTTATGAATTCACGTAGTTATTACGGAAAAATTGCTTTTTCATCATTTGACTTATCCTTTATGCTGCTTTTTTACGTTGCGATTATTTTTCTTTTTTTTCTTTCATTTAATCATTTTCTAACATCCTGTTCAGAACGGAATGTAAAAAAAATCATTATTTTGCTGTTTAGTTTTATTGGACTTTTTGAGTGCTTTGTTTTTGTTGCCTTTGCAGACATTCAACCCCCGGAAATTGATGGGGGCCATGTCTTTATGAAAGCTTTTGATTTGCTCCAAAATAACGGTTCTCTCAGTGAAGACAGCATTTATTTTCAAATTTATCCTAATAACATTCCCATTATGCTTTTTCGATACATCATCTACTATCTTTTGCCCATTCATTCAAACAAAGAGTTGTTCATCGTTGATCATGCGGTGTGTTTGGCAATACTCAATATTGGCATTTTCTATTCTTGGAAGGTCGTTTCTCTGCTCCTTGGACGAAGGATGAGTGCGATCTTTCTGCTTCTTGTTTTGTCATGTGCGCCAATTTTCTTTTACACACTTTACTTTTACTCGGATACATTGATGATTATGATGCCTCCGCTACTTCTCTACGTTTGGCTCCGATATGAACAGAGAAGAAGACCAATTGATGCAATCCTTTTTTGCTTTCTTTTAGCAGTCGGTTGCGTTCTTCGTCAAAATCTGATTTTATTTCTTCCAGCAATTATTTTGTATTTGATTCTCAGATCAAAATTGAAAACGGCGTGTATAATCGGAACGAGTGTAATCATTTTATTAATATTGATGCAGCTGGCGACTGGCAACTTGGCCGAAAAAGCTCACATTAAAGCAATGCCGCAATACAAGATGCCGACCACACACTGGGTCATGCTGGGACTGTCAGAACAGGGACGTTATAATATACGCGATTTCAAGAAAACTCTTGGGCAGCCTACGCAGGCGCAAAAAAAAGAAATAAATTTGCGCGAAATTAAGAAAAGATTAACAACAAGATCAGTAAGTGAATTGTCTTATTTGTGGCTATTGAAAGCATTTCGCGTTTACGCGGACGGTTCCATGGGCTACTACTGGTATATGGGCAATACTTCGAATCATTCTCTTATCTATGATTATTTTTTCGGTGGCCAGAAGCAACTTGTCTTGTTCATTGTTCAAATATTTCATTGTTTCCATTTTATGCTGCTTTTTTGTTCAGTTATGCGTTTTTTCAGACTTAAAAAAGTAGACGAAAGTTTATTGATCCAAATCATGCTTTTTGGAAACTATCTCTTTTACATCTTTATTTGGGAAGCCGAGCCAAGATACGCTTTACTTTTTCTGTTTCCGATGCTGATCGGATGTTGCTATGGGCTGAAAGAGCTGACGAGATTTATGCAAAAAGTGCGAAACCATGCATCCCTAAAGCTTCCTTGGATAAATACACAGCGAGGAGCTCATCTTTTCTTTATTGTCTTGATCTGCCTCGCTGCGATTCATTTGAAGCCGATTACTCAGGATTCAGATGTGCAGTATCGCTACTCAGTTAACCAAAGTCAGAGAAAGGGAGGTGTCTATGCACATGTTTCTGAACAAAATGTAGTACGACAAACGTTTTATGCGGATCGTGATTTTGATCATATTGCTTTAGGAAAAGCAGGGTCTATCGGCAAAGCAAATTATCAGTTGACCATTCATCCGTTATTCGGAAAAAAACAAAGAACAAAAAAGATTATTTCAGCGGATGATATGGAGAAGGACAGGTTGTCGGAACTAGTTCTCGATCATACGCTTCCAGGGAAAATGGACTATCAATTGACAATCTCTAAAATTACGGGACAAAAGGATGCCTTTCTGGACTTATCAATCCATGGAAAAGGCTTATTCGAACAGAGAGATTTGTACTTGGAAGGGGTTTTATTTCAAGATGCACATTTGGTCATGAACAAGGATCTTCAATTCCGTGTCTATAAAAAAGTATACAAACCATATCTGAGTGTTGCAATGTATTTCTTCTTATTGAGTTTAGCATTAGCCATGCTTATCTTTTTTGCAGATGTATATCGCAAGCCGGAACCAAATCCGATGCATCTTCATCCTGACCCCGTGTAATGATCCATCTATGGGCATCTTAAAGGTCGGCGTAATCATTTTTCTGATAAAATGGCTTGATCAAAACGAAAAACATGTTAAACAGGCATTAGCTGGAAACGGAACTTCTGACTACTTTTGTATGGAAAAAATAAAGCTGTAGGAGAAGCAGAACAAGACCGACAAATGAAAGCAGGGGAGCGGTTAATGCTAAGTATCTAAGCGGTAGAAATTGAACGGATAACCCTCCAAAAAATGCTCCTGCAGCGTTTCCAATATTCATTGCTGACTGATTCAATGTGCTGGACATTAATGGTGCATCTTGTGACAGCACAAGGCTCCTGTATTGAAGAATAGGTGATTGGGCGAATGCGAGAATTCCAAACAATAAGACGGCAGCTACCATTAAAACCGCGTTTGATTGAACGAAGAACAAAATGACAAACAACAGTTCAAGAGAAATGAGCAATCCAATCAAGGATTCATTGAGACGCCAATCCGCCAGTTTTCCACCAACTAAGTTACCAATTGTGACTCCGATACCGAAAACCACCAAAGTGAAGTCGACAGCATGATCACCGAAGCTTGTCATATGTTGCAGAACAGGTGTGATATACGTAAAAAATGCAAAAACACTGCCGAAGCTAAACAACGAGATTAACAAGGTGACCCACAGTTTTCCGCTTTTCAAAACAGTTAATTCGCTTAGTAACGATGATTTTTTGCTGCTTTCTTTGTTGGGAACAAGAGCAAATAATCCTATGACAGCGATTAAGCCGATAATGCCGATTACAAGGAAACTGCTTCTCCAACCTAAGCGTTGCCCGATCAATGTGCCGAAGGGAACACCTACTATATTAGCAACAGTTAATCCAGAAAACATGAGCGCCATTGCAGAGGCTTGTTTATTTTTGGGAACAAGGCTTGCAGCCATGATGGCACCAAGTCCAAAAAAGGAGCCATGCGCGATTGCGGTGACGACACGACTGAGCATTAATAATTCGTAGTTAATTGAGATAGAGGCAAAGAAGTTCCCAATACTGAAAATGGCCATGAGGAGCATAAGCACATTTTTTCTTGCCATCTTATAGGTTGCGATGACAATAATTGGGCCGCCTATAGCAACACTGACTGCATATCCGGTAATCAGCTGACCGGCAGCTGCGGTGGAGACATGGAGGTCTTGTGCAACATTGGGAAGTAAGCCCATGATTACAAATTCAGTCATTCCGATTGCAAATGCGCCAATCACCAAAGTCCAGAGTGAAAGCGGGTATGTTTTCATCGAAAACCCTCCTTTGGAATGTAACAAGAAAATCGTAGCAGATTGCTTTTTGGATGTGAAATATTTTGCCTGTACTTAGAAAATAAATTTGTTTCATAAAAAAATTGATTTGGATAAGCCGCTTGTATGGGTTAAACTAAGATTGGAGCGACTTAAATAATTGATAAATTAGGTGATTGAATTGCAAATCGGTTTAATTGGTTTAGGAAAGATGGGTTATAATCTTGCCATGAATATGTCTGAGCATGGTTTTGAAGTGAAGGCTTTTGACCTGTCAAAAGAAGCGGTAACGAAAGCGCAGGAATCGAAAGGCATTGATGGATTTACTTCGCTTGATGCGCTTGTTGGCGCACTTGAGAAACCACGTGTGTTTTGGATGATGGTTCCAGCTGGAGTTCCTACCGAGCAGACCCTTTTAAGTCTGCTGCCGCAGCTTGATAAGGGAGATATAATTCTTGATGGAGGAAACTCTCGATATACCGATTCTGTTCGACGTTATGAGCTGTGCAAGGAAAAAGGTGTGTCATTTATGGATGTCGGTACCTCTGGTGGCATGAGCGGTGCGCGTCATGGCGCATGTGTCATGGTCGGCGGAGATAAACAGACTTTTAGTTATTTGGAGCCACTATTCAAATCACTTTCGGTCGAGGACGGATATCTTTATACGGGTAAGGCAGGCAGTGGCCACTTCTTGAAAATGGTGCACAATGGCGTCGAATACGGTATGATGCAATCATTAGCAGAGGGTTTCGAAGTTCTGCAAAAGAGCGACTTTGACTATGATAATCAAGCTGTCGCAAAAGTATGGAACCATGGTTCTGTCATTCGCAGCTGGCTGGTTGAACTTCTCGAGGATGCCTTTTCGAAAGACGGGAATCTAGAAAAATTGAGCGGTGTCATGGCATCTTCAGGTGAGGGAAAATGGACGTTGGAGACTGCACTGGATATGCAAGTGCCAACTCCGGTCATCGCGCTTTCGCTGCTCATGCGTTATCGTTCACTTGAGAGCGATACGTTTTCGGGAAAAGTAGTTGCTGCTTTGCGCAATGAATTCGGCGGACATGCCGTTGTAAAAAAATAAATGTTTGCACAATAAAGGATCTGCCGTTTATAAGTGGCAGATCTTTTTTCACGTTTATCTGAGAAAATCATTAAATACTGATTTAATATAAAAAACGTTTGTTTGGGCTAATTCCCAAACAAACGTTTTTTGCTCTCAAATGATTATAAGAATCTCCGTACAACAGTTTTCATTGGAGGCATTTTTTCTAATTTATGATTTTCAGCAATCGACTTAGCAGTGAAACGAGCATAGCCTTTTGCTTCGTCCATAACAATTTTTCCTGGAAGCGGAGCAGCATCAACATCGACGGCTACATCTAAAATGACCGGAACATTTGAAGCTTTTGCTTGTTCGAGCGCAGGCTTGAGGTCGTCGTACTTCTCAACACGGAAACCTTTTCCGCCGCATGCCTCAGCAAATTTAGCGTAGTCAATATCTCCAAAGTCAACAGCATATTTTAGCTGACCGGCAGATTGTTGTTCATATTTAATGAATGCCAGTTGCTTGTTGTTAAGAACAATAACGATAATTGGCAGTTTGTAGTGAACAGCAGTGGCAAAGTCCTGCATAACCATAGCGAATGCACCGTCTCCGCTGATCGCAATCGCTTGACGATCAGGGAATGCTTGTTTAGCAGCAATTGCGCCGGGAAGACCGCAACCCATTGTTCCCAGCCATGCTGACACAATGAAATCCTGCTTTTCTGAGACTTTGAGATAACGTGTTGACCAAACAGTTGACGTACCGACATCCACAGAATAGATGGTGTCATCCTCTGAAATCGATTCAATCGCTGACATAAGTGCTTCAGGAGCAATCGGTGTTTGTTTCTTCTCTTGATCCTCATCCATCCACTTCCACCATGTGGCCATCTTGCTTTGGCAGGTTTTCAAGAACGGACGATCATCAACAGGAGTAACATGCTCATTTAAATAGGCAAGGGCTTCAGCCGCATCGCCAACAACACCAACATTTACAGAATAACGTTTGCCGATCTTAATTGGATCAATATCAATTTGAACACATTTCGCGCCTTCCGGCAGATAAGCTGCATATGGATAATCCGTTCCGATCATAATCAGCAGATCGGAACTCTTCATCGCTTCATATGCTGGTTTAGTACCAATTTTGCCGATATTTCCAATAAAGTTCGGATGACTATCGGAAAGGGCACCTTTACCCGGCAGTGTCACGGCAACTGGAGCGGAAATGCGTTCAGCAAAGGCCTTTAATTCTTTCTTTGCACTTTTTGCACCAACTCCTGCTAAAATAACGGGATTGTTTGCGCTGTTGATTAATGCTACGGCATCATTCAAATCGTTCTGAACGAGTCCGGGTATCTTCTTTTCAAATACAGTAGAGAGCTGCGGAGCGTTATCCGAAATTTCACCCATTGCAATATCGTCCGGGATTGACAATACAGCCACGCCGCGTTCCTGGTAAGCCGTACGAATAGCTTGGTTGACAACTGCCGGGAAGCTTTCCGCACTGGTAATCTTCTTGTTATATACAGCGACATCTTTGAATAATTCAACCGTATCAACTTCTTGAAAATAATCGGTACCGGTTAAACGTGCAGGGATATGTCCGACCAGAACCAGCATCGGCACATGATCCATTTTTGCGTCATACATGCCATTCAGCAGGTGAATGGCTCCAGGGCCGCCGATAGCAAGTGAAACACCGATTTTTCCGGTGAGCTTAGAATATGCTGCAGCTGCCAATGACGCAACTTCTTCGTGACGCACGGTATAAAATTTGATTTTGCTTTCCTCTTTACGCAACGCTTCAACCATCGAATCGATTGAATCGCCTGGGATTCCATAAATATGATCGATACCCCAGTTTTCTAAAAGCTTTACTACTGCCTCACTAGCTTTTACTTTTCCCATAATGGGTTCCTCCTCAGAATCAAGCTGTTTTCTTGAACCATGATTTACATCATTTTTCAAGAGTTCTATTTATATAAATGTGACAACAAACTGAACCTTATGGGTACATTTTATGACTTTTGGCGAAAAATGCAAATTTATCTGCTCATATCCATTGAAACAATTTTAGTTGAACCCACTTTTTAAAATTTTTTAAAGACCCTATAATAAAAGGAAGCGAGAAGAGGGGTAATTATGAGTTTTGTTTCAATTATTGCTACTGATCAATGGATATCTGCTGTAAGTGATGGTACTTTGGTGGAAGTCATTGAGAAGGGAAAAATAAAGCGGTGTTTAGGAAATAAACCGAGTTTCCTTCGAATTTCAAAAAGGCAATTTATCGCTTGCACAGGAAGTGCGGCCCTTTTAAATAGGGTAAAGAACGATATGCCATTTAATTCGCAACCCTATGTCATTAATCAAGCAATGCTTTCTCGACTTGAGCACGGAGTAAAAAGTATTTCGTCTGAATGGCAGGATGTACTGCTTGTTGTCGCAGACCTCACAGAGAAGAGCGTTTGCCGAATGATTTCCAATCAAAAAGATGCTGATTGGGTCACTGTTGTGCCGCAATACGGTAGATCGGGTACACTTTTTCTTGCTGGAAAAGGGATTGATAATCAAAAAATCAAACTTATTTATGAGGAATGCAGCCGTATGCTTGGAGACAAGCAGAATGATTTAAAAAGTGTAATTATAGCTCAAAATCAATTGAATCGATTGGCAGCGAAGTTTGACCCGTCAATCGGTTCACGTTTGTTTCATCTATCCATCAAGGCTGAGGTAAAATCCGACGGAGGTCTGAACGGAAACCCAACATCAGATTGAATCTTTTTCTAATCATTTATTTTATCATTTGTTCATGGAGTTAATAAATGACTTGGAAATGAGTGGAATCTAATGAAATCTGTGTTGGCTATTTTTAAAAACAAGACTTATTCAATGTTGTTTGCTGCATCTGTTACATCACAGCTTGGGAGTGTCATAGGCATGACAGCTCTCGTTTTCTTCTTCCTTGATCGATTCAGTCATCAGCCTTATCTAGCCTCATTGAATGAGTTGATGTTTTCACTTCCGTCACTTCTTGTTTTTTGGCTTGTCGGTGTTGCCGCGGATCGAATGGATCGGCAAAAAATCGCATCAAATTGTGATTGGCTCAGTGCTCTTTTGTCGATTGTTTTGTTTGCCGTGGTGATGCTCGGCCAATTTAGTTTAATTTTCCCAATTATCTTTTTGCGCGCTGCTGTCGCAAAATTTTTTGCTCCTGCTGAACAAGCAATTCTACAAGGGATCTTAAGAAAAGGGGATTACGCAGTTGCTGCAGGTCTCAATCAAATGGTGAGCAGTGTTTTTATGATTTTCGGAAATGGGCTTGGAGCACTTGTCTATTGGAATCTTGGTCTGCAGGGAGCGATTGTTATTGATGCGCTATCTTTTGTTCTGTCAGCACTATTGATTCGTCACCCTTATATTAAAAGCGACGTTCGTTTGCCTAATGGTGTCCACGATTGGCAGAAAACAAAATTCCGCTCAATTATTTCCGATTTTAATCAGGGTATGCATTATATCATTAAAGATAAACTGCTGACTTCGCTCGTTGCCAGTTTTGCAATTTTCGGTATCATTAATGGCGGATGCAGCGTTATGCTCATTTTTATTTTGAAATATAAGCTTGTTCCCGATTCTTACGAGTTATTTTCCGTGTGGACCGGAGTAATTGCAGGATTAGGTATTTTAATTGGAAGCCTCATTGCCGCCTTGTGTGCAGGAAAATGCCGCTTTCGTTCGATGATCATTGCCGGATTGCTTGTCAACGGTGTGTTTATGATTGGCGCAGGATACGTGCCGACTGTATATATGTTTTTAATTATGATCTTTCTTGCAACCCTGTTGATTCCTTTAGTCAATGTTGCGATCGGCGGATGGATGCCGCATCTGGTGAATCCAAAAATGATGGGGAGAGTGGAAAGCTGGAGTACGCCGATTTTAATGCTTTCTCAATCACTGACACTTGGATTGATCACATTATCTTTTCCGGTTTATTTGTCTGTTGAATCTCTATTTTTGATTGTCGGTGCCGTGACCATATTATCCGCTTTCTACTATTTATTTTTTGTACCGGCAGATACTCTAGAAGAACGCTCAAATGATCAATTTATGGAACAGAAGCACTTAGAAACGGCCGGAACGAAAAATTGACAAAAGAACGATCATAAACATGAAAAGCACAATGGTTACTGCAATGCCGATAATGGGCACATTTGTGATTAATGAACGCGACCCGAACGTTTCGCCAAGAATAATGCTTGCCAAAATGATACTGAGTGAGAGCAGCATAATACTGAACGAAATCCGGTTTGCGGCGCGATCCAGTTTGGCCAGCAGAACTTCCAGTTGCGGCAGTTTCATTTCGACACGTGTTTTGCCTTTATATAAATGCGTTAAGGTTTTTCGTAAAAGGGAAGGCAGACGCATACTGTTTTCAACAACATCGTAACCATTCATCAATAACTTTTTTGAAAGTTCAGTAGGATCAAGTCTTCTTATTAACAGACGATGCCCATAAGGTTCCGCAAGCTCGAGAATGTTCGTGTCGTGATCCAGAGTGGTGATCAAGCCTTCCAGAGTGATTAGGGCCTTGCCAAGGAGCGTGTAATTTTTGGGTATACCGATATGATGCTTTTTGGTAACAGCGAAAACATCAGAAATGACTTTGCCGATGTGAACTTCTTTAAATGGCAGACGATAATATTTCTCGCGCAGAGTTTCCAAATCGTCTTTCAACTGACGCTCATTCAAGTCATCCGGCATGACGGTCATCGTGGAAATAGTGCGGAAAAGCAGTTCGGTATTTCCTTTCATCAGACCGATAATTAAATTGCCGAAGTCGCGCTTCATCGATTCGTTTAAATGTCCAACTTGTCCAAAATCAATATACCCGATTTTATTATCGGGGAAGAAAAAAAGGTTGCCAGGATGCGGATCGCCATGAAAGATGCCACAGATTAAGGCTTGATCAAGAAATGACCGGACAAGCCGTTCACAGATAATTTTGTTGGACACATCTTTTGGCGGACTCTTAATCAATTCTTCATATTTATACCCATGAACATAGTCAAGGGTAAGCACTTTAGCTGTCGAATAATCTCGATAGATTTTGGGAATGATCACATTCACATCATTCTTGAAAAAATCAAACAGTTTTTCAGTTGTTCGCGCCTCCATCGCGTAATCAAGTTCGCTGCGGATTGCCAGTGAAAATTCTTCAACCAAATCGATAATTTGATATGTCCTAGCCCATTCATAGCGTTTCTCAACGAGAGAAGCAAGATCCCATAGAATTTCAATATCGTTCTCCACCACGTATTCAATATCCGGACGCCGTATCTTAACAGCAACTTCTTCGCCGGATTTTAACTTTGCATGATGTGCTTGAGCAATGGAGGCAGCGGCAATACATTGTTCATCAAATTGAGCAAAAACTTCAGCAACTGGTTTACCGAATTCTTGTTGAATGATCTGTTTGACGGATTGGGCATCGATCGGAGTGACACGATCCTGGAGTCCGCGCATTGCCTCTGCAATTTGCTCTGGTAAAATGTCAGTTCTCAGGCTGAGCAGCTGGCCAAGCTTAATAAAGGTTGGTCCTAATTCTTCAAGCATTAAACGGATACGCTGTCCAAGAGACTTCTGATCATTCCCGTTTCCAGAGAAGTCTGATGCAATCTGCTTCGGTAATGAAAGTAAATGAAATAGACCGACATCTTTAACAATATAGCCAAAGCCATATTTTACGAGAACGGAAACAATTTCTTGATATCTTTTAATATGGCGTATATGTTTTCCAATCATAGCATTCACCTAGTGTGCAGGTTAGTCTTCGCTGCTTTCTCTCTTAGATACTTTTTGCCTTAATTCTGTGAGTTCAGCTTCTAAAAGCGTCACTTTTTCTTTAAGACTCCCGTACTCTTCCTGTGATACAAAGCCGAGATCCTTAATTGCATCAACAATGTCTTTGTGAAACTCTGCGCGCCACTTGTCCGTGTTTTCTTTCCCTTTTTCATTGAAAGATTCTAGAAGCGATTTTGCTTCATCTGCTGCTGCACCGCCGCTTTTTGACAGGTCATTCAGAAATTTTTCTGCCTTATCTTTGCTGGTGATGGTCGCGCCGAGCCCTATGAGAAAACTTTTCTTCAGGAAATCGTTCATAGATTTATCCCTCCTTGTGCTTTTCTTCATTTTAACCGACTCAGTGGGTCATGTATACGAATTCGCCATTTCTAATTGTGAATACTTCAATAATCAATTGAAAAAGGGCACGAAGGAACAGATGTTCTTTCGTACCCTAAGGCTTCAGAATCATTCATACACTTGGCAGTTGAGATCACTTAATCGAACGGAAAACACCAATTACTTTACCAAGAATGACACAATTATCAAGCAAGATGGGATCCATTGAAGGATTTTCCGGTTGGAGCCTTATATGATTGTTTTCTTTAAAAAAACGTTTAACCGTAGCTTCGTCCTCATCGGTCATAGCAACGACAATTTCACCGTTCTCTGCAGTCCGCTGCTGACGGACGATGACTTTGTCACCATCAAGAATGCCGGCATTAACCATACTTTCACCGGAGACATTGAGAATAAATGCATCTTCATCCTCGACCATTGAACTTGGAACAGGGAAATATTCTTCAATATTTTCAACAGCACTAATAGGAAGTCCTGCCGTTACTTTACCGATTACAGGAACACTTACTGTCTTTTCTGTATAGATGTCTCCATCATGATCGAGCACTTCAATTGCTCTAGGTTTTGTAGGATCACGCCTAATAAACCCTTTTTTCTCAAGCCTTTCAAGATGACCGTGTACCGTTGAGCTGGATGCTAACCCCACAGCGTCACATATTTCGCGAACCGATGGCGGATATCCTTTAATCGCAACTTCATGCTTAATAAAATCGAGTATAGATTGCTGCCGAGTTGAGAGTTTCATGATACTTCTCCTTTTCCTTATCTTGTCAATAGTATATCATCTGGGAAATTCAGATGCAAACATTTGTTCTAAAATAAGCATTGACACAAATGTACGTTCGTATTAAAATGAAGAAAACAAACGAACAAGCGTTCTTGAGAACAAATATTCCTAGCGGAGGTAAAACAAGATGAATACTCATGCACATAATAAAACAAAGGGAATTTCATTTATTGTATTATTTTGTATTATGACAGTCATTCTTTTCTTTACTTTAACAAATACGGTTGCTGCCGATCAGAATAATTATGTCAAAATTACAGTGAAATCCGGTGACTCGTTGTGGTCAATTGCTACAACATACCATGCTAATAATCCTAAGCTCACGAAACATGCATTTGTTACCTGGGTTAAAGACAATAATGGTCTAGTTCGAAATCATATTGTTCCGAATCAAAAGTTGATTATCCCGATAACAGATAATCAATTAAAGAATCGTTAAAAATCTTAGCCGCAGAATTGGCAAAAAAAGTGTTTTGTGATATACTGTTATATAACAAAGGGAATGATTTGACAATGTACTGCTACAATTGTCTTTTCCTTTTTGCTTTTTAGTTTGTGATTGCAAAGTTCTATTCCATTAATGATTATTTATCATTAATGGCCATTTTTCATCCTCCTTCAGAAGAAAGCATTTCTTAATTCATAAGAACACGCTTTCTTTTTTTTTTGTCTTCCAGCCGAAACTGTGCGGAAAAGGCTATGTTTCATGGGTATAAGGTTGACCTGAATTCGCGTGATAGTGTAAACTGAACTATGGACATTTGACACAAGGAGGAAGCAGACGCATGCTCTGGTTATACATACTCGTGGGCGTGATTTGCCTAGCAGCCGGATTGATCCTCGGCTTTTTAATCGCCCGTAGATATATGATGAATTACCTAAAAAAGAATCCGCCGATTAATGAAAACATGTTGCGTGTCATGATGGCTCAAATGGGTCAGCAACCGTCGCAGAAGAAGATTAATCAGATGATGAAAGCGATCAATCATCAAATGAAATGAGTAATGAACCCCTATGAATTAGCTATTCATGGGGGTTTTTACAATAGAAAAAAGTGAGTACTAATAAATTTCAGGCAGGGGGTTGCTCAATGCTGAAAGTAGGTGTTATTGGGATCGGTTCAATTGCCGCAAAAGCATATTTGCCGATTTATTCTAAACTGGCAGAGGTCGATTTTTATTTCTGTACACGAAATGTGAAAACGTTGGATGAACTTCGCTCAAAATATCGATGGTCTCATTTGTTTTCTTCAATTGACGATCTGATAAAACAAGGCATTCAAGCGGCATTTGTCCATGCGGCTACTTCAGTGCATCAGGAGATTATTGAGCGTTTGATTCTGAATGGAGTTTCAGTTTATACCGACAAACCGCTTGCAGATAATTTTGAAAGCGCTGTAATTTTAACAAAATTAGCTGAAGAAAAACAAGTTCTATTGATGACGGGCTTTAACAGGCGCTTTGCACCATTTGTTGCCGAGGCATCCAGACTGTCAGATAAAACGATGATTGTTTGCCAAAAAAACCGAATAAAGGCTCCGGGTGAATTGCGGACAATAATTTTTGATGACTTTATCCATGTCGTGGATACAGCAAGGTTTCTTCTTAACCATCCGATTGACGACGTGATTGTTCGATTTTCGGGAGCAGATAAAAATCAATGTACAGGTATTTCAGCACTCTTTCAGAGCGGGAATATACTAGCTTCGGTCATTATGAACCGTATAAGTGGTACGAATCAAGAATGGACACAGGTGATGACCAAACGTGGAGAATGTGTGATTCGTGATTTAAGCGAATATGAATGGATCACGGGGAATTCAAGTCAAGTAAACCGTTTTGACGATTGGGATGACACGCTATATAAACGAGGTTTTGAACCAATAATCAAAGCTTTTATTCATGCTGTCCAATCTGGACTGAAAGAGCCAATTGAAAAAAAGGATGCCCTAGAAACCCATCGATTATGTGAATGGATGGTGACAGAAGGGGAACGGGATTTCAAGCAGCGATGAAAATAATTTTTAACGTATAGATGTCTAGACAAGTAATTCTAATGAGTGATAAAATAAAAGAAAAAAGGAAGCGATCGTATGACGACTAAAATTGAAGGATGTTCTATTTACAGTCAAAATGAATGGTTAGAGAAAAGCAGTCTTCTGATCGACAAAGACAAGATTGTCGGTATCGGCACAAATGAAAGCCAGACGGCTGATCGGACTTTGCAGTTCCCTTCGACTTACAAGTGTTTACCTGGCATGATTGATATGCACATTCATGGCGCGAACGGGGCAGATACGATGGATGCGACTCCTGAGGCATTGAGTACGATAGCTGCTGCGCTCGCAAAAGAAGGGACAACTTCATTTTTAGCGACAACGATCACGCAGTCAGTTCCTCTAATAGAAAAAGCCTTAGTCAATGCTGGTGAATTGATCGGTCATCAGAAACGTGGAGAAGCGGAAATCATCGGAATTCATTTGGAAGGTCCGTTTATTAATAAGGAAAAGACCGGAGCACAGCCTGAAGAGTATATTCTTGAACCAGACTGTGATTTATTCGACCATTGGCAGCAACTCTGTGGGGACCGTATTAAGGAAGTAACGATGGCGCCAGAAGTTAAAGGCGGATTAGATTTTATCCGTCATTTAAAAAAACAAAAGGTTGTCGCGTCAATCGGTCATACGAACGGTATTGATGAGGATGTTATTCGGGCGATTGATGCAGGGGCAACACAAGTTACCCACCTGTACAATGGAATGAGAGGTATGCACCATCGCGAGCCGGGAATTCTTGGAGGAGCATTATTGCACCATGATTTATACACTGAGTTGATTTGCGACGGACATCATGTGTGTCAAGGAATGGTGAATCTAGCCTATAAACTAAAGGGCAGTGATCGAATGATTCTGATCACCGATTCCATGCGTGCAAAATGTCTGAATAAAGGCGTTTACGATCTTGGTGGTCAGGATGTGTTTGTTGATAATGGACTTGCCTTGCTTAAAGACGGTACGATCGCAGGCAGTGTATTGAAAATGAAGGATTCGTTGCGAAATATCCTTGCTTTTACTGATGCAACACTGAGCGATGTTGTACAAATGGGTGCGATTAATCCGGCACTGCAATGCGGCGTTTTTGATCATAAGGGATCGATTGAGAACGGAAAAGATGCTGATTTGATTGTTCTAAATGAACAAAACGAACTCGTTTTGACGATCTGCCGGGGAACAATTGCCTATCAAAAGAAAGAGGTGCATTAAGATGAAAATTATTGCTGTTAAGGATAAAAATGAGATGAGCAGGAAGGCTGCTGAATTAATCATAGAAACTGTTCGCAAGAAACCGAATGCTGTGCTTGGGCTTGCGACTGGGGGGACACCTGAAGGGACATACAGAGAACTTGTTGCCGATCATCGTCAAAACGGAACAAGCTATCAACAGATTACGACAGTAAATCTTGATGAGTATGCCGGTATTGATCCAAAGGATCCCAATAGTTATCATGCCTATATGGCAAGTCATTTTTTTAATCATGTTGATCTTCCGGAGAATCAGAGCTATCTTCCAAGTAGCTCAGATCTTTCAGAGGAAGAGTCCAAGCACTATGATGATTTGATTGCCAGTCTTGGAGGTATCGATCTTCAACTGCTTGGAATAGGTCGAAACGGTCATATCGGATTTAATGAACCGGGAACGCCTTTAACGATTGGCACACATGTAGTACAATTAACGGAATCAACGCGTAAAGCCAACGCTCGTTATTTCAGGAGTCTTTCGGATGTTCCTGAACGAGCAGTTACTATGGGCATCGGAACCATTTTAAAGAGCAAAAGAATTCTTTTGATTGCATCCGGGGAGGAAAAAGCTGAGGCAATGAGCAAGCTGATCCACGCGTCTTTGCCTGACAGCAGCTTTCCTGCTTCTGCCCTTACACAGCATCCGGATGTTACCGTGATTGCCGATGAACCTGCATTATCTCTAATATCGATGAGCAAGGATTGATGAAATGATTGACCGTAAATCTCCGGTACCGATGTATTATCAAATTGAACAATACATTGAGCAGTTAATTGAAAACAGGAATTTGAAATCCGGTGATCAAATCCCATCCGAACGAGAATTTACCGATCAGTTTCATGTGTCGAGAATGACTGTGCGACAGGCTGTTATGAATTTGGTACATTCGGGGGTACTTATACGTATTAAAGGAAAAGGTACGTTTGTTTCGGATCAGAACAAAATTGAGAAATCTCTGCTTGGATTAAACGGATTCTCAGAGGATATGATCAGCCGTGGGATGAAACCTGGCAGTATTATGATGAGTTTCACACGTGTGTGTGCTTCTGTCAAAGTAGCGGATCATCTCGCATTAGACGAGCATGATGATGTATTTGAAATCAAGCGAACACGTCTTGCTGATGATGAGCCGATGGCAATCGAAACCTCATATATTCCAGTTAAAATGGTACCTAATCTCACTGAGGAACAAGTCAGTCCGTCACTTTATCAATATATTGAGAGGCAGTGCGGGCTTCCTTTTGATCATGCCATTCAATCGATTGAGGCATCTGTTGTTACAGCCGAGGAAGCGAAGGTTCTGGATATTCCAAAGGGTTCTCCGATTTTATTAATCGAACGTTGCTCCTATTTGAAAAATGGATGTCCAATCGAATTGACAAAGTCATTATTCCGGGCTGATCGCTATAAATTTATGGCGACACTTCCTAGAGAATAAGCATTTAATTATGCTTATTCTCTTTTTTATTTTTTAATACTTCGTTTAAGGAGATAATAGCCAATGAGGATGGCTTTAAAAACTATTCATGATAAGAAAAACTTATTAATTAGATTTAATTAAATAAAATTTACTTAATTAAAAAATTCCCTTATGATTAGAGTAGAGAAAAGTGTAAAAACAGACGGGATGGTGAAACAATGGTGGCAGCTGCAGAAACAAGGGCAGTGAAAAAAAATGATTTTTTCAATGCTCGAAACACGTTTAAAAGCAATGGGAAAACCATAAGTTTTTATCAATTAACCGCTTTGTCGGAATATGGTGACGTCGAGAGATTGCCTTATTCAATAAAGGTGTTATTGGAAGCCGTTCTGCGACAATGCGATGGAAAAGTGATCAAAAGAGAGCATGTAGAAAATTTGGCCAAGTGGGGAACTGCAAATCTTGATAAGAACATTGACGTTCCGTTTAACCCTTCACGAATTATTCTTCAGGACTTTACGGGAGTGCCCGCAGTCGTGGATTTAGCTTCTTTGCGTAAGGCTATGGCCGATTTAGGCGGAGATCCGGAAAAGATTAATCCGGAAAAACCGGTCGATCTTGTTGTCGATCACTCGGTTCAAGTTGATCGATTCGGATCGAACCAAGCGCTTCTTTTTAATATGGAGCGGGAATTTGAGCGAAACGAAGAACGGTATAAATTTTTGAAATGGGCGCAATCCTCATTTGAAAATTTTCGAGCAGTACCTCCTGCTACCGGCATTGTTCATCAAGTGAATCTTGAATATTTGGCTTCTGTAGTTCATGCAGTGGACGAGGGCAATGGAGATCTGCTGGCTTTTCCGGATACATTAGTCGGAACGGATTCGCATACGACCATGATCAATGGGTTAGGCGTTCTCGGATGGGGCGTCGGAGGTATTGAAGCCGAAGCAGGTATGCTTGGGCAGCCTTCCTATTTTCCTGTACCTGACGTGATCGGTGTTCGGATTGTCGGCAGCCTCCCTAATGGAGCAACTGCTACAGATTTAGCACTTCGAGTGACACAGCTCCTGCGCGAGGAAAGTGTTGTCGGAAAATTTGTTGAATTTTTCGGACCAAGTCTTTCACACATGTCGCTTGCTGATCGTGCAACGGTTTCCAACATGTCACCGGAAAACGGAGCAACTGCAACTTTCTTCCCGGTAGACCAGGTCACTTTAGATTACTTGCGCCTGACCGGACGTACGGAAGAACAGGTTCAGCTCGTTGAAGATTATTGCAAAGCAAATGGAATGTTCTATACACCGGAGGCAATGGATCCTCACTTTACAAAGGTCTTAGAGATGGATCTGTCAGAAGTCCAATCGTCATTGGCGGGACCAAAACGTCCGCAGGATCGAATTGCGTTAACAGGAATGAAAAATGAATTTGAATCCTCGCTAACACGTCCTGCAGGGAATCGCGGCTTTGGCTTTGACAAAGAGGAATTGACGAAATCAGCTGAAGTCGCATATGAAGACGGATCAAAAGAAAAGTTAAGTACCGGTGCTGTGGTCATTGCGGCAATTACGAGTTGTACGAATACAAGTAATCCGAGCGTCATGATTGGAGCTGGATTAGTTGCAAAAAAAGCGGTTGAAAAGGGATTGACAGTTCCGGCGTATGTCAAGACAAGCCTGGCTCCAGGCTCTAAAGTAGTAACCGACTACTTGAAGAAGGCAGGACTTATTCCTTACCTCGAAAAATTAGGATTTAATGTGGTTGGTTACGGATGCACCACATGTATTGGAAATTCCGGACCGCTTCCGCAAGCAGTAGAAAAAGCAATAACTGATCAGGATCTTACTGTATCTGCTGTTCTATCCGGTAATCGCAACTTCGAAGGACGTATCCATCCGCTAATTCGTGCCAACTATCTTGCTTCTCCGCCGCTTGTTGTGGCATACGCATTGGCAGGGACGGTTGATTTTGATATGGATCATGAGTCATTTGGAAAAGATCCTCAGGGGAATGATGTCTACTTTAAAGACATCTGGCCGTCAAGCGACGAAATCGAAGCAGTCATGAACCGTTCCGTTGGCCCTGAGAGCTTTAAGAAGGAATATGAGCGTGTTTTTGTTGAAAATGAGCGCTGGAATGCCATTCAGACAAGCGAAGGCGAACTGTATGATTGGGATGAAGCTTCTACTTATATTCAAAATCCGCCTTTCTTTGAAAGTCTTTCTGCAGAATTAAATGAAATTAAACCTCTTGAATCCATGCGAGTTATTGGGAAATTCGGCGATTCGGTGACAACCGATCATATTTCACCGGCCGGTTCAATTGCTCCAAAAAGTCCTGCAGGACAGTATCTGCTTGAGAAAGGCGTTAAGACCTACGATTTCAACTCGTATGGTTCCAGACGCGGCAACCATGAAGTCATGATGCGCGGAACGTTTGCTAATGTTCGGATCCGCAACCAAATTGCACCAGGTACTGAAGGCGGATTTACCACCTATTGGCCGACTCATGAATTGATGCCGATCTATGATGCTGCGATGAATTACAAGAAGAACGGTACGGACTTGATCGTCTTGGCAGGCAAAGATTACGGTATGGGGAGTTCAAGAGACTGGGCAGCAAAAGGAACCAATTTATTAGGAATTAAAGCGGTCATTGCACAAAGCTATGAACGAATTCATCGAAGTAATTTGGTGATGATGGGTGTGCTTCCTTTACAATTCTGTGAAGGACAAAGTGCTGATTCACTTGGATTAACCGGGGAAGAAGCCATTACTGTCTCAATAGACGAAAATGTAAAGCCCGGTGATTCAGTTCAGGCAGAAGCAGCGTCCCCTGATGGCCGGAAAATTCAATTTGAAGTGACTGTTCGTTTCGACAGTGAAGTGGAGATTGATTATTATCGCAATGGCGGTATCCTTCAAACTGTTCTCAGAAGAAAACTTGCTGAATAATTTTTTCAACTAAATGTATTATTTATGTTTAAGTGGGCATGATAATGAACGAAGGAGTTCATTTAGTGCCTTCAAACATTCGGATTGTTTTCTAGGGAGTGGGTTCCGTTGGAAAGGTCTATGATTGATCCTATGGTTGTCACAAAGTTCTTTTTTTAAAGGATTTCCAGAAAAGATTCGATTTGGATGAAAAAACTTCATATGACTTCTTCAACAAAAAAGAGGCTGTCCTTTAAAAAGGACAGCCTCTTTCAAATGATTAATTCATTTGCTTCGGTAGATCAAATAGGAAAGCAATCAGTGCGCACATGCCGCGGTCAAAATTCTGCAGATGAAAGTGCTCATTCGGCGCATGAAAGTTTTCACTGTCCAGCCCAAATCCCATAAGTATGGGAGCAAGACCAAGCTTGTCATGAAATGTATTAACGATTGGAACCGATCCGCCCTGACGAGAAAGAATCGCCTTCGTGTGAAACGCTTCTTCGAGGGCATTATGTGCAGCTTTGAGAGCCGGATGATCCACGGGCATGCTGAATGGTTCCGCATGATCCATCAGCTCAACGTCCAGCTTCACACCGGCAGGAAGTTGTTCTCTAAGATGTTTTTTAAGAAGTGCACCAATGAGTGCAGGATCCTGATCAGGAACGAGTCGGCATGTAATTTTTGCTGTTGCTGTCGAAGGAATAACTGTTTTTAAACCTTCCCCTTGAAATCCGCCAAAGAGGCCGTTTATTTCTAATGTCGGCCGCGACCATATACGTGCGACAGTAGAATAACCTTCTTCACCATATAATGAAGAAACATCAAGTTCCTTTTTCAATGCTTCGTCATTAGACAATTTCGTGCACGTGATCCGCTCCTCATCGGTAAGTGGTATCACTTGGTCGTAAAAGCCGTCCACCGTAACATGTCCTTTTTTATCATGCAAGGTTGCCAGCAACTCAACCATTGCATGGAGGGTATTTTGCACAGCACCGCCGTAGACGCCTGAATGCAGATCGCCCTTTGGACCCTGAAGACGAACCTCAAGCCCGCAGAGTCCTCGAAGTGCATAGCTTACAGCCGGCTGATCCATACTCAGCATGGTCGTATCTGATACAAGCAGTACATCCGCTTTAAGCAGATCAAGATGATCATCAACAAAATCGTCCAGATGTGCACTGCCGATCTCTTCCTCGCCTTCGAAACAAAATTTAATGTTAACCGGCAGTTCACCGGTTGCCTCAAGAATTACCTCTGCCATTTTTGCCAGCATAAATACCTGCCCTTTATCATCACTGGTTCCCCGGCCGTATATAATATTGTCCTTAATAACCGGTTTAAATGGATCGGTGTTCCATTTGTCGATCGGATCCACCGGTTGTACGTCATAATGGCCGTAGCATAGAACAGTCGGCTTGCCTGCGGCTTTAAGATAATCTGCATAGATGACAGGATGTCCCGCCGTTTCCAAAATCTGCACATGCTCCAGTCCTCCGTTTGCTAAATCATCGGCAAGCCATTGTGCAGCCTTTCTTACGTCTGCTTTGTGCGTAGAATCGGAACTGATGCTCGGAATAGAAAGAAATTCAATCATTTGTTTTAAATATCGATCACGATTTTTTTCAAGTATGTTGTTGATTTGATTATCCATGGAAAAGCCTCCTGTATTAAAATAACCTCTCTATTGTAACAGATTGATTTAGCGTAAGACAAAGTGGTGATCTGAGGTTTGAAAAAAGAAGTTGCGGGTAATACTACGTATATAACGAAAAATTCACATAATTTACGCTTATTCAAAAAAAACAGGTAAACTAATTAAAATGGTGGATAAGCAGAAAGGTGGTCTTGTAATGAGAAAACGTGACAGTATTAAAGAATTGATTCAAAAAAACAAGTCAGAAATTCTCAGAGATGAGAAGCTTTTGGAAAAAATCGAAGTTAAAATCGACGATAGGCATGCAGTAAAATAAATCGCGAGAAAATGATAACGGATTCAAGATAGCGGCAACTAAAAAACAGCGTTCATCGCTGTTTTTTGGTTTTTACTTAGTATACATATGTTAAACTGATTACAGTTCTTTGTATGCAGTTCAGAGGTGAATAAAAATGGCACAAAAAGAAATTGAAGTTGTTCCCTATAATGAGGATTGGATTAACGAATATAAAAGAGAAGCTGCACGTATCGCACATATTATGGGAACAAATTTGCAGGCAATTCATCATATTGGAAGTACGGCAATTCCAGGATTAGCTGCCAAACCGACAATTGATATTCTTGCTGAAGTACAAAGCTTGGAGGATACTGATCTCATTCAAGCTGAATTTTCAAAATTAGGTTATGAATCATTTGGCGAGCACGGTATTCACGGACGCCGTTATTTTGTAAAAAAAGACGGATTGGGAAATCACTTGATTCATCTTCATATCTTTGAAGCAGATTCAGAGAATGTCATCAGGCATTTGGCATTTCGCGATTATTTGCGAACACATGATGATGATGCGGCTTTTTACAGCCAATTGAAGATCCAATTGGCAGAGCAATTTCCTGATGATCGTGAGGACTATTCAGCAGGTAAAAATGAAGCTTGCAAGCGAATTGAAGAAATTGCATTACAATGGTGGTATGAGGCATAACGCAAGGTAAGAGGGGTGCGAGTTATTAAAAAGAAAGTTATTTACAGTGCTATTGCACTACTAGCGGTCATTGCGGTATCCATTCTTATATTTCTGCACTTTGGGAAAAGTGCCGCACCAAAAAAAGAACCGAAACTATTGAACTATAAAATTGTTGCACTTGGCGATTCATTGACAGAAGGGGTAGGAGATCTTGAAAATCAAGGCTATGTGGGAGCAACGTATAAAGCACTCAAGGTAAAGAAAAATGTTAAGAATGTATCCATACGGGATTTGGGACATCGGGGCGATACATCCTCAGATCTGTTAAAGAAATTACAGCAGCCTAAATTTATTGAATCGATAAAGGAATCAAATACGGTATTCCTGACGATCGGCGGTAATGATATTGTTGCTGTTTTACACCAACATTTTCTCGATCTGCATCAAAGTGATTTTACAAAGCGCCGAAAGGTTTTTTCATCGAATTTAAACAAAATATTGTCTGAAATACGCGGGTTGAATCCGAAAGCACATATCTATTTTTTTGGTCTGTATAATCCGTTCGAGGATTATTTGGGTAAAGCGAATAAAGATTTTGTCCCGATCCTGAATGAGTGGAATACAAACAGCAAAAGAATCAGTGAAAGCTATGCTCCTATCTCTTTTGTGCCGACCAGTGATCTGTTCCAGGGGAAAACCGACAGTTTGCTCTATGATGATCATTTTCATCCCAATAAAGAAGGCTATGCAAAAATGTCTCATCGTCTGCTTCAGTATATTAAAAACAGTAACGTGAATAAACAACACTGACCGATATGTTTCTGTGGAGAATGCATCGAATCAGGGATTGTCGGTTTTACGGTAGGGGCATATAATCAGACTATAAAGGATTGAGGGGGAACCGTCAGTGGCAATTGTATTATATCAGGATCAGTTTATTGATCGCAGCAAGGCAAAAGTTGACATTGAAGACAGAGGCTATCAGTTTGGAGACGGCATTTACGAAGCGATGATGGTTTACAGCGGTCGTATTTTTTTATTAGATCCTCATATGAAGCGTCTTGAGCGCAGCGCACGCGAACTCAACTTAACATTACCATACAGTGCCGATCATATTGTTGATAATATAAAAAAATTAGTTGAACTGAATCATCTTGATGACGGCGTCGTTTATTTTCAAATCACACGAGGTGCGGCTCCTCGCCAGCATTTTTTCCCAGACAATACACCCACAGTCATTACCGGCTCGGTCTCAAGCAAGATACGTGATGTTTCTAAAAGACCTCAGGGAATTAAAGCGGTTCTCGCTGATGATATTCGCTGGCTGCGCTGTGATATTAAAACACTCAATTTGCTGGGCAACGTGCTTGCAAAGCAGAAAGCGCATGTGTCAGGTGCAGGTGAAGCCATTCTGCATCGCGGCTCAACAGTTACTGAAGGTTCCTCAAGCAATGTGTTTATCATTAAAGATGGAACACTAATAACACATCCCGCCGATCATCTTATTCTGAATGGAATTACACGGCTCTTTGTATTTGATCTCGCAAAAAAGTTGAATATACCGCTTGTTCAGCGAGAGTTCACCGTTGATGAACTGCTTGACGCCGATGAAGTATTCATTACAAGTACAAGCAACGAGGTGAATCCGGTGCTTCAGATTGATGATCACTTGATCAATGGCGGGGAACAGGGCCCAATCGAAAAGAAACTGATTGATGCCTACGATGCAGAGGTAGAGAGGATTCGAGCCGTTCCGCTCGCATAAATCATTTGTATCAGGGGCGTTAATAGAATAAGATGTCAAAATAAAAAGCGCGTTTCGCATTTAGCGAGACGCGCTTTTTATTTGCCCTTCATTCCATATGCATGATTGGCCACCAATGATGTCCATTCTTTTCAAGCAACTCATCCGCAGAAGCCGGTCCCATGGATCCAGCTTCATAATAGTCAACGGGAACTCGGCGTTTTTTCCAAGAATCAACGATTGAATCAATAATTTCCCACGAATAGGCAACTTCGTCCCATCGCGTGAAATTTGTAGAATCGCCTTTAATGCAATCAGCCATGAGCCTCTCATAGGCGTCTTGCATATTTTCCATCGCGAGTTCATTGTTACGAAATTTGAGCGAAATGGGAATCGTATTACCTGTTTCCCCAGTTTCTTTTACATTTAACTTAAGCGAAAGACCTTCATCTGGTGAGATATAAATCACGAGCAAATTTGGACCCACGTGATTGACATTATGGAAGTAAGGGTTCTTTGGCAATTTCTTAAACTGAATAACAATTTGAGTAGACTTTTCAGCCAGACATTTACCTGTACGGATATAAAAGGGTACCCCTTGCCAACGATAATTATCAATTAAAAACTTAGCAGCAACAAAGGTTTCGGTATCCGAATCGCTTCTAATATTGTCTTCATCCAAATAGGCTCTTAATTTTTTTCGATCTGGCGTTATCCCTCTGGAATACTGTCCGCGAACGATTTGTTCGACAACGTTGTTAATATGCATAGGACGTATTGCTTTTAAAACCTTGACCTTTTCGTAACGCACATCATTTGTTTCGAATCGGGCAGGCGGTTCCATTGCGATGAGTGTCAAAAGCTGCATAATATGATTTTGAACCATGTCTAGTAACGCGCCGGTTTGATCGTAATAATTAGCACGATCTCCGACACCAAGAGTTTCACTGAGCGTTATTTGAACGTTTGAGATATAACGGCGATTCCATATTGCCTCAAAAATAGGATTTGCAAACCGCAATACTTCAATATTTTGAACCATCTCTTTGCCGAGATAGTGATCAATTCGGTAGATCTCTTTTTCATTAAATGCATGAAGCAGACTTTCATTTAATTCTTTTGATGAATCAAAGTTATGTCCAAATGGTTTCTCAATAATTAAACGTTTCCATCCCGGAGTCGTTGATAATCCGGATTTTTTCAAATTTTGTGCGGCCTGTGCAAAATAGCACGGAGCAAGGGAAAGGTAGAATATCCGATTTCCATGCAGTTGGTAGCGTTCGTCAAGTTCATCACAAAAACTTTTTAATGCAACAAAATTTTCCGGACGTGTGATATCAAGTCGACGATAATAAAAACGTGATAGAAAATGCTTGCGCGGCCCAGCTTCTGAAGGCAGCGAGTCGTTAATCAAATCCCGAAATGATTCATCAGTGTGTGCACGGCGAGCTAAGCCGATTACTGCAAATTCTTGATCCCTGGTATAAAGTCGATAAAGAGCTGAATAAAGTTTTCTTCTGGCTAAATCGCCTGTTGCTCCAAAAAGAAAAATTAATACTGGCTCTTTTGACGTTTCGATCATTATTGATTTCCCTCGTTCCTCGTTCATTATGCTTAAATGTTATCACACTTTTTAGCTAATGTGTTACACTTTATTCCTAATTCGTATGAAATGAATGTGAACAATGACCATTATTGACGGAATATAAAGGTTTCAATCTGTTTTTAAAAGTTGCGTCCATTGCATTTCATGTCTGTACATGTTAAGGTGAATTTATGTGTTTAGGTAATCATAGGGATGGAAGAGGTTTACTTTTGAAAACAATGATGAAATCTCGTTCAATGTTTAGTAGGCATTTTCCGTCCGCCGCGGGGAATGCCTAATCATTTGTTTGATAAAACTAAACAGGATAAAAGGAGATAGTATAGCTTAATGAAATTTGCAGAACTTAAAATTAGTGAAGAAATCAAAAAGGCGACCGAAAGAATGGGATTTACAGATATGACTCCTATTCAAGAGCAGGCGATTCCGGTTGCTGAAACAGGTGTAGATTTAATTGGTCAAGCACAAACCGGCACAGGAAAAACAACTGCTTTCGGTATTCCAATGATCGAGGCGGCGGATCCTCAGGATACGGATATTCAAGGCGTGGTGATTACACCTACGCGTGAACTTGCGATTCAGAATGCTCAGGAGCTTAGTGCTCTAGGCTTTTATAAAAAGGTTAGAACAGTCGCAATTTACGGTGGACAGGATATTCAAAGACAGATCCGCGATTTAAAAAGGCGTCCGAGCATCATTTCCGCAACACCAGGCCGTTTACTCGACCATATTAAAAGAAGGACAATCCGTTTAGATCAAATTAAGATGATTGTTCTTGATGAAGCAGATGAAATGCTGAACATGGGTTTTATTGAAGATATCCATGAAATTTTGGAAAGCACTCCGCAAAATCGTCAGACGCTTCTGTTCTCAGCAACAATGCCGAGACCAATTCAGCTGCTTGCAGAAAAGTTTATGCACGAACCGCAAAAGGTTCAAGTTAAAGCAAAAACGCTGACAGTATCATTAATTGAACAAAATTATGTAAAGGTTAGAGAAGCAGAAAAGTTTGATGCTCTGACTCGCTTCCTGGACATTCAAACACCTGAACGTGCAATCGTCTTTGGACGCACAAAACGTCGGGTTGATGAATTAATGAGAGCATTGCAAAAACGCGGTTATGAAGCGGAAGGAATCCACGGTGATTTAACACAATCAAAGCGTGACCTTGTGCTTCGCCGTTTTAAACAAAATGAAGTCAAACTTCTGATTGCAACAGATGTCGCTGCTCGCGGTCTGGACATCAGCAATGTGACACATGTCTACAATTTTGATCTTCCACAAGATCCGGAAAGCTATGTACACAGAATCGGACGTACCGGACGTGCCGGCAAAACCGGTATGGCACTTACGTTTATTACACCGAGCGAATTTCCACATCTTCGTTCCATCGAACGCTTGACAAAGCAACCGATGAAGCAAATTAATGCACCGAGCTATGAAGAAGCACTAGCCGGTCAACAAAAATTGGCAATTGATAATTTAAAGGAGACACTCGAATCCGGAAATTATCATGCTTACGCCTCAAAAGCGCAAGGACTGCTTGACGATTTTGATGCGGCTGATCTTGTAGCTGCTGCGTTAAAGCTTATTACCAAAGAACCAGATACGACTCCAGTGCGTCTGACACGTGAGCAACCGTTGATGGTAAAGCGTTCTTCTGGTCGTCAACAACGAGGCGGAAAAGGAAGAAATTCTTACCATTCACGGGAACGTGATCACCGCCAAGGTAATAATAATAGGGGAAGAAGTAAACAAAAATCGCAACGTTATTAATCAATAATGTTGATCATTCTGAAGAAGCCGTATAGGCTTCTTTTTTTTATTGTTTGATTTTGTTTTAACTGTTAAATATAACCAAATTAATCAAAATAATTAGAAAAAAAGAAAGAAAATTAATCTAAATGGTTGTAACTTTCAGAAAAGTAGTGTAGAATAATAAAAAGTGCAAAGGGGGCAATAAAGATGAACAATGATCACTCTTTCCAGGATAATACGAAGGCGCTTGTTGTATACAAAGAACAGCAGGCGAAGGTCTCAGTTGTCGAAATGTATGCCCAGATGATCCTTGATGAAATGGAATTCAATCAAAAAGTGAAGAATTTACGAGAGAAGATTGATGAAAGTTTGGATTCAAGGAACGAAGCACTTTTTATGAAGCTCACTACGGAATATACGGCATTAACCCGCTGATACTCTATATATGCGCGGGTTTAATAGAAGGAAACGAATGGTGGTTGTCAGTCAAGGGTGAACGATTCATCTTTTTTCCCCACGTCATTCATTTGTTTTCACAGGTTATTAAAAAACGGACTCGATTAATGCGAGTCCGTTTTTTATATGCTCCAACCAGTTGATTTGTTAAGCCCTAGTGCTGCTTTTCAATCGTTTGTCCGCCAGTAGGCCATTCAGCAAGGAGCATACCGAGCAGAATAAGCAGCGATCCGGTTAATTCGCTTGGACCAAAACGAGCATTTTGGAACAGAACAGAAGTCCATGCAGCAAATACAGGTTCCATAATATAAATGATCCCGACATGGGTTGCAGGCGTTTCCTTTTGCAGAGCTGTCTGAAGAAGAAAGGCAAATGCCGTTGCAAAGAGTGCCATAAATAGAACGACGATAATCACATCACCCTGGAATAAGATATGTAAATTAAATGCCTCTCCGCCTTCGAAAATATAACCTGTAATAAAAGCGAATAGGGCAACAAAAGCAAGTTGAACGATGGTTAATGATAGGCTGTTGAATTGTTCGGTAACTTTTGCTGTGAAAATAATATGCAGAGCAAATGTGACAGCACTGACCAAGACGATGACATCACCTTTGTTGAGAGAAAACTGACCTCTTGTGGTTAAAAAGAACAGTCCGACAGCGGCGAAAATCACACCAATGACCGCTGCTTTATGCGGTGCGTTTCGTAATAAAATTGCTGAAAAAATGGGGACAAGTACGACACTTAATCCGGTAATGAATGCGGCATTGGATGCGGATGTATAAAGAAGACCAATCGTTTGGCACACATAACCTGCAAACAAAAAACCGCCAAGAAGCGCTCCAGAACCAATTAATTTCCAACTGTAGAGGACATTCGCAGACTTACGTTTCTTAGAAGTGAAAAATTGCCATGAGATAAGGAAAAGGGCAGCGAAAAAAAATCTCCAGGCATTGAAGGTCAACGGTGTTAGTTGGTTAAGAATATTTTGCACAATAATGAATGTTGTGCCCCATACAAATGTAATTCCAAGTAAAGCAGAATCGGCGAAGAGTACACGTTTAAGAGTCATGAATCAGCCTCCTTTTTTTGTTTTGCACGCATTTGTTTTTGGATTGCGAGTCGAGCGAGCGCATCAGCATTTTTATTTTGTTTATCGGGAATCCATTTGCAGAAGAACAGGTCGAAGCGATCAACTAAGGGCAACGCTTCATTAAGATAAGGAATAAACTGCTCGTTTTTAACATGGCGTTTTTCTATGGCTTCGTTGACGAGTTGCGAATCGGTACGAAACGAGACTGTTCTATAACCCATTTCAAGGGCATAATGCATCGCAGCGACACAAGCGGCGAACTCCGCCTCATGATTGCTAGTAAGTACGCCGAATGGCAGCGAACGACGAATTTCCTTTCCGTTTCCTTCATTTATATAGATCCCGCCTCCTGCAAGGCCAGGATTGCTGATCGCAGCACCATCAAATGAGATTTCAATCACATCAGTCACGTCCTCTACTTCGTACAAACTTAATTTTGTCACGTGAAATCGTAACCTGTCGTTTTAGCTTCGCTCACATTATGTTATCATAATAAAGGAAAAAATGGCTGGACAATTTTATTATTGGATGGGTGATAAAAAGAATGTCAGAAACGTCAAAAACGGTGAAATCAGATATTGAGATAGCCCAAAATGCAATGCTTAAACCGATTGGAGACATTGCTGATCAGCTGGGCTTGGATGAGAGTGACTGGGAACCTTACGGACGCTACAAGGCAAAGGTATCCGCGGATACGCTGAATAAAATGAGTGGTTATCCTGAAGGAAAAGTTATTTTAGTAACCTCTATCAATCCGACGCCAGCCGGAGAAGGAAAATCCACAGTTACAGTTGGACTGGGACAAGCATTGAATAAAATCGGTCGAAAGACGGTAATTGCACTACGTGAACCATCGCTTGGTCCGACAATGGGTGTGAAAGGCGGGGCAGCTGGCGGAGGTTATGCACAGGTCGTGCCAATGGAAGATATAAATCTTCATTTTACTGGTGATTTTCATGCAATTACTACGGCTCACAATGCCTTAGCGGCTTTTCTGGATAATCATATTCATCAAGGGAATGCGCTCAATATTGATACGCGCCGAATCGTTTGGAAACGTGTACTTGACTTAAATGATCGTGCACTCAGACATGTGATCGTTGGGCTTGGCGGCGTTACAAATGGTGTACCGCGCGAGGACGGCTTTGACATAACAGTTGCTTCCGAAATCATGGCAATTCTCTGCCTATCAGTGAATCTTGAAGATTTGAAAAAAAGGCTCGGCAGCATGCTGATCGCCTACACTTACGAAAGAAAACCAGTATTTGTCAGAGACTTAAAAGTTGAGGGTGCATTGACATTACTGCTTAAAGATGCTATTCATCCAAACCTCGTCCAAACCTTGGAAAATACACCGGCATTCGTTCATGGCGGTCCATTTGCCAATATCGCTCATGGTTGTAACAGTGTACTCGCTACGAAAATGGGTGCAAAACTTGGCGATTATGTGGTTACAGAAGCTGGATTTGGTGCAGATTTAGGTGCAGAAAAGTTTCTGGACATTACGACACGTGCAGGACATTTCAAGCCGAGCACTGTTGTTATTGTGGCGACTATTCGCGCGCTAAAGATGCATGGCGGATTGACCAAGGACGAATTGAAGCACGAGGATGTCGATGCACTTGCACGCGGAATGGAAAATCTCGCTTGCCATATTGACACGATTAAATCATTTGGTTTGCCCTATGTTGTGGCAATCAATCACTTCATTTTTGATACGGATCGCGAAGTTGCTTATGTTGAAAATTGGTGCCGTACAAATAACCATCCTGTTGCCTTGGCGAATGTTTGGGAATGTGGCGGAGAAGGCGGTAAAGAGCTTGCACAATTGGTTGTCAATACTATTGAAAACCAAGAAAACCATTTTAAACCGCTGTACAATTTAACGGACTCTATTGAGAAAAAAATTCAAACGGTTGTTACGAAGGTGTATGGCGGAAAAGATGTTGAATTTTCCTCGAAAGCAAAGAAACAAATAAAAGCATTCATTAAAAACGGCTGGGATCAATTTCCTGTCTGCATAGCAAAAACACAATATTCACTATCTGATAATCCGAAATTACTTGGAAGGCCAAAAGATTTCACCATCCATGTTCGTGAACTTAAAGTGTCAGTCGGTGCAGGATTTATTGTTGTCATGACAGGAAATGTATTGACCATGCCTGGTTTGCCAAAACAGCCCGCAGCTCTAAATATGGATATTGATCAAAATGGAAAAGTAATCGGTTTATTCTAATTGGATTGACGATCAATAAGAAATTTAAACAAACCAGTGCCAAAATAGGCACTGGTTTGTTTGATTTGGTGAATTCTATTAACAAGATATCATTAAAGTTCAGAAACGCGTTCTGCTGCAGCTGTCCCAGCTGCATGACCGGTGACAAATGCAGAGGTAATATTATAACCGCCAGTATAGCCATGAATATCGAGAATCTCCCCGCAAAAATACAAACCGGGCATTTTTTTTGATTCCATAGTTTTGGGGTTGACTTCTTTAAGCGAGACACCGCCACCCGTAATAAATGCTTTCTCAATGGATAAAGTACCTGAAATATGGATAGGAAATTGTTTTAATGCTTCTGCCATTTTTCGAATATCTTCTTTAGCTAGCTCGTGAAAATTCAAATCCGGTGATAGATGAATCTGTTCAAAAAGAAACATCAAGTAGCGTTCAGGGATGATACCTTTCCAAACATTTTTAAGCGCTTTTTTCGGATTGGATTCAGTTAGGTTCAGCAGCAGGCTGCGTAACATGTCGCTGTTCAGATCAGGTTTGCTGTCAATGGTAACGATAACATCCGGTGTCTTAAACTTTTTTAATGCTTTAACAACAAATTGGCTTAGTCGCAAAATTGCTGGTCCTGACAGACCAAAATGAGTAAAAATCATATCCCAACGGTGAGTTTGTATGGCCTTTCCCTTGGGGTTAACTAAAGTCACGGCAACATCAGTTAAAGATAGACCCTGAAGTGTTTTTTGTTGAATAAACGGTTCGTTCGAGGTAAGCGGTACCTCAGTAGGATAGAGTTCAGTAATCGTATGTCCGGCCGCTTTTGCCCAAGCATAGCCATCTCCAGTACTACCGGTTTGAGGCACTGACTTTCCTCCGACAGCAACAATGACCGAATCCGATGAGTACTTTTTGCCGTCCAATGTTTTAACACCTTCGACATGGTCGGAATAAAGAACGGCTTGAATCGGCGTGTGTATGTTTAGCGTGATCTTCAAATCGTCCATGCGTTTTAAGAGCGCATCGACGACTGATTTCGCGTTATTGGAAATTGGAAACATGCGTCCATGGTCTTCCTCCTTCAGTCCAACGCCAAGCTGTTCAAAAAAACGGATAATATCCTGATTATCAAATGACGAGAAGGCACTGTACAAAAATCGGCCATTGCCGGGAATATGCTTAATCAATTCATCTATGGGCATAGCGTTTGTTACATTGCAGCGGCCGCCGCCAGAAATCGCCAACTTTCTTCCTAACTTGTCTCCTTTATCGAGCAGCATGACACGGGCACCGTGCTCTGCAGCGGTAATTGCCGCCATTAATCCTGATGGCCCGCCGCCAACAACAATCACATCATAATCCATTACTATTTCCTCACCTTTACTTTTTCCTATCGTAACCTTAACAGAATACACATAACATTTCACCTTCAAAATAATACTGCCCGTGTTTTTTGGGACTGTATGCCGCTATGATGGCGATCAACAGGTGAATTTTGTGTGAGTCCGGGAATTATTAGTGGTGTGATAATTGTCACAGTTAATTAAATCTGATAGGATATACAAAGAAAAACTTGGCTTTGAATGGTAAAAAGCCGTTGATTATAAATGAGGTGAACCAATTGACTGAAAGAAGACCATATCGTGTACTGCTCTATTACCACTATGTCACAATTGAAGATCCGAAATTGTTTGCAGAGGAACATTTACATTTTTGCAAAGAGCTTGGGTTGAAAGGGCGTATCCTAGTCGGCAAGGAGGGCCTGAATGGGACAGTGTCCGGAACAGTAGAGCAAACACAAACATATATGGATACGCTTCATCAGGATCCGCGTTTTAAAGATATGCCCTTTAAAATTGATGAGACAGATGGACATGTGTTTAAAAAAATGCACGTGCGGCCACGCAAAGAAATTGTTGCGTTGAAGTTAGATGATGATATAGACCCGCATAAGATGACTGGAAAACACTTAAAGCCAAAAGAATTTTACAAAGAAATGCAAAATGAAGATGTGCTCCTTATTGATGCACGGAATGATTATGAAACGCAAATCGGCCATTTTCATGATGCAATATTGCCGAATATTCGCAACTTCAGGGATCTTCCTAATTGGATTGAAAAAAACTTATCAGATTATAAAGATAAAAAAGTGCTGACCTATTGCACCGGCGGTATCCGTTGTGAAAAATTCAGTGGCTATTTGCTGCGTGCCGGGTTCACAGATGTCAGTCAGCTGGATGGCGGCATTGTCGAATACGGAAAGGACCCTGAAGTTCAAGGGAAGAGCTATGACGGGAAATGCTATGTATTTGACCAGCGTATTTCTGTCCCCGTTAATCGAACCGATGAGGACGTAATCGTCGGTCATTGCGCACATTGCGGCAAGTCCTGTGATCGAATTGTCAATTGTGCCAATCCGGAATGTAACAAACAGTTTATCTGCTGCGAGGAATGCGAGAAGACGCATCATCGTTCGTGCAGCGATGCTTGCGATCACCATCCGAGAAATCGCTATACTGTTCAACATACGCATGAACCGCATCCAGCAACGATAATATAAGATGAATGATTGCATAAAAAACCGGACAAACTGCCCGGTTTTTTTAATAAAATCTTTCTTTAAAGATTATGCAGTTCGCCGATGTGAAATCACTTCCCAAAAATAATACGTATTGACTATGTATTTTACACGTGTGAAATACGTGTTATAATTTATTTGAGGTGATCAATGTGAGTAAAGATCAATATATTTATCCGGCGGTATTTACAAATAACGGAGAACAGTTGACAATAACTTTTCCGGATTTACCCGGCTGCTCGGCAGAAGCAAAGAGTGTCGAAGAAGGATTTGCGAACGGAAAAGAAGCCCTTGCGTTATTTATTTATGCACTTGAGGAAAAAGGGGAGCAACCTCCTGTTCCCTCAGAGGTTGCCGCTATTCACAGCGGCCAAGGTCAACTTGTAACGCTTATTGAAACATGGATGCCGCCATTTCGAAAAAAGATGGAAAACCAAGCAGTGAAAAAGACGCTGACGATACCTAAATGGCTGGACGATGCTGCGAAGGAAGCGGATCTGAATTATTCACGAATTTTGCAAGATGCTTTAAAAGAAGAGCTAAACTTGGATGAGAGTGATCATTCATTTTCCGTTCAAGATAAATTAAATAGGCAATTAAAGAAAGTGAAGAAGAGTTTGAAAGATTTATCAAAAATACGTGTGCATGTCAATATGGCAAATGATGATGAGCAGACCAATGAGGAGCCTGTCACAGAAACGGTTAAGAAGGAAATTGAGCATGTGAAACAAGAATTGAATGAAGCTGCCGATCGTTTGAAGAGTTCTGAAGAATATCAGCGATTAAATGAAAAGATTAATCGAATTCTAGAAAAATTAAATAGGTGAAGTATTTTTACTCAGTTGAAAAGAGCCTGTATAGGTTCTTTTTTTGTCTTAGAAAAGAAATGTTTATTTGGAAATCTTAAATTGCGCTATTTGCTCTCATATTTTACAATGGAATGATCTGATTCTCAGTAAGGAGATTCAAAGGAGGACGTTATGGGCAAGAGGGAAACAAATAAAAATGTGGTACTTGCCGGATTAATGATCGGTACCCTTCTGACAGCCATTGAGGGAACAATAGTCAGCACGGCGATGCCCAAAATAATTGGTGATTTACAAGGAATACGCTTTATGGATTGGGTCTTTTCCATTTTCATGCTCACATCTGCAGTTACTGTGCCGCTATTTGGGAAGTTGTCAGATCTTTTCGGCAGAAAGAAGATTTTTTTCATTGGTACGCTTCTTTTCTTAATTGGCTCTGTCCTGTGCGGATTTGCTTGGAACATGCAAGGATTAATTGTCTTCCGCGGAATTCAAGGCATTGGCGCCGGTGCTGTAATGACACTCAGCACGACCATAATCGGAGATATATATCCTGTAGAAAAACGAGCAAAAATGTTCGGAATGATGGGGATGATCTGGGGTGTGGCAGGAATCTTGGGTCCTCTCGTAGGAGGATTCTTCGTCGACATTTTATCCTGGCATTGGATTTTCTTTATTAATCTGCCTTTCGGCGCATTAACAATTCTTCTTGTGCAATTCGGTCTTCACGAAGATTGGAATCACGAACGCAAGTCGGTTGACTTTGTCGGGGCGGGGGTGTTCGCAATGAGCATGATCCTGCTGCTTATTGCGCTACAGCGTATCGGAGAGAGCGGTTTGAATGATTTCATAAATATTATGTTCATCAGCTTATCAGTTGTGCTGATTGGATTGTTCTTGTTTATTGAAAAGCATGCAGAAGATCCAATGATTCCGCTCACACTTTTAAGAATGCCGGTCGTGTTCTTTACCAATCTAATTGCACTGATTGCAAGCGCAATCCTTATTGGCAACGATATCTATATGCCAATGTGGCTTCAAGGATTACTTGGATACAGTGCAACTGCATCCGGATTTGTATTGACACCTATGTCCCTTGCTTGGATGTCCGGATCCTTTTTATGCGGTCGGCTGATGCCAAAATTCGGACTGCGGAAAAGCGTGAGTGTCGGTGCTCTATTTCTTCTCATCGGCACTGTTTGGCTGACAACGCTTCGTTTTGGAAGCGAGCCGTTTGTACTCTATATAATTACTGCGATACTTGGGTTAGGTTTTGGCATCACTTTAACACTGACAACGATTGCCGCACAGTCTGCCGCAGGAAAAAAGATGCGCGGTGCGGTTACGGCATCGAATCAATTTTTTCGCAGTATTGGGCAAACAATCGGTGCTGCTTTTTTTGGCATGTATTTCAATGCGCAGGCAGCTCGTGCAATTTCTGAAAAAGGCGAATCTGAATATTCGGTTGATCAATTAAATCAACTTGTCCATCCTCAGGGTCACGAACAGCTGCAATTAACTGTGCTGCACGTGCTTCGTGAAATTCTCATGCTTGGCATCCATCATCTGTTTATGGTGTTCATGGTCTTGGCATTGATCGTGCTTTGTATTACATTACTGCTGCCAAGGCAGCTGTACACTCATCAAAAGGAGTAAAACGAAGTTCCGGCAGCAATTCGAATTCCATCCATCTGCGTGCCATCTGCGAGTGCGGACAATGATAAATAGTTAGGTCGTGTCGCATTGCTCATAAGAAATGCAGAGGTAACAGCACCGGGACGCCGATATTGATTTAATTCGGCAATCATTTGACTTGCCGGCAAGATACCAACCCCATGACCGAAATACATTTCATCTGATAGATCAACGACATTTTCACCTTGCCATTGAGGTGTTTGCGGACTGACATCTGGATTTTTAAAATAGCGTACATCACCCGGAATCCCTCCTCCGACACGCGGTATGTTTCTTAGTGGGAAGAAGGGATGATTTTGCCAATCCCATAAATAGAGGTGTTGAAAGACCTCGTTGAATCGCTCGGCTGGAATTGTATCGATTAATGCTTTATAAAAAATAATCATCATTGCTGTTGCACATTCGAATGCATAGGCTTCACCGTTAACAAAAATGTCATTAACAGCTTGTGATGCCGGTACTCCAGGCTTCAATTCAAATCCGCCGTCTCCTGTTAATGTCCAGTAGTAATCATTGCACTCCGAGTAATAGAAAGTCGCAAAGGATGCGCGGCTTGCAAGGAGGGCATGCGCGGCTTCAATGGTCTCATTTCTGAGTTTGATTTCAAAATTCAGTTCATGACGTGACGGATAAGCAAACCACTCATGCGATTCCGCCATGGCTCTGAATATGACTGGTGCGAATCGGCCGTTTGAGGCGAAACTTCCATAATCGTCGGCTGAGAGTTGCTGGTTTGCCGCAATGATCATAGATAATACCCCCCATGTGCAGCAGTGTTGATGGATTGAAGCTGATCTTTCAGCGGCTGAACCACCCAGGATCGCCAAATTTTCGGCTGCTGTTTTCTTAAACGTATGGAGTAGGCTGACAAACTCGTTTGCAGGCGGGGCTGTAATTTAAGAAAGTCGAAATAGTTCTTTTTTTCGTTAGGCAAAAGCGCCTGAATAGGTTCACCACTGCGGGAGGAAACTGATTTTCCAAGATATTTTGCACTATAATGGATCCTATATGGACGTCCTCCGGGAACAGCATCATTTGTTTCACCCGTATAAACTAAATAGTGGGCGTTTTCTTCATACCAGGTTTCAAAGGCGAGCAGTGCCGATTGATTATCAAGGGAATGACGGACTTCCGGAATAAAGGCAAGCATTTTACGCGCATAATTGCTTTCAACGGATTGATCGGATAAGAAGTAGTTTGATAGATAGACAAGACATAGAGGATTTGCCGTCTCCCACATGGCACTGATTAAATAATGGCGCTGGCTTTTATTTTTATAACGATAAATGACCAGATCAACCATTCCCTTTAGCCAATTTTCATGATACGTATGCAAAAGATTAATTGCCGTTTGGTCAATAACTTGTGTGTAGTCGGTCGACACAATGTTTTTCCATCCGGTATTCAGTATCCAGTACATGGATTCGACTACTTCATCATGCTGGTCTGCAAATGAGGCAGGATGGTTGTTTCCTAAATCTGCACCATGGAGCACATTACGTATTTGCGCCAAAGCGATACGAGCACGAGGGGTTAACGCATTACCGCGCGTTTCTACTTGGTCTCTAAGCATAAAAAGAACCGGAAATTCCAATCCGGGATCATTAATCATGGTGAATGCCTGCTCTTGATCGGTTTGGCAGATGTGATTCCATTCATCGATGAGGGCGTCAGGCTGCTGACGCCTCAACTGGTTTAATGGATTGTTCTGCTGCTTTTCAGCGCTCATCGCAATTACCTCCAATGTAGTAAACCTTGTATCAAGCTTATGTGCGTATCAATGAATTATTCGTGCGTCTCAACGGGCATTCCATTCAGATCCGTCTAATGATTCGACAATAGGAACAAGAAAAACATTCACTGTTATTTCTGAAAAGAAATGATTATGTTAAACTGAGAATTAGTAATCGAAAAGCGGGGGATCATCTGTGGAACAATATTTAAATCTTTGCCGTAAAATACTGTCTGAAGGTCATGAAAAAAGTGATCGGACCGGCACCGGAACAATCAGCATCTTTGGCTATCAGATGCGTTTCAATTTGCAGGACGGATTTCCATTAATGACGACAAAGAAACTGCACTATAAATCAATCATTTATGAACTACTGTGGTTTCTAAAGGGAGATACGAATATCAAGTATCTTCAGGAACACGGCGTTCGGATATGGAATGAATGGGCAGATGAACATGGCGATCTCGGCCCGGTTTACGGTCATCAGTGGCGATCTTGGCCAGGAAAAAATGGCGAAACCATTGATCAGATAACAAATGTAATCAATGAAATTAAAAAAAACCCGGATTCCCGTCGATTGATTGTCACGGCATGGAATCCTTTAGACATACCTAATATGGCGCTGCCGCCTTGCCATTGCTTGTTTCAATTCTATGTTAATGACGGACGGTTGAGCTGTCAGCTTTATCAGCGCAGTGCGGATCTGTTCCTTGGTGTGCCGTTTAACATTGCTTCCTATGCATTGTTAACGCATATGATTGCTCATGTTACAGGGCTAGAGGTTGGCGAGTTCGTACATACTTTTGGGGATGCTCATATTTATCTTAATCATCTCGATCAAGTAAAAACACAGCTTGAACGTAAGCCAAGAGATCTTCCTAAGCTAGCAATTAACCGTAAAGTTTCATCTATTTTTGATTTCGACTATGATGATTTCCAGTTTCTCGGCTATGATCCATATCCTGCAATTAAAGGCAAGGTGTCAGTATGATTTCCTTTTTAGTTGCTATGGATCAAAATCAGCTGATCGGAAGAGAGAATCAGTTGCCGTGGCATCTGCCGGACGATCTGCGCTATTTTAAGCAGACGACGATGGGTCACCCGATCATCATGGGAAGGAAGACGTATGATTCCATCGGGAAACCGCTTCCCGGACGGGAGAATATCGTTTTAACGCACAATCCGGAGTTTAATCAGAATCAAGTTAAGTGCTTTTCGTCGGTAGAGAGCTTTTTAAAAAGCGGTACGGCATTTGGGCGTGAATGCTTTATTATTGGCGGTGCGGGTATTTTTAAAGCTTTCTTGCCTTATGCAGATCGCCTTTATATCACTCATATTGACGCAGAATTTGAGGGCGACACATATTTTTCTGGTTTTCAAAAGCAAAATTGGCGGTTATTACGAAGTACGGAAGGGGTTATGGATCGTAACAATCGATTTCCCCACACGTTCTGTATCTATGAACGCGCGTGATTAAGAAGTTCATGTAATTATCAGCTTTCACTTCTTTTTTCAGTATGCATAAACTGTTAAAAAGAGTGACGGAGTTGATAAAAATGATCATTTCATGGCTGCATCTTTTGCTTTCTTATGGATTAATCGGATTGATCATGGGTTCCCTGCTTGGCCTGCTCCCGTTCTGGCGTGCGTGGCAAATCAAACATTTTGCCGCCTTTTTTATTTTTTTGATCGCATGGCTTCCAATTATTGTTCTGGCATTAATTTGTGCCCCGCTGGCAAACCGATATCGTTTCCTGCAAGGCAGTGACTGCTGAAGGGAGGCTCCTAATGGAGGAGCCTCCTGTTTTACTTATTTGTATTCTGAACAGTCATTAAGAAAAAACATAGCTTGGCAATCAGCCCAACAGAGTTCTGAGTTCGTGATGCTATTCTCTATTCAGATTGGATCTTGTTACATATTCATGGCAAAGCAGTTCAAACTATTTGTTAATCATATTCGTTTTCTGATTTTGAAAAGATATTTTTGTAAATGGCCCATTGAAATTCGACCTGCAAATTTAATGAAGAATTGCATAAATAAGATTGTTTTGTGCGTTCAAGTAAATTTATTTTCTTGACAAATATATGAAATTGCTTTAAATACTTATAATAAACATGTAAGATAAATCTAATGCATGTTTTTTGAATGAACGGATCATACCGACAGTGAGCAGAAGATTGGAAATTATGAACTTTTCATGCGAAAATGAAACTGTTAAAAGATGAGTACTCATTGAAAATCTTATTGTTTTGCTGTAATGGGTGAACGAAAATAATTGTCAATTTGAGCACTTGTTTTGACGTAATTTTTTTACGGCATATATGACAATGGCGATAAAGAAAAAAGTTGACAAAAAAAGGAGAATGAACAGGTATGGCTTCTAATGTATCAGAATTGACCACCTACATGGCGTACCTCAATGGTGAATGGAAAAAAAGTTCATCCGGCGAGACGATTGCCATTCAATCCCCTTACCTGAGAGAAACGATCGGTTATGTTCAAGCGGTCACACAGGATGAAGTGGATGAAGCAATAACTGCAGCACATGCTGCACAAAAAGACTGGGCGAAGCTGACGCAGAGTGAACGCGGTGCTTACCTTGACCAATGGGCCGATGAGTTGGTAAAGAATAGTGAAGAAATTGCCAAAGCAGTAATGCAGGAAGTAGGTAAGGGATTTAAGGATGCTCAGAAAGAAGTTGTACGTACAGCAGACTTGATCCGTTACACTGTACAGGAAGCATTGCACATGCATGGTGAAAGCTTGAAGGGCGATGGATTCCCAGGCGGCGATCAAAAGAAAATCGGAATCGTTGAAAGAGCGCCATTAGGTGTAGTGCTGGCCATCGCTCCGTTTAACTATCCCGTTAACCTTGCAGCCTCCAAAATTGCTCCAGCATTAATGACCGGTAATGCTGTTATTTTTAAACCGGCTACTCAAGGCTCAATCAGCGGTATTAAGATGATTGAGGCACTAGATAAAACGGGCCTTCCAAAAGGACTCCTTAGCTTGACGACCGGCCGTGGATCGGTTATTGGCGATTATTTAGTTGAACATAAAGGAATTAACATGATCAGTTTTACAGGCGGTTCAGCAACCGGCCGCCATCTGTCAAAACAAACAGCAATGATTCCGCTTGTACTTGAACTTGGCGGAAAGGACCCGGCACTTGTTTGTGATGACGCAGATATGGATGTAGCTGTCAAAAGCATTATGAATGGTGCTTTTTCGTACTCAGGTCAACGATGCACGGCAATCAAGCGCGTGCTCGTAAACGAAAAAGTTGCCGATGAACTTGTTTCGCGGCTGAAAGCGGAAATTGAAAAGCTGACTGTCGGTTCTCCGGAAAAAGACAGCACGATCGTTCCGCTGATCGATGACAAGTCTGCAGACTTCGTTCAAGGTCTGATCGATGATGCGCTCGCAAAAAAAGCCACTCTCGTAATCGGCAATGAGCGCAAGGAAAATCTGATTTATCCTACACTTTTGGATAACGTCACCGAAGATATGGATATCGCTTGGATCGAACCTTTTGGTCCTGTATTACCGATTATTCGTGTAAAATCTGATGAGGAAGCAATTGAAATTGCAAACAAATCGGAATTTGGTCTACAAGCAAGTATTTTTTCACAGGATATCGACCGTGCTCTTGCAGTGGCTCGGCAAGTTGAAGCTGGAACGGTTCAGATTAATGGACGTACGGAACGTGGCCCGGATCACTTCCCATTCCTTGGAGTAAAGGCATCCGGCATGGGTGTTCAGGGAATCCACCACAGTCTCTTGTCTATGTCTCGTGAACGTGTCACTGTTTTAAACTTGAAGTAATTTATGCAATAGTAAGATGGGAATCGGCATCAGCCGATTCTCTTTTTGTTTGTTTTCAAAGAAAAAGCACACCGCCAATTGGGTGTGCGAAACTGGATAGGGCAGTGATTAATAGAAAAACGGTCCTGGTCCCGGTCCATAGAATCCGCCGCCATATGGGGGACGAGGACCTGGTCCCGGTCCATAAAATGGTCTTGGAGGGCAGTAAGGGCAAGGCCGAACACCGATAATTGAACTGAGCCCGACACCGAGCAATCCGCCGGCAAAGCCTCCCAGAAACGCCTGAGGGCCAAAACCGAAGAACCTTTCATCACCGTTTCGCGTTTCGTCAGGTCGTTCATTTGGCGTCTGCTGATCATTGGTCAGGGGCTTTAAATATACATTGTCCTGGTCAAACGATTCAATAATTCCAACGTGAACTGATCCGTCATTGCACTGTATTTCTACAGGTTGATTGACCAGATTTTCCCAATAGCTTGGATATGACATGTTCGTTCCTCCTATAATCAATTCCTTGCCGGCAAAGTAATTCCGCGCAAAGTATAGTAAAACAATGGCCTATATCTAAACTATGCAGATACCGTGAAAATGGGTAGGCAAATGCCTTAAAATGGGCACATGATCAATTTTTTTGAGTCAGTACTATTGGAAAGTCAAGGAGATGAAGACTTGTACATTCAAATAAGAAAGATTGAAAAAAAGGACAGAACAGAAGTTAAAAATCTTCTCGCAAAATATTGGAATGGGCCCGCGATGGCCATTCACGGTGAATTAATTGATATGCTGACATTGCCGGGCCTATTGGCTTTTGCCAACGACCAAGTCGCAGGTATGCTGACATACAGACAAGATGCGAAAGGAATAGAAATCATCTCTTTGAACAGTTTTATTGAGAATCAAGGTATTGGTTCAGCGCTGATCAATGAGATGGTGCAGTTAACCAAAAACGAATGTTCGCTTAGGGTGACAACAACGAACGATAATATACATGCGTTGTTTTTTTATCAAAAGATGGGATTCACACTGTCATCACTTCATCTGGGTGCGGTGTCTAAAGCAAGAATATTGAAGCCGTCAATTCCTGCTGCAAACGAAGAGGGTATTCCCATTGAACATGAGATTGAACTTGTTTTGCGTCAGTGACGAATTGCTTTTCATCAAAATTAGGTATAAAATGAAAAAGTATTTACAAGGGGAGTGGAAATATCAATGATTTTATCTGATTGTCTGCAACTTAAATTGGCTTGATACGGGTGAGGTCTGTGCTCATCGAATGTTAAAAAGGCCAATTGGTTGTGACAATAGATAAGGGATGTTTCTGTTTCTGACGGTTGAAAGTCGAACTAAAAGGGGCGAAGCGTCAATGCTTCGCTCCTTTTTATGCGGATCGAAAAATATCCTGTCTATCTGCTCGCTTCTTGATCGGCCGCAAATCAGAGGAGTGAACTTATGTTACTTATTGAAGCGAAGGATGTCGCTTTTTCTTATGGAGACAAATTGATTTATCAAGATATGAATTTCAGGCTGATGGAGGGCGAACATATCGCACTGGTCGGTCATAATGGTGCCGGAAAATCTACCTTTCTTAAATTGCTGCTTGGTGAATTATTGCCGGATAATGGAGGCATCAGCAAGAGGAAGGACTTAAAAATCGGTGTTATTGAGCAACATCTAAATTTTGGCAAAGGAAAGAGCATTTATGAAAGCCTGCAAGATGCGTTTAAAGAACTGTTTGACGCAGAACGCACGATGAATGAACTTGCTGTCAAAATGCAGGAACCTAATGCGGATCCTTCCTATATTGACGAATACGGCCAGCTACAGGAGCTTTTACTGGCAAACGATTTTTACACTATCGACGCAAAGATTCATGAGATGGCTGATGGGTTAGGATTATCGGCAATCGGACTTGAAAAAGACGTAACACAATTGAGCGGAGGTCAGTTGACCAAATTGTGTCTTGCAAAGTTACTGCTTGAAAACCCGGATGTACTGCTGCTTGACGAACCGACGAACTATCTCGATGTTGTTCATATTAATTGGCTGACAAATTATCTCAACGCCTATTCACATGCTTTCATTGTGATTTCCCACGACACGCAATTTCTGAATCAAATTGCCCAATATGTCTATCACTTGGAAAACCAGCAATTGATTCGTTATGTTGGCAATTATCAATCCTATCTTAAGCAGCATGAAGCGCGGCAGGAACAGCAAGAGATTGCGTTCCGTCAGCAACAACGAGAAATTAAAAAACTGGAAACCTATATTCAGAAAAACAAGGTGCGTACGGCTACGGCAAAGCAAGCGAAGAGCAGGGAAAAACAGTTAGACAAAATTGAGCGACTTGATCCACCTTCACAGTTGCGAAAGCCGCATTTCCATTTTAAAGTGGATCGTCAGCCGGTACGAATGATTTTCGCAGCGGAGAATCTTGATGTCGGCTATGATCGCCCCTTATTTCCACGCGTTAATGAAAAAATTATGCGCGGCGAGAAGATTGCTATTATCGGACATAATGGCATTGGAAAGACCACGCTTCTCCGAACGCTGCTTGGCGAGTTGAAGCCGATATCAGGATGTGCCGAACAAGGGGAGCGTGTGATGCCCGGCTACTTTTCACAACTCTCGGCGCCGCCTCATTTAACGCCACTGGAATGGATGATGGAACAATTTCCGGAGACTCCTGAAAAAGTTCTGCGTCAGCATCTGGCTCAATGCGGAGTATTTGCCGAACATATGCGGCAACCGATGGATACATTGAGCGGCGGTGAGGAAACAAAGGTCCGAATTGGAAGACTGATGCTGCAGAAAAGCAATGTCCTGATTTTTGATGAACCGACAAACCACCTTGATGTATTCGCAAAGGAAGCATTGAGTAAGGCGCTTGAGGTTTATGACGGCACTGTTTTAGTAGTAAGCCATGAACCTTCGTTCTATGAAAAATGGATCACAAGGGTTTGGGACATTGAACAATGGTCAAAAAAGAAGAAAAAGTAAGCCATGATTGTGCAATGAAATGGATCAATAGACAGATCTGTTCAGAATCTGCTAAGGTAGTCACATGAAATGTTTCGATTAGGATGATCATGATGAGTGATAAAACACCGGTTGATTTAGATAATAAAACATTGGCTACAGTGGCCCAAATTTTTAAAGCAGTGTCTGAACCGACGCGTGTTCGGATTCTCTATTTGCTTTCGCAGCGCGAGTGTTCTGTTTCGGAGATTTCCGATCTTTTAGCTCTGCAGCAATCAACTGTTTCTCATCAGCTTAGTTTTTTAAAACAACTGCATCTGGTTAAATCACGTCGCGAGGGAAAAGTCATTTTTTACTCCGAGGAAGACGAACACGTCATGAATCTGCTTGCACAGACGATTGACCATACGAGGCACCGGTACATCAAGAAATAGGTGAGAACGGGCGGGGGAATGATGATGAATGCCGCCGCTCCAAGCGCTTCTTAGACATACAGTATTAGAGAATAACCAGTGAATGGGAGGGAATGAAAGTGCCCAATCAATCGATTTATTCTCAGTGCTGTGGTCTAGTGAATCAGCCGGTTGAAATCCGTTGCCATGATGGCTCAGTCCATCGAGGCATGCTGACACGTGTTGACGAACGGACTGCATATTTGCAACCTGCTGGAAGTGTTTTATCAAACAGTCCTGGTTTGTTCCTCTGGGGAAGCGGAGGATGGGGATATCCAATCGCACTAGCATCAATCGCAGCTATTTTGGCAATTGGATTTTTTTGGTGAAGAAATGGATAGGGAGTTTCTCCAAGTGGGAAGCTCTTTTTTCGTGGGAAACGAATATTATGCTTTTTTAGTGAAAAATGGTATGCTGTGTTGTAAAGGATCAAGAATGATTTGCTACAAAAGAGGTGATTCTCATTGAATAAACGAGAAGCCATGGTTTTATTAAAAAACAAAGGGTACAAACATACAGATAAACGAGAGGATATATTGGATTTATTTGATCGCAAAGGTGGATATCTTTCAGCAAAGGACATTCAGATTGCGTTAAAAGATGATTATCCGGGGATCAGCTTCGATACAATTTATCGTAATTTATCGCTGTTTCAAGATTTAATGATTCTTGAAGAAACGGAGCTTGACGGTGAAAAAATGTATCAGTTCCATTGTAAGGAGCATCATCATCACCATCTTATTTGTCTTCGTTGCGGTAAAACGAGAACCATTGATGTGTGCCCAATGCAGGACTTGTCACAAATTGATCCCGAATTTCAAGTGACCGGACATAAATTTGAAATTTACGGATATTGTAAAAATTGCCGCGAAAAAATAGAAAAAGATGAAAAATCAACTCATGATTCAATAACGGTAAGCCCAATGACTTGATGGGTTTCCGCTATTTTTTTTATTAAAGATTCCTTCTCGCTGGTGCAGTCAATCGAAACGAGTATGTAGGTATGCGGCTTTTGTTTCAATACTTTTGTATAACAGCAATCAATAATAAAACCGAGTAAAAAACCGAAGACGCTTGAGGCAATTCCCCAGATGATCGGACCAAGCGGCAGTAGAAAACCTACACTTGCGCCAATGACTCCGAAAATAGTTGCGAAAATAAATCCCAAATCTGCCAAACTTGTTGTTTCAGTAGGATCTTTATAACCTGATTTTGGTTTTGATTGAGTTGGCGCTTTCAAAACAAAGCAGGAAATATCGCTTTTTTTAATTTTATTTCTTTGAAGTTCGGTCAATAATAGTTCAACTGAAAGTGATGGATGAAATAGGCAGATGATGTTGCTCATTGATCTTTGCCCCCTTTCTCAGATATTCAGTCGTGATCGATTTGCTCCCCACTCTCGACGTAAATAGGTGCTGAGTTCTTCCTCGAAAAGGCGATTACTTTCACTTGTTTTCGAATATGCGTCGTAAGCACTGCCCCAAATAAGCGAAGGAATAAAAAGAAACCATTCAGCATCAAGTAACTGAATCGACTCGTTGAATTCTGCATGGTCAATAATGAACAGTTGAATGCTCTGAAGTTCATGGCAATTAACATAAATAGCCACCGACCACGCCAAAAGTGAAATTGCGGGAATAAGACGACGTGTATAAAGTTGTCCCAATCCGGGAAGTAAAAGTGACCAAATAGAAGCTGCCCAGGGCAGACGCTTATCTAAAAAACAAGTTTCTATTGAACGTAAATCAAGCACGTCCATTTCTACTGGCTGGTTTTTAACTAATGTACTAAAACTTGAAAGTTAAAAAAGCGCACCCATCCCTTGCCTGCTCTATGATTACTATGAATAATTTAGGTCAGGCCGCCGCTTTTGTCAGCTGTTTCTGGTAGCTGGTAGGTAGCTTCTCTAGAAAATTTTCGATGATGTGATGGACTGCTTGCTCAGAAAGAACATACTCGTCTTTGAAAACTTCTTGAAATAAGTCGATCAACTGCTGAAGCGTTTCGACGAAGGTCACATCCGAAAGCTCATCGACCATCAAATAAAACAACTCACCCAAAGTGCGATCGTCCACCTGTTCACGGTGCTGAACCGCAAGAAGGGAATAACTGATAGCGACCAGGGCGGTGTGCGCAAAAATCCCGTCATAAGACAAACCCTGGTATTTAGCGAGTCGAAGATAGTGCTTGCACATCTTGAAGTACACTTCAATGGACCAGCGTTTTCCATAAAGCTGGATGATTTCATCTTCAGAAAGTTGGATATCGGTTGACGCTAAGACCAGATACTCTTTGCGTTTACGACGGTTGCGGACGTATACGAGTTTCAGGGGTAAGACCTCTCCCTCAACAACCGCTTCTACAACGGTAGAAAGTAGGTAGCGTGAGCGTCCACGACGTTTTTTCTGAGCGTTGAAGATCGCTTTCACGTCCATCATTTGACCATTGAACCGGTAATAAACCTTTTTCGACCGTTTCACCATAGCGACGGTATGAAGGCCAAGTTGACGCAGCTGCTGAAACATTTTAGGACTAGAGAACCAAGAATCAAACAAAACATAGGATGCTCGGACGCCATGCCTCAGGGCAGAAGAAAGCAGTTCTCGAACCACATCAGGCGCTTTACGCTGGGCCTGAAGCTTCCGCTTTCCAGAATGGGTGCGAGCATCAGCTTTTGTACCGCATACCTGATTCTGACCCGAAAGCAAGGAAAAGGTGACCGGCAAAAAAGTGTTGCCGTCACTCCAGCCTAGTTGAAGAAACCGAAAGCCGCGCACATGCCGATGGTTGGCGTGGTCGAATTGAAACGCCGCCAGCTCCACGCGTTTCGCATGGGCGCGTTCATACATGGAATCATCCACAATGAACACAGGCTTCCGTGCCGAATCCGTCAAGGGTTTAATGAACTGAATGATCCGGCAACAGAGCAGAATCAGAAACTTTTGCCAGTTAATCTTGCCGTTGTTGAGCAGGTTGCGAAAGGTCTTATCCGAGAAGTTCAGCTGATTTTGATGCTTCAAATAATCGCGATACGCTGACTTGTTTGAAAAGACCGTGCTAATGAGATAACAGAACAGTACCCGGAAGGGGACCCCCTTTGCCTTTGTGGCGTTTGAGGCTCTCGCAAGTTGACTCAAACGAAATCGTGTAAAAAATTCCTGGACTGAAGAAGAAATTCCAAGAGATGGATGGTCATTTCGTGATATACTTTTCATGGCATGAACACTCCTCGGTTAATTGGGATTCGACACTTCAATTATACCGAGTTATCGGTGTTCTTGCTTTTATTTTTGTGCTAATCCTTTACAGGATAAGCTGTGAAGCCCATTTTTGATGTTTCAAGTTTTAGTAATGTATATAAGAGATTCAATTTTGTAGCCGTACGATAGCTGTCCCAAATACAATAAAAATAAAAAGGAATGTAGATGAGTACCCATTGCGTATTGAGAACATTTGTTGCATGTTCGTAATCACCTACGAAGGAATAAACCATTGCTAAGTTTAATTTTGAATTGAAGTTGATAATGATTTCAAAAAGAAATAAGACATTCCCTTTAATATGCATATCCAAAAGCATATGACCAAAACCTGGAAATGCTGCTGACCACCAAGCGACCACCGCCGGACGATGATGGGACAAACTTGCGGATCCGAAGCAGTCTAAAATTGCTCTCTTTCTTCTTACCATTTTTAAACTCCAATCTAAACATTAGGATTGATGGTGGATGTACACTACATCATTAAGCATTTTTCTTGTTAGTTTTCCTCTAAGCATGTAATTCATACATGACAAATTGGCGACTCAATTATTATGATCAAAGATCACTTTTGTTCTCATTAATAAGTACTTTCCCAATTCATCCCATCGTCGGTTCTTAGCACAATTTTTAAAATATTGACAAAGTAAATGAGTCCTAATATACTTATTTTGTTCCTATAAATTTTCATGATTTTAGTCATCTGCGGTATTCCTGCCGTTAGTCTTTTGTGGTACTTGATTGTGGCTGAGGAAGGACACTAAGGTAATGACTCATTATAACAATTCGAATTATTTATTTTTCAATGAAAAGCCGACACGGATCAATCAGATCGCTTTACAATTCAACTCATTTTTTTGGGGTATTGTGGTGTGTGAAGCAAATGGCAGAAGTGTTGATTATTTTGTGACGATTCAGTTGACTATGCAATGTGTTTGCTCTGTTTTATTGGGAGTACTGATAAATAATCTTCTAATTGTTCTTGATATTCAGCAAAGATATATTGGTTCTTGCCAAAAAGCGTTAATGGCGGCTTTTAGTGATGCGCTCAAGGAAAACAAACGCAAAAAAGAAGCCTATAGGCTTTGTCTATATCGTCCTCGAAAAAATCCAGTTCAAAATGATTTTGAACTGGATTTTGTGGTGTTTGGGCATGAAAGGAGAAACGTCAATGATTATTCCAAGGCGATTATATGAGGGAGATACAATAGGTGTGATCAGCCCTGCTGGTTCCCCGGACATGCAGCGACTTGAGAAGGGATGTGAATGGTTAAAACAGCTTGGTTTCCGGGTTCGTTTGGGCAAAAATATAGATAAGAAATACGGTTATTTGGCTGGATCCGATGAAGAACGGTTGGCTGATTTCCATGAGATGTTTGCTGATGATACGGTACGTGCGATTATTTGTTCAAGAGGCGGTTATGGTACTGCACGATTCGCAGATCGAATTGATTTTGACTTGATCCGAAAGCATCCGAAAGTTTTCTGGGGATATAGCGATATTACTTATTTACATACGGCAATTAGGCAGCAAACCGATTTGATAACCTTTCACGGACCTATGCTTGCTTCGGATCTCAGTGCTCCCGATGTTCCGCTGCTCTCAAAACAGTTGTTTTCCCAGCTATTTCAACCCATGTCATTGCGCTATGATGAACATTTGTCTCCGCTCTCCACGTTACATGGCGGTACTGCTGAAGGAAAGCTAGTCGGTGGCAATTTATCACTTTTAGTCAGCTCAATTGGTACACCATTTGAGATTAACATGAAAAATAAACTGGTCTTAATTGAAGATATCGGAGAAGCACCCTATCGGATTGACAGTATGCTTAATCAATTGAGACTAACAGGAAAATTAGATCAAGCAGCCGGATTTATCATCGGCGATATTCACCAAAATCTACCGGACGATAAAAAGGATACGCTCACATACCAAGAAGTTATCCGGACTTATTTAGGATCTCTGGGAAAGCCTGTGGTCAGCGGCTTTTTCATTGGACATTGTGCTCCGAATTTTTCCGTTCCACTCGGCGTTGACGCCATGCTCGATGCCGATCGGAAACAGCTGTGGATTCAGCCGGGCGTGATGTAACCGATCAAATGATTTTAATTTAGCAAATTGATACACCGGAATTCTATACATGTCTTCTCAACAGGTTAACAATATGAATCAGAGTTAGGCCAAACACTGAACTCTACTATTGTATCTTGATACTAGTCCAAATTAGGCATTGGAAACTAAGCTGACACTGTGATTCGTTTATTAGCAATATTATAAAAGCTTTATTATTTTCCCATATATTTTGAACATCTTCTATAGAAAAAGGGGGTTAGATTGATGAATGATGCAGATACTGAGCTTCGCAAAACGTTCATATCGATTACTGATGAGCTCAAAGATCACATATCAATAGAGTCAATCGGTTCAGATGGGTTTGTATTTGGTTACAACGAAAATATTCCAAAGCTGTCGGCCAGCCTAATCAAACTTCCTATTTTGTTCTATGCATTCAAGAATCCCCGCATTGACCAAACGCAACTGCAACAAACAATTCGGTTTGACAAGGGGAAAATTGTTGGGGGGTCAGGTGTTCTTCAGCTTTTATCCGGACGCGAATGGACGGTAAAAGATCTTTTGGGACTGATGATTAGCGTATCTGATAATACTGCGACTAACTTAATTCTGGATTTTTTTGGAATTGATCAAATCCAGAATTGGATTGCTGAGCAAGGGCTAACGGAAACAAAGATAGAACGCAAAATGATGGATGAGGTTGCTCAACTTAAAGGACGAACAAACCGCATAAGTGCACATGATGCAAATTTAATTATTCGGCGTATTTTTTCTAAGGTTGATCCGTTCCCGGATGAAGTCAAATTTTGGATGCTTCATCAACAATTCAGAGACAAGCTTCCTGGTTTGTTTGATGAAAAAACGCAGCCTGTTGTGGTCTACAATAAAACAGGTGAAATGGAAGAAATTGATCATGACGCGGCATATTTCACTTGCAACGGACACTCTATGGCCGTTACTGTAATGACAAGTGGAATACAGAACAGGCAGGAAGCATTAATTGCTATTCAGGATATAGGGAATGCTATTGCAAACTATTTGATCAAACGATCAGAGAAAAAAGATTGAATGCAGCTTTTGCAGTAGCTTTTAAGCAAAAATGAATCAAATATTGTTTAAAAATTAAAACATTTTATAATATTGACATTTAATTGATTCTCTTATATAATTTCCTTAATCCTTAAAGCTGTTCACAATTTGAGTTCCTGCAGCCAACCAGCTGAAAGTCCCTCAAATTACCTGAATGAATAAGGAAGGAACACATATGGCTTTTTATAAAGATACTGTATTTGTCATTGGTGATGCAAAATCTTCACAAAAGAACCCGATAACGATCCGTTTTAATCAATTTTTTATTGGACTAGTTATCGATCGCACGAATGGAAGAATTGTTGATGTAGAGTGTTCGGCAACGATCAATTTGACGACTCGTTTTGTACATTCTTTATTATCGGGACGGTTAATCAATGATCCTGATATTGTTAATGATATTCGGGCAAGATATTTCGGCTCATCGCAAAAAGCATTAATCGTTGCTTTTTGCGATGCAGTAAAAAAGTATAATCATATAATTCATCAATAGGCCGCTTTGTCTAATAACCTAGACAAAATCCAGCTCTCGTTTTTTAGGGCTGGATTTTTTGTTTTTGAAAGTTATGATTTTTTAATGGTCTGAAATATCAAAATATTAAATCGAAAGGTATTCCTATTTTTTAGAAAGGAAGAGATGCTATGCTTCGTTTTATTGCCAAGAGATTTATTGCTATGATTTTAACTCTATGGGTGATCGCTACATTGACATTTTTGCTCATGCATGCAATACCTGGTTCTCCTTTTAATAATTTAAATGGAAAAGTACTTAGCGATGCTGCGGTTCAAAATTTGGAAGCACATTATCATATTGATAAGCCGCTCCCGATTCAGTATCTGATTTATCTTAAGTCAATAGCAACATTTACATATGGTCCATCAATTAAGCAACCTTCTCAAACAGTAAATGACTTGCTAGGAAGAGGATTCCCGGTATCGTTTGAACTGGGAATGTGGTCACTGGCCGTTGCTGTTATTTCTGGTGTTGTTCTGGGTATTTTTGCTGCTCTAAAACATAATGGCCTTATTGATTATTTGGCAATGACTATCGCTGTTTTGGGGATATCAATTCCTAACTTTGTTCTGGCCACGCTGCTTATTCAAGAGTTTGCGGTTAATCTCCGTTTGCTGCCCGCGGGGACATGGCAAGGTTTTGCTTACATGATTATGCCTGTTGTAGCACTTGCGACCGGTCCGATGGCAATTATCGCACGATTGATTCGCTCCAGTATGCTTGAGGTACTGACACAGGATTACATACGAACTGCTCAGGCGAAGGGACTATCTCCTTTTTTTATTGTCACAAAACATGCATTAAAAAATGCGCTTTTACCGGTTGTTACCGTACTTGGTACGCTTGCTGCGAGTATATTAACCGGTACATTTGTTATTGAAAAGATATTTGCAATACCTGGCATGGGTAAATATTTTGTTGACAGCATTAATTCTCGTGACTATCCGGTTATCATGGGAACGACGATGTTCTATAGCGCTTTGTTAATTTTTATGTTGTTCATTGTTGATATTGCCTATGGATGGCTTGATCCACGAATTAAAATGGGCAAGGAGGGGGAGTGATGGAGGATCTAAAAAAATTGAAAAAACAAAACTTAATTTCACAAATTCCAACGGATTGGTTCCGTCTGCTCAATCGTAAGAAAATAGTGCAGCAGTCATTGTCTCGCCCGAGCATTTCGTATTGGCAGGATGCTTGGATTCAGCTTCGGAAGAATAAACTCGCCATGCTTGGGTTGACTTTCTTAGGGCTTCTGGCTGTATTTGCTGTTTTCGGACCAATCTTTTCACCCTATTCAGTAACGGCACAGCATTTGACGCTGCAGAATTTATCACCGTCTTCCAATCATTGGTTTGGAACGGATGAGCTTGGTCGAGATGTCTTTACACGAACTTGGTACGGCGCGCGGATCTCATTATTTGTCGGTATTGTGGCGGCACTTGTTGATCTATTCATAGGTGTTGCATATGGTGGGTTGTCCGGTTATTTGGGCGGAAAAACGGATTTGGTTATGATGCGGATTATTGAGATCCTCTACGGACTTCCTTATTTGCTTGTAGTCATTTTGCTCATGGTTGTGATGGGTCCGAGTTTATTGACAATTATTGTTGCACTAACGGTTACAGGTTGGACTGGAATGGCGCGTATAGTCAGAGGACAAATGCTTCAATTAAAAAATTTTGAATTCGTAACTGCTTCCAAATCATTTGGAAGCAAGCCTTGGCGCATTGTTCGGAAAAATCTCATTCCTAATACCATGGGCCCGATCATTGTGCAAATGACGTTAACGGTTCCGTCAGCTATATTTTCCGAAGCATTTCTAAGTTTTCTTGGATTGGGCGTACAAGCCCCGTACGCAAGCTGGGGCGTGATGGCAAGTGATGCTTTATCCGCTCTGCTAGCCGGATTCTGGTGGAGATTGTTCTTCCCGGCATTATTTATCTCGATAACAATGTTTGCTTTTAATATCTTAGGTGATGGCTTGCAAGATGCGCTGGATCCGAAATTAAGGAGATGAGCCACGGTGCAAAAACAATCGGACAAGCTGCTTGAGGTAGAAAATTTGCATGTTTCTTTTAGTACCCATGGTGGTGAAGTTCACGCGGTTCGAGGCGTCTCGTTTGATATCCACAATGGAGAGACTTTTGCTGTGGTTGGCGAGTCGGGATGCGGAAAAAGTGTTACCTCTCTGGCTGTAATGGGCTTGATCTCTAAACCGCATGGGAAAATTGTTGGTGGTTCCATTCGATTCAAGGGAAAGGAATTGACGAACGCTTCACCGAGAAATCTGAGAAAAATTCAAGGTGTGAATTTGTCAATGATTTTTCAGGATCCAATGACAGCTCTTAATCCGACGCTGACCATAGGATCGCAGTTAACTGAAGGAATCATTCACCAAAAGAAGGTATCACGAAAAGACGCCTATCAAAAAGCAATTGAGATGCTTCAAATGGTTGGCTTGTCAAATGCGGAGCAGCGAATGAAACAATACCCGTATCAGTTTAGCGGGGGTATGAGACAGAGAATTGTCATTGCCATGGCTCTGATTTGTGAACCGGATCTAATCATTGCAGATGAACCGACGACAGCTCTTGATGTGACGATCCAAGCACAAATTTTAGAATTGTTTGATCATATCCAAAAAAAAACGGGTGTTGCAATGATTATGATCACTCATGATCTTGGAGTTGTAGCCAAGATCGCAGATCGAGTAGCCGTTATGTATGCCGGCAAGATCGTTGAAACAGGCAGCAAACGGGATATCTTTTATCATGCGAAGCATCCGTATACACAAGCTCTTTTGAACGCTATAGTACGGATCGATCTTCCTTCCGATACTTTAAAGCCGATAGAAGGTGCACCGCCGGATTTATTTGCTCCTCCTGAAGGCTGCGCATTCTGTGAAAGATGTCCGTTTGCAATGGAAGTTTGTCAACATGTTCAACCGCCGACAACGGCAGCTGGTGAAAACCACGCAGTCGCTTGTTGGCTTTTAGATAAAAGAGCCGATACTATTCGGCATCAGGTTGAAATACTATAAAAAGGCAGGAGGAATTCGTTTGAAAAAGTTATTTAGCAAAGTGTTTTTGCTTGGTATGGCAGTTCTGCTTGTTTTAGCATTTAGTGGTTGTACTGCTAAGCCTGATTCATCAAGCAAGAAATCGGATGGAAAGCAGGTTTTGAAGCTTAATAATGGATCAGAACCCACTTCTTTTAATCCGCCAATCGGATTTGATTCTTTGTCTTGGAATGCACTGAACAACCTGATGGAAGGATTGACACGTCTGGGAAAAGACAATAAACCTCATGCAGCATCAGCCGAAAAATGGGAGGTTTCACCAGATGGGAAAACCTATACATTCCACATTCGAAAAGATGCAAAATGGGATAACGGAGACGATTTAACTGCCGGTGATTTTGAATATGCATGGAAACAGCTGCTTAACCCCAAAACAGCATCACCAGCAGCATTTTTGGGTTATCTCATTAAAGGCGGCGAGGCATATAATCTGAATAAAGGATCCGCTGATGATGTTCAGGTTAAAGCGGAAGGTGACAAAACGCTGAAGGTGACGTTGAATGCGCCGCAATCCTATTTTCTCAGTATGATCTCCAATCCTGCTTTTTTTCCAGTAAATCAAAAAGTTGCGGAAAAAGATCCGAAATGGTATGCAAATGCCAAGACTTTTGTCGGAAACGGTCCATTCAAACTTGCTTCATGGAAACATGATGCGAACATGGTCTTTAAGAAAAGCAGTACCTATTGGGATAAGAAAACAGTAAAGCTTGACGAAGTTGATTGGGCAATGGTTAACGATACAAATACGGAATACCAAATGTATAAAACTGGAGAGCTTGACGTGGCAAGCGTTCCGCCGGATCTTTCTGATCAACTTTTCAAAGAAGGAAAAGTCAAAGTCGGTCAGCAAGCAGGCACATACTTCTTCAGCATGAATGTGAAGATGAAGCCATTTAATAATGCAAAAATCAGAAGAGCTTTTGCACTTGCAGTGGATAACAAAAAAATTGTTAATTATGTTGTAAAGCAAAAGAACGATCCTGCATACGGATTTGTTTCTCCAGGATTCAAAGATCCTAGTGGCGAAGATTTCCGTACGCATAACGGTAACCTTTATAAATATGATCCATCTGCTGCCAAGAAATTATTGGCTGAAGGAATGAAAGAAGAGGGCATTACGAAATTGCCTCCAATCACACTGACCTATAATACAACAGACATAAATAAATCAATAGCAGAAACTGTTCAGGAAATGTATAAGAAAAATTTAGGTGTTAACGTTAAACTGGCCAATATGGAATGGAATGTATACGGAGTTGAACAGAAAAAAGGCAAATTTCAGTTCTCACGCGGTTCTTTTTTGGCAGATTATGGAGATCCAATTAACTTCCTTGAGAATTTTATTACAGGAATGCCAATGAACAGTATGCAGTGGAGCAATAAAGAATATGATCGATTGATTAAGGAAGCAAAGAATGAAAAAAATGACACAAAGCGTTATGCGCTCATGTATCAAGCCGAAAAGCTTCTGATGAAAGAAATGCCGCTCTTTCCAGTATACTTCTACAATCAATCTGAATTACAAAACAGCAAAGTTAAAGGAATTGTCCGTCATCCGGTAGGCTATATGGAATTGAAGTGGGCAACAAAGTCTAACTAATTGCAATCGTTCAAATCAGCAGGAATACTTAGAGCATGTCCATTCTTATGCCAGTAAAAGCCGTTTTCCTGATCACGGAAAACGGCTTTTCTTTGAAAAGGAATGCATTTCATGTTGCTGCTAAGGAAATTGATAACATCTAAAAATTTAGCTTACTTGTGTGACCCGGTAGCGTTTATACTCAAAAAAAACACCAAATATTTATCATTATCTGATTCGGGAAAGCTACGGGATTCATCTCGTTTTAAATAAAGCGGAGGGAATCATCTATGAAAATTGTTAATGTGCAAACTAAAAAAATCACAATTCCTCTCACAAAACCATTTAAAACAGCACTTCGGACAGTCAGTACAGCTGAAAGTCTTATTGTGTGTTTAACATGTGATGACGGAACGACTGGTTTTGGCGAAGCTCCGCCAACACATGTCATAACTGGTGATAGTCTTGGTAGTATCAATTATGTTATTACGGAAGTTATTCGTCCGCTAATCGTAGGATTAGCAATTGAGAATAGAGAACAGATTCATCAAGTAATTGAAAAGTCGATTTTGCATAATACAAGCGCTAAAGCTGCTGTCGATATTGCTGTATATGATTGTCTCGCAAAGAAAGCTGGCCTTCCACTTTATCAGCTACTTGGAGGGAATGGAAGCGAATTGGAAACCGATTTAACGATCAGTGTCAATGGAGTCCAAGAAATGATGGGAGATGCAATTGCCAGTGTTAAAAATGGATTTACTACATTAAAAATTAAAGTCGGCAATTCAACGATTTCAGAGGATTTGGAACGAGTCAAAGGTGTTCGTCAAGCAGTAGGCAAAAAAGTTAAGCTGCGATTGGATGCGAATCAGGGTTGGTGCGCAAAAGATGCAATTGCCATTATTCGAAAAATGGAAGATATGGATCTTGGTATTGAATTGATAGAACAGCCGGTACAATCGTGGGATTTTGAGGGAATGAAACTTGTAACCGAACATGTAGAGACACAAATTATGGCAGATGAAAGTATATTCAGTCCTAAAGATGCGGCAAGACTGCTTGCTATGCATGGTTGTGACATTATTAATATAAAATTGATGAAGGCGGGCGGTATAACCGGAGCTGAGAAAATTAATACATTAGCCGAAACCTATGGGGTTGAGTGTATGGTTGGTTGCATGATTGAATCTAAAATTTCAGTAACTGCAGCTTGCCATTTTGCAGCTTCCAAGTCCAATGTAACACGATGCGATTTAGATACACCGCTTTTGTTTTCTTCGGAACCCATTGAAGGTGGTGCTTCATACAGACAAAATAAAATAACTTTGCCTGACGCACCGGGATTGGGAATAACAGACATCCATTTTGAAAAGTAAAAGAGGGAAAGAATGTGCAAAAAAGAAGAATATCTGTTCCTGTAGCTACTGTTTGGACATCACCAGATTCGTTTCGCTCTATTGATGCCTTGGCGGTTTCGGAAAACCCAAATATGAAAGCTTGGCTTTCGAACATGACTCGTGAAGAAACGATTGCCTTATGCAACGAAAAGAGGACACAGACTCAGGTGCTCTTTAACGATCCAATTATTATCGATGAAATAAATGGAGAATGGACAAAAGTGATTGTTCCTAATCAACATTCGTCAAGAGACAAACGCGGATACCTTGGCTGGATGCCTGTCAGTCAATCGATCGACTGTGATTTAACCAGTGTGTCCGAGTCAGTTATGATTCAAAGTAAAATAACGATGCTGTACAATGAAATAAATCAGCCGATTTTCGAGTTGAGCTTTGGTACTTTTCTTCCTTTAATTGAAGAAACAAATAAACTTGTCCGAGTCGATACACCAGTAGGGGTGAGTATTCTTCATAAGGAGGATGTGAGTTTTCCGGCAAGGAGACCATTATTTACCGGTAAGGATATCGTTCGTGTTGCGTTAAAATTCTTGGATCTGCCTTATTTATGGGCGGGCATGAGTGCTTATGGATATGACTGCTCCGGCTATACCTATTCCATGCTTCGAGCTGGAGGATACCTCATTCCTCGTGATGCCGATGACCAATCGGTGAGCGGTCGAGCGATTGATCTGAAATCAGTCTTGCCTGGTGATCTGCTTTTTTTTGCATATGAAAAAGGATCTGGTGATGTACATCATGTGGGTATCTATTTTGGAGATGGAAAAATGATTCATTCCCAAACACCTGGCAAGAAGGTAACGATCACCGCTCTCAAAGGTACGATTTATGAGCAAGAATTGTGCGCAATCAGACGTTGTTGGAAGGAAGGATGAATGATGGAGAAAAAGCCGCTCTTAAAAATTAAGCAATTAAAAAAATATTTTGAAATTGATCGGTCACAAATATTAAAAGCTGTTGACGATGTCAGTCTGTCCATAAGCGCAGGTGAAGTACTGGGTATTGTAGGTGAGTCCGGATGCGGTAAATCGACGCTGGGCAGGACAATTATGGGGCTCTATGAAAAAACAGATGGAAAAATTGAATTCAATGGCCATAATGTTGATCTGATGGATGCATCGGAACGTTTCCAATTGCATCGAACTATGCAAATGATTTTTCAGGATCCTTATGCTTCTTTGAATCCGCGTTCAACAGTTCTTGAGTTAATTGCAGAGCCGATGGATATTCATAAAACATACAAGAATCCCAAGGAACGGAAAGAGAAAGTGGAACAGTTGCTGGAAGAAGTGGGATTAAGTCGAACTTATTTAAATCGTTATCCACATGAGTTTAGCGGGGGACAGAGACAGAGAATCGGGATTGCTCGTGCACTTGCTCTAGATCCGCGGTTTATTATTGCTGATGAACCAATATCAGCATTGGACGTCTCGGTACAAGCTCAAGTAGTTTTCCTGTTGAAACGTCTTCAGGAGGAAAAGGGGCTTACTATGATGTTTATTGCTCATGATCTTTCAATGGTTAAGTACATTAGCGACCGCATTGGGGTGATGTATCTTGGTCATCTTGTAGAATTGAGTTCAAGTCATGAACTCTATGAAAAGCCTTTGCATCCATACACACAAGCTCTGCTTTCTGCAATACCCATTCCGGATCCGGATATTGAGGAGAAGCGGGAACGCATCATATTAAGTGGAGAGATTCCAAGTCCGATTAATCCGCCAAGTGGGTGTGTGTTTCGTACACGTTGTCCATTCGTCATGGATATTTGTTCGGAAAAAATCCCTGAATTTACCGAAATTGAAAGTGACCATTTTATTGCTTGTCATTTGCATACTTCAAAAAAAATAAAAACTGCGATACATATAAACAAACGGAATGAGTGAATACCGCGCGATGTTTAAATTTGCCTACATTTGACATTTTTTTGAAGCGGCATTAGAATAAAGTTAATTTGATTTATGCAGTGCAAGATTGTAAGTTAATAAAACAATGATGCTGTTGCTTATGCCTCTCCGGAACTGGGAGGCTTTTTGTTTAACGGTGCATTGTTGGTTCCGGTTTTAGGGATAATGTATATCGTAGGCATTTTTAAGTCTGCCTGATCGGAGGTTTAAGTATTGAATTCAATGAATTTTATCCGCTTGGCTGCTGCTTGTCCGGTAACTCAAGTCGCGAATGTTGATTCGAATGTAAGAAACATTAAAAAATGTGTTGATCAAGCTGTTGGAGAACATGCAAAACTCGTTGTTTTTCCGGAATTGTGCGTAACATCCTACACATGTGCCGATTTGTTCCTGCAGAAACAATTACTTGATCAAGCAGCTTTGGGCGTAAAGGAATTATGTGCCTACAGTGCCGGAAAAGATATACTGATTGCTGTTGGTGCCCCACTCTATGCAGAGACAGTGGTCTATAATTGTGCGTATATTTTATTTGATGGAAACGTGCTGGGCATTGTTCCTAAGAGTTACATACCGAATTATGAAGAGTTCTACGAAAGACGCTGGTTCTCATCAGGAAGAGAAATAATCGGTCATACGGTTGATTTATCTTTTCAAAAATCAATACCATTTGGCATTGATCTTCTCTTCCAAAGCGGGCCGTTTCAAATTGGATTTGAAATTTGCGAGGATTTGTGGAGCGTTGTGCCACCAAGCAGTTATTTGAGCCTTGCTGGCGCGCAGTTGATCGGAAATCTGTCCGCATCAAATGAAGTGGTCAGCAAAGCTGACTACAGAAAAGCGCTTGTTGCCGCGCAAAGTGCAAAATGCATGGCTTCTTACATATACGCCGGTGCAGGTACGGGTGAATCATCCACCGATGTTGTTTTTGGAGGAGAACTATTAATTGCTGAAAACGGAAATATGCTGACTAAGAATAAACGTTTTCAAAGGGAGAACCAAGTCGTTACATCAATTGTTGACATTGATCGGCTGAATCTGCAACGAATCAAAAACATTAGCTTTAGAGAAGCATCATCAACGGTTCCTTGGAAGGCGAGAAAAATTCCTTTCTCCTTTAAAAACACAGAATTTGGAATCTTTGATCGAGCAATTGACAAACATCCGTTTGTTCCTTCTGATGCAAAGCAAAGAGAACAACGTTGTAGCGAAATTTTCAATATTCAGGCTGCAGCACTAGCCAAACGAATGGAACATACTGGATTAAAAAAAGCGGTCATCGGTATTTCCGGTGGACTTGATTCCACCTTGGCATTGCTCGTTATTGCAAAGACTTATGACCTACTTAATTACGATCGGAAAGATATCATCACTGTAACGCTTCCTGGTTTCGGTACGACTGATCGCACGTATCAAAATGCCGTATCTCTGTGCAAGAAACTTGAAACTGATTTTCGAGAAGTTAATATTGTAGCGGCGTGCCTGCAGCACTTTAAAGATATCGGGCATGATCCGGCAATTCATGATGTAACTTATGAAAATGTTCAAGCACGTGAACGTACGCAGATCTTGATGGACATTGCCAATAAAGAAGGCGGGCTTGTTATTGGAACCGGTGATTTGTCTGAGCTCGCGCTTGGTTGGAGTACCTATAATGGCGATCATATGTCGATGTACGCTGTCAATTGTTCTGTTCCGAAAACCCTTGTCCGTTATCTTGTCCGTTATGTTGCCGAAGAAGAGACAAGCAAAGAGATCAGTACTATTCTTCTTGACGTTCTTGATACTCCGGTGACCCCTGAATTGCTGCCGAAAGACGGTGAAGGGAAAATTGCACAGAAAACCGAAGATATTGTAGGTCCTTATGAATTACATGATTTTTTCCTATACTATTTTGTTCGCAGTGCATTTACTCCAGCAAAAATACTCTTTTTGGCAAAATCAGCATTTGCAGGCTCTTATGATGATGCGACCATTCGAAAATGGCTGACTGTTTTTATTCGACGCTTTTTCTCAATGCAGTTCAAACGTTCGGCAATTCCGGATGGGCCAAAAGTCGGGACAGTCAGCTTGTCGCCGAGAGGTGACTGGCGAATGCCTTCTGATGCCAGCCGTGATCTTTGGCTGAATGAACTATAAATCAAACGAAAGTGAGGCGAGCATGTGATCCGCTCATTTTTCGCTTATTATAAACCCTATAAAAAACTATTTTTCCTCGACTTTTTCTGTGCAGTACTGCTTGCCTTGCTCGAACTTGTTTTCCCTGTAGCAGTTAATCAAGTCATCGATCGACTGCTACCTGGAAAGGATTGGTCTATTATTATGCTTGCTTCAGCTGGTCTGCTCCTTTTTTATGTGATTAATACAGTCACTCATTATGTTGTGACCTATTGGGGGCATATGCTGGGAATCAAGATTGAAACGGATATTCGCCAGGAACTGTTCGAACATATTCAAAGGCAATCGTTTCATTTTTTCGATAATAACAAAACAGGACATATGATGTCGCGTCTCACTACCGATCTTTTTGATATCGGCGAGACCGCGCATCACGGACCGGAAGATATATTTATTGCCTTGATGTCTTTGTTCGGAGCATTTTTCTTAATGCTGACGATTAATTGGAAATTGGCGTGCATCACGTTTATTCTTGTCCCGATTCTTGGAACGTTTATCATTGTGTTCAACATGAAAATGACTCGAGCAACTGACCAAATTTATCAGGATATTGCCGTATTTAACGCCAATGTTGAGAATGCGGTTGGCGGAATTCGTGTGGTACAAGCATTTTCGAATGAAAACTACGAACGAAAACAGTTCCGAGAAAATAATAAATTATATCAGAGAGCGAAACTATTTTCCTATAAGATTATGGCTACAAGTGTGACAACCAACTACTTTTTCATGAGGCTGATCACTCTATTTACATTAATCAGTGGCTCCTGGTTTGTCATTCACGGTGAATTAAGCAGCGGACAATTTGTTGCCTTTTTGTTGCTTTCCAATATTTTTGTTCAGCCGATTGAAAAGTTTAATGCGATTATTGAACTGTATCCTAAAGGGATTGCCGGTTTCAAACGATTTATGAACCTAAAAAGTCTTGCACCGGAAATCGTAGATAAAGAGGGTGCACTTGAAGTGGATTCCGTGAAAGGCGGGATTGACTACTGCGATGTCAGCTTTGGGTACGAAGGAAAGAAACAGGTGCTGAATCACATTGATTTGCACATTCATGCCGGAGAAACAGTTGCATTTGTCGGTCCGACAGGTGCTGGCAAGACGACTCTGTGCAGTCTGCTTCCTCGATTTTACGATGTGACCGAAGGCAGGATTATGATTGACGGTATTGATATTCATGACTTTAAACTTTCCTCATTGCGCCATCACATCGGTTTAGTACAACAAGATGTCTTCCTTTTTTCTGGAACGCTACGTGAAAATGTAGCGTACGGGAAACTAGATGCAACCGATGATGATATTTGGCGTGTAATCCGGCTCGCGCAATTAGAAGATACAGTGGCGAATATGCCCAACGGTTTAGACACGGTTATTGGTGAACGAGGTGTCAAATTATCCGGCGGCCAAAAACAACGCCTTTCGATCGCACGTATGTTCCTTAAGGATCCGTCAATTTTAATTCTTGACGAAGCGACTTCCGCGTTGGATACCGAGACAGAGGTCGCAATTCAGCAGTCGCTTGAATTATTGTCCAAAGGACGCACAACGCTGATTATTGCTCACCGTCTGGCAACAATCAAAAATGCAGATCGAATTATTGTCGTTACTAGTGACGGAATTACTGAGCAAGGCACTCATGATCAACTGATCAGTCAAGACGGTGTTTATCGTCGCTTGTACGAATCACAGTTCTCATTGACAATGTAATGGTTTAAGGCAATTAATCGTTGACAGGACTTCCGGCAAAAACTTTGCCGGTTTTTTATTAACTTCTTTTAAAGTGCAGTTGAATGGAGGCTGATTTATGTTAACTTTAGAAAAAGGAGACAAAATAGGCATTTTTTCACCATCATCCCCAATAACGGCAACTTCGCCTTTGCGTTTTGCACGTGCAAAACGGTTCCTTGAATCAAAGGGATTTCAAATTGTTGAAGGATGCTTAACGGGAAAGCAAGATTTTTATCGCTCCGGTACGATTCTTGAGCGAGCAGAAGAATTGAATGCACTAATTCATGATGAAAACATAAAAATGATTATGTCAACTATTGGTGGAACAAATTCAAATTCTTTGCTGCCCTATATCGATTATCAAGCATTTAAAAGAAATCCAAAAATAATGATAGGCTATTCCGATACGACCGCTATTCTTCTTGCCATCTATGCGCAAACGGGCTGTTCTGTTTTATATGGGCCGGCTCTAGTCTCTTCTTTTGGTGAATTTCCGCCTTTTGTGGATCAAACATACAAGTATTTTGAACAAATAGCTGAAAAGACAAATGATTATCCGCTCCAACTCACTTCTCCGGACTATTGGACTGACGAAGCGGTGAATTGGGAGGTAAAGACCAAGGAAAAGGTAAAGTACAGAAATCGTTGGATCGGGATTAATGGTACTAAGGCTTCCGGGCGGCTCATTGGCGGTAACCTAAATACCATGAATGGATTTTGGGGAAGTCCCTATATGCCTGAAGTAGAAAAAGGCGATATCCTGCTCATTGAGGATTCGATGAAAAATGCGTCACAGGTAGAGAAGAATTTTTCATTACTTAAAGTTAATGGCGTCTTTGAACGGATCGGCGGTATTTTGCTTGGCAAACATGAACGATTTGATGATGAAGGTTCAGGACGGAGTCCGATGGATCTGCTTTTGGAAGTCTTAAATGGTAAGAAATTGCCGATCATCGCTGATTTTGACTGCTGTCATACACATCCGATGATGACAATGCCAATCGGCGCGGAGGTTACGATTGATGCGTGTGAAAGACATCCATCGGTGCAGATCAATAAGCGTTTATAAAGGAGACGGCACGAAGTGAATAAGATTTGCAAAAGCTATTGGAATCATTTTTTGCGAGATAAAAAAGAAGAAAATTCAGTTACAGCATGGAAATTCGGAAGTGACTCTGACAAATTGGCTGATCTGGTCGCAAGAGGCATAAAAACGGCAACCTGTTCAGCTTATGTGTTCTATGAATTAGAACATGAAAAATTACCCCAGAAGGGTGAATACAACATTATTCTTAATAGTCATGACGAGCCAGTTTGTATCACAAGAACCAATGAAGTGGCAATTATTCCGATGGATGAAGTGTCTGAGGAGCACGCTCAGGCAGAAGGGGAAGGGGATTGCACTTATCAATACTGGTGGACGGTGCATCAGGAATTTTTCACGCGAGAACTTGCATCACTGGGGCAATCATTTAGAAAAGACATGCCTCTTGTTTGTGAACGATTTACATTGGTCGATGTGCGAACGCAAAAAAGTACCTCTCTGAGTAGAGAGGTAAATGATTTATAATAAGAGCCGCAAAATTACTAAATGAATTAAGGGTTAAGCAATGCCATTACAATTCTGAAAATCAGACTTCAGCTGCTGCTTTAAGCAATTCCTTAGCACACTTGTATTCCAAGCCATGTGCATCGGCAACTGCTTTAAATGTTACGAAGCCGTCTAAAGTGTTCAATCCTTTGAGCAGTGCTTCATCTTCGAGACATGCTTTGGCATAGCCTTTGCTGGCGATTTTCGCAGCGTAAGGAATTGTAACATTAGTCAGTGCAAGAGTCGATGTATTTGGAACAGCACCAGGCATGTTTGCTACCGCATAATGGATGACACCGTGCTTCGTATACGTTGGATCATCATGAGTTGTGCTGTGATCGGATGTTTCAACAACGCCGCCTTGATCGATAGCAACGTCTACGATCACAGAATTTTCCTTCATGTTCGCAACCATTTCTTCAGTAACTAGTTTAGGAGCTTTTGCGCCGGGAATCAGTACGGCACCGACAACAAGGTCAGCCTCTTTAACTGATTCAGCAATGTTGTAAGGATTCGACATGACTGTATTCAGTGAATTGCCGAAAATATCATCAAGGTCACGTAATCTGTCAGCACTTATGTCAAGAATTGTGACATCGGCTCCGAGTCCAACTGCAATTTTCGCAGCATTAGTACCAACAATACCACCGCCGATAATGGTTACTTTGCCACGTGAGACACCTGGTACTCCGCCGAGCAAGATACCTTTTCCGGCTTCGTCGCTGAATTTTTCAAGATATTGAGCCCCGATTTGAACGGCCATTCTTCCGGCAACTTCACTCATTGGCTGGAGGAGAGGCAATACGCGATCTGCACGTTGAACCGTTTCATAAGCGATGGATACAACCTTGTTTGCAACAAGCGCTTTTGTCAATTCAGCACCGACTGCGGGAGCGAGGTGAAGATAGGTAAAGAGAATCAATCCTTCATGGAAGAAATGATATTCTTCTGGTTCCGGTTCCTTTACCTTGATCACCATTTCAGCTGACCATGCTTTTTCAGCAGATGTAATAACCGCGCCAGCTTCTTCATACTGTTGATCGGAGAATCCTGCACCTGCACCCGACAGAGTTTCAACATAAACAACATTGCCTTCTTGAACCAAATGGTACGTACCTGCAGGGGTGATGGCGACACGACGTTCGTTGTTCTTCAATTCTTTCGGAATACCGATAATCATGAATGAATTCCTCCCAGTTATTATGTCTTTTCAAAAGATTGAATAATCAGACACCGTAATCTGAGCACCACAACCATTTTTCAACTAATCATGGCGGTTCATACAGTCTGTGTTATTCCTTACCTAGAATGTTACAAACAATAAGGAGTCTTTTCATCATACGTTTTGTCTAGTCTTTTGGTATAAAACTTGACATTTAGTGTCTGTGTCAGATATTATGACATTAAAATGAACTATAACACAACATATATGGAGGGCTGGGGCAAATGGATGAAATGCCTTTTTGTGTGAATGATGTGCTTGAACGCCCACTTTTTCAAAGAGCGGCATTGATTGCAGGTGCTCATGGCTTGTTTCGAGAAGTCCGTTGGGTACATATACTTGAAATTACGCATGCTGCCCCTTATGTCAGTAAGCATGACTTGATTCTTACAACCGGTCTGTGGTTAAAACGTTCCGCGAAATCAGGATTGGAGTATATGCGTCAGATTATTGATCACGGCACCTCCGGACTTTGTATTGAGTTTGGAACGACGATTGATGAAATACCGGATAAGATCATTGCCCTATGCGATGATCATGATTTTCCACTCATACTGTTTCGTCAACCGATTCGTTTTGAAGAAATCACACAGGACATCCATTCGTTTTTAATCAACCAACACTTTGGTCTGTTGAAAAATTTGGAGCAATTTTCTCAAAAACAGCAACAGTTGATTTTGCAGAGTACGGACATTCCCGCAATTCTGCGCCTTTTACAGAGTTACTCTGATCGGCAAATTGTCTACCTATCGACTATTGAATCCAATAAATTTTACCCAACTGTATCGGAGGAAACCGCCCATACCATTAACACGTTTTGCAATGAGAAAAAGAAAAATTTTGACCGAATTCAGGAGACGGAAATTTGGAAAATGGACGAAACACGTTTTTTACTCATTCAGCCGGTCGTCTGCTTCGGTCAAGTGTTCTCCTGCGTCGGTATGCTCCTTCATCAAGCACATCCAACTGAGTATATGAAGCTGCTGATCGATTATACTGCAAAAGCAGTGGCGACAGTATTGCTGCGTACTCAATTTCTTGAAGAAAAAATATTGAGCAATCAGAATGAACTTATTCAGGATATTCTCAGCAAACGGATCGAAAATGAAGACCAAGCACAGATGAGAATGGGACTTCCATCACCAAACGGTGAAAAATATATCTTTGTCGGCGGCATTATTGAATTTGAACATAATGTGATTGAGGACGGACCTGAGCGCATGGAAGCCCGCAACCAAGATATTCTGGTTCTCACTCGATCCTTATTAAAACGATACCAAATGCATCACCTGCTGATGATGAAAAATAATCAAGTCTATTTCATTTGCGCTAAGGAACGCGTGACCTCGGAGTCACTCGCAGGATTGTATAAAAATATACAAGGTTTGATTAACGGATTGGATAAATATATAAATCAAGCGCTGCCCAGTTTGAAATTCCATGTCGGTATTGGAAAATCGCGAACACGATTATCGGAAGTTTGGATGAGCTTTAAAGAAGCCTATCAGGTAATCGAGATTTCTCAAACAGTTCCTGCAATGGGAAAATGTAATTTTTATGGAAATCTTGGCGTTTATCAGCTGCTTAATGCTGTTCCTGAGCCTATACTGAATGAGTTTATTCACGATCAACTCGGGCAAATCATTGATTATGATCAAAAGCATCATCTTAATTTAGTAGAGACACTGTCCATGTACTTTAAATGTATGGGATCAAAAGGAGAGACAGCGAAGAAACTGTTTATTCACCGGCAGACCTTATACAATCGTCTGGAAAAAATTCGAGACATTCTAGGTGATGACTTCTTTGAACCAGAGCGACGCCACTGTCTGGAAATGGCGCTGCTTGGCTATCCTCTGCAGGCTATTGAAGAACAATAATTGAATTGTACAATATTCAGTGGCGTCCTAATTACAAGGACGTTTTTTTACTGCTATACTGAAAGTATTCACCTTTGGCTGAGACAGAAAGAGGGTTTTTCATGGGCTATCTGACTATTTACTGGAGAAGATACAGAATCAGGTTCTTATTTGCAATTTTATTTCTGTCGCTCGAAGCTCTGGCAGATTTGCTGCAGCCGGCATTGATGGCGCGAATTGTCGATCAAGGCATTGCACAGATGGACATGCCTCAGATTGAACGATACGGACTTCTGATGCTTTTGATTACAGCAATCGGAGCAGTTTGTGCGAGTATGCGCAACATACTTTCGGGTATTGTATCCCAACGATTTGCCCAAGATTTGCGTCAAGATTTGTACATAAAAATCCAAAATCTGCCGCAATCCGGAATTGATCAATTTGGCGGTGCTTCGTTGATTACTCGGCTTACAAACGATGTAACTCGGGTTCAAACCTTTGCCAATGGTCTCATGCGTATTATGGTCAAAGCGCCTCTTGTCGGTATCGGCAGTCTGATCATGGCTGTTCATCTGAATGCAAAACTCTCACTGGTTTTGCTTGGGATTGCACCGATTATTGCACTGCTGATTGTTTTAAATATGAAGATCAGTTATCCGTTTTTTCGAAATGTGCAACTTGCGCTTGACCGGGTCAATCGATCAATGCAGGATTACTTATCGGGTATCCGTGTAATAAAAGTTTTTAATCGTTCTGCTTATGAACAGAAACGGTTTCAAATAAATAATCAAAAACTCGGTCATCTTTCTTCTTCTGCTTCAAAGGTAGGAAGTGTATTCAGTCCCATGATCAATCTGACTGTAAACACGGGGATTCTAGCCATTCTATGGTTTGGAGGAATCGGTGTGGATCATGGAACAATGCAGGTCGGTTCAATCATTGCCTTTACTAATTATATGATGCAGCTCCTGTTCGCAATTATGATGGTGAACAACGCCTTTAATATGCTTGTGCGTGCAAGAGCTTCAGCGGAACGCATCGGCGATGTTATGAATCACAAGTCGGATGAGCGGTTTCCCAAAAATACAAATCAGAAATTGGGCCAGGAAAATAGAGGAGCCCTTCATTTTCAACATGTAACCTTCTCATTTCATAAAAATCAAGGACCTGTATTAAAAGATATTCATTTTCAGGTCAAACCAGGAGAAACACTCGGAATTATTGGCCCGATCGCATCAGGAAAGTCGACGCTTGCTCAATTGATTCTTCGCTTTTATGATCCCGATCAAGGGGAAATTCTTTTTAACGGACATGATATCAAAAAATATACGGAAGAAGAACTGCGGAAGAAAATAGCCATTGTGCCTCAGCAGCCATTGCTTTTCAGCGGTTCAGTCATTGAAAATATTCGCTGGGGGGACGATCAGGCGAGCAATGAATCGGTCTATCAAGCCGCAAAGATTGCGGATGCAGATCGCTTTATTCGCCGATTCCCGCACGGCTATGAATCATTGATTGGCCAGGGAGGCGTTAATTTATCCGGCGGACAGAAACAGCGCATTTCTATTGCACGTGCACTCGTCCGTAAACCAGATCTTCTTATATTGGATGATGCAACAAGTGCTGTCGATGCGCATACGGATAAAACAATTCGCAGTCAATTAAGACAGTCATTAAGAAACCTGACCTGTATTATTATCTCGCAAAAAGTGTCTTCAATAAAAGACGCTGATCAAATCGTGGTTCTTAATGCAGGCCGCATTGAGGCCGTTGGAAAACACGATGATTTATTATCACGTTCATCATTTTATCGAGAGGTTTACACGACTCAGCTGAGCGAAGGAGGAGTCCAGCATGGATGACAAAAAATCCGGTGCGAGTCGAGCGAATACTGCAATTCCGGGAAGAGGCGGCAGAAAAAGAGGCCCGGCTCGGTTTGCTCCAGTTGAAAAACCAAAGCAAATGCGAGAGACGCTGCATCGTTTAGGCATTTATTTTGCTCAGGAGAGGCGTGCATTGTGTATCGTGTTTGGTTTAGTCCTTCTCGATTCAATTGTCACCTTGCTGATTCCCTACTTTATCGGAGTGGCTATTAATCAAATCGGTGTTCACACAGGTTCTGTTCATTTTTCAATGCTGATTAAGCTATTGCTTGTTTTGGCTGTCTTTTATTTGTCTGATGGCATATTGACTTTCATTCAGGGATGGCTCATGGCCTCGGCAGGGCAACGTATGGTTGTCGCACTTCGACAAAGTCTTTTTGGAAAATTGCAGAAGCTTCCTATCTCATTTTTTGATCGGCATAATCATGGCGAAATCATGAGCAGGCTGACCAATGACATTGAAAATATTGATGTAACGATTTCTCAGTCTACGGTGCAATTAATGAATGATGTGATCATGATTGTCGGTTCACTTGTAATGATGATCTGGATCAGCCCGTCATTAACCCTTGCTAGTCTGATTATGGTCCCACTTGTTATTATCCTGACAAAAACAATTGCTGTTCGCACTTCTAAGTTGTTTGTGGAGCAGCAGAAGGAATTGGGAACTTTGAACGGGCATATTGAGGAATCTATATCCGGACTATCAGTCATTAAAGCATTCAGCCATGAACGGAAGGAGATCGACCGTTTTACACAAATGAATCAACGACTGACCGATGTCGGCATGCACGCACAAATTTGGTCCGGGTATTTAATGCCGCTTATGAACGTTATCAATAATCTTGGCTTTGCCGCGGTCGCGTCGGTTGGCGGCTTTTTAGCTGTTAAAAATATGATCACCATTGGCATGATTGCGAGCTTTCTTACGTATTCGCGGCAATTTTCAAGGCCGTTAAATGATGTCGCCAGCATTTTCAACACATTGTTATCTGCAATTGCCGGTGCAGAACGTGTTTTCGATATCATGGATCAAAAAGAGGAAGTTCCGGACCATATCAATGCTCGACCAATAAGCAGCAAAAACTGCAAGGGTGACATTGATTTTCATAATGTCTCATTTGGTTACAATCCGAGCAGAATGATTGTGAAGCAGGTTTCATTTCATGCGCATGCCGGTGAAACCATTGCGCTGGTTGGGCCAACAGGTGCAGGCAAGACGACACTTGTAAACCTGCTGACGCGCTTTTATGAGCCGAATGGCGGCAGTATTCGTGTCGACGGCGTTCCGATCACCGATTATCGACGCGCGGATTACAGAAGCTTATTTGGCATGGTGCTTCAGGATACCTATCTTTTTCACGGCAGTTTTACAGACAATTTGCGTTACGGACGACTTGACGCAACGGATGAAGAAATCAAAAACGCCGCCATTGCGGCACATGCGGATTCATTCATTATGGCGACAGAACATGGGTATGATACGATTCTTCAAGGCAATGGAGAAAATCTGAGTGAAGGACAGAAGCAGCTGCTTACGATTGCTCGTGCTTTGCTCTCTGATCCGGCGATTTTGATTATGGATGAAGCAACGAGCCATGTCGACACACAAACCGAACATGAAATTCAAGAAGGCATGTTGCGGCTGATGCACGGAAGGACAAGCGTAATCATTGCGCATCGACTTTCTACCATTCGTCATGCGGATATAATTCTTGTTGTTGAGGATGGGATGATTGCCGAACAGGGGAGTCATGAAGAATTATTGAAGAAGAAAGGAATCTATTTTTCGATGTACAGCGACCAGTTTTCTGTCTAATTGCAATCAATCTTGCGGTAGTGGTTTGGTTATATTGCGTCAAAACGTGTAAAACTGGGTTGTTGTTCATTACGGTTAAATTGGTGAGATGAACTGTCCGCACCGTTAAAATTAATGGTGAGAGCGAATAGGCAAGCAACGATGGATCTCTTTTACCATCGTTGCTTTTTTATGTTTGTATCAAAGTCTAAATGAGTGATTACGTTAAAAATAAGAGTAAAGAAACAGTAAACAATAAAGATATAGCATGCGGAAAGTAAAGAAAAACCGATTGAGAATGAGGTGAAATGACCGGATAGATAGGCGACGAATCGTTTCGGGTAAAAGACATCCCAGGAATTGAGACGCAGAAAACGCCCGATGTACATCGCAAATCCGCTTAAGATGAAAATGGACAACATTATAAAATTGGAAATCGGGTATACGTATTTTCTTAGAAATCGATGATCGATGATCCATAGTGAAAGCATACCTGCACATGTGCCGGTAAAAATACCGGCACCGATCTGAATAAGACTTAGCCAGGATAAGAAATCAGTTGAATAAATGATCGCTTGTTGTGCCGAAGCATAGAATGAAATGCGTTGCAGATGAATGAAGTCTGTAATCAGATAGGGTGCATTGGGAAAGAAAATGAGCCACAACAAACCTAGCAGCCATGTTCGGAGCCAGTCATGCACATCATCGGCAAGACACATGCAGATTGCGAAGAACAACGGAAGAAGTGACAAGAACAGGTTCCAGAGCATCATGACATGTATTGTCCGTTTGGTGAGCGCATATAAAAGCAAGCTGATAAGAATATAGAAAACAACACAATAGATGATTGGGTTTGGCGTATGGCGTCTTTTACGGAACATATGATCGAAATCCTTTCAATGAAGGTTGCCGGTTCTTAGGATTATATTAAGCTCGGACAAGTTTTACTCATGTTCCGCTTGTTAAGTGCCATTACTTTGAAATTGACATGAATAATTGAGAAGGGTTATCTTTAAAAAAGACATAAATTGTTCACATTGGTAACGAGATCAGACATCAGGTGATAAAGTGACGCGAACAAATCAGATGAATATATATCATGCAATTTGCTCTGCAATTGATATGGCTAAAACACTAGGCGGGAAACATGTGGTCAGTGAAATAAAAGAAATTGAATCAATAGATCCCATCCGATTTTATCATGCCGCTGAAAAACAATTTTGCGGGAAACGCTTTTTTTGGGAGAACCAGACGGACGGAACGATCTTAATCGGAGCAGGTATTGCTGCTTCAATCACCACAGAACGTCGCGAGAATTACGAGATGATACGAAAAAATTGCGATGATTTGTTAAAAAGGGCGCATGTCATGGGTTCCTGCGGAGCAGAGGCAACTGGCCCTCTTTTGGTGGGCGGATTTGCTTTCGAAGCTGAAAAGCAGCCTTCGGAGGACTGGAAACCTTTTGGCTCAGGCTACTTCTTTCTGCCTGCATTTTTACTAACGATTCAAAAGGGCTGCTGCTACCTGACACGGTCGGTTGTCTGCACGTCCCATGATGATGCTGATCAATTAACTCAGCAACTTGTGCATGAAGAAAAAGAGTTATTCAGTCTTCTAAATGCTGATTTCTCTGATCTTAACGTGTTGAACTCGCTGGTTAAACAAATCGATCAGGATATAAAAGCTTGGAATCATCTTGTGGGAGAAGCGATTCGAACCATGGGAGGGACTGAATTAAAAAAGGTCGTACTTGCGCGCTCCCGAAGGCTGAAATACCAGCACAAGCTTTCGAGTGAATTATTGATTCATGCTTTGCGCACGCAACAAGACCAAACCTGTGTGTTTTGTCTTGAGAAAGGCTCTTCGGCTTTTGTTGGAGCGACTCCGGAACGATTGATCAAGAAACAGGGCAGAACCATTTATTCTGCATGCCTTGCTGGATCTGCAGCACGTGGAAGTACAGATGAAGAAGATGCAAGCCTTGGGAAATGGTTGCTGAATGATCGTAAAAACCGTCTTGAACATCAATATGTCGTCTCTACGGTCCGGCACTCTCTCAATGAACTATGTGAACAGCTGACGATTCCGGAGCAGCCTAGACTTATGAAGAACAAGAATATTCAGCACCTGTATACACCGGTTAAGGGGTACTGCAATGAATCGGCTTCACTTTTTGACTTCGTTGAGTGCTTGCATCCGACACCTGCGCTTGGCGGATTTCCACGAGCACAGGCCCTATCTTGGATCAGCAAGCATGAGCCAATTGATCGCGGTTATTATGCCGCACCAATCGGCTGGTGCGACGCGCGCAATAACGGAGAATTTCATGTCGGAATACGTTCAGCACTGATTCATGAAGATGAAGCGGTTTTATTCGCCGGATGCGGTGTGCTGAAGGACTCAATACCAGACCAGGAATATAAAGAAACAGCCATTAAGTTTCGTCCAATGCTCAATGCGCTTTCAAGGAGGCACTTATGAATCATCAAGAGTTAGTGACGCACTATCTTTCTTCATTTGTTCATACATTATCACGGCAGCATGTAAATACAGCTGTAATCAGCCCGGGTTCTCGATCAACACCTCTTGCTATTCTCTTTGAGGAGCATCCGGCGATTCGAACCTACCTGGACATTGATGAACGTTCAGCAGGTTTTTTGGCACTCGGATTAGCAAAAGCATCGAAACATCCTGTCGTATTAATCTGCACATCCGGAACTGCAGCCGCAAATTACTACCCGGCAATCATTGAGGCTTATTTTTCACATGTGCCGCTGCTTGTTATTACTTCGGACAGGCCATATGAGCTACAGCATGTTGCTGCACCGCAAACAGTGGATCAGCAGGGAATGTATGGTAGTCATGTGAAACAGTATTTTCAACTTGAACTTTCTGAGCTTGATCTGGGCTTGCTTTCCTATAACCAGGCTCTGACGAGTCGGGCCGTCGCTATTGCGAACGGTCTCCCAAAAGGACCAGTACACCTAAATGTCCCTCTCAGAGAGCCACTCGTCCCATGCAGTCTGAGTGAAACGTCAAAACTGAACATAAATGCTCGTTCTGCAATACCAGTGAAAAGAGGAGTGCTTGCGCTTGACACGTTGCAGCTTGCGGATCTATCGGAACGTATTAATCATTCAAAACAAGGCGTAATTATCTGCGGAGATATGGGATCTGATCTGTCACTACCCGTGATCACGGAATTCGCTGAACGATCAGGTTTTCCAATTCTTGCGGATCCGCTTTCTCAGCTGCGCCGAGGATCCCATTCTATGGATGCCGTTATTGAGACCTATGACACCTTTCTTCGCAATGAACAGATTGCATCCGTATTCAAACCGGATCTGATTATTCGTTTTGGTGCTCCGCCGGTCTCTAAGGCACTCAAACTGTGGATGGAACGTCAAGTTTGTACTTATTTTGTTATTGACAGTGGAATGGAGTGGAGAGATCCGTCGGGCAAGGCTACAGAGATGATTTATTGTAATGAACAGCGTTTTTGTGAGGATTTGAGTCCGCTAATCCAAAAAAAGGGCGAATGCAAATGGCTTGGCTTTTGGCAGACAATTAATAATAAAACGAAATCAGTACTCCTGAGTATACATGACGAACAGACATTGAGTGAGGAGAAAATTTTCTTGAAACTGGTTGAGTGGCTTCCGGAGCAAGCAAATCTGTTTGTCGGAAACAGCATGCCGATTAGAGAATTAGACAGCTTTCTGTTCAATCGGCCGCAGTCCGCCCACATATTTGCCAATCGCGGCGCGAACGGGATCGATGGTGTGGTGTCGACTGCAGTCGGTGTTGCTTTGGCCAATCATCGTGCAATTCTCGTGATTGGTGATCTCAGCTTTTTCCATGATATGAACGGTTTGCTGGCTGCCAAACAATATCATGCGAACTTGACGATCATTCTGATCAATAATGATGGCGGAGGTATTTTCTCGTTTCTTCCTCAGGCATCTGATAAAACACACTTTGAAACCCTCTTCGGTACCCCGCATGGGTTGGATTTTTCACACGCTGCACAGTTATACGGTGCGCATTATACGAAAATCAGCAATTGGGAAATGCTTGATCAGCTGCTGACTGCATCTGAAGACGCAGAAGGGTTGAACATTATTGAGATCCCGACAAAACGAGCTGAGAATGTTGAGAAGCATCACTCACTGCAAAAGTGTCTAGATGAACAATTAAGGCGAGAAACAGCTTATGAAAGCTGAACTTCGTGGTGTAGTGTATCATTATGAACTAAAGGGAAGCGGGGTACCGCTGCTTCTGCTGCATGGCTTTACCGGAAGCGTGGAGACGTGGCGTTTCCTAGAAGATGTGATGCTTAAGGATTATCAACTGATTCTTGTCGATATTATCGGTCACGGACAAACTGGTTGTCCTAAGGATGCGCAGCGATATTCAATTACTGAGACTGCCAAAGACATGAATGCATTGCTTGAACTGCTGGAATTTGAACGTGTACATGTTCTCGGTTATTCTATGGGCGGGCGACTTGCACTCAGTTTCGCATGTCTTTTCCCTGAACGTATCTCAAGTTTAATTTTGGAAAGCTCTTCACCGGGACTGAAAACGGAGGTAGAACGGCGTGGGCGGCGTTTGCATGATAAGGAATTGGCAGATTCCATCCGTAAGCATGGCATTCCCGCATTCGTCAGTCGTTGGGAACAGCTTGCTCTGTTTGATTCGCAAAGAAAGCTTTCACAACGAAAACGTGCTGCACTCCGTGCTCAGAGACTATCGAATCAACCAATCGGACTTTCGAACAGCCTCATTGGTATGGGCACGGGAGCGCAGCCCTCGTGGTGGGGACATTTGTCTTCATTGCGTTTTCCCATTTTATTGATTACCGGATCCATTGACAATAAATTTTGTATGATCGCATCTGAGATGCATGATCGCATGCCGAATGCTGAATGGCAGGTCGTTCCAAACGCCGGTCATGCCGTTCATCTAGAACAGCCGTTCCTTTTTAGTCAATATGTACATATCTTTGTGCAGAATCATACATCGGACTTTAAGAGAGGGGGAAGAAAATGAACCTTCATTCCATTACCGTACGTGTGATTTCATCCACTTTGAATGCGCCGTTTATGACACATCTTCAGCGAGTGACGCGCAGAGAGGCATTGATCATTGAAGTGATGGATACGGATGGGCGTGTCGGTTATGGTGAAGCGGATCCTTTTTCGAGTCCCTGGTATTCGGAAGAGACCATTCAAACATGCAGGCTTATGCTTAAAGAGTTTTTGATTCCTATTCTACTTGCTAATCGTTCGCTTCAACCTGAAAAATTGGACCAAATTTGGGCAGGGGTCCGCGGCAATCGTATGGCTAAATCTGGACTCAGCCAAGCAATTTGGGATCTGTACGCAAAACAACAAGGTGTGTATCTAGGAAAACTGTTTGGTTCAACAAAATCGACTGTCGAAGCTGGCGCGGTCATCGCTGCAAATGATCCGGAGCGTGCAGTTGATCAAATCGAAACCCTTGAAAAAACGGGTCATTACAAACGCTACAAAATAAAGATTTCACGTAAAAATGATTTTGAATTATTGACGAAAATACGACATCATTTTCCCGACCTCCCTTTAATGGCAGATGCAAATTCTGATTATAGTCTTGCGGATGCAGATCATCTGTGTCATTTGGATCAATTTCACTTAATGATGCTTGAACAGCCGCTTGCTTATAATGATTTAACGGATCATGCAATTCTTCAAAAGATAATTAAAACACCCATATGCCTGGATGAAAGCATCGGTTCTTATCAGGATGCTGCCAATGCAATTCAACTTCAAAGCGGACAAGTAGTCACCATTAAAATGGGACGTGTCGGCGGCTGGTCTCAGGCCGTGCGCATTCTCAACCTGTGTGTGACTCATTCGATTCCTGTTTGGTGCGGGGGAATGATTGAATTCGGTATTGCTAAGGCGCATAATATAGCGCTCGCTTCATTGGACGGTTTTTCACTGCCAGGAGATTTATTTGCTTCCCATCATTACTGGAAGCAGGATATTGTCACCCCAGCGATTGCCATTGATCAAGGTATGGTCATGGTTCCCAATGAACCGGGGATTGGCTTTGCCGTTGATCGTCCGGCACTTGATGCTTTGACTGATCATCACGAAGTTTATTGCAAAAAAGTAAAATAATGAAAGTAATGTTAAAATGGCTCAAATGTCTTTGACAAACTAAATAGATAAATAGGATACTAGTATAAGGTTGTATTAAGTGATTAGGAAGCTGGGGGAGGAACACAATGGAACTGCGAAACGTGCTCTTTGATTTTGACGGAACGCTTGCAAACACCTTGCCGCTGACGGTTTACGCGATGCAAAAGGTGTTTAAGAACTATGACGGACAGTCATACGACGCTCATGAAATTGTAGCTATGTTTGGTCCGCCGGAAGAGGGAATGATTAAGAAAAACCTCAAGAACCAATCGGCTGCTGCAGAAGCGATTGAGCTTTACTTTAATTTGTATGAGAAAGAACATGAAAACTATGTTAAAAAGAATGCCGAAATTTTTGATATGCTGCATCTTCTGAAAGACAAGGGAATAAGGATCGGATTGATCACAGGCAAGGCACGTCGTTCCTATATAATTTCTGAAGAAAAGCTTGGATTTAAAGGCATATTTGACAGTGTCATTACAGGTGATGACGTCATGAATCCGAAACCGGACCCTGAAGGAATCAAACAGACGCTGATTAAATTTGAAGCCGATCCCGCTAAATCCATCTATATTGGCGATGCGAACGGAGATACTTTAGCTGGAAAGGCAGCTGGCATTCATACTGCAGCTGTACAATGGCTTGAAATGTCGCAATCGGACACTTACCCGGCAAATCCAGAATTTTATTGGACAAAAGTAAGCCAATTTGTCAACCTTCTGAAAAGCAGTAATTAATCTATGATCGTGGAATCTGCATCAAAATTCGCAAAATTAACCTTACAAAACTGATCAATTGCATCCATATGCAGAGCGGGTCGATCGTTGATAAGAAGTGTCGGCACACCGAATTCTTCTGCGTATTCCGGAAGAAAATTGATCGGAGCGACTCCTAGTGAGGTTCCAAGTACCAGCAGACGATCTGCATGATTGACTGCCTGCTCCACGGCACGAAGGTCACGCACGGCTTCGCCGAACAGTACAATGTCCGGCTTCAATACAGTTCCGCATGTTTTGCCATCCTTAGAAAGGGCAGAACAATGCGGAATTTTTTGATTCAGCAGCGATTGAGTTGGATAAAGTGTCCCGCATTTCGGGCAAATGCAACGATTGAATGCTCCATGGACTTCAATAATCTTCGAGCTTGCTGCTTTCGCATGCAAACCGTCAATATTTTGCGTAATAATTGTGACTTCACATGTCTGCTCAAGATTTTTCAGCCAAAGATGGACGGAATTCGGCTTGGCGTTGAGTAATAACGGAGCATCAAACAATGACCAGTAGAAGGCCCAAAATTCATCGGGATGCGCCTGGAAGTATTGCAAAGTTAAGCACCGTTCTACATCTTTATTTTGATACAGGCCGTTTTTGCCGCGAAACGGAGGGATACCCGAAGGTACACTGATTCCTGCTCCGGTTAAAACGGCAATTTTATGATCGTTTTGAATCCATTCATTGAGTGTTGACATAGATAACCCTCCATGATTTTTAAATGAATAGCGAACATTCATTCGTTATGCTATAATGATGAACAAATGAAACTGAATGTTGCCATATGATGACTGATGAATTTGAGGTGGCATAAATGATTGGACGTAAAACAATCGACGACCTTCTAAGCCAGCTGAAGAGCGATCCAAATGTCGTACACTGGCATACTATTCCCAAGAAAGAGGCTCATTACGCACCTTTTCCGCAAACGCTGGACGAGCGAATAAAAACGGCACTTATTAACCGCGGTGTTGGTTCACTCTACACGCATCAAGCAGATGCTTATCATGCGGTTATGGATGGAAAAGATGTGGTTTTAGTGACTCCGACTGCATCTGGGAAAACACTTTGCTACAATCTTCCGGTACTTGAAACCATGATTGAGCATCCTGAAAAACGAGCACTCTATTTTTTTCCGACGAAAGCACTTGCCCAAGATCAAAAAAACGAGATGGCTGAACTCATTAATACAATTGGTGTCCCTATTAAGAGCCATACATATGACGGAGATACTGCAGGATCCATACGTCAAAAAATTCGTCAGGCAGGTCAGATTGTAATGACTAATCCCGATATGCTCCATGCTTCCATTTTACCTCATCACACGAAGTGGGTCTCACTGTTTGAGAATCTTCAATTCGTTGTTATCGATGAATTGCATACTTATCGAGGCGTATTCGGCAGTCATGTAGCGAACGTCATTCGGCGGTTAAAGAGAATTTGCCGTTACTATGGCAGCAGTCCGCAATTTATTTGTACTTCGGCGACAATCGCCAACCCGCGAGAACACGCCGAAGCATTAACGGGGCGAAAAATGTTCTTAATTGATCGTAACGGCGCACCGAGTGTACGAAAACATTTTCTGATTTACAATCCGCCGGTAACAAATAAGCAGCTGAATGTACGTGAAGACGAAAGTTATGCTGTTACGAGATTGGCCACTAATTTTTTGAAAAATAAAATTCAAACCATTGTCTTTGCAAGAAGCAAGCTGAAAGTTGAGCTTCTGGTGAGTCAGCTGCAAAAAATAAACAGCGGACGTCAGGATCGTGCTGCAATTTTTGCCTATCGAGGCGGCTATCTTCCTCTCGAACGGCGCAGGATCGAAAAGGGACTTCGCAGCGGTGAGATTATCGGCGTGGTCAGCACGAATGCTCTTGAATTAGGCGTGGACATCGGGCAACTTCAGGTATGTATTTTGACCGGATACCCTGGGAATATGGCAAGTGTTTGGCAGCAGGCGGGCAGAGCAGGAAGAAGACAAGAGGATGCAGTCATTATCATGGTGGCATCATCCAATCCGCTCGATCAATATATGGCCGGTCATGCAGATTATTTTTTCGCTCGGCAGCCTGAGGATGTGCGCATTAATCCTGATAATATCATGATTCTGATGGAGCATATTAAATGCTCCGCATATGAGCTTCCCTTTCAAAGAGGAGAGCTTTTTGGCGGCGAAAATGTGGACGAGCTATGCGAGTATCTTACTGATGAGGATGTGCTCCACTTTCAACGAGGAAAATGGTATTGGATGAGCGACGGTTTTCCGGCAAACAATGTCAATCTGAGATCAGCCGCGCAGGATTCATTTGCCATAGTGGACATTACCGATCGTGGACATGCAAAAGTGATTGGGGAAATGGATCGCTTCGGAGCGATGACAATGTTGTATGAGGATGCCATTTATATTCATCAGGGCATTCAATATCACGTTGATGACCTGGATCTGGAGGAGCGGAAGGCATACGTACGCAAAGTCAATGTCAACTATTACACCGATTCAGATCTGGCTGTTCAACTTGACGTTCTTGAGGAAGACAAACATGCCGATTTCGATGGCGGTAAAATCGAGAAAGGTTATGGCGACGTGTCTGTACGAGCATTACCGACGGTTTTTAAGAAAATTCGCTTCGAAACCTATGAAAACATCGGATGGGGAAAGATTCATCTTCCGGAATTGGAAATGCATACGAATGCGGCTTGGATCAGCTTCGAACCGGCATTATTTGATGTATTTGGAAAAGATGTCTTTCAAGGGGCACTTGTCGGACTGAGCCACTTGTTGCGCCATGCTGCGCCGCTTTTTGTTATGTGTGACCAGTCGGATCTTTCTGTGGTACCGAAAATAAAAGCACCGCATAATGAGAAGCCTTCAGTATTTTTGTATGATAAGTATCCCGGCGGAATCGGATTAAGCGAGAAATTGTATCAGGAGCTGCCTCTTTTGCTTGATAAAGCGAGTGAAATGATTAATAATTGCAGCTGTGAATCCGGCTGCCCATCTTGTATCGGCTTTGTTAATGAGGGCAAGGCAGCGAAGACGGCATTGCGCCGTTTATTAAAGGAACGATGATTGTGTCATTAACGAAAAAACTGCAATTATACAGAAAACAGCTGCATGATCAAAATGCTGCTTCTAGACAGCAAGCAGCTCAACATCTAAACTCAGCCGAACACGAGTCAGAGACAGATCAAGAAATACAAAAAGCTGCAAAACAACTCGGTGCTGAACTATGCCGTTTTGAAGATCAATACGTCCTTGTTCATTCAGAGCTGCTGCCGATCAATTTGAAAATAGGGCCATATTTAATACGTGACCTTTTTCCATTGGTGAATGCCTGGCAGTCAGCTTGTGAAAAGCACCCTCTGTCAGCAAAGGGGTTGCACGCAGAGGATCTGCTTTTTTTTGACACGGAAACAACTGGTCTTGGCTCGGGCACTGGTCAAATGATCTTTTTAATCGGCATGGCACGATTGACACGTAACGGACTGGAATTGAGTCAATACCTCCTGCCTGGTCCTGGTCATGAAGCAGCGTTCTATGATGCATTCCTGACTGACTGCCGTTCATTGAAAAATTTAGTCACATTTAACGGGAAGGCGTTTGACTGGCCACGAGTAAAGACCCGTCATCAATTTGTTCGTGATCAGGTTCCGAAGCTCCCTTCATTCGGACATTTCGATCTGCTTCATGCTTCAAGGAGACTATGGAAAAAAAGACTGGAATCCGTACGTCTTCAAACAGTAGAAAATGAAATTCTTTCTATGGGCAGAAAAGCAGATGTTCCAGGGAAAATGGCGCCGTTTCTTTATTTTCAGTTCCTGAAACATCCGGATGCGGATTTAGTGAAAGGGATTATGGAACATAATCGAGAGGATGTTCTTACTTTGATCAGCTTGTATATTCATCTCTCGAATAAAATCTTGAACAGAGTCGAAGCGGATCCCGAGGAACAATATGAGATTGCTCGTTGGGATGAACAGATTGGCGATCGGGAACATGCTCAGAAGCTATGGAAAGAACTCATTCCAAAAAAATCACCCTATCAAAGTAAGGCCAAATGGCGGCTTGCGGAATTATATAAGCGAGAAGGGGAGTACTTGACTTCGTTAGATTTATTTAAATCTGCTCTCTGTGATTCAGGTGATGATCAAGTGCCATTATGCATTGAAACTGCGAAATTACTTGAGCATCAGTTTAAAGACTATACCCATGCGCTTTATTATACAAAGCAAGCACTTGAATATTTTTATCAAAGGCATCCAAACGATTTAGATTCAGTAAGAAAAAAAGAAGTTGAATATTTGAAACGTTTAAATCGTCTTGACCAGCGGATTGGAAATAATTCATGAAGGAAATGAGTATTACCCGGGCAAGCGCAAATAGTGCCTTAAATCGTCACAAATCACCTGCATTTTCAATGAGTTTGAAACTTTTCGACAAATTAGGTGTTGATGTGAATGATGCATACTTTAAATGAATTGACTGGAGGCGGGATGATGCGTGAAAACGGATCGGCCATTTTAGTTACCGGATACAAAGCTCATGAACTTGGCATTTTTTCGAGGGATCATCCAGGTATTCAAGTCATTCGTTACGCGTTAAAGAAAAAGATGCGTGAATACGTTGAGGACGGAGCACAATGGTTTGTCATAAGCGGCCAGACGGGGGTTGAATTATGGGCTGGGCAGGCATGTCTTGAATTACGCGATTCCGATCAATTGAATGTAAATCTTGCGGTTTTGATGCCTTTTCTTAATCAAGAAGAGCACTATAAGGAGTGGCAGCAGGAAATTTATGCCCAGATTCTTGAGGGGGCAGATTACACGGGATATATAAGCAAACGCCCCTATGAAAGTCCGGTTCAGCTGAGGCAGAAAAATGAATTTCTGGTTGCAAAAACGGATGCAATGTTGATTATTTATGATGAGGAATCGCCCGGCTCTCCAAATTATTCCCTGAGTGTCGCGAAAAGAAAAGCACGAAGCACGGCTTACCCGATTCAAGCCATAAATCGTTTTGACTTAGATTTTGCTGCTGAAGATCTATTGCAGCAAAATCCTGATTACTGGACAAATAATGATGCTTAACAAGTAAAATACAGGTTATTAAAATGTATCTTTTGATTAGCTTATTAACCAAACAATGCGCATAATAAAAAAATAAAGAAAACCGTAATGAATAAGCGATTGACACAATAGACTAAATTTGAAAAAATAAGACGAGATACTTAGCTTGGAGTGAATGGAAATGGCAGACCAGAAGACGATCAGATTAACAAAAAATGAAATTCTCCATAAAGAATTTAAAACGGGCTTTCATGGCTATCAGCAGGACGAGGTTGATCAATTTTTAGATATCGTGATCAGTGATTACGATATTTTCAACGCAGAGATCCTGCGCCTGCGCGAAGAAAACAAACGGCTTAAAGGTCAACTGACAGATGAAGAAGGACAGCGGACTGCTACACCGGTTGAAAATCAAGGGTTGACAAACTATGACATTTTAAAACGGCTGTCTAATCTTGAAAAGCATGTTTTCGGCAGCAGGCTCGGTGAATAATAACGAAAAAGGGTTGCTTCTTTAATTAAATTGGATTATAATGTGTAGCTGTGACATTGTTCGTGTTCGGGTGATCGCTGTATCCCTTGCGGATATAGAGGAAAGTCCATGCTCGCACGGTCTGTGATGACCGTAGTGTTCGTGCCTGGCGAAGTCATAAGCCAGGGTAGTTCGGAGCAATCTGAGCTAACGGCGGGAGAGAAACCTGTGTTCCTTCGGGAATATGGTTTGCCATCCCATAAAGTGCCATAGTGACGATGTCTTTTGGAAACAAAAGAAGTGGAACGCGGTAAACCCCTCGAGCGGGAAACTCAAACTTGGTAGAGGAACCCTTTGGAAGGAATCAAACGGAAAAAGGGACAGATGATTCTGTAGATAGATGATTGCCGCTTTCGTACGAGGAGCGTGCAGCTCCGTTTGAGTGCGAAGGTACAGAACATGGCTTACAGAACATGAATAATGCATTTTAATGAAGAAAAAGCCCGTTAAGGGCTTTTTTTGTTGCAATCTTGTGATTGCAGTTCATTTTGATAAATTTCAATTGTACTTTCGGCTATAAAATGCAGGAATTCCTAAGAGAGGAAACATCGACATGAGTGAGAAATGGACGTTGATTGCGACGACAGCGATGGGATTAGAAGCAATTGCCGCAAGAGAACTAAGAAATTTAGGCTATGAGGATTTAAAAGTAGAAAACGGCAGAATCTTGTTTTCCGGAGGACCTCTAGACATTTGTCGGTGTAACCTTTGGCTCCGTACCGCAGATCGTATCAGACTTCAAATTGGTGCATTTAAAGCGGATACCTTTGACAGTCTCTTTGAACAAACAAAAGCGCTCCCATGGGCAGATTTTCTTCCGGAAAACGCAATGTTTCCGGTAATCGGGAAATCCCATAAATCAATTCTGCACAGTGTGCCTGACTGCCAAGCAATTGTTAAGAAAGCAATTGTTGAATCAATGAAGCAGCACTATAATCAAGAATGGTTTGATGAAGATGGACCGATGTTTAAAATCCAGGTCGCACTTGAAAAAGATTGGGCGACGCTTGCCATTGATACTTCGGGAGATGGGTTGCATAAGCGAGGCTACAGACAGCTGCACAACTTGGCACCGCTCAAGGAAACCTTGGCTAGTGCACTGATTTTGCTCAGTCGCTGGAAGCCGGATCAGCCGTTTGTCGATCCTTTCTGTGGTTCAGGTACTTTGCCGATCGAAGCGGCTATGATCGGTCAGAATATTGCTCCAGGATTTAATCGGGATTTTGTTTCTGAATCATGGCCGATTATTTCGAAAAACTATTGGGAACAGGCACGAGAGGAAGCAGAAAATAAGGCAAACTATGACCAGCCCTTAATGATTATGGGCAGCGACATTGATCACAAAATGATTGAACTGTCCGAGCATAATGCACTCGAAGCCGGCTTTGGGGGACTCATTACCTTTAAGCAAATGCAGGTCGCTGATTTTACAACGAAGGATGAGAACGGATGCATGATAGGAAATCCGCCATATGGAGAACGAATGGGCGACCAGGAGCAGATTCAAACGATTTGCAGTGACCTTGGAGAACTGTTCAAAACTTATAAATCATGGTCCTTTTACTTCATCTCATCTTTTGAAAAATTCGAAAATTATTTTGGACGTTCGGCAAGCAAAAAAAGAAAACTGTATAATGGACGGATTCGGACCGACTTTTATCAATATTTTGGCAAAAAGTATTCGGATTAACGAAAAAACAGGCAAATCGGACCGCTTCACGAGCTCATCAAGCGAATGATTCTTCTTAGAGAAAGAAGGACATTACATTGAATACAGAGAAAAGAATGAAATAAGAACTTCCTGCATTTACTATCGTAAAAGGGGCGTTATCAATGGCGATTACTGAAATTGTGGATTCTTATAATAAATATGTGAAAAAAATTATGGACTTTAACGAGGCCATTGCACTTGCAGAATGGGATATGCGGACTGGTGCGCCGATAAAAGGAATTAAGCAGCGTTCAGAGGTCGTTGGAACGCTCTCTGATGAAGTTTTTAAACGGTCGACTTCTGACGAAATGAAAGGATACATAGATGCATTAACCGATCCAGCGGTTCATGATCAATTAGACTTGGTTACGAGAAGAATGGTTGAAGAATCGCAAAAAACATATGAACGCTTCATCAATATTCCATCTGAAGAAAATAAAGCCTATGTGATTCTCCAATCCGAAGCACAGAGCGTATGGAAAGAAGCAAAGAAAAACAGTGATTTCGAGATGCTCCAACCTTATTTGGAAAAAATGGTTGCGTTTAAGCGGAAGTTTATTGAGTACTGGGGCGTTAAAACAAATAAATATGATGCATTGCTCGATCTGTATGAACCTGGATTGACTGTTGAAACCATTGATCATGTGTTTGGCAAACTTCGCAAGGGGCTAATTCCATTAGTTGAAGCAGTTACAGCATCCAAAGACCAACCCCAAAACGCTTTTCTAACCGCTTCATTTCCTGTTGAAAAGCAAAAGGCGCTCTGTCTCCATTTACTTAAGGAAATCGGATATGATTTTGACGCCGGACGTCTTGATGAAACAGAACATCCCTTTGAAATCACCCTCAATCCCGGCGATGTGCGTGTGACAACGAATTACCAGGAGAATGATTTTATATCAACGGTTCTAGGAACGATTCACGAAGGCGGTCATGCTTTGTACGAACAGCATATATCTCGTGAATTAGTCGGAACGCCGCTATGTGAAGGGACCTCCATGGGGATTCATGAGTCACAATCGCTTTTCTTTGAAAATTTTATCGGTAGAAGCAAAGCGTTCTGGTCTTGTCATTATGAAGAGTTGAAAAAGTATGCAAACGGCCAGTTTGACGATGTATCTCTCGATGATTTCTATCGAGCCATCAACGTTTCCCGCCCATCCTTTATTCGTACCTTGGCTGATGAATTAACCTATCCGCTTCATATTATGGTACGCTATGATATTGAAAAAGGATTGTTTAATGGTGATTTGAGTGTGAAGGACCTTCCAAGTGTATGGAACGAAAAAATGAACGAATATCTTGGTATCACTCCCACAAATGACCGTGAGGGAGTGCTTCAAGATATTCACTGGCCAGGCGGCGATTTTGGCTACTTTCCATCTTATGCGCTAGGCTATGTTTATGCTGCTCAATTTAAGAACACGATGATTAAAGATGTACCTGATTTCGATGCGCGCGTCAGCTCCGGTAATCTAGAAGTGGTCACAGAGTGGCTCAGCAAACATATTCATCAGTTTGGCCGCTTAAAAAAGCCTCTTGAAATTCTTAATGATACGACTGGAGAAGGACCCAATCCAGATTATTTATTGAATGAACTGTCGAAAAAATACAGTGACATCTATCGTCTTTAATCCATATGATTCAAAGTAACAACCTGAACGTCAGAGATAGATCAGATTGCATCCTGTTCCTTGTTGAATAGGATGATGGAGAAAGGGGTTCTTTATTTGGCAAGACAAGTATCAGCTTATGATGATGACACGATACAAATACTCGAAGGCTTGGAAGCTGTACGAAAACGCCCGGGCATGTATATTGGTTCTACAGATTCAAGAGGGCTGCATCACCTTGTTTATGAAATTGTTGATAATGCAGTAGACGAAGCGCTCGCCGGCTATGGAAATGAAATTCTTGTTCGCATTCATAAAGACGGAAGCGTGAGTGTTCGTGACTTTGGACGCGGGATGCCAACCGGAATGCATCGAACGGGGAAACCGACAGTCGAAGTCATCTTTACCATTTTGCATGCGGGAGGCAAATTCGGACAAAGCGGCGGTTATAAAACGAGCGGTGGATTGCATGGCGTCGGCTCTTCTGTCGTCAATGCGCTCTCAGAATGGCTGGAAGTAACCATTTGGCGTGACGGAAAGATTTTCAAGCAGCGCTTTGAACACGGCGGTCATCCGGCGACAACACTTGAGGAGATCGGCACAACGCGTGAGACCGGATCATTGATCCATTTTAAACCGGATGCGACGATTTTCAGTACAACTGCTTACCAGTTTGACATCTTAAGTGAACGGCTCCGCGAATCAGCATTTCTTCAAAAAGGAATGAAAATTGTACTTACTGATGAACGAAGCGACCGTGAAGACGTTTATCACTATGAAGAGGGAATTAAAGAATTTGTCGCTTATTTGAATGAAGACAAGGACGTCCTTCATCCTGTTGTTGCCTTTGAGGGTACAGCCAATGAGATGGAGGTTGAAGTTGCGTTTCAATATAATGACGGCTATTCGGAAAATTTAATCTCTTTCGTAAATCATGTGCGTACCAAGGATGGCGGCACGCATGAATCCGGATTTCGTACTGCGCTGACGCGTGTATTCAACGACTACGCGCGAAAGAGCGGTATTTTGAAGGAAAAAGAGAAAAATTTGGACGGTACGGATATTCGTGAAGGGTTCATGGGAATTGTCTCAATTCGTGTTCCAGAGCATTTGCTGCAATTTGAAGGACAGACCAAGGAAAAGCTGGGAACAAGTGAAGCGCGATCAGCCGTAGATACAGTTGTATCGGAACAGCTTGCTTATTTTCTTGAAGAGAATCCCCAGACGAGTGAAAAATTAATACGAAAAGCGACACGTGCACGGCAAGCACGTATCGCGGCACGAAAAGCCAGAGAAGATGCCAGAAACGGGAAAAAGTCGAAACGTAAGGAAACGATGCTGAGCGGTAAGCTGACTCCGGCATCTTCTAAAAATGCAGAACGCAACGAGCTGTACCTTGTCGAAGGTGATTCGGCAGGTGGTTCAGCAAAGCAAGGGCGTGATCGTAAATTTCAAGCTGTTTTGCCGCTTCGAGGCAAGGTCATTAATACCCAAAAAGCCCGGCTCGAAGAAATTATGAAAAACGAAGAAATCAACACGATTATTTATGCAATTGGCGCAGGGGTAGGTTCGGATTTTTCTATTAAAGACAGTAATTACGATAAAATTATTATCATGACAGATGCCGATAACGATGGTGCACACATTCAAGTGCTTCTGCTTACCTTCTTTTATCGATACATGCGGCCACTAATTGAGGCGGGTAAAGTGTATATAGCGCTGCCCCCTCTTTATAAAGTCAGCAAAGGGATCGGGAAAAAAGAAACACTTGAGTATGCCTGGGATGATAATGGACTTAAAGAAGCGATTAAAACAATTGGTAAAGGCTATACCATTCAACGTTACAAAGGCTTGGGTGAAATGAATGCCGATCAGCTTTGGGAAACAACGATGAATCCTGAATCGAGAACCTTAATTAAGGTTCATATCGAAGATAAAGCCTATGCCGAGCGTAGAGTGAGTACACTTATGGGTGATAAAGTGGAACCGCGGCGCAAATGGATTGAATCTCATGTGGCATTTGGTCTAGAAGAAGAAGCAAGTGAAGGATTGACCGCTGTGAAAGGTGCTGACTAAGTGTGGTAAATAGAGAAAAATTAGTGAATCGGACGCTCGAAGAAGTGATGGGCGACCGATTTGGCATATATAGCAAATATATTATTCAGGAGCGTGCACTCCCCGATGTTCGGGATGGATTGAAGCCGGTGCAGCGCCGAATCCTCTATGCGATGCTTCGTGACGGGAATACGAACGACAAACCGTTCCGCAAGTCGGCAAAAACGGTCGGCAACGTAATCGGCAACTACCATCCGCATGGTGATTCCTCGGTCTATGAAGCAATGGTACGAATGAGTCAGGATTGGAAAGTGCGGATGCCGCTTATTGAAATGCACGGGAACAACGGTAGTCTTGACGGTGATCCGCCGGCAGCGATGCGTTACACTGAAGCTCGATTGTCGAAGATATCTGCTGAACTGCTTCGTGATATTGACGCGAAGACTGTCGACTACGTGCTTAATTTTGATGACACAACGGTGGAACCAACTGTTTTTCCATCGAAATTCCCAAATTTGCTGGTTAACGGTTCAACGGGAATTTCAGCGGGCTATGCAACAGAAATTCCACCACATTGCTTGTCTGAAATCATCGACGCAACGATTATGCTGATGGAAAATCCAAAAGCCACAGTCGATGATTTAATGACCTATGTTAAGGGTCCGGATTTTCCATCGGGTGGAATTGTTCAAGGATTGGACGGAATTAAGAAAGCATACAAAACCGGAAAAGGCAGAATTGTGTTGCGCGCCCGTACGGAAATTGACATCTTACGTACAGGAAGAAAGCAGATTATCATTACTGAGCTGCCCTATGAGGTTAATAAGGCGATGCTCGTGAAAAAGATGGACGAACTTCGCCTTGATCACAAGGTTGAAGGCGTTTCAGAAGTACGTGACGAGACAGACCGCAGCGGCATGCGTGTCATTATTGAGTTAAAGAAGGATGCAGATCCAAACGGCATTTTAAATTTCTATTTTAAAAATACCGATCTGCAGATTTCTTATAACTTTAATATGGTAGCGATTGATCATAAAGCTCCAAGACAGCTAGGGATTAAGGAAATCCTCGAAGCCTATATTGAACACCAAAAAGAAGTAGTTACTCGTCGATCACAATATGAACTTCAAAAAAGTATTGACCGCCAACACATCGTTCGTGGATTAATCAAGGCAATCTCAATACTTGACGAAGTTATTCGTGTGATCCGAAGTTCTAAAGATAAAAAGAGCGCAAAGCAGAATCTTTGTGATTCATTTGGTTTTACTGAAATCCAAGCAGAAGCAATTGTGAACTTACAATTGTATCGTTTAACGAATACGGATATTGTTACACTTCAAGAAGAAGAACATCAGCTGGATATAACGATTGCCCGATTACAGGGGATCCTTAATTCGAGTAAAAAACTGATAGGGGTTATTAAAAAGGAATTAATGGACGTTCGAAAAAAATATGCGGACGCAAGAAGAACGACTATTGAAGCGGAAATTGAAGAAATCAAGATTGATCTTGAAGTCATGGTTGCTTCCGAAGAGGTTATGGTCTCCCTTACAAAACATGGCTACGTAAAGCGTTCAAGTCTTCGTTCGTATACTGCAAGCGGCGATGATGCAGTGGCGATGAAGGAAACGGATCATCCACTATTCCAACAACAGATGAACACAACCGATACTTTGCTTGTGTTTACGGACAAAGGCCGATATGTTTATTTGCCTGTCCATGAAATCCAGGATCGTCGCTGGAAAGAACTTGGCCAGCATATTGCCAGCATTGTTCCGATTGATCCGGATGAAGTTATTATCTCTGCTGTTCCTGTGAATGATTTTGAACACACAGAATTGTATATGACTTTCTTTACCAAACTTGGCATGGTCAAACGAACAAAATTGCTTGAGTATAAAGCACAGCGACGTTCAAAGCCTTTGACCGCTTTAAAATTGAAAAAGGATGACTCATGTATTGTGGCAATGGCAACCGATGGTTCTTCAGATTTGATCCTTGCGACTTATATGGGCTACGGATTACGTTTCGCTGAACAAGAGGCTGGAGAAGTCGGTCAGCGCGCAGCAGGTGTAAAAGCGGTTCAGTTAAAAAATGGTGATACAGTGGCAGGTGCCGTTGCATTTACAAAACAATCAGATACCCGCTTACTAATTGTTACTGATCGTGGTGCAGTCAAGAAAATGAAAATAGAAGGACAAATCGAACAAACCGGTCGACCGAGACGCGGCGTACAGCTGTTGCGTGAATTAAAGACACGACCGCATCATATTGTCGGATTGACACTTGTCGACAATAATGATCGAATCAATATAAGCTCAGATAAGGGCAAAGTGTTTACGCTGCAATCAGAGGATATTCGAGTATCTGATCGGTACAGCAATGGTTCATTCTTTTTAGATCAGGATGAGGACGGAACGGTCAGCGAAATTTGGTCCGATACCATTCAACTCAAAAAGGACGAAGGCTGAATGGCTATCTTCGGATAAAGAAAAGCTTGGCGAGGCCAAGTCCTTGACGCCGGCGGAGCCTTAGCTTTTCTTATACTAGATACCGCTAATCTTTAATTTTTATACATTCCTTTTGTATAAAATAGTGATAATAAACCATGGTCGCTGTGAGTACAATCAGATAGATCGGTAACGAGAAGAACAATTGATATCCGTTTTTATAATGGTACACGCCGACATGCCATGCCAATGCTTCAGCTATCATCGAAATCAGTGCCCAAATCGTAATATAGAAAAAATAGGTTGTTCGATTTTTTCTAATCACGACATAAAAGTAAATAAAAAAATAGGCGAACGGACCAAACATAACAAACGAGAGCATGTCCCAAAAATCAGTGAAGGGTGTATCATTTACATTATAGTAATTGAACGGGTTGATACACACTGTATTATCAAAAAAGGTGCTGATAAAAGCACCGATTAAAAGCATGGTGATTGTCTGCTGACGGTTGAACCGCTTGGGAAGAAGAAGCATAGCCGTATAAGCAGTTACTCCGGTGATCAAAATGAAAAGTTCATTTGAATTGAAAACTGTACCTTTAGGTATCATGTGAATCTCCTTTTTGATTTATTGGTCGCTTGACTGTTGTTTTTGGCTCAGGAGCTGAAATCCTTTTAGAAGGACCAGCATGAGTGTGTAAAAACAAATAAAGTAGATAAACAGTGTAACCGTGTTGATTGAAGAGACAATAGTATGTTTTTCTTCAAGTTTGCAAAAAAGTATAAATACACAAAAGCTCGCTGAAAACGTGATTAGTTTTTTCCATAAACCTTTGTCTTGTACTAAATTGATGGAGATTAGTGTGAGCACTGGGAAAATAATGTTCCGATTAAAAAGAAATGCCAGCGTACCTTCAATACTGTAGTTAAATCCTGGATCACCAAAATACATGCGCTTCGCAGGCAATAAGAGTGAAAGCATAATGGTGATTGAGCAAGTGAGAAATAGAAATAGATTTTCTTCACGCGAAAGCCGCTTAGGCAAAAGAATGAAGAGATTCACGATGATCCAAATGAGACATAGAGTGACGGCTAGAACCATTTTTTTCCCTCCTTTTTGGCGGTAAGAGATCAAGGTGCTGATTTCAAATTAGGCCGATAGTACCATCCATTATTTTGAGCGTTTATTCGGAAATTCATTCTGATCCTTGCATATCTTTATATTTATCATTCGATTGTTTACACTAAGCGTTCTAATAGCATTGATCAGAAAAATCACTTAGAATAAAATATGATGAAAAACGAATCATTTTTTATGGTATTTGGAGGGATTGTATTGACTGAAGAAGAACAAGAACTTTTTGATATAACGATAATAGGCGGCGGTCCAACGGGACTTTTCACCGCTTTTTATGCCGGCATGCGGCAAATGAAAGTGAAAATTATTGAGAGTCTTCCGCAACTAGGCGGACAGCTCAGCACCCTTTATCCTGAAAAGGAAATCTTCGATGTTGCTGGATTTCCAAAGATCAAAGCAAAGGATTTAGTTAAAAATCTGATTGTACAAGCCGAGCAGTTTCATCCTGAAGTCGTTCTTGATGAAGCGATTAGTTCTTTGGTAAGGCATGATGATGGAGTTATTGAACTGATCGGAGCATCCGGTTGCGTTCATCGCACGAAAACAGTTGTGATTACTGCCGGAGTAGGAGCGTTTGCACCTCGCCCATTAAAGGTCGATCAGAGTGTGGAAAACTTTACGAATATACATTATTATGTTCAGGATATAACGATCTTTAAAGACAAACGAGTCGTCATTTTAGGCGGCGGAGATTCAGCGGTTGATTGGGCAAACACATTGGCTTCAATTGCAAGAAGTGTGACCATTATTCATCGCCGAGACCAATTCAGGGCACATGAAACAAGTGTTGAAGCGATGAAAAAAGCGTCTGTACAAGTTAAAACACCCTTTATTGCGAAATCTGTTTCAGGTACTAAAGATCATATTGAACAATTAACGATACAAATGGTGAAAGGTGAAACAGAGGAAACATTGCCATTGGACGATTTGATTGTGAACTATGGTTTTGTATCCGCATTAGGACCGATTAAGGACTGGGGCATTGAACTGGAAAAGAATTCAATTCTCGTGAACAGCAAAATGGAAACCAATATTCCAGGCGTTTATGCTGCGGGCGATATTGCATCATATCCCGGCAAAATAAAACTAATAGCAACGGGACTGGGAGAAGCACCGACTGCTGTCAATAATGCCAAACATTATATTGATCCGAAATCGCGCACACAACCTGTACACAGTTCAAGCGCGGGGGAACTCTTTGAAAAGTGATACACATAAATTTTCTTGAAGCCTGAGATGTTCAGGCTTCTTTACATAAATTAGAAAAACAAATAGGCTAATGTCCTGTTATTCGAAATAAGATAAAATGATTGGAGCCCTAAAATGATCATTAAATCCATCTGCCGACTCAATGCAGAAATTAAAAAGGAAATTCGCCAATTGGAACAGTTTTGTTCACAGGTTGACGGTGTTCAATATGAGACCAATTTAGACGGTACTCTTAATTTCCATAAAGAAATGAAGTACACATTTCTTTGCTATGAGAATCATAAACTCATCGCTTTTCTGCATGTGTTTGCACCGATGCGTTCAGAAGCAGAAATTTCGGGGCTGACTTCGCCAGACTGCCGAGAAAAGGGTTATTTTACTGCCTTGCTGCTTCGAACAATAGAAGAACTGAACGCATTTCAAATTGCCGATGTGCTTTTTGTGTCCCAGTCGTCCTACCCAAATAATCAAGTGATTGATCATTTCGGTGCTTGTTATGAGTTCTCAGAGCATGTTATGTCGCTTGAGCGAAAAAACCACATGATACAGATTCCAGAACAGCCATTGTCGTTGACTTATCAAAGAATTGAGCATATGGAGCAATTAATCGAAGTCAGCGTAAACAGCTTTCATGATAGCCGTGAGGAGGCACGACGCTTAATTGAAATGGCATTGATGTCTGCAAATCGACAAGGTTATATGGCTGTTTTCGATGATCAAATTATTGGTATCTGTTTTGCACGATTTGAGGGTTCAGAAGCATTTTTATTTGGATTAGGAATACAAACTGAGTACCAGGGCAAGGGATTTGGCGGCTCTTTTCTTAATCGGATTCTAAGCGAATTGTTTTCAGGAACGGTTACGAAAGTGAAATTGGAAGTTGAATCTCGAAACGTTCACGCAATGCATTTATATACAAAAACAGGATTTGTATCTGATAACACGGTTGATTATTATCGTGTGCCAATTAAGAATCTGCTAGGAGCCTAACATGAACACACAACAAAAAAAAGAACAATATTGGCGATCAACGCTTTTAGAAGCCTGGCGTTTAATTGCGGCTGAAGGAATTTCTGCGACTGTAGAGGGAACAGCTGCATTGAAATTACAAGGTTGCACGATACATGATGATTTTTCCATCACCATTTCCATACAATGGGATGCGCTGGAGCAATTTTATCAAACAGTGAAAGACTGTTCAGCGAGCGGACTTAAAAAAGAAAACAATTGCTGTTTCTTTACCTTTCAGTTAAACGGGTATTCTATTCGTATCGATGGACATTTAGGAACGGTAGTTCGTACTGACCCCGATCGAATACTTATTGCTATTGAATCCTATCAAGTAGCAGTTAAATCGTTCGGTTATTTTTTGCGTACATTGCCAAAATCTGATCCGCTACGTGATAGGGTTAAAAAATGTTTAAGGAGTCTCCAAAATTCAGACGCTGATCAAAATGGTCATGCCTGGAATAGTGAGGCCTATCAAGCATGGGTTAATCGTTTCGGAACGCCTGAACAAGCAGCTGAGAAAATTAAAGAAAACCCCATAGCTAAGCTGGGTTCTCTTGCTCCCTACCTAAACGATATTCAGGGTAAAACGGTTATCAATCTACTCGGCTCTCATGGGAGTAAGGCACTCGCACTGGCGTTGATGGGAGCCCAAATAACTGTGGTCGACATTTCCTCTGAAAATGCTGCTTATGCCAAGAATGTAGCAGCAGCTCTCAACGTACCGCTAAATTATATAATTTCTGATGTTCTGCAATTACCTATTGATCAACATAAGGAAAAGTATGATAAGGTACTTATGGAGCTTGGGATCTTGCATTATTTTATTGATCTCGAACCGCTTGCTGAACTTGTATTTTCGATTTTAAAACCGGGCGGTCAATTTCTTATTCAGGAATTTCACCCCGTGTCAACGAAATTGGTTACTACACGAGGAAAAAGACAAATTGTCTTCGGCAACTATTTCGATCAATCATTGCACACACGTCAAGTGGCTTTTTCTAAACACCTTTCTCATCGGGAAAATGAAAATGAAGCACCACGCACTGTATTCTTAAGAGAGTGGACGCTTGGGGAGATCGTGACCGCATTTGCTCAAGCAGGTCTCGTTGTGCAGCGTTTGGATGAAGCACCGAATATGAAAATTAACGACATCGGTTTGCCTAAGTTATTTACTCTTGTTTGTTTAAAACCATAAATGTTTTCTAAAGAAATAAGAGCAGCCGTGGCTGCTCTTATTTTATTTCATATAAGATTGTATATATATCATGTTGGATCAAACTTTTTTCTTTAGTCCTGCCTTGCGAAAAAACAACTCCAGTTCTTCAAGTGATTTCCCCTTAGTCTCAGGTAAGAAGAACTTCACAAATGTGAATGCAGCTATTCCGCAGAAAAAGAAGATGAAGTAGGTCAATCCCAGACCGATCCAGGAAAGTAAGACTGGAAATAGGAAGCTGACGAGAAAGTTCGTCGTCCAAAGACAAAATACAGTGACCCCCATACCTAACCCACGCAATTTCTGGGGAAAGATTTCAGAAAGCATCAGCCAGGTTACCGGCGAAATCGTTGCTTGCTGAAATGCAAGAAACATTACAGTCATGCTGAGAACTAGAAAGGGAAGAAAGGGTGTTCCATGCAGAGTCATTGAAAAAATGCCGGTCAACAATAAGGAAATTGAGGTACCTGTTAATCCAATGAGCAGCATCGGTTTGTGTTTTGCTCTTCCAAGCAGCCACATGCCGAAGAAAGTCGCTGCTACTGATATAATTCCGTTTGCTATATTTGCAACGAGAGCGACATCTGTATTGAATCCGGCATCTTGAAGAATATGTGTTCCATAGTACATGATTGAATTAACACCGTTGATTTGCTGGACAACAGCAATGCCGATTCCCAAAAAGACGATTCTTCTGATCCATGGCGTTTGAAGATCACGAAAAGTCGCTTTTTCGCTCGTCCGTTCCTTTTGGACTGCTTTTTTAATGGATACTAATTCCAGCCTGGCGCGTTTTGGATGGCGAATCAAATGAAGCACGCGCAATGCACTTTTTAATTTTCCTTTAGACGCATACCATCTTGGACTTTCAGGTACGAAGAACATACCGATCCAGAGCAAGATTGCCGGAAGTGTTGCAATAACGAGCATATAACGCCATACATGGGTTGAACCGCCAGAGTAATTCGCAATGACTGCATTAAATACATAAGCGAGCAGTTGGCCACTGACAATCATTAATTCATTTTGCGTTACCACCTGACCTCGAGTCTCAGCCGGTGATATTTCAGCTAGGAATGTTGGCACAGTGACAGAAGCGCCACCTACAGCCAGCCCTAACAGAATACGGAAGAAAATCATAATTGCAGCATTAGGTGCAAATGCACACCCAAGAGTGGTGATCAAGAAGACGATGGAGAGATACATAATGACCGTCTTGCGTCCTTTATGGTCGGCCAATCGTCCGCTGAATACTGCTCCAAATGCTGCGCCTAAAAGCAAAGAACTAGCAACTAAACCTTCGGTAAATGAAGTAAGATTTAACTGGTCCGGTCTTGCCATAAACGGAAGTGCGCCATTTATTACACCTGTGTCGTAACCAAAAAGAAGGCCTCCGAAGGTTGATACGAGTGTAATTAATTTTAAAAACTTTTTGGGGCTTCGTTTATGGGCGCCATCATCAGAAAGTGCTGCATCCTACATCGATTCTAAAGGTTTGTTAATACTGATAGTGAATCTCCTCCTATAAAATGGAAAATACATAAATCTAAGTCTAGAAGATGTGTGCTGATTGAAATGAAAATAGTGTTAAAAATAGTACAAGGAAAATAATCCTATGTAAATCGAGGATAACCTGCTAAAGTTGACAGTATGAAATGAGTCAAATTGTTATCAATTAAATACCCTATTGAGAGCATCTAAAACCAAGATTCAATCAACTTATTATTAGTTTAGCATTAAACTGACAATTAGTCAAAAAAGGTGAAAATAATTGAAAATAAGCACAATAGATAATTTATCAGATATGCCGATTGAAAAAAGCATTCTTTTGTGGTTTTACCTTTCGAGGGCCTATCACATCCAACTTAAGCGCTACAGCCAATTTTTAAAGACATGGACGTTGACTATCTCACAATATGAAGTACTTGAGAAAATTGGGGAAAGCGGAAGAATGTCTCAAAAAGAATTGGCTGAGAAGATGTTTCTTACTAAAGGGAACATCACACAATTAATTATTAAAATGGAAAAGGAGGGCTTCATTTCTCGGGAGCAAGAGTGGAAAACGAAATACATTTTATTGACTGAAAAAGGAAATGAACTACTTAATCAAGTTCTTCCGGAACGAAAGAAGTATTTCGCTCAGCAAGTTCAGGGGCTAACATCAAAAGAACAAAAACAATTCATTAAGCTAATCAAAAAATTAAATGAAGCACAGATTGAGGCGGATAATAAATAACATTACATGCAAAGATGAGAGAACAGAGATATTAAACATACGTTTAATTAATTATTATGTTTGTACCTGTGATTAATAATTCGTACTTCCTTTGCTAAATGACCACCGGCTAATGCAGCAGGGTTCAGATATAAATGACTACGAATTCATTTCGTCACCTAAGATGAAATCTACTAAAAGTCCTTTTCTTAGCTCTTTGCAGAATCGTGATTCCTCTGGTGTCACAACCCTGCGAATCAGTTTCTGCAACCGGAAAACAACCTAACCCCTCATCACTCTATAGTAATATTTTGTCACCCATTCCACATGGTACTTTATATCATAGACCACGTGACCACTTTTATGATAACCATCCATACTTTTCACATCTGTAAAAAATAGGGCTGAAAGCGGTCCACACCTTTTACGGAATTTTTATCGTTACTACAAACTATATCGTCGATAATGGTACTCGAACTCTTGAAAAGGAGAGTTGAATATGACTACCAAAAAGATCACTCAATCCCCATATAGAGTGACTCCCTGATAGCTAATAATCTTCCCAAATTATATCCAATATTTGCAAAACAAAGATCTTATAAAGAGTGCCTAGCATCTGCATGAATCGTAATCAACAAGAGATTAATGTGATTCAACTTGAGATGAAGGAATCTAAAGTTCGTATGTTTTGCATTACTAAATGAGAAGGGGACGTTTGAAGACATAGGCATGACTCTTAAAAGATCGTGCCATTTCATTTTGTAAAAAGCACAGAGTTGTTAAGTAAATAGCAATAAACTCTTTCGTTTCATAAGATACGGATTTTTAATTCTAAAAGCTATCTAACCTGATGGCATCCATTCGTTATCATTTTATTTAGTTTAGAAATTGAAGCACATAAAGGTGTTGTTTAATAAAAATTTATTACAAATAGCATTTGATATAAATATATTATGCGTATGTATCAAACAATTTATATGTAGAAAATATGTAGAATATGCTTTATTATCTACGTATAAACGTGTATATTTATATGTATAAAGTAAATAGATTAATTATCGAAGGAGATCATTATGCCGAATAAAACCATTTATGTTCCAGATGCTGATTTAGAAGTGTTTGATCAAGCTCAAGAAGTCTCCGGTAAAAACTTATCTGCTACGATTGTGCAAGCACTCAGATTTTACACAAAAATTGGTGAAGGAAAAGGATTCGAGCATATTGAAATTTCTGAAGGTGAAAATGGATTTTATAAGAGAAAACGATTTATTGGCAGAGAGTTGGCTTCCGCAAGCGTTCATGACGAGGATCACTCGTTGCTGACGACCTATGTTGTCTACGAAACAACACATGGCCGCTATGCAGTGTTTATTCGTGAACAGAAGAGAATACCTCTGGAGCAGTCGATTGAGAATGAGTTAAAGAAACGAATCATGGAAAAATTTGCAGGGGAAAACATGAACAAAGTTCCTTTTCAAAAGGAATCGGAGGATGAGGCTCCGGATTTACGAAAACTGGAAGTTTTCAATTCCATTGACGACTTGGTCGGTCATGTACCTTCGGATTTATATCGATCCTTGCACGAAATTAAGGACGGCGAATTTCTCGATATATAACTCGACATCACAACCATGAAAAAGGAGCTTCTTGATTAATGATACGTATTCTCGCTCAAGACAAAAATGATCAAATCACATCACAGTTAGATTTTACCCAATTAGACGCTCAAGCACTTAATCATTATTGGTTAGATTTGAGTGCACCTGACGATGACGAACGAAAACAGTTAAAAGATTTTCTTCCTTCTTTTCATCGTCTCGCAAAAGAAAACGAACACCATTCAAGCAGACCGCAGTTAAAGCTGTTTAAGAATTATTATTTTGTTTCCCTTCAAGTGATTAGTCCGAACACTTTGAAAACACATGAACTCTATCTATATGTTGGGAAAAATTCACTCGTCACCTTTCACACGAGCAACTTAAAGGCAGTGAATGATGTGTGGCATGGCTGCAGATCAGATGAGCATTTTTTCAAAGAGGATATTCCGGATGAAATTCTGCGACGACTGATGAGCCGATTGATTGAACAATATATTATGGCTGCAAATGATCTCGAAGATAAAATTGATGATTTGGATTTGAATGCAAAGCGCGAATCAATCAATAAGATGAATCGCCGTGTCTTTCAGTTACGCAGTGAATTGCTTAGTTTTCGCCGTGTCATCGCACCACTCATGGATATTACGAATCGGATGATCGGCTCATCGTCTATTGAGAAAAGCGAAGAGCATGAATTTTTTCTGCGTAATTTAAATGATAATTTAAGCAGAATCACACACATGATTGAATCGAATTTGGAAATAACGTCTGACATCCGCGACAGTTACCTGTCGCTGACTACATATCGCATGAATCGAGTCATGCAAACATTGACCGTCATTACTACTATTTTTATGCCATTGACTTTTATCGTCGGTATTTACGGAATGAATTTCGCATATATGCCTGAGCTTAACTGGAAATACGGTTATTTCTTCGTTCTCGGACTCATGGGGCTGATCGCGATCATTATGTATTATTGGTTCCGAAAGAAAGGCTGGTTTGACAAGTAAACAAGGGGTCACTCTATGTGATTATTCACCATGCGTGTATTTAAATAAACAAGCAGAAAATCATTCAATATTCTCTACAGGAATAGATATCACAGAACAAAGTGAAAGAATTGCTTCGGGCTAGTGCAGGCGGCGAATCCAGTGTATACTTTGTAAAAAGATGCTCTGCATTGATTTAATGATAGAGGAAAGGAAGATCCCATTCACAATGGAAGAATTAAAACAACGCATTCGTGAGGAAGGAATTGTGATCGATTCCAACATTTTAAAGGTTGACCGATTCTTGAATCATCAGATCGATCCAGGGTTGATGAAAAAGATCGGTGAGCGATTTGCCCATACTTTTGCGGATACGGGTGTTTCAAAAGTTTTGACGATTGAGTCTTCAGGAATAGCGCCGGCATTAATGACTGGACTGGCATTGAATGTCCCGGTTCTTTTTGCACGCAAAAAAAAGCCGTCAACGCTTAACGAAGATTCGTTAGTTACGAACATTCAATCTTATACGAAAAGCACAAATAATTTGGTTTATCTTGAGAAAATAATGCTTTCGGCAGATGATCGAATTCTAATTGTTGATGATTTTCTCGCTAATGGTGAAGCTTCGCTCGGATTGACACGTTTAGTCGAAATGGCTGGAGCAACTGTTGCAGGAGTATGTATTGTCATTGAAAAATCATTCCAATTAGGCAGATCTCGGCTTGATCATGCCGGTTATCCGGTTTATTCACTTGCTCGAATTTCATCGCTTGCCAACAATAAAATAACTTTTCTTGATGACTAATTAAGAATGAGAGGATACTAATGTCACACTATACATCTCTATTTTTTGATGTCGATGATACGCTGCTTGATTTCGGTGCTGCAGAAGAGTCGGCACTTCACAAGCTATTCGATGACCAACAAATTATCTTGACACCTGAAATAAAAAACTACTATAAAGTGATGAATAAGGGATTATGGAGGGATTTCGAAAACGGAAAAATTAAGCGTGATGAATTAGTAAACACGCGATTTTCCAAATTGTTTAAAGCCTTCGGTAAGGATGTCGATGGTGTTGCAATGGAGCAAAACTATCGTCGCTTTCTGCGCGAAGGTCACCAGCTTGTCAATGGTGCGAGTCAATTATTGCTACGTTTAAAAGAGCGTTTTGATTTATATATTGTAACAAATGGTGTCGCTGAAACGCAGCGCAAAAGGCTGAGAGATTCCGGGTTGACTCCTTTTTTTAAGCAGATTTTTGTTTCGGAGGATACAGGATACCATAAGCCTGACAAACGATTTTTTGATTATGCGTTTGAACACATTCCTTATTTTAAAGCAGATCAAGGCCTAATCATTGGCGACTCTTTAATTTCTGATATCCAGGGCGGCAGTCGAGCGGGGCTTGAAACATGCTGGTTCAATGCCAAACATTTAAACATTGATCTTAATGTGAAACCGAATTACGAGATACATAATCTTGACGAGCTTTGCACTATTTTACTTTGAATAGACAATTAAGAGCCTCATTGACCGCAGCACGATTCAGGACATGAGGCTCTCATAAATGACTGAATAATATTTATGTAAACTAATTGGCTGACGATTCATTCGTGATCCTGTGATTCATCAAAGTGATCGTCCATATGATCCACCGCACGCTTCAATTCGTCGTTTGACAGATGAGTATAAATCATTGTTGTTTGGATCGCCGAATGACCAAGTTGACGACGCAGTTTTGGAATATCGTTATTTTCTGCTTGATAACGCGTTGCAAACGAATGGCGCAGTTTATGAACAGACAGTGATGGTTTTCCGAATGCGATGGCATATTTTTTTACAAGATTTTCAATGGATCGGGCACTAAGCCTGCGCGTTGTACCTTTCGGCCCCATAGTTGCAGAGACGAAAAGCGCTTGATTCGTACGCGGCAGATTGTACCTTTTTGTACGTACGGTAATATAATCTTCAAGATCGAGTCCTGCTTGTTCACTAAAGAAGACATATTGTTCTTTATTTCCTTTTCGAATGACGCGCACCATTCGTTTTTGAAAATCAACATCGTGCAGATCCAATCCGACTACTTCTGATAAACGAAGTCCGGAGCCGAGAATCAATGAGATAATGGCAGTATCACGTTCTGCATTTAGTGAGTGGAAATTGAGCAGCTTCTTATTATCCTTCACCATTTCACGGTAATCTTGAGCAACAAATTGGCGAAAGGCCTCATATTCATCATTCCAAAGGATTTTCCCCGCCATTTTCTGTGCAACGGTCTCTTGATCTTCTTTTATTTTATTGAATGCGATTTTCGCCATTACATTGCGTACGAGATAAGGCTTGAGATCATCAGTCTCAGCAACATTTTGTAAATAATTGAAGAGGGACTTCAATGAAGACAGCTTGCGATTAATGGTGAACTTGTCATTACGTAGGCGAAATTGGAGATAGGAAAGAAAATTTTCAATCGACTGAGGCGTTAACTTTTCAAGACAATCTAGTGAAATATCACTACGATTTCCTTGATAAAAGCCTTCGGAAATCAGCCAGTCGAAAAAAATCAAATAATCATGACAATAATTTAGTAATGAACGAGGGGACATCACTCGCATTTTCTTATCTACATATTCACGAACGTACCATGGGAGCTGTGCTGTTTTCTCATCAATCCGGTCATAAAGATGTGTTGTTCGTTCATCAGCCATAAAGAAAACTCCAATCAAATGGTATTATTTTACAATTTAAGTGTAACACAGAGCGAGACAAATAACAATATTTTACGAAGTAAACAAGACGAAAGAGATGAAAGACACATTGACTTGAAGAAAGCATCCCACCATGTCTATGACATATATCATTTATCTATGAAATATATTTTATTTTTATATCATTCATGTTATATTGTTAAAGATGAGATGTCCGTTATTAAATTGAATAAATCGTGTGTAACTGGCGTAGCATGGGAAAACCATGAGGGAGCACATGAGGATCTGAACAAGCCGTACGCCTGGGCAAAGTATTTGGAAACCATTTTCGGTCGATATCCAGATGCTTTTTTTATTTGCTTACGGAGGTATAACCAATGGGAAAACTACTGCAAACAAAAGGCATGGCAAAACAGATCTCTGAACACTTAGTCTTAGAAGTTAAACGTATGAAAGAAAAGGGAATTGATCCTACAATCGCTGTGCTCATCGTTCAAGGAGACCCCGCATCTGAATGTTACGCCAAAGCAAAACAAAGAATCGCTCGAAAACTCGGCATTCGTTATTTGCTTACATCTGTACACCCTCAAATTACTGAAACTGAACTGCTGGCCAAAATTAAATGGTTGAATCGCTGTCCATCGATTCACGGCATTATTCTTGAATTGCCGCTACCAAAACATCTTGACGCCAAAAAAATGGTTTCTGCCATTGCTCCTGAAAAAGACGTTGATGGTCTATCTCCGGCAAATAAATTAGCATGTTTTACTGGCGATGACGGATTGTATCCAGCCACACCGCAATCGTGTATCCGAATTCTTGATTATTTCGGTTATCCCTTAAAAGGAAAAAACGTTGTATTGATCGGCTGTGGTGAAACGGTTGGTAAACCGCTTGTTCATCTCTTGTTACGCGCGAACGCAACACTGACAATCTGTCATGAATATACCAATAATCTGCAAAAGCAAATTGAGAAAGCAGATATTTTAATCTCTGCGGTGGGGAAAGCTAATTTAGTGACAACAGACATGGTTCACCGTGATCTGGTGATCGTTGATGCAGGCATTAATGAATTAAAAGGCGGTATTGTTGGTGATGTTCAGCCCGAAGTTTTAGAAATCGTCCAGGCGGCAACCCCGGTACCAGGCGGAGTAGGTAAGGTAACAACAATGATTTTATTTGAAAATCTCTTAAAAGCGGTTCGTCTTCAAATAACCAAAAGCCAAGAGGAGGTACGACAACGTGAAAGTCTTTGATCAGAAGATCAGCCAGTTTATTGAATCAGCCAGTTCTTCTGCACCAACACCCGGGGGAGGCAGTATTGCTGCACTATGTGCTGCATTAGGCGCATCCATGGGCTCTATGGTTGCAAATTTGTCAACGGGACCAAAATTTGCCCATGTACAAACAAGAATGCATGAAATGGCTGCAGATCTTCAAAAAGTAATAGACGGCTTTGAATACTTTGCCCAGCAAGATATGGATTCGTTTAACCGATTTATGATTGCGCTGAGATTGCCAAAAGAAACTGCTGATGAACGTCGTGAACGTACGACTCAGCTGCAAAACGCTGCAGTTCAGGCAGCGGATGTTCCGCTTCAATTAATGAAAAGCTGTCGTGATGTAATGAGTATTTTAGAGAATGCTTCGGATCAATTCAATAAAAACGTGATCTCGGATCTCGGTGTTGCAGTCATTTCATTGGATGCAGCCATTCAATCCGCATGGCTGACAGTAAAAATTAATTTGGCCACCATTAAAAATGAAGCGGTTAAACAGGACTATCAGGAACAAGGGAAAAAACTATTGAGTGATTCGCAAAAACTCAAACAGAAAGTCATGGATACGGTGCTGGCAAAAATCAGCCAATAAAGGTAATTTCATAAATGTATTTTTACATTACTTCGTCAAAATTATATTTTACGTAGTAATGTAAAAATTTATGAATCACCCCCTTTTTTAAAATTTAATGCGTTAATGTCTGGCGACACAAACTTGGGGACTGTTTTGACACAAACCTGGGGACTATATAAAAATTCAATGATTTGCGACACAAATCTGGGGACTGTTTGGTAAAATATTCAAGTTATTTTCTTCTATTGCGACACAAACCTGGGGACTGAATTACATTATCTGGTAAATTATCGACACAAACCTGAGGACTCTCTGTTATTCTTCGGCATAAAGTTTTTGGATCCCCCTTTCTAATGGGTTTATATATCGTTCGTATTCTCTTTTATGATTGCTAATTGGACATGTTTTCGAACTAATATTACTGACATGGTATAGCCGTCTTATAAAAACCATTTTCTTTTTTCCCTCTTTTGGGATCAATGCTAAATAAAAAGGTGTACCTCTATTAATTAGCGGTTTATGGAATAATTCTGTTGAGACTTTATTTTTCCAGTATAAAAATCGTCCGATTAATAAATCGCTAGACATATGAAATAATAACCAGTTCAAAATTTCCTTATCTTCAATTTCTGAAAAATCCTTCAACCTGAAATTATTAAATGTATCATCAATATAACTTGAAATGACACCACCAAAATAAAAAGAAAAGTTATCATGATCGTTATATCTGATTTTCAGAGTTGAACCATTACCCCACCCTGATTCTACTTCCCACATTTCATTAATTTGTTCTGCCTCTTTTCTCCAAAGTAAATAGGCAAATGCGTCCGGGCACACGTCCCCTCCATGTGCTGCTTTTTGAAAAATTTTTATACATTTCTTATGATCCTTAAGTAATTTCTTTCTGATAAATCGTGCTACCGACTTGTAAATGGCTTTGGAAAGATCATATACATACTTCTGATGATCATAACTTTTTTGTAATTTTAAATACTTTGCATTGTGCTTTCTGATCTTTTTATCTAAATTCGTAACATTCGATGTGGTAAAGATAAATCCTTTACTTTTCATTTGATTGTTTGATTCTTTATCATCATTATTATGAGTATGCTGAAATAATATAAGAGCCTTTCTTAATTCCGAGTGATTTTCATTTTTATCATGATCACTCAAAAAGGGATAATAGAGATAATTATCGTTAATAGTTTCTCTGTCCAAATTGATCCAATTAGTATATAAATTTTTACTTAAATAATTATTACTCCAGGTCATAATAAATGTAAATGTGTTGTTTTGAGTAAACGGATGTTTACATTTGCAACAGAATGGATCATTACTTTGGGATAGTTCATAGCGTGTCTTGGCATGACATTGTCTACATTTGTTTTCTAAACTCACGCCGTGAAAGACACATTTGTCAAAGAGTTTTATTTGATGAAAAAAACTGTGGTATCCTGTTTCGATACAGATAGGACAGAAAGTTAGATTTTCTCTAAAGTACTTCTCTCTGTGAGATATTGGGTTTAATATTGGTTGCAGTAGTTGATTGATCATTTTATCGTAGTATTCACATAAATCTAGACCTAAAACTTTTTTTGTTTTCTCACCATCAAAACACGAAAAAGAAATTAGGTTTCGGTAAGACTTTACTGTGGGATTAATGTTTCTTTTTTTTCGTAGGTCCTTGTTCGCAAAAAAACGAATAACTTCGATAGTTTCAAGCTTATTTGCATACCGAAATTTTTCAAGTATTCCCCAAGTTGATTCATAAGGCTGTATCCATTCATTTTTCCATGTAACACTTGATAAATCTTCTTTTTCCATAGCTAAATGTCCATCCTTCCTTCAATTCATTTCCGAATAAGTCTCTGAATTTATATAACCAGAGAATTCAATAGCATTATTTATTTCTTCTTTCGTGAGTGCATCAACATTAGTCCCATCAAAGCCGTACTGGGTAAGAATAAACTCTACTGTTGTAGTTAGATATTGCATAGGTATTTCAAATTTACCGGGAATATTTGCTTTACGACGCATCTCTTGAAAGGTCTCATAAAATAAATCAGCATAAGTGGCAAGACGGAATCCTTCAGCATATAATTTTGGAAAGAAAAATTGTGTAAATGAGCAATCGCTCCCTTCCGGATAAGATGATTCATCATCATAGCCAACGAGACAAGTTGTGATATCGTCTACTGTGCAAACTCCTTTAAAAGGGTATTCATGCACCATAAACCGTCCGATAATTTGTGCTCGTTTCATAGCAATGAAAGCACTTTTTTGATTTATTAACTCTTTTTGTCCTACAAGGATGACGGTTAATTGGACATTGGCTCGATCAAGTTCATTATGAATATCCATTAACCATTTATAATGCATTTCGTGGAGTTCTTGAGCGTCATCCATTATCACAATTACTCTATTTTCTTTTGAGGAAAGTCCACGCTCGATAAGAAACATGGATAAACGTCCTCGTTTGACATTTGCTTTCCCATTTGCGAAGAATTCGTGTCCTACATCTCTCAACATATCTTCAAAGAAGACTGATTCATTTGGGGTTTTGTAGTAGCGACAATTTATTATAAAAATTGGTAAATCTTCGCCATATTCTTCGGGTAGTTGACTCAATAAAAATTTTAAAGCCCTTGTTTTTCCTATCCTTGGACGCCCATAAATGATGCCTCCAGGCGTTCGACAATCAATCCATCTTGATATCGTATTGTACAAGTTACTAATTTCATTTGTTGCTAGAAGATATCTTCCCGTATAAACCGGGTGTGACTTAGGTGGTATAAAAGGTCTGTTAGCAGGTGTTTGATGATTTCCTTGCCTTAACATGCTGCCACCTCCTCTATATCAATAAGTTATTGTCTTTTTAAATTTTCTTATGACCGGATTTTGTGATTTTCTAGAATCATTCATATTCTCTTTACCCTTACTTTCAGCTTTTTTATTCGTTAATTCTTCATCAACATACTGTGTGTTAATTTTATTACCTTTTTTGGAACTCTCTTGATTTCTTTCTTTATTAAGCATTGACAAGCTGTTTCTAGTCTTTTTACTTTTTCTTGATTTATCAGCTAAATATTTATAGAACACATCAATTGGATCTTCGTTGTTGGTAAAATGAATTAATTTTTTGTTCTTTAGTTGATTAATTGCTTTACGAACTTTGAGCGAATGTTTCTGAATAGACCACTTACCTGTAGCATATAAGTAACCCAAGGAACTACCATCTGGTAAGAATGCTTGAATGACACGTAAATCGTCTATATTTATTAATAGTGTCAATTTAGTTCCGATTAGTTGAGGACTTCGTTCAATAATTTCATTACGGTAGATAACGTTTTCATACTGAATGTGAGGTCGTCTACCAGATGAAATATTTCCAGATATTTTTCTAACATCTTTCTTCGAGAAAAATATTACATTATTTCTTTCGTTTTCAGTCAGTTTTCTCAATATTGATCCGTTGCTCAAATTTACTTTTAGGGCTTCAAGCGGAGACAGATTATTTAAGCCTGAATGCGGTGTTCCGTTGTAAGTTGCAATTATTAACTCTGTTAGTTCTTCAATCTCTTGCTCTGTTATTTCATACTTGATTGCATTTTTTTCTGCATCAATTCTTTTTGGATCTTGCGGATTACTTCCTGTTGTATTTGGTAACCTATGATAAAAGTTTTCTTCCAGTGTACCAAAAAAGCGTTCAATAATAGCTCTTCGTTCTGGTGTATCTACAGGTCCAGCATTAATTGAGCATTTAACAATGTGCTCTAGTCTATCCTGAACAATGGCTGCTAAATTTGATTTACCATTATCAAACAAAAATTCATCCCATAAAGCCCATTGAGTGTCCTCGATCGCTTGGGAATGAAATCCCCCATTGTCAGGATACCTAAAACCAGGAATAGTGAAATTAAAAGGCTCCTTAGGCACAACTGCATTCCTGATACACTTTAATACGTCCGCAGATGAATATTCAGTATTTAAGCAGATATGATATCCGAGGACAAGCCGAGTAGCTTCGTCAATAATAGTCAATAGCCAGATTCGATTCATGATATCAGTTACTTCATGACCGTCAGGTGTTTTAAACTTGATAGCAAGAAGTACATCGATTCGATGTCCATCAAATTGTACACGCTGGAAGGGCTCAGTTATTGCAGGCGTGTTTTTCTCACCTATCCCAGTATGAATTGCTGTCTTAAATGCCGCTTTGCTCTGTCGTTTTGCTGCTTTAGCAAAATGATTAAGATCGAGCCTTTTTAAATATCGCTCAAGCGATCTTTTGGCACGATCTTTTGTAGTAAATGGATATTCATTAAAATTAATTTTTTCCGCTTTACACGCTTCAATAAATTTTCGATGAATATTCTTTTTGCGTATTATTGGCTCATGGAGTGCTTTATTCCCTTGTTTTAAGTATAAATTATCAATCGTATCTTTTATTTTTGGGTATTCTTCGAGCAAAAGTGTAAATGCTCCTGTAGCCTTTTTCATATGGTCCGATGGAAGCTCTTCACGTGTATATGTTTTTATATTCTTATAAGGAATTAATGCTCGATAACCAAAGACATTGCCATATTCATCAAGCGTGAGGCAGCGATCAATGAAAATGTATAGGTCTTTCTTTTTCATTCCTGTTTGTCTTTCAATTTCTGGTATGGATAGGAGCGTATTAAAGTATAAATCGATACCCTTTTTTCTTTGTAGAAAGATAGGACGATCACTCTCATTTAAGTTAGTAATTTCGATTACTGACCAGTTTGCCGTGTATAGTTGCTCATCCGTCAGATGAGTATATTGACTGATCTTATGTCTATGCACCATCTATCCATACCTCCATTTTTCTGTTAATTGTCTGGATAGCAATATTTGACTTTACCTTTCCCGAATAAATCAAATACATGAGAGCAACCATAATGACATTTTGAGGTTCATTTTTCAAATGAAAAATCTGTTCTAATGTTCTTCTTTCGCCTTTAATAGCTTGGATAATGTCCATTGTCAGTGCGTTCATATCAGCAGGATTAAATTGCCTGACATAAGAAATTATTTTACGGTAATTATTCAGCAGAATACGATTTTCTCTGATTTTATCCTCTGAAAAAACAAAATGACTCATGTTATTTCGTTTCGCCCACTTTTTCTGAATCTCTATTTGTCTCATTGTTTGTAAATATTTAGGATGTTCTTCTAATAAGGAATTCAAATATTTAATTTCAATAATTGCTTCCTTTGTATTTTCGTATAGAACCCACATATCAGGAATTGAATGGAATTGTTCACCATGAATTGTCTCTTCAATGATTAATGGCTGTTCGCAGAACCTTATAATCTTTGGGTTGCATTCAACTAAAAGCCAATGGTCATATTCTAGATCGCTGAACAATTCAATTGTTCGTTTCATTTTATGACTATATCCGGTCCAATAATTATTGCCGTATTTCGAACTTCTTTTCATACGAATCGGATTATTATACATAGGAGTCACCTAGGTTGTCAGAAAAATTTTATTTTGTAAGTATTCTTCAACGCAGTTTAAAAGTCCTTTATACAGCAACACTTCGTATTATGTACTTATATATTACTGATTTAATCTGACTTATTAGACTCAATAAAAAAAAGCTAGTTTAGTTATTCCATAATTAAGTAATAACTAAACCAGCTTTGTATATTTTTTCATCACACTGTATTTTACTTTTTGTGTTTATTAATTCATAAAACGTGTACCGTTGATAGACACAAGGTTCAGCTCCCTGATATAAGCTGTGACGTTGCCTAAGCAACAACTCCCCTGCGGATTATTTACTTCACATCCGCAACGATTGGCTTTTATATTTTTACGAATATGTTCGGTCGGTAAAGTGTGCACGTTTTTAAGCTGTTCATGGATTTTTTCTCTCGTCCAGTCAAAGCAGTAACAAGCAGGAACAGTCAGAGACTGATCTTTCTGATAAACCCTAACCTTCATGTCTGACATTAAATACGTTTTTTCATTTGTAAAATAAACAACATCACAATCAGGTGTCTGACAAAAAAAGTAATTCAAATCAGCATTTAAAGTCTCTAAGGCACTTGGTTTTAACAGTGACTTTAAAGTGATCACTCCCACTTTTTTTCCCTTTGACTTGCAAGAAGGACATACTCCGAAAAAACTTGAACTAGACGTTATTTCATTTGGCGTACAACAATCTGACAAAATAGGCACCTTCTCAATAAAACATTTTGAATCGTTGCAACTACAGGATATAGTAGCACAATTCAGCACTACTCGTTCTTTATTCTCAAAACACGCATTGCGTTGAGCACTGCTAACAGGGTTACACCGACATCTGAAAATACGGCTTCCCACATCGTTGCAAACCCAACTGCACCAAGAATAAGGAAAATTCCCTTTACTCCCATAGCAAAGATAATATTCTGCCATACAATACGACGCGTACGTTTCGCAATATTGATTGCTGTTGCAATTTTAGAAGGTTCGTCGGTCATAATAACGACGTCTGCGGCTTCAATGGCTGCATCGGATCCTAAACCTCCCATGGCTATACCTACATCCGCTCTAGCTAGTACAGGCGTATCGTTAATTCCATCTCCGACAAAAACAAGCTTTTCCTTGGCTGTTTTTTGCTGATCGATTTTTTCTATTTCATCTACTTTCTGGTCAGGCAATAGTTCTGCATGTATTTCATCCAGTCCTAGCTTGCGACCAACTGCTTCACCTACAGATTTTGCGTCACCCGTCAACATTACTGTTTTCTTAATTCCTAATTCTTTTAGCTTTTGAATCGCACGAGCTGAATCTTCTTTAACTTCATCGGAGATAACGATGTATCCTCCATATTGCTTATCGATCGCAACATGTACTAGGGTACCGACCACGTCTTTCTGTTCAAATGCAATGTGTTCTTTATTCATGAGTTTGGCATTACCGGCTAGAATCTCTTTTCCATCGACGGTTACTTGAATGCCATGCCCTGATATTTCGTTGTAGTTCTGAATGCGGCTTTCATCGATTTCTTGACCATAAGCCTTTCGGATTGACAGAGCAATCGGGTGATTAGAATGGACTTCTGCAAAAGCGGCATACTCTAATAGTTCCTCTGACGTAAGATTATTCTTCGGCTGGATACTTGTCACATCAAAAACACCCTTGGTCAATGTTCCAGTCTTATCGAAAACGACGTACTTGACAGCATTCAAAGCTTCAAGATAATTGCTCCCTTTAACGAGAATGCCGCTTTTAGATGCTCCCCCAATACCTCCAAAGAAGCCCAAAGGTATGGAAACAACCAAGGCACAGGGACAAGAGATCACTAAGAAAACAAGTGCACGGTAAATCCACTCAGAAAAGGTTGCCCCTTGGATCACCAAAGGTGGAATAAAAGCTAAAGCCGCAGCTGCAATGACGACAACAGGTGTGTAATAACGAGCAAATTTCGTAATAAAATTTTCTGTAGGTGCTTTTTTGCTGCTGGCATTTTGAACTAAGTCCAAGATTTTGGCGACGGTGGATTCACCGTAGACTTTGGTTACCTCGACCGTTAAGAGACCATTTTTATTAATGAATCCACCGAGTACATCACTGCCCGCTTCAATTTTCCTTGGAACCGATTCTCCCGTCAAGGCTGATGTATCGACCATTGATTGACCCTCGATAACTTTTCCATCAAGAGGTACTTTTTCTCCTGGTTTTATGATAATGACATCACCAATGCTAATATCTTCCGGTGCAACTTTTTTAATGTCATTGCCCACTTTTAGATTGGCATAATCCGGACGAATGTCCATCAGTGCACTAATTGATTTACGGGAACGATTGACCGCAATCCCCTGAAACAGTTCTCCGATTTGATAAAACAGCATAACAGCTACGCCCTCAGGAAACTGTCTGACCGCAAAAGCTCCAAGAGTTGCGATTGTCATTAAGAAATTTTCATCAAATACTTGTCCTTTAAGGATATTTCTAAATGCCCGATAAAGGATGTCGCCACCGATGATGGCATAAGCGATCACAAATAGCGATACATCCAAAATGAAAGGAAGGGGTGAAAAGGCTGCGATAGCTGTCAATGCCCCACTCACTGCTAAACGAATGATCAATTGTTGTGTCTTGCTGCCCTCGTGGTCGTGACCGTGATCGTGTTCATTTCCCTTGTTCTCAGATTTTAAGGAAACACTAACCTCTGGTTCAACGTGTGCCACTGTTTTTTTGATATCATCGATCAGTTTATCTGTTTTTACATCGCCTGTTGGTTCGACAAACAATTTTTGTGTCGCAAAGTCAACGGTTGAAGTCTTTATCCCATTAATTTTCCCGACTGCTCTTTCAATTTTTTTAGCACAACTTGCACAATCGATGCCTTCCAAATATATTGGAGCCATCACTGTCTTTTTCTCAGTCTTTATTGTCTTTTTGTTAATATTAGCTTCTGGTATACTCAATTGGATTCCTCCTCTCATTTTTCATTCTTTGATGTGATCATAAGCTTGAACCAAAATCTGCATGACATGCTGATCAGACAATGAATAATAAACCACTTTTCCATCTCTCCGGTTCTTCACCAATTTTGCCTGTTTAAGAACACGTAATTGATGAGAAACGGCTGACTGTGTCATATCCAGCAAATAAGCCAGATCACAGACACACATTTCGGATTGATACAAGGCACGTAACAAGCGAATTCTTGTACGATCACCAAATAGTTTAAACAGATCAGCAACATTATCCATGTCTTCATCGTTTGACATGGCTTCACTTACTGTTTGAACGATGTCTGTATGAATAACGGTTTGTTCACAAGTTTCTACATCAACATCTGAAATTTTCTGCGTTTGTACCACAAAAGCACCACCTTAATTAATTATGTGAGCATATGTTCAAATGAACGACACAAAATTATCTTATTCTCTGTATATAAAAATTGTTAACCGATTTTTGTCCCACATTCCTGACAAAATTTTGCACTGTTTTTAATAGGTGCTTTACAATTCGGACAAATTGCTATTGATTTCAGGTTACTCCCACACTGATTACAGAATTTGGCAGTAGCACTGTTAGAAGCTCCACACTTTTGACAGACGATTCCACGCGAATCATTTTGGAAATCATTGTATCTGTCATTTTGATATGGTGGATAATCATTATAATAACCGTTACGACGATGGTCATGTTCTTCATTATGATGCTTTTCACCATGGTGACCATACCTACGACGATCGTGGTTTTTTTCATGATGATGATCGTCACGATCTCCAAACAAACGTTCAAAAAAATCCGACATGTTCAAGCCCTCCTATTGTATTCAACTTTGTTATGACTTGTTTTAATCTTCAATGAATCACATATGAATATTTGTTCATATGTTCAATTAAATTATATCTCATTTGTTTGAGATGTCAATTTCTATTGATCAGTTCTTTCAGATTAAGGAAATGCTCATTTTTCCAGTTTATTAAAAGTCTAAGATTAAGTCAGAACATCGATATCCTGTTATCTTTGTACAACATTTTTTCGTATCCATTAATTTTATATAATCATCAAAAATGTTTGCTGTAGACACACACTGGTTCGAGTTGCTAAGAAGAACGGAATGGATGGGAAAGAAGATGCCAAACATGATACAAGACAAATATATGAACTTAAGACGTGGAGAGAGAGGAGCGATCATCAGCATTATTACGTACGTCTGCTTATCAAGTTTTAAATTATTTATAGGTTTTTCAACTGGATCACAAGCACTTAAAGCAGATGGGTTAAATAATACAACTGATATTGTTGCTTCCCTTGCTGTACTCATTGGTTTAAGATTATCTCAGCGTCCTGCTGACTGTGATCATCTCTATGGTCACTGGAAAAGCGAAGCCATAGCATCCATGGTCGCTTCCTTTATCATGATGGCTGTAGGATTACAAGTTTTACTCGACGGTAAGTACCAGATATTATTGCTGCTTGGACAGGGTTGTTGTGTGCTGCAGTGATGTTTTTTGTTTATCGATATAACAAAAATCTGGCAACAAAAACAAATAGTATATCGGTCATGGCTGCAGCAAAAGACAACCTTTCAGACGCTTGGGTAAGCATAGGAACATCGGTTGGAATATTCGCCTCCCAGCTTAATCTTCCTTGGCTTGACATACTAACCGCTATTGCTGTTGGGATCCTTATTTGTAAGACAGCTTGGGACATTTTCAGAGAATCCTCATATAACTTGTCTGATGGATTTGATGAAAAAAAGATAAAAGTTTATCAAAAAACCATTTTGTCTATTAATGGGGTTGAAGGTGTCGAGAATATAAAAGCAAGAAATTACGGCAATAGTGCAGTTGTTGATCTTGTTATTATCGTTGATCCAAATTCGGCAATAAAAGAAGCACATGACATCTCGACACAAGTTGAGCAAGTATTAATTAAAAAATATGGAATTTATGAGGCTAACGTTCACGTCGAACCAAAACCGATTGTATCAGAATAATTATGAGAGCGTTGTCTTATGTTTTGATACTGGTTAGAATGTGTAATTGATCTGACGCTACTCATGAAAAGAGGAAGTCGGGAATGATTGTTGAGCAAGGAAGGAGGAATGAGCTTTTCCTTTTCAGTCAATAAAAAAATAAAACAATAAAAGGAATGTTTCTCTTTCGCATTTATCGTGGCTCAGTTTTTGATTACTGATGTTCACCACTGCAGGTCGAGTCCCCAGGTTTGTGTCGCGTGCTGGTCGAGTCCCCACATTTGTGTCGCAAATTTTGAATATAAAAAACGACACAAATGTGGGGACTGTGCTGTTAAATAGGCATTTTTTTAGTCCCCAAGTTTGTGTCGCAAGACAGTTAACTATAAAAATGCTACATGTCTGCCCATTTTTAATCTAAAATAGTTATTCTTTCTCCTTCCAACGCTAACATCGTATAACAAACAAAATTAGTTACTGGTTGCCATTTATTTATTTTCGTTATGTTATGCAGTCTAATAACATAACCTTGTTAACAAGATCAAAGTTTCTTGATCTATTCCAGCAACACATTTTTGCATGTAAATATAAAACTTGTAAATATAAAAGATGAGCAAATCCTATGATTAGATCATGATCTGCTCATTTTAACTATTGTTAACTGTTGTTTTTTTAGATGCCCTGAATTTTTACCCTATGCCGTTTATAAACAACGAGTACCATCATACCTCCGGCAAAGGCAAAAAGTGCATTGATTAAAAATGCATACTCTGCACCAAATTCCGCAACAAAACTGACAAGAAAGGGAATGAGGAAATATGCGATCGCTTCTGCTATATTGTAAAGACTGGTGATAAAGCCCTTCCCTTTCTCGGATACAAATGCTAGCAGTGTTAATCCTAACTGTATTAGACCTCCACAAGAAAAGAAGCCTAGCAAAATAGATCCGATAATTGTGAGTGCCGGCAGATGGACTATCCAAAGCATTAAGGATAAAAGAGCCGTAACAAAAGTATAAACAATAACGATCTTGCTTGTACTGACCCCTCTCTTACTCAAAAAGAAGGTAAACAGCACGCAAGTAATAGCGCCGATACTTGCATAGCTGACAAGCTGTCTGCCAATTCCGGCGCTGAAATGAATAACTTCAGTACCGTACACAGCAAGCCAGTTATTCAAGATATAGAGTAAGATCTGAGCAATGGCGCCAAACAAAATCATCCATACCTCATCGATAGATAATTTAAGATCCTTCGTTCTTTCTCTTGGCGTTTTTTCCCTACTCCTCTCTTTTCGTTTTCTACGCGCATTTGAAGGTGGAAAACTGCAGAATGAGATTAATAACAGGTTTAGCACTAGAAGAATCGATATTGCGATGAAGCTGTATCCGAACCAAATTTGATTGGCTACTAAAAAGCCGATAAAGAACGGAAGAATAAATTGTCCTGCTTGAACAAAAGCTTTAACAATAATATTAGCGGACGCTGCTGATTTCGGAAAAGTTTCCATTAATGCAGGATAGGTGCCTGTATCTAGAAATGAATTAGCCGCCCCTCCCAAAAAACCGAATAAATAGGCAATTTGAGCATTTGGACTGATCATGATTCCAAGAAAAAACAGTAAATAAAGGACCATTCCTATGCTAATTGAAAGCTTTCTTCCCCAAAAATCAGACATTTTTCCAGACACTGTTACGGCGATTAACTTGCCGATTCCGAGAGACGAGACAACCATTGCAACTGCAAATGTATTTGTGTGCCATTGATTTGCAAGAAATTCCATATTTTGCGCTAATATAATTAATCCAATTCCGTGGATCAAGTAATTTAGATAGATACTGAATGCGGTTAGAGAATAGTTTTTATGCACAATCAACTCCACCATTCTATTTTTCCTGTTTTTTTAATTCTTCAAGTTAAGCGGCTGGAAGCTGCTTCTTTCCTTTAAGGTTGACGTAGATTGCAAGCAGAATGCCGACAATTGTAATGGCAACATTAAAGAGCACAACATATTTCGGACCATCAATGCCGCCAAGCTGGGTAATAACGCCGGCAATACTGAGAATAACAAAGTTTGCAATACTGGAAGAGATCATAACGATTGATGTCATCTTCCCTTTATTAAGTGGAAACATCTCAACAGCAGTCGATACTGTTAATTGAAGTACGCCACCTGCAGCCGCATAGCCAAGAACAAATCCAGCGATCAGGAGTACCCATTGCGTCTGAACAAAATAGGTGATTAATAGCATAGCGGCTGAAATGGTTGGATAAATAATCAAAACGCGTGTTGGATGCAAACCTAGTTTAATGAACAGAGCGGTTAATAGAATGGCTGCAAAAGTGCCGGCTGAATAAAAAGATTGAATAATACTTGGATCAGTCATTCCATACAGTTTCCCTAATTCTTGGTTGCAATTCAACCAAAGCTGGAAAGTTGATGTACAGGTGAATCCGATTGCAACTATAGCTAAACTGAGAGAAGTCAGTTTGATTTTTTCAGGTATTTTCTTTTCTTTCTTTTCGGTCACTTTATTTGCTGGTGGGAATGGCATGAATGCAATCAAAATACCATCTACGATTATTAACACAGCGGTGACCACGAAGATTGTTCGAAACGAAAGATTGGAAGCGGCAACATAGCCGATCATAAACGGTAAGAGAAACTGGCTGATCGACATTGAAAACTTAGTAAACATATTGGCAACTGATCCGTTTTTCGGAAAAATCTCCAAGGCAGATGGTGTGACACTTGTATCTAAGAAAGAGTTTGCTGCACCACCAATCAGAGCAAATAAATAGGCGATATACATATTCGGCGAGAAAATAATGCCTAAGAAATACACAGCGTAAAATACGATACCAATCAGAGCACTGAATCTTCTCCCAAATTTATCGGAAAATGGACCGGCAATCGGAAGTGAGAATAATCTGCCTAGACCAAGTGCGGCAATAACTGTCAACACAACACTGACATCGAAAGTTCCGTCAGCTAGATGCCCCGCTCCCCACATACCAGCAAAGTTCTGTTTATACTGTCCAAGGATAGAGACACCAATGCCATGGACAAAATATGTGAAGTATAATGCAATCGCTGTTGGATAATATTTTTTCATAGTCATGACCACCTCTTCATATAAATCTTCTATTTATTAGTTTGTTAGTTGAAAAATTGTTCATTGACTTCGTTGACAGGCATATCTTTTCCCGAAAAAAGTTTGAAGGCTTCAGCACCTTGCCACAGAAGCATTCCAAGGCCGCCAATAACCTTACATCCTGCTGCTTCTGCATCATTTAATAATCGTGTCATTTTAGGATTATATACGGTATCGGCAACGACAAGCCCTGGATGAAACAGTCTCTTATCTTCAATCAGCGAAAATTCTTCATGTGGTGCCATTCCAATCAAAGTTGCATTAACAAGAATGTCAGTAGTATCCAATTCCTTCTTCAGTTGATCTGAATCATCCAATGAATATAGAGCAACCTCACAATTTGGAACAGCTTGCTTAATCTTTTCAACCGTTTTTTCAGCGTTTTCATAAAATTGATCTTTTTTATTGAAAATTGTAATGGCTTTTGCCCCATCAAGTGCCACTTGCACTTCGATAGCGGTAGCAGCTCCACCTGCACCGAAGATAGTAAACTTCTTTCCTTTAGGGATCACCCCAAACGTTTTCAAATTACTGACAAAACCGACCCCGTCCGTAATATGTCCGGTTAATTTCCCATGATCATTAATAATAGTGTTGACTGCTCCAACAATTTTTGCTGCCGGTGACAAATTATCCATATATTTAACAACTTCACGTTTGCACGGCATGGTTACATTACCTCCACGCATATGAAGTGTTTTAATTGCGGCAATCGCATCCTTCACATTTTCGAGTGGAACATCGAAAGCCAAGTAAGCATAATCGCTATTCGTTTTCTGAAAGCTAAAGTTATGCATTTCTGGTGATTTTGAATGTTCAACCGGACTGCCAATAAGGCCGAGTAATTGTGTTGTGCCAGTAATTCTTCTCTCCATAATTCGCCACTCCCTTATTTTTTATAAATTTTATTTGATTTAAATGTTGTAAACAGCTTCCTTGGCTTCGCGTGTTGCGTCGATGGCTCGGCGTGCTCGAATTGCATCGCCAATCACATAGGTATCGTTTACAATTTTTTTAATTTCTTCACCAAATGGGTTGTACGCACGTGCCCCCATTGCCAGGACTACTGAATCAAATCCTTCAACACGATGTTCCTTTCCCTCGGGATCTTCGTAAACGGTTCCGCCTTTAAAAAACGATTTCACTTTTGCATTGGTAATTGTTTTAATATTGTAATCAGAAAAATCGCGCATCAAAAATTTTCTGTGCTCCGATATCACATCGGCACCGACTTCTTTTCGAAGTTCAATAACTGTAACATCAAGCTGCTGTTCGCCAAGCAGTGCCGCAGTTTCACTGCCAACCATGCCACCACCGATCACCAGCGTATTCTTTCCACAAGTTACTTTGCCGTCAAGCACATCGATCGCATCAATTAAGCCTGATGTTTTTATGCCTGGAATTGGAAGGATTAATGGCTTTGCTCCAGATGCGAGTATGACAGCATCTGGTTTCATTTCTTTAACAAAGTTAGGTGTTACTTCTCGATTTAGTACAATTTTCACACCATATTTATGACATTTATAAATGTAGCTGCGTACCATATTGGTGATATCGCCTTTTCCTGGTGGATACGCGGCAAGACGCATTTGACCGCCTAATGTGTCGCTAGCTTCGTAAAGTGTTACCTTATGTCCGCGTTTTGCTGAGAGCCAAGCAGCATAGAGTCCACCGACTCCGCCCCCAATCACCATGACCTCTTTGCTTTTTGGGAGAGGAAGTTTTTCATCTGCTTCTTTACCTAGGAAAGGATTAACGAGACAGGTAATTGGTTTACCTTGATACATGTTCTGCACGCAGCCCTGCAAGCAAGCGATGCATGGATTTAATTCCTCCAGTCGATCCTCTTTTGCCTTTTTTGGTGTTTCTGGATCAGCAAGGCTTTGCCGACCAAAAGCAACGAGATCACAACGTCCTTCTTCAATCATAATTTCCGCAAAGTAGGGTTCTGTGAAACGTCCGACCATAATAATCGGCACTCGGACAGCTTTTTTAATTTCTGTTACCAGTTCAGCGTTAAATCCAGCATGAATGACTGTTGGTGCCCACATGTATTCATCACGAATATGCACACTTCGAGAAACATGGAGTGCATCAACTCCACATTGTTCCAAATATTTAGCAACAGTAGCGCTGTCATGAACATCCAGGCCACCACTTACACCGTCCGTGCAATTTATTCTGCAAAGAATAGCCAAAGATTTTCCACACTTTTTTCGTATGTTCTCGATGATGAGTCTTGGCAGGCGCATTCTATTTTCAAAATTACCGCCAAATTCATCCAGTCGCTTATTTGTTCGAGGAGAAATAAAGCTGTTCACAAGATAGCCATGTGCACAATGCACTTCAACTGCATCGGCACCTGCTTTCTGTGCACGAAGCGCAGAGTCACCATAACATTCGATAAGGTCATAAATTTCTTCTTTTGTAATAGCTACTGGAGCTTCATGGCCATAAGTTGGTGGTACTGCCGAAGCTGCTTTTAATGGAACCCCGGTCACTTTAGTGCTTCCTTCAGCTCCGGCATGCTGGAGCTGAATTGATATTTTTGCTCCTTCTTTATGGCACGCATCAATGACCTTGCGAAAACTCTCAATCGTGCTGTCATCATAAAGGCAGGGTTTACTAAATCCGCCTTTTGCTGTTTTCTCTACGACCGTTGCTTCAAAAGTTATCAGGCCAAATCCCCCGGATGCACGCTTTTGGTAATAGCTTAGTGATCGCTCGCTCATGCACCCATCTGCATTAGCATAATTATTCCCCATTGGAGGAACAACAAAGCGATTTGGTACTTTCATCGGTCCAATTTGTATTGGTTGAAACATTGCTTTAAATTTCACTAGTTGTCAATCCCTTCTGTGAAATATTTAACAAACTTAGGCAGTTAAATAGTTAATTTAGTAGTTCTGGCCATGCTTCTTTAAGAACATTGATCGCTGTATCACCTGTATACTTTGCAGCTTCATAGACTCCCTTTGCATAGAGTTCATCAGAAATTACCTCCACGCCGACAACCTTAGGCTGTATACCGTGATTTTTAACCATTTTCACAAAATCGATCGTATTTCCCCAACCTGTACCTGGTGCAAGCCGATCGTGCATCGATTCATCTCTCAAAATCGGATCCGGGTATCGTCTCTCCAATACATCGTCAATTTGGAAGGAAATGATTTTGTCTGCTGGCACCAGATCCAAATCTTCAGGTTTTTGATTAGAACGTACCCAGTGCCAAGTATCCAGCATCAATTTGCCATTATCGCGTCCCGCTTTTTTGACAATATTCCAGGCTGACTGCAAATTAGGAACACCGCTATAAGGCATGAACTCCAAAGCAATGTCGAGTTCTTTTGCTCGTATGCACAGTTCTTTAAACGCCTGCACAAGCTCGTCTTCTGGCTTCGTTTCCATCAACCCGCAATTTATATGTTTAACACCGAATAGACGAGCCATATGATACAAGGTCTGTTCTTTAAATTGCTGAAGCAAAGTGTCTGTTGTTTCAATTGTTTTATTTGAGTCTGCCCACATCGTGATGTATTCGACTTCGGTGACTTTCATATCATTTTCTTCAAGGATACGCAGCATATCTTCATCTGAATAGCCCTGCTTGATTGCCAAAATATACGTTTCTGCTCGAATGCCGATTCCCTCGAATCCTCCTGCTTTTGCTGCCTTTACCCTTGTGTCGAAATCAACATCTGTACCTAAGGTAAATGAACTTACAGTTAACGGTGCTTTTTTAGTCAATTGCATAATGTGACCTCCTAATATTGTTATATATTTCACATACTAATGAATAAAAAAGATTTATTATCAATGAGAAAACGTTTAATATAAAGCGCTTTCTTCTCTTCTACATTCATATCGTACATCGGCGAATATATAAAAACAAATTGATTTTAAGCGACTAATCTATAAATTATGTGCATAATTTCACAAATTTAGATTCCCTATGCGAAGGAGTTGTTAATAATGAATCTTCAACATTTACGATATTTTGTTATTTTGGCTAAGCTTGAACACTATACAAAAGCGAGCGAAGAACTAAATATTACACAACCAAGTCTCAGTCATGCTATTTCTGTGATTGAAGATGAACTAAATGTTAAGCTTTTTGAAAAAGTTGGTCGCAATATTGCATTAACAAAGAGTGGAAAACTATTTCTCGATTCTGTAGAGGATTCGTTGCAACGGTTAGATATGGGGATCAACCTTCTAAAGAAAATCGGTGATGGTGAGGGTAAGATAGCACTTGCTTTTTTGCAAATACTTGGAACGCAATTCATTCCAAAATTGACACGGACATTCTTACAAAAGCATCCTCAAAAACAAATTACTTTTCAATTTTATTCTGGTGTTACAACTCAAATCATTAAAGGTCTAAAAGATCAAACATATGATCTTGCTTTTTGTTCGTATAAAGACGAACCAACGATCGATTTTTTTCCGGTTGCACAGCAGGAAATGGTGCTTATTGTTCCAGAAGGACATGATTTGGCAAAAAAAGATCACATTGATTTAAGGGAATCTCTTCCCTATCCTCAGATCATTTTTTCTAAATCAAGTGGTTTGCGGGCAGTTGTTGATGCTCTTTTTGAGAAGATCCATGGTGCGTATAAGATTGCTTATGAGGTTGAAATAGATAGTGTGATTGCCGGGCTTGTCGCCAGACATTTCGGCATAGCGGTTGTTCCAGACATGCCGATACTTAATTCTTTGCCGGTAAAAAAGCTGCAAATTATTAACCCAGAGTTGGAACGCCTGGTCTATCTTGCTGTCCCTAATAATCGCTATCTCCCGCCTGTTGTTAATGACTTTAAACGTTTCACGCTTGACATGACGAAAAATGACATCAAAAACTCAATCAATCTTTGATCAATTAATCAATTAATTAAAAAGTTCTGTTTGGCAATCAGCAAAATTGGGCAAGATTTAAAATCATTTTTTTCGAGCATATGGTAAACTAAATGATAGTAAATTTTAATGCGGTACCCCATTAAATGTGGATTTCTAGAATTAAAGAAGACGCGCGGACAGCATTGCAAGATCATTCCATTTCAAGCGGACTGTTTATCCTGCTCTATTTCTTAATTGCTGGGCTCCCGCCGACAATCATCGATATCATCTCTCCGGCGGCTTTGAGAACTGGACAAATCAATTGCATTCTCCACCACTGTCCTATCTAATTCAACTGCTTTATTACATTTTGAGCATTCCGATGCAAGTTGCTGTTTATTGGTATTTCATGAATCTGATTCGAGAACAGAATTTAAAGATCTCACATTTATTTAAGATTTATCAGCATGGAAAAAAGCTGTTAAATTAATTTGGACGAATGTACTCATGACCATTTTAATCATATTATGGCTTTTCATATTTATTATCCCCGGAATCATAAAGGCATTCTCCTACTCTCAAGTCTACTTTGTCCTAAAAGATCACCCTGACTATTCACCCAGTAACGCCATCAAAGAAAGTAAGCATTTAATGCAGGGCTTTAAAAGGAAGCTTTTACTTCTCAATCTAAGTTTTATCGGTTGGTGGTTTTTGATGATCATACCTACGATTGCCGGAATAATTGCAGCAGGAATCATTGGCTTTATGATCAATGACATCATCGCTTACTTGCTGCTTGCTATAGGGATCCTCGGCAGCGCCTGGATGTATCTTTGGCTGCTACCTTACTACTATGCTTCCTTGGTCACGTTTTCTGAACTAAGCAAATAAAGAAAAAACCGTCTGTATTCAGACGGTTTTGTGTTTTAGTTATACAGCGAGTTCAAATTTAATTCCTGATGGATCTCTAGTGAATATTCGATCGCCAATCTTATCAATTGAAATACCTAGTTTCGTAATCTGTTCAATGACTTTTGCACGTACCTGATCTCCTGGAAAGACGAGTCGATAATAATTCAGACCGACATGTGCGCCTTCCTGAACCGGGACGCCTCTGCTGTTCCAGACATTTAATCCTAGATGGTGATGGTAGCCGCCGGTTGATACGAAATCGGCATAGGGTTCGTAGGCAGCAACAAGGTTAAAACCGAGTCCACCGAGATAAAATTTTTCTGTTTCTTTTAAATTGGCGACCTGCAGGTGAAGATGCCCCAAAATTGTCCCCCTGGAGAGTCCGTTCCAAGGCTCTCCATCTAATTCATCAAGCAAATGTTCATCCATAGCTTCGGTTGGCATGAACACGCGTCCGTTCTCCCACTTCCATTCTTCAGAGGGACGGTCATGGTAAATTTCAATACCGTTGCCATCCGGATCCTCCAGATAAAGGGCTTCACTGACTGCATGATCAGCACCTCCAACGAGTGGATACTCTTCCCTCATTAAGTGTGCTGTTACTGCTGCTAAATCCTTTCGAGTTGGTACAAGCAAAGCAAAGTGGTAAAGGCCTGCACTTCGTCTGATTTGTGGAAGTAAATCATCTGGCTGTTCCACAGTTATAATTGGATCAGATCCATTCGCTGAAAATGTGACGGTGTCTTTTGTCTCTTTTAATACGCTTAACCCAAGTATGCCGGAATAAAAATCCTTTGAACGATCCGTATTCCGTACATACAAATTAACTTGATCCACATACGTATTTGGTGCCTTGTGAAAATTCATACAAACCCCTCCGATTTGTTTTCATTCTTTTTATATAAAGAATCAATTAATTACTTTATGTAAGTTAGTATAATTTAATTAGTATCATAAGTCCATTAATCTTTCTCTATTCTAAAGAAGATTGAAAAACTCTGTGGAAATGGTTCGTGTTTAGTGGACATACTTTATCAGTTTGCATAAACAGGCTATGATAAAATAAGAATCATTAGAATGAATTGGGGGATGGACATGGATTATCGATTATCACGAAATCAAGTACCGACTGAAGAAACTTGGAATTTAGCTGATCTTTTTCCCACGCGAAAAGCGTTCCAGAACGAATTAAACGCACTGCTTGAGAAAACTGATGAATTGGTAAGCCTGAAAGGCAAACTCGCTTTGGATGGAATCACACTCCTCCACTCTCTTGAAAACTATTTTGACTTCTCCGCACGATTGTGGCGACTCTCTGCTTATGTCAGTCTGAAGCAGTCTGCTGACAGCACCGATCCTGAAAATCAAGCAGACGCGGCGCGCGTCGATGCAGTAAGTGCACAAATTGAAACGGCTTTGTCTTTCTTTGAGGATGAATTAATGGATTTGGATGAGAAACGATTAAACTGTTTGATACGAGAAGAGTCTGATCTGAAAGAATATGAACCTTATTTTCAAAAATTGTTTATTCGAAAATCGTACCGTCTGCACTCTGAAGCGGAAAAGACAATCAAAGCATTATCCGAGGTACTGGAATCACCTTACACCATCTACACACGAAGCAAGCTCGCGGACATGCAGTTTCGTTCGGTGACGGATAGTAAAGGTGTGTCGTTGCCAATGTCTTTTACTCTTTATGAAAACAGATATGCTTCAACACGTGATCCTGTATTAAGAAGAAATGCCTATGAATCCTTTACGCATTCATTAGATGCCTACAAAAATACATTTGCCGCTGTCTATGCCGCCGAAGTAGCAAAGACAGTTGCCATCGCAAAACTGCGCGGCTATTCTTCAGCAACTGACTATTTGCTTCAGCGTCAATCAGTCAGTGAAAAGATGTACAACAATCAATTGGATATTATTTATAAAGAGCTCGCACCACATATGCGGAGGTATGCAGAACTAAAAAAACAGTCCCTTGGATTGAAGCAAATGAAGTATGCCGATCTTCTTGCGCCAATCGACCAATCGAATCCGCAGACAACTTTTGAAGAAAGCAAGCAGGCAATTCTTGAAGCATTAAAAATCATGGGATCCGAATATCATGACATCATAAAAGAAGGGTTTAACAATCGATGGGTCGACTATGGTGATAATATCGGCAAATCAACAGGAGGATTCTGTGCGTCGCCATATGGCATCCATTCTTATATTTTAATGACTTGGACCGGAGATATACGCAACATCTTGACACTTGCGCATGAATTTGGTCATGCCGGTCATTTTATGCTGGCACAAAAGTATCAAAAACTGGCCAATTACCGTCCATCACTCTTTTTTATTGAAGCACCGTCTACAATGAACGAGTTGATTCTTGCACAATATCTAAAGAAGAATGCAGAATCAAAACAAATGAAACGCTCGGTGACTGAACGCCTGCTGAGTACTTACTACCACAACTTTGTAACACACTTACTGGAAGGTGTATATCAACGCAAAGTATTCCGTCTTGCCGAAAACGGTGAAGCACTCACCGCTTCAAAATTAACTGAATTGTTCAACGAAACACTGCAAGGGTTTTGGGGGAATTCTGTTGAACTTGACGAACGGGACGGATTAACTTGGATGCGCCAGCCTCACTACTATTCAGGTTTATACTCGTATACGTATTCTGCGGGACTGACTGTCGCCACTGCAGTCGCCGGCCAAATCGAAAATGAAGGAAAGCCCGCAGTTGATCGTTGGCTATCGGTGCTCAAGGAAGGTGGACGTCTCACACCGCAGCAACTAATTGAGAAAGCGCATGTGGATATTCTAAATCCTGATACAATCCGCCAAGCCGTTGCCTATGTCGGATCATTAATCGACGATCTTCAAACAGCACCTGTTAAATAAAATTCTTATAGTCAAAAAGAGCGAATCCATTCGGTTCCGCTCTTTTTGACTATTTTTTTTAGTTGAGGACATTAACCTTGCCTCAAATTTTAAAGCGTTTCATCAATTGATCAAAATGGTCCGCTGTTTCTGCTAACTTATTGGACTCGCTTGCTACAGCACGCATTGTTTTCTCAATCCGGTTCATTGATTGATTAACATTGGCAACTCGTGCGGATGATTCTTGTGAAACAGCGGCAACCGCATCAATTGATTGTTTCATTTGATAGCCAATTTGATTTACTTCATTGAGTCTAATTGTTAACTTATCCATACTATCCCCTATATTCTGTGCCTCCGAATTAATAGACATCAGAGCTTTTCCGGTACTTGTGATCTGTTCTACTCCTGATCGTGCCTGTTCCCCACTGATGACCAGTGACTGTTCAACGGCCTCTGAACCATTATGAATACCTTGCAACATATTGCCCATACCTTTTGCAGACTCCGTCGTCTGGATCGAGAGTTTCCGGATTGAATCGGCGATGACTGTAAATCCCTTTCCGTATTCACCTGCCCGTGCTGATTCAATCGTTGCATTCAGGGCCAGCAGATTGGTTTGACCAGCAATCTGTTCAATCATTTCAACTAAGTGATTTAAGTCTTTAAGCTGAATTTTAAAATGAACCATTTCATCCCTTGCCTTAAGGACACTTGACTCAATTTGTTTCATTTGTTCTTGAGATCGATTAATAAGCTTTGTTCCTTCTTCAGTCAACTTAGAGGCATTAAGTGCTTTATTCAAAACCATTGACAGCGTGCCGACTTCTTGATCGAGTTTATTTATGAATTCTTCGGTGAATTGAGCAATATTACTCGTATTCGTTGCTTGACTTTCCAATCCTGCCGAAATTTCATTCGTTGCGTCTGCCATCTCTCTGCTTTCCTCAGACACCGATTTCGTCGAAATAATCAATGTCTTGCCGCTGTTTTTTGTATTGAGCGCTGCTTCACTAATTGTTTGAATCATATCAAGTAAGTTGTGTTTCATCTTTTCAATAGAGTCTGCGATTAGACCAAGTTCATCTTTATGGTTATGTATGTTTGCTTCCTGATTCTCTCGTAAATCGCCTGAGGCTATTTTATTCGTTGATGCAATGACGCGTGTAAATGATGCTTTTGTTTGTCTGCTGATCCACCAAGTAACTGCTAAACTAAGAATTATAGTAAAAAGTACACTAATTACAAGAAAAATCATTGATCCGATCACTTGTTTTCGGATATTTTCCATTGCGACTTCTTCTTCTGTCAGCACAGATTCACGCAATTTATTGACATTACTGATAATCTGACTCTGAATCTTGGTTTGTTCTTTGTGAACCTGTGCCGTTTTTTGCTGATCGTTCATTAGGACTGCCGGAACAAATTCACTTTGAAATAAATTAAAGGTACGCGCATCCGCACTCATAATTTGTGAGAACCAGTGCTTCTGTTCATCAGTGTTCATGTACGGCTCAAGCTTTTTTTCCGCCTTTGTAAGTTTCATCTGATCCTGAGAATAGAGTTTTACCGCTGCATCACCCGGGTTCAGTACATAATCAACAACTCTGGCATCTTTCGCGCGAAACAGTGAACCAATTTCCGTAATTTGTGCTGCTCGCTCACTTGCTCTTTGGGCATCCTCTGCCTTTTGCATGGTTTGATAAAGCTGAAACCCAGACACTACCGCTGAACTAAGCATGAGTATCAATACAATCCATAAACCGATTGAAAATTTCATGCCGATGGTCAGTTGAAACCGAAACCATGTCAGTTTATTTATTTTAAAGAAGTTCTTCAAATCAATCCCTCCACCTTCGCATCTTTCTCTCTACTATATTAGTATTTATGGAATTGCCCTTTGGAAAAAGCCTTTTATTGTAAATTTAATGTAAAAATCAATTTACAAACACTCTATAAAGCACTATTTACATAAAAAAAGAAAAAATACGTCTATCTTTTCCCCCATCTTTCATAGATTAATAGAGCAGCTTGGATGAAATAGAAGATGGGGAGGGACACCATTGAAAAAACTCAATCAGCCCAATATGATGCATCAATCAATCGCTACTAACTACGTTTACCATTATTTTTTTGTCCTGATCCTGATTTACAGTCTTGCCGTTATTGTCGGCTTAAGTCAAATCAAGATTAGTTTTATAGAAGACGCGATGCAAAAGGCAGACTGGCCGGCGCAAGTTTTACTCACAGAAACATTTGGAAGTGAAAATATAGTCTATAATCATGCAATTAAGGAACAAGATCGTCCAAAAACGGTCTATCATCTCTTATTTGAGGCAATGACCGAACTTCATTTTGACGATAATCGCAGTCTTTTTGGTTCAGAGCTTCCAGGATTCACTATTTATAACACACGTATTTTCGTGGCTGGAAAAGGCTTGAATTATACGAATCTGCCTAAAGATAATCCGCCTCCACCGGAAATTAATATTAAGACACCTTCGTCGAAGGAATCCGAGCCAGATAACACAAATAAGTCAAATGAAAAACTCAAAAAGACCGTGTTGATCTACCACACTCATCCATGGGAATCATATAATCCGATTAACAACGGACAAGTAACGACAACGAATCCGGATAAAAGTGTTGCGCTTGACGGTAACGAAATAGAAAAGATTTTGAATCAAAATGGCATTGGCTCCGTGCATCTGATCAAACAAGGATGGGGTTATAATGTGGCTTATCAAAGCTCCAGAGCGATGGTTCAGAAAGCCTTGAAGAAAACACCGAGCCTTAACTACTTGATCGACATTCACCGTGATTCTTCGGGCCGCAATTTAACAACGATGAAAATAAAAGATACATCCTATGCACGAATAAGTATCATTATCGGCGAAGCAAATCCAAACTACTCGGCTAATCTTTATTTGGCGAAAAAAATTAAGAATGAACTGGACAAGAATTATCCGGATCTGGTCAGGGGCATTGTCGGAAAAACAAAATTAACCGGAAATGGCGTTTACAATCAGGATCTGTCCAAGAACGCAATTCTTGTGGAAATCGGCGGTGTTGATAATAATTTGCAGGAAATCACACGCAGTTCAAAAGCTTTCGGCGAAGCACTTGCTCAAATTATAAAAAAGAATCAATGAAAATAGTTGTAATATTTAGCACCTGGTATTAATATTAAGGTATAAAATTGATCTTGAGTTCTCTCAAGAGATAAAATTCAGAGAGTTGAGTGATCGCATATGGAATTGACAGATCTTATTGCACCGCAGAAATATAATTTAATCAGTGAGATTGACCGGTTTGATTCCGACCGAATTGCGCTGCTTTGGGAAAGCGAAACCGGCGAAAAACGATCAGTCACCTATCATGAACTGATTCAAAAAGGCAAACGTTTTGCAAATGCACTGAACAAATTAGGGATTAAAAAAGGCGACAAAGTCATGACTATTGTGCCGAGAATTATTGATGCCTATGTCATTTATTTAGGTGCTCTTAGAGCTGGAATTGCTGTCATCCCTGGTTCCGAAATGTTGCGCTCCGGGGATATTAGCTTCCGGATTAATCAAGGCGAGGCAAAGGCGATCATTACGTATAAAGACTTCACAGAGCAAGTAGATAATATTCAGGAAACAATGCCTTCTCTGAAGTATAAAATTTCTGTTGCCGGTGAAACAGACGGATGGCTCTCAATGGACAGTCTGATGGACGAAGTACCTGATTCATATGTAACGGTTGATACGGATAAAGATGATATGGCATTTCTTACCTATACCTCTGGGACATCAGGCACACCAAAAGGTGTTGTTCATACACATGCGTGGGCTTATGCACATCTAAGAATTGCGCCGAAGCGCTGGCTCAACATCAAGGATGGCGATACCGTATGGGCAACTGCAGGCCCAGGATGGCAAAAATGGATTTGGACACCTTTTCTTTCGATACTTGGAAAAGGTGTCACTGGTTTGGTCTATTTCGGCCGCTTCCATCCGGAAAAGCAACTGAAGCTGCTTCAGGATTATAAAGTCAATGTGCTTTGCTGCACGCCTACCGAGTATCGTCTAATGTCAAAAGTGGATCATTTGGCTGACTATGATCTATCGCAGCTTCATACAGCATGCTCTGCAGGCGAGGCATTGAATCGAGGAGTTATTGATATCTTCAAGGAAACCTTTGATATTCAGCTGAAAGACGGCTATGGTCAAACAGAGAGCACGTTACTTATTGGTACTCTAGTAGGCAAAGAAGTGCGAATCGGATCTATGGGTCAGCCGATTCTCGAAGAATTTATTACTATTATTGATGAAGAAGGTAATCAAGTGCCAGCAGGCGTTGTCGGCAACATCGCGGTTCGCCGTGACTTCCCTGCCCTCTTTAAAACCTACTATCAACAGCCTGACCGCTATCAAGCAGCAGTCATTGGAGACTATTTTCTGACTGGGGATCGAGCATCACGTGATAAAGATAATTACTTCTGGTTCCAAGGCAGGCGGGATGATGTAATCATCAGCTCCGGATATACGATTGGACCTGCCGAGGTTGAAGATGCTTTATTAAAACACGAATCTGTTAAAGACTGTGCGGTTGTCGCAAGCCCAGATACGATTCGAGGCAACATTGTTAAAGCCTTTGTTGTTTTGAAAGACGGTTACGCTGAAGATCAGACATTGATTCCACAGCTGCAAAAGTTCGTGAAAAAGCTGACTGCGCCATACAAATATCCAAGAGCAATCGAATTTGTATCCGAATTGCCTAAGACTGTTTCTGGTAAAATCATGCGCTCGACCCTTCGTGATCTTGAAGTACGTCGTGCAGCTGAAAAACAAAATAATTAACCCTACAGATAGTAAAACCCCCGAAAGGTCAGAGATTCCTGATCCTTTCGGGGGTTTTCTTATTTAGTTTTTTTCGATCCGGTGACCATTCGTACGGTTTTTGCTCCCCAGGCTCTCGGAAGCAGCTTTGCAGCAAGTGCACCGGCATAATTAAGGCGACCGGTGATGATCACTCGTTTCCCTTTCATCAGTGCTCGATAGGCGGCTGATGCGACATCAGAGACATTCATCGTGCGACTGAACATTTTGATGTTCTCAGCATGGGCTACCGCTCCGAACTGTGTATGCGTCGGACCCGGGCAAAGCGCAGTAACTGTAACTCCGCTTCCGTTCAGTTCTTCAGAGAGCGCTTCAGAAAATGACAGAACATAGGCCTTACTCGCAAAGTAAACGGCCATAAACGGACCTGGCTGATAAGCAGCAGTACTTGCCACGTTCATGATTTTACCTGATCTACTTCGAAGATCAGGCAGAAAATAGGACGTCAGTTCAGTCAGTGCTGTGCAATTCAATTGAATCATGTTGCTTTGTTGTTCAATCGGCAACGATTGAAAAGCACCGACGAGACCAAAACCAGCATTGTTGATGAGCAGATCAACGACTAAACCGGCCCGTTTTACCTCATCGTACACCTCTTTTGCAGCACCTTGTTTACTTAAATCTTTCGTGATTACTTTAACTGAAAGATCGGGCCAGGCTGCTTTCATTGCATCCAGCTTCTCTTTGCTTCGCGCGATAAGAATTAAATCATAATGGTCAGCTGCTAACCGTTCGGCCAAGGCGTATCCAATTCCACTCGACGCACCGGTCACTAAGGCAGTTTTATTCATTAGCACCTCACTCCAATCTAACCTTTATGATGCGCTTTGATTCCCTATTGATCAAGCACATTCGTATACGGAGTAAGCGGAAAATAAGATGAAAAAACAAATCCCAAAGCAACGGTAAGTAACAGGATGATAACAAAATAAACATCATTTCTGCTCCATCCGATTTCATAAAAATACGTTCGCTTCTCTGTCATTGAAAATCGTTTAGCTTCCATGGCAATAGCAGTCCGCTGAGCACGGCGAATGGATTGAGCAAGCATTGTGATCGTATAACGGGTCATTCGCTCACAAAATGCCTTGACCCCTTTTTGACGCGTCATACCTCGAACACGCATCGCCTGACGAATATGCATGAATTCTTCTGCCATAATCGGAATCATTCGAAATGCAGCTAAGCATCCGTAGGCATAGCGTACAGGGACTTTCAATTGCTGCATTAGTGAGTAGAAAAAAGGAACCAGAAGTGTTGTTGTTGCGAAAATCATTCCAATTAAACTGAACGTGAACGTTCTGAGACCAAGCAGTACCCCTCGAGCCAAGCTTTCCTGTGTGATCAGAATAAGTGATTGATGATAGATAATGTGGCTTCCTTTGCCAAATAAAATCATTGCCGACGCACTGAAAAGCGAAACAATTAATGTAATCAGTACAAACCAAAACGACCATTTTCCTGAAAGCCCACTGACAAAATAATAGAGAATTAAAAAGAACAGGGATGCCCAAATCATCGTATTTAAATTTTGAACAAACAGATACACAATGAACAGCGAAGAAATGAGAATAAACTTCAGACTGGGATTGATTTTAAAAAATAACGTGTTCGTGTTCGTCAAAACCGTATCCAAAACGTTTCTCCTCCTTGCTGCTTTCATTTAGCGTATCTTTAACCAGCCTTCCTTGGTCAATAGTGAGCGTACGTGTCGCAAAACGGCTGACAATCTCCATTTCATGGGTCACCATGATGATCGTTGTCCCCTCCTGCCTCAATTGTTGAAACAGGTCCAGTAGTGCAAATGTATTTCGCGCGTCTTGACCAAACGTCGGTTCGTCCAAAATCAGAACGTCCGGATGATTAATCATCGCGGAGGCGACACTGAGCCTTCGTTTTTGACCGATAGAAAGTTGAAACGGATGCTGCAACCGCTGTTCTTTAAGTGCATAGCGTTCCAGAGACTGATCCACTCTTCGCGCGATTTCATCCTCATTCATTTTTTTAATACGGAGACTAAAAGCGAGCTCATCCTCGACACTATCCGTAACAAACTGATACTCAGGATTTTGAAAAACAAACTGTACATGATCTTCGGGATGCGGAAATGTCCAACTCAGTTTTCCTTTAGTATGCAGAAGTCCCATTATTCCTTCAATCATGGTACTCTTGCCTGCGCCGTTTTCACCAATGATTGCGATCCATTCGCCTCGATGGATCATGAGCTCTTCAATAAAGAGTTTCACACGCTTCTGATGCAGAACCTCAAAATGATTCAACTCAAGAATAAGCTCTCCAAATGTGTCGTCACTCTTGTCGAGTTGTTTCTCTTCATATCCCTTCCAAACGCCTGGATGCCAAATACCGAAATCATCGAGCTTTTCACGATAGCGTGCCAAAGTTGTTACTTTCGGACCATCCGCAAAAATTTCACCTTTGTGATTGAACAAGACAACACGATCAATAAAATCAAGTACATGATCGATTTTATGCTCGACTATAATTAATGTGCGGTCGTTTCCAATACGCCGAACCGTTTGCCAAAGCTGCACCGTACCCCTCGGATCGAGCAGAGCAGTAGGCTCATCTAGAAAGAGTACATCAGGTTCAAGTGCCAGCACACTGGCAATTGCTAGACGCTGTTTCATACCGCCCGAAAGCGTTCGAATCAATTGATGGCTGTTCTCTAATTTAAGATCGACCATATCCAAATAGTGATGGATTAATTGAGACATCCGGTTACGTGAAATGCTTCGATTTTCAAGTACAAATGCAATTTCTTCATCGACATAAGGCATGCAAAATTGCGTATCCGGATCTTGAAAGATAAATCCCCAATTATCCGGTACTGCATGCCGGTCAGCACGCATGGGCAATTCAACACTGTCAGGAACAAGACCAGAAAGCACCTGCAAGAGTGTTGATTTTCCGCAACCGGAAGGACCAAGCAATAGAATCTTTTCACCTTTTTGATAATCCAAGGAAAGGTCTTTAAAAAGCATCGATTTCTTTTTCGGAAATGCGAGACGAAGATTTGTGACGCCCCAGCTTTCCCGATCATTTAAGGACATTGTAATCTTCCTTGGTCACCGGCCGAAGCGATTGAGTAACACCAGTTTTTTCCAGACCTTTCACCAATGCGTATGGAAATAATCCGGAAAAAAGTACGGATCCAATGACACGAAATACCAAGTACAGAATTAAGTTCCATCCTGCAAGAAGTGGAAGATAGGCATAACCTGCATCCAAGATGATTGACGCGATCAGCGCTGCAAATGCGGATAAAGAAGCGATGCCAAGCGAGAATTTCTTATAACGCCAAGCAGCAAAAACCGCTTCTGAAAATGCACCTTGGAGTAAACCATAATAAAGATTGATGACACCTCCGCTCCCGGCAAAAAGCATTTCAGCAAGTGCTGCTGCTGTTTCAGCAAGAAATGCAACACCAGGCTTGCGAATGAGCAGCGCTGCAAATGGCGCGGCGATAAACCAAATACCGTAAAGCAGTGCGTCTAAGTGCAAACCGAATGGTTTTACCAAGTCATAAACCGGTCCCAGCAGTCGAAAAACCAAACCGAAAACTAATGCGATAACAATGGTTACAAGAATGTCAGATAAATTAAGCCTTAAATTAGTGTTTTTTCCCTTACTCATGGTACGTTTCCCCCTCATTAATCATTTTTTTGGTTCATCCATTCCCTAAAGAAAAGGTCGATGAAAACGCAAAAAACCGCTTTCATCGATAGTGAAAGCGGATCTAAATTCATCATGAACCACTTTCCTACGCTGGTATTACCCAGATCAGGTCCAAGGGTCAGGACGAATCCCTCTCAGCAAAAGCACCCCTAGTGGACGAACTATTCAATTATTTAATTTGCAAATTAACAATACTACATCCTTAAGTATTCATCAAGAAATAAGGCTGCTGATTTCATTTGGATAGTCAAAAGCATTATCCCGAAATGAATAGAATTCGATTTACCTTGTCAAGCTAAGAAAAAAGTAAAAGTATTGGAGTTCTGCACATGCTTCGGATGACACATCAACATTTAACAACTCTGATTATTGTTCTGCTGCTCTTTTTTCTTCACCCAGTGGCAACCCATGCCGCCAATATCAACCAGCTCATAAAAGCTGAACCTTTTACGAGTAGCACATTAATGAAGCAGGAATCAGATCTGATTATTTTCACGCATCTGGATCAAAACGTGAGAAAATGGGACACCGGTCGTCGATTGTCTTCTGGTGCACGCTTTATCAATGCAGAACAAACACTCCAAATCCATGATGTATTAAAAGGTCAGGCACCTTCACCAGCTTTGCTGCTGACCACTGGCATTGATCCCCTGCCTGGCCCGCACGATCCGATCAATGAGCAATATACAGGAGCGCTTGCAGACGGAGATTACGTTTTATTTCTCAAACGTTTTCACAATTCACAGCGTTTCATTTTGAGCGGTGGTTTCTGTGCTGTTTATCCGATTGTCTCCGGGAAAATCATCGCACTGGATGAAGGATTTAAACAATTCTCCGGAATGACAGTTTCTGAATTAGAGCAATGGCTTTCATCCCATTAATTCAACTATTTTTTGCCGATCTCCGATTCAAGGAATAATTTGACCGGACAAGCCATATAGTCTATCAAAAGCAATTGATTAGGGGGAACCGGCAGTGGAAAAAACAAGCACAGCATCATTCCTAAAAAAGCAAACACAATTCTCAGATCGGATGCAACAACTTTCTAAGAAAGTCGATCAGTTTTCTGCTGAAGAATGTCTTGATTGGATTACAAAGGTCATGTACCGTGCCATTTTATTTTTAGGCATCCCCTATTTTCTCTACGTTCTTGTTTCATTTATTCGGATGGCAAGTTAATGCTCCGATCGTTCCTGATCCAACTGATCCAATATATTGGTGAGCACATAGTCAATTGATTTAATCGTTTCATAAAATCTTCTTCTTCTCGTGTCCTTTTGAAAAGCAGTGACACAAATAATAGAGAGATTATCATAGGTATCCTTAATCTGGATTGGAAACACATACCTTGGCTTGGCAGTTCTCACCCATGTATCGGCTAGCGGCCGCCAAGCATCAAGCACGTGCTGCATTATATCTGCAAATGGTTTTACTTCACCATAAAAATCCGGCTGATAACGCTCAGTTTGTGTTCGTTCTGAAAATTGTCGATAGGCATTTTGATTTAATACCTGTAATTGACTTGTTGTATCTATTAATTTTTTTTCTGCTCGTTCGTGCAAAGTTCACTCACTCCATTAATTCATTTCTACCACCAGTGTACCATGATTGAACGGAGATGCTCTCGCCACTGCTCATGATGCATGTTGTGGCAGAAAGGTATTAACCCAGCAATCGTTTTGTTTGCGGTTGCCACGGCTTGCTGCTTTCTTTAGCTGACGGCTTCTTCTCCGTCGATGTCCCAAATAGAACATTTTCCAGTTGGAGCGAGTAATAGATACCTGTGCCTCTGGCAGCCTTAGTTAATAATTGATCGACTTTGCGTATTTTCTTCTCAGATTTTGCGAGTTTTTCTCTGCAAAAATCGAGATGTCCACCAATGATCGCTTCATTTTTGCGGATGATCTTGTTTTCAATCTGATCGAGCTGCATCGTTAAATAATCAACTGTAAAGTCCATTTTCTTAATTGAAATTCCCTTCTGTTCGTCCATAAGGATTCCTTCTCTCAATGAGTGTCATGAGAAGGATTTCCCTGTGTCATTCAGATTCCCTGCATGATCGACAAAACTAGAACCAATCCTGCAAAACTAGTGAAATAGTGCGTTTTGTTGTGCAGACTCGCGTAAAAAACGAGAAAACTAACCTCTTTCATGCGGACTTTGGTATACTGTTCTAAGAACTTAACTGTCATAAACCAGCTAATCTACGAAAATACCAGAAGGGAGCGTTTCCAGCTCATGACCGTCTTTTATCCGAATGGACAACCTTATAGAGGCCAAGAACGATCATTTGATAAAAAGACGGATTCCGAAGTCGCTTATGGACATCGCGGCATGACTTTGGAAGAAGATCTGAATGTTACGAACCGCTATTATATCGAGACCGACCAGGCAGTGATTTACAAAAAACCAACGCCGATTCAAATTGTTCATGTGGACTATCCAAAACGAAGCGCTGCGAAGATTACCGAAGCCTATTTTCGCCGAGCATCGACCACTGACTACAATGGTATATATAGAGGAAAATACATAGATTTTGAAGCTAAGGAAACCACACACGCCCACTACATTCCTTTAAAGAATTTTCATGCCCATCAAGTTGAGCATATGAAACGAATTAAGCGCCATGGAGGAATCGGTTTTATTATCGTTAAATTTACGCAGAGTTCAGAGACATTCCTGCTCGATGCCGATTTTCTGGCAGCCTATTGGGATGCCTCCTTAATCGGCGGCAGAAAGTCAATTCCAAAACTGTTATTTCAGGATCATGGTCACCTGATTCCCCAAAACTATCTTCCTCGAATTGATTACCTTCGGGTCGTGAAAAAGGTATATTTTTGAGCTGGTCATAATCTATGGGAACAATCGAATACTATGAAACGTAAACCATGGGACAGGTTTTTTTGGAAAGGTAGGATCAATCATGGTTGAATACCATACACGAATGGAAAAACGGCGTGCAGCCGAACAAGAGAAACAAAAAAGCAATAACAAAGCTCCGAAGAATAAAAAGAAAAGCGGCGGTAAAAAGCACTGGGTAAAACGGATTTTTATCATCCTTCTTCTCACATTTTTATTTTTAATTCTTGCTGGAATAATCTTTGTTCTCGCAGTTATTAAAGATGCGCCAAAGTTAAATGAAAATGCACTGCATAATTCAATATCGTCTGTTATGTATGATCAAAATGGGAAAAAGGCGACTACTGTCGACTCGGGGCAGCATAAAACATATGCGAGTATTGATTCAATTCCTTTGACGGTGCAAGACGCTTATATTTCTACAGAAGACGTACGTTTTTACAAGCATATTGGAATTGATCCGATCCGAATCTTTGGTGCCGGCATCGCTCAGTTTACGAAAGGATATAAATCAGAAGGCGCCAGCACGATCACACAGCAGGTGGTTCGCAATGCGATGCTGACTCAAAACAAGACCTTTACGCGTAAGATTCAGGAAATGTATCTTGCCATTCAACTGGAGAAAAAATATACAAAAAAACAAATACTGGAAATGTATTTAAATCAGATTTATTTAGGAAGCGGCCCTACTTATGGCGTTGCCGCAGCCTCCGAACGCTATTTTGGCAAGAACATTAAAAATGTGACACTGGAACAGGCTGCAATGCTGGCTGCAATGACCCGAAATCCCGGTTATTACGATCCGATTAAACATCCGGAACAAGCTAAAGAACGACGCGATTTAGTTTTAGATTTGATGGTTCAAAATAAAGCAATTACAGCAGATGAAGCAGCGAAAGCTAAGGCTGTGAGCATGAAGCAAATGACCAAAGGCCACCGCACTGTTCCAGTGAGCAACAGAAAATACGGTGCATTTCTTGATTATGTGCGTCATGAACTCGTTGATGTTAAGAAAGTGATCACTGAGCAAGAATTCAACTCCGGCGGCCTGAAAATCTACACAACGCTGGATCCTGAAATTCAAACTCAGACACAAGATGTACTGAATAACAAACAAAACTATCCAAATGTACAGAACAATTTCAATGCCAGTGTTTCAGTAATTGATACGCAAACTGGCGCAATTCGCGCACTTGGCGGCGGAAGAAATTATAAATATTTATATACAAACTGGTCCTATAAAGGAAAAAGAAATATTGGATCAACAGCGAAACCGATCATGGATTACGGCCCTGCTATTGAGTATTTAAAGTGGCCGACTGACTATGAGGTCAATGACTCAAAGGATATTAAATATAGTTGGGGCAAGGAAATTAACGATTGGGACGGAAAAACACTTGGGAAAATGACCATTCGCAAAGCGCTGTATCTGTCTCGAAATATTCCGGCTCTGCAAACCTTTCAGGAAGTGGATCAAGCTCTTGGAGGTACAAAAAGTATCCGTACATTTGCTGAAAAGCTTGGATTTACCAACAGTGTACTTAAAGATTTGGGTGAAAGCTACTCAATTGGCGGCGGATCTTTCACTTCTAATCCGTTACAAATGTCTGCTGCTTATGCAGCATATGGAAATAACGGTATTTACAATCAGCCTTATGCGGTTCGAAAAATTGTCAAACCTGACGGTGAAGTCATTCAACTTGATCATAAGCGCCATGTTGCGATGCATGATTACACAGCATATATGATTTCCGACATGCTCAAAGATACGATGACAAAAGGCACCGGTATCAGTGCCAATATTCCCGGAGCAAACCTTGCTGGTAAAACAGGGACAACAAATATTCCGAGCGACTATGCTGATCAGTTTAAAATCAATGGTAATGGACGATCAAGAGGTGCTTTGGATTCCTGGTTTGTCGGCTATAATACACGATTGACTACGGCCGTATGGACAGGTTATAACGCGGACAAAACCAAAATAGGCGACAAAAACTACGGATCATATTTAGGACCGAATGAACAGGGCTATGCCAAGAGTATCTTTAAGGCGATTATGACTCAATACATGGTTGGTGCTCCGGACTTCACTAGACCGAATTCGGTTACCAATCTTAGTAATGGAGAACTGGCTGTTAAGAATTCGACAATTACGAATCACTATAATAAAGCGGAAAGTAAACCAGAAGATGCCAGCAGCCCTGATTCATCAAGCAGTAGTGAAAGCAGTTCATCCGTACTTCCTGAGAGCAGCAGTTCAAGTGTACCGCCTGAAAGCAGCAGTGAAAGCAGTTCATCATCGATGCCTGAATCATCAGCACCTCCGGAATCGTCTTCTGAACAGCCTGCTTCATCAGCTCCGGAAAGTTCTGCAGTAAGCACAGCACCAAGCACAACACCGTAAAAAAAGGATCCATCGAAAAAATCGATGGGTCCTTTTTTTAACTTTTTTTAATTGACTTATCAAAATTTTAATCTTAATCACGATTGATTTGATTCATGCCGTCTTAAATAAGAAGAACGCTTCTTTGTAAATTCCTGTTCCAATTCATCGAGTTGGACAAACGAAAGATATCGATCCGGTTGACTAAGCAGATAGCTAAGTCTCTCCTCAATGTTTAATGGCGCGAAAGGCAGCAACTGAATGCCCAGAAACAACTGCTGACTGTTCAATGTATTAACTGAATGTCCAGTTGACCAGAACAATTGGTCAATAAAGGCAGAGATAGATAGCAGCATGGGATCTTTTGCCTTTTTCTGCTCTCGAATATGAAACAGCTCTCGAATAGATTCTCTTTGCTTCATCCAATACTCATGAAAGTAATTTTCTTCTTTATTCCATGGCCAAACTGGAAGAATTTGCGGATTTGCATAATAACAAAGATCATACAGGAACGGTATTTGAAACGTAACCTCTTCTTCTATAAAAGCGGACTCAATCAGCTGCTGATTCTTATAAAAAGGTGATACACGAAAAGGCTCCGGGATTTCAAGTTTCTGTAGTGATTTTTCCAAAGTCTCCCTCTCCTCTTTTCATCCTTTTCCTTCCTTCACGGCATACATCTAATAATGGACATTCAGGACAATTAGGATGCTGTGCTTTGCAGTGGTATCTGCCAAAAAAAATAAGCCGATGATGCGTTTCCGACCATTTTTCTCGAGGCAAGCGGCGCGTTAACGTTTTTTCTACTTCAAGAACACTGTCCTTCCAGCGACAAATACCAAGCCGTTTCGACACTCTCTCAACATGCGTATCGACGGCGAGTGCCGGCTCGCCAAAAGCGACCGACACAATCACATTTGCAGTCTTTCTTCCGATACCGGGCAGTTTTATGAGTTCATCACGAGTCCTCGGCAAAACACCACCGTAATCTTCAATGAGCATTTGGCACATTTGTCGGAGATGCTTTGCTTTATTTCGGTAGAGACCAATTGAACGAATATCGTGTTGAAGTTCTTCAACTGAAACAGCGAGATAATCTTCAGGCTCATGGTATTTTTGAAACAGTGATGGGGTTACACGATTGACCAGTGCATCAGTGCACTGTGCGGACAGCATGACCGCAATGGCAAGTTCAAAAGAATTGCTGTGATTCAATTCACAATGCGCGTTGGGGAACATGTCCGCAATCGTCTTCATGATGAAGTCAAATTGAGTCTGATTCAGCACAGGTCCCTCCTTACTCGCGTTTTTCCAGCCAATTATAGGTTGGCATTTTCGGCACATCATTAATATTGCGTGCAGTATTCGTCGAATGCTGCTGATGACTACGTATCTTGTCGCCGTGTGCTTTTGCTTGATCAAGTGTTTTAATTCCGTTCTTTTTCCAATCAAATAAAATTCGATCGATATATCGGAAATTCAGCTTTCCCGAAACAACGGCTTCCCGCAGCGCTCCTTTAATCAACGCAGGTGAATGGCGATCTTGATCCATCCACATCGCAAGTGTCTCACACTCGATCGGCGACAATGGTCGTCCGAATTCTGATTCAAACAAAGTATACAATGTATCTTCGCTGTTCTTTGTCGGAGAATCAATTGTCTTTCCATAGGCAGACCGCAGCAGCTTCTCCCATAGTGGGTGAAGCGAATAGGCCTCTGCATACAGCTGCTGATCATTTTTTTGTACAATAGATAAGAAGCCCCCTTGGATGAGACTTCTGAGCAAATCAGCACAGGCTGTTTCATTTAACGTCATACGCCTCGACAAATCATCAAAGGTAGGGAAATCATCACCTTTAGAAATAAAAGAATGCACTTGAATCAGCATCATACATTCTTGTTCGTTTAAACCTATGTCATGATAATGTTCAATCAGCAAGGATGGTACATTAACACTCCCGGTTTCGACTAGTTTCAGCATGAATTCCATATCCATTAGCGACACCTCATGGTTCATTATAGCATGGATCAGTATTGATTGATGAATCACGTCATTGATCAATGAAATGTTTGCATTCAATGCCAAAGACAGTAAAAAAGGCCAGGAAGTGGATCTCCAAGCCTCTTAACAAATAAATAATTTATTCACCATTGAATCAAGGATAAATCCGGTTTAGTAACCTTGGGAACGGAATCGTTTCACGAATATGATCCAGTCCGCAAATCCATGCGATTGCTCGTTCAAGACCTAAACCAAAGCCAGAATGCGGCACAGAACCATATTGACGCAGTTCCAGATACCATTTGTATGATGGATCTGTCAGATGGAAATCTTCATAGCGCTTTTTCATTAACTCCAGATCATCGATACGCTGGCTTCCCCCGATAATCTCTCCATATCCTTCCGGTGCAAGCAGATCCGCACAGAGAACCACGTCATCGCGGTTCGGATCTGGCTTCATATAAAAGGCTTTAACTTTGGTTGGATATTCAGTAACGAATACGGGCACATCAAAGTGTTCGGCAATGGCTGTTTCATGAGGCGATCCGAAATCGTCGCCCCATTCAATATCTTCGAAACCCTCTTTTTTTAGAAAATCAATGGCCTCATCATAGGAAATCCTTGGAAATGGAGCTTTAATTTTTTCAAGCTTAGTCGTATCACGGCCAATTGCCTTTAATTCCGACTGGCAATTTTTTAATACTTCTTGAACAAGATAAGCGACATAGTTTTCTTGAACTTTCAAGTTTTCTTCGTGGTCACAGAACGCCATTTCCGGTTCAATCATCCAAAATTCAATGAGATGCCGTCTTGTCTTCGATTTCTCTGCTCGAAATGCAGGACCGAATGAAAATACTTTACCGAAAGCCATTGCAGCTGCTTCCATATATAACTGACCGCTTTGTGAGAGATAAGCATCACGATCAAAGTATTTAGTATGGAATAAATCCGTAGTTCCTTCAGCAGAGCTACCCGTTAAAATCGGCGGATCCACTTTAATAAACCCATGATCATGGAAAAAATCATATGTCGCTTTAATAACTTCATCGCGAATGCGTAAAATTGCATGCTGCCGACTTGAACGCAGCCATAGATGACGATGGTCCATTAAAAACTCTACGCCATGTTCCTTTGGCGTGATTGGATACTCTTGAGCAATTTGGATGGTCTCTAGGGAAGTGACTGTGAGCTCAAAACCGCTTGGTGCACGTTTGTCTTCACGTACTGTACCAGTGACATAAAGGGAACTTTCTTGAGTCAGTTCTTTTGCTTGTTCCCAGTCTTCGTCACTAACCTCATTCTTTAAGACAACGCCTTGAATAAATCCAGTTCCGTCACGAAGTTCCAGAAATTGGATTTTGCCACTGGAACGCTTATTAGCAAGCCAGGATCCAATCGTCACTTCTTTACCAATATAATTTTTCACTTCAGAAATTGTTGCTTTCATTTTCTCTCGTGACCCCCGTTCAACTCTGCACGATTACTTTGTATGTTTTTTTATAAATAGTTCAATGCGTTTAAGCGCATTTTCAAGATTCTCTAATGAAGTCGCGTAGGAAAGGCGGATGTAGTCCGGCATTCCGAAACCCGCACCGGGTACAACGGCCACCTTTTGTTCATCCAAAAGCGCCGCAGACCAATCACTAACACTTGCGAATCCGCACGCATCACTTGTTTTACGAATATTTGCAAACAAGTAGAATGCCCCCTGAGGCTTGACGCAGGATACCCCGGGAAGTGCCGCAAGCCGCGGATACACAATGTTCAAGCGTTTTTCAAATGCTTGGCGCATGGTCTCAATGCTTTCCTGCGGTCCATTATACGCAGCGATCGCAGCATATTGTGATATTGAAGTCGGATTAGACGTACTGTGGCTAGCAACATTTGTCATGGCTTTAATTAATTTTGCATCTGCTGCAGCATAGCCGATTCGCCAACCGGTCATGGAATGAGATTTAGAAACACCATTGATGATAACCGTGTTACTTTTTACCGCGTCAGACAACTGCGCGATTGAATAAAATGTATTTCCGTTATAAACAAGCTTTTCATAGATTTCATCCGAAACAATTAAAATGTCATGCTCCAGACAATAGTCTGCAATTGGTTTTAGTTCTTCTTTCGAGTAGATCATACCTGTTGGATTACTAGGCGTATTTAAAATCAAAGCTTTGGTTTTTGCTGTTGCTGCTTTATCCAAATCTTCCGCTGTAATTTTAAAATGTTTTTCTTCTGTAGTCGCAATGGCTACCGGAACCCCTCCGGCAAGTTTTACTTGTTCCGGATAACTTACCCAATAAGGAGCAGGAATAATCACTTCATCTCCTGGATTGAGCAATGCTTGGAATAGCAAGTAAAGGACATGCTTCGCACCATTTCCGACGATAATTTGTGATGGGTTGTAATCAAAGTCTTGATCACGTTTTAACTTGCCGATAATTGCTTCTTTTAGCGCAGGTAGGCCGCCCGTCGGCGTATATTTTGTATGTCCAGCCTTTGCTGCCTCCATTGCCGCATCAATAATAAATTCCGGAGTATTAAAATCAGGTTGTCCTGCCCCCAGGCCAATCACATCATACCCTTGAGCCTTAAGTTCCCCTGCCTTTGCTGTGATGGCTAAGGTGCTTGATGGGGTAATCGTTTCTACTCGCTTTGCAAGCTGCATCTTCGTTGTTCCTCCCTTGACTGCTCACAAATTTATGAATGCCCTTTTAGAGACTCAAAATTCGTTGCGCTTCTTTGCCGTTATCAAAATAAAAAGATACATAATTATAGCTATTCTTTGAATTTAGGAAGGTAATTTCCCAAACAGGATTGCCTTTAATCGCACCGAGACGTACTGAAATGATTTTTTTTACATCGAGTCGCTGATCGGCCAATTTCTGCATCGCTTGTTTTTCAGTTATCCCCGAGCTGGCCGCTCGCTCGATGAACGGAGCTTTTTTCGGATGATCGGGTACCCAAATATACATCTTATTTCCATTTCTTTTTGCCTGAATGACTTGATAGGCATCGGTACCGTTAAATGACGTTACCGATTTAACATGGTCAAAAATGTACGACTGCTTTGCTTTTTTTAATGCGGTTGCAGCCGCTTGATTTTGATAGACGGTATTGCTTGAATAAAGTTTCCAGGCACCAATGCCGACGATGATCAGAATCGCAATTAATACAGTTATCAATACAGTTTTTACCGTTCTCAAAACATCACCTGAATCAGTTTATGTATCAGGCGGAGCCTGCATATGTGTAGTCTCCGCTTTAGTATAACGCCAGGAATATACTGTTCTCTCTTATCAAATTAAAGGGAGAAATATACTCCTCATTTAGCTACATGCATATCTTTTTGAAAAAACAGTTTTAAAGGACTTTTCAACTGTTTTCACAGCAAATTAATCGTATCTATTCTTCCAATGAAATGCAAGCAAATTTATCTTGCTTAATGCTTTATTTTATAAAACTTCCATCGATTTTTCTTCATTTAATATTCTTTCAATTCGATTTTTTTTATCAAGCACAGCAACGATCGGCTTGAGCCTTTTCATTTCAGCGTCACTCATAAATGCATAAGCCATAATAATCAAAACATCGCCTTTTTGTGCATGCCGCGCCGCTGCTCCGTTCAAGCAAATGATGCCTGAATTTCTCGGACCGGGAATGACGTAGGTTTCAAGACGGGCACCGTTATTATTATTCACAACCTGAACTTTTTCATAAGGAAGCAAGTCAACTGCCTGAAGAAGCGCCTCATCAATGGTAATGCTGCCTACATAATTTAGATTTGCATCTGTGACTGTGGCACGATGTAATTTGCAGCGTAAAAAGGGACGCATCATCACTTTACGCCTCGCTTTCATCATGACCGCAGTCGATGGTTACGTTATCAATTAATCGAGCATTCGAGTAGCGCACAGCGATAGCAATAATGATTCTGCCATACATTTTATCCTTAACACGTGTCAACTCAGGATAATTCAGAACCTCAATATAATCGATTACTCCTAATTGCACATGTAATTCATAGTATCTGCGGACAGAAGCAATGATTTGGTCGAAATTTCTTTCGCCGTTACGAATTTTTTCAGACCCAACCTGAAGTCCCTTATATAATTCAGGTGCTTCTCTGCGCTCATTAGGGAGCAGCCGCACATTACGCGAACTTTTTGCGAGTCCATCCGTTTCGCGAATGATCGGGCAGGCTATTAATGTTATTGGAAAATGAAAGGATTTGATGAGACTGTGGACAATGGCTACTTGTTGTGCATCCTTCATGCCGAAATAAACATAATTCGGCTCAACGATTGTAAATAGCTTCGTAAGCACGGTGGCAACTCCATCAAAATGACCGGGTCTGCTTTTGCCGCATAGAACATCCGTTTTGTCATTGACTTTAACCGTAACTTGCTGTTCATTGGGATAAATGGTCTCCACTTCTGGGAGAAAAAGCACATTCACCCCGCAGGATTCAGCAAGCCGCACGTCTCTTTTATTGTCCTTTGGATAGTTATCGTAGTCATCGTTCTCGCCGAATTGTGTGGGGTTGACAAACGAGCTTGCAATCACAACATCCGATGTCTCTGCCGCTTTTTTAAAAAGTGAAGCATGTCCTTCATGCAGATATCCCATCGTCGGGACAAATCCGATCGTTTTTCCCAGCTTCTTCTGATTCCTCACAAATTCTCTTAATGCCGCAGAATCGGCGAGCTGCAGCATTGAATGTGCTACATTCATTTTCGTTTCCTCCTCTTGTCCTTGAGGAGGCTTGGGTACGGAATTGAAAAAGGTAAACCCGCACCTCCGTCCATGTCCTTAATTGGATCATGGCAGACGTAATTAATCGATACTCGAACAGCCATGATCTACGTGCTGCTTTCTAAGAAATGCAGCCAGAATAAGATCCAACCGTCCGGCTCTATCATTATAGCAAAAAACTGATCGACTTTCGCCGATCGGTTCTGTTTTACTCATTCCCATTCAATGTCCGCAGAGTATACTTTTGCTAAGATTCCATCCTTTTTCCGCAGAAGCAGTACACCCTCATTATTTATTCCGCTCGCTATTCCCTCTAATATGCGTCCTCCAGGTTGACGCACTTTAATTAATTTTCCCAAATTCAAAGCACGCTGCTCCCAGAGCGGGCGAATACTTTGAAACCCATTCTGAAGGTAAGTAGTATACAGCGTTTCAAAGGACTCAAAAAAATTTTGAATGAGTGGAGCAAGTTCATACCTTTTTCCCGTAATTGATTGGAGTGATCCGGCAACATGCTGCAATGGTTCCGGAAGGCTTGACGGATCGCCGTTTACATTGATGCCAATCCCAATGACGACCGCTTTTACATAGGTTGCTTCTGCCTGCAGCTCCGTTAAAATGCCCACAAGCTTTTTTCCATCATAAAGAATATCGTTCGGCCATTTAATACCGCAAGCGAGCCCAGTCACCTTTTCAATCACATCGGCTGCAGCAACAGCGGTGAGCAATGTTAACTGAGGTGTTTCTTCAATGGGAAGCCCAGGTCTCAGAATCATGCTCATTGCAATGTTTGTATTACGCTGAGATTGCCAAGTATGGCCAAGTCGTCCGCGCCCGTTCGTTTGTTCATTAGTCAAAACGACCGTTCCATCTTCAGCGCCTTCGTCGGCAAGCCGCAGTGCTTCCTTCTGTGTCGATCCTATGGATTCATAAAAACAGATCGTTCGGCCGAGCCGATTCGTTTTAAGACCCGCGGCGACCTCAGCCTCATTCAGTCCATCCGGAGATTGCATGAGCTTGTATCCCTTTTTTTGTACGGATTCAATGAGAAAGCCCTCTTCGAGAAGTGATTGAATATGCTTCCATACCGCAGTTCGGGAACAACCGATCAATTCTGATATCTTTTGACCGGATAAAAACTCCTCCTGGTGTTCATATAATAGAGTCAAGATTGCTTTTTTTGAGTGATTTGTCGGTTGTCGAACCAAGATCGAATCGCCTCCAACTCGTTATTAATGCGGCCGTTTACGACATCTCGCTCCAGATCTTGGATTGTTTTGGCAAGCCATGGTCCAGGTTTCGCTCCTGACCAGTCTATGAAATGATTGCCAGTTGCTGCAAGGCCTGCACGTGAATGAATGGGACAATTCTGCCACAGTGTTTCTGCCTTACACTGTTGATTGTCGAGTTCTTCCTCATCAACCTCACCCAATGCGACCATTATACGATTGACTGCCCTTGCATCACGGATACCTGCAAAATAAATGGATTCTTCATTCCATTCCTTATGCATCCGATGTTTTGTCCATTTGATCAATTGAAAAACATGACGTCTTTCATCATTTGACCACTTCCAATATTTAGAAAATGCCGGAACATCCTCAATACCTTGGCTGATCAAAAATGCTGCCCAACGCTCCTCATTTGTTTGAAGCGCCAAATAATGGACACGTGTAGCTTTTTCTTCGTCAGCATGATGAAGCATGGGCAGCACGTAAATACAATCTGTTTCGAAAAGGAGCCCAAGTGCCTGTATGACGCCTTTGCCCGCAAGCAATCGCGCCATTTCTTGATTGATCCGTTCAATTGAGATCTTCTTCAAGAGATCTGCTTTTTCACGAAAAGCTTGACGTTCTGTTTGGCCAAGCGTAAAACTGAGTTCAGAAGCAAATCGTATGCCGCGCATCATACGGAGCGGATCCTCAGTAATCCGTTCCTCCGCACGTCCAACAGTTCGAATCCGTTTCAATTCGATATCTTTCTTTCCCTCGAAAAGATCAATGATTTCACCATTCTGATCCATTGCCAAAGCATTAATCGTAAAATCACGCCGCATAAGATCTTTTTCAAGAGAAAGAACAAAATCAACTTGATTCGGGTGACGATAATCATCATAATCGGACTCCGAGCGAAAAGTTGTCACCTCGTAACTGCGACCATTGTGCAAAACTGCGACCGTCCCGTGGTCGATACCAATTGGAACCGTTCGTTTAAATAAAGAGACAACGTCAGCGGGATGCGCCGACGTTGCTACATCAACATCATGAATAGGACGGTTGAGCAGGTAATCACGCACTGCGCCGCCGACAACATAAGCTTCAAATCCATGATCTTGTAAGCGATCAAGAATAAAAGCTGCATCATTAAAAGGAAAAGTCAAAGGGGACACCCCATTTAATTAGTAGAATCAGCAAACGAGAATTATTTGTCATCCTGTTGCTGATGGATTAATTCACGCCAATGCATTTCTCCGCGCTTAAGCGCATGCATAAGCAGTTCAGCTGAAGCAAGATTAGTTGCTAAAGGAATTCGATAAACATCACTCAGCCTCAAGAGTGCGTTCACATCAGGTTCATGCGGCTGGGCAGTCAGGGGATCACGCAGAAAAATGACCATGTCCATATTATTGGCAGCAATCATTGCACCGATCTGTTGGTCTCCGCCTAGCGGGCCAGACTGGAAGCGATGTACCTTTAATCCAGTGGCTTCCATAATCTTTAATCCGGTTGTTCCCGTAGCATACAATTGATGCTGTCCAAGCAAAAACGAATAAGCAGTTGTAAATTCCACCATTTCGGGCTTCTTTTTGTCATGTGCAATTAATGCAATGTTCATGATTCTGCTCACTCCTTAACCGTTTCATGGTTGGTTTAGTCGAGAATATTTTCGAGTCCATAGATAAGCGTTTCGAGATCCATGACCGTTGTTGCGGCGTAATGCACACCAGTCATAAACGATGCTCGATCCATAGAATCATGGCGTAATGTCAATAATTCTCCCTTTCCTCCGAAAAGTACTTCTTGATGTGCAATTAATCCGGGCAGTCGTACACTGTGGATGCGCATGCCTTCATAGTCCGCACCGCGTGCGCCGGGAAGTGTTTCTTTCTCATCTGGTGCACCCTGTTTCTTAGCCGTACGCGTCTTTGTCATTAATTCGGCTGTTTTAATTGCGGTACCTGAAGGCGCGTCTTTTTTCTTGTCGTGATGCAGTTCAATAATCTCTGCATCTGGAAAATATTTTGCCGCCATTTGGCTAAATTTCATGACCAGAACAGCACCAATGGCAAAATTAGGTGCTATGATGCCGCCAAGTTTTTTCTCATCCATCTGTCTTCGATAGCTTTCTACCTCATCATTTGTAAATCCAGAAGTGCCGATCACAGGACGAACGCCATAGTCGATTGCTTTTTGCAAATTATGTTTGCCCGATTCCGGATTCGTAAAGTCGATCAGTACATCAATATTCTCATTAGAGAAACATGCATCAATATCCGTATACACACGGCCCTCCAATCCGACAATTCCTGTTACATCTGCAACTTGCTCTCCATCATGGCCGTGGTCAACAGCAGCCACCAATTTAAGTTCTGAAGCCTGAGCAATCATACGAATCGTTTCCGAACCCATGCGGCCTCTCGGTCCGGCAACAGCCACTCGAATTTCTTTATTTTCTGTCACTGTTCATTCATCCCTTCGTCCGTTTTTCTCGTCCACCGGTCTTTATCCCTGGTTTGAAATTTATCCAGTACAGTTGTTAAAGCCTGTCCTAAATCAATATGTAAGCTGTTCGCCATGCAGATCACAACAAACAGAAGATCACCAAGTTCCTCTTCCACCGTCTTTTCTGCTTCGGTCGGTTTTTTCTTTTTCTCACCATAATAATGATTGACTTCTCTTGCCAGCTCACCCAATTCCTCAGTGAGACGTGCAGTTAATGCAAGCGGAGAAAAATAGCCTTCTTTGAATTGCCCAATATACGCATCAACTTCTTTTTGTAAGTGTTCCAAAGTCTTTTGTTCGCTCAAATGTATTCACCCCTGCTTCTCTTTTCCTATTTTAACGGAATTTCGGCAAGAAGCCAAAATCTAAAACGAATTTCAGTTGGATTATACCATTGTTTTCCTGTTGAGAAAATGGGGAGCATATGATGTTCACTGTTTTGTACACGGAGACATATTGAAGTATCACCAAGTAAACCGTATGATATAGATTGCGATGTAATACGGAAAGGTTGTGTGCATGATGAAACTGAATCTTAAAACAAAGAATATATTATTTATTTTACTTGGCGCAGCCATCTATGCTTTTGGGCTTGTCAACTTTAATATGAAAAATATGCTGGCTGAAGGCGGCGTTACTGGTCTGACCCTTATATTATATAATTTGATGTCCATCGATCCGGCAATTAGCAATATTGTATTAAATATTCCGTTGTTCTTCGCGGGTTGGCGATTCTTCAGGCGTAACGAATTCATCTATACGCTGATAGGTACATTCTCGCTCTCATTCTTTCTTTTGGTATTTCAGCATTGGATAACGTTTGACTTCTCGTTGCGTCACGATTTATTTCTTGCCGCACTCTTTGCTGGTGCTTTTATCGGCGGAGGACTCGGTATTATTTTTAGGTATGGAGGAACAACCGGAGGTTCCGATATTGTTGCACGTATTACGCATAAAAAATTTGGATGGGCAATGAGTAAGACAATGCTCGTCATCGATGCAGCAGTAATCGTACTTTCACTTTGCTATTTAGATTACAGGCAAATGATGTACACCTTAGTCGGCGTTTTCGTTGGAGCAAAAATGATTGATATGATTCAAAAGGGGGCTTATTCAGCGAAAGCAATCATGATTTTTTCTAAGAAGAGCGATCTTCTGGCCAGCCAAATTATCAAATTGCTTGACCGAAGTGTAACCCTTATGGATGGAAAAGGCGGCTATACCGGAAGAAAAATGAACGTGCTCTACTGCGTTGTCAGTCGGAATGAGGTCTTCCGCCTTAAGAGCTTGATACATGAGTTCGACCCGGATGCATTTGTTACAGTTAACGATGTCCACGAAGTGTTTGGCGAAGGATTCGCGCAAAATGATGTTGGACCGGCAAAATTCACAGAGAAACTGCCGATAAAAGATAAGATAGACAATCCATAAGTAATTAGGTTAGGGTTATCTATTTCTCATTTGAGCAGACCTCTAGTCAGCAACGAAAAAAGTCGATAAAATATAAAGATGCTTTGTTAGGTGTGCATGATGATCTGAATTATTTTAGAAGGGAAGTGAGGGTTCAGCAATAGCTTCGGCTTTCTGCTCAACAATTTTATGAATAATCGAGAAACTAAGATAGGCGCCATTTACACGTTATCGGCATATTTCATGTGGGGGCTGTTTCCTTTGTATTGGATACCCATCCACCAAATACCTGCTTTAGAAATTTTAGCACACCGCATTTTCTGGTCTTTGATCTTCATGCTCTTATTGCTCGCTGCTACACATTCATTTGGACGTTTTAAGATACAACTTAGGAAGCTATCCGTAAATCCTAAACTATTGCTCTTTGTTTTTGTCGCTTCTGTGTTGATTACGATTAATTGGCTTGTCTATATATGGGCTGTAAATAATGGCCATGTCATTGAATCCAGCATGGGGTATTACATTAATCCATTGATCAGCATCCTTCTCGGTATTATTTTCCTTAAAGAAAGACTGACTATATGGCAATTAGTCGCTTTTTTACTCGCTGCTGCAGGTGTGGTGATTCAGACAGCAAATTTTGGCCAAGTTCCTTGGATTGCCTTAACACTGGCTTTATCATTCGGTTTTTATGGACTCGCAAAAAAAATGATTCATATTGCACCATCATTGGAATTGACGTTCGAAACCCTGTTCATCGTTCCGGCAGCACTCATCTATCTTGTTTATCTTCAACAATCCGGATCGGCTGCCTTTGGCACCGGAACATGGCTGACGACTGCTCTTCTAATTGGAACCGGTATTGTAACAGCCGTACCGCTTCTTTTCTTCGCAGAAGGCGCTCAGCGAATATCATTAACCATGGTAGGATTCTTTCAATACATTACACCAACGATGCAGTTAATTATTGGTGTCGTAGTGTATAAAGAGCCGTTTCATTTTATTCAGTTTCTATCATTTTCATTCATTTGGCTCGGATTACTTGTTTTTACAGTATCAGCAACACTCCATGCTCGGAGATCACCTGTACTTCTGCAAACATCTTCAGCAAAAAGATAAATTTGGAGAATCAAAAAACATCGCCGCTCAATCTCATGGCGATATTTTTTTCATCTACTAATTTATTTTCTTTGGATCCGCGACTACTTATAGAGGAGGTAAAAATATTGAAGCCAGGCTGCATGTCGTTGTTCATCAAGTGCAGCACTGTAAAAACGTGTGCGCAGATCTGCATCTGAGATTGTATCGCCTGCTTTTCTATAGAATTCAGCATTATTCAATTCTTGTTCAATACAATGACGCAATCCTTCAAGATAAGTAGTTGGCTGCCGATCTCCGGTACCCCATTCAATCTGCGGCTTTTCACCGCTCAATAATTCATAGATTGTACAAAAGCCTTCTTCGATTCTCACTTCATCATTTTGAAGCGTGAGCAGTTCCTGGCGCTCTCGTTTTGTTTTCGCCTCGTCCAAAAGCACTTTAATGCAAGAACCCATAAAATGAGCGCGTTGAACTGCTGAACGCACCTGATTCATCGTTTGCATGCCTTCTCCCTTTGACATAACATAACCTCCTCATCCAGCCCACTTATGTATATTCGCGAATAAAAAAAAGGTGCCCAATAAAAATCGAGCACCTGTGCGGACATAAATTTCAAAGGTTTTGCCTGCCAATTATAACGTTGGTTTCACGCGATGTTGCGTTGCCTGTTCAAATGAAAAAGCGAGTTCAATTAATCTCGGTTCACTATACGCCATACCGACAAAGGTAATACCTATCGGTTCGCCTTTTGCTGTATAGCCCGCTGGGACCGTGATGGATGGGTAACCGGCTTTTGCTGCAATATCCGATCCTTGATAATCAGCAAAAATCAGTGCGTCCAATTTCCGTGTTTTAACCACTGCATCAATGCCTTCCTTGCGTGAAAGGCGCAAATCCTCCGCACGATCAGACAGATACTGACGTTCTCCTAAATCACCGCTGAGTTCGTCTGCTCTTTCAAGTATTGTTTGCCCATACTTCAATGCCTCATCTGAATGTTCATTATTATATGCAATGAGTTCAGAGATGCTATGAACGGGTACGTCATCGGAAAGCTTCTCAAGATATTGATTCATGTCATAGGCGAATTCTCGAATCATGACTGAAGATTTGCGTTCTTCTAGTGTGTCTGTTGCTGGAATAATCGCCGGATCAACAATTACTGCTCCTTTTTCACGCATTAAGTCAAGGGCATTATTTATAATTTCTGCCTTTTCGTCGCTAACTGAATCCAAATAACGTCGATCAATCCCTAATCGAGCATTCTTCAATTCGCCTCGTTTCAAGAATACCGAATAATCCTTCGCAACATCACCTTGACTCCAGATTGTTTCCTCATCTTCTTCATCGATGCCTGTAATGACATTTAGGAGAAGTACAGCATCTTGAACGGTCCTTGCTATGGGACCGGCCGTATCCTGACTGTGAGAGATCGGCACAATTCCGCTGCGACTGACAAGACCAATCGTTGGTTTAATTCCGACCACCGAATTATAGGCGGCAGGACAAATAATTGAACCTGATGTCTCTGTACCTATACCGACTGCTGCCAAATTTGCGGCAACTGCCGAGGCTGTCCCGCTGCTCGAACCTCCTACATCAAAAGCAGCACCATAAGGATTTCGGACTTGTCCACCTAAAGAGCTGTAGCCGTTAGGCATGCCTTCAGTAATGAAGTTAGCAAACTCAGTCAAATTTGCCTTTCCGAGAATAATGGCACCAGCTTTTTTCAACTGTTTAATAACAAAGGCATCCTCTGAAGCATGATTTGTTTTAAGCGCAACAGAACCTGCCGTTGTGTGCATTTTCCCTGAAGTACTCACATTGTCCTTAACGATGACCGGGATTCCAAATAATGGTCCGACGTCAGGAGTTACCGTTCTTTTGACATCGCATGCCTCAGCTTCGTGCAGGGCGTCCGAATTCAATTCTAATACTGAATTAAGCATCGGCCCTTTCTTATCAAACAGATCAATGCGGTCAAGATACATTTGGACAAGATCCTTAGAAGTAACTTGTCCCAGTTTCAACGCTTTTTGCATTCCTGTTAAAGTCATTTCTTCAATTTCAAATGGCTTACGCTTCGCTGCTTCCTGCCGCAAGTACATACCTGCAGTAACTGCAGCGGCGGCAGCTCCTGTCAGTGCGGCGGCAAATGCAAATTTCTTTTTTTTAGACATTAGATTCACTCCATTGATCAAATTCGTTGCAATGATGCAAATTGTGGCGACAAATTTAATCTAATCTTACCGTTTAGAAAAGAAACATGCAAATAGCTTAATGGTTCATCTAATAACGCGTTTTTAACATAGTAATCATGTAATAGCGTCAATTGTTATTCAAACAAAAAAAAAACGAACTTAAGAAAATCTTAAGCTCGCCATGAAACATTATAAACATTACTCTGATCAAACTGGGCGATTTCCACATCCGCAGCTGTCATTGTCATCATCGTTGTCATCAAAATCAAAACGTGGACCAAATGATTTAACTGCGACAACGTCGTCCAGACAAATATCTATTGTGGAAATCTTATGTTTCCCACAATCAAATAGCGTCAGAACATTTTTTGAAACACCTGCGAAGAAACCTTCTACTGGACGAGAGCTCTTCAAAAACACCTTGATAAAGTCATTTTTAGAGACACCTTCCAGCAAATCTTGACCATTGCACCCTCTGTCATACTGATTGCCAGAGTTGTTGCTTCCATTACTACAACCGCAACTGGATTGCTGACCATAAACAAAATTGTTCCAACCCATCAATAACTCCTCCTTGATTGTTTATTGAGCTTACATGAATAGCGTATGAAATAGAGCTCTTATGGTCATGGACAGAGTATCCGGTTCATGTGTACATTTTTCTAATGAATGGATGGTCAAAAATAAAGAGTTAGATTCTGCATCCGTTCCATTTGATAAACCGTTTACATTTGTGTTTAAATGAAAAAGAGGATCATTTAGATTACATGCAGTTAGGATGACTTGTGAAGTGATCACAATAGAAATAGAATCGAGGAATGATTATGGAATTAAAAGAGGGAAAAAATCGCTTTTACATGGTTGACAGCAATGACGAAATTGGTGAAGTGACTTTTACTGAGGATTATCCTTCCGTTCTAAGCATTAACCATACGTTTGTTAACCCGAAATACAGAGGACAACACATTGCGAAACAGTTGATCCAAGCCGTTGTCGATCGGGCAGCTTCTGAACACAAATTGATTTTGCCAATTTGTTCGTATGCTAAGGCTTCATTTGAGCGAAATCCAGAGTACCAAAAAATTCAATATAGGCCTTAATAAATCAAAAATAGGTGAAATTCCTCATTTAATGACGTGTATAAAAAGGCAGATGTGCATGTTGCACATCTGCCTTTTTCAATTAATAGCCGAGCAGTTTCGCTACCAAACCCTTTTTATGTCTCTTTGCTTCAGTAGCTTCCCTCAATCGCATCATCAGTTGTTTATCTCGAAGTTCTATCCTTCTCTCAAACTCACTACCGAAATTTTCTATAACTCGATCAGCAGCTTGTTTTGCTGCAGAAGCTGCGACTTCTTCGATCATTGCATGCATCTCGTCAGAAGCTAAGGTAACTACATCATGTTCCGAAACGAGATCATGCGCAACATTAGCAGGAAGATGGGACAAATCTTTTTTACCGCAAATCGTTTGAGCTGCATCATCAATCGTAAGACCATTTTTCACCTGTTCCAGCAATTGTTTTATCGTACCTAGATCCTCTTGAAAATAGATTCTTTGATTACTTTTATTTCTCGTGAATAAATATCCATATTTCTCCAGAGCCATTGTCAAATGTCTGAGTTTGTTCTTCGTAATCTCCAATTTCTCAGAGGCTAGCTTTGTAAAATAACCGATTGAGTCTTCGTCCGCACGCATGGGAAGTCCCTCCGAATCTTTGTAAGTATAAGCTACTTATACATACCTTACACATTCATAGGGCAGATTCCTACTTAATAAAAAAATTTCGATCAAATACTTATCGACGACTTTTACTTATAGAAACCAATATTGGACAAAAATCGAGACCACAGCAAGCACAAACCAGCAAATCAGACCCAGTAAAATAGGGCGGATTCCATTTTTAAGCAGTTTCACCAAATTTGTATTTAACCCGATACATACCATGGCCATAACGATCATGTATTTACCCACGTTTACAAGCAAATGAAACAATGCCTGCGGAAATGGTATAAACGTGCTGATTACTGAAGCAACAGCAAACCAAATAACAAACCATGGGAAAATTTTTGAAAATCGATAGGTACCTGATTGCCCCTTTCCGTTGCGTGCAAAGATAAAAGCAAGTGCCAATGTTACAGGTATAATCATCAATGTGCGTGTCAACTTAACAATGACCGCGAGATTTCCTGCTTCATGACTGAATGTGTATCCGGCGGCAACGACAGATGATGTATCATTGATGGCCGTACCCGCCCAAAGACCAAATTGATGATCACTCATTCCAAACAAATGACCCAGAAATGGAAATAGAAACGCAGCAATTACATTGAATAAAAAGATCGTCGAAATCGAGTGTGCAACTTCTTCGTCTTTTGCGTGAATAACCGGAGCAGTTGCAGCGATCGCGGAACCGCCACATATCGCTGTTCCGACGCCGATCAATGTTGTTGTTCTACTCTCCGTTTTCAACAATTTTCCGGCGATATATGCCGTTAAAAAAGCCGCTGTTAAAGTAAAAATCATTAAGAGCAGCGTTTGTCCGCCTGCTCTGATAATATTGAAGAGATTCAGACCAAAGCCCATCAAAATGATCGAATATTGTAGAACTTTCTTGCCCGTAAATGCAACACCTGCATTTAATAAGACAGGTTTTTTCAAAAATGAAAGAATGATTCCGAGCAAAATACCCAGTACCGGACTCCCGATAATGGGCAGATAAAGACCGACCAGCCAAGCTGGGAGAGCAAGAATTGCCGCGAGTGCAATTCCCGGCAATTTGGATGTAAATGAATTCAAAACAGTTCCTCCTCATGTTTCTGCTTCACATTAAATAATCTTTATGTAGAACATCCGACTTGCACGATTGAGCAGATAATCAGCATTAAGTTTACATAAATTTATTTCTGTTTTTTTGCTGCAAGTATCATCTACTTTATCTAAGCAAGAGAACAATTTCATTATTTTACATTTTTCCATGTGATCTGTAAACTTCTTACATCACATTGAAATGACTTACTTTATTTCATTAATCATAAGCACAAAATGTTATTGTTTCTTAACTGAAAAATATCAAAGAAATAAAGTATTTTGTTAAATTATCAAACGATCGGTGCAATAACGATCAAAAAAATTGCAATAATAATCAAAGTACGTGTTTGCCACTCTGGAAGACTGCGACGCTGCCTGCCAAGGAAAAATCCATTGAATTGAAGCCTATTTCGATACAGGACAAAGATAAACATTAATGTCGCCAAGAATACGAGCAGATAGCCCCAACCGCCAACCGATAAATGCATCAAATGATAAATCAAGACGATGCCGGACGAAACCAGTGAACCGAAAATAGCAACGAGCAGAAGAACACGGAATAATTCTAAAGGGCCTCTTATCATGTACCTCATCCTCTTTTATCAAGTTGAATATTTAATTCAACTTTCGATTTGTTTTACGGATAGAGTAAGCCAATCTAAACACCAGTGAATACGCAATACACGCAGGATCCTAAATGGACTCGCCTTCTCCCGCCAGTCTGCATCTTTCGGCTCGTTTCATTTTATTAATCTTTATTCAAACTATTACCTAACCTTTATGTCGGTTTTAAAATTATACTTATTTTCTTATTTGCCTTTTTGAGAATCGGTTAATAATGTAATCTTTTGTAAACAGCAACGTGGCAAAGAGCAGCAAAAAAGCCACCGCTTTGGTACGTATATGTATATAGAGCATAGGTGGTCTCGTATGGAGCATTCTTACAAAATAGAATAAAAAAATAGAGAAAAAGAGGATTGTCAATGAATCAAGTATTTTCTTCAATCCTTGTGCCCTTTTTTTAAGCATATAAATGCCTCCCGAATTAAATTAATTATAGTACTTTAAGTGGCACAAAAATGCAGTTATAAATAAAGTTTCATTTATTTAACGTCACTAGCGTTGCAGTAATCAAAACTGATGATTCAAAATACTAGGAATAGTCGAATTTAAAGAGGCTAGCCAACAAAAAAATCCTTTACAATGGAAGGATAGGTGATTCTATCCAAATCCAAAGAAAAGGATTCACGCATGGATAAGAATACACATCTCTCTTCATTTTCGCAATGGTTAAATCAGATAAACTTTAAACAGCTTGACGAAACCCTCGGACAAACCGGCGGTGACAAGTACGTGAAAAAGCTGACGACAAAGGCTTATATGACCCTTTTTCTGTATGCTCATCTCCAGAAAGAAGACAGTCTGCGTTCGATTTCGGACTGCGTCTTAAGTGAAGAGCTTCAGAAAGCAACGGGTCTCTCGTCGATCAGCGCCTCACAACTCTCAAGAAAAAATAACTCGGTTGACCCGCAACTGTTGATGATGCTCTTTCTTGATCTGGTCGCCAAGATTAAAGGCAAACGAGCACCCCAAATGGATGAACAGCTTAGGGTTGTGGATTCGACGACGATATCCCTGAATGCTCAGCGCTATCCATGGGCTCACTTTCGCAAAACCAAAGCCGGCGTCAAGCTGCACCTTCGCCTTGTCTTTATGGGAAAAGGGCAAGTGTTTCCGGAAAAAGCAGTCCTTACATCCGCTCAAGTCAATGACCGCTCGCAACTCGATGTGCTCGTTGACGAGAAAGAAGCCATGTATGTCTTTGATCGAGGCTATGTGGATTACCAGGCCTTTGATCGTTTTTCCGAAGAGGGGATGTTCTTTGCTTCCCGTTTAAAAAAGAATGCCGTTATCCATGTCCTGCACAACTATAAAGTCCCCGAGAAAAGTTCTCTTTTATCGGATCAAATGATCCTGCTGGGCAGCATTCAAAACCAAACGGAAAATGCCTTCCGTCTCATCGTGGCGCAAGACGATCAGGGGAAGAACATTCGGATCATCACCAATCGTTTTGACTTGTCGGCGACAGAAATCAGTGATGTCTATCGTCATCGATGGGCCATCGAACTTTTTTTCAAATGGCTGAAGCAACATGTTCGGATCCAAACATTTTACGGACAAAGTGAGAAGGCTGTCCAGAATCAACTACTTTTGGCGTTGATTCATTACAGTCTATTCGTTTTGATTCAGCAGAAACTTAAAACGACGAGTTCAGTACTTCAACTGAACCGATGGTTCAAAGCTGTGCTTTGGAAATCCTGTGAGCAATGGTTCCGCCGTATTCGTTTTCAAATGAATAAAAGGAAACGAGTAACCTAAAGGCACCTTAAAGGCTGTTGACACTTGGACACTGATTAACTGGATAAAATTGTAAAATGGATCGAGTCACCTTTTAGGTGGACATTAACTTTTTTGGCTTTGGTAGAAAAAATACAAATTCTGAATAATTCGTCAATATTTATGCAACGCTAGTGATTTAACGTAAAATAAAACAGATGATTTAGTGCATGCTATGAATGAAAAAATGATTAAAATCTCAGAAAAAGAGGGAGAATTTATGGTTCAAACAGTCGTTGAAGATCCTACGAAAGAATACACGTCGAGCACTTATCCTAAGCAAGAACAGCCTGCCCCCGGACTGCAGTCGCGAATGAATCCAGTGCCGGACTGTGGTGAGAAAACCTACAAGGGAGCCGGCAGGTTACAAGGAAGAAAAGCGCTCATTACAGGTGGAGATTCGGGAATTGCCCGAGCAGCTGCAATTGCCTACGCACGGGAAGGCGCAGATGTCGCGATCAATTATTTGCCTTATGAGCAATCGGACGCTGAGGATGTCAAAAAGTTGGTTGAGGGTGCGGGGAAAAAAGCAGTGCTGATTCCCGGTGATATAACCAACGAAGCATTCTGCAAGCAAATGGTTGATAAAGCATTCCAAGAACTTGGCGGTCTAGACACGCTCGCCCTCGTTGCTGGCATGCAGCAGGCTTATAAAAATATTACCGAAATTCCAACAGATGTTTTGCGCAAATCCTTTGAAACAAATGTTTTTTCTCTTTATTGGATCGTTAAAGCCGCCTTGCCACATCTGCCAAAAGGATCTTCAATCATTACCACAAGTTCTGTTCAAGCATATAATCCAAGTCCGGAACTGCTGAGCTACTCGCCGACAAAAAGTGCGATTGCCACATTCACTAAAGGACTTGCAAAACAATTGATTTCAAAAGGGATTCGCGTCAATTCTGTCGCGCCTGGGCCGATATGGACACCGCTTCAAGTATGCGGGGGACAAATTCAAAGCGACATTCCAAAGTTTGGACAGTCTTCTCTATATAAACGTGCCGGACAGCCTGCAGAACTTGCCGGAGTTTATGTCCTGCTCGCATCCGATGAATCCAGCTATATAACCGGACAAATTTACGGCGTTACCGGCGGATTGCCGATTGCCTGATTAACCCAATAGATTTGATGAAACAGTTCTTGTAACACAGAGAACTGTTTTATTATTTTTGAACATAATACCGCATCATTCGTTTCCATTTCGAACGCCTCACTGTTTCTCTAAAACCGGCCTTCTCAAAAACAGAGGGAATCCCTTTCCATAAAAAAGCTGCTGGCTCATTTGAGTTATAAGGAATCTCTGGGTAGGCTTCAATCACTGCAGCTCCATTTTGTATGCAAAAATTAACAGTAGCCTGGATCAATTCTGCTGATAATCCTTGCCTTCGAAACGGTTTGGCAATAAAAAAGCAGGTGATCGACCATACAGGCAGATCATCAACTCGCTTGAAGACCCTTGAGCGTTCTAAACGACCATATTGATTGCGGGGCGATGCGGCGCACCATCCTGCTGGCTGATCGTTTATGTAAAGCAAAATGCCAACAGATTCGTCATTTTCAACGAGTTGATACATCGCCTGCTTATTTTTCTCCCCTTTTTGTGCTTCAAAGTCTGCTTTTTTCAAACGCCAGTTCATACACCAGCATCCCCCGCATGCTCCTCGTTCGCCGAATAGCACAGTGAAATCATCCCAATGTTCGCAATCCAATGCATAAGCCTTTATTTTTTTTGATTTATTTTCATAGACGAGCAAGGTCTCACCTCTTTCTAATTATATTGAAAACAGTTTAAGTCATATAGAATGATTTTTTCTTTTTAATATAGCTCATTATGTCTAAGCTGTCTCGGCATCATTGTATTTTTTTTACATTTTTTTTGTACCAGATTTACAACATATAGAACAAACTTAACGATCTCTAATTAAACTAAAAGAATGATCATGAATTTCTTTTCACGAAACGAAAACGCCCTTGGCCATTGACTGTCCGATATAATGGGGAGGCTCATCGATGAAAATTGCTATTTTTACAGATACCTTTACTCCACAGATTAACGGCGTTGCGAAAACTCTGGATCGTCTAACAAGCTATTTTGATCGTAAGCGAATAAGTTATACGGTATTCGCACCGATAAATGTAAATGACGAAAATACAAATAATCATGTACAAAAATTAAAAAGTATTCCATTTGCGGTTTATCCGGAATGCCGCCTTGCTGTGCCAAATCATCATCTTATTAAGAAAAAACTGCTGCATTTCAAGCCGGATCTCATTCATGTAGCAACGCCTTTTACAATGGGGCTGCTCGGAAAATATTACGCGAACAAGTTTAACATTCCGCTTGTGGGTTCCTATCACACTGACTTCGACGCTTACTTAACCTATTATAAGATGGAATTTCTCTCCCCAATATTATGGAATTACCTTCGCTGGTTTCACAATTCACTGCAAAAAACCTTTGTACCGTCTCATGAAACACTTAAACAGTTGGAGAAAAGACAGTTTCAGCATCTAAGCATTTGGAGCAGAGGTGTAGACTGTGACTTGTTTCATCCAGTTGAGCATCCAAACGACATTCGAAGAAAATATTCAATTACTGCAAAACACTTGATCTGTTTTGCAGGACGATTAGCTCCAGAAAAAGATATTGACACGCTGCAATCAATTATAGGCATGGTAAATGATAAGTATGGAACCAGTATCCAGTGGCTGATTGCGGGCGATGGTCCGCTTGCGAAGGACATGAAGTCCAGTGCCGCCAAAAATGTTCAATTTACCGGATACTTAACACCAGACCAATTAGCAGAGGTTTATGCCGCTTCTGATTTGATGGTATTTCCTTCATCAACTGAAACCTTCGGCAATGTTGTATTGGAATCAATGGCATGTGGAACACCTGTAATCGGCGCAAATGCCGGCGGAGTGAAAAATATTATCACTGATAATCTAAACGGCAAACTATGTACTCCAAAATGTGCTCGTGAATTTGCAGATGCACTTTTCACTTTGCTTAAGGATTCAACCATACGTCATGAAATGAGCCAAAGCGCCAGATCCTATGCCTTGTCACAAAGCTGGGACCGCATTTTCGCACAACTCCTCAATGACTACACCGAGCTGTTTGATCATAGCTCTTCAAACCTATTGAGAGTAGATATGTAGATCGAACATGGTGAACATTGGCGTTATGCATGCAATAATAAACTGCTTCATATTGCCACATTCTTTGATGTAGTTTACATTTATGATTTTTACCATTAAACGACCAAGACAAACTTTTCACCGGATTTATCTGTGTTATAATTTTATAATATGTTAAGTTTTTTCAAGAAATAAAGGATTACCGGAAGTGAGTTTTTGATATGAAAGATGATGAAAAACGATTGCCTATCGGCATTAAAATAGTTGTCGGAATATTAATTGGATCGATTATCATTGGGGCACTGCTGATTTCTCTTGGTGCAATCTTTTTCGGTTTTATCGGCATGTTCAATTTACTTGGTATCTTCTACGATAATTTTAGCACTTTATTCGCATTTACAATTTTTTATTGTGCTTTAGCTCTGTTCAGCAATGTCCCTTTCAAAGGCTGTATTTTTATGGTGAACTTTTATAAGACTCATCTAGGGCAAGCCAAGTGGGGCATTCTTTTTCTTATTGCTCTGTCAATTAACTTCATTTTAATTTCTTTTCTGGATGATCAAATGACTGGCATTTTTATTGGTCCTCGGACAAAAATTGTTGCTTCAGCATTTCTGGCAGCACTTGACCTTGTTGTTAATTCTGAACGAATTCGCTAGAATCAGCCCCCGTGCTTTTATTATTGATTGTGTTGGTACCCAGACAGAAATTCAATTCAAGTCGTACGCAAAAAAAAGAAGCAGTGATTCCTGATGTGAACCTCCAAAGTTGGATTTTTATTGTCCAACTTTAGGAGTTCAATTCATCCATTAATCGGTCAGGACTGTTTCTTTTCATGGAAGTTACATTCATAAAAGTTAATCAACACGGTAGAAAGTCTTCCCGAAGATTATTTTATCTCCTGCACTCGGCCAACAATGCCACTTTCTAACATGACCTTAATGCCGCGATGATGTACGGCTGAATTCGTCAAAATACGTTTTACAATACCTTCAGTTAACTTGCCCGTCCTCTGATCCTGCTTTTGCACTACCATCACCGTTGCTCCAATTTGAATATCCGCACGTCTTGTACCGTCCATTTTAATCGTCCTCTTTTCTGTTCCCATTGCTACTTTACCTTTATTTCACTCAACCCGCCAATCTAGGCTTGGAGTGAGCTTTCAGCACTATTCAAGGCCCAACCACCATTCATTAAGGAGCGGCCACCATTCCGAGCTTCTTTTAATTGTATCTACATGATTAGATGATGATCCATGTATGTAGGTTAGTTCAATACGTTTTGCAGCCTGAGGAGATAACTCAAATAACTGCTTGCGAAATCGCTCCGCATTTTCCGGTGGGATATGATTATCTTTCTCACCAAGGATCATTTTCATCGGAGGACAGTTGATATATCGGCTCAAATGCGTTATCGGATTCAATTGATCGTAAAAGAATTGAGCGTAACTGTCGGGCTTCCCAGGATCAAGTAATTGCTTGGGATGGAATAAGTTGTGCATACCCGGACGCAGCCAGTCCGGTGTGGTAACTATGGGTGCCACGCGAACAATACGTGAATCTATTCCTGCCGCAGCAACTGATATATCCCCGCCCATCGAGATTCCACCCATATAGATTTGCGGCACTACATCCAGATTTGCGATCGCCCAATCGATCACTTTCTCCGTATCTAAAATCGTCTGTCCCAGAATTGGCCAACCAAATCGACGCATATTGGAAAATACACGTTCCGTTATTTCTGCTCCGCTTTCTTTTCCACGTTCGCCATGCTGATAGTTGTCAAAAGCTAATCCAATAAATCCTTTACGCGCAATGTCAGATAAATAAGGTACAAGGTCTTCCTTAGTGCCGCCTAAGCCGCTTAAAAAGATCGCTAATTTTCTTTTACTGAGGGTTTCCTCTGGTTTGATATAGATCACCGGTATATGATCAACTAAAGTCTTTTGTACAGGTATGCCATTAATTTTCATAAGAACCTCCTTACTACCTTTAGGTTAACATTAATACAATTTGTTCACTAGTCAACGCATTCTTACAAGAACACTTTGGCCATGCAGAGGAAGACAGTGGTTACTTATCATGTCGATAATCATATTTTTGGCTTTCATCCTTCACATTGAATTCGTGATTACCTATGGCAACTGTTGTATTATTGATCCATTTAACCTGGGGGTTCTGTCTTAGGACATAATACATAGCCCGCTCTTTGTTCGTTACGTTATCTCTTATTACACCAAGAACTTCATCTTCTGCAAGTCCATTAGAATTGAAATACACGATCGCTGTATATTGCTTATTTGGTGATGCGTAATGGTCATGAAACTCTCCATGAGGAATCATGTTCAAATTAAATTCCCAATTATATCCGTATATGGAAAGAAAGCCAATAATAATTAATGTAGAGATCAATAGATGTTTGCTTTTTTGTATGTTACGCCATGCAAATAGTCGAACAATAAATATGATTAAGTTAACGATTAGGACCACAGTCAGAATACATGCGAGCACTAATAAAAGATAATAAAGATTAGAATTCAGATTCCCCTCACTCCAATGTCATTAAAAAAGTCAATTTCGTAAGTACTATTGATTACCTGTGCTTCTTCTATTTCGTCTTTTTGAAAGAGTTGATTTTAAATTAAAATTACTATTTAAAAATGATTTGTTTTGTAATTCAAAATTCCCAAGTCTAAAAAATTCAGTATTAAGGACGGATTTGCAAGTTGTCCGACACCAGACTGAGACCGCCGTCAACGATCGTATACACTTTGTCACAGTATTTTGTTAAGCGGTTATCATGTGTTACCATAATGGTCGCTTTGTTTTTTTCTTTAGTTTCTTGAGCCAGCATCTTGATTACTTCGAATGCTCGATTCGAGTCCAGAGATGCCGTCGGCTCATCTGCCAATATAAGGCTGGGATTAGTGTACAGCGCTTTGGCAATTGCCACTCTTTGCTTTTCGCCGCCTGAGAGATCTGCAGGATATTTCTTTGTTAAGTTTTCAATGCCTAATTGTTTTAAGAGTTGTGCTTTTTCCTGTTGATTCATATTGCCTTTTTTTACTTTATCAAGCAAACGGAACTGGTTGTCAACACTCAAATAAGGAACCAGATTAGAAGCTTGCAGGATAAAGCCAACTTCCTTAAGGCGAATCATTGACCGTTTTCTCTCACCTAGCTTTGTTACCTCTTGCCCATTTATCAGAACAGATCCATTTGTTGGGTTTTGCAATCCGCCTGCAATGGTCAAAAAGGTACTTTTCCCGGATCCCGAAGGACCAATAACAGCAATCAGTTCACCTTTTTCAGCCGAGAATTGAGTGGTTTTTAAAGCGGTTACTTGTGTATGTCCACTGCCATAAGTCTTTGATGCGTTTTGAATGTTTAAGATGCTCATTGGTTTAACCTCCGATCGCTTGTACAGGATCAATTTTCACAATCGTTTGAACGGAGAACAAACTGCCAAGGGCAGCGACGAAAATAAAAATTGCTCCGTAGCCAATAAGTGCCGGAATGTCTAATTGAATCGGAACAGCAGACGGTAAGAAAGCACCTGTGACTGCTGTTAAGATAAATCCGGCACAAACACCAAAAAGTGCTAACAGAAATGTTTGTGCGATTACAGAACGGATCAGAAAGAGCGATGAAATCCCCTGTGCCTTCATCACTCCGAAAATACTGACTTTCTGTATGGTCAGCACATAGAGAAAAATACCGATAGTTACCGATACAATGACAAATAAGAAATAAATCATGAAATCCAAGCTGATTTTTTGTGGTGTGTATCCAGGCATATGTTCAATAAACGGCTCAATGGGGGTCAGCTTAAAGCTAGAAGGAACTTTAATTTTAGTAAAATAAGGATCACGTATGACTACTCCATTAATTATGCCTTTGTCACTCGTATCCGTCTTACCATATTTTATTTTTTGTACAGTTGCAATGGTTGTATAAAGTACAGGGGCTGCGTTGAATTTTGCTTTTTTAGTAAATCCAACAATGACCAATTTTTGTTCCGAAGATGAAATCGTCAAACGATCCCCAAGCTTTAATCCATCAGCTTTTAACGAATCGTCTGCAATGACCTCATGATCACCTCTAAAGGAACGACCTTCCGACACGTTTGGCATGAGAAATTGGTCCTTGTGGATACCTGTGATGGCCACACTTTCTTTAATTTTTGTTCCGCTTTTTCTTGCTACGGCGAGAATTTGTGCGATTTCAGCCTTATGTTCCGCTGAGATACGTTGAGCCTCATGAAGGGTCATACTGGATTGAGAAAGATTCATATCAGATTCATCGGTTAAAACAATGGCATCTGCCTTCCATTGATCGACCGCCTCCCGATTCATTTCCGCGAGTCCGTTTGCTAGACCAGATAAAAGAAAAACCAAATAAGTCATTAGAGTCAAAACACCGATGATTAATAAGAAACGAAGCTTGGCGCTTTTCATTTCATTCCAGGCTAAGAACACAATGACCACTCCTCGTTTGTTTAGACATCTAATCCTCACATCACAATCCACTTATCAGTCGATAAGCGAAACTGCATAAAAAAAAATTTTGCCTAATACAAAATACTTTACTAGTTTAACAGTCCATGGAGTAAAAAATCAATGATTGCGCTCAGTCGGTCTGATAGTGAAGGTTCTGCTTCGTTTTCAACATGAGTGGAGGTCAGCGGGACTATTGAAGACAAACAAAAACGTGCTGCTGCGTCACTATTTATCTGTTCCCTAAGTATTCCTTGTTTTTCCCATTTCGCAAATAATTCTTTAAATGGATTTAGGTAAGTTTGCTGCCAGAGTTCATAAAGCATGTGCTGATTCTCCTGATTCATTTCATTTACAATATCCTGAATCATCATCATTATATTTGTCGGATGTTTTTGTATTAATACCATCAGCATTTTCTTTAATGCAATCTCCGGACGATCCGTATCTCTTTTTAGATTTTTAAATTCTTGTCGAATATCCGCTGTAACATACCGAAGTGCCGCTAAGTAGATGCTTTCCTTGTCTGGGAAATGGTGATAGAGTGCAGGTTGAGTCAAGCTGCACTGTTTTGCAATTTCACGTGTGGACACAGCATTATAACCTTTATCCATAAACAGTTTATTTGCGGTCTGAATAATTTTTTGTCTTGTGCGTTTGTATTCTTCTGCCCTTGTCAACTTTTTCCCCCTCATTCTAACTCTCAATAACTACTCAGTTAAAGATGTTGATCTTCGTTCGTATTCCCATAAGCTTTTAACAACTTTATTGTCTCATTAGTTGGACATAAATACATTAATATTGCAAGTTATTTTGCTCAAACTTACCAGCATAAATCGTTAAATCATATGGTTTCTAAACATAGTGTGACAAAAAGTGCTGTTCCCTGTTAAAGAGTGCTATAATTCCTACAGCAGATAACCAAGGGAGCAGTCGATTATGACGCAAACACAAGAAAATCTTAATCTACTTAGTAGAGCAGTAGATAAAAATTTAGCAATAATCAGCTTTAATACACAACATAAAGTGATTTATGTCAATTCAAATTTTGCGCATACACTTAATTACACACAGGATGAAATGATTGGAATGGATCATTCATCACTGTGCTTTCCTTCCTTTGCAAATAGTCCAGAGTATCTGACCTTTTGGAAAGACCTATTGAACGGCAAAAGTTATCAGGATAAAATTGAGCGTAAGAGTAAGCAGGGTGAATCTATATGGCTTGAAGCAACCTATATGCCTATTTATGATGCGAACGATGAAAATGTCATTGGGGTCCTGAAGGTCGCAACCGATATAACAGAGCGAGAGAAACAAATCAGAACCTTCACACGAGAACTTAGTGAGATGGCAGCTGAATTAAATGCGCAATCTACAGAAGGCAATAGTAAAAACAACGAATTATTAAATGAAATTGACAAAATTGAAACCTATTCGAATGAAAATGCCGAAAAATTGACGTCCCTTCAAACACAGGCAAAACAAATTCGAGGAATTGTTGATGTCATCAAACAAATTTCAGATCAGACCAACATTTTGGCAATTAATGCTGCCATTGAAGGTGCACATGCTGGTGATTCCGGACGGGGATTTGTTGTTGTAGCAAAGGAATTACAAAGACTTTCAGACCAAGTGAAGCATTCGATTAAAGAAGTAGAGAAACAGGCTTCCTCAATAATTTCAAGTGTTAACGAGATGACACTTGGAACACAAACAGTACAGAAAAATGTTCATGAGAGCCGTGAAAATGTTGCGTCGGCAGTTCAATCTTTTAAAGATATCGCCAATGCTGCGAACGCCTTGGATAAACATTCCAATCAATATCAGGAGATTCTCTAATTAAGGCCATAGATTCGCTAATTAATAAATAATCAGCATACCGGAAGCTGGCACTGTGGTGATGCCGGCTATTTTTATTTTTCTAGACGCACTTTCTTTGCAGATTATACGAGCTCGAACTAGACTATAGATAACACAAACGAACTCAGAAAGAAGGATAACTGATGACGATCTATGATTATTCATTTTCGAAGCTTACGGGAAGCGAGACGGTCCCTTTGTCTCATTATCGAAACCAAGTGCTTCTTATTGTCAATACCGCGAGCAAATGCGGCTTCACACCTCAATATGAAGGATTGGAAAAACTGTATAAAGGATACAAGGATCAAGGCTTTACGGTGCTCGGCTTTCCAAGTGACAGTTTTTTGAATCAAGAATTTGCCGACGGCGAAAAAACCGCCGAGTTCTGCAAGCTGAATTATGGTGTCACCTTTCCTCTCTTTCAAAAATCAAAAATGAAAGGTAAAGAAATGAACCCGCTCTTCCATGAATTGTTGGAAGAATCAGGTGAGAAAAAAATCACTTGGAATTTCAACAAATTCCTCGTTGATCGCGGTGGCAAAGTCGTGCACTATTACGGCTCACGAACAAAACCGGAAGCAATTGAAAGCGAAATTCAGGCGCTGCTAAAGAAGTGAAGTTCCTCTGTATGGCTGCATAATCAATAAATCAACAGATTGGCCTTGAATTTATATAAAATAAAAGCTGCTTATCTCCTGTTGTTTTGGAGATAAGCAGCTTTTTTCTAAGATGAATCAGCCCATTAATTCACAAATATTATTCGAGAACGCAACCGGATCTGATACCGGGAGACCTTCGATAAGAAGGGCTTGATTGTAAAGCAGGTTCGTATAAAGATCAACTTTTGTTTGGTCGTTGAGATCAAAGGCAGCTTTAAGTGCTTTGAACACGTTATGGTTGGTGTTAATCTCGAGAATCTTGTCTGCCTTGACATTTTCATTGTTCGGCATTTGATTGAGCACTTTTTCCATCTCAATGGATACTTCGCCTTCTGTCGCGAAGCAAACTGGGTAGGACTTCAGACGTTTGGAAGCACGCACGCCTTTTACTTTGTCTGAAAGCACATCTTTCATTTTATCAAATAAGCCCTTGTTCGCCTTTTCGTCGGCTTCGTCTTGCTTCTTGTCCTTCTCGTCCTCAATACCAAGGTCACTGCTTGATACAGACTTGAATTCTTTTTCCTTATATTTCTGAAGCATCTTGATCGCGAATTCATCAATATCTTCGGTGAAATAAAGAATCTCATAGCCTTTATCGGCGACAAGTTCGGTTTGCGGGAGCTTATCAAGCTTGTCATTCGTTTCACCGACTGCATAATAGATGTATTTCTGTTCTTCAGGCATACGTGAAACATATTCGTCCAGCGTGACCATTTTCTTTTCTTTCGATGAATAGAACATCAAAAGATCCTGAAGATCGTCCTTGTGCTGACCGTAATCCGAATAAACGCCATATTTCAGTTGACGTCCAAAGGCTTTATAGAATGTTTCATATTTCTCGCGATCTTCCTTAAGCAGCTTTTCGAGTTCTTTCCTGATTTTATGATTAATATTCTTAGCAATCAGTTTAAGCTGCTTGTCCTGCTGAAGAATTTCACGCGAAATATTCAGTGACAGATCCTCGGAATCCACCATGCCTTTAACAAAGCTGAAATAATCCGGGAGCAAATCCGCACATTTCTCCATAATCATGACGCCGTTCGAATACAGCTCAAGACCTTTTTCATATTCCTTGGAATAATAATCGAACGGAATGCTTTCCGGGATGTAGAGGATCGCGTGGTAGCGGATCATTCCGTCGGCCTGAATATTGATATAGCGAAGCGGCTTGTCAAATCCGTAATGCTTCTCCATATAGAAGTTTTCGTAATCTTCATCCTTCAGCTCCGACTTGTTCTTGCGCCAAATAGGAACCATGCTGTTAATCGTTTGAACTTCTTTTACTTCTTCAAATTCTTTCTCATTGTCTTTCTTTGGACGACTTTCCGTCACTTCCATTTTAATTGGGTAGCGGATGAAATCCGAATACTTTTTGATGATCTGACGCAAGCGATATTCCTCAAGATACTCACTGTACTTCTCATCCTCGGTATCTTCTTTCAATTCCAGGATGATATCTGTACCTACTGAATCCTTTTCAACAGGAGTTATCGTGTATCCGTCCGCACCCTCAGATTCCCACTTGTACGCTTGGTCACTATCGAGTGCCTTGCTAATGACGGTGACCTTGTCGGCAACCATAAATGAAGAATAGAAACCAACACCGAATTGACCAATGATGTCATGGTTATCCTTGGATTCATTTTCCGATTTAAATTTGAGAGAACCACTCTGAGCAATCGTTCCAAGGTTATCTTCCAACTCTTCCTCGGTCATACCGATTCCGGTATCGGAAATCGTCAACGTGCGCTTATCCTTGTCCGGAGTAATTTCAATGTAGTAGTTGTCCTTATCAAAATCAATCTTGTCGTCGGTCAGCGCGCGATAGTAGATTTTATCCATCGCATCACTCGAGTTGGAGATGATTTCTCTTAGAAAAATTTCCTTCTGTGAATAAATCGAGTGGATCATCATATCCAACAATTTTTTGGATTCTGCCTTAAATTCTTTCGTAGCCATCGGTAATCCCCTTTCTCGTGCATCTCTATAATAATCAGTTGTTTACGTAACGATTAGCACTCATCCAATCGGAGTGCTAATACTATTTTTATAGCTCATACAGCGTTATTTGTCAAATATGAGCAAGCAATAATTGGCATGAATAAGCTTTCCTTCGCTGATATCAATACTGAACTATATATGGTGCTAGTTTAAACAGTTAACCGTTTACATAAATTACAGTGCATGATACGATGAAAGAAATTGATAGTATAAATTAAAGTGATCAGGTGAAAAAATGAAAACAATTTATATTGTTCGTCATGGAGAAACACTGCTTAATCTGCTTAATCGCTCTCAAGGCTGGGCGGACTCACCGTTAACCAAAAAAGGCGTTCAACAGGCAATTGATTTAGGAGACAAACTCAGAAAACAATCTCTCACTTTCGACGCTGCTTTTTCGAGTGATACCGGAAGAGCACGCCAAACTGCCCAAGTTATTCTCGATCATTCGGGAAATGGTGAAACACCAATTAAAGAACTTTTTGAATTAAGAGAAGCATCATTCGGTCTTTTTGAAGGTGCCGATAATGATGTGATGTGGGAAGAAGGCGGAAAAGCAGTCGGTGAACCAGGTATGAGCCGTAAATCGCCGATTGATCTGAAAATCAAAGCACTCACCGGTATCAAACAGCTCGATACGATCGATTATGCAGAAGATTATCAGGACTTGAAAACGCGCATTCTCGCATTGAAAGAAAAGCTGCTCAAGTCGGATGCTTCGACAATCCTGATTGTTACCCACTCACTATACATTTGCTGCATGCTTTATGCACTCGTGGGTGAAGACTTAACCATTGGCAAGGTACCCAACTGCAGTGTAACGAAACTGCAACTGGACGGACAAAACTTCAAGCTTGACTATATTGGCAGAACAGAAGAACTGTAAAAAAAAAGAGGTTGCCCCAAAAGGGTATTCTCAAACAACTCCATGATTAAACATGGTCGATAAATTAAGAGTTTGCATAATCAAAGAGGGTGTATCATTGTCAAAAAGTGACTTTTGATACCCCCTCTTTTTTGATTATTGATTATCTGGCAGAAATGCATAAGTGATCGTGTCATGCGCAACACCATTTTGATAAATATAGTTTCTTAAAAGGCCTTCTTTTTTGAAGCCTAATTTCATTAACAACCTGTTTGATGCAGTATTTTCAGTAAAGACGACAGCGCCAATGCGTGTCAGGTGAAGGTCACTAAACCCATAGGATATAACTTCCGTAACAGCTTCTTTGGCGTATCCCTTATGCCAATAGTGAGGATGAAGCTCGTAGCCGATTTCAGCTCTTCTGTGTTTTGATGACCATGCATTAAACCCGATCGTTCCGATAAGTCCCGGCTGCTCTTTCCGTTCAATACTCCATCGGATGCCGCGCTTTTCACTGTAATTCCGAGAAAAAAAGGCAACAAATTGCTGTGCCTGTTCAATACTTGTTAAATTATCCTGACCATAATAACGTGTCACATTGTCATTTGAAAAGCAATCAAAAATACTTTGCGCATCTTCATAAACGATTTCTCTTAAAATCAGTCTTTCGGTTTCAAGTAACGGGACCACTTGCTCACCTCTTCGTAGAAAACTATTCACAGATAAGCCACTATAATGGTTGACTTACAATTTATCCACAAATCGGCGCATACGCTTCATTGCTTCCTGAAGCTGGCTCATCGAAGTGGCATAGGAACAACGCACATGGCCCTCTCCACTGTCGCCGAACGCATTGCCGGGAACCACGACAACGCGCTCCTCCTGCAACAAGCGAGTTGCAAAGGTTTCGGAGTTCATGCCGGTCGCTTCAATGCTAGGGAATGTATAGAACGCGCCTTCTGGTTTGTAACACGGCAATCCCATCTCATTCAGTGATTGTACAATGTAGTTTCTTCTTTGGCGATAGCTTTTACGCATATCTGCCATATCCGAGCGTCCGTTACGCAACCCTTCCAGTCCCGCATGCTGCGCCATGGTCGACGCGCACATGATCGCGTACTGATGAATTTTTAGCATGCCCTGCGAAATATCCCGTGGCGCGCAAACAAATCCCAAACGCCAACCGGTCATCGCCAGATCTTTTGAAAAGCCGCTGACAAGAATAGTTTGATCCTTCATCCCATCAATTGCGGCGAAGCTTGTGTATAGCTCATCGTAAACAAGCTCTGCATAGATCTCGTCGGAAAGAATCAGCAAGTCATGCTTTTTGGCAACTTCTGCAATACGTTCCATTTCAATTTTGCTGAGCATGGAACCGGTCGGGTTGTTCGGCGAGCAGATCATTATTGCTTTTGTTCGTTCAGTTACCGCGGTTTCAAGTTGCTCCGGTTGCACTTTGAAATCATTTTCTTTTTTTGATTCAACGATGACTGGAACTCCTCCAGCCAATGTCACGAGCGGTGCATAGGATACAAAACAAGGCTCGACAACGAGAACTTCGTCCCCAGGATCAAGAATGGCGCGCAACGCGATATCAATAGCTTCACTGGCGCCGACAGTCACTGTGACTTCATGTTCCGGATCATAGGAGACACAGTAATAGTCATCCACGTATTTCGCAATCGCTTCGCGCAATTCAAGCAATCCAGCATTCGCTGTATACGATGTATATCCGTCTTCAAGTGAAAGAATCGCAGCCTCGCGGACATTCCAAGGTGTGACAAAATCCGGTTCACCAACACCAAGTGAAATCACATCGGTCATGCCCGCCGTCGCGTCAAAAAACTTACGAATTCCCGAAGGCTTCAATGTCCGGACATGCTTTGCTAAGTACGAAGTTTTAATTGGCATCACGGGGACACCACAATTCGTTTATCCCGATCATCCGAATCGTACACAGTCCCATCATGCTTAAACTTTTTCAAAACAAAATGGGTTGTCGTCGAGATCACTCCATCGATCGTGGACAATTTCTGACTGACAAAGTGTGCTACTTCGTTTACTGACTGACCTTCGACCTGCACTGAAAGATCATAGGTTCCGGACATAAGATAGACCGATTTGACTTCCTTGTGACGGTAGATTCGCTCAGCAACATCATTGAAACCTACATCGCGTTTCGGAGTCACTTTAACATCAATCATCGCGGTGACTCCCTGATGACCATCGATTTTCGTCCAATCGACAAGCGAAACGTAACGGACAATAACTTTTTCATCTTCTAGTTTTTTAACCATTTGATGAATTTGATCTACACTTAAGTTCATCATTTTTGCAAGTTCATCATTCGTAAGCCGCGCATCTTTTTCCAGTATTTCTGCGACTTCAATTTCTGTTGCAGTAAGTTTCATACTCATCATTCCCCTCTTGCATTTGTAACTTACAGACATTATATAACGGTACAAGATCTCTAACCACTATTTTCAAGTAAAAAGTCGAAACATATACTTGCTTCTTTACAATTCAAGTATACGACGCTGATTGTTGATTCAAGACGCAATTGGAAAAATGTTTTCAATACAGTATACTAAAAATGACACTATTTAATCAGTGCGCATACGGAGGTATCATGATGAAATTAGTTATTGTGCGACATGGGGAAAGCGCATTTAACGAATCCAACCTCTTTTCTGGGTGGGAAGATGTAGATCTTACAGCAAAAGGAATAGAAGAAGCAAAAAAAGCTGGGACTAAGCTTGCTCAGCAACAAATTATATTTGACCATGCATTTACATCAGTATTGAAACGATCCATTCGATCACTAAATTATATTTTACAAGAAATGAATCAGGAATGGCTGCCGGTACAAAAAACATGGCGGCTTAATGAACGGAGTTACGGTGCACTGCAGAGACTGAACAAAGCAGAAACTGCAGAAAAGCAAGGCAAAGAACTTGTTAACCGTTGGCGGAAAAGTTATGATGCACTGCCCCCGATGCTTGACTTGTCTGATCCGAGGCATCCGATTCACGACCCGCGTTATCATGATGTCGATCCGCGGCTGCTACCTGGCGGAGAAAGCCTGAAAACAACACAGGAACGTGTCCTGCCCTTCTGGTCTGACAACATTGCGCCTTTATTAATAGAAGGAAAAAATGTTCTTGTCGTCAGCCATCGTAATACGCTGCGCGCCCTTGTTAAGTTTCTTGAACATATATCCGATGATGCAATTGTTCACTTTGATGTTCCTACCGGGATTCCGGTTGTCTATGAATTCGATAAAAACTTGAACATCGTGTCAAAAAAGGAACTAACTGGGCAGGCAACTGTGGGCACGATCAATGCAGATATGAACTAAAGGTTGTGTAAAACGACTTGAATGCTGTATTAAAGAAGAAAACCAGCAAGGTACTTGCTTTAGCAATCCCCGCAATGGTCGAGAGTTTGCTGCAAACCGTTGTTGGGTTTGTCGACACATTATTTGTTGCACGGTTAGGATTAGCTGAAGTAACTGCAGTCGGTGTTGCTAATACATTACTAGCCGTCTATATTGCTGTATTTATGGCCATTGGTATTGGAACTTCATCAATTATTGCAAAACATATCGGTGCAGGAGATTCAGAGGGAGCACGAGAAGCGGCTCGACAATCAACGTGGATTACGCTGGTTGCCGGTCTTCTTTTTGGTCTGCTTACCCTATGTTTTGCTGAACAGCTTCTTCGTATGATGGGTGCCAGTGATGAAGTGCTCAGTCAAGGAGCACTTTATTTTCGTATTGTCGGCACACCAGCATTTGTTATTTCATTAATGATTAATTTTGGAAATGTTCTGCGCGCATCCGGAAATACAGTCTCTCCAATGATGATCAGTTTTTGGATGAATTTAATTCATATTGTGCTTGATTATGTGCTGATCTTTGGTATCTTCCAATTTACCGGCTTTGGCGTTGGCGGAGCTGCCGCAGCAACTGTACTCACAAGAATTATCGGCGTTATCATGCTTCATGCAGCAATTCGTCATTCTCCAGTGCATTTTTCATTAAGAAGGCAAAGGAAAAATCGCAATAAGCGTCTTATGTGGGAAATTATCCGATTATCCACTCCGGCTACCGGGGAACGACTAATCATGCGTCTCGGTCAAGTGGTCTATCTTGGCTTAATCGTCCACATGGGAACAGAAATATATGCAGCAAATACAATTGCGGAAAATATTGAAACGTTCGCATATCTTCCCGGACTGGGATTGAGTGTTGCAGCAACCGTGCTCGTGGGAAAAGAGCTTGGTGCAAAAAGATACAAGGAAGCATATTCTTACGGGTTGCTGACTGCAATCATTTCAGTTGTTATTATGTGTATTACAGGCATTCTGCTGTTCTTTATGACTCCATTTTTTGCAGCATGGTTTACAGATCAGGTCAGCACTGCTGAAATGATAACGCTCGCCATGAGAATTGATGCATTTTTTATGCCGCCCCTCGCGATCGGTTTAGTACTTGCGGGAGCACTTCAAGGTGCAGGCGATACAAAAACACCGATGTATAGTACAGCAATCGGAATGTGGGGCATTCGCGTTGTTTTTATCTATTTGCTTGGCGTACGTGGAACGATGGGGATTGCAGGAATTTGGATTGCACAAGGCATTGATCTCACGGTTAAAGCACTCTTTCTCTACTTCTGTTACCGGAAAATGTTTAAGCATTCACTAAACAAGAAGGTTGTCTCATGACCATGTACCTAATCACCTTAGATTCAACAAAAAATAGGGTCAGTAGTCACTTTTCTATAGTGTATAAGTGACTATACTTAGTTTTAAACTATATGATCCGGGAGTGAATTCTGATGCAGGTGCCTCAGGTTCGGACAGTTATTACGACAGGGCAGTCAATGAAAAACACATTTAATCAGCTCTCTGCCTTAGAGCAAGAAAAAAGAGCGCTGCAATACCATGCTGACCAGATCCATTTTCAATCTAATTCCAGTGGGACTAAAGATAACCTGACGAAAATTGAAACCAGCATTACCGGGTTGGATCGACAAATTCAACAAGTACGGAACGAACAGATGACCTCTTCTTCAGATCAAATAACCATAAGTCGAGAAGCCTACCAGCTCTATAAACAAATAGTCTAAGAAACAAAAAGGAAACCAAGATGCGGTTTCCTTTTTGTTTCTTACTGGTGCGGCAAGAATTCGATCATTCGATTAACAAATCTTTCAAGAAATGTTCTGTCCTGATCTGTTCCATGAAAATTTGTACAAAAAGTCATTTTTTTTCTAAATGTGGTCACCGCAATTTGAAAATAAGGGGCGTATTTAATCGAACCGGATATAAAAACATCACGTATGACAAGACCAGCAAAAGCCAACTTGTTTTCATCAATGATACCTATATTTGTCATGCCATTAACAGGAATGCTATAAATGCTTGGAAAAATTCGTTTTGCTTCTGAAAGTGAATGTGTTTGATAGGCTTCTTCCAAGTCCCAGTAGACACGAAGCGGCTCAAGACTGCTTTTCTCTGCATCCATAGCTTTCTTTACGCTAAGCAGCGCCTCTTCAAAGGTCGTTCCAACATGACTTGGAACGACACATGTAATATTCGAGGTTAAATTGCAAAAGCCTGGATGCGTTTCTGGCGGTAAATAGGCGCGCAAATTAACCGGACAATCCAAAACAATAGGATCAGCCCGTACAACATCGGATAACGCACAGACATAAGCTGCAAACAATGCGTCATTAATGGTTGCTCCCTTGCTTTTTGCATCATTCTTTATAGAGTCAAAACGTGCTGCATTCGTCTCATGAGTAATAATAAACGGTTGATTTTCATCACCGCTAAGTGGAAGATGATCTTTTTCACTTTGCACATAATTTGTTAACTGTGCGTTCTTGATTTGATCTAATTGCTGATCATTCATCGTGTCAAAAATTTGATAAATACTGCGTGCTGTTGGATCAGGAAGATACGGATCGTCCAATAACGATTCGCCACTTGCAATACGCGAATAACAGGAACTCAACAAATATAAATACTCTTTGAATCCTCCACCATCGCAAATCATATGATTCAAGACAATCGCAAGCGAATCCTTTTTATTTTTTCTAATTACAGAAATTCGCAACTGCGGACCTTTTTTTTCATTCAGTTTCACCGTTAAATTTTTTTGAATTGCCGATTCCCGATCATCAGTTTCTTCAACATGCACCATAGTCTGTGCTTTCCAACCTGTTTCTTCCCAATACGCCTTATCATTCTGTTCAACATAGCGACATGAAAGAAGGGGCAATGATGACAAAGTCGCCTGAATTGCTTGAATCAGAACATTTTCATCAATCATTCCATCAAAATGAATAACGGCATGTAAATAGTGATCGTTCTTCTTCTTTTCTCCCGAAACAAAGTGCTTTATATCTGCACTTTCAGCCGAGTATGTTTTTTGTTGCACGGCCATTCATGATCACCCTTTCTTTTACTTCACTTTTCTATAAGCCCTTCGCTCCGCGTAAGTACTGCAAGCAGGACAAATATTTATTTGATTGCCATGATCATCTACATATTTTCTCATTCCCGGAACATGCTGATGGCAGAGTGCACATTTATTACTAGACAACAGTCTCTTCAAGGAATGGAACAACGTTCTTCGCAGCCCATTCATGAATGAATGCCCCCTTTAAATCAATAGATGATATTTATTATTATACGTGTTGCAAGAACGACTGATCAAATATTAGACACTGGTTTAATTATAGAAACAGATATAAAGACAGCTGGATTAACAAAAAGTTAATCCAGCTGTCTAAAGTTAAATAGATGTGAAAACATAAATCCGTTCAAGCAAGATAGGCTTCTCGAACCTGTTCGTTTTTCATCAATTCGTCCCCTTCGCCATGAAGCACAATTTGCCCGGTTTGGATAACGTAACCTCTATCGGCAATTTGCAATGCTTGGTACGCATTTTGTTCAACAAGCAGGATGGTCATTCCTTCTTTATTCATTTCTTGGATAATATCGAAAATTTGTTCAACTATGATTGGTGCAAGCCCCATTGACGGTTCGTCAAGCATTAACAACTTTGGCTTCATCATCAGTGCACGCCCGATCGCAAGCATCTGCTGCTCGCCGCCACTCATTGTTCCGCCTTTTTGGTTTAATCGTTCTTTTAATCGCGGAAAATAAGTAAAAACACGTTCCATTCGTTCAGTAATCACGCTTTTATCTTTAACAGAAAATGCACCGATTTGCAGATTTTCCCGCACGGAAAGTCGTGGGAAAATACGACGTCCCTCAGGAACCTGAGCAATGCCAAGCAATGCGGTTTGATGCGCTTGATATTTCGTTATTTCCTTGCCGTCAAAAATAATTGAACCGCTCTTAGGACGGACTTGCCCGCTAATGGATTTCAATGTTGTTGATTTCCCAGCACCATTGCTCCCGATCAAGGTCACTATTTCTCCTTTATCTATAAACAAGTCAATGCCGTTAAGTGCTTGAATTTGACTGTAAAAACTATCAATTTTTTTTACTTCAAGAAAATGATTTGAAAGTGTTTCAGCCATTTGCGATCGCCCCCTTGCCGAGGTATGCTTCAATAACTCTCTTGTTGTTTCTGATCTCGTCGGGTTTCCCAGAGGCAATGAGTTCACCATGGTCCAGCACATAAATAAAGTCGGATATTTTCATAACCAGCTTCATGTCGTGTTCAATAAGGATAATCGTTACATCAAGCTTGGACCGTAAATCGTAGATCAAATTTGTCAAACGTTCGGTTTCTTTAGGATTCATTCCTGCTGCCGGTTCATCCAAAAGCAGTACTTTCGGTTTTGCAGCCATAGCACGCCCGATCTCCAATCGACGCTGTGCACCGTATGCGAGATTACCGGCGTTTTCATTAACATAATCCTCTAACCCAACATATTTCAAGATATCATAGGCTTCAACTTTTGCCTTCTCTTCCATCTTCCGAATATGTGGTAATTGAAGCAGCGTGCCTACCCAATGAGCTTTAAGATTTTGATGCATCCCCACCATCACATTTTCCAGAACCGTCATATCATTAAATAAGCGGATGTTCTGAAAGGTTCGTGTAATTCCATAGTGTGATACCTGGTGAGGCTTCAGACCAACCAGTGATTTCCCATTGAGCAGAATATCGCCTGCTGTCGGTTTATAAACAGCGGTAATCATGTTGAAGAAAGTCGTTTTGCCGGCACCGTTTGGCCCGATAACAGCAGTAATTGAATTTTTTTCAACATTCATATTAATATTAGAGGTTGCCGTCAAACCCCCGAATTGTTTGGTAAGATTTTTCACTTCCAAAATATTCACGATTCGGTACCTCCTGATGTTGCTTTTTCACGAGCTAATGCCGCTTTTTCGGATTCTTTTTTCAGTAGTTCAACGTCTACCTTCCTATTTTTGTGCGGTATCAACCCCTGTGTACGATATAAGGCGAAGATGATGAGCAAAAGGCCAAAAATAAGCAGCTGCATTTTCTCGGGTGAAAGTGCCGGCGGAATCGAAATGCCGTAATCCGTACTCATTGATGATAACCAGTTCGAAATGTTCGTCAGCACTTGAGTTCTTAGGATAATAACAACCGCTGCACCTAGAATGACGCCTGGAACACTTCCCATGCCTCCGAGAATAACCATAACCAGAACCATTGTTGATTCCAGATATGTAAAGCTGGTTGCATCGACAAACATTTGCTTTGCTGCAAAGACAACACCCATCATACCTGAGAAGGAAGCGCCAATTGCAAAAGCAGCAAGTTTTGTTTTCACAAGCGGAATACCCATCGCTTGGGCAGCAATTTCATTGTCACGAACTGCCTTCCATGATCTGCCCAGCTTTGAATTTTCTAACTTGCGGACTACATAGATGACCACCAGAAAAATACCGAAGGCAATATAGTAAAACTGACTGGAGCTCCCGATACTTATTCCAAAGAAGTTTGGTGGAGTAATCGAAGCAATACCCATCGAACCGTTTGTAATATTGATCGGGTGATCCATATTGTTAAGCAAGATTCTAATAATTTCCCCGAAGCCTAGCGTAACAATAGCAAGATAGTCACCGCGAACACGCAATACCGGTATACCAAGGAGAATACCGAAAATTGCTGCAACGCACGCCCCTACAATAATAAAGATCCAAAATGTGCCCCCGGGAAGCGGGTAGTGACCAAAAGGCATAAACTTTGATGCCTGACCGCTGGCAAATATTGCATAGGAATATGCACCGACTGCAAAAAAGGCAATGAACCCAAGATCAAGCAATCCGGCAAAACCGACTACGATGTTTAGTCCTAATGCCATCGCACAATAAATACCAACGAGTGTACCAACTTCCATGTATGTTTGGTAGGAATCACTGTGACTTGCAATAAAAGGAACAATAGCCGCCAGAATGACAATTCCTGTGACCCATTTGGCTCTAAGATTGAAATTAAGGTAATACAAAATCAAAATCGAGAAAAGCAACAGCAAGAACGCGATCGTTGAATCAGGAAGAAGGAAAAGCCCTGCTCCTGTTAGGAAGACGTACGCAATGAACAAGATGATCTGATTCTTTTTGCTTTGCGTTAATTTTTCAAACAATGCACTCACACTTGTCACCTACACTTTCTCTACGACGGCTTTGCCAAACAAGCCTTCTGGTTTAAAGATAAGTACCAGAATCAATATGATGAAAGCAAACACGTCTTTGTATTCGGCGCCCATTGCACCATGAGTAATAATTGAAAGATTAGCCGCTGCAAACATTTCAAGCAGTCCAAGCATAACACCACCAAACATTGCACCGCGGATATTTCCAATTCCTCCAAGGACAGCAGCCGTAAATGCCTTTATTCCCAAAATGAAACCGATATAAGGATCAATGGTTCCATATTGAATCATAAACAATACACCGGTTGCACCACCGAGAGCAGACCCTATAAAGAATGTGACCGAGATAACACGGTTAACGTTGATTGTCATCAATGAAGCAGTATCACGATCTTGGGCAACGGCACGCATTGCCATGCCCCATTTCGTTTTGTTTACAAACAAATCAAGTGAAACCAGCATAACGATTGTTACAATCAGAACAACCAAGAATGAGCCCTGAAATGTCGCATTATTAAAATAAGGAATCACATGATGGATATCAATATTGAACTTATGATTAAACATTGACGGAGCCGTAACAATATAGTTTCCAGTTTTGAGTTCCGCGATAAACCGAACCGCATCCTCAAGTACAAACGAGATGCCAATGGATGTAATCAGCGCGATCAGTTTCGGCGCGTTTTTCCGTCGTAAAGGTCGATACGCAACACGCTCGATACCAACGCCGAGCAATCCTGTTGCGATCGCCGCGATAACAATCACAATTAAGAAAACGATTAGAGCAGGCATTGCCGATAAAAAACCTAACCCCATCATAATAAAGAGCACAACTGCTCCCATAAAAGCACCTGTCATGAATACGTCGCCATGAGCGAAGTTAATCAATTCCAGAATCCCGTAAACCATTGTATAGCCTATTGCGACGACTGCATAGACAACGCCTAGCGTCAGACCATCAATGAGTACTTGGGGCAAGTTCTGAAGAATATGTGCGAGCATTATCTCACCACTTTCCTTACGAGTTGTTAATATGGATGTATTTGTAAAGTGCAGATCATTTTCCGACTTGTACTATGTGATATCTTTCTAAAAAAATCCTAAAAGGGTATAGCCTTAGTGCTCCATACCCTTTTAGTCCACATCAGTTATTCATAAATGTCATTAAGACACTCAAATCTTTGAGAGCAGGCTATTATTGGCTGATTTCAGCTTTTTGTACCGGCGGGTATTTCGCTTGTTCAAAGTTGTAGATGTAAACTTTAGCGAATTTGTTGTCGCCTTTATTATCAAAGCTTACTTTCGTTGTTACTCCGTCATAGTCTTGGACTGCACGGATCGCTTTCATAACTTGTTCACGAGATGGCTTTTTGCCGTCATTGTCGTTAATCGCGTTCATAAGTCCTTTAAGAATAACGCCGGCAGCATCATAGCCGTATGCTGAATAAGATTCAACATTCTTGCCGAACTTTTCTTTATATTTCTTGGCAAATGCCTGACCTTTTTCCGTTTTTGAAACATCTCCGGCAACAGAAGTCAGGTATACACCTTTAACTGCGTCTCCAGCGATTTGTACGGTTGATGAGGAGTCAAGACCATCACCGCCCATGATCGGTCCGGTAAATCCTTTTTGACGTGCTTGTTTGATGATCAAGCCGCCTTCAGCATAAACACCGCCAAAATAGATAAGGTCAGGTTTCTTTGTCATTGCCTGGCTGATAACACCATTGAAGTCTTTTTCACCTACAGTAATACCTTCGTAACCGACAATATCAGCACCAAGTTTCTTTGCTTGATCTCTGAATTGTTCTGCAAGACCAGAACCGTAAGCAGTTTTATCTTGGATGATAAAAATTTTCTTAGCTTTCAAAGTCTTAACTGCATAGTTCGCACCGGCTGGGCCTTGGAAGTCGTCACGCGCACAGATACGGTTAACAGTTTTTAGTCCACGGTCTGTGACAACCGTCGCTGTCGTAGCCGGAGAAACCATAGCCAGGTTATTCTTTTCATAAACTTCCGAAGAAGGAATCGCAACGCCTGAGTTTAAGTGACCGACAAGAGCGAGTACGTTCTTGTCAGAAGCAAGAATTTGGGCATTGGCAACACCTTTTTTAGGATCGCCCTGATCATCCAAATCCTTCAGCTTAATCGTAAAACCCTTCTTAGCAAATGCTGCTTGTTGGTCATCAATTGCTAATTCAGCACCGAGACGAATCGCATCGCCAAGTGTCGCACTACCGCCTGAAAGCGGTGATTGACTTCCGATTTCAATTACAGTCTTACCATTAGAACCACCTGATTTTGAAGAGCAACCGCCAATAACTCCTAATAATAATACTACTGCAGCCAATAATGGGATAATTTTTCTAAAATTCATTTTAACCCTCCTTTTTATAAAAACGGAACAACTCTAAAAACTCAGATAGTTTTATGTAGGACTCACCCCCGCAATTTATTTCTACTGTTTCTCTCTTTTTTAATGCGGCTCTTTAAAAACATAATAATTTATTATAAGACTATAGTCATTATCTATGTCATAATATCTGACAATGTATTTGAATAATCTCTTTTTTCTTGCATTTCAAAAAGCTGATTGTACCGATACGTTAACCGCTTTCTTTTAAGGCTGCTAGTAACTTAAAAATATTTGATTAAAAAGTACCATTTTTTCGATAAATGCAATAAATAAAATAAACCAATCAAAAAATGACTGGTTTATTAAAAAAAGCTTATACAGTTTTGAATGAGGTTACCATTTCTTGCAGCTGATTCGATGTATAATCCAAATTATCTGTGATTTGATTCAAGCGACTAATCTCTTCATTTACAGAGCGCAGCTTGTCAATTGATGCCTCGCTGCTTGATGCATCTTGTGCGGTTTTCATTTTAATCTCGTCTGCAGAGCGATTTATTGACTGAACGATTCCATCCAGATCCCTGCTCTCTTTTGTTGTTATTTCCAGCAATTGATCCGTTTTTTTAGAAATGTCGCCAACATTATTTGTAATATTATTAAAAGTTTCGATGGTCGATTTTATTTGCGCTGTCGATTGATTTACTTTATCGTTCGTATTCCTTATATCAATTAGGGTTCGTTTTGTTTCATCTTGAATGTTACGTACGAGATTGCCAACCGATTGTGTCGCTTCTTCAGTTTGTTCGGCCAGTTTTGACACTTCTTTAGCGACAACTGCAAATCCCTTTCCGGCTTCACCGGCACGAGCGGCCTCGATTGCAGCGTTCAGCGCAAGGAGCTGAGTCTGTTCACTAATGTCTTTAATTACGATTACTGCTTTGGTAATCATTTCAGAGTGCGTATGTAATTGATCAATGCGCTTCATTGTTCCGCTCATTTCGTGTTCGAGATCATTTACCAATTCAAGTGCATACGTTGATGCCTTATTTGCTCTGATCGTATGCTCCTTTGTATCATCGGTATTCGCGCTTACTACATGGATCAGCGATCCCATTTCTTGTATGGAAGAAGAAAGACCGTTAAAATGATCACGCGCGTTCTGGAACACATTATTTTGCATCTTTGCAGTTGTAATCAGCTCATCTACAGTACTGCCTACAAGATCCATTCCTCCGGCAATACTTTTTGTCATCTTCGAGACTGTTGTCACGACATTTTTCGATGAATTTGCTGATATACCGACACGCTTAATCATCATCATTTGGCTATTGATAAATTTATTGAACCAGCGAGATAATTCGCCAATTTCATCATAAGAATTTTTATCCAGCCTTTTCGTTAAATCGCCTTCTCCTTCAGCAATTTCATGAAGAATGTTTACTGTTTTTTTAATTGGAGAGGTCACCATACGCCTCGTTGAAAGAAGAACCGACAAAATAAGTGCAATCCAAGTGGCTAGCGTACACCAGATTCCGATTTGGAATGAAAGATAAAAACCGATACCATTTAATGCTAGAGCAAGTGCGCTTCCGACTGAAAAATAGAGAGGTATTCTGAAATTTAAACTTTTAAAATCATAAATTTCCGAAATATCCCCTTCGCACATCATCCCCCAGATCTCATCAGAGTGCGGCGGTCGTATCAACGTTCCTTTCCCTCCAACCATGATATGCCGATAATCCGGATATCCCGGCCATGTATCTAAATTATTTCCATTTTCAATTGTATTTTTAACACCAGGATGCAGTTCTTTGGTCTTAGGATCTGTAAAGCGAATCTCGAATTCGGTATGTTTCTCTATTTGAACTTTACCCCATTTTGCTGTGCGAACGCCGTCCTTCAAATTATCGCCAAGCGTAAACGTATCATCTTCAAATCGACTGCGTGAAATCGCTGTTCCCGGGAGTATATCCCGATCGGTTTTCACCATAAAAAGATAGTTGTCTCCAGAATCTTTATAAACATGAGTATCCTCATCTTGAATAACATTGCTCATTCGGTCATTCAAAACGCGTCCCATAAATACCCTTGGGACACCTTTGCCATTAGCAACTGGCAAAGAAAACATTAAGGTCACTTCGTCCGCGAAATGATAATCACTTAAGTCAATATCCAATGTACGTGCGTCCGAATAGGGTCCGTACATAAGTTTTTGATGATCCATCGCTTGTATGTAATTCGGAAGTTCAGCCAATTGCATTCCAATATGCTTGTCGCAGGTTGTTACGATAACCTTTCCGTTCTCATCAAGGAGCATAAATTCAATAAAGTCATTGCTTTGCGCTATTTGTTTTTTCATTATGTCGATAACTTTCTTGCCACGTTCATCATAACTGTAAGCAATTTGATTAGCATTTTCCAATTCAACCCAGCGGTCACGAAACCAGTCGTCCAACGCTTTTTTTCGTCCTCTGGATATTCCTTCAAACACTTTTTCGGATTCGTTACCAATCTCTCTATTTAACGCATGCATCAGACGCAATTGCAGCATTAAAGACCCTCCCCTGACGAGTATAATATCTTTTTTTCTATCATTTATGATAATATAATAAAATTGAAACTTTACTCTAACTTCATGCGAAGCTTAAATTCTGTATCATTCACCCGCTTCCACAATTTCTGTGCCAAATGGACTATATCTTTATTCTCGACATTCTTCGTCATTTTCTTTAGCACAGATTTTCTCAAACAAACTAGAAGCATTATTTAAAAAAGATTATAATAATAATGCCAAGTATACCATGAGGAGAACTGATGTTATGCCAATAAAAATACCTAAATTGCTTCCTGCGAGGGAGGTTTTGGAAAATGAAAACATCTTCGTCATGGATGAAGATCGAGCAACCACTCAGGACATCCGTCCGCTTAATATATTAATTTTGAATTTAATGCCGGAAAAGGAAATGGAAGAAACTCAGCTGCTTCGCCATCTTGGCAATACGCCGCTTCAAGTTAATATCTCTTTCATGAAAACGGCTTCTCATCAATCAAAAAATACAAGTCATCTTCACCTTGATCAGTTTTACACTGTTTTTGATGAAGTAAGAGAAAAAAAATTCGACGGTATGATCATTACCGGTGCACCTGTAGAACGGCTGCCTTTTACTGAAGTGGATTATTGGGCAGAACTGAAAGAAATTATGCATTGGTCGAAGAGTCACGTCACCTCAACCCTGCATATTTGTTGGGGAGCTCAAGCTGCCTTGTACTATCATTTTGGCATTAATAAAGTGCCATATCTTGAAAAGTTGTCAGGCGTATTCAGCCATTCTCTTTGTGATCCTAAGGAAAAATTGCTGCGTGGATTTGATGATGTTTTTTTTGCACCTCATTCGCGCTACACAGATGTTGATCGCTTAGCACTCGCGAAACATCCGGAAATTCATGTACTTGCACGTTCCGAAGAAGCAGGGCCGTTCATAATGATGGCAAACAAAGGAAAACAGATCATGATCACAGGTCATCTGGAATATGATACGGGAACACTTGCAAAAGAATATCATCGTGATTTAAATAAAAACATGACACCAAATTTGCCAAAGCACTACTTTCCAAATGATAATTCTGAAAAACAACCGATAAATAATTGGCGGTCTCATGCGCATCTTTTATTTTCAAACTGGCTGAACTATTACGTCTACCAAGAAACGCCTTATCAGTGGGATTAGTAACATTAGAAAACTTGACTTCGTCAAGCCTCTGACGAAGACGAAAACTTAGTTGCGACGGTTATGAATGACCAAGTATCCGCGTCGCCAAAGGATATGGCGTTATCCCGGATCATTTATACTATTTTCCTTAAAAATTTGTATACTTACTTATAGTACAAAAAAGCTCGGGCATATGCCCGAGCTTTTTTTGTTTCCTTATATTATGCTTTGCTGTTCATCCAGTCATATTGTTTGTCATGAAAAGTGTGTTCGATTGTACCGACAACATCTTCTTTAATCAAAAGCTGTGCCTGCTTAATCGCAGTATAGACAGCTTCGCTCTTTGCCGCACCATGCACTTTAATGATTGGAGCTGCTAAGCCAAAGAGCAAAGCGCCACCGTATGCTGATGTATCCATGTGCTGCTTTACCGATTTTAATTTACCATACATAAGACCGGTGAGTACTTTGGTATATAAGGAACCGCCTAGTGTTTCCTTAAGCAGTTTCATCAATGACATTGCCGTTCCCTCAATGCTTTTGAGTACCATATTACCGGAAAATCCATCGGCAACAATTACATCCGCCGGACCTTCAAGCAATTCACGCGATTCAACGTTGCCAACAAAGTTTATCGGTGCATTGCTCAATAATTTGTACGCTTCTTTGACTAATTCGTTGCCCTTGCCCGGTTCTTCGCCTATATTCAGCAAACCAATTCTCGGATTGGGCCGATGCATTACTTTCTCAGCGTAGATTGCACCCATAATTGCATACTGCAACATGTTTTCAGGCTTTGTCTCCGCATTGGCACCCACATCGAGGAACAAAAACCCTTTATTTTGATGAATGGTGGGTAAAGTCGGTGCAAGTGCAGGACGATCGATTCCTTTAATGCGGCCGACACCAAATAAACCGGAAGCCATCAAAGCACCGGTATTTCCGGCAGAAATCGCTGCATCGCATCGTTTTTCCCGAACCTCTTGAACAGCCAGTACCATCGACGCTTGTTTTTTTCGCCGAACGGCTTGAACGGGTGCATCCGTACCTTCAATTTTCTCTGTAGTGTGAAGAATCTCAATGCGATCCTGTTTGCCTACCAAATTAACCAGTTTATCCTGATCGCCTACAAGTGTGATCTGCAGTTCAGGGAATTCATTTAGTGCCTTTAACGTCCCTTCAACGATTGCTTCCGGTGCATGATCTCCACCCATAGCATCAATTGCCAACTTCATCATTTATTCTCTCCTTTATAAAAAAAACTTTCCAAGCCAAGCCGTACATGAAAGTTTCTCAATTCATCCATATCGTTGTTTGATTCTCGATTCACTGTATCACTTAATACGTATTCTGTCCAAACTATGTTTCAAAAAAAGTGTTTATGTTTCAATCTGTTTTCCTTTTGCCGGACATTTCACGAAATAATATACAGAAAGCGGCCACCAGAAAATAACAAATGCGGGATAAACAGCCCATAATTGATTTGGAGATAGAAGTGTGTTGATGGCTGAAAAATAAATGATAGTCATTGATGCGCCGAGAACAGCATATTGAAAAGGCTTTTTGGCTAAAAAGACACTGAGTGGCCACCAAAGGACAGCAAAAATTGGATGAATAGCCCAAAAAATTTCGGGTGTTGTGATCAGATTCAATGTGAAAAAAAATAAAAAAATCCAACCTGCACCAAGGACACTGAATATGCGCACTTTTTTCCCAAAAGTCATGCTCATTGGCCACCAGACAAGCCCAAAAATTATAAAAATACTCCAAAAAAAACTTGGTTCAAAGAATAGGTTAAGCATCACATAAAAAATAATGACAGAAAAACTGATGATATAAGATGCGGTCCTTGTCCGAGCTGTCCGACCTAAGCTAACAAGTATGGGAAACGCCACAGACAGCGGAATGATAAAGATATACCAGAGATATTGTGGTGTCTCAATTAAATTCTGGATCGTGCAAGCAGCCAAGAACAATAGGGAAACAATAAACGCTCCAATTTTTTTATTTTCAATGAACAGCCAGATTAGCGGGCAAAACAGTGATGCCAATGGATAGATCGCCCAGAAATGTCCCACATCTGTGAAGATATTGACCAAAAGTAAAAATACACCAGTCATAATGCAACCAGAGGCAACGAATCCTTGCAAATCTTTCCTCATGGTCTGTTCTCCAGTTTCTTGCGATGAAGATGATAAAACATCGCCAGCGGCCACCAGGCAATGCCAAACGAAGGGTAAATGAACCAGATAATATGCGGTGTATAGTAAAAATTTACAAAAACAACCAATGCAATGATAAGAAAGCTTCCCCATAAGGAAAAACCAAAATTTAGGCGTGCTAATTCTTGTTTACGATTTTGTGGAGTTTGTGGCAAATCCATTTCACGTTTAATTTCTTCAATATCACCAAATTCGACCATTACTTTATTGATAGCATCTTCCTCGGTTTTGCCTTCCTCAATTAAATCCGACACTTTTTCTTCCAAGTCGCGGAGAATTTCTTCTTTAACTTTTTCTGTTTCTACTCCTTCCGGCATGTCTTCAAATAATTTATTCGTGTATGCAGTCAAGCGTTTCATCAATCAATCTCCTCCATAAATAAATTAACAATTTCTTTAACCTCGCGCCATTCATCAACCATTTCACGAAAATATGCCTTTCCCAATGTTGTAATGCGATAATACTTTCGTTTTCCTCCATGAGATCGTTCTCCATAATAGGACTCAATCAACTGTTTTTTTTCGAGTCTTTGGAAGATGGCATAAAGCGTGGCTTCCTTAATTTCAAATCTTCCATCTGTTTTCTTACTAATTTTCTTGGATAATTCGTAACCATATGAATCCTCATCCTTGAGCAACCGAAGGATAATTGAATCCAAATGTCCTCTTAGAATATCGCTTCGAATAGTATCACCTCATCTCAGTCTGAATTACTCCATCTGATAAAGTAATAATAGCGCCAACTACTCTATCTGTCAAAGTAATTTTCCGCTTAAAAACTGACATGAACCATTGACTTAATGGTATTGAACCACTTTCGGTAAATGTGTTTGCTATTCTCAAAGAAAAAAGACCGAAAGCATACTCCTTCCGATCTGCCTTCAGTCTCTTTGTGCTGTTTATTTGGAAAGCTGAATTGCCTGTTTGATTTTCTTGATGAACGAACCGTTTGTGTACGTGAGCACTGACCCACGATAGAAACGCAAACTGAAAATAAAGAGTCCGACAATGGTTAAACCAAGAAGCACCAATGAAAGGAAACCTTGCCATAAGCTCATGTCTGTTGCACCAATACGCATGGGCATAATCATTGATGCGGTAAAAGGAATAAAAGAGAAAATTTTGATCAGCAAAGTATCCGGATTGCTCATTCCGCTGATCGCAATAAAGAATCCGACCATGAGCACCATCGTTACCGGCATAACCGCTTGACCTACATCCTGTACTTTGTTAACGAGTGATCCGAGCACAGCTCCTAACAGCGTGTAAAGAACGCACGCAAAGAAAAAGAAGAGAATAGCGAAAACAGTATAGCCTGCGGTGAGCGATGAAAATAAATCACTAATCAGGTGCCAGTACTTTCCGGATTGAAGGACGCGGGCCATGATTAAAGCTGCTCCGATTAGAACAGTGAATTGAGTCATTGCAAGGGCTAATACCCCGCAGACTCGAGAGAGCAAATGCACAATAGGCGACGTACTGGAAATAATGATTTCCATAATCCTTGAATCTTTTTCGGCAGCAATTTCAGATGAAATAATCGACAGATAGGAGAGAACAAATAAATAGATAATCAACGCGACTGCATACGAAACAATGGTAGCAGTCGTTTTTTGCTGGCTGCTCTTCCCCTTATCCGCGGTAGGAGAAATCACTTTTTGATTCAAGTTTGTTTTTTGATCGATGATCCGCTGTGCCTGATCCGCAGTCAATTTAAGTTGTTGAATGGTAAACAGCTGACCTGCAGACCGTACCTGTTCCTCAAGCATTTGCTGGGTATTTAATTCGAAAGGTTTCTTTGTTCGAAGCTGAGCGTCTAATTGGCTCCCTGATTTTAACGATAAAATAAGCAGTGCATCTACTTTGCCCGTCACTACTCGATGTTCTTCTTGCTTTACACTTTGCTTTGCCGGTTTAAAGATGATTTTTTTATTGTTCTTAAAATAGGAAATTGCGCTGCCCTTTGTCTGATCAGCGACTGTAATTGTCACTGGTTTTTCGTTTGAAGAAAACCACCCGCTAATTGTCGGCCACATAAAAAAGGCAGTGATCCCTAAGAGCATAATTAGTGTCGTGATGTAAAAGGACTTGGTTTTCAATTTACTAATGTATGATTGTTCAAACAGCAGCAGAAATTTAGACAAGTGTGCTCGCCACCTTTCGTTTAAAGAGCTCTTCAAGTGACAAATAGTCTAAACTGAACCGCTCGATGAACCCATCTGTGGTAAGCATCTGAAAGATCGGCCGTGCGTCGTTTTCGTGGGATAAAAGCAACCGATACATGTCTTTGTCTTTCGCAACGGAAACGACTCCTGGAATTTTCGAAAGCTCCATCTCATCAAACGGTCCACGAATGGTTAAATTAATTTTGCCAAACTGTTTCTTTAAATCAATTATTGCTCCTGTGAACAAGGATTTTCCTCTTTTCAGCAGGCAGATGTGATCGCATAGCTCTTCCACATGATCCATTCTATGGCTGGAAAAAATGATCACGGTTCCCTGCTTCTTGAGCGAAACAATAGCATCCTTAAGCAAACCGGCGTTAACCGGATCAAGTCCGCTAAAAGGTTCATCTAGAATAAGTAACCGCGGTTTGTGAATCAAACTCGCAATCAATTGCACCTTTTGTTGATTACCCTTGGAAAGTGTTTCTGTCAGTACCTTTCTTTTGTCAGACAAATAGAAACGTTCCAGCCAATCATCAATCTCCGCTTTCAATGCAGCCTTTGAGCATCCGCGCAACCGACCAAAAAACATGAGCTGATCTTCGACCGGCATTTTAGGATACAAACCGCGTTCTTCCGGGAGATAGCCAATCATATCACGATTCAATGTGTGAACCGATGCATCAGCCCACTTGATCGTTCCAGAAGAAGGAGCTAGTAAATTCAAAATCATGCGGAATGTCGTTGTCTTCCCCGCACCGTTTTGACCAATCAAGCCAAATATTTCACCTTGCTCTGCGACAAAATTAAGATTATCAACAGCATGAAAATCTTGAAATCGTTTCGTCAAGTGTTCAATGGTTAAAGTCATCGTTTCCCTCGCTTTTCTCGATAGTTTTCCGATTCCTCACTTGCTTCCCGATGTAATTGTAACAAGAGCAGTACAAGCAGCGCAAATCTCTATCCATTTCTCTTGATCACGATATAATAATAGAGAATGATACATAAGACGGGAGATTCTGTTCATGAAAAAATTATACAATGCAGCACTTATTTACATGATCATGGGGCTTGTTTCAGGTATTTACTATCGTGAACTGACGAAAGCCCTTCATTTTCAAGGGGACTCTATGCTTTCAATTTTGCATACCCATTTGCTCATTCTCGGCATGTTTTTCTTTTTAATTCTTATTGCTTTGGATAAACAGTTTTCTATCACCCATAACAAACGGTTTTCATTGTTTTTTTGGACATACAATGTCGGCGTTGTTTGGACCATCGCTGTCATGGCTGTTCATGGAACACGAGATGTTCTCAGTGCTCCGTCCGGTGCAGCTATCGCCGGAATGGCGGGAATGGGACATATTGTGTTGACGATCGGTCTAATCCTATTTTTTATCATTCTCAAAGATGCTCTTTTTCCCAATAAAAGATCATAAAAAAAAGAGGTAAGATTAAGACGATAAACTCAGACTGTTCATGCCTGAGTTTATCGTCTCTTTCATTTCCTCTCTTTTTCGTTACTTTCTATCCGCAAGAGATGATTTGATTATTTATCGTAAACTGGTGTGCAGGATTCGGCATATTTCGGATTCTTGCCAACAGTTAAACCAAAAAACAGTTGCTTGATTTGTTTACAGACTTCGCCTTCATGTCCGGTTCCGATTGTACGGTGGTCGACTTCAACAATAGGAGTGACTTCCATCGCAGTCCCGCTGAAGAATACTTCATCCGCAACATAGAGTTCAGATCTTGAGATGCTGCGTTCTACTACTTCAAGTCCCAAATCTTCTTTTGCGAGTTTCATAACGAGTTCACGAGTGATGCCCTCGAGAATATTATCGGAAGTCGGCGGAGTAATCAGCTTACCTTTACGGAACATAAAGATATTTTCGCCGGAGCCTTCACAAACATGATCGCCGTCAGTGAGAAAAATAGCTTCGTCAAAACCGGCACGTTTTGTTTCCAGTGCGGCCAGTGCTGAGTTCATATAGGCTGCAGTTGCTTTCGTACGCGGCGGAAGCTGATTGTTTGAGATTCTCTTCCAAGAAGTGACCCCGACACTCAGTTCCGACTTGCCGGCGTATTTATTTAGCGGTTGCGTATAAATAACAACCTTTACATCTTTTACATCCAGCGTTGGTCCAATATCAAGCGCGTCATTATAAACAATCGGGCGAAGATATGTAGTGGTCCGACAGTTATTCGCTTTCAGAAGTTCAACCGTCCCTTTGATAAGATCATCAACGGACAGATCAAAATCCAAATTAACCGTCTTAGCAGATTCCTTGAGCCTTTCATAGTGTTCTTTAAGTTTGAACCCGTAAAGCTGCTGTGCATCGTCATCCCAATAAGCGCGAATGCCTTCAAAGACGCCTAAGCCATAATTAAATGCTTTACTGCGGACGCTGATCTTTACATCGTCCTCTTTAACAATTTTACCTTGATAATACGCATACACTTCTGACAATGTAAACTCCTCCTTGTGTTTCTGATATTAGCAGAAATTTCAGTCGACTTTTTGTCGGCTGTTCCAGGTTTTATATTAGTTCTACTCAATTTCTGCCTTTATTTGTGTACGTATATAATAACATAAATCGTCAGAAATATTTTCTAAAATGAACTATTTTAAAGAAAAAAATGGCGAATGGTCAATATTCAGTACAGTCCTATATTTAATTGAACGGAATAAATAGATTGAACTCAAATTAATTTTGATTCCTTTGATAAATCAAGAACGATTGAGCATTTACCTTTTTCTCTGTTTGAAGGATCATTTTTAGACAATGATGAATCAGCTCACCTCTCGTCTCGTCAATCAACTGATCGAGGTTCAAAACAATAGATTCTAAAGTAGGATTTACCAGGAGAAGTGTATATTTGTCTTTTGATTGGATGCGCAAGCAACCAAAGATCAATCCAACTGAGAAAGAGTAGAAATCTCCGATTTGAAGATTTACATCCGTACGACGTACCTTAATTGCTTCTCGAAACATGGCTAAAATGTTCTGATTTTCTCTGCCCCAAGGATAAAAGCGACGATTATCCGGATCTGTGCCTCCAATAACACCGGCCTCGTCACCATAGTAAATGCAAGGAACACCAGGCAGCACCATTAGCAGCCAAATTGCAAGTCTCATTTTTCTTTCATTTTCACTTAACTGGGTAAAAATACGCTCTGTATCGTGAGTACCTATATTATTCATATTTGCGAGTAAAGCATCCGGAGGATAATTAGATTTGATCGTAAAACTCATCCTGGCTGCTTGTCGTGCATTTATTTTTCTATTGATTAAGTCAATAATCAACGTGCGGAAGGGATAGTTCATGACACCATGAAGCATGCCGCCATTAAGATAATGCCGCCTCTTTCCATAAGAAATTTTATTTGATGCGTCTTCCCAAACCTCGCCAATTAATACTTTGCCGTTATCTTTTTCATCATGTCGATCGACTGCTTTGCGAATACCTGCAATAAATTCGTCGCTCAACTCATCAGCCACATCAAGCCGCCATCCCCCGATGCCGGCAGCAGTCCATGTGTCAACGACACTATTATCGGAACCAAAAATAAAATCTTGATAGGATTTTTTCTCTTTGTTCACCGTCGGCAGATCTGCTATATTCCACCAACACTCATAGTGATCGTGATCCCCATGGAAAGTGAACCAATCATGATACTTGGATGACAGGTCCTGATAAGCACCACTGTTACCATAGTGACCAAAGCGATTAAAATAGTTGCTGTCGGCACCGACATGATTAAATACGCCGTCGAGAATGATACGAATACCCATACGCCGTGCTTTAGCAATTAATTTATCAAAGGTTTTTCGATCACCGAACATTGAATCGATCTGAAGATAGTTTGCGGTATCATATTTATGATTGCTGCTCGCCTCAAAAATCGGACTGAGATAGAGAATTGTTACACCTAATTTTTTCAAGTCATTTAATTTATCTATAATTCCAATCAAATTTCCACCGTAAAAATCCCACCGAACAATGTCACCGTTTTTATCGCGAATATAATAAGGCAAATCCTCTGTTGTTGCATAAATAAATGTATTTTTTTTCGGATGCAAGACGCGCTGGTACCGATCACCATTAAAGAATCGATCGACAAAAATATGATAGATGACACCGTGAACATACCAGTCTGGTGCAGGGTCACGATGATCAAAACAGGTAATTTGGTACTGCTCAATTTGAGCAGGATCTGTAACGACGCGACCTTCTCCTCCATAATTATCAACTTCTTTTCCAAAAAACACAGTTATTTCACGCTGATCCTCCAAATAAGAAATTTGAAAATGGTAGAAATAGAGTCCAGCTTTTCCTTCAGTTGTAAATTTTAAATAGTACATTGAATCATTTTCAGAAGATCTGGCCATATGCTGCACTTGAGTCTGCTCACCGTCTTTTTGAATCATTAAATCAACTTTGGTGATATTACTGCCGATTGCGCGAATTGAGAAATAGATCGCACTGCCGATTCTAACCGCTCCGAACGGTCTTCTGAATGACTCTGACCATGAGTTAAAATATACATTTGGAATGCCCATAAGCAACTCCTTCTTCCTCGTTCCTTACATGACTTAGATTGGATGAACCTTTGACGACACATCCCAAATCTGGCTGGCATATTGCTGTACCGTATAGTCTGATGAGAAAATACCGGCACCGGCAATATTAATGAGTGCCATTCTCTGCCATTTGAGCGTGTCACGATAAAGTCGATCAATTCGTTCTTGCGCAGCAACATAGGAGTCAAAATCTCTTAAAACGAAATATTCATCCCCATATTGAACCAACGAATCAAAGATTGAGTGTCCTTCTGCCTCTGCCCCCGGTATTGTGCCGTCAATGAGTGCATCAAGTATACGGTGAAGGACTGGATTGTGTTCATAGTAATTTCGCGAATGATAGGAGCCGTCTTGATAATACTGATAGACTTCCTCCTCGTGCAATCCGAAAATCACGATATTCTGATCACCAACGCGGTCCCTGATTTCAACATTGGCACCGTCAAGCGTAGCCAGTGTGATGGCTCCGTTCAACATGAGCTTCATATTGCTTGTTCCCGAAGCCTCCTTTGATGCTAGAGAGATCTGCTCACTTACATCTGCCGCAGGTATAATTTTCTCAGCGAGTGAGACCCCATAATTCTCAACAAAAACAATTTTTATTTTGTTCTCAATCTCGGGATCCTGATTAATAAGATCGGCAACCGAATTAATAAGCTTGATGATTTGTTTTGCGTACGTATAACTTGGTGCTGCTTTTGCACCAAAAATAAAAACACGCGGCTGAATGTCAGCCTGCGGATCGTCCTTGATTTTAAAATATAGGCTCAGAATATGCAGTAAATTAAGCAATTGCCTTTTATATGCATGTAATCTCTTAATCTGGACGTCAAAAATAGCATCCGTATTTATTTTCAGATGCATTGCTTTATCGACATACTCAGCAAAGCGTTCTTTATTCAATCGCTTGATTTGTGCCAATTCAAGTAAGGTACCCTTATCATCACGAAATGCTTTTAACATATTCAATTCAGTAGGTGTTGTTTCCCATTCATTGCCGATTTTTCGCCGAATCAGATCTCTAAGCGGTTCATTCGCAAGCATTAACCAGCGCCGTTGCGTGATCCCGTTGGTCTTGTTGTTAAACTTGGACGGATAGATCAAAAAGAAATCGTGAAGCACTTTCTCTTTAAGAATTGTTGTGTGAAGCTGTGCCACACCATTGATGCTGTGACTTCCAATGATCGCCAGATGTGCCATCTTAACATTTCCGCCTTCGATAATACGTGTCCTTTCAACAATAGCAGGTTCAAATAATGTACTCATTTTCATGGTGAATCGCCGATCAATTTCTTGAATAATTTGATCGATGCGAGGCAAAAGTGAACGCATCATATCGATCGGCCATTTTTCCAATGCTTCGGACATAATTGTATGATTTGTGTAGCTCATCACATTGATCGTCACATTCCAGGCGTGATCCCAGTCCATGTGCTCTTCATCAAGCAAAAGACGCATCAACTCAGGAACGCAGAGCGCAGGATGTGTATCATTTATATGAATCGCTACTTTTTCTGCAAGGTGATTCATGTGCAGATGCATTTTCTTATAATGACGAAGGATACTTTGTATGCCTGCAGAAACAAAAAAATACTCTTGTTTTAGTCGAAGCAAACGTCCTTCATAGTTCGAATCATCAGGGTAAAGCACTTCCGAGATGCTTTCGATTTGATCCCGTTGATGAATATACGACCAATAATCGGTGATATCATCCTTGGGAGGAACCTCTGCCGACCAAAGGCGCAAGGTATTAACAGTACTATTATTGTATCCGATCACCGCACTGTCATAAGGAACAGCCAAGACTTCTTGAGTATCTGAATAATGCGGTTCAAGAACGCCTTCTGCATTTTGTTCGAGCCATACTTTCCCGTAAAAACGCACGGTTACCGCAGCATGCATTTTTCGTGTTTCCCAAACATTTCCGTTTTGAAGCCAATTTTCCGGGAGTTCAACCTGATAACCATTAACAAATTTCTGTTCAAATAAACCATATTTAAAGCGAATGCCATTTCCATGTGCGGGAATTTCGCTTGTTGCCATCGAATCGATGAAACAAGCGGCTAAGCGGCCAAGCCCTCCATTACCAAGTCCGGGATCAGGCTCAACAGTTATAAGATGCTCGAGATCAATCCCAAGATCTTGCAAACCGTTCCGAACTGTATCCAGAATGCCTAAATTGAGTAGATTACTTTTCAGCATACGTCCGAGGAGAAATTCCATCGAAAAGTAATAGGCTTGTTTCTTTTGCTTTTCAATGTATTGCTGATTTGTACGGCTCCAATTCTTTGATAAATACGAACGCAGCACGTTTCCTAATGTAAAAAATTGTTCTGTTGCTTCAGATTCCGTGATGTCCATTGAATAAACTTCAGTCAGCATTCTTTTAAAATCTTCTTTAAATTTTCGTTTTGATAGATCCATATCTTGACCATCCTTAGTTCATCTTTAGTAAGACCTTCTACATTAGAAAAAAAGCAATCAAAAACAGCCGTGAATTTGCCTGAACAAGCAGCACTGATTGCAAACAATCATTTCTATTACATACAACTGCTTATTCTGTCCGGCTGTTTCAGAATGCAACTATCTTGGATGACTGACGGACGCCGCTTTTTTCTGCTATTAACCTATCATTACCGGAAACAACAGACTTTAAAAGCCGCTGTAAAATTTTTTTAATAAAGCATTTGAATCTGCCAATTTTTTAAGAAGGAAAGTGCATAAGAAACCTATTATTTGCGTGAAAAAAGCGTATCAATATTCGGTGTATTGATCGTGTTCTCTTGATTTTTCAACGGTGCCATATCTGTAGTTAGCCCCTCGGCGATTCTACTGATTACTGAATTCTTTTCAATGACAATGGGTTTATTCTTTGTTCCAACCAATTTCGTGTTCGGCTCAATTCGAACTTGTTTATCTAAGATTACATAGTGCAGTTCCGCCCCGCTGCCGATTGAACTGCCTTGCATTATAATCGAGCTGTTCACAACGGTATTCTTCTCAATAGTCACATTGCGAAAAATCACTGAATGCGAAACTTCACCATGAATCATGCAACCATTAGCAATCAATGAATCTTCCACGTCAGAGGATCGGGAATAGTAGGTTGGTGCCTCATTCTTCACTTTTGTATGAATACTTTGACTGCCCTTCAGCAGTGCTGTCATATTCCGATCCTCAAGCATATCCATATTTGCTTGATAATAAGCTTCAACAGAATCTATATTTTTTAAATATCCGGTGTATTCAAAGCCGTTGGATGGCAGATTAACGATCGCTTGATGAAGAACATCGTTTAAATTACAATGTTCACTTTCAGCAACTGCATTGCGGATCAGCTTTGTTAATAATTCTGTTTTTAAAATATAGCTATCCATATTAATAAATAATTGGCCCATATTTTCGCTCATACTACATGATCTGAGACCGCGCACATGACCATCCTCGTCAATTGTCAGACATGATTCATTTTTGTCCTCATTATTGTGAACTTCAGTTGACTTATAGACCACCGTTATTTCCGCACCTTGTTCAATATGATGGCGCAATACTGCTTTGACATCAATATTGCAAAGCATTCGCGTTCCCATAATAACTGTATATTCAGATTCAGATTTGTCGAAGAAGGCTATATTATTAAAATAATTGAAGATATCTCCTTCATGACTGACTCCATTACGGCCACCATCCACACCTGGATCAGAAAAGAAAAACAACCCACCATGTAAACTATCTAATCCCCATTCCTTACCACTGCGTACATGATCGTAAATTGAGCGCAAATTATCATGGGTAAAAACACCGATGGTCTCAACACCGGCTGTGGTTAAATTTGTCAAGGGTAAATCAATCAACCTATATCTGCTGCAGAAAGGCAGGCTGGCAATTGGACGATGACGCGTCAATGGATACGTCGCCAGCCTCGATTCTGTCAAATTGAGGATCCCGCACATTTTATTCCGCCTCATCATTCAGCCCCCCTACAATTTCATTGTAACCAACCACTTCAATTGACTGGTCCCCGACTATCTGAGCATTATTTGCAAATACAGCATGCTCACCGACGATCGCATGATCAATGGTCACGTTTTTTCCAATCACTGTATTTGCCATGACAATAGAGTCTTTAATGACACTATTAGCTCCTATTTTCACGTTTTGTGAAATAATGGAGTGATTAATTTCGCCGCTGATGTAACAGCCGTCAACGATCAGTGATTCTTTAACTTTTGCTCCGGATGCAAGATAATGCGGAGGGGCAACCGGATTCTTTGAATAGATACGCCAGCTTTTATCGCGAATGTTTAACTCGTGATCAGGATTAATGAATGCCATGTTCGCTTCCCAAAGGCTTTCAATGGTACCAACGTCCTTCCAATATCCATTGAATGAATAAGCAAATACGTTCTCTCCATTGGCCAGAAAGGAAGGAATCACATTTTTTCCAAAATCGTCCATATTTTGACCCGTTGCATGACTTTCTACCAAGTAGCGCCGTAGGACTTCCCAAGTAAAAATATAAATACCCATTGATGCCAAATTGCTTTTCGGCTTAGTCGGTTTTTCTTCAAAATCTATAATTCGATCTGTATTATCAGTATTCATGATTCCAAATCGCGATGCATCAGTAAGAGGTACATGAATAACAGCTACGGTTGCTGATGCTTTCTTCCGTTTATGAAAATGAAGCATATGCTCATAATCCATTTTGTATATATGATCTCCAGATAGGATCAATAAGTAAGTCGGATTATGGCTGTCGATATAACTAATGTTTTGATAAATCGCGTGAGCAGTCCCCTCGAACCATTTTTCACCATCGAGGCTGGAATGAGGCTGCAAAATGGTCACACCGCCGTCCTTATGATCCAGGCCCCAATGCGAACCGTTGCCTATGTGACTGTTTAGTTCGAGTGGCTGATACTGGGTCACAACACCAATCGTTCGGATACCTGAATTGGAACAATTGCTTAAAGAAAAATCAATAATTCGATATTTACCACCAAAAGGCACCGCTGGTTTTGCAATGGTTCGTGTAAGTTTTCCTAAGCGGGAACCTTGACCACCCGCCAAAATCATTGCAATCATTTCATTTTTCATCATTCTGGAAAAAGAATGGCGAGACCACCCTCTTCCGCACACCTCCTTTGCTCACTAAAGTTCCATTAATACATCATATGAAGGGTAACTTAAAAACATATGCAGAAAGTTATTTTGAAATAAAAAGTAATCTTTGACCGACACAATCAAGTAAACGTTTACACTTGTTTTTTTGCAACGAAACGCGACCGAAAGAATTTTGGGGCTTTTTCAATAAAAACCAGCAAAATGCAAATTATGTCTGAAGTCAGTAGCATTGTATTTCTACAACTATTATATAACAGATTTAAGAAGTTGAGATCTAATTTGTTGATAAAGTTCTGAATTTTTACAGAATCTAAAAACAATGTTTATTTTGTGAGCTTTTGATACAACAGAATATATTCCTTTGCTGATTGCGACCACCCGAAATCTAAATGCATTGCTCGATTTGCCAATTGATGAAATTTCAGTTGCTGATCTTTGAAAAGCCGAACAGCACGTTCCACTGTATATAACATGTCGTGTGCATTGTAATTCGTAAAACTAAAGCCGTTTCCCTCACCAGTGAATTCATTATAAGGAAGAACTGTATCTTTCAGACCTCCCGTTTCTCTTACAATGGGGAGACTGCCGTAACGCATAGCAAGCATCTGCCCAATGCCACATGGTTCAAAGTTTGAGGGCATCAGAAATAGATCAGACCCTGCATAAATTTTACGCGCCAATCCATCGTCAAAAAAAATATTTGAAGAAACTGTATCTGGATATTGTTCGGCTAACCATCGAAATGCGTCTTCATCTTCTCGTTCTCCGGTACCAAGCAAAACAAATTGAACGTCAAGTTGCATGATTTCGTGAAATACACGAAGTACAAGATCAATCCCCTTTTGTCCAGTCAGCCTCGTGATCATCGCAATCATAGGTATCTCTGAATCAACATTGAGGTTGAGCCGCTTTTGAAGTTCTGTTTTGTTCACTCGCTTTCCCTCAGCCTGATCGTAATTAGCAAATAACTGTTTATCAGTTTTAGGATCATAGCTCTCATGATCAATACCATTCACGATCCCCCGGAGCTTACCGCTCCTCCAGCGAAGAAATCCATCGAGTTTTTCCCCATAATAGGGCATCTGAATTTCACGTGCATACGTACGGCTTACGGTGGTCAGAAAATCTGAATAGGCCAATCCTGCTTTCATGTAGCTTACATTATCGTAAAATTCGAGTCCGTCTTTATGAAAATATGAAAAGTCAAGATCGAGTAGATCACTTAATACCGATTTTGAAAATACGCCTTGATAACGCAGGTTATGAATAGTAAACACAGTGCGAATATCCTTATAGAACATTTGAGTTCTAAAATGAGCATCTAATAAAACACTTATTGGACCTGTTTGCCAATCATGACAGTGAATCACATCCGGTTTATCGAATAGATGCGGAAGTATTTCCAATACAGCACGAGAGAAGAAAGCAAAACGCTCTCCATCATCATCGTATCCATAGCAGCCGGTACGTCCAAAATAATACTCATTATCCAAAAAGTAATAATGGATTCCTGATTGTTCGAGGTGGAAAATTCCGCAATACTGATTTCTCCATCCAACCGGAATAAAGATATATTTCATGTAAGTCATTTGTTTCAGATAAACAGGATTTAGATCTTGATATTTAGGAAGAACAACACTGACATGGACATCCTCTCTCTTTAACGCTTTCGGCAGTGCACCGACTACATCCCCCAATCCCCCTGTCTTAATGAATGGAACACATTCAGATGCGGCAAACAGTACATTCATCTTTCTCTCTCCTTTTTCACTGGCACACAGCCTACATTTTCTCAAGCTTGGTCATAGGTCATCATTGTTTTTCTTTTTTTTGTCTCCTTCATAAGAATACTCATTCCTAACGGAGGAATCGTCAGTTCAACATGGTACGGCTGATTATGAAACGGCTCGTCTATCGATTCAATGGGTTTGCGATTACATTGTCCGGATCCACCGAAAATTTCTGAATCACTATTAAACAACTCCAGATACTTGCCGCTTGCCGGCACACCAAGCTTAAAATGTTGATAAACATTTGGTGTAAAATTACATATGACAATGCAATAATCACCTTTTCTTTTTCCTTTTCTAAAAAAGCTGATCATACTCTGATCGGCGTTGTCGGCATCAATCCATTCAAATCCTTCCTGCTCGTGATCTAGCCGCCACAGGCAGGACATTGTTTGATAGAAATGATTCAACGCAACAGCGTAATGATGGAAAGCGCGATGCATCGGAAAATCAAGCAAATTCCAGTCCAGTTGCTCCAAGTCCTTCCATTCATCAAACTGAGCGAATTCACTGCCCATGAATAGCAGTTTTTTCCCCGGGTGGGTCATAAAATAGCCATATAAGACGCGTAAGTTAGCAAATCGCTGCCATTCATCGCCTGGCATTTTGTTCAATAAAGACCGCTTTCCGTAAACGAGTTCATCATGTGAGAAAGAAAGAATAAAATTTTCCGAATAGGCATAAAGCATTGAAAAAGTAATCAAGTTGTGATGATGCCGCCGCTCGTAGGGATCAAAGGTCATATACTTCAAAATATCATGGACCCAGCCCATATTCCATTTGAAATTAAAACCAAGCCCTCCTTCATCAGTCGGCCCGGTAACCATCGGGTAATCAGTTGCTTCTTCAGCAATCATTAATGCAGAAGGAAATTTAATGTATACAGCTTCATTTAGTTTTTTAATAAAATCAATGGCTTCCAAATTTTCATAACCACCATATTTGTTCTTCAATTCAAAAGGAAGATCGTTATTATGGTTTAAATAAATCATTGACGATACAGCATCAATCCGAAAGCCTTCGACATGGTAGACATCCATCCAAAAGCGTGCATTGGATATCAGAAAGCTGACTACCTCATTTTTACTGAAATCAAAGTTATATGTCCCCCATTGCGGGCGATCAGCTAATTTAGGATCACATGGCTCATAAAGTGGAGTACCATCAAATTTACCGAGCCCATGAGTATCGCGGCAAAAATGTGCTGGCGTCCAATCAAGGATTACACCTATGCCCCGGCGATGACAAGCATCGACAAAATACATGAAATCTTTTGGTCTGCCGAAGCGGCTTGTCGGCGCAAAATAGCCGGTAATCTGGTATCCCCAAGAACGGTCGTAAGGGTGTTCCATAATCGGCATCAGTTCAACATGTGTAAAACCGTTTTCAAGAACATAGTTAACAAGCTCATCAGCAAGTTCTTTGTACGTCATCAGTCGATTATTAACCTTTTTCTTCCACGAACCAAGATGGCATTCATAAATCTCCATTGGACGATGGTAATCATCAACCTTGTCCCTCTGTCTCATCCATTTAGCATCATGCCATTCGAACCGATCAAGACGGCAAGTTAAAGAAGCTGTATTTGGCCTGGTCTCAGCATAGAAAGCATATGGATCTGCCTTCAAAACAATTGATCCGGAAGGAGTTTCAATTGCGTATTTATAACGTTCCTCAACCCCAATGCCTTCAATAAAGGTTGTCCAAACTCCCGATTGTTTCACCGGGTTCATTTTGTGTCTGCCCACTTCCCAATCATTAAAATCGCCGACAATGGAGACCGCGCGTGCGTTCGGTGCCCACACCGTGAACCGAAAACCGTCGTGACCGCTAATTTGTTTATAATGAGCACCGAATACTTTATATCCCTCATGCAAAGTGCCTTCGTGAAAGAGATACAGATCAACATCATTAGGAAATAACTGCGGCTCATTTTCAATCGTTAACATTGATCCACGCCCTTTTATTATTATTATGGATTGAACGATATTCTCGTGTTCTTTTAACATGCTTCTTTTCTTGTGAGAAAATCATTGCAATCACTGATCTTTTAACGTTTATTGTTAAACATTCAACGGAAATCGTTAAATTCCTTCATCAATAGACGACTATTTTTGTCAAAATAGAGAAAATAATAAAATTATTTATGATAAAAAAAAGCAAGATCAGTTCTCTGATCTCCTCTTTTTTAGATTTCAATTAATAATCCTATTTGTTTTATGGTCTATTTACTTGCTAAATGCAAGCGCAATCTCATCTCATAATTCATGAGTAAATATAAAAGGGTACCGCTCTTGAAAGCTATTCATTCGCCAAAAATACAGAATCCGGACCTTTCTGACTCCATCTTTGTTTCACCAGGTCATATTTTACTAACCGCATCCCGAGCTGATCTACTCTCTCGATAAATGAATCAGTGACTCCAGAATAACCGGCACTCTCCAAGTCTATTGAAACAGGTGCATGACAATTAATTTCTGCCAATCGGCGCGAGAGATGAAGCATATCTATATCCATGCTAATTTTCTTCTGCTGTCCATTTGGCAGCATGTCCAGATGATCGATCACTGAGTCAATGCTTCCGAACTGTTTAATCAACTTAATGGCAGTTTTTTCACCGATACCGCGAACACCTGGATAACCATCGCTTGAATCACCCATTAGCGCTTTCACTTCAATGAATTGGCGAGGTGTCACACCATAATGATCATAGAAGGTTTCTTCATTAAAACTACGGTAATTGCCGTAGCCTTTTTGAAGAATATCTACATGAATGCGCCGATCCAGAAGCTGCAGCAAATCTCTGTCCCCTGTAACAATAGAAACATCGATTTCTTCTTGAGCTTTCTTGGCAAGAGTGCCGATACAATCGTCTGCTTCAAATCCGGACACACCAATATTAGGAACGCCGAATGCATCAATCATTTCCTTTGCCAGATCAAATTGAGGTACCATTTCAACAGGCGGTGCGGCTCGGTTTGCTTTATATCCGTCGAATAATTCATTACGAAAGGTTTTCGATCCCATATCCCAACAAACCGCCAGATGTGTTGGCTTTCTGCTTTGGATCGCCATCAAGAGATGGCGTAAAAATCCCTGAACACCATTAGTTGGAATTCCTTGATCGTTGAACATAAATTGGCCTGTAGGGGCCGTTGCATAGAATGCCCGAAAAAGCAATGCCATTCCGTCAACAAGTAATAATTGCGGTTGATTTGCCAAAAAAAAGCCCCTCTTCAATTAAGCTTTCTTCATTATATCATGAACTTTATCTGAAACTGGAACAAAAAGACGGTTTTAAAAATCTGCCATTTGCGATAAGCTATAAAAAGCGATCCACAAACGGATCAATAATTGGAGTGTTTTTTATGAAAGTAAGTCATGTTATTTCCCTTTTCATCGCCGTTGCATTAATCTCAGTGAGCTTCTATTTCTTTTTCGGAAAAGCAGACATGAATCAATTGAAAATCGCTGATTCACCGGTAAAAACATCCGCAACTCAAACAAATAAACAGCAGATTCCTACCGTGTTCATTCACGGATGGAAAGGCTCGGAACGATCGTTTCGCACGATGTTTCAGCGTTTACAAACGAATTACGATGGACCGGAACGAGCAATTGTAATAACTGTCGAACCGAACGGTGTTATTAAATCAAGTGGAAAAATCACGAATCAAAAGATCCCCTTGATTCAAGTCATTTTTGCAAGCAATCACGAATCCATGGAACAGCAAGCTGACTGGCTGAAGAATGTTTTCTTAGTTTTGAAACGTGATTATGGACTTAAGCAAGTAAATGTCGTATCTCATTCAATGGGAGGAAAAGCTTTTACTTGTTATCTTGAACAGATAAAAGATCCTTCTGACTACCCTTCGATAAAGAAGTATGTAGCAATCGCTGCCCCGTTTGATTGGATTAATGGTCCGCTGAATGACAAAGACTATACTATTGAAGCACTTAAGCGGGATAGTTATTTATTTCAGCACCGCAGCCGCTTGCCGCAGAATCTAAATGTATTGGCGGTCGCCGGGGAGATGCGAAATGCTGTGGAAGGTGATGGCGTTGTTTCACGTCAGAGCGCTTTTTTCGGTCAATATTTTTTTAATCGGGCTCATTATCAAGAAAAAACAGTTTATGGTCCGAATGCACAGCATAGTATGCTCCACGAAAATCCTCAGGTTGACCAATTGATTGCGAAATTTCTGTGGAGTATTCATCCAAAATAAGAAAAACAACTGTGGTCCGTCGTACTGGTGCGCGAACATCCCACGCTTTTCACTATTTAGGCTTGAAATGAACGGCTTTCTTCGCAAGAGCATTATGACAAGGATTATGTCGTTCGCCAATTACTTAGCAAAAAAACATCCGAGTGATTATCGGATGCTTTTTTTGTTTTTATTCAAATCAATTTTTCAAATGGAATACGGCGACTGATCGCATACATAATCGGAGCACCAATTAACATTACGGCACACTCGCCAATTGCAACCGTAAGCCATGTCCATAGAAACGGCAAATGAAATACGATTGACAGTTCCCATGCAATAAGGCACATGGTTAGTGTAAACACACCCGTATTGACCAGCATTCGCGCCCAAATATTCTTTACAAATTTGGAAACGACAATTGTAATTAAAAGCGCTAAAATCGATTGTCCCGTGCCGAAGATCAAGTCGTATGGGAGCAGCGGAGAAAAAAATAAATTACCGATGAATACACCGCAAATAATTCCCCAAAAGTACTTCTTGTTAAACACGATGAAATGGTTCAGCATCTCAGCGATTCTGAATTGAACAGCAGAGAAACTGATCGGCTGCAGAAAAAAAGTAAGCACGATATACAACGCTGCTAAAATGGCATTAACTGCCAACATTCTAATTGTCTTCAAACAAAAACTCCTCCTTAGTTTTTTGATAAACGTGGGATGGTTTCGAACCACGTGAGCATACGCTCAAACTACTCTATTGTAATATAAAACAATCCTTTGTCAATTTTATTTTCTCGTACTTTAGAAAAACGCAAAAAAACCGCGGCCTCATTAAAGGCGGCGGCCAATCATTTATTCGTTTACTTAATGTATTTACTCTTCGCGATTAGACATTGTAATCATCAGAATGAAACGAATGAGTTCCATCAAAGATACCAGTGCCGCGGCGACATAAGTCATAGCCGCTGCTGAAAGAACTTTTTTCGCTTGTTTTTGTTCATCCTCTTGAACGATGCCTAATGAAACAATCTGTTTCAAAGCCCGCCCGGATGCATCAAATTCAACCGGAAGCGTAACCAACTGGAAGAGAACTGCAGCAGCAAAGAATAGAACACCGATCGAAGCCAGCTGCATCATACCGAGGAATACGCCTGCCAAGATAAGAATATAGGACAAATTCGATCCTAAGTTGGCAACAGGAACAAGTGCACTGCGAACCCGCATAAATGTATAGTCCTTAGCATCTTGAATCGCGTGTCCCACTTCATGGGCGGCCACAGCCGTTCCGGCTATTGAAGCACCATGATAGATATCTGTTGATAAATTAACCGACTTGTCTCGCGGATCATAGTGATCCGTCAAGGAACCGGCAACCTCTCTTACCGTTACATCGTAAAGACCATTGGCATCTAAAATGCGTCTTGCCGTTTCAGCTCCGGTCATACCGGTTGAATTACCGACTTCAGAATAACGTGAGTACGTCGAACGGACACGCATCTGCGCCCAAATAGGGATCAGCATTAACACGCCTAAATAAATCAGGTATTGAATCATGCTCATTCCTCCAAAACTGATCATTTGAGAATGTTCAGAACCGAGACAACATACCAAAACATGCGCAATCAACCTTTCAACGCAATCATTAAGCCGTTGTCGATTTCGATGAACAAACTTCTTTATAGTCAATTTTAGTCAAACTTTGATTGTTTGTCAAAAAATTAAACCTTATTACCTCACATGTTCCCGGCGCAAATGTTCTCCCATATAACGGCGCCATGACGCATAGGCAAGCACACAAACAATAATCCCGCCAATAATTGTGGCTAATCCCACCATACTTTCCTCGTGATTCTGCGAAGATTGATCAAATACATTATTCAATTCGCGATCAATCCCATTCAATTGTCGAATTCTAGTGCTCGTTTTTAAGCTTTTCTCCCGTTGATCACTGAATGAATTGATTTGCTTATTGACTAGATTTACCACATCTGTTTGGCCGTTGATAACCATCGCCGGATAAACAACCGCATATTTATCTAGAAATTCGTTAAGATAATATTGAAAACGTTCATTATCCTTATTATTAAGTGCGGATTTCATTTTAGACACCGGTGCAGTAACTGCAGAATGCAAATTTTTCCATAAAGGTTTTCCATCCGGCGCAAGAGCATCAAAAACCAGTCGAAGTGAGACTGCAGCATCGGTAATTTCACGTTGATTTTCACCTGAATTGGCCATCAGAACCTTTAATTTGGCAATAGCTGTGTTTATAACTCGCTGATCTTTTTCTGAATAGTTCTGCGGTGAACGATTCCATTCCTTACTTAATTCATTGAGCAAACTGTACGCTGCAGTATCTTGATTTGCATCTGTATACTGAAATACGCGATCAGATAAATTGATTAAGTCTTCTGTATGATTTTTAGCAGCTTTTGTGTCATTTTCTGATCGTCCTTGTACAGGAAAACCGATAAAAAGAATGAAGGAAATAAATATGGCAACCAGCTTCGCATTCATTGCTTGTCCTCCTTTTAACTCCTAGTAATGACTATATGAGTCTTGGGACAAGAGTAGACCGCTAAAGCTGCTTGCCAACAAATTTTTCATTTGACAATTTGCTTACCTTTGATATTTTTGCAATTGGTTTAATTGTTTGGACAACAGATAAAATTGATCTTGGTTCCCCTGATCAAGCGCCTCATTAATTGCCTTATTCAACCGATCGGCAATAAAATTTCGTTCCGCTTCAACAGCCGCGCAATTTGCCATTTCCCCATATTTTTCATGTACATCTACAGGGTTATTCGGGTTTTCTTCCAAAACGGAAAAATAGATTGGAGAGCGGCGTACCGTTTCAATGTCCAGCTCCATGTAAATATCTTCTTCTTGGTTCATACGCAAATCATGAAACGCTTTCTCAGGATCATTGGTTTCAACAGTTGTTTTTACATAACGAAATATAGGGCGTCCATTATCAGGACATCCAATCGTGATCGAGCGGCTGACACGCGCCACTTCATCAACAATATGGATCAAACCAAGCAATTTATCGTTGCTCATCAGATAATGAAGCAGCCAAATAATTTCTCGGTTAGTTAGCAAATGACGATCTAAAATCCAACGAAGAAACGTTTTCTTCTGTCCATTTGATACCGTCTGTTCCATTTTGCCGTACCCTCCTGTCCCGCTTTCGCATTCATCAGTCTTTATAATGGATATATTCGCTGTTTAACCTAATTCATCCTGCTTAATTCGCTCAACAAATGAAGCGAGATCTTGGTTTTCCGGACTTAACTGTGACGCCTTTTCTAACAAAGCCAAACCCTCCCGCTGCTTACCTGTCTCTCTTAAGAATTCGCCGTACTCCTGCAGAAACTCGGGATTGTTCGAAAAAGCTGTTTGACACCTTTTGTATAGATCAGCCGCTTTTTTTATGTCATCGGTTTGATTATATGCTGTGGCAAGGAACCAGATGAGTGTTGGATCATCACTTTCAACAGATGAAAGCAAATCGATAACCGCATCATAATCCTCTGCCTGCACATTTAATTCTGCCAGATGCGTTAATGCGTCCATATTTTCCGGATTCTGCTCCAGACACTTTCTGAAGTATTCCGCCGCTTTTTCTTTTTCATGCATTTTAGCTGCTAATATTCCTGCGGATTCATACAATCTTTCATTATATTCATCCTGTTCAATGCCCGCCTCAATAGACTCCATTGCCTTATCCAGCTGTCCCTCATGCTCATAGGCCTCTGCCAGCACCGTATAAAGTGTACTGTAACCCGGATCCATTGTCTTTAAAGTCTCCAGTGCTTTGATGGCCTTACGATGCTTGTGAATCTGCATTGCTGTAATGGCCAGCCCAAATAAACCATCGAGTGTTTTCTCCTTCTTTAACCCAAGCTCGTACTCCTGTATGGACGATTCAAAATTGCCGCTCAAACTCAGTGCTTCCGCAAGTTTCAAATGAACATTCTGATCCGAAAGCTCCTTATTATCCTTTACCTCGATGAAGCAATCCACTGCCTTGCTTGCCTCGCCAATCGATAAATAAAGTTCACCAAGAGCGAGAATCAGAATCGGCTGATGCGGTGAAAATTTTAGCGCACCGAGAAGCTTGTGTTCTGCAACCTCATCAAGACCTTCAAGTTGATAAAGGTCGGCAAGCATCACCTGCGCACTCAAAAAATTTTCATCTAATGGATGAATTCGCTGCAAATATTGAATGGCCGTCGATTCGTCATTTTTATCAATCAAGAGTTCGGAAAGCTGCAAAATAAGTTCGCTATCATTCGGATAGCGCTTAAGCAGTCCCTCATACGTTTTCTGAGCATCATCCAAAAATCCGTATTGCTGAAAAACTGACGCTGCACCAAATTGTGTTCGATCGTCTCCATTTAAAACAAGATCATGAAGCAGCTTAATTCCTTCTTCAGTTTGTCCACTATCTAATAATGCGGTCGCTGTTTCTAAAGTACGCATGCTTTAATTCCTCCCCAAAAAACCGAACAATAACCTACTTTAGCCATCATAATCAACTTTCATGCCGACTTCAAGAAGGACTAACTGTGATTGCACATTTTCATATATATAAGGGCAGAGGAAGAAAGGATAATTAGAGTAAAAAAACCTTGACAGCTTCATGCAGTCAAGGCTTGAATTCTTCCTCAAATCATTTATTTACAGGCACAAACAGTTTCTCACAAAGCAGCCTGCGTATTTGATCAACAGCACTGGAACGAGTACCTGAGTCGGCTAATTCTATCGTATACCGCCCAATTAACGTTACAATTGCGCTTCCTACGATAAAACCATCGGCATGATTTTTGAGTTCTTCTACCTGCTCAGAAGATGAAATACCAAAACCAACAGCAATGGGCAGCTCGCTTACCTTTTTCACACGTTTGAGAAATGGAAACACATCCGGATGAAAGCTTTTTCTCATCCCGGTAACGCCGAGTGATGACACGCAGTAAATAAAGCCTTGCGCCTCATTACAAATCATGCTCAGCCTGCGATCAGATGTTGTTGGTGCGACAAGCGAGATCAGGCTCATATCTTGCTTGCGGCATGTATCCGCAAGCAGCCGGCTCTCCTCATAAGGGAGATCAGGAACAAGCAGCCCGTCAACTCCAATAGTTTTTGCCTGTTGAAAAAAGACATCAACCCCGAATTGCAGGAGTACATTGGCATAGGTGAAAATGATAACCGGAATTTTTAGTCCTTGTCGGCGCATCATTTTAACGAGTGCCATTGCATCAAACAGTGTTTCGCCGTGGCTGAGTGCGCGTTTTGAGGCTTCCTGAATTACAGGCCCATCCGCCAAGGGATCTGAGTAAGGAATACCAAGCTCAAGTGCGTTCGCTCCGATTGATTGAAGCATGAGCGCAATCTGAACGGTTGATTCATTATCAGGATCTCCGGCGGTGATAAATGGAATGAACAGCATGCCTTTATCTTTTTTTATATACTCACGCATCCTGGCTGTCATTGGTGGTCACCACCGTTTTCTTCATCCATCACATGCAGTATTGTCTGCACATCCTTATCTCCGCGTCCGGAAAGACAGACAAGTACATTTTGATCGTGTTTCATTGCTTTTGCTCGTTTCATTGCCAAAGCGAGCCCATGTGCACTTTCTAGTGCGGGCAGAATGCCTTCGAATTTAGATAATTTAATGAGTGCGTCAACCGCTTCGTCATCTGTGATCGCCTCATAGGTCACACGTCCTGATTGATATAGATAGGCGTGTTCAGGACCAATACCCGGGTAGTCCAATCCAGCTGAAATAGAATAGGGCTCGGTAATCTGCCCATTTTGATCCTGAAGAAGATATGTTTTCATGCCATGAACAATACCGATGCTTCCCTTAGTCAGTGTAGCCGCATGGGCATCGGTATTAATCCCCTTGCCTCCTGCCTCTGCACCAAATAATTGAACAGAATCTTTGAGAAAAGCGGTGAATAATCCCATAGCATTGCTTCCTCCGCCGACACAGGCAAAAGCGGCGTCAGGCAGTTTGCCAATTTTATCGATCATCTGGGACCTTGCTTCATCGCCGATTATTCTCTGAAAATCGCGGACAATCATCGGATAAGGATGGGGTCCCACAACCGAACCGTCAATGTAAGCTGTGTCCTCAACGTTTGCTGCCCAATAACGAAGCACTTCATTGACCGCATCCTTCAACGTTCCATTTCCCGAATGAACGGGAACAACTTCTGCACCCAGCAGTTTCATCCGGAATACATTAAGCGCCTGACGCTCCACATCGACAGCACCCATAAAAACCTTGCAGGGCATTCCGAAATACGCGGCAACCGTAGCAGAGGCTACTCCATGCTGACCGGCACCGGTCTCTGCGATTATCTTCTTTTTCCCCATTCTGCGCGCGAGTAATGCCTGCCCAACAGCATTATTGATTTTATGAGCCCCGGTGTGATTCAAATCCTCCCGTTTCAAAAAAATACGAGCTCCACCGATTAGATTGCTCAATCGTTCACAATAGGTCACGGGTGTCGGTCTGCCGGAATACTCATGGAGAATTCGATGGTAATCGTTTAAAAATGAGGGGTCATCAATTGCTTCTTTAAAGCCTTGTTCAAGTTCCAAAACTGCGTGCATCAATGTCTCTGGGACATATCGTCCGCCAAACATTCCATAGCGCCCATTTTCATCAGTTCTGTATTTTTCCTCCAACTGCGGCTGCCTAATCACCGTAACACACCTTCTCTTCAATTTTTCGTATTAATGCTCTGTCTTTACGATGTTCTCTTTCAATACCTGATGCGATATCAATCCCAATTGGATGATAGGTCAACAGTTCAGAAATATTTTCTGAGGTAACTCCCCCAGCGACAAAGCATGGGACATGCTGATGATCTGCTTCACGCATATATTCCGGTATGCTCGCCCAATCAAACGATAAACCGGTGCCGCCAAGCTGCCCCTTTACTTTCGTATCAATAACAAATCCATCCACAATATTCTGGTAGCATCGCATCATGTAACCTGTCATTTTATCGTGATGAAGGGCCTTCCATATCGGCAGCTTTATTACACTTTTAATCGAAGCGACTTGTTCAGGCGATTCCTGCCCGTGAAGCTGGATAAGATCTAGTGGAACTTCCTGCAGGACCAAATTCATCTTTTCAAGTGAATCATCAGCAAAAACGCCGACTAATTTCTTGCCGATCGTAGGTCCAAACCGTTTAATCCAATGCGCAACCGATTTTGGACTTACTGTTCTGTTACTCCTGTCCGTAAAAATAAATCCAATAAAATCTGCTTGGCTTTCAACAGCTGCCTGCATATCTTCGAAAGATTGATTTCCGCAGAATTTAAGTAAGGGACGCGTCATGCGAAACACCTTCACCAAATAGTTCCCGGATCTTCTCTTCCGGCGAATCAGAACAGATTAGTGCCTCACCGACTAGTGCGGCATGTGCACCTTGCCTTAGAAGATAACAAATATCCTGTGCCTTGCGGACTCCGGATTCGCTGATCATGACCGCTCCCTTTGGAACAGCAGCAGCTACCTCTTTTGTTACAGACAACCTAGTCTCAAATGTCCTTAAATTACGATTATTAATACCGATGATCTCCGGAGTAAATACTTTGAGAAGAGGATCTAATTCACTCACACTGTGCACCTCCACCAATGATTCCATGCCGTGTTCTTTTGCTGCCAAATAAAACTCATGGAGTTTCATTGGATCAAGAGCTGCAGCAATCAAAAGAATGGCGTCTGCACCGCAGCGAGCGGATTCCTCAATCTGCCTTTCGTCAATGATAAAATCTTTACGCAGGACCGGCAGTTGAACCTTCGCCTTTACAGCTTTTAAGTTCTCAATTGATCCATGAAAATAGGTATGGTCAGTGAGTACACTGATCGCGTCAGCACCTGCGTGAGCATAGACTTCGGCAACATCTTCTGCCACAATACGGCGCGCAAAAACACCTTTCGATGGTGATGCCTGCTTCACTTCAGCAATTAACCCCAATTTGTGATTTGGATGCGTCAGAGCTGTTTTCAGAGAATAATGAATGGCTGAATTTGTATTTTTTTCCGGCATCGAAAAAACGGCGAGTTCTTCCGTCTTTGTCTTCACTATTTTATCGAGAATAGATTCAGGCATGAGCTGCCTCCGTCGTTTGCTGACGCATCAGATTCAGCTGATCGAGCGCTGCACCAGAATTAATCGCTTCCTGAGCTTCATGAACACCTTCGGCAATTGAACGTGTTTTGCCTGAGACATAAAGTCCTGCGCCGGCATTTAGCAAGACAGCATCAGCTGCCGTTTGATTTTTCCTGCTGCCTGCAAATATCGTTTCAATTAATTCCGCACTTTCTTTCGGATTTTTGACTCGGATATCCGCAACACTTCCGGCAGAGAGACCAACATCTTCCGGCGTCAAAGAAAAGGTTCGAATCGTTCCGTTTTCAATAAGAAACGCATTCGTACGTCCGGCAATGGTCAGTTCATCCATCCCATCTTCGCCGGTTACTACCAGCGTCCGCTGTGTTCCTAGCTTCACTATAGTCTGGGCATAGCGTTCGGCAAGGTCTCCGCTATATACCCCGAGAAGCTGACATTCAGCGCCAGCCGGATTCGTCAATGGTCCGAGTTGATTAAAAATGGTTCGGAAACCAAGTGCCTTGCGAGGTTCAATGGCATATTTCATTGATGCATGATAGAGCGGTGCAAATAAAAAGCACATATGTGTTTGATCAAGCAGTTCAGACGCGTATTCTGGCGTTGATCGGATATCAATCCCCAACGCTTCCAATGCATCGGCAGCTCCGCTGGTCGAGGAAACAGATCGGTTACCATGTTTGGCAACATAGATACCAAGAGAAGAAAGCACGAGTGCAGCCGCTGTTGAAATATTAAAGGTTGCGGAACCGTCTCCCCCTGTTCCAACGATGTCAATGAGCGGTTGCTTATAGTGAAGCGGTTTGGCATGGGCACGCATGCTGCGCACTGAACCCGCCAATTCATCAACGGTCTCTCCTCTCATACTGAGAAGGGATAAATAAGCGGCTATTTGGCTTGAAGAAGCCTTTCCTTCCATGATTTCATCCATCATTTCTGCGGCTTCCTGTTCTGAAAGCTGCTTTCCTGTTACTAAATCCTTCAATGTTTCTTTGAACATGGGCTCCACTCCTCTTTTTGAGGAATGAGCGGGTGTGAGTTGCTTAGAGGGGAATGGATATAAAAAAATCCAAGGAAAAACAATAAACCCCACAGGAAGCCCTGTAGGGTGTGGCAGCAATAGTTATAAACCCTCAGCTCTTCTCAACTGTGCTCATTCTCTTTTCTCATCTCAAAAACCTTGGCCGATCGCGCCCTCCGGCTCAATCCGACCTTTACAAATTAATAACTTCATAACGTAAATTCATCATAGTCAACTTGTTTGTAACTGTCAACTGTAAATAAATAATAAATTTGAATAATCAACGTTCATTTGCTGTTTTTTGATAAAAAAAGGTTTCTGTCGAACGCAAATGATATGCAGCGGGGCTGAATATTTGTTCTGTACTTCCAACAAACAGAGTACCATCTGGCTTTAAGGAGTTGCTCAACTTTTGATAGATCGTCTTTTTACCTTCTTCAGTGAAATAAATGAGCACATTTCGACAAACAATGATATCAAATTGACCAGGGCTCGGGTCTAAGAGCAGGTCGTGCTTCATAAAGGACACCGTCTGTTTCAGATCGTCCTCCACTTCAAAGAGCAGACCTTTTTTTGAAAAATGCCGTCGTTCATCATCAGTTAAGGCCTCAATTGCCTGCTCCAAATATGTGCCTTGACTCGCCGTGTTTAAAACTTTCTGATCTATATCCGTGGCAATAATTGAAAATGTATTCTTAGACATATATTTGCTGCAAAGAATCGCCAATGAATATGGCTCTTCTCCTGTCGAACATGCAGCACTCCAAACACTCAGTTGTTTCTTTTCAGATGCTAGATTGCGAATTTTATTTTCGAGAATGTCCCATCTAGAACGGTTTCTGAAAAATTCGGTCACATTGATCGTCATCCGGCTCAGTATCTCGTCAAGCAGTTGCTTATTCTCCCTCAATTGATGTGCATAGGCCACAAAGGAAGGAATCTCTCTTCTTAATCGAAGCGAATTCAGACGGCGTTTCATTTGTTCTTCTTTATATAGAGACAAATTGATACCTGTGAGCTGAAAAAACAAGCTTTTAAACTGCTCGTAATCTTGCTCTACTACCTCGCTCATTGTTTAATCTCCTCAATCAAACCCTGATTCATTTTTCCACTTATTCATGACTTACAAATTCATCCGCTTGAAAAAAGAGATTAATTTCTCGATCTGCATTTTCAGGTGAATCTGATCCATGAATAACATTTCGATTCATACGTGTGGCATAATCTCCACGAATTGTTCCTGGTGCTGCCTTTTCAGGATCAGTGGAACCCATCATGAATCGCGAGAGCTTAATAATGTCCTCACCTTGCCAAACCATAGCAAACACCGGACCGGAAGTCATAAATGTCGTCAGGTCTGTGTAATACGGCCTTCCTTCATGTTCATAATAATGCTTCTTGACCAATTCGTCGGATATAACCATGAGTTTGCCGGCAATCATTTTAAAGCCTTTTGCCTCAAACCGTGCAATAATATTTCCAATCAATCCTCTTCTAACAGCATCTGGTTTAATCATTAAAAATGTGCGTTCCATTATCATCAGGCTCCCTAAACTTAGAATTAGCATCGCAATCGCATGAACCGTTGTGCATCAAAATGTTACAAATGCAGACTCACTTGCAGCTTATTTGATTAATAGTTTCTTGTCCCAATATAATCCGCTATTTCTTTTAATGAGTGAGTCACACGCAATTGCGGCAACTGTTCCAAGATTGCTCTTGCTTTGCTTAAATAAGCATCACTCAAATGCTCCGAATCTTGTATCGCTCCGCAATTGCGAATGGAATATATGACTGAATCCCATTCTGACTGCTCCGGATTTTCTCTCTCCAGAACATGCAAAATAGCGTCTCGCATTCCATATTTATGCAACGCAAAGAATGTAGGCAATGTGATATTCCCGTTCCGCAAATCACCGCCCGCCGGTTTTCCCAATTGTTTCTCAGTCCCAACGATATCAAGAATATCATCAGTCATTTGGTAGCTCATTCCTAAATAATAGCCAAAATAGTAGAGGCTTAATCCTACCTTCGAAGAGCATCCCGAAGCTAGGGCTCCTAACTGGCAGCTGAGCGCCATCAGCAAAGCAGTTTTTCTTTTGATTCTTCTGAGATAAATGCGCAAATTTTGTTTCCAGTTATACAATTCTTTAATTTGATCGATTTCACCAAGGCTTAAATCACGAATGACTCGCGATATACTCAAATGAATTTCATGATTATCAAAATCAGAAATTAATTCAATCGCTTTAGCAAAAATAAAATCTCCGGTAAACATCGCCACTCGATTATCCCATTGTGCTTTAACCGTTGGTTTTCCGCGTCGAAGATCCGAATCATCAACGACATCATCATGAACGAGAGAAGCCATATGAATCAATTCAAGCATGACAGCCGAGTTCATCACTTCTTCACGTGAAGGATCGCCGTATTGCGCGCAGAGCAGTGTCAGTAACGGGCGAATACGCTTCCCCCCTGCTCTGAGCAAGTCAAGTGAAGCTTCGTTCAGAATGGGATGAGGTGCCATAAGCACCGATTCCAATCGACCTTCAATCTGTTTTAAGTTACTTTTCTGTTCCTTGTAAATTCGGGTCAGGGTCATCTCTTTCACCTTTCGTTACCGCTCATTATGCAAACAAATTATTGCTAAAAAAAGCAATTACTCGTGATCCAGTGGTTTGGTTCCCTTATGGATTGCAGCAATGCCACCCATTAATGAGCATACCGATATATTTTCAAAACCGGCTTTTCGGAAGAGTTCAGTTAATGTTTTCTGATCAGGGAATTTTGATGCAGACTCATTTAGCCACGCATATTCTTTATAGCTACCGGCAAATATTTTTCCAAGAAGCGGCATAATAAATCGAAAATAAAAAAAGTACAGCTGCCTGTATATCGGTATTTTAGTTTGTGATGTTTCGAGGCAGACAAGACTGCCGCCAGGACGCAAAACACGATTGATCTCCTTTAACACAGTCAAATAATCGGGAACATTTCTGAGACCGAATCCGATCGTTGCTCGATCAAATGATGCATTTTCATAAGGGATAGCCATCGCATCGCCATTTACAAGTTTGACGTTCTCAAGTTGACTTGATTCTTTTTTATGCTCGGCAATTTGCAACATATTATCGCTGAAATCAAGACCGACAACGCTTCCTTGAGATCCCACTATCTTTGCCATTGAGATCGCCCAGTCGCCGGTCCCACAACAAACATCAATAACTCGATCTCCTTCATTTGCTGCGACAATCCGATCCGCTTTTTGCCGCCACACCTTATGACGATTAAAACTAATTAATGAATTCATCGCGTCATAGTTCTTATAGATCTTTTGAAAGACACGGTGAACCTTCTCATGTTTCTCTTCCTGCTCCATCATCATTAATAAGTCCCTTCTCCAACACCTTCAGCCATTCGGCTGAGTTGATCGCGCAAATAATCAATGATCTGCATCAGCCATTCTGAATGATTTTCCTGCCTGTCCAGAGCATGAATCAAATGTGCCGCTTTATTCTTAATTTCTTGATCAAGCTTGACGGTCAGTGTCTCGACACTGCCTAGAACGGCTTGCGAAAAATAGCTGGTTCGTTCGCAATTCCCATGCGCTTTTCTTTCAATGACAAGCCTTTTTATTAAAAAAAAGGCATTTAAGTAAGGAATAATAGGCGCTTGACCGAGTTGGCGGGCAATCTTCTCTACAAGAGCGCTCTCAATTTTCATCACAGCTTCCAATGTTTCAGACCAATTCAGACGTGTTTTTGAATAAAAAAACGCACATTTATGTATATTGAACGTTTGGATCGCCTGCGCCACCCATTTGACAACCTCCATATTCGATTGGCGCGCAAGTGAATAATAATATAGTGCACTGTAAAAATCTCCGGATAGTACAGTCAGTTGTCTCTTCTTTGTTGCTTTTATGTCAGAACATTTTTCAATCGTCATCGTCTCATGGGTGTTCAAGCCAATTTCCGCTACCATAACGCTCTTAGCATGGGCACCGGCGTTCAGCGTTGATTCTTGTTGGCGAAACAACAAATAATAAATCATGAGTTTATCCCGATCAATTATCGGTTCCGGTAAAATTGTTTTTACGTAATCATGATTTAATTCGTTTCGAAGTTGATGATAGATTAGGTCTAGCTCCTCATTTAGCGACAATTCAGTACCCCCCATGCAAATAATCACCACAAGATTTGTCCTCACTCCAAATGGTGATGACCTTGTTGATCATTCCGATGTGATTGTGCCGTGCTTTGTTTGTATGGTTGCTTTACCGTGTACTTTAATTGCCGAAGTGTGCTCTGTAAATTGTGCGATCATTACTTCACCTTTGTCGAGCTTTTCCGTATGAAAAAACCGTGTTTCCGCACCGCGAGTCAGCCCAATGACATTGACACCGTCTGCTTCTGCTTTAATAACAAAATAATCGCCCAATACTTCTTCATTCCTTAGTTCCATGATCCATTCCTCACTTTTTCATTTGGAATTAATGGTTAATTAATGACATCGCTTCTGCTCGAGCGGTTGAATCCTTTTGGAAAACGCCGCGCACAGCCGAAGTAATCGTTCGTGCCCCAGGCTTTTTTACTCCCCGCATCGTCATGCACATATGTTCCGCTTCAATGACAACAATAACGCCATAAGGACGAAGCGTTTCCACGATACTGTTTGCTACTTCTGTTGTCAGCCTCTCTTGAAGCTGTGGGCGTTTCGCAACTGCTTCAACTGCTCTGGCAAGCTTGCTCAGCCCGGTCACTCGTCCGCCTCTTGGTATGTATCCCACATGAGCCTTACCGAAAAAAGGAACCAAATGATGCTCGCACATTGAATAGAAGGGAATATCCTTCACTAAAACGAGTTCTTCATGAGCTTCATCAAATGTTTTCGATAAGTATTCTTTCGGATCCTGCTGCAATCCTTGAAAAATTTCTTCGTACATGCGCGCCACTCGTTGAGGCGTCTCAATAAGACCGCTCCGATCCGGATTCTCGCCAATTGCTTCAAGAATCATTCGCACAGCCTTCTCTATTTTTTCATGATCCACGTTCACTGAAATTTGCCTCCCAATCTATCCTGCCCGTCGCACCTAATCATAAACTAAACGCCTCTTGATGCTTTCACCATAGAATCATAAAGCCGTTTTGTATTAGTAAAGTTTACAAAAAAAGAAACAGTGGAGACACAGCATAATCAACTTCAACATTCCTGTAGTGTATCCGCTTCTGCCTTTGTTCATGTTCGCCTGTGTCAGAATTCCTAAGTAAACATAAATCACTTGTCCTAGTAAAAAATTTTAGCATAGGCAAACATAAAAATAAAGGAAAGTCGTCCTTACTTGATCTTATTTATTCTCATTTAACCGTGAATGTTTTATGCGGCTCCATTCATTTTTTATCCCTTTCAACACGAAGAGGTCCTGTTAACTTCTGCAGAATCATGTAAAGTTAGCATCTTGTGTAGCAAAAAGAGCCATCCAAAACGGATGGCTCTTTCGTACTTACGTCCTATGTATCGTCTCAGATCATTGGACGGCTTCTTTCAATGCTTTACCAGGCTTAAATGCTGGAACTTTGCTTGCACTGATTTCGATCTCTTCGCCCGTTTGAGGATTGCGGCCTTTGCGAGCAGAACGTTCGCGAACCTCAAAGTTGCCAAATCCGATTAATTGAACCTTGCTTCCACTTTTCAAAGCATCGGCAATCGTTGACAGGACAGAATCAACCGCTTTTGTAGCATCTTTTTTGGATAATTCAGCAGATTCTGCAACCGCAGTAATCAATTCAGTCTTATTCAACACTTTCACCTCCTTAAAAAGGAATAACTCCTTTTTGCGCTGGATGAAACATCAACAACGCTTATAATATACGATGTGATGGAAGAATTCAACAGCTTTTATAAAAATATTGCCATATTCACGCGTTTTTAACCGTTTCTTGAAGAAAAAAGAGCATTTTTGCTTCTTATTCGCTTATTGAAAATAAAATCCGTCAAAAGTCAATAGATTCGCGCCTTCCAGCCCGTAAATAAACAAAAAGAAAAAGACCCCATTTGGGATCTAGAATTTCACTCATTTCGGAAAGGATCTCACAAAATGATGGCGATTAAGCCCCCGGATCCTTCGTTAATGATGCGTTCCAACGTTTCTTTTAATTTGTATCGAGCATTCTCAGGCATCAATGCCAGCTTCGCTGAGATGCCTTCACGGACGATGGAATTCAATGAGCGGCCGAAAATATCGGAATTCCAAATCGAGAGCGGATCATCCTCAAAATCTTGCATGAGATAGCGTACCAATTCTTCACTCTGTTTTTCAGTACCAATAATCGGCGCAAATTCAGACTCTACATCGACTTTGATCATATGAATTGAAGGCGCAACCGCCTTGAGCCGAACTCCAAAACGTGATCCCTGTTTAATAATCTCAGGCTCATCAAGACTCATATCGCTGATTGATGGTGCCGCAATACCGTAACCGGTCTGTTTCACCATCTTCAACGCATCGGCTACTTGATCATACTCTCGTTTTGCATGGGCAAAATCCTGCATCAGTTGAAGCAAGTGATCTTTCCCACGAATTTCGACGCCAACGACCTCTTTCAGCACCTGATCATAGAGATTATCCGGAGCAAACAAATCAATCTCGGCGGTTCCTTTCCCCATTTCAATCCCTGATAGCTGAGCGTTCTCAATGAAATCATATTGTCCGAAAGTTCCAACGACACGATCAACGTCGCGCAAACGCTTAATATCTTTAACGGTTTCTTTAACCGCGTCCTCATAGCTCTTGCGCAGCCAGTGTTCATCATTCAGAACCATAACCCAGCTCGGCAGATTTACGTTGACTTCCAGAACTGGAAATTCAAACAATGCTTCGCGCAAAATGTTATTGATATCGTGTTCCGTCATGTTCTCAACACTTTGAGCAAGCACGGGGATATCATACTTCTCCGAAAGTTCCTTGCGCAATGCTTCTGTCTCCGGATGATAAGGGTGCGTTGAGTTGACGATGAGAATAAATGGTTTACCCACTTCTTTCAATTCATCAACAATACGTTCCTCAGATTCAACATAATCCTCACGTCCGATTTCACCGATTGAACCGTCAGTTGTAACGACAACGCCCAAAGTAGAATGTTCCTGAATGACTTTGCGCGTCCCAATTTCTGCCGCCTCTTGAAATGGAATCGGTTCATCATACCATGGTGTGTGTACCATGCGTGGGCCGTTTTCATCTTCGAACCCCTTTGCTCCTTTAACCGCGTAGCCAACGCAGTCAACCACACGAATGTTGACGTCAAGTCCGTCTTCCACACTCACTTTAACTGCATGATTAGGAATAAATTTGGGCTCGGTCGTCATGATTTGCTTTCCTGCGGCACTTTGAGGCAATTCATCTTTTGCACGAACGCGATCTGCCTCATCCTCAATATTCGGCAAAACAACGAGCTCCATAAATTTCTTAATAAATGTAGATTTTCCTGTTCGGACGGCTCCGACAACACCTAAATAAATGTCTCCCCCGGTACGTTCAGCAATGTCTTTGAAAATGTCTACTCGTTCAAGTTTTTCCAAAGTTGGCACCCTCCCGCTCCTCCTTCTGCAATAAACTACCTCGGTGATCGTTCTAAACATATGACTTTGTCCATTGATTATGCCAATAAAAATTTGATCTTCCGAAGCGATCTGTTGAAAAATGGGCCGGCAGCGCAAGTGTTTCGGCTGCCTATCTATACTAAACTATTGTCCAATAATTTTTTTATGCCATTTATGGATAAAAAAATGGAGAGAAAACGTTGCCGTTTTCTCTCCACATGACTAATTCCTTCCACGCCCTTTGCGCTCTTGCAGAATGATTGACGCACCTATACATTATGCTATTCCTACTTCGTTTGCCGCTGGCGACGGCCCAATACTTATCGTTTTGGGCCGAAAATTTTTGACAGCGATGTAAGATTGCTCGGCATATTACCCGAAGTAATGGCTTTCACAATAGCCTCTTCCTTTTCCTTTGAAACGGGTACGCCTGCTGTACTCCCAATGCGAGCAATGAGTTCTCTGACGACCTTAGGATCGCTGAAATTAGCGTTTGAAACTGAGTTGGCTATCTCCAGGATATCCTCTTTCTTCACGTTCGTCTTCTTTTCAATGTTATCAAAAAAAGGATTATTAGAATCCAATGAACGTCCTCCTTTACCCTGCATTCTTTACATAGTATGCAAGGAGGGAGTAACGTGCCACCTATTGTTCCCGTGCTATTTTTTCAGCCAGGCTTTGAGAAAGCGGCTCAATTTCATCCTTCTTATCACGATTCATCAATTCGTCAACCGCTTCTTTTGGATGCTTATCTTCAAATAATACCTGATAGATTGCAGTCGTGATCGGCATTTCTATGTTCATCTTTTTAGCTAAGGCATAAGCAGCTTCTGCTGTCCGGACACCCTCTACAACCATCCCCATCTGTTGTAATACAGTATCAAGCTTCTCACCTTTACCAAGCAAATTTCCTGCTCGCCAGTTTCTGCTGTGCACACTCGTACAGGTAACGATTAAATCACCCATGCCGGTCAGCCCTATAAATGTCAATGGATGTGCACCCATTTTCGTCCCAAGTCGGGATATCTCCGCGAGCCCACGAGTAATCAACGCAGCCTTTGCGTTATCTCCGTAACCGAGTCCGTCAAGCAAGCCTGCACCAAGTGCAATAATGTTTTTTAATGCACCGCCTATTTCTACGCCTACTGTATCTTCATTGGTATACACACGAAAATAATGATTAAAAAAGAGATCCTGTGCTTCTTGAGCAGCATTAATATTAGACGATGCAACGGCAACCGTTGTAGGATGTCTCAAGGCAACCTCTTCAGCATGGCTGGGTCCTGAAAGAACCACAACTGCTGTTCGAAGCGATGCAGGGATCTCTTCCTCAATAACCTCAGACATCCGTTTAAACGATCCCGGTTCAATACCTTTCACACCATGAACGAACAAGATTGGCTGTTCGATAATGGTACGAATCTGCTTCAATACATCACGCATTGCCTTTGCTGGAACAACAAGAAGCACAGCGGATGCATGACTAAGAGCCTCACTCAAACTATTTGTACCGCTAATTAGATCAGATAGCACAACCCCTGGCAGATACTTTTGATTTGTATGCTCGTGCAGAATTTCGTTTGCCTGCTCTTTTCTGTGGCTCCAAAGCGAAACTGTGAAACCATTATCCGCGAGTACCATCGAAAGCGCAGTACCCCAGCTTCCAGCTCCCAAAACTGCTATTTTCTTCATTGCTCTGCCTCCTCGATTCAAAGTTTACAGCGAACAACAGAAAATTCTTAAGCCTGAGCTTTCTTGTGGCCGAGTTTATTTTCCTTACCTTGAATTAACCGAACGATGTTCGCCCGATGCTGATAAAAGGCCAGGACCGTAATTAAAAAGGCCACAACTAAGACGCCTGCGGAATAGCCATGAATGATCCATCCCAATATTGGCGTAAACAAAAGGAAAAACAAAGATCCTAGCGAAACAAAACGTGTGACTGCGATAATCAAGATGGTAATGACACCTGCAATTAACGCAAAAAGCGGCATAATCATAAAAAAGACGCCAATAGTTGTTGCAACGCCCTTGCCGCCTTTAAAACCGTAATAAATAGGGAAATCATGTCCGATTATTGCCGCTAAACCGGACAGTGCCACCGCCCAGTCGGGTAAGCCAAGTAAATTGGCCATCAAAATGCAAACAACCCCTTTTAGAACGTCCAAAATCAATACCCCAACGGCAGGTCCTGTTCCCAGCACACGCATCGTATTTGTTGCGCCTGCGTTGCCGCTGCCTGTTTGGCGGATGTCAATCTTTTTAATCTTCTTTGTAATTAAGTAGCTGAAGCTGATTGATCCGATAAGATAAGAAATAATTATAGAAAACGCGATCAGCATGATTCAAACCTCTCCTCTTACTTCTCATTCTTTTTTCTTGATAATATTTTTATCGGTGTACCAATGAATCCAAAAGTCTCACGAAGCCTGTTTTCAATATGGCGCACATAAGAAAAATGCAGAAGCTCCGGATCATTGACAAACAATACGAATACTGGCGGACGAACGGCTACTTGAGTACCATAATAAATTTTCAATCGCTTACCTTTATCTGACGGTGGCGGCGTCATAGCTACCGTATCCATAATACAATCATTCAACAAACTTGTCTGCACACGCAGGCTATGGTTTTCAGCTACCTGCTCAATAACCGGCAGAATTTGATCAACACGGCTTCCGGTTAACGCAGATAGGAAAACGATCGGTGCATAGTCAATAAATTGAAACTGTTCACGAATTTTCTTCTTGAACTTGTCCATGGTCTTCCCGTCTTTTTCAACAGCATCCCATTTATTAACTACAATAACAATCGCTCGTCCTGCATCGTGCGCGTAACCGGCAATTTTTTTGTCCTGTTCGATTATTCCTTCTTCTCCGTTTATCAAAACCAAAACCACATCGGACTCTTCAATGGAACGCTGCGCTCGAAGCACGCTGTATTTTTCCGTCTTTTCATAGACACGTCCCCGGCGGCGGATACCTGCTGTATCGACAATAACAAAATTTTGACCGTTGCGTGTAAATGGAGAGTCGATCGCATCACGTGTCGTTCCCGCAATATCACTAACAATCACACGTTCCTTGCCGAGTATTGTGTTGACGAGAGACGACTTGCCCACATTAGGACGGCCGATCAAAGCAAAGCGAATAGCGCCGTCCTCTTCCGGGTTAGGCTCAGATTTCGGAAATTTATCAATCACTGCATCGAGCAAATCGCCTATGCCTTGTCCATGTGCGCATGAAATCGCATAAGGATCCCCAAGTCCTACAGAGTAGAACTCGTACATCAATTCTTTTTGCTTAAAATTATCTAACTTATTTACACCAAGAACAACAGGCTTCTTGGATCTTCTTAATAATTGGGCAACTGCTTCGTCGGCATCCGTTAATCCTGTTCGTCCATCGACCAGAAACAAGATCACATCAGATTCATCAACGGCAATTTCAGCTTGGGCGCGCATTTGCGCGAGCAGCGGCTCATCGCCAAGATCAATACCACCGGTGTCGATGACATGGAATTCATTGGTCAGCCAAGATCCGTTTCCATACAGCCTGTCTCTTGTAACGCCCGGTTTATCCTCAACAATGGCCATGCGGCCACCGACAATACGGTTGAACAGGGTAGATTTTCCGACATTAGGACGGCCGACTATAGCAATCGTAGGTTTAGACATAATGTTCCTCCTTCAAAAACTGATCATGATCGAGGTTTACTTAGGGGCAAATTTCCCCCTGGTTCCTCTGTTCTATCATCATCAATTTGTTACTCATCATAATGATTTCGTATCAGTGATGATCTAGCAAGGGTTCTTCATCTTTCACTAATCACTTCATCAAATATTAATGAACAAAGCTAATCATAAAAGAAACCTTTCCTTTAACAGGAGAGGTCCAAAAATTAAACGTTCTCGAATTGTATATCTCATTTATTGCCCATGCAGCAATAACCTATGCAAATCAGTATTAAGATTCCATCACAGCCTTGAAAAAGCGGAAAAAGCAGGGAGCAGGTAAGCTTCCAAACATTTTCCGCCTCTTTCATGTTCACGCATTAAATTATTTATATTTTTTTAACTGATCGCCAATCATGTCACCAAGGGAAAAACCTGTTGTTGCTTCTTCAATCTCAGGTGTTTCAGCAGGCTGTTCTGCATGATTTTCTGCTTTTGGTTCTTCAAGTGCTTTGATGCTCAACGATACACGTTGTTCATCAAAATTCACATCCAGAACTTTCACCTTGATTTGCTGGTTCTCTGAAAGCACTTCTTCAGGAGTTCCAATATGATCATGTGAAATTTCGGAGATATGAACTAAGCCTTCAACACCTGGGAGCAATTCAACAAATGCACCGAATGGAACTAGTCTTTTCACTGTTCCTTCAAGAACATCACCGGCATTGATCTTCGATTTTGCCGTTTCCCAAGGTCCAGGCTGAGTTGCTTTAATTGACAGTGAGATCCGTTCATTAGCAGGATCTACCGATAAAACTTTGACCTTGACTTTATCCCCTTCGGAGACGACTTCTGAAGGAGTTTCCACATGATAATGAGCAAGTTGAGAAATGTGAACAAGTCCATCAACTCCGCCAATATCTACAAATGCGCCGAAATCAGTCAGCCGTTGAACAGTCCCTTCAAGGACGGAACCTTCTTTAATCCCTTGAAGCGTCTCAATTTTTTTCTGATCCGCTTCTTCGTCCAAAACTGCACGATGGGAAAGGATAACTTTCCTCTTTTCACGATCTAATTCGACGATTTTAACATCAAGTGGTTTGCCTTTATAGTCACTGAAATCTTCAACAAAATGACGTTCAACAAGAGAAGCTGGAATAAACCCGCGAACACCTAAGTCAACAACCAAACCGCCTTTAACAACATCAGCAATTTCAACGGAAAATGTAGTTTTTTCGTTGAATTTAGCCTCGAGATCACCCCATGCTCTGTCTGCGTCAACTTCACGTTTCGACAGGACGAGTTCATCATCTTCCAGCTTTGTTACCTTTACACTGATCTCGTCACCTTCATGAAGCATATCCGAGACTTTTTCAACGTGAAGGCTTGAAAGCTCGCTGATTGGCAGAATGCCGTCCACTTTATATCCAACATCAACTAACGCATGTTTTTCTTCAACTTTTGTTACTTTTCCATTAACTACATCGCCTACACCAATCGCATCAAAAGATGCCATTTCATGATTTACTTCTTCAACCATTCTCCGGGACCTCCTTTAATTAACCAACCGAGAAAATATCCTACTCATAACTTCTTACAAATAGACGCTTTTGTCAAGCAGTTGGCTCTGTGTATTCATCAAGCAATGCCTGAATATGTTTCATGATGATTGCGCTTGCCTCTGAAGATTTCATCTTTAATTCTTTCATTTCTTTCGTGTTAATCGGTTTGCCAAAAATGATTTTCATCTTGCTTCTGAATTTATAGTTGCCAATTATTGCACAAGGAACGACAACCGCATCCGTCTGCAGTGCAAAGAATCCTGCTCCTGAAAGGCCTTTCTTCAATGGCGTATGTTCCAGATTCCTGTGTCCTTCAGGAAAAATAAGCAATGCATGTCCTTCTCGGATAAGCTTCACTGCTACTCTGAGTGCGCCACGATCTCCGGTGCCGCGCTTTATTGGAAAAGCATTTAAGTGGCTGAGCAGCCGACCAAAGCCCGGGATATTGAAGAGCTCAGATTTAGCAACAAAACTTAATGGTCTCGCAAGACTGATACCGATCATCGGTGGATCAAAATTAGAAAGGTGGTTGCTGCAGATCAGTGTACCGCCCTGCTCAGGAACGTTTTCCCGCCCTATAACCTGGATTCTAAAAGTTAGTTTATAAAACACTTTAACTAATGTTTTTCCAAAAGAATAGAGATTCAAGATGGCTGTTTCTCCTTTACAAAATGCAGAATTTTCTCAACCACTTCCTCAATGCTAAGCGAAGTGGTGTCAAGTGCCACTGCATCTGCTGCTTTAACAAGTGGGGAAACATCTCTTTCCATATCCTTTTTGTCTCTGAGTGCAATGGATTCCTTCAGTGTTTCCATGGACGGATGTCTGCCTTTTTGCAGTTCTTCCCGATATCTGCGAACTGCTCGTTCTTCAACTGAAGCAATTAAAAATATTTTAACCTGCGCATTCGGAAGAACATGTGTTCCAATATCTCGTCCGTCCATGACAACACTGCACGATTGTGCTAATTTGCGCTGACGGTCCACCATCTCAGCTCGCACAGCCTCGTAAGAAGAAACCAGTGAGACATGTTCGGAGACCTCAGGATAGCGAATAAGGTCAGTCACATCGTCTCCGTCCACGTACACCTTCTGTCCCCTGACACCTTGTACCAGTTTAATTTCTGTTGAATCCAACAATTCTTTCAACGCTTGCCCATTATTTAAATTGACTTTCTCTTTAAGTGCTTTATACGTGAGCGATCGATACATCGCTCCTGTATCAATATAAACAAACCCCAATGTTTTTGCAGCAATTTTGGCAACTGTACTTTTTCCTGCAGCTGCCGGTCCGTCAATTGCTACTTGAAATAAATTCTCCATAATACCTGCTTACTCCCATCTGTCTTGACTGATTGTTTGACTATTTAAAAACATTTTGCTGTCTATCAGCCTTTATGTCTGCGCGATTCCATTTCGAGCAGTTTTTTCCTTGCTTCCAGCTGCTTTTCAAAGCAAAAGCGTATAATCGGCTGGCGTTCTCTCTCTGACTGCAACAAAAATTTAATGGTCGCCCTTTTCCCATTTGTGTGTTTATCAGTAAAAATTCTAATGACTCTCGATTGCACCTTGATATATTGATCAGCACCTGAAGTCATTGGAAGAACAATCCAGGATACAATCGAATCTTCTTCTTCAATTGGAAAATCATCGGGCAAGTTGATTAATGATCCACCGCCGCCAATATCACTGGTCATCGTTGTAAATGGGCGAAATGCCCCCTCACTTGAATGGATCGCAATATCCAAGTTCGCTTCCACACGGACATAGTTTCGACGCTGAATCTCTTCCATGCTGTCCTCACCGTCAAAACTCATGAGCATCAAAGGAACCTGACCAGAAATTCGTTGAATAAACGTTGTCGGAAAACGAAAGACTTGACTGTCATTAATATATATAGCCGTAAATACAGTTCCATTCAGAAGCACTGGTGTTTTTCCTGTTTTTTCTTCAATCGGATAATCAATCAGCAATGCATTGTCTTTAACTTCGGCAAGCTTGCATCGATAGCGCACACTTTGTGCATGATTGTTCATTTGTTCTAAGACCAGTGTTCCGCCAACCTTCAGTTTCATGATCGTCTCCTCCGCATTTTCAATCAACCATGAATTCATCTTTTGCCAAATTACTCCAAAAGTCTTGCACCTTGTGTTCATTATACAGTAGAATCCTCGGTTCAGCCAAGCCCCTTGGAAACAGATCTAACCAGCATCCATCTGCTATTCCTTCAAAAGTTCTATTTTTTCCTGATCTCCATTCTCAGCATTCAGCATGACACGATAGGTATCATTTGCTCGCGTCGCAAAAAATTCATAGCAAAGCACATTTTTCAACATCGCGTTCTGAAAAACAGCGAGATCCGATTCCTGTACCTTTAGATTGGGATTCAGTTGTTTCCGAGCTTCACTCTCTGAGAGTTTAGGCTGAAGCGGAACATCGTCATACTTATTAAATAAATAGTCTGTTTGATCAAATGCAAGTATTTCACCATTATCAAGCGCAACTTTTATTCTCATCGATGCGGGATAGACACGAACACCGTTTTTCTGAAGCACATAAGTTAGTACGGCAACATGATTATATTTGTTACGTTTTGTTAAAATCATATCCTTTACTTGACGCTGTTTCAGAAAAGTTTCTGACCTTTTCGAGGCATCATATAGATTTATGGTCTCTTTTTCAACCGGACGTTCAAAAAGAAACCAAGCAATATGGCCACCTTTTTTTGTTACCGATGCGTTCAACGATCTTCCTTTATCCTTCATAGCAATTTCGTAGGCAGGAACATTTGACCCTTTGCCAGTCTGAGTAACTTTGCGTGTTTGTGCGTGCGGTTTATTGACCCACTTCTTTAAATTATCAACCGCTTGACTGCTTTTTATCTGTGCTCCTTTCATCGGATTAATCTTCTTTTTTTCAAGAACAACATTACGCGGGTTTTCAGGGCTGAAGCTTTGCGTATAATCGGTCGCTTGCCCGTCCACCCGCTTCATTCCATCAATGACTTGATTATCCTGATTTTGTTTTTTACTTTTAAGAGCTTGTTCAACATCCATCCAACGCAGGTGCTGCGACATTACCTTCGATTGAACATCTCTTAATTCGTCTCGTATTGTCATGGATTCTGTATAAAGTTTTGCAAGATTTTTGGATTCTTTATTACTTAATGGGCGATCATTAATCGTTTTAACACCCGTATTATAGGTGAATTCACCGACATGCGCGAGAAATTCATTGGTTCTGTTGAACGGCAAAAAGGTAAGCGGAAGTTCATTGGCTGCCGCATGAGCAAGTGCACTTAATCGCCAAGTTTCCACGAGTTGCGGACGCATTGATTCTCGTGACTGCATGGCAAGCGCCGTCCCAAGAGATTCTTCTAAAGAATCAACATAATAAGTCAGTTCATGAAAAGCTTGCTGGTAGTGATTTTCCGCGTTTATCATCACTGTCTTCTTCATTTGGTGCTCCTGATAGCCCCAAACGCCAAGACCGATCAGCAGAGCGACCGCGATGACAGACAAACCGGCAATCCAATAACGGCGTTTCATATGCGTCCCCCCTATTTACAAAAAATGTGTTTGCCAATTTTCCCAATCTGAGGTCTAGTCCAGATCCACGCAGATGTTGCTGTGTCCGGATTAAAATAGTAGAGAGCCCCATTCGAAGGATCCCACCCGTTAATTGCATCCATTACTGCTTTCTTAGCCGACTCATTCGGTGTCAGCCATATTTGTCCGTCGGAGACCGCTGTAAATGCACCCGGCTGAAAAATGACATCGGATATATTATTGGGAAAGCGTGGGTCTGCCACTCGGTTGATAATCACCGCAGAAACAGCAACTTGGCCTATATATGGCTCACCACGTGATTCTCCATAAACCGCATTTGCCATCAGATTCACATCTGATTTAGAGTAACCTTGAGGCAAGTTATCCATTGTGTAGTTGCCGCCTTGCTGCGGTGTATTCCCACCTCCGGACTTATTGTTCGCATTGCCTGAATTGCCACCCGATGACTGAGTATTTCTCTTCTTCACTTGCTGATTAAGCGGGACTCCTCCATAATAAGTGAATTCATTTCCTTCTCTTATGTTGCGATTGACAAAGGCTTGGTCATATTGAGAAGCTTTTATTAATTTTTGCTTGGTCGTGCTTCCCACCATACCGTCAACGGTCAAACCAAATTGGGACTGAAAATTACGCAATGCCCAATAGGTTCCATAGCCAAATGAACCGTCAATTTTTCCCTTATAGAAGCTAATGTACTGAAGACGCGCCTGAAGTTCGACGACATCTTCTCCCGTATCACCGCGCATAATGACTCGATTTGAGAATGCATCGGCTTCAAAAGTATGAGACAACAGGAGCGATGCAAGAATAGCAGCACATATGCCTCGAATCAGTCGTTTTCTCAATGACTTAATCCTCCCCGGAGTGTACATAGAGCCACTCAATAGTTCATATGATTTCCTTGAAACTCTGAAATCAGCTTTATGTTTCCAAGAAAAGATGGTTTTATGCATTGAGGAACAGCACAAAAAAAACGATTATGGATACACCATAACCGTTTAAAGCTATCATTATTTCTTTCTCATCCATTCATTTAAATCCAACCGCGCACACGTGCAGACTCTGCAAGTGTGTAAACCCCAGCAAAACAAGACGCTGCCTTCAATGAAATACCGCGTTCCTCAGCTATATTATGTACGCGAGTAAAAGCATCAGCTAAAATTTGCCGAACCCGACGTTCTCCCTCTTCTTTGCTCCAGATCAATCCTTGTCTGTTCTGAGCCCATTCAATATAAGAAGAGGTCATATCACCTGAGCTTGTCAAAATTTCAGGGATAAAAAGGATTCCATTCTGTGTCATCCAATTGGCTGCCTCATCGGTCACTGCTCCATCCGCTGCCTCAACCACAAGTTTACTCTTGATTTTAAGAACATTATTATCTGTAATTTGATTTGCAACCGCAGCAAGCACCATAATATCACAAGGCTTCTCAACAAGTTGCTGACTTGTCAAGGTGTGCTTATAAAGTTTTGTAATGGTTCCGAAACTGTCCCGACATTCAATCAATGTATTCATGTCTAATCCCGATGAACGATAAACCGCTCCATAGGCATCTGAAAGTCCGGTAATAGTGACTCCCGAGTCGGCCAGCGATTTAGCAACATAGCTTCCGAGTGACCCGAATCCTTGCACAATCGCGGTCGAATGCTGCAAATCAATGCCTTTCTTTTTCGCTGCTTCAGAAATGAATAAAACGATACCGCGACCAGCCGAATGTTCACGGCTCTTCAAGCCTCCCAGAACAATTGGTTTACCGGTTATAAATCCGGCAGACTGATCCGGGCATAATTTACTGTACTCATCCATCATCCAGGCCATCACTTGGGAATTGGTAAAAATATCTGGCGCAGGTATATCTTGATAAGGGCCGATAACTGAACGAATTGCTTGTATGTATCCTCTACTTAGAAGTTCAAGCTCATGAAAAGACAGTTCCCTCGGTTCGCAGATGACACCGCCTTTTGCACCGCCAAAAGGAATGTTGAGTAAACCGTTTTTAAGGCTGTTCATCAAAGATAGGCCTTTCATTAAAGGCTCCGAAACCTCAGGATGAAATAAGACACCGCCTTTGGTGGGGCCAATTGAAAAGCTGTGTTGAACCCTGTAACCTGAAAAAACGCGAACTTGTCCGTTATCCATTTTAACAGGTATCCGGACAGCAAGGATTTGCTGCGGCTCTTTCAATAGTTCAAATACATCCTGCGAATAGCCAAGTTCAGCAAGCGATTCTTTAATCATCGCTTGAGCCGATGCTAAGACGCGTTTGTGCTTCGTTAAAAGATCCCGTTGATCAACCGACACCAAAATCTTCCTTTCTTATTTTCTGCACACCATTGTCTCTGTCTTCTTTCCTTTGACGCAACAATTGATTCATCAAGCGGCGTGCGGGTGCATAAAGTTTAATAAACCAGTCATCCCGTCTTCTCCATAACGATGACAAAGTAACCGCAATGAAAAACTCCGCGTGATCAAGAATGCGGAGCTTTAATAAAATAGCGATATAACTCGGATACAGCAATATCTTTTATCAGACATTTACCATATTCCTCAAGTCTGTAAATGGTAATGGTTGATGTATTTCCATACTCCGCAAGGATAGCGACAAGCGTTTCGATATCGAATGCGTCCGATAAATGCTGTTCATTAAAATGTATATAATATTTGTTTTCAAATAGAAATAGGCTTCCTGTTCGAATTCCTAAATCATGAAGTGTTTTCGATAGTGAAATCACATCATCAAATTGCTCAAACTGGTAAAGTACGTCCTGACTTTCATCCAATGTCACCTGCATTTGAATGAAATCTTCGTCATCTTCAAAGTCATCGTCGGATTCATCATCACGATCTTTTCTTCCTCTTGACACAATGACAACCATTCCTTGCGCCGGGAGGGAGAATACTTCAACGTCGATGGGACCGGATGCTTCGAAACCCAATTCGTCATCCGCCTCAAGCATCATATCCCGAAATAATTTCTCGACTCTCGGCAAGTCGTGCCACATATCTTCTTTTGTAATGCCTCGTTCTTTGAGATCGTCAAAAGTCAGGAATATTTTAATCCTGTCGCCATTTAAACGTTCCAGTCGCATCGCAAATGTCCTCCTTGCCGTCCAGCCTAATCTCTTTAGTGTAGTGTCGCAAACTTATACTATAGTTATATGATCTTGACGAATTTCGGTGTCTCTTGCCTGGACATGCATCCAAACGACGAGAGACAAGAACAAATTCGCCGACCAATAGTCGAACGAGAGACTTGAGTGTAGTATACAACGCAAAGACATAATTGTACATGCTTTTACACATTTCCAATTCATCTCTGCTTGAAAGTAAGCATTAATGCATCAGGCTTTGCACCTAAACGCAAAGGCAGTTTAGTTGTCCCGTAACCGCTACTGATTATTAGTGTTCCAAACGGCAGTTCTTTTACCCCTGCCTTCTCTTTTAAAGTAAATCCGAATAAGTTAATTTGTCCGCTGTGCGTATGTCCTGAAATGCAGTAAGCAATGCCCATCTGTGGTGTCAGCGCTTTCTTAATATCTGGATTATGACTGAAAAGAATCGTCGGCACTCCGCTTTTTCTCGCTGCAAGTGTTTTATTTAAATTTGCGTGGTGATGCAGCAAATCATTTAATCCCGAAAAATTGAGTGCTGCACCACTTTTAGTTACAGTATATGTCGTGTTATTTAAAATCGAAACGCCGCTTTCATCAAGCAGTTTTTTTAAACGATCATATCCGGAATCCCAATCATGATTTCCCCAAATGAAAAAAACAGGGCCGAGATTCAACAGCAATTGAATATTTGTGCGCACTCTCGAAAGAGGCACTCCTTTTTCCGTCAGGTCTCCTCCAATAAGAATGTAGTCTGGGGAATCCTTAAACGACTCCAGCCACTTTTTTGAAATCGTGCGCCGATGAATATCCGAGATAAAAAATAACTTCTCACCAATAAAAGGTTCGGGCAAATCATCAATCTCAAGATTGATGGAGATTAATCGATTCATATGCGCCTCACAAAACATGTAAGTAATTAAAATCACAAAAAGGATTATTGCCACAGCCAATAAATCAACAGTCATTGGAAATCACTCCGTATCATAAGGCATATGAATAGTGCCAATGTTAAAAGATTCGAACGAACGTGTGCTTATACGTTCTCGTTTAAAAAAATCGATGAAATCATTGGGTCTATGTACGAGCTGGGATAGCATATAAAGAAATGATGAATAGAAAAATGATTTCAAGAAGGGAGGCGCTGATTTGTCTACATCCAGAAAATGGTACACTCCATACGTCAGTCCAAATGATCCATGTCCACCGCTCGGACCCATTTCTTATGAGACACCCGTGCAGCTCTATCTAGGTTTTCAGCCGCGGGGCATGGAGCAGTTTTCACCATTTGAAGCATTGACACACGGCACATTATGGCCGGGATTATTTACACCATATACCAATCCATATCTCTCAAAAAGAGAGGAGCTGAACACAGATGGATGAACCGATACAAGTACCGGACAGCTATTACTCGGATCTGAAGGCACTCCAAGCTGTTGATTTTACTCTTGTTGAACTGACTCTTTATTTAGACACTCATCCTAATGACCTTGAAGCACTTAAGCAGTTCAATTCAACCGCTAAGAAAAGTGCCGAACTTCGTGACGGATTTGAAGCACGGTACGGCCCATTAAGACAATTTGGGCACAGTCTATCCGCTTATCCATGGCAATGGAAGGATACACCCTGGCCATGGCAAGTATAAACGATGACCGAGGAGGCCGATATTTGTGTGGTATTACGAAAAAAAATTGCAGTATCCGGTGCGTGTCGGCATCTGTAATCCAAGAATGGCAAAATTTCTGATTGAACAATACGGCGGCGCTGACGGCGAACTGGCCGCTGCCCTTCGCTATTTAAATCAGAGATACACAATACCTAGCCGCGTTATGGGCTTACTCAATGACATCGGAACCGAGGAATTTGCCCATTTGGAAATGATCGCCACTATGGTGTATAAACTAACTAAAGATGCGACACCTGAACAGTTAAAGGAAGCCGGTTTAGGTGAACATTATGTTGATCATGGTAAATCAATCTATTATCATAATGCTGCCGGGCAAAACTTTAACATGGGCATCCAATCAAAAGGAGATCCAATCGCTGATCTTTATGAAGACATTGCAGCAGAGGAAAAGGCGCGTTCCAGTTATCAATGGATCATTAATGTCTCCGATGACCCCCAAATTAATGATTCTTTAGGCTTTTTACGCGAACGTGAAATCGTTCACTCACAGAGATTTCGTGAAGCAGTTGAATTACTAAAAGAGGAACAATCAAAAAAAAGAGTATTTTAACGAATAAAAACAGGCAATTTAACGGCTGCTTCTCATGCCTAATAGAAGCGGTCGTTTTTGTAATTATTTATAAAATAAATTGATATCAAATTCCTTCTTCAAATGTCGAAGAATTCCGTAACGGGCCGTATTGCCAAGCTGATCCGGCTGATCATTCATCCATAGTTCTTCCGTGCGATCAATGATCTCTTCCCGTAAATCGTCATAATCATCCTCAGCATCTTCGCGCTCACCATGACAATAAGTAAAGAATAACAGAAACACAGCGCAAATCATCAAGAAAATCCAGCTCGCCGGACGGCTGATCAACATACGTAAATCGCGCATTGATTCGAGCATACCGGGATGAATGAAAAAAGTATAGCCGATTCCAATACCTGCAAATAAGGTAAGACAAAGACCAAAGATTGCTTCTCTATGCTTCCATTTGTCTTTTTCTTTTTTTCTTTTAATGAGCTCTGTTAAAATAGTTAACGTAATTCCAGAAATCCGACCGTTATCGTGATACTCTTGAAGCGACATGTCCTTCACCTCTCTCACATTCATAACTATGAGTGTGACCATGAAATTAGGACAATCACAGGTTACAAATCGTTAATCAAGCACATCATAGACGACCCTTTTTCAAATAATTAAGCGCAATAGGCAACGTATTAATTGTGAAATGTGCTGTGATTGGTGTCAGCAAACTACCCGTTTGAACGAATAGAAAACCGAGACCAAAACTTAGAACAAGGGTTATTCCTAAAAGCGCCGGCTTCGTCACATAACGAATATGTAAAAAGACAAAAATAAGACTGGCAGCAACATATCCTAGTAAGTGCTGAAGAATACCTCTGAATAGAGTCTCTTCAATTAACGAAACAGCAGCCATAATGAGTACAAGCGCTGACAGAGGAAATGCGCGTAACAGATGCTCATTTATTCCTTTGTCATCAAACCATGCATTTGGCAAGACATGCTCGGCAATAGCTTGGATGGAAACCATACCCACTCCGAAACTAAAACCGATCATAAGTTCTAACCCGTTGACTTTGTACCAAGTCGCGAGAGGAAATGACAAGTTGAACAGTTTAATAAGTGTCATTGAAAGCAGCAAAAGCAGGCCTTGAGAGAAATAAAGAGCTCGACGCATCTCAGAATCGGATAAATGAAGATCAGTTCGGCTCATTGTTTCGACCTTTCGCTTTCTTTAAAAATATAGGACAGCCTTTCTTCCCAACTCATCAACTGCTTTCGATTAATCACTGTATCTTCAAAGTTCACCGAATCAAAATCGGCAAGATTGATCCCGCATTGATCGCAGCAATAAACGGGCTTCTCATGTGAATCTTCATGATAAACCTTTAAATAATAGGCTCTTCTGCATTCTGTAGCCGTTAAATAATTTTTCATGATAGAGAGATCGTTCAATAATACCCGTCGGCGCTGCTCGATCATCGACTTGCTTCGTTTAAAAATCGAGTGAAAGGATTGATAGGCAGGCTTTTCCCGTATCCGTTCATAAATGAACCGAGCTGCGGTTTCGCTTGATCCTCGCTCCTGTAAATCGTTCAAAAATTGATCTTTGTTTTTTATTGTGAGGACTCCTTCATCTAACTCATGTAACGTATGGAGCAAAAAGGCATCCTCGGGAAAATTGCTGTCTATAAAGCCTTCCGGATATTGATTATCTTGCGGTGAATAATAAAGAACGGCAAGACCTTGCTGTCCGTCACGCGAAGCACGGCCGATTTCCTGAAGGTATGCATTCATTGTTGCCGGAAAATGAAAATGGACGACCAGTCGAATGTCTGGTTTGTTAATTCCCATACCAAATGCATTGGTACAGCAAAGCAGATCTAATTGATTATCCAAAAATTGGTTTTGTATTTTTCTCCGATCTATTGACTCCATTCCACCATGATAAAAAGCTGCACGAAGTCCGAGTTGTCGTCGTACCAGTTCAGCCAGTCTCTCAGTCCAGTCGCGGCTTGCACAATAAACAATTCCCGGAAGACGTGTGGTACGGAGCAGCTTGCACAATTGTTCCATTTTTTCATCGTCATTGGAAACGTTCCGAACAACAAGTGCAATATTCGTCCTGTCAACGCTCATGATCGTCTGAGCAACCTCATGCAACTCCAAAGATCGAATGATATCTTCTCGCACACGTTCATCCGCTGTTGCAGTCACGGCGAGGCAGGCTGGATGTCCAAGCTGTTCTCTGATACGGGCAAGCTGCAGATAGTCCGGTCTGAATTCATGTCCCCATTGAGATACACAATGTGCTTCATCAACGACAAAAAGCGAAATAGTTATTTTTGCCAAAGCTTCACGTATGTCAGAACGGCAAAGCATCTCCGGGGAAATATAGAGAAAACGCAGCTCTTCCAAATGACGAAGCACGCGGATGCGTTCTTGTGCGTGCATCATTCCGTTCAATGCTCGGGCATGCCTTTCACCTGCGGCGCGCAATGCGTTAATCTGATCTTCCATTAACGACAAAAGCGGTGAAACAATCAATACGGTGCCATTAAGTAAGTAACCGGGAATTTGATAACACAGCGATTTACCGCTTCCCGTCGGCATCATCGCAAATACATCCCTGCCATTTAAAACATCTTGTATGATTTTTTGCTGCCCGGAGCGAAACTGATGATAGCCGAATTTTTCTTTTAAAATTATCTTAGCTTCGCGCAGCAAGTCTTCTTCACGTAAATTATTCAGGCTACCCATTATGTTCCTCTCCTTTATCGAACCGTATTTTTTGCAAGAGCCAGGCGGATTTGGAAATAGGAAACACCTTCTTGAAGAGCTTTTTTAATCGTTTTAAGTTGACGTGTGTTTAAACGGTTTGCATGATCCATTATGCGATGCTCCAGCTCATCGGTAAGATATTCGGACAAGTCAAATGTTGGATCTTTCAATGCAATTTCTACTAAGTGATCTTCAATTGTTCCGATGGACAAATTTCTACGATGAGCCGCTTCCTGTGCTGACAATCCAGATTTCAAGAAACGAAGTGACACTCCGGCAGTAGTTGAAAGTCCGCTCACTCCAGGGCTCATTAATAAAGCAGTAAAAGGGTAGCGTGATTTATTTTTTGATAGTTCCTGCATGATTCTTCTGAGCGCCGCCTTAAAAAAGGTTCGGCATTCAAACAGATCCTTCCCGGATTCATCGGAAATTTGTCTCAAAGTAAGTCCTGTCATATGATATCCGGAAAACTGAGATGCAAATATATTCGCTTCGAGGATGGGGATACTCGTCAATAATCGGCGAATTTCTTGATAAAATTGATGAACTAATTGATTGCGGCTTAGTGAACTTTCCATTATTATGCGGCGAACTGCCTCTGTCACTGCCGGAAACTTCGTAATTGGCAAGAAAGCGGTCTGTTGATAACGAAGTGCCGATAGCGTTTGAATGAGCAATTGCAGTCTTAGCCAGAATTGCTTTTCAGTCGTGACGTAATTTGTTATCCTCAACCCATCCGGAATCATACGTTCAATTTTGAACATGCTTAGCTTATCCATTCCCTTTTCAGTGAGGATGACGCGCGTCTGTTCTGAGTTCATATATTTTATCCACTCATGATCGCCCAGATGCTCGATTAATTTTTGAAACGATTGACGTTCCAGATCATCACATAGATGATAAAACGGCTCCACCCGAAACAGAAAACTGTCCTGTATGCTTTGAGACGATTTTTTGCCTTTTAATAAATGGTATATTCCTGATAGGGTCCTTTCCCCGTTAAACTGCTTGATTAGGAATAGAAGAAGTGTTTCGCTGAACATGAGGGCATCATCCCCAATTCGTACTTTTTCTGTCATGTTTTGTTTCCTTTTATTTTACCCTTTTCCAAGACATGTTTCGACAAATGTTCATTAATTCAATCGATGAATTCTATTGAAAAGATTCAGCTGCTTCATTAAAATAAAAGTGATATAGTAAATCGTTGAAATTGTTATGGAAAGGAAAATGACGATGGCTGAAAAATATACAATTGTAGATAAAGAAACATGTATTGCTTGTGGCGCATGTGCGGCAACTGCGCCTGATCTGTATGATTACGATGATGAAGGAATTGCCTTTGCACTTCTTGATGACAACAAGGGGAACACAGCTGTTCCTGAAGAATTACTTGAAGATCTGGTCGATGCTTATGAAGGTTGCCCGACGGAGTCTATCCGCATATCAGATGCTCCATTTAACGGAAAGCCCGATCATGCTGTCGGCATTTAACCATCTGATCAATGTTCATGCATATAAAAAGAGGGTTGAAGCAAACAAACTGCTTCAACCCTCTTTTTATCATTGATTGTTATTAGAGCATGCCATTGCTTAAGATCAACTAATTAAACATGATCACGTCTCAGCGTAAATTGAAATGTGGTTCCTTCTCCCTTTATGCTGTTAACGCTTATTTCTCCGCCATGCGCCTCAACAATATGCTTTGCGATGGCCAGACCCAGTCCAGTGCCGGCCTTTCCTCTTGTTCTCGCTTTATCTGCTTTATAAAAGCGCTCAAAAACGAATGGGATATCTTCTTTGGCAATACCTACTCCGGAATCACGAACAAAGACATAAAGTAAATCATTCTCGATACGCGCTGCAACACATACCGTGCCGCCTTTTCTTGTGTGCCGCACCGCATTGTCAATGAGATTCGTCATAACCTGCTCCACACGATCAGGATCCAATAAAAATGATTGACCGTTGACTTCTGATAATTCGGATTTCATTTGAATCCCTGTGTCTTTTGCTATTTTGTTGAATTTCACAATAATATGTTGAAAAAATTCATCAAGCGAGATTTCACGGCGAACAAGTTGAAAGTGCCCAGTCTCAAGCTTAGCTAAATCGAGCAACTCATTAACCAAACGGCCCATTCGCTTCGATTCATCCAGTATGATTTGTGCCATATCTTTTTTTTCTTGAGCACTTTCAGCAATATCATCAATGATCGCTTCACTGTAACCCTGCATCATCGCGATCGGTGTTCTCAATTCATGACTCACATTGGCTACAAAACTTTTAATCATTTGATCATTATGTCTTTCCTCGGTCATATCGCGCAGTACAGCCACAGCACCTCGTATTTTTTCTTTATCATAGAGGGGCTTCATAATCACTACCCAAACACGTCCCTGGACGCCTAGTTCTCGTACTTTTTGTGCACCGTCTTCAGCTACATCGAGAAATAGTACCTTTAAAAGATCCGGGGTATTCCTTTCATTTGGATCTATGTTGTGTTCATAGTTCCAAGAATAAATAAAATGATCTGCTGGCGGGTTACTGGCAGCTATTTGGGCATTCATGTTCATTAAGAGAACACCATCTGCCATGTTCTGCAAAATTCCGGAAAGCTGCTCTTTTTCCTGATTCAGTGCATTCAAATTCATTTTCAGTTTTTTTCTCATATTATTAAAAGCAACAGCCAGATCGCCGACTTCATCACGCGTGATCACGGGAACATTGATATCAAAATTTCCGAGCGCAACTTGCAGTGCCGCTTTCCTCATCTTTCGCAACGGAGAGCCGATTCGTGTTGAGAGAAAAAAGGCAAAAAATGTAGTCAGCAGGATAGAAAATCCGGCACAAATAAAAATCAGCTTTCTTGATTGATCCAGTGCGCTTTGCGCAATCTGAACAGGCTGAATAATATATACAGCTCCATGAACGCTCGCATCTTTTTGTATCGGGACACCGACAATCAGCAAACGTCGGCTTACCTTTTTATTCCCCTTTTGTACCTGAAAAGAACCAACTTTGCTCACTGTTTTCTTTCCATTGAGGGCAGCCTTCAATACTGCATCCTTTTCAAAAAAACTGCGCGTCAAATCAGGGTTGGAGCTCCCCTTAGGACCGCTGCGCACCTGATCATTCATAATCAGTACATAGCCCGCATTATATACATCCGCAATATCATCTATTGATTTGAGTGTCTCATTAACAGAGAGGCCCGATGGACTTGCGAGTAAATGCGCTGACTTTACACCGATTTTTTCCATTTGCTGTTCCGCTTGCTGAATATTACTGTTTTCAAAGAATTGTAATAAAAACAAAGTCAAGAACAGAAGTACGATTGTAACAATCGCTATGATGGTTGCCCAAAGTTTGCCGATAATACTACGCCAAATCATGTTGCAGAATCGACCTCAATTTTATAGCCGACACCCCATACAGTTATAATCATTTCTGCTGCTTTTTCAGAAACCTTATTCAGTTTTTCTCGCAATCGCTTCACATGCGTATCCACAGTTCTAAGATCACCGAAGAACTCGTAATTCCAAACGTCCTTAAGCAACTGTTCTCTTGAAAAAACTTTATCTGGATTTTGTGCAAGGTAATAGAGAAGCTCGTATTCCTTAGGTGTCAAATTCACTTCATGTTGATCAACCTTTACACGATGCGCGTCATGATCAATCATTAGGTGAGGAAATACAATCACGTTTGTCGCTGTCGTTTCCGTCTCCAAAAATTTCGTTTTTGAGGAGCGACGCAATAAGGCCTTTACTCGAAGTACAACCTCTCGCGGACTAAACGGTTTGACAATGTAATCATCTGTACCGACTTCAAACCCTTGAACTCGATTTGCTTCTTCGCCTTTTGCGGTCAGCATAATCACCGGTGTGGCTTTATATTCGCGCAGTTTCTCGCACACCTCTTCGCCATCCATTCCTGGCAGCATGAGATCAAGAAGAATTAGATCATAGTCTTTGTCCAATGCTTTTTGAAGCGCTGTTTCTCCGTCTCCCGCTTCATCAATTACATAGTTCTCACGTTCAAGATACATTTTTAAAAGCTTACGGATTCTCTCTTCATCATCAACAAGCAGAATCGCCGCTTCCTTCTCTTCCATTCAGATCCTCCCTTTTCCACCCAAATCCTTATCTCTTTTCTTTATCGCTCGCTAACCTCAGAAATGGTATTTATGAGGCAACCCCTCTAGATAAACAACACAATACGTTGTCCGATAAATATTTCAAAAAATTTTTTTAAAATACAAAAGCTAACTATGTTGTATTTGTGTCAATCCTATGTCTTATTTTAAACAATTTCTTTAAAAAATACAGTATTATTTATGAATGTCGCGTTATATGCATTAATGTTTTCACTTCATGCGGTTTTAATGCGCGGCTTTCACCCGGATGCAATCCAGTCAATCCAAGAAATCCGTAACGTTCACGCTTCAATTTGCGAACATGAAGATGCAGTGCAGAGAACATGCGGCGAATTTGACGGTTTCTCCCCTCATGTATCGTGAGCTGAACCGAGGCTGTCCCGTTCTCTTTATCGGAAGCAAGCAACTGAACGCGAGCCTTCGCGGTCATGCCGTCCTCCAGGCGAATTCCTGAAGCGAGTTGACGTAATTGATCATTAGTCGGGATTGGATTGACATGAGCTATGTACGTCTTATCAAATTCAAAACTTGGGTGCATTAATTTGTTTGCGAGCTCACCGTCATTCGTCATTAAAAGAGCCCCTGATGTATCATAATCCAATCTGCCTACTGGAAAAATACGTTCAGGCACCTGTTTAAAAAAATCAACAACCGTGGTCCGATTGCGGTCATCCTTTACGGTCGTGATCACACCGGTCGGTTTGTAAAATAAAAAATAGACAAGTCGTTCCTTGTCAAGCGGTACACCATTAACGGTCACCTTATCGTTTACCGATACCTTTGTGCCAAGTTCCGTAATGGTATCTCCATTGACTTGCACTTTACCTTCTACTATCAGTTGTTCCGCTTTGCGCCGCGATGCGACACCTGCTTGGGCAATAACTTTTTGTAATCGTTCCATCCTTCCACCTCAGAAACATCATAACGCGAAGAAAATGTTTTCTCAAGTTTCATCATTTATTCACTTTCCATTCACATTCAAGACAAAAGAAAAGAGCCGTCGGAGTTCAACGCACTCACTCATTCATAATCTCAGCCAAACATTAAAGTTACGATCCATACAGCACAAATGACACCGACAAGATCCGCCAGCAGCCCGACTTTAAGTGCATCTCCTATTTGATGAATACCCACTGCGCCAAAATAAACCGTAACGACATAAAAAGTCGTATCCGTACTCCCTTGCATCACAGAAGCCAGACGTCCGATAAAGGAATCAGCACCATAAGTATGAATAAGATCAGCCATTAGTCCTAGAGCACCTGTTCCTGATAGAGGGCGCATCAAGGCAAGCGGAAGGACTTGCGGCGGCATTCCGACAGCCGAAAGCAGTGGCGCAATAAGATGGATCAACGCTTCCATAGCACCAGAAGCACGAAACACACTGATGGCCACCAGCATTCCAACCAAAAATGGCATCACCGATATGGCTAGGGAGAAGCCTTCTTTCCCTCCTTCAACAAAAGCATCATATGAGGGAACTTTCTTAAACGTCCCATAGAGCAAAACAATCGCGATCAGACAAGGAACAAGCCAGGTTGAAAACGTTGTGATTAGCCCCATCATTTTCTCCCCTTTCGCTTCCTCCGATGATAGAAATAGCGGTCAATACAGAGAGCGGCTGCAGTTGTGCAACACGTAGCAATTAAAGTCGGACCAACAATATCAGTCGGTACTTCTGCCCCATACTTCATACGGATCGCAATCACCGTCGTCGGAATTAATGTCAATCCCGATGTGTTTAATGCAAGGAGCGTGATCATGGATCGGCTTGGCGTCTTCTTCCCTCTATTAAGCTGCTTGAGCTCCTCCATTGCTTTAATCCCCATTGGTGTCGCCGCATTTCCGAGTCCAAACATATTTGCAATGGTATTTGACAGGATGTAGCCCATCGCAGGATGGTCCGGGGGTACCTCAGGAAAAATCTTTTTCATCACCGGCTTGAATAAATGACTCAGCTTATCCAATAATCCTGATTTCTCTGCTATTTTCATTAATCCAAGCCAAAAAATCAAAACACTGATCAGGCCGAAACAAATCTGCACAGCATCGCTTGCTGAAGTGAACAATGCTTTATTAACATCATCCATTGTTCCATTAACGGCAGCATAACCCATACCGATGAGAAACAGGGCAACCCAAATTATATTGATCATAGGCTCATCGCCCATCCCCAGTGACAATTGCATGAAGAAAGCCACTAAAACGCGACCAAAATCCCTTCTTCTCCTTATAATTTGAATGATAATAGACAGGCAGCGAAGCCAATTTCTTCTGTTCCACATACAGATTCAATCGTCCTGCAGGCGATGCAGGCTTCCAATGTTTATCTTTCTTTGGCTTTATAAGTAATAAATTCTTTTTTAATTGTTTTTTTTCATTGTTCGTCAAAGGTACTGTTACAGAGCGCTGAACATAGAGTTTATTTTGATAAAAAGTGTGGACATGTGCGTTCAGTTTTCCTTTTTTTATGACTTGAATTGCTTTGTAGCGTGCAAAGGCCCACTCGAACATACCTTGATGATCCTGCCAATCATCACCATCATTTAAGGTGACCGCAATTAAATTAAGATGATTCTTTGACGCTGTTGAAATCAGTGTTCTTCTCGCTTTTTTGGTGAATCCTGTTTTTCCCCCGGTCGAATATTTATACAAGCGAAGCATTTTATTTTTATTTTTCCATGCGCGAGCAACTTCCTTATTTGTAGCTGGAACCCGATGAATTCTTGTTCCGACGACCTTGCGAAATTGAGCATTGTCCATTGCATAGCGCATGAGCAGTGCCATGTCATATGCGGTTGAATAATGATCCGGATTTTCAAGGCCGTTAGGATTGGTAAAATGGGAATTAGTCATGCCCAAAACATGTGCCTTTTCGTTCATCATTAGAACAAAACCAGATTCGCTTCCGCCTACTGCTTCAGCAATCGCACGTGATGCATCGTTTCCTGAACGAAGCATGAGCCCGTACACCATATCTTTAAGCTTCATTTTCTCTCCGGCTTTCAAATAAATCGACGATCCTTCTGTACGAAGCGCCTCTTGACTCACTGTAAAGGTCTTATTCATTTTGCCGGATTCAATGGCTAGAATTGCCGTCATTACCTTGGTAATGCTGGCAATGGGTAATTTCTCATTGCTGTTGTACTTAAATAAAACGCGTCCAGACGTTTGGTCCATAAGCACAGCAGATTGTGCGGATACTTTGGGTTCCGCAGCCTTTGATTGATGCGGGAAGAAGGCAAAAATAAAAATGAAACAAAAAAGATAAAATAAAACTCTCTTTAACATGATCCCCACAATTTTCATCCCCTGTCCTGATCCAAATCGGACTCATATTAAAGGGGCAAAACGAACCGGGAAGATCAGGCAAAGAGAGCCTGGCCAGATTGATTGTTGTATTAATCACTTGTTCCCGGATTTTTTTGGACACCCTTGGTAACAAGTTATGCCGGGACAAGCAGAATATGAATTTTTATTCGTTCAACTATAAAACTTCACAACCTGGAAAATGATAAACCATAGGATGAGACATGCACCTGAAAAGACACACCAAAAGACTGTGGTCCTCCGTGGCCAAGCAGTGGAAATCAAAAGCAGGAACAATGGAAGAACTGCAAAAAGTGAAAGAAATAAAACTTCAAGCAGAGAATGAAAAAGAAGTGATAAAAAACTTCCGTGGATCATAGTCACTGCTGTCAATGCAGGAACAGCAACAAGTACCGGTGCAAACAAGGCGAAAACGATAATCTGTCCGCGATTTTCTTCAACAAATGGATGCCAATAGTTTTTTAAGCGTCCATACATCATTGACGACCTCCCTAAATAAGCCGACTGTTGAGAACATGGGTGTTAAAAATCCGGGCTTTTTTACAATTCTTTAATCGTTTCTTTATAATGATCATAGAATAAATCATAGGCGTCAATCTGCTCATTCTGGTGCTTCATCATTTCAGAAAGAGGCGGAAGTTCACTTAAATCATGCAGGCCGAAATAATCGAGAAAAACTGGAGTAATACCATAAAGAATCGCACGGCCACTGCCCTCTGCCCTTCCAACTTCTTTGATAAGTCCTTTGACTACCAACGTCTGCAGTGCCCGTTCGGATTTAACACCGCGTATTTCTTCGATATCTATACGCGATACCGGTTGTTTGTATGCAACAATTGCGACCGTTTCAAGTGCTGCCTGAGAAAGCGGTGCAGTTTTCGGTATGGCTGCAAATAATTCCGTATAGTTCGCCATAAATGGTTTTGTCGTCAGACGATAGCCATTCGGCTGATCTATGATCATCAATCCGCTTGCTTCATTTGCTTCATAATCTTTTTTCATTTGTTCTACGTGATTCATTATTTCTTGAATGGTGCATTCTGGAAGTACCTTATTTATTTGTTCGATCAAACACCCTTCTTCTCCTGTCAGATAAAGAAGTCCCTCAATAATCGAACGGATTTTCGCTGGCTTCAAAGTCATCTGCTCCTTCTCCGAGATTAATCAATATATCATCGAAATTCTCACTCTGCATGCACGTAACGGCGTTCATCTTCATCAGTTCAAGCAGAGCAAGAAAAGTAACGATAAGGTGCGTCCGATCTGGATAAGAGAAAATGGATTGGAAGGATAAACCGTGATCCGATGCTTTTAATTTCTGCAAAACCAAATTCATCTGCTGACCAATCGGCAATACCTGACGGTCAATTTTTATGTTCAGCGGCTGCTCCAGCTTTTTCTTCAGCATTAAACGTCGAAACGCACGAAGCATATCATGCACCGTTGCTCTTCCCGTCAGCGGTATTGTCGTTAAATCATTATTCTCATAGCGAGTAAGGTCAGACGGCGGTTTAGCAAACAGCTGCAGACGTTCCTTCTCACTATCTTTTAAAGTTTCCGCAGCTTCCTTAAAGCGACGATAATCGAGAAGCTGCTGCATAAGTGTTTCACGTGTCATTTCCGGATCCTCATAGGAATCACCATCTTCATCATTTGACAGCTCGGGCTTTGGCAGCAGCATCCTGCTCTTCATTGCAATTAATGTTGCTGCCATCAGCAAGTACTCACTGGCAATATTCAATTCAAGTTTTTGCATATGATGAATAAAATCCAAATACTGATCCGTGATCTCAGCGACTGGTATATCATAGATATCAATTTCGAGTTTTTTAATCAGATGCAGAAGCAAATCAAGAGGGCCTTCGAAAGCATCGATTTTCACCTTGTATTCCAAGCCTTATCCCCCTGATCCCAAACTTAATGCCATAATCATAGCACAGAACATGTATTCCGTGAATTCTTCTTTGGCTTTGTTAAACGATTGTGTTGTCTGTCACTAGATAATCATTCATTCGTGAAAAGCCAAGCTTATAACATTAGTGCTGCAGGCAAAAAAAAGAAACCAGTTTATGAATTGGTTTCCTTTTCATTACCTTCTTCAAAGCATTTGTCAAAATATGACTTGATGGCCTGAGAAGGGGTCAATTGAACGTGTTCACCAATCATTTTACCCAGCGCCAGGATCATTTTCTTGCCAACGCCTTCTGCACGGTAAGATGGATTGACACTAATATGCTCAACAACTGCTTCTTGGTCGGAAATCATCTGAATTCCAATCACGCCCAGTATGTCTTCATCATCTTTCCATAAGAACAACTGCCAGCTCTCTTCATCTTCATAACGTTTAATGGTTTGCAGCAGCAGCTTTATCTCTTTCTCAGACGGGACAAAAGACAGCAGACCCATGGCTATCTTTTCATAACTCTTCTTATAGCGAATCAGCATTTTGAACCCCTCATAACTATGAGATAACGAAATCTTCACAAAATCTTTAGGAACTTTGTTCACTTTTTATATTATAACCAAAAGAATAGACCTGTGCATCAATTCGATGGAACAAGCAAGAAAAAGGCGTGTAATACGCCACTGATTCCATTCTTTTATTCGCAGTCACTTGTTTCGCGATAAATCTTTGAGTGCAATATCCTGACGAATTAAGTCCTCATACGTTTCTCGGCGTACAACCAGCGAAGCTTCCCCGTCTTCGACGAATACAACTGCAGGATTTGAAATACGATTATAATGACTGGCCATGGAATAACCATATGCCCCTGTTGAAAACACGGCAATGAGATCGCCGCTTGTACATGACTCCGGCAAAAATGCCTCCTTAATCAGAACGTCACCGGACTCGCAGCATTTCCCTGCGAGGGCAACCTGGCTTTGAGCAGCTTCAGAGGCTTTATTTGCACAGATTGCATGATACTGTGCTTGATAGAGTGATGGCCTAATATTGTCCGACATGCCTCCGTCAACAGCCAAATACTTGCGTATACCGGGAATGTCTTTCGATGAACCCACTGTATACAGCGTGGTACCTGCTTCACCGACAATCGAACGTCCGGGCTCAACCCATAGCGACGGCATTGATAAATTATGTTCAGCGCATTCTTTCTCCGCGGTAGTCACAATGGTATCGATATAGCGCTCAATGGGCAGAGGACGATCGCCATCCGTATAATGGATACCAAACCCGCCGCCGACATTGAGTACCTGAAGCTGGAAGGCAAAATTTTTCGTCCATTCACTAACATGCTGCATCATTATTTTGATCGCACCAGCAAATCCGTCCGTTTCAAAAATCTGAGAACCTATATGAGAATGGATGCCTATCAGATTAAGATGCGGCGATTGAAGTGCTTGTTTCACCGCTCGCTCTGCCATTCCATTATCCAAATTAAATCCAAATTTTGAGTCGTCCTGACCCGTCATGATGAATTCATGTGTATGTGCCTCTACGCCCGGCGTAACGCGGAGCAAGATATCCATCTCTTGATTGCGATCTGCGCACATTTTTTCAAGAAGATCTAATTCAAAAAAATTATCTACAATAACGGCACCGATTTTTGCGTCTAAAGCCATAGTTAGTTCCGCATACGATTTGTTGTTTCCATGAAAGTGAATCCTCTTCGGATTCATGCCTGCCTTCAATGCAGTAAACAGTTCTCCGCCAGATACGACATCCAAAGAAAGACCCTGTTCATCAATCAGTTGAATCATAGCGATCGATGAAAATGCCTTGCTGGCATAGGCAATCTGCCAACTTAAGCCGGCATGCCGTGCAAATGCTTGCTTAAATTCATTTATCTTATTTTTAATCAATGCCGTATCATAGACATAGAGCGGTGTACCGTATTCTTTGGCAAGCACGGTCGTATCGATACCGCCTATGCATAAATGTCCCCGGCCATTAATCGCCTGTGTTCCGAACACTGAATTACCTCCCCCATCGAAAGACAAATCCTCGATCAGCCTGAAGATTCCCCATCTATCAGTTTTAACTATAACAATAAGTTTATGACTGCGCTGCAACGTGCCACATTCAACTCATCAGCGCTGTTTCAAAAAAAGAATACGTTCAAAATTTTAGTGCTAGTGTATCATGATTTACTTGAGAAGACAAGATTACTTCGTCTTGCCTTTAGCTGGTTGGCGATATTTATCAAGAGGACGCACAATGCTCGGACGCACAACCGATGTTGGGAGTGCACGGCGAATCATAATATTATATAGCCCCGTTGGATTGAATGGAATAAACGGCCAAAGATACGGCGTATTCAAATTTATGACATGCGACAAATAAATGATGATCAGCGTCGTAGCGATCATAAACCCTGGTATGTGAAATAGTCCTACAGACAAGATTAAGAAGATTCGAACCATTTTATTTGCTAATTGAAGTTCATAACTAGGTGTTGCAAATCCGCCTATTGCGGCCACACATGTGTAGAGAATGACCTCATTGACAAAAATTCCGGCTTCGATTGCAATTTGCCCAACCAGCACAGCTGCAATGAGTCCAAGCGCTGTGGATAACGAGGTTGGTGTATGAATGGCAGCTAGACGCAATGTTTCAATACCCACTTCAGCAATTAAGATTTGAAGCAGTAACGGGACATTGAAGTCCTTATTATTTGGACCAATAAAATTGAGAAAATCAGGCAGCAAATGGTCCTCAACAAGCAGAAGCCATAATGGAACAAGAAAAACAGACGCCAAAATCGCCATAAAACGGAACCAGCGAAGCAATGCGCCTGAAGCGGTGACTTGGCGATATTCTTCCGCATGCTGCACATGGTGAAAGAGCGTCGTCGGCAAAATCATAACACTTGGTGATGTATCGGTAATGATCACCACATGACCTTCAAGCAAATGTACAGCAGCCACATCTGGGCGACCGGTATAACGAACAAGAGGAAACGGATTCCATCCTTGTTTTAAAATAAATTCTTCAAGCGCGTTATCTGCCATCGGTATACCATCTACGTTTATAGCTTTTAACTCTTTTCTAATCGTTTTAATCAATCCTGGATTCGCCACGTCTTTCAAATAGCAAAGGCACACATCAGTTTTTGAGCGCACACCGATTTGTGTTAGTTCACAACGAAAACGAGGATCCCTGATACGTCTTCTGATCAAGCCGGAATTTTCAATAATATTTTCTGTGAATCCATCCTTAGAACCGCGTACAACCTTTTCCACGTCAGGCTCTTGCGGCTGCCTTCCGGGGTAGTGACGCAAATCAATACATAATGCTTTTGTTTCACCATCAATAAACACAACTATTCGTCCGGTCAGCATTTTGTCTACAGCATCATTAATTGTATTGATTTCTTCGACCTGCTGGTGGACAAGATGCTGCTTGATTTCCTTAAACACATCAACATTTTTTGTGTTTTCATTGGAGAAACGCATAAATTCGCGCATCATCACAACGAGAATGCTGGAATCCACTAAGCTGTTTGTATAATATATTCGGCATTCACGACCAAGCAACCTGATTTCTCTTAAACCAATATCAAAATTATGTGGTCCGAAATCAAGAGTTTTCTGCATGGTATCCGCATTTTCAGAAATTTTCTCATCAATTGGCAACTGTTGTTTTTGATTTTCCATAATTATGACTCCTCCATAATGCTTGCTGATCAACCCTTTGGTTTAAAAAACAAAGCGATCAAAAAACCAAATAAAATCGCCGATGTTATACCAGCCGAAGTCAGCTTGAAAATCCCCATTGCAATACCGAGATAGCCATGTTCATGACCCTCCGACATGGCGCCGTGCAGCAGTGAATGACCGAAACTGGTAATGGGAACTGTAGCTCCTGCACCAGCAAATTCAATTAAATGGTCATAAATACCGAATACATCGAGCAATGCGCCTAAAACGACAAAAGTTGCGACAACGTGAGCCGGTGTCAATTTGAAGACATCCATTAAGATTTGTCCGACGACACAAATAGCACCGCCGACTAGAAATGCATACACAAAAATCACAGTTGTTCCTCCTTTGCTGATTCAAGCAAGACTGCATGTGCAATGCATGGAATCGTTTCTTTCTCTTTCGGGGTCGAACTATTGAGCAGTGCACCTGTTGCAACAACAAGAACGCGCCTCAATGATCCCTCAGCAAGCCGATTGCACAAATAACCATAAGTAACCACGGCAGAGCAAGCACAACCACTTCCCCCGGCATTTACCGGTTGATCCGATGTATAAACCATCGTTCCGCAATCTTGATGAACATTCGTGATATCCAAACCCTTTTCAAGAAGAATCTCATCAAGAATCGGAGACCCGACACTGGAAAGATCACCGGTAACGATCATGTCATAATCCTCAGGGCTGCGACCTGTGTCCTGAAAATGATTCCAAATAGTATCTGCAGCAGCCGGTGCCATTGCAGTACCAAGATTGCTCGCGTCGTCAATGCCCCAGTCAATTACTCTTCCTATTGTCGCTTCTCGGACCCTTACTTTTCCAGGTTCTTTGGTAACAATCGCTGCACCTGCGCCAGTTACAGTAAAGGTTTGTGTCAATTTTGTCGGGCCGCCATATTCTGTGGGATAACGAAATTGCCGCTCCGCAGTTGCATTATGGCTGCTGACCGCGCACAAAACATGATCTGCGAAGCCACTATCGACAAGTTGTGCGCTTGTCGCTAACGTTTCCATTGACGTGGAGCAAGCTCCAAACATACCGAGAAAGGGAATTCGGTTCTCGCGGGCTATAAAATTTGACGTCACACTTTGATCCATTAGATCACCTGCTAAAAACAAATCGATATCACCTTCTGCTTTTCCGGCCTTCGCCAAGCAAAAAGAAATTGCTCGTCGCATGAGCGCTCGTTCCGACTTTGCCCATGTTTTTTCACCGCAATCCAAATGTTCGTACTCCTTATCAAAGTTCCCTGATAATGGTCCCCTTGCCTCTAAGGGACCTACAGCTGTTCCTGTAGCTGCTAAATAAATCGGATGATTAAATCTCCATGTCTGTTTTTTTACCTTACTCACTTCACCACTCCTCCTTAGAACGCATGTTCAATGAACAACCGAATGATGCCAAGCACCGCTGCTGACACAACACCGAATACAATAACTTCTCCTGCAAGTTGAAACAGATTCGTTGCAATTCCAAGTACCACGCCTTCACTTTTATGCTCCAATGCACTACTTGTAATTGAATTGGCAAAACCGGTAACAGGTACGATCGTTCCCGCACCTGCGAACCTTGCAATCTTGTCGTAAACCCCGAATCCGGTCATAAGCGCCGCTATTAGTATGAGTGTCGCCACTGTCGGGTTTCCTGCTGTCTGTTTTGAGAAGTGGAAAAAATACATATAAAAGGTTTGTATTCCTTGACCGATTATGCAAATAATTCCGCCAACCAAAAAGGCCTTTAAACAATTCATAAAATACGGTATTTTAGGCTGATAGGCCTTGACGTTTTCTTTATAGTTCTTGGGATCATTCAACATAAGAAGATACTCCCTCCAAATTTGTGCTGAAGGTTAGTATTTGCCAAGTTCGGGAAATTATGCTTAAATGCAGGCTTAATTGAATTGGTGATGGAGATGAAAAAAACTATCCTTTAACGAAGCCATAAAAATTAATTAATGACAAGCAATGTAAGAAAATTGGTTTTCTCCATGTCTTGTTGCAAATGAAGGAACTGCCGCGTTTGCCTGACCGTTTATGGTGAATTCCGCTTACCATTGTACAAAAAAGCCAGATGACCGTTTACTCGGCCATCTGGCTTTTGATCTCTTCAAGAATTTTCTTTTCAAGTCGCGACACTTGTACCTGTGAAATACCAAGACGCTGCGCAACCTCTGTTTGCGTTTGATCCTTAAAATAACGCAGATACACAATCAGTTTTTCACGATCATTCAGCTGTTCCACTGCCTCTCGAACAACCAGTTTGTCAAACCACTTCCCACTGTCATTGTCCGAAATTTGATCCAGAATAGTGATTGGATCGCCATCGTTTTCAAAAACAGTTTCATGAATTGACGACGGTGCGCGAATCGCTTCTTGAGACAGAACAATGTCTTCAGGCGACAGCTCCATCGCTTCGGCGAGTTCTCCAATTGTCGGATTTCTGCCTAATTGTTTTGATAACATGTCCTTTTTTTTCCGAACTTTAATACCTGTTTCCTTCAATGAGCGGCTGACTTTAACCGCACCGTCATCGCGTATAAAGCGCTGAATCTCGCCGATGATCATCGGCACGGCATAGGTAGAGAACCGAACATCATAGGAAAGGTCGAATTTATCAACAGATTTAAGCAATCCGATACAGCCAATCTGGAAGAGGTCATCTGGTTCGTATCCTCGATTAATAAAGCGCTGAACTACCGACCAAACAAGACGCATGTTCTTCTGAACAAGGCGGTCGCGTGCTTCATGATCACCTGCTTGACTCTGCTTTATCAATCGCTTTACTTCATCATCATCCAGCAACGGTTCTTTCGACGCTGTTTTGCGATCAAGCTCCATGTGCATGTCTCCCTACTTGCATACCGCTCGGTTTCGGGCGATTTCCTTGGTCATGATGATCGTCGTTCCCTTTCCTTCCTCCGTTTCAATCGTGACGTGATCCATAAAGTTTTCCATGATTGTGAAACCCATCCCTGATCGTTCAAGCTCAGGTTTAGTCGTGAAAAGCGGTTGCTTTGCCTGTTCAACATTTTTTATGCCCACACCGTCATCATGAATGTTTACGGTCACAACTCCATCTTCAAGTGAAGCATTGATCATCACCTTGCCCACGCCACTATTTTCATAGCCATGAATAATACAATTCGTTACCGCTTCGGAGACAACCGTTTTTATTTCTGTCAATTCATCAAGTGTCGGATCCAATTGAGCAACGAATGCAGCCACCGTCACTCGAGCAAATGATTCATTTTCACTGACTGCTGAGAACGTTAATGTCATCTCGTTTCTCATTCAGGCCACCCCCAGAGTGTGAAGCGCATAGTCTTCATCCGTTTCCAGACGGATAATTTTAAACATGCCACTTAACTCAAATAAGCGTCGTACAGCTGGAGAAATGGAACAAACGACCATTTCTCCCCCGAGTCCGGAAATTCTCTTGTAGCGGCCAAGAATCACGCCAAGACCTGAACTATCCATAAAACTGAGTCTGCCAAGGTTCAACAAAATATGATGAACCGGTTCATCGTCCATGACATGGTTTACCTTTTCTCTCAACTCATCTGCGGTATGATGATCAAGTTCACCCTCAAGCCGGATACACAGCACGCCGTACTTTACTTCCAAATCCATTTTTAAACTCAATGCTGCTTCCTCCCTCCCTGAACGGAAATTGTATCTTTTCCAAGTTCATTCCGATCCTTTACGATCGACTCATCATCGAATCTTGATGACTTATGATACTACTTTCTCTCTTTTTCTCTTTGACTCCTGCCTGCCGACAGAACTAGTGCAAATTCAACAAAACAAGATCATCATTGTCACGAATCAAGCTACATTTCGTCAATGTGTCATAATAGTGCCGGCGCTTCTCTTAAATAACTGCCACCACGATGCACGCTTCACATTGTCCTTGACCATTAGAGGTGTTTGGGCAATCACTTTGCCCTTCTTTTTCACAATAAAATGTCCGACAACAGTGCCTGATTTTAATGGTGCCTGAAGTGATTTATCTATTTTCACTGATTTCTTCAGCCCTTTGGTACTTTCTCCTTTTTTCAAAAGCAGAACAGCCGGATGCTGCGTTACGATCGGAACTTGTGCATGGTCGCCTTTATTCACTTTCGCCATCGCTACCGTTTTATTTTGATCTAACAATGGTTTCGTTACGTAAGCAGCAAAGGCATGATCCATTAAACCTGCAATTTCTTTATTTCGCTCCTTAGGTGATGGTGCGCCCATAACCACTGCTACAACACGCATACCGTTCCGCTTTGCTGTTGCCGTCAGACAATATTTTGCTTGATTCGTGAAGCCGGTTTTTAAGCCATCTGCACCAGGATACGTTTTAATCAATTTATTCGTATTTACAAGCCAGAATTTCTTATCTGTATTCTCTCTCAAGTAATCTTCATATTTTGATGTGTAGTGAAGCACTTGAGGATACATTAAAAGCGCCCGCGCCATCACCGCCATATCATGAGCGGTTGTGTAATGATTGTCGGTTGGAAGACCGGTAGGGTTAACAAAATGTGTGTGTGTCATCCCAAGCTTCTTTGCTTCCTTGTTCATTTGGGCCACAAATGCTTTCTCAGAACCTGAGATATGCTCTGCCATCGCAACTGATGCATCATTTGCGGAGGCAATACAAATTGCTCTCAGCATTTCGTCCACCGTCATAGATTCACCAGGTTCAAGAAAAACTTGAGATCCCCCCATAGACGCCGCGTGCTCACTCACATTCACCTTATCTTTCAATGAAATTTGATGGTTTTCCAGCGCCTTGAAAATTAGGAGAAGCGTCATTACCTTCGTCATACTCGCGGGCGGAAGCTCTTTATTTTCGTTTTGTTTAAATAGAATCTTCCCCGTATCCTGCTCGATAACGATTGCTGATTTAAGTTTGCCAGTCTCCGTATCTGCGTTTCCCTTCGTTTTGGCAAATGCCGATGCCGACGGAACGAAAGTCGCAAAAAGGAGCGTGGCACAAGCCATCCACATAGAAAATGCCTTCATGAAAAAACCTCCTCACTATGATCCTTATCATTCTGTCCACGAGCAATTCTTTTATACGGATCAATAGAGAAATTCCAAGCATTTTGAGAGCGATTACTACATGAATCATTCATTTTTTATTGACAGGTTACTAGGCGATCTCTATAGTACTTAATAATTTTGCAAAATTAACTATTTGATTCGCCGAATAGCGAATCAAATATAGAGGGAGCATGGCCATGTTCGCGCACCTTGAATAATGGATCAGAAAACATGTTCAGGCTGTTTATTCACCCTACCGTGAATTACTGACCAGCCTGCATGTCTTGAACAAACCGCAGCACCATCTTGATCGCCTTGAATGGGCAAATCGCACCCGGCAATCACTTTCAGCCGAGATGCTTAATACTCTATCATTTTTTGGAAACGTGACGGATGAATGGATGTTTATTATGGATTGTGAACAGGCGTTTGGATTCGAAAATCGCTATGTGGAAGATTCGATTGAACAATGGAACCATATTGATTGCGAGGCGTTTACTTCATTTATTTAAGGTACGCGTCACAAACTTGATCACGCTCATTTAAACCCTGAAGAGCGCGAAATTCTTCGCCGTCCGAAAAAAATATCAGAAAATGTTCTATCACTTTCTTCATGACTATCACACGATGGTTTTCGCGCGCGAGCTCTATCATATTGAACCTTGGATGATTCGCTCGGTGAACCAGTTTAACGAAGAGGTGCAAAAAGATCCGGTCGGAGCATTACACTCGGTTCATCCACGATTGATTGTCGGCGATCAATCGGTCCAATTTCTCAAAGCGAGGACATACACGCGCTATTATGAGGATTTGAAATCAATAACAATTATTCCATCGACATTTATCGCACCGCATCTATTAATTGACGTTGACACGCCTGATCTTTTTATAGCAAAGCAGCTGCTTGTTCCCTCTTCGGGTATAGAGGACGGCGTCCCAACAGACTTGACTGAAAAGCTTCCTATGGCCGGTCATTCAGTTCATCAATGCTTACTTCGCATTCAAACCGTTTAATCTTGGACAAAACAGCCCGCTTTCTCGGTTTGTTCCAGTTGAAAAGCTCGGACTCTTTTTAATAACCGGCTGCCTCGCCTATATCTTCTTCTGGAGTCTCGTACAATCAGCATGGATGATGGGCTATGAACGTCTGTCATGGTGCTTCTCCTATCGGCTATTGTTTGGGGTGGATTTTTAAATACAATTTTTCTCTTTTCACGCGACGCTGGCTTTCTCGATACTATTTTTGAGGCGCCAATGGAATTTTCCTCCGGTGTGCGCATGCCACTCATGGCATTTCCAATTTGGGCAAAAGTAATCTCCTTTCTTTTCCCATTAACCTTTGTCTTGAATATTCTTCGTGCCATTGTGATGGAAGGGAAGACATTGGGCAGCATATGTAACCCCTTAATCGAATTAGCCAGCATCTTGATTGTGCTGACAGCTGCCTCATTTATTCTCGTTCGTTACGCGGAAAAACACGCAAAGGACACCGGCAATCTGACAATGTTTTAAATGCATGGTGTTCATATGGCAATTGACTAACTTAAAGTTCGAATAAATAAAAAAAAGAACCGAATTTTTTCCGGTTCTTTTTCTGTTTATTGAAATTGATTTCAGATTGAACGAATAATTGACTTAATCAGAGCTGTAAAATCTGATTTAACTCGATCAGCCGTCTCAATCACTTCTTTATGAGAAAGCGGCTGATCCAGTATACCGCACGCCATATTGGTTATGCATGAAATGCCGAGCACATCCAGCCGTAGGTGGCTGGCAGCAATCACTTCAGGAACCGTTGACATACCTACCGCGTCCGCCCCCATTACGCGCATCATTCGTATCTCAGCAGGTGTTTCATATTGAGGCCCATGAGTAGCCAAATAAACGCCTTTTTGAACTTGAATGCTGAGTGTTTCAGCTGCTCTCTCAGCCTTTTGAATGAGATCCGGGCTGTACGCGTGTGACATGTCGGGAAAACGTGGTCCTATTTCGTCATCATTTGGTCCAATAAGCGGACTATCGCCGAGCATGTTGATATGATCGGTGATCAACATCAAATCCCCTGGAGCAAAATCCGTATTGATTCCCCCGCAAGCATTGGTCACAATTAACTTTTCAATACCCATCGCCTGCATGACATAAACAGGAAAAGCGACTTGTACAAGCGAATAGCCCTCATAATGATGATACCTTCCTTGCATCGCAACAACCGTCTTTCCCTCAAGCTCGCCGATGACAAATTGGCCTTTATGCCCTTTAACCGTAGACTCGGGAAAATGAGGGAGGGATCGATAAGGAATCTGTACTGCATTTGTTAGTTCGTCGGCTAGATCACCGAGTCCGGATCCAAGAATTAATCCGATCTCCGGCCTTCGTGCAGTCTGCTTCCTGAGTTTTTCCATTACTTCTTCAATCGGTTTCATATTTTATCGCTCCAGTCGTTATGTACGAGTTTTCTTATTTTAATTTTACACGCGGATGATACATTGCGTAAACTTTTTTTAAAGGTAATCGATTTGGACGCGGATATTGCATCGTAGCAGAAGTATGCTGACGCCCCATCAATTCATCGATGAATTCGAGTGGTGCACCATTTTGCAACAGATGCGCTGTAAGCGACTTTCTCAACGTTTCCGGTGAAATAGACACAGAGATGTCTGCCTGATCAGCATAATGTTTGAGAATCTTCCAGATTCCCTGCCGTGTTAAGCGTTTATTCATGCGGTTCATGAAAAGCGGTTGGTTTAAATCTATTTTTTCTCCATCTTGAATAAGTGATTCTATGTACATACGGAGTGCAGAAATGGCCAGGGAATCAAGCGGCAATATCCGTTCGTTTCCTTTCTTACCCAAACAGCGAATAAATTCCAAATCAAGATTCACGTGTGCGGCATCAAGACGAATGCATTCGGAAACACGCATTCCTGTAGCATAAAGAACCTCAAGTAAGGCCCGGTCGCGTTTTCCGATCTTCGTTCGCAGGTCCGGTGCATCCAAAAGTTGTTTCACTTGATTAGTTGTCAATAATGGTGGCAGCGGATTTCGCTGAATCTTAGGCAATTCCAAAGAATAGGCGGGGTCAGCAGTCGTTTGCTTACTTATGAGCAGATAGCGATGCAGACCGCGGATGGCTGCAGCTTTTCGTGCAATTGTCGACGGCGCGCAGCCTGAATCTTTAAGGAAATACATATAATTAAGCACGATTACCTCAGTGACATCCTGCCATACGCTGCATTGCTTCTTAGAGATTAAATAATCAGTATATTGTGTCAGATCGCCTCGATAGGCTTCGATTGTATTTGAAGACAAACCGCGTTCCTTATTAAGTAAATCCAAAAAATGGTCTACCAGTTTCCTCAATTGTTTATTCACCATCTCTCAAAAACTCAAAAAACCGTGAAAAATCAAGAGTATGTGTCACTTTGACATTCCCTGATTGCTCATGGCGAATCACTGCTACTGCACCCGACCCTGGTTCATCATACCGATGAACTTGACCCAAAAAATGGTCCATCCACATCATACCGAAATAAAAAACAGCGGTTAATAAAACAAACAGACAGCATATTTTTATAAAATTTACTCCGACATGGAAAATATCTCTCATTTGTTCATCCCGCCTGTCCATATAAAGTTGCTCTCTTATTATTATGAAACAGGCGGATAAATCATATCAAAAGTAGAAACTTAAAATAGATAAATTCCGAATAAATGAAAAAACAGTCTGAAAGTTTCAGGCTGCCGAATTGAGAACAGTCACACCTTTTCCGGTTCCTGTTCTGATTCTTTTTCTTTATTTAAACGATTTTCTTCTTCACGTTTTTCCAAGCAACGATGGCAGATCCCATGGAAAGTCAAGCGGTGATCTTTAACTTTGAAATGCCATTTTCGCTCAACCACTTTTTCAACTTCCCCAAGCAAATCTTCTTGTATTTCATCCACAGATCCGCATTCGATACAAACAAGATGATGATGAAAATGGCTTGCACCTTCTCTACGCAAATCATAACGTGAAACGCCATCACCAAAATTAATTTTGTCGACGATTTTCAGTTCTGCTAACAATTCAAGAGTTCGATATACTGTAGCAAGTCCGATTTCTGGTGCTTTCTCTTTCACAAGGAGATACACATCTTCAGCGCTGAGGTGATCTTGTTCATTCTCCAACAAGACCCTTACAGTCGCTTCTCGCTGAGGCGTCAGCTTATACTTCTGCCCATGAAGCTGCTTCTTAATTCGATTAATTCTGCCTTCCATACAAGCCCCCCCTTTGCAAGAACGATGCATAAAACAGATTAGCGGCCATTATGAAATGACGGTCGATCCGATCCGCTACCCGCACCAATGCGGAATGACCCGCAAATAACTACTGGTTTTTACAGGAAAATTATAATCCTTATTGAGAATGGTGTCAATTAAATATAATAATTTTTAAATTATAATTATTTTATTTATAATTACCTATTACTAGCAATCGATCACGCTATAAAAAGGCGTATTAAAGCAGGTGACACATACGCTTCATATCCAGAGGCAATTGCTGCTATTAATACTGTACTTGCTAAAACAAGACCATAATTGATAAATTGCGGCAGCATTGGCTGATTTCTCGTTTTCATCAAGAGTTGACGAATCATTTTCAATGAAAAGGCAACGGACAGAACGGCAATAAACAAGTAGTTAGGTATGATCAGCAAATTTTGCGGAAAAATGCTGACAAGAATAGCCATCAGTCCTTTCATTCCCATTTGACTGACTAAAAAGCCGACAGTAAAGCCGAGAAAAATTCCTTTGACAAAAATGAGCAAAAAGATGAGCGGAAGTCCGATCACGGAAAGACCAAGCACCCAAATTAAAATAAGATACTGTAAATCGTGAAATAGGCTGTCTTTAAAAAGTGCCCTCGGATCAGCAACCTGATTCTTTGCTAGTTCACCGAAAAATTGCTGCAAATAGTGGAGCAGATCGTTTTTGGATTCATAGGGCAGGCAGTTTACCACAATGGCCCCAAATATGATCCCCATGAGCAGCAGCCCTGTAACAAAGGTATAAAGTGATAAGTAATCGCTAATATGCTGATGAAGCACCTTTTTTAGACGTTCTGCAATCATTTTTGTCAACCTCCCGGCATTTCGATCATATGAAATCTATAATTTCATTCTATGATTACAACGGATAACTATGATCGAATTGAGAGATTTTACGACTCTAGGCTATTATTTTATTTTAAATGTAGCTGCATATATTGAACGGCATAAACTGATTTTGCATCATAAATACGGTGATCTTTAACCATTTGAACAGCCTCATCAAGATTTACTGCACACACTTCCAGAAATTCATCCTGATCAAGATGCTGTTTTCCTTCGATAAGCGAATCAGTAAAATAGACATGAAGCAATTCATCAGAGAATCCTGGCGATGAATAAAATGAAGCAATTTTCTCCATTTTTTTACAACGATAACCGGTTTCCTCTTCAAGTTCCCTTAATGCCGAATCATCAGGGTTCTCGTCGGGTTCTAGTTTTCCCGCTGGAATTTCATAGATGATCCCGTTCAACGGATAACGATATTGTCGCACGAGCAATAATTTTCCTTCTTTATTAACAGCAATTACAGCGACTGCACCGGGATGCTTTACAACCTCGCGCGTTGAGGTTTCCCCGTTAGGCAGTTCCACTTGATCAACAAACAAATGAACAATTCTTCCTTTGAAGATTTCTTTTGAATCTTTCTTTATTTCGGTAAGTCCATCCATGAAACACACATCCTTCATCATTTTATACTTTCTCAGCAGAATGGTATTGATGTAGTATTCTTGTTCCGATCTCATTTTAACATAGCAAATCATTCTGCTTGAATGATCTGTTGTTTATTTTTTTCCGCCGCTTCATTCTTTTCAGGCCAATCCCTGAAACCAAGGTTTATTCGCTGATGACTAATAAGTAATTTTGCTTTATAGTGGTTAAGGTTGTTAAAAAAGCTGTTTTTTGAGGTGAAAGCAATGAGTCCTGAACATACTGCAACGCCTACCAAACATAATGTCCCGCATTTTTTTCTGCCAATTTATCAATCACGGGCATTTAGAGCATTGTGGATCGGAAATACGCTCTCTGTGTTTGGTTCATCGATTACAGGCATTATTATTCCCATACTCGTTTATTCACTGACACAGTCAACGCTTGCCATGGGATTTGTTATGACTGCCTATATGCTTCCCAATGTCATTATCTTGCCCTTTGCCGGAATCATTGTAGATAAAGTGAATCGAGCAAAATTGATGCGTTTGACTGACATCGTTCGCTGCTCGATGGCATTCACAATCATGGGTATGGGATTAAACGGATCGTTAACTATTCACCTATTGTCAATGTTTGCAATTATACTTGGAATTATGGATGGACTTTTTCAACCCGCCTTTTCAGCAATGAGAGCGACCGTCTTCACACCGGAAATCCGCACCTCTGCAAATGCCCTGAATCAATTAAGCATTCAAGGCATGCGATTGCTCGGACCGGCATTAGGCGGATTAATCGTCACCGTGTGGTCTGCACCCATCGGATTTGGTATTGATGGGGTTACTTTTCTTGTCTCTTTTACCTGTCTGCTCTATTTGACCAAAGAAGGGAAAATAAGAAAAGCAGCTTTAGAAGCGAAAAAAACTTCCTTTATACACGACTGTTTCGGCGGCATCGAGATCATTAAGCAAAATACATGGCTGTGGGTAACCATCATGGCTTTTTGCTTTATCAATATCTGCACAACAGGGATTACCGTCATCATCATTCCTTGGCTGATGAATGTGCATCATCACTTTCCTTCCTACGTTTACGGCCTTGTTATGTCAGGGCAGGCAATTGGAGCTGCATTGGCTGCCTTTATTTTCGGCATGCGCAAAACATGGCATCATCGCGGTATCATTGCCTATCTTGGGATTGCTCTCGGCGGACTCGCGTTCATTGCCATGCCATTCGTATATAATATCGTCCTTCTCATCGTACTCATGATTTTTGAAGGTTTAGGGAGCATGGCTTTCGGATTAATCTGGGAAACAAGTCTTCAAGATCTTGTCGCTCCTGAAGCGTTTGGGCGCGTCGCGAGTATTGACATGCTCGGATCATTTGCACTTATTCCGGTCGGTTATATGTTCACAGGCTGGTTTGCCAATGTACTTGGAGGCGTTTCTGCAATGCTCGTGCTCAGCTCGCTGACACTTCTGCTGATCGCACTGAGCCTGTGTATTCCGGCCATTCGAAATTTCGATTAGTTATTCATTGCTATTTCCTGATTCGATCAATTCACTCTTAGCTGTGCCCGTTAATTCTCGGAAACAGAAACAATCAGTTAAATGGTCATTAACCATTCCTGTCGCTTGCATAAACGCGTAACAGATTGTCGGGCCAACAAATTTGAAACCTCTTTTTTTCAGATCTTTACTCATCAGAATTGATTCTTCAGTTAATGCGGGGATGGTTTTTGCTTCCTTATAATGATGAATAATTGGCTGTCCTTCTACAAAGGACCATAGGTACTTGTTAAAGGGTTGTTCTTTTTCAACTTCAAAAAACTGGCGTGCATTTGTAACAATAGCATTAATCTTGAGCCTGTTCCTGATAATCCCTGAGTTGTTCATTAACTGTTCAATTTTATCATCAGAAAAAGCCGAGATGGATTGAGGATCGAAACCATCAAATGCCTCCCGATATGCTTCACGTCGTTTTAAAATCGTAATCCAGCTCAATCCGGCCTGCATTCCTTCTAAGCAGAGCATCTCGAACAATTTTAGTGAATCATACTGGGGACGCCCCCACTCATGATCATGATAGTCTAAATAGACTGGGTCTGTTGTGTTCCAAGCGCAACGCCTGATCTTCTGGTCATGTATGTTTTCCAACTCGCTTTTCCTCCCTTAATCCGTAAGTGTTGTTTTGAATATCGCCTTCATATGGTTAAGAAATAAGTCATGCTGATTCGTGAAGGTCGCCATTCCTTTTCGATGGGCGACCGTCTTGTATCCTCTTGAATACGCACCATATGCAGTCAGAAAGTCACAGATATCCGTGCATACTCCTGTTAAGTGAACCGTGTCGATGCGATGCTCTTTTAGCTGCTGATCAAGGTCCGTTCGGATAAAAGCATCATACTCAGACTTAGGAATAAAGATGACATTTGAGTCCTTCTCATGTGTTTGAAACCATTCTCCGAGCCGTCCATACAATTGAGCGCCCCATGTACCTTTTACATTATGCGGCGGCCAAAGCTGGAAATGTGGATCATTCGGTTCATGTGCGTCCATGCAGAAAAAAATTGGTTTCTTCTCGCTTAAAAACCTGTCAGCAAGTTTCACAATATAAGGAACAATGCTCTGCGCTGGTTTCCCCGCTGTCAGTCCACCTCGATCATCAACGAAATCATTGCTCATATCAATAACTAGAAGAGCTTCATTACCCATCTGAACATCCTCCAATCTGCTGTAGACACCGATTTTTAATAGGTCTCATAATCTTATCTTTAAGTCTGTTCGCTCATATTGATCACAACTCAATCAATTGAAATGTGACCATCCAGCTGTGTCCCCCCGTTCTCTTCCAAAAGAAAAGACAGCTTTAAATTAATTATAGAACATTTGTTTTCATTTAACTATAAATAAGTAATTCATTCATCACTTTGGCATGGCAACAATTGCTTGCAACAATCGTGCACATTGAAAAAGCGGAAGCCGCGTATTCGTGTTACCTACGCCTGCTTCCGCTCTGTTTGATATCGACACATTATCCATGCCGTTGATGTGCGCAATCAGAATGACAGCTTTGAAAATTGACACTTTCGATTTGAATCGTTGAGTGTTCCAGATGATAGCCATCAAGCACTTGTTCGACTTGTCTCAGCATGTCATCATGGTTGATACCCTCTTCGACTGTCAGATGACAGCTTAACGAAAAAAATCCCGAAGTGATCGTCCAAATGTGGAGATCATGGATTCCGTTAACACCTTCCAATGCTGTAATCCGACTGCGAATTTCATCCAGATCAAGATTATCGGGCTTAGCTTCCATTAAGACGTTAATCGAGTCGCGTGTGACACTCCATCCGCTTTTCAATATAATTACAGATACAATCATGCTGGCAATCGGATCGGCAAGTCCCCAACCGAAAAACATAATTAGTGCCGATGCGGTAACAGCCCCAACAGAGCCAAGCAAATCGCCAAGCACATGTAAAAATGCACTTCGTACATTCAAATTGTCATCTTTTTCGCCTTGCATTAGAATTTTTGCCACAATAATATTTACGAGAAGTCCTATGAATGCAATCATCATCATTTCGCCGCTCGCAATGGTGACAGGCTGCGCAATTCTTGTGATCGCCTCTATGATAATCCAAATTGAAATAAGGAGAAGCAGAATTCCATTAAATAGAGCTGCCAATATCTCAAATCGCTTGTATCCGAACGTTTTCCGATTATTTACAGAAATTTTGCTTCCAATCACCATTGCAGTAAAACTCAAGCCCAGAGAAACAGCATCACTAAGCATATGTCCTGCATCCGACATCAGCGTTAAGCTTCCGCTTAAATAACCGCCGACGGCTTCAACGATCATGAATCCGAAAATAATCAAAAAACTGATAAGCAGTGCCTTTTGATTCGCTGTATGGTGGTGATGCGTGTGACCGTGCGCAACTTCATGATTATGCATTGAATGATTTGCCAAATTTTGTTCACTTCTTTCCTCGATAAGGGCCAAAAACATATGACTAACCGTTCATATGTATAGTATCCGTTTTTTTTAATTAACTGTCAATGGTCTCTTGTTTATGCTCTCAAACCTGCTCACGTTGTATTTTTGATATACTTTAAAATAAGTAAATCGTTTTTTTGAATACTTTGCTTCTAGCAAGTTTGCTGTTCCAGTGTACAGATCATGCAAATTACGCCGTTCTGACGTGAACAGCGAGCAGCATTTATATAAAATAAGGCCGATGAAAAAAGGTGGGAAACTATGGATTTTAAAGGCATTCATCACTGTGCAATCATCTGTTCCAATTATGAACGTTCAAAACATTTCTATGTAGATCTGTTAGGACTTTCCGTTATTAACGAAATCTACAGGGAAGACCGAAACTCCTATAAACTGGATCTTGCAATCGGAAATGGCAACTGCGGCCAAATCGAACTTTTTTCATTTACAAATCCTCCTCAGCGATCAACACATCCAGAGGCATGTGGACTCAGGCATCTCGCCTTATCTGTTGATGACTTGGAGAAAACTGTTACTGAACTAAACGACAAAGAGATAGAGACAGAACCCATACGTGTAGATCCGATTACGGGAAAAAAATTCACGTTCTTCAGGGATCCTGATGATCTGCCGCTTGAGCTCTACCAAAATTAATTTAACCAGCTCAATGTTTGCGTGATAAAATAGGTAAGACTTGTTCAATTTGAGGGAGGAACTATAAAATGAGTATTCATATTGAAGCAAAACCAGGTGAAATTGCGGAACGCATTTTGCTCCCTGGTGATCCATTACGTGCGAAATATATTGCCGAGACCTACTTAAAAGAAGTTACCCAGTACAATAATGTGCGTGGAATGCTTGGATTTACGGGTACATATAAAGGGGAACGCATTTCGGTTCAAGGTACTGGAATGGGAATTCCCTCAATATCGATCTATGTTAATGAATTGATTCGTGACTACGGTGTCAAGAAATTGATTCGTGTCGGTACCTGCGGCGGCGTTCAAAACGGAATTCATGTTCGAGATGTTATATTGGCTATGTCTGCAACAACGGATTCCTCCGTTAATCACGGTGTTTTTCCAACTATTGATTATGCACCTACCGCTGACTTTAGGCTTCTCCAAAAGGCATATAATATCGGCACAAAGTTAGGCGTTTCATTAAGAGCCGGCAACGTTTTATCTGCCGATGTTTTCTATCGTGACAGTATGGATATCGTGAAAAAATTAGGTGAGTATGGTGTATTAGCAGTAGAAATGGAGACTTCAGCGCTATACACATTAGCGGCCAAATATGGAGCCCAAGCATTAACTGTTCTGACGGTCAGTGATCACATTTTCTCAGACGAGCCGGATACGACAGCCGCCGAACGTCAGACAACATTCAACGACATGATTAACATTGCCCTTGATACTGCAATTAGCGAATGAATCCCATATTATATTCCCTTAGGTAGAAAAGCACTGATCCAAGGAGTATTGGATCAGTGCTTTTCTTTATACATGCTTTTGCTTTTGTAGCGCAAAATATTCATCAAGAATTCTTTTCTGGTTCTTCAGAATAAAATCCGGAAGATCTTCTTGTGTTCGGAACTCAAACCGCTCTGACTCTGTTTTATCAATTCGCCAATCGCCTTCAAACATATCTGCCTCATATGCAATTGTTACGGGATAATATTGATCTCCGTTTTCCGCTACAGCCGGCGTCTTCACGCCGGAATATACCTGAAACAGATGAAGCCCTTGAACCATTAAGCCGGTCTCTTCACGAATTTCTCGACTCGCCGTTTCCTCGGCCGTTTCGCCAAGCTCCATCAAGCCTCCCGGAAGTCCCCAGCTCCCCTTTGGATATTTGCGTTTCTGAAGGAGCACTGCTCCTCGGTCGTCGTGAATGATTGCGACTGCGCCAACCAGAATAATAGGCTCATGTCCAATCTTGCTCCTCAGATTCTGTATGTACCCCATGTTAATCCCTCCCCCAACTAATTTTATTGCTTGCGCAATTGGATTAATTGGTACACACGCGTCACAATTACCTTGCACACAGCATAGAAGGGAATGGCAAGCAGCATGCCGATAATACCGGCCAAGTTTCCTGCAACAAGCAGAATACAGATGATCGTCAGCGGGTGAATATCTAATTTTCTTCCCATGACAAGCGGTGAGATCACATTGCCTTCAATTTGCTGAACGACGGTAACTCCGATGATAACATAAAGTGCGAGAATCGGTGATTGAATAAACGCAACAATGACAGCCGGTATGGTTGCAATAAATGAGCCGATAAACGGGATGACATTTGTAAACAAAATGACTAAGGCGAGTACCAGCGAGTAGTGGAGTCCGATAATCAGATACCAAATATAAATGAAGACAAAATCAAAGAGTAAAACAATCATCTGCCCCTGAATATATCCGCTCAACGTTAGATCCATGTCTCTAAGTATCTCTCCTGCTTTTTCGCGATGCTCGGCAGGAATGAATTTTATAATTCCTTGAGACATGCGATCACCATCTTTTAAAAGATAGAAAAGGATAAAGGGAACGATGGCAATAATGAGCACAGTACCTGTAATCGATTGGATAATGGATAGAATATTATTTCCAAATGTAGTCGCCATTGCAGATAGAGATTTTGAAAAACGGTTGGCGAAATCAAGATATGGAATTTCATCCAAATGCATCTTTGAAAAAATTTCACTCTGTTGAAAGTTGACCAGTTGTTCGCCAAGCTGCTGTACCAAGCCCGGCATGCTTGTAATTAAGGAAAGAAACTGATTATATAAGAGCGGGCCAAAATTAAAGAGAAGCAAGGTGATTAATCCGATGACAACGAGATAAATAATGATTATAGCAACAACTCTTGGAATTTTAAGCCTTACTAATCCACGAACAAGAGGACGCAATAAATAAAAGAGCAATCCGGAAATAATGAGAGGAGCCGCAAGTGATGTAAATAGAACACCAATCGGCTGTAAAATAAAGGTAAGTTTCGAACCTACCATAAGTATTATTAATATCAGAAGCACCCAAACTGCAAATCGAAAGTATTTAGATTTCGGCATGACCATTCCCCAATCTTTCAAAAATGCCGATAATACGGCTAACATTCACTATTCCATTGTACCCTATTTCACAATCACTAATCCAATATAATCCAAATCTAACATCAAACTCGAGCACCATTGACGTTAAAAAAATTTGTACTAAATGATCCTCTTCCCTGTGAGTTCTGCAAAAAAAAAGGAAGCAGCCGTCGTTTACCCGGATCTGTTTCCTGCATAACATGACTCGTTTATTCTATTAAACTTATCTTATTTAATAAAAATCTCTTTACGCAAAAATTTAGAGTACCAATTTGAATGGTACTTCTAGATTTTGTTTAACCGTAGCTAAAAATGCGGCTGCCGGCGCTCCGTCAACTGCTCGATGATCAAAGGTCAAACTGAGCGGCATCATACTGCGTTTCTTTAGTTCATCGCCAAAGTAAACAGGCTGTTCACTTATCGTACCTACACCAAGTATACCTACTTCAGGAGGATTGATCACCGGTGTGAAGAAGCCGACGCCATAGGTTCCTAGTGAAGTAATGGTAAACGTTGATCCGCTTAACTGAAGCTGATTCAATTCCGAACCGCGTGCTTGCTTGCTCGCTTTGCGAATCTCGCGTGATATAGAACTCAATGATTTTTTGTCCGCGTCTTGAATGACCGGTACAACGAGTCCTTCATTAAGCGCTACCGCCACGCCAAGGTGAACGGCATCAAAAGTTGTAATCGTATCCCCTTCATAGATGCTGTTCATCGCTTTGTGTTCAAGCAAGGCGTTAATTGCTGCCTTGGCAATGAAATCAGTGATCGTTAAACGCACTTCATCATTAATTTGATACGCTTCACGCGCTTTTTTCTGGAAAGCTATCAGTTCTGTGACATCGACAGTGGTCTGCAGAGTCAATTGTGCTGTTGTCTGCAAACTGTTGAACATTCGATCTGAGATCACTTTACGCATTCCAGTAACTTTCTTTGCCGTTCCTATACTAAGTGATGATGGTGCAGGTGTTGGAGCAGGCTTAGATGTTTCAGCCGGCTGCTGAGCTTTTTTTGTCTGAGCCGCAGCAACATCGGCTTTTGTAATTCGTCCCATTGGCCCCGTGCCGGTAACGGTAGCTAAATCTATATTTTCGATTTTTGCTAAACGGCGAGCCGCAGGAGAAACACGAAGTCTCGGTTCTTCACCCTTCGCAGGCTCTGGAGCAGATTCTGCTGCAGGTGCAGGGGCTTCAGCAGCAACTGGAACATCTTGTTTCTTTTCCGGTGCTGGTGCAGATGCTTCTTCTGAATTAACTGTTTCCCCTGGAGCACCAATATATCCTAACGGGTGACCAATTGGAACAACATCGTCAACATCTGCTTCAATATCAATAAGGACGCCTTCTTCCGGCGCTTCCAGTTCTTTTTCAATCTTATCTGAACTAATTGAGACAACAGATTCGCCTTTTTTTACCGAATCCCCTTTTTGTTTCAACCATTCGACAACCGTTCCTTCTTCCATGCCCATGCCCATTTTCGGCATAATGATTTCTACCGCCATTTTTTCCTCGCTCCTTTCGGATAAACTCAGAAGGGATACTGAGATCAATTACGGAGCATCCCATTACTATAATTGCTGATTACTTTACACAGCTGAGAAAACTTTATCGCCTACCATAACACTGAATGCATCGATAATTTTCTCAGGTGTCGGCATATACAACTTCTCAAGCGGCGGAGAAAATGGTACTGGTGCATGAGGAGCAGTCACACGCTTAATTGGCGCATCCAGATAATCAAAGGCTTTATCACCGACGATCGCTGCGATATCCGTAGCTGCACTGCAACGAGGATAAGCTTCATCTACAATAATTAGTCGTCCCGTCTTCTTCACCGAATTGATAATCGTATCTTCATCAAGAGGTGATAAAGTTCTAGGATCAATAACTTCTGCTTCGAAACCTTTCTTCGCCAATTTGTCTGCAGCTTTTAAAGCGGTATATACTTGTTTTCCGAGGCCGACAATCGTCAAATCATTCCCAGCACGTTTGATTTCAGCTTTTCCGAATGGAATTGTATAGAAACCCTCGCCGACCTCGCCTTTCATTCCATAAAGAGTCTTATCTTCAAATACCACGACAGGGTCGTCATCAAAGATTGCGCTGAGCAGCAGTCCCTTCATATCATATGGATTGCTTGGTATGACTACTTTGATACCCGGAATATGTGTGAACAATGCGTAGAGGCTTTGCGAGTGCTGAGCCGCAGCGTTGAATCCGGCGCCGTCAATGGTTCGAATGGTCAGCGGTACCTTTGCTTTTCCTCCGAACATATAATGAAATTTTGCCGCTTGATTCATGACTTCATCTAAACAGCTGCCGATAAAGTCATTGAACATCAGCTCTGAAATAGGTCGTAATCCAGTTGCCGCTGCGGAAACAGCCGCGCCCATATATCCGGATTCAGCAATTGGCGTATCAATTACACGATCACGGCCGAATTCCTCTACAATTCCTTTTGTAACTCCGAAAACACCGCCCCATGCGCCTTGATCCTGCAAATGATCAACTTCCGCACCGCCTGCGACATCTTCGCCGATTAAGATAACATCATCATCTTTACGCATTGCAACTCGAATTGCGTCATTAATTGCTTCTGAATAACTCATTTTAACTGCCATTGCGAGCACCTCCAGATTTATCCAATCGATTTAATATGAGACATAGACATCGGTGGTGACTTCTTTATCATCAGGGAATGGACTTTCCTCACTAAATCGAACCGCCTCATCGATGGCTGCCTTGACTGAATCATCAAGTCCCTTGATTTCTTCAGCCGACAAAATTTTGTTTTTCTTTAAGTAGCCCTGAAATCTGAGAATAGCGTCGTCATCAGTAACTGCCTTTTGTTGTTTTTCTTTATCTTTATATGATTGCGTATCGCCTTCAAAATGTCCGAAATCGCGATAGGTCATGCATTCAAGAATCGTCGGGCCTTCACCTTTGCGTGCACGTGCAACTGCCTTTCCTGCAGCGTCATACACGGCAGTCAGATCTTTTCCGTCCACCGTTTCTCCTGCAATTTTATATACCTTGGCAAAATTTGCAATTGAATCAGCTGCTGCTGCGTATTCAAATGTAGAAGCTTCACCGAATCCGTTATTTTCGCATACGAAAATAACGGGAAGTTTCCAGATGGCAGCCATATTCACTGCTTCGTGGAACGTTCCGTGGTTGCTTGCTCCATCGCCGAAGAAGCAGACGGCAACATCATTCGTTTTCTTTACTTTGGCTGTTAGTCCCGCACCGACCGCCAGCGGCAGTCCCGCGCCTACAATACCATTGGCACCGAGCATGCCTTTTGATACATCCGCAATATGCATGGAACCTCCCTTACCCTTGCAGAGACCGGTTGCTCGTCCGTAGATCTCAGCCATCATTCCGTTCAAATCACAACCTTTTGCGATACAATGTCCATGTCCGCGGTGGGTACTTGTGATACTGTCATTGTCTGTCAGGTGAGCACAGACTCCGACAGCAACGGCTTCTTCGCCTGCATACAAGTGAACAAAACCCGGTATCTCACCCTTAGCGAAGATTTCATGTACAGCAGTTTCAAATTGGCGAATCTCTTGCATTTTCGTATAAATCCATTTTGCTTTCTCAACGGTCATGTCTTTAGCGGATGCTTGTGTTTCAGTTTGCATTCTGACTCCTCCCGTCATTTAGCGCTTACAAAATTGAACGCGCAATAATGTAAGCGTTTTCTTACAAATCAATAATACACTTTTTGCACGTAATATGCAAAATATATAGATTGTCACTGAAAAAAATGCCTACTTCATATTAATAATACGTCCGAAAATCTTCTCAAATACTCCGGGCATTAACTGATACAGCTTTGCACCTATACCCATATACCAAGGAAGATTAATTTCCCGCTTATTTTTTTCAATTCCACTGATCACTTTTTCCGCTACGGTACGTGCATCAAGCATAAAACGTCCTGCATTTTTCAAATAATGTCCTGAAGGATCCGCAATATTTAAAAACGGCGTACGAATCGGTCCGGGATTTACAACAATTACGCGTATGCCGTCCTTCAATGTTTCCATCCTCAATCCATTTGAGAAACCGATGACCGCATGCTTTGTTGCACCATAGACGACCGATTTTGATGTCGTAATGATTCCTGCAAGTGATGCAATATTAACGATACATCCGTGTTTTTGCCGAACCATTGATGGAAGAGCAGCCTGTGTACAGTGAATGAGTCCATGTACATTGACCGCAAGCATTTGATCAATCACGTCGCTTCCCATTTCCGAAAAAAATTGAAATTTTCCAACTCCGGCGCAGTTAATCAGTATGTCAATATGTTGGAAACGCAAAACAATTTTTTCAAAAATCAAGCGAATCGAATTGATGTCAGTTATATCCAATGAATAGTAATCAGCCGAACCGCCTTCAATATTAATTTGTCTCTGCAATTCAGCTAGTTTTTCTACATTGCGAGCAAGCAGCACAACCTGAGCTCCCTTTGAAGCAAATAAACAGGCAAGTTCACGTCCAACCCCACTTGAAGCACCAGTAATAACAATTATTTTCTTTTGAAACATGATGAATACTCCCTTAATGTCGAATCCTCATTTATTACAAATACTATTATAAATAATAGTACATTCAATAGATAACAAATGTTAGCCCCGTCTTATCGCCTAGATCAATTTAATCATTATAAATCACCTAAAGTGAAGCAAAATATGTCGAACTTCGCAGAATTATAGGAAAAAGGGCTTGCAAAATAGTAACAAAAATGCCGAAATTGAAAAGGCTTACATAAATAAATGAATATTTTTAATATTTAGTTGTAACTTTTACTGACATGATATGTTATAATTACTTCATCATAAAAAAGGGGGCATCAACTTAATGAAAGCAACAGATGCTATAACAGTAAGTTTGGATTCTTTATGGGTAATGGTTGCAGCAATTTTAGTTCTCCTTATGCAAGCCGGATTCGCATTTCTTGAAGCAGGATCACTGCGAAGCAAGAATGCGGGCCACATTACAGGAAAGCAGATTATTACACTCGGCGTTTCCTCAATTGTTTTCTGGGCAGTAGGTTATGGGGTCGCTTTTGGCGATGGTAATGCATTTATCGGTACTTCTAAATTTTTCTTGAGCGGCATCCCGAGCGGCGCTGATTCAATTTTCTTCCTCTTCCAGCTCGCATTCGCCGCTGTATCGCTGGCAATTGCTTGGGGCGGTTTTGCAGAACGTGCCAAGTTGTCTGTGTACTTCGTATTCGGAACGATTTTCGTTGCGATCATTTATCCGGTAGTTGGTCACTGGGTATGGGGCGGCGGCTGGCTGTCCACTCTTGGCATGCAGGATTTCGCTGGATCAACAGTCGTTCACCTTCAAGGTGCAACGGCAGCATTAGTTGGTACATTGCTTCTCGGACCTAGAATCGGCAAGTTTGTCGATGGAAAAGCAAAAACAATTCCGGCACACAGTATTCCATTTGTATATCTTGGTACATTTATTCTTTGGATCGGCTGGTTTGGATTCAACGCCGGCAGTACCGTTTCAACAGGTGTAGCAACATCTGGTTATGGTCAATTCTTCGGTTATGTAGCTTTGACAACGAACCTAGCAGCAGCAGCTGGCGCACTTGGTGCTCTGTTCGCAGCAATGCTTATTTCTAAAAAGGCAGATATCGGTGCAATGTGCAACGGTGTTCTTGCCGCACTCGTTGCGATCACAGCATCTTGTGCGTTTGTTGAACCTTGGGCAGCAATTGTCATTGGCGCAGTTGCCGGTGCATTCACTTACTGGACTTCAATCTTCCTTGAAAGCAAAGGTCTTGATGATCCGATCTATGCCTTCTCTGTACACGGCATCTCTGGTGTTATCGGTACTCTTTCAACTGGTTTCTTCGCAGCTCCTAAGCTTGTTGCACTCGCTGGTGTTGGTAAAGCCGGACTCTTCTATGGCGGCGGTTTCCACCAATTAGGCGTTCAAGCACTCGGCGTTATCGCAGCATTCGCTTTTGTTGCTGTTGCTTCGCTGATTGTACTCTCAATCATGAAAGCAACCATGGGTCTCCGCGTATCTGCTGAGGCTGAAAAAGCAGGTCTTGATATCAGCGAACACGGTGCATATGGTTACGGTGAAACAGAAGCAAAGTAATCTGTTTACTTAATGAACGATCAACATACATGAAAAATAAGGCTCCCACATTTGGGAGCCTTATTTTTGCTTATAAAAAAGGACAAGAAACAAATAACAAACGCAGCAATGAAAACGGATGTCATCATTATATCCTCACCCTCACCGACTTGTGTGAAATTCTTCAACACATCGAGTAAGATTTTTGAATGATCAATGCCGTGATGGGTGCTTTAATTCATAAGTCCACAAATCATGAGCGAGAAAAGTTAATGGAAAAACTGCTTTTGCTTCATTAAGCAGTGCTGATTGTTCCCTTTTTTGATATCTTGAACTTAAATGAGAGAGAATCAGAGCTTTTGCCTCCGCTTTATTTGCCGTTTCAGCAGCTTGCAGTGACGTAGAATGGTGATAATCATGAGCAAGCTGATCACAATCTCCACTAAACGTCGCTTCATGAATAAGCAAATCAGCATTTTTCGCAAGAAGCAAAGACGTCTCACAGGGCCTCGTGTCGCCTAAGATGGTAATCGTTCGCCCTTTACGTTGTTTTCCGATGAAATCAGCTGTATCTAGAACTTTTCCATCCGGTAGCATAACATTCTCTTGTTCCTTTATCTGCTTATAAATAGGACCCGGACGCACGCCTATATCGATCAGCTTGTCCACCAGCAACTCTCCGGGCTGATCTTTTTCAGTGATCCGATAACCGTATGTTTTGATGCCGTGATCCAGTTCGCCTGCATCCACAATAAAATGATCATTTTCATACACTATGTTTTCTGAATTAATTTCATGTACAGTAACCGGATAATAGAGATGCGTTCCGGAAACACGAAGTGATGTTTCAACATATTCCTTCAATCCCTTCGGACCGATGAGTGTCAACGGCGTAAGCGCTCCCTGAAAAGACCGACTGCCAAGAATTCCCGGCAACCCGAAGAGATGATCTCCATGCAAGTGGGTGACGAAGATAACTGACAGCTTTGTTAATTTAACAGAGGTATAAAGAATTTGCCGCTGAGTCCCCTCACCACAATCAAAAAGCCATAAATCTCCATCATATTCTGGAAAACTGACAGCGAGCGACGTAACATTTCGTTCTTTCGCCGGCATTCCCGCACCTGTTCCTAAAAATGTAAACCTCATTCTATCCAATCCACCTTTTATACCCTTACTACACTAAATTTTTCAACGATAATACTCTTAATTTCCAAATGAATCTCCCATTCGTTTCTTATCAAGTAGGCGCGTTGCCGGCAGCAACGTTTCTTCTCCAAATTGGTCGTTGATTTGATCAATTAAATTGACAAGCTGCTCTGATTGGGCATCTTTCTGGTATGAAAACAGATCAAGTTGTTTCGTTGAGTCACTGACTGACTGAAAAGAAGCAAGCGTGATACCAAGCAGTCGAACATCATTGCCTTTCCAATTTGAACGAAAGACTGAGAACGCAAGGTTCTCAATTTCTTCCAAGCTCCTCAACGGTTGTACTGTTGTTTTATGTCGCGTAACCGTTGTCCAATCATGATAACGTATCATCAAAATAAGTTCATAGCTTGCCACATGCTCTTTTTTTAATTGAAGCGCTAGCTTAGTCGAAAGCTGATGCAAGGTATCTTGAATAATTTTCATTGATCGTGTGTCCTGAGACAGCGTGACAGAATGTCCGATGCTTTTATAACGATCCCAAGCCTCTGGATCGACAAGACGATCGTCTTGTCCATTTGCCAATTCAAAAAGTCTGCGTCCATTCGTTCCAAAATGCCGTTCAACTAGAACCGGATCATGATTTGCAAGATCACCAATTGTCAGTATGCCTTCTGAGTTAAATTTTTGTTCTGTTTTCGGTCCGACACCATGCATTTTACCAATAGGCAACGGCCATAATAGATCCGCCAACTGTCGCTTTCTGATAACTGTTATGCCCATGGGTTTCTTCATATTAGACGCCATTTTTGCGAGAAATTTATTAGGTGCGATACCAATACTGCATGGCAAACGAAGCTCATCGCCAATCCTGTTTTGAATCGTGCCGGCAAGCTTCAATGGATGTATTTTATTCAAAGCACTCACATCAAGGTAACCTTCATCAATGGATGCTTTTTCAACTAAAGGAGTATATTCTTTAAGCATTTCGAATAATTGATCCGAAGTTCGTCGATACAAGGAAAAATCAGGATGACGTACAATGAGGTCAGGACACAGCTTTCGTGCTTCACGAACTGTCATGGTCGTCCGCACCCCTCTTTTTCTTGCCTCATAGCTGCTCGTTACAATGATACCATGCCGCTCCTCCGTTTTACCGGCGATGGCGAGCGGCTTTTTTTTAAGTTCCGGATGGTTGGCAATTTCAACTGAGGCATAAAAACTGTTCATATCGATATGAAAGATAATCCTTGCACTTGCCATCGCCATTAATCGCCTCTTCGTACGTCATTCTTTCTTAAGATTAATCTTTTTCAATTGCTTGATCAACTAGAGCAATGACAAGCTCAGTTGTCTTTATGAGTTCCTTAATTGCTATTTTCTCTTTGACTGTGTGAATGTTTTCATAGCCGACACCCAAGTTTATCGTTGGTATTCCTTTACCGCAAAGTACATTGGCATCGCTTCCTCCGCCGCTTTGGAGCATATGCGGTGTTCTGCCAACTGCTTCAATCGCCTTTGATGCGAGCTGGACCACTGCATCCTCACTGCCGAATTTGTATCCCGGATACATGAATTCAGCATGAACCTCTGCTTTTCCTCCCATTTTCATGGCGGTATCTTTGAAAGCCTCAGTCATTTTTATAATCTGATTATCCATTTTTTCTTTGACAAGTGATCGAGTTTCTGCAATCACCTTCACGTAATCACAGACAATATTTGTCGCTTTACCGCCTTCAAAACTGCCGATATTCGCTGTTGTGTCATTGTCGATCCGACCGAGCGGCATTTTAGCAATGGCTTTAGCTGCCAATGTAATTGCCGATACTCCTTTTTCAGGTTCAATGCCGGCGTGTGCAGTCTTCCCATATAAATCAACGATGAATTTCGTTTGAAATGGAGCTGCTACTACCACATCTCCTACCGGTCCGTCACTGTCCAATGCAAAGCCATAATCAGCATGGACCAGAGACATGTCAAGCGCTTTTGCTCCGAGCAAGCCGGATTCCTCGCCAATCGTAATGATGAACTGAACATCGGCATGTTCGTGCTGCTCCTCGATCATTACTTGAATTGCCTCCAGAATCGCTGCTATACCGGCTTTATCATCCGATCCGAGAATCGTTGTCCCATCTGAGGTGATGTAACCATTTTCAATTAATGGTTTAACACCTTTTCCCGGAAGAACCGTATCCATATGTGTACCAATGAAAATGGGAGTACCTGTTTTCGTTCCATGCAACGTGCAAATGAGATTATTTGCTCCATGACCCGTTGCATTTTTTGCCTGATCTTCTTTAACATCGAGTCCGAGTTCAAGAAGTTTTTTTTTCAGAACCTCATAGATTTTCCCTTCAAAACCAGTTTCCGAATCAATGCTGACTAATTCACAAAAATTCGTGATCAGACGTTCTTCATTAATCAATCCACTCACTCATTTCATCATTATTTCTGTAAAAATTACCTTTATTTCGTTTTGCCTGTTTCTCTTTTGTTATAATAACATACTGTTCATTCAATTTTGTTCAGTCGATTGAAAAGTCTGCTTATGATCAACTATAATGGACAAGAACTCACTAGGAAAGGAACGGTCTTATCTATGTCGAAGAAATTATTTAAAGTCGTTGTCTATCTCATGATCGGCGCACTTGTCCTATCAAGCATTTCCGTTTTTATCATTGCACTTGTCAATTAATTAGTGCTTTGGGACTTTGTTTCTGCCTTTTCCAACCATATAGAAAAAGTTGTCCCTTTTCCATAGTCGCTGCTTACACGAATTTCTCCTTGATGAACATCTATAATTTTCTTCACAATAGAAAGGCCTAAACCACTGCCGCCTTCACGACTGGTTCGCGAGCGGTTTCCTTTATAGAATCGTTCGAAAAGATGAACAAAATCCTCTTTTTTAATGCCCATTCCTGTGTCTGACAATTGGAAGAGAATACGACCACTCTGCTCTTTTAATAAAACACTGATCTTCCCTTCAGTGGGAGTGAATTTAATACTATTTTGAATTAAATTCATCCAAACCTGATTCATTAATTCACTGTCTGCATGAATCATAACCGGTTCTAATTTAATATCTAGATTCAATTTCTTACTGCTCCATTGAGGTTCAAGTGCGAGCAGGCATGATCTTATTTGTCGATCCGGATGATAATCAGTCATGTACATCGGGTGCTTCTCATTTTCAAGTGCTGTCAATTTTAATAAATTATCGCTTAATTTCGAGAGACGATCTGTTTCTGTTTGAATGATCTTTAAGTAATGATCTTTCTTTTCCTTCGGCAGCTGATCATTCTCCAATGCACGTGCGAATCCTTTAATCGAAGTCAGCGGCGATTGAATCTCATGGGAAACATTCGAAATAAACTCTTGCCGCACACGTTCCAGCTGTCCCAGTTCCTTCGCCATATAATGAACGCTGTCTACAAGCTGGACAAAAGGATTATGTCGGTTTTTTTCTTCCGTAGGAAGCGGAATGTTAAGCTCTATTTCGAAATTTCCCTTCGCCATCTGTCTAATCGCTTGGGAAATCGTCTGAAAGTAATTAAATCTTTTTGGCTTAATGTACTTTCCAACCTGAGTCATGACAAAGCCCATTAAAATGACACCAAGGAGTCCACTCACAACATGAATAAGAAGCGGATGGACATGAATTTCAAAATGATTCGTGACCGAATCAATCAACAGATAAAAAAGAATCCAGAACAGACTCAGTACTAATAAGAACAAAATGCCAAAACAGTGCACTTTGAATTTATTCCAAGGATATCTTTTCATAATAACTCTTCCAATCGATATCCGAGTCCACGTACTGTTTTTATTTCAAATCCGCATTTATCAGTGACAAAACGTTCACGAAGTCGTTTCACATGAACATCAATCGTGCGTTCATCCCCCTCGTAATCATAACCCCAAATATTTTCAATGAGGTCATCTCGAGTGAACGTTCGACCTGGCGCTCCAGCAAGCATAAACAGCAATTCAAATTCCTTCATTGGGATCATAATTGAATCGTTTCCATTAATAATGGTATACGATTTTCGATCTAAAACCAGTTTTCCTATGCGCAGGGTTTGCGAGACGGATACCTGATAGCGCCTCAGCAAAGCTTTCACACGCATAACAAGCTCAATCGGTTCAAATGGTTTTACGAGATAATCATCAGCTCCAAGCTCAAAACCCTTAACTTTCTGCATTGTCTCTCCCTTTGCTGTAAGCATTAAAATCGGAGTTTTTTTGGACTTGCGCACTTCACGGCAGAATGCCCATCCGTCCATCTCAGGCATCATAATATCCAATATAATGAGCACAACAGAATCATCATCAAGTATTCTTAGCGCTTCTCTTCCATTTTCTGCTTCAATGCAGGGCAAATTTTCACTTTCAAGAAACACAGTCACTAGCTCGCGAATATGCGGATCGTCATCAATAACGAGAATTTTGTTCATTGGTTTTTCGACTCCTTTTCACACAACATTCTTCTCTAATAGTGTGCATGTGAACTATGAACAGAAAATGAATCGATTGATATGTACGATGATAAAAATTATAATGCATAGTTGTTCCAAATGCATCCCGCAAATCGTGCGCCTGCCTATTTTGCCTAAACAATTACTTATCAGGACGGCTGTGCTTTTTAAACAGAGAGACAGCAAACCATGCACGAGGCATTTTGCGATCATTACCAATTTTGATTTCCATGATGACGATACTAAGTAAAACAAGCACGGCTCCGATTGATGCCTGAACAGATAACCGTTCTCCGACAAACAAATAGGCAAACAGCGCTGCAAATACGGGCTCTAATGAAAAAATAAGCCCTGCGTGGAGATCCGAAGTAAACTTTTGTGCTATGTTTTGCAGCAAATAACCGACTGCACTGCATAGAATGGCCAGACCAAGAACAGAAGTCCATGCCGCCAGGGTTGCAGGCAGCTGAAACGGCTCTAAGATCAGGGCAAGCAGTAAGGACAGAACGCCGGTGAACCCCATCTGCCAGATACTGAACGCAAGTGCGGGCACTTGCTTACCGACATGTCCGGCAAGAATAATATAGCCTGCATTGAATAACGCACCAATAATACAGAACAAATCACCACTGCTGAGCATGAGTGAGGAGGTACCTGTTAAAAGAAAAATACCAATTAACGAGACACCTGCTCCCGTCATCACGCGTCTTGGTGGCAGATGTCGCGTGATCAGCGCATGAAGAATCGGAACAAAGATGACCGTAAGACTATTCAAGAATCCCGCCTTTGACGCGGATGTTGTTAGCATTCCGAACATGAGAAATGCAAAAACGCCGAGAAGCATCAGACTTTGCAGCAAGCTATAAACCAGTGTTCTGAAATCTGTATGAAAAAGTGCACGATGGAAAAATAAAGCCATGATGACAAAAGCAATGAAAAAACGCAGTGCAATAAAAGTAAAGACCCCCAAATCATCCAGCCCGGTTTTCATAAACAAATAAGAAGTGCCCCAAAGAACGGTAACAAGGACAAGCATCCAGTCTGCTTTTTTTTGATTCATGCCTCTTCACCTCGATTCGATCATTTTCTTCATCAGTATAAAGGACGTATTGTCATTAATAAAATGAATCTTTATAATATAACAAATGAAATATTTTCATCATGAGGTGATGTCTCACATGGTTTATAAACAAACATGAGGAGGAGCACGAATGAGTCTCATTAAATATCAAATTTTTTCCAAAGTGGCTCAGCTGCACAGTTTTACGCGAGCGGCTGAACAGCTCGGATTGACGCAATCAGCGGTTAGCCACGCCATTTCCGGGCTTGAGCAGACCTTTGGTTTTTCATTGATCCATAGAGGGCGTTCTGCCATCACCTTAACTCGCGAAGGCAACCTGATGCTTCCGAATATCAATGCCGTATTGCAGTTGGATGAAGGTGTTCGCCAGGAAGCTTCATCCATTCTCGGTGTCATAAAGGGAACTGTGTCTGTGGGCAGTTTCAATAGTGTCTCCATTCATATCCTGCCACAAGTGATTCAGCAGATGGAGACGCATTATCCATTAATAAAAATCCGCCTTTTCGATGGGAATTATGAAGAAATTGAACAGGCACTGTTACGCGGTGAACTTGACTGCGGATTTGTAACAAAAATGGAAATTAAATCTGTCCGGGTCACACCAATTAAAAAAGATCGTATACTTTGCATTGTGTCGCCGAAAAGTCCGCTCTATAATCAAAAGACAGTCGCTTTTAAGCAGATTGAAGACGAACCCTTTATCATGCCGGCGTACGGTGGATATCACGAAATTAAACGTTTGTTATCTGAGCACCATTGCTCACCTAATGTTCGGTTTGAACTTATGGAAGAGAATGCAATACTCGCCATGGTCGCACATCATCTCGGGATTAGTATCCTTCCGGAACTTGTTCTTCCAGAAAACATTGAGCCGCTTCGAGCAATTCCATTTACTGTTGACAGTTTTCGAACAATCAGGCTTGCTTCTCGAGTTCCCACATCACCAGCTGCCAAATGTTTCGCAGATATTGTCCTTGAAGTCATAAAAGACAATGAATCTGCAAATCGATAGAATAAAACATTACATGAAAACAAGTCTTTATTGACAGATATTTTTGAAGCACTTAAAATTTATTTTAATTGATTCTCATTCAAATAAAGAATGAACACTTATCCTTTAAAGAGAGTTACCTCTCTTTTTTGTTTTTAAAGAATTAAAAGCGATTATCGCCGGCCCCAATGATCAATGAAAATAGTTAGGGAGATAAACATTGATGCATATTTCAGCAGATTCACTCAATGGTACTGTTGTTGTCCCACCTTCGAAAAGCTACGCACACCGAGCAATCATGGCAGCCTCACTGGCTCAAGGCACAAGTTTGATTCAAAATGTCGGACTATCCGAAGATATTACGGCTACTATAAATGCAATGCAGGCTTTTGGGGCACGAATCAGTTCCCCCCCTTTGTATAAGGAAAGAACTTCACTGACAATTACCGGAATTTCATCTCAATTTAATGGCACGGTTCCCACAATTGATTGTCATGAATCAGGATCAACGTTACGCTTTGTTCTTCCTGTAGCGCTTGCGTTATGCGGAGAAGCACTTGTTACAGGCAGCGATCGATTAGCACAACGTTCACTGACGCCCTATCAATCGCTCTTCGCTGAGAAAAAAATACGATGGCAGCAGATACCCAAGCAGTTTCCAATACATTTAAAAGGAGCATTGCATCCAGGCGACTTTCCCATCTCAGGAAGTGTCAGTTCTCAGCTTATTTCGGGATTAATGTTCGCACTTCCCTTACTTGATCACCCATCAGTAATTCGTATTACCGACTCATTGGAATCAAGCGGGTATGTGACCATCACTCGGGATGTACTCAGTCAATTCGGCATAGCAATTAAAGAAGACGGACGTTCCTTTTTAATAAATTCAGAACCCTACCGATCGAACACCTATACTATTGAAGGAGACTGGTCTCAGGCTGCTTTTCTTCTGCTAATGGGCGTGCTTGGCGGTCGGATTACCATACGCGGCTTAAACCGGGACAGTAAGCAAGGGGACCGCGCCATTAAGTCGATCCTCACGTCAATGAATGGACAGATTTATTGGAACGACGATGAATTAATTGCTGAGAAATCAAAATTAACAGCAACAACAGTGGACGTCGCACAATGTCCTGATCTTGCACCAGTAATAGCAGGAGCTATGGCATTAGCCGATGGAAAAAGTGTCATAAAAGGCGGAAAACGTCTTCGCGACAAAGAATCGGATCGAATCACTAGTGTAGCAAATGCATTGAATTCGTTGGGAGCAGATGTCACGGAGACTGAAGACGGTATGATTATTCGCGGTGTTCCCTTCCTTCGGGGAGGATCCGTTTCATCTCACAACGATCATCGACTTGCCATGCTTCTTACATCTCTTTCAGTGATCGTACACGGTCGGATTCATTTGCAAGAAGCACATGCCGTCGCAAAATCATGGCCGGATTTTTATCACGTATTTCAAACAATTGGAGGGTGCTGTAATGAGTAGTTGTTGGGGAAATCTAATGAAATTAACTATTTTCGGTGAATCACACGGACCTGCTATCGGCGGTGTGATTGATGGCCTCCCCTCTGGAATATCAATTGATTTTGATCAAGTAAATTTCCATATGAAGCGCCGTGCACCGGGCCTTCATCGGTGGTCAACACAGCGACATGAAACGGACACTTGGGAAATACTCAGTGGTATGTTTCAGGGTCGGACAACAGGTACCCCGCTCGCCTTTCTCATTCGCAATCATGACCAAAAGTCTAAAGCGTACGCGGAATTAAATATTATTCCGCGTCCAAGTCATGCAGATTATACAGGAAACGTACGCTATCACGGCTTCCAAGATTATCGAGGCGGCGGTCATTTTTCCGGTCGACTGACTGCCCCTTTGGTCTTTGCGGGATCTATTGCTCGTCAGTTGTTGGAAAATCAAGGAATTCATATCGGTGCTCATATTCGTTCAATTGGCAAAATAAATGACTCTCCTTTTGATCCGATTCATCCTTCAAGCGAGTTGATGAAGGAAGTGGCGAAAAAACAGTTTCCAGTCATTAATGATTCTTCAGGAGAGAAAATGAAAGCACTGATTGAAAAGGCTCGAATGGATTGTGATTCTGTCGGCGGTGTAATTGAAGCAGCAGCAAGCGGAGTCCCCGCAGGTATCGGCTCACCGATCTTTGATGCACTGGAAAGTGTACTTTCCTCAATTCTGTTTGCCATTCCCGCAGTGAAGGGTGTCTCTTTCGGAGACGGTTTCGGAATCAGCAACCTGCGTGGCAGTGAAGCAAATGATCCATACGAGAAGATGAACAAGGACGGTAAACTTGTTACAAGCAGTAATCACAACGGAGGAATATTAGGCGGCATTACGAGCGGTATGCCTTTATTGCTGAATGTAGCGGTGAAACCCACCGCTTCGATTGCCAAACCGCAACAATCAATTAACATGGACAACGGGGAACAAACCGAATTGAACATCAAAGGCAGACATGATCCATGCATTGTCCCGCGTGCGGTCCCAGTTGTCGAAGCGGCAACTGCCTTTGCCTTACTCGACACAATGATTCAAAACAGAGGATTGGAGCACTGGCTATGACCGATATGCAAAGACTTCGCCAGGAAATTGATAAAATCGACGAACAGTTAAGCTGTCTCCTTAATCGGCGTATGATGATTGCACGATCCGTTGCTCAATATAAAATAGATCATAATTGCTGCGTACTTGATACGGAGCGTGAAAATGAAATTATTCACAAAGCATGTGAACGAAGTGCGTGTGATGAACTAAAGCCCTATCAGGAACTTTTTTTCAAACAGTTGATGACACTCAGCCGAGATTACCAGAAAACATTTATCAAACTACAAAAGCAAATAAAAAAATAAAATAAGTAAAATCCCCTTGTCTTTGTTCCGAAACAAAGACAAGGGGATTTTCAATACATATTTATTTTAATTATCAATATATAGGTGTGTTCTCTGGGTTAATATTTTCCAGCAATTCTTTCACTCGTGCAAGGAAACGGCCGGTAATCAGTCCATCCAGTACGCGATGATCGATGGAAATACAGAGATTGACCATGTCTCGGATCGCGATCATGTTATTGACAACAACCGGTCGTTTGACGATGGATTCAATCGAGAGAATCGCTGCCTGCGGATAATTAATAATCGGCTGTGACTGAATTGAACCAAATGATCCCGTATTATTGACCGTAAATGTTCCTCCTTGCATGTCATCAGGAGATAATCGATTTTCACGAACATTAGCAGCAAGTTCATCTACCGCAAATGCAAGGCCTTTAATACTTTTTTCATCGGCATTCTTAATCACAGGCACATAGAGCGCCTCATCTGCTGCAACGGCAAGTGAAATATTTACTGCCTTTTTTTCTATAATCTTGTCGCCGGCCCATGTACTGTTAATGCGTGGGAATTCTTTCAGTGCAGCGACGATTGCTTTGATAAAAAAGGGCAGATAGGTCAATTTATGACCCTCTTTCTTAAGAAAAGCACCTTTGATCTGATTTCGGTAGTTCACCAAATTCGTAACATCCACTTCAATCATCGTCCATGCATGCGGAATTTCGTGCTTGCTTCGAAGCATGTTCGATGCAATTGCTCGGCGAACGCCTGTCAAAGCGACAACATGATCTCCCGCTTCGTTTTCAAAAGTTTTTGGAGCATGAACTGCAGGTTTTGCAGCTTCCTTAGCGACTGCTTCGGAAAAACACCCTGCTGCAGACGGCTGAGGAACATGCATATCAGATGGAGATTCACTTGTGTGTTCTTCAGGGACGGATGCGATATAGAGTTCAACATCCTTACGTGTAATTCGTCCGCTTCTGCCCGTTCCGGCTATCTGATCCAAATCCAGATCATGTTCCTGAGCGAGTCTCAAAACAGCAGGTGAATAACGTCTCTTCATTGATGTATCCTGTTGTTCCTCTTTTTGAGCAGCTTTTCCTGCCGTATTCTTGACCAGCTTTTCAACGGCCGGTTCTGCTCCTTCGACTTCGATGGTACAAATTGGCTCGCCAACGGGCAATGTATCTCCTTCACCCACAAGAAGCTCCGTAATTTTCCCGGAAAAACTTGATGGAATTTCCGCATTGACTTTGTCTGTTGTTACTTCTGCAATCGGATCATACTTGTTTACCGTATCTCCGACTGAAATCAGCCATTGGCTAATCGTACCTTCAGTCACACTTTCTCCTAACTGAGGCATCGCCATTTGTTCGACACTCATTCTGCTGCCCCCATCCTGTTAAAATTCAGCTAAATCTCGGATTTCATTTTCCACTTGTTCAGGTTTAACCATAAATGCTTGTTCCAAAGGTCCGGCATAAGGCATGGCCGGTGCATCTGGGGCAGCCAGTCGTCTGATCGGCGCATCTAAGTCGAACAAGCAGTTTTCAGCAATAATTGCCGCTGCCTCGCTGATCACACTGCCTTCCTTTGTGTCTTCAGTAAGAAGCAATACTTTACCGGTTTTTCGCGCTGCATCAATGATTGCTTCCTTATCCAAAGGATAGACAGTACGAAGATCCAGGATATGTGTTGAAATACCTTCAACAGCAAGCTTATCAGCAGCCTGCATTGCATAATGCACCATCAGGCCATAGGTGATCACCGTGACATCGGTACCGTCGCGTTTTACATCTGCCTTACCAAGCGGAATCGTATAATCATCAACCGGAACCTCGCCTTTAATCAGCCGATATGCACGTTTATGTTCAAAGAAGATCACCGGATCATTATCACGAATCGATGCCTTCAGGAGTCCTTTGACATCATAAGGTGTTGACGGAATCACAATTTTAAGTCCCGGAACATTGGCAAAAATCGCTTCCATTGATTGTGAATGATAAAGACCGCCATGCACACCGCCGCCAAATGGAGCACGAATCGTCATCGGAACAGACCAATCATTGTTTGAACGATAGCGCGTTTTCGCCGCTTCGGAAATGATTTGATTCGCTGCCGGGAGCATAAAGTCGGAAAACTGCATTTCAGCAACAGGACGCATACCATACATTGCTGCTCCGATTCCGACCCCGGCAATTGCTGATTCGGCAAGCGGTGTATCGATCACGCGATTCTCTCCATATTTGTCATATAAACCCTTCGTAGCTTGGAACACTCCGCCGCGTTTTCCAACGTCCTCACCAAGAACGAACACATTTTCATCTCGACTCATTTCTTCATCTAACGCCTGAGTCACGGCTTCAATATACGAAAGTACAGGCATATGCTCTCTTCCCTTCAGTTCTTTTCCTCATATACGTACCGCAAAACAGAATCAGGATCAGCGAACGGCGCATTTTCTGCATAATCAGTCGCTTCGTCAATTTCCTTGCGTACCTGATCTTCCATTTGTTTTTCTCGTTCTTCTGTAAGGACACCGACAGATCGCAAATAAGCGGCAAAAGTAAGAACACCGTCATGTTTCTTTGCTTCATCGACTTCTTGCTTCGTCCGATAGGTCATGTCATTATCATCACTGGTATGCGGCATTAAACGATAGCAGTTTGCTTCAAGCAGAGTCGGTCCTTCTCCACGGTGAGCGCGATCAGCTGCTTCTTTGACCGCCGCGTATGCAGCGAGCGGGTCATTGCCATCAAACGACTTTCCAAACATGCCATAACCGACCGCGCGATCAGAGACATGAGCACATGCCAATTGATGCTTTAATCCCACAGAAATCGCATATTGATTATTTTCACACATAAAAATAACCGGCAGTTTATGAACGGCCGCAAAATTAGCTGCTTCATGAAAATCACCTTGGTTTGATGAGCCTTCACCAAAATCAACAAAGCTGACAAGATCGTCTCCTTTAATTTTAGCCGCGAGTGCTATTCCGACTGCGTGAGGATTCTGAGTTGTCACCGGTGACGAATGACTGAGCATCCGCAGCTTTCGATAGCTGAAATGACCCGGCATCTGGCGTCCTGCAGAACTCGGATCTTCTGCTTTGGCAAAGTTATTGAGCATCATTTCTTTGACCGTCATTCCCCAAGCAAAAACAAAACCAAAATCACGATAATACGGTGCAACATAATCCTTCTCACGGTTCAAGCCGAATGCAGCGCCAACCTGGGCCGCTTCCTGTCCTTGGCATGACACAACAAAAGGAATCTTCCCGGCTCGATTAAGCAGCCAAAGCCGTTCGTCCACTCTTCTTGCTTTCAGCATACTCTCATACATTGACAAAACAACTTCATCGGATAGTCCTAAATTTTGATGACGGTTTTTCACTAACGTATCTCCACTTTTTGCTTTAATCATATATGAATCGCCCTCCCGTCTACCGCTAATGCGGCTTCTCCGATCACTTCTGTTAATGTTGGGTGCGGATGGATCGCTTCTGATAATTCCCATGGAGTCGCATCAAGTAATTTTGCTACAGCAGCTTCTCCGATCAAGTCCGTCGCATGCGGCCCGTAAATATGAATACCTAAAAGATCATTAGTCGTTTTGTCGGCAATAATTTTTGCAAAGCCATCGGATTCACCGTAAACAAGCGCTTTTCCAATTGCTCCGAACGGTACCTTTCCAACCTTGACAACGTGTTCCTTCTTCGCTTGTGCCTCTGTCAATCCGATCGAAGCAATTTCCGGATGCGTGTAAATGCAACGCGGTACAAGTTCCGGATGAAGCGGCTCAACTGAAAGTCCTGCTAAATGTTCAACAGCCTTTATACCCTCATGTGAAGCAACGTGTGCAAGCTGCAGTCCGCCGATCACATCACCGATGGCATAGATATGCGATTCCTTCGTTTGGCCGAAGGCATTTGTCTTAATATAACCATGATCCGTTTCAATTGATGTATTCGCTAGACCAATATCCTCGGTATTTGGCATCCTGCCTACAGACACGAGCATTTTCTCAGCTGTAAAGGTTTCGAGTTGGTCGCCAATTTCTGCACTGATTGTTACTCTATCCGTTTTCTTCAATGTTTCAGGAAGTACCTTTGCTGCAGTCACAACCTTAATGCCACGCTTCTTCAAGCCTCGTGCAAGCGTGATTGAAAGTGTTTTGTCTTCTGTAGGAATGATTCGGTCGCTGTACTCAACGATCGTCACCTCTGCGCCGAAGTCTGCCAGCATTGAAGCCCACTCAACTCCGATGACCCCGCCGCCGACTATCAAGATTGAGGCTGGACATGCCTGCAGCTGCAACGCTTCATCCGATGTCAGTATTTGTTTTCCGTCAATGTCTAGTCCTTTTAATGAGCGGGGCCTTGATCCCGTTGCAATAATTACATTTTTCGACGTTAAAATTTCATTTTCCTTTCCATCGGCAAATTCAACAGATATTGAACCGGGAAGTGGTGAAAAAATCGAGGGTCCAAGCATCCGCCCCAGTCCGTTATAGACATCAATTTTCCCCTTTTTCATCAAATGCTGAATGCCGTGGTGCAGCTTTTCTACAATTGCTTGCTTTCGTTCTTGAATTTTTTCGAAACGGAGTGCAACTTCAGAAACATCAATACCGAATGAACTGCTTTTCTTGATTTCATCGTATACTTCAGCGCTTCTGAGCAGCGCCTTCGTCGGGATGCATCCTTTATGGAGGCATGTGCCGCCAAGTGCATCTTTTTCGACAATGGCGGTTTTTAATCCAAGCTGGCTGGCGCGGATCGCCGCAACATAGCCGCCTGTTCCACCACCTAATAGGACCAGGTCATAATTTTGGGCCATAAAAAAAGTCACTCCTTATTCTTGCATGACCTATCTACGTTCAGATTTTAAAAAGGTTTCATTCATCATGACTTTATAAAAACAGTGACAGCAACTTGCATGTACTTTATTTTCTAACGATTATTTTACTCTTGTTTCAAGATAGGTACAAATAATACGATATTGAGGAATTAAATAGTCTCCCCAAGAAACAGCAAAGATGCCATTGGCGTTTCTCAAGTACTCCAGACATTTTTATAATTAATTTCCGCTGTTTGATGCGGCGGCTGCACTTGTAGATGCGGCAATAGCTGCGGCGCTAGCCGCTTGTTGAGCACGAATCACCATCTCGGTCATGACAAGCAAACTTGGATCAATTGATTTTTGTTTTTCCTCACCGTTCAACACTTCATTTACAAATAGACTAGCCGCTGTTTGAAAGTAAAGATCTTTGCCGACAAACAGAGTAAGCTTCTTGTTTCTTATTTGTTGATAGAATTCAATCACTTGTCCAGCTGCTTCGTTTTCATTGGCAAGCAAAGCAAGCACACCATACATCGGAAAACAGCTGGCTCTAAGACGCATGCCTTGATCTTCCATTGCCGACTTGATTTGTGCAGCTTTCCGAGCGAGTCTTAAGCTGCTTCCCTCAGAAATATAGGCAAGGAGACAAGCGAGCGTCTGGAGGTCATCGCATTTTCTAAATCCATTCTCATTCAAATGGGTATAAATCCGTTCCTCTTTTTCAACAAGTTCATTCGTGTCCTCTTCAAGCTGGGCAAGAAGCACAATAAGTGATACATCATTTTTATTTGTTAAGAACGGATGCTTTTTCTTTAATAATTTGTACAATGAAAAAGCCTTTTCCGAAATTTGAAACGCCTTGGAGGGATCCATTCCGGCAAGTATGGCTGCCGCTATGTAAGTCTGTTGCTGACGAGTAAATCCTGCTTTAACGAGATAGCCATAAATTACCCGAACAAAATCAGGTTCTGCTTGTTTTTGAATGAGCATGGCATTAATACAATAACGAATTTCACGACTAAGCACGGTGAACCACCCGGTCGCACCTTTCATTTGTTCATCGACACGGTAAAATGCCGCCGTATCAAAACGAACACCTGAAGCCGTATAAATCGATGCGAGGATTAGCCGCGTATTCGCCGAAGTCATTTTTAACTGTTTTGTCAGTAAATCCATATTTTTTTCGAGCAGGTTTAATTTATCGTCAAGCATCAGATTCATTTCATCACGCTCCAGTACCCATTTAACAGTACATATATGGTACCATATTTTTATAATGAACATCATGTTATGGCTTTTCGATTGATACAATCCCCTCAATAATCTTTTAGAACATGCTGTATAAACTTGGTCACATTTTTTCGTCATTTCTTAATTTTGAATGAACGTAGATGATAAATTCCATGCTATGATAGAAATAAAAAAGATTTTCGGAGTGAATAAAGTGGAACAACTGAACTGGATACTTAAAATAACATGGCTGGACGGGCTCATTTCAATAGGGATTTTTCTTGTCTTCTTCTTTGCCCGCGAGCTTTTTTCTAAATATTTTCTTAAACTCGTTACGCGGCTCTCAAAATTGAGCAAAACCCCCGTTGACGATGCACTGATCGGCGCATTCCGCAGGCCCGTTGCTTTTATTCTTTTCTTTGCTGGTATTTATTTGGCACTTATGTACTTGCCGATGCCGCATCAATGGAAATCCATTGCTACACTGCTTTTTAAGTCATCGGCAATCTTTTCGATTGGCTGGGGCTTTTTCATTTTTTCAGATGCGATTGGGATCTTCTTCCATCATATGGGAGATCGCTATGATCTTCAGTTCAATACAATTGTCATTCCATTTCTTGCCAAAATCATGAAATTCATTGTCGTTGTCTTCACGATTGTAATGATTCTTGATCAGTGGAATTATCATGTAACCGGGTTGATCACCGGCCTTGGAATCGGTGGACTCGCGATCGCCATGGCAGCAAAAGATACATTAAGCAATTTATTCGGAGGATTTGTGATCATCACCGATGCCCCATTCACAATCGGCGATTTAATTCAAATGGGTTCAATCGAAGGATTTGTTGAAGATATTAATTTCAGATCAACCCGAATTCGAACAATGGATCAGGCAATTGTCACGGTTCCAAATTCTACACTTGCTAATTCACCGATTACCAATTTGTCTAAAATGGATAAACGGCGGATATCATTTAATTTACCGCTCGATCTTGAAACAACGAATGAACAAATTAAGCGATGCCTTGGACAAATCAGACAAATGCTGCTAAACGATTCTGAGGTGTATGAAGATCGCAAACTGATTTATCTCGATAAAATTACGTCAAGCAGCATGAATCTGCTCGTTGATTTCTATATCAAGTCGATCGATGCAGAGGAATGGCTGAAGGAGAAGGAAAAATATACGTATGCAATATTAGAGATTCTGCAAAACGAAGGGGTAGAACTGGCAACAACGCGCTCTCTAATGGTTGTTCCGTCACAAAATAATCAAGAACAGCCTGATACACACAGAGATGACAAAAATCAAACTGAACGTGAACAAAGATCTCGCTCGCGTGAATAGTTGCAAGCATTTAACGTTATTTTTCGAAACTCAGTCCGACATTTCTTTCTTTTGAACAATCGGCGGCTTTGGTGTAATACTGTCTGACTTGCCTGCCATGGCAGCAATTCCTGTAATGACAAGAATGATACCGGCCGGAAGCCCTGTACCAAAGAGTATTAAGCTGTTCAAACTTCCTGAAATGAGAAAACATAGGCCTGGAATTGTGTGCCAGCGTTTTTTAATAAAAAAGTATAAGGCTGTACCTGAAATGATAGAACATAATAAACCTGCGAAAAAGGCATGAATGCTGAATGCGTTTAAACTGTAAATGGCACCCGCGGAAGTTATTTGATCGGTATTCAGCCGCAATTCATCAATCATTCCGCTGTCGAAGTGGGCCGCTATATATGAAAATCCTCCAAAAATAAATTGGATCACCGTCAAGATTGTTCCTAGTATACCTGCTACACAAGCGGTAATACGCCTAAACATAACCCTCGCTCCTCATATGTCCGAATCAATGATCTTGATTCAATAGTATGCTTGGCCAACACGCGAGATGCATGGTCTTTGGTTTTTTGCTTACAAAGAGGAGCAGGACGATCAAGGTTTTGTCGTCCTGCTCCTCTTTGATACACCATTTATTTATCAATTAACTTCAGACGGTTTAACATAACTTAGCCATGTCGATACAAGCCAGGATTTACTCGCGCATTCTCTCGAGCAAGCTGAATAGTATCCATGATTTTCTGATGCAACGATTGTGCATCCTCGCCTTCAAGGACAAGTAAAATCTCTTTTTTTTGCACGGACGAAAGATAGGTCATCGTTTGTGGTAAATTTTTCATCGGGAAAGTTGAGCCATTGTTCGAAAAGTATGCTTTGCAACGGCACTTTCTTATGGTCTCAAACAGCCTGATCGCACGTTTTAAGGTAATGCCGCCACCTGGAGTAAGCGGAATTTTAATTGAAACAATTTGTTTTTCCATGATTAAAAATCACCTCTAAATCCATTTCTCGGACACTCCAGCTACATCTATTATTATATGTCATCTTTCCACACTTTCGAAACAATAGGCATGCTGCTTGGTTGAATATGAAAAAAGAAGCCCGATATTAAAGGACTCCTCATTAATGATCATTAAATAAAAATCGTTTTTTCACTGCGCTGAAGACACTTCACCTGCGCCTTTTCCATGCTGTAATTGGTACATATTAAAGTACAGACCACCTTTTTGAAGCAGTTCTTGATGTGTTCCGCGTTCAACAATTTCGCCTCTATGGAGCACCAAGATTTGATCAGCGTCCTGAATTGTTGACAGTCGATGGGCAATCGCAATTGTCGTTCTGCCCTTTCTCATCTTAGACAAGGCTGTTTGAATTGCTTCCTCTGTCTCTGTGTCTACGCTCGCTGTCGCTTCATCAAGGACAAGTATTTTCGGGTCTTGAGCCATCGTTCGAGCGAAGGACAGCAACTGCCTCTGACCGCTTGAGAAGGTCGCTCCGCGCTCCCCAACTGGCTCATGGTATTGTTTCGGTAGCTTCGTTATGAAGTGATCCGCCTGGACAAATTCTGCCGCTTTCCTTACCTGTTCATCAGTTAGCTTCTCGTGACTCAGTCGAATATTATCAGCTACATCGCCCACAAACATAAAGGAGTCTTGGAGAACCAGACCGATACGTTTTCGTAGTTCGCCATCAGAAAATGCGGTTAGCGGCTGTCCGTCAATGAAGACAGTGCCTTGTTCAATCGGATAGAAACGCATGAGCAGATTAATAATCGAACTCTTTCCGCTCCCTGTATGACCAACAAGCGCAATGGTTTCGCCCGGATTTGCTGTGAAAGAAATATTCTTCAAAACCGGGTTCTTGCCATCGTAAGCGAACGTGACATTGCGAAATTCCACTCGTCCTTCCTGTACTGCCGGATTCACATCGCCCTGCTGAACAGGTGCCATGCGCTGATCATCAAGCAACCCGAATACCCGTTCAGCGGAAACCATCGCCTGCTGGAAGATGGTCAGCTGCTGCATAATTTGGTTGATCGGATCAAAAAATCGGTCAAGATAATTGATAAACGCATACAAAACACCAATTTTGACTGCATTGTCAAATGACTGGATACCAAAAAAGCTCAAGATCATCATTAAACCAATGAGGTAAACAGAGTAAACGGCCGAACGGAGCATGAGACTGTTTAACCGTACACTTTTTAGCAGTGCCTTTTTGTGATCATTATTGATTTTGCCAAATTCCCGCCTCAACCGTTTCTGTTGCCGCATTGCCTGAATCATTGACATTCCTTGCAGCGACTCGTTCAGTTTCGCATTTAGCTGGCTGAGTTTCACTCGTGTAACCCGGTATACTTTCGAGCTCAATGTACGATACACCCACATCAGAACCAGAAGAAAAGGCATCAGAATGAAACAAATAAGTGCCAGACGAGCATCAAGGAAAAACATGCCCGCGAAAATACCGATCATCATAATTGTGCTGTTCACAATTGTCGACAATACCGTGACATACAGATCCTTGATGGTTTCGGTATCATTTGTGATTCGAGACACCAGACTTCCTCCCGGCGTCTGGTCAAAAAAGCGTAAACCGAGATGCTGTACCTTAGAAAACACTTCTACCCGCATGATTTGGATAATGTTCAGTGCAATTTTCTGAAACGATATGACTTGATAATAATTAAATAAAGCAGAAATTGCGTACAAACCGATGAATAAAGCGCCAAGCAAAATCAGCGGCTGAACCGGAAATACACGCGGTGTCAGATAATCATCAATAAACACCTTCATCACGATCGGTCCAAGAACATCCGCACCGGTAGCAATCAATAACACAATGAATGTAATGATTACTTTTTTCTTAAAGTATTTAAGATAAGACAGCAGCCGTCTCATAACTCGACGTCCTGAGAGCTGCGCGAGATTCTGTTCCTCGTTCACGCCTTTGTGCCTCCTTCCGAAACAAGCGATTCAAGTTGTTGGTGCGCGTACATCTCCGCGTACCATCCTTCTGCTTGAATAAGATCTTCATGCGTTCCCCGTTCGATAATTTTGCCATCGCCCATGACAATGATGAGGTCGGCGTGTTCAACTGCACTTAAACGATGTGCAGATATCAGCGTTGTTTTATTTCGACGTTCATGTTTGAGCGCATGAAGTATGGAAACCTCAGTACGAGCATCAACTGCAGAAAGCGAATCATCGAAAATCAACAGTTCAGGATCGGCAAGCAGCGCCCGGGCAATTGAAATACGTTGTTTCTGCCCCCCTGATAATGTAACGCCTCGTTCCCCGACAACCGTCTCGTACCCTTCTTTAAAATGAAGAATATCTTCATGAATACTTGCTAACTTAGCAACGCGTTCAACTTCTTCTTGGGATGCTTCCGGTTTTGCAAACGCAATATTCTCAGCAATGGTTGCTGAAAATAAGATATGATCCTGTGGGACATAGCCAATGGCACTTCGAAGCGCATCAAGTGTGACTGCCTGTATTGCGGTTCCGCCTATACTTATCTGACCATCCTTGATGTCAAATTCACGCAGAAGCAACCGCAGCAATGTGGTTTTTCCTGCACCCGTTTTCCCCACAATACCTAATGTTTGTCCTTGGTTAACTTGAAAACGGATATCAGTCAACGCATCAGAATCACTTCCCGGATAGCGGAAACTCCGTATTGAAAAATCAATCGATCCGCTCGGCACTTGATCAGAAGCACCCTTCTGATCTGTAATTTCCGGTTTTATTGCTAATAGCCGCCGAATCCGATCATAGGAAGCACTGCCACGTTCGACAATATTGAATAGAAAACCGAATGCGAGCATTGGCCAAACAAGCTGACCGAGATACAGAGTAAAACTTGTTAATCCGCCAAGCGTCATTGACCCGCCAACCACATAAACTGATCCGAAGATGAGTGCAAGAAAATAACAAAAGGCAACGATGAACGTTATGGTTGGATCAAACAATGAGTCTACTTTTGCAACCGCAATATTTTTATTGACCACATCTTGTGATGCCTTTCGAAACATAGTGATCTGTGCGTCTTCTTCACCAAACGCCTTGATCACTCGAACGCCGGATACGTTTTCCTGCACTTTATCATTGAGATCGGAAAAAGCGGCTTGTGCTTTTCCAAAACGTTTATGCAATAGTGATCCATAATACATGGTGAGTATAACCATAATTGGCATAGGCAGCAGCGTAATTAAAGTCAGTTTCCAGCTGATAAACACGGACATGGTCACGATAACCATGCCGCCGAGTGTTATTGAATCAAATAAAGTGAGAATACCTTCACCAGCAGCACCTTGAACTGCATTAATATCATTGGTCGCATGCGCCATTAAGTCGCCGATCCGTCTTTTTTGAAAAAAGTTGGGTGACAGTTTCGTGAAGTGTTTATATAAATCATTTCTTAACTGATTCGCTAAAATAATGGACGATCCAAAAATTAATTGGCGCCAAATATAGCCTGTAAAATAATAAATGATCCCAATGATTACTAGAAATGCAATCCATTTTCCTAAAGTTAACGGAGTTAAACTTCTTGTTCTGATATCGTCAACTAAAATACCGACAACATAAGGAGGAATCATCGATAAAAAACTTGAAAGCATGAGAAAGATGACACCAAAAGAATATTTCAATCGTTCTTGCTTAAAAAACCACCATAAATCAATAAAAATACGCACCAGACAACCCCCTCGTCAAACAACCTTATCTTTAAAAACACAAAAAAGCCACAAGAGAACAGAGTTCCTTTCTCCTGTGGCTTCATAGACAAAAACCGTAAAAAATACCGATTATTATGTCAACAATACCGAAGGAAAGAGGTAAGTGTCACAAAATCAACAACAGAATGTACAAATGAATACTTAACTCCATTTACCATCTTCTGAGTATTCTTCATGACGCTCACCTCCTTCCCTATTTGAATCAATGTAGCAATTATATAATTTTTTCCAAATGAAGTAAACCATCAATTTAAAGTATTTATTATAATTGCTCTGTTAAATAATGGTCAATTCTTGGCGGATCATTCAACCGACATGTTACCGGCAAAACATAATTAAAGTAAACCTGAAAACTATATGTATAAAAAAGGATGTCTCATGAAAAGTTAATTTCTTAACTTAGAGACATCCTTTTTCGTTTTATTGTTCAAATTTCTAACATTCTAGTTTTGTCAGCTTCTCACTCATTTAGAGATGATATTCATTTAATTTATAGTAATTTCATTACGATTACGTTTGCTTTCTTCCTTTTTAGGCAAGGTAATTTGAAGCACTCCGTCCTTAAACGCGGCTTTAATTCCATCCTCTTTAACGTTGTCAAACATAAAATGACGTGTATAAGAACCGGACGCACGCTCTTTTCTAATGAAGCTGCCATCTTCTGCTTTTTCACTTGTTTGCTGATCACGTGTTGCATCAACAGTCAGAACACCGCGATCAAAATCAAGATGGATACTGTCTTTACTGAAGCCAGGCAGATCCAGTTTTACACTGTAAGCATCATCACGTTCTTGAACATCTGCAGCGAATGTCTGCAATCCACTATTGTGAAAGAAGTTGTGCCCCCATTCATCAAACCAGGAAGGCAAGAAATCAAAGAATCCGTCACGGTCTTTTTTCGTTGGATAAAGATTTGCCATCATAAATTCCTCCTCATTAATTTAAGGCTGTCCAAAAGTTACGTCTGTCTTTTCACGTTGCTTTGACACGTAATGTCTAAGAACCATGAAATTACATGACTGCTCGCTCCTTTTAAACGTGTTTGATTTTTTAATTCGGGGTTTGAATTTCATCTCTTCTAACCCTTACAACTGTATTATAACCGTTTGGTCAGTAAAGGTCAAATGTTTTTGACCTTTACTGATCTTTTTTCAAGAACCTGAAATTATGCGTGTATTCCGTTATAATAGGCTGTATCAGTCAATAGGTTTTATAAGAGAAAGGAATTTCCGTATATGTCAAAATCACTCGTTTTAGCTGAAAAACCCAGCGTTGCTCGTGAAATTGCGCGTGTTCTGGACTGCAAGAAGACGAACCGCAGCTTCATTGAAGGAGAACGCTATATTGTTACCTGGGCACTTGGTCATCTTATCGAATTAAAAATGCCTGAAGAGTACGATAATAAATACAAAACCTGGCGGCTTGAAGATCTCCCGATTATTCCAAAACAGATGGAAACTAAGCCGATTAAACAAACGCGTGCACAATTTCAAGCGATTGCCAAGCTAGCTAAGCGATCGGATATCAGTGAATTGATTATCGCGACTGATGCGGGACGCGAAGGTGAACTAGTGGCGCGGTGGATCCTTGAAAAAATCAATTGGCGCAAGCCAGTCAAAAGACTTTGGATTTCATCGCAAACTGACAAAGCCATTCGTACCGGCTTCAAACAACTTAAACCTTCGAAAGAATATGACGACCTGTTTCAATCTGCTGTTTGCCGCTCAGAAGCAGACTGGCTGATTGGGCTCAACATTTCACGGGCCCTTACGACAAAATACAATGATTCGCTCTCTGCCGGACGTGTACAAACACCGACGCTTGCCATGATTTTAGAACGTGAACAAACCATTCAATCCTTCCAGCCCAAGCCCTACTGGAATCTTTCTGTTGATTTAAATGGCGGTACCGCTTCTTGGAAAAACGGTGATCGAACACGCATTGCAACAAGAGATGAGGCCGCTGCGTTGAAGAACAAGGTGTCTGGCCATCAAGCTGTGGTTCGCAGTGTCGTCATTAAAGAAAAGCGGGAGAAGCAGCCGCTTCCCTATGATTTGACCGAACTGCAACGTGATGCGAATAGAAAGCTTGGCTTCTCAGCAAAAAAAACACTCAATGTTCTTCAGAACCTTTATGAGCGTTATAAAATTGTTACGTACCCGCGTACGGATTCGCGTTACCTCACCAAGGATATTGCTGCGACGATGCCCGAGCGGCTTCGCGCCATTTCTTCCGTCTACGGTGATGAAGTTCGTGCGATTCTGCACAAGCAAAATGGCAAGGTAAAAGCTGCTTATGTATATAATGACTTAAAGGTTAGTGATCACCACGCCTTGATTCCAACGGAAGAACCTGTCTATATTCATGATTTGTCCGATGATGAACGTCGACTGTACGATTTAATCGTTCGAAGATTTTTAGCCCTCTTCTACCCTGAGTACACATTCCAGAGCATGCGTGCGGAGTTAGAAATTAATGGGGAAACGTTCGTATTGAAAGAAACAAAAGAACTGGATTTGGGATTTAAACGTTTGAACGAATCATCCGGCAAACAAGTGAGTGAGGACAGCCTTAATGTGACAAAAGGGCAAAAATTGCCAGTACATCAGGTTCTGCTGGATGAAAAAATGACAGAGCCGCCTGCACGTTTCTCAGAAGCTGACTTATTAACAAAAATGGAGACATTTGGTTTAGGAACACCAGCCACCCGAGCAGATATTATTGAGAAAATACTGCTCGCCGAATCTGTTGAGCGTGTAAATGGGCGTTTGCGCCCTACCGGCAAAGGCAAACAATTGATTGACCTTGTAAGCACGGATCTGAAATCTCCAAAGCTTACTGCAGAATGGGAACGGCAATTAGAAAATATCGCAAAAGGCAGTGGGAATGCGAATCAGTTTATGGCAGAAATTCGCAAACGCACCTTAGAACTGGTGCGCGAAGTCAGAAACAGTCAGCAAGACTATAAAATTCAGAATTTAACCGGATCTAAATGTCCGGAATGCGGCTCGCCAATGAAAGAAGTTAGAGACCGTGATGGCGGACGGGTTCTTGTTTGCATTAATCGTGCCTGTGGACTACGAAAGCGTAAAGATCCGAAATTATCGAATAAACGCTGTCCGACCTGCCATAAAAAGATGGAAATGCATAAAGGAAAAGCGGGATTGTATTTCCAGTGCCGCACTTGTGGAATCATTGAAAAGGCAGATCAAATTAAGAAAAAAGCGGATAAAAAAGAAACTCGGAGGCTGCTCAATAAACTGAATAACAACAGTGACCCGATCGGAAACAGTCTTGCAGATGCCTTAAAAGCAGCGATGAAAGAAAAAAATGAGTAAGAAAAGCCTTTTGGCTTTACTTACTCATTTTTTAGTACTTTTGTTACACAGCATGCATTTCCGTGACACTTTTTCTGAGTTCAGGCACGAACCCAGACACAATCTCAGCTAACGCTTTATATCCCTGGGCTGTCGGATGCAAGCCGTCTTCATTAATCAACGCCTTCAAATCGCCTTTCAGTTTAAACGCGGAACGGACATCAATAAGCGTTGCACCACTCTTTTTACACAGATCTTTGAGTGCGCGATTGTACATCCCGTGCCAATGCTCAATACCGCCGCACATACCGATCCAATGACCAATCGAGTGACTGTAGTGACTCATCAGCGACTGATAATATCTGGCAGGATCAAGCGGCAGCAAACTTAAGATTACGGGCAGAGCTCCTGTCGCCGAAATACGATCAATCATAAGCTTTATGTTGGACAAATAGCGATCGATCGGAACAATCGGTACATGTTCCGAATCCGGAAGCTTTGCAACTTGATCCCAAGGAAAATTGCAATCATTTCCGCCTACATTAATGAGCACAAGATCCGGATGCTCGTCTAGCACATCATGATCAAGTCTTTGTACAAGAAGATCTGAGTTGTCGTTAAAGACGCCTTTGTTGATGACCTCATCCCCATCGCCAAGGAAGCGTTGCAGTAATGCAGGATAATTTTCACGAATGATCTTAAATCTTCCGCGTACAAATGTAATACCCCGTGTCACACTATCGCCAAAACAGATCAATTTCATAACCGCTCACCTCTCAAAATAACCGGATGTACATAATTCTTTCATTCGGTCTGTTTCATTTGCATTTATAGTAACAAATTACCTAATTAATTTACAGTTTATTTCGAGAAATGTTTCACTTTTTTTGAAAGAAAAAGTCCAGCTGCCATTTTATTTGATGCATGATGCTTCATTTTTTCGAAAATTTGATAAAACACTTCTGCCAAAATCAATCCCATTGCAATCGCTCCGGACAAAACAAATACCTTCTCAGCAAAATAAATAGCAACATCATAATTGTTATCCACCGCACGGCTCATTACCGAATAAGTGAGCCCTCCGGGAACAAGTGGAATAATACCCGATACACTATATAGAATGACCGGATTTTTGCATAGCCGTGCAAAGATCTGACTCATGAGCGCAATGACAAATGATGCGGCAAAGGTGGCAACAAAATCATTGCCGCTATAGTGAAACAGGAAGAAGTAGATCAGCCAAGCAATCATTCCAATCAAACCACCATGGATCAGCGGTTTAAATGGAATATTGAATATAATACCAAACGCACATGTGGCAAGATAACTAGTAATCGATTGAATGGTAATGACGACAAATAAGTGCATGAACTCACCTCAACCGAGCACAATTGCGGCCGTCACGCCAATGCCAATGGCAAAGGCTGTCAGGCCTGCTTCTGCGCTTTTCGATAGTCCGGCGACCAAGTCGCCGGCCATGATATCTCTCACAGCGTTTGTGATTGGCACTCCGGGAACGAGCGGCATCACAGCACCGATGATAATTTTATTCATTTCGACACCGAATCCCAACTTTACACTGACTAATGCAATCATTCCGATAAAAATCGATGACATAAATTCAGAAAAGAACTTAACTTTCGCGAGCCGATGCAGATAAATCATTCCGGCTTGACCAGCACCGCCTGCGATAAATGCCGGCAGCAAATCTTGCCATTTACCCAAGAACATGAGTAAAAAACAGCTGCTGGCAATCGCAGCTGCAAGAATCTGCAAGCTGTTCGAATACATGACTGTAGAACGATCGATCTGGATTAAATCACGGTGCAGATCCTTCAGACTGACTTCGCCATGAGCAACTCTTCTTGACAAGGTGTTTACTTGCGTGACCTTACGCAGATTAGTTCCTCGATTCTTGATTCTCACAAGCTGCGTGACATCGTGGTCTTCAATGGAGAAGATGATTCCGGTTGGCGTAACAAAACTCTGCGCATCATGCACAGAAAAGCTGTTAGCGATTCGATTCATTGTATCCTCAACCCGATATGTCTCTGCCCCGTTCTGCAGCAGAATTTTTCCCGTTAATACGCAAACAGCCGCAACTTCATGCACAAATCCTTCCTTGCTGTCCTTCCTCTTATATGACCCTAAGAAACCATTCATTTTCACGACTTCTCTCTCTTTTTTTGAGTAAGATCATTATAATATGAGCATTGGCTGATAACAATACTTTCACATTGTTTTAAAAGATGAAAATGTCAAAGATAAAAAAGCATGTTATAATTAATTGATGAAAAATCACTGTTTCGTCATTCTATGCCGCTTGACGCGAGTGATTTGAGTAAAATGGCTTCATCACGTCGATACTTTTAATGCATGCTGCCCGTGCATAAAACGTGACTGATACACCATCGCTCACGATTCGGGTAAGCATTAATTATCGAATGTGCAAATTTGAGAGGAGTGTTTCACACTAATGATCAAACTCGTATTGATCAGGCACGGTCAAAGTGCTTGGAACCTTGAAAACCGTTTTACTGGTTGGACTGACGTAGACCTTACGGAAAAAGGTGAACAAGAAGCAACAGAAGCAGGAGAAATTCTGAAGAAAAACGGCTACACATTTGACCAAGCCTATACTTCCGTGCTCACAAGAGCAAACCACACCTTATGGAATGTGCTCCACGAACTCAACCTTACTTGGATTCCTGTAGAACATTCATGGCGTCTGAACGAACGCCATTATGGTGCTCTTCAAGGATTGAACAAGGCAAAAACTGCTGAAAAATACGGTGCTGAACAAGTACATATCTGGAGGCGTTCCGCTGACATTAAGCCGCCGGCTCTTGAAAAAGACGACGAACGTTTTGTTGCTCAGCTGAACGATCCGAGATACGCTAACCTTCCTGAATCGGAACAACCGCTTACGGAGGACCTTCTTGACACGGTTGATCGTGTACTCGTTTATTGGAACAATGAAATTGCTCCGCAAATCAAAGAAGGCAAAAAAATTATTATCGCAGCACACGGCAACTCTCTGCGTGCGCTTGTTAAACACCTTGACAACGTGGATGCAGGTACAATCGTTGGTCTGAACATTCCTACAGGCACACCGCTTGTTTATGAATTAGACGATGATCTGAAGCCGCTCAATCGCTACTATCTGACCGCTGACGGCCCTAGCGACAAAGAAGTACTTCCTTCAGCAGAAACAAAATAATTTTATTTGAAAAAACACTCCGTACGGAGTGTTTTTTTTTACCCTTTTTGGATGGAGACAGATTGTAAAAATAAGCAAAAAAAATCCCTTGAAAGTTCAAGGGATTAATTATGGATTAAAAACTGTTCAAATCCTGATGCATTGATCGTGATGGGCAATCCGACCAATACAAGAATTCAACGCATCCATATAAAATAACTGGGTAACCATGCAAGGTGCAAAGTATTATGATGGGCATTTAACAACTCATAACAAAGATATTGTAAACCCTTTCTTCAAAAATGTAAAGGCTGTCATTCTTTTTACAGTGCATGATTCATTTTTTATAATAAGACCTATTTTAGTTGATATTATTTAATTGGTCACTTGATGGTGAATGATTGCCTATAATCCTCATGACTGTATAACCAGAATCAGATACGGTACGTCGCAGATCCTTTTCCGGCAGAGGATATCGCATGTGAATCGTAGCCGTCCGCTTATCCAAACTGACCCTGGCCAAGACTCCATCCAAAGTATTAAGCGCATTTTCAATATGGATCACACAATTTTGGCACGTCATTCCATCGATTAGCAACGTCGCTACATAAGGATAATGTGCCATATCTCGATCATGAACTTTTATTTTCTTTACAGGCGCTTCACCGGATCCGCAGCAGCCTGACCGCATTTTCTTCCTTGTGCTATGCAAAGCAAATCCAGCAAGTATGATGAGCAATGCAAAAATAAGAAACGTCACCATTTAATCAGGTCCTTCCAAACTATTGATACTACTGATTACTTACGAATCATCGCACGCAATTCAGCTGCTGTCGGCTTTTGAATTGATGCAGCTGCAATCGAACATGGCTTTTGGTGAGCATTCCGCTTCAGATTTTCAATGGGACATGATCCACTCAAACCACAGTCCGTACACACGCTTTTGTTTCTCTTTACATAACGCAACGCCAAGAAATACATTGAACTGACAAGAACAAAAATAAGAAGTGTTGACAGATTCAAAATCAGGTCCCCCCTCATTAGGTCGTTTTAGTCGTTCAAGCTCGCGCACTTGTGCTTCGCAAATCGACGGTATGTGACCGCGGAGCGGGCCGCAGGAGCAGATATAGGACAAATGCAATAATAATCAAGGCGAGAATCGGACCAAGCCCAAAGCTCTTCCCGAGGAAGAATACGCTGCCGAGCTGATAAACGACAAAGGCAATACTATAACCGAGTAAAGTTTGATAGCCAAGAGCGATAAATGTCCATTTAATACCGCCCATCTCTCTGCTTGTCGCCCCGATCGCAGCAAAGCAAGGCGGATTGAAGAGATTAAAGAGCATGAAAGATAAGGCACTGACACCTGTGAACATTGAACCAACACCAGCAATAAGCGCTTGCGTATTCGCTTCATCGGAAACACCACTTAAAACTGCCAAAGTGCCTATCGCATTTTCTTTCGCAACAAGCGCACTGATTGTCGCCACTGCACCTTTCCATGTACCGAAGCCTAACGGAATAAAGATCCAACTGATCAATTGACCAAGAGTAGCGAGTATACTCCGATCAATGTCGTCAACCATGCGCATATTCCATCCAAATGAGGAGAGGAACCAAATCAATCCGCAAGCAATAAAAATTATTGTACCAGCCTTCACAATAAAATGTTTGCCGCGCTCCCACATGTGAATCAGAACGCCTTTGAGTGAAGGCAACCGGTAAGACGGAAGTTCCATAACGAACGGTGCCGGCTCCCCAGCAAACAGTCTTGTTTTCTTTAAGATGATTCCGGAGACAGCGATCATCGTCAGTCCTAGAAAATACATTGCCGGTGCGATCCAGGTGGAACCAGGAAAGAAAGTTGTGACAATCATCGTAATAATTGTCAGCTTCGCACCACAGGGAATAAACGTCGTGAGCATGATCGTCATTTTCCTGTCTTTCTCGTTTTCAATTGTTCGTGTTGCCATAATACCCGGGACACCGCATCCGGAGCTGATCAGGATTGGAATAAAAGACTTTCCTGATAAGCCGAAGCGGCGGAAAATCCGATCCATAATAAAAGCAACTCGAGCCATATAGCCGGAATCCTCCAAAATGGATAGGAAGAAAAAGAGAATCAGCATCTGCGGAACAAAACCAAGAACTGTACCTACGCCTCCGATAATGCCGTCAACAATCAAACCATTCAGCCAATCTGCTGTACCGATTGTTTCAAGAAAATGCGTTGCGGCTTCTGTTATCCAGCCGCCAAATAAGGTATCATTTGTCCAATCGGTCACTAACGTTCCAAGCGTTGTTACCGAAATATAGTAAACGAGCCATATAATACCCGCAAAAATAGGCAGTGAAAGAAAGCGATTTGTAACAATCCGATCAATCTTGTCAGAAGCAGTCAACTTTCTACCTTTTTTATGTAATGTATCTTCAAGAACGTTCTCAATATAATCATAACGTTCATTCGTAATAATCGATTCACTATCATCCTCAAATTCTTTTTCGACCCGAGCTACGACTGTGTTCAGCTTTGTTCGCAGTTGTTCGGATAATGTTACTGATGCCAGCACTTTCTCATCGCGTTCAAAAAACTTAACTGAGTACCAACGCAAACGTTCCGGTTCTGCATGTTCCTTTACAAGTTCAGAAATTGATGCAATCGATGCCTCAACTTCTTTACTGAATACTGGTTTTGCAGGAATGGCTGTCTTGGAAGTTGCCAATTCAATAGCTTTTTCCGCAGCCGTCATTGACCCTATCCCCTTAACTGCTGAGGTTTCAACCACGGGACAGCCGAGTTTATCTGCGAGTTTCTTCACATTTATTTTATCGCCGGATTTCTTAATGATATCGATCATGTTTAAAGCAATGATCACTGGTATGCCTAATTCAACGACTTGAGTCGTCAAATACAAATTACGTTCCAAATTTGTGCCGTCAACCAGATTAATAATTGCATCCGGACACTCATGAATCAGATAGTTACGGCTGACCACTTCCTCAAGTGTATAGGGTGAAAGTGAATAAATACCCGGGAGATCGGTAATAATCACATCTTTATGACCTTTAAGACGGCCTTCCTTTTTCTCAACCGTTACACCTGGCCAATTACCGACATATTGACTGCTGCCAGTTAGATCATTAAACATTGTAGTCTTCCCGCAGTTCGGATTCCCGACTAAAGCAATTTTCATTGTCATTGTCCTTTCCAATTTAATCATTGATTATGGCTTTCATTTAGATAAGTTCGATATTTTCAGCCTCCACTTTACGAATGGACAGTTCATAACCGCGTACTTGAATCTCGATCGGATCTCCAAGTGGTGCAATCTTTCGAATAAAGAGCTTTGTCCCCTTTGTAATTCCCATATCCATAATCCGTCTTTTTAATGCGCCTTCTCCATGGATTTTGGCTACAGTCACCGTTTCACCCGGTTGCATTTCTTTTAAAGTTTTCATAGTCACAAACCCTCTCCCAACGTTTAAACGGTCATAACACGTCTGGCCATCGCTTTGCTGACAGCCAATCTAGTTCCTTTTATTGACACGATAACATTACCATCCATTTCGGCAATGATCGTAACCTCTGTATTCTCCACAAATCCAAGGTTCCCGAGAAGACGACGTGTCTCATCTTTACCGCAAACACATGCCACATGTACTTGCGCACCAGCACGAGCCAGGCTCAGTGGTATTGCAGGTTTGCATCGAGACTCTGACACGATCCGGTGGCATTTCATTTCATCAAGTATTGATTGATTCATATTTTTCATATATGTTCTCCTTCCGTAAAGCAACAGTCGGGATTACTAACAAGGCAATCATGAAAACCTATCTCGACTGTTCGGAAATTTCTTTGATAATGATAATTGTTTTCAATTAAATTTTAATGGAATCCTACTTGTTTAACAATCCTCAATTGTGAACTTATCGTGACACCTGCGAAATACGGAACAAGCATTCGCTTATTTCGACTTTTCATATTGTTTTTCAACAATATAAAACAATAAGAAGAAATATTTGCTAAAAGTGCTTCATATATATTTACAAATAGATTTGTTCAACCTATCATCTTCTTAGGAGGCAACGGTATGTCTAGTAACAGTAATTCTACTGAATTCGATTTTAAAAAAATGATTGACTTGGTCATGGACGCGATCCTGATCCTTTCTGGAGATGAAATTGTTTATTCAAATCGGGCGGCAAATCGTCTGCTCTCTTTTGATGAACATACGTCACTCTGTGGTTTGCCCATAGGCATGTTCGTCGATCCATTGGATATGCCCTTAATTCATGCCTCACTTAATAAGATCTGTTGCCGTCAAAGTGATACGGAATCCGTTCAACTTTCCATACATTCAAGTAATAATGTGCAGATTCCCGTGGAAATAGCGCTGTTTTATTTTCCCGATGAAGATCAGTCTCTCGTTCAATTAACCATTCGTGACGTCAGCAACCGCAAAGAGGCTGAGGAAAGCATGATCCAATCTGAAAAGCTCTCGGTGATTGGTGAACTATCAGCAGGGATACTTCATGAGATTAGAAATCCGCTCACATCGATCAAAGGTTTTTTACAGTTAATGCAGACCACTGAAAAGCTCAATCAGGATTACCTCGACATTATAATGCGAGAGATCGAGCAAATCGAGAAAATCACAAGTGAACTTTTATACTTCACAAAACCAAAAAGTGAGCATTTTTCCCAAGTGGATCTTTCGAACATTGTAAACGAAACACTCCAACTGTTCGAATCACAGGCTGTAAACCTTAACACACAAATGATTCTTGATTCAGACGGTGCCTCTCATTTTATTCTTGGTGATAAGACCCAACTCAAACAAGTATTCGTCAACCTTATTAAAAATGCTCTTGAAGCCATTCATGGTCACGGCACGATCACAATACGACTAACTTCTTCTGAACAATACGAAAAAGTCCTTATTCAAGATACTGGATCGGGAATCCCGCAGCACATTTTCAATAATTTAGGAAAATCCTTTTTTACAACAAAAGAAACTGGTACCGGGCTTGGTCTCATGGTTACGTACACTATTGTAAAAAATCATAAAGGAACAGTAAACGTAACAAGCAAGGAGCATTGCGGCACAACATTTCATCTGAGCTTTCCCAAAGTGACAACTAAGTAAATCTAAATCAGCTTTTAACTTTTTGCAATGCTCTCTTTATCTATATAAATTAAAAACTCCCTTAGACCTGCCCGAGCAGTCTTGGGAGTTTTTTCTATTTTAATTTTGATAATGCGCAATAATTCCTGCTTCTTCATCAAGTTCCAATCGCAGGGATCCGTATGGATTTTCTTTTAATTCGATCTCAACCCATGAACGGAGAGCCTCAACAATATTTGCTTCAATTAATATCTGCTTGCGATCACCAACGTAAGCCTCCGCAGAAAATCCATAGTCATCATCGTAGAGAAGCTCGATTTGGATTTTTTGAGGATTAATACCTTTTTTGGTTGCGAGATGGAGGCATAATGCATTGACAATATCTTGCTCTGAAATCGTCAACGTTTCCATGGATTGGAATCCTCAGGCTTTTTTCGCCTTGAAAAACTCGTTATGATGTATCGGATAAGTGAAATAACCACAAGAATCGCAATCAAATTGATCAGAAATCCTGCCATCATACCAAATCCACCAAGATGCGAGAACAAGCTGCCGAATAACAAACCTGACAATCCGCCGAAGATCATCCCGCGCATAAAACTCCCACCTGTAAAATTCTTTGCTGAGGTTCCCGTACGTGCATTTTGACTGCGGTTGCTCTTAAAAAATGAAGTCGTGCCCGTGCCTCGATTCGATTGAAAGCTTTTAACACCGGATCGATATCCTCGCGCACTCACTTGTTGATCCGAACTATGAAAAACAAAATTACCGACAGGCGTAAAAATAAGCGTTAATGCAAGAAATGCGGCCATAATCTTCTTCATCGAATGTATCAATTCCTCCTGTACTTTTGTGTACTATGTTATACGTTTTATTTTGCAAAAGGTTTCAAAGTAAGCGATTCAAGACCAGACTCATAAATTTTGTTGAAAAGCAAACTGCAGCTGATTCATTGCTTGCTTGAGCAGGCTTTGCGGACATGCTAGATTAATCCGGACGAACCCTTCTCCCTCAGCACCGAACGCATAGCCCTGATTAAGGGCCAGCCCCGCTTCTTTTCTTAGAAAATTCTGCAAGTGCAGTTTATCCCAGCCAAGCTTGCGACAGTCAATCCAGCCAAGATAGGTACCTTCAATTGGCGTCATTTCCAAATTCGGCAAGTTCTGTTTTAAGAAATTGGTGACAAAATCGGCATTCTTTTTAATATAAGCAAGACATTGATCGAGCCAATTTGCACCAAACCGATAAGCAGCTTCTGCAGCTGTGACTCCTAATGTATTCGGTTCACTCAAACTGAAACGCCGCACCTGTTTTAAATAATTCCTTCTGAGTGTTGGATTTGGAATAATAATATTTGATATTTGCAGTCCTGCAAGATTAAAAGTTTTGCTAGGTGCCGTGCAAATGATTGAGTGGGCACTTGCCTCTTCAGATATCTGTGCATATGGCGTATGATGATGTCCAACAAATACGAGATCATTATGAATTTCATCGGCAACCACCAAGACATCGTATTGACTCGCCAGTTCCGCTACTTTCGTTAATTCTTTCTTCGTCCAAACTCTTCCAACCGGATTATGCGGCGAACACAGGATCATAAGTTTGACCTTTGGGTCGGATAGCTTATGCTCTAAATCAACGAAGTCCATGCGATATTCACCATTGTCATTGATTAAAGGATTTGTTACCACCTCTCGATTTTGGTTCAAAGCCGACTTAGCGAACGGCGGATAAACTGGAGACTGTATAAGCACTCTGTCCCCCTCATGTGTAAATCCGTCCACAATAAGATTTAACGCAGTTACAACTCCTGGGCTGTGGCATATCCAATCCTTCTCAATAGACCAATGGTGCCGCTCCTCCATCCACTTTTGAACAGACTCCAGATACCCTTCTGTTTCAGTGGTGTACCCATAAATGGCATGATTAACTCGCTTAGAAAGAGCTACTGTAACCTCAACCGGCACTTGAAAATCCATATCTGCTACCCATAGAGGAATTAAATGATCTCCTCCAAACAGGCGATCTGCCTCATCCCATTTTATTGAAGCAGTTCCGTTTCGATTGATCACTTGATCGAAATCATAACTTTGTATCACTGGCATTCATCTCCCTCTTATTTTTAAACGATTAATGATTGAAGCTTGGCACTCAATAATCGCAACTGTTTCCGTTGATTACGAATTTTAATCTCTTCATTCATTAAAAATGTTTCTTGTTTTTCAAGCGCTATGGTTACATCGCGAATTAATTTTTGGGAACCGCAACCGCTCTTCTTTTTCATTTTAAAGACACTTTGAATGATTTTCAGAGACAGTCCCAAATTCTGCATTTCTTTGATAACCCTAAAATCTTCTATATTTTTTTGACTGTACTCTTTATATTGATTGGACGCGTCCGGCTGTATCAACATCAGTTCCTCATAATAACGAACTGTATCCTTTGTTGTCCCGCACTGTTTCACAAATTCCCCGATTTTCACATGCTGCCTCCTTTCTCGATCTCTTGACATGGGGTTAACCCCATCGTTTTTAATTACCTTATTAAGAATATAGGGGGTATTTTATAATGATCGCAAGTTTTCTTTTATTCGTTTATTCACTCTCATGTCTCATTGCAGGATGTATTTATTTTATGAAAAAAGGTCGCCCCATAGTAATCAGCTTCTTTATCACTGCACATCTAGCGAGTCTCATTCTTTCGTTCTATCTTTTTATGTATCACACGGCCGTGTACCAGTCGATCATTATTCTTCTGCTCTGCCTCATGACAAGGATCGTAAACGGTTTTTTTATTTTTCATCATGTACAACCGGTGCACCTTGCCATCACGACATCGTTATTTATCATCATTGTCATTTTACAATGAAGCAAAGGCTGATTTAAAAAAATGCCTTTCCCCAGCCGTCGGTCGAAGAAGGGCATCAATTATATTATACTAAATCGCAAGCTTCGCCGGGCATCCAATGCGCATCTTGACCGTTCCACTTGACATTGCATCCGATCGGATTAGTCAGCGGTGTTGTCACTGATTTTCTATTAGTGAGTTGGTCCAGCGCACGATCCAAGTCGTTCACTGTCGCCTTCTCCGGCTGTCTCGGGTTATCAAGCTCGCGTCCCGTATAAACCAGTTTCCTTTCTTTATCGAAAACGAAGAAGTGAGGTGTTCTCAAGGCGCCGTATGCACGCGCTGCATCTTGAGATTGATCGCGCAAATAAATCCAAGGAAATTTTTCTTCATTCATCTGTTCTACCATATATTTGAAGGAATCCTTTGGATGTGTTTCTTCACTGTTTGAGTTAATGGCGACGAACTGAACACCTTTATCCTGATAATGTTCAGCAACTTTTCTCGTGGTTTCGTTTGAACCAAGAACAAAGGGACAGTGATTGCACGTAAAGAATACGACCAGTACATCTGCATCTGAAAAATCATTTAAACCATATGTTTTTCCGTCAGTCGCCGGCAACGAAAATTTTGGTGCTTTTTCGCCGATTTGCAAAGTGAACGCCACAACAAAAACCTCCTTGTTTATATTCATTTCTATTGTACCATCACTATTTTTGTGAGGAAAAAAATTTGCTTGAAGGTATGTTCTCTTGACTTCTATTCAATAGCTGAATATAATAATATCAATTATAAAACGGCGTTGACAGGGATTAGTAAACAATGAACAAAGCGTAAGAGAGTGGCATCCATCGGCTGCGAGATGCCTCGCATCATTCGTGTTGAACCTGCCCTTGAGCAGTCCGGATGAAAACTGGGCCGTCTTCTTCACGATACGAAGATCCGAGAGAGTACGGACTTGCACCGTACTAACAAAGGTGGTACCGCGGGCAAAGCCTCTCCCCGTCCTTTTAATTTAGGATGGAGAGAGGCTTTTTTACGAAGGGACGCAACAACTTATGGAAACAAAACGAGTGGTTATAAAAATCGGCAGCAGTTCTTTAACGGATGCTCGTGGGCAACTCGATCACGCCAAGCTGCGAGATCATGTCGATGCTATTGCACGGTTAAAAACGAACGGTCATGAGGTCGTTCTCGTATCATCCGGTGCTGTTGCAGCCGGTTATGGCGGATTAGGCTATCCGGCACGGCCGGTGACCATCGCCGGAAAACAAGCAGCAGCAGCTGTCGGTCAAGTCATGTTGCTGAACAGTTATGCAGAAAATTTTCACAAATACGGAATGACCATTGGGCAGCTGCTGCTCGCCCGCCAAGACTTTGAACGGCGTGAACAAATGAGTCATGCTTATTCGGCACTTTCGGAACTGCTGAAGCGTTCTGTGATACCGATTATTAATGAAAACGATTCGGTTTCACTTGCCGAGCTGACTTTTGGAGACAACGACATGTTATCCGCCCTTGTGAGCGGCTTGATCCATGCAGACTTTCTAGCCATACTGACTGATGTTAACGGCTTATATAATAAAAATCCGAATGTATATGATGATGCAGTCCGCTACCATTTTCTCGACAATCTCCCGGAACATCTACTTGACGAAACAAGTGAGGTTGCCGGCTCAAAGGTTGGGACAGGGGGCATGAAATCAAAGCTGCGTGCCGCACGCATGGCACTGTCGCTTGGTGTCCGAACATTCATCGGCAAGGGAGAAGGACCTGATAAGCTGGTTGCCATTATCAACGGAAATGGTGATGGCACCTATATCGGATCCGATTGTCTGAAACCGTCGCTTAAGGTTTCCGAGCAATGGATTGCCCTTCACTCACCAGTATCCGGTAAAATTGAAATTGATGACGGGGCCGTCAGAGCATTGATGAAGGAAGGCAAGAGCCTGCTTCCCGCTGGGATCAAAAGAATCGACGGGCATTTTCTTGCTGGAGAAGTGATTCAAATTGTAGATCGAAAAAGCCATGTATTAGGCAAAGGTCAAGTAAACTATTCATCGGAGCAGCTTGAGGAAATTAAACGAATGCCAAGCAGTCGTGCCATGATCACGGTCAACGGCGGACATCCGGAGGTTGTACACCGTGACAATTGGGTTCCGTGGACCGCAGTTCTCAAACCTGCCGTTTACGAAAGGAGAAATACTAATGAATGACACTAAAGACAATGAACTCATTTATAAGGCAAGATCAGCACATGAAGCTTCTCAAATAATTGCGGCAAAATCGACAGAAGAAAAAAATGATGCCTTAAATCACATTGCCGTTTCTTTACGAATGCATGCCGCAGAAATCATAGCGGCCAACCAACAAGACATGGCGCAGGCACAACAAAACGGTATGACGAATTCTTTGCTCGATCGTTTAATGCTGAACAACGATCGTATTGATGCGATGGCACATGCTTTAGAGCATCTCGCAGATTTACCGGATCCAATTGGTGATGAACTGGAAAACTGGGATCGTCCCAATGGATTGAATATAAAAAAAATTCGTGTTCCAATCGGTGTCATTGGAATGGTTTATGAAGCACGACCTAATGTCACGGTTGATGCGGCAGGTCTGTGCTTGAAAACAGGAAACTCTGTCTATCTGCGCGGAAGTGCTTCTGCGCTTAATACGAATAAAGCAATCGTTGCTGTCATTCGCGAAGCACTCAAAACGTCAACACTTCCTGTCGACAGTGTTCAGCTACTCGAAGACACACGCCATGAGACGGCAGATCAATTTTTCCGATTGAATGGATTGATCGATGTTCTCATCCCACGCGGAAGCAGCAGACTCATTCAAACCGTGATTAAACAAGCCAGTATTCCTGTTTTGGAAACAGGAGCAGGCAACTGTCATGTGTTCATTGATGAAACGGCAAAGCCTGAAATGGCGATCAGCATTGTACTGAATGCAAAAACGCAGCGTCCATCTGTTTGCAATACAATAGAAACAGTCATCGTTCATCAAAAATGGTTCGAAAAGTTCGGTCCTGATTTGATTGATGCTTTGCAGACGGCAAATGTTTCTTGCCGAATTGATCCGGTAATTGCGGGACAATTTCCTGCTTTGAAGATCGCAACCGAAGATGATTGGGCAACTGAATATCTAGACAAGATAATTGCTGTAAAGATCGTTGCTAGCTTGGACGAAGCAATTGCACATATTAACAAATATGGTACAAAGCATTCAGAATCCATCATTACAGAAAATACAGATCATGTCTCAACCTTTTTCAAATTTGTTGATGCCTCAACCTTGTATCATAATGCTTCAACACGATTCACGGATGGCGAAGAATTTGGTTTCGGCGCTGAGATAGGCATCAGCACACAAAAGCTTCACGCACGAGGTCCAATGGGACTTAATGCATTAACGAGTATCAAATACCTCATCGAAGGAAACGGACAAATTCGCAATTAATTGAAAAGCAAAATTAAAAAGCAGACGCTGCTAAAGGCGTCTGCTTTTTGTTTTCATTGCAAATGTGGATTATAGATCAGAAACAATAATATAGGCAACTTTAATTGGTCCGTGAACTCCGACAACAAGCCTCATTTCAATATCCGCGCTATTGCTTGGCCCGGAGATGAAATTGATGTAGGAGGACACATCTTCTCCATTCTCAACCTTATTCTCAATAAGATTCATAGCCTGTGTCAACCGCGGAACAATACTGCTTTTTGGAACAATAACAATCGATGTTTCCGGAAGAAGGCTGACACTTCTTGCCTTGTCTTTATCATTGAAAAGGCCGGCAGTCGCTGATTCAGCAAGCATAACATCACAAATTGATAAACCAATATTTGCCTCTGCTGCTTTATCAATATTCTGGTGACCTTCTTTATAATTCCATGTATAAGCTTGATAATTTTCTAAAACATTACTAATACCGAATGCTTCAAATCGTTCGTCTTTGGTCGCAACAATTTTACCCGCACCATATTTATCAATTAATTGTTTCAATTTTTCTGCAAGTCCATCCGAATTTGTTTCACAAACAGTTGTATGAATCGACTCGCATGCTTTTTTCATCATAGCTGTAAGCTGGTCTTCAGAATAGTCCTCATAAACGCGTTCCTGGGGCTTATGCGCCCAGATAGGCATCTCAGGTACTTCACCTACTGTCCGATTCAATTTTCCAGCTATCTTTTCAAGAAACGAATCTCGATTTTCAATCGTTCCTCTCATAATGATTCACCTGTACCTTTCGCCTGGATCGTTGCTGATTGCTGCTTATGCTTCTTAAACCAATCTCTGAAATTTTCTTTGCTTGGTGCCGGAAGGTCTCTGCCATGAGTCCATGGTTTCATCGGTCCCGGACCTTTTGGAATGGATCCATCATGAACAAGCGGCTTTAAAATGATCGGTGCCATTTTGGTACCTGCCCGGAAAATCATTGGAGAGGATGCACCAATACTGAATCCCTTCATTGCTGCTCGTTCCATAACAGGTGGATGACCGCCGCCTTCCACATATTTTTCACGATGACGAATCAATAGTTTGTGCAGTGGTATTTTTACTGGACAAGCTTCTGAACACGCCGCGCAAAGACTGGATGCATACGGCAATTTTCCATACTCTTCGTATCCTCCTAAAATCGGCGAAAGAACTGCACCGATCGGTCCCGGATAAATAGAACCGTAGGCATGTCCCCCAATATGTCTGTAAACAGGACAGACATTGATACAAGCTGCACAGCGGATACAGTGCAATGCTGATTGAAAATCGGTTCCAAGAGCATTAGAACGTCCTGCATCAACAATAACCAAATGATAATCTTTTGGACTGTCAACAGCATCCTGATCTGCCTTTGGAGTTATATCTGTAACATAGGTTGTTAGGCGTTGACCAACCGAGCTTCGACAAAGCAGAGATACGACAACATCAAGCTCTTTCCAGGTTGGAACAAGGCGTTCCATACCCATTACCGTGATCTGAGTTTCCGGAAAGCTCGTCACCATGTTTGCATTGCCTTCATTCGTTACAAGACAGATACTGCCGGTATCAGCGACCGCGAAGTTGCAACCGGTTATCCCGACGTCTGCATTCAAAAACTTGCTGCGTAGTGTCTTACGTGCAAATCCTGCGAGCTCTTTAGGATCATCGCTTCCTTCATAGCCCAATTTCTTGAAGGCATCACGAATTTGCTGACGGTTTTTATGAACAGATGGGACGACAATATGAGATGGCTGATCATGATCAACCTGAAGGATAAATTCAGCAAGGTCTGTTTCGAGCACTTCGCAACCTTCTTCTTCAAGTGCTTCGTTCAGACTGATCTCTTCAGTGACCATTGATTTCGCTTTAACCACATGCTTTGCGTTTTTTTCTTTACATACTTTTTTAACATAGTCGCGTGCTTCTTCCGCTGTTTCTGCGAAGAATACATGTCCTCCGCGAGCTGCAAAGTTATCGCTCAACTGTTTCAGATAATAATCCAGGTTATTTAGTGTATGTGCCCTGATTTCTTCACCGGCACTTCGCCATTCTTCCCAATCACCCAGTGCTTTGTCTCCGATTGTAGCGCTAAGTTTTCTCCCGCGCAGACCATCTTGTGCTGAAGAAACGGCGTTTACCATAAAAGAGTCATGGATAGCTTTGTCAACTCCTTCAAAGAATGGTCGATTTCCGACTTTCATCGGCATGGCGCTCAGCTCCTTCAGTTTGATGGCTATTTAAAATTTGTGCAATATGTAATACCTTTATCGGCCTTCCAAGCCGCTTCATTCGTCCGCCTATATTCATAAGACAGCTTGCATCGGCGCCAACAACCACTTCAGCATCTGTTTCTTCAATATGGCGGATCTTTTCATCAACCATTTGTTCTGATATGGGAAACATCTTCACCGAGAACGTACCGCCAAAACCGCAGCAGTCATAATTGTTCGGAAGCGGAACCAAGTCAAGACCTTTAACGTGTTTCAGTAGAGTATAGTGAGCTTCACGTTCCCCAAGCAGCCGCGTCATATGACACGAAGTATGCAACGTCGCTCTTGCATGATATTCCGCGCCTACATCAACAACACCCAAGACACGCACAATAAACTGCGTAAATTCATAGGTTTTGTCCGCAATATTCTTGGCTTTTTCTTGCCATTCCGGTTCATCCGCAAAAAAATTAGGATATTCATGAAACATGGTCGCACATGATCCGGACGGACACACAATATAATCTGAATGTTCGAATGCTCGAATCATGTTCTTTGCCGGGCCTTTTGTATCTTTCGCGTAACCGCTATTATATGCCGGTTGTCCGCAGCAGACCTGACCCTCAGGGACATCCACTTCACACCCTAGCCTCTCAAGAACCTCTGTTACATCTTTTAATACATCAACGTAAAACAAGTCTCCCAAACATGTTGTAAAAAGAGAAACTTTCACTAATCTCAGCTTCTTTCTTTTTGATTGTGACATTCTCTTAAGTGATACGATGCATCCGTTTTCATCGTTTTAATTCGTCACAATTTCATCACTCTTCACTCACATTTTATACATATAAAAAAAAAGATCAACCCAATTAAGCGAATTGAGATGATCAATTAGTTATAACAGATATGCCTTTTTTCTATCTAATAATTATTCTAATTCTTTAACATATTTAAATATGTCTGGAGCATTCGTGATAAGGCGCAAAAATGCTGGCTTTATGTAATCCTTTAATTTTAATAAGCAAAAACGCCAGGTTCTTATTTCCGCAGGACGCAGTGGCTTCCGCGTTGCATACAGGGGACGTATGCGTCTTTAGCGAAAGCTCCTTTACACCTGCGAAGGTTCCCTTACATACGAAAGTTCCTTCATCCTACCTCTGTTTCATTAAGCATTCTGGTCCTTCATTAGTTAACGGGTATAATAAGCGGAGATTTTCCGGTTATATGCACCATGGGGCTTGTTTCGCCGGTAAATAAGGGTAATTTTTCCGATTATACAAAGAAAAAACGTCCATTTTCACGTTTTTCGATTCAATAAGCGGAATTTCTCCGTCTATTTAAGCTATTTTTTCGTTCATTTTCTAATTAAGCGGAGTTTTTCCCTCTATTTATCAGATTGGGCACTTAACTGATCGCCCAACCGATAAGTGCGGATTGGGAATAAGCAACTTATCACCTTATCATCGTCGTACCAGTGGGGCAAGCTCTTAAACCTTGTACATACATGTAAAAGCAAAAACACGCACCTCTCAAAATTGAGAAATGCGTGTTTTTCAAT